>CAVUZI010000007.1:0-1044274 GCA_963745955.1 uncultured Acidimicrobiaceae bacterium | reverse complement strand
CCGAACAGGGGTCCGGCGTGGATACCCATGGATGCGTGTTCCGGGAGATAGGCGAATCCGTCTTCGGTGATTTGCGGCGATACGATCCCCGCCCAGGTGTCGAAGGCAACGCCATGGGCGGGGAGGTTCTGATAAGGACCGGTCATGCCGTACCCCGAGATGGTGCAGAACACGATCTTCGGATTGATCAGGCGGAGCTGGTCGACCCCACCCCCGCCGGGCGAGGCCACCCGGGCGCATGGCTTCCACCACCACGTCGGCCGTCTCGGCCAAGGCCTTGAAGATGGCCACGTCCTCCTCGTTGCGGAGGTCCATGGCGATGCTCCGCTTCCCCCGGTTGATGTGGAGGTGCATGAGGGACACACCCTTGACGATGGGCCAGGTCATCTCCCGGATGTAGTCCCCGGAAGGGGGCTCGACCTTGATGACCTCGGCACCGAGGTCGACCAAGGGCATGGTGACGGCGGCGGGGCCGAGCGCCGAGCATTCGATGATCCGGATCCCGTGCAGGGGTGCTTCGGCGGTCATGGTCGGAGTGTATCTGACGCCCGTCAGAGACCGCTGGGCGCCATCCCACCCCGGTTTCGGCCGGGTTTTGGTCGGCTACAGTGGGCAACCACTTCGGAACAAGGTGGTCTCGGGGTTCGTGGCGACGTGACGTCGAGAGAAGGGATGCCGCCCATCGAGGTGACACACTGCGCTCGTAGCTCAACGGACTAGAGCATCTGACTACGGATCAGAAGGTTGGGGGTTCGAATCCCTCCGAGCGCACTCGAAGTTCCAGGCGTTGTCCCTGGTCAGGGGCCCGAATCTGGCGGCCGGCAAAGTAGGGATCCACCGGTGACCCTACTTATGACCCTACTTTTGGCCCGATGGGCGCCTGGGGCGAGGGATCGTTGCGGGAGAAGCGCCCCGGGGTGTTCGAGATCCGTGTCGCCGTGGGTGTCGACCCGGTCTCCGGCCGGACCGTCCAGCGGTCGTTCTGGTTCCACGGAGCACTCGAGGACGCCGAGGAGCGACGCCGTGAGCTGGCCGCCCAGTTCGCCGAGTACCGGTCCATCCGGCGGGCCGCACCGTTCCTGACCGTCGGGGAGCTGCTCGAGCGGTGGGTGGCTGCCCAGCACGACTGGCGACCATCGACCTGGGTCGGGGTCCGGTCGAACGTCAAGGCGCTCAGCGCCGACCCCATCGCCGGACGGCGGGTGGCCACCCTTCGCCCCGAGGTGGTGCGGGTGACCATGGCCCGATGGCGGGAGCCGGGGCCGGGGTGTCGGTGGTCTCCGGCCGCTTCCGGGTGCTGCGCTCCGCTGTCGGTTGGGCCCAGTCCGAATCGATCATCGATCGGAACCCGCTCCGGGACATGCGGGGCCCGCCACGGCCGGGCACCCGCATGCACGTCCCCGAACAGGATGTCCTGGCCCTGCTCCGCATGTCGGAGGTGTTGGTGGGGAAGGCCGAGGCGGCGTTCGACGGTTCGGTGGGCTCGCGGAAATCACTCCACAAGGCCGAACAGGTCCGACTGCTGACGCGGCTGGCGGCAGATTCGGGAGCCCGCCGGGGAGAATTGGCGGCGCTCAAGTTCAGCGATCTGGACGGCAGGGTGCTCACCATCGAGCGGGGAGTCTCCGGGGAAGAGATCGGTCCGACCAAGACCAAGCGGACCCGCAGGCTCACCCTCGGTCGGACCACTGTCGAACTGTGGCGGGCCAGCGAAGGAACCTGGAGTCGACGAGCAGAGGGTGCTCCCTTTGGCGAGTGGGTGTTCTCGCGAGACATCGACCACCAACGGCGCCTCACCGCCGACGCCATGGGCCACTGGTTCGCCGAGCTGTGCGCGGAGGCCGACCTGGTCGGTGTCAGCCTCCATCGCCTGCGCCACTCAGTGGCCACCTTCCTGGTCGGCCGGGGCGAGCTCCTCCGGGCCCAACACCGGCTCGGTCATCGCGATCCGTCCACGACGCTGCGGAACTACGCCCACGCCCTTCCGTTGGAAGACGGTGAGGTGGCGGACGATATCGACGTGATGCTGGGCGCAGTCGTGGAGTCGGAGTCGACGTCGCTGCCGTCTCCGACGGCTGGCGCCGGGCCATCGTCGCCTCATGGCCCCGGTGTGTCCCCGTCCGTCTTCAGCGCAGCGGCTCGGTCCGTGATTCGATAGAACCATCTGCCGTGTCTCGCCACACCCCAATTGGATGGCGTGTGTGATGGAAGCACGCGGGCCAGTCGCCGCCAGGTCGTCTACTGTTCGGGCTCGGTGGACAGTACGACCGATGGCCTGATCCGGATGGCTGCTTTTACGTGGTTGGCCGATCTGCGGCAGATCTATGGCGATGTCGTGCCCTTCTCCGAACTCCAGAAGGGCTTCCCGTTCCGGAACAGCCAGGTTCGGGTGCTGGGGCCTCAGGGAATCTTCATTCCCCAAGGGGGATCTGTGCCTCTGTCGATCACCACTGCCCCTCCCAAGTCGGGAAAGGATCGTCCCTACGACGACCAGATCGGCGATGACCATCTGCTCCGCTACAAGTACCGGGGAGAGGACGTCAACCATCGGGAGAACGCAGGTCTCCGGAGGGCCATGGTCGAGAACCTGCCGCTGATCTACTTCTGGGGGATTTCAGTCGGTCAGTACTTCCCGGTGTGGCCGGCGTTTGTGGAGGCTGACGACCCAGGATCGCTCACGTTCACTGTCGGCTTTGATGCTGAACAGAGCTTGGGTGGCCACGAGTTGGTCGAAGCCGGCGCCGAGGCGAGACGGGCGTACGTCACCCAGGAACGGCTCGTTCGAGTCCATCAAGCCCAGTTCCGCCAGAGGGTCCTGGTCGCCTACCGCTCCTCATGTGCCATCTGTCGACTCCGGCACACCGAACTTCTGGACGCTGCCCACATCTTGCCCGACGGCCATCCCCGGGGCGAGCCGATCGTTCCGAACGGACTCGCACTCTGCAAGATCCACCACGCCGCGTTCGACAGGAACATCCTCGGCATTCGCCCCGACCTGCAGATCGAAGTCCGTTCGGACATCCTCGAAGAAGTCGACGGACCAATGCTGCGGTATGGCTTGCAGGCTTGCGACAAGCAGCAGCTTCTCATCCCACGGCGTCCAGACGACAAGCCACGGCCTGAGTTCCTGGAGGAGCGGTTCGAGGAGTTTCGGCAAGCCGGTTGAGAATGTGTGCCGGCTGAGGGGCGAACCGGTGAGGCTCAGACGTTCCGAGTTTGCTCGTGTGACTCCGACCAGTAGCGGGCCTTCTCGGGGAAGAGCCAGCGGATGCCGCCGGCGGGTTCTGCGACATCCCCTCGGTAGCGAGGGATGAAGTGAAGATGGGCGTGGGCGACAGTCTGGCCGGCTACCTCGCCGCAGTTGATTCCCAGGTTCACTCCCTCGAAGCGCAACTCGTCGACGAGCCGTCGATGGAGATCGGCGGCCAGGGCCAGCATCTGGGACTGTTCGTCCGGAGTCAGGCCGAAGAAATCCGGCTCGTGGCGGTGGGGAACTATCAGCGTGTGGCCCGGACTGATCGGGTAGGCATCCGGGAAGGTAGCTGCCAGTGGAGTTTCCAACCCAACCTTCCCCTCCTCGATCCGAAGGCAGAACGGGCACTGGTCAGATTCCACGATTCGAGGCTACGACGGAATGAGAGTCCCACGCCTCGAGTGTGGGCCACAATGAGCCGTGGCCCATGATGACGGGATAGCGGCAGCCACCGGGACCGGATTCGCCGAACGTCTGCTGGAAGTCATCGATTCGGGCCGACGCACCGCTACCTACAAGCTTGCCCTCCTGCTGGCAATCCTCGACCTCTGCTCCCTTCACAGCGACGCAGACGGGTTCGCTCCGACGGACCTTCACCACACGTGACCTCGCCGAACAGGTGGCCAGCCTCTACTGGGTGCAGGTGGCTCCGTTTCGCCTGGAGGCTTCGTCCGAGGCACTCGACCTGCGTCAGATCACCAACAAGAGCTCCCTCGTCATCGATGCCGTTCGAGGGTTCCGTGCGGTGGCCGAGCCGGCGGGTGCTACATCGCTGTGGATTGCGCGCCAGCGTTTCCCATCCGAGTACAGCGATGTCATCGACCGCATCGAGCGCACGCTGGCTGAGCAGCCACTGCCCAGACTGCAGACGGTCGGCACCAGCGAGACCGTGTTCCCGTTCATCTATGACCTCGGGCCTGACTGGGGAGCCAACCAGCACTTCTCCGTGCAACGGCTTCGCAGCCACGGACCGAGGGGCCCGGTCATTCCGATGCTCCCCGGCGCAGGCGACGAACTGGTGCGGCTGGCACCGTTGATCCGACCCCTGGTCGAGCTTCACTGGACCCGAATGGTCGCCCGCCTCAACGGGGTGGCCACCGTCGAGGAGGATCTGCGTCACCACCTCTTCGGATCTCCTCGGATCGTTCCGCCCAAGATGCTGCGTGACGGGCTACGGGATCTCCAGGACAATCGGTGCTTCTACTGTGACCGACCGCTCGTGGCGTTCACGGAAGTCGACCACTTCATACCTCGGGTTCGATCTGCAAACGACTCTGTGGAGAATTTCGTCTTGACTGATCGGGGCTGCAACGGCGACAAGAGCGATCTGCTTGCCGCACCCGGGTTTCGTCGCCAATTGGACCCACCGCAATCGGGAGCAGGCGGCGGGGCTCGCTCTCATCGCCGAGATGGCCGCCGTGGAGAGTGACCCAGCAGGCACTCTGGCGGTGGCAAGGTCGATCTACGCACACCTCCCGCCCGGGGGTGCTCCGATGTGGCATGGGCGCAAACAGGTCAGCTTTGGCGATCCGGGGGAAGCACTTGCAGCACTGGAGTAGAGGCGAACTCCTGCGTCGAGCTGGAGTGGACTCACCCTTCGTAGAAGATCGACGGGTTGAGAATCTGGCTCTCCCAGAGCAGATTCCGGTCAGCTTGCGTGAGGCGGGCCCGGTCAGCAGCGTCACTCCACTCGGCCCGGATCACCGCGACGACCCGATCGACGATCTCCTGGGCCTCGCCTCCGTTCGAGGAGATAGAGGTGAGCGGCGTCGACAAGTAGCGCCAGCCGGGATCGCCGCTCGCCGTCGGGACCGTAGGCCATGGCCTGGCTCGCCTCACCCGTCGAACGTTGTTGGGGGCACACGTCATAGGCGGGGGTGAGCGTCAACCGCTCCTCTCGACCATCCCAGAAGGCGGCGTGGTTTCGGGCGTGGTCATCGGTGTTGCCGACGCAGATATTGAAGGCGATCCGGGAGAAGAGTTCCCGCAGCGTGGACGCCGCATCGGTGAACCGCAGACGGATCGCCTCACTCAGCCCTGTATACGTCGCATATCTGGCCCAACGTTCGTCGAGTTGCAGGATGGTCAGCGCGCTCACGGTCAGCCTGCGTTCACCCTCGCTCGTGCTCCGATCGAATCGATCGACGAGGAGAACGTCGGAATCCAGGCAGTGGACGACCTCGGCGGGTGCGACGTGTAACCCGGCGCGACGGGCGAGGTCCATGGCCGCCCCCTCGGCGTTGACGACGGGATAGTTGTCCGAGCGTTGAGCGAACTTGGCGATCAGCTTCCGGCCGTCCGGGCCAGTGAGGAGGGCCTTCGGGCGTGCCCCACCCAGCGACGAACCGTGGAGAAGCGCCAGTTCGAGGTCAGGGCTCAGGGGTAGGCCGGCCTCCATCAGATCGGCGGCCGTCAGCAGTTCCTCCAAAGGGGCATGGGTGATGCGGGGCTCGTACACCGTGGGACTGGCCTGGAAGTCGAGCGCCCCGAACCGGTCGGTGCCCGACTCGAGGAGGTAGGTCAGAAGCCCGACCTGTTCTGCGGCCTCAGCCCCCAGACGGCGGAGGATGACCCGCTGCCCCCAGCTGTCGGGACCTGAGTCGGCGATGCACCCTGGAGCGCGCATGCCGTCCAGTGGATAGAGGGTCGCATCCCCGAGGGGAAGCTCGGGCAGGAAGAGCGGCACCCGCTCCGGTCGCTCGAGGTAGCTGCGGCCGTAGATGAACGTGACCACATCCCCGACAAGATCCAGGCGCCCGGCCACAACCGGCTCGATTCTCCCGGGTAGCCACACCCAGACGAATGCATGGTCGTGTTCAGAACTCATTCGACGGTGGGTCGCGACGGTCGACGATCCTGCCGGGCAGCAGCGCGAGCCGGTCCTCCTGGCGGTGGAGGATGGCCGGGAGTTCGGCTGGATCAGGAGCGAACAGGCTGACGCCGACGAGGCCGGCCACCTCGAAGGCGGTGCCGATGGCGACGGTCGGGTCCCCGTGTTCCACCTTGCTGAGGGTTTTCGTAGTGATATGGGCCCGGTCGGCGAGATCCCGGGCTGTCATGCGACGGCTCCGGCGCGCCGCCGCAACCTGCAGACCCAGTACCCGGACAGCGTCGAGTGTCTGGGGTAGATAGGCATGGGTACGCTTCACTCGGATCACCTCTAGATCGCATTATAGTACGTTTAGTGACAACAAAAAGAACTTTATTCCTATTTATGGATCGACCCGGTGGACAGCAGGAGCGATGGACTGATTCGGCTGGCCGCACTGCAACCACCCGATTCGCTGGGACCGCTGCCGGAGTCAGGACTCCATGGCGCTGAGGAGTGAGAACCGGAGCTCCTCTTCGTAGACGGCCACCCCTTCTTCCCGCATGGCCGGCGCCAGCACCGGATCCCACGGCGTGTCGGGTAGGTCCCCCTGTAAGAGCACCCGCCCGCGCTGCCTCGCCACTGCGGCCCGGTAGGCTTCGCCCGTCATCAGCCAGGGGGTCGTGCCAGCTCGGTCAGCCAGCCAGGCAGTGATCGCCAGTCCGGCTCTGTCGAAATCGGCGTGCTGCCAACAGGCCGCCCCATCGGCTCCGAGCCGTCGGATCAGGGTGATCACGGCAACACTCGGGCGTCCCGAACTGCAGAAGATCGGCGGCCCAGTCCATCCTCCCGAGGCGGCGTCACTGATGACCGAGGGGTTCTCTACCACGTAGAGGTGAACCGATCGGTCCAGAGCGTCCATCGGCCACCTCCGGAGCCGTGCCAGGGCCACCACGGCTGGCTCGCTCGCATCGGCACAGTGGCGCAGCCAGCGAGCCAGTTCCCCAGCGCCGGTGGGGCGAAGGCCCAACACCGTCACTGTGGAGGAGCAGGGATCGGGGACCACCCCCACCTGCTCCCACAGCTGCCGCACCGCTTCGGCGTCCCGAGGACGCTCGACCCCTACGCTGAGCGCAAGCCCGTCGAGGACCAGCCCCTCCAGCGCCCCACCCCGATCGAGAGCGTGGGGATCGGAGAGTTGGTCATCGGCGAACGATGCCAGGGAAACCGTCTCACTCACCGGTAGGGACCGCAATACCGTCACCGCCTGCCCCAGGCGTTGACGGAAGGCCCGCTCGCCGTTCTCCCCGCCTCGAACCCCGCCCCGGCGGAGTTGGTCCACCCACACCAGGGCGCCTTGGCCAGGAGCCAGTAGGGGAACTCCCTTCGATCTGCTCCGTACACCACGACCACAGCTCGGCGCGTTGACGCCGCCGCTCCTCCCGATCGGCCTTCCGGTCACCCAGCGGCCCGACGATCCCCTCGACCAGACTGCGTAGCTCGTCGCCGTCACCCAATCCGAGGACGGCCACCAGCGTGGCCACCCGCACCACCGCTCGTCGTCCCGGCAGTCGATCCTGGCCGAGCAGATCGGCGATGGCCCCTTGCTGCTCTTCATCCAGATCACGGATGGTGACCGCGGACACCGCGGCGCCGTCGGCGAAGCGGCGGGCCAGCTCGGCAACCAGCGGAGCCAGGCCGGCCACCTCAAGTCGGCGGGTGGCCGGATCCAATCCGGTCACGCCGCCGGTGGGTCGATCACCCGGCGTCGCCCGTCCCAGGTGAACCGGGTAGAGACCAGGGGCCCGTCGCCGTCCGGTGGGTGCAGATGGTGGATGGCGATGCCGCTCAGTGTGGCGTACTGGCACCACTCGTGATCCCTACCAGCCGACCGACACTCGACTGTGCTTCAGCAACGATGGGACAGCGTGATCACCGCACGATCCGGCTTTCAGATGTTCGCGATCCTAGGGCTCTGTGTCGCGCTCTTTACTTCCTGAGCCAGCCACCCAGCCGGCTCTGGCTAGTCCAATGGATCGAGGCGGCCTGGTTTGCTGGCAGTCGCCCTGCTCTTCATCGTCATCTGCCACGCTGCGGTGGCGCTGACGGTAGTTGCACCGTGACGCAGAGCCCACCAGCCGCCCGTGGGGTGAGCGTAAGGGTCTCCGTCGTGAGCTTGGGTGATGCTTTTTACGATCGCCAGGCCGAGGCCGACACCAGCGTGGTCGGTGCGAATGCGTTCGGTGCCGCGGCGAAACGGCTCGACAAGCGTGGAAGCCAACTGCGGGGTGAGCTTCGCGCCGGTGTTCTCGACAGTGAGCACCACAACCGGGGATGAACGCTGGTCGTGACCCACACGGTGCCCTGCTCGGGCAGATTGTGGACGATCGCGTTGTGCACGAGATTCGTCGTCAACTGCAGCAGGAGCGCGTGTGAGCCGATGGTGAGTGTCATGTCGCCCGAGGTTTCGATCGGTGACGCCGTGTCTTTCGGCGAAGGGGAGGAGTATCTCGGTGGCTTCTTCGGCTACGAGGGACAGGTCGACGGGTTCTGGGGTGAAGGACTTCTGGTCGGCGCGGCTGAGCAGGAGTAACGCTTCGGTGAGGTCGATCGCTCGGGCGTTGACGGCGTGGAGCCGGTCGACGAGTTCGCCGGTGTCGCGGTTCGGATCGTTCGCGGGCCACGTCGAGCAGTGTCTGCGTGATGGCCAACGGGGTGCGCAGCTCATGGGAGGCGTTGGCCGCGAATCTCTGCTGTTCGGCGACTGTGCGTCTCGAGCCGGCCGAGCATGGTGTCGAAGGCGTCGGCGAGTTCGCGGAACTCGTCCTCTGCGGCCCGGTAGCCGGATTCGATGGGAGAGCGATCCGGTTGTGGCCGTGCGTGTGGCGTCAGTGATGCGAGTGAGAGGGGCGAGCATCCGGCCGGCGAGAAGCCACCCTCCCAGGAGACCGAACACCAGAGGAATGCCAGCAAGATGGCGGCTGCCGGAGCGAAGTCGCGCAAGAGATCGCCACGGCCGGGCCTGATGAGGACTTGCTGGTGGTGGACAATGACGGTCTCGCCTCTGGGCACGTAGCGCAGCAGGAACACCCACACGGCGGCGAGCAGCAAGCCGCCGGCGAGCATGAGGAAGCCGGCGTAGCTGAGGGTAAGTTTGAGGCGAACGCTCAAACCGGGGGCTCTATCCACGGTCTCCTCCCTCAGGCGCGGCGTCTGGTCGAGTGTCGATGCGGTAGCCGACGCCGGCCACGGTGGCGATGATCCAGGGTTCGCCGAGGCGTTTGCGCAGGCGCCGAGACTGTGATGCGCACGGCGTTGGTGAACGGGTCTGCGTGCTCATCCCAGGCCCGTTCCAGGAGCTCTTCGGCGCTGACGACGCCGCCTTCGGCGGCAACGAGAACTTCGAGGACGGCGAACTGCTTGCGGGTGAGCGCGACGTAGCGGCCGTCGCGGTAGACCTCCCGGCGGAACGGATCCAGACGCAGGCCTGCGATCTCTCGCACGGGTGGCCTGTTGTGGGCGCGCCTGCGGTCGAGCGCTCTGAGACGGAGCACGAGCTCTCGGAGCTCGAACGGCTTGGTGAGGTAGTCGTCGGCGCCGAGTTCGAACCCGGAGGCCTTGTCGTCGAGCCGGTCGGCAGCGGTGAGCATGAGGATTGGCATGCCGCTGCCGGAGGCGACGATGCTGTTTGGCGATCTCGTCGCCGGAGGGGCCGGGGATGTCGCGGTCGAGGATGGCGATGTCGTAGGCGTTGATGCTCAGCAGTTCTAGGGCGGCGTCACCGTCACCGGCGATGTCGGCGGCGATCGCTTCCAGGCGTAGGCCATCGCGGATGGCTTCTGCCATGTAGGGCTCGTCCTCGACGATCAGCACACGCACATTCACATCGATCCTACGGCACCCGGACATATCGTCGGTGTATCGAAAACCACATACGTGCTGGCAACGTCACGCTGGCTTGACTGGAGGCATGACCTACAGCGCGAACCGGCACAAGTAGCAGGTGACAATCCTTCGAAACGACACCCGTGAGGTCCGGGTTGTGTCGAAGGGAGGAATCGTGCGTCCAGTCGCACCTGTGGGCGGCCGCGGCTGTGGCCCTGGGAGTCACTGTCGCCGGCTGCTCGGGCGGCTCGACGGTCCCGACCGTCGGCTCGCAGCGGGAGGACCAGCGTCGGCCGGGGACGGCGTCGATCGCTCGCCGAAGCTGTGGCCTACTCCCAGTGCATACGCAGCCACGGCGTCCCGAACTTCCCCGACCCGGTGCAGACCCCCGAGCGGAGGCTACGGGTACCGGACCTCCGGAATTGACCCGAACTCGGCTGCGTTCCAAGGGGCCCTCCAGGCCTGTCAAGTCCTTGCCGTCGCCGTGGAATTCCACCGGCCAGCAGCTCTCCCCCGCCCAACAGCAGGCGTGGTTGAACTGGGCCCAGTGCATCCGCTCCCACGGGGTGCCGAACTTCCCCGACCCGACGTTCTCGGGCAGCGAAGTGCACGACTCCGGCATCGAGTCGAGCTCGCCACAGCTGCAGTCGGCGATGGACGCCTGCAAGTCGCAGAGGCCGTCCGTCGGTGGTCTTGGCGGGTGACCGGCAACTGCAGGACAGAGACCGAGCAGCTCGTCGCTTCGGCTGAAGGTGATGAGGAGGCAACACCGAATCGGGGGCGAGGCAAAGGTGAAACCGCCCAGCTCGCAGATTCGAGGTCTCCGTTGGGACTGGTGGGGACGATAGCGGCAGTACGACCGTCGATCTTGAGGAGACGGCGAAGTTCGGCGGTGTGCGGGCGACTGCGGTTCGGTGACTTCCCGATCCCACCCGAGCTGGGCCGCATGCCGACACGAGTCCGATCCCATCCGCGGCAGGGAGGAGTGAGCGGAGCATTTCGGGACTCCAGCCGCGGCGGATAAGGGCACCGGTATTTCAGGCGATCTGGGCCGGCGGGTCCAGTGAAGCGGAAGACCTGGGTGCTGGCCGGAGCGACCGTCCTGGCTGTCGCCATCGCCACTGGCGGCGTGGTCGTCATGTCCAGTGGGAAGCAAGCGACCTCGGCCGCGCAGGAGCCGCCGGCGAACACGGCGAAGGTGGAACAGCGGGAGCTCTCGGCCATGGTCTCCGTGGAGTGGGACCCTGACCTATCAGGCGCGACCGGACGGTTCGCCGTACTCCGTGATCAACCAAGCCAGCGGGACGTACACCGAGTTGCCCGTGCCCGGCCAGGTGATCTCTCAGGGCCAGGTGCTCTACCAGGTGAACGACAGCCCGGTGGTGCTGCTGTATGGCTCGACACCTGCCTATCGGACCCTGTCGGCCGGGGCGAGCGGCGCCGACGTGGCCGAACTCAACGCGGATCTGGTCGCGCTCGGCTACGCCACGTCGGCTCAGCTCAGCCCAACCTCCGCCTTCTTCGGGTCGGCCACCACCACGGCCTTGGAGAAGCTCCAGGCCGCCCTGGGGGTGACCCAGAACGGCACGCTGGCCCTTGGACAGGCGGTGTTCGAACCCACCGCCGTGCGGGTCACGACCCTGTCAGCCCAGCTCGGGGGCAGCACCCAGCCGGGCCAGACGGTGATGCAGGCCACCTCGACCACTCGCCAGGTGCAGGTGGCGTTGGACGCCTCGCAACAGACCGACGTGGCTGTCGGGGACAAGGTGACGATCACCCTGCCCAACAACCAGACCACCCCGGGTGTCGTCTCTTCGGTGGGCACGGTCGCCACCTGCCCATCGAGCTCCGAGTCCGGCGGGTCGAGCTCCAGCTCCGCTGCCCGGGAACCGACACCTGCTCGTCAGCAGCTCGGGGAGCAGCACCACACCGACCATCACCGTGGACGTCACCCCGTCGGACCCGGCCGCCACAGGCACGTGGGACCAGGCCCCGGTACAGGTCGCCATCACCACTGCCAGCGTGCCGAGCGCCCTGGTGGTGCCCGTGACCGCGCTGCTGGCCCAGTCCGGCGGTGGCTACGCCGTCGAGGTCGTCGGCGCAGGCGGGACCAACCATCTCGTGCCGGTGTCGCTCGGACTGTTCGACGACGCCGACGGGCTGGTGCAGGTCACCGGCTCGGGGCTGGCCGCCGGCCAGAGAGTGGTGGTCCCGGCTACATGACCTACACCCCGCCAACCACATCCGACAACCACGCGGTCGCCGTCGGCCGACGGCTCGGCTACCGACGAGGCACTGGTTCCGGTGCTCGAAGTCGACGACGTGACCAAGAGCTATCCCGGCGAGCCGCCCGTCCTGGCCCTGCGCGGGGTGAACCTCACCATCGGCCAAGGTGAGCTGGTCGGGATCGTCGGCCCCTCGGGGTCGGGCAAGACCACCTTGCTGCAACTGATGGGAACCCTCGACCGACCCACCAGCGGCCACGTACGGATCACCGGGCTGGACGTCGCCACCATGGCCGACGACGACGTCGCCTATCTGCGGGCCACCCGGATCGGGTTCATCTTCCAGCAGTTCTTCCTGGCCGAGCACGCCACCGTGTTGGACAACGTGGCCGACGGGCTCCTCTACGCCGGCATCCCCCTCAAGCAGCGCCGCCAGCGGGCCCTCGACGCCCTCGACCTGGTCGGCCTGGCCCAGCGTCCTCACGCCCGTCCCACCCAGCTCTCTGGCGGGCAACGCCAACGCGTCGCCATCGCCCGAGCCCTGGTCGGCCAGCCTGCCATCGTGCTGGCCGACGAGCCGACCGGCAACCTCGACCAGGCCACCGGCCAGGCCATCCTGGCCCTGATCGACCAGCTCCACCAGGCCGGCTCGACCATCGTGGTCATCACCCACGACCAGGCCGTCGCCGAACGCATGCCCCGCAAGGTCGAGATCCTTGACGGCCGCATCGTCGCCGACACCGGCCCGGCCGTCGGAACTGACCCCCGCCTCCACCCGCTCGCTCACCACTCATCCAGCGCACCGCAGACTGCGTCCGTCGACCCGTGAGCGAGGAGCCGTCATGACCGACCGCCGCGATCCGACTCGGAGGCGGCTGCAGCTCTCCGACCTGACCCGGCTCTCCACCGTCGGACTGCGCACCCGGAAGCTTCGGGCCGGGCTGTCCGCTCTCGGTATCGCCATCGGCGTCGCCGCCATCGTCGCCGTCCTCGGTCTCTCGTCCTCGTCCCAGGCCGGCCTGCTCAACGAGATCAGCCAACTCGGCACGAACCTGCTCACCGTCAGCAACGGCCAGAGCTTCACCGGGGCCCCCGCCGAGCTGCCCATCGCGGCACCCGCCATGATCGGCCGGATCCCCGGCGTGCAGCAGGTGCAGACCACCGGGACGGTCATCGGCGCCAATGCGTACCGCAACCCCTACATCCCCTCCATCGACACCAACGCCTTGACCGTCCAAGCCGCATCCCTCGGACCTCCTCCAGGCGGTCGCCACCAGCGTCGCCCAGGGCCATTACCTCAACGCGGCAACCGCCCAAGAACCGGTCGCCGTCCTCGGCGCCGCTGCCGCGCAGCGTCTCGGGATCGACCGCGTCTACCCAGGCGAACGCATCTGGGTCGGCGGCCACTGGTTCTACGTGGCCGGCACCCTCAAACCGGCAGTGCTCGCCTCTGCCATCGACTCCTCCGTCCTGGTCGGCTACCCCGCGGCAGAGAAGTACCTGGGCTTCGACGGCCATCCCTCCACTGTCTACCTCCGCGCCCAAAACGACCGAGTGAATGCCGTCGACAACCTTCTCGCTGCCACCGCCAACCCCGAAAACCCCAGCGAGGTCGACGTCAGCCAACCCTCCTCCGCCCTGGTCGCCCAGGCCGACGCCAAGAGTGCCCTCAACGGCCTGTTCCTGGGCCTCGGCGCTGTCGCCCTGCTGGTCGGGCGCGGTCGGTGTCGCCAACATCATGATCATCTCCGTCCTCGAACGCCGCTCCGAGATCGGCCTACGCCGTGCCCTCGGCGCCACCAAGGGCCATATCCGCATCCAGTTCCTCTCCGAAGCCGTCTTTCTCGGCCTCCTTGGCGGTGTCGTCGGCGTTGCGCTCGGCGTCGCGTCCACGTCTGTGTACGCCCACACCAAAGGCTGGGCCACCGTCGTGCCACCAGAAGCCTGGCTCGGCGGCTTCGCCGCTTCCCTCATCATCGGCGCGGTCGCCGGGCTCTTGCCCGCCCTGCGAGCCGCGCGGATGTCACCCACCCAGGCGCTGTGGAGCATGTGAGCTCGCGGTGCTTGGACCGATCCGCAGCACCGGTTGCTGACGGGCTCGAAAATCGTGGGTTGAAGTTGGGAACCGCCGCGAGGGCGAGCATGCAGTGTCCACATCGCAGCGGGCGAACGTCAGCTACTCCCTGTACGACCACCATGTCGCCAGTCTCAAGATGAAGCGGTTTTTTCACGCAGAGCATCGTCGCGATCGCCCCGATCGAGGTGAGGGGGAATCGAACTGATTTGAGCTCTTCAGAGCGATCTGCAAACGGGGCAACAACGATGAAACGTCGTGGGATTCGGTGCCACAAAAAGCCAACAAAAAAGCCAACAATTGGATCCCAGCCCGTCCCGAGCCGTCCCAGCCGACGATTTGACGGTTGGTCGAGGAGGTCGGCCACTTCAGCCAGTCCGTCACCGATGGCGTCGAGGACCGCCGGTTGCAGCCCCACCGCGTGCTTGAGGCTGTCGAGGGCGCTGATTCCCGCCTCACCCTTGGGCGTCAGCGACCATTGGAGGTTGTTCCGCTCGAATTCCTCGGGGGTGGTGTACACCGCCCCGTGGTCCTGGGTGGCGTCGAGCAGGCCCCATCCGACCAGGGCAGCCAGAGCCCGTTGGAGCGAGGCGTCGTCCACCGACGCCTCCCACCCCACCGTGCGCAGGGCCCCCCGCACCTGGTTGGGGGCGGGCGCAACCATCGCCGCCTGGTCGAAGGCGGACATGAGGCCGATGTGCGGGTCCCGCAGCTCGGTGGTGGCGAAGCGGAACAGGTCGGGATCGACTGCTCGCCACGGCCGCAGCTGGCTCATGGTCGGAACGAAAGGCGTCCAGTGTGACAGCCGGTTGCATCATGCGACCACAGACTTCCGTGTGACCTGGCCACCGGGCCGGGGACGAGTCACCGTGCGATCGGACGGTGACTCATAGTCGGGAGCAGCATCCTGTCTGACTAAGCGCGGTGCGGTCACTGACGATCCGGTCGCCGATTGGATGACCTACCTCTGGAGCTACCGCCGCTTCGCGCTGCGCGAGCCCCACCTGTACGCGGTGATGTTCGGTCCAAGACTGGCCGAGTTCAGACTCGGTGATCCCGCCGGCCTCGAGGCGGCAAGGTCCACCTTCGTCTCGCTTCTCCGACGCATTCACGCCTGCGTCAACGGAGGCAGATTTTTGAGGTCGACGACGTCACCACCGCCGGCGAAGCGGTCTGGTCCGGTGTTCACGGTCACACCACGCTCGAGCTCACTGGGTTCTTCGGTGCGGTCGGCCGCGACCCGTTGCGCTCGTACAGAGAGATCCTCTCCAGGATGTCGATCGGATTTGGCGACGACGCCCTAGCCACTGCTCGCTCGTTGTGGACCGCCAGACGGCGGGCCGTCCGCGCCGACCGAACCGAGGCCGCGTCTGCACGATGAGCCTTGCCGGGCCCCGCGATCGTAGCGACACCGGCGCCGCCCATCTATGGCCAGTCGGAAACCGTCGAAGCGGGAGGCTTGAGGCTGCCTATGGCGGGATCAGTGCCGGTGAAGCGACCGCGTGCCGGAGCTCGTATGGCTACCTGATCAATCGGACTGCGACGGGCAGCTCGAGGCTGACCCAGCCCCGATCCGCGGTTAGTACTTCGGGTGGCGTACTGCGAGCTGCGAGCGCCAGGCAGCAGCGGTCTCCAAGCGACAAGGAGCGCCCCCCGCTGAGGGAGCGCAGCGCCCCGGCCAGTTCGGCATCGGCCTCGGAGACCGGTTCGATGGTGACGCCGGCGGCGGCCAGCAACTCGCGGACTCGTCTGATGTCGATGTCGGCGTCAACCAGCTTCCCGATGACCTCAGCCAGGTTCGCCGTCCCGAGGGTGGCCGTGGCGATCGCGCCGGCGACGACATCGGCGCCTGGCTCGTCATGGACGAGTGCGAGCACGGCCGAAGCGTCCAAGACCGTCATTCAGCAGCCGCGGACAGCCGACGGTCGGCGATCAGCTCATCGACGAGCGAGCGCTCCTTGGGGACAGCAGACCCCAATCGCCGCAACTCGGTAAGCGCGTCCTGCTGACGCTCGAGCACGAGCCGCTGACCGGTGACTTGGAGATGTAGGCGATCACCCGGCGCAAGTCCAAGTGCACTCCGGATGTCGGCCGGGATGACAACCCGACCCTGCTGACCGAGAACCAATGTGGCATCCATGGAAGAAGTATGCCACGATAGGTAGAGTTGTGCCACATGGCAGGGTGGTCCTCCACAATCCGATCCCAACTGGAACAGCCGGGGGCTTCAAATAGGGCCTTCTACCGATGATGCTAAGTGTGCACAAGACTTGACCTGATAGCCGTCGGCCATGGCGGCGGCCGTGAGAACCGCCGTGAGAACCAAACCGCCGCAAACCGTGGTAAGCAACCGAGAATGATGGTCAGTGCCGGCTGACAACTGGGTACAGCGTGACGGCTGTGCTGATGACCGCCGCCGCGAGGATCACCTCAAGCAGGATGCGAGAGTTGACAGCGCCGTTGCCCAGAACGTAGCCAAGGTGGTTCAGCACCGGCTGGTCGTGCTCTCGGGATCGTGCCTGGTTGCTCTCGACGTGGACCATGTCACGTGTCGCAGATGATTTCCTCATGGCGCCTCCCTCATGGCCTTGATGCTCCATCGTGTTGCGGTACCCGACTGTCCGCATGTTCGGTGCAGCAATCGCACGGTCGGAACTGCCAGGGGCCGCTCCCGTCGGCCCGGGCCACGCCCAACGAGCGGTACCCCCGCTTGGCGAAGCCGTCGACAGCCCCGTCCACGGCGGATCGAACCTCGTCGGCGTTGGCCGAGAGCTCCATGATGACCTGCGGTGCGCCCTTGGTGACCTTGAACGACGTGCCGTCTGCGGCCGTGACCGGCTGACTCCGTGCGCTTGTGCACCGGGTCGAAGGGTTGGAAGTGGCCCACGTCGTAGCCATCGAGGGTCGTGTCGTCGCTCAGGCCACCGAGAACGGCCAGATCGATGGTGTCGTTGTCCTCGGCACGCGAGGCCAGGGCACCGGCCACGATGACCTGGTTTGCCGAGACACCGGTGATGGTGAAGGGATCGCCCAGGGTCAGGTTGTTCTGGGTCAGGGTGCCCGTCTTGTCAGAGCACAGGACGTCGACCCCGGCCAGTTCCTCGATGGCCACCAACTTGGAGACGATGGCCTTCTTCTTGGCCAGAAGCCGCGCCCCGACGGCCATGGTGACCGAGAGGACCGTCGGCATGGCCACCGGTATGGCCGCCACGGTGAGGACCAGGGCGAACTGCAAGGTGGTGAGAATCGGGTCGCCGCGGAGGACGGAGACGACGACGATCACCGAGACCAGGGCCAACGCCAGCAGGATCAGGAACTTCCCGATCTTGAGCACTGCCCGTTGGAAGTGGCTGACCGTCTCCGCGTCCTGGACCAGCTCGGCCGTCTTTCCGAAGTATGTGTCTGTACCGGTGGCGTAGACCAGCGCGCCATCTCACCCTGGCGGACGATCGAGCCAGAGAACACGGTCACCGGTTGTCGGTGACCGGGAGGGACTCACCGGTCAGTGCGGACTGGTCGACCTCTACCGTCGCCGTCAGCAGCCGGGCAGTCGGCCGGCACGATGTCCCCCATACGCAGGCGGATGATGTCCCCCGGCACCAGCTCACGCGAGGGCGGGGTGATCCACTTCCCGTCGCGTTTCACCCGGGCCTTGACGGCCAGCTGGGCCTTGAGGGCGTCGATGGCCTTGCCGGCCGAGTGCTCCTCGGTGAAGCCGACCGTGGCGTTGGCCAGCAGCAGGACGAGGATGATGAAGAAGTCGGGCCAGTGCTTGAGCAGGCCCGAGAGGATCACAGCGGCCTCGATCATCCACGGGATGGGGCCCCAGAAGTAGGTGAGGAGCTTGAGGAGCGGATTGGCCTTCTTCTCCTCGAGTCTCGTTCGGCCCGTACTGGACCAGTCGCTTGTGCGCCTCGGCCTGCTGAGGCCACCGGGCGAGGACCCGAGGCGCTTCTCCACCTCGGCGATGGGAAGGGATTTCAGTCGTCGGTCGCCGCTGATTGTGTGCTGACTTCGGCTTGGTCCCTGGCATCCCGTGCTTACCGGGCTCGTCTTGGGCTTGCCGTGTGAGTCATGGGCACGTGCCATCCGATGTGTCCGTCCGACACTGCTGTGTGTTCCATCCGACACGTGACTGTGGCCCTCGCCGGCAGCCCCTTGTCGTAGGCGTCGAGACGCTGTGCGGCGGGGGCGCCCCCCGGCGCGATCAGCGATGTCCCGGGGCCCATTCATCACGCCGCTCCCCACTTCCAGTCGCAGGACCTCGGGCATGTCCTGGCCGTGGGCATCGACGTAGCGCTGTGTGCTCGACCAGCTTGTCCTGCATCGTCTGCTTCAGGTAGCTACCGGTGGCGCCCAACTGCGGGAGCCGATCGATCACGTCTTGGACCAGGTGGAACCGGTCGAGGCTGTTCTGCACCCGGAGGTCGAAGGGCGTGGTGATCGTGCCCTCCTCCTTGTAGCCCCGGACGTGGAGGTTGCGATTCGTCCGGCGATAGATCAGCCGATGGATCAACCAGGGGTAGCCGTGGAAAGCGAAGATGATGTGCTTGTCCCTGGTGAAGATCGAGTCGTAGTCCGCGTCGCTCAGCCCGTGGGGGTGCTCGGTGCTCGGTTGGAGCTTCATGAGGTCGACGACGTTGACCACCCTGACCTTCAGTTCGGGTAGCTCTTCGCGCAGGATCGACGTGGCGGCCAGGATCTCCAGGGTGGGCGTGTCGCCGCAGCAGGCGAGTACGACGTCGGGTTCGGCGCCCTGGTCGTTGCTGGCCCACTCCCAGATCCCGACCCCTTCGGTGCAGTGCACGACGGCTTCGTCCATGGTCAACCACTGGGGCATCGAGTGCTTTCCGGCCACCACGACGTTCACGTAGTTCCGACTGCGCAGGCAGTGGTCGACGACTGACAGGAGGCAGTTGGCGTCGGGGGGCAGGTAGACCCGGACGATGTCGGCCTTCTTGTTGACGACGTGGTCGAGAAAGCCGGGGTCCTGGTGGGTGAAACCATTGTGGTCCTGCTGCCAGACGTGGGAGGCGAGCAGGTAGTTCAGCGAGGCGATCTCCCGGCGCCACGGGAGCTGGGAGGTCACCTTCAACCACTTGGCATGCTGGTTGAACATCGAGTCGACGATGTGGATGAAGGCCTCGTAGCAGTTGAACAGGCCGTGGCGCCCGGTGAGCAGGTAGCCCTCCAGCCAGCCCTCGCACTGGTGCTCGCACAGCATCGAATCGAGCACCCGTCCGTCGGGTGCGAGGAACTCGTCGTACTCGGCCGTTCGGGCGTCCCACTGCCGGTTGGTGGCCTCGAAGACCGCGCCCAGGAGATTTGAGAGCGTCTCGTCGGGACCGAAGACCCGGAAGTGTCGGCGGTCGTCGTTGAGCCTGATCACGTCGCGGAGGAACTCGCCGAGGACGAGGGTGTCCTTGCCATCGACCGCACCGGGGGCAGGCACCTCGAGCGCGTGGTCGCAGAAGTCCGGCATCCGCAGATCTCGCAGCAAAACGCCGCCGTTGGTGTGGGGGTTGGCGCCCATGCGTCGATCGCCCGTCGGCGCCAGCTCGGCTAATTCCGGCACGAGCCGACCGTCTTCGTCGAACAGCTCCTCGGGCCGGTAGCTCTTCATCCATTGTTCGAGGAGCTCGACGTGCTCGGGGTGCTCGGCGTCCACGAGCAGCGGCACCTGGTGGGATCGGAAGGTGCCCTCGATCTGCAGGCCATTGACGACCTTGGGTCCGGTCCAGCCCTTGGGCGAGCGGAGCACGATCATCGGCCAGCGCGGCCGAGCAGTGACGCCCGTCCTTGCGAGCATCGGCTTGGAATCTGCTGGATCTCCGCGACGGCCTGAGTCCACGGCGCCGGCCATGAGCTGGTGCATCTGCTCGGGGTCGTCGCCTTCGACGAAGTGCGGTGTCCAGCCGCAGCCCCGGAGGAAGTGGTCCAGCTCCTCGGGCTCGATGCGGGCCAGAACCGTCGGGTTGCTGATCTTGTAGCCGTTCAGGTGCAGGATCGGCAGCACTGCCCCGTCGGTGACCGGGTTGAGGAACTTGTTGGAGTGCCAGGCGGTCGCCAGGGGGCCGGTCTCGGCCTCTCCGTCGCCGATCACGCAGGCGACGATGAGATCGGGATTGTCGAAGGCGGCGCCGAAGGCGTGGCTGAGCGAGTACCCGAGCTCGCCACCCTCGTGGATCGACCCCGGCGTCGTCGGCGCGACGTGGCTGGAGATGCCGCCGGGAAACGAGAACTGGGTGAACAACCGCGTCAGCCCGGCCTCGTCCTGGCTGACGTCGGGATAGACCTCGCTGTAGGTGCCCTCCAGGTAGGTGTTGGCGACCAGTGCCGGACCACCATGACCGGGGCCGGCGACGTAGAACATGTCGAGGTCGTGCTCCTTGATCACCCGGTTCAGATGCACGTAGATGAAATTCTGACCCGGGGTCGTGCCCCAGTGCCCCACCACCAGGGGCTTCACGTGCGCCAGCTCCAACGGCTTTCTGAGCAGCGGATTGTCGTAGAGGTAGAGCTGGCCGACGGAGAGATAGTTGGCGGCCCGCCAGTAGGCGTCCATTTTCTGGAGCAGCTCGGGGGAGAGGGGGTTTGTCGTCACGGATTGGCCCTTAGGTCTTTCTGGTAGTGCCGGATTGAGCGTCCCTCCCTCCACCGTCGCGCCCGTGGCGAACGGCCCGGCAGGGCCGAATGTCACATTGGCGCCTCGGTGAGTACCGACTCCGGGGAAGCGGCGGTCCAGACTGGGAGGCCATGGGATCGGCCCCTAATCAATCACCAGGCGGTGGGACCGTGTGGTGGACTCGGCTCACGATGGTGCCAGTCGACCACGAGGGTGCGGCTGGCGGTTGGCCAAGGAGCTGGAGCGGGAACGGCAGCGCCCCCCTTCGACTGACTGCGGTGAACTCGACACGGGGTCGGCTTGCCTCCGAAGTGGCGCCAGGTGCCTAACGACGCCCTCGCTCCCATTTTGGCCGATCGGACGCCGAGCCGTGACGACTGCGGCGCTAGTCGGTATTGCGGAACGTGATGGCGTAGCCCCGGCCCGGGCGATTGACCAGATCGCAAGGTATGTCTAGCCGGGCCAGGATCTTGCGCACCCAGAACGCCACGAAGGAGCTGCTGCCGCACCTTTCCAACGGGCATCAGGTCATCCTGTCCGGGCTCGGGCACGTGGACGACTTCGACGCCTACGAGCCGAAAGCCAGCACGCAGTTACTGACCACGTTCTACGCCACCGGCCAGGTCGACACGTCCCGCTACACCCCGAATGTGGTCAGCTTCGCCACACCGCAATCGCAGGCAGCGATTGCCAAGGACATCCTTGGGTTTATGGTCGGCTTCGCCTTGTTGGCAGTGATCTGGCTCGTGGTGTTGGCGATCCGGATCCGCCGCCGAGGCGGTCCCGGCCGCAAGACGGGCGCATGGATCCGTTCGGCCGGTCCGATCGTGTTCGGACTCGGCGGATGGTTCCTGGGCGAACTGCTGGTACTGCGATTCTGGCCGAGCCGGGCGCTCCCCGACCAGCTGCTGTCAGTGGTCTCGGTCGCGGTGCCGGTCTGGCTCGGGGTCTACGCCGGCTGGGTCCGCACCGATACGGCGAAGTCGATGCGGACCAGGGGCATCGTGGCGGCGGCTGTCGGTGCGGTGGTCGGAGCCGCACTCGGTTTCCACGCGACCAGCGGGCTCATGGCATTGATCACGACGATCATCGGTGCGGCGGTCGTGTCGAACCTCAGCCTGCTCGTGCTCGACATCTGGACCGAGCGGGCCGCCTCCCGGGGAACGGCCGCTCCGGCGGTGGTTCTGTCGGAGACGGAGCACCTGGAGACGGAGCACCTGGAGCCGGCCCTGCACTGATCGCCCGCGCCCGTCGGGGAATCCTTGGAGGATTCCCCGACACGACGCGTCTGATGGCGAGTGCCGCACGAGCATGCAAATATGTGTTCGTGGCGGGCAATGCCACCATTCTTCGCGCTGATCTCGATGCGTGCTAGAGGCGTCGGTCGAGCAGCGCAATAACGCTCCGAGCTCGCCGGTTTGCCTGTCCCAGTCGTGCCGTCACACGGACATATGCAACTTTCGCGAAACTGGCGGAAAATGAGCCATGGTGAGCGCGCAGTAGGCGGTGTCCTATGTCCAGAATTCTCACACTGCCGAGCGCGCACCAGGGCTTTGACTCGGGTGGTTCACCATCAAGGGATGGGCGGTGAGGTCACAATCTCAACCACGGCGACCATCAGCATCAGGCCTCCGAGGATGACCAGTGCCAGCCGAATCCGGAAGAACCGGAAGTGGCCACTGATCCCGATGAGGAACAAGATCGTGGCCAGGTAGATGGTGTCCCGAACGTAGTTGTCGGAGTTCGCGCCGGCCTGAACCCCGAGCGCATATTGCGTGCTCGCCTTCGTATCGAGCGCCGCCGCCTGGGCAAGTTCCGGCTGTCGGTATTCAGGCATGTAGGTCGGACCGGGTGGGGCAGACGGGTTGGTGAACGGCTGGGTGGCGATCCAGGCGTCGAATGCCACCTTGAACGCGGGACGGAACCGCCGCTCAGCGACCGATTCGGCCGAGGCGTTGCCCGCAACATAGGCGGTGAACCACGTGTTGAAGGTCGTCGAATCGAAGTTCTTGGTGTTCTGGGCATCGAGGGCCGCTCGATTGGCCTCGGTACGAGCAGCCGATGCACCGGCTAACCGCACGGACGACTCGGTGCTCCACTTTGCTGACGCGTATCCCGTGTAGGCGGCGAGCAAAGCCACGATGGCCAGGAGCACGGCTTCGATAACCGAGAGCGCCCGATCATGTTCGCGGCCACCGTCATCCGGCGCTTCGGCATCGTGTTCGTTCGCGTGCTTCCTGTGCCGGGTGATCTCGCCCGCAACCTCCCCGGTCTTCAGTCCCTCAGGCACATCTGTGTTTCTTCATGTATTCACCGGCTCGACCTCGTGTTTCCGATCGAGGATAGCCAGGCCGAGCAGACAAGGCTGGTGATAACGGTCCCGCTCCGGGTAGGCACTCCTGCGAGTGGGCATGCTGCGTCCGTAATGTCCTGGCCGAACATCCTGACTTCTGTTGCGGACCCTGGCCCGTCCAACACCGGGTCCACGATCACGCCGCGAGCAACGGGGCCATGACGAAAATGCCAGTCAGGCGACGGGCCGTCATCACCGTTCGTGGGCATCCTCCGGCTCCACTGACGAGCGGCGAAGTAGAAGCGGGACGCTATGGTCGAGCATTTCCAGAGTGTGGAAGGAGCCCGGTGGTTCTGTTGTCGTTCGAGGCCGGCGGCACCGGCCTGACCCTGACAGCGGCGACCGACGCCGTACACTTCGAGCGGTGGTGGAATCCGGCGGTGGAGGACCAGGCCAGGTGCTCACGATGGAGGTGACCTCGGGGCAGGCGAAGGCCTCGGTACAGGCTCGACCGGCTGCCGATCAAAAGGGTGCGGGTTCGGACCCCGCCCAGCGCGTCCTGTCGGGCGTCACCGCCCGATGATGCTCGACCTGGTGGTGACCAACGCCCGCATCCTCACCGTCGATGCTGAGCGCCCGCAGGCCACATCCATCGGGATCTGGAACGGACGGATCGTCGGGCTCGACGAAGAGCTAGCCGGGGTCGAGTCCCGCGTGACGGTGGACGCCGGCGGTGCCACCGTCGCCCCGGGGTTCCACGACGCCCACTGCCACACCACGTCGTTCGGACTGGGCCTGGTTCACCTGGAGCTCAACGAGGTGGTCGGCATCGGCCCGACCCTGGAGGCCGTGGCCGCCTACGCCGATGGCATCGCCACCGACGAATGGGTCATCGGGTTCGGTTTCGGGAGTGGGTTGCCTCCGCACCAATACCCGGACCGGGACGAGCTCGACCGCGCCGGTGGCGGCCGTCCGGTGTGGCTGACCCACCTGTCCGGTCACTCCTGCGTGGTGAGCAGCGCCGCGCTCCAGGCCGTCGGCATCACCGGTGCCCTCGACGGAACGGGGCGCGGGCGGGTGGTCGTGGACGCCGACGGACGGCCGACGGGTCTCATCGAGGAATCGGCCATGGATCTGATCAAAGAACATGTGGGACCGTCGTCCATCGATCGGTTGGCCGATGCCATCGATCGGGCCACCGCCCACTATGTGACCGAGGGGATCACCGGGTTCACCGACGCCGGCATCGGCTGCCCCGGTATCGACCACTCGCCCGTCGAACTGGCTGCGTACCAACTGGCCCACAGCACGGGTCGCTTACGCACTCGGGCCCGGTTGATGGCCCACAACGAGCTCTTCCACTCACTGCGGACCCATCCGGACGACCGCATCACCACCGGACTCGATCTCGGTGTTCGCACCGGCTTCGGCGACGAATGGCTCTCCCTCGGCGCCATGAAGGTCTGGATCGACGGGTCCGGGCTCGGCCACACCGCGGCCGTCACCGCCGCTGACGGCCGTCCCGTCGGAGGGTTCGACAGCGACCCGGGCCTGTTGCGCCAAGCGATCATCGATGCCCACCGGGGAGGTTGGCAGGTGGCTTGCCACACCATCGGTGACGCCGCTCTCGACCTGGTCCTCGACGCCCTGGAGGAAGCGGCCACCGGCGGTCCCTATCCGGCCCGGGCCGGCATCATCCCCCGCCACCGGATCGAGCACGGGGTGATGGTCCGGCCCGATCAGGTGGCCCGTCTGGCCCGCCTGCGGATGACCGTGGTGGTCCAGCCCCTGTTCGTGAGGGAGTTCGGCGACCCCCTGCTCAAGTTGCCCGCGGGCGACCACGGCGCTGCGGACTACTTTCGGATGCGCAGCCTTGTCGATGCCGGCGTGCCCGTGGTCGGTAGCTCGGACCGGCCGGTGGCCGCCGGCTCACCGCTCCGGGGGATCCAGGCGATGGTCGAACGCACGACCGCCACCGGTCAGGTCTTCGGCTCCCGCGAATGCCTCACCGCCACGGAGGCATTGGCTTCCTACACGGCCGGCGGAGCACACGCGGCCCACGCCGAGTCGGCCTGGGGAGCCCTCACCCCCCGCCGCCTGGCCGACCTGGTCGTGCTGGATGACGACCCCACTGCCGTGGACATCGACCGCATCGGCGGCATCGGCGTAGTGGCGACGATGATCGGCGGCCGGCCGGTCCACGACCCCTCATCCGTGTTCGGCTCGGTGGAGCATGACGGGACGCACGGCCATGGCCAAGGTCATGGCAGTGGCGGAAGCCAAGGTCGTGGCGGTGGCACCGACGCCGTCGACACGGTTGGATCCGGTGGCTGAGATTCTGGTGCCCGAGGACCACGGGCCCGGCCGCATGCGGATCAGCGATTGGGGATTCCCGATCATCGACTTCCATGCCCACTTTCCGGTCAGCGATGAACACCCGCCGGCCGCCGAGGAGCGATACCGCCGGCGCCACGGGGAACGGAAGGCCGCCATCCTCAAGGAGAACTGGCGCTGGTACCAGGAGCAGTGGTGGTCGGCCTACTCGTTCCCCTTTCCGGAGGAGGACGAACAGCCACCCGATGTCCAGGCCCGTCGATGGTCCGACGAAATCGAGGCGGCCCAGCTCGAAGCGGTGGTGTTCGTCACCGGGGGTGGCAATCGGCTGCTGGCCGATGCCATCGCCGACCAACCACGAATGCTCGGATTCGCGCACCACGACCCGTTCCTGCCGGGTGCCGCCGACGAGCTGAGAAGGTCGGTCGTCGAGGACGGGCTGTCGGGTTACAAGGTGCTGGCCCCGGCGCTCGACGGCCCACTCGACGACGAGTCGCTCTACGGGGTTTGGGAGGTGGCCGAAGACCTGGGTATCCCGGTGCTGATCCATTTCGGCACCCTCGACGGCGGGGGCGGTACCGCCGCCCACGTCAACATCGATCCCCTCGTCCTTCACCCGGTGGCCAAGGCCTTCCCCGAAATTCCCTTCGTCATTCCGCACTTCGGTTGCAGCTACCCAGGCCAGCTGTTGCAGTTGGCCTGGGCGTGCCGGAACATCTTCGTCGACTCCTCGGGGAACAACGAGTGGATCCGTTGGATGCCCTATCCGCTCACACTCACCGATCTGTTCGTCAAGTTCCTCGACACGGTGGGGCCGGGCCGGGTGCTCTTCGGCTCTGACTCCTCCCACTTTCCACGTGGTTTGGTTCGCGCCTACTACGACCAGCAGGTCCGGATCGTGACCGAGCTCGGCTTGTCGGCCGACGAACGCCACCTGGTCTTCGCCGGCAATGCTGCCCGGCTGCTCGGACGTTCGGAGGTCTACGTTCCAGGTCGTCCGGGCGGCGCCAACGCCGGCGAGGGTGGTGCCGGCGGAGCTGACACAGGAGCTGACACAGGAGCTGAAGCATGTGGAGCTGGTGCCGGCGCCGAGCGTGGAGCAGGCCCGGTGTGAGCGTGTCCGGACCGGTGGAACTGACCACCTACGCGCCCGAGATCGACGAGCCGCCGCGGTTCATCCCCACCGGCAATCTGTGGGTCTCCCTCTCCGAGATCGACCTCGCCGACGGCGCCGTCCGCAGCGTCGGCGCCCTGATCGAGCGGGTCCTGGGGCTGGTGGAGGCCACTGGCGGTTCGGGCCACGGTCCACTCATCCGACCCGTGCTGATCCTCGACCGGGGCACGGTGGTGCCCGGTCCCCTCGAGTGGGAACGGGTGGGCCATTGGCTGCCCCATTTCACCAGCCCGTGCCCGTCCGGGGTGCTCGAAGGCTGGTTCTGTGCCCCGGTGGACGAACGGGGCTTCGTGCTGCGTCTCGCCTATCACAACCACGGTCCACTGACCGCAACGGTTGAACTGGGCTGGTCCGGGCACTGGGGAGCGACGACGGTCACACACCTCCGGTCCAAGCCGATCGGTGCGGAGCCGGTGGGGCACGACGACCCCTGGACGGGCAGCAGGACCGTCTCGGCCAGCGCGGGTAGCCCCCTGCTGTCGGTGTCGTGGCAGGGCGGCGAGGGGGTGGTGGTTGCCGACCAGGGCGCCGTCCCCCGATGGCTGGCCTCGGCCACCGGGGAGGTGGACCCCGGGCAGTCGCTGACCGCCGAATTGTTCGTCGGGGTTGCCACCGAGCCCGATGGCGCGGCGACCACCGCCCTGCACCTCCGACGACGGGGATTCGATCGGCTGTGGGATGCGACCACTGGGTGGCTGGCCGGCCATGCCCTGACCATCACCCACAACCGGCCAGGACTGGCCGAGCGCATCAACGCCAATCTCTTCTTCAACTACTTCTTCGCCCAGGGGGACTGCCTCGACACCGGCAGGCCGGTGATGGTGACGTCGCGGAGCCACCACTACTACGTCTCCGCCGCCTTCTGGAGCCGGGATGCCTACTGTTGGACGTTCCCTGCCCTGCTGCTCACCGACTCCGGTCGGGCCAGGTCGGTCCTCCTGTCGACCATCGCCGCAGGCGGTCCGCGCCTCGCCGACCATGCGCTCTATCTCAACGGCACGTCCCTGTACCCCGGGTTCGAGCTCGACCAGGCTGCCGCACCGATCATCGCCGTCCGGCGTTATGTCCAGATGACCGGAGACAGCACCGTCCTCGCCGAGCCCGAGGTGCGGGCGGTGCTCGACGGGCTGGCCCGGTCGATCGAGCCGTGGCGTCACCCCCGGTGGGACCTGTACGGCACCTTCTTGTTGCCGACCGATGATCCCACCGACTTTGCCTACACGACGACGGGCAACGCTCTGGTGGCCGCCGCGTTCGAGGCGCTGGCCGCCATGGACGACCTGGTCACCGCCGACCGGTCGATGCAGGCTCCCGCCGCAGGGCTCGATCCGGATGACCGACAGCGGGCTCCAGCCGGCCGGGCATCCGCCATCCGGGCCGCCATGGCCGAGCGACTCACGGTGGAGGCCCCCGGCGGCCGCATGTGGGCATGGGCCTGTGACGAGTCCGGCCGGACCGAGTGTCGCGACGAGCCCCCCCTGGGACTGCGCACCCTCCCCTTTTGGGGAGTCGGCGCCAACGACGACCCGGTGCAGCGGGCCACCCGCTCCTGGTTGTCCGAGGACAATCCCCATCACTACGAGGGAACCTTCGGCGGTTCGGGTTCAGCCCACTTCCCCCACCCCTCCGGCTTCGACCTCGCCAGCCGGCTCCTCGAACACGACCTGGTCGATGGCGATCCGCTGGACCAACTGGCCGCGGTACCCATGGACCAGGGCCTTGCCTGCGAGTCCTGGGACGTGGACACCGGACGGGTCCGAACCGGGGCAGCCATGGCCAGCATGGCCGGCCTCCTGGCCTGGACGGCCTGGGAGCACCTGTCAGGACCGGCCCGCTGGGACCGGCCCCGGCCCCGATGAGTCCGAAACCGACGTCCATGACCGTCCGACATCAGGTGGGTCAACGATGAGCGACAATCGCTATGACGTGGCGGTCGTCGGACTGGGGGCCATGGGTTCGTCGGCGGCCTGGCATCTGGCCCGCCGCGGTGAGCGGGTGATCGGATTCGAACGGTACGGTCCGGCCCATGACCGCGGGTCCAGCCACGGGGAGACCCGGATGGTCCGCCAGGCCTACTTCGAAGATCCACGCTATGTCCCGCTGCTGTTGCGATCGGTCGAGCTCTGGGACGAAGTCGGATCGATCTCCGCTACTCCGCTGCTGACTCGCACCGGTGGCCTCATGATCGGCCCGGCCGACGGTGCCGTCGTCGCCGGGACGGTGGCCAGTGCGGAACGGTGGGGCATCCCCCACGAGGTGCTCGACGCTGCTCAGGTTGCCTCCCGTTTTCCGAGCTTCCGACTCCGACCGGACGAGATGGCAATCTTCGAGTCCGGGGCCGGGTTCGTGCCGCCGGAAGAGAGCGTGGCCACCCATCTCGCACTGGCGGAAGGGGCCGGCGCCCGGCTCGAGTTCCATACCCCGGTGCTCGAATGGGAGCTCGACGATCCGGCTGGCGGTGCCCGTGGTGGCGTGTCCGTGCGGACCGGTGCCGGAGAGTTCCGGGCCGAGCGTCTCGTGGCCTGCGCCGGAGCATGGTCGGCATCCGTGCTCGAAGGACTCGCCCTGCCGCTGAGTGTCGAGCGACACGCCCTCCACTGGTTCGCACCCTCCGGCGATACGGCCCCGTTCCGGCTCGGCCGTCTCCCGGTCTACCTGTGGGAGTTCGTCGAGGGCTCGGAGCTCTACGGGTTCCCGCTCCTGCCCGGCGCTCCCGGGGCCAAGGTGGCGTTCTTCCACCATGGCCGGCCGGCCGATCCGGACCACCTGGATCGCGAGGTCACGCCCGGTGAGGCCGAGGTCCTCCGCAGCGAACTGGTCGACCGGATACCCGGCCTGGCCGGCGCGTGGCTGTCAGGGGTGGCGTGCATGTACACCATGACGCCCGACCGCCACTTCATGATCGGTCGCGCTCCGGGAACCGACGGGAGGGTGGTCATGGCGTGCGGGTTCTCCGGGCATGGATTCAAGTTCGCTCCCGTGGTGGGCGAGATCCTCGCCGACCTCGCCACCACCGGAAGGACCCCGTGGGACATCTCCCTCTTCGATCCGCTCCGCTTCGGCTGACCCGCTTCACCGACCGGCCGGTCCGGCCCGGTTCGGCCGGGTCAGGGGTATCGTGCCCCAGTCGACCACCCGACCGTGGTCCTCGACGGCTGGGCCGGCAGAGACCGACCGGCCGCGGCGGGTGTCGGGCCGTTCCGGGTCGCGAGGCATGGCTCGGTGAGGGATCGGCATCAAAAGGGTTCTGGACACCCCGACCGTGGGTCGGGCGGTCGACATCGAGGGCCGCCGACCCGTCTCGCCGACTACGGACGGGGCCTCAGGGAACTGCTGTATTGCCTGCCAGTGTCCAGCCAACGAGGGCGTTCGCGTGGCCGTGACCCATCCCGTACTCGGACTTGAGTATCCGACGATCGCCATGTGCTTGTCGAGGCCACAGTCGGCAATGATCTTCTGCCACTCGGCGATCGAGCGGCCGTACTTCGTCTCGATTGAGGGGAAGTACGACGCAGGTCCTTGCTTCGGCCATGGTGCAGCGTGATCAGTCACGATATGATCCTCCTCGATGTCGTCGGATCGTGTCAGCATCGATGACGTGCGGTGATGCCGTCGTTCAGCTCGCCGAGATGTTGACCTGCCATCCGATCCCGAACTTGTCGATGAGGGCGCCGAAGATGTCGCCCCAGAACATCTTCTCCAGCGGAGCCTTCACGGTCCCGCCGTCACTCAGCGCGTCGAAGATCCTGCGCAGATCGGCCTCGTCGGTGCCGACGACGGTCAGCTCGATCCTGGTCTGGACGTCGATCGTCGCGTCGGCACGGTCACTGGCCCGAAGTGTGAACGTTCCGCTGTCGAGGCTGCATTGATGACGAGGTGCTTCTCGTCTCGGCGCCGTCGGATCGACGTCGCCGCGCGGGTGATCGTCAGGTCGCCACCGAAGACGCCCTGGTAGAAGGTCATTGCTTCCTCGGTGTTGCCCGGGAAGAAGAGGTACGCCTCCAGCTTCATGGTTGACCTCCTTCGTCGGTGCTGATTGGAACTAGACCGTATAGTACTGTGATGAGAACTAGTCTGTCTAGTACTCTTGAGATGATGGCGACGATGACCCTCCGGAGCAGCCAGAACGAAGCTCGGATCGACGCCACCGCGAGATCCGTGAAGCGGCCATCGGGATCTTCCTCGCCAACGGGTACGAGGGCGCCACGATGGAGGAGATCGCCGTGCGCGCCGGGGTCTCCAAGCAGACCGTCTACAAGCACTTCACCGACAAGCAGAACCTCTTTGCCGACATCGTGCTGTCGACCACCGACGACATGAACGCTCTCGTCGGCCTCATCGCCGAAGCTGACCGAAACCTCCGATCTCGCCAAGGATCTGGAGCACCTTGCCGAGACGTTCCTCGTACGCACTCATGCAGCCACGCGTCCTTCGACTCCGTCGCCTCGTGATCTCCTCTGCGGACCGCTTTCCCGAGATCGCGACCGCTGGTACGAGAAGGGCTTCGAACGGGCCCTCGGAGCACTCGCGAGCAGCTTTCGAGCTCTGGCGGACCGCGAGCTGCTCGCCGTCGACGACCCGGCAGCGGCGGCCGAGCACTTCGTCGGCATGTTGTTCTGGATCCCGGTCAACAAGGCCATGTTCACCGGTGACGACGACTTCCCCGGGCCAGCCGAGAAGGTTGCTTCGGCCGCGGTTGGCCCGGAAGGAGGTGCCTGTCCGACACTCGCTTGGAGGAAGCAGCGCGCCACTGCCGAGAGCGCCGCCGCAGTAGCGCGCCGCCGCCGAGCGCGCCACCTCCGAACGCGAGTGGAGATCTGAGGTCAGAGCGCACCGACGGCGGCGGCGACCAAGTGGTGGTCAAGAACCTCGGGAGGCCTCGACCGTCCCATGCACACTGCCGCGTCGTCGTGCGCTCAGGTGGCGGGACGGAACGAGAAACTGGTCACGGTCACGGTGACCGGCATCCCGTTCGTCGGCGGCATGCCCTGGAACAGCCACAGGCTCATATGTACCTGCTCGGCACCATGCTCCGGGACGGAAGAGGAGGTGTTCGTCCACGACGGTAGTGGCACGGTCTTCTCGTCTCGCACCGTGTTCCCGGAGAAGGCGACACTCCCGCGCTTCCACGTCAAGATGACCTTCGTGAGCACGGCGCTCGGGAGCGAGAATTCCCGCATGTTGTCTGTGGTGGTGTAGGGCTGCACCACATACTGTGCGTTCGAAGCGTGGGTGTTGGCGAACCGGGACGCTTCAAAGTCGATCTCCCTGTCCGAAGGGCTCGTGTGTGAGCTGTCGTACGTGAACAGGGCGAGCACCACGTTCGGGTCGAGCGTCGCCACCGGACCACGTAGGGTCCACATGTAGGTGCCGTACCCGAGCGAAGGCTTGAGGATGACCTCGGAAGACTCCCAGCCCAACTTCGTCTTCAGGACCCTGAGTTGCATGGCCCCTGATTTGTCCACATAGGGTCCGTTCGCGTCGAACAGATTCGGACCCGGGCCGATGGGCGAGGTCGAGTTCTTCACCTCCCAGGTGTAGCCGTCAAAGGACAGATGCACCGGGAGGGACCCGACGGACTCAGTTGCCCCTGGGGCCACAGGAGCGCCTTCTGCCGACTCGCCGGCGGCGCCGAATTGAGTCGCCGACACCCTGGGGGTAAAGAGCACAGCGCCCATCGTCACAACGGATCCGACCGCCAATGTCCGGGCCATGAGGCGATTGGCCGGCGTGCGTGTCCTGCCGTGACGACCGGACGACAATCTCAAGACCGTAAACGGCTGGGCCCGTGGGCCATGACCGGCATCGGTGGTTCTCCATGGTCCGGTCTCCTCACGAATCAGCCCTTCTGTATCCTGGCCAGACCTCCGGCAGATGTGACGCGCCCGGCGGTTGCCGCTGCAGATCGTCTCCATCGCCGATGGGGCTCTCTGTTCGACAGTTCCAGAGATCTGTTGGTCTCGGGTGACAACGGTCCCTCATCGAGAAGAAGAGATTCGAACCGAAGCCCTGTGGGGGATTGTCGACGCAAACAGCCGCCGTGCGTAGGGGGGTCCATCCTAAATTCTGGTGGGTACACCCGAAGACGATTCGAAAGACGGGATGCCGGGGCTACGCCGCCGCGGGCGAATGGGTCTCGCGGTGGCCAGGATGAAACGGCTCCGGCGGCTGCCGGGGAAGTGGCGTCACGGGTGCCGATCCGAAGCTGCCTCCAAGGCCTGGTACAGATCGCCGATCAGGTCGGTCTCGAGCTCCAATCCCACCGAGAGCCGGAGAAGGCCCGGGTCGACGGCCAGTGGGGAATCGACGAGTGAGGCGTGGGTCATCCGATGCGGATGGTCGATGAGCGACTCGACGGCGCCGAGCGACTCGGCCAGCGTGAAGATCCGGGTCGAGTTGGCAACGGCGATGGCTGCCGCCTCGCCGCCGCGTACGGTGAACGAGACCATGCCACCGAAGGCGCGCATCTGGGTCTTGGCCGTGGCATGTCCGATGTGACTGGGGAGACCGGGGAAGTAGAGCCGCTCGACGGCAGGGTGGGCGGCCAGAACATCGGCCACGGCGGCAGCGTTCTGGCAGTGTCTGTCCATGCGAACGGCCAGCGTCTTGATGCCCCGCAGGACGAGGAAGCAGTCGAACGGCCCGGGGACCGCCCCGGTGGCGTTCTGAAGAAAAGCGATCCTCTCGGCGACCGCCTCGTTCGAGGTGGCGACGAAACCTCCCACCACGTCGCTGTGTCCGCTCAGGTACTTGGTAGTGGAATGGACTACGACATCGGCGCCGTGGGCCACTGGTCGTTGAAGGTAGGGCGTGGCGAATGTGTTGTCCACCACGACGAGCGCATTCCGGTCGTGGGCGATCGCGGCGACCGAAGCGATGTCGGTGACGTGGAGCTGAGGGTTGGATGGGGTCTCCATCCAGACCATGCGGGTGGACGGTCGCCACGCGCCCTGGATGCTGTCTGCATCGTGGAGTGCGACAGGTGTGAATTCGAGCCCGTTCAGGGAGTGCACCCGATCGAGCAGCCGGTAGGTGCCGCCGTAGAGCTCGTTGCCGATGATGACATGATCACCTGGCTCCAAGCAGCGGAACACCGCGTCCTCGGCGGCCAACCCGCTGGCGAAGGCGGCACCGTGGGTGGTTCCTTCGAGATCGGCGAGGCAGGTTTCGAGGGCGGTCCGTGTCGGATTTCCCGTTCGGCTGTACTCGAAGGTCTGTTGGGCTCCCACCTCGGGCTGGGCGAAGGTCGATGTCTGGAAGATCGGAACCACGACCGCTCCCGTGCTCCCGTCGGGTGGCTGGCCGGCGTGGATCGCACGCGTCTCGAACCCGAGCCCCCCTGGTGGATCCGTCCCCGGTGCTCCCCGGCCGACCGGTGGGACCTCCCCGCGGACGGGCACCTAGTGGCTCCCGAGGAAAGCCAGCAGGTCGGAACGGGTGAGGATCCCGATGGGGTGCCCGCCATCGAGGACGAGCACGGCGCTGGTTCCTTCCAGTCGTGCGGCAATGCCGTCGACCGTCTCACTGTGGCCTACCGTGTCCATCGACGGCCCCATCACCGAGCTCACGGGTTGGTCGAACGCCTCCGCATTGTGCAACGTGTGCTCGAGCAACTGGCGGTCGGACACCGATCCCACCACCTCGGCCAGGGCGAGTGGTGGCTCGGCTTTGACCACCGGGACCTGGGACACCCCGTACTCCTGCAGCAAGGCGATGGCGGCCCGTACGGTCTCTTCCGGGTGCACGTGGACAAGCGGGGGGTACCGGTCCCCTTTGGCCGACAACACCGCTTCGGCGGTTTCACCCTGGGCCCGCCCGAATCCGTGGTCCGCCATCCAACGGTCGTCGTAGAGCTTCGAAAGGTAGCCACGGCCCGAATCGGGCACGAGCACGACGATCACGTCATCGGGTCCGAGGTCCTTGCCGATGTGCAGGGCCGCCCATACGGCGGTCCCGCACGAGCCACCCACAATGAGCCCCTCCTCCCTGGTCATTCGACGGGCGGTCAGAAATGAGTCGCTGTCGGACACGGCCACCACCTGGTCGACCGTCGAGGGGTCATAGGTGGTGGGCCAGAAGTCCTCGCCGATTCCCTCGACCAGATACGGTCGGCCCCCGCCACCCGAGTAGATGGAGCCCTCCGGATCGGCCGCGATCACCTGGATGGCCGGGTCCTGGGCCTTGAGGTAGCGGCCGACACCACTGATCGTTCCGCCCGTACCCACCCCGGCCACGAAGTGGGTGATCCGGCCCGCGGTCTGGCGCCAGATCTCCGGACCGGTCGACTGCTCGTGGGCCGAGGGGTTGGCCGCATTGCGGTACTGGTTCGGTTGGAATGCGCCCGGAGTCTCCGCGGTGATCCGATCGGCGACCGAGTAGTACGAATCGGGGTGACCCGGGTCGACAGCGGTCGGACAGACCACCACCTTGGCTCCGAAGGCCCGGAGCAGCTGGCGCTTCTCCTCGGCGATCTTGTCCGGCATGGTGAAGATGCAGTGGTAGCCCCGCTGGGCGGCGATCATGGCCAGTCCGACCCCGGTGTTGCCCGAGGTCGGCTCGACGATGGTGCTGCCCCGTCGGAGCAGCCCCTCCGTCTCGGCCGCTCGGATCATGGCCAGCGCGGGGCGGTCCTTCACGCTTCCACCCGGATTGAGGTACTCGAGCTTGGCCAGGAGATGGCATCGAAGATGACGCCCGGTCCGGTTGAGGCGCACCAGTGGTGTGTTGCCGATGAGATCGGTCAGGCTTTCGGACACATCCATCAGCGGGCCCGGGTCCGCCACCGGCCACGTCTCGATGCCGGGAGCGACCACAACCGGCTCGTCGGCGAACAACACCACCGGCAGCCCGGCATCATGGATCCGGATGGCGACTGGACCGGTTGCCTCGCTGTCCCCGACCACGCCAACCAGTCGGGGGATGTGGCCGCGGAGTTCGGCGATCAGCGATGTCGTCTCGAGCGGGTCGGCCAGACGCATGACCCGGCCGGCTCTGGCTTCGAGGGAGAAGAGAGGAGTGGCGCGACCTACCACGACCAGGATATCGACGTCAGGGCCCGGCACCGGTCCCGGCCTACCCGCAGCCGAAGGGCATGAGAACTGACACCATGAACCAGCATGCTACCGACGGTCGATGACAATGCGGACAGCCCACAGGTTCGGCTTCACCCGTGAGGCGGTCGGACCCGGCGAGTGGATATCCTCGCCGTCGGCATCGAATCGGCAGAAATGGGACTTCATTGTCGTGACTGCGCCGGACCAATTACAGGAGCTGTCGACGGTCTGGGTCGGGGCCGGACACTTGGCGGCGGCAAAGGCGGCGATCGTCCTCGTCCTCTCCGAGCCCGAGGCGGAGCGCTATCGAGTGATCGATCAGTACGACCTGGGGCAGGCAACCATGTCGATGATGTTGGCCGCCGCGGACCTGGGCATCGGGAGTGGCCATTCTGCCGTCGGGGACCAGGAAGCGTGCCGACGTGTCGTCGGAGTGCCAGCAGATCGCACGTGTGCCTACATGATCGCGTTGGGCTACCCCGCCGATCGTCCCCTGCGGCCGATCGTCAAACCCGACCGGCGGCCATTCGACGAGGTGGTGCACCGCGACCACTGGTGACGAGCTTCTCGACAAGCCGGTCCACTCCGGCGAACCGAAGGCCTGTGACGTCTTAAGGTCCGGTCACCTTGACTGAGGAGATGTCGGTCGTTTGCGGCAGTGTCGCATTGTCAACCGTCACTCCAGTCCCGCCGACCGCCGTATTGATGATGAGGAACATCGGCGTCGACGGGACGTCTTGGGTCAGGGAGTAGGTGCTCTTCCCGTCAATCTCCCAGGTGAGTGATCCCGGTGCCCAGACCAGGGTGTACGTGTGCCACCCAGGGGCATTGCCAGGACAGATGTTGACCGGCGCGGATCCACAGCCTTCGTCGACCTTCGCTCCGCTCGGATCGGTCGTGTGCACTGCCTCGTTCACGACCAGAGGGTTTCCGATGGGTTCCGGTTGGATCTCGGCGATGTCGATCTCATTCGCTCCCTGTGCCGGCCACGGACAACTGGTGCCCGAACCGATCCAGCCCGCGACATCAGGCGTTATCGAGGTCCGGCACTCGGTCCCCAGAAGCCAGATCGCCGGCCAGGTCCCGGCACCTCCGGCCAGTTTTGCCCGCACCGATACCGTTCCATAGGTGAAGCCCAGAGATGACCACTGGACAGCTCCCGACCCGTATGGGCAGGGTGCATTCGATGCTGGGTTGGGGGGACAGTTGCAATTCGCCGCCACCGATCCGACGACGGCGGTCTCAGTCAACATGCCACGCTTCACGGAGTCGTTGGTCGGCGAATAGCACTCCTGCTCTCCGTTGGACGGATTTGATCCGACAACGGTATCCCATGCACTCGAGAGCGCGGTTCCCTTGAACGTACCGTTGAAGATCACCGGCGGACCGGTCGTCGTGGGCCCGGCCGAGGAGGACGAGGACGTGGACGAGGTCGAGGCGGGGGAGTCGCTCCCGTTCGACGAACACCCGGCCAGGAAGAGGGCGACTCCGAAGAGGACGAGCAGGGAGGCACCCAGTCGTCGGGTGCCACGGCCTGGAGCTCTCGGAGGGCGCATCGATGGATCGTATCCGCGTCACTGCCGGGCGACGGGGTCGCCGGATACTCGATCGGGGCGTCGGAGAGCGACAGGATCCGGGTCTGAGCCGTTCGGGTGGCGCCATGAGCTTCCACCGTTGCCAAGCGGAGTCGGGCTCTTCAGATTGACCTGACCAAGCGGACCTCTCGGACGCTGGGTTCAGTTCCTCAGAGTGCACAACATCTCAACCTGCGATGGCCCCGGGCTCGAACACGGGTACCCGGATGCCTCCGGTGTTTCGGGCAGCCGACGGGAGCGAGAGCGGAGTGGCTGGTGTTCCGGCCACAAGGGTTCACGCCTCTGGCCTCCGTCGGACCCGGATCACGCACAGAACGAACAGAGGACGCCGCGCCCGGGTCCTCACGCAGACGGGAGTGCCTCACGGAGACGAGAGTGCCTCACACAGTGACGGAAGTGCCTCGCACAGTGACGGAGTGGACAGATCTTGCCGCGAGGGACATCGGGCACGGCGGGGAGCACCGGCTCAATGCCTGGTTCACGAGGGGTGCGCCGAACAAAGCAATCTTGAAATATTGGCCTGGGGAGGTTAGGCATTAGCCACTCTCTATCACCGGTTGCTCTCAGATTGCGTCTCTCCGCACAGGGCGGGAGCAGGCCGGTGGAGGTGGAATCCGATGCAGTGGTTCGATTCGTTACGTTGGCGAACAGCGTCGGCATGCATCCTCCTTGTCGCGTTCGCGGTCGTGGTGAGTCAGCCATCTGCCGCCGCGGTCGCTCCGAGCCATGACAGCTCCCCATCAGCCGTTGACGCGGTCGCGAGTCCACCGGTCGCCGGAGCGCTATCGACGACAGCATCGGATTGCAACGGCGCCACCTTCTCGCCGCCCACGTCCACGAACACAACCTATGCGGGCACCACCTCGTTTCTGCCCCTGGCCAACGGGGTAGCCACTCCGAACTTGTGGAATGTCGAAAAATCGGTGGGAACGATCCGGCAGTGCTACAACGTCGATTCCGGATTTCGGGACACGATCGATCTCTCCTCTCTGTCGTTGGGTTCGACGACAGCACCGGCCGGCTTCCCGGAGATCGGATACGGTGAAAGTTCCTACGGAGAACACTTCTGTGGCGAGATGACCTCCAGCTGCGAGATCGCGCCATTCCCCATACCGGTGAGCAGCTTTGCCAAGCATTCCTACCTGGCCAAGGTGTCCTATTCGGTTGGATCGATCACCCCAGCCCAGTACTTGGACCTCACCTTCGACCTCTGGCTCGAGCGGGCCGTGAACAGCAAGGGCCCCAAGGCTGCCGACGTCGAGATCATGATCGAGCCGTACAACACGTACCCAGACTGCGGAATCGCCAGACCGGCCTTCAACCACTCAGGTGTGACCTGGGATGTCTTCGAGGGATGTGGAGGTTCAAGGGCCACCACTCTGCACTTCGTGTTGAAGAAATCCGAGCAACGTAGAACCGGCACGGTGACTGTGAATCTGAGTTCTTTTGTTGCCGAGGTCAAAAGAATTCTTCCCAGGGATGCCTCCATAGCCAAGGAGAAAATGGCTGGCATCGAAGTCGGGACTGAATTCAACAACTACGGCTGCGCCGGAATCTGCTCTCCCCAAGAGTCCTCGGCCAAATTCAGTTGGAGCGTTTCTGCGCTCTCGCTGACCAAATCCTCACTGGTCCCGAACCAGTCGAGGACGTACCACATCGTCGGATGACGACCCCGGCCCGGCGGGGCGGCGGCTCACCCGGTGGGATCGGTACCGGCATCGGGTTGAACCGCGAGCCACCGCATTGCCATCAGTAGGGGAGCCGGCCGCCCGCGGGTCCTGCAGCTCCACTGTCTGGCGCACCGGACCCACCAGCGTGTTTGCCCGGGCTCACGCCGCCTCCAATTCAGGGGCGTCCAGTTCGGTCTCGGGCGCAGCGGCGCCGTGGATCGGAGCACTGACCAGGGCGGGCCAGATCCCGACCAGGATGACCACTGCGTAGATCGCTGCGAAGGCCAGATTGTCCGCCACCGCCGGGGTGAGCCCCCTGGCGATCCCGTACGCCGCCGTCACCACAAAAACACCCAGGTACGCGATGCCTGGGACGACGCTCCCGGGCTCTCTCCCCTTCGAACTCTGTTTGGATGTGACCACCCATTTCATCTTGGCTCCGGTGAGCACGTAGATGCTGGCGGCTATGTGCACCCAGAAGTTGGCGACGAACACACAGAAGGCATCGAAGGTGTAGGAGTTCCCGCCGGCCGTGGCCACGACGACCAGATTGATGATGAAGAACGGGGCGAAGTAGAGGAGCATTTGTGAGGCGGTGGACCCGTTGAAGGGTTGGGCACCGGTGAAGATGAAGATGATCGGTAGGGAGAGGTAGACGAGGATGGTCCACCCGGTCAGCCAGAACGCGCAGGAGTGCGAGTACAGGAGGCGGACCCGAATGGGCATCTTGCCCCGGACGAGCAGGCCGAGGGCGTAGAAACCGCCGCGCGCCCAACGGAGCTGTTGGCTTATGTACGCGGACATGTCCTCGGGGCCGAGTCCGCGGGCCAGGACCTGGGTGAGATAGACGATCTTCCACTGTGCATGCTGCAGCTTTATGGACAGCTCGAGGTCTTCGGTCCAACCCTCAAAAGGCCAGCCCCCCACTTCGTCGAGGGCGACTCTGCGAATCAGGAAGTTGGTCCCACAACAGATCATCCCTCCGTAGGTGTCCTTGCCTCGTCCAATGGAGCCGAAGAAGAGCTCCTGTTGGGACGAAGCCGCCGCGGCCAGTCGGTCGGTGTGGGAGTTCGAGTAGTACTGGGGCGTCTGCACGACGGCGACGTCGGGATCCTGCATCGGAGCCAGCGTGGCTTCGAGAAAGCCGGGGTCGGGAACGTGGTCACAGTCGAAGACAGCCAGAAACGGGGCCTTGGCGAACCGGAGGGCGTGGTTCATGTTGCCCGCCTTGGCGTGCACGTTCTCGCCGCGGTGGATGTAGCTGGCCCCCCATTCCTCGGCCAGATCGGCGAGCTCCGGCCGGCCGGCATCGTCCAGTAGGAAGACGTTCACCACACCGCCGCGGATGGCACCCGCCGCGGCCACGACCGGCGCCACCACATCGAGCGGCTCGTTGTAGACGGGAATGAAGATGTCGACATCCGGCGGCGGTCCGACCAATGCCGGATCTGCGGGCCGCCGCCGACGCGGCCATATGGTCCACATGAAGCCCATGCCCTGGATGAAGTTGAATATCTGCGCGGCGATCAGGGCTCCGTAGAGATACGGGTTGCCGACTCGCGCCGGCAGCAACAGCCACAACAGGTAGGCGACGGAAATCGTCGTCCCGATCGGGATGAGGAACCGGAGCCGGCGATCGATCTTCTTCCACCCTTCAGGGCTCATCTCGACCGGGGTCTCACGACGCACGTCGTCTTCTTCCATGGCCAGGAAGGCGGGGGTCACCGGTACACCCACACCTGGACGTTGGGAAAGACCCAGTGCGCGGACGGTTTCTTGTGTCGGGATCCCAGGCTACCGAGGGCGCTTTCCAGGATCTGGCGGTCGGACGGGTCCATCAATATCGAGCTGGTCACGATGAAGACCGTGTGACCGGCCCCGACGGCGGGCTTGGCCGAGAGCGGTGCCGATCTGAGCTTCGCCGAGTAGTAGGTGATAACCGGTTTCATCTCGGCATTGAGCGGGTCGTAGAGGATGACGTCGCCCGGGCGCGCTTCGGCGTCGACCCGGTTCAGTGCTTCCCTGAAGTTGTACCGGCGGGGATTCGAGCTCGAGAACTGCTGGTTGAAGAGGGCGACGGACATCACCGCCACAACGGCGACCACGACGACGGTGAGCGCTCGCTTGCTGCTGGCCAGCGACGTGATCGCCCGAGCGACGATCAGCAGCACGACCGGAACGGTGGTGGAGAGGTAGCGGACATCGACGAGGCTCTCCTTGAACTCGCCCAGGACGAACATGGCGATGACTGGAACCACAACGACGGCCACGAGCAGGTAGGTGACCGGCCGGGAGTGGCGCCCGAGCAGCACCAGGGCACCCAGAACGCCGATGGGCCAGATGGCAATCACGTACGACATCACGGCCGTCGGGTGGAAGCCGATCGTGCTGTACGCCAGGTTGGTGAGAACGGTGTAGATGTTCAGGTTCGAGGTCCCGATGGTGTTGACAGAGCCTGCGAACGCCTGCCCGGTGGCCTGGGCACTGTGGAACTGTCCCTTCATCATCAGGGCCAGGGGGATGAGGGCGATGAAGATGAGGACCGCACTGCACAGCCACGGCCACAGCAGCGCACCAGGTCGCTGATGGCGCCGCCACCGGACGACGATGGCCCCCACGAAGATCAGTTGTTGGGTCACGAGCTGCCAGATCCCGAAGTACTGCGTACACATCATGGCGATGCTGGCCACGGTGTACACGATCCACGGGTACCACCCGCCGCGGTGGAAGATGCGGAGTTGCGCCCAGAGGGCGATGACTCCGAACACCATCAACAGCGCGTACATACGCGCTTCCTGTGAGTACCACACGGCGTACGGGGCGACCGACACGATGACCGCACCAACCGCGCCGGTCCTCCGGTCGTAGGCCTCCTTGCCCAGCAGGTAGACGAGCGGGATCAGGAGGACCCCGAAGATGATCGACGGAACCCGCACCGCGTCCCCACCGAACCCGATGATCCGGGCCGACGCCCACAGGATGGTGAAGTAGAGGGGGGGATGGACGTCAGCGATGGCCAGCTGGTGGATCATGGCGCCGTAGGACAACCGGACCTCGGACACGCTGATGGCCTCGTCCACCCAGAGGCCGCGGGGCACGTCCGACCGGATCGCCGTACCGACAACCATCGACCCGAAGACGACCAAGCTGGTGGGACGGGACACGGACCTCTTGAGCCTGGTGGCCCAACCCGGGGCCGGGTCCGACAGCTCCCGGTCCCCGTCCGGGCGCTCCTGGCTCCCGTCCCGGCTCTCCCGGCGCTCCCGGCTCTCCTGGCTCCCGTCCTGGTCCCCGGGGTGCTCGTCCCCAGTCGTCTCACCGGAGTCAGGCCGCCATGTCGTCCATGTCCCGGTGGTCTGCTCCAACCCGCCGACGTCGACCGACAGTGCCAGCTCCGCCCCGCCCCTCGCGGCATTACCGGCCAGCAGCGCCACAGGCTCAGCGCTGACAAAGGGCCAGCGACGGGAACCGGTCATGGGGCCCTGCCGCTGTGTCGTGAGCTGACGAGGGCGAAACGATCCACCCTCGGGTGCACGTGAAGGTCGATGATCTCCCCGAGGGCCGGCCTCGGCTTGGGGTCCAGGTGACCAGGATCTATTCGGGAAATGAGGGCTGTGCGATCGGGCAGTCGGCGGCCGTCCAATAGAGGACGTTCCACCCTATGCACCGTCGCGATAGAGGTCTCGCCCACCAACCCGGCCGTCAGCACTCGCCAATTGGTCAACTCCACTGGTCTGCTCCACAGGCCCGCCTCGATCGTTCCACTCCACAGCTACAGGTTCTTCTAGCCTCGGGATCCTTCTGTCCGCAACTTCCTTCACGGGCTGTCACCGGTTGGCAACCGAGAGTGTCAGCGGAGTCCGAGATGAGTGGATCGCGGGCGAAATCCCAGGCCGTGGTGCCGGACCCGTCCAGGTCGTCGGTCCGTGGCCGGCGGGAGCGCGGAACGACCCGCATCTCGCGTCGACGGGGTCCTCGAACGCCGGGCGACGAGGTCGTGATGGCGCCGAAACCCGGTGCCGCGGGGCGGCCCGCGGTCCGCCCGACGGAGAGGCAACCAGATCGAGTCCTGATGGCACGGATCGACCGTCGACGGGTCCCGGGTCGGCCCTCGACGTCCAGTCCTTCCGGCAGGGGATATCGTGTCCGAGTTCGGGAGCCGACCCCGGCTGCCACGGCGCAACGCTTGCTCGCGGAGGAGGAAGTCGTGTCGAGATGCCTGGTTGTGCAACACCTCGAGCCGGAACGCAGCTACGCCATCGGTGATGCCTTGTCGTCGGCAGGGGTCGGCGTCGAGCCCTGCCGGGTCTTCGCCGGGGACTCCGTGCCCACCGATGCCGCCGGATTCGACGGCGTGGTCGTCATGGGAGGGCCGATGTCCGCCACCAGTGACGATGGGTTTGCCAGTCGCAGAGCGGAGATCGAGCTGCTGAGCAACGCCCTCGACCAGGGGATCCTGACCTTGGGTGTCTGCCTCGGGGCCCAGCTCCTGGCCTTGGCCGCAGGGGGCTCGGTGCTCACCGGTTCGGCCGGCCCGGAGGTCGGTTGGGGTTCGGTGGACCTGACGGAGGCGGCCAGCTCCGATCCGCTGCTCAGGGGTCTGCCGAGCCGGCTCACCGTGCTGCACTGGCACAACGACACCTTCGGCCTGCCTCCGGGTGTCACCCGACTGGCCGCCAGCCGTCTGTACCCACAGGCGTACCGGGTAGGCGAACGCGCCTGGGGGTTCCAGTTCCACGTCGAGGTCGATCGCCAGGCGGTGACGGCCTTTCTCGACGCCTTCGGGGACGAGGCCAGAGAAGCCGGGAGTGACCCCGACGACATCGACGGTCAGACCGTGGCCTGCCTGGGCCGGTTGGGCCCGATCCGCGATCGGATCGCCGACCGCTTCGCCGCCCTGGTGAGCGGATTCGACCGGGATGAGGACCTGGTCGAGCTCGGCTGAGCACACGGCAGATCCTGCACCGCCCGTTCGTGTTTCCGCCGTGTGAACTCATGACAACAGACGTTGTCTCACAGACAACTCAGGCGTAGGGTGACCGCATGGTGACCGAGGCCGAGGCCACGCTGGCGTCCATCGGCGAACGCCTGCGGGCCGCCCGTGACCGGGCCGGCCTCACACTCGACCAACTGGCCGAGGCCACCGGCTTGTCGAAGGCGCACCTGTCCCGGCTCGAATCGAGCGAGCGCCAGCCCTCGATTGCCGCGCTCCTCGACTTGTCCGCCACCCTCGGGGTTCCGGTCAACGTGCTCCTGGGCGAGGACCGCGACGGTGCGCCGCTGGCGATCTCCGCAGGCACGGAGCCTCGCCACGAGGCGAACGGGTTGGCCATCGTGACCCGGAGCGGCTTTCCGGGCTCGTCCGCCATCGAGGCGCTGAGCATCACCATCGATCCCGACCGCCACACGTCCCCTCCCGCCCGGCACCGGGGCGAGGAGTGGCTCTACGTGGTGAGCGGGACCCTCCTGCTCGAGTACGACGGCATCCGCCACACCCTGGCCACCGGCCAGTGCGCGCACTTCGATGCCGACCGGCCGCATCGGCTGACCGCCCTCGGGGGAGTCACCGAGATCCTCATGGTGGCCGCCCACGACTCGAGAACCTTGCAGGCCCTCCACCGATGATGCCGCTCGCCGTCACACCGGAGGGCGGGTGCCAGAGGCGGGTAGAAGACGACGGATGCCGGGCAGTACCCGATGAGAGAACCAATCAGAGAAGCGGAGGCCAACAGATGACTGACACCCTCGACGAGCTCGAAGCGACCGGCGCGAAGTTCTCGCTCGACAAGCTGATGGACGTCCGGGCCAGGACCCGACGGGCCGTCCATACCATCGCCGATCAGGTCGAGGTGGGCATGGCCGAGGAGGAGGCGAAGGACATCGCCCGCCGGACCCTTTCGGCGCTGGGCATGCGCCGGGGATGGCACCACATCATCGTCCGCCTCGGCTCGAACACGACCAAGGACTTCATGGAGCGGTCCGAGCCCGGGGTCATCCTGGGCGCGGACGACATCTTCTTCGTCGACATCGGCCCCATCTACGAAGAGTGCGAAGGCGACGCAGGTGACACGTTCGTGGTGGGCGACGACCCCGATCACCACCGGGCCGAGCGCGACGCTCGGGCCATCTGGGAAGACACCCGCCGGCACTGGTTCGAGCAGGGGGCGACCGGCAAGGACCTGTACGACTACGCGACGCAGGCGGCCGAGGATCTGGGGTGGAAGTTGAACCTCGACCTCTCGGGTCATCGACTGTCGGATTTCCCCCACTCGGCGCACTACGACGGCTCGATCGCCGACGTCCCCTTTGCGCTTCATCCCGACCGCTGGGTGCTCGAAATCGCCATCATCCATCCGGAGCGTCCTTTCGGGGCTTTCTACGAGGACCTCCTCCTCGAAGATCAGTCGTTCCCCGAGTGGGTGTTCGCCGCCGGCTGACTGACGATCGCGGTCGAGGCCGCGGGGCGGGAACCCACGGTCTGCGCACCCCTGGGGGTGAATAGAGCGCGCTATTAATTCCGTAATTATGCTCAATTAAAGCTCTGCTAATTGTAAGCAAGATCTCGGAATTAATGTCTCACTTTACACGCTGTTAATACTCCGTACTCTCGGTGGACATACTCGTGACGTACAGTCATATTCGAGGGAAATCCTCACAAATACGGTGAGATGAAGGCGCAATAGGAGACACCAGTGAGGTGAACTCTTTTGTAGTCAATTCAGCTCCCTCCCCCGCACCACCGGCCTACGAGAGGAGCAGTGAGCAGCATGACGACATTGACGAGAGGCGATCCCCCGGGCTCCACCAAGGCCCATCCCGGACTACGGAGGAATGCGCTGGGCTTCCCGACGGTGCTGGCCCAGTCCATCGCGGTGATCTCGCCGACCATGACGGCCGTGCTGATCATCGCGCTCTGCTACGGCGACGCCGGCAACGGGACCTGGCTGGCCTACGCATTCGGCACCGTGATGCTGCTCTTCGTGGTCGGGTGTCTGAACCAGTTCGCCAAGCGGTCCGCGTTGGCCGGGTCGATGTACGGGTACACCGGTCGAGGGCTCGGGCCCACATCGGGCGTGATCTCCGGATTCAGCCTGATCTGGGCCTACCTCTTCATCGGGGTCGCAGGACTGGCAGGCTTCTCGATCTTCGCCGCCCAGTTCCTCTCCGGTATCGGAATCCACACCGTCGTGCCCCCGGTGCTCTTCTTCTGTCTGAGCGCGGCCGTCTGCTGGTTCATCGCCTACAAGGACATCCACGTGTCCTCGCTGCTCACGCTGGTGTTCGAGGTCGTGTCGGTGGCGTGCATCCTCAGCCTGGCGTTCGTGGTCCTGTTCAAGCACGGCTTCACGATCGACACCACCATCGTCAAGGCGAAGGGCATGACGTTCCACGGGCTGAGCCTGGCCGTCGTGATCTGCATCTTCTCCCTGGTCGGGTTCGAGAGTGCGACCACGCTCGGCGGTGAGGCGAAGAACCCGTTGAAGAACATCCCCCGGGCGGTGGTCATCAGCCTCATCATCACCGGGGCGTTCATGGTGTTCATGAGCTACGTGGAGGTCTTCGGCACCCGGCACTACGGCACGCCACTCAACGAGATCGCCCTTCCCCTGACGACCCTCGGACAGATCTACGACGTGACCTTCTTCAAGATCCCCGTGGCGCTCGGGGCCATGGTGAGCTTCTTCTCACTCACCCTGTCGTGCCTGAACGCCGGCTCGCGGATCATCTATCCGATGGCCGAGCACACGATCTTCCCGAAGCACCTGGGTCGGGCCCACAAGGAGAACCAGACGCCGCACGTGGCCATCACGTCGTACATCCTGGCCATCCTGGCCCTCCCCGTGGTGCTGGAGATCTTCACCAATCCCAACACCATCTTCGGTGACGCGGGAACCCTGGCCGCCTTCGGCTTCCTGACTGCGTACTTCCTCATCTCGGTGGCCGCCCCGGTCTACCTGAAGAAGCGGGACGAGTTGAGACCGCACCACGTCGTGGTCGCGGTTCTGGCCTGCCTGTTGCTGATGGTCCCGCTCATCGGGAGTTTCGTCCCGGTGCCGCCGTACCCCGTCGACATCTTCCCGTACATCTTCCTCGCCTACATGATCGGCGGATCGGGATGGCTCTACGTCACCAACCGGCGCCGACCCGGTGTGCTGACCGAGATCGAGGCCGATCTCGAACGAACCCATCCACCGGTACCGGTTGGCATGGGTTCGATGGAGGACGGGCTCCCGGGCAACTCGACCGTGCCGGGGGTCGGGGGCGCCGTCTCCGCCCCCCGTCGCGACCGGGAGACGATCGGAGCCCAGGCGGAGCCGGCCGCCTCGTAGCGGTAGCACAGGACATCTCTGACGACGCCCCGGGGTTGGTGGGGCGGTAGCGGCGAGCGACCACGGGAAGGCGTGCTTCCCGTGGTCGCTTTGCCGCGCCGGTAGGCCCACGAGGGCATCATCGTTTCATCCGCACCTGGTACGATCGGCGGCGGCGATGGGACTCCGCCTTGGTGGTACTGCCACCTGAACCGCCCCCGTGGCTGATGGTTCCTCCACGTACTAGCGGAGGTTCGTATGACGGAGTCCACTGATTCTCATCCGGAAATGCCGCTCGATCCCGACGCGGGCCCGCCGAGCGATGACGGCCGGCCCGCCGTCGCTCATGCCCAGCCGTTCCTGCTCTGCCTGGTGGCCATCGGCGGTGCATCGGGAACTGCAGCCCGGTACGGCGTCTCGCTGGCCCTTCCGAGCGTTACCGGACACTGGCCGACGGGAAGCTTCGTGGTCAACATGGCGGGGGCATTGGTGCTCGGGGCCCTCCTCGAGGGTCTTGCCCGACGGGGGCCGGACATCGGCAGGCGGCAGGCGGCGCGCCTCCTGGTGGGCGTGGGCTTCTGCGGTGCGCTGACCACGTTCAGCACCCTTGCCGTCGAGGCCGACCTGCTCGTGCGGAGCAATGACGGCGGGTTGGCTCTCGCCTACGGGGTCGGCAGCGTCCTCGGCGGCCTGGGGGCGACCGCCATCGGCATCACGGCCGCAGCCGGCCACCATCGGCTGTGGGCCCGGCGGGTCGAGCCGTGATCGGACTGTGGGTCTCCCTGGCCGGTGCCGCCGGCGCGGTGAGCCGCTTCGCGCTGGACGGTGTCGTTCGCCGGAGGGTCAGATCCGAGTTCCCGTGGTCGACCTTCGTCATCAATGTCAGCGGATCGTTGGTGCTCGGGATGGTGACCGGGCTGATCCTGTTCCATCACGATCCGTCCGATCTCAAGATCGTGGTCGGCACCGGATTCTGCGGCGGCTACACGACGTTCAGCACCGCGAGCTTCGAGACGGTCCGTCTTGTGCAGCGCCGGCTCTATGGCGCGGCAATCGGCAGTGCCCTCGGTACGTTGGTGGTCACCATGGGAGCCGCCGCAATAGGCTTGGCGGTCGTGAGGCCATGAACGACCGAACAACTGACCTGGTGGTCGGCTACGACCTCCGAGAGGCCAGCCAGGACGCGCTCTTGGTGGCCGTCGATCTCGCCGAGAGGCTGGGCGCCCGATTGCACATCGTCCATGTCGTCGACCTGCTCGACTATCCCGTCGACCCGGATTCTTCCGATTGGGAGGAGCGGGGGCGGATCGCACTGGACGAGGAGCACGAGCGGGTCGAGGCCCTGATGGCGGGGGCCAGGGTCGACTGGACGTACTATCCCGAGCGTGGCGAACCGGTCAGGGCGATTACCGCCATCGCAGACCGTCACGATGCGCTGATGATCGTGGTCGGCACGCGTGGCGCGGGATTCGGGGCTTCGATGCAGCGGCTCCTCGGAGGGGGGTCCGTGAGCCACGGTCTCGTCCGGGAGCACAGCCGCCCGGTCCTCATCGTGTCCCAGCCCCCGGGCAGGCACGGCGACCCGGGCCCATGATCCCGGTTGGGACGAAGGGCCCTAGATACGGGCCCTCTCCGGCGGTCATGATGACAGCAGCAAGTGAGGAGGGATCATGAGCAACAGCGGTGACCTGGGTCGGAGGGTAGCGGAGCGTCGCCGGGAGCTGGGATTGAGCCTCGAGTCGGTGGCGGCTCGGGCGGGGATGGATGCCTCGTACCTTCATTCGGTGGAGGTCAATCCGTCGCCCCAGCTCTCGCGGGCTGCACTCTGGCGTCTAGCCGCCGCTCTCGAGACGACGGTCGACGCCATCGCCGGAGGCGGGATGCAGGCGCCCCCGGGGCGGGCCAAGCCCTTGAGCCGGCCGGTTCTCGATCACCTGGATGCCGACGAATGCCATGGGCTGATCAGCCCGGGCGGGGTGGGTCGTGTCGTCTTCGTGGGAACCGGGGGACCGGTGGCCCTTCCGGTCAATTTCCAGATGCTCGACGGGGACATCGTCTTCCGGACCGAACCGATGTCCGAACTGACCCCGTCTCTCAGCCATGACCGGGTGTCCTTCGAGGTCGACCACCTCGACGAGGCACTGGCCGAGGGATGGAGCGTGTTGGCACGGGGGCACGGACATGTCGTCGCCGACCCTGCAGAGCTCGAACAGGTCCGTCGCCTGCCCATCACCCCGTGGGCCGCCGGCGAACGGGATCTGTATGTGCGCATCGTCCCTGTCGAGATCACAGGCCGTCGTATCCGGCAGCGGACCACCGACTCGGTCGATTCGGGCTGATCCCGGCCTCGCAGACGGCGCCCGATCGACACACGGGACGCTTCTGTGTCAGGGCTGCAGGCGGCTGCGGAGCTCGGCGTAGACCTCGGCACCGACGATCGCCTCGAGCTCCTCGGCCATTGATTCGAGTACCGGCTGTTCGCCCACGTAGGCGGTGGTTCCCTCGGTACAGCACCACGCCATGGTCTCGCCTTCGGCACCCCAGTCGCGCCTCGTCCACCCCCGGACCGTCGCCACCTCGGTTCCGTCGTCGGCCGGTTCCCAGTCCACTTTGATCGGAAGCTGCCAGCAGACGGAGGGCTTGAAGTCGATGGGCGGCTCGTCCGAATCGAGCGCGGCCAGGTGCAGCGCGCATCCGGCGCCCCCGCCGAACCCGGGTCGGTTGAGAAAGATGCACGCTCCGTCCACCACCCTGGTGCCCGTTCGGCTCGCATCGGCGAAGATCCCCCCTGCGGTCGCGGTCTCGTGATGCTCGAACCGTTCCGGATCCAACGTGGCCGCCAGCGCAGCAATCCGCCGCGCCTCGTCCTCGCCGTCCAGCTCGGCGCCGATCGAGCAACACCCATGCCCGAGCTCGGGCGCCGGCCGGGGAAGGATGCCGAGGCAGCCGCGGCCCCAGATGCAGGTCCAGTTCGAGGTGAGGAAGGACTCCTCGAAACGCCAGGTGGTGTCGCCGCCGGTGATTTCGGTCATCGACGGGTCCACGCCGGCTCAGCGTAGCGGCCGGGCCGCAGGCGGCGGCAGGGGTTCAGGTCACCGGGTCGACCGGAACACGCCTTGCGCCAATACGTGGGGCGCCACGATTCCGAGGGGGATCCGGCAGCCGGGGCAGAAATCGAAGGCCCGGGTGCCCGAAATCTCGAACTCCTCCCTGATCACGGAAAGCGTGTCCCTGTCGGGTCGGCATCCACCGGCCACCGTGCTCCACGCCGGGGCGAAGAGCCTCTGCAGTCGTGCAGCTCGTGGACTGTCGGACAACACGTGCTCGTAGAAGCGGACGGCCGCTCCATCGTTGAGCACCTTCTTGGCCTCGACCAACGCCGCCCTCGGGTCGGAGATGCTGCACAGCACCAACGAGAACACGACGGCATCGAATGTGCCGGTGACCACCTCGGAGACCGATCCGGCCTGACCCTCGACGACCTGGACCGGGGATGGTACCTTCAAGGAGGCGATGTGGGCCTGGCGTCGGAGGTACCGCTCCGGCTCGACACCGACCACCTCGGTGACCGAGGGAGGGTAGTAGGCGAAGTTCAGGCCGTTCCCGCACCCGACCTCGAGGACCCGGCCCGACAGACCGCCGAGGAGCTCCCGGCGGTAGGCCTCCTGAAGGTGGGCCTCGGCGACAGACCTTCTGGCGTAGATGCGGGCGAAGATGGGGTGGTTCATGTGGGGCACTCCGATGGCCAACGGATCTGGCCCCGGGTCCGGGATCGGCACCGTCGTCTGTCATGGTGTAGTTCATCCGGAACGCCGCTGTCACGTCCTCGTCGGACTCCCCGATGGACACGTGCGGCCGGGCGATCTCCTCACCCACCGATGTTGTTCGCCAACCGAATCCCGGCGGAAACGCCGGTCAATCGTGACGCCGGCCCGCACCCCCTGCGTGGCCGGCGTGCCTGTTGCCGAGCCTCGACCTACACCAGCGCGGCGTGCTCGGTGTTCAAGAAGGCCTCGAGCCGTTGGTGGATGAAGGCGTGATCGTCGATGAGGGGATCGTGCCGCTGCCCGAAGCGGTGGATGCGCCTGACCCTCTCCGCCTCGGTCTGCTCCATCGAGTGCTGCAGGAGCGCCACCGACGCATTGTGGAGCAGGGCGCCGATCACCCGATCGTTCCTCTTCTTCGCCTGGCAGGCGTCGGTGATCTCGCACAGTGCCTCATCGAGCTGCGGGGATCGACCGTCGATCAGCTCGAAGTAGTCGATGAAATCGCCGAGGACATGCGTCGGGGTCGTACGTGTCGCCTCGATGCAGTTCATCAGAGGGCTGACGTCCCCGGCCGAGAGCGGGTCGTAGGTCCCCGGGTAGGCAGCCGCTTCGTAGCCGGGGGGATATCCGGTGAACACGATCGGGGATCGAGACTCGGGGTTGTCGGCGAGGTAGTCGAGTGTCAGGTCCAAGAGGCCGATCGGGGGCCACCCGAGATCCCGCAGGGCCACGACCTTCGGCCGGTCCGGCTCGGCAACGACCCCCGCGGTCATCAAGAGCTGGTAGCACTCCAGGGCGGACTGGACCGGGAGCTGCACGAACGGTGAGTGCAACAGAATGGGATCGTCGTTGGCGATCCACCTGAGGATGTTCTGCCCCACGATGCTGTTGTCCACGACATGGGTGAACCGGGTACAGGAGATATTCATGTCGTACCGCTTGGCCGCGGCCTCGGACTGGTACTCGACCAGCTTCTTGGTGGCTGCGTACGTATCCCCGGTGAAGAGCCGGACCGCTTTGCCGGTGCTGGCCACGATCACCGTGCCGACACCGGCCTCCCCCGACGCTTCGAGGACGACCTGCGAGCCGACCACATTGGTGGAGACGGTCTCGGCGATCCGCCGTTCGGCCAGGGCGGGGTTGCGCTGCGCAGCGAGGTGGATGACAACGTCCGGCCGGAAGTCGGCCATGATCGCGCTCATCTGCTTGGCGTTGCGCACGTCGCCACGCCGGTAGACGACCCGATCCACCCTGCGTTCTGGGACCGGGGGACGGCGGGCGACGGACAGGAATCGTGTATCAGGCAGATCTGCGACGAGATGGCTGAGCACGACATGACCGACGCAGCCGGTGCCGCCGGTGACGAGAACGCGCTCCCAGTTGGGAAGGAGGTCGCAGCTGTAACCGGTGATGCCACGGAGGCGGGTGCCCTCGAAACGGTGCTTCTCCATCTGTGGGTTGTCCCGGTAGTCGACCAACTCGCGAGTGAGCACCGAAAGACGCTCGAGACCGCGTTCAGGACGGAGACCGAGGATCTGCTCGACAAGATCAGCTTTGGTAGTCATTCGCCGCCTTTCACCTCCTGCGTGGTCGATGGTGAATCGCTGTTCCATTGGTAGTCGCGGCTCCGTCGGGGCGAGTTGGGGACAGGCGACCGGGTGCCGGATGGTGCCACCGGGGTGCATTCCGGGAGGTCTCCCCGGTACCCGCGCGGTGGGCGCCGGGGGAGGGAGGCGGTTATCGGATGGGGCCTGCGCGCGCCGGGGTGCGACGGCAAGGAGACGTTCGAGACGCCACCACTGGTCCCCTTCATAGTTCCGCCTCATTTCTGCTGCGCCCACGGATACGAATATCCTTCTAGCCGCCCTCTCCGGTGGCCTGCAACTGCTGCCACGGAGAGTGCATGTGGGTTCGACAAGGAGCGATATTGGCCGCCGTCAGGCGGGTTGTGGGCCGCTTGACCCGGCCCTCGGTACGTGACCGGCGAGATGGTCCGTGTCCGTCAGGTGCGGCCGGCGATCAGTCGACGCGGGGATGGTGACGGCCGCCGGATCCGATCGGACGCGCCACGTCCGGAGGCGTGCCTGAGGAGCATTCGGGCAGGTCAGGGCAATCGTCGGCGGAATCGGGTGCAGTGGAGAGCCGGCAGTGGGCCGGGCTCTGACCCGACAAGCGGGCTGGCCCGGCGATGAAATCGCTGGGGCCGACGGCGTTCGATCACGACGGTGAGGCGGCGCGGCCGGAAGTCAATGGCAGAGGGCCATTTCCACTGAATGCTGCATGCCCCATTGCGCTCTATATAGGTCCCGTCCTTGCCGCGCATCACCGGCACGGGAACCGGCAAGGTCATCGCCTTCTCGGTCCACGGACTGTGAGCTCCGCTGGCCCGGTCCGGCACGGCTCATCGGTGAATACGGCGGTGTGGTCGAAGCACCGACCGGCGCGAGTCACCAGTTCCGGGTGGACCGACCTGTTGGTCATCCTGGGATCGGATGCGGTGCGACCGGCGCGGACAACTCTCAAATGTGGGAGGAGGAATACGGTGCAAAGCGAGATGATCGTGTCCGGTGACTGTGAATCAGACTCGCCGGTCACCTGGGTTCGACCAGTCCGCAAATCCAGCTGAGCGAGCCCACCAATGCCGGTTCGCCCGCCCTGCACCGCAGAGGACTCGGAGGTAATCGACGGCTGGGAACCCGGGGCGACGCCCACGGTTGGCGGCAGGATCCAGACCCGCATTGCCTCCTGGAGGCCGGTACCCGGGCCCCCGCCACGCACCATTTCAGGTCATTCCATACACAGTTTGGAACCCGGGATGTTGTCCCAGGCGGCTCACCATCTCCACCCGATGGCGAGGGCCGGGCCGGCCACCCGTCCGGGCCGGGCGGTCACAAAAGGAGGTCAGGGATCCAAGAAGCGGTAGGAGTCGATGACGGTGGCATCTGACGGGTGGGGCCCATCGACGACCCTGTCACCGATGGCCGACTGGAATCTGGCGAAGGCGGCCGATTCGAACAACGGGTTGTCCTCGCCTTCGAGCAGGGCCACATGGAGAAAGCTGACGCCATCGGCGAGGCGGAAGGTCGCATACCGCAGGCCTTCCGGCCGCTCGGCGGCCAGCTCGGCGAACACGTCGCGAATCAGGCGCTCGTTCTCCTCAGCGCATTCCGGTCTGGTTTGGTAACGGATCACTTTGGCAACCGTCATCGGTCATCTCCTTGGCTCGGTGGTGTCGTCGGTCCTGACCGGTGGCGCCCGACGGGAGGCGCTCACCCCCTGGCGCTCACCGGCGTGGTGCCGCCCGCATCCGGTTGCTTCGGGGGTCGTGGGTGACCTCGGCGAGACCGAGTTCCTCCAACAACGGCGGCAGGTACATCCCGAACCGGCCGCGATAGCCGTTGCGGAGCCCGTACCACCCTCCGATCGGGTTGTCCGGAGATCGTCCCCATGCCTCGACGGTCCCAGGTCCGGCCGGCTTCTTCTCATCGGCTGCGCCGAGAGGTACCCATTCGTCCTGCTCGGCCAACCAGGCGTAGAGGTCGTCGATGGCCCGGAGGTGGTACTTCAGGGTGGTTGATCCCACCGTGCAGACGAGAGCCGGTGGATCGGACTGTTCATCCCGGTAGATGGTGTACTCCGAGGTGCCGGGTGGGGTCTTGAGGACCCACGGGTCCTCCTTGGTGCCGGAACCCATCAATGGTCTCCCTTCGATACGGCGGCCTCGAAGTGAGGGAGCAGTGTCCTCCAGCCGGCTCGATTCTGCTCACGCCATTCCTCGCCTCCGGTCCCGAGCCGGTCCCAACCCCGGTGCTCGATCTCCACCCGGGTGACATCGGCCCCCTGGGCGAGGAATCGGATCTCGACCTCGGTGGCATCAGCGCGGTCACGGCCGAGGTGCCAGCGGTAGGACAGCTGTGTCGGAGGCTTCCAGACGGTCACTTCACCCCAGTCGTGCTCGACCCCTTCGGAGGTCCGTTCATAGATCCGACCTCCGACCTCCGCCTGCAGGACGATGAGGTCGGCATGCCCGGTCACGGTGTGGTCTTGTGGCCACCATCGGCTGATCCCCGACGTCCACGTTTCGAACGCGTGCTCGGCCGAACAGGCGACCTCGAAGGAGATCCTCAGCGGGTCGGTCATCGCCCCACGGTCCCCTCGGTGTTCTCGGCCAGCAACCGAAAGCGCACCGCGGCGTCCCCCCAGACGCCCTCGAGGTAGCTCCTGACCGCACCAAGTCCCTGCTCGTGAAGGTGGTAGATCCGGCGGGTCCCCTCAGCGTGCTCGACCACCAGTCCGGCCTCCTTCAGCAGCCGGAGATGGCGGGAGACCGCCGGTCGGCTGATGGACATGGCCGCAGCGATCTCTCGGACCGGCTTGTCGCCGTCGCTGAGCAGTCGCAGGATCTCCCGACGGTTGGGGTCGCCCAACGCTTCGAAGGGATCACCGGAGGCCGACGTCGCCACCACTGTTCAGCGTCCCGTGCCGACCCGGTCGTCGTCCCGGCCGGCCGCCGTCATCGATGGTGCGCTGCGGTACCGCACGTGGTCGTCTCCTCTGGGATTCGGTCAACCGGGATCGGTAACCATCCAGTTACCGTAACACAGCAGTTACCAATACGCAGAGAACCTCTGCCGCCCGGCGGACGATCGGCCAGTGGGCCCGCCGGGCCCGAACGGCTTCCGAGGTCTTCGCGTCGCGAAGGGATCAACCGCCCGCCAGCCGGGGCGGGAAGCCTCCTCTGCTGATCGGGCCCCACCGCTCGGGTGCCAGGCGTATCAGCACCTTGCCCTGGTCGATCATGGCCTGACGGTATTCGTCCCAATCGGGATGCTCACCGCTGATGGATCGGAAGTAGGCCACCAGACCGTCGACGGCCTCTGGTACATCGATGACGGTGGTCGATCCCGATACCTGGACCCACTCGCCGGCGAAGGACTCGGACAGTACGCACACGGAGGCCTGCGGGCGCGCCCGCAGATTGTGGACCTTGGCCCGCTCCGGATAGCTCGCCACCAGAATCGTCCCGTCCGTGTCGACTCCCATGGTCACCGGAGACATCTGGGGGGTCCCGTCTCCACGTTGCGTGCAGAGGACGGCGGCGTGCCGGTGACGGATGAACTCGTCCAGCCCGGCCCGGTCGACCGGGACATCGGCAGCGACGGGGCGGGGCATCGGCCGACCGTACCACCGGCATTCGGGCCAGTTCTGTGGGACCCGCGGCGATCCCAGGGGGCTCAGCGGTCGGAGTGCGCCGGAACGGCGGGGTCCGCCGGGAACCCGTCGCGGTAGTGGACGCTGCGGTGCCGGACGGCGGGCACCCGGGTTCCACCCAGCCACTCTCCCGTCAGGTTGAGCGGATCCGCGCCGGCCACCACGACCTCGTCTCCCCGGCCGGGGTCGGCGCGCACCTCGACCAGGAGCGACACCGCTTCGGGCGTCGCGTACTGCTCGCCGGAGATGCCGGCCACGAACCGGCCGCCCAGCGCCTGGCCGCGGGCCTCCAGCCGGCGAAGCGCTCGCACGACATCCCGCCACGGGACGCGGTACGACTCCCGTGCCCAGAGCTCCCACGCCACCACTCCCCACCGGGCCAGGAGCTGCCAGGCCACGGCCTCGGCCAGCTCCTCGGCCGGCGGACCGCTCTGCGATCCCGTGCCGGTGTCGTCAGCCGCAGGGAGGAGTGACCAGCGACCTTCACCGACGCCCGTTCCCACCGAGGCCCGCTGGCGGCCCAGCGCGGCCCGGCGCGCCGCTCCACGGTGGGTCCCTTGCGGTCGGCGGAGCCGGAGACGGGCCGAGAGCAGCGACCGTACGGCCGAGAAGGCGTCGGCCGTGACGATCCCGCGGGCGACCAGATCCCAGAGGCCCTCGTCGACCTCGGTGCTCAGGCGGCCCGATGCCGGCGCCAGCTCCGACCGGAAGCAGGCGCCACGGTGGCGGAGCACGGCCAAGAGGTCGGCCGAAGCCCCTGCGGTCGGCTCGGCCGGGGCCTTGTCGCCGCGGACCGCGGCCAGCATCCAGGCCAGGTCCTGGCGAGCCACGATGGCCAGGGGCGTCGCCGGTGAGGGCGTCGACGAGCCGCGGCGTGCCGCGGGCGTCACGGAACCATCGGCCGGTTGGGGCTCGCGTTCGGGGCGGGGGGTGAGGCGGGCCCACGCCACCTCGCCGGCGAGGCAGAGCTCGTCGAGCCATCGGGGGTCGTAGTGGGCGACCCGGGCCGGAAGGACCTCCCGCTCCCATTCACCCGCGGCCACCTCGAGCCCCTGCAGCTGTTCGATGACGGCCAGCAGGCCGGACCTCCCCTCGGCCTGGGTCCCGGCGGCCACGTGCTGCCAGCAGGTGAGGAATCGCACGAAGTCCGAGATGCTGACAGGCTCGACCCGCCGACGCCGCCGGCCCCGGCTGGCCGCGTGCAGCCGCACCAGGAGATGGCGGGCGCACCAGCGACCGTCGGGGAGTTCGATGGCCGAGCCGGATCCTTCCAGTCGGGCCAGTCCCGTACGGGCTCTGGCCGCGGTGACGGGCGCGCCCAGAACCGATCCGCTCGGGAGCGGTGCGTCGGCCACCAGTTGATCGACGGTCACCGGACCCGCCAGCTCCAGATGTCCGCCGATGCACTCGGCCAGCGCGTCGTCGGCGGCAACCAGGGGGTCGGTCAGCGAGCGGGTGATCGCCTCGGCCAGGGGCAGGCGTTCGGTCGGTGCCCATGCCCCGGCCAGCACGCCGGCCCGGCCGTCCATCTCGAGCTGCTCGAACCAGTGCTGCCAGGCCGGCACCGGTCGGCACAGGACCAGTGACAAGAGGAGGTCGTGCAGTTCGTCGGGATCCCTCGGCCGCGGCCGCACCTGATCGAGGACCTCGGCGACGGCGGTGTCATCGAGGGGGCCGAGCTCCGACGCGGCGACGGGCAGGCCGCCGGCGCCCGGCGGTCCGAGTCCACGGCTGATCGGGACGGCCCGGGTGCGGCGTTCCTCCAGCGGTGCGCCGTCGAGGAACGTGAAGGGGCGCCCGGTCAGGATGCCGTGGGCGAGTGGGGACGCCTCGGCGGACTCGACGAGGTGGACCCCGACCCGACCCGTCTCCAGGTCGTCGAGCAGGGAGACCAGACCGGCGGCGTCGAGCGGCTCGGTCAGGCAGTCCGCAACCGACTGGCGGACGAGCACGTGGTCGGGCACGGGCACGGGACCGGGGCCGGCGTTCTCCTGACAGGCGGCCAGGGCCGGCCATGCCGCGGCCAGGAGGTCGTCGGCTTCCATGCGCTGCAGATGGATCGGCCGGCGCTGGCCGCCACGCGAACGCGGGACCACGAGAGCCCTGTTCAGGTTCCAACGCCAGCGGGCGGCCAGCATCGGGTGGAGGAGGATGGCCTGGGTCAGCACCTCGGTGGCCGTACCGCTCTGCAGCATCTTCGGCACCTGGGACAGCGGAAAACTGTGTTGGGGCCCGAGGGACAGCACGACGGTGTCGTCGTCCGCCGCCGCCTGGAGCTCGAAGTCGAAGGAGACGCAGAACCGCTTGCGCAGGGCGAGTCCGAGCGCCCTGTTGATGCGTCCGCCATACGGGGCGTGGACGATCAGCTGGGTGCCCTCCGACTCGTCGAAGACCCGCTCGATCACGATGTGCTCCCGGGTGGGAAGTGCTCCCAGCGCGGCGAGTCCGGCTCCCAGGTAGGCCGTGACCTGATCGGCGACCTCTTCGGACACCCCGGCCCGGGCGCGCACGGCCGCTCGTGCCCCCACGCCGTCGCCCGCGGCCAACAGCGGCTCGAGCTCGGAGCGGAGAGCGCCGACCTCCTCGGAGAGCTCGGCGGTGCGCGCCGGCGCCTCACCCAGCCAGAAGGGGATGGTGGGCGGCAGGTCGCCGGCATCGTGGACGCGCACGGTCCCGGTCTCGACCTTGGCGACGCGCCAGGAGTGGGTGCCGAGCAGGAAGATGTCGCCGGCGGTGGCCTCCACGGCGAAGTCCTCATGCACCGATCCCACGGTGATCCCGTCGGGATCGAGGACCACGCGATAGTCGCCCGTCTCCGGGATGGCCCCTCCGCTGGTGAGGGCGGCCAGCCGTGCGCCGCGTCGAGCGCGGAGGCGACCGTTGACGGCGTCGTGGTGGAGATGGGCGCCGCGCCGACCGCGTCCGGTCTGGATTCCCCACGAGACCAGTTCGACCACGTCGTCGAAGCTGTCCCGGGAGAGGTCCGCGTAGGGTGCTGCCCGTCGGACCAGCTCGAAGAGGGCTCCGACATCCCACTCGCCGGCTGCCGCCACCTCGGCCACGAGCTGCTGGGCCAGCACGTCCAGAGGTGACACCGGCGGTTGCAACACGTCGAGATGCCCGGCCCGGACTCCGGCCAGGAGGGCGGTGCACTCGACAAGCTCGTCCCGGGTGAGCGGGTACAGCCGACCGGCGGGGGTGCCCTCGAGTTGGTGGTTGGCCCGTCCCACCCGCTGGAGGAAGGTGCCGATGGCCCTCGGCGATCCGATCTGGCACACCAGTTCGACAGGCCCGACGTCGATACCCAGCTCGAGTGAGGCCGTCGCCACCAGCGCACGGAGATCGCCGGCCCGCAGGCGCTGCTCGACGATACGGCGCCGGGCGGTCGAGAGGCTGCCGTGGTGGGCCGCCACCTGGAGCGCGGCGTCGATCGGATCGAAATGGGGGACCGCCCCGACAGGTCCGTCCAGGGTGCCGCCGATCATCTCCGCAGCCGCGCTCGGGGCGGCGGCACGGTCGGCACCGTCGAAGACGTCATCAGGAGCTTCGTCGTCGGCCTCGGCCTGCGTCCCGAGCCGGATGGCCAGCTGGTGGGCGACCCGCTCGGCCATCTTGCGCGTGTTGACGAAGATGAGGGTGGTCCGGTGCTCGAGGACATGTGCGGCGATACGGTCCAACACATCTGAGAGCTGTGAGCCGCTGGCCACGGCTTCGAGCTCGGTCTGGGGGAGCTCGATGTCCACGTCGAGGTCCCGCCGGTGGCCGCAGTCGACGATGGCGGTGGAGGAGCGGGACGGACCCGACCCCGAGAGGAGATCGGCCACCACGTCGAGCGGTCGCTGGGTGGCCGACAGCCCGATGCGCTGGAGCCGGTTCCCCTGGGCCTCCACCAGTGCGCCCAGCCGCTCGAGGCTCAGTGCGAGATGGGCTCCGCGCTTGTCACGGGCCAGGGTGTGCACCTCGTCGACGATCACGGTGTGAACCCCCTGGAGCATGGTCCGGGACGACGCCGCCGTGAGGAGCAGGTAGAGGGACTCGGGGGTGGTGACCAACAGGTCGGGAGGCGACCGTCGCATGGCCGCCCTCTCGGCCGGCGGGGTGTCGCCGGTCCGCACGGCCACCGAGAGATCCGGCGCGGCAAGCCCCAGCCGTGCGGCCTCTTCGGCGATGCCGGCGAGCGGCCGTTGCAGGTTCTCGTGGACGTCGACGGTGAGCGCCCTCAGCGGGGAGACGTAGACCACCCCGGGCCCGGACCTGGGTGCGGGCTCCTGCGTGGCTTCGGCCCGGGCCCGGTAGGCGGCGTCGATCGCCACCAGAAAACCGGTGAGCGTCTTGCCGGTTCCGGTCGGGGAGGCCACCAGCACGTCGGTTCCGGACATGATGTGTGGCCACGCCCGACGTTGCGGCTCGGTGGGCCCGGACGGGAAGCACCGGAGGAACCAGCTGGCCACCGCCGGATGGAACGTGCGGAGGATCGAGTCCTCGGGGAGGTCGTCGAGTCCTGCCCGGCCGGTGGGCGGCGGCTGCCGGGGCTCCACGCCCCGGACGCCGGGCGCGGCTGAGCCAGGCGAGAGCGGCCCTGGATCGGCCCTGGCGGTTCGGAGCGGTGCGGTCACGTCTACATCCCACACTACGGGTGTGCCGGCGGCGGTCGCTCCTCGTTGTCGGGCACCCCACCGGGGCGGTCGAACGGAGCGTCCCGCTCGTTGACGGCCTGCTTGAGGCCGATCTCCCCGGCCCGGGCCGTGAAGGCACGGGCATCCGGGGTCCGGTGGGCGACGGCGTCGTTGAGCGCGGCGAACCGCTGCAGTTGGGACCGGCCCATGAGCTCGACACCCTGGTTGATGACCCGTTTGTTGGCGGTGAGCAGGTCCCGGCCGACCATGGCCATCCGCGTGGCCAGGAGGAGTGCGTGCTCGTCGAGGCGGCCCGCCGGCACCGCCTCCTGCACCAGGCCGATCGAGGCGGCCTCGGCCCCGCTCACGGTGTCCCCGGTGAAGAGCAGTCGCTTGGTCCACTGGGGACCGAGGTGGTAGAGCCACATGTTGGTCGGCGGCACGCCCATGGACCGGACCGGGGGGAAGCCGAACCGGGCGTCGTCAGCGGCCAGCACGATGTCGCAGTGCAGGGCGAGGTCGGTGCCTCCGGCCAGGCAGTTCCCGTGCACCTGGGCGATGACGGGAATGCGGCAGTCCCAGATCCGGGCCCAGCCGGCGCCCAGCCCGAGCATGGCCGTCACGTCGGCCTCGATGCCGCTCGGTGCCCGTTCGTCCTGTGGTTCGATGTCCTCCGCCAGTATCCCGTAGCCCGATGAGAACGAAGGCCCCGAGCCGCGGATCACGACCGCCCGGATGCCGGCGTCGTCCTCGGCGGCGGCCACGCCGGCCAGGATCTCCCGGATGCAGCGCGGCGTCAGTGGGTTGTGGCGCTCGGGCCGGTTGAGGGTCAGGCGGAACACGGCACCGATCGTCTCGGTGAGGACGGCCGGATCGGGGTTGCTCATCGCCGGGGCCCCGGTGGCGGCGGTGCGCGGTCGGCCGACGGCGCTGCTCCGAGCTCGCGCTTCAAGACCTTGCCGGCGGCATTCCGGGGCAGCGAGGGAACGAGGTGCAGTGTGCGGGGGACCTTGAAGTCGGCCAGACGCTCGAGGAGGAACCGGCGCAGATCGGGAGCGGTCGCAGCGGAGCCCTTCTGCAGCACGACCCAGGCTCCCACATCCTCACCGAGAACGTCGTGGGGAATGCCGGCCACCACCGCGTCGACCACGTCCTCGTGGGCGAAGAGCGCCTCTTCGACCTCGCCCGGAGCGATGTTGTGGCCTCCCCGGATGATCAGGTCCTTGGTGCGCCCGGTGATCCAGAGGAAGCCGTCCTCGTCGAGGTAGCCGATGTCCCCGCTGAACAGCCAACCGTCCCGCCACGTCCGACCGGTGGCGGTCTCTTCCCTGTAGTACGCGCGGTGGGCGCCCGGTCCCCGCACGGTGATCTCGCCCACCTGCCCGGGTGGAGCCTCGTCACCGTCGTCGTCCACGATCCGGATCTCGACGCCGGGCAGGGCCCGGCCGGCCGAGCCGAGGTGACGGCCCTGGTCTCCGGACGGCGAGCGGCTGACCGCGCCGAACTCGGTGAGCCCGTAGCCGACCAGCACGTCGGCCCGGGACAGCCGTTCTCCCAGGCGGGCGAGTGTGGCCCGGGCGACCGGGGCCCCACCGATGGTGACCGCGGCCAGGCTGGTGAGGTCCGTGGTGGCGAAGCGTGGGTGGGCCACGATGAGCTGGGCCATGGCCGGGACGATGAACGACGCCACCGGCCGGCGATCCTCGGTCGCACGCCAGCCAGGCACCCGGATCGAAACGGGGGAGGTACCACCCGCTGAGCCCGCCGCTCATCGGTCCGTAGACCAGCAACACCCCACTGGTCGTCGAGAACGGCGAGGCGGTCATGAACCCCAGTCCGTTCCACGCCGGGGCCGGTCCGGTACGCGGCGGGCCGTACCGGACGACGACGGCTTTGGGAGCCCCGGTCGTCCCCGAGGTGTACATGATGTCCATGATCTCGGTCGACCGGTCCGACCTCGGGCCCCGGTCGAGCTCCGAGCCGTCCGGGTGCGAGAGGTCCGCCCAGGCCAGGGTCCCCCCTTCGCCGTCGGTCGTGGCCGCCACCCGGACAGGCGACGGGCCGGCGGGTGCGTTCCGGGGCAGGACGCCTCCGACGCCGGGGCTGGCCAGGACCACCGTCGGCTCGGCATGGGCGAGAATGGCCCCGAGCTCCGGTCCGGCCAGCCTGGTGTTGACCGGAACCGCGACGGCTCCGGCACGGTGGACGGCGGCATAGGCGATGAGCCATGGAAAGGGTTCCTCGGGGGCGATGGCGATGACCACCCGGTCCCCCGGTTCGAGGCCGTGCTCGACGAGTCCCCGGGCCAGCCGGTTCGACTGGGTGTGCCAGGTGGCAAAGGTCAGGTCGCTCCCGTCGGCGAGGTTGTGCCAGGCGACGGCCGAGGGGTGCCGGTCCGCCATGGCGCCGATCTCGTCGGGTTGGGTGCCGGGTCCGGCCACTACGGCCCATCTCCGGTCGGCCCGATGGGAACCGCGGACGGCTCCGGGTCCCCTGGTCTGCTCATTGGGCCCCGTTCAGTACGGTTCGCATCCTTCGAGGATGCGACGTGGGTTTTCGATCATCATCGTCGAGATGTCCGCTTGGCTGATTCCCGAACGCAGCATCTGGGGGAGGACGTCGTCGGGGATGTGCGTCCACCGCCACTCCTTCCACGCGGCAGAGACGGAGGGCGGAAACCAGTCGACATGGCACATGGCGTCGTGGGACAGCACGATCCGGTCGGCGTGGCCCCGCTGGCAGAGCACGTTGACGGCTTCGATGCGCTCGGCCAACGAGAAGGTGCCGATGCCGAAGTGATCGAAGCCGACGTACGAACCGTTGGCGATGATCGACTCGTGGTAGCGGGTGTCCAGTGTCCCGCCCGAGTGGCCGATGACCACCTGGTTGAGGTCGACGCCCTCCTCGGCCAGGATCCGTTGCTGCTCGAGCCCCCACGGTTCCGGGGGGGTGGGGGTATGGGTGGTGATGGGCGTGCCGGTCTGCCGGTGCGCCTGGGCCACGGCCCGCAGAACGCGCTCGACGCCCGGGGTGATTCCGGCCCTGTCCGTCGCGCACTTGAGGATGCCGGCCCGAACCCCGGTCTCGCCGATGCCCTCACGGATCTCTCTGACGAAGAGCTCGGTCATCGGCTCCGGACCGCCCGTGATCGTGCCCGGGCCCCGGAAATGGAAGTACATGGGCACTTCGTTGTACGTATAGACACCGGTGGCGGCGATGATGTTGATGTCGGGAACCAGCTCGGCCACGGAGACGATGCGGGGGATGAAGCGTCCGAGACCGATGACCGTCAGGTCGACGATGGTGTCCACCCCACTGTCCTTCAGCTCCCGCAGACGCTGCACGGCGATGGCCTGCGCACGTTCTTCGTCCCATTCCGCCGCCGTCTTCTCGATTTCGGGACTCAGCACGAAGACGTGCTCGTGCATGAGGGTCGATCCGAGGTCGCCCCCCTCGATCGGTCCCCTCACCGTATTGATGCGAGTCATCCTCTCGGTCCCCTCTTTCGGCACGGCCGGATGAGCCGGTAGGCCGGCGGCCGGACCATCGGATCGTATCGCCGCTCACGGGATCGGGCCCCGAGGTCAGTCCACGGGCAGGTACCCGGGCCCGGGGCCGAGCGCCGCGGCCAGATCTCCAGGGTTGGACAGCGAGCAGGTGCGCAACGAGAGGCAGCCGCAGCCGATGCAGCTCGACAAGCCGCCGCGAAGGGCCTCGAGCAGGGCGATTCGCTGATCGAGCCGATCGCGCCAGCCGCGGGTGAGCCGCTGCCAGTCCTGCTGGTTCGGTGCCCGGTCGGCAGGCAGATCGGCGAGCGCGTCGACGATCTCTTGCAGGCTGAGTCCCACCCGCTGGGCGATGCGGATGCACGCGATGCGCCGGAGGACGTCGCGACGGAACCGCCGCTGACCGCTCGGCGTGCGCTCGGCCTGGATGAGCCCCTGCCGGTCGTAGAAGCGGATGGCCGATGCGGCCATCCCGCTGCGTTCGGCCACTTCTCCGATGGTGAGCAAATCCTGCATCCGGTCCTGCCGATCTTCCGGTCCGGACGATGCCTCGCAGTGAGGTCGTCTCCGAACAAGGGGTTGACTTAAACATTACTTTAACATTTACCGTTGCATGTGATGTCACCGCCGGACGAGGAAACGAGGAATCACATGCCAGTCGCCATTGTCACCGGAGCTTCGCGAGGATTCGGACGTGCGCTCGCCACTGATCTGGCCAAGGGCGGATGGGGTCTGGTCATCGACGGCCGCAACGCCGAGTCGCTCGGCGCGGTGGCGGAAGCGCCTGGAAGCCCTGGGCGGCCCTGTCCGGCCGGTCGTCGGCGATATCGCCGATCCCGATCATCGGGCCACGTTGGTCGCCGAGGCCGCCGGTCTCGGTGGGCTGGATCTCCTGGTCAACAACGCCAGCGAGCTCGGACCCAGCCCCCTGCCCAACCTCGAGCAGTTCCCGCTCGACGCGCTGCGGACCGTCTACGAGGTGAATGTCGTGGCTCCTCTCGCCCTGGTCCAGCTGGCCCTGCCCCTGTTGAGGCGCTCGGGCGGCACCGTCGTGTCGCTGTCGTCGGATGCCGCCGTCGAGGCCTACGAAGGGTGGGGCGGGTACGGATCCTCCAAGGCGGCACTGGACCAGCTCCACCGGGTCCTGGCCGCGGAGGAGCCGAAGCTGCAGATCTACCAGTTCGATCCCGGGGACATGCGGACCGACATGCACCAGGCAGCCTTTCCCGGTGAGGACATCTCGGACCGGCCCGAGCCCGAGTCGGTGGTTCCGGCTCTGCAGCGACTGCTCCGCGTCGGGAGCACCGAGCGGTCGGTACCGGGCCACCGACTGGGTGCGGCCATGACGACCGCCACCGTGCCACCGGCCGACGTGCCGCCGACCGCCGCGTCATCCGCGCCCGGGCCGGCCCGATTCACCTACGACCTCCCCGCCGCGCTCGAGGCGTCCGAGCCACCGGAGGCTCGGGGGCTGACCCGCGATGCCGTCCGCATGCTGGTCGCCACCAAGCGCGACCGGTCGCTCGTCCCCAGCTCCTTCAGCTTCCTGCCGAAGTTCCTCGAGGCCGGTGACACGCTGGTGGTCAACACCTCCGGCACCATTCCGGCGGCCGTCGAGGTCGTGGCCGACGACGGGTCCGAGCTCGCTGTCCATCTCTCCACCCGGCTCGATGACGACCGGTGGGTGGTGGAGCCCCGACGGCTCTCGGGCCGCTCCACCGAGCGGTGGGAGGGATCCCCTCCGCCGCGGCGTCTTCATGCGGCCGGAGGTGCGGAGCTCACCCTCGACGAGCCCTATGGCGCCGGCGACAGGCTGTGGGTGGCGAGCCTCCACCTGGGCCGGCGGACGCTCAGCTGGCTGGCGGTCCACGGGCGCCCCATCCGGTACGGCTATGTCAGCCGGCCGTGGCCGATCGAGATGTACCAGAACGTCTATGCCACCGAGCCCGGGAGCGCGGAGATGCCGAGCGCCGGCCGGCCGTTCACCCCCGAGGTCATCACCCGTCTGGTGGCCAAGGGTGTGGCCGTCACCCCCCTGGTCCTGCACACCGGTGTCGCCTCGCTGGGTGAGGACGAGCTGCCCTATCCGGAACGGGTGCACGTCCCCGTGTGGACGGCCGACCGTGTCAATGCCGCCCGCCGGGGTGGGCACCGCGTCGTGGCGGTGGGGACGACGGTGGTCCGGGCCCTCGAGACCTCGGTCGGACCCGACGGGGTGGCGCACGCCTACGACGGCTGGACCGATCTCGTGGTGTCGCCCGAGCATCCGGTCCGGATCACCGACGGTCTGCTCACCGGCTGGCACGAGCCCGCCTCCTCGCATCTGTTGATGCTCGAGGCCATCGCCGGCCCCGACCTGCTCCGCGACTCCTACCGCGCCGGACTGGCCGAGGGATACCGCTGGCACGAATTCGGGGACGTCCACCTCATCCTGCCGTGATCCATCCGGCGAGCCAGGTCCGGTGGCGCAGGCCCCGCGTTGATTGACGGCCACCGGAGGGCACCATACGATGCTGCCGGTCGGCCAACGGATCGGTGCCACGGGAGGCCTGGAGGTGCGGAAGTGTCCCAGACGCTTCATCGGTGGTGAACGGATCGAGCCCAGTGCGCCGGGACCGGAGCGGTGAGCGGCCTCTACGAAGCCAGTCGGGAGCACTACCCGATGTCGGGCCTGGACGAGTTCATGATCCACAACCACCCCCATCCGGTACGGGTGATGTGGACGTCGGACGTCCAGGCCTACGAGCGGATGTGGTTCACCTGCCAGGACAGGACGGGCGACCTGCTGGTCGTGACGGGCATGGGCATCTATCCGAACCTCGGAACCGCTGAGGCCTTCGCCATCGTCAACGTCCGCGGACGTCACACCACGGTGAGGGCCCATCGCAAGCTCGGTCTCAACCGGATGGACATGACCGTCGGCCCGGTCGGCTTCGAGTTGGTCGAGCCCTTCCGCCAGTGGAGGATGCGCCTCGACGAGAACCCGTTCGGCATCCGCTTCGACATCTCGTGGATGGACACCAAGCGACCGGTCTACCGGTTGCTCGGCGGCGGGTCGATCGTCGGCACCCGGCCGTTCGCCGGCGTGGCCGGCTACGACGGCTTCGGCCGGCAGTCCGGGTGGGTCGACGCCTTCGGCGAGCGGTTCGAGATCGTGCCCGACGGCTACCTGGGCACGCGGGACCACCACTGGGGCACCCGCGACGGGGTGGGTGGCCCGGATCTGTGGAGCGGGTACCAGCATCCCCATTCGGGGGAGTGGGTCGAGTTCGACGAGTACGGGGTGTGGGGGGACCACATCCTGTACAACCTCGGGGACGAGCGCCGGGGGAGCGAGACGCTCCGGGGTCGGCGTCACCGCCTCCGGTTCGAGCCGGACACCCGCCTTCTCGTCTCGGGGGAGGTCGATCTCGTGTTCGCCTCCGGCGAGGAGAAGACGATGACCTTCGAGCGGCTCGGCAACCAGATCGCCTTCCTCAGGTGTGGCATGTACGGCGGTCCCAACGGCGGAACCCCGGACGGGAACATCTGGCACGGGATGGACGTCGGGGACGGCGTGGTGACCGGGGAGACCTACGACGCCAACGATCCGGAGGTACGGGCGCGGATCTGCGGGCTCGACCAACACCACGCCCGCTTCGAGTGTGATGGCGAGGTCACCTATGGAATCATCGAGCCCTACGACACCCTGTGCTACGACATGGCAGCCAGCGGCCTCGGCGGGTTCTCGCTGCTCGAGTGAACGCGGGGAGTAGGCGGTGACCACTGAGGGCCCACAACCGGAGTTCAGCCTCACCGAACCGGGATTCTTCCTCCGCCCCGACTACTTCGACGTGCTCCGGTTCCTCCGGCGCCACCAGCCCCTCCACCGTACGGCCGACGGGCTGCTGGCCGTCAGCCGGTACGAGGACATCCGCTCCATCAGCCGCGACCCGGCCCGCTTCGTGTCCGGGCGCGGGGTGCTGGTCAACGATCCCCTGCGGGACCCGGCGGGGACGGGACGGAACACCTGGTCCATCCTCCACCTCGACCCGCCCCTGCACGGCGCCTACCGCACCCTCGTCAACCGGCAGTTCACGCCGCGGGCGGTGGCCACCCTGGCCGACCGGATCCGTGAGGTGGTGACCGGCGTCCTCGCCGCGGTGCCCACCGGCACGCGCCATCGAGTTCGTGGACGAGGTGGCCGCACCCATCCCGATCACGGTCATCGCCGAGATGTTCGGGGTGGCCGACGCCGATCGCGCCCTCTTCCGTCGGTGGTCCGATGCGGTCATCGAGAGCACCGACCGCACGCCCGGGGAGCAGGCGGGCGAGCTGGCCGAGATGGCCACGTTCCTGATGGAGCACATCAACTCGCCGAGGACCGAGTCCAACGACCTGCTCACCCTGCTCAAGGGGTCGGTGCTGGAGGACCGGCCGCTGAGCCAGGCGGAGATCATGGGGTTCTGCATGACGCTGCTCGTGGCCGGCAACGAGACGACCCGGACGCTGATCTCCGGTGGTGTCGAGGCCCTCGCCCGCCATCCCGATCAGCGGGCCGTGCTGGTGGACGACCGCTCGCTCGTTGCCGCCGGCGTGGAGGAGATCCTCCGCTGGGTGACTCCCATCCAGGCCTTCGGGCGGACCGCCGCCGTCGATGTCGAGATCGCCGGCGCCGCCGTCGCAGGCGGGCGAATTCGTCGTCATGCTCTACGCCTCGGCCAACCGTGACGAGGCGGTCTTCGGCCCGACGGCCGACCGGTTCGTCGTCACCCGGCCGTCGCTGCCCACCCACCTCGCCTTCGGATTCGGCGAGCACGTCTGCATCGGGGCCAGCCTGGCCCGGCTGGAGGCCAGGATCTTCTTCGAGGAGTTCCTGGCCCGCTTCCCGGCCTTCGAGCTCTCGGGTGAGCCGACCTACACCCGGTCCACGCTGGTGCGCGGCGCCCAGGCCCTGCCGGTCGTCCTCGCCCCGTGAGCGGCACGACGTCAGCGGCCGAGGAGGTCCAACCGCCCGTTGTCGGCGAACTCGTCCCGGAGGGCTTCGATGTCGGACCTGGCCATCGGCACGAACTCCTCGGTTGCGCCCCACGCGGTGCCAGACCGGGTCCGGCGTGTCCCACATGGCGGCCCTCAGGGGTCGCTTGTCGATCTTGTCGGTGGCCGTCACCGGCAGGGCGGGGACGATCCTCACGAACCGGGGTGACCACTTGGTGCCCAGATCCGGCTGTGCGGCCAGGAACGCCGCGAACGCGGACGGATCGAAGCTGGTTCCTTCCGGGACCTCCGCCGCCACCATCACCTGGTCACCGGTTCGGGCGTCGGGTACGGCGAACACGGCCACGCCCCGGAATCCGGGGAAGCGGCCGAGGATCCGCTCGACGGGAGCGGCGGCGAAGTTCTCGCTGTCGACCCGGAGCCAGTCGCCGGTCCGACCGGCGAAGTAGAAGATCCCCTCATCGTCGCGGTAGGCGAGGTCCCCCGACCAGTACCACCCGTTGCGGCTGCGCTGGGCCTCGGCCTCGGGATTGTTGTAGTAGCCCTCGAAGTTCGAGAGCGTGGCCCGACCCACCAGCTCCCCGATGGCCTCGGCCGGGTTGGTCAACCGGCCTTCCGCGTCGAAGGTGGCCCGTGCCCGCTCGTGACCGTTCTCGTCGACCACGACGACGTCGTCCTGGTCGCGGGCCCGGCCGAGCGCTCCCGGGCGTGCGCCTCCCACCGGCTGCAGGATGATCGCGTTCTCGCTCGACCCGTATCCCTCGAACAGCGGGACGCCGAATCGGCGGGTGAACTCGGCCTTGTCGGCTGCCGACGTCTCCGGACCGAGGACGAAGCGAAGCTGGTGGTCCCGATCGTGGTCGGTGGGGGGCGTGGCCACGAGATGGGAGATGGCCCGCCCCACGGTGTTGAAGTAGGTGGCCCGCACCTGGCGGACGTCGGCCAGGAGACCCGATGCGGAGAACCGGCGCCGGAGGGCCAGTGTGGCTCCACTGGCGAAGGCGGGCAGAACCGCCGCCGACAGGGCGTTCCCGTGGAACAGCGGCATGGCCGAGTAGATGACGTCGTCGCCGGTGAACCCCATGCCTGCCGCGGCACGGGCGGCACGGCCATGGGTCATGCGGACGGCCTTGGGCCCGTCGGTCGATCCGGAGGTGAAGATGAGCAGGAAGAGGTCGTCGGGTGCGGGCTCCACCGGCACCCGACCCGTCACGGTGACGTCATCGAGGAGTTTCCGGTAGCCGGCGCTGTCGCAGGTCAGCACCCGGTCAGCGTCCATCCCCAGATCGAGGCCGTCCAGGAGGCCGCGCTGATTCGAGTCGGTGATCAGCAGCTGGCAGTCGGTCTTCGTGATGTCGGTGGCCAGCTCCGCGCCCCGTCGGGTGGGGTTGATGCCGACGACGACGGCACCGACGAGGGCGGCACCGGCCAGAAGGAACAGGTACTCCGACGTGTTCTCGAGGAGGATGCCCACATGGAACGGGCCGTCACGGCGCAGATCCTGGAGCAGGGCACCGCGACGCTCCGACTCGGCCACGACCTGGCGCCATGTCCACTCGTCCGATTCGAACAACAGGCCGGGGCTGTCGTCTTCGGCCCGGAGGCGCACGAGCTGGGCGGCCGTGGTGACCTTGGGCGGGGTCACCTGATCCGGTCCGTGAGGAGGTCCAGCAACGGGTTGTCCTCGATGGGCAGCAGGAGGGGCTCCCCCGCGTCCCGACGGAGATAGCCGATCCGGGTCATCACCGCCGTGCTGCGGACCATCGCCAGCGTCTCGTACCATTCGAGGTCCCGGACACGGCGGCCGGAGCACTCCTCGAAGAGCGCGATCGTCCCGAGCCTGTCGGGAAAGGCCGTCGACGCGTTCACCGAAGACATGATGCATCGTCAGGTCGAGGCTCGTGAACCAGGCCAGGTCGTGCTCGGGTGCGCCGACAGAGGTCATGTCCCAGTCGAGGACGGCCAGCAGCTCGAGATCGTCGCCGATCACGGCATTCTCGAACCGGGCGTCACCCCACAGGAGGGCCGGCGGCGGCTCGTCGGCCGGCTGGTGGAGTCGACACCAGGCCAGGGCTTCGACGAGTGCGGGTACCGGTGACCCCCGGCTCGACCAGGTCAGGTAGTCGTCCCAGAAGTCGAGCTCGGCCGAGTTGTCGCGGCGGGCCACGGCGGGCGCCGCCGCCGCATCGGCCCGGTGGATCCTCGACATCACCGAGATGAAGTTGTGGTACACCCGACGCTGTTCCGAGGGCAACCGGTCGCGGAGCCACCGGTCGCGGTGGGCGAGCGCTCCGATGATGTGGCCCTCCACCCTGGGCATGACCATGAACGGGGTGCCGATCCAGCGGGTGTCGGTCTCCACCACCGGATCGGCCACCGGCACACCGGCCGCCGCCGCCGCCGTCTGCGCCTGCCACTGCGGCACCAGATCGTACCGGTGGAAGGTCCCCTCACCCGGTGGCCCCATGCGGATGACCAGTGGCCTGTGCTGGGGGATCCCGTCCTTCGACCAGGAGGCGTCGATGAGCACGGTGTCGCTCGAGTATCCCGCCGAGGGCCGATGGAAGCCGGTGAGGGAGAGATCGTCGAGGTCCTCACCGCGGGCGAGCCAACGGGCCAGCCCTTCGATCACCGTTGCGTCATCCCTCGTGTGCGTGGTTGGCATACGGTCCGGCGTCTCCTCGTGGTGACCCGCGTCACGGGTCGCGGGCGCTGCGGGCGGTGCCCGCCGCCGCACACAATCGCACAGCCACACCCGGCGCCGCCCGGCCACCTCCCCGTCCGGCGGAGCCGCCCTGGTCACCGCCACCGCCCCGGCCACCGTCACCGCCCCGGTCAGTCCGCCACCGCCCTGGCCCCCGCCCTGGTCAGTCCGTGCAGGTCGTCCCCGGAGCCGGAAGGGTGCCTGCCACCAGGTAGGCCTGGACGAAGGCCCGCACGCAGCTGCTGTAGTAATAGGCCACGTGGCTCTGGCCGCGCCAGGTCAGGAGCCTCCCGCCGGTCAGCTCCTCGGCCAGGCCCACCGCCCAGGAGTAGGGAGTCACCGGATCTCCGGTCGTTCCGACCACCAGGACCGGAGGCGCGCCCGGATCCGACGCCGGGGCCGGATGGCGGGTCGGTGGCACCGGCCACACGGCGCATCCGAGGAGGCCCCAGGCCAGCAGGGGACCGAACACCGGAGCCGATCGGGCGAATTGCTCGGCCAGGATCGGGTATCGCGACGGAGCGCGGCTGACCGGGTGATCGAGGCAGTCGATGGCCTCTTCCGCATCGGCGCCGTTGGTCGAGCCACCGGTCTCGTAGTTGCCGGCCATCGACGCCACCGCCGAGCCGTCACCTGACGCCGCCCCGGCCAGCGCGCCGGCCAGCGCCGGCCACGACGACCGGGATCCGAGACCGGCCAGGAGGGCGTCGTACAGGGCGCCGGGCCCGGCTGCGGCGCCACCGGCCGCCGCGGCCAGGGGCCGGCTCTGGCTGGCCCGGATGAGGCCGAGGAGGGAGGCAGTCGGGTCGCCTGCCGGGTGCCAGGGACACCCGGTGGAGGCGGTGCACCAGGCGAAGAAGGACTCCAGTTCGGATTCGAGACTGTCGGCCTGGTCCGTGGCGTAGGCCGCAGTGCTCAGGGCCGGATCGATGGCCCCGTCGAGCACCATGGCCCGCAGGTGGGTGGGGAACAGCTCGGCGTAGGTGGCCCCGAGCAGCGTCCCGTAGGAATGCCCGATGAAGGTGAGCCGGGCGTCGCCCAACGCGGCCCGGATCCGGTCGAGGTCGCGGGCGGCATCGACGGTGCCGACGTAGGGCAGGATGGCCCCGCTGCCCTTCTCGCACTGCCGGGCGAATTCCCGGTCGTTTCGGAGCAGGGCCTGCTCGGCCGCCGCGGTGGTGGGGACCGGGTCGAGGGGCGGCCCGGGGGCTTCCGGGCCGGTGGAGCCGGTGCAGGTGACCGGGTGGCTGCGCTCGACCCCCCGCGGGTCGAACGAGACGATGTCGAAGCGGTCGAGCAGTTCCGGTGTGAGGACCGACAACTCGTCGGGCAGGTCGTTGATGCCCGACGCTCCCGGACCACCCGGGTTGATGACCAGGGACCCGATCCGCTCGGACGGTATCTCGGCCGGATGTCGGGCCACCGCGATCGGCAAGGTAGGCCCGCCCGGGTCGTCGTAGTCGAGCGGAACGGTCACCGAGCCGCACTGCAGGGCACCGCACGGTGTCCACTGCACGGGGGTGACCGGCAGGGCGGGCTCGGTGCTCGTCGTGGGCCCCGGCCTCAGGTGGCGCCCGGCGCCCGGCCCGGCCGCGGTCCGGCTCGACGCCACCGGGGTGCCGCCGGTGCTGCCGCAGCCGGCGATGAGCAGGGTCAGGGCGACGATCGTGGCCGGCGGACCGGCGACTCGAGACCGCCCCGGTCGGGCGCGACACCGCGTGGGCACGAGGGCAAGTCTGGCACCCGGACCGGCCGGATCGGCCCCCGGGGTCAGCCCCTCGCTGCTTCTCCCACCGCCACCGCCTGGTCGATCTGGCCTCGGGCCACATCGATCTGTTCGGCGATCTGCTCGTCCTCGGCCATGACGCCGTCCAGATCGGTCGTCTCGAAGCCGATCACGCCCATGTCGGCGAAGGTCTGGCGCATCTTCGGTCCCCACAGGCCCACGTCCTTGAGGGTGGGGACGATCCGGGTGAACAACAAGCTCCGGAAGACCTTCTGGCTCTCGCTCTCGCTGACGAAGGCGATGCAGGCCTCGGGGTCGTAGCCGAGCCGTTCCCACAGCTCCTCGGCCAGGAACCGATCGCGCATCCGATAGCACGCGTCGGCACAGAACTCCTCGCGATCGTCGCGTTCGGCCTGGGTCAGCTGCGGGTAGTAGTCCCGGAGGGCCAGGCGTCCGAACATCACGTGGCGCGCCTCGTCCTGCATGACGTAGGCGTTCACGGCCTTCCCCAACGGGTCGCCCGCGGTGTTGCGTATCAGGCCGAACGCGGCCAGGGCCAGGCCTTCGATGAGTACCTGCATCCCGAGGTAGGTCATGTCCCACCGGGAGTCGCTGAGGACGTCATCCAGAAGAGACTTGAGGTTGGCGTTGATCGGGTAGGCGGTCTCGATCTTGTCGAGGTAGCGCGAGTAGGTCTCCACATGGCGCGCCTCGTCCATCACCTGGGTGGCCGCGTAGTACTTCGAATCGATGTCGGGCACGGTCTGCACGATCTTGGCGGTGCAGATGAGGGCACCCTGTTCGCCGTGGAGGAACTGGCTGAACTGCCAGGCCACCATGTTCCGCCTGACGTTTCCCTTCTCCTCGTCGGTCAGCTTGTCCCACATGGGCGTACCGAAGATGGGCACCAGCTCGTCGGGGACCTGCAGCGGGTTCTCCGGATTCGGATCGTGCGACCAGTCGATGCGCTGGTTGGCGTCCCACTGCTTCTTCTTGCCCTTGTCGTACAGATTGATCAGCTTGTCGCGGCCGTTGTCGTAGTCCCAGGTGAACTTGGCGGTACCCGTCTGGTCACCGGTCTGCCACCCGGTCTTGTCCACCGGTAGCTGGTATACCTTCGTGCTCACCTTGGTCGCCTCCGATCCGGGCCCCTCGTTCCACAGTGTGAGCGGGTGTCACGACCCTGTCAATCGCCGGTCCTCCGCCGGGTGGATCCATTCCGGTCGGCGCGGATCCACTCCGGTGTCGGACCGTGCGGCCTGGCACGGTGCGACCGTCAGTGGCCGGTGACCTCTCGGATGGCGTCGGCGATCGTGGCCGCTGACGGCATCACCGCGGCCTCCAGCGTGGGAGCGGAGCCGATGGGTGCGAACCGTGCGCCGATCCGCTTCACCGGTGCGTCGAGCTCGCCGTGCAGCTCCTCGTTGATCACGCTGGCCACCTCGGCGCCGAATCCGGCGAAGCGGGTGGCGTGGTGGGCGACGACCGCCCGACGGGTGCGGCCAACCGATCGGAGGACGGTGGCGGCGTCGAAGGGGACCAGGCTCCGTAGGTCCACCACCTCGACGTCGATGTGCTCGGCCGCCACCTCCTCGGCGGCGGCCAGTGCGTCCCGCACGGTGCGTCCGTAGGTGACGACGGTGACGTCGTTGCCCTGGCGCTTGACGTCGGCCACGCCGAGCGGAAGGCCGGCGTCACCGTCGGGCACCGGACCGACGGTTCCGTAGAGGGCGACGTTCTCGATGAAGACGCAGGGATCGTCGTCGAAGATGCAGGACGTCAGCAGGCCCTTGGCATCGGCCGGTGTGCTGGGCACGACGACCTTGAGCCCGGGCACGTGGGCCAGCCATGCCTCGAGGGTCTGGGAATGGGTGGCGCCCGAGCCGATCCCTCCGAACACCGCCGTGCGCACGGTGAGCGGGATGTGGAGGCGCCCGCCCGACATGAATCGTGATTTGGCCGCGTGGTTCACCAGCTGGTCGAGGGCGATGCTGATGAAGTCCATGATCATGACCTCGGCCACCGGTCGCAGCCCTGCGGCCGCGGCCCCGACCGCGGCCCCGACGATGGCGGCCTCGGAGATGGGGGTGTCTCGGATCCGCTCGGTCCCGAACGCGGTGGACAGACCCTTGGTCACCTGCGAGATGCCACCGCCGGGGTCGGCCAGGTCCTCGCCGATCAGGATCACGGACGGGTCGGTGGCCAGCGCTTCGGCCAGGGCGCGGTTGAGGGCTTCGCGCATGCTCATTGTCGCCACCGACGCTCCCGTCGCCGTGGGGCCGGTCATGGCTGCTCTTGCACGTTCCGGTACACATCGACGAAGGCGTCGTCGGGGTCCGGGAGCGGGGCGGCCAGGGCGGCGGCAAAGGCTTCCTCCACCTCGTTTCGCGCCCGCTCGTCGATGCCGTCGGCATCGGCTCTCGTCCATGACGCCCTCGGCGATCAGGCGGGAGCGGTAGCGGGAGACGGGCTCAGCCTGGCGCGCCGCCTCCAGCTCATCGGGCGGGATGTAGCGCATCGGGTCGCCGAAGTAGTGGCCCCACAACCGGTAGGTCATGCACTCGAGCAGCGTCGGACCGCCACCGCTGCGGGCCCGGGCCACCGCGCCGTCGAGCGCCAGGTGGACGGCGTCCGGATCGTTGCCGTCGACCTGTTCACCCGGGAGCCCGTAGCCGGCGGCCCGGTCGGCGACGCCGGCCACCGGCTGAGCTTCCGCCGTCGGTGTCATTTCGGCGTAGCGGTTGTTCTGGCAGACGAACACGACGGGGATGTTCCACAGCGCGGCGAGGTTGACCGCCTCGTGGAAGGAGCCGGTTCCGGTGGCGCCGTCACCGAAGCTGGCCACGGCCACCTGGCCGCTGTTGCGCACGAGCGCGGCCAGGCCGACACCCACCGCGATGGGAATTCCCGAGCCGACGATTCCCGTGGACAGGACCAACCCGGAGGGTGGGTGGGAGATGTGCATGGCCCCACCCTTGCCTGCGTTCACCCCTGTGCGACGGGTGAGGATCTCGGCCACCAGCGGACCGAGGGGTACTCCTTTGGCCACCTGGTCGTGCAATCCCCGGTAGGTGGTGACCAGCTGGTCGTCGGTCCCCAACACGGTCCCGAGCGCGGCGGCGATCGCCTCCTGGCCCGTGGCCGGCCAGTAGGTGCAGGCGAACTCGCCGGCGCTCAGGCCCCTCCGGATGCGCGCATCGCAGGTCAGGATCAGTGCCATCAGCTCGTACATCCGCCGCCTGACCCCGGCGGCAGGCGCACGGTCGCCCTGGCTCATCTCGACGTCACGGGGTCGGTGACGAACGACGCCGCATGGGTGCCGGCGAGGTGCCCCCACACCATTCCCATACCGATCGACGTGCCGCCGCCGTAGTATGCGGGACCGGCCGGGCTGGCCACGACGTTTCCGGCGCCGTAGAGGCCGGGGATGGGACGATCGCGGACATGGAGGACCCGCCCGTGGCCGTCGACCCTCGGCCCCCCCTTGGTTCCCACCGAGCCCACATGGACAGGGAGCGCGAAGAAGGGGCCGTCTTCGATGGTGCCCAGATTCGGATGGGCGGCGCTCGGATCCCCGTGGAACCGGTCATAGGCACTTGCCCCGCGACCGAAGTCACGATCCCGCCCGTCCCGGACGAATCCGTTCCAGCGCTCGACGGTCTCGGCCAGCCCGACCGGATCGATCCCCACCTTGCCGGCCAGGCCTTCGAGGTTGTCGTGGACAGACAGCCAATCGGGGTCGGGGTCCCCGGGCCTCGCCGTCACCACCGGGTACCGCGATCGGTACTGGCGGTCGAAGACCACCCAGCACGGCAGGTGTCTGGTCGAGTACTCGTTGGCGTCGAAGGAGAAGAATGCCTTTTGCATGTCGTTGTAGTTGGCGGCCTCGTTGACGAATCGCCGGCCGAAGCGGTCGACCATGATGGAATGGGGCGCGGTCCGCTCCACGCCGACGAATCGGGCCAACGGCCTGCCTTCGTACTCCTCTCCGGGCAGCGATGAGGCCGGGTACCACCAGGTCTCGTTCATGTTGGCCAGATCCGCGCCGACCTCCATGGCCATGAGGAGCCCGTCACCCTCGTTGGCCGGCGGACTGTGCGGATGGGTCAGGGGGCCGGGCAGGAACCGGGTCCTCAGCTGTGCGTTCCATTCGTACCCACCGGATGCGAGCACGACGGCCGCGCTCGGGATCTCGCGGTGACGCCCGCCGCGGTCGACGACGAGTCCGGACACCCGGTCCTGGTGCATGGCGATCTCGTGGGCCCGGGTATCGAGGAGCGGCTCGATGCCGCGGGACAGGCAGGCTTCGAGAAGGGCGCCGATCAGCGCCTGGCCGCAGGCCACCAGGTTGTCGGCCATCCGCCGCTGCACCTCGGCGGCGTCGAACCGCTCCGGGAAGTAGGTCGGCCGCCAGTCGACCGTCGCCTCCTGGAGGGTGATCGGCATCCCCAGAACGGGTGGACGGCGGAGGCTGGCCGCCCAGGGGCCGAGGCGCTTGGTGTCGAACAGCCGTGGTTCGAGCATCCGGCCGGACGGCTTGGCCCCTTCCATCTCCGGGTGGTAATCCGGCCAGGACATGGCGCTGAGTCGCAGTCCGGTGCGCTTCTCGAGGTCGGCGACGATGCCGGGACCTTCGTCCACGTAGCGTTCGAGCAGGTCCGGTGGGGTGCGACCGGCGGTCATCCGGGTCATGTAGCTGAGCGCCTCTTCCCTCGTGTCGTCGAGGCCGAGCTCGGCCATGTGGTGGTTCTGGGGCATCCAGATCCCGCCGCCCGAAACCGCAGTCGTTCCTCCCACCGACGATGTGCGCTCGACCACGGTGACCCGGGCCCCGTTGTCGTGGGCGGTGATCGCCGCGGTCAGGGCCGCCACCCCGGTCCCCACGACGACGACATCGGTCGGCGCGATCGGGGAGGGCGGGGGCGTCGGGGGCATGGGGACTCACGCACCCCACGACGAGGCCAGATAGCGGTCGAGCTCGCGGTGCATCTGGGTGATGCCGGCCTCGTAGGTGTGCGAGAGGCGCGGGCCTTCGAAGCTCCGGCTGTGGACGCCGCGCTGCTGGCGACCGATATTCGAGAAGTCCTGGAGGGGGATGCGCGGCCAGTGGTCGGTGTCGTCGGGTGCGTACGGGCCCTCGACGACCGGTCGCGGGATCTCGTCGCCCCGGGCCGGGATGGTCAGCGACCACACCTCGAAACGGCACGACTCGGGGTCGGCGCCGTTCGGACGCGCCCGGTAGACCAGGGCGTTGCCGTACTGGGGCAGGACGAAGTAGTTGGGGAACATGAAGAACATGCCGCCCCATCTGGCCAGGGCGGAGGGGTCGGGCGGCGGAAGTGGGATGCCCGCTCCCGCCGCATGCTCGTAGATGGCCTTGACCAACTCGGCACCGAAGGTGCTCCCGTCGGGGATCGGCCGGAAGCGCATGCCCTCGACCACCTGCACCTCACGGGGAAGGGTCATGGCCTCGAGCCCGCTGCTCAGGAGGCGGACCGACTCGACGATGGCATCGACCTCGTTCACGCCGACCTGCTGCCCCTTCTTCGCCTGCGCGTTGGGCCTGAGCTGGAAACTCGAGTGCCCGCCGTCGTAGACGGAGTAGACCAGGCTGTCGGGGTCGTAGCTCTCGGGGTGGCCGAGGGTGAGCTGGGGGTGGGTCTGGGGGACGTGGTACCCCTCCATGAACGCCTCCTGGGCCATCTTCCAGTTGGCCGGCAGGATGACCTCCTTCCACCAGTGCACTCTCATGTCGGCCACACCGAGCGGATCGAGCAGGCTCGGGAATGGGATCGAGCGCCTCCAACAGCGGCGGCGCCGCGGGATCCAGGTTGATCCACGCGCAGCCGCCCCAGAGTGTCCACCCGGGCCTGCCGCAGGCACAGCTCGCCGGGTTCCAGCAGCCGCTGGTCGAAGGCGTGGGCGCCGAAGACGAAGGAGTTCGTTCCATCGAGATCCCACCGCCAGCCGTGGAAGGGGCAGATGATCCGTCCGTCGTGGAAGGTGCCTGTGCCCTTGGCCAACTCGGTGGCCCGGTGACGACAGGCGTTGAAGTAGGCCCTGATCGTCTGTTCGTCCACCCGGACCAGAAGGATCGACTGATCGCAGATCGTGTATTCGACGTAGTCGCCGGGCGCAGGGATCTCTTCGAGCCGGCACGCCATCTGCCAGACGTGGGGCCACAGCCGTGTCCGCTCGAGGTCGGCGAACCCCTGGTCGTAGTACCGCTCGGCGGCGACGAAACCGGTCCCGCCCACGGCGTGCGGCACGTCCGGACCGGGCGTGGGCCATGGTGTCCGCGGCCGTCGGTCGGAAGCCGGGTGTCAGTCATCCGCGCCCCCGACGGGTGCGCCCAGCATGGTGATGGCCCGCTCGCTGAAGCGCCAGCGGTGTCCCTGGCGGGCCAGCACGTCGTGGTAGCGGCCGGCGGCCACGATGGTCGGGCCCTCCGGGGTCGGGCGGACGAACAGGTAGTCGGTGGAGACCGTGGCCGAATCGCCGTCGACATCGACCAACGAGTTGCTGGTGACGTGTTGGCCACGGCGCTCCGGCGGCATCATGGCCACCATCAGTTTCCGGATCGAGTCCCGACCCTCGGTCACCTGCCCGGAGAGGACGAACCGGGCATCCTCGGTGAAGAGATCGGCCCACTCCTCGAACCGCCCGTCGTCGCAACGTTGGCTGTATTCGCTGAGGGTCCGCCTGATCTGGTCCTCGTCCTCCCCCACTGATCTCCCCTTCAACGATCTGAACTTCCGACCGGTTGCGGCCCGGCGACCGGTCGGCGCACGCTGCCGGCCGACAAGATGGACAGGCTGCCGGCCCCGTGTGCGTGGTCGACCCGTCGCTCGGCCCATGATATGTCCGGCTACCGCCCGGCTGCTGGGGGCAGGTCCGGCGTTCAGCTCCCCGATGATCTCGCCCACCGGATAGGTGCCGCCCTCGTCCCCGATGCGCCGAAGCACCCCGGAGACCGGCGCGGGTATCTCGGTCTCCACCTTGTCCGTCTCCAACAGGTAGATCGGTTGGTCCTGTTCGACCCGGGCACCATCGTCGACGAGCCACTCGGCCAGGGTGGCTTCGGTCATCTCCATGCCGAGCTTCGGAATGCGGATCTCGATCGTCATCACCCCCTGGAGGCTGCCGGATCCCGCCGGCGTGCGCGGTGCCGACGGTGAGGAGGCACACTCTAGGCAGGTGTCACCGGGTGATGACGTCTGTCGTCCGCGGCGTCGGGAGATCGGGGCCGACACCGCCTTGACCGGCCCGGGGACGCGGCGGCGACGTTTGCTAGCTTCGCGGGACGGCAGGCTGGACCAGGCACACCTTTCCCGACAGGAGCACGCCATGGAGACCCGAACTCTTGACACCGTCATCTACGAGAAGGACGGTCCGGTCGCCTGGATCACCCTGGACTATGCCGAGAAAGCCAACGTCCAGTCTTCGGGCCTGGTGTTCGACGTCGACCATTGCCTCGACGACGCCGATCGGGACTACGACATCAAAGTGGTGGTCCTCAAGGCCAACGGACCGGGCTTCAGTGCCGGTCATGTGGTGCGCGGCAGCCCCGGGACCGAGATGCGCGAGATCGACGAGAGCACGGCCAGGCTCGGCAGCCCTTGGAAGGGCCAGTGGGAGATCTACGGGACACCCGTCCTCAAGCTGTGGGACTTCCCGAAGGTCACCATCGCACAGGTCCACGGCTACTGCCTCGGGGGCGGAACGGTGTGGGGCCTCCTCACCGACATGACCGTGGCTTCGGAGGACGCCTACTTCCAGTTCCCGGTTCTCCAGGGCATGGCCATGCCGACGATGGAGACCGGCATCGAACCATGGCTCTTCATGAATTGGAAGAAGGCGTCCGAGTACATGTACACCGCGCAGCAGCTCGGTGCGGCGGAGGCCAAGGAGATGGGCCTCATCAATCGGGTCGTCCCCATCGAGCGCCTCGAGGACGAGGTCAACGAGCTCGCCTTCCACGTGGCCCAGGCCCCGCTGACCACGCTCATGGCGGCCAAGGCGAACATCCGGCGGGCGTGGGACCTGATGGGCCTGCGCACCCATCTGCAGCAGTCGAACGACCTGTTGACGGTGGCCACCCAGGCCACCGACGTGCAGGAGTACATCCGCGGCGTGTTCCAAGAGGGGCTCCGGCCGCGGGATGCGTCCAAGCGCAACGCCGAACGGGCCAAGGTGCTGGCCGCCGAGTCGAAGGCACGCCGCGCCGCGCCGAGGCGCCACGAGCTCGAACCGGACGGCGACGGTACCGTCCGTGGTCGGGCCGTACCGACGTGGTCGGGCCGTACCGACGTGGTCGGGCCGTACCGATGTGGTCGGGCGGTACCGTCCGTCAGGTCCGTGGTGGCAGTCCGAACCTCTGCCGGATGGCGGCCTGGACATCCTCCACCGGCTGGGTGGCGTCGACGGTGACCACGAACTCCTTGCGCTCGAAGATCTCGATGAGCGGCCTGGTCTCCTCGTCATAGGCGGCCAGCCTGGTGGCCAGCGCCTCGGGGTTGTCATCCTCGCGGACCACCAGCCGGCCACCGCAGACGTCACAGGTGTCCGGCTGCTGCGGCCGGTGGGCGATGAGGTTGTAGTCCAGTCCGCACTGCGAGCACAGCCGGCGGGCCAGCACCCGGCGCTTCACCTCCTCGTCGGGGAGGTGCAGGTTGATGACGCCGTCGATGTCGTAGCTCTCGAGGAAGAATTCGGCCTGGCGGGCATTGCGGGGGAACCCGTCGATGATGAATCCGAAGTTCCAGTCGTGGTCGGCCAGACGGTCGCGCACCACGGACTCCACCAGGTCGTCCGCCACCAGGTCCCCGCGGGCGATGGTGCGCTTGACCTGGGCCCCGAGCTTCGTGTGGTGCTGCACGTTCCAGCGGAAGATGTCGCCGACGCTGATGTGCTCGAGGTCGAGGTCCTCGGCCAGGAGCTTGGCCTGCGTTCCCTTGCCGCTTCCCTGTACGCCCATGATGATGAACTTGCGCACGCTAGGACCTGATCCTCGGATCCGGGTGGGGGCGAGCGGGTCACCGGACCACGTATCGGGTGGGTACCCAGGTCTGGCTGTCGATCGGCGGTCGTTCGTAGGAGCGATGCTGGCGGGGCGGAAGCTCGATCCGTTCGTGGGGTACGGCGTCGTAGGGCACGATCTCGAGGAGATGGCTGATGATGTTGAGCCGGGCGGACTTCTTGTCGTCGGCGTCGACCACGAACCACGGAGCCTCTTTGATGTCGGTGTAGGCGAACATCTCGTCCTTGGCCTCGGCGTAGTCGACCCACCGGGCCCGGGCCTCGAGGTCCATGGGACTCAACTTCCACCGCTTCCCCGGGTTGTTGATCCGTTGGGTGAAGCGCCGTTCCTGCTCCTCGTCGCTCAGGGACAGCCAGTACTTGACCAGAATGATCCCCGAGCGGACCAGCGCACGCTCGAGTTGTGGACAGGTCCGGAAGAACTCGGCATGCTCCTCGGGGGTGCAGAACTCCATGACCTTCTCGACCCCGGCCCGGTTGTACCAACTCCGGTCGAACAGGACCGATCTCGCCGGCGGCCGGGAGGTGGGCGATGTAGCGCTGGAAGTACCACTGCGACCGCTCCCGGTCGGTCGGGGTGCCGAGGGCGACAACCCGGCAGTAGCGGGCATTGAGCCGCTCCATGATCCGCTTGATGGTGCCGCCCTTGCCCGCGGTGTCCCGGCCCTCGAAGATGACCACCACCCGAAGGCCCTTGTGGATGATCCATTCCTGCATGCGCACCAGTTCCGTCTGGAGCCGGAGCAGCTCCTTCTCGTAGGCCGACCTTGGACACCACCGTCGGGCCGGCGAGGGTCACGGGCTCTCCGACGTCGTCCTGTCGAGCGATCGCCATGGTCACCGGGCACCGGTCGGGGGGCGTTCTGGCTCACTAGAGTCAAGAGCGTAATGCAGCCGGGTTTGACGGGGGCCGGATGAGGGGTCCGAGCATGCCGCCGGGGTGGGTCCGCGAGACCTGTCCACCCACCGGTCAGCCAGGAGTCGCCGTGAGCACCGAGACCGAACAGCACCGAGACCAACAGCACCGAAACCAACAAGGAGACGGTGCGGGCGTTGTGGCGTGCGCTCTACGAGCGTGACTGGGACGCCATCGGCTCGCTGTTCGCGGAGGACAGCGAGTACACGGACGTTCCGTCTCCGGCGGACGACGTGGCCCGGGGGCCGGCACAGATCGTGGCCCGGCTGAGGCTCGGGCTCGAGCGGATCTCGGGATACGAGCACGCGCTCCGCCTGATGGTGGCCGAAGGCGATGTCGTGGTGACCGAACATTCGGAGACGTGGCGTTGGCACACGGGCGAAGAGGTCACCCTTCCCTTCGTCTCGGTCCACGAGCTCCGTGACGGTGCCATCGTCCGGTGGTGGGACTACTGGGACCTCCAGACCCTGATGGGGGCGGCGCCGGCATGGTGGATCGAGCACATCGCCCAGGGCTACAACTGAGCCGGGCGCCGACCGGGGCCCTGTCGATCCCTCAGCTCTCGAAGCCGTAGACGCCTTGTGCGTACTGGTCGACCTTCTCCGCGGGAAGGCGTAACCGGATGGCTGTGTAGTAGACGACCAGGCTCCAGGCCGTCACCACCACCATGTCCCAGTAGAAGGGGATGGCCATGCGCCCCCCGTCGAACTGCCCGAGGTAGGAGATGAGGGTCATGACCCCCAGGTACGGCCAGAGCCAGATGGCCGCAGCCCAGTCCATGGGTGAACGGACCGGGTTGGCGTGGGTCATCCGCGAGATGCCCATCAGCACATAGCCGAGGACGACCGCCACCATCAGCTTCCAGTCCACCTCCCATCCGCTCCAGTAGATGATCAGGCTGGCCGAGACGAACGACAGCGGGGCGAGGACGGGAGCCCAGGGGAGCCGGTAGGGGCGCTCGGCGTCGGGCTTCTGGTGGCGGAGCGCACCGAGGGCCAGCGGCGCACCGGCGTACATCAAGACGGTGGCCGAGGTGATGAAGCCGACCAGCTTCTGCCAACCGGGGAAGGGCAGGAACAGAAGCAGTCCCATCAAGAAGGCGAAGATGAGACCGAAGACGGGGACGTTCGACTTCTTCGTCGTCCGTTCGAAGAGAGACGGGACGTGACCGTTCTTGCTCATCCCGAAGGTGATCCGGCTGGTCGTGGTGGTGTAGATCAGGCCGGAACCTGTCGGGGCGATGATGGCATCGGCATAGAGGATGTACGCCAACCAGCCCAGGCCCAGGCCCTTGGCCAGCCCGGCGAACGGCCCGAAGATGCCCGCGAAACTGAGGTTGTCCCACCCGTGGGCCAGGGCGTGTTCGGGCAGGGCCCCGATGAACACCACCTGCAGGAGGATGTAGATGGTGGCCCCGATCAGCATGGAGAAGATCACCGCCCGGGGCATGTCGCGCTGGGGGTTCCGGCTCTCGCCGCCCAGCTGGACGGCCTGCTCGAAGCCGACCAGCGCGAACACCGCTCCACCGTCACTCACCGCCCGCAGGACCCCGTGAAGACCGTAGGGGGCGAAGCCCCCGGCGCGGGTGAAGTTGGAGGTGTCGAAGTGGGTGAAGAAGAGCACCAGGATGGTCAGGGTGGGGATGATCACCTTCCAGGTGGTGATGGCGCTGTTGACCCGGACCAGGTAGCGGACGCCGAACAGGTTGATCACGACGAAGAGTGCCATCAGCACCGCCGCAACCGCGTAGCCGAAGGCGGTGAGGACCGGCACGCCACCGACGGTGTGGGTCAGCCCGTGCCAGTAATTAGAGGTATAGGTAATGGCCGCCTCCACCTCGATGGGGGCGGTACCTGCCGCCTGCAGCCACGAGAACCACCCGAACGAGGCACCGGCCAGCCCGCCGAAGGCGTAGTAGGGGAACCGGGTGGTTCCGCCGCTGACCGGGAACATCCCCCCGAGCTCGGCGTGCACCAGGGCGAGCAGGATGACCGCCAACGATCCGATGAGCCAGGCGATGAGGGCCGCCGGCCCACCGATGGTGGCGCAGAACAGGGCGCCGAAGAGCCAGCCCGATCCGATGATCGAGCCCTCCGAGGTGAGCAGCAACCCGAAGAACCCGATGTTGCGATTGAGTCCGTCGCCGGTGGTTGAGACCACTGCCTCTTCCATCGCACCTCTCCCCAGGGTCGGCCGTCGCGGCCGACTGCTTCCGACGGTCCCGCCGGGGCGGGAAGTAGGGCGAAATTAGCCGAGGCCGCCGTGGAGGCAGGGGATGGCGACGACCGGTGTGCTCAGGGTGCGGCCGCCCTGGCCGGTCCGATGATCAGATCACGACCACCGACCGCAGCACACGGCCCTGCCCCATGCGGCGGAAGGCCTCGTCGACGTCCTCGAGGCCGATCGTCTCGGAGACGAAGCGGTCGAGGTCGAGTCGACCCTGCAGGTAGAGGTCGACCAGCACCGGGAAGTCACGGGACGGGAGGCAGTCGCCGTACCAACTGGGTCGGAGCCGGCCACCCCGGCCGAAGAAGTCGATCATCGGCAGATCGATGCGCATGTCCGGCGTGGGCACGCCGACCTGCACCAATGTGCCGGCCAGGTCGCGGGCGTAGAAGGCCTGTTCCATGACCTTCGGGTTGCCCACCGCCTCGATGCAGACATCGGCGCCGTTGCCACCGGTCAGCGCCCGGACCGCTTCGACCACGTCGCCACCCGACGCGTCGACGACATCGGTGGCCCCGAACTGGGTGGCGAGTTCGAGCTTTCCGCGGTCGAGATCGACGGCGATGATGGTGGAGGCTCCGGCCAGGCGGGAACCGGCGATCGCGGCACAGCCCACCCCACCGCAACCGAACACGGCCACCGAGTCGCCGCTGCCGACCTCCCCGGTCAACATGGCGGCTCCGAGGCCTGCCATCACCCCGCAACCCAGGAGCCCGACCGCTTCGGGCCTCGCCGACGGGTCCACCTTGGTGCACTGGCCTGCGGCCACCAGCGTCTTTTCGGCGAAGGCCCCGATGCCCAGCGCCGGAGTGAGCGGGGTCCCATCGCTCAGGGTCATCGGCTGGGTCGCGTTGTGGGTGGTGAAGCAGTACCAGGGACGCCCTCGTCGACACGACCGGCATTCGCCGCACACGGCCCGCCAATTGAGCACGACGAAATCGCCGGGTTCCAAAGACGCCACACCGCTGCCGACCGCCTCCACCACCCCGGCCGCCTCGTGGCCGAGCAGGAACGGGAACTCGTCGGTGATCCCACCCTCCCGATAGTGGAGATCGGTATGGCAGACGCCGCAGGCCTGCACCCGGACGACCGCCTCCCCCGGCCCCGGATCGGGAACCAGGACGGTCACCAACGACGTGGGCTCCCCGGCGGCCATCGCAACAACACCTCGGACTTCAGATGCCATGTTCCTCTCCTTGTCGTGCCGCGCACGGTGTGCCGTGTCGTGTCGGGCACAGTGTCCCATGCCGACAGTCCGACGCTCCGGTGCGCCGGTACGCGTGACCCTGTGGTTCGGCGACACTTCTTTTCAGGTCCGGTCTGTCGCCAGGTGAAAGAGGGAGCACGAGGACGGGCCAATCCCACGGGTTGTGACCGGGGCTTCCCCAATTGTGGGGAATTCCGGCCACGAACTCCATCGAGGTTGACACCGGTCGGGCGCTTACTTTATGTTTACCTGAGTAATCCACTAGGTTTTGTCGGGTTTGGTAGGGGCCATCAGCTTCTTGGTCGACCGTCCTGGCGCCGAACAAGGAGCGTTCATGAAATTCTTCCTGCGTACCAGGAGCATCCGTATCGTCGCGGCCTTGGCCGTGGCCTCGGGCACGGCCGGTCTGGCCAGCCTGACCGCACTGAGCGGCCCCTCGGCCCAGGCCGATCCCCTCTCCACCACGGCGGAGATCGGGGTGGGCGCGGACGTGACCCAGGACCTCTATGACGCGCTGAGCGGCGCCTCGGCCCCCAACACGGCCACCACCCACTTCTTCACCCCGTTGGCGGCCGACTCGGCCAACGACAACACGACCATCGAGTCCTTCGACGCCTTCCCCTCGGGCGGCTCGACCCTCAACCCGGGCTGCATCACCACCAAGACCGGGGGACCGTCCTTCGACCGGCCGAACTCCACCACCAACGGGATCGCCGCCCTCAACGCCGAGATCAGCGGATCGGGCTGGGAGGACACCACCAACACCTCGTGCACCAACGCCAAGGTCAACGTGGTCGGCCAGTTCAACTTCGCCCGGGCCGCCCGCGGCGCCAAGTCGGGGGGCAGCGTCCTCACCTTCGCCCCCTTCGCCCGGGACGCCGTGGCCTACATCTACTTCGACCACAGCGACGGCAACGCCACCCTGCCCGACCTGACCACCGCCCAGTTGACCACCCTGTACTCGGGCGGGCGGCACGTCATCGGTGGTGACACGGTCAAGCCGTGCCTGACCATCACCGGATCGACCCCCCGCTCCAACCTGGAGTCGGCCATCGGGGTCAGCGACTCCACGGCCGAGGCCACCGCCCTGGCGGCCGGCTGCGACCAGATCCAGCAGAACAGCGCCAACGCCTTCTACACCTTCGCCTCCACCCTGCCCGCGGGCACCGCTGCCATCATCCCCATCTCCGTCGGGTGACTGGATCGCCCAGGCCAACGGGCTGGCCGTGGACGAGTCCGGCACGGCACGGGCCGGCGGCGTGGCCATCGGATCGGTCTCCGGCGTCGGATCGCCCACCACCGGAACGGCACCGAGCCTGCTCCCGAACACCACCTACTACCAGAGCACCTCGTACGGCTACAACATCTACACGGTGCTGCCGACCAACATCCTGAGCGGCTTCGACGAGGACTCCAACCTGGTCAATCTGTTCACCAACACCCTCGCCTCTCCGTCCAACAACGCGGAGATCTGCCAGACGGCCACCCAGAACATCATCCACCAGTTCGGCTTCGACAGCCTGACCAGCGGTGAAGGTAGCTGCGGGTCCACCACCACCACCGGCGACTCCTGAGCCGGCCCCGGACACCGACCGCAGATCTCGACACGAGCGAAAGAACGGAACCCATGAACACACCCAGTGCTGACACGACGCAACACCCCGAGGCCGGGTCCGGGAGGACCCGGACCTCGAGGGCCCAGCGCATGAAGGTCGGAGTGGCCGCCGTGCTGGTCCTCCTGGGCACGTTCGCCGGCCTGACCGTGGCCGGGGTGACCCCGGCGTCGGCGTCGACCCTCGACGGGCTGGCCACCCTGGCCAACCCGTCGACGAATGGACCCGTGGACTCGGGCGGCTCCGCCACCGATTTCACGGTGGCCCTGGCCCCGAGCGGCACCGTCCCGGCCGCCTGCGACGGTGACACCGCCAGCGACGGCTACCACGTGTTCAGCTACCTGGTGCCCCAGGGCACCAGCCCGACCTCGGAGTCGTTCACGACCGGGTTCCCGTCGATCGATTACGGGCTCGTCACCGACGCCGGCCAGTACTACGGCAAGGTCAACACCGGCATCGGCACCGGGCAGGTCCTCAGCCCCCCCAACAACCTCCAGTTCGCCGAGCTGCTCTCGAAGGGCGTGACCCTCGACGACCCTGCTCTACAGCGGCAGCAACACCAGCGGGATCTGGGAGGCGGGTATCGCCTGTGCCAATACGAGCGGGGCGGTGACCGACTACTGGAACGTCCAGGTCACCTTCACCGCCAACGGATCTGACCCGCACGGGTTCGTCTGGACGGCGCCCGCCGTCCCGGCCGCCCCGGCCGCGCCAACGGGTACACCCGGCTACACAACGGCCACCGTCAAGTGGGTTGCGCCCACCGACGTCGGTTCTTCCCCCATCACCGGGTATGTCCTGACCCCGTACATCGGGTCGACGGCCAAGACGGCGATCGACCTCGGCAACGTGACCAGCCACGTCGTCACCGGGCTGACCAACGGCACCGCCTACACTTTCACGGTGGCGGCCATCAACTCGGTGGGCACCGTCCTCACCTCGCCGTTCTCAAGTCCGATCACCCCGGCGGCCGTCGTGCCCGGCGCGCCCGACCATCGGTACGGCCACGGCCGGCAAGGGGTCGGTCAAGCTGACCTGGACGGCACCGTCGAGTAACGGCGGGGCAACCATCACCCACTACGTCATCACCCCGTCGCACGGTTCACCGGTGACCGTCGGCGATGTGACCAGCGACACGATCACCGGGCTCACCAACGGCACCGCCTACACCTTCAAGGTGGCGGCGACCAACTCGGCGGGCACCGGTCCCGCATCCGCCGCCTCCAAGTCGGTGACCCCTGACGGGCTCTACATCACCACCAAGACGTTGCCCAAGGCCACGAAGGGGAAGAAGTACACCGCCGTCAAGCTGGCAGAGAAGGGCGGTGTGGGCAAACTCACGTGGACGGCCACCGGACTCCCGAAGGGGCTCACCGTGAGCTCGGCCGGAACACTGTCGGGCACGGTGAGCAGTTCGGATGCCGTGAAGACCTACTCCGTGACGATCACCGTCAAGGACTCGTCCAAGCCCAAGCAGACGGCATCGACCAAGTTCAGCCTGGTGGTGCTCAAGTAGGAGCGGGGCCCTCGACCGCATGCGTGGAACCAGGGACGGTGCTTCGGCACCGTCCCTGGTTCGTCCCGTGGTCACCTTCCATCCCGCCCCCGCCCTGCGCCCTGCGCCGGCGCCGGGCATGAAGACAGCTCCGCAATCGGGGATGCCGGGCGGTGTGTCCGATGATCGGGCCCCGACCTCCGGCCCAGGTCATCGGGTGCGCAGTTCTCATAGTTGACTTCCGGGTCGGGCCGCCGTAGCTTAACGTGAGTAATCCACTAGGTTTTGTTGGGTTTTGGGCCTCGACCATGGGTCAGCAATGCGAGGGGGCTGCCGTCGATCAGTCCGGCTTCGGCCTTCTCGCCGCCGCTGACCCACGTCGTGGGTCACCGGACATGGCGGCTGCCAAGCCCGTCCCGGACACCCATCGCAGATCGACACGAGCGAAAGAACGGAACCATGAACACGTCAAGTGCTGACAGGACGCATCACCTCGAAGCCGGGTCTGGGAGGACCCGGCCCTCGACGGCCCAGCGAACGAAGGTCGGAGTGGCCGCCGTGCTGGTTCTCCTGGGCACCTTCGCCGGCCTGATCGCCGCCGGTGTGACCCCGGCGGCGGCGTCGACCCTCAACGGGGTGGCCACCATCACCAACCCGGTGAACAGCAGACCCCTGACCTCGGGAGGCTCAGCCGCCCAATTCACCGTGACCCTCCCGGCGGCGTCCGGCGTCCCCGCCCACTGCACCGGCGATACCGCCAAGGGCGGCTATCTGGTCTTCAGCTACATGGTCCATGCGGGCACCAGCCCGACCTCGGTGTCGTTTGTCAATGGGTTCCCGTCGGCCGGCTATGGGTTCGTCAACAACCTCGGTAACTACTACGGCAAGGTCAACACGGCCGTCAAGACCGGGCAGATCGTCGAGATCCCCAACGACCTCGAATTCGCGGCGCTGCTGAAGCGTGTGACCCTCGACGACCTGCTCTACGCGGCCGGTAACAAGAGTGGGGCCTGGGACGCGGGCATCGCCTGCGCCAAGAACGGCAAGGTGAGCGACTACTGGAACACCCCGGTGGACTTCACCGCCAGCACCACCGACCCCAACGGGTTCGTGTGGTCGACCAGCTGCTCGCCCGAACCGGCCGTCTTCCACTCGGCCGCCAGCGCCAGGTTCCTCCACGGCAAGACCAACAAGTTCAGCGTGGTCGTGACCGGCTGCCCGGCTCCTGTCCTCACCGAGTCGGGCAAGCTCCCGACCGGGGTGACCTTGTCCAAGACGGGTGGGATCCTGTCGGGCAACCCGTCGGTGGGCGGGGTGTTCAAGTTCGACTTCCTGGCCAAGGTGGGCACGGCCAAGGCGGTCAGCCAGGCCTTCACCCTGACCGTGCCGCTCTTCGTCTCGACGGGAGCCCTTCCCACCACCAAACCGGGGGCGGCCTACAAGGCGACACTGAAGGCCTCAGGAGGCAAGGCCCCGTACGTGTGGAGCAGCACGAAGCTGCCGTCAGGTCTCAAGCTGAGCTCGGCCGGGGCGCTGTCGGGCACCGTGTCGAAGACGGTGAAAGCAGGGTCCTACCGGGTGGAGTTCAAGGTGACCGACCACAGCTCACCGAAGGAGACCGCCACCTCTGTACTCACCATCAAGGTCGCATGACCGTCTGAGCCACGGAGAGGATCCGGCGGCGAACGCGAGCCGTCGGATCCTCGACGATGGGGGACGAGCACCTGCCGGGAGCAACCGGGAGCCGCGTCAGTCCGCCATGGTGGCCAGGATCTCCTCGATGATGCCGACGGTGGTGTCGGGATGGAGGAGGGCCAGCCGGCCCACCGGTTCGCCCTCCCAGGTCGTGGGGACCACGAAGCCGATCTGGTCGTGGAGGAGCCGGGCTGACCAACGTTCGTAGTCGGCCCGATCCCAACCGATCCTGCGGAAGAGGACGACCGACAGCTCGGGTCTGCGCACCAGCTCGAGGTAGGGGATCCGTTCGATGACGTCGGCGCTGGCCTGGGTCACGGCCAGGACGGTCTCGACGGCGTCGCGGTAGGCGTCGGTGCCGTTGACGGCCAGGGAGAACCACAGCGGCAGTCCTCGGGCCCTCCTGGTCAGGTGGTAGGCGTAGTCGCTGGGGTTCCACTCGCCCGGAGCCTCCTTGTGGAGCACGTCGAGATACGAGGCGTCCTGGGTGTGGACGGCCTTGGCCAGGCGGGGCTCCCGGTAGATGAGTGCGGCACAGTCGAAGGGGGCGAAGAGCCACTTGTGCGGGTCGACCACGAAGGAGTCCACCATCTCGATGCCGTCGAACCGGTGGCGCACGGAAGGGGCCAGGAGCGCCGCGCACCCGTAGGCCCCGTCGACGTGGAACCAGAGGGACCGATCCCGGGCGACCTCACCCACTCCGGCCAGGTCATCGACGATCCCCGCGTTGGTCGTCCCACCGGTGGCGACGACGCCGATGGCGTCGCCACCCCGCGGGTGCCCGTCGAGCGCGGCACGAAGTGCCCGACCGGTGAGGCGGTGATCCTCGCAGGGCACGAGCAGTGATTCGACTCCGAGGACCCGGAGCGCCTTGCCCACCGACGAGTGGGCCTCCTCGCTGATGGCGATCAACGGGTGAACGGGGGCACGGTCGCCCATCCGGTGCCCGGCCGTGTCCCGGCCCACCATCAGAGCGGACAGGTTGCCGGCAGAGCCGCCCGAGACGAAGCACCCGCCCGCCCCTTCGGGGAGCCCGGCCAGATCGGCCAGAACCCCCAACGCCTGGTTTTCGGCGGCCACCGCCCCGGCCGCCTCCATCCACGAGGTGCCCTGGAGGGACGAGCAGGCCACGACCATGTCGAAGAGGAGGGAAGCCTTGGTCGGCGCGGCCGGGATGAAGGAGAGGAAACGGGGGCTGTCGCACGACACCACCGCGGTGGCCAGTTCGTTGTCGAAGATCTCCATGATCCGGCGGGGATCGGTGCCCTCGGGGTTGATCAGCCCGTCCAAGCTGTGGGCCAGCGACGAGGCTTGGGCGCCTCCGAAGTCCAGCGGCACCGGGTCGAGGGCGAGCCTCCAGCGGCAGTAGTCGAGGATGAGGGTGGTCAGCTGCTCGTCGAAGACGAACATGGGATTTCGCATGATGTCCTTTCCGGGTGCGCCAATGATCGCAGAGATGGTGCCGCTCCCGGGGTGTGCCGAGGGGTGGGGAGCCGTATCTGGCCTGCCGGCGCGTCAGGGGCACACGCCCCGTCCTGCCCGTGCTCAGGCCGGTGGCTCAGGCCGGTGGCTCAGCCGTGGCCTGGCTGGTGGCTCAGCCTGGTGGCTCAGCCGACGGCCTGTGCACCGACACCGCGTATCCCCCGCCGTCGGTGAACGGCGCCCCCGACCAGGTGGCCCATCGCCCGTTGCCTTCGAGTCCGGCCTGCCGGCAGTGCTCGTCGTAGCTGTCCAGGGAGTAGCCCCTGTCGAGTTGGAACCCCGCGATCAGGCATCCACCGGGCCCGATGTGGCGGGCGCACCCTGCCACCAAGGCGGCGCGGGTCCCGGCCGGCGCGAAGATGGGAACGTTTCCGGCCATCACCACCACGTCGAACCGGCGCCCGAGGTCGATGACGGCGAGGTCCCCGAGCACCCAGGCGAGATCGGGTGCCAGCGAGCGGGCGGTTTCGATCATCGACCGGTCGAGATCGACCCCGACCGTATCCACACCCCGACGGGCGAGCTCCCTCGCCACCCGACCGGTCCCGCACCCGGCGTCGAGGACCGACGATGGCTGCCACCGGATGACGAACTCGGCCTCACCGTGTACATCGGCGCCGGAGGCCTCCAGCCTGTCGAAGCGCTCCTGGTAGGCCTGGCCGTCCCAGTTCACGGTCGGATCAACGGGCGACGGGCCACAAGGTGAGCTGGGGCTGGTCGGCCGTCCCCAGCGGGTGATAGCCGGGCAGGAGCGACATGGGCGTGTCGAGGTAGACCTTGGCCTCGGGCGGCTGGGCGAACCGGCCGTGGCTCCAGCGGACCTCGACGTGTCCGAGGACGGTTCGTTCCCCGTCCTCGTCCCGCGACCGGTACGTGCAGGTCCAGTCGACCCGCGGCTGTCCGGCCTCCGACGGTGAGACGGTGAACTCCGCCAGTTCGAACTGGTCGCGCCAGTCCCAGGGGCTGGCGATCCTGTATCGGGCCGGGAGACCGGTGCGCCTGTCGTTGCCGAGGACGAAGTACGGGGCACTGCCGATCCGCAGCAGTCTCCACAACATCGTCTCCCGGGCGATTCCGGTGGACTCGAGCCGCCTGGTCCACCGCTCGGCCGAGGCGGTGCTGACGGCGTGGCACAGGTCGGCGTAGGCCGCTCGCGAGGGGCCGTCGGGGTAGGTGCGCCCGGCCAGGGCATCGCGCAACGTGGCCACCTGCTCCCGGTCGCAGAGCGACGGGGCCGTCGGAAAGCCGGCGAGGCCGGTTGCCGCCAGACAGGACCGGTACAGCGCGGCCAGCTCTTCGGGCGCCACCACCTCGTACCAGTCCCTGCGGTCCCAGGTCCCCGAGGTGGCCAGCAACCCATCGAAGAGCCTGCCGGGGGAGGCATTGGCCACGATGTCGGATTCGTACTTGCAGCTGATCAGGTACACGTGGTCGATCCGGAGGTCGATCGGCGCCACTTCGTCCCCGGGGGGCCTCCGCCCGCCGGTCCATTCGACGGTGAGAGGTGTCCTGCCGCGGAGGCCGTCGGGAGCTTCGAGCAGGGCCCGCCCGTTGGCGAAGGCCGAGCTCAGCTCGGCGGAGAACCGACCCGATGTGGCGATGGCGTCGAGGCGGTCCCAGACCTCATCGTCCACCTGGAGTTGACGGGGACGGTGGGCCAGAGCAGCTCCGACATCGGTGAAGGGCAACGTCCCGAGCGCGGTCCCGAGCTCGGTGGCGATCGTGCGGTTATCCGGCACGGGGTCGATCGACGAGGGGCCCGGAGCTCATCTCTTCCGCCGTGCCGGCTTGGCCCGGCCGTGCTGCTCGGCGTAGGCGTGCAGGCGCCGCATGCACGCCGTGTCGAGGAGCTCGAGGACGTCGTAGACCGGACCCGACCGGTCGTCACCCTGCACCGCCCGGAGAGCCCTGGCGCCGTCAGCCCGGTCCGCCGGGGAGTCGGTCGACAGGAGGATCAGCGGGCCGAGATCGTCCCGCGCCGATTGCCGCGACCGGACCTCGTGGAGGACACAGGCCTTGCCCAGCGCCCGCCACAACACATCGGGACGCCGCAGACCGGGCCGGGTCGTCGAGTAGGCCCCGGAGAGCTCGAAGAGCCACAGGCCCCCGACCGCGTCCCGGGCCCTGAAGTCCACGGTCAGGCCGAGGTCCCGGTAGGTCACGTTGCGTTCGATGTCCCGGAAGCCGCAGGTCTCGAGCGCCTGGTGGGCCAGTTCGCTCGCCTTCCGTCCGAGCATGACCGCCTGGTCCTCCCCCGGGGTGGTGCCGGCACCGGATGACGACCGTCCGGGGCTCACCGTGACCCGACGGCGGGCCGCCCCCGCCGATGCCGAGCCGATCATCGCCGTCCGCTCCTCGGCGACCCGCCGCTCGGCCAGGGCCACGTATTCCTCGTCGGTGTCGAATCCGATGTAATGACGCTCGGTCCGAACCGCGGCGACGGCGGTCGATCCCGATCCGACGAACGGATCCAGGACCAGGTCGCCGCGATACGTGTAGAGCTCGATGAGGCGCCGCGGCAGTTCCACCGGGAACGGTGCCGGGTGACCGACACGGGTGGCCGACTCGGAGGGTATGTCCCAGACGTCGATGGTGGCATCGACGAACTCGTCCATGGTCATCGTCCCCTCGCTGGGGAGCCCGTCGCGTGCGCGCTGGCCCGGGGCGACGGCCCGATCGAAGCGGCCCTTGCATGCGACGATGATCCGCTCGGACACGTCGCGCAGAACGGGGTTGCCGGGTCGCTGATACGTACCCCAGGCGCACGAGCCCCCCGCCGCGTGGCTCTTCTGCCAGACGATCTCCCCCCGGAGCAGGAAGCCGAGTCGCTCGAGGAGGTCGATGACGTCCCGTGACAGGGAACGGTAGGGCTTGCGCCCCAGGTTGGCCACGTTCACAGCTATCCGTCCGCCGGGCTCGAGCTTGTCGAAGCATTGGCTGAAGACGTCGTGCAACATCCCGAGGTACGCGTGGTAGTCGGCCGGGACATGTCCGACCCCGAGCACGGCTTCGTACTCCTTGCCGGCGAAGTACGGGGGCGAGGTCACCACCAGGGCCACCGAATTGTCCGCCACCTCCCCGTACCGGTCCATCTCCCGGGCGTCTCCGACCCAGATGGCGTCACGGGCGGCGGGCGCGGCGACCTGGTCGTCGTCGGAGAGGCGCGGCGGGGTGAACCGGGCGTAGAAGGACGACGAGTCGTGAGCCTCCCGACGGCCGACGCCGAATCCGGACGTCGCGGTCGGCCGCCGTCTGGTGCGGGGCTGGATCGGCTCGACGTTGGTCACGGGTTCCCTGTCCGCGGGTAGGGGCGGTGGCCCCCGAGGGGCATGCTCTTCGATGACCGGTGCACGTGGTGAATCATAGGAAGAGGGTGTGACCGGGCGTCCGACGGTGGCGTGTGGGGCTCATGGCGGCCCCCATCATCCCAGGACCTCGACCCCGGAGCAGTGGTTCACCCGCCGGCCAGGTGTTCGCTGATCGACTCGCCCACGGCGACGCACCGCGAGGTCGAGGTGCAGCTCACCGCGGTCAGCGGCTGCGGGGCGCCGACCACTGACGGAGACTTCCAGGGATCCGCCGGCGATCCGCTCACCATCATCAGACCGGCTTGGGGCGCGGAGAGGACCGAACTCCCCACGGTGACGCAGGTTCCGATGGCGGTGCACGAGACACCCGTGAGCGAGGCGGACTGTGCGGTGACCGTCTGGCTCGACCAGGTCGCACCACCGTTGTCGGTGGTGAAGAGGAGTCCGTGCCCGATCCTGGCCCCGTTCAAGGAGTCGGCGGTCGTCCCCACGACCATGCAACGGACGCCGGGAACACCCACGAGCGGCGTAGTGGTGGTGGTCGTGGCGGGCGGCGCGGTGGTGGGGGGCGGATCGGTGGTGGGTGGAGCGGTGGTGGTGGACGCAGCGTCGGCGGACACAGTCGACGCGGTGGTGGCCGCGCCCGGTGCCACCGCAGGTGATGTCGTCGAGGTGGTGGAGGGGACCGGGAACGCACCGCTGCCGGTCGGCGGCCCGTTGAGGCAGGAGACACCGTTGAGATAGCCGCTGCCCGGAAGTGTGGGGACCATGGCCCAGTTGGATCCGCCGTCGGTGGTGAGGGCGAGGGCTCCGACCACGTGGTCGGAAGCCACCGCGGTGTGACCGGTGACCCAGCAGCGCTGGTCCCCGGTACACGAGATGAAGGTGGCTCCGGACATGTTGGCCGGAAGGGTACCCGCTTGGACCCACGTCGTCCCCGAGGTGGTGGACACCAGGGCCACCGAACCGGTCGCCGCGGCTCCGACGGCCATGCACCAGCCGTCTGCCAGACAGGAGACGGCGCTGAGGTCGAGGACGCCGGGCGGGGCGGGAACCTGTGTCCACTGGACGCCACCATCGGCGGTGGTGATGATCACGGCCTGACCGGCGGACGCCTGGCTGGCTTGGCCGACCGCCGTGCAGCGGATCACGTCGGTGCAGGCGACGCCGGAGAGATAGCCCACCGTGGGCGGGATGACCTGGGTCGTCCACCTGACCCCACCGTCCGTGGTCCTGATCACGGCCGCACCGTTGGGCGCGCCACCCCCTCCCACCGTCGAGCCGACCGCCCAGCACCGGGTGGCGCTGGCGCAGTCCAGGGAGGTGAGGGAGTTGACCGGGGCCGGAAGGGCCACCGCGCTGAGAGTGCCGAGCCAGGGCGAGTCGGTGCCGAAGGTCGAAGGGGGAGGAGTCGATTCCGCGGCGGCGCAGCCGGCCACCGACAGCACGACGAACACTGTTGCCACCACCGGGCCGAGCCGTCGAGGGGAGATGGTGATCACAGCCCGGCGGGGAGAATTCAGCGAACCTTGATGACGTCCGTGTGCGCCACCTTGTCGTGGAACCCCTGCCTCCGGTTGTCCCACAGGGGGGACAGGGCGGCGACCAGGGTGTAGAGCCCGGCAATGGCTCCGATGACCGGTATCCATCCCACCAGGACCTCCGGGTACAGCACGACGATCCGGACACCTGCCCGCTCGGGCCCGATCGCCCCACCGGAGGGCTCGTCGCGGACTGCGATCCCGAGCATCATCTGACCGACGGTCTGACCCTTCTCACTTCCGTTCAGAAGCGCGAAGTAGCCGATGTCGACGACGGCGAAGACGATCCCGATGATGATGACGCTGGCGATCCAGTGGGACTGGTAGATGCCGCCGCCGCCGGTAGCACCGACGAAGATGGCCGTGATGATGCCCTTCGGGACGCCGAGGATGAGGTAGTCGATGATGATGGCGACCAGGCGTTGCCACCATTCCGCCAGAGGTCGGCCGAACCGGTCGGTGGGACCGGTCGGGTACCCGTAGGCCGGTGGGGGCGGATATGCGGACGGAGGCGGGGCCGGCCGCGGCGGCCGGTATCCCCTGATGGGAGGGGGAGGCGGAGCCGGGGGCGGCGGGTTGAAACCGCTGGGGGGAGGGGGTGGCGGGGCCGAAGGCGGGAGGCTGGATCCGGCGGCCGGAGGGGGCGGCGGGGGCACATCCGGCCCCGGGGACTCTGGGTCCACCGCGGGTTGCTCACCCTCGGCGGGAGGCGTCTGATCACTCACGGACAACTACCCCGCTCATCTGCTCGCGACGCCCGCCATCCGGACCGGGCCGACGGGTCGATCGATTCCACTCCAGATCTTGCCACGTGGGCCCGGTGGGGAGGGGTGATGACGCTCGGGCCCGACCCCGTCCGTCTACGTTTAGTCGGTGGTGCCGGTCCCTCGCTCCTCCTCTCTCTCCGCGCTCGCCACCCGCGAAGGGCCGGGGCGATGAACCTGGTCGACGTCGTCGTGGTGGTTGTGGTCCTGCTGGCCGCCATCCAGGGTCTCCGGCTGGGTGCCATCGTCCAGGTGCTCTCCTTCGGGGGGTTCCTGGTGGGCCTCTATCTCGGTGCGCTGCTGGCGTCGGTGACCGTGCGCTGGGTGCACTCCCAGCCGGCGCGGACCGCGGTGGCCCTGGTGACCATGCTCGGTATCGCCGCCTTCTGCGGTCTGGCCGGCCGCGTCGTCGGCAGCCTCGCCTTTCGACGGATCCACCGGGGGATACTGGGACCGGTGGACTCCGCGCTCGGCGTGGTGGTGGCCATTGCCGCCTCGCTCCTGGTGGCCTGGCTACTGGCCAGCACCCTGGTCAACAGCTCGTCGCTCAGCCTCAACACGGCCATCGACCAGTCGACGATCCTCAGGTCTCTCGACAACGTGCTTCCCGCCCCGCCGTCCGTCTTCTCCCGGGTACAGAGCTTCCTCTCCGCCGAGGGCTTCCCGCCTGTCTTCGCCCAACTGGCCCCGGCATCCGCCGGGCCGGTGTCCCTGCCCGGCGAGGCCCAGCTGCAAGAGGCGGTCGCCCATGCCGGAGCATCGACCGTCAAGGTCATCGGCGACGGATGCGGGCAGATCCAGGAGGGATCGGGTTTCGTCGTCGGTGCCGGACTGGTGGTGACCAATGCCCATGTCATCGCCGGCATTCCCCATCCCGTGGTGGAGGTCGGGAACAACCTCTTGCAGACCACCGTCCTGTCGTTCGATCCTTCCTTCGATCTGGCCGTGATGCGGGTGAAGGGCGTCTACGAACCGCCCCTGGCCCTCGATCCCGACAAGTCCACCCGAGGGGTTCAGGCCGCGGTGCTCGGCTATCCGGGCGGGGGGCCGTTCAAGGTGCAGCCGGCCGGGGTCATGGCCGAATTCGAAGCCGAAGGTCGGGACATCTACGGCCAGGGACTGACCGTGCGGGACGTCTACGAGATCCAGGCCGATCGTCCGCCCCGGCAACTCCGGGGGTCCCCTGGTCCAGCCGGACGGACAGGTGATCGGCGTCGTGTTCTCGCGATCGACCACCGACGGCGATATCGGCTACGCCCTTGCCTCTCCAGGGGTGCTGGCCCGGGTGACCAAGGCCGAGAACCTGTCCCGCGCCGTCAGCACGGGCCCCTGCACCTTCGGTTGAGTCGGCCGCAACCCGGAAGGACCCGGACTCGGCCACCGGGTCGTCCGTGATGGCACAACGGGTGGTATGGCCATGGAGAGCAGCACAGGGGGCCGTGCCTCCGGCTAGACATGGGGACATGGCGCTTTCCATCGAGGATTACGGCATCATCGGCGACCTCCACACCGCCGCCCTGGTGGGGCGGGACGGCTCGATCGACTGGCTGTGCCTGCCCCGCTTCGACTCGGCCGCCTGTTTCGCCAAGCTGCTCGGCGACGAGGACCACGGGTCGTGGAAGCTGGCGCCGAAGGGGTCCCACGGTGCCACCCACCGCCATTACCGGGGCGACACCCTGGTCCTCGAGACGGAGTTCGTGACCGACGAGGGCTCCGTCCGGGTGGTCGACTGCATGCCCATCCGTCAGCAACATCCCGAAGTGGTGCGCCTGGTGGAGGGTGTGCGCGGAAAAGTGACCATGGAGATGGACCTGACCATCAGGTTCGGCTACGGCCAGATCGTCCCCTGGGTCCGAAGGACCGAAGGGACCCTCAACGCCATCGCCGGTCCCGACGGGCTTTCGCTGTGGACTCCGGTGACCTGCAAGGGTCAGGACCTCACCACCGTGGCCGAGTTCACCGTCTGGGAGGGCCAGCAGATCCCCTTCTCCCTGACCTGGTTCCCGGCCAATGAAGATCCGCCCCGCCCGGTCGATGCCGCCTACGCCATCCAGGACACCGAGCTCTGGTGGACCGACTGGGCCAAGCAGTGCACCTACCAGGGGGAGTACCGCGAGGCGGTGGTGCGATCGTTGATCACCCTCAAGGCGTTGACCTACGAGCCCACCGGGGGCATCGTCGCCGCCGCCACCACGTCGTTGCCGGAGACGCTCGGAGGATCCCGCAACTGGGACTACCGGTTCTGCTGGCTGCGGGACGCCACGCTGACGCTCGAGTCGCTGATGCGCGGCGGCTTCTACCAGGAGGCCATGGACTGGCGGAGCTGGTTGCTCCGGGCCATTGCCGGTGATCCCGCCCAGATGCAGATCATGTACGGGGCGGGAGGGGAGCGTCGTCTCGACGAGTGGGAGATCGATTGGCTGCCCGGCTACGAGCGGTCCTCCCCGGTGCGCATCGGCAATGCCGCGGCGGGGCAGTTCCAACTCGATGTCTACGGCGAGGTGATGTCGGCCCTGTACGAATCCTCGGGGGCCGTCGAACCCGGCGACAGCCCGACGTGGGAGCTCCAGCTTTCGCTGATGGAGTTCCTCGGTGACGGTTGGCGCGAACCCGATGACGGCATCTGGGAGGTGCGGGGGCCGCGGCGGCACTTCACCCACTCCAAGGTGATGGCATGGGTGGCGATCGACCGCGCCATCAAGACGGCCGAGGAACATGACCTCCCGGGGCCGGTCGAGCATTGGAAGGTGGTGCGAAAGGAGATCCACGACCAGGTCTGCGATGAAGGCTTCAACGCCGAGAAGGGCTCGTTCACCCAGTACTACGGATCGGACGAGCTCGACGCCAGCCTGCTGATGATCCCGTTGGTCGGATTCCTCCCCGCCCACGACCCGAGGATGCGTGGAACCATCGAGGCCATCGAGCGCGAGCTCGTCGAGGGGGGATTCGTCCTGCGGTACCGCACCGTCGACACCGGCGACGTGGACGGATTGACCGGTCGGGAGGGTGCCTTTCTGGCCTGTTCGTTCTGGCTGGCGGACTGTCTTTCGCTGCTCGGACGCGACCACGACGCCCGCCAGCTCCTCGATCGGCTGTTGTGCCTTCGAAACGACCTCGGTCTCCTGTCGGAGGAGTACGACCCTGTCGCCGGCCGGCTGGTGGGTAACTTCCCGCAAGCGTTCTCGCACGTGTCCCTGGTCAACTCGGCCTCGAAGATCGGCGGCGACGAGAAGCCGTCCTCGAGCCACGTCATCTCCACCCTGGCCCGGCGGGCTCTGGTCGAGGGGAAGGGCAGCGCCACCCGCCACAGGGGCGCCTTCAGCGCCCGCAACGTGTTGTCGAGGCTGGTCGAAAGCGGCACCGGCGACCCCGCCCACAGCGCCGCCCATGTGGTGAAGGAAGCGATCGGATCGCCGTCCGGGGGCATGGCAGTGGCCAGGGGGCGGGGCGCACCGGCCGCCAGGAAGTCGGCCGCCAGGAAGTCGGCCGCCAGGAACTCGGCCGCCAGCCCGGCCAAGACGGCCAAGACGGCCAGAGTGGCCAGAGTGGCCAGAGCGGCCAAGACGGCCAAAGCGTCGAAGACCACCAAAGTGGCGAGGACGGCAACGGCGGCCAAGACGGCCAAGGCGACGAAGAAGGCCAGTGGGGCGAAGAAGGCCAAGGCGACGAAGGCGACGGAGGCGACCGGGAGACCGGCGAAGGCGACGGAAAAGGCTCCGGCGCGATCCTCGGGTCGGAAGCAAGCCGTGGTCCGCGCCAAGGCTCCGGCCAAACGCCGGTAGCCGGTCCGGTGCCGCAGGCAGCCACAGTTCGATCGACGCCGGTGCCGTGGTGAGCGGACGCCACCGGCACCGGTCGGACGGAGGGGGACGAGACGTCCCCGGCACTCATCCGTTCGACCCCTCGGACCCCGAAGCGCCGCCGGCGGGCACGACCGTGGCCGAGGGGGTCATCGAGCTGGACACGTTCCTCGGGGGATGGGAGCGGGTGACGGCCGGCTACCTCATCGAGGGGGACTCCCCTGTCCTGGTCGAGACGGGCAGCCAGAGCTCGGTGCCCGTACTCCTGGCCACGCTGGATCGGCTGGGTGTGGGCGCCACCGATCTCGCCGGGGTGGTCGTCACCCACATCCACCTCGATCACGCGGGAGGTGTCGGTGACGTGGCCCGGGCGTTCCCCAAGGCCGTCATCTACGTCCACGAGAAGGGCGCCCGTCACCTGGCTGACCCGACCAGGTTGGTCGATTCCGCCTCCCGTGTCTACGGCTCCCTCCTCGACTCGCTCTACGGCCGGCTCGACCCCACTCCGCCCGAGCGGATCCACGTGCTGGAGGACCTCGAGGCGATCCGGGTGAGTGCGGACCGCTCGCTCATCTCCGTGGACTCGCCCGGTCATGCGAAGCACCATCTGGCCCTGCACGACACGTTGAGTGGTGTGCTGTTCGCCGGGGACGCGGTGGGCGTGAAGCTCCCCGACGCCGGGGTGCTGCGACCGTCGACGCCGCCACCCGATTTCGACCTCGATCTGGCCCTTCATTCCCTGCACCGGTTCGCTGAGCGACGCCCGACGGCGTTGGCCCTCGCCCATTACGGAGTCCTCGATGATCCGGCCGACGTGCTCGACGAGGCTGACGGGACGTTGCGGCGGTGGGTCGACGTGGCCGAGTCAGCCTTTCGCAGAGGTGAGGACATCGCGGCTGCGCTGGACGCCGCGTTCGCCTCCGATCTGGACGGCGTACCCGAGGAGCACCGCGAGAAGCTGGATGTGATGAATGGGGTCCACTCCAACGCCGCCGGGCTTCGGCGCTGGTTGTCCACCGGAAGCACCGGAGGTGCCCCCTCCTCGGAAGGGTCGTGACCGGGCCCCATCGGTACCCGGCGTGAACGTCTCGATCGTCACCGGGTGGCTGCCTCTCGCGCTGCGCCTGTTGGCCGTGGCAACGCTGGTGGCTGCAGTCGATTGGCGCTCGGGTCGATGGAGGCGCCAGCTGAGCCTCGGAGTGCCGGCAGCCGCAGCAGTGACCGCGGCGGTGGCACTGGTGGCGACGGTGAGCTCGCTGACCCGCTCGGACCTACCCCGGTCGGCCTATGTGTGGGGCTTCCTGTTCATCCTGGCCTTCTCCGTGGCCGTCATCGGCTGGGGAGGCGGTGGATGGCGCCGGTCGATGGCGGTCTCCGCCATCGTGTTGACCCTGTTGGTCACGCTGGATGCAATCGATCAGCAGTCGGGTTCGTTCCCCACGTTGGGCCGCCTATTGACTCTCGACCCTGAGAACGTCGTCGCCACTCCCCAGCTGGAACAGATCCGCAGCCAGGTGGCGGCGACGGGCAGGCTTCCCGATCACGGCGTGCTGATCGCCGTGACCATCCCGCCCAAGATCTCTCATTTCTCCACGCGGCCGGCCTACGTGTATCTTCCACCGGCCTGGTTCGCCAAGGTGACACCATCGCTCCCCACGTTGATCCTGCTCCCCGGGGAGCCGGGAAGCGCCTCGGACTGGTCGGGCGACGGCGACGCCGACAGCACAGCCGATGCGTTCGCCGAATCGCATCACGGGCTGGCCCCGATCATCGTCATGCCCGACCCGAACGGGACGAAGACCGTGGATTCCGAGTGCGTCAACAGCAAGTTCGGCAATGCCGAGACCTATCTCGTCCAGGACGTGCCCGCCTTCGTACGGAGCCGCTTCAGTGCCTCGAGAGGTCCCGGGTCACTTGCCATCGGCGGTCTCTCCGCCGGCGGGACCTGCTCGGTGATGTTGGCCCTGCGCCATCCATCGGTCTATCCGACGTTCGCGTCGTTCTCCGGATTTGCGTCGCCCCAGTACTTGGAGACCACCAGGGCCCAGACCATCGACACGCTCTTCGGCGGATCCGAGGCCGAGTTCGCCGACCATGACCCGGCCCAGCTCCTCCACAGCCGGCGCTTCGACGGCTCGGCCGGATGGTTCGAGGTCGGGGACCAGGACACCCAGCCGGTGCAAGCCGCCCACCTGCTGCAGCCAGCGGCCCTGCACGCCGGGATCGCCACGTGTATCAGGGTCCGGCCCGGAGGCCATGACTTCGCTCTCTGGAGCCAGGCGCTCGAGGACTCGTTCCCATGGCTGGCCTGGAGACTCGGTCTGGTTCCGGAGCCCACCCACGAGCCGGCGACATGCGAATCGCCATGACCGGACCGGGCGCGCCTTGCCAAGTCGTTGCCCCCTGGTCTCGAATGGTCTGTGCCGCGACTGCGGCAGAGGCGACGCCGGCACAGTGGGCACCGGCAGAGAGGGGAAGGTCAGCCACATGAGCATCGTGTTCGCCCTCCTCGGGGCGTTCAGCCAGGCGCTGACCTCCGTGCTGCAACGGCTGGCCAACATCGCCGGATCCGACGAGAAGCGGTCGTTTTGGGAGACCACCCTCTTCCTGATCCGCCAGCCCATGTGGCTGTTGGGAATGGTGTGCATGGGCGGGACCTTCGTGTTCACCGCGCTGGCCCTCTACTTCGGCGAGCTGGCCACGGTGCAGCCGATCCTGGTCACCGAGCTCATCTTCACCCTCGCCCTCCGCGTCTTTTGGCTCCACGATCGCATCGCTTCCCGGACCTGGGGTGCCGCCGCCCTCTTGTGTGCCGGCCTGATCGGGTTCTTGGTGGTGGCCGATCCCCAAGAAGGACACGGCCATCCCACGCCGAGCGGGTGGATCGTGGCCCTCGGGAGCAGAAGCCTGATCATCGTGGTCCTCTTGATCCTCAGCCGGTGGGGATCTCCCGCCCGACGGGCCGCCCTGCTGGGTGCTTCCGCCGCCCTGGTGTGGGCGATCGATGCCGCGTTCGTCAAAGCCGCCACCGAGGTGCTGGCGCATCACGGCTGGAGCGGATTGTTCGTGCACTGGCCCGTGTACGCAGTGGTGGTGAGCGGTGTGGTCGGTACCGTGCTGCTCGAGTCGGCGTTTGCCGCCGGCCCGTTGGCCGCCTCCCAGTCGGCGCTGCTCATCGTCGACCCACTGGCCAGTATCGCCATCGGGATCGAGCTCTTCGGAGAGCAGCTCAACAGCTCACCGGGCGCCATCGTGCTGCAAGCGGTGTTCCTCATCACCATGTTCGCCGGGGTGATCCTCCTCTCGAAGTGGGCGCCCCCGGAGATGGAGGCTCGCTCGAAGCGGTCCCCCCGGCTGGTCGCATCCGGTGGTGCCGTACCCGACCCGATCTGAGTGCCGGTGAGCCGACATGGTCGATGGCGATTCTCGATCGTGCGATACGATCGCTTCGGGCGTCCGACGACCTAGGGGTGGCTATGCGACTGAACGGAAGAGCTGTCAGCACCGTTCTCACCCTCCTGCTCTTCGGCCTCGTCGCAAGTGCCTGCAGTTCGACGTCCGTGCCCGGCCCGGCAACCACCGCGGCCACGCTCCACCACCTCTGGCGCCCCGGCCGGGTCGGCTCCGACGTTGACCAGCCTGACGGCTTCCGTCCACGCGCAGCTCACCGGCACAGGAGCCGACGACTTCAGCGTGACGGGGCTGTCGAAGCTCACCTGCGACCCTCCGCCCGCCTGGAAGGTCGGAGCCAAGTTCAAGTGCCTCGCCTATGACTTCGCCCAGGACGAGATCGGCGAATACGACGCCACCGTGCAACCCGAGTCAGGGGGCTATCCGCAGTGGAACGGGCAGTGGAGTCCGCGGTGACCGCATCCCCACCGCCGTCCCTCCGGGTACGGCGGCCGGCCGGGTAGCCTCACCGTGGTGGCCCTCGAAGCCAAAGTGCTCGTCGTCTCCGACTCGGTCCATGCGGGGACGCGCCAGGACCGTTCGGGGGCTGCACTGGCGGATGCCTTGAGTCGGCACGGCTTCCGGGTGGTCGAAGTGCGGACGGTACCCGACGGAGTGTCCCCGGTCGGCGCCGCGCTCGGCGAGCTGGCCGCCGGGTTCCACGGTCTCATCGCCACCACCGGGGGCACGGGGTTCTCCCCCACCGACCTGACCCCAGAAGCGACCCGTACCGTCGTCGAACGTGAGGCGCCCGGCCTGGCCGAGGCGATGCGGGCCGTCAGCCCGCTCGGCCGTCTGTCGCGGGGCATCGCCGGGACGGTGGGGTCCTGTTTGATCGTGAACGTCCCCGGTTCCACAAGCGGGGCGGTCGAGTCGATGGCGGCCATCGTCGATGTCGTCCCCCATGCCCTCGAGCTCCTCGGGGGCGGGCATCCACACTGATCGACGGGTGGATGGATGAGCGCCGCCCTCCACGGCGGTGGCCGGCAATTGAGCGCCGCCCTCCACGGCGGCGGCCGGCAATAGGGTGGTGGGGTGATTGAACCGGACTCTCAACCCGACGAGCGAGACTGGATCGACGTCACGGAAGAGGCTCTGCCCGTCGATCGTGCACTGACGTGGGCATCGCGGCCCGACGTGTGGCGCAGTGGTCAGCTTCTGCGGAACCGTGCGGGACCACTCGGAGGGCAGGCCGGGCGTGACCGCACTCGAGTACGAGGTCCACCCCGAGGAGGCAGTTCCCCGCCTCCGAAAAGTGGCGGAATCCGCGCACGGCCGCTGGCCCATGGTCGGACGGCTGGTCCTGCTCCACAGGGTGGGCCTCCTCCAAGTGGGTGAGATCTCCGTCGTCGTGGTCGTGTCGACGCCGCACCGGTCCGAAGCGTTCGCGGCCGCCGAATACTGCATCGATACGCTCAAGCACTCGGTCCCGATCTGGAAGCGCGAGACGTGGGCCGGCGGCACGGACTGGAGCGTGTGCGTGCATGACATCGAGGACGTCGGTGCATGATCCCGTTGTCGGAAGCTCGCGAAGTGGTGCTCGATGCGTGTCGGCCCGGTGTCCCGGTTCCGGTGCCGATCGGAGAATCGCCCGGCTGCGTCGTCGGAGTCCCGGTCGTGGCCGAGGAACCCGTCCCACCGTTCGTGAACTCGTCGAGGGACGGATACGCGCTCCGGTCCGCAGATACGGTCGCTGCGTCGAAGGCCCTGCCGGCACGACTGAGGGTCGTCGGTTCGATCATGGCCGGAACGGTGTTCGAAGGGGCGGTCGGTCACGGCGAGGCCGTCCGTATCATGACCGGCGCGCCGCTGCCGGCCGGCGCCGACGCCGTGTGCATGCTCGAGGATTCCATCGATGAGGACGACGGGTCGGTCGTGGTGATCGGACAGCCCGTGGCCGCCGGTGAAGCGGTGCGAGGAGCCGGTGAGGATGTTGCGGTCGGAGATGTGGTGGCCGAGCCCGGCACCGTCGTCACCCCGGGACACGTCGGGGTGTTCGCCAACCTCGGGATGACCGTTATCACGGTCCACCCCCGCCCACGGGTCGGTGTGCTCTCCACCGGCGACGAGCTCGCCCCGGACCCCGGCCCGTTGCGGCCGGGCCAGATCCATGACGCCAATCGCCCTGCCCTTCTCGCCCTCGTCGACCGCGAGGGCTGGGACGCGTTGGACCTCGGGGTGGTCGGCGATGACGAGGCCGCCTTGGGTCGCGCCTTCGATCGTGCCGCGGACACGTGCGACGTGCTCGTGACCAGTGGCGGAGTGAGCGTCGGGGATCTCGACATCGTCAAGGTGGTACTCGAGAAGCGGTGCTCGGGAACGATGCGATGGATGCAGGTGGCCATCAAGCCGGCGAAACCGTTTGCCTTCGGAACGCTTGCCGGCTCCGGCACCCCTGTCTTCGGCTTGCCCGGCAACCCCGTCTCGGCCATGGTCAGCTTCGAACTGCTGGTGCGCCCCGCCGTCCGCCGCCTGGCCGGTCACCGTTCGCTCGAACACCCGGTGGTCCCGGCGATCGCCGCCCGCGGGCTCCACCGCGGGCCCGACGGGAAGACCCACTTCGTGCGGGCCACCGTTTCCCTGGACGAGCGCGGGACATGGGTAGTGCACCCCATGGCCGGACAGGACTCGCACCATCTTCGAGCCATGGCCGACGCCAACTCCCTGGCGGTCCTGCCCGATGGCGACGGTGTCGACGCCGGTGGGACGGTCGACGTCATCCTCACTGATCCCGACCGCCTGGTCGTCGAACCACCCCTGCCAGAGGTCAGGGGATGGTGACCGCCGCGGTGCCGGTCGTGATCTCGGACCGGCCACGTGGCCGCGGGTCGGAGGCCGCTCCCATGCCGACCGTGGGCCCCCTGGTCGACTCCCACGGACGGATCCACGACGACCTGCGTATCTCGGTCACCGACCGGTGCAACCTGCGCTGCATCTACTGCATGCCCGAGCACGGCATGACCTTCCTCCCGCAATCGGCCCTTCTGTCCTTCGACGAGATCGTCCGGGTGGCCCAGGTGGCGAGAACACTCGGTGTCTCCTCCGTCCGGCTCACCGGCGGAGAACCACTCGTGAGGCGTGGGCTCCCTGAGCTGGTCGCCCGGCTGGCCGCCATCGGGTTCGAGGACATCGCCATGACCACGAACGGGGTCATGCTGGCCGGCATGGCCGGCGAGCTGGTGGCGGCCGGGCTCCGCCGGGTGAACGTGAGCTGTGACTCCCTCCGGGCCGACCGGTTCGGGTCGATCCGCAAGCGTGGCGACCTCTCCGCCGTCCTCCACGCCATGGACGTCGCCGAGACGGTCGGCCTCTCACCGCTGAAGGTGAACGTCGTGCTGATCAGGGGGCGGAACGACGACGAGATCCTTGACTTCGCCTCCTTCGCCCGCAGCACCGGGCGCATCGTGAGGTTCATCGAGTTCATGCCCCTTGACGCTGAAGGGCGGTGGGAGCGGGGCAGGCTCGTGTCCGGCCGGGAGGTTCACGAGGAGATCGCGGCGGTCTGGCCCCTCGATGCGGTCGTGGGGAAGGGGAGCCCGGCACCGGCCGAGCGGTTCCGGTTCGCCGACGGTCATGGGGAGATCGGACTCATCTCCAGTGTCACCGAGCCCTTCTGCGGCACCTGCAACCGACTGCGCCTTACTGCCGACGGTGCCGTGCGCAATTGCCTGTTCTCAGACGACGAGAGCTCGATGCGGGACCTGTTGCGCAACCGGGCGACCGATGCCGACCTGGCCCTCCTCCTGCGACGGGCCGTCTGGGGGAAACTGCCCGGGCACGGTATCAACGAGCCCGGGTTTCTGCGGCCGGCCCGTTCCATGTCGATGATCGGGGGCTAGCGATGGCGGTCCTCAGGCTGTTCGGACCGGCACGCGAGGCGGCCGGCGTGGCTCGTGTCGAGGTCGCCGGCGGCACCGTGGCCGACGTGCTCCGGACGGCGGAAGCACGGTACGGGTCGGCGTTCTCCGACATCGTGGGCACGTCGAAGATCTGGATCAACGGGGAACCGGCGGCCGCGGGGGCGGCAGTGGCGGAACACGACGAGGTGGCAGTGGTCCCACCGGTGTCCGGCGGATGATCGTCTCCGGGACGGGCGAGGGGAGCTCGTCTGACGATCGGCTGACCCATGTCGACGAGCACGGCAAGGCCCATATGGTCGATGTCACGGGAAAGCCGCTGACCCGGCGGGTGGCCGAGGCCCGGTGCTGCGTGCGCACCTCGGCGGAAGCGGCGGCGGCTCTGGTCCGGGCGGCCACCGGCGACGATCTCGTGGAGGAGGCGCGGATCGCGGGGATCATGGCCGCCAAGCAGACGTCGTCCCTCCTACCGCTGTGCCATCCGATCCCGATCGACGCCATGACCGTCGATATCACCCGGACACCGGTTGGGCTGGTGATCTCGGCCGTCGCCGAGATCACCGAGCGGACCGGCGTGGAGATGGAGGCCCTCACCGCCTGTGCCGTGGCCGCACTGGTGCTCCTCCAGCCGCTCCTCGACCTCGATCCCCGTTCGTCGATCGAAGAGCTGACCCTGTGGGCCAAGAGCGGTGGCCGGTCCGGCGACTGGGAGAGGTCGGCTGATGGCCGGATGAGCTGGAAGGCGCCCCTCCCGGCTCCGTGACCAAGGATCGGGGGCCAGAGATACCCGTATCTGCGGGCCAGAGTGCCGAATAAGTTGGACATCTCCGAGGTTGGCGGATAACTTCCCCCCATGACCCAGTACCGGCCCGGCCAGTTGGCCGAACTCCTGGGGGTGAGCACGGACACGGTCCGCCGCTGGTGCGACGAAGGGCGGATCGAGACCGTCCGGTCCGAGGGCGGCCACCGGATGATCGATGGCGCATCTCTGGCCCGTTTCGTCCGCGAACAGGATGCGGCCTACGCGCCGGAGCAGCTCCTCTCCCAGTCCGCCCGCAACCGATTCAGCGGCGTCGTCACCCGGGTGGAGCGAGACGCCCTGACCGCCATCATCGAGCTCCGTGCCGGTCGCTTCCGGATCGTCTCCCTCCTCACCCGCGAGGCGGCCGACGACCTCCGGCTCGAGGAGGGCGATCTGGCCACCGCGGTCGTCAAGTCCACAAGCGTGATGATGGAGGTCCAGCCGGCATGAACGGGACGACAAGCCGATCGAACGCGCGATCGACGGATTCGACGGGCCGCGATGGCGGTCCTCGGAGCCGCCGCCCTGACGCTGGCCGCGTGCGGCAGCTCATCGGGATCGCCGACCACGTCCACGACGGCCGCGGCCAAGCTGACCGGATCGATCACGGTGTCGGCTGCCTCGTCGCTCACCGACGCCTTCGGCACATTGGCCACGAAGTTCAAGGCCGCCCACCCTGGTACGGACATCGGGTTCAACTTCGGCTCGTCGGGCACGCTGGCCACCCAGATCACCCAGGGTGCACCGGCCGACGTGTTCGCATCAGCCTCACCGTCGGACATGGCGACGGTGCAGAAGGCGGGTGAGGTGTTGGGCACGCCGGTCACGTTCGCCCGCAACTCCCTGGAGATCGTGGTCAAGCCGGGGAACCCGCTCGGCATCCATTCGCTGGCCGACCTGACCAAGGCGCACGTGGTGGCCATCTGTGTCAGCACCGCACCCTGCGGTTCCACCGCCGTGCTGGCCCTCAAGAAGGCGCACGTCACCATCCCGGCCTCGAAGATCACCGTGGGCACGGACGTGGACGCCACCTTCGCCGAGGTGACCACGGGAGATGCCGATGCCGCCATCGTCTACGTGACCAACGCCAAGAAGGTCGGCGACCAGGGCGTGGGCATCCCCATCCCGTCGTCGGTCAACGTCACCACCAGCTACCCCATCGCCGTGCTCAAGTCGACCAAGAACCGATCACTGGCCCTGGCCTGGGTGGCGTACGTGCTCGGCCCGACGGGTCAGAGCGTGCTCCGGGCGGCCAGCTTCCTGCCCGCCCACTGAAACGGTCTGGCGGTGGCCCGAACGGAACGGCTCCGGCGGCCGTCGGCCTCTGTGGTGGCCGTGGCCACCGTGACGGTGGCGTTCCTGGCCATCCCACTGGTCGGTCTGGTCACCAAGGCATCGTGGTCGACCCTGTGGACGGACCTCACCACGCCGATCGCCATCGACGCCCTCAAGCTGTCACTGGTGTGCTCGCTGTGGGCCACCGGCCTGTCGCTGGTACTCGGGCTGCCCCTGGCCTGGGTGCTGGCCCGGACCAGGTTTCCGGGTCGGGACCTGGTCCGGGCCCTGACCATCCTTCCCATGGTGCTCCCCCCGGTCGTCGGGGGAGTGGCCCTGCTCCTTGCCTTCGGACGTGACGGGCTCGTCGGGCGGCCCCTCTACGCCTGGCTCGGAATCCAGTTCACCTTCACCACGGCCGGCGCCGTGCTGGCCGAGACATTTGTGGCCATGCCGTTCCTCATCATCACCGTCGAGGCCGCGCTGCGTTCGATGGACGGGCGCTACGAGGAGGCGGCGTCAAGTCTGGGGGCCAGGAGGTGGACCACCTTCCGGCGGGTGACCCTCCCGATGATCGGACCCTCGCTCATCGCCGGCACCGCGCTCACCTGGGCCCGCGCTCTCGGGGAGTTCGGGGCCACCATCACCTTCGCCGGAGACATCCAGGGGCGGACCCAGACCCTGCCACTGGCCGTCTACCTGGCCCTGCAGGAGAACGAGCATGTGGCCGTGGCCCTGTCCCTGGCCCTTCTGGCCATCTCCATCGTGGTCCTCGTCGCCCTGCGAGGGCGTTGGTTGGGCGCCATCAACTCGTGAGCCTGGGCGCCGAAGTCCATGTCGTCATCGGCGCATTCGAGGAGCACCTCCATCTCGAGGTGGCCGATGGCGAGGTGCTGGCTGTCCTCGGGCCCAACGGCAGTGGCAAGTCGACGTTGCTCCGGGCGCTCGCCGGGCTGCGCCCGCTGACCGCCGGTCGTATCGTGCTCGACGGCGTCGTCCTCGACGACCCGGCGGCCGGGGTGCTGGTCCCACCCGAGCGGCGGCCGTGCGGGATGGTCTTCCAGGACTACCTCCTGTTCCCCCACCTCACAGCCTTGGCCAACGTGGCGTTCGGTCTCCGGAGCAGGGGAGCGTCCAAGTCCGAGGCCAACCGTCGGGCACTCGTCTGGCTCGATCGGATGGGCCTCGGCGACCGGGCCGGCTCCAGGCCCGGCCAGCTCTCCGGCGGACAGGCCCAGCGGGTGGCAATGGCCCGGGCGCTGGCCACCGACCCGAGGCTCCTGCTCCTCGATGAGCCCATGGCCGCCCTCGACGCCGGTGTCCGCGGGTCGGTGCGGCACCAGCTGCGGCGGCATCTCGCCGAGTTCAGCGGTTCGTGCGTCATGGTCACCCATGACCCCCTCGACGCCGCGGCCATCGCCGACCGGCTGGTCATCGTCGAGGCCGGGGTCGTGGTGCAGCAGGGAACCATGGAGGAGGTGACCACCCGTCCCCGCACGGGGTACGTGGCCGAGCTCATGGGCCTCAACCTGCTCCGGGGTGTGGGCCGGGGCAGGTCCCTGGCGCTGGCCGACGGCACGACCCTGGAGACGGCCAGTGCATGGAGCGGTGATGTGTTCGCGGCCATCGCTCCGCGTGACGTCGCCCTGTACGTCGACCGACCGGACGGGAGCCCGCGTAACACCTGGCCGGCCCGGGTTGCGGAGGTCCATCTGATGGGTGATCGGGTCCGGGTGCTCCTCGATGGTCCGGTTCGGTTGACGGCGGAGATCACCCCGGCGGCGCTGTCCCAGCTCGGCCTCACCGAGGGCGCCCCGGTGTGGGCATCGGTGAAGGCCACCCAGATCGACGTCTACGACGAGACCTCGTGATGGGCGGGTGCGGCGCTGCGCCCGAGTCTCACCGGGAGACCCCCGACTCCTCTCGCCCCTTCTCCTCCTCGAACCAGCCGGCCGCGTGCCGGGCGGCCCAGGATTCGGTCACCCACCCTTTGATCATCGACCGCATCGACCCGGGATGGGTGACGGCAAAGGTGATGTGGCCGAACACCACCACGAACACGGCGAGGGCGAAGACGTCGTGGACGAAGGTGGCCCCGGTCCGCCAGCTGACCGGAAAGTGCCCGAACCACTGCATGATCGACCCGGTGGCCAGCATGACGACGATGGTCCCGCCGACGAAGATGGCGTTCAGCTTCTGACCCGGGTTGAATTTGTCGAGGACGATCGGCGTGGTGCCCAGATTCCGCAGCCAGCGGATCTCGTCCCTGGTCCAAAGATTGAAGCGCCGGACGTCCCGTCTCATCCGGGCTCCCCACGGTCCGATGAGGGAGACCACGATCGGTACCGGCAGGGCGATTCCGGCCCACAGGTGGATCTCGGCGATGAGATGCCGCTTGCCGATGATGCCGGCCAGTGAGCCGAAGTAGAGCGGCAGGGCGGTCGCCATGAGGATGCCGAACAGGAGGGCGTTGGCCCAGTGGGCGCAGCGCTGCGTGAGGTCGAAGCGCAGGATCCGAACGGTTGCGCTGGGCTCGTCCCGGAGCTGTGACGTCATCGCACCATGGCCTCAGGTATCGGTCGGTCCCGTCGAGCCGTCGCTCCAACCGTTGACGGGATACCCGTTCTCCTCCCAGTATCCGGGGATCACCCGGTCGACGACGCGGATGGCCGACAGCCATTTGAGTGATTTGTACCCGAACATCGGGGCCACGTAGAGCCGCACCGGCCCTCCGTGCTCGGTGGTCACGGGCGCGCCGAGCATCCGGTAGGCGACGATGACATCGGGCAGACGGGCCTGGTCGAGCGTCAGGCTCTCGGAATCGGTTCCGTCGTAGGACTCGAAACTGAGGGCGACCGCTCCGGAGGTCACCCCGACCGTGTCGAGGACGTCGGACAGCCTGACTCCCTCCCAGTGGACATCGGGTACCCTCCACCCGGTCACGCACTGGAAGTCCTTCACGAATGCCGTACGGGGCATGGACTTCAGGTCGTCCAGGGTGAAGGTCGTCGGTCGTTCGACGAGGCCATCGACCTCGAGACGGTAGCGGTCGGGGGGAATGACCGGGAACGTGCCACTGACCGAATAGATACGGAATCGGTCGCCTCCGGGCAGCAACCCTCCGAGCCCGGACCCCAACGCGTCACCGATCAGACTCTGGGCTTTCGCTCCCAGCGCGATCCCGGCCGCGCCCAGTGCCGCCATGCCCAAGAACACCCGGCGACCGACAGCCACCCGCTTGGGCCCGACGTCTGCCGGCTGATCAGGTTCGGGGACCACGGGTCGAGCTTACGGTTCCGATCGTCATGTCGGTCGTCGGCCGGGGTGTGGCCCGGACGACCGGATATGATCGCTCTGTCATGAGCTGACCAGACGGGGAGAGCCAGAGGGCTCCGGCTCGTGTCGAAGGTATCCACTTTCGACGCGCAAAGGAGCGATCATGCCACGTCCGCCTGTCCCCAAAATTGAGCTTCATGTCCACCTCGAAGGGGCTGTCCGACCGAAGGACCTCTTCGACATGGCGACCCGCAACCGGTTTCCTCTGCCGGTCGGGAACGAGGCCGAGCTGGCACGCCTGTACCGCTTCCGGGACTTCGAGCACTTCCTCGACCTCTGGAGGATGACGACCCCGGCCATCCAGACCGATCGGGATTTCCGTCAGGTCGTCACCTCCTATGCGGAGGAGGCCGCATCCCACGGTGCCGTCTACATCGAAGGGATCTTCACCCCGTCTGAGCGGGTGGCCGGCGGCGCGTCCTGGGACGAGGTGTTCTCCGGCTTCTGCGACGGTGCGGCAGAGGCGATGGAGCGGTTCGGGGTGGAGATCAGGCTGACCCCCGACACGCCGCGCGACTTCGGCCTGGATGTGGCGATGGAGACGGCTCGTTTTGCCATCAAGTACAGAGAGCGGGGCATCGCCGGCCTCGGGCTCGGTGGGCCGGAGGCCTCATATCCACCCGAACCGTTCGAACGGGCCTTCCGCCTGGCCAAGGATGGAGGCCTCGGCTCGGTGCCGCACGCCGGGGAGGCAGCCGGCCCGGCATCGGTCCGGGGTGCGGTCGACGTCCTCCTGGCCGATCGGATCCGCCACGGTATCGGGTCGGTGGAGGATGGTGGCCTCATGCGGGAGCTGGCCGACAGGTCCATCGTGTGCGACGTCTGCCCGGTGTCGAACCTGCGGACCCGGGTGGTCGCTTCCATCGAGAGCCACCCGCTCCCTGTCATGATGGCGGCCGGGGTGCTGTGTTCGATCAGTACCGACGACCCGGCAATGTTCGATTCGGATCTCACCCGCGAATACGAGGTGGCCGGCGAGGCCGGCTGTTCTCCGGAGCGGGCCTTCCGCGCCGGGGTCGTCGGTGCACTGTGCGACGACCAGACCCGCGCGAGGCTGCAGCGGATCGCCGACTCGTACCCGTGGTCCGACGTCGCCCCTCTGCGAGAGGAGTGACGGGTCGGCGGATCACCCAGGTCGGCGACCGGGTCCGCGATGCTCCCGGCGCCAGACGAATCTGAGTGCCGACCACGTCTCGTCGATGGCACAGACCTTGTTGTCGACCAGCCCACGACGGAGGACGATGTCCCGGACGGCAATGTCGGTGATGTCGGACTCCATGCCCGAGGACTTCTTGGGCCAGGCGATCCAGAGGGCGCCGGACGGGAAGATCATCGACCCGAGACGGTCCAATCGCGGCTCGACCTTGGAGGCCCGGGTGAAGAATGCCAGCACGACATCGGCGTTCCCACGGGCCGTGTGCCTGACCACGACACCGGGTGGAACCTCCAGGCGCAGATCGACGGGGGCATCCAGGAGCGCCAGCGTAGAGTCCTCCTTGACGCCCAGCTTCGCCGTCAACGACGTTCCCGAGTAGCCCACCACAGCGTCCGAGTCTCTCACCGCCGGCTTCGTCTGGTCCTCCCGGCGCCGGAGGAGGCGGCGAGATAGGTCAGGTGGTCAACCGGCAAGGGCCTGGCGGAACTCATCGGCCAGCGCGGCCGCGGTCTGCCGCAGGCGGGACGGATCCGGACCTCCCGAGAGCAGGGTGCGCGAAGCACTCGGAATCACCCGGTCCGGGCAGGCGGCGAACACCTGGGCCACGTCTGCGGGCGTGGCCCCCTGGGCCCCGATGCCGGGGGCGAGGAACAGTGCCCGTGCCGCCGGTAGATCCAGCCGGGGGTCCATGTGGGTGGGACCGACGACGGCACCGATGGGTCCCACCTCGCCCGGTGCGAGCTTGGCGTTCAGATCCCCGATCTCCTCCAGCAGCGCCTCCTCCACGCTCCGGCCGGACGCTTCGACCGCCGACTGGATCGATCGGCCCTCCGGATTGGAGGATCGGGTGATGACGAGGAGGCAGCTGTGGGCTTCGTGAGCGCGGGAGACGAACGAGCCCATGGCGGCCAAGCCCAGATAGGGATGGACGGTCAGGGCATCGGCTCCGAACGGGGCATCATCTCCGAGGAACGCTTCCGCGTAGGCGTCGTTGGTGGTTCCCACGTCCCCCCGTTTGGCATCCACGATGACGAGGAGGCCGGCGCTGCGTGCCTCGGCGATCGATCGTTGCAGGGTGCGAAGGCCCCGCCAGCCGTGCCGTTCGTAGAAGGCCGACTGGAGTTTGACCAGACCGACGGTGCCGACCGCGGCTCCGAGGGCGATGTCGACGGAGCGGTCCAGGCCGTCGGGGGTGTCCCCGACGCCCCAGGAATCGAGGAGCTCTCCCGAAGGATCGAATCCCCAGGCGAGCGGGCCGAACGTGGCTCGAACCAAGGCGAACCGGGCGGCGAACGTATCGGTCATGGGCCAAGTCTTGCCCATCGGAGGTCGCCCGGCCATCATCGCCCCGGTCGCCCCGGTCGCCCCGGTCGCCCCGGTCGCCCCGGTCGCCCCGATCAGTCGGCGGGGTTGGTGAAGCGGTCGTCGACCAGGACGACATCCCGGCCGTGCCTGGCCAGAAGACTGGCGGCGATGGCGGCCCGGTAGCCCGCGGCGCAGTGGACCCAGAGCACTCCGTCTGGCAGGTCGTCGATCTGTTCGACCAGTTGATGAAGGGGCACATGCACCGCACCGCGCAAGTGTCCCTCCTCCCACTCATCCGCCCGCCGGACATCGAGCGCCACCTGCGTCGAATCGGACATGGCCAGTCCCAGTTCATCGAACCCCCGTACGGGATACGAACCTGACGCGGATCTGGGCGATTTCGGCGGAAGCCGGCCGACGTAGTGTCCGGCCGGCTGCTCGATGCCGATTCTGGCCAGATCGAGCTGTGCCACTGCGATGGCCTTCGGATTCTCCGCCGTCAGGACCAGAGGGATGTCGTCAGGCAGGAGCCAACCGAGGTAGGTGGTGAACGGCGTGTCCAGCTCGAAGTTCAGCGAGCCTGCGAGGTGGTTGGAGGCAAACGCCCCCCGGCCCCTCAGGTCGACCACCCAGGTTCCAGTGGCCAGCGCTCCGCAGAGCTGGTCACCGTCGAGGAGAGGCGGGGTCGAGAGATCAGGAGCAGACGCTCCTTGCCGGTTGATCGTGCCCATTCGGTGGTAGTAGCGGGGGTAGTCACCGAGCGAGTTCAGCAGCGATTCGACGAAACTCTCTTCATTTTCGGCGACGAATGCAAGGTTGGCCGTCCGTTGTTCCCCGATCGTCGACGCTTCCATGCCCGCCGCACCGACGGAGCAGAAGCTCCCGAAGCCGTGGGTGGGGAGTACCTCGACCGAACCGGGCAGCTCGCCGAGCGCCTGAGCGGACCGGTACTGCCGGCGAGACAGCTCGACGGCCCGGGCCGTTCCCATGAGGTCGGTTCGGCCAACGGAGCCGAAGAGCAGCGATCCACCGGTACAAGCCAGCACCGGCTGACCCCGGTCAAGGGCTATGAAGGAGAGATGATGGGGTGTGTGGCCGGGAGTGGCCACGACACGAAGCGAGAAGCCCTCGGCCACAGGGATCTCGTCGCCGTCGCGCACCGGATGGCGGACGAACCCCACCTCTTCATCCGCGGCCACCAGGTAGGGAACGCCCAGGTGTCGAGCCAATTCCCAGCCGCCCGACACGTAGTCGTTGTGGACATGGGTTTCTGCCACGTGCGTGATCCGAAGGCCGGTGACCTCGGCGGACCGGAGGATTCGTTCGATGTCGCGTTGAGGATCGATCGCCACCCCGACAACGCCGTTGTGCAGAACGTAGGAACGGTCGCCGAGCTCCGGTGTCGAAAGGGTGATGACGTCGATCATCCGACCACTCCTTGGACTGTCCGACGAGGCCATCCTACCCGGGGGTCGACGGCAGCTCGGGTATCGATCGTGAGCCGCGGACATGTCAACCCCGGGTCCATATGCCGGTCTGTTACCGGCAACCGTCGGCGATCCGGCTTTGCCGACTCCGGCCCGGCCGACGAAGTCACCGGGACGGAACCGCCGGCGAACTTCGCAGACTTGGCTACTCTCTTCTGGTTCACCATCGAGAGCGGTCGGGAGGTTGCGTTGAGCTTCAGATCAGCGGGGTCACCGACCCGACGGGGCCAGTGTCCGTGCTCCAATGGTTGCCGTTCGCCCCGATCGGCAGTGCGGTAGACGTGACCAGTGCGGAGAGCCCGCCCCCGGGAGCGGAGCCCCTCGGAACCAGTCGGCTGGAGGCATTCAGCGATGGGGTGATGGCGGTCATCATCACGATCACCGCCCTCAGTCTCAAGGCACCGGCGGGGTCGGACTTCTCCGCCCTCGGCCACCGCTTGCCCGCTCTCCTGGTGTACATCCTCAGCTTCGCGTTCATCGGGATCTACTGGAACAACCACCACCATCTGCTGCGCGCCACCCGTCACATCAGTGGGAGCGTGATGTGGGCGAACCTGTATCTTCTCTTCTGGCTGTCGCTCATCCCGGCTGTCACCGAATGGGTCGGAGATGCGTATCAAAAGGAGTGGCCGGCGGCCACGTACGGGATCGTCGCCATCGGATCGGCGATCGCGTTCACGATACTGGTGAGAACCATCGTGCGGGCGGACGGCCCGCAGTCTGCCGTGGCCACCGCCATCGGGTCGGATGTGAAAGGGACGATGTCCATCGTGATCTACGCAAGCGGCATCGGCTTCGCATTCCTGAGCCCATGGATCTCCTATGCGCTGTACGCATCGGTAGCGATCATGTGGTTCGTTCCGGATCGACGCCTGTCGAGACAGGTCGCCGCGGAGTAGGCGGGTCCGACCGGGCTCAGGATCGTTGATCACAGGGCAGTCCGCGCCGGCGGGCCCGATCCTCCCGAGGGTCCGGTGGGCGATCAGTGGAAGAGTGCTCCGTGTCGTTCCCGAGCGACCTCGGGAGGGATACCGTCGTAGCAGTCGATCCACCTCTGGCACGGTGCACAGAACACGCACACGAGTTGACCCGACCCGGCGACGGACCCGTCTGCCGGGGTGATCTCGCGTTCCACGAGGCCGGTGGGGATGGCATCGGCCTTCTCCACGGTTCGTCGTGCCAGGGTTTCTCTCCCCAGATAGTCGTCCTGGTCCATCCCGCGTCTCCCGATCACACTTCCACCAGGTAGGAACGACCCGCGGGGGCCACGACTTGAGCCAAAGTTCGGATCGGAACCTCAACCAAAGCTAAATCGACCGGATCGGAGGACGGTTTGCCGCCCAGGAATCGCCGTGCCGGGCCAACCGTCGCCGGCTACGCGGGCCCGGTGGCCGCCCGACCGGCGCCTACCCGACCGGCGCCTATTTGCTGTAGATGCCGGTGTCGAAGGTCGAGGTGACACTCTTCGCCTCGCCGAGGCGGGCCAGCCCGAAGAGGTCCTCGATCGACGCCAACGACGAGTAGTGGTTGTAGTCCTTGGTCACCACCGTGCCCGGCTTGATGAACGGTGAGAGAAGCACAGCACCCACGACGCCACCGCCGGGACCGCTCCCCCCATTGCCACCTTTGTCGGCCGCCGGCCCCTTGGTCTCGCCACAGCAGGCGGTGGTATCCAGCTTCGGTTCCTCGGCTTCGTCGAATGTGACCTCGATGAGCCCATTCTGCCGGTACGCAGCCGAGGCCTGGATGATGGGTACCCAGGTGCTCAGCCACTTGTTGATATCACCGACGGCCGAGCCGCCCCCTTGGCCCGCGCCGGTCGTGTTGGTGCAGGGATAGTCGTGCCCGTCGTCGCACAGGTTGGGGGTGATGAAGCTGAAGTTCGGGGTGGTCGACGCCGACTTGAGGTCGGTGACCAGGCCGGTGACCCCGGCCGGCGTGCCGGTCGGCATTTCACCGGTCACGCTTCCCATCGGCACGACGTCCTTGTCGCACTTGGTGGTGTTGCCGATGATGGAATGGAAGTACACGAACGGGTTGTGGCGGGTGGTGTAACCGTCGCTCCCGGCCGCCGTTTCCGTCGGATCTGATTTCGCTCCCACGGTCGGATGCCCACAGGTCGTGCCCCCGTCACGGGACGGATCGTTGCCCATGTCCTCCTCGTAACCCTTCCATGTGAGCCCCTTCGCACTGAGCTGGCTGGCCAGCGTGGTCACCGCCGTCGGGAAGACACAGCCCGCACCCTGCTGGATCCCGTTCTTCTGGCCGTCCCCAGCGGGGAAGTTGACGTAGCCCGATGTGAGGCAGTCGAGCTGGTTGTCGGAGTTGGGCGGCTGACCAGAGATGAATCCGACGTAGTTGTCGTTGGAGAAGTGTCCGATCCCGTAGTACTTCTTGAGTAGCGCACCTTTGCTCGGCAAGGTCTTGGCCAGATAGGGATCATGCGTCGGCGATCCGAAGGTGGCCGAATAGTCGTTGTTCTCCAGCATGATGACGAACACATGGCGGATGGCCGGCAGCTTCGTTGTCCGGACGGCCCGCGGTTTGGCGGCCGAGGCGAGAGGTGCGTACTGGATCAGCAGTGCGCCAACCCCCAACAGTGCTGCCCCCGCGACGATGGCCGTACGGCCCTTCCTGCGCTTGTCCATTTCGGATTCCCCTCTCGAAGCCATGGCCGCCGTCGGCCGAACGGCAACTGTCGTCCACATCGGCCCGCAAAATGTACCAGGGCGGGGAGCATCTTTCTCGCGTCTCGATACCCGCTGGTCGAGGCTCCGTTGTGAGCGACCTCGCCGTCATCGCAGCCCGATGCGCCTGTCACCGCACCCGAGGTGGGCCCAGTGGGCCCCGCCGCTGCGCATGACTCGATACGCTCACCACAATGACCGAAGGGCACAAGGGGACATTCCGGTTCTGGCCTGAAGGCTACGGATCTCTCCAGCGACTGAGCGGGGTTGTCAAAGCGTCCGGCCTGGAACCGGGTCTTCTCGAGTTGGTCAAGATGCGGGCCTCCCAGATCAACGGCTGCGCGTACTGCATCGATATGCACTCCAAGGATGCCCGAGTACAGGGTGAGTCCGAGCAGCGTCTCTACGCGTTGAGCGCCTGGCGGGAGACGCCGTTCTTCACGCAACGCGAGCGGGCGGCCCTGGCGCTCACGGAAGCGGTGACGCTTATCGCCCAAGGAGGGCTCTCATCGGACATCGTCGATGAGGCATCCTCGGTCTTCGCCCCCGAGGAACTCACGAGACTCCTCTATCTGATCATCGAGATCAATGCCTGGAACCGGCTGGCCATCACGACCGGAAGCCCTGAGCCCGGGAGCTACCTCCCGGCCGATCGGTCAGAGAACCACGGGACCGACGACTGACGGATCCCTCGGGTTCCCGACCGCATCGTTCAGGCGCCCCTTCGCCTCCGGACCGGAATCCCGGACCGCCGTCGGATCACGCGGGCGCGAGCGGGCCGAGCGTTGTGGAACGGGTGAGATGCCACACCCAGGCTCCGTCCGACCGGGTTGGCGGGAATCCCACCGTGGCGGTGAGCGCGGCCACGGTCCCCGGCTCGGCGTCCTCCGGAATCACGACGACAACAAGCGGTCGCCAGCGGATCAGCGCGGATCGGATCGTCTCTTGCTCGGCCACCGTCAGGCCGCTCGGGTCGGCACTCAACGCCCGGAGGGCAGCGACAGGACCGCCGAGTGCACTCATCATCTCGTCGTTGACGCCGTTGCCTCCCGGAACGAAGACGAATCCTCCGATGAGGTCGAAGTCGTCATCCACCTCGGCCTGCCAGCCCATGGGGCTCGAGGCGACGCCGTAGGTGAGCGGGATGCTCAGTACGGCGGTCCCGGCCGGAAGGCTCCCGGCGTCGTGCTCGAACCAGGCCGGTACCGCGGCCGTGGTGATGCGGAAGGGGACCGAGTACGTGTCGATCATCGGAATGAACGCCAGGACCGTGCAGACGAGGAGGAGCAGGCGGGCGCCCCGGCGCCGCGTGGCCGCGGCGACCCCCGGCCACCGCCGGCCAGCGGCGCACCACCACCCGTCGATGGACGCGGCCATGAGGAGGCCTGCACACAAGGAGACCGGGAGGGCGAAGCGCCTGACGATGATGTTCGACAACAAGGGCAGCCGGGCCCACAGCCACGCCGGGACGAATTCGAGGATCCAGGTCGAAATGCCGACGCCCGCGATGACGATGCAGGCCCGGCGCCGCCACCACAGCGGACTTGAGGCGACGATGGCGACGAGCAGTCCGACGCCGAGATAGTCGACGTTGGGGCCCTGGGGCCCGAGGTAGCCCACCGCCCTGAGACTGGCGTAGCTGTTGGAAGACATTGGGGCCGGCCGAGATGATCCCGGAAGCCGAGGCCGATGCCACCGGCCAGAAAGGCCCGGTGATGTGGCGGGGTCCCTCCAGATAGAACCAGACGGGATAGGCGAGAGCAGCCGCGGTCAACGTCGCTCCGACCGAGGCGGCGACCAGAAGTTGCCGGCGGGCCGCCACCACCACCTGGGGCCGGCACACCATCGCGCCCAGCACGCAGAGTCCTCCGGTTACCGCGGTGATGGCCAGCACCTCGAGGCTGGTGAAGAACTCGAGGATGGTGAGCGCGCCGAGCAAGAGACCGGTGCGAACCGGGCGCGTCCCCCTGCTCAGCAACCGCAGGCCGAGCAGGAGCAGCAGCGGCAGATAGGCCGTCAGGGTCAGATCGAGATGACCCAGCACGGTGTTGCGCAGCACGAAGGGCGAGAATGCATACAGTCCGCCGGCAATGATCCGGGCCCCGGCCAGTCGGGAGAAGCGGCCGGCGAGTGCGAAGGCCGCCCAGCCCGAAAGGACCGGCGCCAGCAGGTTGGCCACATTGAACGACGCCACGGGTCCGAAGAGGAGCGTGACGGGGGACAGCACGGCGGCGGGCGCCAGCCAGCTCGTGTTGGACAGCACGTTGACCCCACCCAGGCGTGACCACATGGCGTTGGTCAGAAACGGGCTGTGCCCGTGGGCCACCGCCCAGGGAAGCCACTCGAACCACCACACTTGCTGCACGGTGTCGCCGCAGTTGCAGGTGATGGCGTGGGCCGGACTGCCGCCGAACCAGACGTGGGCCCAGAGGACCAGAGCCACGGCCAGGTAGGTGGCGATTGCGAGGAGGTGAAGCGAGATGGGTGTCCGGGGAGATGGTGGGAGCCGCCGGCCGTCCGGTTGCCGTGCTTCAGGCGCAAGATCTGTGCGAGGACTGATCGGGGAATCGTTCGCAGCCTCCCGCACCAGGTCGGTGGTCACGGTCGGGGGGATCCCTCCGTGCGGAACGGCTCGGTCGCGGGCGGATCGATCATCGGGGGCACCATGTGCCGGCACCGCCCACTCCCGAGGGCCACTCGGGCAGGACCGCACATTCGGAAGACCGCCATCTGTCCGATATCGCTACTGCCCTCCTCCTCGGTCGGTGAACCGGATCGAATCCGCCTGGCACAGGGGCGTTGTATGGAATCCGCGGGAACGGGGCTTACCGGTGTCTGGTCATCCGATGTCAGGTGGATTCGGGCATCGTGGGTCGCACCTGTGTGGCCGGAAGCGTATCCGCTCGACGGCCAGATCGGGAGACCAGTGCCCAGCCCGAGCCGTCATCCGCCCGGATTCTCGCGTACAGCGGTCAACGAACGGCGGTCGGTAGCCACGCTCGGGCCGGCTACACGGACTGGAGGATCCAGATGCGAGCGGTGCTGGGGTCGCTGAGCGGCCACTCCAGACCTTCTTCCATGAGCGCCGCCCCTCGTCGTCGCCCCACGTCGGTCCGGGTCATGTCGGGGCCGCCTGCGAGATCGACGGCGACGATCTCGTAGATCCGGTTGGGGTGGAGCCCACCCGGCCGCAGCGGTCCGGCATCGTCGGTGGGTGTGGCCAGTTGGAAGGCGAAGACCACCGCCCGGTCGCCCTCAGCGGACAGATAGGCGAGGCCGGCGCGCTCGCCCGGGGGGACCAGCCGCCACAGGTCCCCCTGTTGGACGATCGGCCGGATGTCGCGGTACAGCTCCACCGCTCGCCGGCAGACGGTGCGTTCGTCGTCGGTGAGGCCGGCGAAGTCGAGATCGAAACCGAACCGCGCGCTCATGGCCACCGCGCACCCGAAGGCGATCGGGCGGTCGCCTTCGCGGGTCACGTGGGCGGCGACCACGTTGGCGGGCAGGAAGTGCGACGCCGCCCACTGCATCCGGACACGGTCGACGGGGTCGGTGTTGTCCGACAGCCAGAGCTCGTGGAACCAGCGCAGTGAGCCGAGGTCGGCTCGCCCTCCGCCCGAGGCGCACAGCATGAGGGTCTGCTCGGGGTGGTGCTCGGCCACGGACTCCATCAGGCGCCAGGTGGCCCGGGCGTGGTCGACCCAGTAGTTGGCCTGACGGTCGGCGCCCAGGGTGGGGGACCCGGGATCGGTCAGGGGGCGGTTGGCATCCCATTTGAGGTAGCTGATACCTGGGTTTTCCGCCAGGACGCGGTCCACGACACCGCACACGAAGTCGGCGACGTCGGGCTGCAGGACATCGAGGACAAGCTGGTGCCGCCACCGGCGCGGGCGCCGCGCCGGCTGGCCCACCACCCAGTCCGAATGCTCGGAGTAGAGGGTGGAGTCAGGGTTGACCATCTCGGGTTCGACCCAGAGCCCGAACCGGATGCCGCGCTCGTCCGCACGTGCGATGAGAGGACCGAGGCCACCGGGCAGCTTGGCCTCGTCGACCTGCCAGTCGCCCAGCCCAACCGTATCGTCGTCCCGGGGGTGGGTGTCGCCGAACCAGCCGTCGTCGAGGAGGAAGAGCTCCGCCCCGAGGTCCGCCGTGTGGTCGATGAGCCCGAGGAGCCGATCCGAGTCGAACGAGAACGACGTGGCCTCCCAGTTGTTGACGACGATCGGCCGCAGCTGGTCGCCGTCGCGGGTGGCGTGCTCGCGTACCCACCGGTGGAGGCGGCGGCTCAGAGGACCCACCCCTTCGGTCGACCAGATCCAGAGCTGCTCGGGGGTAACGAAGGTGGCGCCGGGATCGAGCACATACTCAGCGGCCACCGGGTTGTGCCCACACCAGATCCGCACGGTGGGAGCAGTCGTCCGCTCGAAGGCGAAGCGGGTGTTGCCGCCCCAGGCCAGGGCCCCGGCGAGAGCGGTGCCGCTCGACTCCTCGGGGGACCCGTCGGGGGCGAGCAGGAAGAAGGGGCACGATCGCAGGTGGGGTTGCACGCCGCCGTGCGAATCGACGACCTTGGTCCCGGGTGTGAGGGACTCGGTCGTCGTCGTCCACTCAGCGGACCAGTCGCCTCCGCCGAAGTGGGTCAGGTGAGGTGAGGAGGTGGCGAGGAGGGGCGAGGCGGCGGCGACCTCGTGGAGGGTCACCGCCCCGGGCTGAGGGTTGGTGATGCTCACCCACTGACGCAGGACACCGTGGTCCTCGGTGCGGAAGCACACCGTGACCTCGAGCGGGCAGGCGGGGTCGACCAGGAGGATGTCGGTCCCGCGGCCAATCACGCGGACGTCCTCCACTCTGAGGCGGGTGGTCGTGGTGCCGTCGCTATGAGTGACCCGTAGCGAGGGGCCCCGGGTCGGCTCCTCGTCGTAGGCCGGATAAGCCAGGGGATACAGCGCCAAGGGCACCCGGGCCGGCAGCCGCTGCATATGGGCGTCGATGTCAGGCCCGAAGCCTGCCTGGCGCAGCCGCCCCTGGTCGTCGACGAGGAAGCCGTAGCCGGCGCCCCCGGACGACACCACGATGCTGGTCATCGGACCACCATTGCAGAGCACCGGCATTCGGCCAAGCGTCGCCGGCGCGGTGGATGGCTCAGGTGACGATCAGGTAGATGCTCTTGCCGATGAGCCAGAGCCCGAGAGCCAGGGAAACCACGATGATGACCTGGTCCTTGTGGGTCTCGATCCAGGTTCTCGTGGCTGCGAGAAATGCCTGGGTCTTCTCGGGGCGGATCGCAGCGTAGACCTCGAGGGCGGCGTAGGTGATCACCGACAGCACGCAGAACAGGATCAACGCGATCGAGCTCCCGAAGGTGGTGAGCTTGGCCCCGGAGATCACCGCCACGCCGGCGGCGATCAGACCCCAGGGCTGGACGAGCGGGCCGAGGGCGAGGGCGAAGACGGGGGTCATGTTGTCGATGCCCGTCTGCCACTTGGGCACCTTCTTCGGCTTCTTGGGCTTGCCCATCCGTCGCCACTGCCGCACCGCGATGAGAACCAGCACCACTCCGATGGCGATTTTGGCCGCCAGGGCGGCCAGTGCCGGAGAGGTGCTCGGCTTCGGTGGGTTGTTGCCCGTCACGACGAGGGTCAAGGCCACAACCGTGACCAGCGAAAGGAACCACCCGAGGATGAAGGCTGCGCCCTTGCGAACGCCGCCCTTTGATGCCAATATCAGTATGAATGCCGTCAGCGGGATGGGCTCGAGCGTGATGGCCAACCCAATCAGAGTGAGGTCAATGACCACCCGTCTCGACCCTCCCTTCTTCGCTCGAACGAGGCCCGTAGCCTCGACATCCCACGGTCAAGCCGGTTCAGCGCAGCATAGGGGCACGGTCGGACATCGGTCCGGGCTATCGGACAGTGGCGTGGGCCCAGGGTGGTGGCGTCCTGAGATCCGCAGCGGACACGTCCTGGAGATCGGCAGAGGACAATCGTCCGTCCAGCCTGTACTCTTCGATCAATCGAGAGTGAGGATGGGATGCCAATGGGACCGGTCGAGTACATCGTTGTGAGCTTCCCGGGAAACCAGTTCAACGGCAAGATCGCTCCCGAGCTCGTGGCGCTCGTGGAGTCAGGGGCTGTGCGGATCCTCGACCTCATCTTCATCGGCAAGAATGCAGAGGGAGGGGTACTCGCATTCGAGATCGATGATCTGGCCGACATGGTGGGTTTCGACAAACTGCCAGGTGAGGTCGGTGGCCTGATCGGCGCCGAGGACATCGAATTCATCGGTTCGCAGTTGGAACCCAACTCGTCGGCGGCCTTGCTCATCTGGGAGGACGTCTGGGCAGCTCCGTTCGCGGCAGCGGTCCTGGAGTCCGGTGGGGTCCTGCTGCAAGGTGCCCGAATTCCCCATGACGTGATCCAATCCGCACTCGACGCGCTGCCGCCGGCAGTCTGAGACAGACAGAACCAGGAGCACCTACACCATGATGAGACGACGCCCCATCGCCCGGGCCGCGGTCCGCACCACGGCAGTGGTCGGCACAGCGGCCGTTGTAGGAAGCCACGTGGCCAACAAGCAGGCCCAAGCACAGGCGGCCCAGACCCAGCAAGCAGCACCCGAGCCGCAATATGCGCCTGCGCCGGCCGCTCCGGCCGCTCCGGCTCCGGACCCGATCGAGCAGTTGACCAAGCTGGCGGCACTCAAGGATTCGGGCGCCCTCACCGAGGCCGAATTCGAGGCGCAGAAGGCGAAGCTCCTGGCCTGAGCTCACGAATGGGCCTCCGGCGCTCGCCAGGCCCACGCGAGACGGTCAGGGGAATTCAGCAGGGAGCATCGAAAGCATCACCGCGTCCAACCGGCCGCCTTCGTGAGCCCAGTACGCTCGCAGCACTCCTTCGGGCCGGAACCCAACTCGCTGGGCAAGGAGCAGCGCGGGCACGTTCTGGACGGCCACCAGGGCCTGGAGCCGCTGAATGTCCAGAGCCTTCGCGCTCCAATCTGCGAACATTCGGAGTGCTTCCGTTGCGATCCCTCGCCCACGAGCCCGTTGGACAACGCCGCATCCGAACTCGCCCACCTGATGGTCATACATCATGACCATGACCTCGCCCAGGTAGGCATCACTCAATCCTTCGGCGATCACCAGGTGGAGCAGTTGATCGTCACTGCGGTACTGCTCGAAGAGTGCGACGACACCAGCAGGATCATCTGCCGGTAGTGGAGGCACCCAGAGGGCCGTCGCCTGATCCCTGCCGAACTCCAAGGCTGCTTCGAAATCGCTTTCACGGAACGGACGCAGGATGAAGTTCGATCCACCGAGCTGGGGTTCCGGATACGGGAGCATGGCGCCAATCTGAATCAGGAGCCCTCCAACTCTGCATCGATGGGCTGTGTGACCGCGTCGATGAGAGCCAGGTGGGTGAAGGCCTGGGGGAATTCCCGAGGTGCTCCTCGGGGGTGGCATCGATCTCCTCGGCGTACAAGTTCATGGACCGGCGATGGACAGCATTTCTTGCACAGATCCCGAGCCCGTTCGACCTCACCGATCATGGCCAGAGCGGAGACCAGCCACCATGAGCAGATGGTAAAGGTACCTTCCTTGCCCTCGAAGCCGGTGTCGGTGCTGTCGACCTTGTAGCGCAGCACCAGCCCGTCCTCGGTGAGTTCGTCGGCGATGGCCAGCACGGTGGCCCTCACCCGTTCGTCTCCGGGAGGCAAGAAGCCCATGATGGGGATGAGGAGCAAGGATGCGTCCAGTTCGTCGTTCTCGTACTGCCTGCCTGAATCGTCCCTTTTCATCGACCCCCTTGGCCAGGATGTCCGACTTCAGCTCATCGGCTCCGTGGCGCCACCGTTCGGCCCGCTCGGTATCCCCTCGCCTGAGGGCCAGGTCCGCCCCTCGGTCCGCCGCCACCCAGCACAGGACGGCAGAGCGCGGTGAAGTGCTGTGGCTCACCCCGGATCTCCCAGATGCCCTGGTCCGGGTTCCCGCTCTGCCGACAGGCGTCCTCCACCAGCCCGGCCAGGCCTTCCCACACCGGAGGAGCGATCTGGGCTGCCCCTCGCTTCGTGTGTTGGTCGACCCCGTCCAGGAGCATGCCCCAGACATCGTTCTGGTGCTGGTTCCAGGCCCCGTTGCCGACACGCACCGGGCGGGCCCCGTCGTACCCACTCAGGTGGTCGATGGTCCGCTCGGTGAGGTCCCGCTCGCCCCCGATGCCGTACATGATCTGGAGCTCGAACGGCTGGTCGAGCTTCCCCTGGCTCACCGACTCGAGCACAAAGGCGAAATACTCGAGGGCTTCCCAGTCGAACCCGAGGCGATAGAGCGCACGCAGCATGAACCCGGTGTCTCGGATCCAGGTGTAGCGGTAATCCCAGTTGCGGCGCCACCCGGGGTTTCCGGGAGCGACGTGGTGGAGGCGGCCATGATGGCGCCTGTGGGTGCATAACTCAGACCCTTGAGCGTCAGGGCGCTGCGCTCGATATAGGGCCGCCAGGGGTGATCGGGGAATGTGCCGGTGGCCAGCCAGTCCCTCCAGTACGCCACGGTCGAGGCAAGATCACCGTCGGCCTCGTCCTGGTCCTTCGGGGGCCGCCCTCCCCACGTCAGGGCGATGAAGGTGTCATGGCCTTCGGTCAGGCTGGTACGCCCGTAACAACGGGCACCGGCGATCCCCAGTTGGAGGCTGCTTTCCAACGAGAGCGTGAATTCGCCGCCGGGCGCCGGCGCGTCGACGGAGCCGTAGCCGTCCCCGTCGTAGGCCCACTGGCCGATACCGACGCCATAGTCGAAGAGCGGAATGCAGACCGCTTCGACCTCGACTCTGCCGGAGATGCACCGAGCGGTGCGAAGAAGGACCCCTCCGGCCGCCGAGTCCGTAGGTGCCCGACGATAGTCAGGGCGTCGCGTCCCGGCGTCCACCTTTCGGATCACCAGGAGATCCTGGACGACCAACCAGCCAGTGGGCGTGTGCCATGTGGTCTCCACGACCATCGTCCCAGGTACGTAGCGGCGTTGGTGGGGGACCATGGTGTTCGATGGCCCAAACCGGAAGGACCCTGCGGTGCGGTCGAGGAGGGCACCGAACACACTCGCCGAGTCGGGTCGGGGCAGGCACAGCCATTCGACCGATCCGTCGGGTGCGATCAGGCAGCTGTCCTTGCTGTCGGAGAGAAAGGCGTACTCGGCGATGGGAGGAAAGTCGCTCATGGCCTTTGGCGCTCCTAGCTCGAGGCAGAACTCGGCATGCCATACATGGGGGGCGAACATCTGCCGGGGCCGAGATTACCGGCACTGCCGGTGGAACGGGCCCCGGGACGGGAGAGGGGTTTGACGCCCCGCCATCCTCGTCAGGCTCTCTATTCCTGCCTCATCGTTCGGCGCATTTGGTTCGTCCCCGCTCGACTCCGATGTGTTGGGGTGCGCATCGGGACCGGAATCATGCTCCGAGATCCTCCGGCGCACCAGAAAGAGGGCCACTGCGACAACGGCCGCCCGCCCAGGACTACGGAGAGGAACACGACCGCGCCCACTCTGAACTGGTGCGCCCCCCCGGACTCGAACCCAGGAACCTGCGGATTAAGAATCCGCTGCTCTACCGTTGAGCTAGGGGCGCCCGGGCAGCTTACGAGCAGGCTCCCGAGGCGTCAACGCAATCGGGGGGTCTCGCGGCCTTCGGGGCATGCTCCGCGGTCGACGAAGGGGGCAGGTGGGCGGAACGGTGGCGGCTCATGGGACCGGCGGCACACAGTGGGCCGGCACGGTCGCCGGTGGGGGGGTCAGTCCGAGCCGCCACGACAGCCACGGCAGGGAGAGGCGGAATGCGGCAGCCCAGAACGTGAAGGAGTGGTCGCCCGGCGGCGAGGATTCGCAGACCTGCATCCCGGTCGTTCTGGCCAGTGAGGCCAGTTGGTGCGACGCGGCCAGGGGCTGGGGATCGCTCTGACCGGCGGTGAACCATCCCGCCAAGCCCGGATATTGGTGGCCGGTCAGCAGGTTGACCGGATTGTGGGCCTCATAGTTCGCCTTCGACCCCCCATAGAGCTGGACGATCGTCTGTTGGGCATTGTCGTTCTCGTAGGTGGGCGAGGCGTAGCCGGAGTAGGACGCGAACGTAGAGAAGGTCTGCGGGTTGCGTAGGGAGAGGATCGTCGAACAGGTGCCGCCGGCGGATAGGCCGGCCACGGCCATGGCGTGCTTGCCGATGGCCGCGTTGAACTCCGCCTGCATGTAGTTGGGCACGTCCTTGATCAAGTAGGTCTCGGCATTCCCGAAGACGCTGTTGGAGCACTCGCTGTCGCTGGTCAGGTTCCCGTTGTTGTCCGGGATGACCAGCAAGGGGGCGATCCCGTGGTGCTGCTCGGCGAAGGCGGTCGAGGTGGTGTCCGCGTAGCCGGCCCGGGTCCAGTCGGAGGGCTCCCCCGGGACGCCGGCGATCAGTTCGATGAGAGGGAGCTGAGGTTCGGGATTCTTGAACCATACGGGGGGAAGGTAGACGTAGGCCTGCCCGGTGTTGAACTTGGAGATGGTGGCGGGGATGGTCACCTCGATGGTCTCACCGTGGGTGGGGAGCTTGCCGGTACGCCGGACCTCGTCCCTGATGGTCTTGAGCTGTGGGAGGTCGGTGAAGTTGGCGGCGCTCTTCCCCAGCAGGCGGGCCAGTGTCGGGTAGTAGTCGTAGTTCTGGTTGATCACGGTGAAGGCGGCCAGGATGCAAAAGACCAGCGCGATGACCGAAAAGGTGCGCAGGATCCAGTGCGCCCGCGTCCACCCGAGCACGATGATGACCACCGAATACCAGATGAGCCATGCCCACAGGTAGAAGGAGGTCGGAAACTCGGCCGGGACCAGGTTGAACACATGGATGGCCACGCCGGTGAGCACCGTGAGGACGAAGCTGATCGGTATCCCGACCGGCAACTGCCATTTCCATGCCCCGTCGTGCCATCCCACCGACAGCACCACCGATGCGATGGCGACGATGACGACCGTCCGGGGGAACCAGCCCGTGATGAGATCGATGTTGATAGCAAGGGTTCTCATGATTTCCGTTTGCCTAAGATAACCACGGTGGTCCGATGTGGCTGGGACCGGTCAATGGCAACCCGAGGAAGTGGGTAGAAAACGTGAAGGACCCGGGAGACGAGGAATCGGAGACTCGGACACTGGACGTGCTGGGGGCCGAGCGCCGCAAGAAGCGTGAGATTCTCGCCGACCAAGGAATCGATCCCTATCCGGCCCGCTTCGACCGGACGGCCACCGCGGCCGAATTACGGGCCCGACATGGTGATCTGGAGGCCGACGTCCGCACCGGGGAGACCGTGCGGATGGCCGGGCGCCTGACCAGCATCCGCGGCCATGGGCGTCTGTCCTTCGCCACGCTCCAGGACGTGACCGGATCGGTTCAGTTGCTCATGCAGGACTCGAACCTCTCCGACCAGGCCAAGCTGGTGCTGGCCAATTTCGACCTCGGCGACTGGATCGGTGCCGAAGGCGAGGCGATCACCAGCAGACGGGGAGAGCTCTCGGTCGACGTCACCGAGCTGTGGTTGCTGTCCAAGGCCCTGCGACCGCTGCCTGACAAGTGGCACGGGTTGACCACGACCGATACCCGCTATCGGCAGCGGGAGGTCGACCTCCTGGCCAATCCGGACAGCCGCCGGGTGTTCGACACCCGTTTCAAGGCCGTCGCCGCGCTCCGCCGCCAACTGCTGGCCGAGGAGTTCGTGGAGGTGGACACGCCGATCCTCCAGCCGCAGGCCGGTGGCGCATTGGCCCGGCCCTTCATGACCCATGCCAACGCACTCGACATCGACCTCAGCCTTCGTATCGCTCCCGAGCTCTATCTCAAACGCCTGGTGGTGGGGGGCTACGAGCGGGTCTTCGAGATCGCACGCAATTTCCGCAACGAAGGGGTCGACACCCGGCACAGCCCTGAGTTCACCGCCCTGGAGGCCTACCGGGCGTTCGGCGACGTGAACGACGGGATGGAGTTGACCGAACGCCTCATTGTGGAGGCGGCCCGGTCGGCCACGGACCGGCTGGTCTTCGAAGTCGGCGGGAACTCGGTCGACCTGACTCCTCCGTGGCCGCGTCGTCAGCTGCTCGATTGGCTCGAGGAGATGGTCGGTCGCCGCCTCCACCCCAGCGACCCGGTCGACGACGTCCGTGCCGTGTGTACGGAGCACGGCGTCGACTTCCTTCCCGAGTGGGGTGCGGGAAAGCTGATCTTCGAGCTCTACGACACCATCCTGCTGCCTACCGTCGTCGACCCGGTGTTCGTCTGCGGCTTTCCGGTCGAGGTGTCGCCGCTGGCGCGGCGCACGCCCGACGACCCGACCCTGGCCGATCGTTTCGAGCTGGTCATCGACGCCAAGGAGTTCGCCAACGGGTACAGCGAGCTCAATATTCCCGAGGAGCAACAGGAGCGGTTCCGCGGTGAAGCCGATGCGGCCGCCCGCGGTGACCTCGAGGCCCACCCGGCCGATCTGGCCTTCGTCAGGGCGCTCGAGTACGGCTTGCCGCCCACCTCCGGGATCGGCATCGGTGTCGACCGCCTCATCATGCTCCTGGCCGAGGTGGAGGCCATACGTGACGTCATCCTCTTCCCGATGATGCGGCCCGAGGCGACCAGTTGACCGAGGTGACCGCGTCGGAAGGCCGGTCCGGGCCCGTGCCCGATCCGGCGTCCGATGGGGAGCCGCAGGCGGCGGAGGCCGCAGCCGTCGGTACGACAGAGGAGAGCCCGCCTTCCTCCCTCATCGACGCCAAGGTGGAGCTGGAGTTGCCTGTCCGGAGCCGCACCATTCTGGTGAGCGATCTCCACCTCCCGGCGGTGGCCACCCCGACCTCGACCGCCGTGGCCGACGAGATCGCCGCCACCCTGGGGAAGTGCCATGGGCCGGCCGCCTTCGTGATCGCCGGGGACGGATTCGAGATGCTGGCCGGGCCCCCGGATGTGGGCATGATCCTCGACGCCCACCCCCAGTTCACCCAGGCCGTGGCCCAGTTCGCCTCGGACGCCGACCATCGGGTGGTCGTGCTCTCCGGCAACCATGACGGCCAGCTGGCCTGGGACGGCCGATCGGTCGACCAGCTGCGGGAGCGTCTGGGCGTCGACGAGTTCGCCCTGAGCTGCGATCTCGTGATCGGCACCGAGGACGGGACCCAGCGGGTCAGGGTCGTGCACGGGAACCAGTCGGATCCCTACAACATGTTCGAGGATCCGTGGTCGCCGGTGGACACCCCGTTCGGCCACCACGTTGTCCGGGATCTGCTGCCCGAGCTCGAGTCGCGCCAAGCGCCGGGGTCGCTGCTCGAGGGAGTGCAGTGGCTCGACGGAGACGCGGCCGACTTCATCGGCTCGCGGCTCTTCTACCGCAAGGTGGTGGGGAAGCTGTGGCTGGTGGCCGTCCCCTTCGTGGCCATCCTGCTGCTCAGGCTGCTCTCCTTCCTCCCTGGCGTGCGGGGCATCCTCCACCATCACGCCGAACGATGGCTGCTCGGATTCGGGCTCCTGGTGGCGTTCATGGTCATCGTGGCCGCAGTGGCGGCGGTGGCGACCCTGCTCCGGGTCAACCGTGCGCTCCGGGAGACGGCGGTGAGTGCCCGATCCGATCCGGCCAGCCACAACGCCCCGCCCCGGGCCGAGGCGGCTCGTCTGGTGGCCCAGGGTTACGCCGGCATGATCTCGGGCCACACCCACGAACCCGAGCTCTCGGTGGTGGGGGACGGCTTCTATGCCAATACGGGCAGTGGCACCGCCTCCGTGGTGGGCCGTCAATCGCGGCTGCGACTCCCCCATCCCTTCGTCACCGTGCACCGCTTCTCCTACGTCGAGATCGTGGGCGCTTCGGTGCTGGAGCTCAAGCTCTGGGTCAGGGAGGTGCCGGTCCGGCCTCCGGTCCTGCTCGAGCGCATCGCCCTGGCCCCCTCGAGGGTGGACACGTCGACCACCGTCACTGGTGGGTTCACTCCCCGACGGCCCCACCTGGCCCCTCGACGACGCCGGGCTCAAGCGGTGGGTCGTCCGTCGCCGGGTCCGGGAGGTGGCGGCCGGGGTCCTGCTGGTCACGGGTGTGCTCAATGTCATCTTCGCCCTGTTGTGGCCCATCGCCTCGACCCGGCCGGTCGACCACTGGCTCCCCTTCGGCATCCATCCGCTCACCGTGCCGGAGTCGGTCGTGGCCGGCCTGGCGCTTTGCGGTCTGGCCCGGGGAGTGCGCAGGGGTCTGCGGCCGGTGTGGTTGGCCACGCTGGCGGTGCTCCTGGTGACAACGGCTGACCGTCTGATCCAGGGGCGACCGCCCGGGGGGTCGACCGTCGCGCTCGTCTACTGCCTTTGGCTCCTGCTCGAGCACCAGCATTTCCGGGTCAGGCCTTCGGGGGTCAGCCGCCTGTTCGTCTGGATAGCCGCCGGCGGTCTGGTGGTCATCGCGGCCACCGCCGGTGTCGGCAACCTGTTCGGTAACGGGCACCGCGACCACTTCGATCTGATATTCCTCCTGGTCGTGGTGGTCGTCTTGTTCCTGCTCCTGCTGGTGGCGCTGCCCGGCCGCGAGTCACGCCGGACCGGCGCCGCCCGGGAGGAGGCGTTCGCCAGGGCCCGTGCCATCATCGAGCACCACGGCGGCGACACCCTCGACTACTTCGCCCTCCGCGATGACAAGTCGTGGTTCTTCACCGGCGAATCCCTGGTGGCCTACTCGGTCATCAACGGGGTGATGCTGGTGTCGCCGGACCCGATCGGCCCTCCCGGGGACCGGGCCGAGGTGTGGTCGGACGCCATGGACTTCGCCCAGTCCAACAACTGGTCCCCATCGGTCCTGGCCGCGTCGCAGTCCTGGCTTCCCGTCTACCGCGCAGCCGGGCTGGTCGACCACTACATCGGTGACGAGGCAATCGTCGACGCCGGCACCTTCTCGCTCAAGGGCAAGTCGATGAAGTCGCTCCGGGGTGCGTACAACCGGGTGAAGAAGTCGGGATGTCACGTCGAGTGCTTCGAGTCCACGGATGCCGTCTCACCCGAGCTCCGGGCCGAGCTGCTCGAGCTCATGACCGAAACCCGTCAGGGTGAGGCCGAACGCGGGTATTCGATGACGCTGAGCCGCATCTTCGATCCCCGCGACGAGGGCCTTCTTCTGGCCGTGTGCTTCGGTGCCGACGGTCGGCCCATGGCCTTCAACCAGTACATACCGGCCAGTGAGGTCAACGGCTACTCGCTCGATCTGATGCGACGGTCCAACGATCCCGATGCGCCCAACGGTCTGACCGATTTCGTCATCATCGAGACGCTGCAGTGGATGGCCGAGCGGGGGCTCCACGGCCTCGGGCTGAACTTCGCCACCATGCGGGCGGTCATCGCCGGCGAGTCGGGTTCGGGCCCCTGGACCTCGCTCGAGCGCTCGGTACTGCACAAGTTCAGCGACACCCTCCAGATCGAGTCCCTCTGGCATTTCAACCAGAAGTACGAGCCCCGGTGGAATCCCCGGTACGTGGTCACCGGGCCGTATCTGCCTCTGGCCAAGAGCAGCATCGCCATTGCCAGGGCCGAGGCGGTCACCGAGATCCCCGTGATCGGCCCGCTGCTCAAGAACCACGAGCGGGCCCACTCGGCCGATCGGAATTGACGCGGCCGGAAGCTCACTTGCCGAGGCCTCAGTCGCCTCGCCCCGAGCGGTACCGGTGGATCCACTCGGCATTGAGCCGGTCGGCCAACTGCCTGTGCCCGGCTCGGATCTCGATGCCGGGGGGCTGTTCGAGCCCCAGGAAATCGAGAATGCCCAGGGTCACGCTCACCGGGTCATCCACGAGATCCTCGTACCGCACCCGATGTGGGCGGATCCTGGCCCCGCTGAACCACTCCCGCCACGCGTCGTTGTGCGCACCGATCGTCCGAACCAGATCGTGGATCCGGCCGGCGTCAAACCGGGGTTCGCGAGCGGGTGGCGGTGCGGATCGAGCTTCGCCGACCACGTGCCACACGTCGGTCTGCTCGGCGCGCAGCCACGACACGGCCTGTCCGACAACATCGCCGCGGTACAGGTGGACGAAGCGGGTGAACCCGAACGCCCGGTTCAACAGGCCGGCACCGGCGACGTCGGGATAGACCGTTGCCAGGTTGTCGATGACCTCTTCCAGGGTGCCCCACATCACTCTGGCCGCGAACACCCCGTTCTCTGACCGTCCGGCGGACATTGCGGCCCGGAGATAGTCGGCGAAGCCGTAGGCACCCTCCCGCGCCCCGACCGATGTCCCATCGGGCGGCCCACGACGGCTGGTCCTGTCGCCGGAAGTACGACTCAGGACGTCCGGCCACCCCGGTCGACTCCAGCAGCCCGCAAAGCAGGGAACTACCGGTGCGGGGCGTCGCGCAGATCAGGTACGAGTCGATGGGCCCACGTTCGCTCCGGCCGTGGCCCTGGCTGCCGTCAGACCCGCTCACCCTTCCTCCCTCCCGCTCCTCGAAAGGGTGTGGCAAACCCCCTGTTGGTAACCTGCGGCGTGCATGCCTTCATTCATCTCCAACGTGACATTTGACGCCGCCGACCCACGGCGGCTCGCCGCATTCTGGTCGGAGGTGACCGGGTACACAACGGTGATGGAGCGGGACGACTTCGTGGCCCTGCAGGCTCCTGACAAGCGCGGCGTCCGGCGGATCCTTTTCTTCCAGGTCCCAGAGCCCAAGGTGGCGAAGAGTCGTATGCATGTCGACCTCGCTTCACGGGACCCGGCGGCCGAGGTGGCGCGGCTGGTCGCTCTGGGCGCCAAGAAGATCGAGGACCGCCATGGCAATGGGACGAGTTGGACGGTGATGCTCGATCCGGAGGGCAACGAGTTCTGCATCGGCTGAACGGCGCAGAACGACGCCGTCCGCTCCCAGCGCCGGACACACATGGATGCGCAGGCCGTTCATGTCATCACGGGTACAGCCCCTGCGAGCCGGGTCGGGGCCGACCGACGACCGGTGGCAACCTCGATCCATGCCGACGGGGGGAGCACCTGTGCATCCGGCACCAGGTGGGGTGCCCGCATGGCCAGCACCTCGATGAGCGCAACGGCGGCAATGTCCCGGGCCACCGGATCGGGTTCGATGGGCTGGACGATGTCCATCCCGTGGACCACCGCCTCGACGCACCGGGTGACGAGATAGTCGGCCAGGAGAATCGGGCCCTGCAGGGTCACCACGGTTGCGGCCAGGTCGGCAGCCCACAGCTCGGGCAGGGCATCGGCGATCGCCCCGGCGACGTCGACCCTCGCCTCCCCGGCTCCTTGCCTGGCCGACCTGTCGATGAGCGCGGCAAGTGAGCGGGTTCCGGCCAGATTCGCACGCAAGGTGACTTGGGGCGGGCGAGCCGATGCGGTGGCCAGGAATTCGCGCAGCAGGATCGGCTGAAGACGGAGATGGGCGAGGACCTCCCGGTTGCGCCATCCCTCACACCGACTCGGAATGTCGAGCCGGATCGTCGGGAGCGCGGCGACGATGAGGCTCCACTGGCGCACGAGAGCGTCTCGTGTCCGCTCACGATCGGCGATCAGAGCGCCGGTGTCCCGCTGTGGCCTCGGGCCTTTGGAGGGTCGGTTCGGGATCGGCGCACCTCGCGATCGTCAGGGCCGGCGTCCGGTGTATATCGCAGTGACGAATTGGCGTTCGACCTCTCCACCGAACTGGTGCACGACGAGCTCTTCGATGGCATTGAGAAGTCGCTCCTGCTCTCCGACCGGTCGGCGCAGCACGGTGGCCATCGAGGCGTAGAGAGCTCGTGCCCCGTGGGCGGAGAACACACGGGGGGAGCGGAACTGCTCTGATTCCAACTGGCTGAGCCCGGCCCAGCGGTCGAGGTCCCGCAAACGGTGCTCCTGATCCAATTGGAACGGAGGGCGCCCCGGCTCGTCGAACGCCCCTCTGGTGGACGGCCCCAGAATTTGTTCGACCGCCTCGGCAAAAGGGTCCGGATGCCCGGGGTCTCTGAACAAGGTCCACCAGAGCGCCACCCATCCGCCCTGTCTCACACACCGTCCCAACTTGTCGAGCCCGATCTGTTGGTCCACCCAATGAAGTGATGTCGCGGCCACCGCGAGGTCGAATTCGGTGTCGGGCAAGGAGGCTTCTTCGAGTGACGCCGCCACCACCTCGACATCCGGGTAGGCGTCGGCCAGGTAGCCGGCGAGGCCCGGGTCGGGCTCGACCGCGGTGACCGAGGCGCCGGTGGCCAGCAGATGCCTCGTGACCAGGCCGGTCCCCGGCCCGATCTCGAGGATCCGGGAGGCGGTCCGGAGCCCGCATCGCTCAGCGAGGACCTGATAGACCCGATCCGGATAGTCGGGGCGACCGGATTCATACCGTTGTGGGTCGGAGCCGAACAGGATCCGACCCTCGTTCCGTTGCAGGAGGCCGCCCGGGTCCGTCCCCATGGCTCGAGTCTACGGGCCGGACCCGCGCCGAGCCGGGGCTGGCGATGGGTCGGCTCCGCCGGCTCGATGATGTTCGCCGGCATCAGCCGTGGACCGCGTTCCCCGGCCTCAACCACCGTGGCGCCCGGTTCGTCCATCCGTTATAACGGGGGTCTGACGACCGACAGGAGGCAGCGATGAGCGAGGCCAACCCGTACCTGCAGGGAAATTATGCGCCGGTGGCCACGGAAGTGGCGGTGGCCGACCTGAAGGTGACCGGAGCCCTTCCGGACTCGCTCAACGGTCGCTACCTCCGCAACGGGCCGAACCCCGTCACGGCCCCGGATCCTGCCACCTACCACTGGTTCACCGGCGACGGGATGGTACACGGCATCCGGATCGAGGACGGAAGCGCACGCTGGTACCGGAATCGATGGGTCCGTTCGGGCGAGGTGGCCACGGCACTGGGTGAGAGCCCACATCCCGGGCCGATCGTCGATGGAATGGATTTTTCTCCGAACACCAACATCATCGTTCATGCGGGCAGGACGTACGCCATCGTCGAAGCCGGAGCGCGGCCTTACGAGCTGACCGACCTACTGGAGACCGTCGGAGCATCCGACTTCCAGGGCACCCTCCCGGGCGGCTACACCGCGCATCCCAAGCGCGACCCGGACACCGGCGAGCTGCACGCCGTCTCCTACTACTGGGCGTGGGGCAACCAGGTGCAGTACACGGTCGTCGGCGCGGACGGGCGGGTCAGACGGGTCGTCGACATCCCCGTCGGTGGACCGGTGTCGATCCACGACATGTCCCTCACGAGCACCTACGCGGTGGTCTACGACCTCCCGGTCGTGTTCAGTCCGGAGGCCCTGGCCGCAGGATTCTCCTTTCCCTACCGCTGGTCGGAGGGCTACGAGAGCAGGGTCGGGCTTCTCCCGCTCGAGGGCGTGGCGGACGATGTCGTGTGGTGCGATGTGGACCCCTGTTACGTCTTCCACCCGATGAACGCCTACGACGAAGACGGGGCGGTGATCATCGATCTCGTACGACACCCGAAGATGTTCGCGACCCACCTGACCGGACCGGACGAAGGCGCACCGGTGCTGGAGCGATGGACGATCGATCCCGAAGTCGGCAAGGTGGCCACCCAGCTGCTTGACGATCGTCCCCAGGAGTTCCCGCGGGTTGACGAGCGGGTGGTGGGGCGTAGGAACCGCTACGGGTACAGTGCGGCGCTTGACGACGGGGAGAAGGACGAGGCCGGGTTCACCATGGGCGGTGCACTCATCAAGCACGACCTGTCCAGTGGGTCGAGTGAGATCAGGACTCTCCCGGGTGGCGCCGGAGAGGCTGTCTTCGTGCCCGAGACCGCCTCCTCCGCCGAGGACCAGGGTTTCGTCCTGAGCCTGGTCTATGACGCCGACCGCCAGGCCAGCGATCTGTTGGTGTTGCACGCACAGGACTTCACAGGGGACCCGGTCGCGGTCGTCCATCTTCCCGTGCGGGTGCCGTACGGCTTTCACGGCAACTGGGTCGCCGACATCCCATAGCCGGGGGCCGGATCGGGCCCCGCGCCTGTTTCGCCGCCACGGGCGACAACTCATCGCCGCGATTCGACCCCCTTGCTTTGGCGGTCCGGCGCGCGGGCGACGGCGAGCAGGTGCCCGCTCAGCCCGAGGACCGCAGGTTCACTCTCCACCGAGCGGGCCGAATCGAGAATGACGGCCCTGCCCTCCGGCGTGTTCCAGTGCTCTCCGAGGTGACTGAGCCATCCGGCCAGACCCTCGATCCCGACCAGGTCCAAGAGCTCGAGGCCGGCGCCGGTGATCTCGTTCCGGAGTTGCGCCGGGTCGTGGAGATAGGCGGTCGTGAACCAATGCTCCCTGTTGTCGGCATTGCGATGCTGACCTTCCGCCAGATCACGTTCGACAATGGCGCGGAATTCGGGATCGAACAGGTATCCGCGGGCCAGCCCATCGAAGAGCGACGCGAACCGACTGATGGCTGCCACGGCAATGACACCCGACGGGCGAACGACCCGGGCCGCTTCCCGAAGAGCCCGCATGCGGTCGGAGGGGTCGGTGAGATGGTAGAGGGGCCCGAGGAGCAGCACACAATCGAAACTGTCGTCCGCCTGTCCGAGCTGCCTGGCGTCACCGACTTCTGCGGTCACGCCCGACGCTCCGAGGTCGTGCACGACCTTGTCGACATGGCGGGGCGTGAGGTCGACGACGTGCACCCGGTAGCCATCCCCGGTGAGCCACGCGGCATGGACACCCGTCGCCCCTCCGACATCGAGGATCCGGGCCGGCGGTGCCGGTAGATGGCGGCGGAGGACCTCCTGGGTCCTCAGAAGCTCCAACTCACCCATCCCGGAGCTGATGCGGTCCTCTTCGCGAATGGACTCGTAGTGGCCGATGATCGCGTCGTAATCGTCCATCCCCGAAACGATAGGAGGGAATCCCTACGCCCATCGCCGCGAGTGTCGTCCCGGGGGCCGGAGGATCGGGCCGGCACCCGGCCGACATCCCGGCCCGCCGTCATCCCCGGTGTGGTGGTGTCGGTTTGGGCGATACTCTCGATTCCGCTCGGGCCCACTCCGGCCTGTCGGGCGCCGACGTGTGCAGCTGAACATCGAGAAGGAGCCAGCCATGGTCAGGATGCGATTCAACCACATGGAGCTTTCCTTTCCATCGGGAACGCTCACCCAGGACTTCCGCGACGACGTCGACGCGTTCTACTGCGGCGTGCTGGGCTGGGAATCGCTCGACACCGAGGTCGTGGGGCAGTCATGCCATCTTCTCCGACCCGACGATGGTCAGTTCATCTTGTTGGCCGAGGGAGCGGAGCCGATATCGTCTCCGGGCTATGACCACCTCGGCCTGCTCGTGGACACCCGGGCCGAAGTCGACGCCGTACTGGCCGAGTGTCAGACGTTCCGCCTGAAGGACCAGCGGCTGCGCATCAAGGAGTACGACGACCTGGTTGGTCCAACGGTGACGGTCCACGCCTTCTACGTGAAGCATCTGCTTCCGATCTGGTTCGACGTGCAGTGCATGGAGTGGCCCGCCGGTAGTGAGCCGGCTCAGGCTTGGCGCTACACCTGACAGGTTGAGGTTGCCGGGAACGAACCGGACCCGATCAGGTCTCGGTGCTCACACCGGTTCGAACTCGAGCGGCAACCGATCGGCCTGGCGGATGCCCGGCGAGAAGTGGATGGCAACGCCCGCAGGGATCCGGTAGTCGGGGATCCGACGGTGGAGCTCCTCTAGGGTGACCCGCAGCTCCAATCGGGCGAGGTGAGCCCCGAGGCACGAATGGTTGCTCCCTCCGAAGGCCACGTGACGGTTGGGGTGACGGTCGAAGTCGACCTCGGGGTCGGTAAACTCCGACTCGTCGTCATTTGCGGCTCCGAGGGCCAGCATGACGCCGTCACCCGTACACAACTGGACCCCGCCCATCTCGACGTCCTCCTTGATCGATCGTGGGACGACCATCACCGGGGTCAGCCATCGTAGGAGCTCCTCCACCGCCGAGGGGATGATCGAAGGATCGCTCACGATTCTGTGGCGGTGCGCGGGATGGGTGGCCAAGAAGGCGACCATACAGTCGAGGGTGGCCGTCACCGTGTCCAGGCCGCCGAGCAACAGCAGGTGGCTGATTCCGAGGAGCTCGGCCTCGCTCAAGAGCTCGCCATCGATCCGCGAGTGGACGATGCGGGACATCAGGCTGGCAGAGGGGTTCTGGCGGCAGCTGTCGATGAGATCTCGGAAATACTCACTGATCTCGTGCGCGGTTTGGGCGCGGATACGTTGTGCGCCTTCGAAGTCGCCCGGATCCACTTGCGGTCTGATGGAATCATCCCGCCAGCGGAGGAAGAGGGGTAGGTCGTCCGCGGGCAGGCCCATGAGCGCCATGAAGATCTCCGATGGAAGTGGCGTCGCGATCTCTTCGTGGAAGTCGCACGTTCCCTTGGGCGCAACGCTCTCGATCAGGCCCCGGACAATCCGTCGGACCTCCGGTTCGAGCTGTTGGATCTCCCTGGGGACGAATTGAGGGCTGAGCAGCCGCCGGTACTTCGTGTGCTGCGGTGGGTCGAACTCGAGGGGGATCAGCGGCTGCTCTCCGAGGCTGAGGCTTCCGCCGGCCGACGTGAAGTACTCCGGATGGCGCAGCGCCCAGTTCACGTCCTCATACCGCGAGACGACCACCACCGCGTCGTTCCCCATGACGGTGCGGGCCACCGGACAGTCGCGGCGGATAGCGCGGTAGGTGGCATGGGGGTCATCAGCGACCGAGGGTGCAAAGAGTGAGTGTGCCACTTCGGAATCCGCAGTGCCGGACATCAGACCTCCTGCTTGGCGCGCCCCGGGCAACACCATAGGACCTCGACATTCCAACGTCTAGCGGCGCGCATGGGTTTCGTGCGTCGTCGAGGGTGTGTACCAACGTGCTCTCAACGTGTCGGATCGGTCGCGTGGATCCGTACGGTCATCTGCCGTGGGCCGGTGTGGGCGATGACAGTTCGGACACTCGGTTCGGTGCGGGCCGGGCAGGCACACCGTCACGCTGGGACGCCGGTCCCAGCGTGACGGTGGTCGCCCCCGCAGCCGTCTTGTCGCCGGGTCCGCCTTGTTCAGGGCAAGGCAGACCCGGTACTACGCCATCGGTACAGACGCGGTCGAACTTGAGACCGGTTCCTCGCCTCGGTCGTGGGCCGGGCCCGGCGGACCCGCCGGTGGACCCCGACCGGCCGGTTGGTCGCTCCGCGTGCCGTCGGACACGGGAGGCGCAGGTATTCACGCTGATTCACACTGACCGTGTGACCTGCGCACACTCTGTGTGGGAACCCGGAAAACCAAATTGACGGCAGTCGTCGGTGGACACAAGATGCCCCGATGGCGAGCGAATCCACACCCCAGGACTGCCTCGAGGCGCTGCTCGATGAGGTAGTCGGGTCAGGCCCGATGCGGCTACTTCTCGACGAGGCGATCGTTCGAGTGATGATGAGTGTCGAGGCGGCGGCGAAGGAACATGGTTCACGCAGTTCGGCGCCCAGTCGAGTGGTCGGTTCCAGAACCTAGGAATTGCACCTGGGAGACCGGCGGAGCTGTCGGCCGAAGGCGCGGCTGACGACGGTCCGTTCGCCGTCCTCGGCACGAGGGCCAATCGACGGGTGCGCTCGAATGGCCGCGTGCCGGCTTCGAGAACGCCCGGACCGGAGACACTCACTTGACTGCGTCGATGTCCTCGAGATCGGGCACGATCCTGCCGTCGGCATCAAGGATGGGGGAAAGTTGGTCAACGTCGGGATCGTTCGGATCGATATCCCTCTCGGAGCAGAACCTCAACAAGCGGTGCTCCTGTGCCAGGCGCCAGATATGTGCGGCGACCCCACGTGTTCCTTCTGGCACTTGTTCGCCTCCAGTATGTCTCGCCCTCGCCCCACCATCCTCTCGCTTCCGATCCCCTTCATCGCGGATTTCGGTTTCGAACGTCGGGTGCCGGCTCGAATTCCTTCGGACAACACCGGGGTGCCAGTGGGACACCGACGATGGTGGCCGGATGCGAGCCATCCTCACCGGAGCGACCTCGCGCACCGTGCTGGACGAGGAACGAGGTTCGATCGGGCGATGTTGGCACACGGCGTTGGCACAGCGGCGCCGGCACACGGCGTTGGCACACCGGCGCCGGCACACGATCATCACGGCGGGAGTGAAAGCGCACGCCGAGCTCGGCGTTCCACCGGACCCCGGCCGGTGACCCGCGGCCCGTCCATGGCCTTTGCCATCGTGGCGGTCCCACTCGGCACCCGGGCCACCGCCCATGCCCTTCGGAAATGGTCCGGTGGGAGGCACCATCCTCCCTGTTCAGCGCTCGGATCCTCAACGACTGGGCCGTGCCCCCGAGGCTATGGCATTGTGAGCCTCAGCGACCGCTCGATGACCGGAGTAGCGATCAATGCCAAAAGTCCCCCCTGCCGCCGAGTTGGTGACCGTCGTGATCTTCGGGAGGACGGCCGAAGGTTCTCGTCGACACATCACGCGACGTCTGAAGGTTGGGAAGAAGCCAGTTCCGATCGAGGACGTACCGGAGCGGGAGCTGATGCTGGTGTGGAACTCGGGCCCAACCGATGTAGAAATACTCAACGCAGAAGGTGAGCGACTGAGCAAGCTGTCATCGACGGGGGGCAGTGACTTTGTGTACTACCCGACCCAACGCGAACCGATCGTCGCTCGAGTTGTTGCGTAGCCATCGCGCCGTGAAGCGTTGGAGCCCGCCGATCGGCTACTCCGGCGTCACGTAGGCGGCGGTGATCCCACCGTCGACGACGAGGGCCGACCCGGTGACGAACGAGGCGTCGTCCGATGCCAGGAACAGCGCAGCCTTGGCGATCTCCTCAGGGCGGCCGAACCGACCGATGGGGATGTGCACCAACCGGCGCTGGCGACGCACCGGATCGGCGAGGAGTTCGGCCAGCAGTGGCGTCTCGATGGGCCCGGGGCAGATCGAGTTGGCCCGGATTCCCTGACGGGCGTACTCGACGGCCAGCTCGCGGGTCATGGCCAGCACGCCACCCTTGGACGCCGTGTAGGCGATCTGAGCGGTGGCCGCTCCCATGAGTGCGACGAAGGAAGCCACATTCACGATCGACCCGCCGCCCGAGTCGAGCATGGCCGGGACCGCAGCCCGGCAGCCCAGCCAGACCCCCTTCAGGTTGACCTCCATCACTCTCTGCCACGTCTCGGGGGGCGTATCGAGGATGCCGCCGTCATCGTCCGGGAAGATCCCTGCGTTGTTGAAGAGGACGTCGAGCCCGCCATAGGTGTCCACGGCGCTGCGGACCATGGCCCGGACCTGGGCTTCGTCCGAGACGTCCACGGTGAAGGCCGTGGCGGCACCCCCGGCGGCCACGATCTCGACGGCCGTGGACTCGGCCTGGTCGGCGACCACGTCGGCCACCACGACCCGGGCACCTTCGTGGGCAAAGATCGTGGCCGCCACCCGACCGATCCCGCTCCCGGCTCCGGTGATCACCGCCACCTTGTCGTCGAGCCTTCCCATTGTTTCCTCCTGCTGTTCGGATCGGACTGCCGGCCCTCGGGAGTAGCCCCGGCCGGTCGGATCGATCGAGATGGGTCGGTCCGGAGATTATCGGTAGGCCGACGCCCCGGCGGCCGTGGTCCACCGACGGCACCGGGATCCGTGGGTACCGTCATCCCGGGCCGGCAGTCGGGGCGGGGCGGGGTGTGAACGGACCTCCCATGCGGCAGCCGGAGCAACGGCGTACGGTGGTCCAATGGACCGACCCAACATTCTGCTGATCATGACGGACGAGGAGCGGTATCCGCCCCCGTATGAATCGGAGGCCGTTCGGACGTTCCGTGTGAGCCAGCTTCCGGCGAGGGAGTCGATCCGTGCCAGCGGAGTCGAATTCCATCGGCACTATGCCGGTTCGACCGCGTGCACGCCCAGTCGGGCGACGCTGTTCACCGGTCAGTACCCGTCGCTTCACGGCGTGTCTTCGACGGACGGAGTGGCGAAACAGAACACAGATCCGGCCATGGGGTGGCTCGACCCGAACTCGGTGCCGACACTCGGCGACTGGTTCCGGGCCGGAGGCTACGAGTCGCACTATCGAGGCAAGTGGCACATTTCCCACGCCGATTTGGTGATTCCAGGCTCGCACGAGGGTCTGATGGCGTCCGACGAGGGCGGAAACCCTATTCCCGATGTGATTGCGGCCTACCGCAAAGCCGATCGGCTCGATCCGTTCGGCTTCTCAGGTTGGATCGGTCGGGAGCCACATGGCGCGGCCAAGTCGGACTGCGGGACCGTTCGGGACGGGGTCTTCGCCGAGCAGGTGGTCGAGCTCTTCGACGAGATGGCCGCGTCCCGTACGGAGGGTCCTTGGCTGACAGTCGCATCCTTTGTCAACCCCCATGACATTGCCTTCTCCGGGTTCGGATGGGAGCAACTCCTCCAGTTCGGCCCACCGGACGACTCTGTGCCCGAAGTCCCCGAGCCACCGTCGCAGTCGGATTCCTTCGCCGGGCGGCCCCCGTGCCAGGAGGCCTTCAAGTCGGTTTGGCCCCAGATGATCTTCGAGACGGCGACCGATCTCTCCTATCGGCGGCTGTACTACTACCTGCACAAGCTCGTCGACCGGGCGATCGGCCGGATCCTCGAGGCCCTGGAGCGTTCGGGCATGGCCGAGGAGACCATCGTCGTGTTCACATCCGATCACGGCGATCTCCTCGGAGCCCACGGGGGACTGGTCCAGAAGTGGTTCAATGCCTTCGACGAGGCCACTCGGGTACCGCTGCTCATCGCGGGGCCGGACGTATCTCCCCGAAGCGACGGGATCTCGATCCCGACGAGTCACGTCGACCTCGTGCCCACCTTGCTCGGTCTGGCCGGAATCGACCGGGAAGAGGCCGCGGCGAGGGTCGCAGCACACCATGACGAGGCTCAGCCCCTCCCCGGACGGGATCTGAGCAGCCTCATCCGGGGCGCGGAAAGTGAGGCCTCGGTGGCCGAACCGATCTACTTCATGACCGAGGACAACGTCACCGTGGGCTCGACGCAGGTCAATATCATCAACGGGAAACCCTTCGCGGCACTGAGTGCAGCCACGAGTATCGAATCGGTGATCACAACGCTGCCGACCGGCGAAGGCGAGGGCAACGAGCTCTGGAAGCTCAACCACTACTACGAGCGTCTCGACGAGTGGTACGAGGCGAAGGGGGTGGCCAGGAATCCGTTCCTCGGTCCGGCGGCCGAGCCCCTCTTCGAGCTCCACAACATCACCACCGATCCCGAGGAGCGGCAGAATCGGGTGGGCGACGCACCTCGGGTGCTGTCCCAGATGCTCTCCGTCCTGGATTCGCAACGGGATGACAAGCGACGCATCCCCAGCCTTCGCAACGCGCCACGCTAGAGAGGACGGAATCGACCTGGCTCGGCGCAGCGCGATCGGGCTGCTGACTTGCACGGCAAGATAGCAGCCCGGTAACTTGTGGTACATGGGTAATCAGGAGGGACGCCGGAGCCAGCTGCTCCGGGGCGTGCTCGACCTCTGCCTTCTGGCCGTCATGGGCGACGGGCCGGCGTACGGCTACGAGATGACCAAGCGGCTCCGGGCGCGTGGCCTCTCCACCGTCGGGGAAGGCTCGATCTACCCTCTCCTGGGTCGGCTGGAGCGTGATGGCCTCGTCGAGACCCGTCGGGCCGCGAGCAACGGGGGCCCGCCCCGGAAGTACTACAGCCTCTCACCAGAGGGTGAGCGAGCGCTGGAAGCCGGTGTCAGCGAATGGCAGGCAACGCGTGATGCAGTTGATGGTGCCCTTGGTCTGGTCGAAGCGGAGGTGACGCCGTGAGTGAGTTCGTCGAGGAGTGCCGCCGGGAGTGGCGGCGGCTCGGAGTCCCGGACGCCGTCGCCAACGAGATGGCGGCCGACCTGACGGCCGACCTCGAAGAGGCCGAAGCCGAGGGAGGCTCACCCGAAGACGTACTCGGGAACAGCGCCTTCGATCCGCGGCGCTTTGCCACGGCATGGGCCGTCGCTCGAGGCGTGACGGCCTCCCCGGCCCCCGAACGGCCACCCTTCTGGCGGCTCCCTGTGGCCATCGCCCTCACGGCCCTCCTGGGCCTGCTCACCGCGGCCGCCGGCGTGGCCCTGCTGGTGGGTTATCGCGCCCGCTCCTTTGCCTTCGCGGTTCAGCGCATCACGGTGGTTCCGGGCCCGGACCGGATCTTCGCGCCTGGCTCTCGGCGGATGGTGGTCCCCGGACCGCTGAGCCCGCCGTTCCTCGGGACGCAGATGGCCCGTGTCGGTGCCGATCCGGTTGCCTGGGTGCTGTTCATCGTTGGCAGCGTGGGCATCGTTCTGCTCGTCGTCCTGTACTGGTTGCCCTTGACCGGCCCTCGCCGCAAACACGAGAGACGCACGCCGAGCTGGAACTGACGAACACCGCGCAGGGCAGCGACAAACGGTCGTCTGCACCCCGTCATGGACCGTCATGAAATGCTCTGACCCCTGCGGCCCGAGCTGACGGTCGCCTGAGGTCCTGCACGTTCGGATCGGTGCGGGAGCGAGGCCTGGGGACGAACCGGCCAGCCGCAGCAGGACGAGGCCGCTCCACCTCGGTGGCGCAAGGGGTGTGCCGTTGAAACACGAGGGTCGAACCCTTGTGGGGTCCTGAAAATGTAGGGCGACCAGGGATCAGTGCAGGGTAGGCACGGCCCGGGGCGGGGCTTACCCTGCTCATTGCGCCGGCACTGGGCAGGGACGCGCAACGGGGAGCAAATCAAATGAATCGTTCGTATCGGTCTGTAGTCACCGTCGTTATGGCCTGTTTGGTTGTGGGTTCCTTGTTGACGGTGGCGGCGAAGTCCGCGGCCGCCACCACCCCGGTGCAACTCGATCTCAAGGTGCTGCTCGTCGGCACGGGGTCGACCGACCCGACCACCGCAGCCTGGCAGTCGGCGCTCAGTCAGGAGGGGGTGGCCTATACCGAGGTCACCGCCACCGGCACCTACGGGGCGGAGACGGTCACCCTGCCCGCCCTCACCACGGGTTCAGTGGGCAACTTCAACGGGGTGGTCATCGCCGACTCGCCGGCCGCCTTCGCCGCCGGCCAGCTCGCCGCCCTCGACTCTTATGAGGTTTCCTACGGGGTGCGCCAGATCGACGGCTACAGCGCCCCGTACACCGGCATCGGGCTGACCGAGGTGTCGACCGGGGCTCTCGACGGGACCACCGGGACCCTGACCGCGGCCGGGCTCGCCGCCCTGCCCGAGTTGGCCGGGCCCATCCCCTTTGCCACCGGCACCAACGGCTACTGGAGCACCGTGGTCAGTGGGGCCCCGTTCACCCCGTGGCTGGACAACGCCGCCGGCCAGGTCCTGGCCGGTGTCTACCAGCACCCCTCGACCGACCCTCAGGCCAACGTGGCCGAGCTCGAGCTCGGCTTCGACTACAACGCCACCATGCTCCAGTGGGAGCTGTTGGCCCCCGGTCTCATCAACTGGGTGACCGAGGACTCCCATCTCGGGCTCGACCGCCACTACGTCGAGATGGACATCGACGACACCTTCACCCCCGACAACGCCTGGTCGACGGCCGTCCACGACAACGACTACTCGGACGCCGACTCCCAGCGCATGGTCCCGGCCGACGTCATCAGCTCGGCCGACTGGTCCAACCCGACCCAGGAGAAGGCGACCACCGCCCGCCCGGCCGGTGAGCCGGCCACCGCCTTCCGCCTCGACCAGCTGTTCAACTACGGGGGCACCGTCGAGTACCAGAACGGCGAGCTCGACCTGCCCGGTGAGCCGGCCGCCTGCACTGCTGCCGGCGATGCCGCCGGCACCTGTGGGCCCGACCCGCTGCTGGCCCAGTTCCAGGCCACCGATCCGGCCACGGGCAAGCCCTACTCGGACGACTTCGGCTGGCTCAGCCACACCTATGACACCCCCTACCTCGACGTCGGCTGTGCCACGCAGGACTACATCGAGGCCGAGCTCAACGAGAACACCTCCGATGTCACCGCCGCCCCGGGGGCGACGGCCGGCACCGGGGGCCTCGGCCTGCCCGAACAGTCCATCGCCTCGGGGGCCGGAGACGTGGCCAATCCCTATGGGACCTACAACCCCCAGGTGTTCGTGCCCGGCAACCACTCGGGCTTCGCCGACCTCGACCCGGGCACCCCGGCCACGGTCGACCCGCCCGACCTCGACGAGGCCACAGCCAACACGACCGGTGGGACCGTGGCCGGCGGCACCTACGAGTACGCGGTGACCGACCAGTTCAACGGGGCCGACTCGACCACCACCGACCAGTCCCAGGCCTACGTGACCGACGGCCTCCAGGGTGACCTCGCCCCGGTGGTGGTGACCGGGTCGACCGGGTCGGTCGACCTGGTGTGGCAGTCCATCTGCCACGCGGCCAACTACATCGTCTACCGGGCCCCGGTGTCGGGGACCACGGTCGGGCCCTGGACCGAGATCGGCACCTATGCCGCCCCGAGCTCGGCCACCCTGCCCGACAACAGCTCCGGCGACACCAGCCCGGCCCAGTCGGCCACGGTGTGCTCGGGGCCGACCTATGCCCCCACCTCGTGTGCCGGCGAGCAGGAGCTCACCTTCACCGACACCGGGGGGACGACGGGGGCGCCGGCCGGGGTGACCTACCTCGACACCCCCATGCCCGCGGGCTGGACCCCGCCCATCGTGGAGAACGCCAACGAGCTGCCCTGGGAGCAGAACCCCTACTTCTCGCCCGCCCTCACCGCGGTCGGGATCACCACGGTCGGGGCCGATGCCTCCAAGGCCTACCCCGACCCGGCCAATGACGCCTTCGGCATCGGGGCCACCTACACCGGGTCCACCTACGCCGCCGGCCAGCCCTTCGTCGACGGGACCTCCCAGGTGGCCCCCCGCCACCCGATCAACGTCTTCTACAACGTGGCCACCAACGCCCAGGAGCTCGACGAGTACAACACCCTCTATACCTCGGTGGCCCCGGACAGCCAGTGCCACGACACCTCCACCACGACCTGTGCTTCGACGCTCTACACCTTCCCCGAGGTCATCAACCAGGTCGTCTCGGGCATGTTCACCAACCTGTTGTCCAACGACCCCGAGATCAGCTACGTCCACCAGACCAACACCATGGGGACACCGCCCTACTCGACCACCCTGCCTCCGGCCAACTATGTGCCCGCAGCCACGGCCCAGGCCGGCACCGACGGGGACGGGACCCTCTACGAGGTCCTCAACCCGCTGATCTCGGAGTACGACTCCTACTTCACCGCCGACACCCCCTATCAGCAGCTGACCCTGGGCGGCGTCGGCCAGGTGCTGGCCAACCAGACGGCGTGGTCGGCGGCCCAGACCGCGGGCAGTGTGACCGCCACCGAGGAGAACGGCGTGGTCACGGTCAAGAACACCGGCACCGGGGCCATCAACGTCCCCGTCACCGCCCCCACAGGCACCACCATCGGCACCGCCGCCTTCGGATCGGCCTATGACGGCCAGGTGTCGGCATGGACCAGTGTGGCGGCAGGCGGAACCCTGACACTCACCGAGCACGTGGCCCCGACCATCACCAGCGCCAACTCGGCCGCCTCCATCGTGGGGGCCGCCTTCAACCACACGGTGACCACCACCGGCGACCCGGACCCGGCCCTGACCGAGACCGGGGCCCTGCCCACCGGGCATCACCTTCATCGAACAACGGCAACGGGACGGCCACCATCGCCGGCACCCCGGCCGCCGGCACCGGGGGCAGCTACCCGATCACCATCACCGCCACCAATGCCTCGGGCACCGTCACCCAGGCATTCACCTTGACCAACTCCGAGGCCCCGACCATCACCTCTGCGTCCACAGCCAGCTTCTCCACCGGGGCCGCCGGCACCTACACGGTGACCACCACCGGGTACCCGGCCGCCACCATCACCGAGTCGGGGACCCTGCCCAAAGGCCTCACCTTCACCGCTGGGACCACCGGGACGGCCACCATCACCGGCACCCCGGCCACCGGCACGACCGGAACCTACCCGGTGACCATCTCGGCCACCAACAGCTCGGGATCGACGGCCACCCTGGCCCTGACCATCACAGTGACTGTGGGCAAGGCACCGGCCATCACCAGCGGGGCGACCGCCTTCTTCACCCTGGGCGATGCCGGATCCTTCGCCGTGACCGCCACCGGCCCGCCCACTCCGGCCCTCACCGAGACGGGCACCCTGCCCGCCGGACTCACCTTCGTCGACCAGGGCAACGGCACCGCCTTGTTGTCGGGGACCCCGACGGCCACCGGCACGACCACGCTCGACATCACCGCGGCCAACACAATCGCCCCGAACGCCACCCAGGCCCTCTCGGTCATCGTCGGCCAGGCCCCGACCGTCACCAGTGCGGCCACGGCCACCGCCACTGTGGGCACCGCCTCCAGTTTCACGGTGACCACCACCGGGTATCCCGCGCCCTCCCTGGGTGAGACCGGGGCCCTTCCCACCGGGGTCACCTTCGTCAACAACGGCAACGGGACGGCCACGCTCGCCGGGACGCCGGCCGCCGCCACCGGCGGTGTCTACCCGATCACCATCAACGCCACCAACGGAACCGGCACCACGAGCCAGAGCTTCTCCCTCACGGTGGACCAGGCACCGGCGATGACCAGCGCCGCTTCGACCTCGTTCAGCGAGAACACCGCGGGCACCTTCACGGTGACCACCACCGGCTACCCTGCGGCCTCCCTCAGTGAAACCGGCACGTTGCCGACGGGCGTCACCTTCACCGCCGGCGCCGGCGGCACGGCCACCCTGTCCGGCACACCGGCCTTCCTCACCGCCGGGACCTACCCGATCACCGTCGTGGCCACCAACGCGGCCAGCACCACGGACCAGTCCTTCACGCTGACGGTGAACTCCTCGCCCCCGGTGTTCACATCGGCGGCATCGACCACCTTCAGCGAGAACAACACCGGGTCCTTCTCGGTGACGGCCAAAGGGGACACGCCGATCGCCTACACCGAGAACGGGGCCCTGCCTTCCGGGGTCACCCTGGCCAGCAACGGCACCCTATCGGGCATACCGGCCTTCCTCACCGCCGGGACCTACCCGATCACCATCACCGCCACCGACGTCCACCATGCCACCACCACCCAGGCATTCACCTTGAAGGTGACCACTTCGCCGCCGGTGTTCACCTCGTCGGCATCGGCCACCTTCAGTGAGAACAACGCCGGTTCCTTCTCGGTGACGGCCAAGGGGGACACGCCGATCGCCTACACCGAGAAGGGGGCCCTGCCCTCCGGGGTCACTCTGGCCGGCAACGGCACCCTGTCGGGCATACCGGCCTTCCTCACCGCCGGGCGTCTACCCGATCACCATCACCGCCACCGACGTCAACCACGCCGACCACCACCCAGTCCTTCACCCTGAAGGTGAGCACTTCGGCGCCTGTGTTCACGTCGGCGGCATCGGCCACCTTCAGTGAGAACAACGCCGGCACCTTCTCGGTAACGGCCAAGGGGGACACGCCGATCGCCTTCAGTGAGACCGGGGCCCTGCCTTCCGGGGTCACCCTGGCCAGTAACGGCACCCTGTCGGGCACACCGTCGTTCGCCACCGCCGGGACCTACCCGATCACTGTCACCGTGGTCGACTCCTACGGCACCACCACCTCCCAGGCCTTCACCTTGACGGTGACCGCCTCGCCTCCGGTGTTCACCTCGGCGGCATCGGCCACCTTCAGTGAGAACGGCGCCGGCAGCTTCGCGGTGACGGCCGACGGGGACACGCCGATCACCTACACGGAGAAGGGGGTCCTGCCCCCCGGGGTCACCCTGGCCACGGGGGTCACCCTGGCCGCCAACGGCACCTTGTCGGGCACACCCTCCTTCGGCACCGCCGGGACCTACCCGATCACCATCACGGCCACCGACGGCAACCACGCCACCACCACCCAGAGTCTTCACCCTGACGGTGACCGACTTCGCCCCCGGTGTTCACCTCGCGGGCATCGACCACCTTCAGCGAGCACCACGCCGGTACCTTCCCGATGGCAGCCAGAGGGGACAAGCCGATCGCCTACACCGAAACGGGCGCCCTGCCCGCCGGGGTCACCCTGGCCAGCAACGGCTCCCTGTCGGGCACGCCCCAATTCGGCACCGCCGGCACCTACCCGATCACCGTCACCGGCACCGACCTCCACCACTCCACCACGACCCAGACCTTCACCTTGGACGTTTCCGCCTCGCCCTCCGGTGTTCACCTCGGCGGCATCGACCACCTTCGTCGCGACCCACGCCGGCACCTTCTCGGTGGCAGCCAGTGGGGACAAGCCGATCGCCTACACCGAAACGGGGGCCCTGCCCTCCGGAGTCACCCTGGCCGGCAACGGCACCCTGTCGGGCACGCCGGCTCTCGGCGCCGACGGCAGTTACCCGATCACCATCACCGGTACCGACATCCACGGCAAGAAGGCCACCCAGCGGCTCGACCTCGTCGTCGATCAGGCTCCGGCCATCACCAGCGCCGACTCGGCATCGTCCACGGTGGGCACAGGCTTCTCGTTCACCGTGACCACTTCTGGGTATCCGGCGCGCTCGCTGGGTGAGACCGGGGCGCTCCCGGCAGGCATCAGTTTCGTGGCCGCCGACGGCTCGGCCACCCTGACCGGGACCCCCGCCGCCGGCACCGCCGGGACCTACCCGATCACCTTGACCGCTTCAAATGGCACCAGCCCCGACGCCACCCAGGCGTTCACCCTCACCGTGCTGGGCGTACCCGCCTTGACCGGGGGCGGTCAACTGGCGGCCACGCCCGATGGCCTCGGCTATTGGATCGTCGGCCCCACCGGCTCGATCGCCGCCTACGGCTCGGCCGGCAACTTCGGATCCATGGCCGGCACGCCGCTGAACGATCCCATCGTCGGCATCGCCAGCACCACCGACGGGAAGGGTACTGGATGGTTGCCTCCGACGGTGGTGTGTTCAGCTTCGGTGACGCCCAGTTCTACGGATCGACCGGAGCGATCACCTTGAACAAGCCCATCGTCGGCATCGCCACCACCCCTGACGGGAAGGGCTATTGGTTGGTCGCCTCCGACGGTGGCATCTTCGCCTTCGGCGACGCCGGGTTCTACGGATCGACCGGAGCGATCACACTGAACCAACCCGTCGTCGGCATGGCCAGTTCCCCCGACGGCCGGGGCTACTGGTTGGTCGCCTCCGACGGTGGCATCTTCGCCTTCGGCGACGCCGGGTTCTACGGGTCGGCCGGAGGCATCCATCTGAACCAGCCGATCATGGGCATGACGGCCACACGGAGCGGCCAGGGCTACTGGTTGGTGGCTGCGGACGGTGGGATCTTCACCTACGGCGATGCCGGGTTCTACGGTTCGGGAGGCGGCTCCGGTGCCACCGCGGTGGGGATCATCGCATCGCCGACGGGCCCGGGGTACGCCCTCATCGACGCAGACGGGACTCGTACGGACTTCGGGTTCTGACGGGGCACCTCGACGGGGCTCGACCTGTCTTACCCGACCGGGTGGCTCCCGGTCGGGTACCGTCGTCGGGATGACGCCGGAGGAGATCGCCGACCTCGTGCACCTGCGCCGGGCGCGCGACCTGGTGGATCGTGACTACGCGCTGCCTCTCGACGTCCCGGCCATGGCCCGTACGGCCCTCATGTCGCCCGCGCATTTCTCGCGCAAGTTCCGTGCCGCCTACGGGGAGACCCCGTACTCCTATCTCATGACCCGGCGCATCGAGCGCGCCAAGGCTCTTCTGCGCCAGGGACGGTCGGTCTCCGAGACCTGCGTCACCGTCGGCTGCACGTCGCTCGGCTCGTTCAGCTCGCGCTTCACCGAGATCGTCGGCGTGACGCCGTCGCAGTACCGCGAACGCGACCACCGCCACCTCGAGGTCGTTCCGTCGTGCGTCAGCATGTTCGCCACGCGGCCGCGGCGTACCACGGCCACTGTCTGAGCTCTGCCGGCCCGGCCGCCGTGTCGGCTCCGAGCCGGGCGGGGGCGCGCACGGGAGACTCGCACCGGCACAAGCCCAGCGATCGCACGGCACAAAGCAGGATCGGAGAAGCACGCCGCGGGTCGGTGCTCCTATTGTTCTCTGCATGACAGTCACCGTCTCGGCAATGTTCATCCCCGTCGGCGATCCTGATGCCGCGCTCGGCTTCTACCGCGACGCGCTCGGCCTCGAAGTCCGCGCCGACGTCGCCTCCGAGGGCTTCCGCTGGGTCACCGTCGGCGCTCCGGAGCAGAACGTCGACATCGTCCTGTTCCAGCCGCACGGCGGTCGTTCGCAGGCCGAGGGCGACGCCCTCCTGTCACTCGTGACCCAGGGGTCGCTGCAGGCTGCGATCTTCCGCACCGACGACCTCGATGCCACCTTCGAGAAGGTCCGGGCGTCGGGCGCCGAGGTGCTCCAGGAACCGGCGTCCCAGCCCTGGGGAGCCCGCGACTGCGCGTTCCGCGACCCCTCGGGCAACCTCGTCCGCATCGCGCAGGCCTGACCGACCCGGCTGCCGCGGGCTGGGCACGGTCCGAGAGCGGCGACGCCGAACCGGCCGGGCCCATCCGGCGGGGCCGACCCGATGATCACCCGTGTCGATAACCGATGATCACGCGTGTCGATAGCGGAGAACGGCAATGGGCGTGAGCGACTGCGAGCAGCAACATCGACCATCCGAGGGCGAGCAAGACGTCGCTGCCGGAGCCGACGAGCAAGGAACGGACGGCATCGACCATGGGCGTGATCGGTTGGTACCTGGCGAAGGGTTGGAGCCAGCCCGGCATCGTGGCCACCGGGACGTACGTGCTGGAGATGAATGCGAACACGAATGCCACCATCGACATGCCCTGCGCGGCCTGACTGTTGGGTGCCAGGAGGCCCACGACGATGAAGACGACAGTGAACACCACGCCATAGACAAGGCACAAGCCCAGTGCGGCCAATCCCTGCGCAACGCTGCCCTCGAGGCGAAACCCGAAGAGGAAGCCGAACGCAGTGGTGGCACAGATGGTCCAGGCGTTGGTGCCCGAGTCAGCGATGGTCCGGCCCAGCACGATCGCCCGGCGGGGTATGGGGAGGGACAGCAACCTGTCGGTGAATCCCTCAGTTCGATCCTCGGCGACGGCGACGGCAATCCCGCCTCCGGTGAAGAGAACGATTGTGGCGACGTAGCCGGGCACGAGGTAGTAGACGTAGCTCGACGCTCCGGTGGTGACCGCCCCACCGAAGACGAATCGGAAACTGAAGAGGAACATCACTGACTGGACCATGCCCATGGCGAAGAGCCCGGGGGTCCGGAAGTACTTCCGGAGTGCCCGTCGGGTGATTTCGAGGCTCGCCCGGGCCGCTCCGGGCACGGCCGACAGGGGCGGTGATCATCTCCACTCCCGTCACCCCCCGTCTGATTGGCACCGACGGCGTCGGGTGTCGGCGTGCGCCGGCGGGGCCGCCGGTGAGTGACAAGAAGACCTCGTCGAGGGTCGGTCGGCGCAATCCGATCTCCGCCACGGAGATGGCCGCCTCGCTGAGCCGCTGGATCACGGTCGGCCAACTGATCCGTCCCATCTGTGCTCGATACCATGGCGCTTCTCCTGGAGTGGTCCAATCTGGGCGGCCTCGCCGTGACCTGCTCGGAGGATCCGACCGACGTCTTCGAGCCAGGACGGCTGGTCGAGCGATCTCGATGACCTCCCGCGCCGATGCTGGCCTTGAGATCGCTCAACGTGCCCGATGCGATGGTCTTGCCGTGGTCGATCACCACAACCCGATCGGCCAGCTCATTGGCCTCCTCGAGGTAGTGGGTGGTCAAGAGGACATCGGTCCCGTCCGCGACGAGATTCCGCACGGCACCCCACACTTCGTTGCGGCCTGCGGGATCGAGGCCGGTGGTCGGCTCGTCGAGCAACAGCAGTCGGGGTGCCCCGACCAGGCTGGCTCCGAGGTCCAAGCCGCCGGCGCTGACCCCCCGAATAGGTGCTGCAGCGACGGTCGGCCACTTCCTCGAGGCTGAGCTGTTCGATCACGATCGACGCGGCGCGCTGGCGGCGCGTCTTCGGGTGCCCGAAGAGCCGGGCCGTCATCACCAGGTTCTCACGCCCGGTCATGGTGGGCTCCACCGCCGCGTACTGCCCGGCCAGGCCGATGCGGCGGCGGACGGCCAGCGGATCGCGAACGACATCGTGCCGCGGACCCGCAACGAGCCGCTCGTCGGGCCGATGAGGGTGGCGACCGTCCGGACGAATGTGGTCTTGCCCGCTCCGTTCGGGCCGAGGATGGCCAGCACCTCGCCGGGTGGGGCGACCGAGGTCCAGGCCGTCGAGCGCGGCGACCTTCCCGAACCGGACGGTGAGACCGCTGGCCTCGAGGAGCGGCGGTCGCCCGTCGTCGGTGCGCTCATGAGCCTCTACCGGTCCGCGGCAGTGCGACTGCTGCTGGTCCGCGGTGCCATGGGGTGCTCATCCTCCTCCCTGGTGGTCGTCCTCGCGTCTGGTAGCATCTCATCTGACTAGTTTTGAGTTAACTTATCATATAGGAGAACTAGTCTCGTCCAGTCGGATTCGACGATGTAACCTCTAGCGCGAAATGCAACTAGTACACTCTGTGTCAATGGAGTCGAAGTTCCGCTCTTCGCCGCTCGCCCTGGCCGTGCTGGGCCTGCTCGAGGTGGGCCCCTGCACCCCTACGGCATCCAGCGCCTGATCAAGTAGTGGGGGAAGGACCAGGTGGTCAATGTCGGGAACCGGGCCAACCTCTACAAGACGATCAAGAGGCTGCACGATGCCGGGCTGATCGCCGTCCGCCAAACCGACGCGACCAGCAGTACCCGGAGCGCACCGTCTACGAGTTGACCGAGACGGAGCGAGAAGCGGTCGAAGGAATGGCTGATCGACATGTTGTCGACCCCCCGCAACGAGTTCCCCGAGTTCCCGGCGGCGCTTTCGTTCGCCATGCTCCTCGGCCCCGAGGAGACGGTCGCCGTGCTCGAGCGACGGGCGGAGCTGCTCGCAGAGGACGTAGCCACGTACGAACGGGACGTGGAGACCCACTCCGGCTCCCTGCCACGGGTGGCGCTGCTCGATGACGAATACCAGGTTGCCGTGGCTACCGCCGAGTTGGCCTGGATTCGCGGCGTCATCGAGGATCTGCGGTCCGGCCTCCTCACCTGGGGCGACGAACTCGCCAGTGCGGCGAGATCTTCTCTGGCCGAGGCGGGTGTGACGAGGGAGGAACTTGGCGGAGCCCATGGAGGGACGGGATCAGACTGAAACCGACTTCGGGCTGGCCGCAGTCCTCGGAGGACTGGTCGAGGCAGGTCGCATTGACATTCGATCCGGCGATGTGACCGCCAGGGCGGCGATGTGCGGTTCTCGGAATTGCTTCTCGTTCAGAAATTTCGGAATCGGCCTAATTATCGCCTACAGCCGTTCGTTGGAGAAGTGTCTCTATCGCCTGCAGCCGATAATTAGCCCAATTCCGGCAAACGAACTACCTGCCCGGCACAGACCGCCGGGGGGTCGCGGGAGGCGCCCCCAGCCGGCGCGGTGATCGCTGACGAAGGAGGCCAGATCCTCAATCCTCAAATGCACGCACGGGGCACATCGGGCATGATGCCGCTCGACCGGACCAGGGCGTTCCCCTGGCTCGACGAGGCGGCAGTCGGCGACAAACTGTGGACCAGTACACAATCTAGGGAGGTGGCTATGAGCACGACCGAGGTTCGAAGCAGCGAGGCCGACAGCGGGACCGCCAGCGCACGAACTGTCGATATGAAGCTGGAGGTGGTCGTGATTCCTGTCTCGGATGTCGACCGGGCGAAGGACTTCTACGGAAGGCTCGGCTGGAGGCTCGATGCCGACGTCGCGCGGGGTGACGATTTCCGCCTGGTCCAGTTCACGCCGGAAGGCTCAGGCTGCTCGATCCAATTCGGCACCAACCTCACGACGGCGGCGCCCGGTTCGGCCCAGAGCCTCTACTTGGTCGTTTCTGACATCGACGCGGCACGGGACGAGTTGGTGGCCGACGGTGTCGAGGTCAGTGAGGTGTTCCACGAGGGAAGCGGAGGCGCTCGTTTCCATCAGGACGGTCGGGTCAGCGGTCCCGCGGACAACCACAACAGTTACGGCTCGTTCGTCTCGTTCAGCGATCCCGATGGCAACGGCTGGCTGTTCCAGGAGGTGACAAGTCGGCTGCCCGGCCGCATCGACCCGGCTGAGACGTCGTTCGCGTCGGCGAGTGATCTGGCGAGTGCGCTGCGGCGGGCATCGGCCGCCCACGGGAAACACGAGGAGCGCATCGGCAAGGCAGATCCCAACTGGCCGGAGTGGTATGCCGAGTACATGGTTGCGGAGCAGGCGGGCAAGGAACTGCCCCAGTGATCACCTGAGGAGTACCCGTCATCGGGACGGTGTCAGCCCGGGTCAGAGGGCGTGGCGGGGTCAGAGGACCTCGGCGATCATCGTCTCGGAGATGGCCTCCTCAGAGCGGTCGAGGGACTCAGTGTGCTCGTGCGGGGTGGTCTTGGCCTTGAGAATGAGGAAGCCGAGCAGGATCCCGGTGATGACGCTGCCGAGGGCGATGGTGAAGGCCAGCCGGTAGCCGCTGTCCAGGGCGTGCGGCAGAGGAGTGCCGCGGGCAAGCAGGGTGGCGGTCCGGCTACTGGAGACGGCGCCGAGTACCGCCACCGACAGTGCCGCCGACACCTGCTGGGAGACATTGACGATTCCTGAGCCGATTCCCGCGTCTTGTGCCGGGACCTTCGCCACCGCCATGGTCAGCAAAGGCGTGAATGCTGTCGCCGCACCCAGGCCGACAAGCAGGACCGCCACGAAGAGATGTGGAAAGTAGGCAGTGTGGACACCCGAGGTGATGAACAGGGTCAGGCCCACGCTGAGGACCGTGAGCCCCATCAGCGCGGTCCACTTCGGCTGGAACCTGTTCATGATGCGGGTGGTCAGTCCTGCGGACATCAAGGCCACGGACAGCGTCTGGGGTAGGAAGGCCAGGCCGGTCCGGATCGGGTCGTACCCGAGAACGTGCTGGAAGTAGAGGACGCCGATGAAGAAGGTGCTGTACATGCCGACGACCATCAAGCCTCGCACCAGGCTCGAGGTGAGCAGGCCCGGGGATCGCATCACGGGCATCGGCATCATCGGCGTGGCCAGCCGGCTCTCGAGAAGGAAGAATGCTGCGAGGACCACGATCGCGGCCGCTCCGAAGTCCAACGTGTGGGTCGAGTTCCAGCCGTATTGGCTCGAGCTCACGATGGCGTAGACGGCCAGCATCAGACCAGCAGTGCTGAGAACGGCGCCGGCGATGTCCAATCCGGCCCGAAATCCCAGGCCGGTGTTCTCCTCGATGAGGGCCGCCCCCGCCACGAAGGTGGCAATGCCGATGGGGATGTTGATGAAGAAGATCCAGTGCCAACTGAGTGCCTGGGTCACGTATCCGCCGACCAGAAGTCCCAGTGAGCCGCCGCCGACGGCGACGATGATGTACGAGCTCATGGCCTTGGCTCGCTCACGGGGGACGGGGAAATCGGCCACGATGATGGCCAGGATGACCGAGGACGACAGGGCTGCGCCCAGCCCTTGGACGAACCGGGCCGAGATGAGCAAGATCTGGCTGTCGGCGGCGCCACAGGCGATCGAGGCCGAGGTGAACAAGGCCACCCCGACCAGGAAGACCTTCTTGCGGCCGATGAGGTCGCCGAGCCGACCGGCCAGCAGGAGCGTGCCGGCGAACGTGATCAGGTATGCGTCGATCACCCAGGCCAGCGAGGCCTGCGAAAAGTGCAGGTCGCGCTGGATGGTCGGCAACGCCACGTTGACGATCGTCTGGTCGAGGATGTTCATCAACATCGCAAAGCAGACGACGATGAGGGCGATCCAGCGGCGTCGGCCGTGTACGAAGGAAGCGAGGGACGGGGGGATGGCGGACTCCTTGGTCATGGCAGGATTCAGGTTCCCCAGGTATTGATAGTCACTAAGTTAGTGAGTGTCAAGCCGGCAGGATAGTGTCTCGATCAGCTATAATCCCGCCCATGGCAACAACGACGACGCCTGGAGTGACGGTGTTGTTGACCCAGCTGTCGCGAGTCGTCTATCGCCGCACCTCTGAAGACCTCCTTGGGATGCGGTTGAAGGAATTCGTCATGCTTGCCCACCTTCGCGAGCACAGTCCGATCCCGCAGCAAGATCTTGGTGAGACGCTGTGCATCGATGCCAACAACCTCGTGCTTCTGCTCAACGAGCTCGAGTCGAGGGGGTTTGCCTACCGGCGTCGTGATCCGACAGATCGACGTCGACACCTGGTTGAGATCACCGACGAGGGTTTGGGCGCGTTCGAGAATGCCGAACGTGGAATCGAAAGTGTGGAAGACGACGTGCTCGGCTCACTGACCGGCCGGGAGCGGGTTGAGCTTCAGGGGTTGCTGACCAAGGCACTCGAAGGAGCGCCCGGGGTGGGGTAGTCGGTGGTCCGACCCCGGACGGACCATTCTGACGCCACTAGATTCTGTGCATGAGCGTGGTTGGTGGCGAGGACGCATTCCCGGCCTTCGCATGGGCTGTCGGTGAAGAAGGGTCCGATCCTCTGGTATTGGCCGATGGGGTCCCGTATCGCCATGATCAATTCGCTCAAAGTGATCACTACTCCCATGTCGACGATGACCTCGGTTCGATTGCCGCGCTCGGCGTGAAGATCGTCCGATATGGCGCACCCTGGCGCCTGACCGAGCCGGAGCCGGGCCACTACGACTGGTCGCTCTGGGATCGGGCCCTGGCCGGGTGCGCGGAGAACGGCCTGGAGCCGATTGTCGACTTGTTGCATTTCGGGCTGCCGGATTATTTCCAAGGGTTCGCTGATCCGCGATGGGTGGACTCGTTCTGTCGATACGTCGAGGCGTTTCTGGACCGTTATCGGCAACCGCGATGGTTCACACCGATCAACGAGCCGGGCGTCACGGCAATGATGTCGGGGTGTCTGGGGATGTGGAATGACCGGCTCGCATCCGGGCCCGATCACGCCCGGACACTGGCCAACGTCGTGTTGGCCAATTTGGAGGCGCTGGCGCGGATCCGCGGCGATCGTGGTGGCTGGTGGATCGGAGCCGAGGCTTTTCAGGTTCCGGTGGCGGTTGACCGGCAGGCTGAAGCCGACGTTCAGTCATTACGGGCATGGTTCTGGCTGGTCTGGGACCTGCACTTCGGACGGGACCCTCTTCCGGAGGCAGCCCACCACCTCGATCCGGTGGACGACGCCCTGCTCGACCGCATCCGCGGCCTGGCGGTGACCGATCGGGTCATTGCCGGACTCGACTTCTACCCGACGTCGGTCGAGCCTTGGGGGGCGCCGGACCCTGGGTGGTCGGTCGATGAGCGAGTGGGCTTTGCCGCCGAAGAGTTCCGTCGATGGCACGAGCGATATGACGTGCCCTTCTGGGTGGCGGAGACCTCCAACTTGTCCCTCGGCGTCAACGACCAGATTCCGTGGTTGCTTTCACTCACCGGCGCACTCCGCCGACTGCGCGACGAGGGCCTTCCGGTACGAGGGCTCTGTTGGTACAGCCGCGGAGACCAATTCGACTGGCAGACCAACCTGATGGACCCGACAGGGGCAGTGACCGAGGTCGGACTCTTCGACGTTCACCGCCATGCCAGGCCGGTTGCCGCGACCTTCGCTCAACTCGTCTCGCAGGGCATGTGAGGCTCACGCTCCCGCGGATCTCGCTCACAGATCTGAGTCCAATACTTCATGCAGGGCCGACCGCGGCGCGGTCCAGAAGCGCGCGTAGCGCTTCACCCATTGGTTCACCTCTTGCAAGGGGACCGGCTCGACACGGTAGATCCGTTCACGTCCCACCCGATCCTCCCGGATCAGCTCACAGTCACGGAGGATCCGTAGGTGCTGGGAGACAGCCGGCCGGCTGATCGTGAAACCTCTGGCCAGTTGGTGGACCGCCACCGGCCCTCCCCGGAGCTGATCCAACAGTGCCCGGCGAACCGGACTGGCTATGGCGTCGAAGACATCAGGCTCAGCCACGGGGTGCCGTTGCCTGCAGGACGATCCCGTTGCCATCGGGGTCGTCGAATGTCACGAAACGCCCCCAGGGCATTTCTTGGATGTCACCTTCGATCCTGACGCCCCGGCCCTCCAGCACGGCAACGTCGCCGTCCAGATCATCGGTCTCCAGCACCGTCCCCTTGGTCGAACCGGCCGGCATGGTCGGAAACCAGGTCACCAGGGTGATGGACGTGGAACTGTCGGGCGGAGCCACTTGCACCCACCGCATGTCCGGACCCATCTGCGTGTCATCGACCAACTCGAAGCCGAGGACATCGACGTAGAAGTCCCGTGACCGGTCTTGGTCCGAGACGGGAAGGGAGAAGAGCTGGACCTTTGTGATTGTCATGGGCTCATATTGGTAAGGAAATGCTTACATGTCAATGAAGCGGTGGGTTTTCGGCTGTCGGGGAAGTTCGACAGATCGGGGGGCCCGTTCGGATCTGGTCTGGATCAGCGGGGAGATTAGCGTTGCCACCGTGGACAGGAGGCTCTTCCTCAAGTTGCTCGGGGTAGGCACGGGGTCAGCGGCCCTGGCCTCATGCGCGAACGGCTCTCAGCCGTCGACTGCGGACCAAGCCGCGGCAGGGAGTGCCGCGGCCAAAGAGGCGGTGTCGGAGTTCGTGGCCAATCCGCCCTTCTCGTTCATGTACGCCGACCAATCGTCGGCGAGCCTCTTGCGACAGTGGCCGGTGACACGGCACACCATCAGTTCCGCGCCGGGGCGCTCTGAAGAATTGGTCACCTGGCGGGCGCCGACCGGAGAGCTTCAGGTACTGGCGGCGGTCGTTGTCTATGAGACCTTCGGTGCCATCGAATGGACCCTGTCCTTCTCCAACCCGTCATCCGGATCCTCGAAGCGGTTGAATACGGTGCTGGCCGCCGACACCATCCTCAGCGCTTCGCCTACGGCACCTTATGTCCTTCATCATTTCAATGGCAGCGCGCAGCAAGCCCATGACTACGCACCACGGACGTCGCCCCTGGGGCCCGGTGAGAAGCAACTTCTCTTTCCGGTGGGCGGCCGGCCGTCGAACGGCACGTGGCCCTATTTCAATATCTCCTGGGGCGACCGGGGGGTCATGGTCGCGGTCGGCTGGCCGGGGCAGTGGACGACCCAGCTGCTGGTCGACGAGCACGCTGGCCTGCGTCTCAAGGCGGGGATGACGTCTGCCGACCCGGTGCTCAACCCGTACGGGGACATCGCCGACGCAATGCTCTTGGACACTTCCTTGGAACCAGGCGAGGAGGTGCGCACTCCTCTCATCGTCCTCATGCCCTGGAGCGCCAAGAGCTGGTTGCTCGCACAGAACAAGTGGCGGAGATGGATGGTCGACTACAACCTGCCGCGCTTCGGGGGGAGCCTCCCGACGCCTATCGTGCCAACGACCGGCGGCCTGAGCCTTTACCCTGACCAATCGCAGGAGCTCTCGGCGATCGAAATCTACGCTGGACGGGGGACCACCAGGGACCGCGGTGGCTTCTACACGCATTGGTGGGTAGACGCCGGCTGGTATGCCATTCCGAGTGGGTTGCCCGAGAACTGGTCCGAGGACTGGTCCAATGGCGTGGGGAACTGGTTCCCTGACCCAAAGCGCTTCCCGGAGGGAATGAGGCCGACATTCCAGCGAGCCATCGAGCATGACATGAAGTCATTGCTATGGAGCGAGCCGGAGCGGGCGGGGGTCGGTACCGAGCTTTTCGAACAGCACCGGGATTGGCTCATCGCACCGCCGGACCCCAGTTCGGACCTCAGCTTCCTGGTCGACTTCGGTAACCCAGACGCTTGGGCCTGGTCGGTGGAGCGCTTCGACAGCATCATTACCGACCAAGCTGCCAAGGGCCATACATTGGACGTGTTCCGGCAGGACTTCAACATGGACCCGCTCGACTACTGGAACGCGAAGGACGTTCCGGGCCGCAGCGGAATGACCCAGGTGAAGCACGTGACCGGCCATCTCGCCTTTTGGGACGAATTGCGTAAGCGCCATCCTCAGCTCTGGATTGACAGCTGCGCTTCTGGTGGCCGCCGCAACGACCTCGAGACCATGCGCCGCTCGATCCCTCTGTTGCGCAGTGATTACCAGTTCGAGCCGACCGGCAACCAGTGTCAGACCTATGGCATATCCCTGTGGCTCCCTTACTTCGGGACGGGTGTGGGACCGCAGGCCACCCATGACGGTGCCTGGGGCCCGGGCCAGTACGTGGTGCGAAGCTCCCTTGCCCCCTGCTACGCGTCGAGCGTCGACGCCGCCACGGCGAGCGAGGAGGACTGGACGCTGCTCCGGACGATGAACGACGAATTCGTGCGTATCCAGGATGATCTGTTGTACAGCGATTTCTATCCGCTGACGGAGTTCAGCCTGGAGGATGACGTCTGGATGGCCTTCCAGTTCGACCGCCCCGCGGCGGGGTCCGGCGTTGTCCTCATCTTCCGGCGGCCCCACGCCCAAGCGGCAGTGATGCGTTTTGTCCTGCAGGGACTGGATGCCGGCATGCAGTACCAGATCGAAAACTTCGACCTGGGCAGCAAGGAACTGTTGTCCGGAAGGAGCCTGATGAACAAGGGCCTGGAGCTTTCGCTCCCGGGCGCGCCGGCCTCGGCGATCGTACAATACGAGCGCCAATCCGGCGGGTAGACAACGGCGGCACGCCGAGGACACTCGTGCTGCCGGCCACGCGAAGTGTGCATGGCGCATCCGGTTGGTCGACCGGGCTCGGCTCGATGCCGCCCGCTGAGTGCGACCGCCCGCCAAGTTGATCTCAGCGTTCCACTTGACCGAGCCGGTCGGCCAGGAACGCTCGCTCGACAACGTTCTCGCTGAGAAGGAGAGCTTCTTCATAGGCGAGCCGCGCCTCGTCGTTGCGATCCAAGCGGCGGAGGAAATCGGCACGGGCGGATGCGAGGTAGCTATAGGTGGCAAGGAGCGGCTCCGTGGCCAGCAGATCGAGGGCGGCCAGTCCTGCAACGGGACCCTCTGCCAGTCCGATGGCGACGGCTCGATTGAGAGCGACGACGGGCGACGGCCATATCTGGACCAGAAGGTCGTAGAGTCGAACGATCTCGCTCCAGTCGGTGGCGTCCCACGACGGGGCTCCGTCGTGCACCGCGGCTATGGCGGCCATGAGCGCAAAACGCCCCGGTGGCCGGCGGCGAAGCGCTTGGCGCACGAGCAAGATCCCCTCTTGGATGGCGGCGTGATCCCATTGGGTCCTGTCCTGGTCGGCGAGCAGGACGAGTTGGCCGTTGTCGCCGATCCTGGTTGCCCGGCGAGCATCGGTGAGGAGGATGAGAGCCAGCAGCCCGGCAACGTCCTCGTCGTCCGGAAGCAGCGTCCGCAACACGCGGGTCAGATCGAGTGACCGTTCGACCAAGTCGCGGCGACCGAGGTCGGCGCCGACCGGAGCGGTGTGTCCGGTCGTGTAGAGCAGATGGAGGACGGAGAGGACCGCGTCGATGCGGGCCGGCAGTTCCTCGACAGGTGGCACCCGATAGGGAATCCGGGCAATGGCGATCTTCTTCTTCGCCCGAGTGATGCGGGCGGCCATCGCCGTCTCGCTGACCAGGAAGGCGCGACCCACCTCGGCGGTGGTGAGCCCGCAGACCAGGCGAAGGGTCAGCGCCACCTGCGCGTCGATGGCAATGGCTGGGTGACAGCAGGTGAAGACGAGCCGCAATCGGTCGTCGATTATTTCGGGATCGTCAAGGTCCCCGGGTCCGGGAGCTTCTACCCGTTCGACGAGTAGGGGGAGTGCCCGGTCGTGTGTGGAATCTCGCCGCGCCATGTCGATGGCGCGACGTCGGGCGACGGTGGTCAGCCACGCACCAGGCCTGGTTGGGATCCCACCGGTCGACCAGGTGGCCAGTGCCCGAGCGTACGCATCCTGAACGCACTCCTCGGCCAGATCGATGTCGCCCGTGACACGCACCGTCGCGGCGAGCACGAAAGCCCACTCACGACGGTGCGCGTCGGCGACCGCAGCTTCGACTGATGCGTTCATGGAGCTTCGGGCGTCACTCAGGCAAAGGTCCTGATCGGTCGAACCTCGACCCCGCCAAAAGGCATGGGGACCTGCTTGGCCAGGGCGAGGGCCTCGTCCAAGTCGGCGGCTTCGACGAGGTAGTAGCCACCGAGCGCTTCTTTGGTTTCGGCGAACGCTCCATCGGTCACGACGAACTCCCCGGAGGGGTCCTGGCGCACCGACGTGGCCGTCGCCGTCGGCTGCAGTGCGTTGCCACCCCGCAGAACGGCTGCGTTTCGCTCACCGAAGACCTGGTGGCCCTTCATCATCTGACCGAACTCCCCGGGTTCGGGATTCTCCAAGGCAGCCTCTTCCCCGTAGATAAGGATCAAGTACTCAGCCATGCTGTTCTCCTCTCTGGTTCGACCCCATCTTTTTGGGGTCTCCTACTGACTACGACGGTCGAGAGATGCCCAGATCGACAACTCCGTACAGAATCTTTGCCGACGCCCAGCGGGGTCACTGCCGGTGCCCACGGCTTGGGCTGAAGGACGAACCCATGGATTCGAGGATAAGGCCAGGACAATGGCCAGAAACGATCCGGTGGCGTCGATCGGAAGGGGGTCGCCGGGCGCCGATCCCCGGCTGCCCGTCAGTTCAACGAGGCGCTGGTCCGATGGCCGTGGCTACCCGATGACCTGAGCGAACTGCGCTCTCCATATAGCCCGCCAGTGTCTCGGTGTGCTCGCCGGCGAACCAAATGGCACCGTGCGGTTGGCGGAGGAGCGGCCAGAATCGGGTCATTTGACCCGGGGCGAATACGGCGTAACCCCCACCTGTGTAGGGTTCGTTGGCCCAGGCCATGGTGGTGGCGATGCCGCTGCCCTGTGCTCGGCCTTCTGGATAGACGACGCCGAGCTGCTTCTGGAACGTGGCGATTCGTGCTCGATCACCAAGCAAGGCGCCGGATCTGGCGACATTCCCGGTCACGAACTGGGTGAGCACCCCGGGCCGCTCCGCGCCACCTGGCATCGAATCGGTAGCGTCCCAGGCAGTCCCGAAGGGGAGGTCGGTGATGGTGAACCCCGATAGCCCTTCTGGCAACCAGAACCTCCGGTTGTATTGGGTCGACACCTTCAACGCGTGACCCAGGTCGAGCTCATCGATCATTGTGGCGACGTCCGGGGACAGGGGGGGATCGAACGAGAGTGCCCGGAGCGCTGGTGGCGGTGCTGCCAGCACGAGATGTGCAGCATCGACTGTGGTCGTGCCATCCGGCGTCCGAGCGGCTACGCGAACACCCCACGGGTGCTGTTCGATCGTGGTGACAGGCGAGTCGAGCCGGACTGCAGTCCCGAGGTCGTGAGCCATCGCTTCGGGCAGGGTGCTGTTTCCCGCCGCGATCCGCATGGTCTCGACGCCGGATTCGGGCAGTGCCTCGTCGACGACCGACTGTTGGAGCACGAAGAGGAGCGAAATCTGGTCGAGTTGGGCGTTGTAGTTGCCTCGGTAGTCTGTCTGCACGAGAAGACTCGCATCGGAATTCAGTGCCTGAGTGGCGGCGAAGTCCTGCAGCGATTGCCTGTCCCACAGCTCGGCCCGCGGTGCGAGTTCAGGGTGAGCGGGGTCGAGATCTCCAGCCATTCCGATCAGGGTATTTCCGAACGTCACGTATTCGGCCAACGCCTTTGGGTCTGCGGCGGACATAGCGTGCAGAACGCTTCGTTTCCCCCGTCTGTACACCGCGGCGTCCTCCAGCTTGTCCGTTGGCCGACGGGCCAGCGCCAGGTGATAGTGGCGAGCCAACGCCTGGATCTGAACGTGGTTGTCATCGATGGACTCGCCACCGGCCTCGACGTGAAGCCCGTCGGTGAACGGAAGGTACAGGGTGTGGACCCTCCCGCCCACACGTCCGCGGGCCTCGAAGACGACCACCTCCCAGCCGGCGGCCCGGAGCGCAAGCGCTGCGGTCAGACCGGCAAGCCCCGCGCCGACCACAACGATGCGTTTCTTCGTCGAGGCTTCCGGTCTCGGTGTGGTTGTGCAGCCTCCGAATACGGCGGCCGCAGCGGTGATCCCGGCGGAAGCTAGAAGTTGCCGTCGGGTCAACGCCACCTTGATCGCCTCTCTCGGTACTGGTTCCCGGAAGGTCGGGGCATGGCCTAGGACACTCCTCCAGCGGCATCGAGCAACGTCATTGTCTGCTCGGTGTTCAGCCTGAGCTGATCCCAGTTTCCCCGGTAGGCGGCGTACGCCTGCGCATCGAGCCCGACGTGAATCTGATAGCAGAGCAGTCGCGCTTCAAGGTCATCCGGTACTGAACCACCGGCGTCCCAGTGCCGTCGCATTTCGCCGGCCAGATCCAACTCTGGCCATGACGTATACCGTGGCTGGCAGTACAAGAGCCAAGCAGCGTCATACAAAAAGTCTCCATACATAGAGTTGCCCCAGTCCAAGACGGCGCTGATCCTGTCTCCTTGGACAAGGACATTGTGATTGAGCAAGTCATTGTGGATGACATGCCGTTCGGTGGGCATGCCTTCAGCCAGCCGCTCAAGTACCTTCAGTGCGGCATCGAAGTCCCTGGTGCCGTTAGGCGAACCTTCCAATGCCGCCCGCCATCCATGTATTCGTTGGCCAGGTGGATCGTCCTCAAATTTGTCAAGTAGTGCTTCTCGCCAAGTTCTCTGTGGACCATGACCATCTGACGTCCAGTTTCCGTAGCCCTCGGTAGCTGAGATGTCAATGCCGTGGATCGCATCCATCGTTCTGAAGAGACTGGGAAGAACTACCAGGATCTGTTCCAAGTGGAGCTCGTCGAGGAAGTCACCCCGGGCTCGATTGGATAGCGCAAAGAAGCCGACCTTGGTCTCGTCGAGTTCCACTACTTTGGGAACAGGAAGCTCATCGGATGCCCAGCGGGAGGCGACCTGGTCCTTCTTGTAGTCCTCTCCATGACTACCAAAGCGGGCTACTACTTTCGTTCCATCCAGAGACAAGGCATAGGCCTGAGACCAATCGCCACCAGAAAGACGGGTGACCTCGCTCGCTCGGTCACCGAAACGGTCGTCGATGAAGGCTTGTACCGCACTTTGATCGAGTAACTCAGTCATCGCTGCGTGTCCTACCTATGAACTTCGTGTCCCATGGGCTGCCGAGAGCACAACGGTGTGAGGTGCCCGTTCGCCCATCCGATCGGTCATCCCACCCCTGTTGATCGTCAAGGTGAATGCATGTTACGAGTCTCCGGAGAACGCAGGCCGATCCGGGCTACCTGCTCGGCTCAAGACCCTGACTGCCATGCAATTGGGCCACCATGGAAGCCGGTCCTCGCCAGAAGGCGTTCCTCCGGATCCGAGCCGTTCCACATGGTGATCCTCAGTTCGGCCGGGGCGTATGTCTCCGAGTTCGGTTCGAGCCTTAACCGCGAGCGGAGAGTCGGAGCTGGCCGCTGCACCTGCTTCAGTTATCGCTTGTGTTATTGCCGCGGTCGTTTCTTTGTCGAGGTACTGCCAGACAACCGAGTGCATGATCACAAAAGCGGCTCCTTGGGCTCTCTTGGCGAGCTCATGTGGAACCCATGTAGCTGCACCCGCCTCATCGATGAGGACCGGCCTCTTCCGGGCTATCTCAATGGCTTGATGTATTCGGACGAATCGCTCACGAGGTTCAGGCCAGACATAGGACAACAACGTCAAGGCACCCGTCGGAGGTGGTCACATCGATCGGAAGTGTGTCACAACCGCGCCGATCAAGTATCTCGAACCCGGGCGAGAAGCTCGGACCTCCACCTTCCCAGAGGCCCGCGAACTGTATGGGCGATTCTTGGGATCCCCATCCTGCGCCATCCTGTTCGTAGCAGTACGAGTCCAACCGCAGATTCAGACCACCGCTTGATCCGATCTCACGAAGTTGAATCGGCATTCCCGTGTGGCTGGCAACGACGAAAAGCCCTGACGCGAGAGCGACCGATCGACCGACCTCATTGGTTTGGGGTGGGACCGCGAGACCATCTCGCACCGCTCCCGGGAGCTCATCCAGCAACTCGACGATGCCGGCCATGGCGGCGCCCGCATCCCCATCGCCCCCTGTCGACGGAAAGTGCGCAGCAAGTCCGGGTGCAGACCCATTGAGCGCCAGCTTGTGAATTCCAGCGAAGAATCGCAGCACGTAGGCATCTTCAAACGGTGCACCAGCGAAAGGGGCCAAGGAGTCCCAGATCGGCCCGTCCTTGGCAATGGCTGTCGCTAGTTCGCCGCCCAGCCGGTCGTAGAAGGGTGATCCGAGATTGCGAAATCCAAAGCGCTGCAGCTCGATCGTCTCGATGAGTTTGGCCCTCGACACCTGGGTGGTCCTCATCGACCGGTCCCTCTCTTCCCTATTTTTTGGTCCCTTCATTCGTTCAGCATGAGCGAAGTGGATAAGGTGGTCAATCTTGACGGAATCAACCTGCTCGGACGACTCGAGGGCATCGGCAATGCCGCTCTCTCCACCATCCAATCTTCTCGATCGACGGGTGAGTCCTGCTTCTCCTTCGTCGGGTGGATCTCGACAAGTTGCTCCGGGCCGTCGCTCATTCCCTCCATCACCACGGCCACCGGGTCAGCCGAGCCGGGTCGCTGTGATTAAGACGGTTTCGAAGTTCATAACGAATGAGCCACCGTAGTTATCAATGGCAGTTCCGATAGCTTCGAATAGACGATCTCGGAGTGAGGGTTCGAGGGCGGCGTGATCGCTGTACGACAGCAGCAGGTCCAGCCACTGATCCCGCTGGTAGCCCCGCATCCATGGAAACCATTCCTCCGTCGGAAGTTTCGAACTCAGGTACTGCGGCGATGGCGGGGAGGACCGGGTCCAAGTCGGACCTAACGTCGGTCGACCGGTTGGCGGCATAGCCGCGGAAGAGACGGTGGGTGCCGCTCGGCACCACCGCCGAATAGACATCCTCGAGCGCGTCGGCGAGATCGTCGGGGGAGCACCTCCGCTCCAGATCAGGCCAAGGCTGCCGTTCGGCCGCAGGATCGACGCCGCCTTGGCTGTGGCGGCGGCCATGTCCAGCCAGTGCCACGCCTGGGCGGAAGTCACCCGGTCAAACCTGCGACCAGCAGCTTCCCAGTCCTCGAAGGCGCCGATCTCCACTTCGATCCCGTGGCGGCGAGCGATCTTCGCCATTCGTGGCGCGACTTCCACCCCGAGCACCTTGGCGCCCCGCTTAACCATCGGCCTTGCAGCGATCCCGGTGCCACAACCCACTCGAGCACGTCGAGGCCAGACGGTTCCGGACCGAGCAACTCGTCTATCACGACGTCGGGGTATCTCGGCCGGCACCTGTCATAGCGTTCGGCTTCCCGGTCGAACAATCGAGAACGCTCGACCGCGTGGCTCCGAGTCCACGCCGACGCGGCCAACATCATCTCGTTGCCATCAACCATCTTGTCGTCCTCTCGATCGCAGGGATCGCCAATCGACGTTGGCCGCGCCAGTAACTCGACCCTAATGCGCTAGTGCCGTGACCGGCAACGTCTCGGGGTCGCGTCCACCACTCTGATCGTCCAGGTCGCGCAGACTTGGGGCATGGCCGAACGTGTGCGTGTCCGAGAGATCACCGGTGCCGAGGGCAACAAGCTCCTTGGCATCGTCCGACGGGTTCGGGTCGGTGGTCCGATGGCGAAGAGCCCAGATCGTGCTGTGGTCCGCCCAGGGCATGGACGTGCCGGCCATCGCCAAGATCGCCTTCACCTCCGAGGACCGGGTCCGTGAGGTGATCCACAACTTCAACGCCGACGGGTTCGACTCGCTGGCCCCGAAGTACTCCGGCGGACGGCCTCCGAAGTTCACGCTTCCCGAGCGCCAAGAGATCAAGAAGGTCGCTCTCTCCCGCCCGCAGGACCACGGCCTGCCCTTCTCGACCTGGAGCCTGTCCAAGCTGGCCGAGTTCCTGGTCGCTGAGGGGGTGGTCGACGACATCAGCCATGAGGGCCTCCGGGTCCTGCTCCGAGAGGAGGGCGTGTCGTTTCAAGTGATCAAGACCTGGAAGCAGTCCAACGACCCCGACTTCGAGGCCAAGAAGAACCGGATCCTCGAGCTCTACGCCATCGCCGATGGCAAAGCCCAGCCTGGGGAAAGGGACCCGACCGTCGTCATCTGCTTCGACGAGTTCGGGCCGCTCAACCTCCAGCCCCACCCCGGCAAGCAGTGGGCCCCGGTCGCAACCAGCGGCGGCGGGCAGAGCCAGCCCCGCCGTCGTCGCCGGCGGGCCACCTACACCCGACCGAACGGCGTCCGGCACCTGATGGCCGGCTACGACCTCTCGACCGACACGCCTCTACGGGCACGTGACCACCAAGAAGGGCCGGACCGAGTTCCTGGCCTTCTGCGCTACCTGCGCACGCTCCACCCGCCCGATGTCCGCATCGCCATCGTGCTCGACAACTTCAGCCCGCACCTCTCGACCAAGAACGACCCCCGGGTCGGCCGAGTGGGCCGAGGCCAACAACGTCGAGCTGGCCTACACCCCGACCTACTCGTCATGGCTCAACCGGATCGAGGCCCAGTTCCAGGCCCTGCGCTACTTCGCTCTCGACGGCACCGACCACGCCAGCACAAGGAGCAGGCCTCGATGATCCGCCGCTACATCATCTGGCGGAACCGCAACGCACACGACCGGGCCCTACGGGAGCTGGTCAAGCGCGCAAACGTTGCATGACGCGGCACTAGTACGGCGATCTACTCGCTGATCGAATCGACCGCGCATCCACGAGGCCGACGCCCTACGCGCTAGGGCGACGGCCGTGCACGAGCGGTTGCGGTGGAGGGACGAACACAGGGGCGGCTGCCCAGCGTGTTGTTATTGCAGTCTGGCTTCCTCCACCTCTTTGGGCACGCTCAAGAGGTATAGCCGGAACCCCTCGGCCTCCGGCTCGAATCCAAGGGACGTGTAGAGCCGGTCCGCGCCGTCCAAATGGAATGGCGCTTATGCGATAGAAGCTGAACCTTGTTGCATCCCGCCGACTTCATGTCCTTCAAAATGTGTCGGAGAGGGGACGTTGCAACTCCCTGGCGACGATACTCGTGAACGACGACGACCCGTTCGATGATCGCTGTGGGTTGACAGTCGTAGGTGATATTCGGGAACAGCATTGCCGAAGCGGTGCCGACTGCATCCCCGTCTATCTCAGCGAGATAGACGGACAGCCCAGGCACCTCAAACATGTGCGCCCACATTTCGCCCTCGACTTCGGAGGCCGTCACTGGTAGTTGTCCATCTGAATCACGACGGGCGTGGACCCTAAGAACGGAAAGCAGATCCTCGGGGTCGCCGGGCGTACAGTGAATGCCGGCTCATTCGAGTTCACGTCACAATCCTGCCACCTTGTCCCGCACCGTCGGATAAATCGCTCACAACGAGACGAAGTCCGCCATCGAACGAATTGGCGTCCAGCAGTCGAGAATGATTGGCATTCCAGCGCCCACTCTTCAAGTCGGCTGCCAATCTGTCTATTCGCTCCTCTACCAGACGTTCGGGTAGCTCAGCAAAGGTCGAGCAGCATTTTCGAACCTCTGGATCGAGGTACGCTTGCGGGCGCTGCCAGTAGGCCAATGTGAAGCCATCCCTCAGAGCGGCGGAACGGGCACAACGTCGACACGAGCACCGCCAAGTCGAGCACTGATTTCCTCAGGCGAAGGAGGGCGTTGCGACACAGTGGTCTTTGCTTCGGGGATGTAATCCGAAAACGACCAGAATGCGTCGTGAACAGCGGCGTCAAAGGTGAACACCACCACCCGCCTTTCCACTCGCCTTAACTCTTTGAGACCTGCGTCGAGATCGGCCCAGTGGTGAATTGTGAGCAGCGCCATCGCTGCATCAAAAGAGCCAGATCGCACAGGCAAGTGTTCCGCCGGCCCTTGAACCACCGGGGCACTCGTGACCGGTCTCTGATCAATCATTGTCGTTGATGGTTCAATCACAACGCACTTTGGGGCGCAGGCTTCGTAGGAGCCAGTACCTGCCCCGACGTTGAGTACTGAATCCGCTCCCCCTAGTGCTGTTGCGATCGCCGCAGCGATGTCCGGATCGGTGGCCCGGAAGTCGGAGTATCCCCTCCCCATCTGGTCATAGGCGGCCCTCACGTCGACAGCTTCGCGCTCATGGCAGCTCGGTGCAGTCTGTTGCCAGTCACTGGCGCGTCGTCCGTCGCCCGACTGGGTGCTGTATGGGGCGCCCACAGCACCACCTGCCGATCGCGGGTCGATGTCGTCAACTGCGGCACCTGTGTATCACCCGTAGAACGGTGCCGGTTCGATGGCAGCGGGCCCAACGCCAGAGATGACCAATTCGGGCGGGTAGATCAGTCCCCGGAAGACCTCCGCGGCATCCACCGACGGTCCGAAGCGCCGGGCGGGGCGACGTGCCAGAGTTTCAGTCATGTTCACAGGAGTAACAGCGGCGGCAGTGGCCCTGATCATGGCTGTGGGTTCGCCAGCCGGGTTGACACCCAAGGCGCCCGCGGCGCCCACGCCGGCGTCGGACACGTCGTTGACCACTCCGGAAGTGGACCGGCGAGCAAGTACGACTGCACCCTGACCGTCCGGCCCGCCGCCGACGCCTTCACCGGCGCCGACGGCACCGCGTCGGAGATCGGCTGGGAGGGCAACCAGCAGGGCGTGGTGACCTGTCTCGGCGGGGTGTTCTTCATCCAGGACGGCATCTACCAGAACTACGGCTTCGGCATCTACGACGGCGCCCCGACCACCTGGACCGACGCCGACGGCTACCTCCCCGCACAGATCACGTCGTTCAGCCGGGACGGCGCCAGGGTCTCGATCACCGAGTTCGCCGACCGGGTGGTGCTCGCCGGTGACGCCTTTGTCGCCGTCTACAGCCGGGTCGCCGTGACGAACCCCACGGACCACGTCATCGAGGCCGACCCCGAGGCCTCCCCCGGATTGGTGCCGCTCGACACGGCCCCCGATGCGGTGGCCCCCCACACCACCGTCGATCACGACTACGTGATCGCCGCCGACCGCTTCGGGGGCACCTACCCGTGGCCGAGCGCGGCCGCGCTGGCCGCCGCCGGTAGCTTCGACCAGCACTTCGCCCACATGGCGAGCTTCTGGAACGGCCAACTGGCCGGCATCGCCGGGATCAACGTCCCCGATCAATCCCTCGACGACGCCTACCGCAGCGGGTTCATCTACACCCAGATCGCCCGGAGCGGCGACGAGCTCCACAACGGGGTCAACGGCTACGAGGCCGAGTACAACCACGACGTCATCGGTATCCTGTCCAACCTCTTCAACCAGGGCTACTTCACCGACGCCCACGCGCTGCTCCTCGAAGCCCGCAACGCCATGGAAGCACCGGGCCAGGGCTTCTACGACGACGGGGTCTGGACGTACTCGGTGCCATGGGCCATCTACCTGATGAAGACCGGAGACCTGGCCTTCGTGAAGGAGAACTTCGATTCGGAGGGACCCCTCGGTGCCACCCAGCCGAGCATCGAGGACACCGCCCACGCCATCGCCGCCGGCAGGACCAGCCCCACCGGGATCATGGAGGCCACCGACGACATCGACACCCAGGGCTACTGGACGACCGACGACTACTCGGCACTCATCGGCCTGGCCGCCTACCGCTACCTGGCCCAGCGAGTCGGGAACGCCGGCGAGGCGGCCTGGGCGACGCAGCAGTACGACAGCCTGCTGGCGGCCACCAACAAGACGCTGGACACGACCATCGCCCGCTACCACCTCGACTACGTACCCTGCTCGATCCTCCAGCCCAACACGCGCCAACCGGTGCAAGAACCCCGAGGACGCCAACTGGATGTCGCCGCTCGGCGCCTGGGCCTGGGACGGGTCGCTCTTCGGGGCGACGGTCAACGGCCCGGGCGCGACCATGATCGACGCCACCTACGACTACGGCTTCGCCCGCCTCAAGGGCAAGCTCCCGCCCAACACCTTCGGTGGGTTTCCCGGCGACTACTACTCGACCGGCTACAACGCCGGCTACGGGACGGCCGGCCTGGCCAGCACGCACCACCGGGACCAGGGGATCTTGAGCTACGAGTTCATGATCGCCAACAGTCAGAGCGGCCCGTACTCGTGGTGGGAGAGCTCGTCCGCTCCCTCGACCCACACCCCGTGGCTGGGACGGCACCCGGCGACCGGGCAGGGCTCCTCCCCCCACGCCTGGGGAATGGCCCAGGCCAACGGCGTGCTGCTGGCCTCGCTGGTGGCCCAGCGCACCGACGGCGACCTCGTCGTGGGCCGGGGGGTCCCCGCGCGATGGCTCAGCGGTGACGCGCCGATCTCGGTGACCAACTTCCCGACGACCGACGGTCGGAGGCTGAGCCTCAGGATCTCATCGAGTGGCCGGTCGGTGTCGCTGACCCTGCGCGGCCAGCCACCGTCAGGCCCGGTGCTCTTCCAGCTGCCCTCGTTCATCGACAACATCGCGACCACCTCGTCCGGGCAGATCGACCAGGGAACCGGGACCGTGACGCTGTCACCGGACACGAAAAGCGTCACCGTCCAGCTCCGCTCGGCACCGGGGGGCACTCCTTGGATCGGCGTCGTCGTCATCGTGCTGTTCCTCGTTCTCCTCCTTTTCGGCATCATCCGCCTCCGCAGGCGGGGACCGCGACGCGCCACCGGCGAATAAGCCTCGTCACGAAAACCAGGGCGCTCGGATCGAGGTCAAGGCGCGCTAGCCCTGGCCATCGGCGGCAGTCTGGCCAAGCCGGCCCGACGCCAACTGCTTTTGCCGCAGCCACCCTGACGTACGGTGCTGCGCTGCGGCCTGAAGGGCGACGTCCGTCGTTCTGGTGCGATCCACTGCGCGCAACGTGTCGCCGGCGGCACCCTTGACGCTGACTTCCGAACGCGCTCCTCCGATTCATGCAGGCGTAGCCCCTCCGACGCTTGCTCGTATTGGTCGCCGGGGATTAGGCACGAATGGGACGTTTACACTGGCCCGGTCGGGCCAGACTTGGAGGCAGCATGGGGAAGGTCGACTACGACGAGCGCCAGCACGCCGTTTACGCCGCCGGCAGGCAGATGTCGCCCGATGCGCTGCAGACCTGGATGGAGGCTTTCGCCCGCCACCTGCCGGAGACACGGCCACTGGCCTGGCTCGACCTGGGCTCGGGTACCGGGCGCATGACCCCGTCTTTAGCGAGTGCCTTCGGCGGCCCCGTCTACGGCGTCGAGCCGGCAGACAAGATGCGTGCTCAAGCCGTCGCCCACGCCGGCCATCCCGCCGTCACGTATGCGGCAGGGTCTGCCGAGCACATCCCATTGCCAGATACCTCGTGTGACGCAGCATTGCTGTTCTTCGTCTGGCACCACGTCGTCGATCGGGATGGCGCTGCCCAGGAGTTGCGCCGGGTGGTTAAGCCGGGCGGCAAGCTCTTTGTGCAGGCGAACTTCTCCGACAGGATGCCTGATGTCTGGTGGTTACACGTCGTGCCCGAATGGATGAAGATCCACCAAGCGCAGTACCAGTCTGAGGAAGAGGTGCAGAGTGACTTCGCCGGCGCCGGGTGGACGCTCGCCTCTCGTGATGAGATCACCTGGCTTCGCTCGGCGAGCCTGGCCGAGGACTTCGAAAGGCTGAGACTGCGTCCCACCTCGCTGTTCGAACATATGAGCGAGGAGGTCATCGAGGCGGGCTTCGCCAGGATCGAGGCAGCGCTGCCCTCACTCGACGACGGGCCTCAGTTCGAGACCAGCGCTCTGCTCGTCTTCCGGCGCTAGGAGCGACGCCGATGACTGAACGCCGGTTCGCGGCGCGGCATTGGGAGCGACGACCCAGGGGTATCCGGTCAAGTTGCGTGCGACCTTACCCACGTTGGTGAATCCGAACAGCTGATCCGCGTTGCCAGCGCCGGCACCGCTCCCGAGCGAGGTCGTTGCGATATCTGGCTACTGTCGCATGGGCCACAGCCTTGGTGGAAGTGGAGGACACGGCCAGATGCCGAGAGAGTACCGTTCAGGCACAACGACACGGATGAGGGGGAAGCGTGCGGACCAAGGTGACGATCACGAAGAAGTTGAGCATCCCTGCTGAGTCGGCCTGGGGAGCCATTCGCACGTTCGGCCACCTCGACGTTTGGTTCCCCGCCATGGAGACCTGCCTGGTCGATGGAGAGGGTGTCGGAGCGCACCGACACATGGACCTGGTCGGTGGGTTGGGCCACATAACGGACTGTCTCATGGCGCTGGACGACGAGACGTTTCGACTCACCTACGAGCGTCCCGAGTCGCCGTTTCCTGTCTCCGCCTACACCGGCACAGTCGAGGTCTTCCGTTCGTTCGACTCGCTGGCGGTTGTCGTCTGGACGGTCGACTTCGAGTCTCTGCCCGAGGACAGTGGCCCGGTCGCCGGTCTTCTCAGGGCCGCAATCGCCGAGGGAATTCGATGGCATGGACGCGGACCTCGGCCGTGGCTAGGAACGCGTGTCCCCAAACCGGTGCGCGGTGTGGACCCAGGCTGCCCCTGCGCCACGGCCGGTGGTGCTCTCTCCGGGCGACCATGGAATACCGGTCGTAGAGTCTCGGATGGTCGAGACCCGGATCGTCATTGTGTGTAGCCAATGCGGGGCGTTCTGGGACCCCGCAGCCGACCTGCATCGTGCAGGGACTCGCGCCATGACCATCATCGATTCGAATCGCACTTACATCGCAGTCGTGTCGTGCTGCCAGACGGCACGGAGCTGACCGCCGTGTCCTTCGGCAGCGTCGATCCCTATGCCCGCGTGTACCCCCTGACTTCGGGCTCTACCTCGACGAGAGGTGGCGGCCGCCGTGGCCCCACGAATTTCTGGACTGGCCCGACTTCGGCGTCCCGGACGATCCAGTTCCGGTTGTCGCCGCGCTTATCGCTGCTTGACCGGGCTCGGGCGGGCCAACGCGTCGAGATCGGCTGTTACGGCGGCCACGGTCGCACCGGTACAGCGCTTGCCTGTCTCGCCATCCTCTGCGGCCAAGCGCCAGGCGAAGCAGTCGGCTGGGTCCGCGCCGGGTACTGCGAACGTGCGGTCGAGACAGACGAGCAAGAAGCCTTTGTCCGCAACTTCACCAGCTGACCCCGATCCCGTGTGAGGACGTATCAGGGCACTTCGGGCGGCGGCACAGGTGAGACCCAGCCACGGGTATGTGCTGCAATACACGGGTGGGTGACGCTTCCTCGGAATTGACCATCGAGAGCACTCGGGACGCAACCCTCATCGTGAACGTCCACTTCCGCACAGTCTTGATCGCCTATAAGAGTTTCTTTCCACCCGAGTCCCCGGCACCCACGATCCAGGAGTTGGCCTTCATATGGAAGGAGCGCCTGGAGGATCCGAACCGCCAGAGGTTTCGCGGCTTCACTGGATGGTGACACCGTGGGCATGGTTGTCGTTCGCAGAGATCCCGATTTCGATCCAGAGGGGCAGCTACTGGGACTTCATGTGCTTCCTGACGTCTGGGGACGGGGGATCGGCAGCGTGCTTCACGATAAAGCGGTGGAGACTCTGACGGATCAGCGGTATGGACCAGTGCCGGCTTGTGGACGATCGCAGCAAACGAGCGGGCACGTCGAATGTACGAGAGACGAGATTGGGTGACTGTTCCGGGCATCGAACTGAATCACGATGGGGTCAGCGAGGTTCGCTACACGAGATCACTCTAAGTGAGAGTGGCCCGTCCCAGCTGCGCCGAGACGGGTCCGTTGATGGCCCAAAAAGGCAGCAACGTGAACAATCAGAAGTGGCTTTTCAGAGTGGCGACGTTATGCCGCGTTGTTCGGCGCTCGGGCAGGTGCGGTCGGCGGCACCCACGGCACGGGCTACAAAGGGCGGCGCTGTACCTCCTCTGCTCGGGGTGGACGGCCACGGTGACGGGCTCCTGTTGCCTGGCCCGGAATCGCATATGCGGGCACATGGACAACCACCCGCAGAGTGTGTCGGAAGTCCGAGCCGAACAACCGCCGCTGCTGCGATGGCGCGATGATTGGTCCGGTGCAGGTAGACCCAAGCCAGCACGCCACCGGGGACAACCTGGCGGCACGGCAGAGGCTGTGGAAGATCAGCCCTCGTCGGCCGCCGTTCTCGCTCTTCTCCTGGGTGCTGGACCTTGCCCGATTACGAGGGGGAGAACGCGTCCTCGACGTGGGCTGTGGAAACGGGGTCTATCTCGAACACCTGGACGGCGTCGGGCTCGACTCGTCGATGGGCATGCTGGCTTCAGCACGGAGCACGCGCGTGGCCCGTTGGTGGCCGGAGACGCCATCGCCCTCCCATTTGCAAACGGCTCGTTCGACTTTGCATTGGTCGCGCACATGCTCTACCACGTCGATCAACGCAACAAGGCGGTCTCGGAACTGCGAAGGGTTCTACGGGGGTCGGGACGTTGCATCGCGGTGACCAATGGCGAGCGGAATTTGGACGAACTCGTCCGGATGGTGGAAGGCGTCGTCGGCCATGGCTGGAGGTGGCACCGGTCTTCCGAGGTGGCTTTCAGCCTGGAGAATGGCGCCGAACAGCTACGTGTGGCGTTCGACCATGTGGACAGGGTCGACTGCCCCGACACCGTCGTCGAGGTCACCGACGCTCAGGCTCTGGGCGACTATCTCAGGAGCGTGGGCGACACCTACGAGAGCCAAGTCATTTCATGGACCACATGGGATCGGGTCGCCGAAGAATGTGAGCGCCAGGTGGGAGGCGTGGTGGAGTCAGAAGGGGCTTTTCGACTATCGAGTTCCATGGGTGCCTTTGTCTGTCGGTGACCCACAACGCCAGCGGGCACCGCTCGGGCGATGACACACTTGCTGAATGGACCAGAGAATCTCGCTGATCACACTGGGCGTGCAGGATATCAATCGGTCAAGGGCTTTCTACGAAGCCCTCGGCTGGTCTGGCCAGTCGCCGAACGATGAGATCGTCTTCTTCCAGGTGGGTGGCATGATGCTGAGCCTCTGGAACAGAGGGAAGCTTGCCGAAGACAGCACCGTCCAAGATCAGGGTGGCTGGGGCGGCATCACCCTCGCCCACAACGTCGCTTCTCCCGAGGAAGTCGATCACCTGCTGGGTGAGGCATCCTCGGCTGGAGCTGTCATCGGGCGGTCGGGCGCTGCCACCTCCTGGGGCGGCTACTCGGGCGTCTTCATTGACCCAGACGGACACCCTTAGGGAGGTTGCTCACAACCCCGGGTGGCAGATTGCGTCCGACGGATCGATCCGACTGGCCTGAATCTCGGGACACTGGGGGCGCCCCGGAACACCAATCGGGGTGCGTCCACCCACGCCCCGGTGCTTGCCGTCCGCGAACTGCCACCGACCAGGTGCGAGTGGGGCAGGGTGCAGCTCAGCCCGGGTGGACCTGTGCCCACGACCGAAGCTGGTCTGCACGCCCGACGTGCCGTTCTGCTCTGCTCCTGAAGGGGCGGTAGCCGTCGTTCCGGCCGTTGCCCGGCCGCCTGATGCGGTGTGGTCGGCGTCACAGCACCGGCAGCAGGGTGCGAGGATGAGTTGCATGGATCAGGAGGTGCTCGACTTCTATGCCACACCGGGCCGGTTCACCACTTTGGACAGCAGCGACTTCTCGTCCGACGATGTCCGCGAAGTCGTGGAGGTCGTGCAAGGACTGCTTCTTTACGACATAGTTGCCAAGCCGTTCTACGGCGTCGATCTCTCGCCAAGCCAGGCCGAAATGGTCCACGAACGCGACACGACCCGATTGCTTGAGGCCATTCGGGCCGTGGACAGTCGCCCACTCGACGAGGCGAGGCCTCCATCCAATCGAGTTGGGGCACGTTGCCACTCCTTCAGCCGACTAACGGTGGCATTCCTTCGGGCCGCCGGCGTGCCCGCCCGCGCCCGGTGCGGATTCGGTACGTACTTCCGACCGGAATGGTTCGAAGATCACTGGATAGCGGAGTACTGGAACGCGACCGACGGGGTTTGGCAGATGGTGGATACTCAGCTCGACGCCACGTGGCGCCAGATGATCGGATTCGCCGGCGACCCGCTCGCTATCACCGCGGCTGAGTTCGTGTCCGCAGGGCATGCGTGGCGAGCATGGCGAAGCGGCGATCTCGACGCCGGACGCTGCGGGCTATCCGCAATCAACGAGCACGGGGCGCACTGGATCGCAGGCAACCTACGTCTTGATCTGGCCTCTCTGAACAAGGTGGAGATGCTTCCCTGGGACGTATGGGGGACAAGTTGGGGTCCTGGTGATCAACCGACCGACGCTCAGCTCCATTTGTTCGACACCATCGCAGGCGTGACCGTTGATCCCGACGCGGAATTTTCTGTGTTGCGAAGCCGATACGAAAGTGATGGCGCGCTGCGGGTGGAAGGCATGGTCTTCAACGCGCCGTGGTCATTCCGAAGCTGTGTGACGAGTGGGTGTCCGTCAATCAGGCGTGAGTGGGGAGTCCCAGTTCACGGACTCGGCCTCTCACGGCGGTGGGCAGCGATCGTTTGGCGCCGGTATGGCGTAGGATGCGGGCAGTAGGGCTTGGCAAGGTGGTTCAAATGCGTCGACGTGCAGCCGGATGGGCATTCTCGGTCTTTCTGATCGGGGTGTCTGCTACTGCCACCAGTGTTGGGCTGGTCGATTCGGCACAACCAGCGGATGCGGGAACCTCTGCTCCAGGTATCGAGTGTGAACACGTAGCCGGAACGATCGGCAGTGTCGTCACACTGAGCAGCTGCCATTCGGCGCGGCATGACTGCTGGTACCGGCAAGGTCCCGGGAATGGTTTTCAATTCCGGCAAGAGAACTACCGGAGTGATCCGTTGGACCGAAGGGGGCCACAGCTATTCGACGACGGTGTCGACCACTACCTCACCGGATTCCTCTCGTTCGTACTGCGTTCGACATGGATACCGGGGGGAGTACGTCGTCAAGGGCAAGGTGACCGCCAGTACCGATCCTGAAGTCGCCGTGGACCAATCTGTCTCCTCCGGCGTCTGCATTAGTTCGACTGGTGCGGTGAGACAAACTCATTACGGCTATTTCGAATTGTAACTATGTCAGTGGGCGCCTTCTTGGGATGTTCACAGCCGCCGAGTTCGCCGTGCGTAGCAAGAGCGGAAGAGCCGTTCAGCTCACGTAAGAGGTAGCTCTGCGGGTCGTGAACACCGGGGATTCGCACATCGCCGATCTGCGCTCCTGCCACGATGGAGACGGCGATCGATCTGGCGCGATGCTCTGTTCTCGACTGAGTGTGGTACCGCGCACCCTCCAGCCGCGCGGGCCTCGGTGCCTGCTCCCGTCGCAGCGCCCAGGCACCAGTGAGCACCGGGTCCGCCTGCCACGTCCTCGGCATAGCCAAACTGTCCCGCACCACGCCTTGCCCATCCACTCGCCTCGCATGCCAGCCACCCTTGCCACGGGACTGCCCACTCCGACCGGCGTCGCATCGCGGTTGAACATCGGCATCCGGCGCTGCTCAGTTCGTCCTTCAAAACCCTGGCCAGATGCCTGCAGGGGTTCCCGAGACGGAGTTCGTCCCGAGAAGCGCATCCATTGAACAAGGCGATTCTTTGTATTGGACCTCGTCGTGGTCTGCGCTGTCAGGCAGCCGGCACCTTGCGGTCGGCCGCACCACATTGCGCCGCTCGATGAGCTAACTCGTCCTCACTTGACTTCGGGTTCGCGACGCATAGCATTCTGGCCGACGATCCCCTTGGGGGTGGCTGCCGGCGGCCACGTCATAGAGGAGCTCTGAATATTTCAGAAGTTCCAACAGCTAGACGCGTGCTCGTGGTGGAAGGACACCGCACCAATGATGAGCAACAAGCACACCAACCCCACCACAATGGCGACTGCGGCTGCGATTCGGTGAGGCTTCCGCCAAAGCGACACGATGCTGATTGCCAAACCCACCAAGAGCATGATCGCAGACGTCACGAGACCGATGCTCGGGATGTCCAGTACCTGCACGGCGGAACCGGAGCATGCGACTTGACTCCCGGCGTCAGCCTCCCAGGCCACAATGGCAACCCCGGCGGCAACAACGGCACATCCGCCTAGGAGAATCGCCGTTGATCGGCCGGTCGCACTCTTTGGGCCCCCCACCATAGCGACTGGCTGTGTCGGTTGGTTCTGTTCTTGCCGTCCGGTTGCATCTGCGGTCATGTAGGCGGTCACCTTGCGCTTGCTCACCGCGACAGCATGGCGGGCTCGTTGGTAAGGATCAACGAGCCTTCGTTCTCGATAGCCAGACCAGGATTGGTGGGGATGGCCGTCGCGACGCAGTCCTCTTGCACGCTGCAGGAGATCTGAGGAACCGTTCCGACTTGAACGGGTAGCGGTTGTACGGTCCAATCCGCCCCCCCGTTTACGGTCTCCGCGATGCTCGATCCAGACACCCAACAATTTCTCGAGGAAGAGCAACTCACGCCCTCCCATCCGCCATGGGGCAGCGATATCGGCTTCCATTGTGATCCACCGTCAGTCGTGTGGAGAACTTCATTTCCCACCCCGACCATCACCCAACAGTCGCCAACCGAAGGACAGGAGATCGGAGCTGTCAGGTACGACGCCTCCGGGATTGGACTCTCCCGCCATGTCCGCCCGGCATCGGTGGAACTCCAGGATTCGAAATCGGCGGACGGAAAGGCGTGGAGGAATGCGACAGCGACGCAGTCATCCAGGGATGGGCAGTCCATGGACACCGAGGTTCCGGCCTGAAGCGTGATCTGGTCAGAGGACTCTGAAGCCCGTTCCGGCAACTGCGTCGACGTCCAGTGCCTTCCTGAATCGGCTGTCGATAGATAGAACAGCCTGTCGAGGGCTGGGCTGTTGCCCTGTCCGTCGATCTGCGCCTGGCCCAGAATCTGGCATGACGCGAACGCGCTGCAAACGACGGCATCGACTGAGCCGGGCCAGTACGTTGTTTCTGCCGCGAAGCCTTGTCCTGCCGGGATGTACTCCGCATTCAACGGTAACGGGACCGATCGCGTGGTCCACGTGCGCCCACCATTGGTAGTGACGAGTAGCTCAGGATCGCGCATTGGCTTCTTGGCCAGGGGGTCACCGAGCTTGCTATCGAGGCGACCAGCACCAACGGCGCACCAGGTGCTGTTCGCGCAGGAGACCTGGCTGGTAATCGCAGTCTGCGCAGGTAGTGTCATCGATTGCCAGGTCCGTCCACCGTCTCGGGACACGTAGAGGCCCCCCCCGCCGTTGTAATCAAGACCATAGCCAGTGGACAAAAAGCACAGTGAGTCGGACGCGCACGTGGCACCAGCGATCAAATTCGGGTTGCCGGTCGCGAGCTGGAACTGAGGTCCTGACAACGTGGCCGTCAATCGCCACGATCCAGCGGGCTTGGGCGGCATCGCACGTAGCTTTGGAGCGGGCCCCGAGGAAGCCGAGATCGCCACACCGACCACTGCCACGATTGCCGCCAGCGTCAAGGTGACAGGCACAGCCCAGCGGACACGCGATCGTTTGTACGTAAAGGCCTCCGATCGAAGCGAGATCGGTTTCGGAGCCATCTCTTCGTCCGGATCCAACCGGCCAGCTTTCAGGATGGATGCGAGGATGGCATCCTGAGAATGGATGGCATCCTGAGAATGCGGCTCGTTCTGATGCAGCAAGGGGAGAGCGGGATCCCTGTCCCGAAGTTCCTCGAATGTGGATTGTCTGGTGTCACTCATGCGGGTTCCTCCGATGGTCGGACATGCGCAGGGCTCTCGTGACACAGAGCGGTGGCATCGTTGACCCCCTTTTGCTCGGGAGCGGGAAGTGGTGAACTGACCTTCCGAGCCAGACGCGACCGTGCTCGATGGAGCCGGACCTTGTAGGCGGTGACGGAACATCCCAGTACTGCCGCTCCATCGGTAGTGTTGAGGCCCTCCCATGCAGCCAATCTCAGAATTTCGCGATCTCTATCACTGAGGCAGGCAAAGGCGCTTCGCAGGTGCTCACTGTCGATCGCTTCATCCGCGGGGTCGAGAGTCACGATGGCACGACCCAGCACGGATTCGCCGTCGGATCGTCTTTCCTTGGCCGCCCTGCGCCGATAATTGGCGATGGTGAATGTGGCTACCTGATAAAGCCAGGGGAGGGCATGCTCGGGAACCGACTCGAAGCGCCGCCAAGCCACGAGAAACGTCTCCGCAGCAATCTCTTGGCAGGCGTCCGCTCCGACTCGACGGCGCGGAAAGGCAAGCACCGGTCGGTAGTGCTGCCTGAAGAGAGCGGAGAACTCCTGTTCCACATCTCTGTTGGCCACGCTGGGCTTACGTGCCATTACCCTATCTATGTCCGGGTATTTCCAAGGGTTACACCAGTCCCTGACTGAGTGGTTCTGAATCATGGCGCTTGTGAAGGCGCACTGCCAGACTGAGCGACGGATCCCGAAACGGCCGACGTCTACCTGCAGGTGACCCGAAATGAACGCGGCCACCTGCGCTATTGCGAACGCATCGGGCGCCACATGACCGGAGATGAGACCACCTGGGACGCTTTGGTCAAGACGATTGCCGCGCTCGACGGACCATCAGCGAGCAATATCAATGCTCGCTACCGGGTCGGTGACCTTCTTTCGGCGGCCGACGAACAGACCTAGTGGTGATGAACCAGGAACAGGACTAGGTAAGACACTGCAGGAACGACGAAGAACAGGATGAGAACGAACCACACCGCCGTCTTGCCCCACCGACGACGACCGAGTCCGCGAGAGAGGTCCCCGAACCGCTCGACGGTTCCGGCCGGGCTAAAGGGGTCGAACTCTGGCTCCTCCATGCAGAGAGCCTAGTGAGTCGAAGGTGCTCGGTCGGTGCCGGGACTGACGTCCTGTCGCACCTTCAGCTCCTTGCCCCCCCGATCACTCCGGTTCGCGGTGTGGTCCAAGCTGACCTTGTGTCGAGCACGCCCGCAGTTCGCGAGCACGTCCGACGTGCCATTCGGCGCTCCGCATGCCGCATGCCGCATGCCGCATGCCGCATGCCGGCCGAGGCGGATCTTGCTCTGATGTCTCGCAAGCGCACCGGACGTGCCGTTCTGTGCTGTAGCCAGCCCGCCGACGGTCGTCGTCCTGGTGCGTATTTCCGTACTTCGACGGCGGACCTACTGGGACACTATTCGAACCCTCCGTCAACTCTCCCTAATCTGTTGCGAGAATTGGGTTTGACCAGGGATAAGGATTAATTCGTGAATGTCCGATCGAAACCGTCCGCTCTCTCCCAACTATGAGCCAAATTGCCGATTTTTCGATCGCCCACAATAAGTCCAATATCCACCAAAGCTGGGCCTGCAACCAGAGTCGTTGGTCCTTTTGGCCGCGGAAGCTATCAAGATGCAGATCATCTCATCGGAGTGGACAACGTTCAGATCGCGCTTGGAACATTGACCACACCGATCGACGGTTATCGCGTCCCTGCGAAGTCGGCCGACGCGGGTCAGCCGGCCGAGTGTCCCGTATGGGGAACGGCATCCGTCGCCGACGAATTCGTCCGTCAGTCCTCGTCCCAGTGTCCACGAACAATACGTATCCGCCGTGGCCACAATGACCCTGCCGCCTGCGGGTGCGTTATCAAGGGCCGCCTAGTACGCTCCAATGGACTCATTGACTCAGGGGGTATCGGCATGGCGCAAGTGTTTTGGTCCCGCTTGGCGACGAGGGCTGGTTCTGCGCTCGGTGTAGCTGGACTCACGGTCGTTGCATTGACACCATTGGGAGCGCCACCAGCTGCTGCCCTCCCAATCCCTGACGCCTATGTGGCCAATTTCGGCTCCGGCAACGTGAGCGTCATCAAGACCTCCACCAACACGGTGGTGAAGACGGTGACGGTCGGCGGCGAGCCAGCGCGGGGTCGCCATCACCCCCAACGGGAGCTACGCCTATGTGGCCAACAGCGTCTCCAATACCGTGAGCGTCATCAAGACCTCCACCAACACGGTGGTGAAGACGGTGGGGGTCGGCCAGCGGGCCAGAGCGGGGTCGCCATCACCCCAAACGGCAGCTACGCCTACGTGACCAACTACCTCCGGCACCGTGAGTGTCATCAAGACCTCCACCAACACGGTGGTGAAGACGGTGGGGGTCGGCAGCGGGCCAAGCGGGGTCGCCATCACCCCAAACGGGAACTACGCCTACGTGACCAACAGCACCTCCGGCACCGTGAGTGTCATCAAGACCTCCACGAACACGGTGGTGAAGACGGTGGCGGTCGGCAGCGGGCCAAGCGGGGTCGCCATCACCCCAAACGGCAACTACGCCTACGTGACCAACAGCACCTCTGGCACCGTGAGTGTCATCAAGACCTCCACGAACACAGTGGTGAACACGGTGGGGGTCGGCAGAGGGCCGGACGGCGTCGCCATCACCCCAAACGGGAACTACGCCTACGTGACCAACAGCACCTCTGGCACCGTGAATGTCATCAAGACCTCCACGAACACGGTGGTGAAGACGGTGAGGGTCGGTAAATTCCCAGAGGGGGTCGCCATCACTCCCAGCGGCAGTGATGCCTACGTGACCAATTTTGACGTCGGCACCGTGAGCGTCATAAACATTTCCACAAACACGGTTGTGAAGACGGTTACCGTCGGAAAATTTCCGGACGGGGTCGCCATCACATGAGTTTCATTTGATGAACCGTCACCGGAGGCCTCGCACCGATCGGTTACTTCGGCGCTCCCTCTGCGGGTATGTCGCCCGAGGGCAAGCTGAGGTCCTAGTCGCGGAAGCTCTCGGTCGCGACTCTGGCCACATCTCCAAGTTTGACCTCTCTCTTCTGGACTTCGCCGGCTTCTTTGAGATGGCACCTCGTGAGTCACAGCTCGGCAACCGGCTGACCAGCGTTCGCCTCCCACCACTTGGCAAACATTCTCCGGTGACAACCTTTTCCGGGCGCTTCTGCGAGGTCCTCAAAGCAAAGCAGGACTAGGCCTGCGCCGGCCTGGCCGTCGCCCCAAATAGCCTCACTGCTAGCCAACTGCGTCCGGCACACCGGTCGGCTCAGTCTTGAGGACGGGTCCAGGTGCCCCGATGGGATCGACGTACGGACGCACGGAGTGATGTGAACCGCTTGTTGGAGCGAGCCGGTGGTATGGCTCGCGGTGAATCCGGCGCAGAGGGTCAAATGAAAAAAGTGCCTTTGACCAGCGGAGGGAGTGGGATTCGAACCCACGGAGGCTTGCACCTCACGGCTTTTCAAGAGCCGCGCATTTGTCCGCTCTGCCATCCCTCCGAGCGATTGCCAGGGTAGTCGGCAGCCGGACACCGATCGGCTGGGTCAGTGACGGTCGCCGGTCCGGACCTCGGCTTGCAGGCCGTCGATCCACTCGCCCGCCTGCCGCTGCGATGTGTCGGCCTGGCGGCGGATGGCCGGGCCGGCGGGCCCTGCGGCCGGGTACGAACCCAGGAACTTGACCCCGGCCAGTTCGGCATGGAGGTCGCGCAGGCAGTCACTGACCACGGCATCGGCCACGTGGCCCTCGAAGTCGATGATGAAGCAGTAATCGCCGAGCGCCTTTTTGGTCGGGCGCGATTCGAGCTTGCTGAGGTTGATGTTCCGGGCCGCGAACTGGCCGAGGATGGCGTAGAGGCTGCCCGGATGGTCGGCGTTCTGGAAGCAGGCGATGCTGGTCCGGTCGTGGCCGCTCGGCGCCGGGATGCCCGATCTGGCCAAGGAGACGAACCGGGTCTGATTGTCGGGATGGTCCTCGACATCCTCCGCCAGGATCTCGAGGCCGTAGAGCTTGGCCGCCAACCTCGGAGCGATGGCGGCAGTCGGTCGCGACGACAGCGCCGGGTCCCCCTCGCCCAGCAGCCGGGCCGCCTCGGCCGTCGAGTTGGTGGCCACGGATTCGACCGACGGCAGCTGCTGGGTCAGGAACCGGCGACACTGGGCGGTGGCCACGGGGATCGATGCCACCCGCTCGACATCGGCGAGCGTGGTCCCGGGGCGGGCCATCAGATGGAGGTGGACATCGAGGATCACCTCTCGTTGGATCCGCAGATCGAAGTCGAAGACCAGGCTGTCGATGATGTCGCGGACGGTGCCTTCGATGGCGTTCTCCATGGGGACGAATCCGAGGTCGACCTGGCCCAGTCGAACCGAGTCGAGCACCTCGGCCAACGATCCCAGGGGGACGATCTGAGCCGAGGCGTAGTCGGGCTCGCTGAGCAGCGCCTCCTCGGTGAAGGTGCCCTCGGGCCCGAGGAACCCGATACGCGGCGGTGATCCGGACTGGGAGCGGGAGGATGCGTCCGCGGTCATACCCAGGCAGGATAGTGAACATCATGGACGAACTCGGACTGCAACGACTTCTTGCCGACGTGCGCTCGGGCGCGTGCTCACCGGACGAGGCCGTGCACCGGCTCCGCCGGCTGCCCTTCGCCGACCTCGGATTCGCCAAGGTCGACCACCATCGCAACCTGCGTCAGGGCCTGCCCGAAGCGGTCTACGGACAGGGGAAGAGCGTGCCAGCAGTGCGTCGGCCATCGTGGGCGAGCTGCTCGGACAGGACGGAGGAGGTCCCGTGATCCTCACCCGGGCCGACGCCGCCCAGGTGGAATCGGCCATGGCCCGCCACCCCGGTGGGGTCGCGCACCGTCACCGGGACGGCCACCGGGGGTGATCAGGTCCGGGGTGAGCTCTCCACCGTCGTCTGGCGCCCGGCCCCCCGTCGCCCGGCCCACACCCTGGTGGTCACTGCGGGGACGTCGGATCTCCCGGTGGCCGCGCGAATGCGAGGCCACGCTCATCGCGCTCGGGCTGTGGCCGACCCTTCTTCCCGATTGCGGCGTCGCCGGGGTCCACCGGCTGCTGGCGGCGGCAGACGAGCTCGCCGATGCCGACGCGGTGGTCGTGGTGGCCGGGATGGAGGGGGCCCTGGCCAGCATCGTCGGTGGGATCACGCCGGCGCCGGTCGTCGCCGTACCCACCAGTACGGGTTACGGTGCCGCCCTCGAAGGGGTGACCGCGCTGCTGGCCATGCACGCCTCCTGCGCGGCCGGCATCACCGTGGTCGGGATCGACAACGGATTCGGAGCCGCCTGTGCCGTCGCCCGGATCCTGCCATGACCTCCGACGGTCCTGCCCCCACACGCACACCCACACGCACACCCGCGCCCACGCCCTCATCCACGCCGACACCCGGATCGGCCCGCCGTGTGGCCTGGTTCCACTGCTTCGCCGGCATCGCCGGCGACATGGCGCTCGGGAGCCTGCTGGACGCCGGCGCCGATCTGGTCGAGGTCCTGTCGCTGTTGGAACGGCTTCCCCTGGGTGGTTGGGCCCTCGACGTGGAGCCCGTCCTTCGCGGGGGGATCGCAGCATCGCACGCCGTGGTCACCGTCAACGACAATGTGGTGGTTCGCACCCACGCCCACATCGTGGGCCTGGTCGAAGAGGCTCGCCTGCCGGACCGGGTGGCCCGTCGGGCGCTCACCACGTTCTCGGCCCTCGCCGACGTGGAGGCCAGGTTGCATCGTCGGCCCGTGGACCAGGTCCACTTCCACGAGGTCGGGGGCCACGACACCATCATCGATGTGGTCGGAACGGCGGCCGCGTTGGAGGTGCTCGGAATCGATGACATCCGGGCCAGTCCGGTGGCGACCGGGCTCGGAATGGTCAGGACCGCCCACGGGATGCTCCCCAATCCGGCCCCCGCGGTGGTCGCCCTGCTCGAGGGGGTCCCCACCTGGGGTCGGAACGTCGCCCTGGAGCTGACCACCCCGACCGGTGCGGCACTGCTGGCCGCGCTGAGCTCCGGGTACGGCCCGATGCCGGCCATGAGGGTGACGGGCCAGGGCTTCGGGGCAGGATCCCGCGAGCTCGACGAGCTCCCCAACTGCACGCAGGTGGTGACCGGGGTTCAGGTGGCGAGGCTGAGCGGCAACGACCTGGTGCCGACCACGACCGGTGCCGAGGCCGGCGCGATCGGCGAGGCCGGCGGGATCGACGCCGACGCCGACGCCGGCCAGCCCGTCTCGCACCTCGAGGCCAACGTCGACGACGCCACGGGAGAGCAGCTGGCCCACGCCGTCGGCGTCCTCCTCGAGGCCGGTGCCCATGATGCGTGGCTCGCCCCGGTCGTGATGAAGAAGGGACGTCCCGGCACCGTGGTGCATGTGTTGTGCGATCCGACCATGGCCTCCTCACTCCGCGCCGTGCTCCGCGAGTCGACCGGATCGCTGGGCGTTCGCGAGACGGCCGGTCGAGCGATGGCCGGCGGCGCGTTCGTTCGATTCGGTATGGATCGACGGGCAACTGATCAGGATCAAGGTGAGTGCCGGCCGGGTCAAGGCCGAACACGACGATGTCGCACTGGCGGCACGACGCACCGGGCAGCCTCTGCGCCAGCTGGCCGAGCGGGCCGAGGCCCTGTGGCGGTCTGCTCGCCGCGGGCCGGGCATGACCGCGACGGGAGAGCCGACGACGGGCACCATCGGCCGACCGGATCGGCAACCTCAGGGGCGGTTCCCGCTGCCGGGGCCGCCCGATGGTGGAGGCAGCGACTCGGCGTGAGCGACCGTCTGGCCACCGGCTGTCAGCCTCCGGCGACCGTGCAGCCACCGACCGTCAGCATCAGGCGACCGCGCCGGCCGCCGGCCACCGGCCACCGGCCACCGGCCGTCAGCTCCGCACCGCGACCTCTGACGATGCGGAGGGGTCTCCTCGCGCGTCGCCCGGCGGTTCCCATCGCCAACCTCCGCCAACTCGGGTGAGCCGATGTCTCTGATAGGTCTTCAGGTAGTGGTGCCAGTGGCACAGCCTGACCAGGTTGGCCAGCGTGGTCGCGCCGCCGAGCGCAAACGGCTCGACGTGGTCGATCTCCAGTCCCTGGCGGACATCGCATCCCGGCACGACGCAGGTCGGATCCCGCTCGATGAGGGCCCTCCTGAGGGAGGCCGGAATGGTTCGCCCTGCGTGGGCCACCGTGGTCACGTCCGTTCCGTTGGTGACCAGCACGCTGAGGATCGAGTCCACGGCCAGGCGCCGGGCCGCGGCCACCGGTATCGGCCCGATGCCGGGGATCTCGCAGATCTCACCCGGTTCGAGGTGGCCGCGGACCAGGGCCTGGTGGTCGACCCGGACATGGACCATGGCCGAAGGACCGCCCTCCCTTCCCGCTGACGCGTGCCCCCCGTCGCCCGGCGGCCTTGCTCCACCCCGACCACGCTGGCTGTCGGCGGGCACCACATCGACGGCCCCACAGGCCAGGCGCACCAGAGCGTCGGCGGCGATCGCCCGAAGAGGCTCGTCGACCCCGGCCCGATGGGCCTGGCCGGCCAGCCGGCCCGACTCGGCCCTGACCGCAGCGACCAACCGGGCGCCTTCGTCGGGCGTCAGCTTGGCGTCCAGCCGGACGGCGCCGTCACCGTCGGTCCAGTTGCGCAGATAGCGACCCCGGCGGATTGCGTCATAGGTTCCGTGCTCACCCTGTCCCACCGCCTTCACCCGTCTGCAGCGCAATTTGAGCATCGTCAGCGGTTGGTTCTCTGCCGTTTCGACCAGCGTCCTCTCCGCCTCCGGCTGGAGGATGGCTGCGCCGGCGATCTCTTTGACCTGGGTCTCCGAGAGCCGGCCCTCGCGCATGGCCTCTTCGGTGACAGGAAGCGAGCCGAGCTGGCGGGCGGCCTGGAGCGTCGTGATGGCCGGACCCATGCCCGTCCCGGTGGCCTCGGCCACGTGGGCGGCGGCCGATCGGTGCCCCTGGCGCCGCCAGACGTTGGACGACTCCACACGCCGGGCGGCCAGGAGCCTTCCTCCGGCGGCGAGCTTCTCGATCTCAGAGAAGACTTCGAGCAACCGGGCGGCATCGGGACCGCTCAGCCGCTCCGGCTCCAGGTCGGTCAGCGCCGACCGCAGGCCGTCAGCCATATCTCGCAGGGACTGGAACATCATGTGGGGATGATGTCAGGAGGCTGATTCATCGCTCGACGAGGTTGCCGGCCCGCCGGGGGTGGTGGTCACCGCGGCGGACGGGGAGGCAGTACCGTTTCTCCTGCGGAGACGCCTCGAGCGCTCTGCTTCCCGGATCAGCTCGGAAAGGAATGTCCATGTCTCGTGTGCGCATCTGGCCGCTCGCCTTGCTCACCGCCTCCGTCCTCGCCCTGGCGGGGTGCTCGGCCTCGTCGTCGAGCCCCACGACCACGGCTGCGCAGAGCTCCCCGACCACCGTCGGGACCGCGGTTCCGCCCGCATCGAGCACCCTGCCCACGATTCCGGCCCAGGACCGGTCCGCCGCAGGCACACCGGGGGAGGAGCCCTCGGTCACCGTGCCGTCCGGGGCTCCCCCCACCCAGTTGGAGAGCTCGGACCTGATCGTCGGCACCGGACCCGCGGCCAAGGCGGGCGACACCGTCACCGTCCAGTACGTCCTGGCCACGTACTCCTCGAAGAAGGTGATCCAGGCCTCGTGGACGAGTCAGCCGTTCAGATTCACGCTCGGCGCGACCCCGGCACAGGTCATCCCCGGTTGGGACCAAGGAGTGGTGGGCATGAAGGTCGGAGGCCGTCGTGAGCTGATCATCCCGCCGAGCCTCGGGTACGGGCCGAGCTCACCCGGAGCGGGGATCGTCGCCAACGACACCCTCGTCTTCGTCGTCGACCTGCTCAAGATCAGCTGAGGCGGGAGACGGCGAGGAGGGGTACACCCAGATCATGTGGCGGTCGCTCTCCCCGGGCGATGTCGGTGGCCGGGCCTCGATGCGGTCGAGCCTGAATCCCAGCTTGGGGGGGATCGCCGCGCTCCGCACATTGGCGGCATCGCAGTGGATCTCCACCCGCGACACACCATCGAGGCCCAGGGCCGACGCCGTGAGCGCTGATGCCGCCGATGTGGCCACGCCGCGGCCGGTGCAGCCGGACCGCACCCAGTAGCCGATCTCCAGCCCACCGGCGCCGATCCGGTCGTGCAGGCCGCAGGAACCGATGAGGGCCTCGGGCTCGGCGCCCCGCCGGCCCCGGATGGCGAACTGGAACTCGCGACCCCCTTCCCAGTCGCGGTCGGCCTGATCGAGGAACCCCCCGATCGACTGGCGGGTCGCCGGGACCTGCGCCCAGGGCATCCACGGTCGGAGGGCTCCGAGGCTCCCGTTGACCGCGTCCACCAGCTCGTCGAGGTCTTCGAGCCGCACCCGGTGCAGGGTCACGTCGGTGGCCCGGATCGACCCGGCCGGCCGTGCGATCACACTGAAGGCCTTGCCGCGGTGTGCAGCGAGGCGGGCATTCGAACTCAGTTCAGTCCGAGTACGGTCGCCAGGCTCTCGTCGATGCTCCACATCGCGTCGACCTCGACACGCCCGACCTGCTTGCCGAGCCGACTGACGTCGACGGCTCCCACCTGCTCGACGAGCACGCGGGTGCTCGTGCCGAGGACCGTGATCTCCGGACGAAAGGTGGCCGGCCGGGCGCCCGTCGACGTCGGCGCCAGGAGCACGACGGATCGGGGGAGCAGGGCGTCCGACTGCACGATCACCCCGAAGCGACGCCCGCGTTGTTCGTGCCCGATGCCCTTGGGTACGCGCAGCTCGTGAACGTCACCCCTCTGCACGAAGTAACTCCATGAGCGCCGCAACATCGAGCATTTCGCGGCGGTCGTCTTCGTCGGCCTCCAGTGCTGCCATCTCCTCGCGGAGGGCCTGCTTCCGGCGAAGTGCCGCAGCCGACATCAGAATCGCCTCTCGGATGGCTTCCGACCGACTCAGTCCGGACGACTCGAGCGTGGAAAGGGCACGCTGCGCCTCGTCGTCGAGGCGGACGGAAACGGCGATTCCCACGCATCGAGTGTATCACAGAACGTCGTACATCAATACCGTTGGATCGGACCAGGAAATCGCTGAGACGCTCGAGACGATGCGCCCACAGCCGGCGCACTGGGACCGAGTGGCAGAATAGGCCGCTGCAGGGAGCGGGAAGCAGGCGAGACATTCCATGCCAGGATTGATCGACTACGACAGGGAGGCGAGTCGCTACCAGAGCGGGCGTGGACTTTCGCCCGCGACCCTCGACGCCTGGCGCCGGGCGGTCATCGAGTTCGTCCCCTCGGGCACGTCACCTGCTGTGCTCGATGTCGGAGCAGGGACCGGGATCTTCACTCGGGCATGGACCACCTGGTGCGATTCCCGCGTCCTCGCCATCGGGCCATCCCTGGGAATGCGGTCCGAAGCGTCCGCTCATGGCATTCCCACTGGATCGGCATACGTTTCCGGCACGGGCGAGTTCCTACCTCTTCGGAATTCATGCGTTGACGTCGCCTGGCTCTCGACGGTGCTCCATCACTTCAGGGATCGAGATGCCTGCGCCCGTGAACTCGGGAGGGTGGTGATCCTGGGCGGTGTCCTCCTCATTCGGGGGCTGTTCTCCGACGCGGGACAGATCGGTTGGCTGGATGCATTCCCGGCTGCTGAACGGGTCAGAGCGCGCATGCCGTCGGTGGTCGCGACGGTAGCCCTCTTCGGGCAGTACGGATTCCGTCAGGTCGGTGTCCGTGGCCAGATCTCAGTCCCCGCTTTTGGCCACGAGAAGTCCCCACCCCTCAGAGCGGATGTTCTGTTCTAGCCCAGCGTAGGTCGGTCTCCTTTCTGGCGCGCTTCCTTCATTCGGAATGACTCCCCGGCGGTGACCACGGTGACGCTGTGATGGAGCAGCCGGTCGAGCAGACTGACCGCGGTGGTGTGCTCGGGGAGGAACTTGCCCCAGTCCTCGAAGGGCCAGTGCGACCCGATGCCGAGCGACCTGCGTTCATAGGCGGCAGCCACCAGACGGAAGAACAACTCGGCTCCGGTTCCGTCCATCGGAGCGAACCCGATCTCGTCGATGAGGATCAGGTCCGCTTTGAGGATCTGGGTGATCACCTTGCCCACCGAGTTGTCGGCCAGTGACCGGTAGAGCGTCTCGACCAGCTCGGTGGCGGTGAAGTAGCGGACCCGATATCCGGCATCGACGGCCTGATGTCCGAGGGCGACGAGGAGGTGGCTCTTGCCCGTTCCGGCCGGTCCGACCAGACAGAGGTTCTCCTTGGCCCGGACCCACTCGAGGCTGGCCAGGTAGTCGAAGGTCTGCTGTTTGACCGACGAGGCGGAGACGTCGAACTCCTCCAGGGTCTTCCTCACCGGGAAGGCGGCCACCTTCATGCGGGCCCGGGCGTTGGACAGATCCCGGGAGTCGATCTCGGCTTCGATCAGTGTGCGGAGGAACTCCTCGGGCTTCCACCGTTGGGTCTTGGCCGTCACCAACAACTCCGGTGACAACGCCCGGATGGCGGACAGCCGCAGCCGGCGCAGACCGGCCTCGAGATCGGGGGCCAACGGCGGTGGGGTTGCGGTCATGACCCACCCCCGATGGCGTAGTCCGACAGCGATCGCACCGGCACCGTCGGCAACTCGACGATGAGGGCTTCACCGGGCCTCGTCGGCCTGGGCACACCGGCGCCGGAGTTGAGGATGGAGACCACGTCGGCCGAGCGGAACCGCCCGAAGGCGACCGCCCGTTCGAGGGCACAGATGACCACCTTCCGGCCGTGGATGGCCTCCAGGGTGGAGAGCTCCTCCAGGTCCCGGGCGAGACCGGTCATGCCCTGGGCGGCTGCTCCCTTGATGAAGGCGTCGGCCACCTCGCCGAGGGCACAGAACGTCTTCTCGGCGGTGCTCCTCGGTCGGACCAGGCGGCGTGGCATCGGTCGTGGTCCTCCGTAGTGGTCGTCGTTGATGGAGGTCTCACCAGGGGAAACGACCAGATGCTCGGCGACGATCTCGCCCAGGAACACCACCTGGATCACTCCGTCTCTGATCCGCAGGCTGACCTCTTTGCCGATGTGGTCGTTCGGCACCGAGTAGCGGGCCGAGCCGAACCGGACACAGCTCAGCTTGTCCACCTTGCGGGTGACGATCCTGCCGATCTGGGCCCGCAGGGAGGGAAGGTCGCCGAACAGCTCGCGCTCGGCTTCCAACCGTTCACAGGGGACGGCACAGATCTCCGAGTGGACGACACCGTTCACCTCAGCGCACCAGAGCCTGGCTTTGGCATTGGCACCGGCCAGATCGGTGACCGACAGCGCTTCGGGGATCATGAGGTCGGACTTCACGTAGCCCACCAGGTTCTCGGACAGGCCTTTGCTCTCGGGGTCTGCCCCCTCACAGAAGTCGGGCCGGAACCCGTAGTGGGTGGAAAAGCGCACGTAGGCCGGCGTCGGGATGACGAGCCCGGCGACCGTCCCGCCCTTCAGACAGCCCATCCGATCGGTGAGCGCGGTCTTGGGTACACCGCCGATCGTCTCGAAGCACTCGGCCAGAGCCCCCATGGTGGCCTCGGCGCCGAGGTTGTCGCTGAAAGAGACGAAGCGGAACCGGCTCCAGGCCACGACCGCACAGAACACGAACAGCGGTCCGATCTCCCCCCAGTCGAAGACCACCATGTCGCCCGGGGACCAGATGCCCGGTCGTCTCCCGCGGTGGTTCTTCGACCGCCATTGCTCCTTCGCCTCGGCCACCAGCCGGCGGAAGTTTCGAGACGAACCGACGTAGTCGGCGGCTCTCGCCACCGGCAACAACCGCTTGGCCGTGATCCTGCCCTTGGTGCGGGCCACGCTCTCGGCCACGAGGTCACTCACCCCGTCGTAGTTGTGGCAGACCTCGCCCGGGACGGGCCCGGTGTCGGCTCTCTTGGCTGCCTCGACCGATCGCTTCACGGTCTTCGGCGTGGTCCCGCAGATCTCGGCTGCGGCCCGGTAGGAGCCCACCTCTCGGTAGGCGGCATGGGCTTGATCCGGTTCGACGGACAGGTTGCTTGTGTTGATTATGCCGCCAGACGGTCGGCGTTGCGGTGGATAGTTTCCCATTCGGCGGGACTGCAGTAGTCGAGCGAGCTGTGCAGCCGACGCACGTTGTACCAACCCTCGATGTAATCGAAGACGTCCCGGTGTAGTCCCGCTCGAGTCGGCCAGGCCCGGGTGTCGATGAGCTCCCGCTTGATGGTGGCAAAGAAGCTTTCGGCTACTGCATTGTCCCAGCACTCGCCCTTGCGCCCGACCGAGAGCACGACACCGTTCTCCCGAGCGAGCTTCGCCGTAGTCCGCGCTCGTGTACTGGCATCCTCGGTCCGAGTGGAAGATCAGCCCTTCTTCCGGATTGCGATTGTGAAATGCCATGGTCAGCGCATCGGAGACAAGCTCGGTGCGCATGTGGTCGGCCAGGGCCCACCCGACCACCCTTCGGGACGAGAGGTCGATGACCGTGGCCAGATAGACCCACCCCTCCCAAGTGGCGATGTAGGTGATGTCGCCCACGTAGCGGCGGTCGACCTCGGCCCCGGGGCCGAAGTGGCGTTGGATGAGGTCGAGGGCTTGCTCGGCGTCGGGATCGGCCACGGTCGTCTTGCGCCACCGCTTCTTGCAACGTCCTTCCAGACCGGCCTGGTGCATGAGTCGGCGAACCCGGCGCTTGCCGCACCCGATGCCCTGTTTGCGCAGCGCCCGATGCACCCTCGGTGACCCATAGGTCCCCTTGGATTCGGAGTGGATGGCGTTGATCCTGTCCGTGAGCTCGGCGTCGGTGACGGCTCGGGCCGAGGGGATGGCTTTCTTGCGTTGGTAATAGGCGGCACGGGAGACCTCGAGCAGGTGGCAAGCGTTCATCACGCTGTGGCCTGCGGCTTCTTCCGCCTCGATGAACGGATCAACGCTCATCGGGTCTCCCTGGCGAAGAAAGCCGTCGCTCGCTTGAGCGTGTCATTGTCCTCACGCAGGCGCCGGTTCTCCCGACGCAGCTGGCTGAGCTCAGCCCGCTCCTCGGTCGTCAGACCGGGCCGTTCGCCGGCGTCAGTCTCGGCTTGGTTCACCCACGCGCGCACCGCCGTCTCACCGAGGTCGAAGTCCCTGGCCACCTGGCCGATGCTGCGATCGCCGCGCTTACAGCGCTCGACGATCTCAGCCTTGAACTCCGGGGTGAACGACCGGCGGGCACGGGGCTTCTTCCGTTCCATGGTCTCCATTGTGGACATCCTTTCCGGGGCAGTGCCCCTGATGGTGGATGTCCGTCAAACCGGAGGAAGCCCAGCATGCATGTCCATGTGTTCCCTCACTGATTTCATAGAGGTGTCCCTTGGTCGGGGGCGGATGCTGGTTTGCACCGCAACCGTCACCGGTCAGGGGACTTCTCAGGTGGATACCTCAGTGAGGGGTGGGGACTTCTCGTGGCCAAAGGCGGGGACTTTCGTGGCCACCGGCGGGGACCTCAGATGGCCACAACCGGGGACTTTCTCGTGGCCACGGACAGGTCGGACTCCGTGAAGTCATCGGCGGTGAGCGGGAAACAGTCGGTGAGTCAGCTGCCTGGGTACGGATGATGCGTACCGCGGACACGCTCTTGGCGTCGTTCGATGAGGATGCGTTCCGAGCGGGCTTGGCCAACTTGGAAACGCTTCCAGCCGGACAATCAATGACCCACTCACTCGCGCTCCTGGCAATGCAAAAGGGCTGACAGCGATGGCTCTCATGGCCGACGCGGCCGAATTCAGTGAACCGGCTGAGCGATCGGGAGCCGGTGTTGTACGGATGTCACGCCCGCCCGCATGTGCCGGTGGTCGACAGCCTGGCATGCGTCACTCCTCGCACGAAGCGACCCGGTGGAGCAGCTACGAGCCCTCAGCCGGCGCTCCTTCCGGTCCGGCACTCCACCGGTACACATTGGTGGTCCGCGTCTCGAACCCGAGGCGACGGTAGAGGCGGTTGGCCGCTTCGCGGCTGGGACGGGAGGTCAGATCGACCGTCCTGGCCCCGACGGCATCCGCCCGCCGGAGGGCCGCGACCACCAGCGCCTCGCCTGCGCCCGCCCCCCGGGCCGATTCGTCCACCACCACGTCCTCGATCCAGGCCCGCAGCCCCGTCGGCACGCGGAACACCGCCAGTGTCAGCGAGCCGACGATGGAGCCCGAGCCGTCGCGGGCCATCAGGAGCACTGAAGCCGGCGATGCCACGATGTCGGCCAGCTCGGTGCGGCTGGGCGGTGGGGAGGACGAGGACAGCTGCGGGGTCAACCGGTCGAATGCCTCGATCAACTCGGACGTCACCTCGGTCGCCTCGGCGATCGTGACCACCGGTGTCGGCTCCGCGCTCATGCCGCGGGTGGCGGATCAGGACGTATGTGGATCACCCCGCCAGATGGGCGACCGCACCGAGTCGTAGAGCACCTCGACCGGGTCCCCGCGCAATGCGGCGAAGACGTGTTGACCCCAGCGTTCGGCCCCGGCCAGCGGGAACGGCAGCTCGTCGAGGGGGAACCAACCGACATCGGCACATTCGAGGGGGTGGGCCTTGAGCTCCCCCCGATCGGTCGGCACTGGAAGACCAGGGAGTAGAGGGGGATACGGCTGATGCCGATGCGCAGGCCGTCGAGCACGGCGATCAGCCGGACCACCTCGACGTCGATGCCGGTCTCCTCCTCGACCTCTTTGACCACCACTTCGGCCGCCGAATAGCCGACGTCGGCCCAACCCGTGGGGTAGAGCCACACACCCGAATCGGCCCGCTTGACCAGGAGGATCTCACCCTTGTCGTTTCCCACCGCGGCCCCGACGGCCACCTTGGGCGTCACGTAGCCCGGGACACCCTTCCCGACCGAGCCCAACCACTCCTCGACCAGCCCGTCGGCGTCCTCCGCCCCGTCGGTCCCGTCGTCGACGGTGACCCGTATGTCGGCGGCGATCCGCAGTATCTCCTCGAAGCGCTCCTGCTCGTAGAGAGACTCGGTGAAGCCGAGGCCGGTGCGGGCGATACCGGCCAGGGCCTCGCTCCAACGGAGGAGCTGTTTGGTGGAGGGAACAGGTTCCACCCACCCGACGCTACCCGCTGCCAACGCGGAGCCGCGTCCATCAGCCACAATGGAGTGTGGCCGTCAACGAGGATTGTCGTCATTACGTCATGCAGACCACCGCCCACGAGGAGAAGCTCGAGCGGTGCCGGGTCGGCGCCAACCAGCAGATCCCGTTCGCCTGCCCGGAAGGATGCCTGTTCTACGAGCCCCGCAAGGTGTCGGGAGCAGGCTGGACGATCCGCAAGGATTCCTGAGGCCGGCCCTCCACCGGCTCCTTTCCACTGACCCGTTCCCGCCGGCCCCCTTCCCAACCGGCCCCGTTCTCCACCGGCCCTCCAGGCCGGCCCCCCGGTCGACCCGTCACCCCACCCGGGTGGCCACCAGTGTGTAGGTGAGGGGCATACGGGGCTGCCCGGGCGGCGCCGACCATCGTCTCCGGCCCGACTGGACCAGCCAGGGGAACTGCTGGTTGACGGTCCAATCGTGTTCCACCAGGCGGTCGATTCGCATGCCGCGGTCGATCAGCGCCGTCACCACCTCGCCGATGGCGTGGTTCCACTGGTAGGTCCGGACGTTGGTCAGGGGCCGGTCGGCATCGGTGTAGGTGAGCTCGGAATCATCGGCGAAGGGCTCCGGTTCCTCGAAATAGGTGTAGGCGACCATGGGGGAGTCGTCGGCCAGCGACCAGGCGAACGGATGGATCTCGTGGAGGTAGAGCCGCCCGCCGGGTCGGGCCAGGGCGGCGACCTGGTCGGCCCACCGGTCGACACTGGGGAGCCAGTGCAGGGCGCCGAGGCTCACGTAGACGATGTCGAAGGTCCCGGCGGGAAGGACATCGGCCGCGTCGAACACGTCGGCGCAGACGAAGGCGGACCGGTCGCTCGAGTCCGGCCCGCACGGCCAGGTCCTCTGCGGCCCGGATCGCCTCGGCCGAGAAATCGAGTCCCGTGACCCTGGCCCCGGCATCGGCCCACGCCAGCGTGTCCAGTCCGAAATGGCACTGGAGGTGCACCAGTTCGAGCCCGGCGACATCGCCCAGGGCGTCGATCTCCCGTTGCCGCGGGCCGGGCCGGCTGGCCAGCCACTGGTCGACGTCGTAGAACCGGGACGCCATGTGGATCGCCACCCGCTCGTCCCAGTTGCGCTGGTTGGCCGCCACGAGCTCGGTCGTCGGGCCGTGTCCGCCCGTGTCCGCCGGAGCCCCGGGCGGGTCGGGAGGCCTTCCCCGCACCCCGTGGGAGTCCACCGGTCAGCTCTCGACGACGTCGCCGAGCAGGTCCACCTGGACGCCCTCGTTGCGGAGCCAGGCGACCGCCTGGTCGACCGTGCCGGCGTCGCCGTCCAACTCGCAGATGATCCATCCGTTGTGCTCGCCCACGTCGGCGCGCCTGATGTTGGGAACGATGTCCAACTCCTTGGCCATGCGGGCGATGATCGGCTCGCGTACCAGCTCCTCGGGAAACGTCAATTTGACCCTGACCCTGATCATGGACGGGCCCCCGGGGCCGAGGTCAGCTGCTGGGCCGCTCCCCGGTCGACCCCGTCCTTCGGACGCGCCTGGTCGGGATCGGCCAGCGCCTCGTTGAGATTGCCGGAACGGAAGCCGTCGAGATCGAGGGTGACGTAGCGGTAGCCGGCACGGTGCAGCTGCCCTGGCTCACCTCCTCCCGCCGGGCCACGACGGCGGCCAGGTCCTCTGCGGGCACCTCGATGCGGGCCGTGTCGCCGTAGTGACGCACCCGCAGCTGCCGGAAGCCCATGGCGCGCAGTTGTGATTCGGCGTCGGCCACGGAGCGAAGCGTACCCAGGGTCACCGGGATGCCGTAGGGAACCCGCGACGCCAGGCATGCCGCCGCCGGCTTGTCCCAGGTCCGCAGGCCGAGGTGCCTCGACGAGGCCCTCACGTCCGCCTTGGTGAACCCGGCCGTGACCAGCGGGAAGCGCGCTCCCCGCTCGGCCGCCGCCCGTTGCCCGGGCCGGTGGTCGCCGAGGTCGTCGAGGTTCACGCCCAGGGCGATGGTGGCCACCGGGCCGCCGGCCTCCTCGGTGGCCAGCGGCCCGAGGGCGTCCAGCAGCGACGTCTTGCAGTGGTAGCAACGCGACCCGTCGTTGGCCGCGTAGGCCGGGTCGGCCAGCTCGTCCGTCATGACCTCGAGGTGGCGGAGTCCCCACTCGGCGGCCAGGGCGCGGCAGTCGGCCAGTTCCTCGGGGGCGAGGGACGGTGAGACGGCGGTCACGCAGCGCACGAGGTCCGGGCCCAGCGTGTCGGTGGCCACCCAGGCCAGGAAGGCCGAGTCGGCCCCTCCGCTGAAGGCCACCAGCAACGGACCGATCCGCTCCAGCTCGGAGCGCAGGGCCCCGATGTCGCCCCGCGGTGCCGGTTCACTCATCGACGGCGACCCGGTCGGTGGTGATCTGGGCCAGGACCGTCTCCACCGGGGCCACCATCCCGGTCAGGAACGGCCCGAATTCTGCGAACCGGGCCGAGCCCTCGTCGAAGCGCATGGTGTAGACGCAGTCCTTCAGGTCGTCGGGTCTCACACCGAACAGGGTGACGCCCCACTCCCAGTCGTCGATGCCGGTCGATCCGGTGATCACCTGGACGATCCGTCCGGCGAAGGTGCGGCCCACGGCCCCGTGACCGTGCATCATGGCCTTCCGCTCCTCGAAGGGCATGGAGAACCAATTGGAGCCTTCCGACTCGCCGCGCCGCTTGGACATCGGGTAGAAGCAGAAGGCCGTCATCCCCTCGGGCGGCAGCGACGGGTACAGCCTGGTCTGCTTCATCTCGTCGGGGATGCCGGCCGCGTACTCGGAGACCTCGGTGAGCGAGGTGTAGGAGTAGACCACGCTCAATCCGGCCGCCTGCAGATCGGTCTGCAGACGCCGCAGCCTCCAGAGGTCGGCACCGAGGGCCATGAAGCCCACGTCGGCCTTGTGGCCGAGCATGGCCACGACGACCACCTGGACGCCGTCGGCCTCGGCGCTCTTGACGGCCTGGACGACAGCCTGGGTGTCGCAGCTCGGGGCTCCGGGACTGGCGGACACACCGTCGAGCCGGGCGAACAGGTGGAGCACGCCCAACCCGGTGGAGGGAGCGAGGGGTTCGGTCACGGTGCCCAGTCTAAGGAATGAACGAAGGGCGCCCCGACGGGCGCCCTTCGTCTCTCCAGCTGTTCCGGATCACGACCAGGTGTCCCGGGTCACGACCAGGTGTCCCGGGTCACGACCATGCCCGGCCTCCGACGGCCGGCTCGTGAACGGTGCGGCCTAGAAGTCGTCCATCCCACCACCGGGCATGGCGGCAGCCGACTCTTCGGGCTTGTCCACGATGACCGCCTCGGTGGTCAGGAACAGGGCGGCGATGGATGCCGCGTTCTGCAGTGCCGACCTGGTCACCTTCACCGCATCGATCACCCCGGACTTGAACAGGTCCTCGTACTCGCCGGTGGCTGCGTTGAGACCCTCGTTGGGCTTCTTCAGGTTGCGCACCTTGTCGACGATCACGCCACCTTCGAGACCGGCGTTCACCGCGATCTGCTTGAGCGGCTCTTCGACGGCACGGGCCACGATGCGGGCACCGGTGGCTTCGTCACCCTCGAGCTTCTCGGCCGTGTCCAGCACCGCGGTCTGGGCCCGGAGGAGGGCGACGCCCCCGCCCGGGACCACTCCCTCTTCGATGGCTGCCTTGGTGGTCGACACGGCGTCTTCGATGCGGTGCTTCTTCTCCTTGAGCTCCACCTCGGTGGCGGCCCCCACCTTGATCACCGCGACGCCGCCCGACAGCTTGGCCAGACGCTCCTGGAGCTTCTCACGGTCGTAGTCGGAGTCGGTGTTCTCGATCTCGGTCTTGATCTGGTTGATCCGGCCCTTGATCTCGTCGTCCGAACCCCCGCCTTCGACCACCGTGGTCTCGTCCTTGGTGACGACGATCTTGCGGGCCGTGCCCAGCAGGTCGAGGCCCACGTTCTCGAGCTTGAGGCCGACCTCCTCGGTGACGACCTGGCCGCCGGTGAGGATGGCGATGTCCTGGAGCATGGCCTTGCGGCGCTCCCCGAACCCGGGGGCCTTGACGGCCACGCTCTTGAAGGTGCCCCGGATCTTGTTCACGACCAGGGTGGCCAGCGCCTCGCCCTCGAGGTCCTCGGCGATGATGACGAGGGGCTTTCCACCCTGCATGACCTTTTCGAGCAGGGGGAGCAGATCACGCACGGCGGTGATCTTCGATCCCACCAACAGGACGTAGGCGTCCTCCAGGACCGCCTCCATCCGCTCGGGATCGGTCACGAAGTAGGGGGAGATGTAGCCCTTGTCGAAGCGCATCCCCTCGACCAGGTCCATGTCCATGCCGAAGGTCTGCGACTCCTCGACGGTGATCACGCCGTCCTTGCCCACCTTGTCGATGGCTTCGGAGATCATCCCGCCGATTTCGGGGTCTGCGGCCGAGATGGAGGCCACCTGGGCGATCTGGTCCTTCGAATCGGTGTCACGGGCGATGCCGCGCAGCGAGGCGACGGCCGACTCGACACCGGCCTCGATCCCCTTCTTGAGCGACATCGGGTTGGCCCCGGCGGCCACGTTGCGCAGGCCCTCGTGGACCATGGCCCAGGCCAGCACCGTGGCCGTCGTCGTCCCGTCTCCGGCGACATCGTCGGTCTTCTTGGCCACCTCTTTGACCAGCTCGGCCCCGATGCGTTCGAACGGGTCCTCGAGCTCGATGTCCTTGGCGATGGAGACACCGTCGTTGGTGATGGTGGGGGCGCCCCACTTCTTGTCGAGGACGACGTTGCGGCCTTTGGGTCCGAGGGTGACGCGTACTGCGTCGGCGAGCTTGTTCATTCCGCTCTCGAGGGCCCGGCGGGCTTCCTCGTCGAACGTGATCAACTTGGCCATCTGGTGTTCCTCCGTGGTGGTTAGCACTCTTCACTGTCGAGTGCTAATAGCAAACCACGCTTGGCGGCTCTGTGCAACCGGAGCTTCGGGGCAGCACCGGCCCCGTGTTCGCTTCCGGCCGGTTCCACTCCTCCGACCTGCGACGACGCCCTGCCGCCGGCCCCTCGAAGGCCCGGCCGGCGCCGGTCCGACTGCCCGTCCCGGCACCCGACACCGTGCGCCCGGCGAACGCAGCCGGCGGCCGGTTGAACACTCCTCGTCGGGATCGGCCACCTCCTTGACAGGGGAATCCCGCCCCCATAGGTTGAACCTGCAAGAAGTCGAGTAAGTAGCTAGGATTTATCGGGTAGCGGGTCGGGGGGCCTAGTGATTCGGTCGGTCGACCGTCTGCCGCCGGAACGAGGAGCCGTCGTTGACAACCATGCCGCACGTCCGGGACGCCTGCCGTCAGGCAGTGCGCCCGTCAGCCCTGGCAGCCGGCGCACTGGCGCTGGTGCCGGTCCTTCTCGTGGCCTGGCTGTCGGCCGTCCCGGCGACCGCGGGGGCGAGCGTCGTGGCCGGCACCGGGGAGATCACCCAGCCCGGCTCACTCACCCCGCTCGACTCGGGTGGGTCGGAGACCCTCTACGGGGTGGTGCTGCCTTCGGGGGCGGGCTGTCCCGGTGACACCGCCCACCACGGCTACCACATCTTCAGCTACCTGGTCCCAAAGGACGTGTCCCCGGCCGCAGTCAACTTCAAGAGGGGGCGTGCGGACGAGGGGTTCGGTTACATCGCCTACGGGATGTACTACGGCGCCATCAACACGGCCCTCGGGACGGGCCTGGTCGCCGGTCTGCCTCCGGACTTCACCTGGGCCCGACTGACACGGAAGGATCTGTTCCCGCAGGGCCAGAAGTCGGCCACCTGGGAAGGCGGTATCGCCTGCGCCAACACCGACGGCGTGGTCACCAACTACTGGAACTCCCAGATCGTCTTCACGGCCAGCACCTCGGATCCGCGGGGCTTCACCTGGCGGGTCGTGGCCCAGCCGGCCCTGGGTCCGTCCCACGAGTGGGAGTGGATCGGAGTGGCGCTCATCGTGCTGTCGGTCCTGCTGGCCGCCTTGGCCGTGTTCCTCAGTCGCCGCCGCGACCAGTCGTCGGGCGGGCCGTCCGCGTCGGACGGGAAGAGGGCGAACCCGGACGGGGCACCTTCGCCGGCGGGTGAGTCGGACGAGGCCGGTCACGGTGCACCCGAGCCGTCGGTCGCGGGGCGGTAGCGGACCATGGCCACCACCATGGTTCCCGCCACCACCGACCGGGGTCGGGACGACCGTCCCCGGCGCAGCATGCGGGCCGTCCCGGGGTCGGGCGACCGCGCCTTCATGGGCCTCCACCGGACCAGCGCCCTCGTGGTACTGGCGGTGTTCACCGCCATCGGTCTCTTCCTCGGCATCCAGGCCTTTGCCGCCATCCGGGTGGCCAAGTTCTCGTTCCTCACCACCCAGGCGTGGCAACCGGACATCCACCGCTTCGGGATCGCCGGGATCCTGACCGACACCATCCTGATCGCCCTGGTGGCCGTGGTCATCGCCATCCCGATCTCCCTCGGCATGTCCCTGTTCATCTCCGAGGTCGCACCCCAGCGGATCAAGCGGACCCTGGTCTCGCTGGTCGACCTCATGGCCGCGGTGCCGAGCGTGGTCTACGGCCTGTGGGCCCTCTACTTCCTCCAGGGCCGCACCATCGGCATCGCCCGTTGGCTGTCGGTGTGGCTCGGTTGGATCCCGATCTTCCACGTGAACGACTCCGGCGCCACCAATCCCACCGACCTCGGCCACGAGTTCACCGCCTCCACCTTCGTCGCCGGCATCGCCGTCTCCCTGATGGTCATCCCCATCCTCACCTCGGTGATGCGCGAGTCGTTCTCTCAGGCCCCTCTGGGTGAGCGGGAGGCGGCCTACGCCCTCGGAGGCACCCGGTGGGGGATGATCCGGTCGGTGGTGCTGCCCTTCGGAAAGGGCGGGATCATCGGCGGGACCATGCTCGGACTGGGGCGCGCCCTCGGGGAGACCATCGTGGTCATCCTCATCATCTCCCCGGTCTTCACCGCCAACCTGCACATCCTCCAGACCGGTGGCAACTCGGTGTCGGCCCTCATCGCCAACACGGTCGGCGACTCCTCGTCGTTCGGCATCTCGGCCCTGATGGCCGCGGGCCTGGCCCTCTTCGCCCTCACCCTGATCATCAACTTCTCGGCCTCGGCCGTGGTGGCCCGGTCGCGCTCGGGCGCGGAGAGTGACGGCTGAGATGACCGTCCTCGACTATCCGGACACCGCCGAGGCGGCCGTCGACACCGGGCCGCCACCCCAGCGCCGACGGAAGCTCGGCGGCCTCAAACGGGGCACCGTCTTCAATCTGGCCGGGGCCGCCGCCGCCGGGGTCTGCGCCTCGCTCCTGCTCCAGCGGCTGACCGCCCTGTCCAGCCCGCTGGGCTTCGTCATCGTGGCCTACGTGGCCTTCGTGGTCATCTACGGCGTCCTGGTCTCGCTGGCCGACGACGCCCCGGTCGTGCGCGACGCGGTCATGACCGTGCTGATGGCCACCTGCGCCGTCCTGGCCCTCGGGGCGCTGGCCGTGGTGGTCGTCTTCACCCTGGCCCGCGGCTGGGCCGCCCTCCGGCATTTCAACTTCTACACCCAGGACATGTCCAAGGCCGGCCCCCTGGCCCCGTTGACGGTCGGTGGCATGGGCCACGCCCTGGTCGGCACCGTCTGGATGGTCGGTATCGCCGTCGTCCTCACCGTGCCCATCGGCCTGGTCGCCGCGGTCTACCTGGACGTGACCCGCAGCCGGCCGTCCCGGATCTTCCGCACCGTGGTCGAGGCCATGACCGCGCTGCCCAGCATCCTGGCCGGCCTGTTCATCTACGCCTCGTGGATCCTGGCCTTCGGCTTCCAGCGGTCGGGGCTGGCCGCCGCCCTCGCCCTCAGCGTGATGATGCTCCCCTACATCGTCCGGGCCGCCGATCTCGCCCTCCGACTGGTCCCCAACAACCTTCGGGAGGCCGCCGCAGCCCTCGGGGCCCCGGGATGGCGGGGCGAGATGCAGGTGGTGCTGCCCACCGCACGCTCGGGGCTGGCCACCGCGGTCATCCTGGGCATCGCCCGGGCCATCGGCGAGGCCTCACCGGTGCTCCTCACCGCGGGGTTCACCAGCTACCTGAACGCCAACCCGCTGAGCGGACCGATGGTGTCCCTCCCCCTGGAGACGCTGAAACTGGTGCAGGCCGGCGTTCCCGCCTACACCTCCCGGGCCTTCGGCTGCGCCTCGTTCCTCCTTCTGGTGGTCATCGTCCTCTTCGCCGTGGCCCGCAAGATCGGCGGCTGGGGGCCGGGCCATCTCACGGCGCGGGGACAGCGCCGAGTGGCGGCGGCCTCGGCCCGGGACGTGGCCAGGTTCAGCGAGAGACAGCAACGCCGGCTGACCAGGAGCTCCGTGGCCAAGCCCGGGTTCAAGATCGTGGAGGGCAGCTGATGTCCGCGCCATCCGAGGCGTGGGCGTGGCCACGCGGCCCGTGGCCGAACGACGGTGGCCACCCGAACGGCGGTGGCGACCCGAACGACGGCGGCACTGGTGGCGGCCATGGTCGCGGTCATCAGCACGCTGGTGGCCGCGGGGGCACCGGCCGGTGCGACGGCCTACGTCCCCGTCTCGGGGGAAGGCTCGTCGTGGTCGGCCAACGCCATCAACCAGTGGATCGCCGACGTGCAACCGGACGGGATGCGGGTCAACTACACGGCCAACGGATCGACGACCGGTCGTGAGGACTACATCAAGGGGCTGACCGACTTCGCCGCCACGGACATCCCCTTCCAGACCGATCCCCACGACGGCTCGGCACCTGAGGCCCCGCAGCCGAACAGCTACGCCTACATGCCCATCACCGCCGGCGGCACGGTGTTCATGTACAACCTCAAGATCAACGGCCAGCAGGTCACCAACCTCCGGCTCTCGGGGGAGAACATCACCAAGATCTTCACCGGGGCCATCACCAACTGGGACAACCCGGCGCTGGCCGCCGACAACCCGGGCCTCAAGCTGCCCGACCAGAGCATCGTCCCGGTGGTCCGGTCCGACGGGGCGGGATCGAGCTATGAGCTCTCCGAGTGGATGATCGGCCAGTACCCGTCCTTGTGGAACTCGTTCTGTTCGGCGTCCGGCCGGGCCCCGTCCTGCGGGCCCACCTCGTTCTTCCCGACGTTGCCCAGCGGGTTCGTGGCCCAGTCCGGTGACCTCGGCGTGGCCGGCTACGTCTCCCAGAGCTATGCCGACGGCTCGATCGGCTACGTCGAGTACTCCTATGCCCTCAACGACCACTTCCCGGTGGTCCAGCTGCTCAACGCGGCCGGGTACTACACCGAGCCGACGGCCCAGAACGTGGCCGTCTCCCTGCTGGCCGCCCAGGTCGACACGACCAACCACGACCCGGCCTACTACCTCACCGAGAACCTGTCCGGCGTCTACACCGACCCCGACCCCCGCACCTACCCGCTCTCGTCGTACAGCTATCTGATCCTGCCCACCAAGGATCCAGGGCCAGTTCAACGCGGCCGAGGGCACCACCCTGGCCGCCTTCTCCTACTACGCCATGTGCCAGGGCCAGCAGCAGTCGGCCGCCCTGGGCTACTCGCCCATGCCCATCAACCTGGTCGAGGCCAGCTTCGACCAGATCACCAAGATCCCGGGCGCGGTGACCCAGAACATCAACATCCAGGGTTGCAACAACCCCACGTTCACCCCGAGCGGGGCCAATCTGCTGGCCGAGACGGCACCCCAACCTCCGGCCTGTGACAAGCAGGGGCCGACCCAGTGCGTCAACGGGACCGGGGGGGCGGCCAGTACCGTCACCCAGGTCTCCGGCAACCCGCACAGCGCGGCGATCGCCAACACCGGACCGGGCGAACCCGGGTCCTCGGGCACCTCGGGATCGGTACCGGGTTCGAGCGGCGGCGGTTCGAGCCCGGGGGCGACGGGCGGCACCCGGCCGGGTGCGAAGGGCGGCTCGAGGTCGAAGGGCGGGGGCTCTACGGCTGCGCTGGCCGCGGTGGAGACCTGTGTGGCCAAGCACCCACACGACGTCGCCGCCTGTGCCAACGCCGCGGTGAGCGCATCGGCGGCCGGGACGGATCCCACGCCCAACACGCAGACCCTCGCCGTCACCAAAGGGTGGTCGGTGGAACAGACCCTGATCCTGCTCATCGCCCTGGCCCTGATCGCCCTGATACTCGTGCCCGGGGGCCTCTTGTCCCGCCGGCTGGACCGGCGGAAACGATGACGGCCGGGGCCCGGAGGCACGGGCGGATCGGCCCGGTCACCTTGGCCGTCCTGGCCATGGCCGCGCTGGCGGTGGTCGTCCCCGCCACCCAGGGGAGTGCGTCGACCCCGCAGGCGATCGGCAACGGATGCTCGGAGACCGACCCGGCGGCCGGGTGCCAGGGCATCGTCGCCGGCCTTTCCGCCACTCCCTCCGCGGTCACGGTCTCCGGTCGCGGTCAGTTCAGCAACCTCAAGGTGACCGTCAACCAGACCGCCAACCTCACCAACCAGGCCATCTCGGTGAGCTGGACCGGTGGATCGCCGACCTTCAGCGATCCGGCGACGGGCGCCTTCGACTCGACGTTCAACGGGGACTACCTCCAGGTCTTCCAGTGCTGGGGTGACCCGCAGGCATCGGACCCGGCGGGCGCCGGTGCCGGTCCCCTGCCCTCGCAGTGCGAGTTCGGGGGTGAGAGCAGCAACCCCTTCTCGGCCTACCCGATCAAGGACACCGGCTTCGAGTACTCCCGTGTCCTGAGCCAGAACGGCTGGGACTCCTACCCCCAGTTGAAGCAGACCCCGGGCCTCTACCTGGACAAGACCGACAACTACGTGATCGAGCCGTTCACCGCGGTGAACGGCTCCGTCGTCGGCCAGCAGGCCGACTACGGCTACAACATCAATCCATTCGCGCCGTTGCCGTTCTGGCTCAATCCGTACTTCAGCTTTTCCACGTCCAACGAGGTCGATTTCGCCCGCACCTACTCGAACGGGACGGGCCAGCAGCTCTTCCAGGTCGACACCGGCCTGGAGGCGCCCGGATTGGGTTGCGGCCAGGACATCCAGCCGGTGCCGGGAGGCGGCACGACCACTCCGCGGTGCTGGTTGGTGGTGGTCCCGAGGAGCACACCGACCGTGGAGAACCCGGCCAACGTGACCAATGTGAGCAGTGTGGTCACCTCGCCGCTCACCCCCCAGGCGTGGGCCAACCGGATCGCCATCCCGTTGCAGTTCAACCCCGTCGGGACCAGCTGCTCGATCAAGGCCAGCGCCCAGGAGATCATCGGGGGCGAGCTGGCCGCGCCGGCCGTGGCCGCTTGGCAGCCGGCCCTGTGCAACCTGCCCGGCAAGACGCCCTTCAGCTATATCCAGAACAGCGACGACCAGGCCCGGGTGAACCTGACCGACCCCTCCTACGGCTCGGTGGGCATGTCGGTGTTCTCCGACCCGATCCCCCCGAAGGAGACCAAACCGTCGAACCCGGTGGTCTACGCGCCGCTCACCTTGTCCGGGGTGGTGGTGGCGTTCAACATCGAACGGGACCCCATCACCGAGCCGGACGGAAACCCGCAGCCGGAAGAGCTCGATCTCGCCGGCGACCGGGTGGCCCACCTCTACCTCACACCGTTGCTGGTGGCCCGGCTGCTGACCGAGTCGTACCGCGACCAGCTGCAGGACATCGGCGCGGAAAAATCCCCGAAGTACGCATGGGTGCAGAACAACCCGCTCAGCGTGTTCACCGATCCGACCTTCCTCCAGTACAACCCCGAGTTCTCCCAGCTCAGCACGGTCTATCTGAACGACGCGGGGACGCTGCTGGTCGAGGAGGGGAGCTCGGACGCCACCGCCGCCCTGTGGAAGTGGGTCCTATCCGACCCCGAGGCCAGGGCATGGCTCGACGCGCAACCCGGGCAGGGCGCCGACTCGGGCATGAACGTGAACCCGTATTACAGCACCAACCCGTCGGTCAACCCGTCGGGCGTGCCCTTCGGTTCCTCGACGCCGGAGACCTTCCCGAAGAGCGATCCCTACTGCGTGACCACCGGCTCGACGGTGTACGGCCCGCCGCCGGTCCCGGCCCGCCCGCTGTGCATCCTCGACTGGTCGCCGTACCTCTTGAACATGAACACCACCGCGGCGGACACCGCGGCAGCCAACGACGCGGCCAAGACGACCTTCGACCCGACCGAGCCACCCAACCTGGCCTGGACCGCCAACGGACCCCAGATCACGGGTAGGTACATGATCATGTCGGTGACCGACTCCGCCGCTGCGGCCCGGTACGGTCTCCAGGCGGCCAGCTTGAGCCCTGCCGGGGAGGACACTCCGGACCGGACCTTCGTGGCCCCGGACCCGGCCAGCCTGCTGGCCGGCGAACAGGCCATGGTGCCGAGCAAGGTGGCGGGTGTGCTGCAGTCCGATCCCACCTCGACCTCGGCCGACGCCTACCCGCTGACCATGCTCACCTATGCCGCCGCGACACCGAAGACCCTCAACGAGACGTCCCGGAAGAACTACGCCGCGTTCCTGCGCTACGCGGCCGGCGCGGGTCAGGTCAGCGGCGTCCAGCCCGGCCAGCTCCCCGCCGGCTATGTGCCCCTTCCGGCGGCGCTCGAATCCGAGACGCTGGCCGCGGCGACGACCATCGCCACTCCGCCGGCGGCCAAGTCGGCGAAGAAATCATCGAGCTCTCCTCCGCCGGGCAAGGGGGGCCCGGGCGCGGTATCCCCGGGGTCGAATTCGTCGGGGACCGGCGAGAGCTCGGCGTACGGATCGGGGACGGGGTCGGGGACGGGATTCGGATCACTGTCGGGCGGCCGCGGCTCGAAACACCGGTTGTCCCGGACGCCGGCGGCGATCGGTCCGAGCGCGCTCGAGCGCGGTCCGGACCGAAGGGTTCGCCGTCGGGCTCCTGCGTTGGGCGCTCCCGTTCCTCCTGTTCGTCGGTCTCGGTGCGGGAGCGGGTGCGCTGTGGATGAACATGACCCGCCGGAGGCGGCTGGCTGGTAGCCCCGGGGACACCGACCTCGGCCTGGACCCGGAGACCCCGGAGCCGGATTCGCCGTGAGCCGCGTATCCCTGGTCCGGACCGCAGGCCTGTGCGCCGCACTGGCCGTGCCGGTGGCTGCCGGATCACTCGTCCTCGTGGCCGTGCCGGCGTCGGCCTCGACGGTGAGCGGGACGGCCACCATTGCCGCACCCGGCGCCACGGCCCGCGGTGAGCTCGGGGCCGGTGGCTCGACCGCCATGTTCACGGTGGCGCTGCCGGCCAACGCCTCCTGCCCGGCCGACACCGCCCACCACGGGTACCGCGTCTACAGCTACCTGGAGCCGAAGGGCTCTGATCTCTCGGCGGTCAAATTCATCGACTTCCCCTCCAAGGGATACGGATTGGTGGACACCTCCGGCAGGTACTACGGGGCTATCAACACCGCGCTCGGCACCGGCCAGATCATCGGTATCCCCAACGACTTCGAGTGGGGCCCGCTGGCCGGGTCGGACGGGGGTGCGGTGCCGCTGGCGAAGCTGGTCGGCGGACCCGGCCATGGGGTGTGGGAGGCCGGCATCGCCTGCGCCACGACCCGTGGGGCCCTGGCCCGGTACTGGAACACCCAGGTCACCTTCACCGCCGACGCCGGCGACCCCCATGGGTTCGCCTGGCACGCGGTTCCCGGCACGCCGGCCGGGTCCACCTCACCGTCGGCGGGACCGGGACCGGGACCGACCCGTCACGCCGTGGGGCGCGGGGCCGGCTCGACGTCGGCTGCCTCATCGGCCGGGGCCCGAGCGACCGCCGGCGCCGCGGCCGGACCCGTGTCCACCGCCAGTGCCGGCGGACTGTCGAGCGCGCCCGGTGGCGCGGCGACACCGGCGGGCGGCTCAGTGCCGGGCCGCAATGCGACGGGGGGTGCCGGGACGGTCGGCTCGCCGGCCGTCGGCGACGTCCCGCTGACGGCGGCCGCCGGTGCCGGGGTGCTCGCCCTCGCCGTGGGGCTCCTGTTGCTCCTCCGGCGCAACTGGCGCACCGGCTCGCCGCCGGCGGCACGGGGGCAGGTGCGATGACGCTGACCCAGACGGCCCTCGACCGCGAGATGCTCCTGGTCGCCGTGCCCGGCGCCGAACCCGGGGTGGCCGGGTCCGAGTACGACCCCGGGGAAGCGCCGAGGCTGCAGCAGGTCTTCGAAGAGACCGGCCACCTGGGCGAGGCGGCCACGACCGCCCGGTGGGCCACGGTCCTGCGCTTCGCGCTGGCGGTGGTGGCCCTGGCGTCGATCGGGATGGTCGTGCAGCTGGCCTACGTGAGCAGGCTGGAGCACCGGTCGGCTCAGGTCTCCCTGTACAACCAGTTCCGCACCCAGCTGGCTCTCGGCACCGCGCCACTGGGCCCGACCGGTCCGCACCACTCGACGCTGGCGCTCGGGGCACCGATGGCCCAGATCACCATCCCGTCGATCGGGGTCAGCCAGGTGGTGCTCGAAGGCACCACCGGCACGGTACTGGCCGACGGCCCCGGGCACTCCCGCTCGACGGTGTTCCCGGGCGGGACCGGGGACAGCATCATCCTCGGAAGGGCCGCCGCCTACGGGGGCCCCTTCGGCCGGATCCACGAGCTCCGCAAGGGGGCGCGCATCACGGTCATCACCCAGGTGGGGACATCGGTGTTCAAGGTGGTCGACATCCGCCCGGCCGGTACCAAGGTGCGCCCGGTGGCCCGCGGGAAGTCGCGCCTCACCCTGGGGACGGCGTCGGGTACCCCGTTCGTCCCCTCCGGGGTGGTGTGGGTCGACGCCGACAAGGTCGGACCACCGCTTCCCGCCCAGCGCCCGGCCGTGAAGACGGTGCCGAGCTCCGAACGGCCGCTCGGGTTCGACACCGGAACCCTGTGGGCCCTGTCACTGTGGGTGCTCCTGCTGGCCGTCCTGGCCGCCGGCGCGGTGTGGACGTGGCGGCGCCGGGGCCGCGCCCAGGCGTGGATCGTCTTCACCGCCCCGGTGCTGCTGGTGTGGATGTTCGTGGCCGACCAGTTCGCCCGCCTCCTGCCCAACCTGCTGTGATGGTTCAGACCGACGATCAATCGAGGGAATGACAGAGATGCTGCTCGAATCGACAACCGACGCCCGGTCCCGGGTGGACGATCAGTACCAGGCCGCCAGCCTCGAGGCCAGGGACATCTCGGCGTGGTTCGGGAACCACCAGGTCCTCGACCGGGTGTCGTTGACCATGGAGTCGCGGCAGGTGACCGCGCTCATCGGTCCCTCGGGATGCGGGAAGTCCACGTTCCTCCGCATCCTCAACCGGATGCACGAGCTGATCCCGTCGGCGTCGCTGGCCGGCGACGTGCTGCTCGACGGCGTCGACATCTACGACCCGAACCGCAAGCTGACCGAGGCGCGACGTCACATCGGCATGGTGTTCCAGAAGCCCAATCCGTTTCCGACCATGTCCATCTACGACAACGTGCTGGCCGGCCTCAAGCTCACCGGGACCCGCAAGGACCCGACGCCAAGGACGAGCTGGTCGAGAGCTGCCTGACCAAGGCCGGCCTGTGGAACGAGGTGCAGAACCGGCTGCGCCAACCGGGCGGGGCGCTCTCCGGTGGTCAGCAGCAACGCCTCTGCATCGCCCGGGCCCTGGCCATCCGGCCCCGGGTGCTCCTGATGGACGAGCCCTGCTCGGCCCTCGACCCCACGTCCACCCGGCGGATCGAGACCACCATCGACGAGCTGAAGAGCGAGGTCACCATCGTCATCGTGACCCACAACATGCAACAGGCCCAGCGGGTGTCGGCGTACACGGCGTTCTTCCTGGCCGAGCAGGGGACACCCGGGTACATCATCGAGCACGGTCCGACCGATGCCATGTTCGACTCGCCCCTCGACCCCCGGACCCTCGATTACGTACACGGACGGTTCGGATGACCGTTGAGGGCAGGCCGGGTCGGCTTCCGCCCCGAGCACCCGCGTCGGCGGCGCGGGACGGGCGGGCGGTCCCGAATCCGGCCCTTACGACCTAGTGATCAGCTAGGTATACTGGTGATCTGCACTCCAGCGACGCCGAACCTCACTCCGATGACCCAGTCAACCGACCCCGAGGCTGCGCAGGCCTACACACGTACATCGGTCGAGAGATACCTGAGCGCGGCAGCGGCGGAGCAGTCCAGGCTCCGGTCGGCCATCGCCGAGGCGCGGAAGCGGACGGAGTCGGCCTTGTCGGAGGAGGAGCGACTGTCGTCCCTCCGGCACGGGGACGGCGAGGCTCCGGAGCGCCGCAACGGTGCCCCGGCCGCCACCCGGCCCGACCCGTTCCGGTTCACGGTCGATGACGGCGGACACGGCTGGCGTGAGCAGGATCTTCCGGCCGCGGTAGCCGCCACCGACGTCGCCCGGTGAAGAAGCGGGCAGAAGCCAAGGCCCGTCAGGCGGAGGTCCCGGCGGCGATCCCCGCCGCGGTGGTGAGGGATCTGGTGGACAGCAACGAGCGGACGATCGAGCAGCTCCGCCAGGAGCTGGCCACGGAGCTACGAGAAGCGGAGGAGGCCGAGCTACGGGTGGCCGTGCTGTCGGGAGACGCAGGTTCCGTTCCGTCCGACCGTGGTGCCCCGGGCCCGGACGACGGGTCGCCCGGTGCCAGCGGCAGCACCAGTGGCGGACCCGGACCCTCCGGTCGGCCGCGGACCACCGTTGTCACGCGTCCCCGTCCGCAGGGAACTGGTTGATCACACCCAGCTGGTCGGTCCGGCCGGTTTCGACATGACCCGGCGGGCGGGCGGCGCCCCGGCGGGTGCCGACGAGATCTCCAATCGTGAGGCCCGATGGCTGGCCATCGGCGCCCAGGGACTGGGATCGCCCCGACGATCGCCGGCGGGCCGGCAGCCGGGCCCGGCGACGCTGCGCCGCCTGCTCGACCAGGTCGGTACCATCCAGCTCGACGCGGTGAACGTCCTCGAACGGACCCAGTACCTCGTCCCGTTCAGCCGCATCGGACCGTACGATCCGGCCGCGCTGCGCGGGCTCACCGGCCCCGGGGGCGACTGGTTCGAGTACTGGGGACATGCGGCCTCGCTCCTGCCCATCGAGCTGTACCCGCTCTTCCGCTCGCGTATGGAGTCCTGGCGCAACGACCAGGTCGACAGCCCCGTGGTCCAGGAGCGCCGGCGGCAGTGGCGGAAGACGCACGCCGTCTATCTCGCCCGCGTCCTCGACGAGGTGGCCGAGCGCGGCCCGCTGACCGCGTCGAAGCTCTCCGATCCCCGCCGCCGGTCCGGAGCGTGGTGGGACCGCCGCAGTGACGGACGCAGGGCGCTCGAGATGCTGTTCGGGGACGGCGTTCTGGCCGCGTGGCGGAATTCGGGCTTCGAGCGGGTCTACGACCTGTCCGAGCGGGTGATCCCGCAGCCGGTGGCCGATCTGCCGGTGCCTTCCCTCGACGAGGCCCAGCGGGAGCTGATCCTCGTGGCGGCACGGTGCCTGGGAGTCGGAACCGTGGCCGACCTCGCCGACTACTTCTGGGTCCGGCCCAAACCGGCGGCATTGCGGGTGACGGAGCTGGTCGAGGAGGGACGGCTCCTGCCCGTGGCAGTCGAAGGGTGGGACAGGGTGGCCTACGTGGCCGCAGGGGCCCGCCCCCGTCGTCCGCGACGGCAGCGTGCCACCTTGCTGTCCCCCTTCGACTCCCTCATCTGGGCACGCGCCCGGACCGAGCGGCTGTTCGGCTTCCACTACCGGATCGGGATCTATGTCCCCGAGCACCTCCGCACGCACGGGTACTACGTGCTGCCGTTGCTGGTCGGGGACCAGCTCGTGGCCCGGTTCGACCTCAAGGCCGACCGAAAGACCGGCACCCTGCGGGTGATGGGATCGTTCGCCGAGCCGGAGGCCGATCCGGCCGCCGTCCTCGATGCGGCAGCCGCGGAGCTGGGACTCCTCCGGGACTGGCTCGGCCTCGGGCGCGTGGCGGTGGCTGCACGCGGGAACCTGGCGCCGGGCTTGCGCAGGGCCGTCGCCGCAGGGGCACGGACAGCGCCTCCCCCTCCCGGCCCCGGCCGACGGTCGTCGCCGGGCGGCACGGTCAGTGCGCGAACAGGTGCCACCCGGCGTACGCCCAGGCCGCGCTGAACGCCACGGTGGCCAGAGCCGATCCCGACACGAAGCGCACGAGCTCCCCGGCATCGGCCAGCCGGCCGCCGGACCTCCTGGCCGTGAGGTCCACCAGCACGCAGGCCACCGCCACCAGCAGCCAGAAGGCCACGCCGGCGCCCCGGTTGTCCGGGAGGAGCAGGGCGGGGATGCCCACCGGGTGCCGGCCGACGCCGGCCGCGCCGGACAGGGTCCCCGTCGATGGACCGTGGGCCGGGCGGCCCGGGAGACCCTCGACCGGGGCCCTGGCCCGGGCCAGGCCATAGCCGAGCCCGACCGATATCCACGCCAGCCACAGGCCCGCGTCGAGCGGTCGGAACGCCTGGGCCAGGGCGCTGATCGTGAGGTGGGCGACGTGTGGTCCCGTGTCGATGCCGAGGATCTCCCAGACGATCACGATGAGGACGAGGGCCGACCACGGCGCGGTGCCGAGGAGGGCCGGACCGGTACCACCGCGGCCCGGTCGCGGCCAGGGGAGTTCGGCCGGACGGATGGGCAAGGCCCATCGCCGATGGTGCCGGCCGCGCCACATCAAGAGGTCGACCGCCACCACGACGGCGAGCGAGACGGACCACGCCACGAAGGCCGGGACCGTCGAGTGGTGCAGCCCGCTCGCCCACCCGCACCAGGCACAGAGGGCCAGGAGGGCCGCCGTTCCCGCCACCGCCCGGCGGGGCAGACGCCTCAGCGCCGCGCCGCCACTCGTCGATGGGTGACGATGACATCCACAGCCATCCCGCCAAGGTACCAACGACCTCCGCCGGTCCTCCTCTCCCGTCGATCGTCTACGGTGGTGGCCTCGACGAGACGCGGGGGGAAGCCGTGCACAGATCGATCGTCGCCCTGGCCACCGCGGTGGCAGCGCTGGGGACCGTCATTTCGCTGGCCCTGGTGGGCCCATCAGCTGTGAGCCAGGCGGCCGGCGCGTCACGTCCGTACTACCTCTCGCTGGGTGATTCGTACTCGATCGGATACCAACCCGGCATCGGGGGCACCTCCGGGTACACGGGCTACGTGGCGGGCAAGCTGAACCTGAAGCCCGAGAACTTCGGCTGTGGGGGGGCCACCACGTCGTCACTCATCGGGTCGAAGGGGTGTGGCGACCCGGCCAGCCAGGATGCCGTCCACTACACGGGGATCACCCAGGAACGGGCGGTCCTCAACTTCATCGCCGCCCACAAGGGGGCCGTGCACCTGGTCACCATCTCGATCGGCGGCAACGACTTCGACGGCTGTACCACCGTGACGTGCGTGAAGTCGGCCATGCCCTCGATGGGGACCGGCGTCAAATCGCTGGTCGGCTCCATCGAGAAGGCACTGGCGGGTGCGTCGGACACCGGGGCCAGGATCATCGGGCTCACCTACCCGGACGTGGACCTCGGGCTGTACGTCTACCCCGACGACCCGCCGACGTCGGCTGCCGTGTCCCTGGCCAAGTCCTCGATCCTCGCCTTCGACGATCTGATCAACCCCACGCTGAAGAAGTCGTACCTTTCCGTGTCGGGGACCAGCTTCGTGGATGTGACGTCGGCGCCCTACATGAAGGCCACCCGGGGGGACGACACCAGCCTCAGCCTCACAGAGCACGTGGCCCCCTACGGCACCGTCCCGGTCGCCGTCGGCGAGGTGTGCCAACTGACCTACTTCTGCTCCCAGGGGAATATCCATGCCAATACCACTGGCTACGACTTCATCGGGAGCCTCGTGGTGGCGGACTACCGGCTGTTGGCGCGCACTGCCCACTGACGGTCCTCGGCGGCTTGCCTCCTCGTCTGCCTTGCCGCCCGACGTCCCGGTCGGGTAAGAAGCGGGATGCCGGAACATCCAGTGGCCGATCAGCGATGCCGCTGGGAGATGTTCGCCTCGGGTGAATGGCAACGGTGCTCGAAGCCCCGTCGGCACGAGGGCGCGCATCAGATCGGCACGGTGACCATCGGGACCCGGGCGCTCATCCGGCTGAGGATGCAGCGCCAGCCGACGGTCAGAAGGGCCAAGAGCCAACCACACCGCTGAGCCCCTTCCCGCCGGGGTCGGGAGTCGTCCGGTGGCCGCGGCCATTGCCGGGGCCGGCCTGGGCCGGGCCCATGGCGGGCTTGGTCCGAGCCGTACCGGTGGACCGCGGCCAACGTACACTCGGCCCGTGGAGGACACCCTGGGAGTGCGACAAGGTGAGCGTGAAACCCTTGAAGGTTTCCTCGACTGGTACCGAGCCGTGGTCGAGCGGAAGGTCGACGGACTCGCCCTCGATGACGCCAGGCGAGTGATGACACCGACCGGTATGTCCGCGCTCGGGACCCTCAAGCACCTGGGCTGGGTCGAGCGGGGCTGGTTCCGCGAGACGTTTGCCGGCGAGGACATCGAGGCAATCGACGTGGATGGTGACAATTCGGCCGAGTTCGCCATCGGCGACGCCGACACCGTCGAGTCGGTCATCGCCTTCTACCGGACCGAGGTCGAAGAGGCGAGACGGGTTTCCCGTGCCGCCCCCTCACTCGATGCCCTCAGTGCCAGGGCGACGAACTATCGCGAGCAGGTGAGTCTCCGTTGGATCATGGTGCACATGCTGGAGGAGACGGCCCGCCATGCGGGTCATCTCGATCTGATGCGCGAGCAGATCGACGGCCAGGTCGGAGACTGAGCCCGGTTCAGCCCGTGGTCGTTTCATCGATGCGTCACGTCGCCCGACCCCGGCGTCGTACCAGGAGACGGGGGCTCAGATCGACATCGGCTGTGGATCCCTACTCCGGCAACCGCCCTACAACCGAACGGAGGATCTCGAGGGCCTTGCGGCTGTCCTCGGTATCTTCGTGCGGCCCCCGGAGCTCGGCGGCGAACGAGGCGACGTCGGCCAGATCCCAGCGAATGGCATACAGGTCGAAGAGGCGTTCGTCGGGAAGCGTTCCGGTGGCGTCCGCATACTCCCTGAGCACCGACCCTCCTCCTTGTGCGAGCCTCCAGAGATCCCGCTCCGGCGGTGCGACCAGAGCGGTGTCCCAGTCGACGATCATCCAGCCCTCCGAAGTCGCCATCACGTTTCCGGGATGGATCTCACCGTGGGTGATCACCACCGGACCGGGATCGCTCAGGTACTGCTCGACGAGCGTTCGGTAGCGGGCGATCAGCGTCCTGATCGTGCCTTCGTCGTCGAGGAGCAATTGGGAGACAACGGCTGCATGCGGTGCGTTGGGTACGGCACGGCCGCGCGATGGAGCGGTCGAGCTGGTCGAGCCAGGGGACCACGAATCCATCGGTTTCCGGCGGGCGGATCGAAGTGAGCGGCACCCTGTGCAGTGCAGTCACCACCTCGAGGACCCCCTCCCGGTCGGCTTGGCGAAACGACTCGTCAAAGGAGAAGGCTCCGTCCTTCGATGAACGGGTAGAGCGCGACGGCATACCTGTCGAACTGGACGAAGGGTTCGTCAGCCTTGGTCGTGATCGGCGCGACGACGAAACTGCACCCGGAGGCGCGCAGATCGACAGCCGCGGTCAAGGCCGGACGAAGGCGCAGCCCGAGAACGGAGACTTCGTCCCCGATCCGCGATTCCGCGCTGAGCTCGTCGACGGTGACGAAGTGTGGGCGGCCCAGATCGTCGGTTGCCACCCAGTGGTGACTTCCGAAGCCGACCGGACGGTAGTCCAGGGAATCCACCGCGACACCCCAGGCCTGCTCGATCACCGCAGCCAAATCGCCATGAGAAAGACCTATGGGCGGTGTCAGCACGCCTGGAGCCTCAATTCGCGTGAGCGATGAACTCCTGCCGGCCGTGCGGTGTAATGGCCCGGCCGGTTCTCGGCAGTCGCTCGGCCGGGCTCACCGGAGGAACCGCTCGACGGCCGGCAGGAAGCTCGACATGTCCTGAAACAGGAAGCCGTGTCCGGCCCCAGGGTGAGGACCAGCTTCGCGCCCGGCACACTGTCGGCGAGGGAGTGGTCGTTGGCGCTCGGGTCGAGTTGGTCCAACGTGCCGTCGGCCACCAACAGCGGAATCCGGACCGTGGCGAATCGCGGGCCGGCCGGATCCTTCCCCGCCATCCACTGCTCGACAGCCGCCCCCTGGGCGGCCACCGCCGTCCTCGGCGCCTGGTAGAAGCCCGGGTAGCGAACGATGCTGGCCACATAGGCCTGGGCGGCGGCGCTGTCGCCGGGAGGGAACAGCACCGAGAGCACCTCGGCCGGGTTGGAGCTGGCCGCCTCGGCGGCAGCCGCCGCGGGGATCGGAAGTGCGTGTCCGGTGCCCGGCTGGGTGGCGGCCAGGACGAGCTTTGACACCTGCGTCCGGTGGAGCACGGCGAGGGTTTGGGCGACCATGCCGCCCATCGACCACCCGAGGACGGCGACTCGGCCCAGCCGGAGCGTCGTGATGAGGGCACTGGTCTGGTCGGCCATTTCGGTGATGCTGAGCGGTGACGCCAGGGGGGCCGTGTCGCCCACCCCGGCGTTGTCGAACATGACCACCTTGTGACCCTTGGCCAGGGCGGCGACGAACGCCGGTGGCCAGGCGTCCATGGATCCGCCCAATCCCATGATGAGCAGTACCGGGCTGCCGGTCCCGACCTCGCGGTAGCCGACGGCACCGGCCGCGGTGTCCGCGATCTTGGTCGCCGCATGGATGACGTCGCCCGCATGCACGACCGGTACCCGCTCGGCCGTCGTACCGGTCGTGGCCGAAGAGCCACTGGCTGCGCCGCAGCCGGCCAGGAGGGCCATCGTTCCCACCACTGGGACCAGCCTCCTGAGAGGCGACAGTCGTGCCATCGGGTCACTCCTCGATGAAGGGCGGATCGGTGCTGTCCATGCCGATCACGATAGAGACAGTTGACTCGGCGGTGGAAGCATGGCCCTCGATGAAGGTCGTCAGAGATCTCGACATTTCGCTTGACTTCAACCTTACTTGAGGTCGTACCGTCGTCAGCATGACCTTCAGCGACGCCGAAGTGCGCTTCCTCGCCCGCCAACCCCTCGGTCACCTGGCCACGTTGGGTCCGAACGGGACCCCCCAGGTCAAGCCCCTGGGGTTCACGTACAACCCGACACTCGGCACGATCGACCTCACCGGTTTCAACATGGGTGGCAGTGCCAAGTACCGAAACATCCAGGCGAATCCGAGTGTGGCCTTCGTCGTGGACGAGGTCACTGAACCATCGATGGACGGTGCCCACTTCCTCGAGATCCGCGGCGTGGCCGAGACCGCGGTGGGGACGCACGACCCACAAGGCCATCTGGCACCCGAGATCATCAGGATCCGCCCACGGCGCATCGTCTCGTTCAACGTCGACCCCGACCACCCGGGCTTCGCAGCCCGCGACGTGACGCCGGATCCCTCGGATGAGGTGGCCTGACGTGCGCGCCGTCGAGGTGGTTCGCTTTGGCGGCCCTGACGCCCTCCGGCTGCGCGAGTTGCCAGATCCCGTTCCGGGGCCGGGCCAGGTCGTGGTGGCGGCCTCGGTCTGTGACGTGCTGTTCGTCGACACCGTGATCCGCTCCGGCCGGGGCGCCGACTACTTCCCGATCCGACCGCCCTACGTGCCGGGAAACGGTGTGGGCGGCACGGTCGCCGCGGTCGGCGACGGGGTCGAGGCCGGCTGGCGGGGCCGGCCGGTGGTCGGGCACACGGGCGGCCCCGGCGGTACCGGCGGCTACGCCGAATTGGCGGCCGTCGACCTCGAGGCCTGCGTTCCGACGCCCGACGGCGTCGACCTCCTCGACGCCACGGCCGTCCTCCACGACGGCACCACCGCGCTCCGCGTCCTCGAGAAGACTGCGCCCCGGACGGGAGAGTGGGTGCTCGTCCTCGGCGCCGCAGGCGGGATGGGGATACTCCTCGTCGAACTGCTGGCGGCCCGGGGCGTCAAGGTTGTCGGTGCTGCCCGGGGGTCGACGAAGGGAGATGTCGTGCCCGAAGCTGGGGCGGCAGCGGTGATCGACTATGGGGAGGTCGGCTGGATCGATGCGGTCCTCGACGCCACCGGTGGACGGTTTTCGGCCCATGGGACCCCGAGCGGCTCGTTCGCCTCCATCGCCCCGGGCGAGCCGGAGCGGCGGGGGGTGACCGTGACGACCATTGCCGACCTCCGGTACGGCGAGGGCGACCGATCCCGGCTGCTCACCGTGGCGCTCGCCGAGGTCGACGCCGGACGGCTGGCCCCGCTGGTGGGCCAAACCTTCTCGCTTGCTGAGGCAGCGAAGGCACATCTGGCCATCGAGTCCCGTGAGACCGTGGCCAAGTCGCTTCTTCTCCGCGATGACCGATGACGGAACGATTGTTGGGCGGGCCAGGAGGTTCCCGTCGGGTGACGGGCCGCATCATTGTCCGTCCGTTCCGTTCTCTCCGGCTTCGAGGAGGGCACGGGCGCGTGGAGCATCATCTGCTGACACGAAGACGGCCACGCCCTCGGCGAAACTGACGGATTCGTAGACGGAGTCGACTCCCACGGTGGCGTCGATGCCTGATGCGCGCAAGCGGGCCGCTATCACCTCGGCCTCGAATGGCTGGACCCGGGTCAATTCGATGAGGCTCGTAGGGTGGGCCTTCGAAGGTCGGTCATCGTTCGGCATCGGGCTCCAGTCTCAGAGAGCAAGCGAAGCCCGTCGGCCGCGCTAAGAGGCCAACCCGAGCCATGTGCCTACCGCATCATCAGGGGTGAAGCGATGTGAGTATCCCTTTCGTCGGATGACGGCGACGCTCTCACCGTCGGTATGGAGCACCGGCACGGCCAGTTCCCAGTGAGGGGTATCACTACTCGAAGTCGTCGCGAGCGACGGATGCCACCGGGCGGTGGGGAGCTCGTCCCGCACTGCTCGTCTGGCAACGTCAGGCAACGCCTCGTCAGCGACCCCGAACACCAACTTGCTGGGCTTGGGAACCGGCTCGTGGCTGTGCGGGCTCTCATTCCAAACACCCAGCACATCGATGTCAGGGGTGGTGCGCTCGATCGCCCGGGCAATCAGATTCGGTTCCGCCACACCCGTTGCACCCAGCCGCAATTCGACCACCAGCTCCTCGAATTCGGATTCCTGGAACTCCGGCCGGACAGGGTACCCGGTGGCTCCCTCGACCTCGAGCTTCACGATCTTGAGTGCTTCGGCGGTGTCGGAAATGGCTACTCTCAGCCTGCTGGTGGTGGTCATGATTCCTCCTGACTTCGTTGGCGAGAACCGCTGGAGTGACTCCCATTCCGCTCCTCGATCACTTGACGGGTCGAAGATGAACGTCACGCGAAAGCGGGCAGACAGTTTGGTTCACTGGTTCTGGGGTGTTGCGGTCGATGTTCGGGGTTCAATGGTGATCCACCGAGGTTGCCATTGGAGGAAATCAATACCCCGACCATAGCGTCGACTTTGCAGGTCGGGCCACCGCCAACGGCGCGAGAGCATGTTGCAGATGTCTTCACCACGGACCCCCGCCATGTCCGAACCGGTGGACCGGATCAGGGACGCCCTGGTCGTGAGCGGTCCGGCGTGAGACGCAGCAGAATGGGCCCTTCGACCCGCGGGCACGCACCCTGAAGCGCGAGGATCTGCGGCTGTGACCGGATTTTTGCCGAACACGTCATCTACCAGCGGAAGGAACACCATGCGCGCAGCTGTGCTGACCGAAGGGGCCGACACGCTCGAACTTCTCGACGACATCGACATAGCGGCTCCGTCCGCGGGCCAAGTGCTGGTCGATGTCACCCACTGCGGCATCTGCCATTCCGACATGACGATCATCGATGGCGGTATCGGGCCCCTGCCCATCATCCTCGGGCATGAAGCCTCCGGGGTGGTGAGCGCCGTCGGGCCGGGCGTGACCGCGGTGGCGCCCGGAGATCATGTCGTGCTCGTGGCCATCGCGCCCTGTGGTCGCTGCTACTGGTGCGTGCGAGGCAAATCGACGATGTGCGAAAAGGCGATGTCCTTCATCACCGGCACGCTGCCGGACGGGACCACGGCGCTGTCGCGGTCAGGAAAACCGGTCTATCGGGGTCTCGGTGTCGGTGGATTCGGGGAACAGGTGTTGACGACCGAGTCAGGCGCCGTACGCATCGATGCCGATGTACCGCTCGATCTTGCTTGCGTCATCGGCTGTGCCATTCAGACAGGAGTAGGAGCGGTGCTCAATACGGCCGGAGTCGAGGAGGGGGCGACCGTCCTGGTGATGGGCCTCGGTGGCGTGGGCATCTCGATCGTCCAGGGTGCGCGGATTGCCGGAGCCTCGCGGATCATCGTGTCCGATCCACTGGTTGAGCGCAGAGAGCTGGCGCTGTCGTTCGGGGCCACGGATGTCCTCGACCCGGGGACAGAAGACGTGGTGGCTGCCTGTCACGACCTCACCGGAGTGGGAGTCGACTATGCGTTCGACGCGGCCGGCAGCGCCCGCCTGATCGAGGCGGGGGTACTCGCCACCTGCTCGGGAGGTACCACCGTCTCGGTCGGAGCTCCTGATGCAGCTGAGCTCTTGACGAACCTTCCGGCCATTCTCTTTGCCATCACCGAGAAGCGACTGGTCGGTTGCCTCTATGGGAGCGGCAACCCTCATTGGCAGATCCCACGTCTGGTGAGCCTGTGGCGCCGCGGCCTGCTCGATCTCGAAGGGATGATCTCTTGTCGCCGACCTTTGCAGGAGATCAACGACGGCTTCGATGACCTCCGTGCCGGGCGGGGGCTACGCACCGTTCTCGCCCTCTGAGCCCGCCATGTCGGTGAACCGGCACCAGTTCCGCTGCCGACGCTCGTTCCGGTAGCCGAGCCTGCCCACGAGGACTCCCCCGTGCGTTGCGGTGGAGTGGAGGGTTAGGTCCGAGGCCACCCAAACGACCCCGAACTTTGATCGACCAGTGCGAGGCACACCAAAAAGCGTACGTAGATGCCCACGGCGGCGACGGCGATCAGTTCGGAACAGGTTTGCCGCGAAGTGCCTCACGCCGCCCGAGTGCTCTACGCCGCCAAATGCACGTTCATGGGGCCATTCAGCATGGGCGACGTGACGCGTCGGCAGCCACGACAGACACCACCGCTACCCTGCCGTCGGTCTGTGCCGCGAAGATGGACCACCAACCCTTCGGAATGCATGTGAAGATGCGGACTCGCTAGCAGAGAACGTAACCAACTCGTCTCACCGTGAAGAGGACCCGCGGTCCCGCGGCCTCGAGCTTCTTGCGGAGATAACTGACATAGAGTTCGACCACGTTCTCGCTGCCTTCGTAGTCGTAGCGCCAGACGTGCTCGAGAATCAGGGACTTCGACAGCACTTGGCGCGGATTGAGGAGGAAATAGCGAAGGAGGTTGAACTCGGTAGTCGACAGGGCGATGAATCGTCCGTCCCGAGTGACCGTGTAAGCGTTCTCGTCCATCTCGATGTCGGCGAATCGGAGGATCCCGTTGGCTTGAGGCTCGCTGCCCGAACGTCGCAGAATCGCGTGGACCCGGGCCACGAGGACGGCTAGAGCGAAGGGCTTGGTCAGGTGTTCGTCACCACCCATGCTCCAGCCAGGTACTCCGGTGCCGACACCATTCCGGGCGGTGACCAAAAGAATGGGCACACCAGAGCCGGAAGCTCGTAGCCGGCGCGTGACTTCCACACCGTCGACGTCGGGCAGCGTCACATCGAGCACGATGAGGTCGGGGGGGCGCTCCTGGGTCGCGGCAAGGGCCATTCGACCATTGATGGCCTCCTCCACCTCGAACCCCGCACAGCGAAGCGAGGTGGCCACGGCGCCGGCGATGGAGGGCTCATTGTCAACCACCAATATGCGCCGGAATGGGATGAGCTGTTCCACTTCGACCATGTCAGAGTCGGCCTTCATAGACGGTTACTCCCAAATTGATGGCCATATGGCTAAGGGCCCACCGCGATTTTGAGTGCGCGCTCGCTACGGTCGTGAACAGCGCGAACGCTCTCGGCATCGCTCAAATTGTTCGGCGGCGGGCCCTAAGTTCTGGATCAATGAACTGCTGCACCCCGGCCATGGTCAGATGAATGTGGTCCGGCGTACGGACCTGCACCCCATCGATATTGTCGACATAGCTGCCTCTCGGAGACAGCAAACGGTTGGCATCCAGCATCGATACGAAGGACGAATACCGCCCGGCTACGGCCGATTTTGCTCGTATCCAGCTCGGTGACCCACTGCCATCGGGCTCAAGGCGATGAAGCCTGGCCGGAAGAGAGAGCGGGTCCCGATCATCGATCAACCCGACCCGCTCGATGCTCCACTTGGCTCTCCGCTGAATCCGCCGAACCCGCCAAGACCACCAGTCGTCGACACGCCGGATTCGGTGGCCGACACCGAGGCGGCCGAGACCGAACCGGTGGAGGACTTCGTTCCCTGAACGGTCACCGTGTCGCCCGGCTTGATGGCGGAAAGCGTTGACTTCGCATTCCGATCGATGGTGGTGCTCGATCCCACATCGACAGCGACGAGACTGCCACTGGCGGTGGTGACATAGAGCGTGTTCCCGATGATGTCGGTGACGGTACCCGAGGTGATTTTCGCCAATGCAGCGCTCAACCCACTTGCCCCGCCGGCCCCACCCGTACGAGAACCACTGAGAGCAGCGAACGGGAAGGCCGAAGCAGTTGATGAGTTCGAGGAGGATGAGTGGCGTTGCATATAGGCGCCGCCCCAAATACCAACAGATGCCACCAACAAGATCAGCAGAAGCGCCGCCAGCCATGGCAGGCGAATGCCCTTGGCTGGACCCTGTGTTGGCCAGTCCTCCTGTTCCTCAGCGAAGAGGGCCTCCAGATCCGAGGCCGAGTCGGCTGGATCAAGTGTCGACACGGCTGGCACTGGCGCAGTGTTGTCTGTGTGGAGCTCTTCGGTCGGAGGGCCGCTCTCGACGATGCTATCTGAATCGGATTTGGGCATTGCGGTGCACCTTCCTCAGTTACTCGAATCTCAACGCGTCGATCGGACGAAGAGATGCTGCGCGGTAGGCCGGGTAGAGGCCGGCAAAGATACCGACCATCAATGCGACACCGAAGGCCAAAGGAATCGAGTAGGTGGCGAGAACCGGCTGTACCCCATCGATTTTGAACCTTGCGACCACCAAGCCGGCCAGTACCCCGACGGCGCCCCCGAGAAGTGAGATCACAACAGCCTCAATCAAGAACTGACCGAGCACAATGAACTTTGGTGCCCCGATGGCCTTGCGAATGCCGATCTCCCGGGTGCGCTCGGTGACGGTAACCAGCATGATGTTCATGACCCCGATGGCGCCGACTAACAGTGACACTGCCGCTACCCAGCCCAACAGCGCAGTGAATGTCTTCGAACTGGACGTCGCCGTAGAAAGAAGGCTGGCCTGGTTCAAGACGCTGAATGGCAGATCGGCCACCGTGGTGTCGTTCTGTGCGGCAAGGATGCTCTCCACCTCGCTCTGGGCGAGCGACAGCGTGGATGACGACTTCCCCTGCACCAAGAGCTCGGAGAAGGACTCTGATTCTCCGGTCATTTGATCCTGCACGGCGGTGTACGGGGCGATGGCAACCGCATCCTGATTCGACAATCCGCTGCTTCCCTTTGAGGCCAGGACTCCGACGACTTCGAACTCAGCGGAACCAATCTGGATCTGTTTTCCCAGAGGGTCGGATCCGGTAGCAAAGAGGTTGCTGGCCACGTCGGAGCCAATGTCCACGACTTCGGAGTGGTGGGCCACATCAGCGTTTGTAATGGAGCGCCCGGCCGAGACCGTGTAGTTCGAGGCGGTGAGATACGACGGAGTTGATCCGATGACCGAGGTCGAGTAGGTGGCGCCGTTGTAGGTGGACGTCTCACTGGTTGAGATGACCGGCGAGACAGACGCCACGTCGGGGGCACTGTTCTTGTCGGAGATCAGTGTCACGTCGGTGCTGGTCAGCTTGGCGTTGCGGGATTGAGTACCGGTTTGCGAGGTGCCACCTCCGAATCGTCCGCTGCTGAAGACCGTCAGGGTGTTGGTCCCCAGCTTGTCGATCTGCGACTCGACGGCCTGGGACGATCCGGTCCCTACAGCCAGCAGGACGATGACCGCGGCCACGCCAATGAGAACGCCAAGCATGGTGAGGAGCGAACGCAGCCAGTTCGAGCTGATGCCCCGAAGGGCCATGATCACGTTTCCCCAGACGCTCATCGTTTGCCATCCTCGGCGTGATGCGGACGGGCGGCCGCTTCCGCATGGGCCACATGCTCGCCGTGGGCGTCGATAGGCTTCTGGTGGTAGTCCTGGGTGATCATGCCGTCGCGAAGGCGAACCACCCGAGTGGCATAGGCGGCGATGTCCTCCTCGTGCGTGATCATGACCACGGTTCGACCCTGGGCATGGAGTCTGGCGAACATCGACATGACGTCTACGCTGGAGGCGGAGTCGAGATTGCCGGTCGGCTCGTCGGCCAGGATCAGCGCAGGGTTGGTCACGATGGCGCGGGCGACGGCCACCCGTTGCTGCTGGCCTCCGGACATCTCACTCGGGAAGTGGTTCATCCGGTCACCCAGGCCAACCGAATCGAGCGCGACTTCGGCACGGCGCCGACGCTCTTTTGGCTTGATCCCGGCATAGGCCATGGGAAGCTCCACGTTCTGGACGGCAGACATGCGCGCCAGCAGATTGAAGCTCTGGAAGACGAAGCCGATCTTTCGATTTCGTATGCGCGAGATCTCTCGGTCGTCGAGATCGCGAATATTCACTCCGTCGAGCCGGTAGTGCCCACTGGTGGGTACATCGAGGCACCCGATGATGTTCATCAGCGTCGACTTCCCCGATCCAGAGGCCCCCATGACTGCGACGAATTCACCCCGCGCTACAGCAAGCGACACGCCGCGGGTTGCGAACACGTCGTTGCCGCCCATCTGATATCGCTTGACGATGTCGGAGAGAGCGATGACAGGCCACCGCGTTGGCATCGTTGCGGTTGAAGTGTTTCCGGAAGGAGACAGGCTTGCGCTCATCGTGGCGGAGGTCACGGTGCCCCACCACCGAAGCCACCGCCACCGAACCCGCCTCCACCACCGCTGAAGGGGCTTGAGGTGCTCGAGCTCGTCGAAGCGCTCACGCTGGCAGTGGGCTCCACCACCTTTTGACCTTCCGTCACTCCGCTCGTGATCTCGGTATAGGAAGTGCCCACTAGTCCCAGCGTGACCGGCGTCGTCTTCTGGACACCATCGGAGAGAACCTTCACCGTGGACGTTGTGCCGGTCGTGGTGATGGCCGCGCTGGGCAGCTGGAGTACGTCGCTAGCGGTTTGGACGATGACGGCGACTTCGGCCGTCATCCCCTCCTTCACATCCGACGGGGCGCTTTCCAGAGCGATGGTGACCGGGTACTCCACGACGTTGCTGACGACGGTCGAGGTCGGAGATACCGCAGTGACCAGGCCGGTAACCTCGGTGTCAGGCAGGGCGGCGAGGGTGACGGTCGCTGGCTGGCCGACGGCAATCTTTGTTGCGTCAGCCTCTGCGTAGTCCGCCACTACCTCCAGACTGCCCAGGCTCTCGATCGTGATGAACGTTGACGTCGACGAGGAGCTAGAGCTCGAACTGCCGGTCGAGGCGCTGCTGCCCGTCGACCCCGTGCTGCCGGTCGATCCCGTGCTGCCCGTCGACCCCGTGCTGCCGGTCGACCCCGTGCTGCCGGTCGAGGCGCTGCTGCCGGTCGACCCCGTGCTGCCGGTCGATCCCGTGCTGCCGGTCGACCCCGTGCTGCCCGTCGACCCCGTGCTGCCCGTCGTCGACGAACCGGATCCGCCCACCGTTTCACCGACCGAGTCGTTGACAGCGGTGACGGTGCCGCTGATTGATGCCACCAGGGTGCAGTCGGCCAATGCTTTCGTGTCCGTTGTGACCGTCGCCTCATCTTGGGTGACCGTCGCTTCATCCTGGGCGATCGTCGAGGGAGTCACCTGCAGGCTCGCTTGAGCAGACTGGACGGTCAGCTCCTGTGCCGACACCGTCGACTGGTCCTTGGCCACGGCCTGCTGGTAGGTGGTGATGTTCTGCTGATCGGTGACACACGAGCTCTGCGCGGTGGCGAACACGACGGCGACTCCGGCCGATGTTCCGGCAGAGTTCGTCGCCACGATGCGAAAGAGGTAGCTCGTGTTGGGCGTGAGACCAGTCACTGTTGCCGATACCTGCTGGGATGTTGAACCCGAGCCGGCGTTGGTGGACGTCGTTGACGTGCCGAACGAGGCGGTCGTGCCGTACTCGAAGTAGTAATCCGTTGATGCCCCCTCGGGATTGACCGTGCCGCTCAAGGACACCGATGTTGTACCGGCACCGCTGGCGGATCCCGTTGTCACGACCGGAGCCGAGACAGAATGGGACACGTCGACGCTGGGCGTACCGCCTCCCGCCGTGCCGGTCGAACCAGTTCCGGAAGTCCCCGATGTGCTGCTCGATGTTCCGCTGCTGGCGGTGCTTGACGATGCAGAGGCCGGACAATCGAGGGCCTGATCGGCAGCGTAGGTGGACTGGGCCGTTTGCAGAGATGTCTGATCGCTGGTCAGCTGGTTCTGGTCCGAAGTGAGCTGTTGCTGGGCGGAAACCAACGTGGCCTGGTTCTGCGCCTGTTGCGCGGGCGTCCCTCCGGCCTGGTCGTGAGCGAGCGTGGTTTGGGCCCCCGCCAGCGACGCTTGCGCAGATTGAAGGTTCGCCTCGGCCTGGGTGGAGTCGATGGTGGCCAGGACCTCTCCAGCTGTGACCTTGTCTCCCACGGCCACGTTGACGGCGGTGAGGGTGCCGGAATTGTTGAAGTCCTCGTCCGCAGACGTAGCCGCAGAGGTGTTACCTGAGGCGGATACGCTCGACTGCACGGTCCCTCGCGTCACGGAGACCGTTCTGGCCACACCAGTTGATGCCGCAGATGGTGATTGGTAGATCGAGTACAGAGCAATTGTGGCGGCGACGGCAACGGCGAGCGTCAAGGCGATGTAGCCGATCAGTTTGCGCCGTGAGTGGCCAGCGTTTCGTTCAGGCATGGGGTGCGGTCCCTTTCAATGTTCGTCGACAGGTGGCGGGGTCAGGTTCCTGTCAACCCGAGGTCGGTGAGGCCGTCGAGGGAGGAGTGGAACCCGCCTTCGGTCTCAGCGCCGCACACGCCGTCTGGGCCGCCTGGTAGGCAGCACTGGAGGTATTGACAGAGCTGGGAGTGGATCCAGAGGTGCCGCTCGGCAGCGTGACCCCGTGCAGCTTCAGGCAATTGCGGTAGGCAGCAAAAGCCGAACTGTTGGCGGCGGTCCCACCGAAGCCGCCGAAGCCGCCCTTCGGTTCAACGCTGGCACACGCCTTGGCTGCCGCCGCGAACTTCGAGTTGTTGGCGAACCCGCTTCCTCCGGGAGCCCCTCCAGAACCCGTAGGGGGAGTGCCTTCACCCGGCGCCCCACCGGCGCCGGATGGAGGTCTGCCGGACCCGGAAAAGCTGGGCAGGCTCACCCCGTGCTTGGACAGACACTGCCGGAACGCCGAAAGTGACGCCCCACTAGACGCCTTGGCGGACGACGCCGTCGAAGTGGTGGTGGCCGACCCGCTACTGCTGCAGGCGCTGAACAGAAGACCGAGGGCACCGAGGACAAGCACGGCACTCGCATACCGGCGCGTCCGGTTTGGCCGAACGGGAGCATATTTGAGGATCATGAGTGGCAACGATGACACGTTGGTCTGTGAAACCTGTCCAGGAAACTTGCGAGTTTCCTGAAAGGCCCCGACGGCCGGTACACACCCTTCTGCGTACTACCGGTTCTCGTCGAAACAGTCAACCAACCTTAAGGAAATCGAGAGGTGGGACTGCCAGCATCCACACGTGCCGCTTCGCATTCTGGTCGTTGAGGACGAAGAGAATGTCGCCTATGTCATCGTCACTGCCCTCAAACTCGCGGGCTTCGACACCGCCGAAGCAGTCAATGGGTTCGACGGCCTTCGACTTGCCGGATCCGGCGACCAGTTGGACCTGATCATTGTCGACGTAATGATGCCAGGGATCGACGGTTTCGAACTCTATGAACGTCTGCGCGCCAAAGGAGTAGATGTGCCGGTCATGTTTCTCACGGCACGTGATGGGCTGCAGGACCGGATCAAAGGACTGAGGCTCGGCGCCGACGACTACCTCACAAAGCCATTTAGTGTCGAAGAACTTGTCGCCAGGGTCAGATCGATCTTGCGACGCACCGGCCACGTGCCTGAGTCCCGCGTGATCATCTCGGACAACCTGGTACTGAATGACGATTTCCGGCGGGTGGTGCGTGACGAAGAGGAGATCGATCTCTCACCCATCGAGTACCGGCTGCTCCGATTCCTGATTCGAAATGCCGGCCACGTAATGAGCAAAGACGAAATCCGTGACCACGTCTGGAATTACGGCTTCAACGGCGAAGCCACCGTCGTGGAAACATTTATCTCATCGCTGCGGAAGAAGATCGATAGCAAACCGCCCCAGCTCATCCACACCGTGAGAGGCGTCGGATACCGATGGGACGGTCGTTGATGGCAGCAACATTCGGACCGGAGCCGGCTCCTTCAACCCGGCAGTAGCGACACCTATCTGATCCACAGAAAACTTTCAGGAGACCTCAAGGAAGTACTGACAACATCCGATCATGCCTCCCCGAATCCTTGTAGTCGAGGACGAAGAGAACGTGGCCTACGTGGTGACCACGGCCCTCCGGCTAGCCGGATTTGACGCTGTCGAGACACAGAATGGCCGTGAAGCACTGGCGCTCACGGCCGATCCTCAATCATTTGACCTCATCATCCTTGACGTCATGCTCCCAGACCTCGACGGATTCGAGGTGTGCCGACGCATGCGCTTCGAAGGAATCGGCATCCCCGTGGTCTTCCTCACCGCTGCCGACGCGATTGAGGACAGAGTCCGCGGTCTGACCATTGGCGGCGACGACTACCTGATCAAGCCGTTCAGCGTCGAGGAATTGGTAGCGCGGGTGCAGGTAATTTTTCGCCGTACTGGCGCCTCGGCCACTCCGCAGCTTCTGACCTGTGCCGACCTGGTTCTCGACGACGATGCCCACGTTGTGACCCGTCACGGAAAGGTGGTTGCGCTTTCTCTGACCGAATACAAGCTGCTCCGTTTTCTTCTCCGCAACGCCGGGCACGTCATGAGCAGGGCCCAAATCCTCGATCACGTGTGGAACTATGACTTCGAGGGCGAGTCGACGGTGGTGGAGACCTTCGTCTCCCTTCTGCGGCGGAAGATCGATGCCAAGCCTCCTCGATTGATCCACACCGTGCGTGGGGTCGGGTACCGATTGGACGGGCGCTGATCAACTCGTGACGCTCCGCCGCCGTCTCTATATTGCCGCTGTCGTACTCTTGGCGGCCGTTGCTTTGCTTGGAGTGCTACTGATCCGGACGGTTGAAGCAGCCGAATTCCAGCAGCTCGACCAACAGCTCGAATCAGCCTTCCCCGTCGCCGGCTCGATTGATCGAGCGCCCCTGGGTTCTGCCGTCCGGCCTTCAGGACCCTCGCGGGACCGGCTTCCGGGCAATGGGATCAGTGAGTTCTACGTCGCCACCTTGTCCCAAGGTCAAAGGAACGTGCTCGTCAGTCCGCTCGGCGATCATGGTCAGAGCCCACAGACTCCCTCGATCGTCTCGAAGCCGATCCAGCACGACATCGTCGTGACGACGGTGGGATCACGCACAGGCCCCGACCGGTGGCGAGCTGTGCTTATCCGACCCCCCAAGACCAAAGTAGAATTGCTCGTGGCAATCTCTCTGGACCAGGTGGACGCTACCGTCAATCGACTCCGGCTCGCTGTGCTCGGAGCTGGGCTTGTCATCTTCGGAGTTCTCATTGCCGCGGGGTTCTGGGTCGGGCGGCTTGGCCTCCGCCCCATCGCCGAGGTGACCGAGGTGGCCGATGCCATCACCGCGGGTGACAGGTCCCGGCGAGTCACCGGCGGCGGCCAGGGTACCGAGGCCGCGCACCTCGCTCAAGCTTTCAACGTCATGCTCGACGAGCAACAGTCGAACGAAGTCCGACTGCGCCAGTTCATCGCCGACGCCTCGCACGAGCTCCGCACGCCGGTATCGGTGATCATGGGAATCGCCGACCTCTGGCGTCAGGGAGACCTACGTAGCGGCGAGCTGCGGGACGATGCCATGCGCCGCATCGGTCAATCGAGCGCACAGATGGCGGGACTGGTCGAGGATCTGCTGCTCCTGGCCCGACTCGATGAAGGTCGGCCCCTCGACCGGACCTGTGTAGACATCGTGTCGCTCGTTCACGACGCCGTCCTCGACGCCACGGCGACAAACCCGACGCGAGAGATTCGAGTAGTCAACGATGGACCCGTAGTCACAGAAGGTGACCCCGCTGCTCTCCGCCAGGTCATAGTGAACCTGATCACCAATTCTCTTAGACACACGCCTCCAACGGCCACGGTAACGGTCCGGATGTACCAGGTGCCAGGTTGCGCGGTCCTCGAGGTTGACGATTCGGGCCCGGGGATGGATGCAGAAAGCGCAGCCCACGCCTTCGACCGCTTCTGGCGAGGGGAAGCCAGTCGAACCCGAGCAGGGACCGGACTCGGCCTTCCCATCGTGGCCGGACTCGTCACCGCCCATGGAGGTCACGTCACGCTCGACTCCAGCCCAAGCGGAGGTACCGAGGTACGGGTGTTCCTCCCAAGGCACGTTGCCGATCGAGTCGTCCAGAGCGCCCCGACTTGACCTCACGACATCGGCGCCCTTACGCACTGGCCCTGGGTGTTCTCGCTGCAGATCTGCAGGTTCACCGGCACGGCGTCCATCCTGTGCTGAGAATGGGCCGCCTCCCTGTCGCGAGCCAACACTGACACGAAGAAGGTCGTCTCGGACTCAGCTCTTTCCGCCGTTGCCCAGGGCGGCACAAGTGACGTCGGCTACGGCGCCGCACTCGGCGTGAGTGCTGTCTACGTCCTACTCGCTCTATGCACCGGCACGATTGTCTTTTGTCGGCGGGACGTCAGTGCGTGACAGCGTCTGCCAAAGCACGGGACGAGCCGGCCGGAGATGACCTCTCTGCAATACGACTACCACAGTCCGGGGATCAGCCGGTAGGGAGTCCTTGCCTTGAATGCCCTGAAGACCGGAAAGACGCCCGCCAGAAGTTGTTCCTCCGCTCGGATACGAACGAGCTGCAGGATGATCACAACGAATTCACCAGCCACCAGCGTCAGTCGCATGCTTGACATGAGGACGGCTGACGACATCACGATCTCAGCTAAATAGACGGGATGGCGCACAAATCGATACGGACCGCGAATCACCAGTTGGCGAGCCTCGGGCCAGTACGAGAAGTTCATTCCAAGACTCCACATCGCGTACGTAGCAAACGCGACCGCTGCCACTGTGATAGCCAGCACCGCGATCTCCATCTTCGCGGATACCGACAAGAGGAGAGGACCGGAAGGAGCGAACAGCCCGAGCGCGATAAGGAGGAATGTGGCGACGATTCCTGCCGCACGAACGAAGGTCCGATGGTCCTGTTCCAAAGGCGGATCATGGAGCAGGAATGCTGCTACTGGAATCGACAAGAAGCATGCGTAAAGGCATCCGCGGATGCACGCGAGAATCACGGCCCCGGTCGGGTGGTGAACCACTATCACACCGTCGTCAGCCAGAGCCACGATTTGCCAGACCACGAGCACGAACACCGAGGCTGCCGGCACTCCCCGTACAAGAATCCACTGACGCCTACGCCTCAAGTCCCGAACACTTGAGATGCAGTTCGACGTGCCTGCACTCACCACCTGAGTGATCTCACCACGGATACTCACGTTGAGCAGGTTCCATTCTCGGGATTGCCCATGCACCTAACTTGACTATCAAGAAGGAGACCGCAACAAACAAGAGGATCCACCATCGTCCGCGGTGTCGTCTACGTCGGAATTTCGGCCTGCTTTGGGCCACTCCCGACGGTGTTTGAGACATGTCGTCATCACTCAACGGGATCTTCATGATGACAGAATCGCCGATGAAACTGAGAAATCCTTTAACCGCAGTTGTAGATAGCCTGACCCATTGCCACCGGATCTTCCGGAACTGATCGACTTTGACAACGGCGATGGCACTTGCCCTCTGCCTGCAACTACTGCTCCGACCACAAGGGTTCGCGCGCTTGGTGGGCGTCTGGGGTCGTGAACCGGGCGTCCAGTAGAGACGGCTGCCGACGTCAGGGTGGTCTGGACCGGTTTGGGTAAGCCGCATGGGGATGTCTGATCCGTGCCGGCGAATGTGCGCAGCTGCCTCTCCCCGGAGAGGCGCGTCGAACCGTTCCTGTAGCCTTGGTTCGTCTTCTTGAAGCCTCGGCCTTTGCTTCCACTGCGGAAATATGGGCCAAATAGGGGCCCAAGAGGCCCGGAGAGGTGCGAGAGCGGCCGAATCGGACTCACTGCTAATGAGTTGACCTGGGTAACTGGGTCCGAGGGTTCAAATCCCTCCCTCTCCGCTCGCTGATGTCCCGCGACATTGAGACACCTGTCGCGGGACATCGGAGGCCGTGGTGACCTGGAGGCGGTGTTCGTAGGAGGGACCCGCCAGATCCGAGTGGGCTTTCGAGCCGAGCCCGGAGCCCGTCAATCGGCGCCGCCCATCGGGCCCGCCGGACGGGCTCAGGCGGCCGGCGGGGCCCCTGGGCAGGTCGGTGCGGAGTTCCGACCCCTTTACCCCGGTAGATTGTCCGGGTGGCCGAGCGGTACTGGATCGAGACGTTGGGCTGCCCGAAGAATCAGGTCGATTCCGACAAACTGGTCGGGACCCTGACCGTCGAAGGTCTCGAGGAGGCCGAATCACCGGAGGCGGCGGACCTCGTGGTCGTCAATACCTGTGCCTTCATCGAGGCCGCCCGGCAGGAGTCGATCGATACCGTTCTGGCCCTGTCGGAGGCCCGTCAGGTGGGAGCCAGGCTGGTGGTCACCGGATGCATGGCCGAGCGGTACGGGGACGAGCTGGCCGCGGCCCTGCCCGAGGTGGACCTCGTGGCACCGTTCGGTGTGTCGCTGACCGGCCCCCGTCGAGGCCGCGAACCCGTCGTCGGGCCGGACGGCGGGTCCGGTCCCGACCTCCGGGTAGGGACACCGGTCGCCCTCGGCAAGAAGCCGGTGGCGCCCGGGATCGACCGGACCGTGCCCTCGTTCGATCTCTTGAACCTGGCCCGACCGCCGGCCGCCGCCCCATGGTCCTACGTCAAGATCGCCGAAGGATGCGACCGGAACTGTGGCTTCTGTGCCATCCCCTCCTTCCGCGGCAGGCAGCGGTCCCGCTCGGTCGACTCGATCCTCGGCGAGGTCGACCAGCTCGGAGGAGCAGACCGATCGCTTCGGGAGGTGGTGCTGGTGGCCCAGGACCTCTCCTCGTTCGCCCTCGACCGCTCGGCCGGAGGTAACCGGTTCCGCCCGGACGGTCCGGCCACCGGGGCCGGGCGCCCCATCGTCGACCTGGTGGCCGCGGTGGCGGAACGGGTCAGGTGGACCCGCCTGCTCTATCTCTACCCGTCGACCCTCGACGACGCACTGGTCGACGCCATCCTGGCCACCGGTGTGCCCTATTTCGACCTCTCCTTGCAGCACGTGTCGCGGCCGTTGCTCAAGCGGATGCGGCGTTGGGGCGAGGGCGAGCGCTTCCTCGAGCGGATCGGAGCGATCAGGAAGGATGAGCCGACGGCGGCCTTCCGGTCGTCGTTCATCATCGGCTACCCGGGTGAGACGGAATCCGATCACGACCACCTGCTCCAGTGGATCGACGAGGCACAGCTCGATTGGGTGGGCTTCTTCCCCTTCAGCAACGAGGTCGGCACCTTCGCCTCCGAGCTCGACGGCCAGGTCCCTGACGAGCTGATGGCCGAGCGGCTGCGAGAGTGCACCGAGCTCCAGGACACCATCACCGCCAGACGCCGGGACGCCCTGATCGGGTCGACCGTCGAGGTACTGGTCGACAGCCCGGGTGAGGGGCGGACGTACCGGGAGGCCCCCGAGATCGACGGGATCGTGAGAATCCCCGATGCCACTGCGGTGGGCTCGTTCGTCGAGGTGGTGGTCACGGGGGCCGACGGACCGGACCTCGTGGCCGGGTACGCCGGGGACGCCGGGGACGTCGGGGACGTCGGGGACAGGTTGCCGACGGCAGGCCAACAGGTCCCGGCCGTCTCGGGGCCGGTCCGATGAGCAACGGTGCCGTCAACGCCGGAATGCCGGCCCAGCCACCGACCACCTTCGGGCCGTCGGCGCTGCTCACCCCGGCCAACATCATCACGGTGGTGCGCCTGTTGGCCACCCCGGTGATGATCGCCCTGATCATGCTCTGGGGCGCCAGCTGGACCACCTTCGTCCTCGGGGGCCTGCTCGCCCTGTCCGACGGCATCGACGGCTGGCTGGCCCGGCGCCAGGGGACCACCCGCTCGGGAGCCTTCCTCGATCCGCTGGCCGACAAGGTGGTGGTCCTCGGCGCCCTCTTCGCCCTCGTGGCCAAAGGAATCGTGTGGTGGCTCCCGGTGGTCATCATCGCCACCCGCGAGGTGGCCATGAGCATCTACCGGTCGGTCGTCGGCCGGCACGGCGTCTCCATCCCGGCCCGCACGACGGCCAAGGTGAAGACACTCCTCCAGGACGTGGCCATCGGGTTGTGCCTGGCGCCGCCCCTGGCCACCCACCAGGGCGTGCTGTCCGCCGCCATCTGGGTGGCCACCGCCATGACGGTGTTCACCGGCGGCCAGTACTACCTCGACGGCCGTCGCGCCGACCCGGGGGGCGGGGCCCGGGTGGCCGGACCGGGAGTGGGCACGGCCGACGGCACGAGCTCGGCCGCCTGACCGCCCATGCGCATCGAGATCGTGGCCGTGGGCACCGAGCTGCTTCTGGGCCAGATCACCGACACCAATTCGCGGTGGATGGGTGAGCACCTGGCCGCTGCCGGGGTCACCTCCCAGTTCCACCAGGCCGTGGGGGACAACCACGAGCGCATCGTCCTGGCCCTCCGGACGGCGTTGGCCCGCAGCGACGGGGTCATCGTGTGCGGAGGACTGGGACCGACCCACGACGACATCACCCGCGAGGCGATCGCCGAGGTGATGAACGTCCCCCTGCGACGGGACCCGGAGGTGGTGGAGATGATCCGCACCATGTTCTCCAGCCGGGGGCGGGAGATGCCGGACTCCAACCTCCGCCAGGCCGATGTGCCCGAGGGCGCCACGATCATCCCGCAGACCAAGGGGACCGCCCCCGGGCTCATCTGCCCGGTGGGGCACAAGGTCGTCTATGCCGTCCCCGGCGTTCCCTACGAGATGTCGGACATGTTCGAACGGGGCATCATCCCCGATCTGCGCCGGCGGATGGAGGAGCGGGGTGAGACCGTCGGGGTCATCGCCAGCCGGGTGATACGGACGTGGGGCATGAGTGAGTCAGGTCTGGCCGAAGCCCTGGCCCGGCACATCGAACAGTTGGACGGCCCGACCGGCCCGGTTACCCCGGAAGCCGCCGGCCGGGCGGCCACCATCGCCTTCCTGGCCAGCGGGATCGAGGGGATCAAGGTCCGGGTCACGGTCAGGGCCGACGATGACGAGGCCGCCTCGGCGCTGCTCGATGCCGAGGAGGCCGAGGTGAGGCGGGTTCTCACCGCGGCGGCGGGAGATGTGGTGTTCGGCGTGGACGAGGAGGCCATCGAGGATGCGGTGGCCCGGGTGGTCACGGCCGGCGGGCTGACCCTCGGTCTGGCCGAGTCCCTCACCGGCGGACTGGCTTCCTCGCGCCTCGTCAACGTACCCGGGGCCAGCCGGTGGTTCCGCGGCTCCGTCGTCTCCTATGCCTCCGAGGTCAAGTTCACCGTCCTCGGTGTGCCGGAGGGACCCGTGGTATCCGAGGACGCGGCCCGGGCCATGGCCGAGGGTGCCCGCAAGGTGCTCGAGTCCGACGTCGGGCTGTCCATCACGGGAGTGGCCGGTCCCGATCCCCAGGACGGCCGACCGCCGGGGACGGTGTTCGTGGGCCTGGCCCGGCCCGGGCGCCCCACCGAGTCGTTCGGGTTCAACGTGCCCGGCGACCGGGACCGGGTGCGTCAGTACGCGACCATCGCGGCGCTCGATCTGTTGCGCCGGACCCTGGGAGCTACCTCACCCGACTAGCGCTCCCGGTGCTGCGGAGAATGGGTGGCCGCTCAGCCGGGGACGGCAGACGAAGGCGTCACCGGGATGCCGCTCGGCACCAGCTCCACCCATGTGTTGCCGGGCTGCAACGTGATCGGCTTCCCGTTGGTGGCGGTGAGGGTGGCGGGTTGGGTGAGGCCGGACCGGCTCCAGGTGCCGGCGATGGCCGTGTTGTCGCGCATGACCAGCAGCGGCCCCGACCCGATGGAGGTCACCTGTACCTCGAGGCCGCCTTCCGAGTTCTCCACCCAGGGGCCGTTCGACGTCTGGACCGTCATGATGACCACGTTGGCGGCCGTCGTCTGGGATCCGTCGACCAGGATGTCCGGCGCTCCGGAGTAGTACCGCTGGTAGCCGGTGGCCGGGTTCCACTTCCAGGTCACGTCGGAGGTCGAGGAGAAGGGGATGTGGACGCTGGCCCCCGAGCCGGCCACCGAGCCCGGAGGCAGGGCGGTGGAGTAGGTGAAGATGGGGGCCGGGGGCTTGTTGTCCGAAGGGTTGAACGCCCACAACGAGGCGGTGTTGACGAAGGTGGCGTAGGGCGCCACCCGCCCGTGCTCCTGGATGATGGCCGAGCCGCGATCGCCGGTGTAGAGGTTGTCGTCGATGAGGGGTGCAGACGCCAGCAGGGCGATGACCGGGTCGATCCCACCGGCGTGGACGAACAGCGGATCGGACAGCTGGGAGAGGATGGCGACGTCAGGTTCGCGGGCCGACCGCAGGTCGCCGACCAGCGCCGCTCCGCGGCACTGGAAGACGGCGAGCAGGCGGGTGATGGCACCCTCAACGGGCTCTTCGAACACGATGTCCGCCTGGTTGAGGCCGGCCGACGGCCGGTCACCGGGATAGTTGCCGATCTTGACGCCGAGCGCCGGGCGGGCGGGTACGACTCCCCCGGGGGCCGGTGCCCCGGTCAACGGACAGGTGGCGACATGCCCCGGTGGAACGTTGGCGGCGGCCGCGGCGGCCGCCTTGTTCGCCGCGTTGTTGTCGCCCCGGGTGGCCACATAGGCCGACACCACCCCGATCAGCACCACCACGACCCCGGCGAGCACGTACCACCGTGTCCGGGACGGGCCGTTCTCCTTCGACATGGTGCGGAGCTCCTGTCGGGAGTAGACCGACGGTGCGGTGGCGGCGTCGGCACCGGAGCCACCCCCTGGGCCCTTCCCGGGCACGGACGGGGTCATCCCGGTGAGGTCGGATCCCCGCTGACCTGACGGTCGCCTGGTCTCCGGGGATCCGAGGCCGGCGGAGAGGTTCGGATGGGAGCCGGGGATGCCCTCCGATGCGGATCCGGATGGCGGTTTCTGGTCGGACATTGCAGGGCGAGGCTACTCCGGCCTGGTGGAAATAGGTGGTATACGAGAGATCCTCATCGCCGTTTTGACGCCGTTTTCACGCCGATTCGGTCGCTGGCTCGGTCCGGTCCCGGGGCCGGCCGTCGTGGAGCCCCGGCCTGGCCGTGGGGTCCGCCATCGAACATGCGTTCGGGTCTAGAGTGATGGCGTCGTTGCAGTCCACGTAGATCTGACCTGGGCCTCGTCCCGGGCCACCAGTCACGTGTCACACCTTCTCCGTAGGGTCGGCACGGTCAAGTGAGCAACAGCATCGAGGAGAGAAGAAGACATGGAACGTGACAAGGCACTGGACATGGCCCTGGGCCAGATCGAGAAGCAATTCGGCAAGGGATCCATCATGCGGATGGGCGAGAACCTCCACATGAACATCGAGGCCATCCCCACCGGGGCGCTGGCTCTCGACCTCGCCCTCGGCATCGGGGGCCTCCCGCGTGGCCGCATCGTGGAGATCTTCGGTCCCGAGTCGTCGGGTAAGTCGACCCTGGCCATGCACGTGGTGGCCGAGGCCCAACGCAACGGTGGCATCTGCGCCTATGTGGACGCCGAGCACGCCATGGACCCCGTCTATGCCAAGGCGATCGGTGTCAACATCGACGACCTGCTCATCTCCCAGCCGGACACCGGTGAGCAGGCACTGGAGATCTCCGACATGCTGATCCGGTCGGGGGCCCTCGACGTGCTGGTCATCGACTCGGTGGCCGCGTTGACCCCCCGGGCGGAGATCGAGGGGGAGATGGGGGACTCCCACGTCGGCCTCCAGGCCCGCCTGATGTCCCAGGCCTTGCGCAAGCTGACCGGCACCCTGTCGAAGTCGCGGACGATCGCCATCTTCATCAACCAGCTCAGGGAGAAGATCGGCGTCATGTACGGATCGCCCGAGGTCACCCCGGGGGGACGCGCCCTCAAGTTCTACTCCTCCATCCGTCTGGACATCCGCCGTATCGAGACCATCAAGGACGGTGCCGACCAGGTCGGCAACCGGACCCGGGTGAAGGTGGTGAAGAACAAGTGCTCCCCGCCCTTCAAGCAGGCGGAGTTCGACATCACGTTCGGCAGGGGTATCAGCCGCGAGGGATCGCTCCTCGACGTCGGGGTCGAGCTCGGGTTCATCAAGAAGTCCGGCGCCTGGTTCACCTACGAGGGCGAGCAGCTGGGCCAGGGTCGGGAGAACGTGAAGACCTTCCTGACCGAGAACCCGCAGCTGATGGCCGAAATCGACGAGCGGATCCGCGAGCATCTCGCCGCCCAGAACGCAGCCCTGGCCGAATCGAACGAGCAGTCGGTCGGGCTTCCCGGTGACGCCGAGGGGCTTTCCCTCGACGATCAACCCATCACGTTGAGCGAGTGAACCGGGGCGGGGCCGCCGCCGTCGATGAAATGGTCTCAAGATCGCCGGGTTTCGTGACGAGAGAGATCGGGTAACTTCGCCGGCCCGGGACGCGTTTACACGTCCCGGGCTGCTGCGTTCCAGGCTGCTGCGCTTCAAGCCTCTGCGTCCCAGGCCTGCACCGGCTCCGCCCGCCCGTCAGGCTGCGTTGATCGTGTTCGGCGCCGCGCTCGAGGCCGACCCGGGTGCGTAGATGCGCTGCCAGTTGCCCTGTGACGGCCGGGTGAGACTGGCCGGACCCATGCCGATGACGGCATACAGGTTCTGCATGACGCGCAGCAACGGGCCCGCCACCCCCGGTCCGGCATCGGGGAGCACGTTCGGTGGGATCAGGGTGTTGTTCGAGAGGTGGCCGACCCACGCGGCATTGCCGGTGGCGAACACCCCACCACCGCGGGGCACCGTGTACCAGGTGACGTCCGAGTAGTTGCCTCCCCGATTGGGCACGATCGAGTGGGCGATCACGTCCAGATTGGTGGGTCCACCACCGCTCGGGACGTAGCGGTCGAACTCGCCCTCGACCACGCTGGGCAGCGTGTCGTTGGCGTTGAAGTCGAGCCCGTCGAACACCCAGGAGCCCGGATCGGTGATGACCATGTCGGCCTGGGCTTCGATGTCCTGGTACGTGCTGCCGATCAGCTCGGCCTCGGGGCGGGACACCGGCGCTTGCGGCCAGTTGACCGTGACCAGCTCGGGATTGACGTCGGCCATCGGATCTTCGGCTGCCGACTTGTAGCACACCTGGCGCCGGTTTTCGCCGAGCGGTGACGACTCGAAGCGGATCTGCCGGTAGCACGCATTGGCTCCGAGGAAGGCCAGGTTCACACCCGCGGCAACCGCATGCGCGGCACCGTTCCGCATCGGTGCGGACCAGTACTCGTCGTGCCCGAGGCTCATCAGCGCCTTGTGGTTGAGGAGAAGTTTCGGGTTGGCGTGCAGGTCGACGTCGGTCCAGTAGGTGACGTCCAGTCCCAGCTGCTCGGCCTGGTAGATGACGGGAAGTTCGTTGCCCACGAAGTCGGCGGCACCGGACGCCCAGTCGTAGTCGTAGGGGCGGTCGAACGAGACGATCCGGGCGCGGTCGTCGAAGGTGCCGCCGCCGGGGTCGTGGGTGAACGACAGCGCTCCACCGGTGTTGCCGTAGTAGAGGCTGTACCCGCCCCAGCGGTTGTAGGCCTGCCAGGTGGTCACACTCTGCTGGATCACGACGGCCGCCCGCGATGTGTCGTCGCGCACGCAGAAGGGCACGAACTGCTGCTCGTCGGTGGAACCGACCAGCTTCAACAGGTAGGCGCCCGGCGGCCAGCTCGGATCGATGGTGATGGTCATCGACGGTGACCACCGGCACTCGATGGTATTGGTGGCCGAGATGAGCTCCGGGAGCGGTTGTTGGACCCCGGGATGTTCGCCCGACATCCACACCAGGCGACCTCCGATGCCCTGGTAGTACCCCATCCGGTAGGCCTCGACGTGGTACCGGGCGGCCTTGGTGCTCACGAACAGGGTGATGGTGTCGCCGATCACCGCGCTCACCTGGTCGGCGTAGCCCTCGATGCCCCGGTCGGTCTGGGGGGTGGTGACCCACCAGGCGTGCCCGGTCTTGGCGTTCTCGGCCACGATGTAGGGGGAGGTGGGGAGCCTCACCCCGTCGACCACCGTCGTGGCCTGCGTGGCCGGCCGTGCTCCACCGGACTTGCCCGTCTGGCGGGGCTGGTGGGACTTGGCGTCGACCTTGTCGGCCGCCTTCGGGGTGCCGCCCGACTCCGACTCGGCGACTCCGAGGGCCACCGCGGCGGTGGCCACGCCGCCGGCCGCGGTCAGCGCGATGAACCCCCGCCGGTTGAGGCGGATGCGGTCCTCCGAGCGCTTCGAGTGCCGCCCACCTGCCGGATCCGACCGGTCGCCGTCGACTCGATCGCTCATGATCGTGTGATCAGGGAGGGGCCAACCGGCGATATCTCGCCCAGGCTGGAGCTGCTCACCCACCCATGGTACAGCGTGGCCCTCGGGGGAAGCAGGCGGGCCGACGGCCCTGGGCGGGCCGAGATGAGCTCGCCGGGGTGGGCCGCCAGGGGAGAGACTGTGCCATGGCTGTGTTGGGATTGGGTCTCGCCGCGCTCGGTCGCCCCGGATACCTGACCGTCGACCACGGTGCGGCCATCGGTCCGGACCGGTCGGTCGAGGCGCTCCGGCAGCGCTGCCGGCAGGTCTGCGACGCGGCCTGGGAGGGTGGGATCCGGTGGTTCGACGCCGCCCGCTCCTACGGCCGGGCCGAGGAGTTCCTGGCCGGATGGCTCTCGTTGCGGGGCATCGAGCCGGCCGAGGTCACGGTGTCTTCCAAATGGGGCTACGCCTACACCGCCGGCTGGAGGGTGGACGCCGAGGTTCCAGAGGTGAAGAACCACTCGGCCGCCGCCCTGGCCCGGCAGTGGCCGGAGACCGGAGCGCTGCTCGGCCCGTGGCTGAGGCTGTACCAGGTCCACTCGGCGACATTGGAATCGGGGATCCTCACGGACGTGAGCGTGCACGAGGAGCTGGCCTCGCTCGGGGTGCCCGTCGGGCTCAGCCTCAGCGGTCCGGCCCAGTCCGAGACCCTCCGCCGGGCGCTGGCCGTCGAGGTCGACGGCCAGCAGCTGTTCTCGGCCGTGCAGGCCACCTTCAACCTTCTCGAGCCCTCGGCCGGTCCGGCCCTCCGCCAAGCCAAGGAGGCGGGCTGGACCGTGATCGTCAAGGAGGCGTTGGCCAACGGCCGACTGGCCGTCCCCGGACCGGACACCGCGGTACTCGGTGAGCATCCCGATGCGACCGCGCTGGCCGCGGTGCTGGCCCAGCCGTGGGCCGACGTGGTGCTCTCGGGGGCGGCGACCGTGGCCCAGCTGCGCTCGAACCTGGCCGCCCTCGAGGGCGGCAACGGGACGGACGTCGACCGCTTCGGTCGCCTCGCCGTCGACCCGTCTCGCTACTGGAGCGAGCGGGCCGGGATGCGGTGGACCTGACCGTTCAGGTTCCGGATCGTCTGATGCTTCGGAGGGCGGCTCGACCCGGCAATGGCGCCGATCCGTTACCCGAGGGCGCGGACGACGGGTCGACGGTAAACGGCACCACCGGGGCTACCCTGTCGTCCGCGTCGACGATGGGACCGAACGGATCGGTCTGGGAGCGCAGGAACACCAGGGACGCGGACACCCGGCGATCGGAGAAGCCTTCGTTGAACGGGCCCAGTTTGAGGAAGATCGCCGTGACACCCTTTTCGATCGATTTCACCGAGATGTGCAGGACCTCGGCGATGGCTCGGTTGGACAGGCCGTGGGCCATCTGCTCGAGGACGTCGGTCTCGCGCGGGGTGAGCTCCTCGATTCCCAAGGTGTCGCCGCGTCGAATGAAGGAATCGATCACGCTCGGGTCCAGTACGGTCTGGCCCATTCTCAGCTCCCGGAGTGCACCGACAACGGCACCGATATCGGGGAGGTGCTGGTCCAGGAGGAAGGCGATCCCTGTCGAGCCACCCCGCAGTACTTCCAGGGCGAACCCATCGGAACGGTCGGAGATGATCAGGACGGACATGTCCGGGTAGAGCTCCCGCAGCCGCCGGGCGGCCGTGACCGTCACGACCCCGGGCGGGACCAGTGTGACCTCAGCTGCCGACCGGTACACGTACTCGGCCGCCCCCAGCGTGGGGCTCGGCCACGGCTACTGGCTGCGGCCGGCAACGGCGGCATCTTTGTCTTCGGCGACGCCGGTTTCTACGGCTCGACGGGTGGGTTGGCCCTCAGCCAGCCCATCGTGGGCATGGCCGCCACCCCCGCTGGCCACGGCTACTGGCTGGTGGCCAGCGACGGCGGCATCTTCGCCTTCGGCGACGCCGGCTTCTACGGGTCGACCGGCGGCGACAACAATCTGGGTGCGCCCATCGAAGGCCTGAAGCTGACATGAGGCAGAGGCACATTTCGAAGCATCGTGTCTCGAAGCTGCCGTTGCCGGCTCATCGCGCCACCAGACGGACGGCAACGCGCTGGACGGCTGCCGCCCTCGGGGTGGGACTGGCCATCGCCGTTGTGTTCGAGCTGGTGATTCCCGAGTTGGCAGTTCCCGCCACTGGGGCCGTGGGCACCCCGGCGGCAATCGCGGCGGCCGGCGGGACTCGACCCGCCTCCCGCCGGCACAGTGCGGCTGCGCAGGGAGCCGGTTCGACTCCGCTCGGATTCGGTGGCCCGGTGACCTCGATCGGGTCCAGCCCGTCAACGACGGGGAGGGTGATCGCACCGTCCGTCTCGGCCACCACCCCTCCGGTGACGACCTCCACTCCGCCAGCCGGCCAATTCAGCCATTTGGACAACGACGCGGGAGCGGGAGCCGGAGCCGGAGCGGGAGCGGGAGCGGGAGCGGGCCACGGTTACTGGTTGGTGGCCAGCGACGGCGGCATCTTCTCATTCGGGGACTCCGGATTCTTCGGATCGACAGACGAACTGGACCTCAGCCAGCCCATCGTCGGGATGGCACCCACTCCCGACGGCCACGGTTACTGGTTGGTGGCCAGCGACGGCGGCATCTTCTCATTCGGCGATGCCGGCTTCTACGGGTCGACCGGCGCCATCGCCCTCAATGAGCCCATCGTCGGGATGGCGGCCACACCGGACGGCAAGGGGTACTGGCTGGTGGCCAGCGACGGCGGCATCTTCGACGGCGGCGACGCCGGCTTCTACGGGTCGACCTGCGCCATCGCCCTCAACAAGCCCATCGTGGGCATGGCCACCACCAACGACGGCCACGGCTACTGGTTGGTGGCCAGCGACGGCGGCATCTTCACCTTCGGCGATGCCGGCTTCTACGGGTGGACCGGGGCCATGGACCTCAACCAGCCCATCGTAGGCATGGCCACGACCAACGACGGCCACGGCTACTGGCTGGTGGGAAGCGACGGCGGCATCTTCAACGGCGGCGATGCCGGCTTCTACGCGTCGACGGGCGCCCGCCTGCTTGTGAGCCCCATTACTGGGTGTGAGCCCGACGTGAGGTGCCGATGTCGTCGCGCAGACCGTTCGGGGTCCGGCGCAGCGGTTTTGGATGGTCGGACGCGGCGGAGTCGGGTGAGACGGATGGAGACCGGTGTCTCACCAGGGGCCGTTGCGAGGTACGCCTGGTCGTGCCGTCTGCGCACAACCAGGCTGTATGACCTCAGGAGGCACCCCTCGGCCGGCGGGCAATCTTCCAAGAGTTCCATTCATGAACGTGGTAGCCTGAAAGGACCTTTGACAGCAAGGGTGGCGAGACCGGGGGGCGGGGACTCCATGTCGCACACTCTGCTCCACGTCGAGGTGACTTTTCCGAATTGCGGCCTGCAATGACAGAGGCCGACCGTCAGCTCTCCGACGTGCTGAGCGAGTTCGCGCGGACGATGCTCACCGACTTTCCCATCCAGGGAATTCTGGACCGCCTGGTGGAGCGAATCGTCGATGTGCTTCCGATCAGTGGAGCCGGAGTCACGCTCATCTCCCCCACGTCGCTCCCCCACTATGTCGCCGCGTCCGATGGTTCAGCGATGAAGTTCGAAAAACTGCAGAGCGAGCTCGGCGAAGGCCCGTGCATCGGGGCATTCATATCCGATCGGGCAGTCGTCGTTTCCGACCTCCGGACCGACGACCGCTACCGAACGTTCGCACCGAAAGCGGCCGCCACGGGGTTGGCCGCGGTGTTCACCTTCCCCCTGCGCCAAGGTGCAAAGCGGCTCGGTGCACTCGATCTGTACAGCGACACGCCGGGCAGGTTGAGTGCCGAAGAGATGTCCACGGCCCAGACGCTGGCCGATGTGACCTCCGCCTACCTGGTCAACGCGCAAGGTCGGGCCGATCTCGAGGATTCGTCGGCCCGCTCTCATGAGCGGTCTGTCCATGACGCCCTCACGGGCCTCCCGAACCGCATCCTGCTCCTCGAGCGGATCGAGCACGCCATCGTCCGGAGCGGGCGCTCGCGCAAGGTGGTGGCGGTCCTCTTCATCGATCTGGATGACTTCAAGAAGATCAACGATGCGTACGGACATCAGGTCGGCGACGAGCTCCTGATGGCGGTGTCCGAGCGGATCGCGGTCGCTCTTCGCCCCGCTGACACGCTCAGCCGCCTGTCGGGGGACGAGTTCGTGGTCCTGTGCGAAGAACTCGATGAGGTGGTCCAAGTCGAGATCATCGCCTCTCGCATCGTCGAAGTGCTGGCCAGACCGTTTTCGCTGTCCGTTGCAGAAGTTTCGATTTCTGCGAGCGTCGGGATCGCGTTCGCCGGCCAAACCAATCACGATCCCGAGCAACTCCTCCACGCCGCCGACGTGGCGATGTACCAGATCAAACGAAGCGGCGGGGCCAACTTCCAGATCATCGATCGGCTCTCACAACACCTGGACGAATACCAGGCGGGTCTCCAGAGCGCGCTGGGCAAGGCCGTGCAGCGGGAGGAGCTCCGCATCGACTACCAGCCCGTCGTGCGCACTGGCGACGGAACGATCGATTCCGCGGAAGCCCTCCTCAGGTGGGACCATCCCACCCGGGGTCCAATATCGCCGACGGCATTGATTCCTCTGGCCGAGCGGTCGGGGTTGATCAACGAGATCGGGCGATGGGTATTCGAGAACGCCTGTACCGATCGGAAGCAGTGGGGAGGCAGCACCAGGGAAGTTCCGATGGCTGTGAACATGTCGGCGCACCAGATCATGGCTCCTGATTGCGTATCAATGATCTGCCAGATCCTCGCCGATACCGAGACCGACCCCTCGCTGGTCACCATCGAGATCACCGAAGGGGCGCTGATCCGCGATACCAAACGCGCTCTCATCGTGCTCAGCCAATTGAAGGAGGTGGGGTTGCGACTGGCACTGGACGATTTCGGCACCGGATACTCGTCGCTCAGCTATCTCAAGCGGTATCCCATCGACGTCGTCAAGATCGACCAGAGTTTCATCGCCGATGTGGATCGGGACGAGTCAAGTCACGCCATCGTGTCAAAGACGATCGAGATGGCGCATCTGATGGACCTGACCGTCGTATGCGAGGGAGTGGAGACGGCTCAACAGCACGTGGCTCTGACCACGCTGGGGAGCGATTTCTGCCAGGGGTTCTACTTCGCCCGGCCGATGGCCTCCGAAACGCTCAACCAACTGATGAGTTTGCGCCAATTGAAGCACCCGACTCGTGCTCCTGCCCTGCCGTCAGCGTCGACATCGAGGTGAAGGAGCGGTGCTTCAGGAGCGGCGACCCGGTACTGATGCATTCGAACCGGAGGTGCACCGCCATGCATGATCTCGACGCCCACGAGCTCTCCTTCCTTCGCTTCGAGCCGATGAGCGTGCTGATCGTCGATGACGCCTCCTCGACGCGTCGGTTCCTCCGGGCGGTACTCGAACACAGCCCGCAGTTCGACGTCACCGGCGAAGCCCATGACGGCAATGTCGCCATCGAACAGGCTGAGCTCCTACAGCCCGATCTCGTTCTGCTCGACTTGTCAATGCCACAAATGGACGGCGCAAGCGCGTTGAGCGGAATCGTGGGGGCCGCGCCAGGGGCGAAGGTGGTCATCTTTTCTGCGCTGAGCCCGGAGGCAGGCGTGGCGCTGCTCGACGCCGGTGCGGCTGGCTTTGTCCCGAAGGGAGTCGCACCATTCGATCTGCTCAAGAGGCTCGAGAGCATTGCTGCTCGACCGGTCACGTTCGATGTGAGTACGAGTTGGGAGCAAACGGATTGGGCGGGCCGGCCCGGTGAGCCGGAGATGAAGCCGCCGAACATCCCCCGTCACGGAGCCGTCATGTACGGGGGTGATCCAATGATCCGCAAAATGGTGGGGAGGATGCTCAGAGTCTGCGAAGTCGACGTCGTCGCCGAGACCTACACGGCGCCAATCATGCTGGCCGTCGTCGACCTGGCGCAACCGAAGTTCGTCGTGCTCGATCTGTCGGCCAAGGGCTCGCCGGGGGCAATGGTCCTCTCTGAGATCCGCCTACGGTCGCCGCGGTCAGTCATCGTCGTCTATGCGGAGTCTCTCGAGTGGGAACAACGGGCCATTGACGCCGGTGCTGCAGTATGTGTGACCCAACCCCGGATCGACCGCCTGGCCCACCAGATCCGCCAGCTGGTCACAAGCAAATGACGAGGGATGGCCGTGCCGTTGGCGTTCATGCCGGCCACCGTGAGGTGCCGGGCATCCCGGTCACCGGAGGCGGCGAGGACGCAGGCTTCGACACCAACGCTGACTTGTTTCTTGTTTCGGACAGACCGTGACGTGGCGGTGGGCTGCCAAAAGACTGTCGACGGTCAGGGTCGGGACCGCCGAATCCAGCGCCGCCACTCCGACCTCTCCGGTCGGCAACGCGGAAGCTTCGGACGGCGATGGCCGCTTGCCGCAGATCTCGGCCGACCAGCTCAGACTCGTCACCGATCTAGCCCCCATCGGTATCTTTCAGACCGATGAGCGGAACAAGTACGTGTACACCAACCCCCGGTGGTCAGAGATCACGGGAGTCGGCCGGGATCAGGCCGATGGAAGTGCTCTGGATACCGTCATCGCATCGGAGCTTCGTTCCGACCTCATGAGTCAGCTCGATCTTCCGGGGGAGACCGGTGCCGAGCTCTCCTATCGGTTCGAGATACCGAGGTCGGATGCGAAGCCACGCATCGCGCAGATGACAGCGGTCGCTGTTCCAGCCAGTGACGGCGGAAGAGCTGGACTGATCGGGATCGTCGCCGATGTCACCGATGACGCTGGGGCCGAAGCGGCCATGTCCACAGCTCGCGACACGGCCGATACCGCTTCTCGGCTGAAATCCGATTTTCTGGCCAACATGAGCCACGAGATCCGGACCCCGATGAACGGCGTCATCGGAATGACCGACCTTCTCCTCGACACCGATCTCGATCCTCGCCAGCGTGACTACGTGCAGACGGTTCGCAACTCGGGGGAGGCGCTCCTGACCATCATAAACGACATCCTCGACTTTTCGAAGGTCGAGGCCGGGATGCTCGCCATCGACCATGACGAGTTCGCCCTACGAGCCGTTGTCGATGACGTTGCCGACCTGCTGGCCAGCTCGGCGCAGTCGAAGGGCATCGAGCTGGTCGGGGTCGTCGATGCGGCGGTTCCTGATCTGGTGAAGGGAGATGCGGGCCGCCTGCGCCAGATACTGATGAATCTCGTTGACAATGCCATCAAATTCACCCGGTCGGGTGAGGTGGTCATCAGCGCTTCGGCGTTCGAGGCTGAGGGTGCACGGTCCATGGTGCGCTTCGAGGTCCGCGACACCGGAGATGGCATCGAGCCCGAAAAGATAGGTGTGATCTTCCAGCCCTTCGTCCAGGCCGGCCCATCGACGTCTCGGGAATCTGGAGGCACCGGGCTGGGGCTGGCCATCACCGCCCAGCTCGTCACGCTCATGGGAGGTGACTTCGGGGTGACCAGCCGTCCCGGTCAGGGAAGCACGTTCTGGTTCACCATCCCGGCTTGCGAAATCATTTCGGAGGCCAGTGGATCTGCGTCCGTCCATCCCGATCTTGTTGGTCTTTCGGTGCTGATCGCGGACGACAACGCATCGCAGCGTGCCGTGCTCTCCGGGCATCTTGCCGCATGGGGCATGGTCGTCTCAGCCGTCGACGGCGGTGAGATGGCTCTGGCCGCGATGCGCCGGGCCGCCGGAAACGGGGCACCATTCACCATCGCCCTTCTCGATCGATGCATGCCGGGTATGGGCGGAGTGGAGTTGAAGGACGCCATTGTCGCCGACCCTACGCCCGCCCCCGCGTTGGTTCTCATGACCGACCGGGCCGGGAAGTATGACTTGGACAAACCCGAGGCTGCCGGATTCCGTGCCGTGCTTTCGAAACCCGTCCATGAGAGCAGTCTGCTGGCATGTCTGTATGCAGCCCTGAGTGTTGCGGACGCCGGCCCTGGCGATCAGCCGGTAGCGCGGTCGGAAGCGATGGCCCGGTCCAACGTGGGTCGAATCCTTCTCGCCGAAGACAATCTGGTCAACCGGGAAGTGGCCGTGGCCATGCTGTCATGGGCGGGTTATCAGGTGGACACCGTGCTGGATGGAGCAGCTGCTGTCGACGCCAACAGGTCCCAACACTACGACCTCATACTGATGGACTGCCAGATGCCGGAGATGAGCGGATACGAGGCAACGGCCGCCATCAGGACCGAGGAGGGGACCTCGCGGCACACGCCCATTGCAGCCATGACGGCCGGGGCGCGCTCGGAGGACCGCGAGCGCTGTCTGGCCTCGGGTATGGACAGCTATCTGGCCAAACCGGTTACGAAAGACATCCTCTTGAGGGCCGTGGCTGCTTCGATGAGTGATCGGCCACAGGTTTCAGATGAGACCCAGGGCCGTGGTGCCGAGGCCGCAGACGCACTCGTTCTCGATCAGGATCACTTCGACGAAGTGTGTGATCTCGGTCACCTTCACGAGGACAATTTCGTCGCCGAGCTCGTCGGCCAGTTCATCTACGACTCGGAGCGGCGGATTGCCGAACTACGAAGCGCGGTGGAGGCCGATGATTCCCCTACCGTCAGCCGCCACGCGTACGTGATCCAGGGGAGCAGCGCCCAGTTGGGCGGGAGGAAACTCGCGCAAGCGTGCCGAGATCTCCGAAAGAGGTCCGCGGCCGACCCACGGTCGAGCGCCCGGGGTGAGATCGGAGAAGTCGAGGTCGCCTTCGACGAGCTACGCCTCGAGTTGGCTCAGCGCGTAATTGCGGGAGGTCGACCGCCACGTCGCCGCCGGCGCGATGACCTCGCCGCCATCCCGTCCGGAGATGATGGTGCCGACGGCGTCACGGTCATCGATCCGACCTTCGTCCGACCGCACCCGATGGGGCAAAGAGCCAACAACTGCATCTTGATGGCCCAGGACAACCCGATCAGCCAGCGTATTGCGGGAGCGATGTTCGAGAGGCTGGGTCACGAAGTCGACGCAGTCTCCGACGGAGACGCGGCGGTGGCGGCGGCGATTCTCCGGCCCTACCGGGCCATCTTCATCGACTGCGACCTCCCCACGCTGGGCGGCTACCAGGCGACCGACGAGATCCGGCGTCTCAAGGGGGCGTCCCGCCGGACCCCGATCATCGCCATCATCCAATCACCCACCGCCGCCGACAAGCAACGTTGCCTGAGAGCCGGGATGGACGATTTCATCGCCAGTCCCTTCAACCTGGAGACGCTTGCCGCGGCGTTGACCCACTGGCCCCGGAGACGGTCATCGTCTGCCATTTCCCCTGATCCGGACGACGCCAACGGTGCCGTCGATCCGGCTCGTTCCGTCGGACCTGCCCTGGACCTCGAGGTTCTCGACCAGTTGGAGCGCCTCGGCGAGGCGGCCGGGGAAGACCTCATCGGTCGGCTGGCCGCCCAGTTCCTCGCCGACGCCGAACGCCACATTGCCGAGCTGCGCCGAAGGACTGGCCGACGCCGACGCCGACGCCGTCGTCCGATCGGCCCACAGTCTGAGCGGGTCCAGCGCGAACTTGGGGGCCCGCGAGTTGTCCCGTTTGTGCTCGACGTTCGCCGCGGGATGCGGACCCGAGCCGTGGTCCCATGACGAGCTGCTTCTCAAGGAGGTGGAATCGGAGCTGGAACGGGTCAGGTCCGCCTTCGAGATGCGGTCCCTGAACCGATAACGGCCCGGCGTCGTTCGGCGAGGGTCCTGCTACGTTTTCGGGCATGGCCGATGAGGGGCATTGGGTCAGGTGGCACGAATCGTACGAGGACCCCACCTCCTTTCTGAGCCGGCGGCTCTCCATCGTCCAGAAGAGACTTGGGCAGGTGCTCGACCAGTGCCCACCTGGCCGGATTCAGCTCGTCAGTCTCTGCGCCGGACAAGGACGCGACGTCATCGGAGTCCTGGCCGACCATCGACGTCGTGACGATGTGCACGCTCGCCTCGTCGAGCTCGATGTCCGGCTGACCGATCAGGCGCGATCGGCGGCCGATGAGCTCGGACTCACCCATGTCCAGATCCGACAGGGAGATGCATCCCATACCGCGGCGTACACCGGTGCCGTTCCTGCCGACATCGTGATGGCCTGCGGCGTGTTCGGAAACGTCAGCGACGAGGACGTTCACACCACCGTGAGGATGTTCCCGGGTCTGCTGGCGACCGGGGGAGCCGTCATCTGGACCAGGCACCGGCTCGAGCCCGATCTGACGCCCTCCATCCGGGCATGGTTCGAAGACGCCGGCTTCGAGGAAGTTGCCTTCGACACGGAGGAGGGAGCATTCTTCAGCGTGGGGACGCATCGACTGATGTCGCCTCCGCTGCCGTTCGACCCGAACCGGACCATGTTCACCTTCTTCGGCGACGGATCGGGCGCCCACCGGTAGCCACTGCCGGCACACGGAGCGCCCCGCTTGGTCAGCCTCTCAGCGGGTCGGCCAGGAAGGCCACGAGCTTGGTCCGGCGGCGGTGGGCCAGCCGTTCGCCCAGATGATGACCTCCCACCGAGCACACGACGGAGATGGCACACGCCAGGGCCACACCCCATCCGAGGTCACGGTCGGGAAGCCTCTGGGTCAGGCCATGTTTCGACGTGAATCCCCACAGAAGCAGTGACGGCACCATGAGCAATCCGGCCAGAACGGGAACCAGACCGTACGGGGTGACGGCCAGCGCTATCCACCGCACCAACATCCGTAGCGGTGGGCGCCGGTGTTCCCAACGGACGCGCAGGGGCATCGGATGGTAGGGAAAGACGATTCCCACCCACGCCGAGATGCCCAGGGCGCCGAATGGCACGACTCCGATCCACACGATGGTGTACAGGATCGACAACAGATCTTGGTTCAAGAGCCCGACGATCACCGCCACCACCGAGCAGACCGGAGTGACCAACGCCCACAGGACGATGTTCTTGGCGTACAGCAATCGCCGGAACATCACCGGGTCGTCGATTGCGGCCATGACCCTGTGGGCATCCGGGCCGAGCACGTTGGTCGCCGGCACGTCGGAGTACATCCAGGCGGCGAGCACCAGCGCGAAGGCCAGCGGGCCGTGCAACGTGAACACGTCGTCGCGCAATGCGAGAGGCAGGAAGAACCAGGCGGAGCTCATGAGCGCGCCGTTGACCGCCACGGTGACCACACCTTCGTAGGGTGGCTCGAGGGTCAGGGCGATCTGCGCCCTCACCGCCTCCCGAAGCGTCGCCGGGAGCCTGACGGCAGCCTGATCAGTCGCCACGCGTCACTCCACGCGCAGCCGACAGACCGTCCCATGTGGCCGGTGGATGTCGCATGGGCCGGTCATGGCACTGGTCAACGTGCATCGACGGCGTCCACGCTGCGACCTTACAGGGTCCCCAATGACCGAAGCTCGTTCCCCGAACATATCGGGTGGCTCGACCCGATGGTCGATTTTCCGGCCACCCCGGCTGATGGCAACCGGCCCCTCTGGCGCCAGCTCCGCCGCTAAGTAAGCTCACGAGCGGCCCGGCTGGGCCCAGCCGACCGAGGCCGTCGGAGGCCATGTCCGGAACGGGTCCGTCATCGGGCATCGACGAAAGTGAGCCAGGTCATGCAATTCGGGATCATCCCTCCGGTCCGCTCAGGGGTCACCGCCGACCCTGCATGGATGACCTCGTTCGCCCGCCACGCAGAGGAGTGCGGTTTCGAATCGGTCGTCCTGGTGGAGCACGCGGTGGTCGTGTCCGACTACCAGAGCACCTACCCGTATGCGGCTTCGGGAAAGATGCCGTTGCCCGACGACTGCCGGATCCCCGACCCCCTCGATCTCATGGCCTATCTGGCCGGCGTCACCGAGCACCTCGGATTGGCCACCGGTGTACTGGTACTTCCCAACCACCACCCGGTGGTCCTGGCCAAGAGGATCGCAACCGTCGACGTCCTGTCCGCCGGCCGTGTGCGGATGTGCGTGGGGGTGGGATGGATGGACGAGGAGCTCCGGGCCACGGGAGCCGACCCGCGCAGCCGAGGCCGGCGCACCGACGAGACCATCGCCGCCATGCGCGCCCTGTGGTCCGACTCGGGACCCTCGGGGGCCGACTTTTCCGGTGAGTTCTTCTCGTTCCGGCACGCCCACTCGTTTCCCAAGCCGGTGCAACCGGGCGGTGTGCCCATCCACATCGGCGGGCACAGCGAGGCGGCCGCCCGGCGGGCCGGGCGCCTCGGAGACGGGTTCCAGCCGTTGGGGCTGGCGTCAGCGGATCTGGAGGTGCGGATGGCCCAGCTCCGCCAGTCGGCCGAGGAGGCCGGGCGCGACCCGGCCACCATCGAGCTGACCCTGTCCGGGTATCTCCCGACCACCTCGGAGCAGGACATCGACGAGGCCCGGTCGGCAGGGGCGGCCCGTCTGGTCGTCTCGACCTCGATGACCGATGACCTGGCTCAGGTCCACGACGAGATGTCGGCCTTCGCCGAGAAGTTCGGGATGGAGCCCGCCGGCGGCGGTGCCGACCGTCCGTGACCGCGGCCAGCCGGCCTTTCGACCAATCTCCGGTCATCGAGGAGCTGCGGTGGCTGTCCACCGAGTACGGGGCCGCTGCCGACGGTCGTGACGGCGAGCGGTTCGCCGGGCTGTTCGTGGCCGACGGAGAGCTCGTGGTCCCGAACTTCCCCGAAGAACTGCGGCCGGTGATCACCCGGTCCGGCTACGACTCCCTGCGCCGGGTGCCGGACGGCCTCGGGGTCTATGTCCGGACATTCCACCAGATGTCCGATCACCGCTACGTCCTGGATGGAACGACCGCCACCGGGACGGTGCTGTGCGTGGCCCACCATGCGTCCGCGGCGGAGGGCCGCAGTGGGGGCGGGACCGACACGGTCTGGTTCATCCGCTACCACGACACCTACCGGTCCACCGACTCGGGATGGAGGTTCGCCCGACGTGAGCTCCATCTCCAGTGGGTCGAGGAGCGGTCCATCGCCGCCCCCGGCATCCTTCCCCGGAGGGACGCCCCTGCAGACTGACCTTCAGACGGTGGGCACCGGCTGGGGCGGGGGAGGACCGGCGTAGCGCGCCGCCGGGCGGATCAGGCGGTTGTCGGCGGCCTGCTCCATCACGTGGGTGGCCCAGCCGATGGTGCGGCTGGAGGCGAAGGTCGGGGTGAACATCTCGCGGGGTATGCCACAGGTGTGCATCACCACGCCGGCGAAGAACTCGACGTTGGTGTAGAGCTGGCGCCCCGGCTTGAGCTCGGCCAGCACATCGACCGTCGTCCGTTCGACCTCTTCTGCGAACTCGACGAGGTCACCGCCGAGGGTCCGGGCCACGTCCCGCAAGAAGACCGACCTCGGGTCATCCGTCTTGTAGACGCGATGGCCGAACCCCATGATCCGGTCGCCGCGGGTGACCGCGTCGCGGATCCACGGCTCCGCCCGGTCCGGCGTTCCGATCGAGTCGAGCATGGCCAGGGCGCGGCTGGGTGCGCCTCCGTGCAGCGGTCCTGACAGCGCCCCGATGGCCCCGACGACAGATGCGGCCAGGTCGGCACCCGTGGACGTGATCACCCGGGCCGTGAACGTGGATGCATTGAATCCGTGGTCGATGGTGAGCACCAGATACTCCTCGATGGCCCGCACATGGGCGGCCGGGGCCTCCCTCCCGAGGAGCATCCACAGGTAGTTGGCGGCGTACCCGAGATCGTCACGCGGCGGGACTGGCTCCTTGCCCTGCTGCAGCCGGAACACCGCGGTCAACAGGGTGGGGACGACGGCGCAGAGGCGCAGGGCCTGTGACCTCAGTTCGTCGTGGTCGATGTCGTGGGTGGGGCGCCAACCGAGTTCGGCGCCCAGGATGGAGACACCGGTGCGCAGGACGTCGAGCGGGGTGCCCATGGTGGCCAGGGTGGGGAGCATGTCGGCCAGCCCGTCGGGGATACTGCGCAGGCCGGCCACCTCGTCGGTGAACCTCTCCGATCCGGTCCGATCGGGCAGCTCGCCGTCGAAGAGCAGCTTCCAGACATCCTCGAGCGATCGTTTGGCAGCCAACTCGGTGGCCGAGTACTGGCGGTAGTGGAAGAACCCTTCCTTGCCGCGGACGTCGCCCACCGACGTCTCGGCCACGACCACACCTTCGAGCCCGCGGGGCACATCGGCGCTCACCTCGTCAGCCGGCCGGATCTGTGCCACCGTCAACAGGTCGCGGATGGAGACCACGCCGACCAGTCGGCCGTCGTCCACGACGGGGAGATGCCGGTACTGGTGATGGGTCAGCCCGGACCACGCCTCGACCACCTCGTCGTCGGGGCTGAGGACGTCCGGGTCGGCGGTCATCCAGCGCCGCACCGAATCAGCCCGCGGATCGGCCCGGGTGGCCGCGGCCCGGAGCAGATCCCGCTCGGTGAGGATCCCGGCGATGGCGGGCCCGTCGGTCACCACCACCGATCCGATCTGCCGGCTGTTCATCAAGAAGGTGGCCTCGGTCAACGACGCGTCGACGTCGCAGGTGACCGGGGGGGACGACATCAGCTCCTGTACGGCGGTGGCCATCGGTTCTCCTCGTCCGGACGGACCTTCCGCCCTGGTCTGATCGGTTCGCTCCCACCAGTGTGACGTCCGTGACCGTTGCTGTAAATGTTGATCAAGTCAATGTCAGCTAGGATGGCCGGGTGGAGCGGATGCTGGAGAGCGATGAGGCCGCCCGCCGGCTCGGCGTGAAGGTGTCGACGCTCTACGCCTACGTGAGCCGTGGCCTGTTGGTCTCGCATCGGGCGGCCAGCGGACGTCGGAGCCTGTTCGACATGGACGAGGTGGAGCGGCTGGCCCGCCGGTCGCGCCAGGGCAAGGCGGTCGAGACCCGGATGGTCACCATCACCACCGGTATCACCCAGCTGACCGACGAGGGCCCGGTCTACCGCGGCAGGCGGGCGACCGACCTGGCCACCAGCTGGCGCTACGAGCAGGTGGCCGAATGGCTGTGGAGCACCGACGGCCATGACTCGGAACCCCGCCTTGACGACTGGTCGCCGTTGGCCTTGGGCCGGCCGCCGGACCTCGGACCATCGGACCGGATCCGCTGGGCCGTCGTCATGGCCGGCGCCCGCGACCCCCTGCGCGCCGACCTTCGGCCGGAGTCCGTGGTCCGCACGGCCAGGCGGCTGACGGCTTCGATGGTGGACGTGCTGGCCGCGGCCGGAGGCCGGCTGGCACCTGCGACGGCCGGCGGCGTGGACCTCGCCGGCTCGATGGCCGCCCGCCTGACCTCGGCTCTGACCGCCGATCCGACCCCGGACGTCATCCGGGCGGTCAATGCCGCCATGGTGCTGATGGCCGACCACGAGCTGGCCACCTCGACCATGGCGGTTCGGATCGCGGCCTCCACCCGGGCCGACGTGTACGACGCGGTACTGGCCGGGCTCGGGACCATCGCCGGCCCGTTGCACGGTGGAGCCAGCCAGCTTGCCTATTCGCTGCTGGTCGATGCCGAGCGCGACGGTCCCGAGCGGGCTCTCGACGACACGCTCCGATGGCAGGGCATCCTCCCCGGCTTCGGACACACGGTCTACAAGCACGGCGACGCCCGCTTCTCCGTGCTTTTCCAACTGTTCGAACAGCTGGCCACCGCCGATCAGATCAGGACGGTCGCCGCCCTCGTCGAGCTGGCGGCCGCCCATTCCATCCCGCTCCCCAACGTCGACCTCGGTATGGCCGCCATCGCCTGGTCGACGGGGATGGCGCCGGATGCGGGCCGCACGCTGTTCACGGTGGCACGGGTTGCCGGGTGGGTGGCCCACTACCTCGAGGAGCTCGGAGAGCGGCCGCTCCGCTACCGCGCCCGCGCCGTCTACGCCACACCCGGCCGGCACTGACAACTCGGCTTGGCGAGGCAGCCGAGCGCCGGCACGGGTGAGAAGACCTACGCTCTGTCGATGGTCCTTCCCGCTCCCAGCCCCGATCGCACGTGCCTGGTGACCGGAGCCTCCTCCGGAATCGGCGCCGCCATCGCCCGCCTGCTCGCCGGGCGGGGGCTCGGGGTCACGCTGGTGGCCCGCAGCCAGGAGAAGCTGCGCCGGCTGGCCGATGAACTGGCCGCCGCCCACGGTGTCCGGGCCGAGGTCATCGTCGCCGACCTGGCCGACGATTCGTCGCGGAGCGCCATCGCCGCCGAGCTCGAGACCCGGTCGCTGTCGGTCAACGTGCTCGTCAACAATGCGGGGTTCTCGACCATGGGCCCGGTCTACCGCTCCGATCCGGCCGCCGAGGTGGCCATGGTCCGCACCGATGTCGAAGCTGTGGTCCATCTGTGCTCCCTGTTCGTGCCCGGGATGGTCGAGCGCCGGAGCGGCGCCGTGCTCAACGTGGCGTCGACGGCGGCCTTCCAGCCGCTTCCGGGCCAGGCCGGCTATGGGGCGAGCAAGGCCTTCGTGCTCTCCTACAGCCATGCCCTCCGGGGCGAGTTGCGGGGCAAGGGAGTGGCGGTGACCGTGCTCTGCCCGGGCCCGGTGGAGACCGGATTCGCCGCCGCGGCCGGCATCTCGGACGAGGAGGCGGCCGGCGCCATGCCGAAGATGATGTGGCTGCCGGCTGGTGATGTGGCCAAGGCGGCGGTCGCCGGGTTGGATGCCGACCGGGCGGTGGTCATTCCCGGCCTGGCCAACCGGCTCACGGCCGCCGCCGGGTGGCTCTCACCGCGCAGCGTGCTCGTTCCCATGGTGGCCCGGCGCCATCCCGCGCTCGACCAGTGAGCCGTCCACCACCCGCCGATGTCAGGGCGGCCCGAGGATGTAGTGGCCCGAAGTCGGATGGTGGTACCAGCCTCCGGCGGCATGGGTGCCACCGTCGACGTGCAGCGTCTGTCCGGTCACGTAGCTGGAGAGGTCGGAGGCCAGGAACACGGCAGCACCGCCCATCTCGTCGACATGGCCGACCCTGCCCATGGGGACGACGTGCCCGAAGTGCTCGTGGCTGCCGGGCGGGGCGACCGCGGCCAGCCCTTCGGTGAAGGTGATGTCGGGGGCCAGGGCATTGACCCTGATCCCGTTCGGTGCCAGCTCGAGGGCGATCGTCTTCGTGAAGTTGATGACCCCGGACTTGGCCGCCGCGTAGGGGGCGTAGCCGGGGGCCGCCCGTACCCCTTCGATGGACGTCACGTTGATGATGCTGCCCGGCAGTCCGGCCGCCACCATGGCCCGGGCCACCCGGTGGGTGCACAGCATGACGTGTTTGAGATTGGCCCGGTACAGGGCGTCCCAGCCCTTCTCCGCGCTTTCCAGAAACGGGACCGAGAACACTCCGCCCGCATTGTTCACCAGAATCTGGACCTCACCGAGCTCGTCGCGGGTGCGGGCCAGCGCCGCGTCGACCTCGGCACTCTCGCGGACGTCCACGGTGATCCCGAGGCCGTCGAACTCTGCCGCGGCGATCTGGCAGGTCTCCGGATCGCGCTCCCAGATCGCCACCGTTGCTCCGAAGGCGGCCAGGGTCCCGGCCACGCCGCGCCCGATGCCCGATCCGCCGCCGGTGACCACCGCGACCATTCCGGTGAGAAGCACTGCGTCAGGGGTCAAGGTCATCGGATGGACTCTAGTCAGTGCCGCGGCCGGCAACACCCGAGCGGCACCCTGTCGGACGCCAGGGCTCCTGTCCTCCGTGGCTGTTGACTCTGCCCTGCGGGAAGGGTCCATGCTCTAGGCGTGGATGAACTGTTGAGCATCGGCGACTTCTCGGCCCGGTGCGGCCTGTCGGCCAAGATGCTGCGCTCGTACGCCGCTGCCGGCCTCCTGGTCCCGGCCGCCGTCGACGGCTCGTCGGGCTACCGCTATTACTCCACCGGCCAGCTGCACCGAGCCCGGGTCATCGCCCTGCTGCGCCGGACCGGGATAGCCGTCGATGACATCGCCGAGTTCTTCGACACCCCCGACCCGGACACCCTCGATCGTTGGGACCGGCAGATCGTGAGCGAGTCGAAGGCCCGTCGCCAGGCCCTGGTCCAGGCTCGAGCCGCCTTGGCGTTGGGCCAGGCACCCCCTCCGGCTCAACGGGAGATCTCGAGGAAAGGAACTGCGTTGACACACACATTTGTGAGCGGAGCGTCCACCCATCGAGGCGGGCGCGACACCAACCAAGACGCCGTGCTGGTCGGTGACGGATTGTTCGCGGTGGCAGACGGCCTGGGTGGCCTCCAGGACGGCGATATCGCCAGCCGACTCGCCCTGGACACGCTCGACGCCGCCTTCTCTGCGGACCGCACCGTCTCGGGCCTGCTCGATGGTTTCCGGGACGCCAATCGTGCCGTCTGGCGGCAGGCAAACGGCCAGGATGCGACCATGGGGACCACACTGGTGGCCCTGGCAATGACCTCGGATGCGGCGGCGATCGTTCTCCATGTCGGCGACTCGCGCCTGTACCGTTTTCGAAATGGGCGCGTGGAACAGCTGACCCACGACCACACTGTCATCGCCGATCTGATCCGGGCCGGCGAGCTCAGTGAAGCGGACGCCCAGACCCACCCCTACCGGTACGTCCTCACGCGGGCCATCGGCGTCCTCCCGGACGTGGACATCGACCACGCCGGAGTTTCCTGCCAGTCCGGCGACCGGCTGGTGCTCTGCTCCGACGGTCTCTTCAAGGCCCTGTCCACCGCCGAGCTCAACGCTTTGCTGGCATCGGAACTCGAGCCCCAGGAATCCGCCGACGAATTGGTCGCACGGGCGGTGGAGCACGAAGCGGAGGACAACGTCACCGCCTTGCTCGTCGACGTCTCCTGAGACCGGCGAAGGCGAGCCTCGTGGTGAAGACGCCCGGGTTGGGAGCCACGTCGGACAACTGGCTGACTGGGCAACGGGCCCAGGGGGCCGGCAGGTCCAGGTGGGCCGGACCGCTCAAGCCCGATTCCGAATCGGCCGATGCCATGGATGCCGGGTCCGCTGAGAGCTTCGAGCGGCAGAACTCAGCGGACCCGGTGCCCGCAGGGGCCGCCTCCGGCCTCCGGCATTTCCGCCCGGATGGGGCCGTTCCGGCCGGGGGTGCGAACGGCGGATGCAATCCGAGGCCACACTGTGGCACGGTGGCCCGGTGCGAGGGTATGAACGGTTCGCCCGCTTCTACGACGCGGCGATGGATGATCCAGCGCCGCGGGCGGCGCGCGTACTCGATTTCATCGACCGCTATCGACCCGACGCGACGACGCTCCTCGAGCTCGGCTGTGGGACCGGGTCCATCCTCGCCCATCTCACGAGCGTTCGGTCTCTGACCGGCCTGGACCAGTCGCCGGAGATGTTGGCTCTGGCCCGGCGCAAGGTCCCGAGGGCACACTTGATCCTGGGGGACATGAGCTCGTTCGCTCTCGGCCAATGGTTCGACGTGGTCATCTGCGTGTTCGACAGCCTCAATCACCTCCTCACCTTCGACGCCTGGGAATCGACGTTCGCCGCGGTGTACGACCATCTCAACGAAGGGGGGCTGTTCATCCTCGACGTCAACACGGTGGGCGAGCTCCGCCGCCTGGGTGAAGAACCCCCGTGGGTGTACGAGTTCGACGACAACGTGCTCATCATGGATGTTTCGCTGGCCGAAGACGGCTTGTCGCTCTGGGATATCCGGATCTTCGAACATGTGGGTGAGTCCCAGTACCTCCTCCACCATGAAGAGATCGGTGAGCTCGGGGTCGGCCTCTCCCGCCTCCGAGCCTCGTTGGCGAGGTGGTTCGCGCTCCTCGAGGTGGTGAGCGACGTCGGTGGCCGAGCGACCGACGATTCGGTCAAAGCCCATTTTGCCCTCCGCCGGTTGCCCTCGGCGCACTGACACCGCAGCGACGGCTCGAGCCGCGTCCTGCCCGAGCCGCGTTCCTGCCCGGGCCGCGTTCTGCCCGAGCCGCGTTCCTGCCCGAGCCGCGTCCTATCCCGAGCGCCGTTACTGCACGAGCAAGGTCACGCAGGCATTGGCGCCGCGCCCGATGACATGGGCCAACCCGACCCGGGCACCCTCCACCTGGCGCGCACCGGCCGTACCCCGCAGTTGGCGGACCAGTTCGACGACTTGGCCCAACGCGGAGGCACCCAGCGGTTCGCCCTTCGACAGCAGCCCGCCCGAGGGGTTGATGGGCAGGCGCCCGCCGATCAGGGCATCGCCCCGGGCCAGGACGTCGGCCTGGTCGCCCGGCGCGCACAGTCCGAGCTCTGCCCAGGCCAGCAGCTCGCGCGCCGCATCCGTATCCTGGCACTCGACCACGTCGACATCGTCCGGGCCCAGGCCGGCCTGGGCGTAGGCGTCGTCGGCGGCCAGTGTCGTCGGTGGTGTGACCGAGGTGTCGTCGATCCCACAGAGCGGCGAGTCCTCGCCCAGGACGTTGCCGGGCAGGTGCGAGCGGAGCGAGATGCCGGCCAGTCGCGGGCCGTCCGCGTCGCGCTCGAGGACGACCGCGGCGGCCCCTTCGTTGGGCGAGCACAGCATGAACAAGGTCAGCGGAGGACAGATCATCCTCGCGGCCAGGACCTCGTCCACCGTCACCGCCTTGCGGAACATGGCGTCCGGGTTGTCGACCCCGTGGCGGCGGTTCTTCACGACGACCTGGGCCAGGTGCTCGACCGTGAGGCCGGTGTCTGCGAGCAACCGCTGCGCCCGCAGCGCGAAGTACGCCGGCGCCGGGGTGAGTCCCGCGGCCTCCTGCCACGGGGCGAAGAACGACGAGCGGATGATGCCCTTCGGCATCTTTTCGATACCGAAGGCGAGCACCCGGTCGTGTCGACCCGAGGCGATCGATGCGGCCGCCAGTTGCAGTGCCGCGCCGCCCGATGCGCAGCCGGCCTCGACGTCGTAGATGGGGATACCCGTGCCGGCCAACGGGCCGAGGACCCGATGCCCGGCGGCCACTCCGCCATAGGCCGTCCCGCAGAAGGCCGCCTGAAGGTCGCGGGCGCCGATGCCCGCCTCGCCGAGAGCCGCCCGTACGGCCACGACGCCTATGCCCGGACCGGTCATCCCGTCGAAACGGCCGAACGGATGGAGGCCCAACCCGGTGATCCGCACCTCGTTCACGAGCGGAACACCCAGGTCAGCACCGGCTCTCCGTCCGGGCCGGGAAGCTCCTCGCCGTCCAGTCGAACCTCGGCCCCGCGGGTGAGGTCCGCTCCGGCGAGACGGGAGACGACACGGAGCATCGGCGGTCCGTCGAGCTCCACGATCCCGAGCCCGTAGGGGACCGGTCCCGTATAGCCCGGGGGCGCCACGTTGACCGTCGTGTGCAGCCAGACGGTCCCGGTTCGGGGGAGGTCGATCGGTTCCACGTCGTCGGCGCCGGTGAAAGGACAGACCGGGGCGAGCGGAAAATGCCTGAGCCCGCTGCTCGGTGACCAGCCGCCGAGCAGGGTGGGCCCGTCGGCGTCCACACGCATGACGAGGGGATCGATCGGCGGCAACGGCACGCGTGGACTATGGCACACCCACGCGTCCGTTGTGGGCTCTCCCGGCGTCGGCGGCCGGGAACTGAGTGGTGCGTGCCGGTGACCCGGACCGGCCTTCTGCGAGCACGGAAGGCGTGTGCGGTCGACCCGGAGCTCGGAGATGGGCCGGGCCGATGTGCACTAACGTCGCCCCGTCGGATGTCAGCCGAGGAGGGGCCATGGACGGCGTGCTGCGAACTCCCGACGAGCGCTTCGTGGACCTTCCCGGCTACCCGTTCGAACCCCACTACTCCATGGTGAGCGCCGGCGGTCTCCCTCCCGTGCGGATGCACTACGTCGACACGGGCCCGGCCGACGGGGAGGTCGTCCTCTTGTTGCACGGCCAACCCACCTGGTCCTACCTGTACCGGACGGTCATCCCGGTGCTCACCGCAGCCGGGCTGCGGGTGATCGCTCCCGACCACATCGGGTTCGGGCGATCCGACAAGCTCGTCGAGCGCACCGACTACACGCTGGCCCGCCATATCGAGTGGCTGCAGAGCTTGATCTCCCCGCTCGACCTGCGCGGCGTCACCCTGGTGGTCCAGGACTGGGGAGGGCCCATCGGGCTCAGCGCCCTGGCCGCCGATCCCGACCGCTTCGCCCGGGTGGTGGCGGCCAACACCGTCCTCCACACCGCCGATCCGTCGCTCGCCGAACGGTTGGTGTGGGCCAACTACGGGCTCGGGGACGGTCGGGTGGTGCTGGAGGAGGCGCTCGTGGACTACCTCCTCTTCTATTACCGTTCGCCCGACATCGTGGCCAGCCTCTTCCTCAACGTCGTGGCCGGCCCGCTGCCCCCCGGCGTGCTGGCCGCCTACGACGCCCCGTTCCCCGACGCCGGCTACAAGGCGGGGGTCCGGCAGTTGACCGGGCTGATGCCGCTCACCCGCAACGACCCCGGTGCGGCCATCGGCCGGGCCACCTGGGCGGCCCTGGCCGAGTTCGACCGGCCGTTCCTCACCGCCTACTCGGACGGAGACCCGGCCACCGCAGGTTGGGCCGAGGTCTTTCAGGAGCGCGTACCCGGAGCCAGAGGCCGGTCCCACGCCGTGATCAACGGGGCCGGTCACTTCCTCCAGGAGCAGAAGGGCGACGAACTGGGCCGGATCATCGCCGACCTCGTGGCATCCACCCCGGTCCCCTGACGCACCCTCGGCCGGTGTCCGCCGTGGGCTCGACGTTTGGGCTCACCGTGTGGGTTCACCGCATGGGTTCACCGCGTGGGCTCACCGGGCGAGCTCACCGGGCGAAGTGTCGCTCCAGTTCGTTGGCGTAGCAGAGCCCGAGGTCGCGGCCGTGGGCGTCCAGCCACTCAGACAGCAGGGTCGTTCCCGTCGCCGGGCCGTCGGTGTCGGCCAGACCATCCGACATCGCCCGGTACTCGTCGCGGGTGAGGAGGACGTCGTGCAGCGCCCATCCGACCGCCCGGGACATCACAGGGACCGTCGCCCCGGGGACCCGGACGATCACGGCCCGACTGCCGACCGCCTTGCGGATGGCCGTCACCAGCTCGAGGAATATCGGGCGCTCAGGACCGACGGCATCGATCACACGGTCCCGGCTCTCCGCCCCTTCGGCCACACAGAGCCGGGCCAGGTCATCCACGTGGATGCCTCGGATCCGGTAGTCCCCGCGCACGCCGACGGCGAATACAGGCAGGTGCCGCAGCAGCCAGGCGATGTTGTTGAGCAGCACCCCGTCGCCCCCGAACAGGATGGCCGGGCGCAGGATGGTGAACGGCACCTCGGACTCGACCAGGGCGCGCTCCACCAGTGCCTTCCCCCTGAAGTAGGGCAGCGGTGAGGCGACGCTCGGATTGGTGATGCTGACGTGGACGATGCGTCGGATGCCGGCCCGCCTCGCCGCCTGGAAGAGGGTCCGTGAGTTGGCCACGGCCAGATCGTGGTCGACCTGGCTCCGGGCGAAGCGCACCCAGTAGGTGTTGTACAGGGTGGTCGCTCCCCGGAGCGACTCGACCAGGCCGAGTTGGTCGTCGAAATCGAGAGGCCGTGCCTCGATGGCCGAATCGAAGGGGGCACGGTCGGGGTGGCCGGTGAGCGTACGAACCCGCCTTCCCTGATCCATCGATGCCCGGGCGATGGATCTCCCCGAGTAGCTGAAGGCACCGGTCACGACGTCCAGCCCGGTGTCCGCGTCGAGGCTGTCCCGCATGGTTCCCGCTCTGGTCAGTGTCATCGCTGCTCCTTCGTCATCGCTGCTCCTTCGCTGTGGTCGAGTTGCTCGTTCGATGTGGTCGAGTTGGTCGTTCGTGTGGATGGGGCGCCGACCATCTCCAAGAGCCCGGCCAGTTGCCCGGCCAGCCCGAACAGCCGGAGCGCCGGCTGGCGATCACCGTCGAGATGGCTGAGCATCTCGAGGCCGAGGTAGAGGGCGACCACGGCGTGGGCCATGTCGCCGGCGGGGACGACGGCGCCGAGCGGCGTCCCGCCGATCGAGTCTTCGATGGCGGACCGAGCGAACTCGCGCCACGAGTGGATCCGCTCCGCCACCTCGGCGCCGAGGCCGGGAACGGACGAGGCACCGGCGATCATCTCGGCCAGGACCGTCATGTGGCCGGCGTCGAGATCGGTCCGGAAGATGTCGGCGGCGACCTCGACGAGCTCACCGGGGGAGCGGACCCGACCGACCGCTTCGCCGTAGTCCTGTAGACGCTCGGCGCTCACCTCGTCGAGGGCGGCCAGGAGGAGGTTCGTCACCGAGCCGAAGTGGTAGAAGATCAGCCCCTGGTTGGACCCGGCCCGCTCGGCGATGGCCCGGGCACTGGCCCCGACGAAGCCGTCCTCTTTCAACGTTGCGACGGCCGCCTTGACCAGGCGGCGTCGGGTGGGGGCGGATCGGGTCCCGCTCCGTTCCATGGTGCTGGGTGCTCCTGCCTTGGCCATGGCCCACCTTATCCGGGTATTTGAGTAAGTGCTCAAAGTATATGCTCAAAATAACGGGGGTGCCATGGCGGACACGGAACCGGGCCTGTCGAATGGCGGATCAGGGCGGACGGCCAGGTCCGGGAACGGTGCGGCCGGTGCCCGCCGGTTGGCCGGGCCCTGATGACCCGGCGGTAGTTTGTCGACATGTCCGACTATGTGATCCCCGAACCCGAACCCAAGGAGATCGACGAGACCTTGTCGATCGAGTTGCGACATCTGGCCGCCAACGCTGTCCTGAAGGGAAAGCCCTCGGGCAGCGAGAAGTGCGAGAACTGCAGGTACTACCTCGAGCCGTACAACGAGATCTCCTACTGCTGGCACCCGAAGTTGCGGATACTGGTCGGATCCGAATGGTGGTGCCAGTGGTGGGAGGCGATTCCGGAGGATGATCAGTAGCCCGCGGGCTCGTGCTCGCGGCGTCGGTCCGGCCGCGTCGGTCTACCATCGGGTCTGGTCGCAAGGGATCGCTTTGAAGGGATCGTGCATGGAACGCTCCTCATCTCACGTGTGGGTCAGATTGGCCTTCTTGTTCGTGGGCCTCTTCGGCGCGGGACTGGCGATCTCCGGCGTCCTCATCGCCCTCCCGGCGCCTGCAGCCGGTGGGACCTGTGGCCCGGGGCAGGCATCCGAGGCACCGATCGTGGCCCTACTCGACCCGGCCTCGATCGGCGCAGGTCCGATGCCGGCTGCCAGTGCCACCGCCGATCGCGCCGAGTGGAACGCGTTCGTCAGCGAGTGCCAGGCATCGACCGACAACCGGATGCTGGCGTCACTGGTCATCCTGGTGGTGTCCCTCCTCGTGGCCGTGGTGGGACCGATCCTGGTGCTCCGGAGAATGCGCAAGCGGCCCGGCACCGCGCTGGTGAGCCCCGTGGAGCGCGAGTGGCGCTATTGAGGATCGGCCGTCCTCTGCCCGTCCCGCCCGCCCACTGAGCCGGATCTCCGGCTCACTCGGGGTCCGGGGCGAGGGCCTCGACCTCGGCCACGTCGCCGGGCGACAGCCGCCATTGACCGGCGGCGGCGTTGGCCCTCACCTGCTCGACCTTCGTGGCCCCGGCGATGACCGATGCCACCACCGGGTTCGCCACCAGCCAGGCCACCGCCACATCGAGAAGGCTCCGGTCCCGCTCGGCGGCCCATGCGCTCGCCGCGTCGGCCACGTCGAAGTTCCGATCGGTGAGCAGACCGGCGACCCGATCACCCCATCGCTGGAGCCGGGTGCCCTCCGGCGGGGCTTCACCCCTCGTGTACTTGCCGGTCAACAGGCCGCTGGCCAGCGGGAAGTAGGGCAGATAGGCCAGGCGTAGTCGCTCGCACTCGGGGAGCACCTCCTGCTCGTCGGTGCGGTCGAGCAAGTTGTAGTGGTTCTGCACGCTGACGAAGCGCGATCCCCCGGGAGCCACCGCCGCGTCGGCCTCACGGAGCTGGGCGGCCGAGAAGTTCGAGCAGCCGATCTCGCGCACCTTTCCCTGTCGGACCAGTTCGTCCAGTGTGCCGAGGGTGTCGGCGATGGGCGTCTCCGGATCGGGTCTGTGCAGCTGGTAGAGATCGATCCGATCCGTGTCCAGCTGACGCAGGCTGCGGTCGACGGCCTCGCGTACGTAGCCGGGGGAAGCACCGCCGGAGACGTCCGGGCCGACGGGATTTCCGAATTTGGTGGCGATGACCACCTGGTCACGGTGCCGGCCCAGCGCCTGGCCGAGCCGCTCCTCGCTGTCCCCGTACGAGTCCGCCGTGTCGAAGAAATTGATCCCGCAGTCGAGCGCGGCGTGTACGACCGGTGCCACGTCATCGGCCTGCATGCCGCGTCCGAAGTTGTTGGTACCGAGGCCGACGACCGAGACCTCGAGCCCCCCGATCGGTCGCATCTCCATGTCGGCAAGTTCTACCATGGCTCGCCGTGCCTCTACCCGGCCGGATGGTCGGCGACGGCGAGCATCATGTCGCCCTTGGCGCGTACGACCTCAGGGATGTCGACCATGGTGAACCTGTCGTGTCCGTCCGTGTCCTGTCGTGTCCGTCCGTGTCCGTCCGTGCCCGTGCCCGTGTCCGTGTCCGTCCGCGAGCAAACCCGGGCCTGCACCCGGCGGGGTAGGAGCGTCATCGCCGTGGGTGCCGGACTCGTCGGGCTCGTCCGGGCGGAGGGGATCGCGGCGCCCCGGGTTCCGAGAGCGAGCAGGTCCGCCCCGCGGGACGACTCCGATGAGAGAGGCGGCGCCTCCGGTCACCGTGATCGGGAGGTAGTGGACCCGGTCGCCGGCTGTGGGTGCTCGTTTTTGAATTCGGCCTAATTATCGGCTGTAGCGTAACTATTCAGCCCCTGACCAGGGCAGGTAGTCGCCCCACTGAAGGGCGTGTGGTGGGGTCGGCATCCGGGCAGTGTGGGCTTAGCCGCTGCCATTGATGGCCGGCATCCAGGGGTCGCCGAGCGCCAGGCGCCGGAGGGCGTCGAGAGGGCTCTGGCCCTGCTTCATCACCGTGGCGAGATAGCTTCGCAGCGCCAGCCAGGAGGTAGCGCCGCTGGTGGTCCGGAACCCGCCCGAGATCTTCTGTTGGACCTTGACCATCCTCACTTGTCGCTCGGCTTCGTTGTTGTCGAAGGGAACCCTGAAGTCGGTGGCGAAGCGGAGGACGTCGGCTGGGAACTTGTCAAAGCGTCGGACGATGTTGCCCGCAGGTGAGCGTCTGGGCCTGCTCCGGGTCATCAGCAAGTCCGCCGGAGTGGGCTCGGGGTCGTCCAGCGGATTGGCCGCGTGGCCGGCCTCGAGGATGCGGAAGAAGGCGGCCCGCAACGAGGCCAGCTCATCGGGGCCGAACGAGGTGGCACCGTCCGCTTTGGCCACTTGGACCCGGTGCCAGGTATCGGCCAAGAAGGCCACCATGTCACGGGCCCACTCCTGGCCTTTGGTGTCCTTCACGGCGTCGAGCTCTCGGAGGTGGTGGGCGTTGCACAAGGCATGCTCCACCTCATCGTGGTGGGCAAAGGTGCGATAGGGGAGCCAGCCGTCATGGACCACCACCCCCCGCAGGTGGGCGAGGATGTCCATGGCCTCGATGGCGGTCGGGCCCCGTCTCGCATCGAGGTGGTACAAGGTCGAGTCCTGGGTCGAGACGGAGTGGACCCAGTGCAACGAGGCGGCCACCCGCAGGCCGGTCTCGTCGGCATGGACGACGTCGGCCGAGCGCAACTGGTCCCGGAGCGAGGACAAGAAGTCCTCCAGGCGCTCCGCCCCCTCACTGACCATGGCCACGATGATCCCGGTCGACACCGGGATCCCGTAGGCGTCCCGCATCAGTTCGGCCACCCGCTTGATGGGGAGGTGCTGGCGGACCACCAGGTAGCAGATCAGGGCCCGGAGGTTGGGCCCGTAACAGGCCGGGCCGGTGGCCGGAGCCGGGAACGGGGCGGCGGTCTCGGCTCCACAGCGACAGCGGCGACGCTCGCAGCGATGCTCGGTGACCAGGGCCACCACCGGGGGCAGATCGAAGACCTGGCGGGTGATGACCTTGGTCACCGGGGCGGAGGCCAAACTTCCACCGCATTCACCACAGTGGTCCGGATGGTGGTCCACAACCAGGTCAGGGTCTGCCACCTGGGCCAGGTGTTTGCCGGGGTCGCCCGGCTGTTTCCCAGGCTTCTTCCCCGAGCGGACCCGGCGGGACTTGGGCGCGGGTTTGGCGTAGCCGTCGCTCGAGGGAGGCTTCGACGAATTCCGCGAGTTCGTGCTCAGACGGGATCGCAGCCGAGCATTGTCCGCCGTCAGGGCCAGCACCGTGGCTTCGAGGGTGGCCAACCGATCGGCCTGGTCGACCAGGGCGGACCTCAGCTCGCCGTTCAGGGCCACCAACTCGGCGTAGGGGGGCGCCCCGGAGGGCTCAGAGGGAGGGTCCTGGGTCGGAATTCCCCACGGTACGCGCGTTGTCTGCCCAGGTGGGGGACCCTCCGGTCAGGGGCTGAATAGTTACGCTGTAGCCGATAGGCAGAAGGGTTAACCATCGGCTATAGCCGATAATTAGGCCGAATTGGCAAGTGAACTATATGCCGGGCAGTGGTCTACAAAGACTGGCCGTGGTCTGACAAGAAGAGCGTCAGTGGACCATGGGCAGGTCGGCTCTACCACTACCTCGAGGTGGGCACAGGGCGTGAACCCCGCAGCCGGTCCACAGCCCGCGGCCGGGCGAATGGTACCTTCGACCATTCAGGATCTTGGAGCCTTCGAGCGGTCCCACTTGGTGAAGACCGCTGTACGCGCCGTCGGGACGGCGACCCTGCTGTTGATCCTCTACTACGTCCTACCCATCGAGCACCGGGCCCATCAGTCGGTGGCGCTGCGCCTCGGCGTGGCGCTGGCCTTCTTCGTGGCCGTCCTCATCAACGAGATCCGCCTCATCGGCAACCACGATCGCCCGCTGCTGCGAGCCGCGGTGGCCATGGCCACGGTCGTGCCCCTGTTCCTCGTCCTGTTCGCGTGGATCTACCTGACCATGTCGCACTCGGATCCGGCCGCCTTCGGTGGACCCCTTGATCGGACCTCAGCCCTCTATTTCACGGTCACCGTCTTCTCTACCGTGGGATTCGGTGACATCACGCCGAAGACCGACCCGGCCCGTCTGGTGGCCACGGTCCAGATGCTCTCCGACCTGGCCATGTTCGCCATCGTCATCCGGCTGATCCTCGGGGCGGCCGCCAGGGGCGCGGATCGCCGGAACGGTCCGGTCGAGTCATCGGCGCCCGGTCGCAGTAGTGACCTTTGACCCTAGTCAGGGCTGAGGTGACGAATACCCTGACCTGAGACCAACGCGCCGCGCCCCGGCGCTCGGACCGTCGATAAGAGAGAGCCGCGTTGACCACATCCAGGACACGCCCGAGCACCCATGCCGGCCCGGAGGAGGGTCCGGCGTGTCCGACCGTGTCGACGAGTCCGACTGACGACCGGGCCTCCCCGTCCTCACCGGAGCACAGGACCGGACCCATCGACCCCAGGCTGCTGCACTACGCCCGCAGTACCCGGCGCTTTCTGGTGGTGACCGTCGTCCTCGGCTGTGTCACCGCCTCGCTGGTGATCGCCCAGGCGTGGCTCATCGCCCACACCATCGCGGCCGTCGTCATCCACCACCAAGGGCTGGCCCTGGTCCGCGGGCCGCTCGCCGCGCTCCTTGTGGTGATCCTCGGGCGGGCGGCCACGGGTTGGCTCGGTGAACGGATGGCCGACCGGGCGTCGGCGTCGGCCAAGTCGGACCTGCGAACGGCGCTGGTCGACCGGATCGCCCGTCTCGGGCCCGCCGGCATCGACCGCGAGAGCGCCGGAAGCCTGGTCGTCCTGGCCACCGGGGGGATCGACGCGCTGGACAGCTACTTCGCCCGTTATCTGCCGCAGCTGTTCCTGGCCGTGATCGTTCCGGTCACGATCGTCATCGTGGTCCTCGGGGCCGACTGGATATCGGCCGCCATCATCGCCGCCACCGTCCCGCTGATCCCGCTGTTCATGTCGTTGGTCGGCGCCTCGACCAGGGTCCGGATGGAACGCCAGGCCCGGCTCCTCCAGCGCCTGGCCGGACACTTCCTCGACGTGGTCGCCGGGCTCCCGACCCTCAAGGTCTTCGGACGGGCCAAGGCCCAGGTGGCCGCCGTTCGCGACATCACCGATCGGTACCGGACGGCCACCATGGCCACACTGAGGGTGGCCTTCCTCTCCTCGCTCATCCTCGAGCTGCTGGCCACCATTTCGGTGGCTCTCGTGGCCGTCGCCGTCGGGCTCCGCCTGCTCGGCGGCCACCTGAGCCTCGCCACCGCGCTTTTCGTCCTCATCCTGGCCCCCGAGGCGTACCTTCCCCTCCGGGCCCTCGGGACGAACTACCACGCCAGCGCCGAAGGGATGAAAGCGGCCGAGGACATCTTCGAGGTGCTGGAGCGGCCGCTACCCACCCGTGGCACCTCGGGTGCCGTCCCCGATCCCTCCCGGTCGGCCATCCGAGTCGACCGGCTCGAGGTCAGGTACCCCGGTCGGCGGCGTCCCGCCCTGGAGGAGGTGTCCCTGGCCGTGGACCCGGGCGAAGTCGTGGCCATCGCCGGGCCCAGCGGGTGCGGGAAGTCGACCCTGGTGAACGTGTTGCTCGGGCTGGCCCCGGCCTGGACCGGGTCGGTCCGGGTGGGGGACGTGAGCCTGGCCACCCTCGACCCCGATGCCTGGAGGGCGCACGTCGGCTGGGTACCGCAGCGGCCGCACCTGTTCGCCCGCTCCATCGCCGACAACATCCGCCTCGGCCGACCTGATGCCGACGACACCGCCGTCCGGGCTGCCATCGACGATGCCGGACTCGACGAGGTGGTGGCTCGGCTTCCGGCCGGACCCGAGACCGTGCTCGGTCACGATGGCGCGGGACTGTCGGCCGGCGAGCGCCAGCGGGTGGCGCTGGCCCGCGCCTTCGTCCGGGACGCCCCGCTCCTGCTCCTCGACGAACCCACCGCCAACCTCGACGGGCGGACCGAGGAGAGCGTGCTGGCCGCGGTGCGACGACTGATGGTCGGCCGCACCGTGGTCATCGTGGCCCACCGGCCGTCGCTCTTGGCCATGGCCGACCGGGTGGTCCACCTTGCCCCGGTCGGGGGCGCGGCATAGTGCCATCCGAAACGTCCACGGCACCTCCCGGTCGAGAGGTGGCGCCACTGGGCCGCACGCTCGGTATCGTCCGGCCGGCAGCCGGGCGTCTGGTCTTGACGGCACTCCTCGGGGCAGGTGCCATCGCAGCCGACATCGGGCTCATCGGTACCGCGGCATGGCTGATCTCGAAGGCGGCCCAGCATCCCAACGAATCGGAGCTGGCCGTGGCCATCGTCGGAGTGCAGTTCTTCGGGTTGTCGCGCGGGTTCTTCCGCTACGGCGAGCGCCTCGTCGGCCATGACGGTGCCTTTCGCCTGCTGGCCGAGCTCCGGGTGACGGTCTACCGCGGCCTCGAGCGGCTGGCGCCTTCCGGTCTGCCACTGTTCCGGCGCGGTGACCTCCTGGGTCGGATCGTCCACGACGTCGACTCGCTGCAGGACCTGGTCATCCGCGTCGTCCCCGCCTTCGCCACCGCCCTCCTGGTGGGCACGCTGACGGTCGCCATCATGTGGTGGATGTTGCCCGCTGCCGGGTTGGTACTGGCCGTCGCCCTGGTTCTGGCGGGCACGTTCGTTCCCTGGCTCACCGGGGCTCTGGCCCGCCGGCGCGAGGCGCGGTTCGCAGGAGCGCGAGGTGACCTCACCGCGGCGATGGTGGATCTCACCGAAGGCGCAGCCGAGCTGGTGGCCTTCGGTGCAGTCGACGATCAGCTGCGGACCATCCGCGACCATGACGCCGAGCTCACGGCCATCGCCTCGGCATCGGCCGGAACCGCCGGGATCGGGCTGGCCCTGACCACCCTGCTGGCCGCGCTGGCCTGTTGGGGGTGCCTCCTGGTCGGCATCCCCGCGGTCACGTCCGGTCGGCTCGGTGCCACGGAGCTGGCCGTCATCACCCTGATCCCCCTGGCTGCCTTCGAGCTGGTCGTCGGGTTGCCCGTTGCCACCCAGGTCCTGCAACGGGCGCGCCAGGCAGCGGCCCGGGTGTTCGCCGTGCTCGACGCACCGGTTCCCGTCGTGGAACCCCAGGTTCCGGTGCCTGTGTCCGACGGTCCCCACGACCTCCGGGCCCGCTCGCTCTGGGCCAGGTACCCCGGTGGGGCAGAGCCAGTGCTCCGCGGGGTGGACCTCTCGCTTCCTCCCGGTCGCCGGGTGGCCGTCGTTGGACCGAGCGGTGCCGGCAAGTCGACCCTCGCCGCTGTACTCCTCGGGTTCCTGCCCTACGAAGCTGGGTCCGTATCCCTCGACGGGACACCCCTCGACCGTCTTGCGGGCGACGAACTTCGCACCGTGGTGGGCCTGGTCACCCAGGACGCCTACCTCTTCGACACCACCATCGCCGACAACCTGGCCATCGGGCGCCGCCACGCCACCGGCGACGAGATGCGCCACGTCCTCGGCCGGGTGGGACTGGGTGATTGGCTCGACGACCTTCCGCGGGGGCTGGCCACCGAGGTGGGTCGGCACGGTTCCCGCCTCTCGGGCGGCCAGCGCCAGCGGATCGCCGTGGCCCGGGCCATGCTGGCCGACTTCTGTGTGCTGGTGCTGGACGAGCCGGGCGAACATCTCGATCCGCGGGCCGCCGACGCCCTCACCGCGGACCTGCTGGGAGCCACCGAGGGTCGGTCGCTGGTCTTCATCACCCACCGCCTGGCCGGCCTTGAGGGTGTCGACGAGATCATCGTGATGGACGCCGGTCGGGTCGTCGAACGCGGATCCCACGACGTGCTGCTCGGGGAGGGCGGCCGTTACTCGGGCCTGTGGTGGAACGAGATGAGGGCCGAGCGGCACGCCACGGCCGACCCGCGGAGCCGGCCGGCCGATGAGCTGATGGACGCAACAGTCGATGTCACGAACAAAGGGAGCGCCAACCGATGACCAACGAGCTCGCCCGGTGGCAGTTCGCCACGACCAGCATCTACCACTTCATCTTCGTCCCGGTCACCATCGGCCTGGCCTTCCTGGTGGCCCTGCTCCAGACGAGCTGGTACCGCAACGACGACCCGGCGTTCCGGCGACTGACCCGTTTCTTCGGGACGCTGCTGTTGATCAACGTGGCCGTGGGTGTGGTCACCGGGCTGGTACAGGAGTTCGAGTTCGGGATGAACTGGTCGAATTACTCCCGCTTCGTCGGGAACATCTTCGGTGGGCCACTCGCCATGGAGGGACTGGTGGCCTTCTTCCTCGAGTCGACGTTCCTCGGCGTCTGGATCTTCGGCTGGGACCGGCTCTCGAAAAAGCTCCACCTGGCCTGCATCTGGCTGGTGGCGGCGGCCACCATGCTGTCGGCCGCGTTCATCGTGGCCGCCAACTCGTGGATGCAGCACCCGGTGGGGTATGTCGTGAACTCGGCCCACCAGCCGCAGCTCAACAACATCTGGGCTCTGTTCACCAACCCGGTGTTCCTCTGGTCCTATCCCCACGTCATCCTGGCCTCCCTCGTCACCGGGGCCCTGGTCATGCTGGCCGTGTCGGCGTGGCACCTCCGGCGCAAGAGTGCGGTGGCGGCCTTCCGCCGGACGGCGATCATCTCCCTGCTCGTGCTCACCCCGGCCGTCTTCTTGAACCTGTTCGTCGGAAGCGAGCTCGGGGTGATCGAGGGCCGGTACCAGCCGATGAAGATCGCCGCCGCCGAGGCCTTGTGGAACACCTGTCCGAGCCACTGCTCGTTCTCCGCCTTCCAGATCGGCGGAGGGAACAACGACCACAACCCGCAGAAGATCTGGAAGATCCCGGGTCTCCTGTCCGTCCTGGCCACCAACCATCTGAACGGCGAAGTGCAGGGCATGAGTAACCTCAACGCCCAGTACCAGAAGGAGTACGGGCCGGGCAACTACATCCCCAATGTCTTCATCCAGTACTGGGGCATGCGGGTGATGGCCTATCTCGCCGCCCTCATCATGCTGTTCTCCCTGTGGGGCCTGTGGCTGATCCGCCGCAAAACGCTCGAGAAGGCCAAGTGGTTCCTCTTCATCGCTCCCTGGGCCGTTCTCGTCCCGTTCGCCATGAACACCGCCGGGTGGCTGCTGACCGAGAGCGGTCGTCAACCCTGGATCGTGCAGGGGCTCATGAAGACATCCCAGGCCGCGTCGCCCTCGGTGACGGCCGCCGACATCTGGATCAGCTTGACCGTGTTCGTGCTCCTCTACGCGGCCCTCGGGGTGGCTGACGCCTACCTGATGGTCCACTACGGCCGCAAGGACCTGGGGGCAGGCACCGGACCGGGCGGCGGAGAAGCCGGCGACGGGGATGGCGGCGGTGCCGCCGGAGACGACCGACAGCGACCGGATGGGTCCACGTCGGATGAAGCCGCGTCGGATGAAGCCGCGTCGGATGAAGCCGCGTCGGATGAGGCCGAGGGCGACCGCGTTCCCGCCCTCATCTACTAGGAGGAGACGATCGTGCATCTCAACAACATCTGGTATGTGGTCGTCGCCCTCTTCTGGGTGGGGTTCTTCGTCCTCGAGGGATTCGACTTCGGGGTGGGCATGCTGCACTCGTTCGTCGGGCGCAACGACACCGAACGGCGCATCGCGGTCAATTCCATCGGACCCGTCTGGGACGGCAACGAGGTGTGGCTCATCGTGGGCGGCGCAGCCATCTTCGCTGCCTTCCCCTCCTGGTACGCCACCATGTTCTCCACCTTTTACCTGGCCCTCGTGGTCGTGCTCGTGGCGCTGATCGTGCGCGGGGTCTCGTTCGAGTTCCACCGGAAGATCGAGGATCCGCGGTGGCGGTCGACGTGGCGGTGGTCGCTCACCATCGGGAGCCTGCTCATCCCCCTGCTGCTCGGCACCGCGCTGGGCGACCTCCTCCACGGGCTCCCGATCGACCGGGCCCACAACTACACGGGGAGCTTCTTCGGCCTGCTCGTGCCCTTCGGGCTGTACACGGGTGTCACCCTGACCGCGCTGTCGCTGTTCCTCGGCGCGGCCTATCTGACCCTCAAGACCGAAGGGGAGCTCCACCAGCGGGTGGCCCGGCTCTCGGGTCACCTGGGCTGGGTGGCCGCGGTCGTCACCTTCGGCTGGCTGACATGGAGCCATGTCGGCCTCAGCGTGGGTTTCGTACCGAGCCCTATCGATGCCCTGGCTCTCGTGGCGGTGGTTGGCGCCGCCTGGCTGGCCGAGGCCGGCTCGGAAGGATGGGCGTTCGCGGCCGCCGCGACGGCCATCGGCAGTGTCGTCGGCTCCATCTTCTTCGACCTGTTCCCCCGGGTGATGGTGTCGAGCACCAACTCGGCCTACAACCTCACCGTTTCCAACTCGGCCAGCCCGTCGTACACGCTCAAGGTGATGACCGTGGTGGCGGTCGTGTTCTTCCCGGTGGTGCTCGCGTACCAGGGCTGGAGCCTCTACGTGTTCCGGAAGCGACTGAGCGGGCCCCCGGCCGGCTCGGGTGCAGGCGGGGGACCCTCGACCGGCGGCCCGCAGGCGTCATCGGACCCGCGGGCGCCGGACCTGGCAACATTGAGGTCGGCGACGGTAGCGGCAGGGGCCGGTGGCGAACCACCGGTCGAGGGGTGACCCCCTTCCGGTAGCCGTTCCCGGCGACGGTGCCGCCGGGACCACCGAGGGTCGAACATTGCCAGGAGCACGAGATGACCGAACCGCCCCTGCCCGCCGTGGCGGGCCAATCCCCGGGCACAGTTCCGGACCGGCAGGCGGTTGCCCAGTTGGTCGGAAGCCGTTACCTGATCAAGTTCGAAGAGGACACCCTCAGGCACCGGCCGCTGCGGATCAGGGTGATCATCGAGTTCGTCGGGACCTTCTTCCTCGTAACCGTGGCCGCCGGCGCCGGGGTCATCAACCACTACGCCGGTGGTGGCCCGATCAGCCGGACGGCGCGGTCATCGCCCCGGGTGCCGTCGTCATGGCCATGATCTACGCCCTCGGGCCCCTGTCCGGCCTGCACATCAATCCTGCCGTCACATTGGCCTTCGCCGGAAGGGGTGTCTTCAAGATGGCCTGGGTGCTGCCCTACGTGATCGTCCAGTTGGCCGGTGCCGTCGCCGCCGCGCTCTTCCTGCAGGCCATGTTCGGCCATGTCTCGTCGGGCAGCAACTATCCGATCGCCAAGCCCGGCGGCGACTGGAGATCGTTGGTGATGGAGATCGTCCTGACCGCGATTCTGGTCACCGTCATCCTCAACACGGCGACCGGCTACCGGAGCATCGGTCACAATGCGGCCTTGGCCGTCGGGAGCACAGTCGCCCTCCTCGGACTGTTCGCCAGCCCCATCAGCGGGGCCTCGATGAACCCGGCCCGCACGCTCGGCCCCGACCTGGTCAGCTTCGACTTCAACGGGTGGTGGATCTACATCGCGGGACCGGTCGTCGGGGCGGTGCTGGCCGTGTTGCTCATCGCGCTGGTGCGGGGTACCCCCGACTCGGAGGAGCGGGAGGCGGCCGAAGGTGGGGCGCTTCCGATCGAGCGGTAGGTGGTGGCGGCCGGTCAGCCGGCCCGTGCCGACACGGTCAGCGTGATTGCCCGTGCCGCTCGAGGAACCGGAGGATGGTGGCGTGCTTCTTGGTGTCCGCCAGCATGAGGTCGACGATCAGTGCCCACAGGGTGGTCCCGGCGAACGGTCGCAAGCGGCGCCGGATCCGGCGCAACTCCCGGTAGTCGGTCTGTTCTGCCTTCCGCAGTCGACGAGTCTGTTCCAGGAGCTCGCCGGTCAGCGCATGTGGCATATCGGGCGTCGAGTCCTCGGGCGATCCGGAGATCGATCCCCAGGCCATCGAATTGGCGATCTCGGCCAGCAGCCGGTGGTGGCGCCGCTCGTCCTCGAGGATGAGCCCGATCAGGTACCTGACCCCTTCGTCCGGCGCAGTGTCGACCAGACCCTCGTAGGTGGACAGCAGGCGCCCCTCTTCGGTTCCGTGCTTGGCGATCAGGTCGACCAGGGCCCTCGTGTCGACGCTGGCGCCCGTCATGCGCAACCCTCGCAGCGCACTGTCAAACGTGGCCCTCATGCCGTGGCTCTTCTCGCTCAGTCCGTTCACAGCACCCTCCTTGTCTCCGGTCCCCCCATTGTCAGACAACGTGCTGACCAGGGCTAGGGCCGAAAGTCCTCGCCGGGGCCAGGTTCGTGCCCGAACGTGGACCCGATGTGGGACGTTCGGCCCTATCCGGCCGCCGCCGGCGGCGGAAGGATGGCAGGGAGAGGACCTCCCGGTCCCGTCGAGTCGCGAGGTGATCCGTTGAGGCCATGTGCGGAAGAGGAGAGTTCGGAACGCACGGGTCCGACGACCGGGTGGTGAGCGCTGCCGTCGAAGTCGAGGGAGTCACCAAGAGGTTCGGGACGACCTTGGCGCTCGATGACGTGTCGCTCGCTGTCGATGCCGGACGGGTGCTTGCCCTGCTCGGTCCCAACGGAGCTGGAAAGACCACGCTCATCCGCGTCCTGACCACACTGCTCCTGCCCGACGAGGGTCGGGCGCGGGTGGCGGGGTTCGACGTCAGGCAGGACGCCAAGAGGATCCGAGCGATGATCGGGCTGGCGGGACAGTACGCCACCGTGGACGAGCTCCTCACCGGGCGGGAGAACCTCGAGCTCGTCGGGCTCCTCTATCACCTCGACAAGGCGGAGTACCGGCGCCGGGCCCATGAGGCGCTGGACCGGATGAGCCTCACCGACGCGGGCGACAAGCCGGTCAAGACCTACTCGGGCGGCATGAGGCGGCGGCTCGACCTCGCCGCCAGCCTCATCGGCCGGCCCCCGGTGCTGTTCCTGGACGAGCCCACCACCGGGCTCGATCCCCGCACCCGGAACGACCTGTGGCAATTCATCCAGGACCTGGTATCCGAGGGGACGACCGTGCTGCTCACCACCCAGTACATGGACGAGGCGGAGCACCTTGCCGACAGCATCATCGTCCTCGACACCGGCCGCGTCGTGGCCCGGGGGACCGCCGACGAGCTCAAGGACCAGCTCGGCGGCAACGTGTTGGACATCCGGGTGACGGACCTGTCCGAGCTGGAGATGGCGTCGTCCATCGTCGCCGGGCTCGGAAGGATGGCACCCCGGATCGATGCCGACCGCAGGGAGATCAGCCTTCCGATCGGCGACGGAACCAAGGCCCTCATCGCGGCGGGGCGCCTCCTCGACGACAAGGGCATCACCCTCGACGACCTCGGCATCCGCCGGCCGTCGCTCGACGATGTGTTCCTGGCCCTCACCGGCCACGGAGCCGACGGTGGCGATGAGTCCCTGAGCGGGGCATCGGAAGCCGGAGGCGGGCGATGACTGACCTCGCCGCCCGGCGCCTGGTGGCCGGGATCACCCCACTCACCCCGAGGCTGGCCCTTCGGGACACGGTGGGAGTGACCAGGCGCAATCTGCTGCGCATCGTGCGGACACCCCAGCTGCTCTTCATGTCCATCGTCCAGCCCACCATCATCCTGCTCCTCTTCCGGTACGTGCTCGGTGGCTCGATCAAGATCCCGGGAGTCGACTACGTCGACTACATCGTCCCCGGCATCTTCTTGGAGGCCGTGCTCATCGGGGGCATGACCACCGCTCTGGCCCTGGCCCAGGATCTCCAGGCCGGCATGATCGACCGCTTCCGGAGCCTCCCCATGGCCCGGTCGGCCTTCCTGGCCGGCCGGACCCTGGCCGATCTCTGCCGCAGCGTGCTCGCCCTCGCCTTCATCGTCGGTCTCGGCCTCCTCGTCGGGTTCCGGTTCCACAACAATGTCGTCGCCTGCGTAGGCGGGGTCGCCCTGATCGTCTTCTTCGGGTACTCCTTCACCTGGGTCTATGCATCGGTAGGTCTGGCCGTGAAGGATCCCCAGACAGCCCAGATGGCCGCCATCCTGCCGATGTTCATCCTCTTCTTCGCCAGTTCGGCGGTCGTTCCCGTCGCCACCATGCCCGGTTGGCTGCAACCCTTTGCCCGGAACCAGCCCCTCACCGTCGTCGTCAACTCGGTCCGGGCTCTCTTCGAGGGCGGGCCGCTCTACCACGAGCTCTGGCAGGCGATCGCCTGGTGTTCGGCGATCCTGGTGGTCTTCTTCGTCGTGTCCTTGAACCTCTACCGGAGGGCGACGGCGTAGCAACAGGAGGCTGGGCGCAGCCGCCTCCTACGAGCCGGTCGGCACCGCGGCCTGGGGGGTTGTCGGCGACCCCACGGCCTGCTCGCCGACGATCATCCCGTCGCGCATCTCGATGACGCGATGAGCGTGCGAGGCGACGTCAGCAGCGTGGGTCACCATGACGATGGTCATCCCCTCGCGTCCCAGCCGCTCGAGAAGTTGCAAGAAGCGCTCCGTCGACGCCGAGTCGAGGCTTCCGGTGGGCTCGTCGGCCAGCAGGATCTTCGGCTCGTTGACCAGGGCCCGGGCGATGGCCACCCGTTGGCGCTCACCGCCGGAGAGCTCCGTCGGGAGGCGGCGCTCGCAGTCGCCGAGGTCGACATCGGCCAGTAGCTGGCGGGCCCGGGCCTTCCGCTGGCGCGCCGAATGATGGGAGCCGAACATCGGCAGCTCGACGTTGGACAGCGCGGACAGCTTGGGCAACAGGTTGTGGAACTGGAAGACGAGGCCGACCTCGTTGCGTCGGTAGGCGCTGAGATCGTGCACGTGGGCCAGGTCCCGCCCGGCCACGGTCACCGACCCCGAGGTCGGGGAATCGATGGCGGCCAGAAGGTGCAGGAGCGTCGATTTCCCGCAACCCGACGGGCCGGTGATGGCCACCGTCTCCCCGTAGGACACGGTGAGATCGATGCCGGCGAGGGCGGTGACCCGGCCCGGGTAGACCCGGGTCACATTCCTCACGTCGACCGCCGGCTGGTCACCGATCCGGTCACTCATAGCTGAGCGCCTTGAGCGGTGAGAGCAGCGCGGCGCGGGTGGTCGGGTAGAGTGCTCCGACCAGCGTCATGACGAGGGCGGTGAACAGCGCCCTCCAGAAGGCGCCCTCGGTGAAGTTCGGGTGGAGAATCCCCTTGAGTGCCGGGAGCTGGGCCAAGCCGGCAGTGATGGCGAACGAGAGCCCGACGCCGATGGCCGCACCGAGCACTGCCAGCAGCAGGCTCTCGCCGAGCAGCAGGCTCACCGTCCGACGGCGGGTCCAACCGACCGCCCGCAGCAATCCGAATTCGCGAGTCCGTTCGAACAGGGAGAGGAGCATGGTGTTGCCGACGATGACGGCTCCGATGAGGATGGCGAGGACGGTGCTGCCGTTCACCGCGGCCTGGAGATAGACGAGATTCTGATCGGCCCGACCGAACTGGTTGGCGGTACGGATGGTGGTGAGCTCAGGCTGGTTGTAGTCGACGCGAGCGGCCACCGCGGCGGGCGAGGCACCGTGTGACACCTTGACGAAGGCCAGGGTGACGATGCCGGGGACCCGGTTGTATCCCTGGATGGCCGGGAGGGGGAACATGGCACCGGCATCTCCGAAGGCGTTTCCGGTCGAGTAGATGCCGACCACGGTGTTCCACGTCCCATTGGCGTCGAACCGGTCGCCGACATGGAGGCCGAAGTTGGATGCCGCCGTCCAGCCCAGCAGGACCTGGTGCGCTCCTGTGGGCGAGTACGGATGCCCGCTCAGGATCTTGACGCCGAAGGCGGCGAGGTCGCTGGGATTGATCCCGATCTCGATGAAGACGGGATTGTTGGCGTTGAGATGCTGGGTCTCGACGAGGACTCCCACCGCGCTGGCGACGCCCGGGGTATGGCTGACCCGGGCCAGCTCCTGCCGGTCGATGGTGCTCGCCAGCGTGTCGGATGCGCCTTTCTGGGCCACGGTGAAGTCGGCCTTGCCGACCGAGATGATGGCCGCCGCAGACTGCTCGAGGCCGCTGCTGGTGACATCGAGCGTCACGACAGCCATGACGGCGATGGCCACGGCGAAGGCCAGGCCGGCCGATCGTGCCTTTTTGGACCACAGGTTGCGGAGGATGAGGTCGAAGAAGGTCATAGGACCGGACCCGGACGCGAGAGAAGTGGCAGGACCGCTCCTGCTGCGTCCGCCGCCATGGTCCGGTCGACCATCGGCGCCGTCTGACTACCGCTCGAACAGTGCGCCATCGTTCCTTTCACCTGGGCTTCCTCTGTCGGCCGATGTCCATTGTCGGGGAACAGGGGCGAACGCTGTAGGGCCGTTCGGCCCCAATTCACCCGGAGTGCCGTTGGACCCCCAATCCACCCGGAGTGCCGTCCGAGCCCCGTTCACCAGGAGGGGGCGTCCGACCCCGCTCCGCCGGGTGATGCGCCCACGGCGTGGAGCACGACCGCGGCGGCGCCGCTTCAGAGGGCCAGCTGTCGTCGCTCGCCCGGTTGGAGCTCGAGCACCTTGCCGTCGAGCCCGATCCGGACGGTTCCGTCGCCCCAGTCCCACACGTCCACGGTGAACAGGCCATCGGCCACCGACAGGCTCATCCACCGGTGGCGGAAGCGGATGTTGAGGGTCAGGCTGTGCAGCTCGCCAGGGAGATGGGGACGGAACCAGATGGCATCGTCATGGATGTCGATGCCCATGTAGCCGCGTTGGAGCAGGTCGACGGTGCCGGCCATGGCGCCCAGATGCACGCCTTCGGCCGTCGTACCCCCCTGGGTGTCGTCCACGTCGCTGTAGAGGGCATCTTCGAAATACTCCCACGAGCGCTCCCGGTCCAATCGAGCCAACACCCAACTGTGCACCACCCGGCTCAGCGTGGAACCGTGCGACGTCCGGGTCGTGTAGTAGTCGACGGTGCGCGGAATGAAGTCGGGGCCGACGTCGTAGCCGAGCCTGTCCATGATGTCCCGGAGATCGCTCACCGGGAGCAGGTAGAAGAGCATGAGCACGTCGGCCTGCTTCGACGCCTTGTAGGCATTGGGCGTGTCGCCCTCACTCTCGAGGATGCGGTCGAGCCGGGAGATGTCGCCGTAGCGGTCCCAGTAGGCGCCCCAGTCCAGCTCGGCGAGTCCCTCGTACCCCTCGAACTGGCTGATGATCCCGTCGTCGTGGAAGACGAGGCGCATCTTGCGACTCACGTCGTCCCAGTGGGCGAGCTCGGCGTCACCGATGGCCAGGCGGGCGCGAAGCTCGCTGCGGCGGGGCTCGGGGAGGAGGTCGGCCAACTCCAGCGCCCTGCACAGCACCCACACGGCCATCACGTTGGTGTAGGCATTGTTGTCCAGGCCCGGCGACGGAGCTCCGACGTAGCCGTCGTGGTACTCGTCGGGTCCCATCACGCCGCTGATCCCGTACCGGTCGACTGTCGGGTCGTAGCGGGCGATGCTGGCCCAGAAACGTGCGATCTCGAAGACCATCTCCGCCCCGTAGTCGATCATGAACTCGATATCACCCGTCGCCAGGTAGTACTGCCAGACGTTGTAGGCGATGGCCGAGCTGATGTGCCGTTGCAGGTGTGACGCATCGGGCAGCCAGCGGCCGGACAGTGGGTTGAGGTGGACGACCTGTGCCTCCTCCCGGCCGTTGCTCCCGCTCTGCCAGGGATACATGGCTCCGGCGAAGCCGGCCTCGCGAGCGGCCCAGCGGGCTTCGGTCAGACGCCGGTAACGGTACAAGAGGAGCGACCGGACCAGTTCTGGGAGGTGCAGGTTCAGATAGGGGAAGATGAAGAGTTCGTCCCAGAAGATGTGACCGCGGTAGGCCTCACCGTGGAGGCCGCGGGCAGGGACGCCGACATCGAGGTCGAGGATGTTCCGCGAGGCGGTCTGGAGCAGATGGAAGATGTGGAGGTGGAGCACCAGGTGGGTCATGTCGCCGCCGTCCTCGACCTCCAGCGAGAACCGCCGCCACAGGCCGTCCCACTCGAGGGTGTGGGCGCCGAGCAGATTGGTGAAGTGTCCGGAGCGTCGGGTCAGTGCGCACGCCTCGGCCAGCGGCTCGGTCGCCGACCGGTCCCTCGAGGTGAAGAGGGCCAATACCTTCTCGACGGTGATGGGCTGGGCCTCCTCGATCTCGAGGGAGAGCTCGTGGGCGATGGTCCCAGGTTCCTCCCACACCCGGCGATCGAATGCCGCCGGCTCTCCGGCCCGGTAGACCCGTGTCCTCGACGCCTCTGCGACCAGCACGCCCGACTGGCTGGTGCGGGCGGTGAGGGTCACGGTCTCGTCATCGGACTCACCGGTGCTCACGTCGACGAGGTGGCGCTCGTCGAATTGGGCGTAGCGGGGCACGCCGGCGTTGACGATCCGGCCGTCTATCCCCGACCGGACGGACAGGCGCCCCGTCCAGTTGTCCGCCGTGACCTCCGTCTCGAGGCCGGCGATGTGCGGGTCGGCCATGCTCACGAAGCGACGTTGCACCACCCGGGTGACCCGCCCGATGGCGTCCCGTACCCGGAGGGACCGGCTCAGGGTGGCCCCGCGGAGGTCGAGCTCCTGTGAGTAGTCGAGAATGTCGGCCTGCCCGATATCGAACCAGGGACCACCGTCGATGCGGAAGGTCAGCAGGAGCCAGTTGGGCAGATTGACGATGCTCTCGTTCTCCACTGCCCGTCCGGCGAGGTGGGTGGTGCGCCGGTCGTAGAGCCCGGCGACGTAGGTCCCCGCGTAGTGGACCCCGTCGGCGACCGCCTCCGGTGCGGCCCCTCGGGTGGCGAAGTACCCGTTCCCGAGGGTGCACAACGCCTCGCGGAGCCCTTCATGGGCGGGATCGAAGCGGTCGTACCTCAGCAGCCATTCGTCGACGGCCACCGGTTCGAGCTGCGTGGCCCGTTCCGTGCCGGTACTCACGAAGATCCCCGAGGGACCTTGGGACAAGCATCGGGGCACTCGTCGGGGCGGGAGCCGACGATGGAGCTTTCGATGGGGCGACCGACGGCTCGGTGGTTGACTGGATCAGGGCGCGTTTCGGGCCCAGGAGTCCTCGTCGTGGGTCCGGTCAACTGGCCTTTCGATGCCAGCGGGACCGGATCCCGTGAGGCTCGGGCCTGACCGGGCTCGCATCGGGAGCCGGCGCCACCGCCTCGGAGGCGGCCACGCTGCACGGCCCGCAGACTCGGGCGCCTTCGACCATCCGGGTGGCGCGCACCAGTCCGCAGGTCTCGCATTTCCGTCCCAGATAGACCTGCGCCGTCACCGGCGCCGGTACCGCGGACATGGCCTGGAGCCGTTCTTGAACGTCATCCTGGAGCACGTAGGTTCCCGATTCGGAGCGGGTGACGAGGTCCCACGCCAGGAGCTGGTGTATCAACGGAGCCAGGCGATCGAGCCGCTGGGCATGTTCGAACCCAATGGGGACGGTGATGGTGGTCGGTTCCGCCGGGTCTCCGGTCGGGGTTACCGCCTGCACGTGAATCACGGGACCCTCCTTCGTGCTGCACCCCGGAGCACTGCGTTCACTCCGTTCGCGTCATCATAGCGCCGCATCTCCATCTTCGAAGGGCGCGATATGGGTCGATTTTCCGGCGGGCGACCGGCCGAGTCATCCGACGGACGGGCGGCCGAGCCATGAGAGGATCGGCCCCGTGCTCGTGGTGGTGGTTGCGCTCGCGGGAGCGTTCGCGGTGGTCAATGGAATCCATGACGCAGGGAACGCCATTGCCGCGCCCATCGTCACCCGCGCCGTCCGGCCGGCCCCGGCGGTGGTCTTCGCCGCCGTTTTCCATGTGCTCGGTGCGCTGGTGGTGGGGACGGCCGTGGCCGCCACGGTCGCCGGCATCGTCCTCGTCCCGGCCGCCCAGGTACTGGACGTGCTGGCCGCTGCCGTGCTGGGCGCCCTGGTGTGGAACCTGGTCACCCTGTGGTGGGGCCTGCCCTGCAGCTCGGGCCACTGTCTGGTCGGAGCCCTGGCCGGGGCGGCCATCGCCGAGGGTGGGCTCACCGCCGTGCGCTGGGGCGGCCTGAACGGCCTGCGTCCCGTGGGGGTCTTCGGCTCGCTGCTGTGGCTCCTCATCTCCTCGGCGGTCGCCCTGCCCCTGGCCGCGATGGGCATCCGCCTGGCTCGCCGGTCACTCCGGCGCGCCAGGCGGGAGGTCGAACGGCCGGTCCGGGGCGGTGAGCTGGTGGCCTCGGCCGGATTGGCCTTCGCCCACGGCTCCAACGACGCCCAAAAGGCGATGGGCCTGATGACGGCGGCGCTGGTCGCGCACGGCAACCTCACACATTTCGCCGTCCCCTTCTGGGTGGTGCTCGCAGCCGCTCTCCTCTTGACATTCGGGACGTTGCTCGGCGGGTGGCGGGTGGTCCGCACGCTCGGCCGGCGCATCTATCGCATCCGTTCGCTGGACGGCTTGGTCAGCCAGGGCTCGTCGGCCGCCATCGTCCTGGTCGCCTCGCTGGCCGGCGCCCCCATCAGCACCTCCGATGTCGTGGCCCCCGCGGTCGTCGGCGTGGGCACCGGGGAGCGGTGGCGCCACGTACGCTGGGCCGTGGTCGGTGAGATCGGGCTGGCGTGGCTGGTCACCTTGCCCGTGAGCGCAGCGCTCGGCGCACTGTTCCTCGTGATCTGGAGGTGGCTCGGATGAGACGTTGGTTCCTTCCCGAGTCACCGGACCTGCTCGGGCTCCTCGTCCGTCAAGGTGACATCGCGGTCCGGGGCATGGACTCCCTGTGCGCCTGGTCGAAGGGCGACCCGTCGCAGACCGCGGTCATCCGGGCCATTGAGCACGAGGGGGATCTGGCCGGGCGGGAGGTCCTGATCGCCGTGAAGAGCGCCTTCGTGACACCGGTCAACCCTGAGGACATCTACGAGATCTCCGAACGGCTCGATTCGGTCCTCAACGGGGCGAAGAACCTGATCCGTGAAGCCGAGCTCGTGCAGATGGAGCCCGATCCTCCGATGGGCGAGATGGCGGACCTCGTCTCGCTCGGGGTCCGCGACCTGGTTCGGGCCTTTCCGGATCTCGCCTCCCATCCCGACAGGGCCACCGAGTGTGCCGATGCCGCGGTCCGCCAGCAGCGTGCCCTCGAGCACGTCTACCGCCGGGCCATGTCAGCCCTGCTCGAGATCGACGACATCCATGAGGTGTCCGGCCGGCGTGAGCTCTACCGCCGTTACGCCCGGGTCGGCGACAGGATCGAGGGGGTGGCCCACCGCATCTGGTACGCGGTGGTCAAGGAGGCCTAGGGGTTCCGAGTTCCCTCGCCGTCGCTCCGTCGCCTTCACTCCCTCGCCTTCCGGGCCGGTTGTCGCACCCCCCTGCCATCCTGTGACATGGCCGTGATCGCCCCGCAGACCGACAAGTCGCAGATCGAACAGCCGCAGACCGACGGGTCGCCGACCGGTTCCGGACAGTCGCCGACCGGACAGACCGGGCCCCAGGGCCTGTTCGCCTTTCTCGACGCCGCCGAGCATGCGCTCGACGACATCGACCCGGCGTGCTGTTCGCTGGAGGGCGCCACCGAGGTGCTCCGCCGGCTGACCCGCCTCGAGCGGAAGGTGGTGGCCCACAAGACGGCGTTCTCTGCCCGCCTGGCCCAGGGCAGCCACTACACCCGCACCGGCCACCGCTCGGCGGCCGAGTTCCTGGCCGCCACCACCGGGGACAGCGTCGCAGAGGCAAAGGACCTGATCCGTCTGGGGGAGGCCCTCATCGACCAGCCCTCGCTGGCCGAGTCGTTTCTGGCCGGCAAGCTCTCCCACCGACGGGCCTCCCGGGTGTCCGACGCGGCGAAGGTCAACCCGGCCAGAGAGGCCGAACTGGTCGACAGCGCCGAGTCCGACTCCGAGGCCACCTTGAAAGAGCGGTGTCACCGGGCCAAGGTCGAGGGACGCTCGCACGAGGCCGAGGCCCGCCACTTCCAGAAGCTGCACGAGGACCGGAGGTGTCGGACCTTCACCGACGACGACGGGGCCTTCCGCCTCCAGGCCGTGCTCGCCCCCGAGGCCGGGGCCAGCGTGTCGGCCGCCTTGGAGGCCGAGACCGACCGGCAGTTCCAACAGGCCCGCACAGAGGGCCGCTTCGAGACCGCCGACGCCTACCGGGCCGACGCCGTGGCGGCCCTCCTCACCGGACGCGGGACCCTCACCCCGAGGGGGGAGGAAACAGGCACGACCCGAGGCGGGTGCACCTGTGACCCGAAGGCCACCGTCTCGGTGGTGGTGGACGCAGAGGCCCTGCGCCGGGGCTCGGTGGGCGAGGGGGAGCGCTGTGAGATACCCGGCGTCGGCCCGGTGGGCGTCGAGTACGCCCGTGAGCTCTTGGGAGCGGCCCTCGTCGAGGTGCTCATCGCCAAGGGCACCGACGTCACGACGGTCTACTCGGCCGGACGCCACGTGCCCAAACGGATCCGGTCGGCCCTCCTCCTCCGGGACCCGCGGTGTGTGGTGCCGAACTGTGACGCCCGCCTGGGCCTCGAGAACGACCACTGGGTCACCGACTTCTCCGAGGGTGGCCTCACCGCCCTCGACAATTTGGCCAGGCTCTGTCGTCGGCACCACCTGGACCGGACCCACCGCGGGTTCGAGCTCGCCCGGTCCGACGAGGGGTGGGTATGGACCGCCCCCGAGCACCCGACCGAACCGAAGCGACCGAGACCCAAGCGCAGGCGGAGGCCCGAGGCCCCGCCCCCGGGCACCGGCCCACCCCGGTTCGACCAGCCCCCACTCGACCAGCCCCCGCTCGACCGCCGGGAGTGATCGCCGGGCCCGGGCGCGGCCCGAGCGCGGCCCGGGCACGGCTGGAGCCCGGCTCGGGCGCAGGAAGTGATCCCCAAAGGGGTCGGGGAATCGTCACGCGGATCCTCCGGAGATTGCTGCCGAGCGACCGTTGCCTTCTGGCACAACCACAACTCCGCCCAGGCTGCAGTCCTTGTCGCCGTCGCCCTACGACCACCGGCTTCTGGGTATTGAAGATCTAGGCCGGACCAGTGCCATCACCCGCATCGACACCAGTACCGTCGCCGGGATCGAGGAGCCAATGCCCAGTGACCTTGGTCGCTCGGATCTGTACCAGGCGTGCGGCTGACTCGCCACCGGCCCAGGACCCGATGGGTACGGAGCCAGCCGCTACCTTCTCGTCGGACACCGCCGTTGCCACCCCCTGCAGAAGCACGCTCCATCCCGTGTCGACGTGCGGGTCATAGCCGTCGGCCTGAAAGGCGACCACGTGCCCGACCGTGGCCCTGTCGAGCTTGGTCCCCGGGACGGTCCAGATGAGCACGGTCCCGTCGAAGAGCGAGAAGTGGACCGGCAGGATGGCGGGGAGGGCGTCGATGCTCACGCCGATCCGGCCCACCGACACCTGGGCCAGAAGGTCCCAGCACGTCTGACGGGTCAGGATCTCGACCCGTCTGCCATCGTTCGGCTGCATGGAGATCAGGTTGGAGGAAGGCGGTGGCTTCGGATCAGGGCCGAAAGTCCCAAATCCGCTCGAACCACCCACCGGTCGGCGCGACGCGACCGATGGGCCCGACGTCAGGGCTACGAAGGAAAGACCAGGACGGCGGCTCCGTTGACCCGGTCGTGGGCCAGGTCGGCGAGTGCCTGGTCGGCCCGGTCGCATCCGTAGGCCACGGCGGACACCCGCACCGGGATGCGGGCGGCGGCCTCGAGGAACTCGATCCCGTCGTGGCGGGTGTTGGCGGTCACGCTGCACAGAGCGCGCTCCTCGAAGAGGTGTCGCTGGTAGTCGAGCACCGGGATGTCGCTCAGGTGGATACCGGCGATGGCCAAGGTGCCACCGCGATCGAGGGCCTCAAGCGCCGGGAGTACCAGCGTCCCCACCGGTGCGAAGAGGATGGCGGCGTCGAGCGGTTCCGGCGGCGGGTCGGCGGCATCGCCGGCACTGGCCGCGCCCAGCTCGAGGGCGAGAGCCCGGGCCTCGTGCGAACGGGTCATGACATGCACCCTGGCCCCTTCGGCCATGGCGATCTGGGCCGTGAGATGGGCCGAACCTCCGAAGCCGTAGATCCCGAGCCGTCCCCCTGCCGGGAGTCGGGAGCGCCGGAGCGCCCGGTAGCCGATGATCCCCGCACACAGGAGCGGGGCCGCCTCCTCGTCACTGAACACCTCTGGCACCAGGTATCCGTACTGTTCGTCGACGACGACATGGTCGGCATAGCCGCCGTCGATGTCCCAGCCGGTGAAGACAGGTGCGATGCAGAGGTTCTCGCGATCGGCCACGCAGTAACGGCACGTCCCGCAGGTGTGGGCCAGCCACGGCACACCGACCCGGTCTCCCGTCTTGAACCGCACGCAATCCGGCCCGACCTGGTCGACGAGCCCGACCACCTCGTGACCGGGGACGACACGGTGATGCCTGGGGGCGAGGTCACCCTCGGCCAGATGGAGATCGGTCCGGCACACACCACAGACCCGCACTCGCAGCCGCACCTGCCCCGGCCCCGGCACGGGGACGCTCCGTTCGACGCGCCGAAGGGGATGGGAGTCAATCGGGCCGGGCGTGTCCACCACCCAGGCGTTCATCGTCTCAGAGGTCATAGCCCGCTCCTCACGGTCGATGTCTCGTCCTCACCGGGCGTCGGACCATCGCCGGGCGTCCGACCATGACCGGGCGTCGGACCATGACCGGGCGCCGGACCATGACCGGGCGTCGGACCATGACCGGGCGCCGGACCATGACCGGGCGCCGGATCCTCACCGGGCCGGATCCTCACCGAGGTCACGGTGGATCCTCACCGGTCGTTCGCCGCCGGGACGGGCCTGATCGGTCACTCCTCGGTGCGGAACACCAGCACGGGGCAGTGGGCGTTGGTCACGCAGTGCTCGCTCACCGACCCTAGGAGCATGCCCGCGAACTCGCCGTGGCCGCGGCTCCCAACCACGAGCAGATCGGCTCCCTGGGAGGCCTTCACCAGCAGCGGCGCTGGATGGCCTTCGAGGACGGTCGGCTTGAAGGTGAGGGCCGGATGGGCCTTGCGTAGCGGTTCGAGGGTCTTGTCGAGCGATTGCCCTGCTTCGTGGGCCGGGTCGTACCCGCTGGGCACCGGCAACGACCATCCGTAGCTGGTCGGCCACTCCCACGTCATCAGGACCTCGAGATCGGCTCCGGTGAGCTCCGCCTGGCGGGCGGCCCACTCCACCGCCTTCGTCGAGGCCGGCGAGCCGTCGGTGCCGACGACGATCCGATGGCTGCTGTCCGGCTGACTACTCATCATCTGTCCTTTCAAGGGCTCCCGCTGGCATGTCGATCGTGCCCGGTGCGTGTCACGTGCCCGGTCGGGTCCGAGCACTCGGCTCGATGATTGTGCCCCGATCGCCCTCGAGCAATTCGGCGGCGTCTTGGAGCCTACCGATCATGGCGCGGTGCCCGGTCGCCTCGACGAACCGGCAGGCGGCCTCGATCTTGGGGCCCATCGACCCGGGCGGAAACTGCAGTGCCCGCAGTTCCGTCGGAGTCGTGCGCAGGATGGCGCGGGCCGATGCGGTACCGAAGTCGGTTTCGACGTGGGGGACATCGGTGAGCAGCAGGAGGGCGTCGGCGTCGATGTCATGAGCCAGCATGGCCGCGGTCAGGTCCTTGTCGACGACGGCCTCGACACCGTGCAGCATCCCGTCCCCGCTCCGACTGACCGGAATTCCGCCACCTCCGGCACAGACGACCGTGGCGCCGTTGGCCACCAGCGTGCGGATGGTCGCCATCTCGACCAGCGAGTGCGGTTCGGGGGAGGCGACCACCCGCCGCCACGACCCCCCGTCGGGTCGGATCTGCCATCCGCGTCGGCGGGCGAGACGCTCGGCTTCTTCTCGTTCGTAGACGGGACCCACGAACTTGGTCGGATGGTCGAAGGCCGGGTCGTCGGCACCGACCAGTGTCTGACAGATCAGGCTGACCACCTCATGCCCCGGGAGTGCGTTCTCAAGGGCCTGCAGGAGGAAGTAGCCGATCATCCCCTGGGTCTGCGCGCCCAGCACGTCGAAGGGATAGGGGTGGGGGAGCGCCGGGTCGGTCGCGCTCTCGAGGGCCAGGAGGCCGACTTGAGGGCCGTTGCCGTGGGTGATGACCAGATCGTGGTCGCGGGCCAGGGGGACCAGGGCATCCACAGCCACCTGGACATGCTTCTCCTGGATTTCGGCCAGCGGCGTCTCCCCGCGCTCGAGAAGGGCATTGCCGCCCAACGCCACCACCAGTCGCATCTCAGTCCCCGATGGTGGCGACCATGGCCGCCTTGATGGTGTGGAGGCGGTTCTCCGCCTGGTCGAAGACGATCGAGGCGGGAGACTCGAACACCTCGTCGGTGACCTCCAGCGCGTCGAGCCCCCACTTCTCGTGGATCTGGCGGCCGATTTCGGTGTCGGAGTTGTGGATGGCGGGAAGGCAGTGCATGAACTTGACCTCGGGGTTCCCGGTGGCCGCCATCAGCTGGGCATTGACCTGGTAGGGCAGCATCCGGTTGATCCGGGCGTCCCAATCGGAAGGAGGTTCTCCCATCGAGACCCACACGTCGGTGTAGATGAAATCGGCGCCCTTCACACCCGACTGCACGTCGCTCCCGACCGAGATCCGGGCATCCGACCGCTCACCCAGTCGATCGGCCATGGCCTGCACCTGCGGTGAGGGCAGCAGCGTCTCCGGACCCACGATCCGCACGTCCATCCCCAACAGGGCCCCGGTGACCAGCAGCGAGTTGGCGGTGTTGTTGGAGGCGTCTCCCAGGTAGCACAGCGTGACCCGCTCAAGGGGCTCGTCGTGGTGATCGCGCATGGTGAGCACGTCGGCCAGCATCTGGGTGGGGTGCCACTGGTCGGTCAGCCCGTTCCACACCGGCACCCCGGCAAATCTCCCCAACTCCTCGATGGTGTCCTGTGAGAAGCCGCGGTACTCGATGCCGTCGAACATCCGACCGAGCACCCGGGCCGTGTCCTTCATGGTCTCCTTGTGGCCGATGTGGGACTCCTCCGGCCCGAGGTAGGTCACGTGGGCCCCTTGGTCGTGGGCGCCGACCTCGAACGCCGATCTGGTCCGGGTGGAGGCCTTCTCGAAGATGAGGGCGATATTCCGCCCGACCATCCGCTGACGTTCGCTCCCCGAGCGCTTCTCCTGGCGCAGCTCCTCGGCCAGGTCGACCAGGTAGAGGAACTCGAACTTGGTGAAGTCCGCCTCCTTGAGCAGATTCCTTCCCTGAAGGTTCATGGCAGCCCTCCGTTCCGCGGTGACAGGCTATGCCGGATCGCGCTGGATGGGACAGGTCATGCAGCGTGGGCCGCCACGGCCTCGTCCGAGTTCGCTGCCGGCGATGGACACGACCTCGATCCCGTTCTTCCGCAGCATGGTGTTGGTGGCCACGTTGCGCTCGTAGCCGAAGACGACCCCGGGGGCGACGGCGAGGTAGTTGGTGCCGTCGTCCCACTGCTCACGCTCGGCGGCCCGGACATCCTCGTCGGTGGTCAGGACGGTGACCTCGGGGACCTCCAGCAGCCGGGCCAGGGTGTCCCACAAGTTGTGATTGCGGACCACGGTCAGCTCACCCGGCCTCTCGCCGCCGGCGACGGTCCAGCTGCGCAGGTGCCGGTCGAAGTAGGGGTAGAGCACGAAGGTGGCCCGGTCGACCATGGACATCACCGTGTCGAGATGCATGAATGCGTGCGACCGGGGGAGCTCGATGGCCACCACCGTTGTCGCCTGCCCGGCGTCGAACAGCGCGTGGGCCAGCGTCTCGACGGCCATCGGCGTCGTGCGCTCACCCATGCCGATCAGCACGGCGCCGTTGCCGATAACGTGGACGTCACCGCCCTCGATGGTGGCCGGCTGGTAGTTGCGGTCCTCGTCGCCGTAGTAGGTGACGAAATCGGCTTCGGCGAACATGGGATGGAAGCGGTAGATGGCCCGGGTATGGAGCGACTCGCGTTGCCGGGCCGGCTTGGCCATCGGGTTCACCGTCACACCACCGTAGATCCAGCACGAATTGTCCCGTTGGAAGAGGTGGTTGGGCAGCGGGGTCAGGACGAAGTCATCGGCCCGCAGCATGTCCCACTTCAGGCTGTGGGCCCGCAGCGGTTGCAGATCGGCCTTCAGCACCCCACCGACCAGATACTCGGCCAGCTCGGCTCCGTCCAGACCGTCGAACAGGCGCCGAACCGGTCCGACCAGCGACGGGCCCAGGTTCTCCGGCGTGCACACGCGGTCGAGGACGAAGCCCCGTCCCTCGGGAAGCTCGAGCGTCTCGGCCAGCAGCTGGCCGTAGAGGTGGACCTGCACCCCCTTGTCCCGGAGGGCCTCGGCGAAGGCGTCGTGCTCCTCCTTCGCCTTCTTCGCCCACATCACGTCGTCGAAGAGGAGCTCGCCGATGTTGTCGGGTGTCAGGCGGGAGAGCTCGAGCCCGGGTCGGTGCACGATGGCCTGGCGCAGCCGGCCGACCTCGGATCCCACGTTGAGGGTCATGACAGCCTTTCGCCGGTCGGTGTGGCCAGGGACGGGGCGACCAGATCGGCGTCGGACAGCACGGCCGTGTGGCCGTTGCCGCCGTCGTCGCCCGAGGCGCCGTTCACACCGTCGGCCAGCCCCAGCTGGGGGAGGTCCACCGGCTCGCTCCTCTCACCGAGGCGCTCCCGGCGGGCGTTGAGGAAGGCGAACAGGATGAGTCCGGCCAGGATCACCACCAGGGCCTGGTAGACGACCTGGTAGCCGGAGGCGAACGTCACCCACATGGAGAAGAGCACGCTGGCACCGGCCACCGAGAGGTCGCGGGCCAGCAGCCACCCGTTGACCGTCCGGCGGCGGGACACCAGGAAGGTCAGCTGGGCGATGGCCGACATGAAGTAGGGGATGGCCACGGTGACCACGGTGAGATCGACCAGGTAGGTGAAGACGGTCAGCCCGGACGTGGTGGTGTAGCGCCACAGCATGAGCAGCGACGGCAGCGCCGTACCGACGAGGATCCCGAACCAGGCCGTCCCCTTTCGGTCCTTCCAGGCGAAGGGCCGCGGGAACATGTCGTCCTGGGCCATGGCCCGGGAGGTCTCGGTCACGATCAGCGTCCAGCCGTTGAGGGCACCGATTCCCGAGATCACGGCGATGGCGGCGATGAACTTCCCGGCCCATGCCTCGTGGGGGAAGATCGACTGGAAGGCGTTGACGAACGGCGATCCGGTGTTCACGAGCGTGTGGTGGGCGACCAGTCCCATCACCACCGCGGTCACCAGCACGTAGAGCACGGCACTGAGGGCGGTGCCGAGCAGCGAGGCCCGGCTGACGTTCACACGAGGGTTCTTCACCCGCTTGGCCGTCATGGCCGCGGCTTCGACACCGATGAAGGAGAAAAGGGCCACACCGGCGGCGATCCCGATGCCGCTGTAGAGGCTGCCACCGGAGGCGTTGAACGGACCGAAGTGTGCGCTCTGGACGAAGAACCACCCGATGACCCCGACGAAGAGCAGGGGGAGGAACTTGAGGACCACGGTGACGTTCTGGAACCACGCCATCTGGCGGATCCCCACCAGGTTGATGATGGCCGGGACCCACAAGCCGACCATGGCGATGCCCCAGTTCTGGATGCCGCTGACGTGGGCCCATCCGAACAACGCGTCCACGTAGAACACCCAGGACGAGACGATGGCCGCGTTGCCGGCCCAGGACTGGATCCAGTAGCACCAGCCGACCAGGTAGCCGGCGAAATCGCCGAACTCGTGGCGGGAGTATGCATACAGGCCACCGTCGCTGTTGGGCACCCGTCTGGTGAGCTGACCGAACAGGATGGCCAGCAGCATGGCACCGACGGCGATGACCCCGAGGACGACGATGCCCATGGTGCCCGCGCCGGCGAGCACCGCCGGCATGGTGAACACGCCGGTGCCCACGATGCTGCCGATGACGAGGCCGGTGGCCGAGGTCAGGCCCAGCGCATGGGCTTTCTCCTTGTTGCGCGGTGAGAGTGGTGCCCCGGGGGACCCGGATTGCGGTGGCACTGCCGGCTGCGTCTCCGGCCGCTCGCTGGTGATTGACATTGGTGCTCCTCTCGGGCTGGCCACTGCCGCATCAGCGACCGGGCGCTGGTTCCCGTTCAGCCCATTGTGAAACCCGGAGCCGCTGGGGCGTAGGGCCCAAAGTCACCTTGAATTCCCCTGTCCGTGCCTGGCGCGTCCCTTGGGGTGTCTGCCGCGGCGTCGGCGCCAGGGTGAATTCAGCGCGCCTGACTGCGTGGGATGGACAACAGGGGGTGCACCAAGTCGGGGACCGGCGGACCGCCGGGGCGATCGGCAACAGGGGGTGCGCCAAGCGCGGGACGGGCCAGCAGGTGACCCTACCGGCTACCGGCTACCGGCTACTGGCGGATGGGGACCTGCCAGGTGAGGATGGTTCCACCTTTGGCGCCGTCGTCGACCCGGAATTCGCCGTGCAGCTTCTCGGCCCGGCGTCCCATGTTCCCGAGCCCGAGGCCCCCGCCCGGCTCCGAGCCGGCCATCCCGCGTCCGTCGTCGATGACCTGGAGCCGGCAGGACCCGTCGGCTACGCGGATGGCGACGGTGGCCGCAGACGCCTCGGCGTGACGGCCGATGTTGGTCACCGCCTCGCGGATGACGGCCAGAAGGTGCTCGCGGACGACATCGGGGACGGCCGTATCGATGGGCCCATCGAACGAAGCACGGACACCGAACCCGACGACCGGCTTCAGGTCGGCGAGGAGCGAGACGACATCGTCGCGGAGTCCCCGGCCGATCCTGTCCGTCCCGAGCTCGAAGATGCTGGTGCGGACCTGTCGGATGGTGTCGTCGATGTCGGCGATGGTCGATGTCAGCCGATCGGCGTCCGCTCCCGCCGAGGGGTTGGACGCCATGCTCTGCAGGGAGAGTCCGATGGCGAACAGGCGCTGGATGACCGTGTCGTGCAGATCCCGGGCCAGCCGGTCCCGCTCCTCGTAGATGGCGACTTCTTGGACCCGCTGGTGGAGCCGGGCGTTCTCGATGGCGATGCCGGCAGCCAGGGCGAGCGCCTCGATCAACGCCTCGTCGTCGGCGGTGAACTCCTTCCACCCGACCTTGTCGGTGAGGTAGAGGTTGCCGTACACGTCGTCGCGCACCTTGACGGGCACACCGAGGAACGAGGTCATCGGCGGATGGTTGGCGGGGAATCCGTAGCTCTCGGTGTGGGAACCCAGCTCCGTGACCCGTAGAGTACGAGGCTCGGTGATCAGCATGCCGAGGACGCCCCTCCCTGTGGGACGCGACCCGATCCGCTCCTCCTCTTCGGAATCGAGCCCAACCGTGATGAACTCGGAGAGAGCGGTGCCATCGTTGCCCAGGACCCCGAGCGCGCCGTAACGGGCGTTGGTCATCGAGCAGGCCTCCTCGACGATGTGCCGTAGCAAGGAGGGCAGGTCGAGGTCGGCCTCCAGAAGCAACGTGGCTTCGAGTACGCGTCGGAGCTTGGCCGGATCCTCAATCGAGTGGTACGGCATGAGGTCCTCCAGTTGAGCACCAGGGCTCGAGGCCCATCTGCGGCCGGAGCAGCTATGGTTGTAACCGCTGGCCGCGAACAGATTGTAGCGCGGTCGGCGACCCGGAAGCTTTGGTCGTTGACCCGGGGGCGACCGTGCAGGTGCCTGGGAACAGTTCGAGGAGCGGTTGAATGAGCATACGGATCTTCCTCCTCGACGATCACGAGATCGTCAGGACCGGGCTCCGATCGATGTTCGAGGCTGCGGAGGGCTTTGTCGTCGTCGGCGAGGCGGCCACCGCCGGCGAAGCCTTGGACCGGATCCCTCCCACCAGCCCCCATGTGGCCATCCTGGACGTCCGGCTCCCCGACGGGAGCGGCATCGAGGTCTGCCGCGAGATCCGGTCGAGCTCGCCCGAGATCGCCTGTGTGATGCTCACCTCCTATGCCGACGACGAGGCGCTTTTCGCCGCCGTCATGGCCGGCGCATCCGGCTATGTGCTGAAGCAGATCGGGGCATCAGACCTGGTGGGCGACGTTCGAAAGGTCGCCGAAGGGCAGTCGCTGCTGGATCCTGCGCTCACCCAGCGCGTCCTCGAGCGGCTGCGGGAGGGATCCCAGGAAGACCCGCTGCTGGCCAGCCTCACCCAGCAGGAACGTCGCATCCTCGACCTGATCGCCGAGGGACAGACCAACCGGCAGATCGCCGCCGCACTCTTCCTGGCCGAGAAGACGGTGAAGAACTACGTCTCGAACATGCTGGCCAAACTCGGGATGGAGCGCCGGACCCAGGCGGCCAGTTACGCCACCCGGGTGTCCGAGCGATCGGCCAACCGCCGTCGTGACGACGCCACCGGTACGTGAGCGAACTGGCTCGAACGGCCTGGGGCACAGGCATGGACGGCCCAGGGCAAGGTGGGAGCCGAGGGCAAAAGTAGGAGCCCAGGGCAAAAGTAGGAGCCGAAGGCGGAGGTAGGAGCCCAGGGAAACGGTAGAAAGGTAGGGCAACGGTGGGAAAGGTAGGGCTTACACCCTACGGGCCGAGGGGAATCCCCCTGGCCTCGAGCATCCGCTCGATTCGCCGTCGCTCGACCTCTGGGATCCCGAACTGCCGGGGATCGCAGTCGATGCCCACCCGTCGGGCGTAGGTGAGAAGGGCCGCGTCGTAAGCCAATTGGTCGGCCAGGGCCACAGCAGCCAAGTCCTGGTCGTCGGGCGTCGACCTGTTCCAGGTGACTGCTCGTCGGCGGCGGACAACCTGCGCCAGTGCTTCGCTCGCCGACACCGAGTCCGGGGAGGATTCCGGCTCGCCGAGTATCGCTTCGAGCAGCTCGATGTAGATCGAGCTCGGCCGGGTGACGGACGACTGACGCGGTCCAATCGTGGGCTCCACCGGGTTCCGGAACTGCCCGCCATGTGCCCGGTCGGCTCTCGGGTTGCTCGATTGCCCCACGGTAAGCCTCCCTGTCGGTCTTCTACGGCTCGGCGGTCGTGGTCTCGTTCAATGATCCCGGGCATCGCGTGCCGTTGTCCAACCACGGTGGCAGGCCTCCGTGTTCCCTGTTAGGGCCAAACGTCCCGACCCTTCACAGGAGCCCGGGAGATCGTGGACCTTTGGCCCTATGCCGGGGCTCGACGTTGCCATCCAATAGAGGGGACGGCATGAGTGTGCCGTAGGGAAAAAGGAGGACACCATGAAGTATTCCGACAGCCATCGGGGCCGCAGCACGGGAGGTGGCCGATCAGGCCGGGCGGCACTCAACCCCTACTACATGGAGGACATCGCCCTTACGCCCCGCGATCTTGACCGGGCCCGGTCCATCGACACTCGGATCATCACCCCCCGGTAGGCGGAGTGTTGTGACCGACGGAAGGGCACGCCATGCCAGAAGATGACCGGGACGTCCGGAGCCGAGCCCATCGAGGGCCCATCGTGGTCGGTGTCGACGGATCGGATCACTCGAGACTGGCCCTCAAATGGGCAGCCGACGAAGCCGAACGGCACGGCTCGGACCTCAGGGTCATGTATGCCCTGACGGATGCGCCGAAGGACGTGCCCGCGTGGTACTCATCCGATACCTCCGATCTGTCACCAGGGGAGGCGATCATCGACGACGCGGTCGGCCTGGTGGCCACCCGGCATCCCTCGGTGGTGGTGCAGGGTGAGATCGTCGACTGGCCGGCTCCACTGGTGCTCACCGTGGCCAGTCGTTCCGCCGACCTGTTGGTGGTCGGCGCCCGCGGCCTGGGTGGGTTCGAAGAACTCCTCATCGGATCGGTGAGCGACCAGTGCCTGCAATATGCCCACTCCCCGGTCGCCGTCGTCCACTGCGATGCAGACGACATCCCCTACCGGTCTCTCGAACCGCGGATCGTGGTCGGCATCGACGGTTCGCTCGGATCCACCCGGGCGTTGCAGTGGGCACTCGGCGAAGCCGCTTTGCGCTCGGCGTCGGTGGAGGCCGTCTACGCGTGGCAGTACCCGCCCATCGGCACCTTCGTCGTACGGCCCGTGCACGGATCGGAGCTGGTCTCTCAGGAAGTCGTGGACGCCGCCACCGAGCATGCCGAGCGCTTCGCTCCCGACGTGCCCTTCAAGGCCTGGGCTCCATGCCACGCGACGGTTCCCGCGCTCCTCGACGCATGCCAGGGGTCCGATCTGCTGGTCGTGGGATCCCGTGGGCACGGGGGCTTCCGCGACGCACTGCTGGGCTCGGTGGCACATCAGTGTGCCCGATACGCCGAATGCACGGTCATCGTCACTCGGCCACCGATCGGTGAGACCGGACCGGTGGGCGGTCCTCACGCGCCGGCTGATCAGATGGTCGACGATGGGTCTGGGCGTCCGGCCTGAGCCGGACGACCACCGCACCATGGACGCCACCGCACCTGATCGCTATCCGGCCGAGCTGTCGTGCACCGCCGAGGGGCGGGACGGGCTCATCGTCCACCTTCGGCCCATCCGGTCCGACGATGGAGAGCGGCTGGTGGAGTTCCACGGGCATCTGTCGACCCAGTCCGTTTACCGGCGCTTCTTCTTCGTGCACCCGAAGCTGTCGGCCGCCGAGATCGAGAAGTTCACCCATGTCGACTATCAGGACCGTCTGGCCCTGGTGGCAACGGACGGCGGCCGCCTGATTGCCGTCGGACGGTACGAACGCATCCCGGGGACGCCTGAGGCCGAGGTGGCTTTTGTGGTGGCCGACGAGTTCCAACACCGGGGGATCGCCACACTCCTGCTCGAGCACCTCGCTTCTGCAGCCCTGGACCACGGGATCACCACCTTCGCCGCCGAGACGCTGGCCGAAAACCACGACATGATCGATGTGTTCATGAAGTCGGGATTTCACGTGACGGCCAGCTACCAGTACGGGACGATGACGGTCCGGTTTCCGATCGAGCCCGACGACGGATACCGGGAGGCGTGCGCGGCCCGCCACCACCAGCTGGAGGACGGACCCCTGGAGGACGGACCCCTGGAGGATCGACCCTGGAGGACGGCCAGTTGGAGGACCGACCCCTGGAGGACGGCCAGTTGGAGGACGGCCAGTTGGAGGACGGCCAGTTGGAGGACGGACCTCTGGAGGACCAACCCCTGGAGGACGGTGCTCGGGGCTGAGCGGCTGAAGCGGCGGTTCAGACGGGGTCCTTGACCCCGCGCCACAGCCACTGGGCGATCTCCGGCGGGTCCTCGCCGTGCTCCTGGCCGTAGCGGCGGGCGTCGAGACGGGCGTCGATCATCTGCTGGCGCAGGGTGGCCGTCCGGGCCCCGAGGCCCGGGACCCGATCCAGCACGTCGATGACCAGGTGGAAGCGATCGAGATCGTTGAGCATCACCATGTCGAACGGGGTGGTCGTGGTCCCTTCCTCGTTGTAGCCACGGACGTGGAAGTTGTGGTGGTTGGTTCGGTCGTAGGTCAGCCGGTGGATGAGCGCCGGGTAGCCGTGGTAGGCGAAGATCACCGGCCGGTCCGGCGTGAAGAGGGTGTCGAACTCGCGATCGGGGAGGCCGTGGGGGTGCTCGGTGTCCGGTTCGAGGCGCATCAGGTCCACGACGTTGACCACCCGCACGGTCACGTCGGGCAGGTGCTCGTGCAGGAGCTGCACCGCGGCCAGTGTCTCGAGGGTGGGGATGTCGCCACAGCAGGCCATGACCACGTCGGGAACCAGGTCGCCGTCGCTCGACGCGAAGGACCAGATGCCCAGCCCGCGGGTGCAGTGGTCGAGCGCCTCGTCCATGGTCAGCCAATCGTGCTGGGGTTGCTTGCCGGCCACCACGACGTTCACGTAGTTGCGGCTGCGGAGGCAGTGATCGGCGACCGACAGGAGGCAGTTGGTGTCGGGCGGGAAGTAGACCCGCACGACTTCGGCCTTCTTGTTGACCACATGGTCGATGAAGCCGGGGTCCTGATGGGAGAAGCCGTTGTTGTCCTGCCGCCAGACGTGGCTCGAGAGGAGGTAGTTGAGCGAGGCGACCGGACGGCGCCACGGCACTTCCCGGCTGACCTTCAGCCACTTGGCGTGCTGGTTGAACATCGAGTCGACGATGTGGATGAACGCTTCGTAGCAGTTGAAGAAGCCGTGGCGCCCGGTGAGGAGATAGCCCTCGAGCCACCCCTCGCACTGGTGTTCCGAGAGCGTCTCCATCACCCGGCCTTCGGGAGCCAGGTGATCGTCGCCCGGCCGTAGCTCGGCGTCCCAGGACCGGTCGGTGACCTCGAACACGTCCTGCAGGCGGTTGGAGGAGGTCTCGTCCGGCCCGAACAGGCGGAAGGTGGACCGGTTGGCTCGGATCACGTCCCGGAGAAAGCTTCCCAGCACCCTGGTGGCCTCGCGCATGACGGCTCCGGGGTTCGGGACGTCGAAGCCGTAGTCGCGGAAGTCGGGCAGCTCGAGATCGGAGAGCAGGAGGCCGCCGTTGGCGTGCGGATTGGCGCTCATTCGCCGATCGCCGACCGGGGGGACCTGGCACACGGCCCTCACCGGGCATCCGGCCGCGTCGAAGAGGTCCTCGGGCCGGTAGCTCCGGAGCCACTCCTCGAGCTGGGCCAGGTGATCGGGGTTGGTGCGGACCTGGGCCAATGGGAGCTGGTGAGCCCGGAACGTCCCTTCGACCGGCAGCCCGTCGACCACCTTCGGGCCTGTCCACCCCTTGGGCGTGCGCAGGATCACCATGGGCCACACCGGACGTGACCGGGTTCCATGGGAACGCGCCGCGTCCTGGATGTCGCGGATCTCGGCGAAGACGTCGTCGAATGCGGTGGCCATGCGGTGGTGGACGGCCATGTGGTCCTCGCCGTCGAAGCCGCCTTCCACCAGCACGGGCCTGTACCCGTAGCCGGTGAACAGCGACAGCAGTTCTGAGGCCGGTATGCGGGCCAGTACCGTCGGAGCCGCGATCTTGTACCCGTTCAGGTGGAGGATGGGCAGGACGACGCCGTCGTGGCGGGGATCGAGGAATTTGTTGGAGTGCCATCCGGTGGCGGCCGGTCCCGTCTCCGCTTCGCCGTCGCCGACCACGCACGCCACGACCAGGTCGGGGTTGTCGAACGCGGCCCCGAAGGCGTGGCTCAACGCATAGCCCAACTCGCCGCCCTCGTGGATGGATCCGGGAGTCTCCGGGCTGCAGTGACTGGGAATGCCGCCGGGGAACGAGAACTGGCGGAAGAGCCTGGCCATCCCGTCCCCGTTGCGGGCCACGTGGGGATAGTGCTCGCTGTAGGTGCCTTCCAGCCAGGTGTTGGCCACCACGGCCGGGCCGCCGTGGCCCGGGCCGCAGACGAAGATGGCGCCGAGGTCCTCTCTCTTGATGCTCCGGCTGAGGTGTGCGTAGAGGAAATTGAGGCCGGGACTGGTCCCCCAGTGTCCTAGCAGCCGCGGCTTGATGTCCTCAGGGCGGAGCGGCCGGCGGAGTAACGGGTTGTCCATGAGGTAGATCTGTCCCGCGGTCAAATAGTTGGCCGCCCGGAAATAGGAGTCGAGACGGGCCAGTTCGTCCTGGCGCGACATCGACGCCGCAGATAGTTCGGTGCCGGCCATCAGGCCCTCCTCCGGAGTGTCCGGGCAAGGCTGCTCATCGCACCCATGGTGCCGTGGTTCCGTCTGGCAAGGTAGGCGGGTGCAGAGTAGGCGGGTGAACGTACTGGTGGTCAACGCCGGTTCCAGCAGCTTGAAGCTGCGGCTGCTGGATGACTCGGATGGCCTCGTCGCATCGAGTGACCTCCCCAGGCAGGAGGCGGCGGAGCTGGCCGGCGCACTGGAGGAATTCCTCCAGTGCGCCCCCGATGTCGGCGTCGCCGGTCACCGCGTGGTCCATGGCGGTTCCGAGTTCACACACCCCATCCTCCTCGACGATCGGGCCGATGCGACCCTGGAGGCCCTCGCCGATCTTGCCCCGCTGCACAATCCCCTCGGTCTGGCCGCCATCCACGCCCTGCGGTCCCTGCGACCGGGCCTGCCCCAGGTCGCCTGCTTCGACACCAGTTTCCATGCCGACATGCCCGCCAAGGCCTCGACCTACGCAATTCCCCGCGCCTGGCGGGAGCGATGGGGCATCCGTCGGTACGGATTCCACGGGCTCAGTCACGAGTGGTCCAGCACGAGGGCCGGCGAACTTCTGGGTCGGCCTCGGGAGGAGCTCCGTCTGGTGACGGCGCATCTCGGCGCCGGCGCCTCGCTGGCTGCGGTGGCTTCCGGTCGCTCGGTCGACACGACCATGGGGTTCACCCCGATGGAAGGCCTGGTGATGGCAACACGCTCGGGCAGTGTGGATCCCGGCCTCGTCCTGTGGGTGCAGCGGCACGGTGGGTTCTCCGCCGACCAAGTGCAAGAGGCGTTGGAGCACGAATCGGGATTGCGCGGGCTGTGGGGGGAGTCCGGCGACCTCCGCCAGGTGATGGGGGCCATGGACGAGGGGGACCGGGACGCCGAGCTGGCCTATGAGGTCTACGTGTACCGGATCCAGACCTCGGTGGCCGCCATGGGCGCGGCCATGGGTGGGATCGACGGTCTGGTGTTCACCGGTGGGGCAGGTGAGGCGACACCCCGGCTGCGGGCGGACGCCTGCGCGGGGCTCGGCTTTCTCGGGCTGGTCCTGGACGGATCCCACAACCTCGGCTGCCAGGGTGACGGCGTGATCTCCGCCCCCGGGGAGCTCCCGGCCGTCCTCGTCGTCCGCGCCCGCGAGGATCTCGTCATCGCCCGTCACGTGCGCGAGCTCATCGGATGAAGGCGGTCGGTCCCAAGGGCAAGGCTAGATCGCCCGGTGGATCTGGAACCGGCGACCGGTCACGATGTCCGGCCGGACGACCAGGAGCATGTCCCCGGGCTCGGGGACGAGCGGGTGGGCCACGGCTTGCAGCTCCTCCCGGGTGGGTGACTCGATCAGCGTGGCCAGCCCCCGGACGAGCACGCTCCAGGCCGTGCCGTCATCTGCCTCGACATGGTCGACCTCGAAGGCCACCAACCGGCCGGCACCGGACGACGAGAGGAAGCCGGTTCCGGTCCGGATCACGACCTCGCCGTCCCGGTACGAGAAGTTGACCGGGAGAACCACCGGTGCCTGGTCGGTCGGAATTCCGAGCCGGCCGATTCCGCCTTCCTTTGCCGTGAGGGCCAACAGCCGCTTGCATTCGGAAGATGGGAGTACCGTCGTCCCACTGGCGTCGATCCACATGCGTCCACCATGTCACCGAACCGGCGTCGGAGCCAGAGGCTTTCGTCACACGGAGGTGATGGGTCGCACCATGGACTTTCGGCCCTGGCCTACCGGTCGCCGGCCCCGGACAATGGGCGGCAACAGGGTATGAATCGGGACAGGTGATCGGGAACCGGGGTCGGGCCCCCGGAGAGACAAGAGGACGCATGACCCCTACAGGTGAAGACGCATGACTCCTACAGGTGAAGACGCATGACCCCTACAGGTGAGGTGGCGGGCGCCACCGACGGTTCGACCGTCGATGATCGGATCCAGACGGTCGAGCGCATCGTGATCGGCGTGGACGGCTCCCTCGGGAGCACTCGGGCCCTGGACTGGGCCGCGGCCGAGGCCGAGCGGTGCCGGGCCCTGCTCACGGTAGTGGGTGCCTGGGAGTTCGGCGGCTTCGCAGGCGCAATGGTCGATACCGGCGATGTCCGGAGCGCGGTCGACGCGGCCCTGGAGCGGCTGGCCGAGGGGCACCCCGGGGTCAGCGTCGAGCGGAAGGTGAGCGACGACCCGGCCGCGTACGCTCTCATCGAGGCGGCCGCGGAGGCCGACCTCCTGGTGGTCGGGTCCCGCGGATTCGGCGGATTCCGGGGCCTGCTCCTCGGGTCGGTCGGGCAGCACTGCCTGACCCACGCACCCTGTTCGGTGGCCATCGTCCGGCCGGCCGAAGCCTCGAGGACCAATGGGCCCGAAGTCGTGGACGGTCGGGCCGGTCGGATCGTCGTCGGCGTGGACGGTTCCGAGGGAGCCAACCTGGCCCTCGACTGGGCGCTCGGTGAGGCCCGCCGCACCGGTGGCGAGATCGACATCGTGGCCTCATCGGTGCTCGCCAGCACCTCCGGCTACGTGGTCACGGTGGATGTCGGTGTCCCCGACGCGGCCACACAGGTGGTCGGGGACGCGCTGGCCCGCGTCGCCGGAGTGGCACCCGGGATCGTCGTCCGCGGGGCGACCAGAGGTGACCCGCCGGCGGTGGCGCTGGTCGACGCCAGCCGGGAGGCCGGCCTGTTGGTTCTCGGGTCGAGGGGGCTCGGTGCGTTCCGCGGCCTGCTCCTCGGATCGGTGAGCCACCACCTGGCCTCGCACGCGCGCTGCCCGGTCGTGGTGGTCAGGGCGCGGCCTTCCGTTTGATGGGACGGGCGGGCCACCTCTCTGCAGGTGGACGGCACTCGTCTGCAGGTGGACGGCACTCGGCCACCGACGGCGGGGCGGCGCCTGGTCGGTCCATCCGCGTTGGTGAATGCTGTGAGTGACCAGAGGAGATTCATGGACCCGAACCGAGCCGGCCCTGCGGTTCCCACCCGTCCGGCCGACGATGTGCCCGCCATACCGGACGAAGCGGTGACGGAGCCCGCCTCGCGGAGCCGGCGCTGGGCGGCACTGGCCGTGCTGTGTGTCACCTTGCTGCTGATCAGTCTGGACAACACGGTTCTCAACGTGGCCCTCCCGACGATCACCCGCAGCCTGGGCGCCAGCTCCAGTCAATTGCAGTGGATGGTCGACGCCTACGCAGTGGTGTTCGCCGGTCTGCTCCTGTCGCTCGGGGCGCTCGGCGACAGGGTCGGTCGGAAGTGGGTCTTCATGGCCGGTCTGGTCGTCTTCGGGGGCGGTTCGGCCTTTGCCGCGTGGTCGACGAGCCCCGACCGCCTGACCCTGGCCCGTGCGGTCATGGGTGTCGGTGCCGCCGCCCTCATGCCGTGCACGCTCTCGATCCTCAGCAACATCTTCACCGCCGAGCGGGACCGGGCCCGGGCTATCGGGATCTGGTCCGGCACCACCGGCATCGGGGTCGCCCTCGGCCCCATCCTGGGCGGCGTGCTCCTGGCCCACTTCTGGTGGGGGTCGGTCTTCCTGGTGAACGTCCCGATCGCCTTGTGCGGGCTGGTCGCCGCCATCTGGCTGATACCCAACTCGAAGAACCCGGCCTGCATGCGTCCCGACCCGGTCGGCGCCGGTCTGTCCATTCTCGGGCTCGGCCTGCTGCTGTGGGGGATCATCGAGGCGCCCGGACGGGGCTGGACCTCGTTGCCGATCGCCGGCTCGCTGGCCGCGGCCGTCGTGGTCATCGCCGGCTTCATCATCTGGGAGCGGCACATCGACCACCCCATGTTGCCCCTGCGCTTCTTCTCCAACCGCCGCTACAGCGCAGCCATCGCCGCCCTGGCCCTGGTGCTGTTCGCGCTGCTGGGCATGTTCTTCCTCATGACCCAGTACCTCCAATTCGTGTTGGGGTACAGCGCCCTCCAGGCCGGGGTGCGGGTCGCGCCGGTGGCGCTGACCCTGCTGGTCATCGCCCCCTTCTCGGTGGTCGTGGCCCGTCGGATCGGCACCAAGGTCGTGGTCGCGACCGGCTTGGCCCTGATCGCCTTGGCGCTCGGGCTGCTGTCGAGGACGACGGTGACGGGGACCTACCGGGACTGCGTCATCCCCTTCGTGATCGTCGGCATCGGGGTGGCCCTGGGTCTGGCCCCTTGTACGGAATCGGTGATGGGATCGCTCCCGCGCCGGGAGGCCGGGGTCGGTTCCGCCACCAATGACACCTCCATGCAGGTCGGAGGCGCACTCGGCGTGGGCGTCCTCGGCACCGCACTCAACCTTCGCTACGAGCACCTGATGGCAGCCGCGGTCGGGCACGCCGGCGTGCCGGGCTCCATCCGGGCGCTCATCGAGAGCTCGGTGGGCGCCGCCCTGGCGGTGGCCACGCACGTCCCGGGCAAGCTCGGAGACGAGCTCGCGCTGGTGGCCCGCCGTTCCTTCATCTCGGGGATGGATCTCGCCCTCATCGTCGCGGCCTGCGTGGTCGGGGTGGCCGCGATCCTGGTCGTCGCGCTGCTCCCCAACTGGGGCACCGAGGTCTCCGAGGACGGAACGGCAGAGCGCCAGGCGAGCCAATCGGGCGACGGTCGATCGCCTTGAAGGTGGCGCCGGCCGAACCGGCTACGCCACCCGCTGCCCGTAGATTCCGCGCACGTCCCCGTCGCCGTCCTCCAGTACGTCCACATCCCGGTACCCGGACGCGGTGAAGATCTCCCGCGCCCCGGCGACTTGATCGCCGCCGATCTCGAGCAGCAGCCATCCGCCGAGCCTGACCCACCGAGGGCTCCTGCCGATGGCCCTCGACACGACAGCCATCCCTCCCGGGCCGCCGTCCAGGGCGACGGGGGGCTCGAACCCCTGCACGTCGCGGGGCAGGAACCGGAGTGCCTCCGTCGGGACGTAGGGGAGAACACCCGTCATCACGTCGACCCGCGAGGCCATCGCCACCGGCAGGGGCTCATCCAGATCTCCCGTGACCACCGCCACCCCGTTGCCACGCGCGCACCGTGCGGCCGTGGCATCGACCTCGGTGGCCAGGACGGAGGCGTCAGGATGGGCGGACTGCATGACCATGGCCACGGCCCCGGAGCCGGTACACAAGTCGACGCCGATCCCCTCGGGTGGCAGCAGCTGTGCGGCCATGAGGGCGAGCGGCTCGGATTGCCACCTGGGCACGAAGACGCCCGGTTCGATGGCGACGGTGAGGCCGCAGAAGACGGTTTGGCCGGTGATCCAGGCCAGGGGCTCACCGGTCAGGCGGCGGTCCACCATGCGTTGGAGCCCGTCGCCGTCGGGTGCGGCCCGGACGAGCTCCTCGGCCTCCTCCTCGGCGGCAACACAGCCTGCGGCCCGCAGCGCGGCGGTCACCGCGGCAGTGACCGCGGTGGCCTGGTCCGTGCCGTCCATCACCCCATGTTGCTACGGCTCAGCCGTGGCGGGCGCGAGCCGCGCCCGTCGGCCCCCTCGGGCTCGTGCCCACGCGGCGTAGGCGCGTCCGAGGCCGTAGGAGGCCGCGCTCAACCCGCCGACGAAGAACCCGACGGGCCAGTCCGTCTCGTAGGAAAGCGCGATCGAGGCCCACACGACGATCAGCGCCACGGCGACAGACCCGAACAGGGCGACCCCCGGCCGGTCGGTGACGCACCGGGCTGCCGCCGGGGGCCCGATCATGAGGCTGAAGATCAACAGCGCGCCGACCACCGGCACCGTCATAGTGGTGGCGCAGGCCACCACCACCAGGAACGCCATCTCCGTGCGGTGGGGCCGGAGCCCGCCCGCGGCGGCGATGTCGGGCACGATCGACGTGAGCATGAGGCGGCGGTAGAGGATGGCGATGGCGGCGATGCACACCAGGCCGAGCAGAGCGATGGGCAGGAGCTCACCGCTGCTGACCCCGAGGATCTCGCCGAACAGGAGCGAGAAGATCTGGGGCTCGTACTCGGTGCTCTGGCTGAGGAAGGCGGCACCGAGGGCGAGCATCATCACCAGCGCCAGGGCGGTGGCCACGTCGGCCTTGCCCCGCCGGCCGAGTGATCCGATCCCGAGGGCCGCGCCGAGGGAGAAGACACCCAGTCCGACCAGCGGGTTGATGCCGACGAGGCTGGCGCCGGCGGCGCCGGCAAAGGCGCCGTTCGGGATGGCGTGGGCGGGAAAGGCGGCGCCCCGCAGCACGACGAAGAACCCGACGACCCCGGCCACGATGGCCACCATGGTGGCCACCTCCCAGGCATTGGCCATGAAGCCGGTGAACATCAGGTTCCGGGCTCCATGGCGGAGAGGTCATCGCCCCGTCGATGAAGACCGGGCCGGCCCAGGCGTCCTCGATGGCTCCCCCTCCGCCCCTGGTGCCGGCGGACCATGGGCAGACCGGAGGCCAGATACAGGACGAATGTGACGGTAACCACGAAGAAGCTGACGGGCAGGCCCTGGCTGGACGGGACCCAGTAGTCGCTGTCGTAGGCCAGCAGGATGCCGAGCAGGGTGGCGAAGATGCCGAGCGCGCAGGCGACGACCATCGCCGTGCCGATACTCCTGGTCACCCGCAGCGCGGTGGCCGCCGGACCGATGAGCAGCGCAGTGGAGAGAATCGTCCCGATGGCGATGGAGGACAGGCCGACCGACACCGCGAGGGCGAGCATGAACAGGAGGCCGATGCGGCGCAGGCCGATGCCCCGGGCGGAGGCAAGCTCCGGGCTCAGCGAGCTCAGGAGCAGCGGGTGGTGGATGGCGGCGACCAGGGCGACGGTGGCGGCGCTGAGGGCGATGACGACCGGAACCGTGGATGGGGCGATGGTGAAGATCGATCCGAAGAGGATCTGTTGGGTGGCTCCGGTCGTTGCGCTCTTGGTCGCGTCGAGGTAGAGGAACAGCGCAGCCAGGCCGGTGGCGGCGCCGAGCACGATACCGGTGGCCAGATCGCGGCTCCTGACCCGCTGCACGCCGATGAGATCCATCGCTCCGCCACCGATCACCCCGCCTCCGATGAAGCCGACCAGGGGGCTGAAGCCGAAGTAGAAGGCGCCCGAGCCCCCGGTCGTGGCCAGATCGGTCAGTGCGTGGCCGGCGAACGACTGGCTCCGGACCACGGTATAGACGCCCACGATGGCGGAGCAGATGGCGGTCACCGCACCGATGGCGGTCGCGGTGTGGACAGGCCCGCTCGAGAAGAACCCGGGCTCGAACAGGAGGTGCACCGCTCAGGAGAGGGTCAGGGTCGGATGGTCGGGGATGTCGCCGGCCTCGGCACCGGGTTCCGACACGACGAGTACCCGTCCGTGGAGCTTCAGCACATCGACGTGGTGCCCGTAGAGCTTGCTGAGGACCTCGGACCGCACGACCTCTTCGGTCGTCCCGCTCGCCGCCCGCCCGTCGGCCACGTAGACGATCCGGTCCATCACCGGAAGCAGGGCGTTCATCTCATGGGCCGAGAGGAGGATGGCCACCTCGTGATCGGTCGCCACCCGGTGGAGCAGGCTGACGATCTCCTGCACGCTCTTCGGGTCGAGGTTGGCCAGCGGCTCGTCGAGGAGGAGGAGCTTCGGCCGGCTGATGAGGGCGTGGGCGATCAGCACCCGCTGCTGCTCGCCTCCCGAGAGGCTCCCGACCCGGCTGTCGGCGAATTGTTCGGCATCGACGCTGCGGAGCATCTCCTCCACCAGCTGGCGCTGGTGTGCGGAGCGCCGGCCGAAGCCGAACCGGTGGCCGTCCAATCCGAGCGCGACCAGATCCCGGGCCCGGACCGGTATGTCCGCGTCGAGCGAGACCTTCTGCGGCACGTAACCCAGCGAGCGTCGGTGCTGTGAGAGCGGTGCCCCGAGCACCCGTATCTCTCCCGAGTCCGGTCGCTGGAGGCCGAGGATGATCCGCAACAACGTGGTCTTGCCCACCCCGTTGGACCCGATGAGTCCGGTGAACTCGCCTTTGTGGACCTCGAACGAGACGTCATCCAAGATGGTGCGGGCCGAGAAGGCGATTCCCACCTTGTCGACGGTGAGCACAGGAACGGGATCGGAAGCGTCGGTCACAGGTGCTCCGTGGAGGTTCGATGGGCCACTGCGGCATCGATGGCCGCAACCTCCGCCACCATCCAGGACTGGTAGTCGTAGCCGGGTGCCGGCATCGTCTCGTAGACCCCGACGACGGGCACACCGGCCGATTGCGCGGTCTGTTTGATCGACGCGGTCAGGGAGTCGACAACTTGCTGGTTGTAGCAGAAGACCTTGACCTCATGTTTGGTGAGGAAGCCGTCCTCGAGCGTGATGTCCTCGGGGGCCGGATCCACCCCGTTCATGATGTCGGCCTGGAACGCGAACGGCGTCACGTTCTTCATCCCCATGGCCTCGAGCAGGTAGTCGGCCACCGGCTCGGTGGTGGCCACCGGGGTCCCGGCGTAGCGGTGCCTGAAGGCCGAGATGGCGTGCAACCAGGGTGTGAGGGAGGAATCGAATGCCCGCAGCCTCGCCTCGAAGTACGCCCGGTGGCCGGGATCGAGCCCGGCGAGGTCCGACGCCATCACCTTGGCCACCGCCGGCATGGTCTTCGGGTCGTACCAGAGATGCGGGTTCGGCGTGCTGTCCGGCAGGCCGAGGACGTGTTGGGCCACGATCACCTTCCGAGCCGGGTTCGGGGAGGCAGACTCGATCTTGTCCATGAAATCGTCGTACCCGATCCCGTTCTGGACGATGAGGTCGGCTCCGGCCACCTCCTCGGCCACGCTGGTGCTCGCCTCGAAGGTGTGTGGGTCGGTGTTGGGGTTGTCGAGGATGGACGACACCCGGACGTAGCGGCCACCGATCTGGCTGAGCACATTGGCGTACTGGCTCTCGGCACCGACCGCATTGATCACACCGGGCGTCGAGCTGTTCCCCGAGGCTCCGGCCGCGCATCCGGCGCCGAAGGCGGCGACAACGCCGACAGTCGCCAACCGGGCCAGGACCTGCGACCTGCGCCGGATCGCCTTCGACCAACCGTGTCTACCCACGATGGTAGGTTAGAGTGAGACTCAGTCTCATTACAAGTGAGACAGAAGCCGAGCTGCAAGCGGTGTGAGTCCCGAACAGCGGCATGAGGCCGCCAAAAGGAGCAGGCGATGGGATCGAGAGGAGAGAGGTCGTCGACGTCGCTCCCCACCGACACCGATCTGCACGAGCTCGTCGAGGTCAGGCTCCGGCGGGTTGATCTTCGCTACACGGCCGGGCGGCGGGCCATCGTCGACATGCTCGCCTCGGTCGGCCACCCGGTGAGCATCTCCGATATCGCGGCCAGGCTTCCGGAGGTTCCGAGGAGCTCGGCCTACCGCCATCTGGTGGATCTCCAGGGTGCCGGGGTCGTGCGGCGGATCGCGGCCAAGGACGAGTTCGCCCGGTTCGAGCTGGCCGAGGACCTCACCGAGCACCACCACCATCTGCTGTGCACGATCTGCGGCCGGGTCATCGATGTCACCCCGACCCCGGCCTTCGAGCGGACGGTGGACAAGATGGTGCTCGAGCTCGCAGCCCAGCAGGGGTTCCGGCCGGCCTCACATGCGCTGGATGTGACCGGACACTGCGCCACCTGCGACTAGTCCGGCCTACCATCGTGGCGAGGAGGTTGGGCCATGGAGATCCGGGTCGTGGGGCGAGGGGAGGGGGAGAGGACCTATAACGCTCGTGGCAGCGTGATGTTCTTCAAGGCTCTGGCCGAGCGCGACGACGGCGATTTCTCGCTGATGGAGCGAACGCTTCCTCCGGGCGGCCGTCGGCCCCCGGCGCACCGGCACACCAACTGCTCGGAGGGCTACTTCGTGCTCGAAGGACTGGTGTCCGTCGTCGTGGAAGGTGAAGAGATGACCGTCGGGCCGGACGAGTTCCTGCTGGTGCCGCGCGGCACCGCCCACACGTTCGGCAACGCCGGCGAGGTCGAGGCCAGGTTGCTGGTCATCCACGCGCCGGCCATGGATGCCTATTTCGCCGGCCTCCACGACCTGTGGAACCGGGGGGAGCCGCCCTCCCCTGACGAGGAGCGGGCCCTGATGGCCCGCTTCGGGATGGAACCGACAGAGTGACGGCGGTCAGCGAGGGCGGTCGGGTTCACCCGGGCGGCTCAATGGCTCCGGGCGGCTCAATGGCTCCGGTCGGCTGAAAGGCTCCGGGCGGCTGAAGGGCTCCGGGCGGCTGAAGGGCTCCGGGCGGCAGGGAAGAGTTGGGATCACGACGGGGGCGCCGTCACGACGCCCGACGTGGTCAGGACGCCCGACGATCGTCCATCGGCTCGGCCGACCACTGGTGCCGACACGTCCGGCACTGCAGGCTCAGCCCCCCGCTGACAATGCCTGTTCCCCACACGACAAGGATCGGAGACTCGCGGGACATGCACTTCGGGCAGCTCGTGTCAGGCTTCGGTAGTTCCATCTCACCGACCTCGGAACCGTGGTCAGACCGCCGATCCAATCTCGCCAATGTGGCCAACGCTAATAACGCCGGTCGGCCCGGGCAAATCGATTCCGCCCCCGGGCCGCCCTTCGATTCCGCCCCCAGGCCCTGAGCACGTCACGGCCCCGATTCCGGCTGCCGGTGGGTCGGCTGACCGGCCCCGGGCCCGGTCCGCGCCCGCCGGTGGGTCAGGGACTTCCCATTAGGCTCCGGGGTCCGTGCCCTCGGAGGAGCGGCGTGGGAGCGACCCGACATGCCGGGGCAGACCCGACATGTCGGGCAGAGGAGGACACGATGACCAGCACCGACCTGTTGGTGGATTCCTTTCAGAGGATTCGCGATGCGGTCTATCCCGCCGTGACCGGTCTCTCCCCCGAGGAGCTGACTTTTCGGCCCGACAGCGAGTCGAATTCGATCGCCTGGCTGGTGTGGCATCTGACTCGGATACAAGATGACCACGTGGCCGGTCTCGACGGCAGCGAGCAGGTATGGACGGCGGGCGGATGGGCGGACCGGTTCGGATTGCCCCTCAATACCGCGGACACCGGCTACGGCCACGACCCCGATGCGGTGGCGGCGGTCACTGCCGACGCAAAGATGCTGCTCGGCTATTTCGAAGACGTCCATGAAAGGACACTCGGGTTCCTCGTCTCGGTCCGCGAACCCGACCTGGCCCGGGTGGTGGACGAACGTTGGGACCCCCCGGTGACGATGGGCGTCCGCCTGGTGAGTGTCATCGCCGACGACCTTCAGCATGTGGGCCAGGCCGCGTACGTCCGGGGGATCGTCCAGAGACGCTGAGTGGACGGTAGATCGACCGGGCACGGCGGGCGATGCGGCCGGGGCTCGGCGTTCATGGTCTCGCCGGGGCTGAGTGGGTCGGCCCGGTGATCGAGCAGTAGTGTTCGCTCCATGGCCGTTGCTCGCCTCGGATCGGTGTCGTTGGACTGCAGCGACCCACTCGCACTGGGTACGTTCTGGGCCTCGTTGCTCGAGGGCGATATGGCCTTCACCAGCGATCACTTCGTAGCCGTCAAGACAGACCGAGGGTGGATCTCAGCCGTCCACATCCCCGACTACCGAGCACCGACGTGGCCGGCGGGTGACGTACCGAAACAGATGCACCTCGATCTGGCCGTGACGGATCTCGATGCGGCCGAGGCCGAGGCGGTGAGGCTCGGGGCGGTGCGCACGGACCAACAGCCGGCACCGGACAGGTACCGCGTGATGCTGGATCCCGCCGGGCATCCGTTCTGCCTGTCGACGCAGATTCCCGATTGACGGGACACCCTGAGGTGCCCCGGCCGATCGTCATCCTCACCGATCCCGCGGGAGCGGGCAAGCCGACCATCGGGCGCATCGGCGCCGAGTAGAGCGGCTGTTCCAACGTCGACCTCTCCGCACGGATCGGAGGCGCCGCCGCCAGTGCTCATCCGTCGAAGGACGCCTCGATGAAAGGTTCAGTGCAGGGAGGTCCATCGGCTACCAGCAACTCCGGTCGCCGGTCAGGATCTGACGCTACCCGCACCAGGGCCGCGGACCTGGTTCCGTACTCCTCGGTGTGGACGCACGACGCCAACGTGGCCGGCAAGCGGGTCACGACCTCTTCCGCCAGCCCTGCCTCTTCCGCCAGTCCTCCGCCCTCCGCCAGCACGGCCTCTTCCGCCAGCCCTCCGCCTTCGTCGGCCGACCGGGGAATCGTGTGGTCGGCCAGCACCGACGGGAGCAGTGCCCACAGCGGCGTGGTCGATGGGCCGGCTCCGTCCAGCAGGGAGTGGACCCGGGCCACCTTCGGCGACGGTTCCCCGAGACCGACGTTCTCGAGAATGTGGATTCCGGGTGGCAGGTGGGAGATCGAAGGTGGCTGGTCGGGAGCCAGCTCCAGGTAGAAGAGTGACTGGCGATCGCCGACCAGCAGCCACGCCGGGTTGTACAGGCCCGGTTGCACCCTCTGGATCAGGTCGTTGACGCCGGCCTCTGCTGTCCGCTGGCCCGCGAGCACCAGCGGCAGTTCGCCCCGCGAGCGCTTCGTCGGGTCCCTGCCCCCGGGGGACGGTCGGTTGGTGAGGCCTGCGACCACTCCGTGCTCGTTGACCGCCAGCCACGTCCCCCCGGCCAAGTCGTCCCGTCCACCGAGGATCCTCGGGTCGCGCTCGTTCAGCACGCAGAGCGAACGCGCCGGACGATCCAGCCGTTCGTCACGGTTCGCCGCCACTACGAGGGGGAAGCCCGGCTCGGTCTGCCAGGCGAACACGAGGAGACACATGCGGGCAGGGTACCGGGTGGACCGATCGGGTCGGATGCCCGGCAGCGGCGTCAGACGGTCAGCGGGCCCGGGGTCTTGTCGAACTCGAGGTACCGGTAGATGTCAGGTCGCATGGCGTCGATCGACCCGAGCCGGCGGAAGTACTCATCCGCGGTGGGAAGCGACCCGGAGGCGGCGACCACCGCGGCCAGTTCCGCCGAACCGAGGAACACGTCGGCGTCCCGACCCATCCGGTTGGGGAAGTTACGCGTGGACGTCGAGAACACCGTCGAACCCTCCCGTACCCGGGCCTGGTTTCCCATGCACAGCGAACAGCCGGGCAGCTCCGTCCGGGCGCCCGCCGCCCCGAACGTTCCGTAGTAGCCCTCAGCACGCAACTGGGCCTCGTCCATCCTCGTCGGAGGGGCGATCCACAGTCGGGTGGAGACGGGACCCGGCAGGGAGGCGAGCACCTGGCCCGCGGCCCGGAAGTGCCCGATGTTGGTCATGCACGACCCGATGAACACCTCGTCGACCGGGCGGCCGGCGACCTCGGAGAGGAGCCGGACGTCGTCGGGGTCGTTGGGGCAGGCCACGAGCGGCTCTGTGATCGCTGACGCCTCGATCTCGACGACTGCGGCATAGTTCGCGTCGGCGTCGGCACGGAGGAGGGATGGATCGGCCAGCCATCGCTCTATGGCCTGTGCCCGGCGTTCGAGAGACCGCGCATCCTCGTAGCCGGCATCGATGAGCGAGCGCAGCATCACGATGTTGGAGCGGAGATAGGCGGCCACGGAGTCCTCGGAGAGGGAGATGGTGCAACCGGCCGCCGACCGTTCGGCGGTGGAGTCCGAGAGCTCGAAGGCCTGCTCCACGGTGAGGTCCTCGAGCCCTTCGATCTCGATGATCCGTCCGGCGAACACGTTCTTCCGCTCTCCCCCCCGCCCGCCCTTCCGCCCGCCGCCCACCGTGAGATGGCCCTGCTGTCGGGCCGTGTACGGGATGGCCTGGACCAGGTCCCTGAGCGTGATGCCGGGTCGGATGGTGCCGCTGAAGCGGACCCGCACCGATTCGGGCATCTCGAGGGGCATCGCCCCCACCGCGGCGGCGAAGGCCACGAGTCCCGAGCCGGCGGGGAACGAGATGCCCAGGGGGAAACGGGTGTGGGAGTCGCTCCCGGTGCCGACCTGGTCGGGCAGCAGCATCCGGTTGAGCCAGCTGTGGATGATCCCGTCCCCGGGCCGGAGCGCGATGCCGCCCCGGTCGGTCATGAACCGGGGGAGCGTCCGCTGGGTGTCGATGTCGACGGCCTTCGGGTAGGCCGACGTGTGGCAGAAGGTCTGCAGGACCAGGTCGGAACTGAACCCGAGACAACCGAGCTCTTCGAGCTCGTTCCTGTTCATGGGCCCGGTGGTGTCCTGGCTGCCGACACTGGAGACAGTCGGTTCGCAGTAGGTCCCGGGGGCGACGCCATCCACGCCGCATGCCCGCCCGACGATCTTTCCTGCCAGCGTATACGAGGATCCGAGGGACGGCGGTGGCGGACGTCGGAACACCGGGCTCGGTCCCTCATCGAGAGCGCGCCTCGCCTTGTCGGTGAGCGAACGACCGGCCACCAGGCGTACCCGACCACCGGCTCTGGCCCCGTCGAGGGTCTGTTCGGAACGGAGCCTGAATTGGGCCACCAGGTCGCCAGTGGGCGACTCGATGCGGCCGTCATGGGGTCGGAGCACGACGTGATCCCCGGTTGCGAGGCCGTCCACTTCGCATTCGATCGGGAGTGCGCCGGCGCCTTCGAGGGTGTTGGCGAAGATCGGCGCAACCTTCGCCCCGATCACGACCCCGCCCTGGCGCTTGTTGGGCACGAACGGGATGTCGTGGCCGATGTGCCACAGCAGCGAGTTCACCGAGCTCTTTCGTGACGACCCGGTGCCGACGACGTCGCCCACGAAGGCGACGGGCCGGCCGGCCTCCTTCAAGCGTGCGATCCGGGCGATCGGATCCCCGACGTCCGCCCGGTTGGCCAGCAACGAGCGGGCGTGGAGCGGGATGTCAGCCCGTGACCACGCCTCGGGGGCGGGGGAGAGATCGTCGGTGTTGATCTCACCGTCGACCCTGAACACAGTCAGATGCACGGCGTCGGCAACAGCCGGGCGGGAGGTGAACCAGTCGGCGGCTCCCCAAGAGTCGAGGACCGATCTGGCGTTCCGGTTCCCCGTCTGCGCCATCCCGACCACATCGTGGAAGGCGTCGAAGACCAGCAGGGTGTGCCCGAGTGCACCTGCCGCCCGTTCGCCGAGTTGTCGGCTGTCGAGTAGTTCGACCAGGACCGGCACGCAGTATCCACCCAGCATGGTGCCGAGGAGCTCGACGGCCCGAGCCGGGCTGAGCGATGCGGTCGCCTTCTCCCCGCGGGCTACCGCAGCCAGATAGGCAACCTTCACCGCGGCGGCATCGTCGACGCCGGGAGGCACCCGGTGGGTGAGCAGCTGGACGAGGTCGGGAATCTGTCCCGTGTCCCCGGCATCGAGGCCGGAGACGATCTCGGCGACCTCGGCTGCGGAGAGGACGGGGGGTGGAATGCCGAGATCTGCTCGTTCGGCTGCTCGGGTCCGGTAGTCGTCAAGCACCCTTCCGACGGTAAACGGACAACTCGATTGTGTAAAGCGCAAATAAAAGCCGTATTCCATGCAATAATCACATATGGACCTGGTGCTCATCCGGTCGCTGATCGCGGTGGCCGATGCCGGTTCGATCAGCGACGCCGCCGAGCAGGTCCATGTGAGCCAGTCCGCCCTCTCCCGCCGGCTTCAACAGCTCGAGGACGACCTCGGTGCCCAGCTCCTGGTCCGCGGACGGCACGGCGTCGAGCTCACCGATCTCGGCCGTCAGGCGCTCGAGGCGGGCCGTTCCATGGTCGCCCGCTACGACTCGGTCCGTCGGAGCATCGTCGAGCAGCAGAATCTCGAGCGTGGCATCGTGCGCATCGGCGGTGGGGCCACGGTCACCTCGTTCATGCTCCCGGCGGCCATCGCCTCGTTCCAGTCCCGCTATCCCGGCATCAGGTTCTACGTCAAAGAAGCCGGAAGCAGCGAGATCGCGGCTTCGGTGGTCGCCGGTGATCTGGAGCTCGGGGTCCTCACCCTGCCCCTGGCGGCCCGCGAGCTGCAGACGGAGGTCCTCGTCTCCGACGAGATCGTCCTGGTGGCGAGATCGGACCATCCTCTGGCCGACGGGCGGGCCCTCGAGGCCGGAGATCTCGATGGCCTCCCGTTCGTGGCCTTCGAGCCGGGGACGGCGATACGGCAACACATCGATGCCGCACTCCGCGATGCGTCCGTGCACATCGACGTGGTCATGGAGCTGCGCTCGATCCCGACCATCCTCCGCATGGTGTCGGTGACCGGAAACCTCGCCTTCGTCAGCCGGGTCAGTGTGGCCACCGAACCCGGCCTCAAGGTGCTCGAGCCGCGGGGACTGTCGATAGCTCGGACGCTCGCCCTGGCCACCCGACGCGAGATGCCGCTCTCGGCCCCGACCGAGGCGTTCAGGGCTGAACTGCTGACAGCTCGCCGGTCGTCCGCTCATATGGGCGGTGTCCGGGCTCCGGCGGGGTGAGGATGGACATGTGACTCCTCCTCGGGTACTCTGATCAAAGTACCTTGAATGAAGGAGCCGGATGACCTCCTCCCGCAATCGCAACAATCCCCTGGCCCTGGCCGTGCTCATCTGCCTCTCCGAGCGCACCATGCATCCCTACGAAGTGGCGACCACGCTGCGCCAGCGACAGAAGCACGACAGCGTCCGGCTCAACTACGGATCGCTCTATGCGGTCGTCGCCTCGTTGGAGCGACGCGGCCTCATCACCCCCCAGGAGACGAAGCGGGCCGGCCGACTGCCCGAGCGCACCGTCTACAGCCTCACGGACGCGGGTCTCATCGAGGCGCACGACTGGCTCACCGACCTGATCTCGACCCCGGTCAAGGACTATCCGAGCTTCGAGGCGGCCCTCTCCTTTCTGCCCGCCCTTCCGCCCGACGACGTGGCCGAGCTGTTGCACGAGCGGGCCCAACGCCTCGAGCTCGAGCTCGCCCAGGCGTATGCGACGCGTGAGCTGGCGGAGAAGCACGGCCTTCCGCGGCTGTTCTGGGTGGAGGCCGAGTTCCGGGACGTCCTGTTGGAGGCGGAACTGGCCTATGTCCGCCGGCTGGCCCAGGAGATCGCCAGCGGGACACTCGAAGGCATCGACTGGTGGAACGCGGTCCATGCTTCCGACGGCGACCCCGGACCGGGGTGGGATCCACCTCAGATCGGCGAAGGCAGTGGCGGCATCGGGAGCGCAGAGGTCGGGAGCACAGAGGTCGGGAGCACAGAGGTCGGGAGCACAGAGGTCGGGAGCGCGGGAATCGGGAGCGGAGGGATCGGGAGCGGAGAACAAGGGGCGGTGGTCGACCGGTGAGCGTCGGCCTCGACAGAGCAGTGAACCCGGACAGCATCATCTCGACGGAAAACCTGGCGAAATCGTTCCGCTCCCCGCGCGGGAACGTCGATGCCGTCCGCGGGGTGAGCATCGACGTGGCCCGCGGCGAGATCTTCGGATTTCTCGGTCCCAACGGGGCCGGCAAGACGACCACCCTGCGAATGGTGACGACGCTCCTCCCAATCGACTCCGGGACGGCCACCGTGGCCGGCTACGACGTGGCCCGCCAGCCGAAGGAGGTTCGGGCCCGGGTCGGGTACGTGAGCCAATTGGGCGGTGCCGATGATCTGGCCACCGGCCGCGAGAACCTCATCCTCCAGGGGCGGCTCTACGGGGGGGACCTCGAGTCGGTGACCAGGAGGACCGAGACGGTGATGGACGTCCTCGACCTCTCCGAGTTCGCCGATCGGCGGGTGAAGACCTACTCGGGGGGCCAGCGCCGGCGGCTGGACATCGCCCTGGGCATCGTCCATGAACCAGAGGTGCTGTTCCTGGACGAGCCCAGCACGGGGCTCGATCCGCAGAACCGTGCGCATCTGTGGGACCACGTCCGCGGCCTGCGGGACCAGGGAGTGACCATCTTCCTCACGACCCACTATCTCGAGGAGGCCGACGCCCTCTGCGACCGGCTGGTGATCATGGACCACGGCGAGATCGTCATCGAGGGAACGCCGCGGGATCTCAAACGCCAGATTGCCGGTGAGTCGGTGGTGCTCAGCCTGCGCGACGAAGACGGTGGAGCGGCTCGGGCCTCGGCGCTCCTGGCCGCCCAGGAGTTCGTGCGCGAGATCGGCGTCGACGGTGACCAGGTCCGCCTGTACGTCGAGGACTCGAGCGCCGACCTTCCGCTCATACTCAGGCTGCTCGACGCCGAGCACATCGGGATCAAGGCGATGAGCGTCTCGGAGCCGACGCTCGACGACGTCTTCCTCCGCCAGACCGGTCGATCGCTCCGCGATGCGGGTGCAACCGAAGAGAAGGGGACAGCATGAAGACCGTTCGTGACACGGGGCTCCTGTTCCACCGCTACACCGTGCAGATGCTGCGCAATCCGGTGTGGTTGTTCGTCGGGTTCTCGACGCCCATCTTGTACCTGGTCCTGTTCACCCCTCTCCTTCGGGACCTACCCGGCGTCAAGGGATTCCCCACCGGCGACATCCTCGAGCTGTTCCTGCCCGGGATCCTGGCCTTGCTGGCCTTCGCCAGCGGCAGCAGCGCCGGGTTCGGCACCATCTTCGAGTTGCAGTCAGGGCTCATCGAGCGGCTTCGGGTCACCCCGGCCAGCCGCTTCGCCATCCTGATCGGGCCGATCCTGTCCGGGTTGATGATGATGACCGTCTTCGACGTGGTCGTCGTGACCGTGGGGGTTGGGTTCGGGTTCACTGTGCACTGGGCCGGATTGCTGGTGCTCACCGTGCTGCTGTGGGTCCTCGCCACCCTGATGGCCGCGTTCTCGACGGCTACGGCCCTGATCACCAAGGACATCAGCAGCTTCGCCGCCATCATCAACGGGATCAACCTGCCCCTGCTGCTGCTCGCCGGGGTGCTGCTTCCGATCTCGCTCGGCCCATTGTGGCTACGGATCCTCGCCCACTTCAATCCGCTCTACTACCTGGTGGTCGCCTCGCGTGCCCTCGCCGTGGGGCATTTCGGGGACCCCGCGGTCTGGCAGGCATTCGCCGTCCTGGTCCCGCTCTGCGCCCTCGTTCTGGTCTGGGCCACCAGGGTGTTCCGCCGAGCCGTCTCCTGATCCCCCCGGCCATCGTGGTCCGAGCGCCGGCGACCGCGGTTCCGGATCTGCGTGGCCAGGTCTGCCCCCTCCTCGGCCGGCTCCCAGGCGGACGAAGCCACAGGGTTCGAAACGCCAGCTGCTAGACAGGGAATCATGATCTACAGGCACAGGTGGTATGCGGTGTTGGGCGTGGCCGCGCTGGCTGCGCTGGCCGGGTGCGGTTCGAGCAGCTCCAGCCCCCCGGCGACGACCGAGGCCGGCCCCCAGGTCCTCACTGGCGTCTTCCACCTGAGCGCCGGTCACGCCGCGGGCTCGGGTGCGACCGGCTCCTACTTCCGGATGATCAATCCGGGCGGGTCGATCAAGGCCGGTCCCTTCTTCACCAACACCGACTCGACCGCCACCAACAAGACCTACACGCTCCTGAGACCGGGAACGGCCGGGGGCCTGGCCACCGGTACCTACCAGCCCAATCCGAAACCGCCCTTCGACACCAAGGGCAACTCGTTGGCCGGTGCCATCATGACGCCGCAGAACTTCGAGGCCCTCGACATGAGCATCTCGACCAACCCGACGGATCCCCAGAGCCACCTGCCCGTCCCGAAGCCCGCCATCACCGCGGACCACGGAAAGCTGACCGGGCAGGTCGAGGCGATCTCCGCCGGGTGGAACAACGAGTACTTCAACCAGGGCTCACCGAAGCCCGGTGGCGCCTACCCCGGATCGACGACCCGGGTGTCGGGAACGTACAACCCTTCTACACGCGCCTTCGTCCTGGTGTGGGCCAGCCAGGTGGTCGGCGGAGCCTTCAACGGCTTCACCGGGTACTGGCATCTGCAGGGAACCTTCACGCCTGCGGCCTGAGCCGGCTCGAGCGCCTCGAAGCCGGGGACCCGCCATCGAAGCCGGCGGCCGGTGGCCCGGCAAGCACCCGACGGCCCGCCTATTCGTCGAACGGGTGCAGGGAGCTCCCGACGGCCCAGGTGCTGAAGTACTGGTTGTTCGCCCCGTAGGCCATGCCGATGGCCACCTTCGCCCCCTCCACCTGGTGCTCGCCGGCCGCGCCCCGCACCTGGTTGGCCGCTTCTGCGAACCGGAGGAGACCGGAGGCACCGATCGGATTGCTGGAGAGGACACCGCCGGAGGCATTGATGGGCAACGAACCTCCGAGCTCGGTCGTGCCGTCATCGACCAACTTCCACCCCTCGCCCTCCTCAGCCAGGCCGAAGGCCTCGAGCCAGATGGGCTCCAGCCAGGAGAAGGGCACGTACAACTCGGCCATGTCGATCTGACGCCGCGGATCGGTGATGCCGGCCTCGGCATAGACGTCGGCGGCACACTGGAGGGCGGCGGCCGGCCGAACCGGGTCTCGACCGGGAAAGGCGGGCGGCTCGGAGCGGGACGAGGATCCGAGGATCCACGCCGGCGGCCGTCCGTCTTCGGCGGCCGCCCGGCCGCCCGACTCGTCGGTGATCACCACCGCGCAGGCACCGTCGGACGAGGGGCAGGACTCGAGGAACCTGATCGGCTCCCACATCATCGGGGAGGCCTTGACCTTCTCGATGGAGATGTCCTCGATCTTGAGGTGGGCGTACGGGTTCTTCAGGGCGTTGAGCCGGTCCTTGACCGCCACCTTCCATCCGATGTGCTCGGGAGCGCCGCTGCGTTGGATGTAGGCCCGGATGAACGGTGCGAAGGCGCCTCCCGCCCCGAGCGATGCACCCTTGCCGCTGCCCAGGGCGAACTGGGCATTGCCTTCGGACTGCTTCTCGAACGCCACCGCCAGCACCGTCCGGTGCTTGCCGACCTGGACGTGCGAGGCAGCCACGATGGCAGTCGTTCCTCCCACCGAGCCTGCGGTGTGGACCCGGAACATCGGCTTGCCCACGGCGCCGAGGGCGTCGGACAGGTAGAGCTCGGGCTTCATGACGCCCTCGAAGAGGTCGGGAGCCTTGCCCAGGACCACCGCGTCGATGTCGGTCAGGGTCATGTGAGCGTCATCGAGGGCACGGAACACCGCCTCGCGCACCAGGCCTCCGAAGGACACGTCGAGACGCCGGGACTTGTGGTGGGTCTGGCCCACCCCGACGACCGCGCACGGGGGCGTGCTCATGATCGACCCTCCAGGATGCACACGAGGTTCTGCTGCAGGCACGGCCCGGAGGTCGAATGGGCCAGGGCCCGCCGACCGCCCCCGAAGATGTGGTCGGCGGCGTACCCCACCCGGCACAGGCCGGTGGCCATGATCGGATTGGAGCGGAGGGCTCCGCCGGAGGGGTTGACGGCCACGTCGTCCCCCAGTTCGAGGACCCTCCGCAACAACAGCTCCTCGTGGGTGAAGGCGGCCTGGAGCTCTGCCACCTCGACCGGGGCCTCCCGGAGGCCGGCGGCAACGGCGGCGATGCGGGTGGAGGGCGAATCGTCGAGGGCCCGGAAGGAGGGATTGTGGCACTCCGTCCGATGGTCGAACCCGGCAATGTAGGCAGGCCTCTCCACCAGCTGACGGGCCCGGTGGCCCGTGGCCAGAACCATCGCCGCGGCCCCGTCGGTGATCGGAGGCACGTCGTGCCGGCGGAGCGGCTCACGGATGAATTCTTCCGAGAGCAGTGCCTCGACGTCCCCCTTGCCTCGTGAGCGAACGGCGACCTCGGCCATCGAGCGTTCGTCGGCAATCCCCGAAGCGATCACCGCTCGCGCCTGCAGGGCGGCAAAGGTCAGCGGATCGGCACCGAGTGGGGCCAGGAAGTACGGGTCCATCTCCATCGGATAGATCAACGCGGGGTCGCCCGTCGACGACCGCCCGGAGCCGGTGACGACGGCGATCTCGATATCGCCCTCTTGCAGCCGCAGCCATGCCTCGTAGAGCGCCCAGGCGCCGTCCATCTCGACGTGTGAGTCCCGCTTCGGTGGCCAGGCGCCGATGGCGTCCAGGTTCGAGACGAACGAGAAGGCCTGGCCAGTGATGTAGTCGCAGCTCCCGAGACAGGTGAAGTCGATGTCGGCCCGGGTGAGCCCGAGCGGCGAGAGGGCGTCGGAGATGGCATCGATCAACAGCTGGGTCTCCGACTTGTCCGTGCGGCGGGTCATGGCCGTCTGGGCCCAGCCGATGACGGCGATGTCGCCGTCATCGGCGTCCGGAGGGGTCGCGGTCATGATCAGAAGATCCGGTTCACGAGGTCGGGATCGTCAAGATCCGGCTCACCGCTGGGTATCCAGCCGAGGAGGGACCCCCAGCTCCCTCCCATGCCCCCTCCGACATCGAGCTCCTCGGCGGGCGAAGCCCAGACCGCATCGACCCGCTGGCCGACGTGCACCTGGTCGGCCGGTAGCTCGATCACCGGCGAGTAGGGGACGATCACATCCGTCTCGTCCAACAGGACGAAGGCCCGGACGAACGGCTCCGTCTCGGTCTGGCCCGGGTAGGGAACTGGAGTGACGATGGCGAAGTTGGTGATCGTCCCCGTGTGCGGAAGGTCCACTTCGCAGGCCGGCCCGAGCTCGATCCCATCGATGGGGCAGTAGCCCCGCCCGCCCGCGTACACCCGTTGGCAGATCGGGCACCGCAGGCCGAGCAGTCGCCGGGCCCTGGACGCCTCGGCGGCGCGGTCGGCGGCCTCGGGGACCGGGTTCCGATAGGTGATCGAGGCCAGGTAGTCCATCCGGGTCACCGGTTCGGCCGCTCCACCCGTGTCCTCACCCTCGGTCTCCGGGGTCTCGCCGGACACGAAGCAGATGATGTCGTCGATGCGGCCCTCCCGAGTGCCCCTCCAGCGGGGCGCCACCCGCATCCCCACGGTCATGTTCCCCGGCGCGCCGACATCGACGGCATGGAGCAGGGGGGTGGTGGCACCGTCGAGCCGGATGAAGGCGAACGCGAAAGGAGCGTCGAGCGGATGTTGTTCCGACGGTGCCGCCACCCAGGTCCAGGAGTCCACCGTGCCCGCCGGCCCCACTTCGACGAAATCGTGGGGCAGCTCAGCACCGGTAGCCGGGTCCCATTCCATGGGAGGGACGAGGACGGAGTCGTGGCTGCGGATCCCGATGATCCGCTTTTCGGTGAGTGCCGTCATGAAGGCGCCGACCACCGGCCCGAGCGACCTCTTGTAGGGGAACGTAATCGTACTTTCGATGAATCGGGTCATCTGGGCCCCATAGCCTTCATCTGTCGATCCAGCAGAACCAGAGCACGATAGCGCGGAGGACATCGGGCGGCGCCCGGCCGAATGATGCGATCCCCGGCGCCAGGGCGGCCATCGGTGAGCCCGGGTGGTCCGGCGGCAACGGCCCGGGGCCCGATGGCGGGGTCCCAGGACCCGGGGCCGGTGGCCGCGGCAGGATCCGGGCTCCGGTGGGGGAAGGCAGTGGGCTGAGAGTGAGGGCCGAGAGAGAGGAATGACGGATGGAACCGACCTACGACCGTATCGGCATCGGCTATGGGGCGGTACGAAGAGCGGACCCGCGCCTCGCCGTTCTGATCGCTGAAGCCCTGGGCGACGCCCGACGGGTGGCGAACATCGGCGCCGGCACGGGTTCCTACGAGCCGGCCGGCCCCGGTGTGGTTGCCGTCGATCCCTCGATGGTGATGCTGCGCCAACACCCAGGGAGCCGACGGGTTCACGCGGTGGCCGAGTCGTTGCCGTTCGCCGATGCCGGCTTCGATGCCGCCATGGCCGTCATGACGGTCCATCACTGGTCGGACCTGGCAAGAGGTATTCGGGAGATGCGCCGTGTCGCCCGCCGTCAGGTCGTCTTCACCTGGGATCCCGACCATGACCAGGAGCTGTGGTTGGTATCCGAGTACCTCCCCGAGATCCGCCTTGGAACGAGCTCACTTCCGATCGATCGAAGCGATGGTCGAGCTTCTGCATCGCCCACACCGCGCGGGCGTTCGAGATCCCCTTCGACTTCGCCGATGGCTACCAGCCCGCCTTTTGGCGACGGCCGGAGGCCTATCTGGATGCCGGAGTGAGAGCGGGCAGCTCGACTCTCGCACTGCTACCCGGAGGAGACGGTCGATCGGGCCATCAGCCGCCTGCGGGACGATCTCGACTCGGGTGCTTGGTCGGAGCGCCACGGTGAACTGCTGGCGGCCGATCGGATGGACTACGGGTATCGATTACTCATCGCCGGATAGCACGGCCACGTCATGAGTCCCGGCAACGAGCAACGCTGTCCGCACGCCGATGGTCCTGCCGCCAACATCGACTCCTGTCCTCGTGAATGTGAAGGAGCGCCCGGCTGGTGCACCCCTCAGGATCACTCCAGGGGCTGCCGGTCTGGTCTAGAGCAAACGGAGAACCGCCTTGTCCCCCTTGGACTCGGACGCGAAGGGCGCGGTCGATCCGGACAGAGCCAGGGATTGACCGGTTGCCGAGTCGTGAAGGACCACATGGCGGCTCAGGCCGAACTTGGTGACCTTGACGTCGGTGGTGGATCGATCGAAGGAGAGGAGTTCTTTGGTCGGACCCGATCCCGTCACCCAGTCGAGTACCCGAATCTGCTCGGCGGTGATGGCAACCAGCATTCGGACGCTGAGTCCCTTCGACGCAGCCACGGCGGATCGGGCCGCGTGCATGCCGGCGGCCGCACCCACAGCACCTGCTACCGGAGTGTCCAGGATCGCGTCGCCGATGAGGGCTCCTGTGGCCGTTCCCGTCCCGACGGCCGCATAGTTGTCCTTGAGGCCAAAGATCCCGGCGGCCAGAACCTGCTCCTCACGACCGAGGATGGCGGTTGCCTTGGATATCAAATCCCCGGGATCGTTCATCTCTGCCCCCTTTTCCTCTTTGTATACGAGGAGTTTTTGTATACGAGGAGTTGCGGCGCCGGCTCTTTCCGTCCGGCAACGAACCCCGAGCATTCGCTGTGTCCATCTATGAGTCGGCCATGATCTCTTCGAACTGAAGGCTGAATCATCCGGGATTTCCACGGCACGAGGCCGGCCGCCGATCGGGCTGAGGGCAGTTAGGGAATCAGCCCATGGTCTTCGCTCCGTCGATCGTCTCGCGGATGATGTCTGCGTGCCCCGCGTGCTGGGCCGTCTCGGCGATGATGTGCAACAGCGCCCGCCGGGCCGACCAACTGGCCCCGGGCTCGAACCACGGGGCCTCAGGCAGGGGATGCGAGTCGTCGAGAGAGGGCAGCGACGCCACCAGGTCGTCGGTACGCCTGGCCACGCCCTGGTAGCGGGCCAGCAGGTCGGCCAGGCTCGCTCCGTCCATGAGAAAACCGGCGGCGTGCGCCTTGTAGGCCGTTTCGTCGGCCGGCCCGATGGACCTTGGCCCTTCCACGATGAAGTCGGCCCAGCCCTCCTCCATCAGTGCCACGTGCTTGATGATGCCGCCCAGGCACAGTTCGCTGTCGGTCGGTCGCAGTCCGGCCTGCTCGTCGGTCAGGCCTCGGACCGTTTGGCAGAGGAACCGGCGGTGATCGGCCAACGTCTCCAGGAGATCGGCACGCTCACGGGAGAGCGTCAGGGTGTCATTCTGCATTGGATTTCCTTTCGGTCAACGGGTCGCTGCCCATCTCGGTCAACGGGTCGCTGCCCATCTCGGTCAACGGGTCGCTGCCCATCTCGGTCAACGGGTCGCTGCCCATCTCGGTCAACGGGTCACTGTCTACCGTAAAGACAGAAGCGGCCACTTTCTGTCCTCAATAGCGCAATACTTGTCCATTGTGTCCAACACGAGCTCCCGGACATTGCGACTCCTCTCGCTGCTGCAGACCCGCCGCTACTGGCCGGGCGCCGAGCTGGCGGGGCGCCTCGAGGTGTCGACCCGGACCCTGCGCCGCGACATCGACCGGCTGCGCGAACTCGGGTACCCGGTGGAGGCCAGCCGTGGCATCGACGGTGGCTACCAATTGGCGGCCGGGGCGGTGCTGCCACCCCTCGTCGTCGACGACGAGGAGGCGGTGGCTCTGGCGGTGGGTCTGCAGACCGCCATCCAGGGAGGCAGCGTCGTGGGGATAGGGGAGTCCTCGGTGCGGGCGCTGGCCAAGATCGTGCAGGTGATGCCTTCCCCACTGCGGCGCCGGGTCGATGCGCTGGCCGCGATGACCGTGCCCGCGCCGTGGGGCAGCCCGACGACCGGTGTCGACGCGGGCGACCTGACGTCGATCGCCCAGGCGTGCCGTGACACCGAGCGACTGGAGTTCGACTACACCGCTCGCGACGGTGCGCGCAGCGCCCGCCGCGTGGAGCCCCACCGCCTCGTCCTGCTGGGCCGCCGCTGGTACCTGGTCGCCTGGGACCTGTCCCGCTTCGACTGGCGCAGTTTCCGCCTCGATCGCCTGACCGGTCTGCACCGGACCGGTGAGCGGTTTTTCCTGCGGGAGCTGCCGGCCGACGATGCCGCCGAGTTCGTCCGGCGCGGCATCGACAACCTGCCGACGAGGCACAATGTGGAGGCGGTGATCCATGCCGACGCGACGATGGTCCGAAGCCGTATCGGAACGTGGGCGACGGTGGAGGAGATGGATGGAGCCAGGTGCACCCTGCGAGTGACCGCCGACTCGCTGGACTGGGTGATGATGGTCCTGGGAGCGGTGGGTGCCGAGTTCGAGGTGGTGTCCCCGCCGGCGGTGATCGACCACGCTCGTGACTGGATGGACCGGTTCGGCCGCGCCATCGGCCGACACGGTCCGAGTCGGGAGGACTCGCCTTCTGGGGCTCCCCGGCCGGGGGCGGCTCGGCGGGGAGAAATCTAACCGGGAGAAATCTAACCGGGAGCAATCTGACCCGAAAGTCTGCTGATGGCAGGCCCGCCTGTGGGCGGTCACCCGGTCTGGATCGCCCGGAGGAGGGCCTGGTAGGTCTCCTCGATGTCTCCGTCGACGACCGCCACTCTGCGGGTGTCGGGGCGGGAGCTCACGACCTCTTCCAGGCGGGCGGACATCTCGACGAGTGCGCCCGGGGCCCCGGCGCGATCGAGGAGAACGGCGGCGTCCCTGTACTCCGGGCGGCTGTGGTCTCCGGTGCGATGGTGGATTCGCTCCGCTGCCTCATCGATCCCGGTGGTCAGCACCACTTCGACGAATGGCACCCCGGTGTCGGCGGCAAGCCGATCCAAGGTCTCCACGAAGTCGGGTCGCCCGAGAAACTGGCAGATGAGCACATCGTGGCCGGCCTCGAGATGGGTCTGGGCCATGGCCCGAGCAAGGTCTCGTGCCGCGAGCCCCGACCGCATCGGCTCCTCGAGGGAACGTCCGAGCATCGAACGAATGACGTCGATGTCGAGGGCCAGGGCGAGCGGGTGATCCTCGAGGTACCGGCGTCCGACCGTCGACTTGCCGCTGCCGGGCAGGCCATTGAGGAGCATCAGGCTCGGCACCTCCGTACGGTACCTGAGCCACCATCAACCCACGGGATGCGGTGCCGAAGTGGAGGGCGGTGGGTCAGCTGAAACTGACTCGACGCCGGAGGTGGGAGCCCCATCTCGGTGCCACTATGCTGCGTACGTGACTCCGCTGGTTGATGCGGCCAGCGAAGCAGGCCGGGACGAGACGCCGAACCTAGAGTCGTCCAACCCCGGGCGAGACGTGCAGCGGGTGGGCACGGCCACGTTCCTCGGCGAGGACGTCCTGAAGATCCACGATCCGGTGTGGGCCGTGCTGGGTAACCTCGGTGACAGCCAGTGCTATCTGGGAGTCCAGGCGAAGGTGGCAGCAGTGCAGGCGGCAATGTCCCGGCGCGTCGCCAAGGACGACCTGGCGGTTCGCCTGATCGCCCCGGCATTCACCTTGGGCGTGTCGGACGGCCAGCTCAATGGGACTCCCGAGATGCGGTTTTCGTTGATCGGCCGCGAGCTGGTCAATGACGTCACGGCCGTTCACCTGAGCGCCAACAGTGTCGCAGGCCTGATCGCGGTTGTGGCCTGTGACAAGCCGCCGGTCGGTACCGTGGCCGCGCTCCTCGAACACAACACGCCGTCAGTCGTCCTTTCCGACGGTTCGATCAAACCCGGCATCGACCCGCATACGGGGGCCCGTATCGATCTCGTCGCGGCCTTTCAAGAGGCCGGAGACCCGGATGCCGAGGTTCGTGCCCGGGTTGCGTTGCACGCCTGCCCCGGCCAAGGCAGTTGCGGTGGAATGTTCACCTACAACACGATGCAGGCGTTCATCGGTGTGCTCGGACTGGAGCCGCTCCATATGGTGTCGCCCCCATCGGATGATCCTCGTCGGTTGACCGAGTTTCCCGATCAGCTCGTCGACTGCTTGATCGCCATGACGAACGCTCGAATCCGTCCCCGGGATATCGTCACTCCTTCATCGCTGCGCAATGCTCTCACGGTCGCCATCGCCATGGGCGGGTCCACCAATGTCATGCTGCACAGTGTCGAGATCGCCCGTGCCGCGGGAATCGATCTCTGGAACGACGTCATCAGCCAGGCCGAGTTCAACGCCCTTTCGCGGCGCTTGCCGGTGCTGGTCAATATGAGGCCCTTCGGGTACTACTCGATGTCGGATGTCGAGGCCAAGGGGGGACTACCGGTCGTGGTCGGTGAACTGCTTCGAGCAGGTCACCTCGACGGTGATGTCATCACCTGCACGGGCGAGACCCTGACGGAACAGGTGGAACGGCTGGCTCCGCCAGGACCCGATCACGATGTGATCCACTCGGTCGCCAGTCCGTTCAAGGACACCGGAGGCCTGCGCCTGCTCCGGGGCAATCTTGCTCCGGACGGGGGCGCGATCCTGAAGCTCGCCGGTATCGAGGGTGGGATCACGGACGGGATGTTCAGGGGTCGAGCCCGAGTGTTCAACAACGAGCGTGCCCTCATCGAGGCGCTGGAGGACCGACCTCAGGACTTTCAGGACCACGACATGGTGGTGATCCGGTACGAGGGACCGAGAGGCGCTCCGGGCATGCCCGAAATGCTGGATCCCACATCCCGGATCACGGCGTTGTGCCGCCAGCGGGGTATCACCATTGCCCTCATGACGGATGCCCGGTTCTCAGGTGGATCGGTCGGGCTCGTGGTCGGGCACGTCGCTCCCGAGGCCTTCCTCGGAGGGCCGATCGCCCTGGTGGAAGACGGGGACGCGATCGTCGTCAATCTCGAGACCGACCGCATCGACTGTCTGCCCTTGAACGACTCCGACACCTTGGCCAAGCGGTCATCCGCGTGGCAGGCAGCAGTTGAGGCAAACGGTGGCATCAGCCCAAACGCCACACCGGTTACGCACCGTGTTCTGAAGAGAATGCGCGCCACTGCTCTCCCGGCACTTCTCGGCGGCGGAATGACCGGCGGCTGACGGGTTCTTCGATCCGGACGGAACCGCGTGCCGTCGCTCATCGACGGCTGCCCGTTACAAATCCTCAGCTGAGCGGATGGTCTGGAGGATGAACTCACCGGTACGTCGAGCTCGGGTGCGTATGTCACGAAATACCGGGTTGCCGGGCTCGCCCCGCCAATAACCGAGGCCCTCCCTGATGACCGGATGCCATTGATGGGCGAACACGTCGAGCGCGTACTCGCCCGCAGCCTCCTTCGAGATGACATCGCCGGTGGCGATGGTGTAGTGCAGGCGGGGCGGTCCGAGGACTCCCCAGGCTGTGAACCATCTGGGTCGGAACCGCATTCCACTCGTGTGTCGCGCGGTGAGGAGCTGTTCCGCTAGGGGCCTCCAGTACGTTTCGAGATTGTCACGGTTCCAAGGCTGCAACAGCTCCGGTTCGGGGAGCAGTCCGAGTGATTCCGGCAACGGACCTCTGACGGCGACGCCGTGCTCGGCCAGCACCTTCCAGTCAACCGGGTTGACCTTGGAGTCCCGCCCGGCAGAGAACTCGACGCCGCAATGGGATGCCACCGGGACGATCGACGAGGCGGGACGACTGAGATCGTCGGACCGGATGAACACGCCGTTGCAGGTGCCCGAGAATGCGGAGCGGCCACTACCCACGGCCGCCCAACCCGTGGATGCGGTGGAGATGGCGTGTAACAGCCGGAGGCCGCCCAACTGGGCGCGGCCGGTGTCGCCGTTGAGCACGGCGACGAAATCGATGTCGCTTCGTCCCGGCCGATAGGCCCCCAGGGCCACTGAGCCGGTGACATAGAAGCCGGTGATCACCCCGGGCAGGAGACGATCCGCCAGTCTCAGGTACCGCTGGACGGGGCGCACAACTGCATCAGGCAGCATCAAAGAATCGCTCCCGACCCTGACGGTTCGGTGGGCACGTGCTGAAGGACCGGTGCGGGTCGGGAGCATCGAAGCGATGGCGGAGGCCCGTCATGAGGCGGTCTACGACAGCCCGACGACATCACCGTTTTCGTCGATGTCGATGCGTTCGGCGGCTGGATGTGAGCTGAGGCCGGGCATCGTTCGCATGTCGCCACAGATCGCGTAGATGAACCCGGCACCGGCCGAGGCCCGAACTTCGCGAACCGGGAGGCGCCATCCCGTGGGGGCGCCCTTCAGCTTGGGGTCCGAGGAGATGGACAGGTGCGTCTTGGCGATGCAGATGGGCAGGCTCCCGAGGCCGTTCGCCTCGAAGAGCTCGAGGCCGGCGGCCGCCGTGGGCAGGAAGTCGACACCGTCGGCGCCGTAGACCGAAGTGGCGATGGTCTCGATCTTCGTGCGCAGGGATGCCTCATCGGGATAGAGGAAATGGAAGTCGTTGGGCTCTTCGGCGGCCGCCACGACAGCCACCGCCAGGTCGGCCGCCCCGGCTCCGCCATCCCGGAAGTTGGAGGTCACCGCGGATCTGACTCCCATCGAGTCCGCGATCCCGTGGATGACCGCGTACTCGGAATCGAAATCACCTGGAAACGCGTTGATGGCGACGACCGGGGTCACCCCGTGGATGAGCACGTTCTCGATCTGCTTGCGCAGGTTGGCTCCGCCGACCAGTACCTCGTCGGGATTCTCTTCCAGCAAGGCGGGCGGCAGCGGCCGGCCGGCGATGATCCGGTGCTGTCCGGAATGGGCCTTCAGGGCGCGTACGGTCGTGACGATCACGGCCGCGTCGGGCACCAGCCCCGAAACACGGCACTTGATGTTGAAGAATCGTTCGGCGCCCATGTCGGCGCCGAAGCCTGCTTCGGTGATGAGAAAGTCCCCGCTGTGGATGCCGATGAAGTCGGCGATGATCGAGGAGTTCCCGTGGGCGATGTTCCCGAAAGGCCCGGCGTGGACGAGGACCGGCGTGTTCTCGAGCGTCTGGAGGAGGTTCGGCTTGATCGCATCCCGCATGATCACCGTCATGGCACCGGCCGCCTCCAGTTGTTCAGCGGTCACCGGCTCCCCCTTGATGGTGAAGCCGACGATGATGCGACCGAGGCGTTCTCGCATGTCGCGGAGCGAGGTGGACAGGGCGAGGATCGCCATCACCTCGGAAGCGGCGGTGATGTCGAATCCCGTCTGACGGGGCGTACCGTCCTCCTTCGTTCCGAGTCCGATGACCACGTTCCGCAGCGCCCTGTCGTTGACGTCGAGCACCCGGCGCCAGGTGATGGCGTGCGGGTCGATCTCCAGGTCGTTGCTCTGATAGATGTGGTTGTCGAGCATGGCCGAAAGCGTGTTGTGGGCGGCCGTCACTGCGTGCATGTCACCGGTCAGATGCAGGTTGAGAGCTTCGAAGGGCGCAGCCTGGCTGTAGCCCCCACCGGCGGCCCCGCCCTTTATCCCGAACGTGGGGCCCATCGACGCCTGTCGAATGGCAGCGGTGGCCCGCTTGCCGATGTGCCGCATCCCCTGGGCCAGTCCGATGGTGGTGGTGGTCTTGCCTTCACCGAGGGGCGTGGGAGTCACCGCTGTCACCACCACGTATTTTGCCTTTGGCCGTGGTGCGAGGGCGGCGATGGCATCGAGCTTGATCTTGGCCACGAATTCGCCATAGGTCTCGAGTAGATCGGTGCCGATGCCGATCTCGGCGGCGATGTCGGCCACGGCTTTGAGCCGGGTCCCGCGTGCGATCTCGAGCGATGTGAGTTGTGGTTCGTCGGAGCCGGTCACGAGAGCCGGCCCGCCTGCAGGGGGAGGGTGATCAGCGGTCCGGTCCCAACAGTCTGCGGACCGTCGAGCGAATCACGAGTGACCGCCGCGTCGGCATATCGACAGATCGGGTGCCGGCTGCGATGCGTGCTCCGCATGGATCTCCTTCGCTCGGCGCGGGCTGGATGGTTCGGCATCGTAGTGCTCCACGGCGGCGGCCTGTCGTTCGGAGATCAGCCCTGAGACGGAGGGTGCAACTCTTGGGCGTGCGCCCTCTGTCGGCTCCGAACTACGTCTCGGCCGCCGAACGCTGTTTGACCCATCGAGACCATTCCGCCTGCCGATGGTAGCCACGCGCCGCCCAGATGCTCTGGCCGAGTTCGTTGTCGTCCAGGACCATGGCGTCGATCCGGCCTGCTCCGAGCTCGACCAGGCGCTGCTCCGCCCGGTCGAGAAGTTGCGTGGCCACGCCCTGGCGACGGTTGTCGGGGTGCACGGCGAGGCGATAGACGTGATACCGCCATCCGTCCCACCCGGCGATCACCGATCCGACCAGCGCGCCGTCGACCTCGGCCAGGATGAGCGCGCCGGGGTCCCTGGCCATGAGGGCTTCGATGGATTCCGAGCTGTCGACAGGACGGCTGGTGTTCTCCCCACCAACCGCCCACAGCCGGAGCACAGCAGCGATGTCGCCCTTGCCGGCGGCGCGTACCCTCACAGCCATACGACCTGATCCTACGCCGGCGCGGCCCGGCCGGACATCGAAGTGGCCCTGGCCACCGACGGGAACCGTCCGAGATCCATCCGCTGATCGAACGGTCGGCGGTGCAGAGGAGCGGGCACGGTGGGCCATCGTTGCCTATTGCCACGATTGTTGTGACCTTCGGCCCGGGTATCCGAGCCCCGGATCCACCAGGCTGGCTGCACCAACCCCTTGGAGGTCTGAAGATGGCAGTGACGGTGACGGGTCTAGAAGCTCTCGAGATCCTCGATTCGCGTGGACGGCCCACCCTCGCCGTCTCGATCACGCTCGAGGACGGCACCGTGGCCCGGGCCGGCGTGCCTTCGGGCGCGTCGACCGGATCCCGAGAGGCGGTCGAGCTCCGCGACGGGGACCCGGGCCGATTCTCGGGCAAAGGCGTCCTCCGGGCCGCCGGCAACGTCAACGGGGAGATGGCCGAAGGAATTCGAGGGCGGACATTCTCCGATCTGGCCGAGCTGGATCGCACCCTGATCGACCTCGATGGCACCGAAAACAAGTCACGCCTGGGAGCCAATGCCGTCGTCGGGGTGTCGATGGCCGCCGCCCGGGCGATCGCCGCCTCGGCCGGCGTGGCGCTTTGGCGCTCGCTCAACCCGTCCGGCGTGGCCGCCCGCCTCCCGGTGCCGCACTTCAACGTGGTCAACGGAGGGGTCCACGCCCCCAACGATCTGGACTTCCAGGAGTTCATGGTGGCGCCGATCGGCGCTCCCACCATGGCAGAAGCCGTGCGGGCGGGTGCTGAGATCTACGCAGCCCTGCGCAGCCTGTTGTCGGCCAAGGGATTTGCCACCGGGCTCGGAGACGAGGGGGGCTTCGCGCCCGAGATCGACCAGCCCGAGGAGGTCCTCGCCCTGCTCGTCCGAGCCATCGAGGAGGCTGGCTACCGACCTGCCAGAGATGGGGTGGCCATCGCCATGGACCCCGCCTCGAGTGAGTTCTATCGGGACGGGAAGTACCACGTCGCCGGGGAGTCACTTTCGAGCGACGACATGATCGAACGCTACGCCGAGATCATCGAGCACTATCCGGTGTGGCTTCTCGAAGACGGCCTCGCCGAGTCGGACTGGGACGGCTGGGAACGTCTCACCGCCCGGCTCGGCCATCGTCTCGAGCTGGTCGGCGACGATAGCTTGTGCACCAACCCGTCGATCATCGCCGAGGCAATCACCCGCAACGTCGGCAATGCCTCGCTCATCAAGGTCAACCAGATCGGTACGGTGACCGAGGCGCTCGAGGCGATGCGCATCTGCCGCCAGGCGCACTGGTCGCAGTTCGTCTCGCACCGCTCGGGCGAGACCGAAGACAGCTTCATTGCCGATCTGGCCGTCGGCTCCGGCTGTGGTCATCTCAAGAGCGGTGCGCCGGCGCGTGGCGAACGGGTGACCAAGTACAACCGGCTCATGGAGATCGAGGCCTCAGCATCGTTGCCGTACGGCTTGGCCGAGTAGGGGTACCCGCTCGGGAAGCGCCGTCATCTTGGCCCTCCAGCTCCGGATGTGCTGAACCCTGACGGGCTCGGACTGCAGGCAATCAGGGTCGATCTGATAGAACCGGGCGGTGGACGATTTCGAGGTGTTGTGGCTGGAGGACCCTGAACAGATTGTGCAGGCTGCGGGGGTCACTGCCCGTTCGATGCGGGACAGCCCCAACTCCGTGGCCGTCTCCAACGAACCCTTCGTTCGACTGGAGATGCTCTACAGCACGTTTGGCGGGATGCTCGGCGATGCACGGGTGGCAGGGGTCCGGCGGGGTGACTGCGTGCTGGGTGCAGCCGCCGCCCTCCAGCCGGGGCGCTGTATCGACGCCATGCTTCCGGAAGAGGTCAGAACTCTGGATGCGCCGTCTCCGGATGCGACCGATGCCGCCCGTTTCCTGTACAGCGGATCGATCATGGCCGCGCACGACCTGGTTGAGCCCCACTGGCATGTTGGGCCGGTCGGGGTGGAACCGGGATTCCAAGGCATGGGACTGGGACGGGCCGCCATGAGGCTTCTCTGCGACGAGTTCGACGAGCATCACCGATTGGCGTGGCTGGAGACCGACAAGCCGGAGAACGTCCGGTTCTACATCGGCCTCGGCTTCGAAGTGGTGGAGGAAGCACCGATGCTGGCGTCGAACTTCTGGTTCATGCGGCGCGAGGCGCAGTAGGGGCCGGGACAACATCAAGATGGCCGGCTGCCCCCTGAACACCTGGCACCGGCTCGGCACCAGCAAACAGCAGACCTCTTGGTGGTCAACGGCCCGTCGGTCGGATCTTCGGACAGTACCAAGTCGTCGATGAGAATGGTGTGATCCATCTCGTCTGGTCGTGCACCGTTCCACCTGGTTCGTGCCGTCAAGCCGGATGGAGCATCCTTTGTCGCCCGGTAGTCCCGGCCCGAGAGCGCGGCGGCGTATCCGAGGCCCAGAGGCTCGCAGACCATCGGCAAGCGCGGGCGCTCAGGCGTCGCGGCGCACCAGGACCCAGCACCCGATCACGAGGGTCACCGCGGTGTACAGAGCGAGGAGACCGAAGCCCGTCCACGGACTGAAGGCCGGCCCGACGCGGTCGGGCGGGCCGTGGGTGGAGAACATGACCAGACCGATGTTGGCCGGAAGGTAGCGGGCCACGGCGTTGCTGATCGACGCGGGCAACGCCTCGACGATGAGGGGCAGGACCAGCACCACCCCGACAAAGGTCGAGATGGCCCCGGCCGTGTGCCGGATGATCGTGGCCAGTCCCAATGCCAACAGTCCGAGCACGGCCAGGTAGAGGCCGCCCCCGATCACGGCCCGGAGGACGCCCGGCTGTCCCAGGGACGCGGAACCGGAGGAGAGCACGCCCTGGATGTTGTGGGGGACCTTCACCCCGAGCTGCTGCGCCCGCTGCGCGACCGCCGCCGACGTTCCGACAGCGTGCTTGGCCGACAAGATGGCCTGGCCGATGGCGAAGGCGCTGAAGGCGAGGATCTCGCTCACCACCACCGCCACGACTCCGAAGACGAGGACCTTGGCTGCGAGCACGAGGGGCCGGCGGGGTACGGCCGAGAGCGTGGAGCGGATCGTTCCTGTGCCGTACTCGGCGCTCATGACCAGGACACCCAGGACCCCGAAGATGAGCTGCCCGAGGAAGATGCCGACCAGACTCCGCCGGGTTGGATCATCGATGATGTCGGAGGGGCTCACCGTACCCGTGCTCAGTGCACACAGGCCCACCACGGCCAGCCCTGTTGCGACGAGCGTCCACATTGTCGAACGGACCGACCACAGCTTGGTCCACTCCGCCGCTACGGCCCTACGCAAACCGACCCGGCCCGGCGGCAGCTCGATCCCGAAGGGGGTCGGAGACGGCACGGCAGTCACGATCCACCTCGGAACTCGACGGCGTCGTCAGTCAGCTCCATGAAGGCGTCCTCCAGTGAGGCGACAGGGGTCAGTTCGTGGAGGGCGATGCCCATCGTCGCGGCCAGGTCACCCACCGTCGGTGCCGACAGGCCGGTGACGGTCATGGTCCCATCGGGATCGGCGATGACAGTCCCGCCGGCATTGGTGACGGCGTCGGACAACTGGTGGGTCGCCGGCGTACGAACTTTGACCGATTGCCGAGAGCTCCGGGCCACGAAATCGGCCACCGACGTCTCCGCGATCAGCTTTCCCCTGCCGATGACCACCAGATGGTCGGCGGTGAGTGCCATCTCGGCCATGAGGTGGCTCGATACGAACACGGTCCGACCCTCCCCGGCGAGCCTTTTGCACAGCGTGCGCACCCAGCGGATGCCTTCGGGATCGAGACCGTTCACGGGCTCGTCGAACAACAACACTCCCGGGTCACCGAGCAGGGCGGCGGCGATGCCCAGGCGCTGGCCCATCCCGAGCGAGAACTTGCCCACCCGTTTTCCCGCCACCGAGGTGAGGCCCACGAGCTCCAGCACCTCGTCGACCCGGGCCCGAACGATGGCATTGCTCCGGGCCAGGGTCAGGAGATGGGCGCGGGCGGAGCGACCGGGATGGATGGCCTTGGCTTCGAGGAGTCCGCCCACTTCCCGCAGCGGCCAGGGGAGGTCGTGGTAGCGCCGGCCCGACACGGTCACGGAGCCGGACGCCGGCGAGTCGAGGCCCATGATCATGCGCATGGTGGTCGACTTGCCCGAGCCGTTGGGCCCGAGGAAGCCGGTCACGGTCCCCGGACGCACGTCGAAGGAGAGGTCGTCCACCGCCACCACGTCGCCGAACCGTTTTGAAAGTCCCCGGGCCTCGATCACCGGACCAGCCTGGCACGACGCCCCGTGCGCCGGGTATCGGGGAGAACCCTCTGGCATCAGGGATACCTCCTTGCGTCGCCGGCCCGCGGGCGTGATGCCCGGCGTGATGTGCCGCACCGCTATCGTCGAACCCGATGCTGTTCCTCCCCGAAGCCGGCGGTCCGAGCGAACCGGTACCTGCCACCATCGACCGGCGGTCCGGCTCGGTGCGCAGGACGTCCACCATCGACACGGCACGACCGGACGGATTCCGGGGCGATCTCGTCATGACCGCCCGGGGGCGCGATCTCCGCACGGCCTCCGACGGAACGTCGGTGGTGATCAACCAGGTCGACCTCTCCCTGCGGGTCGACGGTTCGAACCGGCAGGTTCTCGCCATCGCCTCTTCTCCGCCTGTACCGGGCCTGGATCAGCTGGTCGGCTGTACGGTCGGCCCCGGTTTCCGGTCACGGGTCAAGGAAGCCTGCCCTGGTGAGTGCGAGGCGGGCACCCTGCTCCACCTGTTGTTGGACGACCTCCCCGGTGCCGCCCTGGTCTCGGGTTACTCGGCGCAGCGGGCCGGGGCGCTCGATCAGCCGCAGCCGCGGCCGGAGGGCGATGTCGGGAGCCCGTCGGGCATGGCCCGGATGATGGCATCCCAGGACGACCTGTGCGCCGGATGGGCCCACGAAGGCACCTTGATGGTGACGGTCCGCTCCACCGGCCAGATCCCGGTGTCGACGGGACCGCCGGCCCCGTCGCTCGAGCGGCATGACGACCCGCTGGCCTGGCACCCGATGCCGCCCCTCCCACTCCACGCCATGCGCCGCCGCCGCCGTCTCGACGTGGTGCGCCCGGGCCCCTCGGGGGAGGCACACCGCTTCGACGCCCACTTCCGCGACAGCCATATGGACCAGGACGGGGCCGAGTGGGTCGTGCACGAGTACTCGGCCACCGGCGCATTCGACGTCGTCGGAGGCCGGGTGCTCGACATCGGGGCTCAGGCCCATGTGCTCCCGTGGATGGAGTGCCCCGGGGCAGTGGCCAGCGCCGAGCGGCTGTCCGGCATGCCCATCGCCGAACTCCGGACCCGGGTGCGACGGGAGTTCACCGGGACCTCCACCTGCACCCACCTCAACGACACCTTGCGGTCGCTGGGTGACCTGGAGGTCCTTGTCGGGCAGATGTCGAGCTGACGGCCCGGGACGACGCCGACCGTTGCCTGAGCGATCCGGCGCCGGGCCGGCGGGCCGAGGCAGGCGGTGCCGGTGCCGGGCCGAGGCAGGCCGTGTGAGCCACCCCAACAGGAGGGAAGAGCACCGCTCAGCTGGAGATTCCGGGGCTGGGAACCACTCGGACTGCCTCCGGCTCTGCCGGGCCGGGGATGGGATGAGGGTTAAAGCAGGGCCCGGAACTGGTCGATGGTCTGATGATGGCGACAGGTGTGGGTTCGGTGACGAATCACCATGTGTCGGGCCTCTACGTCACCATGCTGATGGAGAACCTGGGCACCCGGCTTTCACCGGAGGCCGTTCGTGACGTCCTGTCGAGAGCGGGTGAGACCCGCAGCCTGGAGGAGCTCAGCGCGTCCTCTTCATGGAGCTCCTACGGCGAGTTCAAACGTCTCCTACAAGAGGCCAAACGCACCTTGGACTCGCTTCCCGAGGCTGACAGGAAGAGACCGACCGCCAGCGCCAGGCTGGAATCAGAGTTGGCCGGGACCATCCAGGCCTTCGGCTCCCCCGCAGCGGTCCTCGGCGCCAACAGAGGTACGAATCCGTTGGTGCCGATCCGGCGGTACGAAACGACCGAGGTTGGGCCCAACGAATGGACGATCCGCGAATGGTTCGTCGAGGGATTCGAGGCATTCCCGGAGTTCTGCGACTTCGTCGCTCAGCAGTATGCGATGGTCCCGCTCTTCTTCGGCCTTCCGGAGGGAGAGGTCACCGAGGAGACGTGCCAGTGCCGCGGCGACGGCGCCTGCCTCTTCCGCATGCGCTGGGCCGAGATCGACGAGGTGACGGCTCGAGCAGAGTACTTCGAGGCCCGGGCCCTGCAGCTCGAGTCGCGGCTCGAACAGCTGCAGGACATGATCACGGACCTTGCCTCCAACGAGCGGTACGAGGATGTCCTGCAGGGCATCGTTGCCTCGACGATGGCGACGGTCATCGCCAGCGGTGCCATCCTGGCTCTCGAACCTCGTGCCGGGCACGCCGGCAAGGTCTACTCATTGGGCCTCAGCGATGCCGAAGCGGGCGAGATCGCCGACGATCTCCTCGATGGCGGCCCCCGAGAGAAGGATGTGGCCGTTGCCGATGTGACGTCTGTCCGTCGGCACTACGGCGTCCTGGCTATCGGTGAGCACGGTGGTCTGTTCACCTCGCAGTCGCGCAGCGCCCTCGAAACCCATGCCCGGTTGGCCGCCGCCGCTCTCGATGCCGCGGATGCTCTCGAGGAAGCTCGGCATCAGGCCATGTCGGCACAGGCTCTGCTGCACCTGTCCACGTCCTTGGCCGAGATCGTGAGCACCGAGGAGATGGCGTCGAGGGTGGTCCGGGCAGTCCCCGACGTCATCGACTGCGACCGGGTCACCCTGCTGCTGGACGATGGGAGCCCCTCGGACTCCGCCGACCGGAAGTATCGGGTGATGTCCTCGTTCGGCTATTCCGATGAGATCGCCGCCTCACTCGTCGGCCGGATGTTCACGGCCAGGGATGTCGGCGTGAACTCCGAATACGGTCTGGTGGAGCGGACCCACTCGTCGATCGATCATGCGGCCACGGTGTCGGCACCGATAGCGATCGACGGAGCCACCATCGGCTTCATCGTCGTCAGCGTGGCGTCGGACCCACAACGACTGTCCATCACCCCCCGACTGGCAGAGCGATTGAAGGGCCTTGCCGCGCAGGGGGCGATCGCCATCAACAACGCACGGCTGGTGGACCAGATTCGCTACCAGGCGGTCCATGACACACTGACCGGTCTCCCGAATCGGGCACTCATCATCGACCGTATCGATCGGATCCTGGCCCGGACCCGACGGGACGATGTCCAGGTTGCAGCCCTCTTCGTCGATCTCGACGGTTTCAAAGAGGTCAACGACACGCTCGGTCACGGAGCCGGCGATCGGCTGCTCAAGGCGGTGGCCGAGCGCCTCTCGGCTGTCATGCGCGAGAGCGACGGCATCGGCCGGCTGGGTGGCGACGAGTTCATCGTTCTCGTCGACGGGGACACCAAGTCAGAAGGTCCGGAATTCATCGCCCACAGACTCCTCGAGGCCCTTCGTGCGCCGTTCGACCTCGGCGACTTCGCCGTCGGCGTGGTCACGCTGACCGCGAGCATCGGCATCGCCGCCGGCGGCCGACCATCGGCAACTGAGCTCCTCCGAGATGCTGATATCGCCCTCTACGCGGCCAAGGCCAAGGGCAAGAACTGCTACGTCGTCTTCCAGTAGCCCGCGCCGCCACACGTTCATCGCTCGGGCCATGGACGCCCTCGGTAGGGGCCTACCTCCGTGCTGGCAGAGGAGCCTCGTCGACATGGGCATACAGGATGTCGAAGTTCTTCCGTGAGGGGTTCTCGCCGGTCGCTCTGAAGATGTCATTGACAACGGTGGCTGAGACCTCCTCCGAGTCAGCCAGGCCGTCGCCCCAGAACGAGTTGGCGATGATCTCCGATCGGTCCCCTGCATCCGCCCGCAGGAGCGTGACTCCGAGGAAGTTGGGTACTCGACGGAAGGCCGGAAGCACCTCTTCCGAAAACGACCTGTTCATCCTCGGAAGATCGGATAGGTCGACATAGAAACGGATCTGTCGGCTCTTCATGTCGAGTCGGACCTCCTCCTGGTGGAGCCCCTGTTGATGAATCTAACTCCATTTTGAATGCTGTCTGCGGACGGAGACCTCGTGTGCTCGGCCTCGCCATCTTCCCCTGCGCCCGCCGGGCGAGCGCACCCGGCGGGCCCAAACGTCCGGTCAGGTACCTTCGCTCACGGCATCCCACGTGTCACCGGGCACCTCGACGTGGATGATCTCCGGTGCGGCCGCCAACCAGCGGGGCATCTGCTCCATCGCCGCCTTGAAGTGAGCCGATTGGACATGGGCCTCGCCCGCCTCGCGGTCACGGTACGTCTCGATCAGGACCCACAGATTCGGATCCTCGGCACTGCGGTACCAGTCGTAGGAGATGTTCCCCGGTTCCGCTCGGGTCGAGGTCGTGAACTCCTCGATGAGGGACGGGAAGGCATCCGAGTACTTGGCCCGCACCGGCTGTTTGACGACGATGAAAATCATCCGAACCTCCTCGGAGAGGGCATGGGCGATGAGCGCGGAGAACGAGGGATCACGACGCACTCATTCCTCGAGCAGCTCGGGCTGGATGGTCACGATCCATTCGTAGAGGGATTGGAACGCCCGCCATCCCGCCATCGGCGGCCCGACGAGCGGCGCGGTCTTCTCCGCCTGATCGGGGTCGATCAGCACCGGGTCACCTGCGGCCTCGGCCAGTAGCTGGGCCTGGCATGTGCGTTCCATGGTGATGAACCACCATGCCGCCTCGTCGACTGAGGTCTGTCCGACGGTGAGCAGTCCGTGGTTGGCCAGGATCAGGGCCTTGTTCGGGCCGAGCGCATGAGCAAGGCGCTTTCCCTCCTCGAGATCGAGCACGACACCGGTGTAGTCGTCGAATACCGCGTGGTCGCCGTAGAAGGCACATGAATCCTGGGTCAGGGGATCCAGCGGACGGCGCAATGACGACCATGCCTTGCCGTGCACGGAGTGGGCGTGAGCGGCGGCCACGACGTCGGGGCGGGCGGCGTGGATCTGCGAGTGGATGGCGAAGGCGGCGGCATTGACCGGCCAGATGCCGTCGACCACGTCTCCGCGGTCGTTGACCAGGATGAGGTCCTTCACCCGGATGAGTTTGAAATTCATCCCCAGGGGGTTGACCCAGAAGTGGTCGGGCCGTCCGGGATCCCGTACCGTGATGTGTCCGGCCAGCCCCTCGTCGAATCCGAACTGGCCGAACAGCCGGAACGAGGCGGCGAGACGCTGTTTGCGGTGCCTCCGTTCGTCCTCGACGTTGTCGAAGGTCGGGAACCGGGGCGGAAGGCGGTCTGAGGGCATGGCTGGCTCCAGGGTGATGTCGGTGGCGGGCGAATCGGTCGGCAATCAGCCGGCCTGCGTCGGAGCGGGCGAGATATCCAGGTGCAGTTGGGTGAGCCCGCGGAGGATGTAGGTCGGCATGTACTGGTACCGGCGGTCGCCGGGCGGGCCGTGATGGGCCTCGGAGATGCCGATCCCTTCCGTGCGGTCGAGAAGTCGTTCGATGCTCACCCTCGTCTCCATGCGGGCGAGGGATCCACCCGGGCAGCTGTGGACGCCGCGCCCGAAGGCCAGGTGCTCCCGCGCGTTGTCGCGGTCGACCCGGAACTCCGCCGGGTCCTCGAAGTGGCTCGGATCGCGGTTGGCGGCGCCGTTGACGACCATCAGCGTGGCGCCGGCGGGAATGTCGACTCCGGCCATGGCGGTCCTCCGCCGGGCCAGCCGGAAGTCGCCCTTGACCGGCGACTCGATCCGGAGCGCTTCCTCCACGAAGTTGGGGATGAGCTCCCGCTGCTCCCGCAGCCGCCGCTGCAGCTCGGGTCGTTCGGCGATGAGTTGCAGGGTGGTCCCGAGGAGCCGCACCGTGGTCTCCTGCCCGGCGGCGAAGACGTTGGCGGCGACGCGGACCACGTCGATGACCTCGGGCAGCTCCCCGTTCGGGAACGTGGTGGTGGCGAGAGCCGTCAGCACGTCGTGGCGGGGCTCGAGTCGGCGGTCCTCGATGTAGCGGCTGAACCGGTCGTAGAGCCACTCGAGTGGGTTGAGCGACATGGACTCCTTGGTGCTGCCGACGGCCGCGTCGTGCGGCCGGCGGGCCAGTGCGGCCCGAAACTCCCCGTGTTCGTCCTCGGGCACGCCGAGGAGATCGGCGATGACGAACAGGGTGAAGGGGTTGGCATACCCGCTGATGAACTCGACGTCGTCGCCCGACAGGAGCTCGTCGATCTGGCGGTCGGCGAGCCGCCACACGAACTCCTCGTTCTCCTTCAATCGCTTCGGTGTGAGCTGCCGCATGACCAGGTGCCGGTGGTCCCGGTGCATGGGTGGGTCCATGGTGGTGAGCTGGTCGCTGAACGGCAGCTCGTCGCGGTGCTGGTCGATCAGCTCGCTCACGTCGTCGCCGGCCAGCGGCACGGGAAAGCCCGGGAACGGCCCCGTCACCGAGTTGCACGAGGAGAACGAGTCCGTGTCGTTGTAGACGGCGCACGCCTCGTCGTAACCGGTGACCATGAAGACGTCCTGGCTCGGCTCGCGGCGTACCGGACACTGGGCCCGCAGCCAGTCGAAGTAGGGGTAGGGGTCGGCGACGAGCTCGTTGCCCCGGAAGAAGTCGATGGCGTCGTACTCGATGCCGGCGTCGCTCATGTCGGCCCCTTTGCTGGTCGGTTGTCGGTCACGAAGGTGGCGGCACGGTGGTGGAACCGCCACGTGCCCTGGCCGTCGTGGTGGAGGGTGTCGCGGTAGCGGCCCACGAGTTGGATCGACCAGCCGGACTCGCCGAGCAGGAGGAAGACCACATCGCTGACGGCCGTGGCTTCGGTGTCGCTCCACTCGGCGACCACGGTGTTGAGGACGAGGTGGCGCTGGGGTCGCCTGGGTTCCCACCGCGAGTATGCGTCGTGGAGGGCCTGGCGGCCCCGGTGGGTGCCCATCCCGGGGATCTCGACGCCGCCGTCGGGGCAGAAGGTGTCGACCACGTCATCGGTGCGGCCGTCGTCGAGGGCGTGGGTGTAGACGGCGATGGCCGTACGAACGCCCTCGGCCACGTCGGCCCGGGTCATCATGGCCGGCACGGGCCGGGTCCCTTTGGCGAGAACGCCGCCCCGGGCCCTGTCAACATCTGCGCTCAGAGGTCGATGTCGGCAATGGGGCTCTCGAGGGGGTTCACGTTGACCGCCCGCAGCGCAGGCAGCAGTTTCTCGTAGGGGAGGCCGGCCAAAAACCCGTCCACGGTGCGTTCGAAATTGACGATCCCGCCCTCGGCCCGTTCGGAGAGGCGCATGTACTCGAATCCGCGGGCATGGAGTCCCCGCTGCTGTCTCGGGAGGTTGGAGAAGTCCTGCGCGGGGATGGGCGGCCACCGGGGATCGTCGCACTCCCACGGCTCGGGCGGCATGGGGGTCTCCGGTTCGTCGCCCTCCGGAAACCGGGTGAGCGACCAGATCTCCATGATGGTCTCCTCGGGGCCGAGTGGTCGGAATCGATAGGCCGAAGCGCTGCTGTACATGGGCAGGACGAAGTAGTGGGGGAAGCAGTAGCCCATCGGCTCGTTGAGTCCCCGATCCTCGAGTTCGTTGAGATCGGGCATGTCCGAGCCCCGATTCCGATGCCAGTCCACGACGGCGTCGTTGAGGGCCCGTGTCCAGGTCGACATGGCCAGTTTGGGGTCAGCCGGCAGTTCCATGTCCGCCAGGCCCTCGGCCACCCGTACGTCGTTGGCGTGCACCATCCCGGCCATGCCCTCGCTCATCGTGCGCAGGTAGTGGAGCTCGGCATCGATGAGGACCCGTGGATCGACGGGTCCGCCCTGGCGGGGCGGAATCCTTCCCGGGATGACCAGTTGGGGATGGGTCTCGATGACGTGGTACTGCTCCATGAACGCCTCTTCCGCGAGCTTCCAGTTCACCGGAAGACGGCAGGCGTACCACCACTCGGCCCGCATCGACTCGACCTTCCAGGCGTCGAGGACGGTGGCGAACGGCTCGATGCACTCCCGGAGAGGTGGCGCATCGTCGTCGAGGTTGATCCACGCACAGCCGCCCCACACGCCGGCCCGGACCGGCGTGAGGTCGAGGTCGTCCGGCTCCAGGTTGTGCTGGGCGAAGGTCTTTGACTGGGTGACGAAGGTGTTCTTGCCGTCCGGGCCGTAGCACCACCCGTGGAAGGGGCAGATGAACCCGGTCTCACAGGTCCCCCGCCCCTCGGCGACCCGGACGCCACGATGCCGGCAGGTGTTCTGGAAGGCGCGCACGCCCAGGTCCTCGGTGCGCACCACGACGACGGATTGATCGAAGATCTGGTACTCGACGAAGTCGTGCGGGTTCGGGATCTCCTCGAGCCGGCACGCCATCTGCCAGACCCGGGACCAGAGCAGATCGACCTCCATCCGGTAGAAGTCCGGGTCGTAGTAGCGCTCCTTACGAGCCCGGTCCGGGAATTCCATCGAATAGGGCACGGGCAGAGCCGACCATCTCCGATCCACGATCGCCACCCGGGCCCCCTTTCCTCTCGGCGTGCGTTTTGCAGAAGTGTATACTCACCGCTCGACCGGTCGGTACAAGTTTTGTGCCGGCACCCCGGGACCGCAGGACAGGCACGCCTCCGGCCACGATGCGACCCGGTGTGCCGATCGCCGCGGAGGCTCATGACACCCTCTGAACCTGCAAAGGACCAGCGCCCGGCCCAACCGGTTGCGGACGTCGACGTGCTGATCGTCGGCGCCGGTATCACCGGTATCTACCAGCTGTACCGGGCCCTCGACGCCGGCTTCTCGGCGGTGCTGCTCGAGGCCGGCGACGGGGTGGGGGGCACCTGGTACTGGAACCGCTACCCCGGGGCCCGCTTCGATTCGGAGAGCTACACCTACGGGTACCTCTTCTCCAAGGAGCTGTTCGAGGAGTGGGAGTGGCACGAGCACTTCGCCGAGCAACCGGAGATCGAGCAGTACCTCAACCACGTAGTGGACCGCTTCGACCTCCGGCGCCATATGCGGTTCGGGGCCGCGGTGACCTCGGCCGCCTACGAGGAGTCGTCCGGGGTATGGACCGTCACGGTCGGTGGCGGGACCGAGTACCGGACGCGGTTCGTGGTCGCGGCCACCGGCATCCTCTCGGTGCCCTACTTCCCGGAGGTACCCGGGCGCGAGCAGTTCCGGGGCCAGTCGTACCACACCGGCCTGTGGCCGGCCGAGCCGGTCGACTTCGCCGGGAAGCGGGTCGCCGTCATCGGCACGGGCTCCAGCGGTGTGCAGGTCATTCCGGCCATCGCCGACGAGGTCGCCTCCCTGACGGTGTACCAACGCTCGGCCAACTGGTGCACGCCCCTCAACAACCGACCGATCACCTCCGACGAGCAGGCCCAGCTCAAAGCCGGCTTCGAGGCCATGTGCGAGACCCTCAACGCGTCACCCTCCGGGTTCGTCCACCCCACCTACGATCGCCGGGCGTTCGACGACTCGATCAACGAGCGCCTGGCGTACTTCGAGACCATGTGGCGCAGCCCCGGATTTTCGAAGCTGACCAGCAACTACACCGACCTGACGGTCAACCACACCGCCAACGCGCAGTGGTGCGAGTTCATCGCCGAAAAGATCCGCGGCATCGTGAGGAACCCCGAGACCGCCGAACGGCTGATCCCGAAGGACCATCTCTACGCCGAGAAGCGCCCTCCCTTCGTGACGGGCTACTACGAGACCTACAACCGTCCGAACGTCTCCCTCGTCGACCTCAGGCAGACCCCGATCATGCGGGTCACCCGGCGCGGGATCGAGACGACCGAGGGCGCGCGGGAGTTCGACATCATCGTGTGGGCGACAGGGTTCGACTTCGGCACCGGCGCCCTGGTCCGCATGGGCATCCGCGGGCGGCACGGCCTGGCCCTGGCCGACTACTGGGCGGACGGTCCGAAGACCTTCCTCGGCCTCCAGGCCGCCGGCTTTCCCAACCTCTTCTTCCCCGGCGGGCCGCACGCGGCGGCCGGCAACAACCCGCGGTACAACGGTGACCAGGTGGATTTCATCACCGACACCCTCGTGTACCTGCGAGCGCACGGCTACGACACCATCGAAGTGGATCACGTCGCCGAAGAGCGGTGGACGACCATGGTCGACACCGGCGCGGCCCTGTCCCCCTTCGGGGAGGCCAGCTACTTCTTCGGGACCAACATCCCCGGGAAGCCTCACAAGTACCTTCTGAACTCGGGGGGCCGACCCAAGCTCGGGAAGGAGATCCAGCGGGTCTTCGACACCAACTACAAGGCGTTCAGGCTGGCCGGGCCCTCCGATCCCGCCGAGGCCGATCCCGATCCCGCCGCCGCCGACGCCTGAGCCGCCGCCGCCGCCTGAGCCGACGCCTGCGCCGACGCTGTCGCCTGAGCCCACGCCTGAGCCGACACCTGAGGGCTCCCGGTCACCCGGACCAGGTCAGACGGTGGCCACCGGTGTCAGCGGGGACCCCACGATGCCGGGCAGCCGGAGCGGGGGGGCGGTGAGCAGGAACCGGCTCCGGTGGTGCTCGCGGAGCCACGATGCCAATTCGTGGAGGTACCACATCTCGCCCAGGGGCACCCCGAGGCGGAACAGGCAGAGGTGGTGGATGGGGAGGAACGAGTGCCGGCTCTCGTCGCGGTCCCTGCCGGTCAGGCCTTCCACCGCGTAGTTGTCCGCCACCAGCGCGGCGATCTGGGAGTCGCTGATCCACTGCAGCAGTGACTGGTCACGGGCGTCGAGGTAGCTGCACAGGGTGTGGATCTTCACGGGATCGGGATGGCGGTCCCACTTGAGGACCTCGGTGGCGAATCCGGTGTGGAGCAGGAGGATGTCGCCGGGCTCGACGACGACCTGGTCGGCCGCCATGATCTCCTCGAGCGTGTCGAGGTCCACCCCGCGCCAGTCGTTCCCGAGATGGTGGGCCAGGTCGACGAGGACGCCCCGACCCTGCACGCCCTGGTAGGCCATGTGCTCGAGGCCGAGGTGGTGGGCGAAGCAGCGGTGGTTGCCGCCGTCCCCGGCCGCATCGGGTTGCGGTCCGACCAGGTCGACCCCGGCGCGGTACCCGTTGTAGTACACCGCCTCTTCGATCCCGTCGCCGTCGGCGTCGAACTCGGCACCCACGTGGGCCAGCGAGTCCCACTGCGTCGAATACTGCAGCGAGAGGGTGACCACGTCGTCCGCCCACACGTCCACGTACTTGGGGTTGCCCCAGCTCTCCATCTGGCTCATGTGGACGTTGTAGAAGGTGTCGGGTTCACCCTGCATGTCCTCGGTGGGCGCCAGCACCGGCGGATACCGGCGCTGGTTGAGGGCGGTACCGCCCGGAACGTCGAGGGGCAGGCTCAGGCAGAAGCTGATGCCGGCTTCGACCTCCCGCACACCTTGGAGCACCTTGTCGGGGGTGAGCAGGTTGATCCGGCCGAGCTCGTCGTCCTCGCCCCAGTCCCCCCACGTCGAGCCGTCCGGGCGTTGCTTCCACCGCTGCGTCACGTGCTCTTCTCCTTCTGGCCGCAGCCTCCGGCGACCCGCTCTGGCGTTGCCTGTACCGACCGGTTGGTCTACACTCCAGCCGCAGGGTACCGCGTGCGCGTCCGCTCGGTCATCGTGATCTTGCGTCCCGGCGCAGGAAGGTCACAACCATGACACCGAACCAACTGGTCGTGTCCGCCGACGGGCACATCCTCGAGCCCACCGACCTCTTTACCACCCGCCTGCCCAAGCACCTGCGGGACCGGGGGGTCTGGGAGGACGACTTCGAGATCGAGCCGCTGGTCGAAGGCGGGGCCCGGATCTTCCGGCGCCTGCACACGCCCGGGTTCGAGGGGTGGACGATCTCCCGCTACCGGCAGACGAGCGGCCGGATGCCTGAGGGCGACCCCGAGATGATCCTCGAGGACCTCGATTCCGACGGTGTCGACGTAGGGGTCATGCATCCCAACCTGTCGCTCTTCGGCCTGTACTCCGACGACCATGAGCTGTCCATCGCCCATGCCCGCGTGTACAACGACTACATCATCGAGCGGTTCTCGCCGTACTTCTCGCGGCTCGTGCCCACGGCTCCCATCCCGCTCACCGATGTCGACGACGCGGTGGCCGAAGTCGAGCGCGTCGCCGCCGGCGGCTTCCGGGCCATCCTCCTGCCGGCCACTCCGCCCATGCCCTACTACTCGCGCGACTTCGACCCCGTCTGGGCGGCGGCACAGGCCAACGGTGTGCACGTGTTCATCCACACCCAGACCGGCGGGGTCAAGGTCAACGACCCCGAAGCCGTCACCTTGAAGGTGGTCATGGAGAACGCGGCACAGGTCAACCAACCGGTGACCGAGAAGTCGGCGTCCAAGCGGATGGTCACCCAGGCCATCTACAGCACCATCGTCCCCCAGCAGGTCATCTGCCAGCTCATCGGCGGCGGCGTGCCCGAGCGCTACCCCGACCTCCACTTCGCGCTCATCGAGTTCAACGCCCACTGGCTCGGTTCGCTGGTGGGCAGCATGGACAAGTGCTGGGTCACCGGCATCGGCCAGGACCCCGACTGGTGGCTGGGTGTCTGGGACGACTCCCTCCCCGCCACCCAGCAGGCCAACATGGCCCAGCTGTTCAAGCTCAACGAGAAGTGGCCGTACCCGCTGATGCCGAGCGAGTACGTCCGGCGCCAGTTCCACGTCTCGTTCCAGGACGACCCGGTGGCGGTGGCCTGCCGGAACATCACCGGGCTGTCGACGATCGTGTGGGGAAACGACTACCCGCACGCCGAAGGCACGTTCCGGGGCAGCCGGGAGCTCATGGCGAAGCTGTTCGCCGGCGTCCCGGCCGAGGAGCGGGCGGCCATGGTGGGCGGCACCCTGGCCGGGCTCCTCGGTCTCGACGCCCGGGTGGCAGCCTCGTCCCGCGGCTAGGCCGCCGGGACGCGGACGCGTCGCATCGCACGGCGCGCCGGCCCCGGACGCCATGATGCGATTCCACAGCCATTCGACGAACCGGCGGCAGCGAAAGACGATCTGGTGGTGAACGAGCACAGTTTCGAGGGACGGGTTGCGGTCGTCACCGGTGCCGGACGCGGCATCGGCCGGGCCTACGCCATCCTGCTCGCCTCCCGGGGGGCCGGCGTGGTGGTCAACGACCTGGGCGGATCGCTGGACGGGGTCGGTGAGGACGCGGGCGTGGCCGCCGACGTGGCCGCGGAGATCGTCGGCGCCGGGGGAGCGGCCATCGCCGACGCCAGCGACGTGTCCACCTCAGAAGGTGGCCGGTCGCTCATCGAGGCGGCCGTCGAGCGGTTCGGCCGGCTCGACATCCTGGTCAACAACGCCGGGATCATCCGCTGGGCCGGCTTGCCCGAGGTCGACACCGAGAATCTGGCCAGTCACCTCGCCGTCCACGTGCTGGGATCGTTCAACACGACCCGGGCGGCCTGGCCCCACCTGGTCGACCAGGGCTACGGCCGCATCGTCATGACCACGTCGTCGGGTCTGTTCGGGCTGCCGAAGAATCTCTCCTACGCCACCGCCAAGGGTGGGGTGATCGGGCTCGCCCGCAGCCTGGCCACGGCCGGCGCCCCTCACGGGATCAAGGTCAACCTCATCGCGCCGGGCGCCGTCACCCGGATGGCCGGCCAGGCCGCGGAGACGGGTCCGGCCGGCGGGGCGGCCTCTCCGTGGATGTCGCCCGACCTCGTGGCTCCGATGGTCGGCTTCCTCGCCCACGAGTCCTGCCCGGTCAGCGGCGAGATCTACGCCGCCGGCTTCGGGCGGTTCGCCCGGATCTTCATCGCCTCGACGGAGGGGTATGTCCACGCCACGCCCGAGCCGACCATCGAGGACGTGGCCCGGCACTGGGCCACCATCAACGACGAGACGGGGTACTACGTACCCGCCGACCTCATGGCCTGGTCGGCCGCCTTCATGGCCCATCTCCCCCCGACCGGTGGCGATCCCGTTGCCCCCTAGCCGGCCGGCCGCCCGCCGATCGGCCGGCTAGGAGCCGTCATGGACCTCTCGCTCAACGAGGCGGAACGGGACCTGGTCGACCTCTGTCGCACCTTCGCCCAGCAGGAGATCGCCCGCCGGGCCCCGAAGGCCTGGGAGGACGGCCACTGTCCGACCGACCTGCTCCGTGAGATGGGCCAGCTCGGTCTGCTCGGGATGCTCGTACCCGAGGAATGGGGCGGCATCGGCATGTCCACGGTCGGCTTCGTGGCGGCCATGGAGCAGATCGGCGTGGCCGACCAGTCCGTGGCCGCGGCCTGGCAGGCGCACGTGACCATCGGCTCCCTGCCGCTGTACCTGTTCGGCAACGACGCACAGCGCGAACGCTGGTTGCGACCGCTGGCCGAGGGTCGCGTCCTCGGCGCATTCGGGCTCACCGAGCCCGATGCCGGTTCCGACGCCCGTGGCATTCGCACCCGCGCCGAGCGCCACGACGGTGGCTGGTTGATCAACGGCCGGAAGACCTTCATCTCCAACGCGGGGACCGACATGTCGTTCGGGGTGACCCTCCTGGCCCGCATCGGGGCGGCTGACGACGAGAGACCGAGGTATGGGAGCTTCGTGGTCGAAAAGGACACGCCCGGCTTCACCATGGGACCGAAGATGCGGGGCATCGGCTGGCGCGGCCTCGACACCCGCGAGCTCTACCTGGACGACGTCTTCGTTCCCGACGAGCAGCTCGTGGGCGATCCCGACATGGGACTCAGTCAGTTCCTGCGCACGCTCGAGGTCGGGCGCATCTCGATCGCCGCCCTCTCCCTCAGCCTGACCCAGGCCGTACTCGACCTGGCCACCACCTATGCCCAGCAACGGGTGCAGTTCGGCCGGCCCATCTCCACCTTCCAGGCCGTGCAATTCAAACTGGCCGACATCGCCACCGAGCTCGAGGCGGCCCGCTGGCTCACCTACCGGGCCGCCTACCTACGGGACCAGGGTCGGCCCTTCCTCAAGGAGGCGGCGATGGCCAAGCTGAAGGCCAGCCGCGTGGCCACCTGGGCGGCATCGGAAGCGGTCCAGATCCACGGCGGCCTCGGCTACATGCTCGAGACACCGGTGGCCCGCTTCTACTGTGACTCGAAGGTGCTCGAGATCGGCGAGGGCACCAACGAGATCCAGCACCTGGTCATCGCCCGCGCCCTGGGCTGTTAGGGCCTACGCGGTCAGGAGTACCCACCGCTGAGGGCCCGGCAGGCGAGGGCCCGGCAAGCGAGGGCCCGGCAAGTGAGGGCCTACACGGCGATCAGGTGCCGGACGGCGTCGGCGATGGTGTCGCGGTCGGGGAGCCAGGCCCGTTCGAGGTCGGGGGAGTACGGGGGTGGCGTGGCCGCGGCCCCGATCCGCTCGATGGGTGCATCGAGGTCCCAGAACCCCTCGCGGACGACGGTGGCGGCGATCTCCGCACCGATGCCGAACGGGACCACGGCCTCGTGGGCGATGAGCAGCCGGCTCGTCTTGTGGACCGAGTCGAGGATGGGCGCGATGTCGAGGGGCGCCACCGTCCTCAGGTCGATCACCTCGACGGAGATGCCCTCGTCGGCCAGGCGCTCTGCGGCGGCGACCGCCTCGTGGACCATCCGTGAGACCGACACGACGGTCACGTCGGTTCCGTGGCGCACGACCGCCGACTTCCCGATGGGCAGGAGGTGGTCGGGGGGCGCCTGCGGGCCCTTCATGCCGTACAGCAGCCGGTTCTCGATGAAGACCACGGGGTTCGGGTCCTGGATCGCCGCCCGAAGCAGCCCGTAGGTGTCGGCGGGCGTGGACGGCATGACGACGCTCAACCCGGGGATGTGGGCCAGCAGGACTTCGAGGCTCTGCGAGTGCTGGCTTCCCGATGAGCGCCCGGCACCGAACTGGGTCCGCACGGTCAGTGCCATCTCCGCGGCACCGCCGGTCATGAACGGGAGCTTGGCCGCCTGATTGAGCAGTTGGTCGAAGCAGACGCCCAGGAAGTCGAGGTACATCATCTCGACCACCGGGTGCATCCCGGCCATGGCCGCGCCCACCCCCAGTCCGATGATGGCCGTCTCGGAGATGGGGGTGTCCCGCACCCGGCCGGCGAATTGATCGGCCAGGCCCCGCGTCAGCCCGAACACATTGCCCCCGGCGCCGACATCGATGCCGGCCACGAAGACCCGGTCGTCAGTGGCCAGCTCGGCCTCCAGCGCGGCGTGGATGGCGTCCATGGTGCGGTACTGCGGTGCGTCGACCGGCAGCGGGGGAGGCTCCACGGGCGCCGGCCTGGCCCGGACGACGAAGTCGCGGAGCGTGGCCGGCAGCGGGTTGGACAGCCGACGGGCGGCCTCGACGGCCTCGTCCAGCGCATCGGCCACCGACGACTCGAGCGCCTTGATCTCGTCGTCCCCCACGCCGGCGGCCCGGAGCCGGCCGGCGTGCGCCGGCAGCGGGTCCCGTTCCGCCCAGGCGCTCACCTCGTCCGATGACCGGTAGCGCTGCGGATCACCCTCGTAATGTCCGTGCCAGCGGTAGGTGGCCGCCTCCACCATGGTTGGCCCGCCACCGGCCCGTGCGGCAAGGACGGCGTCCGCCATCACCGATGCCGTGGCCACCACGTCGTTGCCGTCGACGGCCAGGTAGCCGACGCCGTACCCGGCGGCCCGCTGCTCGAGCGACGCCGCGTGCTGGGTCGACGCCGGTGAGAACTCGGCGTAGCCGTTGTTCTCGCAGAAGAAGATCACCGGCAGCTGCCACACCGCGGCCAGGTTCATCGCCTCGTGGAACGCACCCTGGGCCGACGCGCCGTCGCCGAAGAAGGCCACCGTGACGCTGCCGTCGGCCCGCAGTTGGGAGGCTGTCGCCGCCCCCACGGCGATGGGCAGGCCCGCGGCCACGATCCCGTTGGCGCCGAAGATCCCGAGCTTCGGGTCGGCGATGTGCATGGAGCCCCCTCGGCCGCGGTTGGTGCCCTGGTCCTTGCCCATCAGCTCGGCGAACATGCCCAGCGGGTCGAGTCCCTTGGCCAGGCAGTGGCCGTGGCCGCGGTGGGTGGAGGTGATGGCATCCGCCGGACGCAGCGGCCAGCAGGCCCCGACAGCCGTGGCCTCCTGCCCGATCGAGAGGTGGACGAATCCGGGCACCTCGCCGTCGCGGTAGAGCGCGGCCACCCGCTCCTCGAACCCACGGATGAGCACCATCCGCCGGTACATCTCGAGGAGGTCGACCGTCGGGAACGACGACGGTGCAGACGGGTCGGTGGTCACCGGTTGTGTAGTATACCGGTCGGTCGGTACAACAAGGGAAGCGCGATGATCGGTGAAATCGAGATCCCCGAGTCCTTTCCCGATCCAGGCGCGGTCTCGGGGAAGCGGGTGGTGATCACCGGCGCCAGCCGCGGGCTCGGCTCCCTGCTGGCCCATGCCTTCTCGCACGCCGGCGCCCGCGTGGCTCTGGTCGCCCGCACCGAGCGCGACCTGAAGGCGGTGGCCGAGCGGCTTCCAGGTCCGTCCCTCGTCCTCAGCGGCGACGTGACCGACGAGGACGTCAACGAGGCGGTGGCCGACGCCATGGTGGCCGAATGGGGTGGCGCGGACGCCTGGATCTGCAATGCGGGGATCTCGCCCATCGTGGCCGGCCCGCGCCAGACAGAGGTGTCGGTGTGGCGGCAGATCCTGGAGGTGAACCTCACGGGTGCCTTCCTCGGGGCCCGCGCCGCCTCCCGGGTCATGGGCGAGGGCGGGCGACTCATCTTCACCGGCTCGGTCCTGGGTGAGCGGCCGCGCAGGGGACTGACCGCCTACAGCGCCTCCAAGGCCGGCGTGGTGGGTGTGGCAAAGGGCCTGGCCCTCGATCTCGCCCCTTCCGGCATCACCGTGAACGTGGTGGCTCCGGGGTGGTTCGATTCCCCGCTGGCCGACGGATGGAAGAACAGCCCGGAGAGCTCCGCCGCCATCACCGGGCACACGGCGCAGGGACGGTGGGGAGCACCGGCCGACCTGGCCGGCGCGTACCAGTTCCTGGTGTCCGACGCCTCCGCGTTCGTGACCGGGACCGTGCTCACCGTCGATGGCGGATACCTGCTGCTGTGACGCACCGCGCGCCGGGTGGTGGCGATCACGGGAGCCGGCGGGGCGCTCGGCGCCGCCGTCTCGAAAGAGCTGGCCGGTGAGCCCGACACCGACCTCGTGCTGAGTGATGTCAGCGCTCCGTCACTCGAGGCCACCGTCACCGGCCTGGCCACAACCGACGGGTCGGTCGTCACGAGACCGGCGGATGTGAGCGACTTCGCCGAGGTCGAGTCGGTGGTCAACCTGGCCGTAGAGCGCTTCGGCCGCCTCGACGTGTTGATCAGCAACGCCGGCGTGCTCTCGCCGAACGGTCGGATACACAATCTGACCACCGAGGACTGGGAGCGGGCCTTCCGGATCAACGTCCTCGGCGCGGTCAACGGCATCCGCGCCGCGGTGGCCGTCATGCGCCCACAAGGGTCGGGATCGATCGTGCTGACGGCATCGGTCTCCGGTCTGACGGCGTGGTCACATGCAGCTCCCTACTGTGCGACGAAGGCGGCGGTCATCCAGCTGGCCAAGGTGGCCGCGGTCGAATATGCCCGCGACGGCATTCGCGTCAACTGCGTGTGCCCGGGGACGTTCCTGTCTGCGATCCACGACGATGTTCCACCGGAGGCGCTCGACGCGATCGCGGCGCGCCATCCCCTCGGGCTCGGAACCGCCGCAGATCTCGTCGGTGCCTACTCCTACCTCGCCGGTGACGCATCTCGTTGGACGACCGGATCGACGATGGTCGTCGACGGCGGGTACTCCGCGCCATGAGGAGCGCTAGTGGTGCGACTCGGCGGTCGGGTTGGTGATCCCGCGCATGAAGATCTCTGCGAACGGCTTGGCCACGTCCCTGGCCGACAGCCGCCCGCCCGCCTTCAACCACAGATACGTGTAGTTGTGCATCCCGAGCCACGCCATGGCCGTCAGCCTCGGTTCCACGTCTCTGAACTCGCCCGCCTCGACCCCGGCCTGGAGGACTGCCTCGACCCGCTCCTCGTACTTCCGGCGCCGCTTCCGGAACTGCTCGGCGCGTTCGCCGGTGAGGGCGGGGAACTCGTGCAGGAAGACCCAGACGTGGTCCGGGTAGCGATGGATCACGTCGAGCAACTCGTCACCGAGCATGGCCAGCTGCTCCGATGGGGAGCCGCCGGCCTCGGCCACCCGGTCCGCACCGAGCATCACCTCGTCCATCACGCGGTCGTGGATGGCCGCCAGAAGTTCCTCTTTGGAGCCGATGTAGTGGTAGAGAGCCCCCTTGCCGAGTTCGTTGGCCGCGCAGAGCTCCATGATGCCGGTGGCGTGGTAGCCGTGTCGGGCGAAGACGGGCGCTGACGTGTCGATGATCGCCTGGCGACGCGTCTGCCAGTTGGCTCTGCGTGGAGAATCACCGGCTGGGTCCGTCCGTGCCATTGGGAGCGAGGTTAGCGGGCCTCCCTGGCCAGGGACTGCTTCTCGATGACCGCCGCGGGTGCCTCGGTCGACCTCTGCCCGAGCCCGAGCCCGAGCCCGAGCCCGGACCTCGTCCGATGGCCCGGTGGCTCGCCATGGCCGGTGCCACGGCGCAGTCGCTCCGCGTCGGTCGCCCGTGCCGCGGTGACCGGCGGCGGCCCGGGGCTGCCTAGGCTGACCGGTGGAACACGATCCCAGGTCAAGAGGGAGGGCTCGGCGGTGGTCGTAGGCATGGCCGTTCCCAGCCGGGCAGGGTTGTAGGTCGGAGTGGAGACACCACCGGTGATGCAGGCGGACATGAACTGGTTCGCCGTGCTCGCCCATCACGCGGACCGTACGCCCGACAAGGCGATCACCGTGTTCGAGGGCGAGACCATCACCTACGGAGAGATGGCCGAACGGGCCGTGGCGCTGGCCGGTGGTCTGGCCGAGCGCGGCGTGGGCCGGGGTGCGGTGGTGGCGATCCTCTCGTACAACTGTCCCGAATTCCTGGAGACGATCTTCGCGGCGAACTTCCTCGGTGCGATGGCCATGCCGATCAACTGGCGGCTGGCCGCCCCCGAGGTCCGCTACATCCTCGAGCACTCGGGAGCCGGCGCTCTCGTCTGCGATGAACCACTCGTCGGTCTGGCCGACGCGGCGACAGGCGACATGGAAGCGTCCCTCATCCGTGCCTGCGTGTGCCGGCAGGAGCCGGTGGACGGGTGGACCACGCTCGACCACCTGCGCTCCACGTCGACCAAGGCCGGGCGCGTACCCGTGGCCGCGGACGACGTGCACCGGCTGATGTACACGTCCGGCACCACAGGACGGCCCAAAGGCGTGATGATCACCCATGCCAATCTGGCGTGGAAGAACCTCGGGCACATCATCGAGTTCGGATTCACCGGTGCCGATCTCGGGCTCGCCTGCGGCCCGCTCTACCACGTCGGGGCGCTCGACCTCACGACGACATCACTGGTCGCCGCTGGAGCGACAACCGTCATCCACCGCGCCTTCGAAGCCTCCGCCGTCGTCGACGAGCTCGAGCGGTCACGGGTCTCCACTGTGTGGCTGGCGCCGGCCATGGTCAACGCCATCATGGCCTTGCCGGACATCGAGCGCCGGGATCTGTCGTCGGTACGGGTGGTCATCAACGGTGGCGAGAAGATGCCGATCCCGCTCATCGAGCGGATCCAGCGCACCTTTCCGTCGGCGTGGTTTGCCGATGCCTACGGCCTCACCGAAACGGTGTCCGGGGACACCTTCCTCGATCGGGAGAGCCTGGTGCGCAAGCTGGGAAGTGTGGGCCGTCCGTGCCTCTATGTCGACATCGACATCTGGGACGAGCAGCAGCGGTCGTTGGCCGCGGGAGAGCCGGGGGAGATCGTCATCCGGGGTCCCAAGGTGTTCAAGGGCTACTGGCGGGATGCCGCCGCCACTGCCGCTGCGTTCGCCGGCGGCTGGTTCCACACCGGGGATATCGGCCTCCGGGACGACGACGGCTATCTCTTCATCGTGGACCGGCTCAAGGACATGATCGTGTCGGGCGGTGAGAACATCGCCAGCTCGGAGATCGAGCGCGTGCTCTACGAGCACGACGCTGTGCTCGAGGTCGCGGTGGTCGGCCATCCCGACGACCGATGGGGTGAGGTCCCCGTGGCCTTCGTCGTCCTGCGCCAGGATGCCGGCACCACAGCTGAGGTCCTCCTCGACCACTGCCGTGGCCAGCTGGCGCGGTTCAAGGTGCCCAAGGCCATTACCTTCCTTGACGCCCTGCCCCGCAACCCCTCCGGCAAGGTGCTCAAACGCGAGCTCCGGGGAGGGTAGGACCGGGCCCCCGGTGGCCTCGGACAGGAACTCTTTCCCGCCTGGCACGAGGGCCAGGTTGCCGGAGCTAGACCGCAACCGCCATCCGTTGGCGGTCCGGCAGCGCAACACGTAGTTCTCTGCGGGAGCTGATGCCGAGTTTCGGATACACCTTCCGCAGGTGCCATTCGACCGTCCGGGGGCTGATGAACAGCTCCGTCCCGATTTCGGGGTTCGTGCGGCCGTCGCCTGCGAGTCGCGCGATCTGCTCCTCCTGAGCGGTTAACTCGAAACGGGTCTCCACCGTGCGTTTGCGAACCGTCTCGCCGGTGGCGAGCAGCTCGCGTCGGGTGCGGTCGGCGAAGGCATCGGCTCCCATCCCGACGAACATCTCGTGAGCCGTGCGCAACTCCTGGCGGGCGGCGACACGGCGGTTCTCACGACGGAGCCATTCACCGTAGAGCAGATGGGCTCGAGCCAGCTCCATCCTGACAGTGGTTCGACTCAGGCGCTCGATGGCCTCGTTGTACAGATCTTCGGCCGCCTCTCCCTCGCTCACCAGTGCTGCGGATCGCGATTCGATCCCGAGTGCCCAATCCGTACCGATGGCACGGGTCGTCCGGGCCAGCCGGTGCAGCGCCGCGGCAGCGAGATCACTCCTTCCGCTGCGACTGGCGGCCTCGATGAGCTCCGGCAGGACCACGGTCGAGAAGCCAAGCTCCTGTGGGTACTCACATGCTCGTTCGGCCGCCTTCAACGCTCGCTGATAGCGGCCGAGCCCGTTGTAGAGCAATGCTGATCTGCAGTGGCTGATCAAACCCAGACCCTCAGGGCTGCCGAGCCCGTCGACCTCCCCGACCAACCTCATGTCCTGATCCCAGAGCCCCTCTCTCGAATCCGTTCCCTCTGTCTTCACCGTCTCAACTCCTGTTCTTGCCGATGGATGACACCTATGCAGGTCGGTAGAAGCACTGTCGCGCTTCAATCCCTCCGTTGGCGCCCGTCGGGGCACGGGCCAGGGCACTGGTCCGGCCCTGGCCCGGGCACTGGCCGGGCACTGGCCGGGCCCTGGGTTGGGCGCCGAATCGAGCACTGACCAGGAGATTCGGAGGCATACGGGGTGGGGGTCATGAGACCCTGGGGGCGCGTCCCGTGGTCCCCGGGGCCTTGACCTGAGCCGCGGTGCCCGGCGGCGGGAAGGTGCCGTCGAGGTGACGGCTCTCTCCTGCAACGCTCCAGAGGCCGGCGTCCAAAGATCCAGATCGGTCGTCGCCATTCTGCCCGACGCGGGTTCCGGGAGGCCTGTTGGGAACCACCCTGAGCAGTGTCGGAATCGGCCGTCCGGCGGCCCTTCCTCTGCCCGCACCGAGGTGGTCGTCCGGTGCGGGCGGGGGAAGCCATGCCCATCGGTGCGGGACCCGGGCGCATTGCAATTCGGGGGTGCCGGCCTTAGTCTCTGGCATGCCGGAAAGGGGTTCTGAGCTGAGACTTCGTGGTCGGCGAAGCGAGTGCGAGACCTTGGATCGGCTGGTTGCCAGCGCCCGGGCGGGCGACAGCCAGATCCTGGTCGTGCGGGGCGAAGCCGGGGTCGGAAAGACAGCCCTTCTGGAGTACCTGCGGGAGAGCGCCACCGGCTGTCGTATCGCGCGTGTGGTGGGCGATGAGTCCGAGATGGAGCTGGCCTTCGCCGGGCTTCAGCAATTCTGCGCACCGATGCTGGATCACCTCGACCGGATTCCCGGCCCGCAGCGCGACGCCCTGGCCACGGCATTCGGACTCAGCGCCGGAGAGCCACCAGGCCGTTTCCTGGTCGGGCTGGCGGTACTGAGCCTTCTCGCCGACGTGGCCGAGGAGCGTCCTCTGGTCTGCATTATCGATGACGCCCAATGGCTCGACAGAGTTTCGGCGCAGACGCTGGCGTTCGTGGGCCGCCGGCTGCTGGCGGAACGGATCGCGTTGGTGTTCGCGGTGCGTGAACCCAGCGAACAGAGCGAGTTGACCGGTTTGCCGGAGCTCGAGATCCAGGGCCTGAACGACATGGATGCCCGCGCCTTGCTGGATTCGGTCATGAGGGGCCCCGTGGATGCTCTGGTGCGCGATCGGATCGTGGCTGAGACGCGCGGCAATCCTCTGGCCCTCTTGGAGCTGCCGCGCGAGCTGACGCCCGCCGAGCTGGCTGGGGGATTCGGAGTTCCCGACGTTCGACCGCTGGCCAGTCGCATCGAAGAGGGCTTCGTCCGCCGGATCCAGATCCTTCCCGACGAGACCAGACTGCTGCTCCTTGCTGCGGCGGCGGAGCCGGTCGGGGACGTGACCTTGTTGTGGCGGGCCGCAGACCGGCTCGGGATCGGAACCGAGGCGGCATCCGCGGCCGAGACAGCTGGGCTGATCGAGATCGGGGCCCGTGTCATGTTCCGCCATCCACTGGTGCGGTCGGCATCCTATCGATCGCAGTCACACGAACAGAGGCGGGAGGTGCACCGCGCTCTTGCCTTCGTCACCGATCCGGAGCTCGACCCCGACCGCCGGGCCTGGCACCTGGCCCACGCCACCCAAGGACCCGACGAAGGGGTCGCATCCGAGCTCGAACGGTCGGCCGGTCGGGCGCAGACCCGCGGCGGACTGGCCGCCGCGGCTGCCTTCCTCGAGGGGGCGACTCGGCTGACCCTTGATCCGACGCGTCGGGCAGAGCGTGCGCTCGCCGCCGCGCAAGCCAAGCACGAGGCCGGTGCTCCAGACGCCGCCTTGACACTCCTGGCCATGGCGGAAGCGGGTCGGCTCGACGAACTGCAGCGCGCCCGGGTGGATCTGCTGCGCGGCCAGATCGCCTTTGTGTCCAACCCGGGAAGTGATGTACCGCCGCTGTTGCTCAAGGCTGCGAAGCGCCTCGAACCTCTGGATATCGCCCTCGCCCGGGAGACCTATCTTGATGCCTTGACGGCCGCGGTGCTCGTGGGTCGCCTGGCTCGGGGCGTGGATCTGGTCGAGGTGGCGATGGCAGCCAGCCTGGCGCCGCCACCGTCGGCAGCACCTCGGGGTCCGGACTTTCTTCTCGACGGACTGGCGTTGATGGCGACCCAAGGGCGTGCCGCGGGGACGCCGCTCCTCAAGCAGGCACTGCATGCCTTCCGGGTCAGGGAAGTCTCGACCGAGGAGGAACGCCGCTGGCTGTGGCTCGTCGGAAGGGTGGCCCAGGACCTGTGGGAGGACGAAACCTGGGAGGTCTTGTGCGCACGGCACGTCCAGCTCGCTCGCCAGGCCGGCGCGCTCTCGGTACTCCCCATCGCCCTCAGGTCCCGGATCTTCGTGCACAGCGTGGCGGGCGAGTTGGATGAGGGCACATTGCTGACGGAGGAAGTGAAGGGAGTCTCCAGCGCAACGGGGACTCAACTAGCGGCCTACGGTTCCGTCGCCCTGGCCGCCTGGCGCGGAGACGAGGTCAAGACCCGCGAGCTGATCCATGCCATGGTCGAGGACGCGGTCAGGCGTGGCGAAGGCATGGGCGTCGGCATCGGCCAATTCCTGACCGCGCTGCTCTACAACGGCCTCGGCCGCTACGCCGAAGCCCTCGCCGCAGCCGAGGTGGCGTGCGAGTTCGAGGATCTCGGCGTGCTCCAATGGGCCCTGACGGAGTTGGTCGAGGCGGCAAGCCGTTGCGGCCAGGCCGGGCGTGCATCCGCCGCCTTCCAGAGGCTGCTGGAGACGACCAGGACCAGCGGTACCGACTGGGCGCTCGGCATCGAAGCCCGTTCGCGAGCGCAGCTGAGCGAGGATGAGGCGGCCGAAGCTCTCTACCGCGAGGCAATCGACCGGCTCAGCCGTACCCGGGCCCACGCCGAACTCGCCCGTGCTCACCTGCTGTACGGCGAATGGCTACGGCGCATCGGCCGACGCCTTGATGCACGTGAACAGCTCCGGACCGCTCATACCATGCTGGCGGGGATGGGGGCGGAGGCGTTCGCCGACCGCGCCCGCCGTGAGCTCGTTGCCACCGGCGAAACGGTCCGCAGGCGTGCCTCTGAGACGCGCTATGAGCTCACGGCCCAGGAGGCCCAGATCGCCCGGCTGGCCGCAGACGGGCGCACCAACTCCGAGATCGGCGCCGAACTGTTCATCAGTGCCCGAACGGTCGAGTGGCATCTGCGCAAGGTGTACCCCAAGCTCGGCATCAGTTCCCGCAGAGAACTCCAGAGTGCGCTTCCGAGCCTGCAGGAGTCGACCGGCGTCTCTGTCGCCGCCAGCTCGGAGTAGGCGGCGGGCCCCGGTGACCGAATTCGACGAGAGCTTCGAGGAGCTCACCATCGATGTCTTCCATGCCGCGTTGCGGACGGGTGAGTTGACCGCTGTCGATCTCGTCGATTGGTACCTGGCCAGAATCCGGGCGAACAACAACTCCGGCCCTCGGATCCAAGCCGTGGTGACGGTCAACCCCCGGGCCCGCCACGAAGCCGCCATCACGGACTCGTATCTCGCCTCCACCGGCACACTCTCCGGGCCACTTCACGGCGTGCCCGTGCTCGTCAAGGATCAGGCCGAAACGGCTGGCATTCGCACGACCTTCGGCTCCAACCTGTTCGAAGGGTATGTGCCCGAGCGGGACGCGACCCTGGTCACGAAGCTCAAAGACGCCGGCGCAGTCGTTCTGGCCAAGACATCCATGTGCGACTTCGCCGCGGGCTGGTTCTCATCCTCGTCGATGACCGATCATACGAAGAATCCCTATGACCTGACGCGTGATTCCGGCGGCTCCAGTGCCGGAACGGCCGCGGGAATTGCGGCCAACTTCGGGCTCGTAGGGATCGGGGAGGATACGGGCGGGTCTATCCGGATTCCTGCTTCCTTCAACAATCTCTTCGGGCTGCGCGTGACCACGGGGCTCATAAGCCGTGTCGGATTTTCGCCACTGGTTCATTTCCAGGACACCCCCGGTCCGATCGGACGGACGGTCTCCGATGTGGCGAGGACGCTCGATAGCATCGTCGGCTATGACCCGGACGACCCACTCACGTCCAACGCCATGGACGGATCGGTGGGCGGTGGCTACGCCGAGGCGCTCGGCCGGAACATCCCCTTGGACAATTGGCGGATCGGAGTGCTCGAGTCGGGCTTCGACTCCGGTCGGGATCCGGACGTCGAGCCGGTGACCGGCGTCATCCGAGCGGCCATCGCCCACCTCGAGGAACTCGGGGTAGCAACCACCTCGGCAGTCCAGATACCGGAACTCTCAGGGTGGATCGCCGACACCGCTGGATACGTCCAGCACTCGAAGTCCGATCTCACCGACTTTTTCGGGGGGAGACCGGATGCGCCGGTCTCCAGTTTCATGGAGCTGTACGGCAGCAAGTCATTTCATCCGCTCAACGACCTCTTCCACAACATCGCCGAAGGCCCGGACGAGGTCGAACGTGCGGATTACGTCCGAATCCGACGCAGCCAACAAGAGTTTCGGGAACACATCCTGAACATCTTCGTGGACTACCGGGTCGACTTTCTCGTCTATCCGACCGTGAAGGTCATTCCGCCGACGCGCGATGACCTGGCCGCGTCGAAGTACGACTGTCTGACCTTCCCGACCAATACCGTCATCGCATCCCAGGCCGGATTGCCTGCCCTCACGATTCCCGTCGGCTTCACCGATGGCGGCCTGCCGGTGGGGATGGAGTTGCTGGGGGCACCGTTTGCCGAGGCGAGCATGCTCCAGTTCGCGCACGCCTGGGAGAGGGCTACGAGGCTCCGGAAGGCTCCTTCCCTCTGAAGAATTGTGAGCTGGGGGGCCGCGCTGGTCTGGCCGCGTTTCCGGACCGGAGCTCCCACCTCTGCTCGTGGCCGGAACACCACCGACCGTCATCTCAAGTCGGCCCCTCGAGAAGCGCATCTCCAGCCGGTTCGTCGACAAGCGGCAGGGGTAGGGTCCGAAGACGTGGATGAGCCGGCCCATTTGCAGCGCACGAGGGCGACCTCCGACGCCGTCGCTGTCGACTACGCCCGCCTCCTTCCCGACCTTCGGGCAGAGACTCCTCTGGACCAGACGATGCTGGCCACGTTCGCCGAGCTGGCCACGGCAACAGGCCTCGGGCCGGTCGCCGACCTCGGTTGCGGTACCGGTCGCATCACGGCCCACCTTGACGCGCTGGGAGTGGACGTCTTCGGTATCGACCTTTCACCGACCATGGTCGATCTCGCTCGCCAGACCCATCCGCGCTTACGTTTCGACGTCGGGCCGATCACCGCCTTGGACCTCTCCGACGCCTCGGCCGGCGGAGCTCTGGCCTGGTACTCGACGATCCACACCCCGCCGCATGCTCTTCCTGGTGTGTTCGCCGAGTTCTCTCGGGTGCTGGCACCCGGGGGGTACCTGCTAGTCGGCTTCCACGTCGGAGCCGAAGACCGGCCCAGGACGGTGACCTACCGTGAGGGCGTCTCCGTGGACACCTACGACGTGACGCTCGAGCGGGTCGCCGATCTGGCCCGTCAGGCAGGCTTGGTCGTGCACACCCAGCTCCTGCGGTCCGCACAGGGTCGTGAGAATCGGCCACAGGCCAGCCTCATTGCCGTCAAACCTGTCGAGCCGTGACCAGCGACGTGTCGTCGCTGCCGCCTCTTCGGGCCCATCGCCCTCGGCCGGTGATGCCGAGCCGCCTGTGAAATGGAATAGTGATCGAGCGGGGGTCCAGCGGAGGGAGTCTCACCGTGCCTGTCGACCGATCTCATGCCATGGACCACGTCGTGGTGGTCGTGTTCGAGAACCGTTCCTTGGACAACGTCCTTGGGCGCCTCTACGGACCCGACGACGGCAAGACCTTCGAGGGGGTGACGGGGAAGGATCTTTCGAACCCGATTCCCGAGTGGGCCGAGGACGGCCTCGACCGCAAGGCGGTCCCCTACACCGTGGCCACCGATATGGACAGCCCCAACCCCGACTCGGGTGAGGAGTATCCCCACACCAATACCCAGCTCTTCAACATCCTGAGCGAAGAGAATCGGTTCAAGCTGGGCGAGGACATCGCCGCTCCATACAACGCACCCGAGCCCGGCCAGACACCCACTATGGATGGCTACGTCACCGACTACATCAGTTGCTTCACGGCAGAGATGGGACGCCAGCCCACCTACGAGGAGTACTCGCAGATCATGACTGGGTTCACGCCCGAACAGATCCCAGTCTTGAACGGGCTGGCCCGCGCTTTCGGGGTGTTCGACCATTGGTTCTGCGAGGTGCCGTCGCAGACGTTACCGAACCGGTCGTTTTGGACGGCGGCGACTTCCTCGGGCTTCTCCGTGAACCACCCGGCCACGAACTTCATACAGAAGAACACTGCGGAGACGATCTTCAATCGACTGGAGGACCACGGCAGGACGTGGAAGATCTACGTCGGCGAACCAATGCAGATCTCCGGCACCGCCCTGACCCACTTCCAGCGGCTGAAGGACCGGCTGGCCACCAACATCGTCCCGTTCGCTCAGTTCGAGGTCGATGCCGCCAACGGGGACCTGTCCGATTTTTCGTTCATCGAACCCTGTCTGGCGTTGGGGCACAACGACTATCACCCGGCCTGTGGACGGGCAATGGGGCACGGCGTTGTCATCCCGAGCATTGACCCCCCGTCCTCGATTCTGGGCGGAGAGGCGTTCTTGTCACGGATCTACGCCGCCTACCGGGGGATGCAGTCTTCAACCGGATCCAATGTCTGGAACACCGCCCTGCTCATCGGCTGGGACGAGCCAGGGGGAACCTACGACCATGTCCCGCCCCCCTCCGTCCCGCCGCCCGACCCTTCGGCCACGGCCGGACAGCATGGCTTCACGTTCGACCGCTCAGGCTACCGAGTCCCGGCCATCATCGTGTCGCCGTGGGTGGCTGAGGGCGAGGTATTCAACCAGGAATACCGACACACGTCACTGATCGCCACGCTCCGGGAGCAGTGGGACCTCGGCGACCCGTTCACGGCTCGAGATGCCACCGCCCGCACCTTCTCCCATGTATTCACCCTCGACAGCCCTCGGGACCCGACGACATGGCCGGTTCCACAGGCTCGGCCGGTTCCTCCGTTCCAGGAGGACTTGACGGCCCTCGGTCAGGCCTTGGGGCCGTTGGGGAAGGATTTGTTCAATGGAATCCGGGCGTATGCCGAGCGAGCCAACATCGAGATTGACGGGATGCCGAAGGACCCCAACGTGGACGTGCCACCAGAAGAAGCGATGACGGTCCTCCGCGGTTTCTTTGCCAACTTCTTCCCAACGCTGGTTCCGGCAACGATGAGCTAGCGATCCTGGAAATGGCCCGCTGTGGTGGAGAAGACGATGCCCTGATCTACTGGAACCAAGCCGGAGCACTATGAGTGGAGTGTTGCCTCCGGATCGTGCCACTGCCTGGCCTCCAGCCGCGCCCCGGACGCGGGCGCTACTGTGCCTCTGGGCCCGGCCACGTCGTGGCGTCTGTTGGTACCCTCGAGGAAGGCTGGGACGTACCGTGGATCACCGCACCAGGAGCGACGCTGGCAAATGGGGCGCAGTCCTCCTGATCGTCGCCGGAGCCCTGGTCGCATGCGGAAGCGCTGCCACTTCGTCACCAGCGACGACAGCGGCGGAGCCGACCGGTTGGCGGGCGCCGGCGGTGTTCAGCACTGCACCGGACACCGGACACATCATCGAGCCTTTGTCCGCCAATCCCACCGATCTGGCCGCCCACGGTTACGTTGAGCAGGAGTACTTCGCTTCCGGCACCGCCTACTCCTTCACCAGCCGGTCCACGCCCTCCGACGGGAAGTGGACCATCGCCGTGGCGGGATCGGCGCCGTACCGGACGCGCATCATCGTGCGGCGCCCGAGCGACCCGGCGAAATTCGACGGCAACGTCGTCGTGGAGTGGATGAACGTGTCGGCCGGTGAGTCCGCTCCCGACTGGGACTACCTCGATCCGGCGCTCATGGACTCGGGCGCAGCCTATGTGGGGGTGTCGGCGCAGGCGCTCGCCGTCAACGGGGGGAAGGCGCTGCTCGGTTCTGGATCGAGCCCCGGGCTTTCGCAAAAGGAGCCAGCCCGGTACGGCAGCCTGCATCACCCCGGCGACCAGTACTCTCTCGACATGTTCGCCCAGATCGGTCAGGCGCTGCGGGCGTCCGCACCGTCGGTCCTCGGAGGGCTGCGACCATCACACGTGGTGGCCATCGGCGAGTCCCAATCGGCGTTCTACCTGACCACCTATGCCGACGCCATCCAGCCCCTCGACCGCGCCTACCAGGGCATCTTCATCCACTCCCGTGGAGGCGGGGCCGCCCCTCTCGGGGACCTGAACGTCTCCTCGGCGACCACGGGCCATGTGCGCATCCGCACCGATCTCGACGTCCCCGTCTTCATGCTCGAGACTCAGACCGACTTGATCCAACTCGGCTACGCGGCGGCCCAGCAGCCCAACACTTCCAGGATCCGGACGTGGGAAGTGGCCGGGACATCCCACGCCGATGCCTACGAACTGGGGTCGGCCGCTTCCTTCCTCGGCTGCAGCACCGCGGTCAACTCGGGGCCTCAGCACGAGGTGGCCCAGGCCGCGTTCATCGCTTTCCTGCACTGGGTGGACGACGGGACGCGGCCACCCTCGCCGAAGCCGTTCACCCTTTCCTCCACCGACCCCCCCGAGCTGGCGCTGGACGCCCACGGGAACGTGGTGGGTGGTGTCCGCACCCCCGCGGTAGACGTGCCGGTGTCGACGTTGAGCGGGGCGCCACCGCAAGGAAGCAGCGAGCTGTGCGGCCTGTTCGGATCGACGGTCCCGTTCAGTCCACAGACGCTGGTGGCGCTCTACGGGACGAAGGCCGACTACGTCGCCACCTACACCACCGATCTCGACCGGTCCATAGCCGCCGGGTACATTCTCGCGTCGGACCGAACTTCGCTGCTCGCGGAAGCGGCTCGAGCGGCGTTCCCCGCTTGAGCGGGACGCAGAGTAGACGATTGCCGATTCCGTTTGTGGCAGCTCAGCGAAATTGGCTCAACAGTCAGCGGACCTCGATAATGCGCCCGGCCCACCCGGGACAAGTGTCCTCCACGACCGGTCGACGGGCGGCCTTCTTTCAGGTGGCGCAGGGACTTCAGGTGACGTAGGGCGGCCGAAGTCCGGAGATCATCGGGAAGTGGCGCAGGTTCGTCGTGAGGAGGTCGGCACCTACGACGGCGGCCGTGGCCGCGATCAGATAGTCGATGGGGTCGATTCCGCTGTGCGCCAGTCGGTACTCGGCGGCCATCGATCCGGCCAGCCTGGAAATCTCTTCATCGAGTGGCACCCAGGTGAGCGCATCCATGAACAATTCGGTGGGCTCGAGCTCGTCCGGCCGCATGGCGGCCAGTAGCTCGAAGCGGCTGAGCTCGCTGGCCAGCAGTGGCTCGCCTTCATTGGTCAGACGCTCGAGGAGTTGGGTGGCCCTCTCATCCCCTCGCAGGTGGTCGATGGCGACGGTCGTGTCGAGAAGCTTCACGTTTGACGAAGCCGGGCCAGCAGGTCGTTGACGTCACCCCGTACGGAGTCGACGAACTGCGAGCCGGTGTACTCACGGCCGGTCCAGGTCCCCGCGGAGGAGCGAAGCGCCTCGAGCCTCGAAGCCACGGACTGCTCTCCGTATTGGGCCCGGATCGCACGTCGGATCAGCTCCGAGCGGCTGGCACCAGTGCGAAGGGCTGCTGCCTCGAGCGCAGACACCTCTTGATCGTCAAGGTAGATCTGAGTTCTCTGCATGACATCATCATACATCACCTAATGTCCCGCCTCGAGCCCACGGGGCCGGGCCCGGTATCACCCGCCTTGGCGAGGCGACCAGGTCGACGGAGACGCCTGGTGTACCCGAGCCCGCACCTCCTCTCGTGGTCGGAGCTACGGCAGCGACTCCATCATCGTCAAGAGCTCCTCACGTCGATAGCCCTGCGCCCGGGCGAATTCGAGGAACTCCTTCAGTCGGGCGACGACAGCCCCACGCTCGGGGGTGCCGGACACGATGATCGCACGCCCACGGCCGAGCTCCACGAGCCCCTCGTCCCGAAGGACACGTAGTGCACGCAGCACGGTGTTGGTATTGACGCCGAGCACGGCAGCGAGGTCCTTGGCCTGAGGAATCCGATCGCCGGGCCCGGCCTCGCCGTCGGCGATGGCACGGCGGATCTCCGCCGCGACTTGATCGTGGAGAGGCATCGGATCGGAACGATCCACCCCTGTGAGCACCAACTCCTCGGGACCGGTCCCTGGAGGTGTCTTGACAGAACTCATAACGACAATGATAGTAGCGTTATGGCTGTTGTCCAGGAGGGACCACCCCCCGTCCAGGGGACTTCGACTCCGCCCGATGCCGACCTGCTGTTCAAGGAGGCGAAGCAACGCGAGCGGCGCCGGCGCTTGCTGTGGTCCGGCGTCGTGGTCATCGCGGTTGCCGGAGCCGTGTTGGCTGTTGCTGCGATCAGCTCCCGTTCGAAGCCCTTCCCGCCCCCTGCCAAGGTCCCGAGTTCGAACAAGCCGAACTCGACGAGCTTCCCTCTCGGATCGCTCGTCTCGCTCAAGAAGGCCGGTCCGCTCGCGGTCGGTGCGACCGGAGCGCTCTACGTGTCCGATCCGACCCGTCACGAGGTCCTTGTCCGTCTGGCCGATGGCCGGTTCCGCGTCGTGGCCGGCAACGGCAAAGACGGCTTCGCCGGCGACGGCGGGCCGGCGACCAGGGCCGAGCTCTCGGACGTCAGCGCAATGGCGTTCGCTCCCAACGGTGATCTGTACCTCGCCGACGGCAGCCGGGTGCGGGCCGTCGATCGGGCGGGGATGATTCGGACAATCGCCGGAGACGGTCGCTCCGGCTCGGTGTCCGACGGCACGCCGGCTTTGTCGGCGCCCCTCGGTCAGGTCGCCTCCATCGCCTTCAGTCCCGACGGTGAGCTCTACCTGTCCACATCACAGCTGGCGACATCACAGCTGGCGACATCACAGCTGTTCCGCCTGACTTCGACCGGACGGCTCGACTCCTTACAGGCGATTCTCCCTCCCGGGACTGTCCAGATGCCCGGTGCCCTCGACAGCTATGACTCGATCGCAGTCGACGCGGAAGGCAGCGTCTACGCATCATCACTCTTCGACGGATGGTCGGTCTTCAAGATCTCACCGGATGGAGTGGCCAAGTATCTGGGCTATGCCCGGCGCAGTGGAGGTAATACAGCCATCGTCCAAAGGGGCGCCGACGATGTCATCGAGGTCGACGACGGCCCCAACATCCTGCGAGTGCAGGGTGAACGACTTGTTCCTGCCCTCTCCGTCATCGCCGTCCCCGGCATCGACACGTTCACCTTTACGGACTACTTCGCCCTGGCCCCGAACGGCACGCTCTACGCGGACAACCTCGGTCCGCCGGCCTTCGAGCCGTTTCAACAGATCGTCTCGGTGACTGCCGGCCGTGGCGCGTCGCTGTGGCGAGGGGCCTCCAGGCGTTAGCCATCGTGCGCACCGACGATCAGCATGTGGCAGCACCGGTATACGAAGGGATCACCGAGTAGTTGATGTGACCGGTGTAGTCACCCGCAGGCTGCAGGATCGAGGCTTGGATGCCGCCGTGAGCGTCACCGTGTCCGAGCCCGTTCCGGTCGGCGCATCGGCGTACCAGATCGATTGAGCGATCGGTGTGCTGTATCCGACGAAGGGTCTGCTCGATCCGTACGGTGCACACAGCGCGGCGCCTGAGACCCCCGAACCCGACAGAACGCCGGTGGCGTAGAACTGATTGATCGGCGCGCTGCCCAGGCCCGAGGACGAAGCCTCCGACAGTGTGCTCCCCCCCGAAGTGGTCAATGCCGAGGCTTGGGCCTGTACCTTGTAGCCTCCGCTGCTGTCGCTCTGGACGGCGAGCACGAAGCCGCCTGTCGTCACCGTGGCCGCACCGGGTATGGCAATCAGAGTCATCTGACTCTGACCTGCCGAGATCGTGCAGGTCGAGCTCGAGCCACAGGTAGCCGTGACCGTCAACGCCGGGGGGACGGGAGCGATCGACACCGCCGGTGTCACTCCCGAGGCCTTCGGGGCCAGGGCGTTGACCTCGTAGATGTGAGAAGGGTAGGTCCCGGATATCGACGTGTTGGTCAGCCCGGTCAGCTGGATCGAGATGGCCACGGCAGCCACAGTTCCACTCGTGAAGGTATGGGTGATCGTCTTACCGGCCAGGGCTACCGTTCCTCCCGCGGCCACCGATGCCGGTGTCACCGTGCCCACGACCGGTGAGCCCAAGGTCCCCGGTGGCACCGTCATGGTCAACTGGTTGAGGGTCCGCGAGGTGGGATTGGTGAAGGAATAGGCATAGCTGGTGTTCGCTGAGGCCCCGAGCGAGCTCGAGGTCGTCCACGTCGGGGTGGTCAACGTCCCGGTGGTGAGGACGAGTGATGGCGAGCTGACACCGCTGTCGACCGCAGTGGCCCCGTTCTCCGTCGTGACCGTCGAGGCATAGGCCCCGGCAGTCGTGGCGTTGGTGAACCCACCGATGGTGAGCGAGACAGCTGTCCCTGCGGCCACCTGGGTCGAGGTGAACGCATAGGTCACCAGCGTCGCCGTCATCGTCGCCGTCCCGACCGGGACACCGGTCGCCGATCCGACCGTAAGGGCTCACCGATTGACTGATTGCGCAATCGTGTAGTTCCAATCTCCGTGGAACTTGTGGAGCGTAAGGGGCACAGCAGCGAGTTCGGCGGCACTTACCTTGGTGCCGGTCTCGTAGTAGTTCACGTCTTCCTCGGCTCGGATCTTGAGTCCCTTGGCTGTCGTCGTGTTCGAGATCAGCTCGACGATGGTCCGATACGAGACGAGGGGGCGACAGCGCCAGTTCATGGAGATGAAGCTGAACATGCGGTGCTCGATCTTGTTCCACTTCGACGTTCCCGGTGGATAATGGCAGACGGTGATCTCGAGTCCGGTCTCTTTGGCCAACTTGGCCAGCTCGACCTTCCAGAGCTTGACCCGATAGCCGTTGGAACCACCGGCGTCGGCGGTGATCAAGAGCTTGGTGGCGTCAGGGAACCGGGGCTTTCCCATGGAGTACCACCAGCGCCGGATGGCTTCGACCGCGAAGGACGCCGTGTCGGCCGTGTCGCCGACCGAGACCCAGCCCTCGTCATGGGCCAGGTCGTAGACCCCGTAGGGGACGGCCCGGCCCAGTTCCTTGTCGACGAAGTCATGGGTCTTGGTGCGGGTCGGCTCGCCGGCGGGGTGGAGCTCGCTTCCGCCGTTGGAGAACTCGCCCACCAGCTCTTTCTTCTTGGTGTCCACGGAGATCACCGGTTGATCCTGCTTCATGAACCGGCCGATCTGTTTGTTGAGGTAGACGAACTGGAGGTCTCGATCGGGATGGGCGGTACCCTCCTTCTGCTTGGAGGGAGCCTGGAGCGAGTAGCCGAGCGACTTGAGGATCCGCCCGACCGTGTCATCGGTGATCTTGTAGCCCTGGCGCACCAACTCGGTGGCCAGCTTGCCCGTCGACTTCGACGTCCAGCGCATGTACGACATCGGATTGCCCCGAGTCTCGGGATGGACCAGCTCATCGAGGGCTTCTGCCAGTCCGGGCTGCTTGTCCTCAGACTTGATGTCACCACCACCGGGCGCCCGCTGCCGATCCGAGGGCTCTATCCCTTCGCCCACTTCGCGTTCTGCCTTGATCACCGTGTTGCGGCTCATGCCCGAGCAGTCGGCCACCGCTGTCTTGCCACCGCGTCCGAGCGCCTCGGCCATGGCGCCGGCCACCACCCGGCGTTGGAGTTCGTTCAGATGAGGCTGAACCACCTCGAAGAATCGCGCGAGCTCATCTCGGCTGGCCTCCACCAGACCATCTTACATCGCGCGTCTTAACTATCGGAGGACCCTAAGCGTTTTCACGGCGCTGGTGGGCAGGGACATGGTCACCGAGCTGAGCGACGCGGGCGTGGCCGTGGTGAAGGTGTACGAGTGCGAAACGCCGGTTGCGCTGACCCCTGTGGCCGACGCCGACCATGTCGGGGTGCCGAGCGCGCCCGACCCGAACCCGACGGCCGCGGTGACCCCCGAGTTGACAGCTCTGGGTCCGTGCCGGATTCGCCCTGGTCATCGTCGACGCCTGCGGAACGGACGCGTCGTTCGACTGGCGCCTGATGGAGCTCAGCGGTGAGCACTCCATTCTTGATCTGTCCGTCCTGACTTGAGAGTGTCCGGTGCAGGTGGAGTGTGGAAATGGAGTGCGCCGAGTCGACAACTTCGTACCGTCCGTGGCTTCGTCGTTTGCGGCGGCGCTCCTTGCCCGACTATTTTCCACACCGAGTTCATTCAGGAGCGCTGTCGTAGCGCATGATCGAAGGAGGTGAGTCCGATTCTTTTCGTTCACCGTCGGGTGCTCACCCCTTCACGCTGGAGCCTCTAGAGCTTCGTCGTCATCGGTCCTTGGGTACCCGCATCTCGGATGCCCTGAAAGGGACTAAGACATGTCGCCATTTCACGAATCGCTCCCGTTGACCGGGGGCAAAGCTCAATCCTTCACGCTTGACTCGGTACGACGTGCGTCGCACCCGCAGCTGGATCACGACGTTGCGCTGGTTCTCGGTGGTGGTGGGGCTGCCGGAAATGCGTGGGAGATCGGTATCCTCGCAGGGCTGGCCGAAGCTGGTCTCGATATGACAGAGGCCGCCGATTTGGTGGTCGGCACCTCGGCCGGTGCTACCGCGGCAGCGCAGGTGCGCAGCGGTATACCGCCGGCCGAACTGTTGGCCTCGGTGCTGTCCCCACCTGTTCGACCGGTCGGAGAGAACCAACGGCCGCCCTCCCTGCCGATGGCCACGGTGTTCGAGCGGATGAGGGCCATCGGCGCCGCCGCTACCTCGGCAGCCGATCTACAACGTGCGATGGGCGCGTTCGGGTTGGAGAGCGACTCCGTACTCGAACCCGGGGCGGGACAGCGGCGCGCAGTGGTCGCCGCCAGGTTGCCTCGTCCCGGGTGGCCGGACAGGCCGATGATCGTAGTGGCCGTCGACGCGCATACGGGCGAGTTGGTCGCGTTCGACCGCGATTCCGGCGTCGAGTTGGTGGACGCGGTCACTGCGAGCACCGCGCTGCCCGGTCTGGTTCCCACCGTCAACATCAACGGCACCCGCTACATCGACGGCGGCGTGCGCTCCCCCGACAACGCCGACCTTGCCTCGGGCTATGCGAACGTCGTGGTGCTCTCGCCGTTGGGCGGACGGAGCCGGACACCACCGGAAGGCGGCGCGGACCCGGCCGGCCAGTTCGAGGGCCTGCGCAGACCACCGGAATGGGGCGTGGACCTGGCCAGCCAGGTCGAGGCCTTGCGCAGGCTGGGCAGCCACGTCGAGGTGATCACGCCGGACCCCGATTCCCGAGCCGCGATGGGCACGAACCAGATGGATCCGGCGACCCGCATCCCCGCCGCCCGCGCCGGATTCGCCCAGGGCAAGCAGGAAGCGACCCGCGTGACGCTCCTCTGACGATTCTGCGCCGGTGCCTGGGACTACACCTGGCGGATCGTGAGTTCGTCGGCGATGCCAGGCTGGAACGGTCATGGAACCGAACAAGAGGTTCGGGTGTCGGTGTAGGTGTGAATCGAAAAATGGGAGGAGGCGGATTGACCGAGGCGGGCCCAGACGCATTCGAGGACCTCTATCGTGGGGAGTATCCAGGGATGGTGAGGCTTGCGTTCGTGCTCACGGGCGATGGCGACACGGCAGAAGACATTGTCCAGGACGCATTCGCCCTCCTCCAGTCCAAGCTGGACAGCGTGGAGAACCCAGGGGGCTATCTCCGGGTAACGGTCGTGAACCTGTGCCGGAACCGGGAGCGACGACGGCGTCGCGCTCGCCGCGTGGATGCCCGACCTCAACACACGGAGCTGGCTTCGCTCCAGGCGATGGAGATGGCCGATGTGCTGCTCGGACTTCCGTATCGCCAACGAGCAGTGCTGATACTCCGGTACTGGGGGGACTGGTCCGAAGTTGAGATCGGGGAGGCGCTCAACTGTCGTCCCGGCACGGTGAAGTCACTCGCTTCCCGTGGCCTCGCCCGTCTACGGAAGGAGATCGCTTAAATGGACGCCGACGACATCGAGACCCGGATCCGCGTCGCAGTCGAGCAACTAGCCGATGCCGCTCCACTGGCCAACCCTGAGCGACCGAGGCCTCGGGGTAGCGGTCAGCCGGTCAATGGCAGACCTCGTATGGAACTCAAGGTCGTCACGCTCATCGGGTGTCTGGTGATCCTGATCGGCACCGTGATCGCGATCGGTGTGAGCAACCACCATCGTGGAGCCAGGCAACCGAGCGCCACCGCGTCAACGACAACCTCCTCAATGCCTCCGACAGGGGCCATACCGGTACCCAACGTGGTGGGATTGAAGACGAGCCAGGCCGCGGGTGCGTTACAAGAGGTTGGCTTGACCAATTCGATCGACGATCTGAGCTGCGGCGGCGCCGTTGCCTCAGGGGTCGTGGTGAGTCAATCGCCTCAGGCGGGTTTCCACGCCGCATCAGGCAGTCGGATCTCTCTACGGGTCTCGTGCAGTGGCTCCACATCAACGCTCGTGACGCCCCGGGGCGTGACACTCGGTCCCGATGGTTTGGGCATCGTGACAGTGGGTGACAGCCAGGCAAGCGCCGTCTCGACGATGACTCAAGCCCTGGGTGCGCCGACAGCCACCGGTGGGAGCGGATGCAAGGACAGGACCGAGGTCCACTGGGGCGACTTGTCGTTGGAGTTCTACTCGGGGACTCTGGACGGCTACCGGTACCTGAATGGCTCACAGACACTGATGGGCTCGAAGGCACCGACCCCGGCACCCAACACGCCCCTTCTCCGGACAGACGCCGGTGCGACACTTGGAATGAATCTCGGCCAGTTACAGCCGCTCTATCCTCCTGGTGAATTCACAATGGAACACGGGGGGAGCATTGTGGTGGCTGGATCGAAGGCAGGCGACCGTCTGCTGCTCGAATTCGACGCCTCGAGCCCATCGACTCCGCTGTGGGAGATCAAAGGTGGCGCTCCCTGTGGCGATTTCTGACGGGGTGACGGGGGCTCAGTCCACGGCAAGCCGCGAGATGCCCACCACCGGCGCGTTGAGCCGTGTGCCGCCCATCGACCCCTCGAACGGCGCGCCGCCAAACGCAAGAATGTCGACGTACGCAGCCACCGACCAATACCCGGGTCCATCCGGGTTTGCCGCCAAGCCGGTGACGGGCTGATTCGGTGCATGGCCACCCATCGATCCGCAGGACGTGGCATCGCCGAAGCTGAAGACGCCGCCATCCACCCCCACCAACGAATCGCCCCTTCGGTCCGGGGTGGTGGGTGACTCCGACGATGGGGGCGTTGAGCGCCTGACCGCCCGCGTCTCTGCGAGCCTGGTCGACGTGTCGACAGCCTGTTCCGCAAGAGCGTTTGCTTACCGGATCCGATACCACCACTCGATCGGTCGGCCTGGATAACCTCTTGGATCTCGGACACTGAGGGCTGAAGCAGGAGGACCGAGCAGGCTCTGAAGACTCAAGGGAGACGACGTGAATCGGATTGTGGCTGTCGGGTTGGCCGTGCTTGGATTTGCGGGGTCCCTTGCCGGAGCCGGCACCGCCCGGGCCGACACACCGGTGGCTCCGCGCATGGTGATGGTCGGCACTTCACCGACCATCCCCTCCGGCGCTGTCCGGGCGCCAGCTTCGCTGCCCGGGTCGATCTCGGCCTCGATCGTGCTCAAGCCGGTGGACGCGACCGGGCTCCAGGCGTACGCCACTGCTGCCTCGACGCCTGGCAATCCCCAGTACCGCCACTTCCTGACTCCCAGTGGGGTTCAAGCGATGTTCGGGCCGTCGTCATCCACCGTCGACGACGTCCGAAGTTGGCTGGCTTCCGAGGGACTCGATGTGCATCCGACCGAAGGCGATAGGGTCGTCGTTCCGTTCACCGGAAGCCCTGGCGCACTGGGTCATGCATTCGAGACGTCCCTCCGGGGCTACAGGATGACAACCGGCCGGATCGCCTACGCCAACGTCTCGGCGCCCCGTGTTCCGATTGACGTGGCGTCCCAGGTCCAAGAGGTGGTGGGTCTGGACGATCTCTGGGTACCCCGATCCGACCTGGCCGGGAGCGACCCCGAAACGGTCTCCACGGCTGAACCAAGGCCACAGGCGGCAACACCAGGCCCAAAGCCCTGCCCGGCCGCATCAACCGCCGCGGCAGCGTTCACGACGACCGGACAGGGCGGTGCAACGGGACACTCGGCCACAGCCGACCAGGTGGCTCCAGAATTCAACCTTCCTCCGCTCTATGCCCAGGGTGATTTTGGACAAGGTACGACCGTGGCCGTGCTGACCATTGGAACCGACTACCTGGACAGCGACATCTCCTACTTCGAGCGCTGCTATGGGATTCACGCCACGGTGACCCGCGTCCCCGTCGATGGCGGACCAGGGGCGCCGCCCGGTTCTCCCGGTGACCAGGAGTTGTCTCTGGACGTCGAAGGGGTCGTCGCTTTCGCCCCCCGGACCAACGTACTCGTCTACGAAGGCCCGTTCACCACTGCGGGCGTTCTCGACGACTTTGCGTCCATGGCCCAAGAGGACCGGGCCGAGGTCGGAACGATATCGCTCGGTATCTGCGAGCCACTCAACAACTCGACGTTCGGAGAGAATTTCGTATTCGAGGAGATGGCCGCGCAGGGTCAGACCATGTTTGCGTCCTCCGGAGACCAGGGTTCCGAGGCGTGCCTCCCCGAGGCGAAGTCGTTGTCGCCCGCCATCGGGGCAGGACTCTACGTGAACGACCCGGCCAGCCAGCCATTTGTCGTCGGAGTCGGAGGGGTGTACTTCCCTGATCGGTCCAATCCAGACTCCGCCACGGTCTGGAACGAAGGGCCGGCGTCCTCTTTCAGTTCCCCCGACGTCTCCTCGGGCGGCTACTCCAACTCCAATGGCCCCGCGTTGGGCTCGGGCTGGGCCATGCCGACATGGCAGGTCGGCACGGGGAACTCGGGAAACAATCCGAGTGATCCGAACAATCCGGTGAACTCGAGCGCCTCCGGCTGCGGTCCCACCGGCGCCACCGCCTGCCGGGCCGTCCCCGATGTGGCTGCCAACGCCTCCCGCATCAACAATCTCCTTGTCTACTGTTCCGCCGCCCCTCCCGGGTGTCCGCGGAACGCGCACGCCCCGAATTGGTTCCCCTCGGTCGGCACGAGCATCGCATCACCCGAATGGGCCGCCATCGCCGCACTCGTCAACACAGACGTGCCCGGCGGGCGGGCTGGATTCCTCGCCCCTGCCCTCTACCGCATCGCGGCTCACGATCCCTCAGCCTTCGTGGACGTGACGACCGGCAACACCGAATACCTGTCGCAGCCCAATACCTACGGCGTCGACAATGACACCTGTCGCTACAACCGGTCACGCGCCAACCAGCTGTGCTACCGGGCCACGCCAGGTTACGACGTGGCCAGTGGCCTCGGGGTCCCCAATGCCGCCGTGCTTGCCTCCGACATCCGCTCCCTCGTGCTCGCCCGGGGTGCAAAGTTCTACGGCTCGATGGCTGGTTCCGCGCTCAGCAGACCCGTCGTCGGCATGGCGTCCACTCCATCCGGCAAGGGCTATTGGCTGGTGGCTTCCGACGGTGGCATCTTCAGTTTCGGTGACGCCGCGTTTTACGGCTCCACCGGGAACGTGCACCTCAACCAGCCCATCGTCGGCATGGCCTCGACGCGCGACGGCAAGGGCTACTGGCTGGTGGCTTCCGACGGTGGCATCTTCAGTTTCGGCGATGCCGCGTTTTACGGCTCCACCGGGAACGTGCACCTCAACCAGCCCATCGTCGGCATGGCCTCGACGCGCGACGGCAAGGGCTACTGGCTGGTGGCTTCCGACGGTGGCATCTTCAGTTTCGGCGATGCCGCGTTCGACGGCTCCACCGGGAACACGCACCTCAACCAGCCCATCGTCGGCATGGCTCCGACGCGCGACGGCAAGGGCTACTGGCTGGTGGCTTCCGACGGTGGCATCTTCAGTTTCGGCGATGCCGCGTTTTACGGATCGATGGGTGGGACACACCTCAACGCACCGATCGTGGACATGGCCTCCACGCCCGACGGCCAGGGTTACTGGCTGGTGGCTTCCGACGGTGGCCTCTTCAGTTTCGGCGAAGCCGCGTTCCACGGGTCGATGGGCGGGACGCACCTCAACGCACCGATCGTCGGCATGGCGGCAGCTCCATCCGGCCAGGGCTACTGGCTGGTGGCTTCCGATGGTGGCATCTTCAGCTTCCCGTGATGAACGACGGCAAGTTGTCGTGTGGACGACGGCTCGGGGTCCGCCACCCGAACACTCCGACCGGTGAGCCGTCGGGGGCGGGACTCGAGCAGAGGAAATCAGCTGGTCGGCCGACCAGCTTTCAGCGAGTAGACGATCGTGACTTGGGCATTCGCCTCCTGGGACCCCGCTTCAAGCGGCACGGCGGACGCTTGAGCAGAGAGCCCGGCGGCGCTGTTGAATCCCGGGTTGGCCTGTGTGGTCGGGGTGGTGTCAGTGAGCGAGCACACCGGCCCGAGGCGCTCATCCGCGGATGCGGCCATGGTCTGCGCGTGACTCACCGCTTGGTGGACGGCATCGGTGCGGGCCTGGTCCTCGAGATCACGAGGGTCCTTGATCGAGAAGGAAACCGAGTTGATCTGGCCGGCGTTCCCCGCCGCGCTGGAGACGGCGTCGATGACATTCCCAGCAGAGGCAATGTTGGTGATCATGGCGGTGACGGTGTTATTGACACCGTATCCGGTGAGTACCTCGGTCCCATTGGTGAGGGTGTAGTTCGGTTGGACGCTGAGACCAGTCGTCTGAATGTTCTGCTTCGTGACCCCGCCGCCAGCGAAGGCCGCGATCACTGCTGCCGTCCCGTTGTTGTTGTCATCCAGGGCACCCTGGGCCGTTGCCGCGTTGGTCGATATGGTGATGGCGATCGTGAGGGTGTCGGGGGTGCCCGTGGCCAGTCCGGTTCCCTGCACGGTCAGCTTGGCCGAATCGGGCGAGCACGTCGGCGCATCCGCAGTTGAAGCGCCCGCTGATGCGCATCCGGTCGCGGAAAGACCGGCCAGACCGATGGCTGTGATACCGGCGAGCACGGGAAGATGGCGGCGTCCGAGAGCGCGCACCCGGGTGGCCAGGTGTGCCTTGGAATCCGGGATCGCACCGGACCCAACGTCTACCTGAGATCTGTTGTAGGTGGTGTCGAACATTCCAACTCCTTGCTTCGCTGTCGGGAGGGGCGCTTGGTCAATGAGAGACGACGACCAGGAGAACGAGCCATCGTGGCGAGATTCCGGTGCACGACGCGGAAGTGGACTTGGCCTGGTGGTCCGACGTGCGAGCACAGGCGCGTGCGAGGGTGGCCGTGAGCACCACGTCACCGGGCTTGGTGGCTTCGAATACCGCCGTGACCGCCCCCTTCGCCCCGACTCGGACCCGGCCCACCACCCGCACGGCACCCGGAGGCGCCGGGGACTGGTTGGCGGATAGTCCTTGGCGGAGGGTTGCCGGGAGCCTCGAGGCGGCAATTACGACGGGTCCCCTCCAGGAGCCTAAGGCCGTCGTGGGTAGTCCGACAGTAACGTGCTGGCCCACCTCGACGGTGACCGATGCCGGGGTTGACGTGGCATTGGCCGTGCCGGCAACGCTGTTGTGTGCGGAGAATGCCGAACTGGTGGGCGGCGTGGAGACGTACATCCCAGCGCACTGGGACGCTCCTGATTCCACCGTCACCGAGGCGCATGCCAATGTGCCATTCGCCTGTTGCTGCGGCGCTGCCACGCGTTTCGAGAGCCCGGGACTGGGGGTGGAACCGGATACTTTCGAAGGAGTCGGTTTCTGCACACTGCCACTTGATGCCACCCGATTGTCCGTCCTCGACGTGGTGGAGTAGACGCCCGCGCCTACTACCAGCGCGATAGCGGCGACTGCACATCCGATCGTCATCGCACTGCGGTGGCGCCTCGCACGTCGACGACCGACCGCGTTCACGAGCTCAGGAGCGGAACTTCCCTTCGGCTGCCACGCCGACGAAACCTCTTCGAGAGCTCGACGGAGCCGGAGGTCCAGGTCGTCAGGCGTCATGGCTCATCCCTTTCGAGGCTCATGGAACCGAGGACGACTGACAGGGAGGCACGGGCCTTGGCGAGCTGAGACTTGACGGTCCCCACACTGCAGCCAAGAACCTTGGCAATGTCGCGTTCAGGAAGATCCTCGTAATAGCGGAGGATCACCGTTTCGCGTTGACGGAGAGGGAGACCACGAATCGCGTCCATGACGACGAGGGAGTCGTCCGACGGGTGGGTGTCGACGGTACTCGACCGTTCTATGATCGTGCGCTCCGGATCGGTCGCGTAGAACGTGCGGTTCGACCGGTCCTCGGTGCTGCGCCGGCGCAGCCGCGATCGACAGAGGTTGATGACGGCCGTTCTGAGGTACCACTGGGCACGCTCGAGGTGTCGGATCCGCCACCAACTCGAGAAGGTCCGCAGAAATGCCTCTTGGACGACCTCCTCGGCTCCGCCCCGATCACTGAGGAGGAGCGCCGCCAGCCGGCACAAGCCGTCGTAGTGCTCGAGGAACAGATCTGCGATCTGCTCCTCGCGATCAGGCGCGGTGTCACTCATCGCGACATCCGGTCGAAGATGGGCTTCCGGCCCCGCTTGAGCATGTGCCAGTGCCGGCAACCGAACTCCCATACCTCCCATGACTCACGGGGGTCGCGGAACGTTGCCTGCGAGGTCCTCGACCATGCACCTGGAATACCCAAGGCCATCCGCCTCTTTGATGTGCCATCGTCCTGCACTATCTCAGATCAAAGGCCGGCTGAGGCAGCCACGGCCAGCACCATCGGGGGTTGGGAATCGGGTTCGGTGGGCCTCCAATATGTGATATCATTTAGATATCATTCACAATCACTTTATTGAGATCGGTCTCCAGGGGGCACTATGGCCCAGGCCGGCCGCGAGCCAGACGCGACTCTGGTCGGCCAGACGGGAGCCCCGCGTCGAGATCCCAGAGCGGCAAGCACGGCCTGTGACCGGCTGGTTCGGGGTGCTCGCCGCCGCCTGTATCGCGGCGTGCTTCCGGACCCTCTCCTCGTGAAACCGTGAATGACCGCAAGCAGGTGCTCCTGCGGATCGACCCCGCCGTCCATGATGCGTTGGCCCGGTGGGCGGCAGAGGAGTTTCGCAGCCTCAATGCCCAGGTCGAAATGCTGTTGCGCCGTGCGCTCGACGACGCCGGACGAGTGCCGAAGAGCGCTCGGGCCATGCCCAGGCGGGGCCGGCCACCCAGGGTGACACAGGCGCCACCTGCGCTCCGTGCCCCCGCTCGCCGGCAGGTCCCGACGACCCCGGGGACCAACAGCCAGAATCGGAAGCTGCGCCAGTGACCGATCTGCTGGAATTCAACGGCCTGAGCCGCCGATTCGGCACCGTGACCGCCCTCGACGACCTGAGCTTTGCGGTCCCCTCGGGCCAGGTCGTGGGGTTCCTCGGTCCGAACGGGGCTGGCAAGACCACGACGATGCGGGCCGTCTTCGGGCTCACCGACCTCGACACCGGGTCGGTGCGGTGGAACGGGGTGCCGGTTGGAGCCACCCAGCGACGCCGCTTTGGCTATATGCCCGAGGAGCGGGGCCTGTACCCGAACATGCTTGTGGCCGAAGAGGTCGAGTACCTGGGACGGCTGCACGGAATGGACAGGAGCGTTGCGACCACTGCGACCAAACGGTGGCTGGAGCGTCTGGACGTGGCCGACCGGGCAACCAGCAAGGTGGAGGCCCTGTCACACGGCAACCAGCAGCGGGTGCAGTTGGCTGCGGCCCTCGTGCACGACCCGGAAGTGCTGGTACTGGACGAGCCGTTCGCCGGTCTGGACCCGACCGGCATCGACGCCATGGGCGAGGTGCTTGTCGAGCAGGCCCACGCCGGTCGGTGTGTGCTGTTCTCGAGCCACCAACTCGACCTGGTCGAAGACCTGTGCGAGTCGGTGGCCATCATCGACCACGGCCGACTGGTGGCCAGGGGGACCGTTGACGAGTTGGCGACGAGCGGCCCGCGACGCCTTGCCGTCCGGGTAGAAGGAGACCGCCGGGGGGCATGGGCGAGAGCCATCCCGGGCGTCACCTTGTCCGAGGTGGACGGGAGCGAGGTTCGTCTGGTCCTCGACGACTCCACTGACAGTGACGTGGTGATGGATGCGGCGCGCTCGGCCGGGCGCGTCACCGAATTCGTATTCGAGCGACGTCGCCTGTCCGAGGTGTTCAGGGAGGCAGTGGGCCGGTGAAGGCGCTCCCGGTCATCGTCGCCGTCGTCGGGGTGGTGCTGCTCGTCCGCCTCGGGTTGCGCCGTCGAGGCCGGCGTCGGCCATCGCCGGTCGGCAAGCTCGCAGGCAGACTCGGCGGCAGTGGGCTGGGGTGAAATGCAATAAGTCCCGTCGCACCGCTAGGCGCGCGCGGACGAGGTGCCTGTCTGCGGCGCCGATGACGAATGTTGGAGAACCGCTATGCCGCAGCTGGGGCGATGCTGACGTCGAAGCCGAGGTCTTCGATCCTGCGCTGGAGCCGCTTCGCCTCAACCGCTGGATCGTGTCGGAGCTCGAAGAATCGGGCGCCAGGGTCGTCATAGAGGGCACCGTTGGTGAGCAGGTGCCAGGAGACATCCAAGATGGAGTGGGCAACGGCAATGGTGGCCTTGTTGGACCCTCTCCGTCGGGCAAGCCTGGAGTACTGGGCGGATAGGTAGGTGCCCTTAGTGCGTGATGCCCCTCTGGCCGCTTCGACGAGAGCACGCTGCAGCCAGGTTGAGCCGTGGCGCGTGCCGACGGGTTGACGCTTCCCGGCCGACTCATGACTGGCCGGGGCGACCCCGGCCCATGCGCATAGGTGGCCCGAGGTCGGGAAGCGGGTCATGTCGACCCCCATCTCGGCGATCATCACCTCGGCAGTGGTCCTCGAGACCCCGGGAATCGAGCACAAGATGGTGACCGCCGACTCAAAAGGACACAGGCGATCCGTCACGTCGGCTGTGAGTGTGGCGATGGAGCGATCCAAGAAGTCGATGTGTTCGATCACCTGGCGACAAACCAGAGCATGGTGGGAGCCGAAGCGACCGCTGAACGCTTCTTCGAGCTGGGGAATCTTGGCACGCAAACGCGACTTGGCCATCTGGGCTAGGACTTTGGGGTCCCGCTCGCCGTCGATCATCGCCTCGATCATCTCCCGCGACGACTTGCTCCAGACCTTCGACGCCACCGAGGACAGTTTGATGCCGGCGTCTTGAAGGGTCTTTTCTAGGCGCTGGATCTCCTTGGCCCGGGCTTCGACCTGGGTCTTTCGGTAGCGCGTGACATCGCGGAGCTCCCGAATCTCGGGTGGGGGCACGAAGCTCGGGCGGACCATCCCATGGGCTGCGACATCGGCCAGCCACTCGGCGTCAGAGAGGTCGGTCTTGCGTCCTGGCACGTTCTTCACGTGCTGTGCGTTACAGAGCCACAGCTCGTCGAACAGCCCTTCGAGGCAGTAGTAGACCGGCTTCCAGTAGACGCCGGTGGCCTCCATCGCCACCGTGTCGACGCCAGCGTCGCTCAACCATGTGGCCAGCTCACCGAGACCGTTGGCCGTGGTGGCGAAGGATTGCTTCGTCACCTCGATGGACCGATCAGGTTGTTTGACCTGACAGCAGGCCACGACGGTGTCTCGATGCACGTCCAGGCCGGCAACCCGTTCACGTATTCGTTTCACTGCTTCACCTCCCAGGTATGGATCGGAGGCTGCCGGGGAGGACCAGGTGGAAGCGGATGCTGGGGTTCGTGCTCGTAGCGACAGTCCTTGGTCCCCCGGGGTCTTCGCGCCAGACTCTTCGACGCACTCGAGGTTGCAAGCCAAATTCGGCGACCACGCCGGCAGCCACGATCAGCATTTCATCCGTCCGGGGTGGCCGCAACGGTCATGGAAACTCTTCGGAAATACCGGCCTTGTGGCCGGGCGCGAGATCCGGGAGCGGCTGCGGGGCCGTGTGTTGCGGGTGGTCACCATCATCCTCTTCGCCGTGGTGGCCGCGGCCGTGATCTTACCGACCATCCACACCGGGACCACCACGCGCCACAAGGTGGGCGTGGTCTCCGGTACGCCCTCCCTCGATGCCGAGCTGCAGAAGCTGGCCACAACCGTCGGGCTGCCCGTAGAGGTGGTCCACGAGCCCGACATCAAGGCCGCTCGCGCCGCACTGAGCACGAGCGAACTCGACATGGTCGTGGATGGCACGAGGATCCTTGTGCAGAATCCCATCTCTGCTACTGATACGTCTACGGAGACCCGGTACGTGCGTGGCGTGGCTACGACGCTGGGAGCGCAGGAGGCGTTCGCCCGGGCCGACCTGACCCCGCAGCAGTCGATCACCGTGGCGGAGGCCAAGCCGTTGCCGGTCGAGAGCGTCAATCCGGCCAAGAAAGCCCGCACGACGGAGGAGGCCACGGCGCTGATCGGGGTCATCCTCATCTTCATCGTCCTCACCCAGTACCTCACTTGGACCCTGATGGGCGTCATGGAGGAGAAGGCGAGCCGGGTCGTGGAAGTCCTGCTGGCCACGGTGCGACCCGGTGAGTTGCTGGCGGGCAAGGTGATTGGCATCGGTGTGGTCGCCCTGTTCCAGGCTGTGGCCCTGGTCGCGTTCGCACTGGTGCTGGCCCAGGTGGTGGGCTCGAACCTGGTGCAAGGGGCCGCACCGCTCGTCGTTGCAGCCATCTTCGTCTGGCTGGTCCTCGGGTACGCCTTCTACAGCTGGGTGTATGCCGCCGCCGGCTCGCTGGCCGAGCGTCAGGACCAGGTCCAGAGCTTGGCGCTGCCGCTGAGCGCACCGCTCATCCTCGGCTACCTGGTCTCACTCATCGGGGTCAGCTCGGGCAGTGCCTCGCTGCTGGTCAAGATACTGGCCTACCTGCCTCCCACGGCTCCCTTCGCCATGCCCGCACTGGTCGGGTTCGGAGAGGTCACGTGGTGGCAGTTCCTGCTCTCGGTGGCTGTGAGCGTGGTCTGCACGGTTGGGGTGGCATCGGTGGCAGCTCGCGTCTACCGCACAGCCGTGCTCCGTACCGGGAAAAGGGTGCGGCTTCGCGAGCTGGTCCCGACGTTGGCCAAGCACCGCTGAGGGTCCGGGATCCGGCGGCCCGATGTAGATCGGTGCCCCGATTGCCGGCGGCTTCGGCCAGGTCGCCACTGGTGACCACGTGGCGAGCAACGGGCATCTGCCGCTCGCTCCTCAAGATTCTGGCGCCGTGAAGCTGACGTACAGGCGGGTCAAAGTCGAAGACTTGATCTTCCACTCACCCGCCAGCTGCTCATACGTCTCGTGATAGTGCCCATAGCCCTGCATAACGGTTCCGTCCGGCCAGAAGATGGTGTCTTGCAGTGCCCAGATGCCCTTCGCAGTCGTGGGCGAGGAGATCTCGATCTCCGGCATATGCCCGTGATGGACAGTGATTGCTTCCTGGAGAATCGGCTGCAGGAAGGCCAAGAACTCGTCGGCGCCGGCAATGACACCGCCCCCCGCGGCGGCGGTGTCCATGACGACGTCGTCAGTGAAGACCTGGCGCATACCCGGCCAGTCCTTGGTGTCCATCGTCCGGAAATAGCGCGCCTTCAGCTGCTTGATCGCTTCGATGTCGTCCACGTTCCCCCCTTCGACCTTCAGATGATCTCTGGGTTCGACCGTATCCCGCCGGCACGCTTGATTGCGGGCCTTGGCCCTGGCGCCTCGTGACTGGAGAGAAGTCGACCGGCATTCCACGCAGACAGGGAGTCGGAAAGCTGCGAGAGGGCTTGAGTGGGCCGGGCCGGCAAAGCGTCGCCGCCCGGACCGTTGGAGCCAACCTGGGAATTACCCGGGCGCGAAGGATCCCTCCGCAGCGGGACGATGGAGCGGTCCCTGGGATCGGTGGAGGTCACAGAGGAGCGGAGATTGGTGTGGGTGTTGATGCCCAGAAGGAGCGCCCGTTCAGGGAGTTGCGGGCGGGGAGCTGCGCAGGTCGGCAGATCACGAACGATAGGTAGTGAAGAGCAGTTCGAGGAACAAAGAGAGCAGTTCGAGAGAGAAACAGAGAATGCAACGAGAAAGGGTCGTGCAATGTCATTCTTGAGTGCCAACGACGGAACGCAGATCTACTACAAGGATTGGGGCAGAGGAGATCCGATCGTCTTCTCGCACGGCTGGCCGCTGAGTGCCGACGCGTGGGATGCGCAGATGTTCTTCGTCGGTCAGCAGGGCTACCGTGTGATCGCGCACGACCGCCGTAGTCATGGGCGCTCCGGCCAGACGTGGGACCGGAACGACTACGACACGTGGGCCGATGACCTGGCTGGGTTGATCGAGCAGCTCGACCTGACCAACGTGACCCTGATCGCCCACTCCATGGGCGGGGGTGAGATCGCACGGTATGTGGGCCGCCACGGCACGTCGCGTCTGGCCAAGATGGTCTTCATCGGCGCCGTGCCGCCCCTCATGCCGAAGACCGACAACAACCCCGGTGGTCTGCCCCTATCACTGTTCGACAGCCAACGCGCCGGTCTGGTCGCCAACCGGCCCCAGTTCTACAGGGATACGAGTGCCGCCTTCTTCGGGTACAACCGGACAGATGCCACGGTTTCCGAGGCGGTCCAAGATCAGTTCTGTCGCCTCGGCATGCAATCGGGCATCAAAGCGTCCTATGACTGCATCGGACAGTTCTCCGAGACCGACTTCACCGATGACCTGAAGAAGATCGACGTCCCGGCACTCTTCATGCACGGGGAAGACGACCAGGTCGTCCCATATGAGGATGCTTCAGTTCTGGCCGCGAAGCTCGTGCAGAACGGGAGCTTGAAGATCTACCCCGGATTGTCACATGGCATGGCGATCATCGACGCCGAGACGATCAATCCTGATCTGCTGGCCTTCATCAGGTCCTGATAGCGTCCATCCAGTCCCAGGGAGTCAGCGAGGCGGCGGCCGACTCAGCTATCCGAACCATGGAACCGAGGGTCCGTTGACCGAGCACGATGAGGAGTACATCCGGGGCAAGAATGTGGTCGCCGTCATCTCCTATCGGGATGCGTTGATCTATCCGACAGATGCGGAGCCCGGTTCGCGGCCTGAGCGTGTGATCGCACCCGATCCCCACGGGCGGTTCCACAAGGTTCACCATCAGGCTGGGAACCCGTCCGGAACCTACGAAGACGACAGTCCTCCCTACTGGGCTGAGATCAGCGCGGAGCTGGCGCCGGCGGGTGCGATCCTCGTCCTCGGTAACGGCAAAGGCAAAGCCAATGCGTCCCATCACTGGGTTACCTACGTCGAAAAGCACCATCGGGATGTTGCCGCCAAGTTGGTGGCCGACGTTCGCGTCGACATCGACCACCTGGATGCGGAACAGGTGCTTCGGCTGGCACAGATCTACTTCGGTGAAGGGCCAGGGCGCGACTTCGGAGACTCGCGCCGGGGTGGGTCCGGGCAGTAATCCCGAGTCCGTGGGAGTAATCCGGGGTCCGTCAGGGGAGTGCGGAACACCGGGTGTCGACGTAACTGATCGTTGAACCTGTCGCTGGAACGGACCGGGGCCGTGAGAATCGGGCTCGATGGCCCTGCGCACCGGCACCCCCATTCGCCTGGCTGACGGCTGAGTCCAGCCGAAACCGAGGAACGATTCGCCGGCCTGGCGCCGGGGCAGTCCCGTCGGCGAACGGCTGGTGACGAGCTCCAAACGATCTGCCCTCGGTCGATCGAGCGACCAGCTCCTGGCGACTGAGAGTCCTGTGTCCTTTCCGTAGATGAGCGATTCGGCTGCTGCGCCCGGGTTTCCGTGGGCTAGACACTGGTAGAGATATCTAGTACGATACCCAGTATGCTAACGATGCGGGGAACCTGGTGAGTGTCCGTCACGCCTTGCTGGCGCTCCTGAGCGAAGGCCCCAAGTACGGCCTTCAACTGCGGCAGGAGTTCGAGGCCCGCACCGGCGAGGTGTGGCCGCTCAACGTCGGGCAGGTGTATACGACCCTCCAGCGCCTCGAGCGGGACGGGCTCGTCGAGTCCGAGGACTCGGCCGACGAGGGCCCACAGAAGGGCTTCCACATCACCGAGGAGGGTGAGGTGGAGTTGGCCAAGTGGTTGCGCACGCCGCCCGACTTCTCCTCCCCGCCCCGGGACGAACTCGTCATCAAGGTGCTGGTCGCGCTGGATCTGCCGGGCGTCGACGTTCATGACCTGGTGCAGGTGCACCGGCGCTACCTGGTCGAGCTCATGCAGCAGTGGACGCGGCTGAAAGAGGACGAGTCCCGGTTCGACCTCTCCTTCGCCCTGGTTGTCGATGCCGAGCTCTTCCGGCTCGACTCGCTGGTCAGGTGGCTGGATACAGCCGAAGGCCGTCTGAAGCGTGCAGCTTCAGGCGTAGATGTGGCAGCACCGCAGTCGTTCCCCCTCCCCAAAGCCCGGCGCAAGGTAGGAGCCCCCGAATGAGCTATCTCGAACTACGCGACATCTCGAAGGTCTACGGCGAAGGCGCCGCAGAGGTGCACGCCCTTGAGCGCGTCGATCTGTCGGTCGACGCGGGGTCTCTGGTGGCCGTCATGGGCGCCAGCGGATCGGGCAAGAGCACGCTGCTGACCATTGCCGGAAGCCTCGAGGATCCCACCACCGGGGAGGTCTACGTCGCCGGTCGGGCATTGTCCTCGCTGTCGCGCAACGGCAAGGCACAGCTGCGCCGACAGTCCATCGGCTATGTCTTCCAGGACTACAACCTGCTGGCCGGGCTCAGCGCGGTGGAGAACGTGTCTCTGCCGCTCGAGCTCGATGGCGTCCCGGCCCGCAAGGCCCAGGCGACGGCAATGGAGTCGCTCGATGACTTCGGACTGAAGGACCGGGCATCGCACTACCCGGATCAGCTGTCGGGTGGGGAACGCCAGCGGGTCTCCATCGCCCGGGCCGTGGTCGGGGGCCGCCAGTTGCTCCTGGCCGACGAGCCCTCGGGCGCGCTCGACTCCACCAACGCCGAGGGAGTCATGCGCCTGATCCTGGCGGCCTGTCACCGCGGTATGGCGGCCGTCGTGGTGACCCACGACGCCCAGCTCGCCTCATGGGCCGACCGCGTGATCTTCCTTCGCGACGGACGCATCGTCGACCAGACGCTCCCGGTCGAGAGCCCGGAAAGCGCTCCTTGCCGACCTCCCGAACCAATGAGCGTCGGCGTCCTCGAACGACCGGCCACCGGGTCGGACCCCGAACCGACCACCGGCGGCGTCCCGGCTCGCCGGGCCATGATCCGATGGGCCTGGCGCCTCTTCAAGCGCGAGTGGCGCCAACAGCTGCTCATCCTGCTCCTCGTCATCGTCGCCGTGGCCGCCGTCGTGGTCGGCGCGACAGTCGCCACCAACACCCCACCGCCGGCCAAGGCCGGATACGGCACGGCCGATGACCTGGCCACCTTCACGAGCTCCGGCAAGCAGCATCTCCAACCTGCACTCGGTGGACGCCCAGATTGCCGCGCTGGAACACCGCTTCGGCACGGTCCAGGTCATTGAGAACGAGACGTTCCACGTCCCGGGCAGCACCCAGACCTACGATCTTCGGTCCCAGGACCCGCACGGCCCCTACGGCGGGCCGATGCTCCAGCTGCTCTCCGGGCACTACCCGACCGGACCCAACCAGATCGCCCTCACTCCCGGGCTGGCATCCGAGCTCAACCTGAGGGTGGGGGACACCTGGTCGTCCCAAGGCGGAAGAACCGTCGTCGGCATGGTGCAGAACCCTCAGAGTCTGCTCGACGAGTTCGCACTGGTCCCCCCGGGCCAGGTGACGGTCCCGACCGCGATCGACATCCTCTTCGACGCACCGGGCGTGAACCCGGGCCGCATCGGGTCCAACGTCTCCACGCCGGGCTCGCTCACCAACAACCCGATCAACCCCGACACCATCGTGCTGGCGTTGGCGACCGTCGGCATGCTGCTGATCGCACTGGTGTCGGTCGGCGGCTTCACGGTGTTGGCGCAGCGTCGGCTGCGCGCCCTCGGGATGCTCGAGTCGATGGGGGCGACGGACCGCAACGTCCGACTCGTGATGCGGGCGAATGGTGTCATCGTCGGCGTGGTGGGCGCCCTGGCGGGCTTCGTGTTGGGCTTGGCGGCCTGGCTCGCCTACCGCCCGCACAACGAGCAGAGCGCGCACCACCTCATCCCGATGTTCGCCCTGCCGTGGACGGTGATCGTGGTGGCGATGGTGCTCGCCGTGGTCGCCACCTTCTTCGCCGCCGGCCACCCCGCCCGCGCCATCACCCGGGTCCCGGTGGTCAGCGCTCTGGCCGGCCGCCCCGCGCCGCCGCGACAGATCCACCGCTCGTTCGTTCCCGGCGTGATCGCGCTCGTCATCGGGTTCTTCATGTTCGCTGCTTCGGGCGCGGCCGGAAGCAGCGGTGTGATCTGGCTGATACCCGGGTTCGTCGCGCTGATCGCGGGGATCATCCTGGTGGCGCCGTTCTTCCTCGCCCTGCTGGCCCGAGTAGGGCGGAAAGCACCCGATCGCCGTCCGCTTGGCCCTGCGTGACCTGTCGCGGTACCGGGCCCGGTCCGGTTCGGCCCTCTCGGCCATCAGCGTCGGAGTCCTCATCGCGGTGGTCATCTGCGCCGTCGCCGTCGCCCGCTACAGCAACGTCTACGACTACGTCGGGCCGAACCTGGCGTCGAACGAGCTTGCCGTGTGGAGCCCCAACGGCCAGAACGGCAACACGCCCGATCCCAGCCAGCCGACGGTGCAGGACATGGAGTCACAGGAGGCCGGCGTCCACTCCATCGCATCTGCCGTCGGCGCCACCGACGTCGTGGAACTCGACAATCCGGCCCCGTCGATCGGCCTGCAGAACCCCAGCGCCTCGGGCCGGCAGTGGGACGGACAGATCTACGTGGCGACGCCGGCGTTGCTGCGGGCCTACGGCATCAACCCGTCATCCATTGCCTCCAATGTCGACGTCCTCAGCTCACGCCCCGGCCTCTCGGGCTCAGGGGTGCAGCTGACCTACGGAGGAGTCAGCGGAAAGGGCGGCGGCCAACTGGTCGGTCCCGGCTCGGGCGGCCCGGGGGCGGCGGCGGGGGTCCCGGTCCGGGAAACACGAACACCTGCTCGCCCGGTTCCTGCATCGCCCACCCGGTCGTCCAAGAAGAGAGCCAGCTGCCCACGGGCACTGATGCACCGAACACGGTGATCACCGAGAGTGCATTGCGCCGGCTGCACCTCGCCAGCCAGAGCAGCCTCGACGGCTGGATCATCCAAGCGAACAGCCCGATCACCTCCACCCAGATCCTTAACGCCCAGGCCGCGGCGGCCACCAACAACCTGAGCATCGAGTCGAAGAACGACGCGCCGACCTCCCACGAGATCGTGAACTGGGCCACCGTGTTCGCCATCGCCCTCGCCCTCGGCATCCTGGCCATGAGCATCGGCCTCATCCGGAGCGAGACGGCGAGCGAGCTGCGTACGCTGACGGCCACCGGGGCGAGCTCGCGCACCCGGCGCACCCTGACGGCGGTCACCGCCGGCGGCCTCGCCTTCCTGGGCGCGCTGCTCGGGACGGTGGCCGCCTACGTCGGGCTGGCCGGATGGTTCCACACGAACGCCTTGGAGGGTGGACTGTCGGACATCATCGACCACATCCCCTGGAACAACCTGTTCCTCATCGTCATCGCCATGCCAGTGGTCGCCACGATGGTCGGCTGGGTGTTGGCGGGTCGGGACCCGACGGCGATCTCCGCCCGTCCGATGGAGTAGGCGACCACAACCATCCGTACCGACTTCCACAGTTCCCGTAGCTCGGACGGTCGAGGGGGAGAGGCCCTCTCATCTGTTGTCCTTCCACCGCCTGGATGGAAGACCGCTGCGGTCAGCCGTTAGTCGGATCACTCTCAGTGCCGGCCAGCACGGCCCGCATCGCCTTTCGGCACCGCTCCGCAGGCTCGGGGACTGCCGAGAGGTACTTGGCGGTTTTCACCGACGAGGTGAGCGCTTGAAGGATGTAGGCCACAGTGTCGGCGTCGGTGGAAGCGGGAAGTTGGGCGCACTCGATGGCATAGGAGACCTCGCTGGCCAGGGTGCGATGCCACAGGTTCAGATACCCCGCCAGGCGATCATGCACCTGGCCGCTCTGACCGGCGAATTCCATGGACGCGGTGGCGATGAGGCAGCCGCCGGGATAGGGCGGGTTCGCCGAGTACGCGCTCCAGGTGTCGCACACGGCCAGGAGTCGCGGTCGACCGCGAGGCTCCGAGAGTGTGGGGTCCCACACCAGGCCCCGGAAGATCTCGGACCCGAGATCGATCGTGGCCAGTTGGAGCTCCTCCATGGATCCGAAATGACCGATCACTCCGGACTTGCTCATGTTGAGATCAGTGGCCAGCCGGCCGATGCTGATCCCTCCGAGGCCCTCGACGGAAGCGATGTCGGCCGCCTTGTGGAGGATCTTCTCCCGGGTAGAGCGAGCAGCCTCGACGGACCGACGACCAGCCATATCCGGATTATAGCGGACAATCGATCGCTAACCACTTGACGTACGATCGATCGTTCGCTAAACCATCAGCTATGAAAGTGACGGCGATCGGTCCTTTGGCCAGGCGGCGCTGGCGACGCTTGGAGAGGCGAGCCATCGCCGCCCACCAGCGAGAATTGGTCTCCACCTTGCGGAGACTGGGTGACGAGAAGACGCCGGTGTCACGCGTCGAGATCGTCGCCGGACGTACCGGTACCATGCTGAGCCTCAACCTGCCCCACCACCGGTTGGCCTTGGCCGGAACGGCCTTCGGCGCTTGCGCCGGGCTGTGTCCACCGCACGGCCTCGGATCACCGGCTGTGGTGCTGTCGGACGCCGGCCGATACGGCCGCGCCTGGTGGCTGACCCTCAGCGTCGGAGGTGGCGCGGTCACCGTCCTCGGCTCTCATGTCCGCCTCATTCCCGACACGTACGGTCATGCTGTCCGGGAGGATGTGCCGGCTCCCTCGGCTGCACTCGTTGGCACTGGCCGACGTGCGGGGTGAGCTGGTCTCCGGCTCCGCTCGGGACAGTCACGCCTCTTGTTCGAACGCGCCGATGACCAGCAACCAAGCTGCCGTAATCATGTAACAAGTGTTGGTCAGAAGAGCTGTCGCGGCGAGATAAAGACCGGACAGATACCCGAAAAAAAAGAGTGCCGCGCCGGTCATCTCGGCCAAATGCACGAGGCTTCCGCTGGCGATACGAGAGCGTCTTAGACCGTTGCCCATCCGAATCGCTTGCGCGTAGCCCTTGGCAAAGATGGCCAACGAAACACCGGAGACCACGAACAGTTCTACGCCTATTGACCGATGGTTCTGAGCTCCCATGAGTACAAATGCGCAGCGCATGAAGACCAGTGCCAGACCTGCAAGTGTATTTATGGCTCGATAACGATGAGTTGCATCGATGGCGATTACTTTGAGGTTGAGGGACATCGCCACAAAAACCAAACCGGTGAGCGTGACCGCGCCCGTCCCGACCAGAAGAAAAAAAGAATCCCACTGCCCTGGTCGAAAAATGTCCGCTGCAATCATTTGTGACAAGTCAGATTATCGGGGATGAGCCGAATGGCGAGGGAACTGCGGGTACCGCAGCTCGTCGGGGCTTCGGGATCGCCATCCCGCTCCGACCCGAGGGCCGGGTCACCTCCGACCTCGGGGCCGGCGCCTAGAGGGATTCTTGCCTGCGGAGTGAGGGCCCTGAGGCAGTCAGCCTCAATTCCTCTGAACCGGAGACCAAATTCAGATCTGGAACTGCTGGCCGAGGCGTTCATCCGGCTCGTCTACGGTCGTCTTGATCCCGATCACACGCCTGCTGTGAAGGGCACGACGATCTCGTCAACCTGCGTCGAGTCTTTCCGGGGCCGTAAACTGCGAGGTGGAGGAGGAGCGGTACACGTCAGAAGCGGAGCCCGGGCAGCCGATCAGGCACTGCCGACCTGATCAACTGCCGAGCGCGGATCATTGGTTCCCTAGCTGCGGTGTGAGCCCGTCCACGTGCATCTCGTAGTACTCGTTGTTCGCCCATGGTCCGACCGCGCCTTCAACCACCTCGCTCACAGCGCCGACCGATTCGCCTTCCCAGATGCAGATGCCGAGTGTGTGATCGCCGGTAGCCGCGTGGACTGGCAACGCCACACTGGAAGGGAGGCCGGCTTCGAGGGCCTTGGCCTCTGCCGCCTGAAAGCCCTCAGGGTCATGGATTCGATGGATGACTGTCACAAACATGGGTTCCCTTTCGATTCGTAGGTGTTGCTTCGTCGGAGTGTGCAACGCCATTCTCATGATGCGCCGTTACAGATGCGCGTCACTTCGGTGCCCTCGAAGCCGGTGGCGTGGGAAATCCTGGTGCCCCGGGAGGAAAATGCCAGCGAATCTACGAATCGGGGACCGATCGGGCACCGGAACCGAGCGCCTGAGCACGATCTTTCGGCGAGATGGGACAATGCTTCCGTGAGCTACCCGGACGCGACGCCAGCCTCTGTACGGGTGCTCGGCCCGGTGTGCGGGGTGACCCCCGACGGATCGATCATCGATGTGCCCAGCGCAAGCCAGCGTCGGTTGCTCGGGCTCCTCGCGGTACATGCGCCGCGCCAGATGCGCCCGGAGTGGCTCGCCGACGTGCTGGGCGTCACGAACGGAGCGCTCAGGACGACCGTCTCGCGCCTTCGCACGACCATCGGACCGGCCATGCTGCGCACCACGAGCACCGGGTACTCATTGGAGGGTGACGTTGATGCCGCCCGGTTTTGCTCAGCCGTGGGGAATGCAGACAAGACGACCGACAAGCTGGGGGCACTGGAACAAGCGCTCAGGCTGTGGACCGGACCCGTTCTCGAGGAGTTCCAGGGTGAAGAGTGGGCCAGGGGTGAGACCGCCCGACTTACCGAGATCCACGCCGCCAGCGTGGACGACTACGTGGACCAGCTGATCTCGGCCCACCGGGAAACCGATGCCATCGCCGCGGCCGAGGGCCAGATCGGGCGATACCCGTACCGCGATCGGTCGCGGGGCCTGCTGATCCGGGCCCTCGCGCTCGCTGGCCGGCAGGCCGACGCCCTGCGAGCCTTCCAGACGTACCGATCACTGCTGGTCGAAGAGTTCGGCACCGAGCCCTCACCCGAGGTCGTCCGGACCGAACGTCGGGTGGCGACCGGGTGGAACGGTGTCGAGGCAGACCGCGAGGCGACACCGCCGATTGGGGCAATGGACATACCGCTGCCGGCCAATCTGGCCCACCGGGTCGCGTTCGTCGGACGCTCCGCTGAGCAGGAGGTACTCCGGGCCCAGCTGGCACTGGTGGGAAAGTCCGGCCTGCGGTGCGTCGTGGTGGGTGGTGAGGCCGGGATGGGCAAGACCACACTGCTCGCCGAGTTCGCCAACTCTGTGACGTCCTCGGCCATGGCGACCGTGCTCTACGGGCGCTGCGACGAGACAGGCGTGCCGCTTGAACCATTCCGTTCGGTGCTCGACACGTGCGTCGAGCACGCACCCCTTGACCTCCTGACCGAGCATGTGGCCCACTTTGGTGGCGAGCTGACGCGGCTCTGCCCGCGGTTGGGAACTCGGGTGGCGACGACGCCGGCACCGACCGGTTCGGACGACGCCACCGAACGGTTCCTGACGTTCGATGCCGCTGTTGACCTCCTGCGTCGAATCGCCGGCCGTCGACCGCTGGTCCTCATTCTCGATGACCTCCAGTGGGCAGAACCGACGGCCGTCCTCCTCCTCCGTCAGCTCGTCCGGACATTGGCTGACGCGCCGGTCCTCATCCTCGTGAGCCGGCGTGATCCAGGGGAGCAGATATCCGACCAGCTACGAACTGCGCTTGCCGAGCTCGAGCGGAGCGAGGTCAGCCACCTCCAACTGGCGGGCCTGGACGAGGCTGAGCTGGCTGAGCTGGTCGTCGCGGCGACACGTGCGGTGCCTGATCCTGAGCTGCGCCGTGTCACCGGGAGGCTCCGGGAGGAGACGGCAGGAAATCCGCTCTACGCCTCGCAGCTGGTCCGTCACTGGATGGACCTGGGCCGGGCGGCCGGTGCGCACGAGGGCCAGCAGGGTCGCCCGACGATGGTGATGCCCGAAGGTGTTCCGCCCAGCCTCCGCGAGGTCGTATGGAGCCGGGTGCGGACCCTCGGCCAAGACGTCTTCGCCGTGCTGGCCGCCGCATCCGTCCTCGGGCTGGAGTTCCCGGAGGATGTCCTACTCGAGACGCTCGACCTACCGGAATCGACGGTGCTCGGAGCCCTCGACGCCGCCGTGGCGGCGGGGATCCTCATCGATCTGCGATCCGTGCGCCGGGCGATGCGATTCGTGCACGCGCTTGTCGCCAACGCGATGTATTCGGAGATCGGCCCGGCGAGTCGTGCCCGCATGCACGAACGGGTCGTGCGTGCCCTGACCAAGGATGAAGAGGCACTCCATCCTGATGTTGTTCTGCAACTGGCCCGGCATTGCGCGCTGGCCGGCCTGCCCGAAGAGGCACTCCACTGGTCGGTCTCCGCCGGTGACCATGCCTTCGAGCACCTGGCTCCGTCCGAGGCGACGCACCACTACCAGATCGCGCTGGATGCGGCCGAGGCGTTGCACCGACCCGACGCACAACGCGCCGATCTTCTGGTGCGACTCGGCCATGCACAGTACCGAGCCGGCAACCCACAGGCTCAGGCCAACCTGGTCCGAGGGGCCAAGCTGGCACAGGACAGTGGCCAAAGCCAAACGCTGATCCGAGCCGCATTGGTGTCCGACATGGGCATCCTCCGGGTAGACAGTCTCGCTCGGGTGCATTCGGAGGTCGTCGAGTCCGCGCTGGAGGTCGCCGACCCGGAAGATGCCGCCACCTACGCCCGCCTCCTGGCCCTCCTTTCCATGAGCCTGACCTTCACCCCCGATGTGGAGCGGCGGGTAACGCTGGCTCATCGCGCCCTGCGTCTGGCGGAGGAGGGCAACGACCCCACAATCGTCGCCCGCGTCGCACCGGCGGTGTTGGCCGCGCTTTGGGCCCCCGGCAACGAGCGCCTTCGCAATGAGGTGGCGGCGAGGGCGCTCTCAGCCGCGGAGGCGTCGGGAGACCCGCTGCTGCAGTTCAGCGTCAACCTCGCGGCGCGGCAGGTGGCGATCGAATCGGGGGATCCGGTGATGGCCGCCCATAATCTGACCCGGCTTCGAGCGACCGCGCAGAGTGTCGCAGAGCCCTACCTGCGCTGGCTCATCATCTTGTGCGAGACGTTCGAGGCGATGATGACGGGACGGCTCTCCGACGCCGAGGTACTGGCGGCGTCCGGGCTCGAGCTCGGCCTGCAAATCGGGGCCCCGGATGCATTTGCCATGTACGCCGCGGAGTTCTTCGTGCTGCGTACCTTCGCCGGCCGACACGGAGAGCTGTTCCCCCTGGTGGAACAAGCAACTCGCGAGAACCCCGGTGTGCTCCCCTTCAGGCTGGCTTACGGGATCATCTGTGCCGCAGTGGGTCAAGCCGACGCCGCTGGCGAGATTCTTCGGGAGGGCATGGAGAGCGGTTTCGCCGAACTCGCCGTCGACAACTTTTGGATGACCTCGGTCATCGCGTACGCCATTATCGCCATCGAGCTCGATGACCGCGATGCGGCCGCCCAGCTGCTGCCCGTCATCGAGCCCTATGTGGCTGAGATCTCATTCAACGGCGTCACCAGTCAAGGACCTGTCAGTGCCTACGCGGGCAAGCTCGCATCGCTGTTGGGCCACCATGGTGCGGCTGAACGCCACCTGAATGCGGCGCTGGCAACGGCCACGGCGTTCGGCTGGATCTACCACCGGGCCACGACGCTCTTCGCCCTGGCGCAGGCGCGGCACCGCCGCCTGGGCGGCCTCGACGAGGAGGGGCGGTCCTGGCTCTCGGAGGCATCCGAGCTCTGCCGGTTCTATGGCTTCCAGCATTGGATCGCCCAGATCGATGACCTGGCCGCCACCAAGTCGCCCGCCGCGTCGCGACCCTGGTCCACGCCTCTGTTGCGGCCCTGACGCGCGGATGACGCGGGCTCGGGCGCAGGATTACCTCGAGGCCGCAGGCGAATGGTCGCCGGATGGCAGAAATGAGCAGGAGCAGTGACGACTCTGGCCATCACTCACGAGGTTGACGACGTCGAACACTGGCGCACCTCCACCAGGCGCGAGGAGTACTTCGGTCCGTTGGGAATCACGGCGCGCACCTTCGTCGACCCGGACAAGTCCAACCGTGTGGGTCTGATCGTGGAATGCCCCAGCCTCGAGGCGTTCCAGGAGTCCCTCCAAGGTGAGGCAGCCGCCGACGCGATGAAGTTCGACGGCGTCCGTCCCGAGACCATCCAGATGTTCGTGGAGGGCTGAGCCGTGGACGTCATCTCAGCACTCGAGCGGTCGTACGACCAGACGGCGAAACTGGCCGCCGGACTCACCGCGGCCGAACTCGACGCTCCGTCCCCTTGCGCGGGCTGGGACGTGCGGGCAACGCTCAATCACCTGCTCGGCGCCACGTGGATGTTCACCCTGGTCAACCAGGGCCAGGCTGCAGACGAAGACGCCGGCGACGTCATCGGTGACGACGCCACCTTGGCCGTCACCGCCGCCGCGAAGGAGAATCTTGCCAGCTGGCGGCAACCTGGTGCCTTCGAGGGCGACCGATCCTATTTCTTCGGTACCTTCCCCGCGGCAGGTGCGGCCATGCTCAACCTCGAGGAGGTGGTCGTGCACAACTGGGACGTCGCCAAGGCCATCGGCCAGCAGTTGGTGATCGACCCTGCGGTGGGGCAAATGATCTATGACTGGGGTGTCTCGATCCCGCTCGATGACTTCCGCGACCATGGCGCCTTTGCCCCAGAAGTGGTGGTGCCGGCGTCAGCACCCATTGTCGACCGTCTTGTCGGCCTGCTCGGCCGCCAACCCTGAAAGGACGAGAAGAAAACATGTCATACCTGCAAGTACATTTCTGGCCCGGCGGCACCGAGGAGCAGTACCGGGCGATGATCAAGGTTCTGCACCCCGAGACCGGCCTGCCCGAGGGTCAGCGTTCCCACACCAGCGGCCCGACCGAGGGCGGCTACCTGATCTCCGTCATCTGGGACTCGAAGGAGCACAGCGATGCCTTCATGCAGAACACGCTCTTACCAGCGTTGCCGGTGGACGCCGGATTCGCCGGGGCCCCAGAGGAGCGCGCCGCCCAGGTCGCCCACCACGATTCAGTCTGACCCTCCACAGGATGGCCACAGCCCGGTTGCGTCGGGCTTGGAAACCGCCCCTGAGATCCCCGGCGCCTGCGATGTGGTGCACCTCAGATCGCGAGGTTGGTGTCGGCCGGGATGGCCGAAGCCATCCCGGCCTGCCGTGTGCTACGGCTTCGCCCGGTGTGCCGTCTTTGCAGGCTTGGTCGGCTTTGCCTTCACGACCTCGGCCTTGTTGGCTGGCGGCTTCCGTACTTGGGTCTTCGCCATGGAGTGCTCCCTCCTTTCTGTGTGTACATCGCTGGTAATGGATCTGCTGAGCAGCCGTCCAGACATCGCAGCGCGCCGCCTACAGGGCGCGCGCTTGAATGGAGGAGCGCAAGACGGGGTCATGGCCACGCAGAACGCGTTGACCTCGAATGGAAGCGACATCCGGCCGGCCGTACCGCCCCGGGCTCTTACGATCGCCGGAGCGTCAGGCCGTTGGCGTCAATCGAGCAGGTGTCGCTCGCAGGAAGGCAGCGACTACTGGTGCGAAGAACGCATGCCGGTCACAAGCGTGCGGTTGCGGCATCTCAGTCGACATCGATCTCTTGTCAACGTCATCTTCCAGCCCATCGACGCACACCTTTTCACTACACTTCACTACACCTTGTGCCATCTTGAGTATATCCCGTCCTTGGCGCGAGGCAGAGGGGAAGGCCCTCGTGCCCGCGCTCACCGTCGGTCACATTCGCCTTTGGATTAGCATCACCGTGGAGCGCCGGGAAGCCTGGTCGGCATCAACCAACGAGTAGAGGGGTGGGCAAATGCCTGGCAGGCCCGATGGTGGTGCCTCGGTGGACCGGTCACCGGTCATATGGAGGTGCAGCGGGTGTGGGGCGTTGGTCGATGTGTCGGATGCCAACAGCCCTGCCACGTGGTGCTCACGGTGCGCTCGGATTGTGCGAGCGCACCGTGACGGTGGCGGCGACGCATAGCGAATGCCACTGACCTGATCGGTATTGGAGAGGCCCACATCGATCTTCGTGATCTCGCCGGCCACCAGGCGGCGGGTATCGAATTCGGCTGATCCCCTTAATCGACAAATTATCCGACCTCAACGCACTCGTCGACGCGCTGGCCCCGGTGGTCAGATCACCGGTCGACGCAACTGACCATCGACGGGGCCCCCGCCGTGCCCCTGACCGGCTGGGCTGAACTGGCGGGCCGTGCGAGTCTCGACCTCGCCGCCTTGGGACTGAACTGAACGTCCATTCTCGTGCTTCCCGCTGTTCGAACGGCTGAGAGAGCCATGTCCTCAAGTCGAGGCCGGTTGGGCGCCGATAGGTAAGCAAGATCGCGCCACGGGACCAGGATGGGAATGAAGACTGTGAAGGGATTGCGCCAGCGGGTCGCGGCAGGACTGATCGCATCGGTGCTTCTTGCCCCTGTTCCCGTCATCACCGATGCGGCCGGCGCCGGAACCGTCTACCCGGGTACCATCACCATCACCAGCTCCAATCAGACTCCCTATGTGGTGCCGAGCGGCACGGTGGAGCTCCAGGTGGTGCTCATCGGGCAGACCGGAGGAGGCGGCGGTTCCAATGGCGTCGGAGGAGCCGGGGCCGAAGTCACGGCTGACATCCCCGTGCCGGTCGGTGTCAGCGAGCTGTACGCCGAAGTAGCGACCGGCGGCGGAACGACGCCTGCCGGCACGACCGGGGGCGGGGAGACGGCCCTCCAAACTTGCGGGTCGGGCTGCACGTATACCGCCAATCCAGCTTCGGATCCGCGTCTTCTGGTTGCCGGTGGCGGCGGAGGCGGAGGGATAGGGGAAGACTGGGTCGGAGGTGCAGGAGGATCGGCAGGGACGAGTGACTCCTCCGCGGCGTCCGGATCAGGTGGCGCGGGCTCGGCCAGTCATAGCCCTGGTTCGGGAGGATCGGCTGGCTTCACCTCTGGAGCTGGAACGGCGGGTTCGAGAGGTGCCAGTGCCGGAGCTTGCAGTAGCACCGCGGCCACTGCCGGAGGGTTCGGCCAAGGTGGAAGAGGCGGATACAACACCGCGAACTTTGTACCAAGTGGAGGTGGCGGAGGTGGCGGTTGGGTCGGGGGATCCGGCGGTGGTTTCGGGAGCTGGAACGTCGTGTGCGCCAACTCGGCCGGCGCGGACGGCGGCGGAGGAGGAGCTGGCCTCAGCTTCGTCGAATCGGCCGCAAGCGATGTGTCGGTGACGTCGGCCCCGGTCAACGCCACGCCGGAGGTCCAGATCACCCCACTCATCGAATTCTCCTCGACAAACAGCACAACCTTCACCGCCGGCCAACCGGGAAGCTTCACCTTCGCCACGGCCGCGGGCCAAACGGCGAGCCTGACCGAGGGCGGAGACAGCCTCCCGTCTGGCATTTCCTTCGTTGACAATGGGGACGGGACGGCCACCCTCTCGGGCACGCCGGCGACCGGCACCGGCGGTGTGTACGACTTGTCGGTAGTGGCCTCGAATAGCCAGTCGCCGTCAGTGCAGCAGTCGTTCACCTTGACGATCGATCAAGCGCCGGCCATCACCAGTGCTGACAGCGCCGCGTTCCAGCTGGAGGACTACCAGTCCTTCACCGTGACGTCCACCGGCTACCCGACGCCGAGTCTCTCCGTCAACCCGGCCGCCTTGCCCAGCGGGCTGGGTTTCGTGGACAACGGCGACGGTACCGCCACCATCTCGGGTACACCGACCGAGTCCGGTTCGTTCTCGTTCGAAATCACTGGATCGAACGGTGTCGGTCCCGACGTCGTCGAGGACTTCACCTTGAACGCGGTGGAGGCGCCGGCATTCACCAGCGCCGCGGACGATAGCGCCGACCCGTTCATCGTGGGCACGCCGGGTAACTTCCAGATCACCACGTCAGGGTTCTCCACCTCCGCAACAACGATCGTCGAGATCGGGTCGCTGCCGGACGGGTTGGCTGTCACCGACAACGGCGACGGGACGGCAACCATTGCGGGTACGCCGAGCCAGGGCGGCCTCTACCCGATCACCTTGGAGGCGGACAACGGAGTCGAGCCCACAGCCGTCCAGTCCTTTGTGTTGAGCGTCGACCAGGCGCCCTCCATGACGAGTGCCACAGCAGCCGCGTTCCCGATCGGTGAGCCCGGATCGTTCGACGTGACCACGGCCGGATATCCCATAGCCAGCCTGTCTGAAACCGGAAGTCTTCCCGACGGTCTCACGTTCACCGACAACGGGGACGGAACGGCCACGATATCGGGGACGCCCGCGTCGGACGCCACGACGGCCGAGGTGACGGTTACGGCGAGCAACGGTGTGGTGCCCGAGGCCAGGCAACAACTCCTGCTGACGGTGGATCAAGCGCCGGCTATCTTGAGCGCCGCCGGCGTCTCCTTTACGGTCGGTCGGGCGGGAACGTTCCCCGTGACTGCCACGGGGTTTCCCACGCCCACCACGACGGAGGCCGGCGCCCTGCCCTCGGGCGTGACCTTCAACCGTGCCACATCGGTGCTGTCGGGTACGCCGGCGAAAGGCTCCGGCGGGGTGTACCACCTCACGCTGGTAGCGACCAACGGCACCTCCCCCGACGCGGTGCAGGCATTCACCCTGACGGTGGATCAAGCGCCGGCCATCTCGAGCGCCGCCGGCGTCTCCTTTACGGTCGGTCGGGCGGGAACGTTCCCCGTGACCACCACTGGATTTCCCACACCCACCACGACGGAGACCGGCGCCCTGCCCTCGGGCGTGACCTTCAACCGTGCCACATCGGAGCTGTCGGGTACGCCGGCGAAAGGCTCCGGCGGGGTGTACCACCTCACACTGGTTGCGAACAACGGCACGTCCCCCGACGCCGTGCAGACATTCACCCTGACGGTGGATCAAGCGCCGGCCATCAGAAGTTCGAGCTCCACGACGTTCCGTTTGGGTGAGAGCGGATCATTCACCGTGTCCACGACCGGCTACCCGGAGCCGAGGATCAGCACAAGAGGTGTGCTACCCAGTGGAGTGAGGTTGGTGAATCGTCACAACGGCACTGGTTTTCTGGCGGGTGTTCCTGCCGCGACGAGCGGCGGGACCTACGAATTCACTGTTACGGCATCGAACGGCGCAGGTTCGACCGCCGTTCAAACCTTCACCCTGACCGTCGCCGGTGCTGCCGCATGCAGCGAGTCCTTGCCGGCCACGACGGTGGTGGGTATGGCCACGAGCGCCGATGGCAAGGGATACTGGATCGCCTCCAGCACTGGACTCGTCGCCGCTTGCGGAGACGCAGCCAACCTGGGACAGATCACCAGTGGCCTGAACTCCCCAGTGGCAGCCATCGCAGGAACTCCTGACGGCAAGGGCTTCTGGTTGTCCACTTCCGCCGGCCGGGTGTACGCCTTTGGCGACGCCGCCACTCATGGCGACGTTTCGAGGATCGCCTTGAACGGGCCGATCGTGGCAATGACCGCCGACCCGGCGACCGGTGGCTACTGGTTGCTCGGCTCCGACGGTGGGGTCTTCAGTTTCGACGCTCCCTTCTTCGGTTCGACCGGAAGTGATCATCTGGTGAAACCGGCCGTCGGGTTGGTGGCCAACTCCACCGGAACGGGCTACTGGTTCGTGGCTTCCGACGGTGGCGTCTTTACCTTCGGGGAGGCGACCTTCCATGGCTCGGCCGCTCACTACCACCTCTACAAGCCGGTCGTTGGTATCGCCCGGGATTCGGCGACCGGTGGCTACTGGCTGCTCGCGGCCGACGGTGGGGCCTTCAGTTTCGGGGCTCCCTTCTACGGCTCAACCGGCGGCGTCAGCCTGGCCCAGCCCGCGGTCGCAATGAGCGACTACGGCGGTGGTGTCGGCTACCGGTTCGTGGCCTCTGATGGACGGATCTTCTCGTTCAAGGCCCCCTGGGAAGGATCAGCCACCTCCACCGTCACCCGGGTCGATACGGCCTCCCTGGTGAACCGGACGACCTGATTGGCCGAGTGCTGTACGGCGTCCAGGAACCGGCGGCTCCGGTCGTCAAGGAATTCCCAAAAAATCCTGACTCTTCGGTAAAGGTCGCGACCGAGTTCTGCCGATAACGCAAGCCGGTCACCAGGTCGACTCGGTGATCTCCAGGTGCCGGGAGACCTCCTCGATGCTCTGCCCTTCGCCGAGGAGTTTCTCGCCCTCAGCCAGCTTGCGGATGATCTGTTCGGACGTGTGCTTCCGATTCTTCACAGTTGCGGTCCTCCTTACCCCATGATGGGGAGTGGACTCGCACAAAGGGTGGATCAGCTCACGGGGATCCGGCCACCACTACCGTGCAGCCGAAGAACGCTGGGGCTACGATCCCAAGCCAGTGTGACTTTCGACTCTGGTCCCCGTGCCAGGGCTGCGCTTAGAACCTCCCACTGGGCGGCGTTCCACGGCGGCTGGAACTAGAGCATCGCCCAATCAGACAATCGGTGAGTCCTCGTTGAACCTGGTCGGATTGATACTGGATCCGTTGGTGGCCTGAGTCCCAGCCGTGCCCGCGAAACTGAGGCCGCTGGTCATGGGCAACGGCGCGACACGGATGACAACCGCAAGACTCCGTTATGGGATAACGAACGTCCAGGTCTCGGACGATCCAGAGGACGGACCGGTAACGGCGTCAATGGGACCGCCGTTGGAGGTGGACTCGAGCACGTCACCGGTTGCGACATTCTCCCACCCGGTTCCGTCATAGACCCACTTCTGGTTCGCCGCTCCAGTCGCCTGGGTCAGGACGATGACGTGATTCACCTCAGCCATCACAAGGTTTGACGCTATTCCATCCGGGGCGAATTCCGCGTACTTGTCGTTGTTGGCTGCACTCGCAGACGCATCCGCAAACCAGAAGAATTCGGCGTTGCTGGCTTGCGGATTCTTTGTGCCGATTACTTGGTATCCGTGGCGGCCCCATCCGACGGCGATGTAAAGGCTCGCACCAGACTCCTGCGTACCGCAGTACCCGGCGTAGATACCGTTGGCGCAGTTGGACGCCCCATAGCCGCCAGGGGCAGGACCACTCGTGCCGCCTGCACCAGCGACCCCAATACCGAGGCCTGCGGACATTACGAGCGCGACGCCAACGACGCAGATCCTCTTGCGCGAGATCATGGGTTTTCCTCTCTTCGGGAATCCCCCGTGGTTCTGTGATAACACGGGTGTCAAGCGGTTAGGACCAGAAGGGGCGGGGGTGCCACTGATCGCCGGCGGAGGGTCGCATATTTTCCAGCCTGACCGATATGGACGGATAATGTCTTCCCATGCGGTACCTGTGGATCGGCGGGTTAGTTGCCATCGCAATTCTCGGGGCCGGCTGTTCGGTATCGGGAAGCTCCACGACAACCACGGTCCCTTTGACAGCCTCGACAGCCTCGACAGCCCGACAGCCACGACAGCCGCGACAGCCGCGACAGCCGCGACAGCCACATCCACCCCGTGGATTGCGTCGGGGCCGTGGGATCGAGTGGCGTGTGCGAGTTTCGCGGCTTTCAGTCGGGATACTGGAGAGCCGCACCAGCGCATCGTAGATGACCTCAGAACCATGTTTCGGGATTTGCAACGCGTCGAGAACACCACGTTGCGGCGGGCCGGTCATAGGGCGGAGGATCAGCTGTCGAGAGACGACCTCCCTCCGTTCAAGAGAAATCTTCTCTTGATATCTCGCATCTGCACAGCTATGAGCTGATCGAGCGGGACATGAAGGAGAGGAGCCGGCGTATGTCGTCTTCGACATGCCGGACGCCTCGGCCATCCCGATTTTCGCGGAGCCGTTCTTCATGGAACTCAACGCAGAGGTGACGTTCGCGCCAGCAATGAACGCCGAAGACCTGCAGAAGGGGCTTTCTGGGATCGGCTGACGGGCCAGTCAGAATCGCTTCTGCCCAGTCGAGTAGCCGGAGTCGGCTGTTTCGGTGGTGAGCATTGTCCGGTCTACGGTGAAGCTGCTCTGGACGGCGCGATCCCCGTGGGGGTCCTCTGGCGGCGGTATTTGCGGGCGCTCCGCTTGGCTGCCAAGCGCATGATGAAAGGTAGTGGTTCGAGGCCGAGTGCATTCAACATGCCACCCACGTCTTCTTGATGCCAGACCTCGGCGAACTTGCCGTCGAGGACGCGGAAGATCTCTTGGCCGGTCATGGTGACCGGTCGCCCAGTCGGGGGCAGGCCAAAGAGGTCGAAGGGGCCCGTGTTGGTCGCCGTCATGGTCCAGCGTCCAATCACATACTCGCCGTCGGAGACGACGACATCCGCTTCGAAGCGGGCGTCCGGGAAGGCCTTGCGGATCATCCTGGCCGTCCAGATCTCGCCCGCCCGCCCCGGCGGTTGACCTGGCAAGGGATTGTGGTCAATGAGGTCTTCAGCGATGAGCTCCTCGGCGACCGCATAGTTGCCCTCGCTCCATTCCTCGAGCAGCCAGCGCCGATACATCGCCTTCAACTGGTCAGAGTTCATTCGTTCCCCCAGGCTCGGGTTTACTCAGACAGTGAGCCGCCCACCTCGATCTGCATTTCGGACATTCGTGACCAACCCTCACTCGGCACCTCGATGTTGATGATTTCGGGCACAGCGGAGAGCCATTTGGGGAGCTGGCTGGTGGCGGCCTGGAAATGGGACGAGTTGACATGCGCCTTCCCCGCGGCTGCATCTTGGAACGCCTCCACCAGGACGTAGAGGTTGGAGTCCTCAAGACTTCGGAACCAGTCGAAGAAGATGTTGCCTGGTTCGGCCCGGGTAGCCGCGGTGAACTCCTCGACCAAGGAGACCCAGATATCGGCGTACTCGGGTCGAACGGGGTGCTTGACGACAATGAAGATCATCGGGGTGCTCCTTCGTCCGATCTGTCAGGGTCTCAGTGCGGCCTCGGTTTGAGCGGTGTCCTCGGTACCCCGATAGAAGGCGATCTTGCCGTTGTCGAACCGGAAGAAGTGGTGCAGATCGTGGTCGATCGCCTTGCCGGTCGCCTGGGACGTGGCTCGACAGTGCACCACCGTATGCACCTCGTTGTCATTCGCAGCAAAGGCATAGGGGTTGAACTCCTCAACTTCCATGGTTGAGCCGAATGCCTCAAAGAAGGAAGCCACGCCTTCCTTGCCGTGTCGGACTCCGTACCAAGGTGCCACGGTGGAGGAAGTCTCGGTCGCCCAATCGACATCGTCTGTCACTCTGTCGAGAACGGCCTGGACATCTCCCCGTCCGAAGGCCCCATATACCTCCTGGATAGTCTTGACGTTTTCGTCGGCTCCCACCACTGGCTCCTTTCAACCGAAGACCCTGGATGAACCCCCCTTTCGGCAAGATAGTTGCCCTGGGCACTGGGTGCACGGTTGCGATGTGCCCGAACGCCCAGACGCGCCTGATTCATGGGGGTAAGCCGCTGGCAATCGTGCCCGGTCGGTTACCGCCGCCAAGCCGACGTGTAGTGGGGGCAGCCGAGGTAGAAATGGCACCCTTGGAATACAGTGATCCAGCCGAGCACCCCAGACGAATGGTGTGCGTATCCCTCGAACAAGGAGCCCTCCTGTGATCGCTATCTACATCGTCACCAAGAACATGACTTCTGACCAGCACACCCAGGGCCGCGCCCGTCTCGCGGAGGCCGGGGCACCTGAAAGCGCAATGAAGCTCCACTCCTGTTTTGGCGAAGAGGGCAAGCTGCAGGTCTTCGACATCTGGGAAAGCCAAGAGGCGTTCGATGAGTTCTTGACCTACCTCGGGCCTGTGATGCAGGAGCTAGGCATCGAGTTGGCCCAGCCGCCCGTCATCATGCCGCTCGTCGACCTTGTCCAGCAGTAGCGACTGACTGAGTGTCACAAGCCTGCCCGGCGGAGCCGCCGGAAACCGAGGGCCATAAGGCGTTCGCCCCTGCCCCCAGGGTGCGATCGTGGGCAGTTCGCGGATCGCTCAGCACCGTCGCTTTGAACGGAGCTATTTGACCCACAGCCGGCGGCGGACACGCTCGTCAGGCTCGATTCGTGACAGCGACTCCCAAGTTTCCCGGCGGTGGCCGGATCGGTCGATGTGGGGATCGGTGGCGTGGCCGGTGCAATCGCGGTCGTGGTTGGCACCGTCAACAAGCTGACGACCGTGGAAGCGGCGTCCTACGGCTTCCTGGGCGGGTCTCCCGCTACCGGTGCATTCTGTCCGGGCGTGGGTTAGCCTTCGCACCGGACATACTCGGGGTGGGGTAACACGCCGAGTCGGTGCCAGGACGGGGACGGGAGACCATGACCGATCTCATCGAGCAGGCCGACAGCCACTCTGTCGACCGAACGGACGACGGGGCGTCACAAGGGCCCGTCCCGCCGAAGCGGCGCCGCCTGGGCGGCTCCATGGGTATGCCGCGGGCCGTGATCGTGGCTATCGGCGTGGTGCTCGTGGCGGGCGCACTCGGCGCGGTGGCGCTGACGGCCACCTCGGGGTCGACCGAGGCGAAACCGTCGTCGCAAACGCCTGTCTCCACCGTGTCGGTGGCGTCACCGAAGTACACGCCCAAGGCGGCCGTGGGGGCGACCGACGACTACCACTGCAGCTTGGTCAATCCGCACATCACCCAGAACTCATACGTGATCTCGAGCCAGTTCAAACCGGGCAGTCCCGAGGTCCACCACGCCGTACTCGCCCTCGTGCCCCCATCTATGACGGCTCAGGCCATCGCCGCCAATGTGGCCACCAGCGGCAAGGGATGGACGTGCTTCGGCGCGCCAGCGTTGCCTAGTGCGTCGCTCGCCGCTTTCATGAGCACCCCCTTCCTGAGCGTGTGGGCGCCTGGGCACGGCGAAGACGTGCTGCCCAAGGGTACGGGGATCTCGCTGCCCAAGGGGAGTCTGGTGATCGAGCAGGTGCACTACAACCTGCTGGTGGGCGACAAGCCCGTGACGAACGGGCTCATGCTCCACACGGTACCGGTGTCCACACCACTGTTGCCGATGCAATCCCAATACCTGATCGCCCCGCCGAACATCCCCTGCCCGGCCGGTGTGACTGGGCCGCTTTGCAACTATCAGGCGTCCCTCAACTACCTGAACCAGCGGTTCGGCTCCGGCGGCGTTGAGATGGCCAAGGGCATCGACGAGGTATGTGGTGAAAACCCGGACGACCCGCCCGTCGGTGATACGGCCACGTGCACATGGCGGGTCGGATCAAACGGCTACATCGACAGGATCCAGCCGCATATGCACCTGTTGGGGGTCGGGTTCACGATGGTGCTCAATCCGGGGACACCGCAAGCCAAGACCATCCTGAACGTCCCGAACTACAACTTCCACTACCAAAAGGCGTACAACGTGGCGCCCATCCCGGTGAGTCGCGGCGAGCAAATACAGATCAACTGCAGCTACGACCCCGAGTTGGCACAAGAGTTGCCGGTCCTCCGTAAGGCGCCTCCGCATTTCGTCACGTTCGGCGACGGATCATCCGACGAGATGTGCGTGGGAGTCACGTGGCAGACGTCATCGCTTCCCAACTCCCACGACTCGCTCTGAGCGACCGACGCTGTCGCTGAAGTTCATTGATGAACTGAACGACCGTCACCTCGTATCCTGTCAACGGACACCCAACAGAAGCAGGGCGGCAAGCGCCGGCTCGATCTATATGGATGGGCGAGCCGTTGGTCCGACGGCCGGCGTAGACGCGAAGCCGCCACACGCCGGGTCGAACTTCGGTCATCGTGCCCGTGGGGCGTGCGAGTCTCGATCTCGCCACCTTGGGATGAAAAAGCCCGTTCCTGAATTTCTCTGTCCGTCCTCTTCTGTCGCAGCGACTCCTGTTTTCCGGGTCAATGGCGGTGATCACGAAGGTGGCTGGGACGCAGTCGATCGGCTTGCGACGCTTTCGGACAGAATTGTTGGGTCAACTGTTGGTCAGAATCGGCGGAGCCGGTTCGACAGGCAATCCGCACTTCCCCAGAACTCCACCTAGTTCGAATCGAGTTCTTTCAGTGCCGTTGCAGCTCGTACCAGAATTGCCTTGGACAGCTCTGGGTCGTCCACTGCGCGGGCCAACGAGATAGCACCGACGATAGAGCTGAGGGTGAGGACCGCCTCGCGTTCCGCGACTTCATGGTCGGGCTCGTCTAGCAGTTCGGTGATCAGTCCGAGGCACTCCTTCACCTTCTGGCTGTATCCGCTACGGGCCGTGCCGTCTGATCGGGCGACATCCGCGGCGATCCCAGCTATGCCACAGCCAGATTCGGGGTGATCCCGATGCCACTCGCTCAGATACCCGTCGACAAGGTTTGTGAAGCCTCGTGGCCCCCTCCGTTGGTCGGCCCCAATGGTCCAAGCACTGCCCTGGACTAGGGCGCGGCGTGCGGCTTCGGCGACGAGGTGATCCCGTGAGTCGAAGTGCCGGTAGAACCCGCCAGGGGTCAACCCCGCGTCCTTCATGAGCTGGGCCACCGTCAGGCTTTCCATGCCCTCCCGGCGGATCCGCGCCGAAGCGATATCGAGAATGCGGTCGTGACTTACCGCCTTGTCCGCTTGAGACGTACCCACCAAAGACCTCCAGGAACCATGGACCGATTGACAATCAAGAGTGTATTTGTAATCCTCATTTCTTATGTGGATTATGAGCCCTTGCTTGAGTCCACCCAAATGAGCCGACCGCCATCGACGGTTGACCTCTCGAGAGAGGTGGAAACCATGACCCTCCACGACACCGCGGATGGCGCGGCAGGCCTGACGATCGAGGTCTACACGACCCCCGGGAGACCGATCGTGAGCTCCACCGCGCCTGTATCTCCGGATGACCTGCCAACCTGGTCACCCTGTTCGAGCACGCTGATCTACGGCGATCACGAGGCGATCCTCGTCGACGCATTCGCGACATTCGACCAAGCTGACGCCCTGGCCGACTGGATCGACACGAAGGGCCGGCGACTCACCGATATCTACATCACGCACGGTCACGGCGACCATTGGCTCGGCCTGGCCCGATTGACTCATCGGTTCCCTGGTCTCATTGGGTGGGCGACGCCCGAGGTCCTCGCCCGCGTGGAGTTCGAGGCTACGGGAGGCATGTCCGGATACTGGGAGGCGATTTTCCCTGGTGAGGTTCCCACCGGGGCCGACAAGGTGCTGCCTCAACTCTTGGCGTCCACCTCGATTGACCTCGAGGGTAACGAGCTCCGTGTCATCAAGATCGGCCAGGCCGATACGGCCGAAAGCACCCTCCTCCACATCCCGTCGCTGGCCGCGGTTGTCACTGGAGATCTGGCCTACAACGAGGTGCACATGATGACGGCCGAGACCGGGGAGGCCGAAAGGGCGCAGTGGGTTGCCAACCTGGATGTGGTTGCGGCGCTCAAGCCCACCTTCGTCGTCGCAGGTCACAAGAAGGTTGAAAACGGCAACGATCCAAAGATCATCGGAGAATCCCAGCAGTATTGGTGTAGGGGTCGGACCGGGGCGCCGTGCCGGGATTTCGCCCGGTCGGTCTCCCCGGCCCGCCCTCCGAACCGGACGTGCGACTCTCACCGCATCCGGCTCTCCACGTGATCAGGCCGCTGTGATGCTCGTCCATGGCGAGGGAATTCGAGTGCCCCGGTAGCGATACCTGACAATCGGCACCGTTTGTGGCCGGAACATCTCGACCTTGCCATCCCTGACCTCCCAGCGTGGGAGGAAACGGCGGACAAGGGTCCCCTTCTTCAGTCCAACGTGTCGTTTGCGCAGCCAGCCCACGATCCTCCAGAAGCTGAAGTGATCGACATAACTGAACGTGCGGGAGGACACACCGTGACGGAAGTAGTTGCACCATCCCCGCAGCACCGGATTAACCGAGCGCAGCAGGTCGGCGAGCGTTCGATGCTTCGCTCTGCGAGTCAGCGATCGCACCTTGGCCATCACAGAGGCAAGCGCCTTCTTCGACGGATAGGTGTAGACCGCCATCTTGCCGGTCCGACCTCTCCAGCGGCGGCGTTGAATGTGCCACCCCAGGAAGTCGAACCCCTCGTCGATGTGGCACACCCTCGTTTTCTCCTCCGACAGGCGCAGGCCCATCGGAGCGAGCACAGAGCCGACCTCATCCCATAGTGCTTCAGCATCCCCGCGTAGCCCGTTGACCATGACCACGAAGTCGTCCGCGTAGCGGACGATCCGCATGGCTGGGACCCCGGCACGTCGATGCTTGGCGCGTCTCCAGGTTGGGCCGAGCGCTTCCCATTTGGCTGAGAAGTGCTCGTCCAGCACGGAGAGGGCAATGTTGGCCAGCAGCGGTGAAAGGATGCCGCCCTGGGGGGTGCCGGTGATGGTCGTGCGGTCAAGACCATCCTCGGAGAGGATGCCGGCCCGCAAGAACGCCTTCACCAGTCCCAGGATGCGTTTGTCTCCGATCCGACGTCGCACCCGGTCCGTGAGGGCCACGTGGTCGATCTCGTCGAAGCATGCCGTGATATCTGCCTCGAAGACCCACTCGTAGTTGCGAGTGGGTGCGCCAAGGAAGTGGATCTCGGCAATGGCGTCCTGGGCCCGGCGCTTCGGGCGGAAGCCGTAGCTGCACGGCTTGAAGTCCGCCTCGAAGACCGGCTCCAGCACCAACTTCAAGGATGCTTGGACCACCCGGTCAGCGGCAGTTGGAATCCCGAGGCGGCGGACCTTGCCCGACGCCTTCGGGATCACCTTCTCCCGCACCCGGGACGGGGTGAACCGTCGGCCTTTGAGATCATCTCGCAGGCCTCCGAGCAACTCCTCGGCGCCGAAGACGATCGAGGCAGGCTTTACCCCGTCGACTCCGGCGGTCCTTGCACCCTTGTTCCCCCGTACCCGGTTCCACGCCACAACGAGGAAGGCCGGGTCCACAACGAGGTTGAACAGGTCATCGAAGCGGCGGCCAGGATCAGCCGTCGCCCACTGGTGCAGCTTCGTCTGCATCTGATGTACCCGCAGCTCTGCCTCATCGAGGTCTGGCCACGGATCGCCGATATTCACCGACGAACTCCACCTTCAGCATTGATGCTGCGATCACGCTGGGGTCCTTCGCCATGTGACCGGCTTTCCCGGCCTCGGACTACTACGACCCCTCCGCCCCATTCCGGCGGCATCAGCCGACCACGGACCTTCCCGTCAGCTGGCAACCTGCCTGCTGGTGAGGGGGCCACCGGAACGGTTCCCACGTTCACTCCCGAACCGCTTGACAGGGGAGGTGCCCAGCTATGCCCCTGCGGCATCGCCACGAGTACACCGCAGGCATTCTTCGTGGCCTCCCGATCGGCGACATCAACCGACCAAGGAGTTCCCCGCAGCAAGCTGCGGGTGTGCGCCGCTACCCAGCCATCCGTCAGGTTGCGGCTGGTGGTCAGCTCTTGAGGGGCGTTCATACACTGATTCACTGTCGTTACACCTTCCTGTCTTGCTTGCCGGACCCGAGGCCATCTGACGGTGCTGACCTGTCCCGGCGTTGTCAGGGCTGCTTGCCGCCCTTGCCCCCGTGTCGGGGATCGGACTGCCCTCAGCTTCAACCGGCCGCTGCGACGACCGGCAGGCGGTGTCCTTTCATCACCGCACGGTTCGGGAGCGCCTCGTGGCGCTCGATGTCCCAGCTCCACACCGAGTTCGGCGTGGAGGCGATGAGCTCGGGTTTCTTGTGGGCGGGATGGGTGGCCTGACGGCGGCGTTCACGAACCTCGTCGTGCTCATGGAGGATCCGGTACATGGTGGAGACCGACCCCAGGTAGGTGCCCTGGTCGAGAAGCTTGGCGTAGACGGTGGCCGGGGCCTCGTCGACGAACTCGTCGGACTCGAGGAGGGCCTTGATCTGCTTGCGCTCGACGGTCGACAGGGCCCGGGGCTGAGGGGTTGGGACCCGTTCGGGTCGCACCGGTTTCGGGCTCAAGCGGTGCCGCCGATACCAGGTGGCCCGGTCCACCCCGACCGCAAGCAATGCCGCCTTGGTTCCCACCAGCGGGGCCATCTGGTCGATGGCACCGTCGATCATCTCGATTCGCCGTTCTCCGCTGTGCTGTCCGTGGCGAGCTGCTCCAACAGCGCGGAAAGTTTTCCCTGGATCTCGACGACCTGTCTCGACTTGTCGAGATCGCGGGTCGTCAAAGTGGTTGATTGTCGTGGTCATGGGAGAAGTTCCTTCTCCGCCCTCAGCTCATTGATTCGCGGGTGGAATCCGTCTCACTGAAGGTTGACACAGAGGGGATCTATCCCGATTGGGGCAATCTCCGCACACTCTCGTATTCCGCAAATGCTGCCATCGATCGCAAGAACAGCTAGATCGCCCGACCCTCGACGGAGCGCGAATCCTTGCCCTGACGTCGGAGGTATGTGCGAATGGCTGTCAAACCGATATTCAAGGGCATGTGACTTGAACATGACCTCGGATATTTCTGGGTACGGCCTGGAATTGCGGTCCCTCGTGACCTCCGCGTGCACCCTCGAGCTGTCCCTCCAGTGAGTACCGATGTCGCCGCCCTCGCCCGATCAGGTTGACCGGGTCGTACCCGGCCCAGTGGAGGGTTGTGCCGGTGGGGCCGGGCCAGCCCCCGGCGCCTCGAGCCCGTCTCACGATGTTCAATTTGCGGATTCGGGCTAATTATCGGCTGCAGCGTAACTATTCAGCCCCTGACCAGGGCAGGTAGTCGCCCCACTGAAGGGCGTGTGGTGGGGTCGGCATCCGGGCAGTGTGGGCTTAGCCGCTGCCATTGATGGCCGGCATCCAGGGGTCGCCGAGCGCCAGGCGCCGGAGGGCGTCGAGAGGGCTCTGGCCCTGCTTCATCACCGTGGCGAGATAGCTTCGCAGCGCCAGCCAGGAGGTAGCGCCGCTGGTGGTCCGGAACCCGCCCGAGATCTTCTGTTGGACCTTGACCATCCTCACCTGTCGCTCGGCTTCGTTGTTGTCGAAGGGAACCCTGAAGTCGGTGGCGAAGCGGAGGACGTCGGCTGGAAACTTGTCAAAGCGTCGGACGATGTTGCCCGCAGGTGAGCGTCTGGGCCTGCTCCGGGTCATCAGCAAGTCCGCCGGAGTGGGCTCGGGGTCGTCCAGCGGATTGGCCGCGTGGCCGGCCTCGAGGATGCGGAAGAAGGCGGCCCGCAACGAGGCCAGCTCATCGGGGCCGAACGAGGTGGCACCGTCCGCTTTGGCCACTTGGACCCGGTGCCAGGTATCGGCCAAGAAGGCCACCATGTCACGGGCCCACTCCTGGCCTTTGGTGTCCTTCACGGCGTCGAGCTCTCGGAGGTGGTGGGCGTTGCACAAGGCATGCTCCACCTCATCGTGGTGGGCAAAGGTGCGATAGGGGAGCCAGCCGTCATGGACCACCACCCCCCGCAGGTGGGCGAGGATGTCCATGGCCTCGATGGCGGTCGGGCCCCGTCTCGCATCGAGGTGGTACAAGGTCGAGTCCTGGGTCGAGACGGAGTGGACCCAGTGCAACGAGGCGGCCACCCGCAGGCCGGTCTCGTCGGCATGGACGACGTCGGCCGAGCGCAACTGGTCCCGGAGCGAGGACAAGAAGTCCTCCAGGCGCTCCGCCCCCTCACTGACCATGGCCACGATGATCCCGGTCGACACCGGGATCCCGTAGGCGTCCCGCATCAGTTCGGCCACCCGCTTGATGGGGAGGTGCTGGCGGACCACCAGGTAGCAGATCAGGGCCCGGAGGTTGGGCCCGTAACAGGCCGGGCCGGTGGCCGGAGCCGGGAACGGGGCGGCGGTCTCGGCTCCACAGCGACAGCGGCGACGCTCGCAGCGATGCTCGGTGACCAGGGCCACCACCGGGGGCAGATCGAAGACCTGGCGGGTGATGACCTTGGTCACCGGGGCGGAGGCCAAACTTCCACCGCATTCACCACAGTGGTCCGGATGGTGGTCCACAACCAGGTCAGGGTCTGCCACCTGGGCCAGGTGTTTGCCGGGGTCGCCCGGCTGTTCCCCAGGCTTCTTCCCCGAGCGGACCCGGCGGGACTTGGGCGCGGGTTTGGCGTAGCCGTCGCTCGAGGGAGGCTTCGACGAATTCCGCGAATTCGTGCTCAGACGGGATCGCAGCCGAGCATTGTCCGCCGTCAGGGCCAGCACCGTGGCTTCGAGGGTGGCCAACCGATCGGCCTGGTCGACCAGGGCGGACCTCAGCTCGCCGTTCAGGGCCACCAACTCGGCGTAGGGGGGCGCCCCGGAGGGCTCAGAGGGAGGGTCCTGGGTCGGAATTCCCCACGGTACGCGCGTTGTCTGCCCAGGTGGGGGACCCTCCGGTCAGGGGCTGAATAGTTACGCTGCAGCTGTTAGCGAACCCGTCAGCCCATCGGCTACAGCCGATAATTTGGCCAATTTCAAAATTTGAAGACACTACAGGGGCCCCGCACCACCGACGTGCCTCTCAGCACCAAACTTCCAGCCGGCGGGCCAGGTCAATGACTTGGTCTCGAGATAGTGGTCGAACCTCTCGATCCCGTTCAGCCGGTCGACGCCACTGTCTTCGTAGCCACCGAACGGGACATTCGGAATGTCGAACAAGACTGCACTCCGAAAGGGTGACGTCATCTCCGAGTTGAAGGTGGAAGTTCAGACGTTCAAAGGTGCAAAGCGATGCCTGGGGAGACGTTGTCAGCGCAGGCCAGGTGACGTTTGGGGGTGACGTTCAGCAAAAACCGGCTCCGTGGGCCGACCTGGTGGCATGACCTGGTTGGCCTGTGTCTGGTGGGTCGTGCGAGTCTCGATCTCGCCACCTTGGGATTAAAAGGGCGTTCTTGGATTTCGCCGCCGGTCCTCGTTTGTCGCAGCCAGCTCCGTTTCGGCAGGTCAGACAGGGTGAGTACAAAGAGGCACGAGACGAGGCAGGACGCGATGCGACGCAGATGGACAGAATTGTCGGGTCAATTGTCGGGCAGAAACTGCTCTGGGCCCCATGTCCCAATAGCGCGGATGGTACGGGTGAAAGCATCCCCTACCGGCACATCCGGGCGTGGTGCGTCCTGAAAGGAGAGTGATGGTGATGTAGAAGGTCGTCAGCACGAACCGTGCTGTGCCAGGGATGGAGGTAGGCCCTCCGGGTTCGCCGTGCAGGCGGAAATCCCAAACCACCGCAGTGTCATGCCGGTCAAGAGCCGGGGTGGGAAGCGACTGCGGAGAAGGCCCGCAACCAGCGGGTCAGGTGAGCGACGAGAAGACGAACGTGTGTAAACCACTGCTGACGCATCGTGAATGTGAACGATGACATCGAAACCGAGGCTGCACGCCTTCCTCGGGACAAGGGCGCGCCTCTTGGCGTGTCCGGAGCCAGGGAGCTGCCTGCTCGTGGCCCTGGTGGTGTCCGGTGTAAAGGTGGCGTGAGCTCGCTGCAGGCCCTGGCATGGAACAGGAGAATCTGTCGTCTCGATACGAACGGCCAGTCGAAATGGGTGAGGTCGGCCCCCTGGGAGTCGAGAGGGAGAACCCTATTTGGCCACGGCCACCTGGGGGAGAGTACCGATGCGAGGCACAGAGGCGGACCGGCCCGTAGGTGCGCCGGGATAAACCGGCAAGGAGGAGGGAATGGAAGAGTCCTACATCGAAGGTGTAGCGAACCACGATGACCCCGACCATGCGTTGTCACTCGTGAGGGTGACGGCGAAGCGTTGGACCGGGGCACGTTCAGGCAGGGTCATTGAGCCGCGTAATCACTGCATTCGGGGTGCCGACGACGTCTACGAGATCGGAAGGCCACATCGTCATCAGCGCTATCGCAAGCTGTTGACGGACCCCGCGCGGTCAGAGAACCACTGCATTGACGGAACCTCTTTGCGCGAGAACCGGGAGGTCTCGTGCTCGCCCGCCTGGTTGATCGCCGGGCGGGCCGCTCAGGGAAGGCCGAGGCCGCAAGTCTGAGATGAACGAGCACGAGAAGTCAGACAGCCCCGTATTACCGACGAGCCCGCCGAACAAGGTCACGAGAGTGGCTGCGGAGGCGGGGGAGGGAAGGGGGCTGGCCAAGGGGAACACGGACAGCACAACACGTCCCGGACGCAGTTCCGGGCCAGACGTGTCAAATGGGTTGGATCGTGTGCGAGAAGTAGCACGGCAGGACAAAGACGTACGGTTCACAGCGTTGCTACACCATGTCGACTTCAACCGCCTCTGGAAGGCCTACTGGGCGATCCGCCCTGAGGCTGCTCCGGGGGTGGACGGGGTCACGTGGGAGGACTATGGCCAGGACCTGGAGGGAAACCTCCGGAACCTACTCGCACGAGTCCACAGCGGTGCCTACCGGGCGAGTCCGTCTCGGAGGGTGTACATCCCGAAGGCTGACGGGCGGCAACGGCCGCTCGGCATCGCCACGGTGGAGGACAAGATCCTCCAGCGGGCAGTCGTCGAGGTGCTCAACGCCATCTACGAGGAGGACTTCCTCGGCTTCTCCTACGGATTCCGGCCCGGGCGCAGCCCGCATGATGCGCTCGATGCGCTCGCCGCCGGGATCACGACGAAGAAGGTGAACTACGTGCTCGATGCTGATATCAGCGACTTCTTCACCAAGCTCGATCATGCCTGGTTGCAGAAGTTTCTCGAGCACCGCATTGCGGACAGAAGGGTCCTGCGCCTCATCCAGAAATGGGTGAACGCAGGGGTCATCGAGGACGACAACTGCATGGCTGTGACCGAGTCGGAGATCAATGCCAAGGACCTGGGATTGTTCAGTCCAGACGGTGGACTCTGCTCGAATCCTGACTGCACCAGGATGTCGCAGGTCAAGTGCACCAAGTGCGAACTGCGCTACTGCTACACACACTCAAAGCACCCTGAGCACGCATAATCGTCAATCAAGTAGCCGACCGTGGGTGCTCCTGGTTGAAGGCCCTGAGGTCAGCTTCGGCGGCTTTGATGGCGTCCTGGCGTTCCTTCAATTGCCTGACCAACATGCCTGGCACCTGTTTGGACGTGAGCGGGTCCGTCATCACGGCAAGCCTTGTGTACGCCTCTCGGGCCTCTCGCAGAGCCCGCATCTTTTGCTGACGTTGGGCCTCGATATCGATGTCCATCATCGGCACCGTTCTGCCGGGAATGGGCTTCTTGTCAGTGGCACTCCAAAACAGCGCTAGACCTGTAGGTGTCGGGTCAGTAGCTGTTGTGGGGGGATTCCGCTCAACTGGCCCGACGGGGGGCGGGGGTCTGGCCTGAGCACAGTCTGGGTCGGGGTGCCCCTTACCAAGCGGGCAGGAAAAGCCAGGGGCGTCGATCCCAGGCAGAAGTGAGTGAACCCGGACAATGGGAAGGACACCACACAGCGTATTACGTGGAACCACGCCGAGAAACGGCCACTCCCAGACTTTTCTGGGGCTCGGTGCTTACACTCGCACTCAATGAGTGGCGACGAACTCGCTCCGGGGACGAGGGTCCTGGTCAACATGGATGGGATCCAATCTGGCAGCACCAGCGAAGGACTGGGGGGTTGGGTTAGTGGGACCATCATCGGAGTGGATGGTGCCGACGTATCGGTTCAGCTCAACGTGGTCGTCGGCGGATCCGATCAGGTGGTCGTGGGTCCTGATCGAATCATCCGGCCCCTTCGCCGTGCAATATTTCAAGTGGGACATTGCCACCCGACAGCCGATCACGGGCGTTTGCCAGCAGCAAGCACACCCCGCTCGATAGCGCCGCCGACCGGTGATTGCGGACGCCAGTGCAAAGCGGTGAAAATCCTCAGCGGTACTCGGGGTTGGGGAAGTCGAATCGACATCCGGCATCCCACTGTGATCGCTGGTTGCCGTGAGCCGGAATTCCTTTGGCCGTCCTCAGCATGTGTGCTAGGTGAAGCAAATTCCACGTCATGAAGGTGGTATTGCGATTGGTGAACTCATTCTGCGGACCGCCTGAGCCCGCGTCGAGATACGAGGGACCAGGCCCTGCCTCACCGATCCACCCGGCATCGGCCTGTGGCGGAATGGCGTACCCTAGATGTTGGAGAGAGTACAGAATGTTCATGGCGCAGTGCTTCACACCATCCTCGTTACCTGTGACCAGACAACCACCCACCTTTCCGTAGTAGGCGTACTGACCCTGGTCATTGAGGAGGTGGGAGTTTCCGTAGAGGCGTTCGACGATCCTGGTACAGACCGACGACTTCTCACCCAGCCAGATCGGTGTGCACAGCACAAGAATATCCGCCGCCATGACCTGCTCAGTGATGGCTGGCCATTCGTCTCGATCCCAGCCGTGCGTGGTCATGTCGGGCCACACTCCAGTAGCGATCGTGCGATCGATCGCTCGAATCGACTCAACCAGAACTCCTTGTCGTCGCATTATCTCCATCGAGATCGAGGCCAAACCTTCGGTGTTGGAAATCTCCGGGGACCGCTTCAATGTGCAATTCACAAACAGAGCTCGCAGATCCGAGAAATCCCACCTCCTTTGGTCGCACAGCTCTTCCTGCATGGCGTTGAGCGTCACCAAGTCCTCACAATCTCCTGGTTTACTTCAGACCTACATTCGATGTGTTCCGCCCGCCCCTGTTGGGCAACCGTGTAGCGGACAACGCTGGCGGGACTCTCTCTCGGAGGTCTCGGGTGAACACCCAAAACCTCCGGCGAACGGCGACGGCCCAAGTGATCGGGGCGTCGCCGTTCGCCAGGTAATGGTTCGTTAGGAGGCGGCGATGCCTTCACCGCCCGCCGCGCCGGCTACCGTCACTGAGCCGATCTCGGTAAGGCTTCCATTCCAGTTGACCTGGAACTCATCGACGATGCCTTTGCCCCCGGTCTGGACATAGAGGAAGTGACCGTTGGATGAGGCCGAAGCGTCAACCGTCCCCGGGTCGGTTGGTGTCGAACCGAGCAGAGCCAGTTGGCCTTTGGCGTTGGTTTGGTATCCACTCGTGGAGTTGGCAGCGGTATTGCCGGTGAAGAACAGCGATCCGGCGGGAGCAACCCAGCACAGTCCGGTCTGTCCGCTGGCCAGCGAGTCGAGTTGGGTAATGGTGCCATTCCAGTTGAGGTTGAACGTCGCCAGGGCACTGGGTCCGGCCTCGGCGATCACCAGATGGCCGGCCTGGTCAAAGGTGATGGCGAACGGGACCGTTCCGGGCAGCGAGTTGACCACCGGTGACGGCGACAGGTTCCCGAAGAAGCCCACCTCGAAGACGTCAACAGCGTTGGAGCTGGCCTTGGTCGTCACGATCAGCTTGGAGCCGTCCGGGGAGTAGGCAACCTGTCCGGGGGTGTGGGTGAACTCATTGGTGTCGGTCGGAATGGTCAGACCCAGGCCTCGATTCGATCCCGGGACAGGGAACAGATGCCCGTAAGAGGCGTAATACTCCTGCACCGAGCCGCCATTTCGAGCATTGAGGACGGAGACCAAATTGCCGTGCACGGCCACACTCACCGGGAAGATCCCACCTGAGCTCACCACTTGCCGTAGCGTGAGGTCATCACCCTGCACCGAGAACACCGAGACGGTGTTGCTGCCAGCGTTGACAGCGTAGAGGGCGTCGTTTCTCGGGTCATAGTTGAGTGAGCCCTGGGAACCGAGGTGGTCGACGTGGGAGCCGTTGAGCGCCCCACCCAGTCCGCCGGTGCTGTAGGTGTTCTCCAAGGTCAACGTGCCGTTATAGGCCCGGTCGTAGGCGGCTACTTGGTTGCCGGCCGTGTTGTCGGTCTGGACGAAGACGACGTGCGTGCCGCCACAGGGTGGCCCCTGGTGGAAGCCATCGGCGCCGGCGGTGACAGGCGCCACCAGGGCTGATAGTCCGAGGACCACGCTGGCCCCCACGGCCAAACGGGTGAATTGTTTCATACCCTCTCCTTTGTCAAAGATTGAAGCTGTCCGGGTACAGTCTCCGATCGGAGGGAAAGCGTTACGCTCGTTTCCGTGCGGGAGTCGGATGGCTCGCTCCCGTAACGTTTGTGGTGCCCTGGGGACTACGAGAGCATGTCCATGGGGCCGGCGATCCGCAGAAACTACGTCCAAAAAGAGCCCCACACTCAGGCGCGGCCAGAAGGCAACCATTGGGTCATAAGCTCCGATCCGTGGAGATGGACGTCGAGCAACTCAACCGGCTCTGCACCGGTGATGAAGAGGCGTTCGTGATGCTCGTGGCCCGTTACCAGCAGTCCATGCTTCGCCTGGCCCGTTCCATGGTGTCCAGCGATGCGGTGGCCGAAGAGGTCGTTCAGGACACGTGGCTGGGCGTGGTTCGTGGGATCGACCGTTTCGAGGGCAGGTCATCGTTTAAGACCTGGCTCTTCAGTATTCTCGTCAACCGAGCCCGGTCTGCAGGCTCCGCCGAGCACCCGAGCACACCGGTCGAAGCCCTGCACGCCGTCGATCCGTCCCGGTTCGACGCCCAGGGCCAGTGGGCTGACCCCCTCGAACGATGGCCAGAGGAGAGCGATGATCGCATCGATGCAGCCGCCTGGACCCCGATTCTGAACGCTGCCCTCGGTGACCTGCCGCCGCGCCAGCGCCAGGTTGTTGTGTTACGGGACGTCGAGGGTCTCACCAGCAGTGAGACCTGCTCCGCCCTTGGCATCAGCAGTGGCAATCAACGGATTCTGCTTCATCGGGGGCGGTCAAGCTTGCGCGGGTTCCTCGAAGCCAAAATGGACAAGGACTAGGCGATGCTCTCACTGCGACGAAGGGACATCGTGTGCCAGCAGGCCGTCGAGTTGGTTACCGATTACCTCGAAGGAGCTCTTTCACGCCGGCAGCAGCGCCGATTCGAGTTCCACCTTCGAGGTTGTCCCAACTGTTCTGCCTACCTCGAGCAGATCAGGATAACGATCGAGCTGACAGGGGCAATGGACCCAGAGGAGCTGACCCCGGACGCGAAACAGGATCTCATCGACCTTTATCGGCGCTGGCGATCAGAATAGAACTCAGTTAGCCGACCGCGAGCAGCCACCGACACTCAACGCAGATAAGGTGCTTCGAGTCATTGATAGGGGACAGGTGAGACCGACGGATCTAACGCCAGTCCACTAAAGATGCTGCGTCGAGGTCCCGTTTTCGACAGCGGCTTGTATCGCAGTCACCTCTGCCATCATCCAGGACTGGTAGTCGTAGCCGGGGGTGGGCATCGTCTCGTATACGCCGACGACGGGGACGCCGCTGGACAGAGCGGTGTGTCGAATCGACGTCGTGAGTGAGTCGACGACCTGCTGGTTGTAGCAGAACACCTTGACCTGGTGCTTGGTGAAGTATCCGTTCTCCAACGTGACGTCCTCCGGTGAAGGGTCGACACCGTTCATGATGTCGGCCTGGAAGGCGAACGGGGTGAGGATCCTGGCCCCCATGGCCTGGAGGAGGTAGTCGGCGACCGGCTCAGTCACGGCGACCGGCGTTCCCCCGTACCTGGCTTTGAAGCTGGCGATGGCGGCAAACCACGGTTGAAGCGAAGCGTCGAAGGACGCCAGCCTCGATTGGAAATAAGCGGCGTGACTTGGATCGAGCTCTGACAGGTCGTGAGCCATGGCCTTGGCCACGGCCGGCATGGTCTTCGGGTCGTACCAGAGGTGCGGGTTCGGGGTGCTGTCGGGAAGACCGAGGATGTCCTGGGCCACGATGACCTTGCGGTTGGGATTGGGTGATGCCGACTCGATCTTGTCCATGAAGCTGTCATAGCCAACCCCGTTCTGCACGATCAGTTGGGCGGCGCTCACCTCCTGGGCCACACTCGTGCTCGCCTCAAACGTGTGGGGATCGGTGTTGGGATTGTCGAGGATGGACGTCACGGAGACGTACCGGCCGCCGATCTGGCCGAGCACATTTGCGTATTCGTTTTCAGCACCGACCGCCTGAATCACCCCGGGCTTGACCGCTGCCGTCGGATTGCTCGAACAGCTCGTCATCAGGAGGGCCGTGCACAGAAGGCCGACCGCAATAATCGTGTAACTCCACCGGCGTGGACGGTGGGGACCTTTGTTCGTCTGGTCTCGAGTCGTCATGTTGGCAATCTAGAATGAGACTGAGTCTCATTACAACTGAGAAGGACGAAGACTTACCAACAGGGAGACGTGTCGGTTAGAGGTGGATTCAGACTCGGTCGTCGACCGTCGTGCCGATCCGCCACGGGTCGATAACGCTCAGCTGATCCCGGCAGCCCAGGGGCACCCAGTCTCTGAACAAATTTCGGGTATTGACCCCACCAGGTCCGAAGTGATTCTGACCCCATGGTCCAGGCCTGTCACGGCAGGCGCAATGGCGGGTGGCTGTCCCGGGAATGGCCAGCTCTCCTACAGCGAGTCCAGTTGTGCCCACGTACTACTAGTGGTAGTAACTACGACGAGCTGTCGTAACTACCAACCGATTCCTCCTCAGAAAGCGGGTGGGGATGACCGTTGCCAACGTGCAAGAGAGCGCCGAACGGGCGACCAGCAGACGGACGGTGCGAGCCGCCAGCCTGCCGCCTAGGGATCTGCAGCGGACCTTCCGACTGGTCTTGGCCACCGTGTGGCTGCTGGACGGGGCGCTGCAGTTTCAGCCGTTTATGTTTACCCGTGGGTCCAATGGATTCAGCGGAATGCTCAACGGACTGGCGGCCGGGAATCCGGGCATTGTGTACCACTCGGTCACCTGGAACGCCTCCAACGTCTACCACCAGCCGATTCTGAGCAATGCGATCTTCGCCTCGATCCAGTTCGTGATCGCCTTCGGGATCGTCTACAAGAGAACCTGCAAGCCCGCCTTGGTGCTCTCCATCGCCTGGGCTCTCGGGGTCTGGTGGTTCGGCGAGTCCGCCGGTGAGATCTTTGTGGGCGGGGCCACCCCTTTCGGAGGCGGACCCGGCGGGGTGCTCTTCTACGCAGTTCTTGCCGTGCTGTTGTGGCCGAGCGAAGGGTCCGACAAGCCCTTTGTCGCTGCCCGCACGGTTGGTCTGACCGCGGCCAGGATCATCTGGGCCTTGGTGTGGGCTGTCTTGGCTATCTTGTCGCTGGTCGGTTCGGGTCGCTCGCCCCAGGCACTTCACGATCTGGTGGCTGGGATCAACAATGGACAGCCGGGATGGCTCGCCCATATCGACCGGTCCTCTGAATCGCTCTTCCTCCATCACGGGACGACCATGGCCGTCCTCCTGGCCATCGTCTGCCTCATCGCGGCCGCTGGGGTGTTCGGACCACCGCAAGTCGCCCAAGTGACCGTGGTCCTGGCCATCGTGGTGTTTGCCTTCATCTGGGTGGCGGTCCAGAACTTCGGGGGAATCCTGGCCGGCGGTGCCACTGACCCCAACTCCGGTCTCCTGGTCATTCTTTTGGCCTTGACCTACTGGCCCCTGACGACGACCCGAAGAACGCCGAGCGAGACCGAACCGGCTTCGTTGTCCGGGACCGGGAAGGACTGATCGGCCATGGCCATGTCGACGCCTTCGTGGCTGTACTACCTCTTCGGTGTGCTGATGCTGGCCGTCGCCGCCTACTGCTCCACGTTGCTGGTTCTCTCACTGGCGACGCACCGACCCTCTGGGCGAGATGTGGAGATCTCCCACATCTTCATGGGGGTGGCCATGGCCGGCATGTTCGTCGGCGACTGGGCCTTTGGCCGAAGTGCTGTCTGGGAGCTCATCTTCGGTGCCCTCTTGATCTGGTTCCTGGTGGAAAGCATCCAGTCCGTGCGGACCTATGGTCTCCACCTTCCCCACGCCCTGATCCACGCCGTCATGAACTTCGCCATGCTTTTGATGTACTGGTTCCCGTTGGGATCATCCGCTGGGGCCATGTCGATGTCAGCCTCGACGACCGGGCCGAAGCTCGATCCCGGGCTGGCCTTCATGGTGGCCTTCGTCCTCTTCGCCTCGGCCATCTTCACGCTGGCCTCCCCCAACAAGGGCGCATCACACTTCGGAAGCCATGCACCGGCCTACGCCCTGGTTGGTGCAGCCGGATCGGATCGTCCAGAGGTTCGTGCCGAGGGGGGGGCCGGCGCCGTGGTGGCGATCGACGAGATCGTTGCGACTCCGTGGCTGGTGGACCTCAGTCATGTCGTGATGTGCATCGCCATGGGCTTCATGCTTCTGCTCATGACCTAGATCTACGGCCTCGACCTGTGACTGGGAGCGATAGGCCGTCACGACATCGGCCACGCTCCAGGCAGCGCGATCGGTGAAGATGATGCGTTTGCCGAACAACTCGTCGGCCAGTGCGGCTTTGGCGGCGGGCTTGGTCCGCCAGCTGAGGCGCAGTTCAGACGGCGTGGTGCCGACCAGCGAGGTCGAGACGACTCGGCTCAGCCACCGGGGACGCACGATCTTGGCCACCTCGGCCTCGACCTGGGCCCGCGACTTGCGACCCCGACCCCGGGCCAGGCGCCCGGCGAGCTCGCTCAACTGACGGCGGGCCTTGGCCAGCGTCTGCTCGAATCCCCTCGCCTGCTCGTCGTGAAAGTCCTGCGAGTGGGTGACCACGAAGCGGGACTCGGCTCCGAAGACGACCTTGGTCGCCTCGAAGGCGCTGAGCCCGGGGAACCGCTCGGCATCGACAACCTTGTAGCGGCTCTTGGGCACCGCCATCAGGTCGAGGTGGTCAGATGGCGGTATCGAACCGACGAAGTGCAGGGGACCGGCGGCGATGAGCTCGAGATTCTCTTCTGAGTCCTGACCGGCGTCGAAGACCACGGTCAGCTCGCCCTGCTCGGCCACGGCGCCGAAGCGCGCACTGAGTTCGCCCACCACGTCGGCGAACTGGGTCACGTCGTGGCGGTTGCCCTCATAGGCGTGGCTGAGGAGCGGGACGCCCCCGTCGCGGCAGACCACCAGACCGAGTCCGACCAGACGAAGTCGTTTCTCTTCTGCTTGGCCTTTCCCCGTTGAGCGATGGGGGCTCGGTCATTGGCCGAATCGATGTAGGTGGCGAAGTTGGTCATGTCGAGAACCAAGCCCTAGAGGTCGACCTCGTACTCGTCGACCATGCGGGCCACGATGCGGCGCTCGATCTCGACCAGGTCCTCGGGGCTGATCGCATTCATGGCGTCCCAGAACCTGCGGTGGTCGAGTGCGCCCGGTGAGGCACGGACCAGGTGCTCCCCGGCAGTCTTGGCCCATTTGCTAACTGCAATGCCCCGAGATGGCACCGGATCAGCCTTTGGAGCTCCGTTCGGGTTCCTGATGCAAAGGCCCGAGCGGGTGTGAAGGAGCGTAGAATCCCGGCAGAACTGAACACAGGAATTGATCTGAAAGGAGGTGACCTTCATCCAATGAGTACGACCTCGGCCTGTGCCAATCCGATGTGCTCATGTGACCCCTGTGGCTGTGACGACTGTACCTGCGGTGTGGCCAGGCTCGGGGAGCTCGAGCGGCGGGTGATGGAGATCCTCTGGGAGTCGAAGGATGGCGAGCTGTCCGTCCGAGACGTCGCCGGTGAGCTTCCGGAGTACGCATACACGACCGTGGCCACGGTGCTCGATCGCCTGGTCCACAAGGGGATGTTGACACGAAGGATGCACGGTCGAGCGATTCGCTTTGCAGTCGTTGGCAGCGAGGGTGCCCACACCGCTGTTCTCATGCGCAAGGCACTGGGAGAGGGCAGCGACCCTGATGCCGCATTGTCCTGCTTCGTGGAAGGCCTCTCCGACTCGGAGGCATCAGCTCTGCGCCGAGCACTGAATCGACTCCAGCGCAAAGCGCGAGTGTAGGGTGCATCAGGCGGATCCACCGTTGTGAACACGTTGGAGCCGACCAAGGTTTCGCTCTCTATCAGCGGAATGACCTGCGGGGCCTGTGCCGCCCTCATTCAACGTCGGCTCAATGAAATCGATGGCGTTGAGGCCAGCGTCAACTACGCAACTGAGCGAGCCACGGTGGCTCTGCCGCCAGGTGCATCGATTGACATGCTGGTCGACGCCGTGGAGGCCGCCGGTTACACCGCCGAACCCGTCGAGATGGGCTCAGTGCTCGGGGAGTCGGAAGCGCTCGACCGAAGGGTGCACGCCTTAGGCAGAAGGCTGCTGGTCTCCGCCCTTCTGTTCATGCCTCTCTGCGACCTGTCCCTCATCTTCTCGCTGATCCCGGTCACCCGGTTTACCGGCTGGCAGTGGTTGATGGTCGCCCTGGCCGCACCCGTGCTGACCTGGGCCGCCTGGCCCTTTTACAGCGCTGCCTTTCGCGCCGCACGCCATGGGGCCTCGACCATGGACACTCTGGTGTCCTTGGGAATCCTGTCGGCCACCGGCTGGTCGCTGTACGCCATGTTCTGGCAGGACAGGGGCCGGGGCGTCCAGCCGGCGATCGACGTGATCTTCCGTCACGGAGGCGGGTCCATCTACCTCGACGTTGCCGCCGGTGTGACCACCTTCCTGCTCGCCGGCCGCTACTTCGAGGCGTGGTCGAGACGACGTACTGGGAATGCACTGCGATCGCTGGCAGAGGTCGGCGCCCGGGACGTGGCCGTTGTCGACCTCGTCGGCAACGAGCGCCGGATACCCACCAGCCAGCTCATGGTGGGGGATCGATTCATCGTGCGACCCGGAGAGACGGTTGCTACCGACGGCGAAGTGACAAGGGGCCGGGCGGGAATCGATCGAAGCGTGATGACCGGCGAGGCCCTCCCCTTGGACGTTATCCCTGGGGATCAGGTGGTCGGCGGAACGCCCCCGGCATCAAGCCGGGTGAGAGCCGATACTCCATCTGTACGACGCCCTGGGCGGGACTCACGTCAGAGTATTCCGATGGTCACGACCCTTCGGTCAGAGGAGCGGAACGGGGAAGGAGAGCGGCGCCCGAGCGGACATTGAGCCCGCCCGACCACCGGGGGGGACGGCGACGGGTCGGCTCCGGTCCGGAGCGGAACAGAAATGTCCACACATCTGCACTCGAGGATGTGCCGCCCTACGGGCGGGCTCCGCCACCAGCACGGGTCCGAGTTTCGCGACGGGCGAGGGTGACGTTCGCATCGATGATGCAGGTGTGTGGGAATCATTGTCCCGGTCTGGCGGAGCCGAGTGCTTGTCCTGGCGTAGGCCCCTCTCGAAGGGGGGCCTACGCCATCCTTCGACCCGGACGAAGCACCGCCTATCGACCACACCGGTCAACCGCACCAAGTCTGAGGCCGCGAGCCTTTCGGGGCGTACACCTGCGGCCCCGCGATGGCTCCATGACTTGAGTGGACCCACAAATAGAGGTCCTCCCCGTAAGGGTGACGTCGGCGGCGAGCTGGACTGAGCAGAGGGTGACGTTGCCCGCAGCCAGGGTGATGTTCAGCACGGCCATCGGGCAGCGTCAACCTCTGCTGACCAATTGTCTGCCGTGGTCGAAGGTGACGTTGCGGGTGACGTCGATCAGGAGGATGCGCTGCGACCATGGCAGAGCGCCTGGCATTGAGCACGACCGGAGACTTATCGATGCGAATCCACCCAGCAACCAAGACCCCCAAACCCCCTACTCAGTGTCGAGGAGGCCGCCAATTTGTTGGGCGAGACTCGCTCGACGCTTTACCGGTCCATCAAGGAGGGAACGTTTCCCCTCCCGATCTTTCGGATCGGCCGCAGGATCCGCATTCCCAGGCGTTCCGTGCAGAGGCTGCTGGACGGACTGCCGGTGATGCCGCTGGAGGAGCTCTCCGGGGCCTTAACCCACCCGAGTATTTGGATGCGGCCTCAGACCGACCCTGAACGAGACCTGGCGCCGCCCGAGGACAGTATCTTCCCCACATGAGCCGCTGCCCGGCGGTCCTCCTCGGGCACGGAGTCGGTGTAGTGGCGGGCCATCTTGACCGTCGACCAGCCGAGCCGGGTCTGCTTCTGCGCCTCGGAGATGACCGGGTCGAGCACGGTAGCATGGAAGTGTCGCAGCGAGTGCATGTGCACATCGGAGGCGATCTTCCCCTTGTTCCGGATGATGGCGAACGTGTGACTCATGGCGTCCGGGTGCGGAGGGGTCAGTCCACCAGGCTCCGACGAGAACAGGAAGGCCTCGGAGGCAAGCGTCAACCCGCACGCCATGGCCAGCGAGCGTTGGGCCAGCTGCAGACGCTTGAGGATGGCGGTGGTATCGGGGTCGATGGCCACCGTGCGGATGCTGGCCCGGGTCTTCGGCGACTTGAGAACGGCACCCCCCTTGGCGGCGACCACGCTCCGGCCGATTCGCACGGTGCCGTCGGAGAGATCCACGTCGTCCCAGCGGAGGGCACACACTTCGCCTCGCCTCATCCCGGTGGCGGCCACCAGCCGGAGCGCCGCCCCGAAGCTGGGATCGAGCCTGTCCGCTGTGGCGATGAGACCCCGCACCTCGTCGAGGCTCGGAGCCCGGACCAATTGCGATTCCTCGAGTGCCCAGGTGGGGAGCTCGGTGTCGGCGATGGGGTTGGGCAGGGTCCCGCCGCTCCACTTTCGGGCCAGTCGGCAGGCCCGGTGCATGAGGGCACGGATCTGCCGGACACTGGCCTCGGCCAGCCCATCGGCCTTCAGGCGCCGGAAGTACTTCTCGACGTCGAAGGGGCTGAGGGAGGTCAGCCGCTGCTTCCCGATGGAGTCGTGGATGTGCTTCAACCACATGTTCTCGTACCGCCGGGTGGTGGATGGCGAGAGGTCCTCCCATCCGTTGTCCCTCCACCCCTCGATAGCGTCGTTGATGGTGGTGCGCTCGTTCCAGCGGGGCGTGGCGACCACCGGCCGGGGGACCGGCTCGGTCTCGGCCTCGGAAACCAGTCGGGACAGTTCCCGCTCGGCTGCCCGCTTTCCGCCCCGGAAGGTCAGGTTGCGGTGACGGACCTTGCCGGCGTCGTCACGGCCGAGGAAGACACGCAGTTCCCACACGTTCGGCTGCCGCTGGCGCAGACTCCCCGGCATCGGCCCCTCCAGACCCCAAAAAATTGTTGGGCAAGCTGTTGGGTTTACCCTATCTGGAGAGATTGACGGGAGCAAAAACCGCCTCTGTTCTGGTGGGCCGTGCGAGTCTCGATCTCGCCACCTTGGGATTAAAAGTCCCCTGCTCTACCGGATGAGCTAACGGCCCGTCGAGGAGCGTATCGGCTCTGTTCCGGGTGGCTGTACGGACGCCCCTCGTCGTCGCGGCCGCCGGAAGCTGCCGGCGCCGCGGGTGGAGTGGCCCCAGCCCGGGCGGCAGCGGCGAAGCCCACCACGCCCGGGACTTCTGAGCCGTCTCGGCCTCGAGCGCGAAGATCAGTGGGAACAGATCACGATCCGACCGGGAGCAAGAACAGTGTCAGAGCTCGACAACCCTGTGTGGTGGGCCGTCGCAGGCCCCCAACGGGACCTGGGTGCCGTCACCCCGCTGGCCGCGCGCTTCCACCCTGACGTCTCGCCCTTCGGTGGCTTCCCCGCAGTCCCTACGGAAGAGCACTGGCGGGTCATGGCCGGCCTGGTCGGTGGGGGAGGGACGGTGGCCCTCACCGGAGCGATCGGGACGCTTCCGAGGGGTTGGCGACTGCTCCTCGAGCTGTCGGGTGTCCAGATGGTCTGTGAGCGCCTCCGTCCGGCTTCCACCGTCGTGTCGCCAGGCCAACCTCCGAAGGACACTCCGGTACCGCTCGGCGCGGGCGACGTCGCCGACACGCTCGCTCTGGCCGCCGAGGCCCGACCCGGTCCGTTCCTTCCCCGCACCGTCGAGTTCGGCGGCTACATCGGTGTCCGTCGGGAGGGCCGGCTCGTGGCCATGGCCGGCGAACGCATGCAGCCGCCGGGGTACGTCGAGATCAGCGCCGTGGCCACCGATCCCGGCTCCCGCGGCCAGGGCCTCGCCGAGCTCCTGGTCCGAACGGTGGCATCGTCCGTCGTGGACCGCGGGGCGGTCCCCTTCCTCCACGCGGCCAGTGACAACGCCGGGGCCATCCGTCTCTACGAACGGTTGGGCTTCACCCATCGGCGAGCTGTGTCGTTCGTGGTCGTCGAGGCGCCCGCCGACCGGTAGTCCTCCGGCCGGAGACACCCGGGCACCGGGCGGCCGGCCGGGGACGCCCGCCCGTTCAGCCGGCGCCGCCCTCGCCCCCGGCAATGACCACGGCAGAGGGTTGGTTCCCGACGTTGACCCGTTTGATCACCTTGCCATCGGCCAGGTCCACATGGACCAGCAGGCCATTGGCGCCGCACACCCATGCCGTGGCGCCGCCCGGTGTCACCGCCAAGGCTTCGGCCGTCGTCCCGACATCGATGGCCGCACCGACCACCTGGGTGGCCACGTTGATCGGGGTCACGCTGTCCCCGCCGCTCACGTAGGCCATACCGGACCCGGGTGCCCCGGCGATGTCAGTGGGATTGCCGCCCACGCCGACGGCCGCCCCCGGCCGCATGGACAACAGGTTGAGCGGCGTGACCGCGGTGGTCTGGAAGTCCGCCACCAACGCGTTGACTCCGTCGGGGGCGATGAAGACGGCGGACGGCTCCGCCCCGACCGGAACGGGAGCGCCCACGGCCAGGGACGGAAGAGCGAGGGGGGAGACCGTTCCGTCCTCGTAGTTGGACACCAGGGCGAGGTCGCCCTTGGGGGACACCGTCACAGCCACCGGCTGTCGGCCGACGGCGATGGGATGACCCGGTCGAAGAGAGGGGAGCGACAACGGCGTCACCGAGTTGTCACCGAAATTGGCCACCAGGGCGAGGGTGCCGCCGGGCGTGACGGCCACCGCATCCGGTTCGAGCCCCACCGTGGCCCGTCGGACGACCTTGCCCGAGGCCACGTCGATCTCCGAAACGGTGTCGTCGCCCTTGTTGGCCACCAGGACGTCCTTGCCACCCGGTGTGACGGCCAGGGCAGCGGGGAGGGTACCGGTGATGATCGGGGTCTGCACCCTGGACGTCACGGTGTCGACCACCGCCACCGTGTCACCGGGGTTGGCCACGTTGGCCCCGGTGGCCACGTACGCGGTCGGCGTGGTCGGTGTGGCCGCCGCGGAACCGGATGTGCACCCGGACGACAAGCCCCCGGCCAGGCACAGAGCGCCGGCCACCACGACCGATCCGAGGGTGCGCGATCCGAGGTTGACCCGGGACAGGAGCTGACTCCGATCGCCGGCCGGGACCCTCAACGGTCCGAGCCCGGGGTGGCGGAGCCCGACGCCCGGACCAGACGGATCATCGGGCGATTGTAGGTGGTGCGGATGAGCCCACCCACTCACCCTCGGGCGCAGGCCGCGCCCGTCTCCCGGTCAGCATCCCGCCAAGACTCCACGACACCGCCCTACGGGCAACCGGACAGGTGGATACGATCCACCCAATGGAAACCTGGTCGGAAGTGGGCGAGACGCCGGACAGTGGCGACGGTGGGGGCGAGCCTCTCCCCGGCACGCCACCGGAAGTGGGTCCCGACGCCCTCGCTCCTGAGGCTTCCCTCGACGCGGTCGAGGCTGTCCTCGACCAGGTGGACCAGGCTCTGGGCCGTCTGGACGACCGGACCTACGGTCGCTGCGTGTCCTGTGACCAGCCGATCGACGACGCCCGGCTGGCCGGGGACCCCACCGTGACCGCCTGCGGCGACTGCGCCGAGGAGACGCTGATCGAGGTTCGCTGACCGCTCATCGAGCGGCCCGGCTGACCGCTCATCGGGCGGCGCGGCGGGCGCTCATCCAGCAGCGTGGCGGCCCACGGCGGGCCCGAGCGGCGTGACTACTTCTTGGTCTCCCAGAAGATCTTGTCGATCTCGGCGATCTGGGCCAGGAGCTCGTCGGCCACCTTCACATCGGTCGTCTTCTTGACCTCGCCGGCCTTCTTCGTGGCCTTCCAGAACAGATCGTGCAGCTGGGGGTACTTCTCGAGGTGCTCGGGCTTGAAGTAGTCGGTCCACAGGACCCACAGATGGTGCTTGACCAGATCGGCCCGCTCCTCCTTGATGAGGATGGCCCGTACCTTGAAGGCCTCGTCGTCGGACGCGTTGTACTTCTCGATGGTGCCCTTCACCGATTCGGCCTCGATGCGGGCCTGGGCCGGATCGTAGACACCGCAGGGCAGGTCGCAGTGGGCGTGCCCAACCCCGGGTGCGGACACGCGGTCGAGAGTGGCCAGCAGGTGGTCAGCGATGCGCATGGGACAGGACTCCTTTTCGTGGGTCGGTGACCGAGGTCGTCTGGTACAGACTTGGTCATGTTGCCGTGTTGGCTCACCTTACCCAGGTTCGGAGACTCCAACACCAGCCCGCGCCACCCGCGTGCCGACCGGACCGGACCGGCGGGCCCGACCACCGTGCCCCGGGGGAGGCGCACCGTGCGTCGTAGGGTCGCCGCCGCCGTTCTCGTCGTGGCCACCGCGGCCCTGTGGCGATCGGTCCGGCGGTTGGAGGTGACCGGCTCCTCCATGGCACCGGCACTGCTGGCGGGAGACCGGCTGGTGGTGGTGGGCCTGCCGTGGCTACCGCAGCCCTGGCCGGAGCCCGGTGCGGTGATCGCCGTCCGCGACCCGAGACTCCCGAGCCGCATCCTCATCAAGAGAGTGTCGGCCATCGACCGTCGGCAGGGCACGCTCGAGGTCGTGGGTGACCACCGCGCCGCCAGTACCGACAGCCGGACCTTCGGCCCGGTACCGCGATCCTCCGTGGTCGGCCGGGCGGTCTACCGATACGCCCCTGCCGGGAGGAGCGGCCCTGCACCCTGGCCGGAGGAGTACGATCAGGCGTGATGCCAAGCCTCAGAGATGACCTCGACCGTATTCTGACCGGCCCCTACCTCGACGGCATCGACGACCGCTCGCTCGACGACATCCGGGCCATGCGCACCGAGTGCCAGCAGGCCGAGGTGGCACTGTCCTACCTCCGCCGGCTGATCCAGGGGCGGCTGGACATCGTCCACGCCTACCTCGAGCACGCGGGCTCTGACACTCCGCCCGACCTGGCCACCCTGGTCGACGACCTGCCCGGCATCCTCTCCGCCGGCCCGGGTCGACCGCCCGGGCCCGAACACCTGCCCATGCTGATCGCACCCGATACCGAAGAGGCGGATCTCACCGCCGAGCTGGACGCAGTGCTCGGAGCCGACGAGATCGCCGCCCTCGTGGGCAGGGATCCGGAGCAGCTCCGGGAGCTGGCCAGCCGGCTCGAATCCCTCGAGAACAGCGTGTCGCTCGAACGCCGGGCGCTGCACGTCCGCATCGACACGCTCCAGGCGGAACTGGTGGACCGGCACAAGACCGGACGGGCCTCGGTCGACGGTCTGCTGTCGTGAAGGACCCGATCCGCACCGAGGGCACCCAGTTCGTGAAGGAGCTCCCGGAGCGGTTCAACGAGCTCGGCTCGTTCATCCGCGAGCAACGGAGCTCGGCCCGGCTCTCGCTCCGCCGGCTCTCCGAACTGGCGGGCATCTCCAACCCGTACCTGAGCCAGATCGAGCGCGGCCTCCGCCGGCCCTCGGCCGAGATCCTCCAACAGATCGCCAAGGCCCTGCGCATCTCGGCCGAGACGCTCTACGTGCAGGCCGGCATCCTCGACAAGCCGGACGGCGACACCGATCTCTCCCGCCACATCTTCGCCGACCGCCACCTGACCGAGGAGCAGCGCCAGGCGATGATGCGCATCTACCTCTCGTTCCGTCACGAGAACGCCGACCAGGCGGAGGGCCACCGGGTGTCCGCCGGCGGCGACCAGGGTGTCGCTGAGCCGACCGACGATGCCCTGGTCGCGGCCGTCGGTCCGGACGGAACGGCCGCGATCCCTGGTGGGAGCGGTCCGGCTGCGGCCGTCGGCTGATCGCTGCCTCCCGGTAGGATCGGCGGCGCATGAGGCGTCTGGCCGTCCTTTCGTTGCACACCTCGCCCCTGGCCCAACCCGGCACCGGGGACGGCGGCGGCATGAACGTCTACGTGCGCGAGCTCTCGGCCGCGCTGGCCCGGACCGGGGTCGAGTGTGACGTGTTCACCCGGGCCTGGGCCGACGACCTTCCCGCCACCGTGCACATCGAGCCCGGCTTCCGCGTCCACCACGTGTCGGCCGGCCCGCCCTCGCCGATGGCCAAAGAGGCCCTCCCCGGAGTGGTCGAGGAGTTCGCCGACGGGGTCCTGAAGAGCATGCGCACCGCCGAGGGCTTCGGCACCGCCGAGGACCTCCCCTACGACGCCGTCCACGCCAACTACTGGTTGAGCGGGATCGCCGGGCACCTGATCAAGCATCAGGCCAACCTGCCCCTGGTCTCCACCTTCCATACCCTCGACCGGGTCAAGGCGGAGGCCAGTCCGGAAGAGGTCGAGGCTGACGCCCCGCACCGGCGGGCCGAAGCCGAGGCCACCGTCATCCGGTGCTCCGACGCCGTTCTGGCCTCCTGCTCGGTGGAGGCCGCGCAGCTCTCCGAGCTGTACCACGCCGACCCGTCCCGCATCCGCATCGTGGCCCCGGGCGTCGACCACGCCTTCTTCGCCCCCGGCGACCGGCGCCAGGCGCGCCGGGCGCTGTCCCTGCCCGAACAGGGCCGGCTCCTGCTCTTCGTGGGCCGGATCCAGCCCCTCAAGGGCGTGGCCGTGGCCGTGCGGGCCCTGGCCGCCCTCGGCCCGGGTCACGACGACTGCCACCTGGTCGTCGTGGGCGGTCCGAGCGGCCCGCACGGCGAGGTGGAGCTGGACCGTCTGGCCTCACTGGTGGACGAGCTCGACCTCGGGGACAGGGTGGTCTTCGTCAGCCCGCAACCGCACGAGCTGCTCTCCACCTACTACCGGGCCGCCGATGTCTGCCTCGTGCCCAGCCGGTCCGAGTCGTTCGGCCTGGTGGCACTAGAGGCCGCCGCCTGCGGCACCCCGGTGGTGGCTTCCGACGTCGGCGGTCTGAGCAGTCTCATCGACCACGGCCGTACCGGCTACCTGGTCGAGGATCCGGCACCGGAGGCGTTCGCGGCATGGGTGAGGCAGATCCTGGCCGAACCGCTGCTGGCCGAGCGGCTGGGCTCGGGGGCGGTGATGCGGGCGCGCCGGTACACCTGGGCCAGGGCGGCCCATCTTCTCCGCGAGGTCTACGTGGACCTGACCGCGGGCCGTCTCGTCGAGTGCTCATGACCGACCGGTGGCGCCCATGACCGACCGGTGGAGCGGCATCCTCGGCTCTGAGGAGCGCGAGCGGGTGTGCGCCCTCATCGACGGTTGGGGTGCACGCGAGCTCGCCGCCGGCGGAGCGCTGGTGGCCGTCGACCGCCAGCCCGGAGGGGACCCGGTGTCGGGGGCCCCGCGCTGGTACCTCCGGCTCCAGGGGGACGAGAAGGAGTTCGTGACGGTGTGGCTGACCCTCCGCCAGCGCACCCTCCACCACGAGACCCAGTTCATGCCCGGGCCGGAGACCAATGTCGAGGCGACCTGGGAGTACCTCTTGAAGAAGAACGCCGACCTGCTCGGTATGTGCTTCGCCCTCGGACCCGAGGAGGCCGTCTACCTGGTCGGCCGGGTGCCGGTGGAACGGGTCGACGAGGAGGAGCTGGACCGGATCATGGGGGCTTCCCTGGCCTACACCGACGAGTGCTTCCCGACGGCCATGTCCATCGGCTACGAGGGTCGGTACCGGCGTCGGCCGCCCCCGTCGCGGGTGCCGACCGCCTGAGGCCGGGGGTCTGACCCGACCCGCGGTCACCCGTCGATAAAGGAGCGGGCCGACGAGGGGCCCACTGGTAGCGTCTCAGCCAATGGCACCGAAGCTGCTGGTCGTGGGGGGCGGGAAGATGGGTTCGGCCCTGCTCACCGGCCTGATCGCGGCCGGCTGGGCTCCGGCTGCCGACCTGGTCGTGAGCGATCCCGACCCCGCCCAGCGGGACCGCCTCGCCGAGGCCCATCCCCGCCTGCAGGTGGTGGATGCGCCGATCGCGGCAGACGATGCGCTCCTGGCCGTGAAGCCCGACGTGGCCGAAGGGGTGCTCCGGACCCTGGCCGCCGTCGGGGTCGGCCGGGTCCTCTCGATCGTGGCCGGCCTGTCGACGGCCCGCCTCGAGGCCGCCCTCGGACCGGGACGGGTGGTGGTGCGGTCGATGCCCAATACGCCCTCGCTGGTCGGGTGCGGCGTGGCCGCCATCTCGGGTGGCGGCGCGGCGACGGCCGCCGATCTCGACTGGGCCGAGGGGATCCTCGGGTCGGTGGGCACCGTGGTCCGGCTTCCCGAGCGCCACCTCGATGCCGTGACCGGCGTGTCGGGCTCGGGTCCCGCCTACATCTACCTGGTGGCCGAGGCCATGATCGACGGCGGGGTGGCTGCCGGTCTCACCCGTGAGGTGAGCCGCCGTCTGGTGGTGGGCACCATGCTCGGCTCGGCCCGGATGATGGCCGAGACGGACGACGACCCCGGCGAGCTGCGGGCCGCGGTGACCTCGCCCGGGGGCACTACGGCGGCGGCGTTGCGCACGCTCGAGTTCAAGGCGGTGCGATCGGCGTTCATCGAGGCGGTGGCGGCGGCCACCGAGCGCTCCAAGCAATTGGGAAGGTGACGCCGCCCGTTCCGGCCATCTTCTTCCTCTCCGACTACGGCACGGCCGACGAGTTCGTGGGCGTGGTCCACGCCGTGCTGCACCGGTTGGCACCCCACGTCCGGGTGATCGACCTCTCCCATCAGGTGGCGCCGTTCGATGTGGCCGGAGGGGCGGCCATGCTGGTCCGCTGCGCCCCCCACCTCGGCGCGGGGGTGGTGCTGGCCGTGGTCGACCCTGGCGTCGGGACCGACCGCCGGTCGGTGGCCATCCGGACAGTGCACGACAGCGGCGGGTTCGGCGGACCGTCGTGGCTGGTGGGGCCGGACAACGGACTGCTGATGCCGATGGCCGCGGCCTGCGGGGGTGTCGACTCGGCGTTCGCCATCGATCGGAACGGTGCCGTCGCCCACCACCGCCGCACCGGCGCTGTCGCCCACCACCGCCGCACCGGCGCCCCGAACCCGGGGCCGGCATGCCCGAACCCGGAGCACCCGGTCCCACCTTCGACGGGCGGGACGTCTTCGCCCCGGCCGCCGCCCATCTGGCCCTCGGGGCCGACCCGGCGCAGCTCGGGACCCGCATCGACCCCGCGTCGTTGGTGGAGGTCCCGGCCGGCGCCCGGGCAGGCGACGGTGAGGGGCCGAGACCACCCGGAGCGGGGTTCCTCACCTCGGTCGCCTCCATCGACCGGTTCGGAAACGTGCAGCTGGAGGCGGGTGCCGGCGCGCTCGGTGGGATGGGCATCCCGTCCGACGGCGCCTTTCGGGTCACGGTGGTGACCAGGCCGTCGGGCCCGCTCACCGGCACACCCGGGGAACCGTCGGGTGTCCGTGACGGGCCGTTCGCCGGCCGGCGGGTGGCCGCGTTCGCCGAGCTCGTCGCCGGCGAGCTCGGCCTGCTGGTCGACGCCACCGGCCACCTGGCGCTGGTCCTCGATCGGGCGTCCGCCGCCGCCCGGCTCGACCCCATCGGGGTGGGATCCCGTGTGGTGATCACCCCTGGTCCTGTGGGTCCGGACCGCCCGTGACCGTGGCCGGTGGGCGCGCCGGTGGTGGGTCGGCCCGGGCCCCGGTGCGGGCCGGGCCGGCGACGGCCTCAGCACCGGCTTTCGGCAGGTCGTTCGCGGGTCCTACGATCCCGTCAGTGCCCACCGACCCACCACCACCTCCGATCCCGAAGCAACGGCCCGGGCCACCGGGCCCGAACCGGCGGATCCCCGAGGCCACCGTGACCCGCCTGCCGGTGTACCAACGCATCCTCGAGGAGCTGTTGCGCTCGGGAACCACCACCGTCTCCTCGGAGCTGCTGGCCTCGGCGGCTCAGGTCAACGCGGCCAAGGTGCGCAAGGACCTGTCGTTGCTCGGCTCCTTCGGGACCAGGGGTGCGGGCTACGACGCGGCGTTCCTCATCGAGCAGATCGATCGTCAGCTCGGGCTCGACCGGGTGTGGCCGGTGGTGATCGCGGGGATCGGGAACCTCGGCCGGGCCCTGGCCCGGTCCCAGGGGTTCGCGGCCCGCAATTTCGACGTGACGGCCCTGCTCGACACCGATCCGGCCATCATCGGTGAGCTGGTCGACGACGTGGTGGTGCGTCACGTGGACGACCTTCCGCTCATCGCCTCCGAGCGGCCCCTGTCCATCGGGGTCATCACCACTCCGCCGACCGTTGCCCAACGGGTGGCCGACATGATGATCGAGGCCGGGATCCGCTCGATCCTCAACTTCGCCCCGCGGGTGCTGGAGGTGCCGCCCGACGTGTTGCTGCGCTACGTCGACCTCAGCATCGAGCTGCAGGTGATGAGCTTCTACCAGTCGCGGATGGACGACACGGCCGCGGGCAGCGGGATGCCGGTGATCCGATCGGTAGGCCTGACGTCCAGCCCGTCGGAGTGACCGATCCCGCCCTGTGCCGGGGCCGTTGGACCCTGTGCCGGGGGGCCGACGGACCCTGTGCCGGGGCCGACGGGGGCGCGACTGGCGACCGGCACCCGGGGCGGCCATGCTGTGGGCCCGGAGGCTGAGGTGTGAAGCACGGCGCACCCGCCCTACGCTTGAGGGGTGGACGTGTGCCTGGACCATCATCCCGACCGGGGCCCAAGCCGGTGGTGACCCTGTGCGACATTCGATGAGCAGCACCCGCGGCGAGGTGGTGGGCCCGTGTCGGTGATCGTCGTCGGCCTCGAGCAGCGCCATTCCCCCCTCGATCTCCTCGAACGGGTGGCGGTGTCCGAGCGCGACCTGCCGAAGGCGCTGGGCCGGTTGCGGGACCAGTCCAACCTCTCCGAGGTGGTCATCCTCTCCACCTGCCTGCGCACCGAGATCTACGCCGTGGTCGAGCGGTTCCATGACGGTGTGGCCGCGCTGCGAGGAGTTCCTGGCCGCCACCAGCGGGAGCCCGGCGGACTCGCTGGCCGAGCACTTCACCGTGCGTTTCGACGACGACGTGACCAACCATCTCTTCGCGGTGGCCGCCGGGCTCGACTCAGCCGTGCTGGGCGAGTCCGAGGTCCTCGGGCAGGTGCGCCGGGCCTGGGAGCAGGCCCGGAGCGAGCGGGTGTCGGGCCCGGTGCTCGGCGCCCTCTTCCGCCACGCCGTCGAGACCGGCAAGCGGGTCCGGTCGGAGACCGCCATCGCCCGTGGGATCACCTCGCTCTCCCACGGGGCCGTGGCCCTGGCCGCCCGGCACCGGGACGGGGGGCTCGCCGGTGCCCGGGTCCTCGTGGTGGGGGCGGGGGAGATGGGGGAGGGCGTGACCCAGGCCCTGGCCGCGGGCGATACCGCCACCCTGGTCGTGGCCAACCGGACCGTCGACCGGACCGAGGCCGTGGTGGCCGGTCTCCCTCCGGACGTGGCTTCGCAGGTGAGGATGGCGGCGCTGGACGACCTGGCCGGGTTGATGGTCTCGTCCGACGTGGTCTTCACCTCGGTCGGCACCACCCACCCCATCGTCGACCGGGCCATGGTCGAAGCGGCCGTGACCGGGCGCGGACCCGGTGATCCACTGTTGATGGTGGACCTCGGGGTCCCCCGCAACGTCGAACCGTCGGCGGCCGATCTCGACGGGCTGGTGCTGCTCGACATGGAGGCGCTGCGATCCGCGGTCTCCGACGCCCTGTCCGGGCGCGAGGAGGAGGTGGCCGATGCCAACCGCATCGTCGCCGACGAGGTCGAGCGCTACCGGGTGGCCTCCCGGGCCCGCGACGCCGCCCCCATGGTGTCCGCCCTCAGGGCGAGGGTCGAAGAGGCCCGCCGTTCGGAGCTCGACCGGCAGCGGTCGAAGCGGTCCGAGCTGTCGGAGGCCCAGTGGGAGCAGGTCGATGCGGTGACCAGGGCGATGGTGGCCAAGCTGCTCCATCAACCGACCGTGGCCCTCAAGGACGCGGCCGGCACTCCCAGGGGCGAGCGCCTGGTCGAAGCGCTCCGAACGCTGTTCGACCTCTAGCCCGTGGCCGGCCGGTGTCCGTCATGACCGGACCGTTGGCGCTCCGGTTGGCCACCCGGGGGTCACCGCTGGCCCTGTGGCAGGCGCGCCGGGTGGCGGAGCTCCTCAACCGGTCGGGGGTGGGCACCTCCCTGGTCGTGGTCGAGACCACCGGCGACCGGAGGCTCGATGTCCCCCTCGACCGGCTCGGAGGCCAGGGTGTGTTCGTGAAGGAGGTGCAGGCCGCGGTCATCGGCGGGGAGGCCGACGCCGCCGTCCATTCGGCCAAGGACCTTCCGGCCTCCGCTGAGCTCTGTGTGCCCGGATTGGTGCTGGCCGCGTTCCCCGAGCGGGCCGACGCCCGCGACGTGCTGGTCGGTGGCCGTCTCGGCTCCCTGCCCGTCGGGGCCACGGTGGCCACCGGCTCGGCCCGCCGGCGGGTCCAGCTGGCCAACCTCCGTCCCGACCTCACCTTCGCCGGACTGCGCGGGAATCTGGCCACCCGGCTGGCCGTCGTCGGTGCGGGTCCAGGCGGTGCGGGCGCAGTCGGGGCACGGTGGCCAGTGGGTGCAGTGGTGGTGGCCAAGGCCGCGCTCGACCGGTTGGGCTGGTCCCCACCGGCCGGGCTCGAGTTCGAGGTGCTCGACACCGAGACGATGCTGCCGCAGGTGGGGCAGGGGGCGCTGGCCGTGGAGTGCCGCGAGGACGACGACGTCGCCCGGCGCGCGCTGGCCGCCATCGACGATCCCCGGATACGCCGCCTGGTGACGTCCGAGCGGGCGTTCCTGGCCGAGTTGGGAGGTGGGTGCACGTTGCCGGTCGGCGCCCACGCCGAGCCGGTGGGGCCGGGCGTCGAGTCCGACCGGACGGCCATCCGCTTGAACGGCATGCTCGCCTCGGCGGATGGCCTGGTCGTCCTGCGTCACGAGCTCACCGGAGATCGTCCCGAGCGCCTCGGCCGTGCGGTGGCCAGGTACCTCCTCGACGGGGCGGGCGGCCATGACCTCGGCGAGTGGGGGCCGGGCCCCGGGGAGAACGACGAGGTGGCGGCGGACCGGCCCCCGGGGGTGGCGGGATGAGCGTCTCGCTGGTCGGGGCCGGTCCCGGGGACCCGGGGTTGTTGACCCTGCGCGGCGCCGAGCTGCTGCGCCGGGCCGACGTGGTCATCTACGACCGGCTGATCGGCCGCGAACTGCTGGAGCTGGCGCCTCCTGGGGCCGAGCTCATCGACGTGGGCAAGGGCCCCGGGGGATCGGCACGCCAGTCCGAGATCAACGAGCAGCTCATCGACCACGGTCGGTCGGGTCGCTCGGTGGTCCGCTTGAAGGGCGGCGACCCGTTCGTCTTCGGGCGCGGCGGTGAGGAGGCCGAGGCCCTGCGCAGCGCCGGGGTCGACTACGAGGTGGTACCCGGCGTCAGCTCCGCCTTCGCAGCGCCGGCGACGGCTGGCATCCCGGTGACCCACCGCGGCCTGGCCACGTCGGTGACCGTGGTGACCGGACATGTCGGCGATGCCTCGGCCCCCGTCGGCGTCGACTGGGAGGCGCTCGGCCGCGCCGGCGGGACCCTGGTGATCCTGATGGGCATGGCCGAACGGGTCAGGATCGCCGCCGAGTTGATGGCCGGCGGGCGCGGGGCCGACACCCCCGTCGCCGTCGTCCACTGGGGGACCACCCGCCGCCAGCAGGTGGCCCGTTCGACCCTGGGCGGGCTGGCGGCCATCGACCTGCCGGCTCCGGCCGCCATCGTCATCGGGCCGGTGGCGGCCCTCGACCTCGGCTCGACCGATGCCGGACCCGGCTCGGGCATGACCCCGGCCCCTCTCCGTGGCCGCCAGGTCGTGGTGACCCGGGCCCGCGCCCAGGGGTCGGATCTGGCCGACCGGCTGGTGAGTCTCGGGGCCACCGTCGTCGAGCTTCCGGTCATCGCCATCGAGGAGCCGGCCGACGGCGGCGCGGCCCTGTCCGACGCTGTCGACCGGCTCGCCTCCGGGTCGTACCGGTGGGTGGCGTTCACCTCCTCGAACGCGGTGTCCCGGCTCCTCGCCGTGCTCGCCGACCGTCCCGTGCCGGCATCGGTCCGGTGGGCCGCGATCGGGGCCGGGACCGCCCGCACCCTGGCCGAAGGCGGGTACCCGCCGGATCTGGTGCCCGGGACATCGGTGTCCGGACGCGCTGGCGGAGGAATTCCCGGCCGCCGGCCAAGAGGCCACGGAGTCGGCGGACGGGACGACCCACGGTCCGGACACCGTCCTGTTCCCGCGGGCGGCCACGGTGCGCGGGGCGCTGGCCGCGGGGCTACGGGCCAAAGGGTGGGAGGTGGACGAAGTCGAGGCTTACCGCACGGTGGCCGGAGAACCCGGGCCGGACCAGGTGGCGGCGGCCGGACGGGCCGATGCCATCGTCTTCACCTCGTCTTCCACGGTGGCGAGGACCGTGGAGCTGCTCGGACCGGACGGCGTCCCACCGTTGGTGGCCTCGATCGGGCCGGTCACCTCGGGGTCGGCCCGGGCGGCCGGACTCGAGGTGGCGGCCGAGGCCAGCCCGCACACCATCGCCGGATTGGTGGACGCGGTGGTCGGGGCCCTTGCCGGACCCGGGGCCGCTCCCCACCGCCACGGGGCGTCCCACCCGAAGCCGGGCCCGGCCCGGATCCGGGCGCAACAACAGGAACAACAACAGTGACTCCGGGGCCGGCGACGGGCCCCGAGGCGACGGCAATCGACCTTCCTACTGGCGGGCATCCGCGTTCCGAGTTCCCTCGCCGTCGCTCCGTCGCCTTCACTCCCTCGCCTTCCGGGCCGGTTGTCGCACCCCCCTGCCATCCTGTGACATGGCCGTGATCGCCCCGCAGACCGACAAGTCGCAGATCGAACCGACGCCGACCGAGCAGTCGCAGACCGACAAGTCGCAGACCGAACAGACCGGTTCCGGACAGACGCCGACAGGACAGACCGGTTCCGGACGGACGCAGACCGGACAGACCGGGCCCCAGGGCCTGTTCGCCTTCCTCGACGCCGCCGAGCATGCGCTCGACGACACCGACCCGGCGTGCTGTTCGCTGGAGGGCGCCACCGAGGTGCTCCGCCGGCTGACCCGCCTCGAGCGGAAGGTGGTGGCCCACAAGACGGCGTTCTCTGCCCGCCTGGCCCAGGGCAGCCACTACACCCGCACCGGCCACCGCTCGGCGGCCGAGTTCCTGGCCGCCACGACCGGGGACAGCGTCGGGGAGGCAAAGGACCTGATCCGTCTGGGGGAGGCCCTCATCGAGCAGCCCTCGCTGGCCGAGTCGTTCCTGGCCGGCAAGCTCTCCCACCGACGGGCCTCCCGGGTGTCCGACGCGGTCAAGGTCAACCCGGCCAGAGAGGCCGAACTGGTCGACAGCGCCGAGTCCGACTCCGAGGCCACCTTGAAAGAGCGGTGTCACCGGGCCAAGGTCGAGGGACGCTCGCACGAGGCCGAGGCCCGCCACTTCCAGAAGCTGCACGAGGACCGGCGGTGTCGGACCTTCACCGACGACGACGGGGCCTTCCGCCTCCAGGCCGTGCTCGCCCCCGAGGCCGGGGCCAGCGTGTCGGCCGCCTTGGAGGCCGAGACCGACCGGCAGTTCCAACAGGCCCGCACAGAGGGCCGCTTCGAGACCGCCGACGCCTACCGGGCCGACGCGGTGGTGGCCCTCCTCACCGGACGAGGGACCCTCGCCCCGAGGGGGGAGGAAACAGGCACGACCCGAGGCGGGTGCACCTGTGACCCGAAGGCCACCGTCTCGGTGGTGGTGGACGCAGAGGCCCTGCGCCGGCTCTGTCGGAAGCACCACCTGGACCGGACCCACCGCGGGTTCGAGCTCGCCCGGACCGACGAGGGGTGGGTGTGGACCGCCCCCGAGCACCCGACCGAACCGAAGCGACCGAGACCGAAGCGCAGGCGAAGGGCCAAGGCCCCGCCCCCGGGCACCGGCCCACCCCGGTTCGACCAGCCCCCACTCGACCAGCTCCCACTCGACCGCCGGGAGTGATCGCCGGCCCGGGCGCGGCTGGAGCGCGGCCCGGGCACGGCTGGAGCGCCGGGAGTAGCCCCCAAATCGATCGACCCGCCCAACTCAGAAGCCGTCGTGGCGCGCCTCCGGGCGTTGGAACTCAATCACTGACGTGGTCGACGACGACAGTGCTCAGGAGTCAATCTCACTCCGAATGGGTCGGCAGCACCGTGAAAGGCCCACCCCGACCGAAACAACACGCTGCCCGGACCCATCGGGGAATCGTCACGCGGGTCCTCCAACGCTTGTTCGCAACGACCGCTGCCGTTCGGCACAACCACAACTCCGCCCAAGCTGCGGTCGCCGTCGCCGTCGCCGCCGCCGCCGCCGTCGGCGTCGCCTCCGACCACGGCTTCTTGGAATGAAGCACGTAGGCTGGGTTCAGTGCCGAGCGACCCCTCCACCACCACCGGGCCGCGTAGGGCGATGGCCGGGTTCCCGACCACCCGGTTGCGCCGTCTCCGCGGGACCCCTGCGCTGAGGCGCCTGGTTTCGGAAACCCGTCTCACGGTCGACGACCTGGTCGCCCCGTTGTTCGTGGCCGACGGCATCACGGAGCCTCGGCCGGTAGCGTTCGCTTCCCGGTGTGGTCCAGCACACCGTGGACTCCGTGGCTGTCGAGGTCGAGCGCCTGAGCGGGTTGGGCGTGCCCGGTGTCATCGTGTTCGGGCTTCCCCGGTCGGAGGAGAAGGACCCCACCGGCTCGGCCGCCTCCAGGACCGACGGGATCACCCAGCGGGCCCTCAAGTCGGTGAGGGACGCGGTTGGCGACTCGGTGGTGGTCATTGCAGACTGCTGCCTCGACGAGTTCACCGACCACGGCCACTGCGGCGTGGTGGACGAGACCTCGGGCCAGGTCGACAACGACGCCACGTTGCCGCTCTATGCCCAGTTGGCCCTGTCCCAGGCCACAGCCGGTGCCGACGTGATCGCCCCGAGCGGGATGATGGACGGGCAGGTGGGCGCCATCCGCGCTGCCCTCGATGGGGCCGGGTTCCAGCGCACGGCCATCCTGGCCTACGCGGCCAAGTACGCCTCGGCGCTGTACGGGCCGTTCCGCGACGCGGCCCAGGTCGTCATCGCCGACGGCGGTGACCGCCGCGGCTACCAGCAGGATCCGGGCAACCGCCGCGAGGCGCTGGCCGAGGTGGCGCTGGATGTGGGTGAGGGCGCCGACATGGTCATGGTGAAGCCGGCCCTGACCTATCTCGACGTCATTGCCTCCGTGCGGGCGGCCTTCGACGTCCCGGTGGCCGCCTATCACGTGAGTGGCGAGTACGCCATGATCAAGGCGGCGGCGGCCAACGGATGGATCGACGGGCCGGCCGTGGCCTTCGAGCAGCTGACCGCGGTCAAGCGGGCGGGAGCCGACTTCATCCTCACCTACTTCGCCGGTGAGCTGGCCGAGGTGCTCGGTGGGTGAGCAGCGGGTGTCGCGGGCGCTGTTCGAGCGCGCCGGCAAGGTGATCCCCGGGGGGGTGAACTCGCCGGTGCGCTCGTTCCGCTCGGTCGGGGGCCATCCCTACTTCGTGGCCCGCGGCGAAGGGGCCTATGTCTGGGACGCCGACGGCAACCGGTTGCTCGACTACGTCCAGTCCTACGGGGCCTCGATCCTCGGCCACGCCCATCCGGCGGTGGTCGGGGCGGTGGACCGGGCCGCGGCCGGCGGGACCACCTTCGGCGCCCCGACCGAGGGGGAGGTGCTGCTGGCCGAAGCCATCTGCGCGCGGGTCGCGGGCTGCCAGCAGGTGAGGCTGGTTTCGTCGGGGACCGAGGCGGCCATGAGCGCCATCCGGGTGGCACGGGGATTCACCGGGAGGTCGCGGATCGTGAAATTCGCCGGGTGCTACCACGGTCACTCCGATGCCCTCCTGGCCGGAGGGGGAAGCGGGGTCGCCACTCTCGGGCTCCCGGACTCGGCCGGCGTGCCCCCCGGTGCGGTGGCCGACACGGTGGTCGCCCCCTTCAACCAGGTTCCCGACCTCGACGACCGGGTGGCCTGCGTCATCGTCGAGGCCGTGGCGGCCAACATGGGACTGGTGGCTCCGACCTCCGGATTCCTCGAAGGGCTGCGTTCGGCCTGTGACGCGGTGGGGGCGCTCCTCATCTTCGACGAGGTCATCACCGGCTTCCGGCTGGGCCCGGGCGGGGCGTCGGCATGGTCCGGTGTGCGACCCGATCTCTGGTGCTTCGGGAAGGTGATCGGCGGCGGCCTGCCCGTGGGAGCCTTCGGAGGTCGCGCCGACGTCCTCTCCTCGCTGGCGCCTGACGGTCCCGTCTACCAGGCGGGCACCCTGTCCGGGAACCCTCTTGCCACGGCGGCGGGCCTGGCCGTCCTCGAGGCGATGGACCCGACCGACTACACCTCGCTTTCGGACCGGGTGGCCCGGTTCGGGACGGCGCTGGAGGAGGTGCTGTCGGCCGCGCTGGTGAAGGCCGGGACCATGGACGCCGAGGGGCGGCAGCTCGAGGCGGCCGTGCCCGTGGTCGGGCCGCTGTTCGGCATCTTCTTCGTCCCTGCCGGCTCGGACCCGGTCCGTGACTTCGACGGTGCCACCGCCTCGGCGGCGACCGGCCTGTACACGGGGCTGTTCCGTTCGATGCTGGCCCGGGGGGTGGCACTCGCCCCCGGGCCCTACGAGGTGGCCTTCCCGTCCATGGCCCACGGCCGGGCCGAGCTCGACCACACGCTCGAGGTGGCGTCCGAAGCCATCGCAGACGTCACCGGCTGAACTCGGCTCGACGCCGCTCCGGGCCCTGTCCGGGCCCGGCTCCTGTCCGGCCCCGGCCCCTGTCCGGCCCCGGGCCTCGGCGGAGGGTCCGACCGCTGCACCCCCGACTGGGTAAGGATGGGGTCGGACATGTACGGACGACGAAACGGCACCACGGTCCCGGAGGGCCATCGCAGCCATGACCAGCTCGATGTCCACGAGGGCCGTTTCCGAAGATCCTTGCCTGTCGGTGTCGGGAGCGGCAGGATGGCGGTGCCGATGCGTTGTTCGAGACGATTATCCTGAGGCGGACTCCCTGATATGAGACGAGCCGGCGAAAGTCCAGGCCAATGGAGGAGGGGTCGATGACGGTCGGAATAACGGAACTGCCTCCCGAGGGCATGCAGCTGGGTGGCGTGGCCCTGGCCGGAGATGCCGAACGGGGCACGAAGACCACCGAGGGGCTCAGCCTCCTCTTCACCACTGCCGGGATCACGGTGCAGGGCCCCCAACCGCAGATCGAGAGGTTGTTGGTCTGGTCCGGGCTGGACTCCGCCAGCTGCCGGGAGAAGATCGCCCTCCCCGACGGGCGCAACGCGGCAGTGATGGAGCTGACGTCGGGAGGCCAGTCGATCCGGTTCCTACTGCCCATGGACGCCGTCACCCCTGGGCAGGCCGCCTACCTCGACCAGGCCCTTCCCGCCTGGCTGGCCCGGTACAAGGGGTCGGTCGCCCCCGTCGCCCCGCCGCGGTCGCCGGCTGCACCACCGCCCGCACCGGCCCACGCCCGGTCGAACGGCGGGAGCACCTCTTCGGGCAGCCAACGCTCCGGCGATGGCGTTAGGACCGACGTCATCGCACCCGCAGCCACCGAGGCCCCGGCGGCCCGCGGCCTGACGCCGGCCGAGGCAGCCGCGGCCACTGCCGCGGCCGCGGGCAGCCGCGAGTGCCAACGGCACCACCGGTGGCCCGTCAGACCCGGGTTCGGGCTCGACGCCGACAGCGTTCGGATCTCCGGGGGCCGTCTCACCCACCGATCCTGGGTCGACGGCGACGCGCCCGGATCTGTCGGGGTCTTCGTTCGTTGCCCGGTCGAACACCGGGTCCGTGCCTCCGTCAGGGGGCGCGGCCGCATCGGAACCGCCTGCCCCCGGTGCCCCGCCTCCCCCTGCCGCGCCACCGGCCGGAGGCGCTCCTGTCGGCACCGCCGGGTGGGACCTGTCCAACGGGGCGGCGAGCGGGCTCGGAGCATCGGTGAGCCCGCCGCTGGGTGGAGAGCTGAGCCCGGAGGTAAGCGATCCGGCCAGAAAGCCCAAGGGCTGGCGCAAGAACCGCCCCGGCTCGACCTCCGAAGCGCCCTCCGAAGCGCCGCCCACCGACTTCTTCGCGCCGTCGCGCCCGCCGGCAGAGCCGCCCGTCGACCCCGTCCCCCTCACATTGGCCGGCTCGCTGCCGCCGCCCGCCCCCGGGGACGTGGTCGCGCCCGGCACACGGGGACCGATTGCCTGGAGGCCGCCGATCGACCCGCTGACCGGTGAGCCCGCTTGGGACCAGTCACCCGCCCCGGCGGACAGCCCGCCGAAGAAGCGCAGGTCCTGGCACCGGGGGGCCAAGGACAGTGCGGTGGCCGCGGCCGGCGCCGCCAGTGCTGCCGCCATTGCCGGTCCCGCCGGTTCCACGGTGCCGCCGCCGGGGAGGCCGGCTCCGCCCGGCCCCGGGTTCAACGTTCCCGCCCCCGCGGCCGAACCGGCTCCGAAGAGCAACCGGACGCTGCTGGCCGTCCTGTTCGCCGTCCTCCTGGTCGTGATCGGCGGCATTGCCTATTTCGCCGTCAAGAAGAACAGCAACTCGACCCCGACCACCGTTGCCACCGGCCCGGTCTCGCCCCGGGTGGGAGCCGACGCCGCCATGGCCGCCTCCATCAACCTCCGGCTGGGCGACCTGCCGACCGGTTGGAGCCGGAGCCCGAGCACGGTGCAGTCACTGGTGCCGGTGGCTCCGGCCGCGGCCCAGATCCAGGCCGCCCACGGGCTCTCGTCGTGCCTGAGCCAGCCGTACGCGCTGGTGGCCGGTCTGTTCGGCAACGCCACCGTGCCGGGATCGTCCGCCACCGCGTACTCCCCGACGTTCCAGAGCGGAACCGATTCGGGCATCCAGATGGCCTCCAGGACCACGGTGATGAGCACGGTCGCCGGCAACCAGGTCCTGTCCGCTCCCTTCGCCAACCCGAACTTCACCTCGTGCTTCAGCAACTACCAGACGGCGTTGGTGTCGGCCGCCTCCCCCGGGTCGAGCGCCTCGGTCCAGGTGGTCACCCTTCCGGTGCCGGCCGGGGTCAGGACCTTCGCCTACCTGACCACCTTCACCAGTCCGGGCGGCCGCACTGAGGTGCAAGGTCAAGCCTTCAGCTTCGGGGGGCGCAACGGGAGCCGGCTGATGCCCACGACCGACGGTCCGGCCGTCCCCCAGTCGGCCTTCGCCTCGGCCTATGACGCCGTCACGGGCCGACTGGCCCTGGCCGTCAACAAGTAGGCCAGAGGCCTTCGCTGGAGCCGGGCCACCCTCGCTGGAGCCAGGTCAGAGGCCTTCGGGAGCCACCCGGGCGATGAGGGCGAGGACGCGGTAGGCGGCTTCTGCGGGGCCGGTCTCGTCGGGCCGGAGCAGGTTGGCCATGATCCGGAAGATCCAGCTCATGAGCGATTCCGAGTGCATCCCGGTCCCGACGCACAGCTGCATGAGCTCGGGTCGGCTGATCATCCGGATGAAGGCCCGGGCCACCCGGAAGTAGAGACCGTAGGCGTCCTCGAGCCGCGTCTCGTAGCGGTCGAGGGCCTCGGGACCGTCCCCGCACAACGCCTCGCCCAGGGAGGCCGCAGCCAGACGACCGGTCTCGTACCCGTAGGCGATGCCCTCGCCGTTGAAGGGGTTGATCGACCCGGCGGCGTCACCGACGACCAGGGTGGTGGCTCCGACCCGTGGCCCCACGGCCAGCCCCATGGGCAGCTTGCCCCCGGTCGGCGGCCCGAGGCAGGTCGACGGGGACAGTTCCCACTCCTTCGGTGCCCCGGCCACGAAGTGCTCCATGAGCGTCGAGGTGTTGACCCCCTTCCAACGGCGGTCGGTGGAAAGCAGGCCCACGCCGACGTTGACCCTCCCGTCGCCCAGCGGGAAGATCCACCCGTAGCCGGGGACGACCTTGCCGTCGTCGTCCCTGATGTCGAGATGGGATTCGATGAACGGCTGGTCGTGTCCGGGGGAGGAGTAGTAGCCGCGCAGGGCCATCCCCATGGGCTGGCTCCGGTCCCTCGTGGTCCCGAGGGCCCGACCGAACCGGGAGTTGGCCCCGTCGGCCACGACGACGTACCTGGCCCGGACCGACCGGGTGGCGCCGGTGGACTTGTCCTTGACCACGGCCCCGACGCACGACGGCAGCGCGCCCGGGGCCGGTGCCGCCGGGCCGTGTTCGAAGATGGGCTCTGTGGCCTCGGTGCCCTGCCACACGGTCGCCCCCGCCTTCACGGCGCGCTCGTTGACGATGGCGTCGAGATCGTGCCGGGTGATCACGTAGCCGTAGGAGGGGAAGCTCGGGTGGTCGGGCCAGGCCAGGTCGAGGACCTTGCCGTAGGCGTGGGTGCGCAGTCCCGAGAAGCGGTGGGCGCCGGCCAGGGCTCCCTCGATCCCCATGTCGGCGATCTGGCGGACCGAACGGGGGGTCAGGCCGTCCCCACAGGTCTTCTCGCGGGGGAACACCTTCTTCTCCACCAGGGCCACGTCCCAGCCGGCTTCGGCCAACCAGTAGGCGCAGGAGGAGCCCGAGGGACCGCCGCCCACCACCAGGACATCGTGGACGTGGCCCGGTTCGACCGTTGCCCGGGCCGCGGTCTTCGCCGGCTGCCGGCCGGGTGAGGCGGGATCGGGCGCGCTGACGGAACTCACGGGCCCAATGCTAGGTGTCACGGCAGGGGGCCCGGCGCGTGCCGTTCCGACCTGTTTGCCGGTGGTGGTGCGGGTTCCGTCGATGTGCCTGGACGGAGGGCTGCGTGGTAAAAACAAGTTCCTGTGGACGATTACCTCCCCATCCTGATCCTCCTCATCCTCGGCTTCTTGTTCGCCGCCCTCTCCTTCGTGGCCTCGGCCATGATGGCCCCGAAGAAGCGGCCGACGGCGGCGAAGACCGCGCCCTACGAGTGCGGCATCGTCCCCGGCATCGAGCCGCCGACGCGCTTCCCCGTTCGCTTCTACCTCATCGCCATGATCTTCATCATCTTCGACATCGAGATCGTCTTCTTGTACCCGTGGGCGGTGATCTTCCACCAGCTCGGCTCGTTCGGTCTCACCGAGGTGGTCGTCTTCGCCGCAGTGGTGTTCGTCTCCTTCCTCTTCCTGGTCAGCAACGGAGCCCTCACCTGGGGCCCGTCCAAGAGGTTGGTGGCGGCCATGCCATCCCGGACGTCCGAGTCGACCATTGCCCGCATCGCTGCCGGACCGGGGGGTCCCGACAGGACGACGCGTGCGGTCGGCACCGGTTCGGCGGACGGTCCGTCCGCACCGACACCCGCTTCGCCAGACGCCCCGACGACCGGAGAGCCGGCCACCGTGCCGACCGGACCCGGCCGAGCCGCGTAGAGCGGGAGAAGAGCTCGCCATGGGTCTCGAAGACCTCCAGCACAACTTCCTCACCGGGCGCCTCGAGGATCTGGTCAAGTGGGCGCGTACCTACTCCATGTGGCCGGCCACCTTCGGTCTGGCCTGCTGCGCCATCGAGATGATGTCGGTGGGAGCGGCCGATTTCGATCTGGCCCGGTTCGGCATGGAGGTCTTCCGGGCATCGCCCCGTCAGGCCGACCTCATGATCGTGGCCGGGCGGGTCTCCCAAAAGATGGCACCCGTCCTGCGTCAGGTCTACGACCAGATGATGGAGCCCAAGTGGGTCCTGTCGATGGGCGTGTGCGCCAGCACCGGGGGCATGTTCAACAACTACGCCATCGTGCAGGGTGTGGACCAGATCGTCCCGGTCGACGTCTACGCCCCCGGGTGCCCGCCGACGCCCGAGACGCTGATGCATGCCATTCTCACGCTGCACGAGAAGGTGCGCACCAACGACATCACCCATCGCAAGCCGATCGGGGCGCCGGGTCGCCCAGGCGGTCCCGACGCAAAGGCGCTGGCCTCAGACGAGGGTGGTGACACCGACGATGCCCGCACCCACGGCGACGAGGCCACCTCCGGCTGGACCCCCGACCGTCCCGACGCGGTGCACCTGGGCACACCCAAGCGCAATCCGGTGATTGCCCGCAGCGTGGGCGAGCCCCTGTGACCACAGGCGGAACCCGCACGGCGGACGGAGCGGCCGCGATCAGCGATTCGGGCGGCGCCTCGTCGCGCGCCCCGGCCGGCCGCAACAGGAGGTGGTCTTCCCCACCCGCGAGCAGTACGTCGCCGTGGTCGGCGAATTCCGCGACTCCGGCTTCGAGATGTGCGCGGACCTGTGCGGGGTGGACTACCTCAGCCATCCGGGCCGTCACCTGCCCGACGGCGTCGAGCCCCAGCGGTTCGAGGTGGTGGTCAACCTGTTGTCTCTGGTCCAGGCGCGCCGGGTGCGGGTCCGCGTGCAGGTGCCCGGCACCGACGCGGTGGTGGACTCCCTCTTCGGTCTCTATCCCGGGGTCGAAGCCATGGAGCGCGAGGCCTTCGACCTGTTCGGCATTGTCTTCGCCGGCCATCCGGACATGACCCGCATCCTCATGCCCGAGGACTGGGAAGGCCATCCTCTGCGCAAGGACTACGGGGTCGGCCGGGTACCGGTCCAGTTCAAGGGAGCACCAGGGCCGAGATGAAGGACGTGAAGACGGCGTCCGCCGCCGAGGGCACGGACGCGCCCGAACCCTCCGAGCCGGCCGGCCTCCTGGCCGAGACATCCGAGGGCATCCAGGAGCTGAGCCGGCGCTCGCAGACCGATCCGAACGAACTCCGGCGGGAGGTCGGAGCCGTGCTCCGCCTGCCCGAGGGCGTGGCCGTCGACCCGGCGGACATCGACGTCGAGCGGACCGACGACGAGTCCATGATCATCAACATGGGGCCCCAGCACCCGTCGACCCACGGGGTGCTCCGCCTGATGCTCGAGCTCGATGGGGAGACGGTCCTGCGCACCAAACCGGTGGTCGGGTACCTGCACACCGGCATGGAGAAGACCGCCGAGGAGCTCACCTACGTCCAGGGCTCCACCAATGTCACCCGGATGGACTACCTGTCGCCGCTCCACAACGAGCTGGTGCTGTCGCTGGCGGTGGAGGCGCTGCTCGGGGTGGAGATGCCTCCGAGGTCCGACTGGATCCGCATGCTGATGGTCGAGCTCAACCGGGTGTCGTCCCATCTCATGTGGCTGGCCACCAACGGCATGGACCTCGGGGCCACCTCGATGATGATCTACGGGTTCCGCGAGCGCGAGATGGTGCTCGCCTTCTTCGAGAAGACCACCGGACTGCGGATGAACCACAACTTCATCCGGCCCGGGGGCACCGCCGCCGACCTGCCCGACGGGTGGGAGGACGACATCACGGTCATCTGCGACACCGTGATGGACCGGACCGGCGAGTACGACGAGCTCTTCACCGGCCAACCCCTCTTCCGTCAGCGATCGGAGGGGATCGGCACGCTTTCGGCCGAGGAGGCCCTGGCCCTCAGTCTCACCGGGCCGGTGCTGCGATCGACCGGGGTGCCCTGGGACCTGCGCCGGGCCATGCCCTACCTGCGTTACGACGAAGTCGAGTTCGACGTCATCGTCGGCACCTTCGGTGACAATTTCGACCGCTACTCGATCCGGCTCAACGAAGTGCGCGAATCGATTCGCATCATCCGCCAGATCGTGGAGAAGATGCCCGCCGGTGACTACCGGGTCCAGGACAAGAAGGTGACCCCGCCCCCACGCGAACGGATCGACGAGTCGATGGAGGCGCTCATCCACCACTTCAAGGTGTTCACCGAGGGCTTCAAGGTCCCCGAGGGCGAGGTCTACGTGGCCATCGAGTCCCCGAGGGGGGAGCTCGGGTGCTACCTGGTCTCCGATGGCTCGCCCAAGCCCTACCGCATGCACATCCGCGGCCCGAGCTTCGTCAACCTCCAGGGGCTCCCGGTGATGATGCGCGGCGGACTGCTGGCCGACGCCGTGGCCGTCTGTTCGACCATCGATCCGGTGATGGGGGAGGTGGACCGGTGACCGGACCGTCCGGCTCCGTCCCGGTGGGCACACCCCGCCGGACCGCCTCGGCCACCGCGTCCCGGCCGAAGCACCTGGCCCCTTCGACCCTCGAACGGGCCGCGCCAGATCATCGCCCTCTACCCCGAGCCCCGCTCGGCGCTCATCCCGCTCTGCCACCTGGCCCAGGAGCAGGACGGGTGGCTCACACCCGGGGCCATGGAGGACATCGCCGACCTGGTGGGCGTGACCCCGGCCGAGGTGTACGGGACGGCCACGTTCTACGACATGCTCCACACCCAACCGGTGGGCACCCACCTGGTGGCGGTGTGCACGAACATCGCCTGCCTCCTGAACGGTGCGGCCGAACTGCTGGAGCACGCCGAGTCGTCGCTCGGGATCAACGCCGGCGGGACCACCGAGGACGGGAGCATCACCCTCGAAGAGGCGGAGTGCCTGGCCGACTGCGACCGGACCCCGTGCGTGCAGGTCAACCACCGGTTCGTCGGTGCCCAGACGCCCGAGTCGTTCGACCGGTTGGTGGCCGAGCTCCGATCCGGTGCCCGCTCGGCCGACATCCCCGAGCACGGGACCCTCAACCGGGTGCAGCGGACGACCGGCCTCCAGGCGGACCCGGCGCGGGTGGCCTCGGAGCGGGCGGCGATGGCCGAGGCCCAGGCCCGGCGGGCCGCGGCGGCCGAGGCGGCCAAGGATGCCGGCTCCGGCGGGGCGGGGGGTGGCTCCTAGTGGCCGTCACCGAGGCGCCGAAGATCATCACCGGCCGGCTCCCCTTCGCCGACTCCCACACCCTCGAGCGCTACCTGGCCACGGGCGGCTACGAGGGCCTGCGCAAGGCCCTGTCCATGACCCCCGAGGACGTGGCCCACGAAGTCGACACCGCCAGCCTGCTGGGCCGGGGCGGGGCCGGGTTCCCGGCCGGGCGCAAGTGGGCCATGCTCCGCAAGAACCCGGTCACCTACCTGGTGGTCAACGGGGACGAGAGCGAGCCGGCGACCTTCAAGGACCACCTGCTCATCGAGCGGGATCCCCACCAGCTCATCGAAGGTGTGCTCATCGCCGCCTATGCGCTCCAGGTGTCGCAGGCCTTCATCTTCATCCGGGGCGAGTTCGCCCTCGGTCTCGAGCGGGTGCAGTCGGCCCTCAACGATGCCTACGGGCACGGTGCGGTCGGAACCGACATCTTCGGATCGGGGTTCTCGGTCGACATCGTGGTCCACCCGGGGGCCGGGGCCTACATCTGCGGCGAGGAGACGGCTCTGCTCGAGTCGCTCGAGGGCAAGCGCGGCTTCCCCCGCATCAAGCCGCCGTTCTTCCCTGCGGCCATCGGCCTGTACGGCGAGCCCACCGTGGTCAACAACGTGGAGACCATGTCCAACCTCCCCTGGATCGTCCTCAACGGCGGCGCCGCCTTCGCCGCCCTGGGCGAGGGCCGTTCGGCCGGCACCCGCCTGTTCGCCCTGGCCGGACACGTCACCAACCCGGGCGTGTTCGAGCTCGAGATGGTCAAGACGACGTTCAACGACCTCATCAACGCCCCGGTGCTGGGCGGCGGCATTCCCCACGGCCGGGGATTGAAGGCCTTCATCCCCGGTGGGGTCTCGGCCCCGTGGTTCGGTCCCGACCAGATCGACCTCCCGCTCGGCCAGGACGAAGTGGCCGCCGCCGGCTCCATGCTCGGGTCGGGCTCGATCGTCGTCATGGACGACCACACCTGTGCCGTCCGGGCGGCGTGGCGCATCACCAAGTTCTTCTTCCGGGAGTCGTGCGGCCAGTGCACGCCGTGCCGTGAGGGGGCGGGCTGGCTCGAGAAGATCATGGAGCGCATCGAGACCGGTCACGGCCGCGAGCAGGATCTCGACCTTCTCCTCGACGCCTGCGACAACATCGCCCCCGGGCTGACGTGGCCTCCCCAGCAGACCACCATCTGCGTGCTCGGGCCGTCCATCCCGTCGTCCATCGGATCGGCGATCGAGATGTTCCGCGACGAGTTCCTCGTGCACATCAAGGACGGGGGCTGCCCCTATGAGTGACGAGAGCCCCGTGAGCAAGAGCCCGCCCACCGAAGGCAGCACCACCCGGGAGAACGCCACGGCCGACCTCGTCGACCATGCCGAGTCCGAGCCGGTCGAGACGGTGGCCTTCACCCTCGACGGGCGCCAGGTGACCGGCCGCAAGGGCGAGATGCTGATCGCCGCGGCCGAGCGGGCGGGCACCTTCATCCCGCGCTTCTGCTATCACCCGCGGATGAAGTCGGTCGGCGTGTGCCGGATGTGCCTGGTCGAGGTGAGTGGTCCCCGCGGGGCCTCGCTGCAGCCCAGCTGCTACGTCGAGGTCCAGGCCGGCTCGGAGGTGACCACCACCTCGGACAAGGTCAAGAAGGCCCAGGACGGCGTCCTCGAGTTCCTCCTCGTCAACCACCCGCTCGACTGCCCGGTCTGCGACAAGGGAGGCGAGTGCCCGCTCCAGGACCAGACCCTGGCCTACGGCCCGGGTGAGTCCCGCTTCGTCGAGGAGAAGCGGCATTTCGAGAAGCCCATCCCCATCTCGGAGCTGGTGCTGCTCGACCGCGAGCGGTGCATCCAGTGCAGCCGCTGCACCCGCTTCGCCGACGAAGTGGCCGGCGAAGCCCAGATCGACTTCATCGGGCGCGGTGAGCAGCTCGAGGTCAACACGTTCCCCGAGCTGCCCTTCACGTCGTACTTCTCGGGCAACACGGTGCAGATCTGCCCGGTCGGGGCGCTCACCGCGGCCCCCTACCGGTTCGCGGCCCGGCCCTGGGATCTGGACCAGGTCGAGTCGACGTGCACGACCTGTGCGGTGGGGTGCAGGGTGGCGGTGCAGTCGTCGTCCAACCGGGTGACCCGCCTGCTCGGCATCGATGCCGAGCCGGTCAACCACGGGTGGCTGTGCGACAAGGGCCGGTTCGCCTTCGACGCCGTCAACAGCGAGGACCGCCTGGTCGATCCCCTCATCCGCAAGGAGGGGTCGCTGGTGCCGGTCTCGTGGCACGAGGCATTGGCCGCGGTGGCCGACGGGATCAAGAAGGCCACGACCGCCGGGGGCGCGGAGTCGGTCGGCGTGGTGGGCGGAGCCCGGCTGACCAACGAGGGGGCCTATGCCTGGGCCAAACTGGCCAAGGGGGTGCTCGGCACCGACTCGGTCGACGCCCAGCTGGGCGACGGGCTCCCCGCGGAGCTGGTGCTGGCCCTCCCTCGGGCCACCATCGACCAGGCGGCCTCGGCCGACACCGTGATCGTCCTGTCCGGCGACGTGCGCGAGGAGCTCCCGATCCTCTTCCTCCGGTTGCGCTCGGCCATCGTCGACGGGGGGCTCTCCCTGGTCGAGCTGTCGCCCCGAGGCCACCTCGCTCACCCCGTACGCCAAGGTGTCGCTGCGCTACGCGCCGGGCGAGGCCGCGGCCGTGGCCAGGGCCCTCGTGGACCCGGCTGCAGCAGGCCCGGCGTCCGTCGACCCCGGCCCGCTGGCCGAGGCCCGCCGGCTGGCCGGCGCCGGAAACGTCGTCATCATCGCCGGGCGGCCGTCCCTGGCCGAGGACGGTGCCCTGGTGGCCGAGGCCGCCCAGGTCCTGGCCGGTGCGCTGCCCGAAGGCCCGCTTCCTTCCCGCCCTGCGGCGGGGCAACGTCAACGGCGCCCTCGACATGGGGCTGGCTCCCGGTCTCCTGCCCGGCCGGGTGACCCTCGACGCCGGCCGCGACTGGTTCACGCAACGGTGGGGCTCGGTTCCGCAAGCCCGGGGCCGGGACACCGAGGGCATCCTCCGGGCCGCGGCCGGGGATGCCGGCGCCGGCTCCGCAGGTCGGCGCACTGATCGTGCTCGGCGCCGATCCCCTCACCGACTTCCCCGACCGCCGGTTGGCCGAACGGGCCCTCGACGCGGCCGACTTCGTGGTGGCGGTGGCGTCGTCGCCGGGTGCCGTCACCGAGCGGGCCGATGTCGTCCTGCCCGCGGCCGAGGCCCACGAGCGGCCCGGGACCACCACCAACATCGAGGGCCGCATCAGCCGTGCTGGGACAGAAGCTGGTGCCCCCGGGCCAGGCGTGGCCGGACTGGATGATCGCGGCCGAGCTGGCCGTGCACCTCGATGCCGACCTCGGCCTCGACTCGGTGGGCGAGGTGTGGGACGAGATCGAGCGGGTGGCCCCGGCCTACCGGGGGATCACCCTCGCGGTGCTCGACGCGCTGGGGACGGCCGACGGCGTGGTCGCCCCCCTCACGGCCAGCCCCGTGTCGATCGGCCGGCGGGTCGCACCCCTCGACCCGATCGCCGTCCCCGGTGTCGAGTCGGTCGAGCGCCAGGGCGCCCCGCCCCGGGCCGGACTGGCCGAACCGCCGACCGCGGGGCTCGGCGCGCCAGCGGTCGACCGCAGCGATGGGGCCGGCGAACCGACGCTCCCAGGGCTGGTCGCCCTCCCGCTCGACCTGGACGTCCCCCATGTCAGCCCGGTCGACAGCTACTCGATGCGGCTGGTGGCCTCTCGGTCGCTCTACGACCTCGGCTCGGCGGTGAGCGCGGTCCCGGCCCTGGCCGGCCTGGTGGACCCGGCCCCGCTCCGGGTCAACCCGCACGACCTCGACGACCTCGGGGTGGCGGCCGGTGGCTCGGTCAGGCTGCGAACCGAAAACGCGTCCCTGGTGGCCGCGGCGGTGCCCGACCCGTCGCTGCCCCGCAAGGTGGTCGCCGCCGACTTCAACGTGCCCCTCGCCGACGGGCACCTCGATGGCGGGACCGTCGCCGATCTCATCGACAGCGGTGCTCCGTTGGTCGAGGTCCGGATGGAGACGCCATGAACCTGCCGCTGGCACTGGCCCATCCCCTGCTCGCCGCGGGAGACCCCCTGTACATGAACGGTGTGGGCTGGGCCGTGTTCCTGATCGTGCTCATCAAGGTGCTGGTCATCTTCGGCTTCTTGATGGTGTCGGTCATGTTGATGATCTGGTTCGAGCGCAAGGTGATCTCGGACATGCAGAGCCGCATCGGCCCGAACCGGGCGGGCCCCTTCGGCATCGCCCAGACCCTGGCCGACGGGATCAAGCTCTTCTTCAAAGAAGACCTGATGCCCGACAAGGCCGACCGCTCGGTCTTCATCCTGGCCCCCTACATCACCATCATCACCGCGTTCCTGGCCTTCGCCGTGGTGCCCTTCGGCGGGGTGGTGACCGTGGCCGGCCACACCTTCGAGCTCCAGTTGGCCGATCCCCCGATGGGCATCCTCTTCCTGCTGGCCATGTCCTCGATCGGCGTCTACGGGGTCATGCTGGCCGGGTGGTCGTCGGGCTCCAAGTACCCGCTGCTCGGCTCGGTCCGGGCCTCGGCCCAGATGATCTCCTACGAGGCCGCCCTGGGCATGACGGTGGTGACGGTGGTGCTGATCACCGGATCGCTGAGCACCCGCGCCATCGTGGACGCGCAGGCCCAGCACCTGTGGCAGTGGAACGCCATCCGGCTGGGTCTGGTGCCCTTCCTCATCTTCTTCGTCGCCGTCATCGCCGAGACGAACCGGCCCCCCTTCGACCTGGTCGAGGCCGACTCCGAGCTGGTCGGAGGCTTCGTCACCGAGTACTCGTCGATCCGGTTCGCCCTGTTCTTCCTGGCCGAGTTCATGAACACCATCACCATGTCGGCCATCACCGTGACCCTCTTCTTCGGCGGCCCCGACGGTCCCGACCCCCACATCCCCCACACCTACTGGCTCTGGCCCATCGTGTGGTTCCTGCTCAAGACCATCATCTTCTTGTTCGTGTTCGTCTGGCTGCGGGCGGCGCTGCCCCGGCTGCGGTACGACCAGCTCATGGACCTGGGGTGGAAGCGGCTCATCCCGCTCTCGCTGGGCTGGCTGATGATCGTGGCCGGCTTCGTGATCGACGGGTGGTGGGGTTTCGGGTTGGCGCTCGCCGTGGTCGTGGCCGCAGTGACGATCACGAGGGCGTTCTCCATCGGAAACGAGAGGGAGGAGACCCGGGCCATCATCCCGCAGGTCGGTGTCCGCCTCTGGACCCGTCCGACCGAGCCCGAACCCGGACCCGCGGCCGGACCCGGACCCGCGGGCGAACCCGGACCCGCGGGCGAACCCGGACCCGCGGGCACTTCGAGTGCCCCGGGCCGACCGCTCTCCCCGTCCGAGCAAGGAGGTGACGGCTGATGGCTGACCCCGAACCGCCGCACCAGCGGCAGAACTTCCTGGGCGGGTTCAAGCTGACCCTCGAGCATCTCGGTCGCCCGCCGGTGACCCGCCAGTACCCCGAGGAGAAGCGTCCGAAGCAGCCGCGTCAGCACGGGCGTCATGTGCTCAACCGGTACGAGGACGGCATGGAGAAGTGCATCGGCTGTGAGCTGTGCGCCGGCGTCTGCCCGGCGGACTGCATCTACGTGCGCGGCCTCGACAATCCACCCGACCACCCGGTGTCGCCCGGTGAGCGGTACGGCTACGTCTACGAGATCAATTTCCTGAGGTGCATCCACTGCGACCTGTGCGTGGAGGCCTGTCCCACCGAGGCCATCACCGAGACGAAGCTGATGGAGTTCTCCTTCACCAACCGCAACGACGCCATCTACACCAAAGAGGAGCTGCTGGTCGATGACGACGGCAAGCCCAAGCACCTTCCTTGGGAGGACTGGCGGGAAGGCGACGACCTGCACACCTCGGGTTGGATGCGGGCCACGTCACCGTCGGGGAGCGCGGAGTTCGAGGGCCGCGTCCAGTGGTCGGGGGAGCTCGGGTTCGGCGTGCGCACCCCCGAGAGCGGGCAGACCGGTCATGCGGGACGACGCCGCCACCGGCAGCAAGCAGTTGCGTGACACCCTCGAGCGGCACCTGCTCCAGAGCGACCTGCCCGCCGGCCAAGCGGGGTCCCCGTGGTGCCATCGGCCGCATGATGGAGAAGGCGGAGCGGTTCGCTCCGGGCGCCGGCAAGAAGCACCGGGAGAAGGCGGACGCCGACTACGCCCGCTCGGTGACGGAGGGCAACGTCGAACGGGACCGACCGGGCACGGCCCAGCCGGTCCCGACGGGTGGACCGGCGGCGACGGGCCCGACGGGCGAGCCGGGGGAGACCGGTGAGCCGAGCGCTCCCGTTGAGCCGAGCACCGGTCCGAGCACCGGTCCGGGATCGAGCGCTCCCTGATGACCGCGGTGCTCGGAGCGCTGCTGATGGCGGCGTCGACGACCGTCCACCCGTCATGGGTCGACGTGGGAACGTTCGCCGTCTCCGCGGCCATCATCCTGTCCGGCGCCATCGGGGTGGTGGTGGCCCGGAACCCGGTCCACGCCGCCCTCATGCTGGTCATGACCCTGTTCGGCGTGGCCGTGCTCTTCGTCCTGCAACGGGATCCGTTCCTGGCCGCCGTGCAGGTGATCGTCTACGCCGGCGCCATCGTCGTGCTCTTCCTCTTCGTCATCATGTTCCTCGGCGTCGACCGCGAGGAGAACATCGCCATCGAGCCGCTGCGGGGCCAGCGTCCCCTGGCCGCCGGTCTCATCCTGCTCGGCACGACCGGTCTCCTCCTCCTGGGAGAGGTCTCGAGCTGGACCACCGGAGCCCAGCACGTCGCCGGGGTGGACGCCGGGGCGCAGTCCAACGTCTACCTGCTGGGCAAGTCGGTGTACACGACCTACCTGTTCCCCTTCGAAGCCACCGCGGCCCTGTTGATCATCGCCGTGGTGGGCGCGGTGGTGCTGGCCCGCCGGCCCCCGGGGTCGGCCGTTCAGCCGACAGAGGACGAGCCTGAGCTCGCGTCCGGCGGCGCAGACCTTTCGGCGGGCGGGGCAGAGCTGTCCTCCGCCGGGGCAGACCTTTCGGCGGGCGGGGCAGAGCTGTCCTCCGCCGGGGCAGACCTTTCGGCGGGCGGCGCGGACCTGTCCCCCGGCGGCGCAGAGCTGTCCTCCGCCGGGGCAGACCTTTCGACGTCGGCGCGGGCGACTTCCGCCACCGACGAACCCGGGCCCGGACAGGACCGGCACAGCCCGGCGGAACCCGCCGGTGCGCACGAGGAGGGGCGGGCATGACCATCAACCCGGACTGGTACCTGTCGCTCAGCGTCGTCCTGTTCGCCATCGGCGCGCTGGGCGTGCTGATCCGGCGGAACGTGCTGGTCATGTTCATGTGTGTCGAGTTGATGCTCAACGCGGCCAACCTGACCTTCGTGACCTTCGCCCGCATGCTGCATGACATCGGCGGCCAGGTCCTGGTGTTCTTCGTGTTGGTCGTGGCCGCGGCCGAAGTCGTGGTCGGGCTCGGGATCGTGGTCGCCATCTTCCGCCGCCGGGCCAACGCCACCGCCGACGACCTCCACTTGATGAAGGGCTGACCGGACGATGCTCCACGTGACCTACCTCATCATCTTGCTGCCCCTGGTCGGGTTCGCCGTGCAGCTGCTGGTGGGCCGCCGGCTGGGTGATCCTCTGGCCGGGGCGGTGGCCACCTTCTTCATCGGGGCCTCGTTCGTGGTGGCGGTGGGGGTGTACTTCGACCTGCTCACGGTCAACGCTCCGGTCCGGACCTTCACCCAGAACCTGTGGACCTGGATCCCGGTCGACCAACTCCAGGTGCACGCCCGACTGTTCGTCGATCCGCTGTCCATGACCATGGTGCTGTTCGTCACCGGCATCAGTTGCCTCATCCACCTGTATTCGATCGGCTACATGAAGGGTGACCGCGACTACTCGAAGTTCTTCCTCTACATGAACCTCTTCGTGGCCTCGATGCTGATCCTGGTGCTCGGGAGCAACCTGCTGGTCACCTTCGTCGGCTGGGAGGGCGTGGGGACCTGCTCCTACTGGCTGGTCTCGTTCTGGTTCACCCGGGACTCGGCGGCCAGCGCGGGCAAGAAGGCCTTCGTCTACAACCGGATCGGTGACGTCGGCTTCCTGCTGGCCATCTTCTTGGTCTTCACCAGGGTGCACTCGCTCGAGTACACGACCATCTTCGCCCACATCGGCACCATCGGCGCGGGCAACATCACCGCCATCTGCCTGCTGCTCCTGGTCGGCGTGATGGGCAAGTCGGCCCAGATCCCCCTCTTCCCGTGGCTGGCCGACGCCATGGAGGGCCCGACCCCGGTGTCGGCGCTCATCCACGCCGCCACCATGGTGACCGCCGGCGTCTATCTCCTGTGCCGGATCAATCCGCTGCTCCACGCCTCCCCGGCGGCTGCCCTCACGGTGGCCTGCGTCGGGGCCGCCACCGCCTTCGTGGCCGCCACCATCGCCTGCGCCCAGCAGGACATCAAGAAGGTGCTGGCCTACTCGACCGTGTCCCAACTCGGGTACATGTTCCTGGCCATCGGATGTGGGGCCTACGAGGCGGCCATCTTCTTGATGGTGGCCCACGCCTTCTTCAAGGGGCTGCTCTTCCTCGGCGCCGGATCGACCATCCACGGCCTCCACGACGAGCAGGACCTCAAGCGCATGGGCAACCTCCGCAAGTACATGCCCATCACCTTCATCACCTTCGCCGTCGGCTGGCTGGCCATCGCCGCGGTGCCGCCGCTGTCGGGATTCTGGGCCAAGGGTGATGTGCTGGAGAACACCTGGGCCGCCCACCCGGCGCTGTGGGTGGTGGGCGTGGTCACCGCCGCTCTCACCGCCTACTACATGAGCCGCCTGACCGGGCTGGCCTTCTTCGGCAAGGACCGCTGGGCCGACAAGGTGGCCATCGACGCCACCACCGACATGCCCGACTCGCACCACGCCGACGGGCCCATCCCCGAGCCCCACGAGTCGCGGCCGATCATGACCATCCCGCTGTGGATCCTGGCCTTCTTCGCCGCCACCGCCGGCGTCCTGGCCCTGTCCAACGACCACCTTTCGCTGTCCAACTGGATCGACCCGGTCTTCGGCTCCAACCTCTACGACGACCATCTGAGCACCGGTGCCGTCTGGGTGCTGGCCACCATCGACGCGGTGATCGCCGTTGCCGGGGTGTCCATCGGCCTCCGGCTGTGGATGGCCAAGGCGGAGCGACCCAAGCTCGAGGTCGACTTCCTCAGGCACTCGTGGTACATCAACGAGCTCTACGACACCGTGCTCGGCCGGCCGGCGGAGCGCCTGGCCGCCTTCAGCGCCACGGTGATCGACCCCAAGGTGATCGATGGCGGGGTCAACGGGGTGGCCACCCTGGTGCGCAAGTCCGGCGCACTGATCCGGCGCAGCCAGACCGGCTACCTGCGCAACTACGTGCTGGGCATCGTGCTCGGCACCGTCCTGGTGCTGGCCTTCATGCTCACCCGGTTGTGGTGGACCTGATGGCCACGGGTCACTTCCCTTTTCTCACCGTCCTGGTGCTGGTGCCGGCCATCGGCGCCGCGGTGGTCGCACTGGTGCCGACCGGCTGGGTCTCCCGTCACTTCCACGAGGGGCTGGGCTTCCTCGTCGCCCTGTTCACCCTGGTGCTGGCGCTGGTCATCGCCGGGCAGTTCAAGGTGGGGGACGGTGGCTACCAGCTCGTCTCCGACCACGTCTGGGCCAAGGAGCTGGGCATCCACTGGTCGCTGGGCATCGACGGGATCTCGCTCTTCCTGGTGGTGATGACCGCCCTCCTCTTCCCGCTGGCCCTGCTCGGGGCCCGGGTCAGGCGGGACCCGCGCGCCTTCGTGGCCTGGGTGCTCCTCCTGGAGGCGGCATGCCTGGGCAGTTTCGTCTCCCTCGACCTGGTGCTGTTCTTCCTCTTCTTCGAGCTGACGCTGGTCCCCGCGTACTTCATCATCGGTGGGTGGGGCTATGCCCGCCGGGGCTATGCCGCCATCAAGTTCTTCATCTACACCTTCGCCGGCTCGGCCTTCCTGCTGGTGGGCATCCTGGCCGTGGCGTTCATCCACCAGTCCCAGACCGGGGTGCTCACCTTCGAGCTCCCGGCCCTGGTGCACACCCACCTCTCGGGGACCGAGGGGGTGCTCCTGTTTCTCGCCTTCACCGCCGCCTTCGCGGTCAAGGCGCCGATCTTCCCGTTCCACACCTGGTCTCCGGATGCCTATGCCGAAGCGCCCACCGCCGGGGCGGTCCTGCTGGCCGCGGTGATGGCCAAGCTCGGGACCTACGGGATCATCCGTTTCGACCTCAACCTCTTCCCCCAGGCCACCCGCACCCTGGCGCCGTGGTTGCTGACCCTGGCCGTGATCGGCATCCTCTACGGGGCCCTCGTGGCCTGCGCCCAGCGGGACCTGAAGCGGCTGCTGGCCTACTCGTCCCTGGCCCAGATCGGCTTCATCGTGCTGGGCACGTTCGCCCTCAACAGCCAGGGGCTCACCGGAAGTGTGCTCCAGATGGTCAACCACGGGCTGATCATCACCACGCTGTTCATCGTGGTGGGATGGATCTACGAGCGTCGCGGCACCTGGCAGGTGTCGGCCCTCAAGGGTCTGCAATCGCCGGCACCGGTGATGGCCGGCGTCTTCACCGTGGCCATGCTGGCCTCCATCGGCGTGCCCGGTCTCAACGGGTTCGTGGGTGAGTTCCTGGTGCTGATCGGGACCTTCGTGGCCCACCGGTGGTGGGCGGTCGTGGCCGCGTTGGGAGTCATCGCCGCCGCGATCTATCTCCTGTGGGCCTTCCAACAGGTCTTCCACGGTGAGCCGACCGAGACGGACACCAAGACGAAGGATCTGGGATGGAGTGAGCGGCTCATCATCGCCCCCCTCATCATCCTCATCGTCGCCCTCGGCGTGTTCCCGAAGCCCGTGCTCGACCGGATCACCCCGTCGGTGGACCGGCTGGTCATCCACGTGGACCGCGTGACGCACACCCCCATCCCCTCCGGCCTCGACCCGGGGTCGTCGGCGGCGCCTTCGCCGTCGGAACCGTCGGTGGCGTCGGCCCTCGCGGCGCCGTCATCGCCAGCCCCGATCCCCGGCACCTGTCCGGCCCGGTGACGGTGGCCCGGGTGGAGGCGACGACGAGTCTGTCTCCCGCCCCCACGACCACGGGCGGTGACCGGCGATGACCTCGTTCGTGACGACGGCGGTGACCAGCTCCTCGCTTCCCGCCATCCACACCCCCCACGTCGACTACCTGAGCATCCTGCCCATGCTCATCATGATCGGCGGGGCCCTGGCGCTTGATGGTCGCGTCCTCGCTGTTCCGCAAGATCCTGGGTGTGGGCTCGGGGACGCTGGTCGCCTCCGCGACGTCGGTCGCCGCACTGGTGGCCGCGCTGTTCCAGTGGGACCACGTGAGCACCCACGGACCCCAGGTCACCATCGCCGGCGCCATCGCCTTCGACGGGTTCGATGTGTTCGTGCAGATCGTGGTGGCCATCGCCATGCTCCTCACCGCCCTGGTCGGTGACGGCTATCTGCGCAGGGAGGGCATCGAGGGCCCCGAATTCCACGTCCTGGCCATGATGTCCGCCTCCGGCGCGATGATGATGGGAGCGGCCAACGATCTCATCGTGATCTTCCTCGGCCTGGAGATCATGTCGATCGCCCTCTACGTGCTGGCCGCCTTCAACCACAAGCGGGCCGAGTCGGGCGAGGCCGCGCTCAAGTACTTCGTGCTCGGTGCATTCTCGTCGGCGATCTTCGTCTACGGGATCGCGCTCGTCTACGGCGCCACCGGATCGACCAACCTGCCCCAGATCGCCGACTACCTCTCCAAGAACGTCATCGCCTCCAACGGCGTGCTGCTCGGCGGCCTGGCCCTCCTGCTGGTCGGGTTCGGGTTCAAGATCGCGGCCGTTCCCTTCCACATGTGGTCTCCCGACGTCTACCAGGGCTCACCGTCACCGGTCACCGGCTTCATGGCTGCGGTGGTCAAGGTCGGTGCCTTCGCCGCCCTGTTGCGGGTGTTCGTGTCGTCGTTCGGAACGGTGCGCACGGACTGGCAGCCGATCATCTGGGCGCTGGCCCTGCTCAGCCTGGTGCTGGGCGCGGTGGTGGCCCTGATGCAGCGGGACGTGAAACGGATGATGGCCTACTCGTCCATCAACCACGTCGGATTCATCCTGCTCGGGGTGGAAGCGGCCACCACCCGGGGCGTCTCGTCCTCGTTGTACTACATCTTCACCTACATGTTCCTGGTCATCGGGTCGTTCGCGGTGATCACCGTGATGGCCCGACCACGGCGACACCGGGCACCAGATCTCCGACTACCGGGGTCTGGCCAAACGTCAGCCCGTGCTGGCCCTGGCCTTCGCCGTCCTGCTGCTGGGACAGGCCGGCATCCCGTTCACCACCGGGTTCCTGGCCAAGTTCGGCGTCGTGGGCGCGTCCGTGGCCACCCACGCCTACGTGCTGGCCGCGGTGGCCATGGTCTCGGCGGCCGTCGCCGCGTTCTTCTACCTCCGGGTGGCGGTGGCCATGTACTCGCCGGTGGGGCTGGTCGGGGACACGGTGGGCGACGACGGCGACGCCGGTCCCGACAGCGTGGAGGCCGACGCCGCCGTCCCCGCCGGTCTCCCCGGACGCCGTCGTCGGCTCGTCGGATCGCTGGTCGTCCGGTGTCCGGCTCGGATTCCGCCGGCTCGTCGGGTTCCGTCGGTCCGTCCGGCACCTCGGACGAGGTCTCGAGCCTCCAGATCCTCACCGACGCGCCGCCGGCCGAGTCGGTGACGGAACGGGGGGCGGTGCCCGTACCCACCCTGACCTGGCTCGTCATCGGCATCTCGGTGGCCTTCAGCGTGGTGTTCGGCATCATCCCGGAGCCCATCTTGAACTTCGCCCACCAGGCCACGCTGCTCTTCACCTGACCGGTCACCGCGCCCGGTGGGGCTCCGGGGTACTGTCGCTGCAGCGAACCCCGGAGTTCGTCAGCGGGAAGTTCGGAGCCCGCCGACGGGAAGGAGCAGGCAATGGCCAGATCCGATGGGCGGACGAGCCAGGTTGCGGGGGGCGGCAAACGTGAACCACGGGACGTCGCCCGGATCGTGGTGGCGGTGGTCGTCCTGGCCCTCCTCATCGGGTTCGTCCTCGACAACAGCAAGACCGTGCGGGTCGGATTCGTCTTCTTCAACGCCAACGTGAGCCTCATCTGGGTCCTGCTGATCGCCGCCTTCCTCGGTGCCCTCGTCGACCGGCTGGTGGTCATCCTCCGGCAGCGCCGAGAAGAAGAGGTCGCGGCAAGGGACTGATCCTCGCGGAGCAGTCCGGTGGCGGGAGTGGAATGATGGGCGCATGAGGCAGGCCACCCCCGCAGAGCGCTCGGCCTTCGGTCGCGCCGCCCGGGCCAAGGTGCCCCGGTCCAGCCACGGCGACTGGGAGCCTGCCGTCAACCGGACCGATCCGCTGGACATCCTGGCCCTCCAGGCGACCACCCGGCTCCCCGACCTGGTCCCGATCCGCTACGGCCGGATGGCCGCCTCACCTTTCGCCTTCTTCCGGGGCGCCGCCGCGGTGATGGCCGCCGACCTGAACCATGCGGAACGCACCGGGCTCGAGGTCCAGTTGTGCGGGGACGCCCATCTGTCCAACTTCGGGGGTTTCGCCTCCCCCGAGCGGGACCTCATCTTCGATGTCAACGACTTCGACGAGACGCATCCCCGGCCCGTTCGAATGGGACCTCAAGCGCCTGGCCGCCAGCCTCGAGATCGCCGGCGCGGAGCCGCGAGTTCGATGACACCACCCGGCGGTCGATCGTGGCCCAGGCCGTCGTGCGTCCTATCGGACGCGCCATCCGGGAGTTCGCCGCCATGCGGGATCTCGACATCTGGTCCTCGCACCTCGATGCCGCGGCCATCGCCGCCACGGTGGGGTGACCAGGCCAGCCGCAGGTTGACCGAGAACTTCCAGCAGCGGCTGGCCAAGGCCCAGTCGAAGGACCATCTTGCCGCGCTGGCCAAGCTGACCACCGAGGTCGACGGCAAGCTCCGCTTCGTGGACGATCCGCCGCTGCTGATGCCGGCCGAGTCCCTCTTCACCGATGTGTACTCGAAGCAGACGGTGGGCCATCTCTACGACGCCCTCACCCAGTACCGCAACACGCTGTCGGGTGACCGCCAGCGCCTGTTGGACAAGTACGAGTTCGTCGACCTGGCCCGCAAGGTGGTCGGGGTGGGCAGCGTGGGTACCCGGTGCTGGGTGGCGCTGTTCGTGGGCCGTGACAACGGCGACCCGTTGTTCCTCCAGATGAAAGAGGCGGAGGCCGCGGTGGGGGAGCCGTTCCTCGGGGCCAGCGAGTACGGCCACCATGGGCAGCGGGTGGTCGAGGGTCAGCGCCTCATGCAGGGGGCCAGCGACATCTTCCTCGGATGGGACCAGTTCACGGGAGACGACGGCGTCACCCGTGACTTCTACCTGCGCCAGCTCTGGGACTGGAAGTTCTCGGTCGACGTGGACGCCATGTCCCCGGAGGCCTTCGGCATCTATGCCCAGGTCTGCGGATGGGCGCTGGCCCGGGCCCACGCCCGCTCGGGGGACGCCATCGCCGTGGGTTCATACCTGGGCGGCGGCGACCGCTTCGACCGGGCCATGTGCGAGTTCGCCGATGTCGTACGCCGACCAGAACGAGCTGGACTTCGAAGCCCTGACCCGAGCCATCGCCGACCACCGTGTCGAGGCCACCGCCGGGGTCTGAGCCGCGCCGTGACGGCTGCTGCGCACCGCGTCGGCCGATCCATGGAACCGCTGGCCCACCGGTCCGCGATCCAGACCAAGATCCACCAACGCGCAGATCCACCAGGTTCCACCAGAGATGAGGAGTTGACAACATGCCACTGCACAAGCGGGTATCCGTCCGCGACGAGCTGCTCGAGTCGGTCTACGCCGGCAAGGACTTGCTGACCAGCCTGCCGTCCCACCGGTTCCCCGACCGACGAGATGCGGCCGGAGGATGCGTTCCAGTGCATCTCCGACGAGCTGTTGCTGGACGGGAACGAACGCCAGAACATGGCCACCTTCTGCCAGACCTGGGAAGAGGCGGAGATCCACAAGCTGATGGACATCTGCATCAACAAGAACCTGATCGACAAGGACGAGTACCCCCAGACCGCCGAGATCGAGCGTCGGTGCGTCCAGCTGCTGGCCGACCTGTGGCACGCACCAGAGGACGGCGAGGCCGTCGGATGCTCGGCCATCGGCTCCTCGGAGGCGTGCATGCTGGGGGGCATGGCGGCCAAGTGGCGGTGGCGGGCCAAGCGCGAGGCCGCGGGGAAACCCACCGACAAGCCCAACATGGTGTGCGGCCCGGTCCAGGTGGTGTGGCACAAGTTCGCCAAGTACTGGGATATCGAGATGCGCGAGATCCCCATGTCGCCCGGCAGGTACTGCATGGACGTCGAACAGATGCTGGCCCAGGTGGACGAGAACACCATCATGGTGGTTCCCACCTTCGGGGTGACCTACACCGGCGCCTATGAGCCGGTTGCCGAGCTGGCCGCCGCCCTCGACAAGCTGGCCGCGGACACCGGGCTCGACATCGACATCCACGTGGACGGGGCCAGCGGCGCCTTTTTGGCCCCGTTCTGCGCGCCCGACGTCGTGTGGGACTTCCGGATCCCGCGGGTCAAGTCGATCAGCACCTCGGGCCACAAGTTCGGTCTGGCCCCCCTGGGGGCGGGATGGGTGCTCTGGCGGGACAAGGAGGACCTGCCCGACGACCTCATCTTCCACGTCACCTATCTGGGTGGCGACATGCCGGTCTTCCAGATCAACTTCTCGCGGCCGGCGGGCCAGATCGTGGCCCAGTACTACAACTTCGTCCGGCTGGGGAAGAAGGGCTACCAGTACGTCCACGACGCCTGCTACGAATCGGCCAAGTTCCTGGCCGAGGAGATCGTCAAGCTCGGGCCCTTCGAGCTGCTGTGCGACGGCAACCCCCTCACCGGGATCCCGTCGGTGGCCTGGCGGATCAAGGAGGGGGAAGACCCCGGCTACACCTTGTACGACGTCGCCGATCGCATGCGGGTCCAGGGATGGCAGGTTCCGGCCTATCCGCTGACCGGCTCCGTGGCCGACGTCTCGGTGCAGCGCATCCTGGTCCGCCAGGGAGTCAGCCGGGACCTCTCCTTCCTGTTGCTCAACGACCTCAGGGCGGCCATCGACCACTTCGACAAGCACCCGGTGACGGTGGCCATGACCAAAGAGGAGGCGGGCGGGTTCAGCCACCTGTAGCCGGTGGCCACCCGGTCGTCGGTGGCCCGACATGTCGCCGGCCGTCGGTGGTCAACCGGCCGTGGTGCTCAACCGGGCGGCGGTGCCCGACGGCAACGGGCGGGTCAGCGCCCTCAGGACGGCTGGTCGAGCGTCCAGTCGACTCGTATCGGACGGGGAAGGACCAATCGCGGTCGCCCGACCCGCACCGGCCGATCGGTGGTCCATTCCGCCGCCGGTGCCAAGGTCAGGCCGGCCAGTCCGCGGAGCGCCTGGTCGTAACCGGAGCGAATCCAGGCAAACCGTCTCCAGCACTGATCTCGTTCCGGCTCGGGCACGGGCAGGAACGGGTTGAGCCGATCGAGGGCGGCCAGGTACTCCTCCCGGTGGACGGACGATCGGCGGCGGCTCGTCGGCGGCCCGGGCGAGGAGCGCGAGCAGGGTGTCGGGGGGATTGATCGGGAGCCCGGCGGACATCCCTACCCTGACCAGGCTCGGCATGCCGTAAGCCAGCGTCAGCATCGGTCCCTTGGCCGAGTCGGCGACCCGCCGAGTCGGCGACGCCGTCTCCGGCGTCGAGATCCATCGTGGACAGAAGGAGAGCGGCGGCGTCGAGCACGCTGCCCACCGAAGCCACCCACGACTGGTCGTTCGAAGATTCGGGGAAGTAGCAGAGGGCCGGAAAGGCGGTATGGGTCTGGTCGAGCTCGAGCAGCCAGCTGGCCGTCGTCCGCCACAGATCGGAGCTGTCCAGGCTGCCCAGACGATGGAGGTTGACCAGTAGCTCGATCGGGGAGGGAGGAGTTCCGGCAAAGGGGCGCAGCACGATGATGCCCTTCTCGCGCTGGTGGTGGGCAGAGTAGATGGTTGGCAGGTAGCTGATCAGCAGCGCCACCAGTCCGAGCCCGATCGTCGCCTCGACGAAGGTCAGCCAGATCCGGGCGGTGCCTTTGGGTTCAGCGAAGCCGAGGGTGAACAGGGATGACCCACTGACCTCGAAGGCGCGTTGCGTGGTGCCGGTCTTGATCCCCCAGAAGACAAAGCTGAACCCGATGGTGACCGAGATCATCCACACCAGCGGAAGGCTGATCAGGGCGACCGGTGCATAGAGGGCCCGTAGATTCATCTCCCGCTCGTGGTTGTGCCATCGGTGGATGAGGACACGATCGGCCACCGCGAACACGAACCGGGTGATGCGGGTGAAGCCGTCGCGGGGCAGCACGACGGTCTCCAGAGCAGAGATGAGCACGGCTCCCACCAGCACGGCGCCGAATACTGCGGCCAGGACGTGGACGATTATCACCAGGCCGGTCCCGAACGGACCGGGCGGTGGTGCAGCTCCGGTCGGGACGGGCCATCACGTCACGATCAGGTAGATGCTGTCGCCGAGTTTGATGCCGAGCTCGGCATTGCACGGCGCCGTCTTGGGCTTGGGCGGTTTCCTCCCGGTGATGAGGATGACGTTTCCGATGACCACGACCCGGGATGCCATCCAGCCGAGGATGCAGGCGGCGCCCTTCTTCGCGCCCTCGATGGCGCTCAAGGTAAGTATGAACGCGATGACGGGGATCGGCTCCAAGGTCACGGCCAGTCCGATGAGGGCCAGATCGACGATGACCACAGGACTCCGCCAGGAAGCGCGGGCCTGCCGGGCCGGCCACCCCGTCGGACGCCTGAGGGGTCGGAGACCCGGCCGGAGATGGTCCGGCCATCACTCGTCTCAGGCACCGGCCGGGGTTGTCGGCGCTGCCGCGGGCGCTGTCGGCGTGCGGCTGCCGGTGTCGGCGCTCCGGGCGGTGTCGACGCCAGCCTGCCCCGGTGCGTCGAGGTTCGCAGCGCGGTCCGGAACTCGTCGGGCGTCTGTGGAAGCCATGCCGTAACGGCGTAGGCCACCACCACGGCCACGATGACCACCGGGATGACTTCGGTGCCGTCGCTGAACAGCAACAGTGTGGCCAGCAGTGTCGCGGTCATCGGCAGCTTGAGCATGACCGTGCACATGGCGCCGATGCCCATGGCCACTCCTGGCACCAGCGACATGCCGGGCAGATGCGATGCGGCAATCCCTGCGGCCGCCCCGATGAACATCGACGGGAACACCGGTCCACCGCGAAAGCTCGAAAGCGAAATTCCGTAGGCCAGCCCTTTGCAGACGACGAGGAGCACCAGCGCCCCGACGGTCCAACTGGCGGCGTGCTGCACCAGGCCGGGTAGCGCCGACTGGCCTGAAAACAGCACGTCGGAAAAGCCTCGCCCCGAAATCTCGGCGAAGGCGATGGCCAATCCGGCGATCCCGAGGCCGACAACCGGTGTGAGGAGGACCTTCCGCGGCTCGACCCGGGGCAGGATGGCCAGCCCGATGAGCCTGATGCCGGTCCCCAGCAGTGATGCCACGAGGCCGAAGACGATGGCCCAGCCGAACAGGGCTCCGGTCAGGTGGTGGAACGGGGGGAGGCCGGGGATGGCCAGTGAGAACGTCCCGAATCCGGTCAGCGAGTTCAGACCGACGAAGATGAGCGTGCCCACTCCTGCCGCCAGCAATCCCGGTACCAGGACCAGCTCGAGCAGGGGTCCGCCGATCCCCGCCGCCTCCATCAGCAGGAAGGCTCCGAGGATGGGGGAACCGAAGAGAGTGCTGATGGCCGCGAAGCTGCCGGCCGATGCCATGACGATGGCCGCCGCCGGCGGCGCGTCGCGCTTGGCCAGCTGCACCGAGAGGAGCCCCAACCCACCGCCGATGGCGATCAACGGTGCTTCCGGTCCGAGGACGACGCCGAGGCTCAGCGTGGCCAGCGCGGCCAGCGCCACTCCCGGAAGCTCGTTCGCAGAGGGCGCGCCTCCGCCGGTCTTGAAACCCTCGGCCGGAATGTGTCCCGCCGTCCCGGGCAGGTACTTGATGGTGGCACCCACGAGGACGCCGGCCACGGCCAGGAGCGGCAGCGGCCACCAGACCGGTGTCCCGGCGAAGCCGAGCGCCTTGGGCAACGAGGTGAAGATCCACTCCTGCAGCAGGCCGACGAGTTTGAGGAAGCCGTAGGCCACAGCCGAGACGGGGACCCCGATGACGGCAGCCAGCACGAGAAGCCGCATATACGCCTTCGTCCTGAGCATGGCCGCCGGGTCGGGCTGGGCCGCCGCCGGCGCGGGTGACGCCGTCGAGTCGGTTGCGACCGCCGCCGGATCGGGTTGGGCCGCCGCCGCGGGTGACGCCGTCGAGTCGGTTGCGATCGGAAGCTCGGCCGACGCTTTCGGATCGGCCGGTGGGTCGGATGCGGTCACGCCGGTGCCTCCGACGTCGTGCCCACGGGCGCCACCGTCGTCACCACGTGCACACCAACAGCACCGGCGTCACGGTGACGACGACGGACTTGATGTCGCCAACGAAGTTCACCGGTCTCCTCCCGTCGTCCGACCTCCGTCAGATGACACTAGGTGGTTTCCGCACTCCGAGGGGGGTTCCGGTGCGCCCGACGGGCCACCGCGCCGCAGGCCCGAAGCGCCGAGCCGGCAACAAGAACGCGGAAGACGCGTGCTGGTCAGTGCGGCCAGGTATGGTTCACACCGTCCCCAACGAAGGAGCGGCACATGCTTGCGTACACTTATCCATTACTGGGCATCTTCTGGACGATACTGGAGTTCTTCCTGTTCTTCCTGTGGATCTGGCTCCTGATCATCATCTTCAGCGACATCTTCCGCAGCCACGACATGGGTGGATTGGCGAAGGCGCTCTGGGTGATCTTCGTCATCATCATTCCGTACATCGGAGTGCTCGTCTATCTCATCGCCCGCGGCGGAAGCATGCACGAACGGGCCGAGGCCCAGGCTGTCGCACAGCAGAAGGCATTCGACGCCTACGTCAAGCAGGCAGCCGGCAGTTCGGGCGGTAGCAGCGCCGATGAGTTGGCAAAGCTGGGCGACCTCAAGGCGAAAGGCGTGATCACCGACGCCGAATTCGAAGCGCAGAAGGCCAAACTGCTCGGCTGACCGCAGGCGGCCGGCTTGGGCCGGCCGGGGAGTGCAGTAGCCGCGGTTGACGACCGCTCCACGGTGCCCATCGCACGTGGGGCGGTCGTCTCCGTTTCTGCGCAGATCTCGCTCCCGGAGTGGTTCTGCACGGCCCCCTCGCCGCGGCCGGGTCGTGTCGGCCGTTCGGCCTCATTGGCGGTCACGAGGATGAGATCCGTCTTTCCGCGGGGTGGCGTCCGACAAAGCGGACACGCCGATACAGTGTCGGCGTGGTTCCCGACGATCCCGACGCCTACGCACTCAGAGACACCGTCGAGGCGCTGCGCGAGGAGAACGAGAGGCTCCGCCGGGACAAGGGTCTTCGCCGTTCGGAACGGTGGAGACGTCGTTGGAAGAGCATTGCTTCATGGGTGCTGATCGTTGTGGCCTGCGTCTTGGCTGTGCTGTCGGTGTTCATGGTGTTCGTACGCAACGAAGTGCTGAACACCGACACCTATGTGAGCACGGTTACTCCGCTGGCCTCCGATCCGGCGATCCAGACAGCGGTGGCGAAGAGGGTGACCGATCAGCTCGTCACCAAGATCAATGTGGAGTACAGGGTCAAGCGCGCGCTCCCCGCGCGGGCCGGATTCCTGGCCGCCCCGATTGCGAGAGCCGTCCAGACTTCGACGAACGGCATCACCCTGAAGCTCGTCGAGTCCTCCAAATTCCAAGAGCTCTGGGTCGAAGCCAATCGGCGAGCGCACAAACAGGTGGTCGCGCTGTTGACCGGATCGGGTGAGGGTGCGCTTCAATCGAGCAATGGCAAGGTCACGGTGAACCTGGCCCACATCGAGGAGGCTGCGAAACAGGCGCTCAGGAAGAAGCGAATCACGCTGTTCGAAAAGGTGTCCACTGCCGACGCGCCCACCCTCACCCTGTTCCAGTCCACCCAGCTCGTCCGGCTCCAGGGGCTCACCCGCTTGCTCAATCGGCTCTACATCCTTCTCCCCATCGTCACGTTGCTGCTGTTCGCCGGCGGGATCATTCTGACCCGCAACCGGCGGCGAGGCCTGGTGCGGGCTGCCGCGGGGCTGGCGGTCTCCATGGCTGTCGTCCTTGTGGTCGCGTCGGTAGGGCGTGATCATTACCTCTCTTCGCTGAGCCCGTCCCAGTCCAGGCCGGCGACCGAGGCGGTCATCGATACGATCAGCGCGTCCCTGCTCGACACCGTCCGCACCATATTCGTCGTGGCCGCGGTGATCGCCGTCGTCGCCGCCATCGCCGGCAACTCCCACATGCGGGCATGGTTGGGAAACCGGGGCAAGCCGTCGTGGATGACCGACGGTCCCGTCCACGAGTTTGTCGCCGCTCACCGCAAGGGGCTGCAGTGGGGTGTGATCGGCCTCGGGCTGCTCCTCCTCGTGGTGTGGAACCAGCCCACGGCGTTGATCGCCATCGTGATCGTGCTGGTGGCCCTGGCCCTGGTCGCCCTGGTCGGGCTGCTCGCCGGCCGTAGCTCGAAGTCGGGACCCGACTTCCCGGATCAAGGTCCCGCGGATGGCGCTCCTGCTGTGGGTCCCGGATCCGGTGGTGAGGGGCCGGTGGCCGCGCTCGGTCCCGGCCGCTCTGACGACGACTGATGCCCGCTTCGGGGGATCCACCTCATGATCCGGCGCCCCGAGACGATCCGGCGCCCCGAGCCCTGTGGCGGGGTTTCGAACCCGTCCATGCGGTGACCTACTTCGCGCCCGAATGCCGCGACAGCTTTCGGGCCATCGGTTTACGTCGATTCTGGATGGGTTACTTCGCCGGTCGTGCCGCGCCGCTGGGCCAGGTCGGTGCGTCGGTGGTCAGTGCCATCTTCTTCAATTTCCACGAGTCCATGGTCCGCCGTTCGATCCCCGAGGCCTGGGAGCACGCCGGGCGTCCGGCGATCCTCCGAGCGCGACGGACCGCGGCGGCGACAGTGCTCCGACGCATCCTTCCGTCCGTCGAGGAGCGTGCCATCGAGCTCGTCCCATTGTGTCGGCGGGTGGTGGAGAGCGCCGATGGATCGGGCCGGGCGCTGTTCAGCGCCAATCGTGAACTCGAAGACACCCGATGATCCCGTCGAAGCGCTGTGGCAGGTGTGTACGTCCCTCCGCGAACACCGGGGTGACGGCCATGTGGTCGCGCTGACCGCTGCCGGGCTCGACGGGTGCGAGGCGCTGGTCCTCTTTGCCGCTTCAGAGGATGTCCCGGCCACGATGTTCCGCGAGAGCCGCGGATGGTCGGGCGACGAGTGGGAGGACGCACGACATCGGCTCGATGCCCGTGGCCTGATGGAAGGAGATCGCATCTCGCCGGCCGGAACCGACCTGCGGCAGTCGGTCGAGTGGCTGACAGACGAGCTCGCAGGCGCCCCGCTCACCACGCTCACCCGGGAGGAGCTCGCAGCTCTCGAAGCCGGACTCCGATCGGTGGCCGGTGCCGTTCTCGACTCGGGTGAGGTCCCCTTCCCGAATCCGATCGGCCTTCCGCCGCCCGGCTCTGGCTAGTGGAGCCGTGCGGGTGATCGACATGCCCGGCCTGCGGACCGCGGACAGGTCCGCGTAGGATGCGGCCAAGACCCTGGACAGACCAGGAATCTGATGGACGAATGGAGCTCGCGTGACGTTGAAGGGCAAGGTGGCCATCGTCACAGGTGGAAATAGCGGTATCGGAAAGGCCGTCGTGCTGGGGTTGGCCGCTGAAGGGGCCTCGATCGTCATCGACTATGTGTCCGATCCTGACGCGGCCGAAGCGCTCGAGGAAGAAGTCCGCGCCCTCGGGGACCAGGTCGTCGCCGTGAATGCCGACGTCAGCAAGATCCCCGAACTCGAGAAACTGATCGGGGCCGCGGTCAGCAATTTCGGGCGGCTGGACATCATGGTCAACAACGCGGGTATCGAAACCCGGACCTCAGTCCTCGATACCACCGAGGACCAGTATGAACGAGTCCTGGCCATCAATTTGAAGAGCGCGTTCTTCGGGACCCAGCTGGCGGCCAAGCAGATGATCTCTCAGGGGGGTGGTGGACGGATCATCAACATGACCTCGGTCCATGAGGACTGGCCGATGCCGGGCAACACCGCGTACTGCCTTTCGAAAGGGGGCATGCGCATGCTGACCCGGACGGCAGGCGTGGAGTTGGCTCCTCACAATGTGCTCGTCGTCGGCGTCGGCCCGGGCGCCGTCGATACCCCCATCAACACCGCCACCGTCAACGATCCTGCCGCGCTCAAGAAGCTCGACGACGCCATTCCGATCGGCCGGGTGGCCAAGCCGGAGGAGATCGCCAGCGTGGTGGTGTTCCTTGCCGGCGACGGCGCCAGCTATCTGACCGCCACCACAATCTTTGCCGACGGCGGAATCATGCAGAGCAGCCCGGGGCTGTAACCGGAGGGCCGGAGCGCCAGAGGCCGGAGCGACCGCCAAGCCTGACCCTTTTCGCCCGTGGTCATCGGTGGCGGCCCGCAGCTACGGCGTCGGACCCGGGGTGCCGGAAACGACCGGCGTGCTGACCCCGGGGTCGGGCTGGCCGTTTGCAGGGTGGCCGTTTGCAGGCTGGCCGTTTGCAGGCTGGCCCGGGGCCGGGACGGTGTCCCCCTCCGGACGGTCGTTGTCCGCGTCCCATGAGCCGAACGAAGCGGCGATGAACTCCTCGGTCTCCCTCTGAGCGGTGAGCATGCGCTTCTCTGCTCCCGCCGCCAGCAGCTTCCCGAGCACAGGAATCTCCCACACCGATTCGGCCCGCAGGATGGCCATCACCACGGGAACCAGATGCTCGGCGGTGTCGAACACGACGTAACGGGGCAGCCATTCCGGTTCGTACTTGGCATTGAACCGCCACAGGGACTCGATCTGCGCGAAGTTCGACAGGCGCTTCAGGAACCAGCGCTCGGCTCGCTGCACGGTGCCGTCCCCCTTCTCCCCCGACAGCGTCGAACGCATGGTGGCGAAGTTGAGGCTCAGACCCTTGTAGCCGCCCGCCCTGAGGTGCTCGATGGTCGAGCACAAGGCAAAGTCCAGCAGGCCGTTGGGATGTTCGCCCGGATCGCGGCGCATCAGATCGAGGGAGTAGCCGTTGATGCCGGGGGCCGGCACGAACTGGCACATGGCCGCCGGAGCCCGATCCGGCCCACGGACCACGGTGAGGAGGAGGCCGGTGTCCCGCGGGTCGAATACCCGCCCCAGCATCATCGAGAACCCACGCTCGTGCTCACCCTGCCGGCTCATGCTCATCAGCGCCGTCAGCTCCTTGGACAACTCCGGGTCGAGATGGGCCGGATCGTGGAAGGTGGCCGTGTACCCGTGCTTGGCGATCCGGTTGTGGGCCTGGCGAAGCCCTTTCATCCCGCCCCCGGAAAGGGTGAACGACTGCACCATCACCAGCGCCTCGTCACCGAGGTAGATGTTGTGCATGCCCGAGTCGCGGTAGATGGAGAGCCAGTCCTCGCCCGCACCCATCACCGAGGTCACCCAGCCGTGGCTGTCCGCGAACCTGCGGAACGCGCCCCACACCTGTTCGCGCTCGTTACGGGGACCGATGGGATCGGGCGATATGAGGCACACCCCGCCGTAGACGGCGTAGGCGACGAGGCTGTCGCGATGGAAGAACCACTTCTTGTCCGACCGGAGGGCGAAGTAGTCGAGCGTCGAGATGCCGTGCCGCCGCACGATGTCGCGGGCCCGGAACTCAGCGGCACGTCCCGAGGTCAACCGGCGATCGACCACCGGCCGGGACAACAGGAACAGGGTGATGGCGACGAGGGTGATCCCGATGGCCAGCAACGACGGGGCCAGGAAGCGGTCGGCCCGATGGGGGAGCGGCACCGTCTGGATCCCGACCAGCCGTTCGGTCACCGCCCACCACGCCGTCCACCATGGAATGTGGGACTGATGATGGCGGCCGATGTGGATGAAGAGCTCGATGGACGCGGTGGTCAGCAACGTGATGCCGATCACCGCCACGCCGAGGGCGATCAGTGCCGACCGCAGGGAGGACTGGTCCGAGGCGGCCTGGAAATCTCTCCGGTTGGTCAAGAGGAGCACGAGCACGGCGATCGCCATCAGTGATTCCTCGAAGTCGGCGCCCGCCACCAGGTGCAAGACGATGGTGCCCGACAGAAGGACCACGGCCACCCGCCAGGCCCGTCGCTGGCCGCGCAGGATTCCGCGGCCCAATGCCAGCAGCGCCAGGCCGGCGATGGCGATGAGTGCGCCTGCCGCCTCGCTGGCCCGGATCGGAAGGAACTCGAGAACCAGGTGCAGCCGACCTCGCAACGGTGGGGTGACGGCATCGAGGAGGTCGATGATGCCGGCCAGGAGGATGCCGGCCGACGCCCACCGTCGCACCCGCCGGGTCCGACGGTGGGCCTGGTGGAGGTCGGGTGCAGGAGGCCACGAATCGCCCATCGGGTAGGACGCCACCAGTGACGGATGGAGACTCCGGACCTCGCGGCCCCGGGTCAGCAACCGCTCGAGGGCGCTCGGGGACCGGAGCTCGTTGCTGGCCAGCAACATGCGGACGTGCAGCTCGGCGCCGGTCTCGAGCTCGACCCAGCTGACCCGCTGGTTGTGCAGGAAGATGGGGGGCAGCCCGAGCGCCCCCCGGTGCTCGTCCACCACCTCGGCGGTGGCCCCGACGTTGGCGTAGAAGCCCACGCCGAGGTGGGTGAGCTCCGACTGGAAGGTGGCAGCCGTGATGAGCCCGGCGTAGCCGCGCCCGACGAGCCTGCGGCCCGCGTCGCGCGCCGCGTCGTTGGCCGCGGCCTGGGCCTGGACCTCCTCCAGGGCTCCGCCTCCGAGGATCGACCACATACGCCGGCTCAGCAGTCCCAGTACGAGGGCCAGGACGCCGAGGACCACCAGCGCCACCAACAGGGCGATGACGATCTGGTCGCCGAGGTCCGCCTGGTGGGCGTGACGGATGGCGCGGGCCGGCAGCCCCGATCCGAGATGGTCCATCACCCATGGCGTCACCGCCACCCGCAGGAGACCGGCGACGACGAAGGGAACCAGCAACCACCAGGCATAGCGGCCGAGGCGGCGGTACAGGGTCCGGGAGACCACGAACCGCGACAGGGCCGAGGGGTCGCTCAGTCGGTTGAGCCCGATCAGCCAGGTCGCATCACGGTTGGACTGGGCGACCAGCGATCGCCATCCCCTGCCCGCGGACGAGGGGCCGATGACGCCCGGCTTGGCGTCGGCCGCCGGGTCGAACTCGGTCTCCGGCCCGCTGCAGCCGGCCGCGTAGGCATGCTCGCCCGGTTCCACCCGCACCACCCGGACACCGGTGGCGGTGTGCAGATAGAGGTCGACCGGACCTGCCGGCTCGACGCCCTTGGCCGCGATGGCACTGAGCGTGTCCGGGTCGGTGTCATACCCGGGTTCGTGGGTGCCGGTCTGGCGGATGACCCGCCGTTCATCGATGGCGAGGAAGCGGGTCAACGCCTGGTTGAGCGCCGGGTGGGCCTCGAGGGACCGCTGGGCCTGGGCCAGCGCGGATGTCGAACCGGACAGATCGAAGAGATTGCCGGCGATGATCAGGATCCCGGGACCGTCCCAGGTGTCCAGGGCCCGCGCCACCTCGGTGGTGACGGCCGAGGTCGTGGGGGTGGCCTCCGGGGTCAGGAGCAGGTCGCTGACCACCATGACCCTCCGACCCAGGGGAACCTCGACCCGGGTGACGCCTGGTTCGGGCGAGAAGGTGCCAGCCTGGGCGCCCGGTTCTCGACCGTTGAGGCCTACCACCTCCAACGGCTGTGCGTTCGCAGTCACGGCCCTTCCATCGTAGAGGCCAGCCGGCGTTAGGCTGAGGCGCGTCGAGGTGGAGCAGTCTCTGCCGTCAGCACTGAAGGAGTGGGGAGCGATGCCTGACGACCCGGTACGGCACCTGTCTGAAGGGGCAACGTCCCCGGTGGAGGCCACGATCGAGGACTATTTCACCGAGGATCGGGTGTTTCCCCCAACCGACTCGTTCCGGAGCCAGGCGGTGGTGTCCGATCCCGGCATCTATGAGCGGGCCGAAGCCGACTGGCAGGGCTTCTGGGCGGAACAGGCAGGGGCTCTCGACTGGTTCCGGCCGTGGGACACCGTGCTCGACTGGGACCTGCCGTTCGCCCGGTGGTTCGATGGCGGGACGCTCAACGTCTCCTACAACTGCCTCGACCGGCATGTGGCCGCGGGTCGGGGTGACAAGGTGGCCTTCCACTGGGAGGGTGAGCCGGGCGACACCCTCACCATCACCTACGGTCAGCTGCTGGGCGACGTGTCGAGATTCGCCAACACCTTGCGCGGCCTCGGCGTCGGGCGCGGTGACCGGGTGGCCATCTACATGCCGATGATCCCCGAGCTGACCGTGGCCATGCTGGCCTGCACCCGTATCGGAGCCGTCCACTCGGTCGTCTTCGGGGGCTTCTCGTCGGACGCGCTCCGCGACAGGATCCTCGACGCGCAGGCCCGGGTGGTCATCACCGCCGACGGTGGCTGGCGCCGAGGTGTTCCGGTCGCCCTCAAGGCCAACGTCGACGCCGCCGTACGGGAGTGCCCGTGCGTGGACCACGTCGTCGTGGCCCGCCGGGTCGGGGACGACGGAGGCGACCCGCTACCGATGATCGCCGGCCGGGACCACTGGTGGCATGAACTGCTGAACGGTGCGGACCAGGCCGCGGGCGGGCCGCCGTCGGATGAATGCCCACCGGAGCACATGGCGGCCGAGGACCTGTTGTTCATCCTCTACACCTCCGGGACGACGGCTGCTCCCAAGGGGATCATGCACACCACGGGTGGCTACCTGACCCAGGTGGCGTACACCCACAAGGCCGTCTTCGACCTGCATCCCGACCGCGACGTCTACTGGTGCGCAGCGGACATCGGGTGGGTGACCGGCCACAGTTACATCGTCTACGGGCCGCTGGCCAACGGGGCCACGTCGGTCATGTACGAGGGGACGCCCGACTTCCCCGACCGCGATCGCTGGTGGTCGATCATCGAGCGCTACCGGGTCACCATCCTCTACACCGCTCCCACCGCCATCCGAACCTTCATGAAGTGGGGCACCGAATTCCCAGGGCGCCACGACCTCACCTCGCTCAGGGTGCTCGGCTCGGTGGGCGAGCCCATCAATCCTGAGGCCTGGATGTGGTACCACACCCACATCGGTGGCGAGAGGTGCCCGGTGGTGGACACCTGGTGGCAGACGGAGACCGGGGCCATCATGATCGCCCCCCTCCCGGGTATCACGGCCACCAAGCCGGGATCGGCCACCTTCCCCCTTCCGGGCATCGCCGCCGAGGTGGTCGACGAGGAAGGGGTGGCCGTGGGCAGAGGCGGTGGCTACCTGACCCTGACCCGGCCCTGGCCCTCGATGCTCCGTGGCATCTACGGCGACCCCGAACGCTACCGCGACACCTACTGGAGCCGATTTGCCGGGAGGTACTTCGCCGGCGACGGGGCCAAAGTCGATGAGGACGGCTATCTCTGGCTCCTCGGCCGGGTCGACGACGTCATGAACGTCTCGGGCCACCGCATCTCCACCACCGAGGTGGAGTCGGCCCTGGTCGACCACCCGGCGGTGGCCGAGTCGGCGGTGGTCGGTGCCTCCGACCCCACGTCCGGGCAGGCCATCGTGGCCTTCGTGACCCTGCGGGTCGACGCCGGAGAGCCCAACGAACAGAGGGGCCAGGAGCTGCGCGTCCACGTGGCGGCCAAGATCGGAGCGATCGCCCGGCCCAAGACGGTGGTGTTCACCGATGAGCTCCCGAAGACCCGCAGCGGGAAGATCATGCGTCGTCTTCTGCGCGATGTGGCCGAAGGCCGGGTGCTCGGCGACACCACCACACTGGCCGACCCCGCGGTGGTCGACGAGATCCGCCGGCTGGCTGCGTCGGCGCCGACCGACGAGTGAGCCCGGTCGACGGCCCGACCAACTGGGCCTGGCACGGCGCCCCCCTCGAGTCGCCCGGCGAGGCGGTGGTGTTCGACGTGGACGGGGTGCTCTCGGACGCGGTCGGCCGCCAGCACTTCATCGAGCGTGGCCGCCGCGACTGGGACGCCTTCTTCAATGCGTGCGGCGACGACCCGATCATCGGCGAGGTGGTCCGCGTTCTCGAGCTTCTCGACTCCCGGCTGCAGGTCATTCTGCTCACCGGTCGGCCCATGCGGGTCCAGCCGCAGACACTGGCCTGGCTGGAACGGTACGGGCTGCGGTGGGACCTGCTCGTCATGCGGGCCCGCGGTGACTACTCACAGGTCACCTGGTTCAAGCGGGACAGTGTCGAGGAGCTGCGAGCCTTCGGCTTCGACCTGAGGCTGGCGTTCGAGGACGACCCCAACAACTTCGCCATGTTCCATGCCGAGGGCATCCCCTGCGTCTACATCCATTCGGGCTACTACGACTGAATGGAGCCGGCCCGGCCCGGCGTCCAGGATCAATAGGCCCGGCCCGGCGTCCGTATCAATCGAGGCCTCGGGGTCGACCGGTCTGGCCCTCGCCCACGATCAAGCGGGCCGGCCCAGGGTCACCGGAAGCGATTGGTACCGCCGCACGAACGGCCCGGGAGCGAGGCGGGCACGCGTCCGGTCCGCGTCGAACGCGGGTGCGACCGACAGGAGCTCCTCCAACGTCACCCGGGCCTGGAGGCGGGCGGCCGCCGCGCCGATGCAGTGATGGGGCCCGTTTCCGAAGGCGAGCATGCGGCGGAACGTCCGGGTCACGTCGAGATCGTCCACGGACGGTCCGAACTCCCGGTCGTCGCGGTTTGCGGAGCCGTACAGCAGATGGACCTTGCTGCCCGCCGGGATGTGCGTCCCGTGCAGCTCGACGGGGCGGGTCGTGGTGCGCGACAGCCCCTGCACCGGGCTGGTCATCCGGAGCAGCTCCTCGATGGCTCCGGGTAGCAGCCCCGGGTCGTCCATGAGCAGTCGACGTTGGGCAGGGTGTTCGCTGAGCAGGGCCGCCGACCCGGCCAGCAGGCCCGAAGCCGTGTCGTTGCCGCCGGCGATCATGACGAAGCAGTAGCCGAGGATCTCGTCCAGTTGGAGGGGCCGGCCCCCGACGTCGGCGGCAACCAGGTCCGACAGCATGTCGTCGCCCGGATGCTGCCTCCGCCACGTGACGAGGTCGGCGAAGTAGCGGTACAGGCCGGCCACGGCGTCAGCCGCGTCCCGGACCGTGTTGCCGGTGGCGTTGGCGGCCACGATGGCGTCGCTCCACCGGCCGAAGCGCTCCCTGTCCTCCTCGGGAACACCCAGGTAGCTGGCCACCACGAACGTCGGAAGGGGTCCGGCCAGTACCTCCACGAAGTCGGCCTCCCCCGCCTCGGCCAGGATCGCCACCCGGGCCCGGACGAAGGCGCGGATCGCCGGTTCGAGCTCGGCGACCTTGCGGGGGGTGAAACCCCGGCTGATGAGCCGGCGGAAGGTCGAATGCTCGGGGCGGTCCATCATGACCAGGGTCGGCTTCAACCCGAGCTTCACGATCTCGTTCTCCTCGAAGGTCAGACCCTCGGCCGACGAGTAGGTGGCGGTGTCGAGCGCGGCCTGGAACACGTCCTCGAAGCGGGAGAGGACCCAGTAGCCCCGGGCCGTCCGATGCACCGGGTCGTCGTCGCGGAGCCGCCGGTAGGCGGGGTAGGGGTCCTGCTGGGTGGCCGGATCCAGCGGGTCGTAGGTCACTACCCTCACGTCCTCCGCCACCTCGGCCGCCTCTGGTCCAGTCTCACACGTTCCGCCTCCGCCCGGCCAGCAGCCACCCGGCGATCACCGCCAGCGAGGCCAGGACCAGCACGGGAAGGTCCCCGTAGCGGACGTATAGGGTCCACCCGACCCGCCGGGAGAGGGTGGCCCTGATGACCTGGCGCGCGCCGAGGACCGACCGCACCAGGAGGACGCCGCGGTTGGTGACAGCCGCGCTGTAGCCGGTCGGCGCGGCCTGGAGGAGGTCGCGACCCTGCTGCACGGCCTGTATCTCAGAGGCGGCGATCTCCTGGGTGGGCACCTGACCGGTGGCGTACGACGAGGTGTTGGTGGGAACGATCAGCAGTTGGGCACCGTCGCGCACCGAGGCGCGCCCGCGGTCGGCGTAGAAGACCTCGTACGAGATCATCGCCCCGAGTGGGGCCGCCGGTGTGGTCATCAGGCCGCTGCCGGTGCCGGGTACCGCGTCGAGGGGTACGGCGGAGAGGTTGCCCAGGTGGGCGAAGAAGCTCCGGTAGGGAACGTATTCGCCGAACGGGACCCGGTGGACCTTCTCGAAGCGCGAGACGATGGTCCCGTCCGGGCCCCAGGCGACGGCCTCGTTGCGGAAGGCCGTGGACGAGACGGTTTCGGTCACGCCCACCACGAGGGTGGTTTCGAGGGTCCGGGCCAGTTCGGAGAGCACGGACTGCTCGGGGGACTCGGACAGAGGGGTGTCGAGGGACACGACGTCCTCGGGCCAGAGGACCAGTTGAGGGGAGACGCCGTGGTCGAGCCGCTCCAAGAGCCGGGTGGCCGACATCTGGGCGGCCAGCACGACGCTCGGGTTGATCTGCGACTTGCGGAACCCACGGGACCCGCCGCCTTGGACCGCAGCAGTGGTCACCGTGCCGACGGACGGCCCCCCGTCCGGAGCGTGATCGGCGGCCACGGCCAGCCCGACCAGGCTCAAGAGGGCGAGCGACCCGACCAGCGCCAGCGTGCCGAGGCCGGCAACGGCGTCTGCCACCAGGTGGACGGGCCCCCGGCCGCCGTCCGGGCCACCGGCACCTCCCGTGTCCAGGCGGTCCCGGGTGCCGGCTTCGGGGTCGGCGCGGTCGAAGGCCCGGGCCCGGGCGCCGTCCCGCACGGCACGTACGACGGCCTCGGCCAGCGCTCCCACCCCGACACCGCCCAGGTAGACGGCGGCGGTCAGGCCCAGCGGGCCACCGAGGCGGGCCACCCCGAGGACCGGCCCGTCGGCCTGCCCGAGAAAGACACCTCCGATGGGAAGACCACCGAAGGGCCAGGTCATCCGGGCCGCCTCGGAGAGGGTCAGGGCGGCCGGGAAGACCAGCGCCCGCGACAGCGTCGGCCCGGCCGGCACGGCCAGGCAGGCGACGGCGGTGAACCCGGCTTCGAGGGCGATGAGCACGATGGCGCCCGGTCCGGTGAAGGACCGAACCCAGATGAGGCCGGGCACGTAACAGCCGAGGCCGGCCAGGTATCCGGCCCAGAGCCTGGTCCGTGGGCGGAGACCGCCGAGACGCCACCACAACAGCCCGGCCGAGGGGAAGGCCAGGATCCACCATCCCCACGGGGGGAGCGACAGGGCCAGCCCCACCCCGGCCGCCAGGGCCGGGAGGGCGACCATGCCCCGGCGGGGTTTGACGGCCGAGTCCTGCCGCTTGGTCATGCGAACGTGTGACGGCCGCCACCGGGGAGGCACCGAGCTGTCGGCGAGGGGAATGGGTGGGCGGACCGAGGTGGTCAAGGGGCTGTCAGGGGTCATCGACCCGCCGTCACGGCCCCGTCTCGATGCCGGGACCGGCATCCCGGGTGCCTGATCCGCCGGCGCCGGATGCGCCTGATGCGCCTGATGCGCCGGATCCGCCGGACCCGCCTGACGCGCCGGATCCGCCTGACCCGCCTGACGCGCCTGACGCGCCGGATCCGCCTGACCCGCCTGATCCGGCGAACTTGGCGGACAAGGACCCGAGCACGAGCCGTGCCGCGCTGCGGCCACTAGCGATGCATGCCGGGATGCCCACCCCCCGCAGGGCCGCCCCGGCCACGGCCAGCCCGTCGAGAGCGGCCACCTCATCCTCCACATTCGCCACCCTGATCAGATGGCCCGGCCGGTACTGGGGGAAGGCACGGTCCCATCGGGTGACCGACGTTTCGAGCGGGGCGCCGCGGATGTCGAGCACGCGGGCCAGCTCGCCGAAGACCGATGCACTGAGCTGCTCGTCGTCGAGCACCAGATGGCGGTCGTCGCCGAACCTGCCGACCGAGGCACGGACCAGCTCGTCCTCGGCCCGCCCGAGGTGCGGCCATTTGAGGTCGAGGTAGGTGCAGCCGGTGATCAGAGACGGAAGACCGCCGATGCTCGACGTGCGCGGGACGAGAAATCCGGTGCCTCGCCGCGGGGCCCGGATCGAGCCGGCGGCCAGGGACATGGTGATCACGGCCACGGAGGCGTACTCGACGGTACTGAGGATGCCCGCGGCTATCGGCGCCACCGGAGCCAGGAGCACTGCGGCCTCGGTGGCCGGCACGGCCACCACCACGCCGTCGACGCGGAGCGATTCCGATGTCCCGCGTTCGCCCGGGCCGTGGAGGGACAGGACCCACCCGCGGGGGCCCGGCCCCGCGGTGCGGCGCCGCTCGATGGCGTCGACTCGCATGTTCGGTCTGGATGGTCGCCCCCCGGCGGACGAGGGCGTCGGCCAGCTGATCGGCCAAGCTGGCGGTACTGCCGGACAGGGACCAGAAGACCGGGGACGGGGCCGTCATGCCGTTGGCCGACGGTGGGGACGGAGCGGGAGGAGCCGACACAGCAGATGCCGGCGATTCAGCCGGACGGACCCGACCGAGCCGGTGCATGAAGCTCCCGGGCTGGAGCGACGCGGCGATCAGGACGGGCATGGTGGCCGCCGCGCTGAGGTCGTCCACGTCGCCGGCGTTGATGCCGCCGATCAGCGGGTCCACCAGGCGGTCGACCACCGGACGCCCGAGCCGCTCCCCGACGATCTCGCCGACGGAGCGGTCGCCGAACACCGCGTTCGCGCTCCGGTGGGGGATGACCACATCCCTGGCCGCGGCCAGGGACTCGGCGGGACTCAGGATCCCCGACCGCGCCAGTGGCCACCAGCGGGTGGGGACGCCGAGGTTCAACCCGTCCGGCATGGGGCGGAGCCGACCCCGGGCCCAGATGGAGGCGCCGGAGGCCCCCACCGGGACCAGCTGGTCGGACAGTCCGAGCTCGGCGCAGAGCTCGGTGGCCTCGGGACGCCGGGCCAGGAATGCGTCGGCGGCCAGGTCGACCGTCCGGCCGGCGAACTCGGCCGCCCGGAGCTTGCCGCCGACCCGATCACCGGACTCGAGCACCCGCACGATCGGTGCCGGGGTGCCGGCCCGGTCCGAGGCGGCCACCAGCTCCCAGGCCGCGGCCAGACCTGCGATCCCCGCGCCGACGACGGCGACGGTGGGTCGGCTCCGGGCGGTCACGCGGTCGGTGCCGGCCCGGTCGCCACGCTCGTCGCCGCGGGCCGAGCCCGTGCCCCTGCGTCCTGGACCACCCCGGCCAGGATGCCGAGGAACCGCGGATCGTCGTTGAGGGAGCGGGTCCGGGCGAAGGCCACCCCGGCCGACCGGGCCACGCCGGCGGCCTCGATGTCGAGGTCGTAGAGGATCTCGAGATGGTCGGAGACGAAACCGACCGGGCACACCACCACCGAGGTGGCGCCCTCGTCCGCCACCCGGCGTATCTCGGTCAGGAGATCGGGGCCCAGCCACGGGTCGGGCGTCCGCCCCGCGCTCTGCCAGGCCACCGCCCAGGACATCCCGGGGGCGTCGTCCAGCCCGAGCAGCCCGGCGATGTCGGAGGCGGACTCTCGCACCTGGACCGGATACGGGTCACCTTCGGCCACCACCCGCTGGGGGAGGCTGTGGGCGGTGAAGAACACGGCCGTCCGCTTCCGGGCCCGGTCGTCGATGGAGGCCAGCGCGGCCCGGGTGCGTTCGGCCAGCAGCGCGGCCAGTCCGGGGGCCCGGTGCCAGGAGGAGACGGGCACCAGGGTCACGGGACGGGGGGCGAGAGCAGCTGCCTGCCCGGCCCGGCGGATGTACTCACCCGATCCGAGTGACGACTGATGGGGGGTGAGCACGACGGCCACCACCCGGTCGACTCCGGCGTCGACCAGCCCGGCCACCCCCTCCTCGATCGCCGGTGAGGTGTGCTTGGCCCCGTATCGCACCGTGTACTCCCCGGGGGACGCCGCCTCCAGTACCCGGGCCACCCCCTCGACCTGGGCCCGGGTCCGTTCGGCCAGCGGCGAGGTTCCGCCGATGGCCTCGTAGCGACCCACCAGTTCGGCGAGCAGCTCGGGCGTGGGGGGCCGGCCCCGCCTGATCGAGGTGTAGAACGACTCGATGCCGCCGGGGTCCGGCGGGGTTCCGTGGGCCATGACCAGCACCCCGGTGGGTGGCCCGGACGGTCCGCTCACCCGGGCTCCCGGGCTGCGGCCGGCCCGCCCCCGCCCCGACCCTCGGCCCCGACGCCGGCCCGCCCGGCCGGCCCGCCCCCGCCCCGACCCTCGGCTCCGACGCCGGCCCGCCCCTCGGCGTGGACCAGGGCCACCACCCGTTCGAGGATGTCCGGATCCGTCTCGGGGAGGACTCCGTGGCCGAGGTTGAAGACATGCCCGGGTGCGTCCCCGGCCCGGCTGAGCACTTCGCGTGTCTCGGTCGCGGCCACCTCCCAGGTGGAGAGGCACATGGCCGGGTCGAGGTTGCCCTGGACGGCGACCCCCGGGCCGACCCGCCGCCGCGCCTCGTCCAGTGGAACCCGCCAGTCGACGCCCACCACCGAGCTGCCGGCGGTGGCCATCGAGGCGAGGAGCTCACCGGTGCCCACCCCGAACAGGATGGTGGGCACCCCGGGGTGGGACTCGGCCAGCTCGGCGAAGAGCCTGGTGGTGGCGGGCAGCACCAGATCCCGATAGTGGTGCGGGGCGAGGATGCCGGCCCAGCTGTCGAAGACCTGCACGGCGGAGGCCCCGGCGTCGAGTTGGGACCGGAGCGAGGCCAGAGCCAGATCGGTGAGCCGCTCGACCAATTCGTGCCAGATCACAGGCTCACCGTGCATGAGCGACTTGATCCGGGTGAAATTCTTGGAGGGCCCCCCTTCCACCAGGTAGCTGGCCACGGTGAAGGGCCCGCCGGCGAACCCGATCAGGGGCACGTCCAGTTCGGCGGCGAGGATGCCCACCGCGTCGATGACGTAGGGCGTGTCGATCTCGGGTTCGAGCGGCCGGAGGCGCTGGAGGTCGTCCTTGACCCGGAACGGCTGCGCCACCACCGGCCCGGTCGACGGGGCCACATCGACACCGAACCCGATGGCTGCCACCGGGACCACGATGTCGGAGAAGAAGATGGCGGCATCGGTGCCGTAGCGGTCCACCGGCTGCCGGGTGAGCCGGGCCACCAGCTCGGGTTGGGAGATGGCGTCGAGGATGCTGCCCTGTCCCCGTGCGGCCCGGTACTCGGGCAGCGACCGTCCCGCCTGGCGCATGAACCACACCGGCACCCGGTCGACGGTGAGCCCCCGGCACGCCCGGATGAACGGGGCGTCGTCGAACCGGCCCTCGTGGATGGAGCCCACTCCCCGGTGCCCGGCCACGCCTCAGCGGGCGGCCGCGACGGGACCGACTGGAGCATCCCCACCGGAAGCACCGGACCCGTCGTGCCTCGACGGTTCGGGTACTGCGGTAGCGACCATGGCCAGAGTCTAGGAGAGGGGGCTGAGGCTTCCACGCCGGCCGGGCCCGTCGCGTTGTGACCACGGGGCGCATACAATCGAGGGTTCCCCTGAGCCGGGGGCGGGCAGATCGGAGGTGGGGTGGACTCAGAGCTTCAGGGTGAACAGGCGTTCGTGGACATGGCCTACGCACGCCTCGATGCCATGCGGAGTGATGCCAATTCGATGCTCGAGGGGGTTCTCGACCTGGGCCGGGGCGGGACGTTCCAGTCCCGGACCGAGCGGGACGTGATCGTCCGCACCAGCCTGGCGCGGCTCGAGCAACTGGACATCGGGGACCAGGCCCTGACCTTCGGCCGCATCGACAGGGTGGAAGAGAGCCCGAACGGCGGCGAGCAGGGCGTCGAGACCTTCCATATCGGGCGTCTGGCCATCCACAGTGCCGACCACGATCCCCTGGTGGTCGACTGGCGGGCCCCGATCGCCGAGCCGTTCTACCGGGCCACGGGACGGGATCCCCAAGGCCTGGTGCTCCGGCGTCACCTGGCCCTGGAGGGCCGGCGGGTGGTCGGCCTCGAGGACGAGCGGTTCAGCCTGCCCGGCCCTTCCGGATCGGCGGATGTGACAGACGTCACGGAGACCGACCCGGAACGTTCCCCGCGGCGCACGGAGGGCGACGGATCCGGCGAGCTGATCCAGAGCGACCTGCCCATCGGCGGGCCGGCCGCCCTGCTGGCCGCGCTCGACCGGGCCCGTTCCGGACGGATGACCGACATCGTCTCCACCATCCAGCGCGAGCAGGACGAGATCATCCGGGCTCCGCTCGCCGGCGTGCTGCTGGTGCAGGGAGGACCGGGCACGGGGAAGACGGCGGTGGCCCTGCACCGGGCCGCCTACCTGCTCTACACCCACCGGTTCCCCCTCGAGCGCCAGGGCGTCCTGGTGGTCGGGCCCAACCCGCTCTTCCTGCGCTACATCGAACAGGTGCTCCCCTCCCTCGGGGAGACCGGTGTCACCCTGTCCACCGTCTCGGGCCTGGTCCCCGAGATCCGCGCCGTGGAGAGCGGTCCGGCCGATGTGGCCAGGCTGAAGGGAGACCCGCGGATGGCCAAGGTCGTGGCCCGGGCCGTGCGCACCCGCCAGCGCCCCCTCGCCGGCGACGTGGCCATTCCCTACGGCGCGCTGCTGCTCCGGCTCACCGCTGAGGACAGCCGGCGGATCGTCGACGCCGCCCGCCGCCGCCCCGGCACCCACAACGCCCGGCGCCGGCTGGTCGAACAGGAGGTGGCCCAGCTTCTGGCCGACCGCGCCCGCCAGACCCAGCAGACGCTGGCCGTCGGCAGCCCGGCCTCGGTGACCGCCTTCCCCGGGTACGAGGACCCGTCCGAGCTGGCGGACGACGAGTTCGATCTCCAGGACTTCTCGCGCAAGGTGCGGCGGGTGCCCGAGCTGGCCGAGGCGCTCGACCGGATGTGGCCGAGGCTCTCCCCCCACGAGCTGCTTCACGACCTGTTCGGCGCCCCGGCGCTGATCAAGGCCGCTTCCCGCGGGGTACTGGCTCCCGAGGAGCAACAGCTCCTCTACCGACCGCGCTCGACGTCGTTCGAGGAGGTGCCCTGGACCCGCGCCGACGCGGCACTGGTCGACGAGGCCCGACATCTTGTCGGCCCGCGGAACGGGAGCGCCGACGACGGGGTGCGCAAGTACGGCCACATCGTGGTCGACGAGGTGCAGGACCTCTCGCCCATGCAGCTGCGGATGCTGACCCGCCGGTCCCTCTCGGGCTCGATGACCGTGGTCGGGGACATCGCCCAGGCCACCGCTCCCTGGTCGCCCACGTCGTGGGCGGACATCACCGACCATCTGCCGAAGCGCCGGCCGCCACGCACCGTGGAGCTCACGGTCAGCTACCGGACCCCGGCCGAGGTCCTGGCCGTGGCCGGCCAGGTGCTGGCCGTGGCCGCACCCGAGCTCACCCCGCCTCGCCCGGTGCGGCGAACCGGGGTGGAACCGAGGATGATCGCGGTTCGGGACGCCACCGGTTCGAGGCACGGTGCGACGGTCGGGGATCTGGCCAGGACGGTGGCCGATGTGGCCGGCGAGGAGGTGGCCGCGGTGGCACCGGGCCGGGTGGCCATCCTGGCCCCCGAGCCCATGATGGGCGTGCTGGCGGAAGCACTGGCGGCCGCGGACCTGCCGGTGGTGGACGCACGGGACATGCGCAAGGGGGGACTGTTCGAGCCGCTGGTCCTCCTGGCCGCCGACGCCGCCAACGGTCTCGAGTTCGACTCCGTGGTCGTCGTGGAACCGGGGCTCATCGCCGGTGAGACGGCCCGGGGCCTGCGCACGCTCTACGTCGCCCTGACCCGGCCGACCCAGCGCCTCAGTGTGATCCATCTCGCGCCGCCTCCGGCGCCGCTGGACAGCGTCCACTGATTCTCGCCGGCCGGCCCCGCCCCGGTCGGATGTCGGTCCTTTGGTCTGGTCCGGGTCGGGGCTGGTGTGGCCGGGGGTCTCCTTGGGCCGGGGCGGGGCCGATGTTGTGGCCGGGGGTCGGGGCCCTGGTTCAGGGCTCTGTTAGGGCGCCGGAGGTCCCGGACGACCCCATTTCGGGGCCTGGCGGGCGGCTGCACACCGCCTGGACGACCACCGAAACGAGCTCACGGCCTGAGTTGGCCCTTCGAGCTTCGTATCGACTAAAAATACGGCGTGACTCAGGCCCTCGCCGCCGAACCGGCGATCACCACCCGCCAGCGCCACCGCCCCGACAAGCCGTCCATGCTGGCAGTTGGGCGTCATCATCTGGCTCGGGTCCGAGGTGATGTTCTTCAGCTCCCTGTTCGCCGCCTTCTTCACCATCCGGGCCCATGCAACGGTGTGGCCGCCACCGGGGACCCACCTGGACACGATCCGGGCCGGCATCTTCACCCTGATCCTCGTGGCCTCCAGCTTCACCATGCAAAAGGCCGTCTGGGACCAGGAACGGGGCAACAGGCGCAGTGCCAAGATCATGGTGGTGGCCACCTTCGTCCTGGGTGCGCTGTTCGTGGCCAACCAGTTCTACGAGTGGATCACCCTGTCGCACAATCCGGCCACGGATCCGACCCATACCGCCTTCGGGTCGCTCTTCTACATCATGTCCGGGGTGCACGGCCTCCACGTCACCCTCGGCCTGGTGGCGATGATCTTCCTCCTCGGCCGGCTGAAGGGCCCGAAGGGAGACCCCGGAGAGACGGCGGTGTTCCAGGGTGTCAGTTACTACTGGCACTTCGTGGACATCGTCTGGGTCGGCCTCTACTCCTGTCTCTTCCTCCTCAAATAGGTGCGACCCGGGATGCGTAGACTCAGGGGTCGATACCTGGCGCCCGCCGCGTTGGTGGGCTGCGTGGGCATCGTCGGGTTGCTCGGTTTCTCGTCCGGGTCCGGTCCAGGCCGGTGCCTCGCCGACCACCACCTCGCCCGAGCTGACGGCCACGGCCGCGACACCCACCCCGATCGGCACGCGGGAGAAGCCGAGCGTCTCGAGCACTGATCCAGAACCAGACGGAGGCCCAGCAGTCCGGCATCGCCTACGTGAACCTGCCGAAGTCCTTCATCGCTCCTGGTCAGGCTCTCTTCGCCGCCAACTGTTCGAGCTGCCACGGCCCCGAGGCGCTGGGAACGGTCCGGGCGCCGAACCTGCAGGGCCTCGGGTCGGGCACGGTCGACTTCTGGGTGTCCACCGGCCGCATGCCCCTCGAGGACTCGAGCGTGCAGGCGACCCGCAAGCCACCGCGTTTCAACAGGCTCCAGACCCTCGAGATCGCATCGTGGGTGCAGTCCCTGACCCCGGGCGAGGGTGTCCAGGTGCCGTTGGTGAACACCAACGCCGCCGATCTCGAATCGGGGAGCGAGCTGTTCACCCTCAACTGCGCGGCCTGCCACACCATCACGGGAGCCGGTGACGCCCTGATGGACGGCGCCTACGCCCCCAGCCTCCACCTGGCCACCCCCACCCAGGTCGTCGAGGCGATCCGCTCGGGACCGGGCAACATGCCCCACTTCGGCCCGGGTGACATCACCAACGACGAGGCACGCGATATCTCCGCCTACGTCACGGGCGTCATCCAGCACCCAGCCAACCCCGGGGGTGTGGGACTGGGCGGGATCGGCCCGGTGGGCGAGGGCTTCGTCGGGCTGCTCCTCGGTGTCGGTGTGCTGATGCTCGTCTGCTTCTGGATCGGAGACCGCACGTGAGCGACGAGCCCAGCCTCGAGGGTCCGCTGCCGCCGGCCGCCCTTGATGACCCGCACCTCCAGCCCTACGCCAAGCATCCCGAGGGCGCCCAGATGGTGGCCGCCATCGCCATGCTGGTCGGGTTCGCCGGCTTCATCGGGTTCGGCGTGGCCTACTGGGTCGCGGCCAGCACGCAATGGGAGGCCATCACCCTCGGGATCGGACTGCTGGCCCTCGGCTTCGGCGTCACCGCCTGGGGCAAGTACCTGATGCCCCAGGGCCCCTTCGTGGAGGAGCGGCACGAGTTCCACTCCACCGAGGCCGAGCGCGACGCCATGACCGCGGCCATCGTGGAGCGCGGCGGGATGGTGGTCAAGCGGCGCAAGATGCTGGGTGGCCTCTTCGCCCTGGGGTCGACAGCCATGGGCCTCGTGCTGCTGTTCCCGCTGCTCCGCTCGCTCGGGCCCAAACCATCGAAGAGCGAGTCCCCGCACGGTCAGACGGATACCTCGTTGTTCTCGACCAACTGGAGGAGGGGCTCGCACCTGGTGGCCGTTGACGGTCGTGAGGTGTCCGTCGCCGACCTCGAGGTCGGCGGCGTGCTCACGGTGTTCCCCAAGGGCTTCATCGGCTCGTCCCCCGACCAGGTCATCCTCATCCGGCTGTCCGACACGCTCCAGCCGCTCACCCCCCCGGGGCGTACGGACTGGGGCGTGGCCGGCTACGTTGCCTACTCGAAGATGTGCACCCACCTGGGGTGCCCGGTGGGCCTCTACCAGGAGCAGACCCAACAGCTCGTGTGCCCGTGCCACCAGTCGATCTTCAACGTGGTGGCCGGGTGTATACCCGAATTCGGGCCTGCGCCCCGTCCGCTGCCGCAGCTGCCCATCACCGTCGACACCGCCGGATACCTCCGTTCCAAGGGTGGGTTCAACCAGGCGGTCGGCCCCGGCTTCTGGGAGCGGCCATGATCGACAAGACCATCGACAAGTCGCTCCGCTGGGTCGACGACCGCCTCGGGGTGGCCAAGGGCGGGCGCACCTTCCTCGACAAGATCTTTCCCGACCACTGGTCGTTCATGCTGGGCGAGATCGCCCTGTACTCGTTCGTGGTGCTGCTCGCCACCGGAGTGTTCCTGTCGCTCTACTACGTCCCCTCCGCCTCGCAGATCATCTATCACGGGTCGTACCTGCCGCTGCGCGGCGAGCGGGTGTCCGAGGCCTACTCCTCCACGGTCGGGCTCTCCTTCGATGTGCGATCCGGCCTCCTCATGCGACAGGCCCACCACTGGGCCGCCGACATCTTCCTCGGCTCGATCGCCGTGCACATGGCCCGGGTCTTCTTCACCGGCGCCTTCCGCAAGCCTCGGGAGTTCAACTGGATCGTCGGCGTGACCATGCTCATCCTGGGTATCGTCAACGGGTTCCTCGGGTACTCACTGCCCGACGACCTGGTGTCGGGTACGGGGATCCGCATCGCCTATTCGATCATCGAGTCGATCCCCCTGGTCGGGAGCTATCTGGCCTTCTTCGTGTTCGGTGGGAACTATCCGGGCAACGGGGTGATCATTCCCCGGTTCTTCATCATCCACGTGCTCATCGTGCCCCTGATACTCATCGGGTTGCTCGCCGCCCACCTCGGCCTGCTGGTCAAACAGAAGCACACCCAGTTCCCCGGCAAGGGGAAGACCGAGCACAACGTGGTCGGATCGCCGATGTTCCCGACGTTCATGGCCAAGACCACCGGGTTCTTGTTCATGGTCACCGCGGTCATCTTCCTGTTGGGGGGGTTCGCGCAGATCAACCCCATCTGGCAGTTCGGCCAATACGAGCCGTACCAGATCTCCTACGCGGTCCAGCCCGACTGGTACATGGGATGGCTTGACGGGGCGTTGCGCATCATGCCCAGCTGGGAGTGGGTCGGCTGGGGCCACACCATCCCGCTCGAGGTCTTCCTCCCGGCGGTGATCTTCCCGGGTCTCATCTTCAACATCTTGCTCATCTGGCCGTTCATCGAGTCGAGACACACCAAGGACCTGGCGTACCACAATCTCCTGGACCGGCCCCGCGACCGTCCCAAGCGGACCGCGGCGGGAGCGGCCATGTTGATGCTGCTGGGCATGACCTTCTTCGCCTCGTCGACCGACGTGATGGCCAACTTCTTCCAACTGCCGCTGAAAGACGTTCTCTGGTTCTTCCGCTTCGCGGTGGTCATTGCGCCGATCATCGCCTATGTGGTGGCCTACAAGATCTGTCTGGAGATGCGGGCGGCCGAGGGGATCGGCAAACGAAAGCGGCCGCTCATCGTCGAGCGATCGGCAACCGGTGAATACTCCACTGTTCCGGCGCAACCCCGTCCTGGAGACGGCGTGGAAGAGCTGGAGGCCATTCCGGTGCCCACGTTCATCGACCAGACGCCACCGGAACTCGCCACCGGCGAGGGCGTACGCCGGGTGATGCGCTAGCCCGGTACCGGGCCGCGAGCCGGGGGGCACACGGCGGCGTGGCACGAGCAGACTGGTAGGCCATCCTTGCGGCTGCCGGGCGCCTGCGGGAAGCGGCTAGCGGGCTGCCAGGAGAGTGCCTGTGGGGTGCCTGTGGGGTGCGGGCGGCCCACCGACCGGCTGCGAGTAACCCGGCGCCTGGGCAGCGCTAGCCTCGGTGGCCATGGCCCAGGCGTTCGAGCACCTCATCGACCTCGGCCGGTACCCGGTGCACGACCTCGACAGCGGGCCGGGCCGTGCCGTGGTCGACAGGGCGCGGGTTCAGCTGGCCGCCACCGGTGCGGTGGAGCTCCCTGGTTTCGTCTCTCCGGACGGAGTCAGCGCCCTGGTGGCCGAGGCCGAGAACCTGGCCCCTCGGGCCCACCACTCCGAAGGGGTGGGCACCGCCTACCTGGAGTACCCGGACTTCAGCCTTCCCGACGGCCATCCGCGCCTCACCTGGGGTCACTACGCGGTGGGTGCGGTGGCCTACGACCTGATGCCCGAGGACTCCCTGCTACGGAGGATCTACGAGTGGCCGCCGCTGCTCGGCCTACTGGAAGCCATCCTTGACCGGGGGACCCTGTATCGCTATGCCGACCCGTTCGGTGCGCTCAACTTGGCGGTCATGGGCGACGGCGACGAGCTGCAGTGGCACTTCGACCAGACCGACTTCGTCGTCTCCTTGGCCATCCAGACTGCGGAGACAGGAGGCGACTTCGAAGTCGCTCCGAGGATCCGCACTTCGGATGACGAGCACTACGACCGGGTGTCCGAAGTCCTGGCGGGAGACAGGGGCGATGTGGTCACGCCTGCCCATGACGCCGGGGACGCTCCTCGTGTTCGAGGGTCGTCACTCGTTGCACCGGGTCAGTCCCATCGGTGGCTCCCGTCGCCGCCACGTGGGGCTGCTCGCCTTCGACACCGTGGCCGGCGCCCAGGGAAGCGAGCTTCTGCGGGAGAGTCGGTACGGCCGCACCGTTCCCTTCGAGCGCGCGCCGCTGGCCTGGCCAGTCTCGTGACCGAGTTCGAGACCGAGTTCGGGGAGTCGTTCGTCGGCTCCGGACCGGACGCGGCGCACCTCAACACGGTGCTCGGGGCCAAGGGGGGCCCGGTGGAGACGGCCTGGACCACCGCCCTGGCCACACCACGTCCCGGACACGCCGCATTTGTCACCATTCTGCGCCCGGGCATCCCGGCAAAGCCGATGACCCTGTTCGTGAACAAGGCCACGGTGACTGATCCGAAGCACTCCGGGCTCACCTGGGGTCCGGCCCAGGCCGGGGTGGCCTCCGGAGTGATGTGGGCGGTCGCCGACGGTGTCGTCGACGCGTCGTTGGTCGACGACCTGCTCCTGATCTGCGCAGTCTGGGTCAGTCCTGAGGCTGACGACGAGGGATCGGTGTATGCCAACAACCGCGAGGCCACCCGGCGCGCGTTGGAGTCGGGAAAGCGCCACACACCAACGCTGGACGAGGTGATGGCCGTGCGAGACGTTCCCCTGAACGGCTACTACCTGCCGCCGGGCACGGTCTGAGCGGCGGTCACCAAGGCTCTATCACCAAGGCTCTATCAGTCTTCAAGCGCCGGATGTCACCAGAGTTCAGGCGCGGAGCGGATTCGGACGCACGGCCCGACGTTCCGGTCAGACCTTGTCGGACTCGGACTGCGCGGGCGCCACGGGGACGTTCCCACCCCGTCGGCTCTCCACGGTGGCGCCCACGGCACCAGACAGGATCAGCGCAGCACCCAGTGGGGCGAGCCACAACCCGAACACGAATGTGAGCACGGTGAACAGAGCGCCCATGCCGAGGATGAACGGCCAGATGCTCGATCCTGGGAACGACTCGACGGTGCCTGCACCTTCGGCGATGTCCGCCCCGGCGTCGTCGTCGGCCTGGGGCTTCATCTTGGAGGACCACCACAGGTAGTACGAGCCGGGGAACAGTCCGAGCAGCGCCGAGCCGATCAGCATCAGGAATCCGCCGTCCTCGTAGCTGGTGAACCAGTAGACGATGCCGATGGCCGCGAAGAACACGCCGATGCCGGCGAGGAAGAATCCGTAGATCTTCACGAGCTGGCCTCCACCGTCTCGCTCTCGTGCGACGGATCGCCCGAGGGCTTGGCGGGGGTCCCGGTGTGGATCGTCCGGTGTTCGGGATGGTTGTAGTCCCAGGTGGGCCTCTCCGAACGGATCGGAGGCAGGTGGGTGTAGTTGTGGTGTGGGGGCGGTGACGCGGTGAACCACTCGAGGGTATGGCCGTCCCAGGGGTTGTCACCGGCCAACACCGGGTTCCGCCACGAGACCCACAGGTTGATGAGGAAGAACAGGAACGACGCCCCGATGATGAACGATCCCACCGTCGAGATCACATTGAGGGTGGTCCAACCGTTGGAGGGAAGGTAGGCGGCCACCCGTCGCGGCATGCCATCGAGGCCGACGACGTACTGGGGCATGAACGTGACCCAGAACCCGATGAACAGTCCCCAGAAGTGGAGCTTGCCCAAGCCCTCCCGCAGCATGCGCCCGAACATCTTCGGGTACCAGAAGTAGAACCCGGCAAATCCGGCGAAGACGGCGGTCCCGATGAGGACCTGATGGAAGTGGGCGACCACGAAGTAGGTGTCGTGGGTCATGAAGTCGACGGGGGGCGACGCCAACAGCACACCGGTGACCCCGCCCATGAGGAAGGCGAAGAGGAATCCGACGGAGAACAGCATCGGGGTCTGGAAGCTCAGCTGGCCGCCCCACATGGTCCCGATCCAGTTGAAGAATTTGATCCCGGTGGGGATGGCGATCATGTAGGAGAGCAACGAGAAGAACGGCAGGAGGACCACGCCGGTCGTGAACATGTGGTGGGCCCACACTCCGGTGGAGAGGGCGGCGATGGACATGGTGGCGAACACCATGCCCTTGTAACCGAACAACGGCTTGCGCGAGAACACCGGGATGATGTCGGTGACCATCCCGAAGTAGGGCAGGGCCAGGATGTACACCTCGGGATGTCCGAAGAACCAGAACAGGTTCTGCCACAGCACCGGTACGCCACCGCCCTGGACGGTGAAGATATGGGTGCCGAAATGGCGGTCGCAGAAGAGGAGGACCACCGCGCCGAACAGCACCGGGAAGGCGATCAGGATGAGGATGGCGGTGACGAGCATGTTCCACGAGAAGATGGGTACGCGGAACATGGTCATACCCGGGGCCCGCAGGTAGAAGATGGTCGCGCACAGGTTGACGCCGGTGAAGATGGCGGAGAACCCGGTGAGGGCGAGGGCCATGAGCCACAGGTCGGCCCCCGCACCGGGGGAGTTGGTGGCGTTGGACAGGGGCGCATACGCCACCCAGCCGAAGCTGGCCGCGCCGCCGGCGACCAGGAACCCGGACATCATGGTGATCGAGCCACCCAGGTACAACCAGTAGGAGAGGGCGTTGAGGCGGGGGAAGGCCATGTCCGGAGCGCCGACCTGCAGGGGCACGATGTAGTTGGCCAGACCGCCGAAGGCGAAGGGCCCGGCGAACAGGTAGAGCATGAGGCTGCCATGCATGGTGAACAGCTCGTTGTAGGTCTGGAAGCTGAGGAGGGAGGAGGTCGGGGTGGCCAGCTGTGCCCGGATGACCAGGGCCATGATGCCGGCGATGAAGAAGAGCACCAGTGAGGTGATCATGTAGCTCTTGCCGATCACCTTGTGGTCGGTGGAGGTCAGCCAGTTGATGAGTCCAGTCGGTCCCTCGTGGTGGGCGTGATCGCTCTCCCCGTGGTGCGGCGCCGGGGGCGTGGCCGTCCGGCCCGCCGGGCTGCTCCGGGGCGATCAGACCGGGGGGCTCGATCGTCGTCGTCATTGATCTCCCTTTGCCTGCGAGGGTGTGTTGTACCCACTTCCGTTGGTGATGTGGGTGTCGATCGGCGGATTGTCCTGCGCCGAGGAGCCCGAACGCGGCAGGATGTGCCCGCTGGCCGTCTCGCTCCTCGCCCATCGGGCGAACGCCGCCGGGCTGACCGCCCGCACCGTGAACAGCATCTCCGAGTGGTAGAGGCCGCAGATCTGGGTGCACTGACCGTTGTAGGTGCCGGCCTTGATCACGTCGAGGTCGAAATGGTTGGTCACCCCGGGCAGTGCGTAACGGCTGAAGTTGAAGTCCCGCACGTAGAAGCCGTGGATGACGTCATCGGACACCAGGGTGATCTGGACGGTCTGGCCGACCGGGACCACCATCTGCGGCCCGTGGTTGCCGGGCCCGTTGGTCGTCTCGCCGGCCACTCCCACGTTGAGGTCGGGATAGTCGAACCGCCAGCCCCACTGGAATGCGGTCACGGTGACGTCGACCACCGGTTTTCCGGTCGAGGTCAGGGTGGCGTTGATCGGCTGGATGGCGTCGACGTTGTTCTCGGTGAGCACGGTGAAGATGAACAGGAACGCGACGATGATCACCGGGATCACGGTGTAGAGGATTTCGATGGGGACGTTCTCGTGGAACTGCCGGGGCATCTCGTCGGAGCGCTTCCGGTAGCGGATGATGGTCCACAGGATCAGCAGGCCCACCGCACCGCCGACGATGATGCCGGTGGTCATCATGCCCGAGTAGAGCTTGAAGGTCTCCTGCCCCTGCTTGGTGGCACCCCTGCTGGCGCCGTAGCTCGGGTAGGCGTTGCATCCGGCCAGCACCAAGGGTGCGCCGATGGCCAGCAGTGCACCCCGGCGCCGCCAGCGACGACCTCGCCCGGGACGGCACGGGAACGGGGCTCGGCCCAGGCTCGCCGACGGGTGCTGACGCGGGTGGTTCGGCACCGCGCTGCGGGAGTGGGGAGCCGGTTGTGAATGCGTTCACGGCGATGACACTAGTGGGCACGGGAGCAGAATTAGAAGTTGAGCGGCGGCCTACCGTGTCCCCGGCAAATTCCCAGTTCAGGAAGGTGGCGGCCAGGCCCGATGGGCGATGGTCACGCTGAGCGGTCGCTGCTGCCGTTCCCGGACTCGCGTGCAGCCCACGAAAACACCCCGTGGGCCATGGTCGAAGAAGCGGCATCGGCCCGGCGGGTGAACACCGTGCGCCGGACGTGCTGCACCCCTGGGTCGTCGGGCGCGGCCAGCCAGGCCAGCTCGGCCAGGTGCCCGGCCAGGCGCAGGGCGGCATCGTCGGGCCCGGGACCAGGGCTGTTGCTCCCTGCGGGGCCGCCCCCGTGGCCCCCGTCACCCCCTGGGCTGTCCCGGTGGTCCCCGTCGCCTGCGGGGCCACCCCCGTCACCCCCGTCACCCCCGTGACCCCCGTGACCCCCTGGGCCCGGCGTACGCTCGTCCCCGCCTGCCAGGGCCAGGGCTCGGTCGGCCAGCACCCCGGCTCCCCCGGCCAGATCGGCCAGCTCGACGGCGAGCGAGCGCTCGGGAGCCGGCTTGAGCGTGGCCGGGTTGCCGTCCCACCACCCGCCGTAGAGGCGCCACACGGTCCGAACGATGAACTCGGGCTCGTCGTAGACGGGTTTGAGGTAGGGCCGTTCCATCAGCCGGGCCGGGGGCACGACGGTGTGGATGACCTCGTCGAGGCGGGCACCGCCGTTCATGAGGGCAAGCGTCTGCTCCACCAGTGACTCGAGGAGCTCCGCGGTGTCGGTCAGGGCCTGACGAACCCGGTCGGACCCGACCACCGGGTAACCGTGTCCGGGGAGGAGCACCTCGGGACCGCCGCCCGGGGTGTCGAAGAGTGCGAGCATGCGGCGCAGAGCGTCCGCCCACTCGGCCGGGTAGCGCTGGACCTTCTGGGGATTGCCGGCATTGGGAGACGCCCAGATGAACAGATCTCCGCAGCACAGGACCCGGGCGTCAGGAAACCACGTCCAGGTGTGATCGTCCGTCTCCCCTCTGGCGTGATGGAGCTCAGCCCTCTTCCCCCCGATGTCGAGATCGAGCCGGTCGGCGTAGGTGCGATCGGGATAGCGGTAGTCGGTGGGCCATTCCAGCGAGTCGATGTTGAACTGCCGACGATTGATGATGCCGTTGTACCCCGCGGTCAGGATGTAGCGGTCGAAGCGGGCGGGTAGCGCTTCGTGGGCCACCACGACCGGTTCGGGCCATCCGGCCCCGGCGGATTCCGCCGCCCACACCGGTACCCCGAAGACATGATCGATGTGCCCGTGGGAGTAGATCGCGGTGTTGAGACGATCCTGCGACCAGGTGCGGATGGTGCGGTGTACCTCGGCCGCCGTGAGGGCGCTCCCGGTATCCACCAGCAACAGGCCGTCAGCGGTGCTCACAGCCGACACATTGGCGAATGACGGGACGAAGGCCACTCCGTCGGCCACTTCGGCGAGGCCGGTCGACGGTCGCAGGGGATGGATCTCCGCCGTGGAGACCTCCCCGTTCCAGAGCTTCTCGGCTACCGCCAATACGTCATGGGCGTCGGGCAATGACGGTCCCCCTTTCGCCCTGGGGTGAAATCTAGCCCGGCCCGGTGGCTCTCGACCCGGTCGTAGGGGCGTGGCGCCACCGCACGGGGTCTGGCTGGACGCACCAGCAGGTCTGGCAGGAGGACCCTCGTCTGGCGGGGTGCACCCCGGACCTGCCCGTCGGTGCGATCAGCGGGCGGAGTCGTCGGGAGGCATGAGCCGGGAGGACACCCGCCCGGCCAACTTGCCGATCTCCCTGATCGTGCGTTTGACCTGTGCCTCGGCCTCGGGCCGGTAGTTGGCCACCACCTGTTTTCCGGAGGCGACTGCTGCACCGCTGGCTCGACCCGCCCATCGGGCCGCAGCTCCGGGGGTGGTCGGAGCCGCCGCCGGTCGGCCGCCGTTCGAGCCCGTGCCGGCACCCGATCCCGTGCCCGCACCCGTGCCCGCACCCGTGCCCGTGCCCGTGCCGGCACCCGTGCCCGTGGCGACGCCTCCACCAGCGCCGTCGGCTCCGACCCCGTAGTCAATGACGGTCGCCGTCGTGTCGATCACCGGGGACCCGTCAGGCGCGCCCGACATGGACGGCCCGGTGCGCCTGGCCGGTCCGGGTCAAGGTGGCCACGCGGAACAGCCCGACGGCTCCGAATTCGACCACGATGATCCCTTCGATGTCCGGACGGAGAGCGGACACGAAGGGGGCCAGCGCGATGACGACCGACAGCGCCATGGCGAGGAACAGATGGAGCCGTTGGCCACAGATCCGCAAGAGCCCGAGGGGACCCTGTGCGGTCACGGCCAGTGCGAACAGGGCGATCGCACTTCCGACCAGCAGGCCACCGTTGGCGACGTGGACGGAGATGTCCGCGTACACCAGGGCCACCACGATCTCGGTGGCCTGGATGACCCAAAAGGGCAGCCACCGCTGCCGTTGAGTTCGGCCACCGGCCGGGGCCAGTTGCTCCGGACCGATCCCCTCGCTCATCGGCTCCGCACCGGAGCGATCAGGAAGATGGGCCCGTGGAGCCGTCGCCGTTCGACTCGGACGGGGGTCGACGTCTGGGCCGGGGGCGTGATCGCGGCTGGAGGTGTGGCTTGGGCCACCGAGTTGGTGCCCCCGGATTTGGTGCCGGTCCCATCGTCGGATCCGCCTTCTTCGAGACCCTTCTTGAACTCCTTCTGGGCCGAACCCAGCGACCGGGCCAACTTGGGGATCTGCGTGGAGCCGAACAAGACCAGTGCAACAACAATCAAGACGATGATGCCTTGTTCGCCGAAGAGGTCGGCTGGCGGGCTGAAATGCATGACGGTGTCTCCCTTGTTGGATGCGTGTACCAGGTTAGACCTGTCCGGTCCGGGTCGCTGCGCAGCAGCTACCGGGGTGTTCGGCGCGGCACCAGTGCCCGGACGAGCACCTCATCCGGCCAGGAACACCCCCAGGCAGAGGGCGGTTACCGAGGCCAAGGCCCCGACCGCGCCCCAGATGGCCGTTCCCCGCTTCGTCGTGGCCCGTTGATGGAGGAACACTGCCACTCCGGCGACGGCAACCACCACGATCTTGACGACGAGGACGGTTTTCCAGGCCGAGGATGCATCCTTGACCGTCAGGGCGCTGATGTTCCAGAACCCGGTGATCACCAGCACGGCATAGGCCGGCCACAGAAGCCGCCCGAGAGCCTGGCCCACCTTCTTCGGTGCGTCCTCCCCGAGCGAGCGGACGGTGGGGAGCAGGCCGACCACCGTGAACTGCCCACCCACCCAGATCGTGGCCGCCAGTACGTGCAGGATGAGGCGGAAGCCGCCGAGCCCGTCCGAGAGGGATGGTGCAGTACTGGCGACATGGGTCACGTTGCCGGCAATGTTCATGTCTGATCCCGTCGATGCTGTGTCGGCTGTCCGGCCCCCGCCTGTCTCCACCGTCCGGCCGCTGTCCGCGTCCCTATCCGGCCGCGTCCCGCCGTCCCGCATCCGGCCTCGTCCGCCGTCCCGTCCGGCTGTCCGGCCGTCCGGCCGTCCCGCCGTCCCGACCCCGTCTCGTCTACTTGCCCGACCAGTTGGGCTTGCGCTTCTCGGCGAAGGCGATCGGACCCTCCATGGCGTCGGCCGATCCGAACACCTCGGGCACGGCGGCGTTGTTGATGGCCCACCCCTCGGCGTCGGGCAGCTCGCCCGCCTCCTTCATCACCCGCTTCGAGGTGCGCACGGCCAAAGGCGCGTTGTCGGCGATCGTTGTGGCCAGCGCCATCGCCTCTTCCATCAGTTTGTCCGCCGGCACGACCCGGTTGATCAGTCCCAATTCGAGAGCGCGCCGGGCGTCGATCGGGTCACCGGTGAGGGCCAGCTCGAGGGCGATGGCCGGGGGGATCCTCTTCGGCAGGCGGATCAGACCCCCCGCCGCGGCCATGAGGCCGCGCTTGACCTCAGGGATCCCGAATTTGGCCTCCTCGACGGCAACCACCAGGTCACACGAGAGCATGATCTCGCACCCGCCCGCCAGTGCCGACCCGTTGACGGCGGCGATGAGCGGCTTGGCGAAGTCGCGCTGGGCGATACCGCCGAACCCACCCTTGGCCCCCATGATGTCCGCGGCCTCGCCGGCCGTGAACGCCTTGAGGTCCATGCCTGCGCTGAAGGCCTTGTCCCCGGCGCCGGTGACGATGACCACCCAGCAGTCGTCGTCGGCCTCGAGCTCGTCGAATGCGGCAGCGAAAGCCAGCGACACCGCCCCGTTGATGGCGTTCCGGGCCTCGGGCCGGTTGATGGTGAGGATCTCGACATGACCCCGTCGCTCGCGTTCCAGTTCGGACATGCCGGCTCTCCCGTGCTCGCTCAACCTGTGGCCAGACGGTAGCGCGCCTCGCCGGGCTCGACGACGATCGAGGACCCGACGAGCCCAGGGACGTCCAGATGGCCCAGCGTGGCGGTGACCTCGTCATCGGCCGGGGCGAGAGCCATGTGGCGACCGTCGGGGAGGCGGGCGAGCAGCGGCGCTCCGGTCGGCGCACCCTGGTCGTCCCTGATCACGGTGGCGGCGATGACGGTGGCCGGGGTCGGCTCGGCGACTTCGAGGGCCACCTCCACTGCGGTGGCATCGATCTCGGTTTGGGCTGAAGTGGTGTCACCCTGGTGGAATCCCGCCGGCGGGGGAGCCGTTCCGTAGACCCCGATGGAGTGCTTGGTGACGAACCAACCGAGCCCGGTGGTCATGCCCAGGCGGACCCCCGGGTCCCCGCCACCCCCGCCGGCTCCGCCACCCCCGCCACCCCCGCCACCCCCGCCGGCTCCGCCACCCCCGCCACCCCCGCCGCCCCGGTGAGCCGCCGACGCAGGATCTCGCAGGATGTCGGTCACGGTGGCGATGCTGTGGGTTGTGTAGTTGTTGCCCGGTCCGCCGAAGTAGGGCAGGCCGCCGGTGACCGTGAGTCCTCGCGAGTCGTCGGGGGCGATCCCGAGTGCGGCTACCGCCAGCTCGACGGCGGAGGGGAAACACGAGTAGATGTCGAGGACCTCGATGTCGTCGATCCCGATGCTGCCCCCACGACCGATCCCGATGCTGCCCCCACGACCGATCCCGATGCTGCCCCCACGACCGCCTCCGGCGCTGCCCCCCCGACCGGCTGCCGACGAGGCGGCCGCCGATTGCGGCCCTCCCGGCCGCGGCGATGGCGGGCGAACGACCCGGATCGGGGCGGGCCGTCGGGAACCGGACGTCCGTGGCGTCGGCCCCCGACCAGACGAAGACGGCCCGATCGGCGACCCCGGCGCGCTCGGGCTTCGGCCAGGGAGCACACCAGGAGGGCTGCCCCTTGGTCGGACCCGAGGTAGGCGCACATCCACTTGGTGTAGGGGTCGCAGACGAGACGATTGTCGGCTGACGGCGTGGCGATGGCCGCGGCGGTACGCGCCTCGCGGAACCAGGCGTAGGGATTGGCTGCGGCCACCTCGGTGAAGGGGGCCAGTAGCTCCCCCATGACCCGACGGTGCCCGGCGGCGTCGTGCCCGGCCCGCGCCGCCACCACGCTCTCGAACAGGGGATAGATGTGCACGGGCAGGAGCAGGCCGATGGCGGCCTCTGCCGGACCTATCCCGGGGAGGTCATCGCCCACCACCGGATCCGGAGGGAGTTGGGTCCGGCCCGGTTCCGGAGGCATCCCCGCCGCCCGCCGGGCGCGGGACGACCGGATGGCCTCGGCGCCCGCGATCAAGGTGACCGAGAGGGCGCCTTCGGCGATGGCGCGGGCGGCCCGGTTGACCAGCCATTGCGGGCTGTTGCCCCCGATGGTCGTCACTTCGCAGGCGGTGGGGCGGGCACCGATCCGCTCGCCCAGTTCGGTGGCCGGGGCCGGTCCGGAGCGGGACAGGATGTCCACCACCGACAGACGGTCGATCCTGTCCCGGAGAGCCGGAGCAGCGGCGAGCGCCTCTTCGGACGCCCGGGCCATCAGATCGACGGACGTCACCAGTTCGGTGCGCTCGATGGACTGGCCCGACGCCACGACCACCGGAAGGCGTTCGGGGTCGTAGGCGGTGGTGTTCATCGGAGGGAGGTGGATTTGCCCGGCTCGGGGTGCAAGCTACCATCGCCATCCGTCAGGCACCGTCCGGATCGGGTGAAGCGGCGGACGCCGGGCGGCTCCTCCGCAATGACGCACGAGTGGATGAACGCACTGGGAAAGGTGGGGACGTTGTCCTCGATTGGTCAGCCACCGACGAGCGACGGCCCCGCCGTCGGCGGATCCACCCACCCCTTCCTCTTCGGTGTGGCCACGGCGGGGTTCCAGATCGAGGGCGGTTACAACGGTCCGGGTCAGGTGGCCAACAATTGGCTGGCCTGGGAGCAGGTGGGTCGGGTCGAGCCCTCGGGGAACGGAGTCGGCTTCTGGGACCGGCCGGAGGAGGCACTTGACCGTGCCGCCGGCCTGGGCTGCAACAGCTTCCGGTTGAGCGTGGAGTGGGCCCGGGTGGTCCCTGACCCCGACGGCGTGGACGCTGCCGCCCTGGAGCGTTACGCCTCCATCGTCCGGGGCTGCCTCGACCGCGGCCTCGAGCCGTTGGTCACCTTGCACCACTTCACCCATCCGGCATGGCTGGGCGAGGACTTCTGGCTGCGGCCGGACGCCGCCCACCGGTACCGGGCCTGGGCGGAAGTGGCCGTCGATGCGCTGGCCCCCATGGTGCGTCACTGGGTCACCATCAACGAGATCAACGTCCTGGCCGTCGGGACCTGGTCGCTCGGGATGTTCCCGCCTGGGCGCCGGTTGGCTCTCGGGGATGTGGCCATCGCCGAGGACAACCTGCTCGCCGCACATGTGGCCGGCTACGAGGTCATCCATCGGGCCCGTCCCGACGCCGTCGTCACCACCAACAACTCCTGCCTGAGCATCTACGAGTACGACCGGCTGCTCCTCGATCTGCTGCTCGCCCGCAGCATGGGGGTCGAACAGGACGAGGTCGGTGACTGGCTCGCCGAGCGCCGTCGCCAGCACGACCGCACGTTCCCGCCGGTGGGCGGGGTCGAACGCCTGCTCCGCCGGTTCAGCGCGGCGATGTCGCCCTACGGGGCCGGCCGGGGGGGCGCCGGCCCCCGGCCCGGGTTCCTCCAGGCCGGTCCGCCCGGAGCCGGTTCCCCTGGGACCGGTTCCCCCCGCACCGGAAGGCTCGTGCACGGTCTGCCCAACCGGGCGGTGAAGGCGGTCTACGAGAGTCCGCACGAGCGCACGCTCGACGTCATCGGCCTCGACTACTACGAGCCGGTGGCCTCCCGTCACCTCCGGCTGCCCGGGCGGCGGACGTCCGGCGGCCGCAACAACTCCCCGACCCGGGAACTGTGGGACGACGCGCCCGACCCGGCCGGCCTCACCCGCTGGCTCAGGGCCCAGGCCGCCCTCACCCCGGGGCTCCCGTTCTGGGTGGTGGAGAACGGATTGTGCAACCGGGTCACCCAGGGGCGGTCGTATCCCCGCATGGACGGATGGGACCGTCCCCGCTACCTGCGGGAGAACATCGCCGCGGTGATGGCGGCCGTCGATGCGGGCGTCCCGGTCCAGGGCTACTGGCACTGGTCGTTGGTCGACAATTACGAATGGGGGTCGTACGAGCCCCGGTTCGGGATCTACGGGGTCGACCGCCACCATGGTGAGCGCGGCATGCACTGGTTGGACACCGACTCGCTCGGGGACGACGCCGCCGGCGCCTACCGCCGGATCATCGCCGGCCTGCGGGCGGGAGACCGGTCGGTGCTCGGCGAGGGCTGAGCGGGCCGCGCCGAGAGCGCTGTCGCCGGCGCCGGCGCGGTGGCGGGCTCAGCCGTCGGCGTTCCGGACCAGGCCGGCCAACACCTGTTCGGCCTGCTCTACGATCTGGGCGACCAGGCTGGCCGCCGGCATCAGTGTCTGGATGGCTCCCACCCCTTGGCCGGTCGGGTAGCACTCGCGGTCGGGATCGATGCCCTGGGTGCCCTCGTCCCCACCGAGGTGGAACGCCCCGTCCTCGATGGATCGGCCGAGCTGGGCGGGAAACGGGCTGAGGTCCGCGGGATGCTCATCGAAGAAGGTGGTGTACTGGTTCCGGACCACACGCATGGTCTTGCCGGAGAACGCCCGGCTGATGGTGGTGCCGTCCTCCTTGGTCCGTACCAGGGCGTCCTTGTAGCCGGCCACCGCCCGGGCCTCGGGAGTGGCGATGAACCGGGTGCCGATCCACACCCCGTCCGCTCCGAGGGCCAGGGCCGCGGCCAGGCCCCGTCCGTCGAAGATACCGCCGGCCGCCACCACCGGGATGTGGGCGCCGACCGCGTCGACGATCTGGGGGACGAGCGGCATGGTGGCGACCAGGCCGGTATGGCCGCCGGCTTCGGTGCCCTGGGCGACCACCACGTCGCATCCGGCCTCGAGCGCCCGCCGGGCGTGGTCCACCTTGCCGCACATGTTGATGACCAGGACGTGGTGGCGGTGGCAGAGGTCGACCACCTCTGCCGGAACGCCGAGGCCGGCGACGAAGACCGAGGCGCCCCCCTCGATGATCTGCTCGACCTGCCCGACGAGGTCTCCGGGCATGGCGGTGAGCAGGTCGACGCCGAAGGGTTTGTTCGTGGCCTCACGGACGCGGGTGATCTCGGACACCATCTGTTCGTTGGACATCGTCGAGGCGCCGAGGCAGCCGAACCCCCCGGCCTCGGACACCGCCGTCACCAGGGGCGCGTAGGACACGCCACCCATGCCCGCCAACATGACCGGGTGGTCGATGCCGAGCACGTCGGTCAGCCTGGTCTTCATCTCGGTCTCCTCGTTCGGTGCGCGTCTGCGTGAACCCTACTGGGGGTCGACAGAGCCTCAGGGCCTCAGAGCAGGTAGGGGCAGTGGCGGCAGCCCGATCCGCAGCACTGCTGCCGGTCCGCCAGCTGCGCCGCTGTCAACACGAAGAGCCCGGTCTCCGGATCGAGATAGCCCGGCTCACCCCGGGCCATGGCCGTCCGATGGGCATCGATGATCTCTTCCCACCGGGGGTGCTCCGGCTCCAACCGTGAGGGATGGGGCAGATCCAGCGACCGGTCGGCCCGGCGCTCGGGGACATGGTCGGGCTCGCCTCCGGCCGCCCCGTCGACCGTCTCCATCACGGCGAGGGCGTGGTCGGGGAGAGCCCTGAGGAGGGGGCGGTCGGAGCGTCGACAGGGGCCGGATCCTCGGGGCTCTTCGCACGGTCGGAGCGTTGCTCGCCGCCGCCGTCGTGCGGGTCCGGGTCCCGGATCGGTCCGCGGTGCGGCCCTCCCGGGCCGCCGTCGGGATCTTCTGCGGGACCACTTCGGGGCGCTTGTCCAGGTCCGCCTCTGGGGCCGCCACCAGGTCCGCCACCCGGGCCGCCTCCCGGGCCGCCTCCCGGGCCACCGTCTGGACCACTGTCGGTGGGCGAGTAACTGGGCACGAAGTCGCGCTGGCGCACGAGGGCAAGCGCGGCAACGGCACCGATCAGGGACACGACGGAGGCGATCCCCATCAGGTGGTCGAACGTGGCCGTGAAACCGACCCGATAGGCACTGAGCAGGGCATGGCGCACGGCGAGGGAGGGGATCGTCGATGCCACCTGGCGGACGCCGCCTTCGGCGAGGGCACCGGACATCGCCGGAGTGGCGTGGGCGAGCACGAGACGTCCGCTCGGTGTGCCCGCCAGGGCGGTGACCGTGGCGGGGCGGATCTGGCTCAAGAAGACGGCTCCCAGTCCGGCGATGCCCGTGGCGATACCCACCTGGCGAAAGGTGTTGGATGCGCCCGATGCCATGCCGCTGTGCTCCGGTGGTACGACCGAAACGGCGGCCGATGCCACCACCGGATTGGTGATTCCGATGCCGATGCCGGCGACGATGAATCCGGGCAGGAGCACCGTCCACGTCGAGTTGGGTCCCACATGCGTGGCCAGATCGCATCCGAGAGCGATCAGGATCAGCCCAAGCCCGAGCAGGTAGCGCGAGCTGACCTTGACGGTGAGCTTCCCGGCAATGGGAGAGATGACGAAGGCGAGCACGGTGATGGGCAGGAATCGGATACCCGCGGCAAGGGGCCCGTAACCGAGGATGTCCTGCATGTAGAAGTTGAGGTAGAGGATCATGGCGAAGATGGACGCGGAAAGCGTGAACGCGGTCACCGACACCCCGACCATGGCCGGCCGCTTGAACAGCGAGAGATCGAGCATCGGATCCGATCCTCGCCACTCGGCGACGAGGAAGATCGCCATCAAGACGGCCGACCCCACCAGCAGGGCCAGGATGGTCGGGCTGGTCCAACCCTTGGAGTTGCCTTCGACCAGGGCGTACACCAGCACGAACAGTGAAGCTGAGAACGTGACGAACCCGATCCAGTCGATGTGCCGTTCCGTGGGGGACTTCGAATCCTGCACTTTGGCCAAGGTGACGACGATGGCCGCGATCCCGATGGGGATGTTGATGAAGAAGATCCACCGCCATCCGATACCAGTGGTCAGCGCACCACCGATCAGCGGGCCGATGGCCCCGGCTCCCCCGATCACCGCCCCGTAGGCCCCAAAGGCGGTGCCACGCTCCTTGCCCGAGAAGGCCTGGGCGATGAGGGCCAGCGAGGTGGCGAACATGATGGCACCGCCGACTCCCTGGACGCCACGGGCCAGGGTCAGCATGAGTGGGTTCGTCGACAGCCCGCACGCCAGTGAGGACGCCGAGAAGATGGCGAGACCGATGGCGAACAGCCGACGTCGGCCGAAAATGTCCCCGATGACGCCCGCCGTGAGCAGGAACGCGGCCAGGGTCAGGGTGTAGGCGTCGATCACCCACTGCAGATCGGAGAAGGTGGACCCGAGCGAGCGCTGGATGGCCGGGAGGGCGACATTCACCACGGTGATGTCCAACAGGAGCATGAAGGTGCCCGTGCACACAGCGAGGAGCGTCCACCACTTGCGGTCCACCACACCCCCTCCCGGCTATCGATAGCCAGATTCGGTTGCCGGGTCGATCCGGTTGCGCTGCGACCGCGCCGGTCTCGGGCCAGTGCACGAGTGTTGCCCACCGCCAGGTCAATTGCCACAACCTCCTCCCAGGTCCGGGTCGCCGGGTCAGCGGGTCACCGGCTCACCGGTCGCCCGCTCACCGGTTCACCTCACCGGCTCGCCCGCTCACCGGGTCACCGGGTCACCGGGCTCGCGGGGGTCGCCGGCTGCGGCTCAGGAGGTTCAGGCGATCACGTCGTCCCGTACGTCGTGGAACGGTCCCGGGCCCGGACTCCGGTGAAGGCCAGCTGGCTGGCCGCGGCGGCCAGGTCCGAGCACAGCTCGTCGATGACGGGGCGGTGGCCGGCCTGCACGGTCGCGTGCAGGCTGTCAGGCGGGGTCTGGCGGTCGAAGAACCAGCCTCCCCGGGCGGCCAGTGCGTCACCCAGGGCGAAGGTGTCGATCGGCCCATCGTCGGCATCCGCACCGAAGGCGAACACGGTGGCATCCGGGTCACCCCGGACGGCCAACCCGGGGATACCCGTGATGGCCGTTTGCAGCGCCGTTGCCGCCTGGTGGGCGTCTTCGGCCAGACGGAGGTATCCGTCGGCACCCAGGTGGTGGAGCACCGCCCAGCCGGCCGCGATCGGCCCCGCGGGTCGGGTGCCCGCCATGGACGGTGACCCGTAGAGGCCACCGAGCCAGTTGGTGGTGACGAACGGCTGCAGGCGGGCCAGCTCGCGCCGGCTGTAGAGGATCACCGAGACCCCCTTGGATGCGTACCCGTACTTGTGGAGGTCGGCGGAGATCGAGGTCACCCCGGGCACGGAGAGATCCCACGGTTTCGTCAGGTGCCCGAGCTGGCCGAGGAACGGGAGGATGAATCCGCCCAGGCAGGCGTCGACATGGCAGAGGATGCCGTGTTCGAGGGCGACGGCGGCAAGGTCGGGGATCGGGTCGATGACCCCCTGGGGGTAGGAGGGGGCGGAGCCCACGATCATCACGGTGGAGGAGTCGACGGCGTCGGCCATGGAGTCCACGTCGGAGGAGAAGTCGGGCCGGACCGGTACGCGGCGCGACTCGATGTCGAAGTAGTGGGCCGCCTTTTCGAACGCCGCGTGGGCCGAGGTGGCGAGCACCATGTTCGGGTCGGTCACGCCCCGTTCCTCGCGACCCCAGTCCCGGGCCGTCTTGGTCGCCTGCAGCAGCGACTCGGTGCCACCCGAGGTGAGATAGCCGCGGACGCCCTTTCGCTGTTCGACGGGAAGGCGGTCGGCTCCGAGAAGCCCGGCGGTGATGGCCACGATGTCACGCTGCATCCGCTCGAGGCTGGGGAAGACCGCGGTGTTCAGCGCGTTCTCGGCCGCGTACATGGTGGCGGCCCGAGCCAGGAGTTCGTGTACCTCGTCCCCGGCCGAGTAGACCAGGCTCAACACGCGCCCTCCCCGCCAATCTCGGTCATCCTTCCGAAACTCGCCCATCCGGGCCAGTACCCGGTCGGCATCGAGACCGCGGGTCGGGAGCCGGTGGGGGGGTCGGTCGGGCACGCTCGAATCCTATGGTCGACGCCGGCGTCCCACCCGGTGGCCGCCCCAGGTCAGGTGATGTCCCGTTGGACCAGGATGACCGAGCCCAGCGCGGCGAAGAACAACCCATAGCCCAACATCAACAAGGTGCCCTGCCACCAATTGAACAGACCGAAATCGGCGCCCCGACCTCGGGTCAGGTTGGATGCCGCGGTCGCGGCACCGGTGGGCACCCATCTGGACGCGCCGTGGACCAGGCTCACCAGGATGCCTTCCAGGATGATGAACCACCCGAGACACACGACGATGGCCGCCACCTGGTTGGTGAGGACCGACCCCACGCCCACGCCGAGTATGGCGAAGAGCGCGAAGACCAGGATCATCCCGGGTGCGACAGCAGGTATCTGTCGCACCAGGGACGAGAACGACCCCCCCTGGGCCGAGAGGGTGATGCCGCCGGCGATGAGGGTGACCAACAGCATGACCACCGCCAGGACCGCACCCAGGATGGCGGCGGTGAGCAGCTTCGCGCCCACGAAGCGGGGCCGGTGTGGGGTCACGAGGAACGAGGTGGTCACTGTCTTGTGCCGGAACTCGACGGTCACCATGAGGGTGCCGAGCAGGAGGGCGAAGAGGTAGCCCTCGAACCCGGAGCCGAGAAGGTTTCTCAGCTGCTGGGTCGTGTGGGGATAGTTTTGGACTCCGAACGAGGACCCACCGCCACCACCGCCGCCACCGCCACCGCCGTGGTTCACGAAGTACACCAGGATGAGCAGGCCGTCGATGACCAGGGCGATGCCGGTCAGGACCCACGGGATAGCGGTGGTCCGGATCTTGAGCAGCTCCGACCTGATGCCGGCGATCATCCCGCACCTTCGGGCATCGACGCCGACCCAGCGCCCGACGCGGAGCCGAAGGGGGCAGCCTGGCCGCCGGCATTGGCGCCGGCGAGGTCCGGATCGGCCGCATCGAAGCCGTGGGTCAGGCTGAGGAAGACCTCCTCGAGACTGCCCCGTTCGTGGACGAGCTCGTAGAGGACGATCTGGTGCTGGGCGGCCAGCGGCCCGAACCACTCGGGCGTGGCCCGGTCGATGACCAGTGTGTCGGGCGATGTCTGGCGGTAGGCCACGGGGATGGCGTCCAACACCGTGATCAGGCGGGGCAGCTCTGGGGTGCGGATGCGCAACCCGGTGCTGGTTCCGGCCTGGGAGGCCAGATCGGCCAGCGTGGTCTGGAGAACGAGCTTCCCGTGGGAGATGATGACCACGTCATCGACGGTCTCCTCCATTTCGGAGAGCAGGTGGGACGAGACCAGCACGGCGTGCCCGATCGAAGCCTGATGCCGGATGAAGGTACGCAACCACTGGATGCCCTGGGGGTCGAGCCCGTTGGAGGGTTCGTCGAGGATCAGGATCTCGGGATCTCCGAGCAGGGCGGTGGCCAGTTGCAGGCGTTGCCTCATGCCCAGGGAGAACTTGCCCACCCGGCGGCGGGCGACATCGGACAGCCCGACCAGGGCCAGTGTCTCGTCCACCCTGGCATGCGGGATGCCGGCTCCGATGGCCACCATCTTCAGATGGTCCTCGGCCCGACGGCTCGGATGGAAGCTGGTCGCCTCGAGGACGGCACCCACATGGTGGATGGGCTTGTCGATGTCGACATAGCGGCGCCCGCCGAAGGTGGCGGTGCCGTCGGTGATCGAGACCAGGCCGAGCAGCATGCGCAAGGTGGTGGTCTTGCCCGAGCCGTTGGGTCCGAGGAAGCCGGTGACCCGACCCGGGGCCACCTCGAAACTGAGGTCGTTGACGGCTCGTACCGGTCCGAACTGTTTGGACAGTCCCCGTACTTCGATGGCCGAAGGCATGTCAGACGGTACCCCGTGAGGCCTGCCGCAGATGGTCAAGCCGCCCGGTCCCGGCCGGAAGGCCCGGATGAGGGACGCGAAGAACGGTGCCGCGGGTCAGTTCTGGCTGAGGGCCGGGACATAGATGTCGGACGGCAGGAGCAGCCCGACGGCGACGACGAGCTCATCGTGGACCCGGCCCATGTTGCTCCAGCCGTTGACCCACCCGACCAGGGCCGAATACCAGACGTGACCGAGCACACGGGCGCGGTCGCTGAGATCGGGCGGGTGGGGCTCACCGATGGCCCGGGTAATGATCCCCTCCATGAGCACCGATACCTGCTGCTGGCACTCGATGGCGGCGGGATCCGGGGAGGCGAGGGCGGTGAACACCGCGCCGACCAGCTGGGGCTGACGGCCCATGGCCCTGAGTGCCCGGTCGAGGACGTCCATGACCCGAACGGCGGCCGAGTCGCCCTGGGCCGGAAGTTGGGCCAGCCGGCTGTCCAACTGCTCGACCCAGTGCACCAGGGCGGCGGCCAACAGGTGGTCCTTGCTGGTGAAATACCGGTAGACGGTGCCCATGGCGACGTCGGCCCTCGAGGCCACGTCGCGCATCTGGACGGCTTCGTACCCACCGTCGAGCCCAAGGGCCATGGCCGCGTCGACGACACGCTGGCGACGGGCTTGCTGGGCCCGCGTCAAGGTGCGGGGCACCGGACGGTTCGCCATGACCTTTTACCCTACTCTCCAGGGGTTTCGTCCCGGCAACCCGACCTCCGGTCCGGTGGCGGCCCTGTTCCGCGGGTCCGGCGGGTCGGTGGCCCGGCTCGGCGCTCCGTCACGTCCGGCCGGCGCTCCGTCACGTCCGGTCGCCGCTCCGTCACGTCCGGCCGGCGCTCCGTCTGACGCTCCGTCACGTCCGGTCGCCGCTCCGTCACGTCCGGCCGGCGCTCCGTCTGACGCTCCGTCACGTCCGGTCGCCGCTCCGTCACGTCCGGCCGGCGCTCCGTCTGACGCTCCGTCACGTCCGGTCGGCGCTCGGTACCATGGTCCGCCATGCACATCGTCGAAGATCCGGAGCCCGAGGATACGGGGGCCGCCGATGCCGGGACCGACGATCGGAGTCCTGACGGTGCAGGGGCCGACGGTCCCGGAAGCGAAGATCCCGAGGTCGACGATCCGGAGCTGATCGCCACTACCGATGGCCGGATCCCCGGTCACCGGGGCAGGGCCACCCGGCAGCGTCTTCTGCAGTGCACCGCGGAACTACTGGTGGCCACTCCCTGGCGGTCGATCAAAGTGATCGACATCGCCCGGCGGGCGGGGACGTCGCCGGCCACGTTCTACCAGTACTTCGAGAACGTGGAAGGCGCTATCACGGTGCTGGCCGAGGAGCTGGTCGAAGGGGTCGGCGTCCTGGCCGGACTGGTGGACGGCGACTGGTCGGAGGAAGCCGGGTGGGACACCGCCGTGGCGGTGGTCGAGGGATTCATGGAGTATTGGGAACGCAACCGTGCCGTGTTCCGTGTGGTCGAGCTGACCACGGTCGAAGGCGATCTGCGGTTCCAGGGCCTGCGGGTCCGGGCTCTCAACGCGGTGACCGTCACCCTGGCCCGGGTGATCGCCACCAACGCGGAAAGCTCTGGTTCCCCGGCCGGCTCCGATCCGATGGCTGCCGCGGGCACCCTCATCGCCATGCTGGCCCAGGTGGCCGGTCACCGCTACGGATTCGAGTTCTGGGGCATTCGTACTGCTTCGCTGGTCGACAGTCAGGCGCGGCTCCTTCACTGGTCGGTCACCGGCCGTGCCGCGCCGGTGGGAGCCCGGGTGGCCGGGGCGGAGGCTCTCCTGCCCCGGACGGGACCGGTGGTGGGCGGAGGCGCCGCATCGGCCCGTACGGCAGAGGTGAAGGCGGCCTCGCAGAAGGCCGTTGCATCCAAGGCCGCGGGCAGATCCAAGCCGCCGAGGTCGTCGACCAGGTAGTCGTCGGTCTGGCCGTAGCTGACCAGGCAATTGTCGGTCAGGCTGGCCGAGCCGACGGGCGCTGAGCTGGCGTCGCGACCGGCCCGAACGGACAAGACCATGGGCTCACCTCAGCGCAACGCCACCGGATTGACCGGCGAGCCGAGGGCGTTGGTGAAGGGGAGAGGGGTTGCGTCCAACAAGAACTCGTACCGGCCATCAACCGCGCACGCGTCGGCCAGCTCGTCGAGGAACCAGTTCTGGCCCTGGGTCATCCCCATCTCCACCAGATGGAGGAGGTGCACCGGGAGGTACAGCTCCTCCGACTCACAGGGGTAGACCTCGAGAACCAACGTGTCCGTGGCCACCGCGGCCACATCGTGGGCGTGGAACCACTCGGCGGTGGCCATGGTGAGGCCGGGCGTAGGCCACGTGTACGCGACGAGGTTCCGTACGGGATCGCCCCCTCCCAACCCCGGTCTCCCCGGCAGGGCGAGATGGGCAGCCTGGCCCGTGCGGACCAGAACCACGTCACCGGGCGAGATGGAGGTGCCCCCCATCTCGCAGGACGCATCGAGGTCTGCTGGCGTGATCGGGTAGCCGGGTTCGAGGATCTCCAGGCCCTTGCATCGGGCCACATCGAGGAGGACCCCCCGTGACACCAAGGATCGGATCTGGTGAATCCCCAGCTTGGCGGCACCGTCCTCGGTGATCTCCGAGGCCGGGTACCCGTTGTAGAGCCGGCCACCTTCCGGCCCCGCTCCGTAGGACACATGAGCCAGACCGTCCCAATGGGTGGCGCACTGCATGGCCAGGGTCACTCTGTCCTCCGACGAGGCGATCCACTCGGGATCGGGGCTGAGCGGCTCGTTGATGGCGATCATCGTCCGTTCCGGGTTCACCCGGCCGGGGACGAAACCCATCTGGATCCCCTCGGCGGCAGAAAGTGGCAGGCCGAGGGCGAATGCGGTCCCGTCCCGGACGGCGGCGGCACCCCGCAGCCGGGCCGCTTCGTCGATGAGGTTCAACGTCCCGACCTGGTCAGTCGGTCCCCACCGGCCCCAATTTGACACCCGGGATGCCAATTCAGTGAACGAGGTGGGTATCGAAGCCGGGACCGGGACAGGCACGGACCTTTGTACCCCAAGTGGGCAACAGTTTTCAGCGATTCGAGCCGATAGAGCGGAAGAGCACTCTTCCGCGGAGTGGAGGGGATCCGACCCGCAATGCAAGACTGACCGGCGAAAGGGGCCAATCACCGTGTACGAGAACCGACAAGAGGCCGGTCCGCGGCACGGCACGCGTCACGCCACTTCAGGGGCGGCACATGGCAGTGCCATTGCTTCGGCTTTGAGGCGATCATCCATGCGCCATCGCGTCTCCGCGCTGATGGCGGTCACAGTGCTGCTCGGCACTGTCGGATACGTGGCGTCCTTGCGCAGCGCGGTGGCGGCACCGACAGGACCCGCGGCCTCGTCACAGTCCGTTCCCACGGTGGAATCGCTCTACGCCCAGGATCTGGTTGCTCGTGTCAATGCCGAACGTGCGGCCCGAAGCACGTCGGCGGTCCCCGTTCCCCAACTTCAGGTCAACGCGCAGCTTCAAGCTGATGCCCAGGCATGGTCGGAACATATTGCTGCCGTCGGGACGGTCGCCGACCCCACGCTTCCTCCTTGCAACCCACAGGCCGACCAGGTGTGTGTGCTGGCGGCCAACTCGGGCGACACCGGGTACGGCTTCTGGCCGGGCGACGGTTCGGACGGGCTGAACGGCGATTTCATGCAGTCCGCCCCGCACAGACAGAACCAACTCGGTGCGGCCTACAACCTGGTGGGTGTCGGGGTGACCTGTAGTGCGGACCAGGCGTGGACGGTCGAGCTGTTCGGCTATACCTACGGCGACCTTCCGTCGGCCTACGCCCGGGAGAACAGCCAAAACGTCTTCCAGGGTGATCCGGTCCCCTCGTCTCCGGTGGTGGCCGGTGCGTCGACCGGTGACCCGGTGTACTGCCCGGGACAGACCTACGGCCCGAATGGCGCGGTCACGTCAACAGGCGGACAGTACCCGTACCCGTACGCTGTGCCATCGGTGCCCGGTGAGCCCAACAGCACCTCCTCTCCGGTCGTGTCCATGGCCTCGACTCCCAACGGGGGCGGATACTGGGTGGCCCGGTCCGACGGATCGATCACGGCTCTCGGTGATGCGGTCAACTACGGCTCGATGTCCGGCAAGCCGCTGACGGCACCCGTCTCGCATATCGTCTCCACCCCGGATGGCAAGGGTTACTGGATGGTGGCTGGTGACGGCGGCATCTTCTCGTTCGGCGACGCCGGGTTCTTCGGTTCCATGGGCGGTCACCCGCTCAACGCCCCGGTGGTCGATCTGGCACCGACCGCCGATGGCAAGGGCTATTGGCTGGTCGGGACTGACGGCGGCATCTTCGCCTTCGGCGACGCCAGATTCTTCGGCTCGATGGGAGGCCAACACCTCAACCAGCCGGTGGTGGGCGTGGCCGCCGACAACGCCACCGGCGGCTACTGGATGGTCGCTTCAGACGGAGGCGTATTCGCCTTCAACGCTCCGTTCTACGGGTCGGCCGGCAATCTCTTGCTCAACGAACCGATCAACGGGTTGGCCTCCACCCCGAACGGCCGCGGCTACTGGATGGTCGGCTGGGACGGCGCCATCTTCTCGTACGGCAACGCCCTCTTCCACGGCAGTACCGGCGGCCAGCCTCTCAACGCGCCGATGGTCGGGATGGCCGTCGACCGGGCGACCGGTGGTTACTGGCTGGTCGGTTCCGACGGAGGCATCTTCGCCTTCGACGCGACGTTCTACGGACACGGCTGACCCCAGGGGTCGCCGGTGGCTGGCTGACTACAGAGGTCGCCGGTGGCTGGCGACCCACAGCCTTGCCGGAAGGTGGCTGACCCCAGAGCCTCGTCTGCGAGGTCCTAGCCGGCCCAGATGATCGACTGCATCTCCGAATAGGCCTCGAGGCTGTAGTCACCTCCGTCACGACCGATGCCACTCATCTTGAACCCTCCGAACGGCGCGTCCATGTTCCGCTGTGCGGTGTTGATTCCGACGTGACCGGCCCGGAGCAGCTTGGCCACCCGGAAGGCCCGGGCGGTGTCCCCCGAGAAGACGTAGTCGTACAGCCCGAACTCCGAGTCGTTGGCGATGGCGATGCCCTCGTCATCGTCGTCGAAGGGGATGGCCACCACCACCGGGCCGAAGATCTCCTCGCGGGCCACGACCATCTCGTTTGACCCAGTGATGAGCGTCGGCTCGACGTAGTACCCGGTGGGTAGGTGATCGGGCCGACCGCCGCCCACGACGATCTCGCCCTCCTGGCGACCGGACTCGATGTGGGCCAGTACACGCTGCTGCTGGGCGCCCGAGATCAGCGGCCCGACCACGGTCTCTTTTTGGGTGGGGTCGCCGACCTTGAGGAAGCCGGCGAACTGGGACAGGCCCTCGACGACCTGATCGAAGATGCTGCGGTGCACCACGGCCCTGGTGGGCGCGGTGCAGATCTGTCCGGAATGGAAGGCCCAGGTGGAACCGATGGCGGTGACAACCGCCTTGATGTCCGCGTCGTCGAAGACCACCGCGGCGCCCTTGCCGCCCAACTCCATGAGCAGCCGCTTCATCGAGGGAGCACCGGCGGCGGCGATCCGTTGCCCGACCGCGGTGGAGCCGGTGAAGGAGACCATGTCCACATCGGGTGAGGTGGTCAGCACCGAGGCCGGTTCGGGCCCCTGGGAGTTGATCAGATTGACAACTCCGGGAGGGAAGCCGACCTCTTCGAGGACACGGGCCAGATCGACGACAGCCAGGGGATCCTGGGGCGCCGGCTTCATGATCACCGTGTTGCCCATGGCCAGAGCCGGAGCCACCTTGCCGGCCATGTTGGTGAGGGGAAAGTTGTAACTGGCGATGGCCGCCACCACCCCGACCGGCTGGCGGTAGGCGAGGGCGCTGATCAACCCTCCCGGAGCCAATGGAGTCGCGGCGGACACGATCGGGGGCAGCATCGACTCCTGCACGTGGCGGATGTCCCGGGAGTAACGGTCGAACCGATCGGCGCAGACCGGTACCTGCATGCGCGAACCGACCGATGCGGTGGCGCCCGTTTCGGCGATGACCAGGGGAACGAGGTCGTCGTTCCGGGCCCGGATCGCCGCGCTGGCCGCCTTCAGCAGGGCAAGGCGCTCCTCGACCGGAGTGGCGGCCCATGCCGGGAACGCTTCGCGGGCCGCGGCCGCGGCCGCTTCGGCGTCCGCGGGCGATGCGTTGGGAGCCTGGCCCACCACCTGTTCGGTGGCGGGATTGACGACGTCGTAGGTCCCATCGCCCGCATCGACCCACTTGCCCCCGATCAGGAGCTGTGTCTCGTCTCTGGTGGCCTGACTACCCATGATGGGTCCCCTTTCGCGGTGGTGGTCACTCCAGACGCACGGGCCGGCCGCACCGGTACGTGCGTCGGTCGGACACCGGTGGCTGGTGTCTGGCGTCTACTGGGTTCTATCTGACGTCGCGTCAGCAGTGTAGGTCGTCATCGCAGGCGAAGGCAGATCGTCGTCGCCGGTCATGGACGATCCGGAGTGCGGTGACGGGGGATCAGGCCCTGGCGGCGGCCGGGTCCACCGTGACCGTGTCGCGGCCGGATCGGAGCAGCGTTCCGGGGAGGTTGCCCGTGGGCTTCCCGTCGGCAACCGTCTCGATGCCGTTGACCAGTACCCGGACCACTCCGATCGCATCGGCGATGAGACGGGGGCTGCCTCCGGGCAGGTCGTGCACGAGCGTGGCGGGTTCGGAGCCCACCGTCTCGGGATCGAAGACGAAGAGGTCGGCGCACAGGCCTTCGGCCACGCGCCCCCGGTCGTGGAGCCCGAAGAGCTCAGCCGGAGCCTCTGTCATCAGCTGGACAGCCCGCTCCATGGGTACGAGCTTGCGCTTGCGCAGGCAGTCGCCGAGGAATGAGGTCGGGTAGTTGGATCCGCACATCCTGTCGAGGTGAGCACCGGCATCGGAACCGCCGACCATGGCGCCGGGGTCGTTCCAGACCTCGACGCGGGCCTGCCAGGAGGCGTCATCGCCGTCGGAGGCCTTCGGCCACAACACGGTCCGCAAATCGTCTGCGATGACCAGATCCAGCAATGCATCGAAGGGCGGCTTTCCCTGGTCCGCGGCGATGGACCCGACATCGCGCCAGCTCAGGCCCTCGTTCTCCGGTGCGTAGGTATCGCCGATGATGTAGTTGGACCAGTTGGCCAGGCGCCGGAAGACCCCTGCGTTCTCGGAGTGGGCGAGCTCGTCGAGCTGCTGCCTGACCGCTGGGTCGCGCAGTTTCTCGATCCGCTCCTCCTGGGGCAGTCCCATGACGTCACCCCATCCGGGGATGAGGAAGAGGGCGCAATGCGTCCTGAAGCTCATGTTCATGGGGACCAGGGTGGGCATGGTGAGGGCCACGATGCGCCCGCCGGCCTTGGTCGCCGCGACCGAAGCCTCGAGCTGACGTTTCGTCTTGTCCGGCGTGCGCGAGTCCACGGTGAGCAGGTTCCAGTTGAGCGGCCGGTGGGCCGTCGTCGTCATGGCCACCATCAGATCGATCTCTGCGTCGGTGAAGGTGTCGAGGCACCCGTTGGTGATGTATTCGAGGGTGGTGCCCGGGTGGTCGCGCACGACCTCGCAGAAGGCCAGCATCTCGCGTCGGTCGGCATTGCGGGACGAGATGGGATTGCCGTCGCCGTCGGAGTGGGTCCGGGACTGGGAAGATGAGAAGCCCAGCCCGCCGGCTTCGATGGATTCGGCCAGCAGCCGGGCCATCTCGGAGATCTCCTCGTCGGAGGCGATCTCCGCACCTCGATCCGTTCCCATCACCCACCGGCGCAGGGCACAATGCCCCACCAGAAAACCGGCGTTCACCCCGAGATTTCCCTCGAGCTTGCCGAGATAGTCGCCAAAACTGGTCCAATCCCAGGGGAGGCCGTTCTCGAGCGCCACCAGGGGCATGCCCTCGACCTTGGCCATCATCCGCCGGATGTAGTCGTGGTCCGCCGCCTTGATCGGAGCCAGTGTGAATCCGCAGTTGCCGCCGATCACCGTGGTCACACCGTGCAGGTTCGAAGGGGACGCCGTCGGGTCCCAGAACAGCTGGGCGTCGTAGTGGGTGTGGGGATCGATGATGCCCGGCGCCACCACCAGACCTTCGGCGTCGAACTCGATGGCCCCGTTCTCGTCGATCTGGCCGACGGCCGCGATCCTGCCGTTGGAGATGCCGACGTCGGCCCGCCGGGCCGGGGCCCCGGTGCCGTCGACGACCAGGCCGTTTCGGATCACGTAGTCGAGCATGGTGGTGTTCCCTTCGCTGGGGTGATGGGTGCGGCCTGGTGATGGTGGGTGCTGGGTGCTGGGTGCTGGGTGCTGGGTGGTGGCTGGTGGCTGGTGGCCGAACACGTCGGACGGTCGAACCTTGAGCTGACAGACCGTCAGTTTATGGCACCCTCGGGAATCCCGCCCGAGCTCACCCCGGGGAGGATCGGGTTGCCGCCGGGGGTTGGCCGGAGCGTGGGCGGGCGGCGGGGTGGGGCCTGGAGATGGGTCTGTTGATTGGCCGAATTGGCTGTTTTATCGCCTACAGCCGACAGGCACAGCTACAGGCCTACACCTATCGGCCTACGAGCCGATAATTATCGCCGTAGGCGATATCTGGGCAATTTGAATTTGAAGTTCGACATGAGGGCGGCGGTGGTGATGGCGGGCCGGGGGAGACGGCGGATGGTCGGGCCGGCGGAGATGGTGGATGGTCGGGCCGGAGGAGAGGCGTGGGGGGTGAAAGCTGGAGCCCCATGGACCGGAGGGTACGGGGTACGCGTGGGATGCAGGCGGCGACCCGGCCGACGCCGGGGAAGGTCGGGGGTCGATGGTAGTTTCCGGACATCGACCACACCTGGCTCCAGAACCACCTGCTCCCGGCCATCGTGCTCGTCCTCGGGGCGGGGCTGTTCGTCCGGTTCGCACACTGGTTCGGAGCGCGCCGTCGTCGGTGGATCGACAATCAGATCCGCAGGCAGATCGAATCGGGCGCGCTGGCCTCCGAGAGCCTCAAGCGGTCGCGCGCCGTCAGCGAAGCGGTCGAATGGTCAGTGGTGGCCCTCGCCTCCTTCATCGCCGGCATCCTCGCCCTCGACCGTTTGGGAATTCCCCTCACCACGCTGGTGGCCCCGGCCACCGTCATCGGCATCGGCCTCGGGTTCGGTGCCCAGCAGATGGTCGGTGATCTGCTGGCCGGGTTCTTCCTGCTGACCGAGCACCAATTCGCCTTCGGGGACCTGATCCGGCTGTCCGTCCCCGGGTCGGCGGTGAGCATCACCGGCACCGTCGAGGAGGTCACCCTCCGGGTCACCAAGTTGCGCAATGCCCAGGGCGAGCTGGTGGTGGTGCCCAACAGCGCGATGCGCCAGGTCACCAACCTGTCGCGGGACTGGTCGAAGGCGGTTGTCGACATCCCGGTGGCGGTCACCGAGGACCTCGAACAGGTCACGTCCTTGCTCAAGGACGTGGTCGCCCAGGTGGCCGCCGATCCCCAGTGGAAGGGCCTCCTCCTCGGTCCGCCGGTGGTGGCCGGGGTCGAAACCATCGACGTGGGGTACGTGCAGCTCCGGCTGATTGCCCGGACGCTGCCCGGACGTCAGTTCGAGGTGGCCCGTGAGGTCCGGCTGCGGGCCGCTACCGCCCTGCGGTCCGCCGGCATCACCTCGCCGTCGATCGGCGACCCGGCTCCGTCATGAGCGACGCATCGTGCTCCCTTCCAGTCGACGACTGACGACTGACGAGACTGATGACTGACGTCAACGACAACGAAACGAAAACGAAAACGACGCCGACACCCAGGTCAATCCCACGATGCGTCAGTCCGCAACCCGCGGAGTCAGCACTGGTGACGCGAGTCGACGCGAACGCGGAAAACGCCAGGGATCCGGTCGAGAAGCACAGCGCACTGGTCGGCTACATGTCCGTGCCGGTCCATCGGCGGTTACCAATCCGGCGGTCCACGCTGTTGCTGATCATCCTGTTTCTCGGATTCGGGACCCTGTGCTATCTCTATCCGCCCAACTCGGGCAGTATCACCTGTACTGCCAGCGGCACCTGCTCCGACGCTGGGGGAAACGTCGTCGGGACCTTGACGACGACCACGTCGACCACGACCACCACGTCGACCACGACGTCCACCACGAACCCGAACACCACGACCACCACGACCGTCCGGCCCACCACGTCCACGACTTCCGGCACCCATACGGGCAGCTCGACCACGACTACCGCCAATCAGCCGACGTCGACCACGTCGGCGGGCACGGCATCGTCGACCACCACTTCCCAACCGGGAACATCGGGTTCCACCACGACCTCGTCGGCGCCCGGCGTATCGGGGACTGGCACCTCCACGACCACCACCGTCCCCTGACCGGACGCCGGGCTGCGGTCAGGCCGCGCCGGGTGCGGTCGAGGTGTCAGGGGGTGCGGTCGAGATGTCAGGGGGAGGTGGAGACTCGCGAGGTGGTCGACGATGCCGTGCCGCGCCGACGTGGTCGAGGTCGGCGAGGTGGTGCCGGTTGTTCTCCTCGGAGGTACCGTCGTGGTGGTCGTCGACTTGATCAGATTTTCAACGTCGCGGGTCTCATGGACGAAGCTCGGTTTGGCCTTGGTCAGTGTCACCACGTCGGCCACGACCAGGCCGGTCAGGACGACCAGGGCCAAGGCCAGGACCACCAGCCGACGCGTGCGACCGGGCACGGTCAATGCGCCACCATCCGGCGGGTGCGACCGGGCATGGTCAGTGCGCCACCAGCGGTGCGACCTCCCGGCCGAACTTGGCGATCTGATCGCACAGCTCGGCGACCGACCGCGACGGGAACCGGACCTGCACCTGGCCCACGCCCGCCTCGGCGAAAGGACGGAGATAGGCGGCCACCAGGTCCGCCGGACCGGCCACCGTGCCCTTCGGCAGTTCGAGTCCGTCGGGTGGAGTGCCGACGTAGAGAGGGTCGGCGATGCCGCCGATGTCGAGGGGCGCGCCGTCCCTGAACTCGTCGCGCAGCCGGCGCAGCGTGCTCAAGAGCTCCACATTCGGCCCGAGTGACTGCGGGAGCCACCCGTCGCCGAACCGTGCGGCGCGCTTGAGTGCGGCCGGGGACGACCCGCCCGACCCAGATCGGTGGTCGGGGGGACTGCACAGGCCTCGGCTTGAGCCCGACGTCGGACGCCTTCCAGCGCGGGCCCTCCAGCGTGGGGTACTCCGTGGCCAGCCCCGCGGCCAAGCCGGTGATGGCCTCGTCGGTGGCCGGTCCCCTGTGGTCGAATTCCGGCCCCATCAGCTCGAATTCCTCGGCGACGTGCCCGGCACCGACCCCACAGACGACCCGGCCGCCTGACAGAACGTCGAGGGTGGCGAACTCCTTGGCCGCACGCAAGGGGTGGCGGAGGGCGATCACGTAGACGTGCGACAGGAGGTGGATGTCGGTGGTGATCCCAGCCAGCCAGCCGAGGGTGGCGATGGTGTCGTACCAGGTGGTCCCCATGGCTCCGGCCAGACGGGAGGGAATGAGCGTATGGTCGCAGACGCCGACGTAGAAGAAGCCGGCGGCCTCGCAGGCCAATGCCACCTGGGCCAGCTCTTCGGGCCCGGCTGAGGTCTCCCAGGGCTGCACGTAGATGGTCGACTGCGACTGGACTGGAAGTTGCATCCCGAAGACCATTCTTCCTGCGGGCAGAACGGTGACGACATCTTGCGGCGGAGTGACGGGAGTGGCGTTCACCGGATCAGGATAGGCCCCGGTCGGACTGGACTCCGACCCCCGGCCCGTCGGCCGGCGATCCGACCAACTCTTCGTCCACCGACCCGGCCACCGATCCGGCCACCGACCCGGCCACCGACCCGGCCACCGACCGGGCAAGATCCTCGGCCAACTCATCGGATGTCCCGAACTGGGTGGCCAGCACACGGGCCCGTTTGTAGGCCAGGTGCACGGGGACCTCCCAGGTGAACCCCATACCGCCGTGAACCTGGATGCAGGATCTTCCGTTGGTGATGGCCGCCTCGTCCGCCAGCAGCTTGGCCCCGGCGGCGGCAACATCTCCATCGCCCACATCGGGCTGGTCGACGGTGACGGCGGCGGCCTGGACGGCACATCGGGCCACCTCGGTCCGCACGGCCATGTCGGCGCACAGGTGCTTGACGGCCTGGAAGCCACCGATGGGTCGGCCGAACTGACGACGCTGCTTTGCGTACTCGACTGCCAGTTCGGTGGTCCATGCCGCCATGCCCACCTGCAGGGCGGCGGTGAGGACGGCACCGTCACGGCGCCACCAGTCGGCGATGTCGGGCCCGGCCACCGGGGTTCCCGGGGGCAGTGAGGGGAGTGTCCACACGGGGGTGAGCGGATCCATGGGACGCCGCAAGCGCGTGGCCTCGAGGGTCCGAGGATCGACCGATGCGATCCCCCGATCGGAGACCACGAGCAGGACGTCGAGATCGTCGAGGTGTTCGATGATCACTGGCATCGCCGGCCCTCCTGCGCCCGCCGGCCTCTCCGTGCCCACCGGACCGGTGCTCCCGCCGGTAGGGGTCTCGACAAGTCCGACCACCACCGAGCCGTCGTCAGCACCCTCGACGAGACCGGCGGCCAGGTGCGAGGCGACCAGGGGACCGGGCACCAACGCCCGCCCCAGCTCCTCGAAGACGAGCGCCGCTTCGGTCAGTCCGAGCCCGACACCGCCGGCCTCCTCGGCCAGACAGAGGTTGAACACGCCGGTCTCACCCAGCTCCCGCCATCCCGACCTGTCCACCACCCGGTCGGCGCCCTCGAGCCGGCGGATCGCCTCGAGGGTGAACCGACCCTCACACAACTGGCGGACGCCTGCGGCCAGATCGGTCTCCGATTCGGTCAGTTCGAAGTCCACGTCGCTCAGCTCTCCCGGGCCGGGGCCGGGCTCGGTGCCGCGGCCCGCACCGGCGCCGGTTCCTTGGGCAGTCCGAGGATCCGTTCGGCGACGATGTTGCGCTGGATCTGGGAGGTGCCCGCAGCGATGGTCAGCGAGATCCCCCTGAGCCAGTCCTCCACCATTGTTTCCGCGGGCAGGGTTCCCAGTCCGTCGGCCCCGGGGGGATCATCGGCGGCCAGGCCGGCCCGGCCCAGCAGGGAGAGGGAGAACTCCCCGAGCCGGGTGCGGGTCTCGGTGTAGGCCAGCTTGAACAGGGTGCCGCCGATGCCGGGGATGCCGGTTCGAGCGGCTTGGGACACGTTGCGTTTGGTCAGTGCCCACAAGGCGTCGAGCTCAGCTTTGAGGTGACCGGCCTGGCGGCGGATGCCCGGGTCCGACCATGCCCCGGTCCTCTGGGCCAAGGCCACGGTGGAGGCGAGCAGCTCGAAGGCCTCGAGCAGGTCGCCGACGAAGGCCGTCCCCCGTTCGAAGCTCAGGGTGACCATGGTCACCCTCCATCCGTCGTTCTCTTCGCCGACGCGGTTGGCCACCGGGACCCGGACCTCGTCGAGGAAGAGCTCGGCGAATTCGGTGGAGCCGGCGATGGTGGCCAGCGGGCGGATCTCCACCCCCGGAGTGTCCATGGGCAGGATCAACCACGTGATGCCGCGGTGGCGGCTGTCGTCGGCACCGGTGCGGACAAGCAGCTCGCAGTTGTCCGCCACCTCGGCGTGCGACGTCCAGATCTTCGATCCGGTGACCACGTAGTCGTCGCCGTCCCGCACGGCCCGGGTGCGCAGCGACGCCAGGTCGCTCCCGGCGTCGGGTTCGGAGAAGCCCTGGCACCAGACCTCCTCCCCGCGGAGGATCGGGGGAAGGTACCGCTGGCGCTGGGCGGCGGTGCCTTCGGCGATGACGGTGGGACCGGCATGGAGGAGGCCCACGAAGTTGACCCCGACGTAGGGCGCGTGCGCCCGTTCGAGCTCTTCTTTGAAGATGAGCTCCTCCACCGGCGTCGATCCTCGACCACCGCCTTCGACCGGCCAGTCGACACCGGCGTAGCCGGCGTCGAAGAGCAGTCGTTGCCAGTGGGTGTCGTAGGCGCGGCGGCCGGGCCAGTCGTCAGGTGAGGGCCTCGGCGGCAGCGTGGGCAGAGTGTCGGTCAGCCAGCGGCGCAGCTCGCCCCGGAACGCCTGCTCGGCGTCGGTGTAGCGCAGGTCCATGGAGGTGGCGGCTCAGGCCGGCAGGATCACTTGAAATCGAGGTCGTAGAGCCTGATGGCGTTACCCCTGACGATCTTGTAGATCTGCTCGTCGGTGAGGTCCTTCATCTGCTTCTCGGCGATCTGGCGGGTGTTGGGCCAGGTGGAGTCCGAGTGCGGGTAGTCCGACTCGTAGGTGATGTTGTCCACCCCGATCGACTCGACGTTCTTCAGGCCGAAGGCATCGTCGAAGAAGCAGCCGTAGATTTGCCGGTGGAAGTAGGTGGACGGCGGCTCGGGCACGATGTCGGCCACCCCGCCCCATCCCCGGTTCTCCTCCCAGACGTTGTCGGCGCGCTCGAGGATGTAGGGGATCCAGCCGATCTGCCCCTCGGCGTAGGCCAGCTTGAGATCGGGGAACCGCACGAGCACCCCCGAGAACATGAAGTCGACCATCGAGTAGGTCGCATTCGAGTGGGTGAGGGTCGACCCGACGGCCGGGGGAGCATCGGCCGAGGTGGACGGCATCTTGGACGAGGACCCGATGTGCATGTTGATCACCGTCCGGGTCTCCTCGCAGGCCCGGAAGAAGGGGTCCCAGTAGTGACCGGGATCGTGCACGGAGGGTAGGCCGAGGAAGGGGGGGATCTCACTGAAGCACACGGCACGCACGCCACGATCGGCATTGCGGCGCACCTCGGCGGCGGCCAACTCGGCGTCCCACAGCGGAACCAGCGTCAACGGGATCAGGCGGCCCTTCGCCTCCGGTCCGCACCACTCCTCGACCATCCAGTCGTTGTAGGCCTTGACGCACAGGAGGCCCAGATCCTTGTCCGCGGCCTCGGTGAAGGTCTGGCCACAGAACCGCGGGAAGGTGGGGAAGCAGAGCGAGGCCTCGAGGTGGTTGACGTCCATGTCCTCGAGCCGGGGCTTGACCTCGTAGGAACCGGGTCGCATGTCCTGGTAGGTCACGCCACGCATGGTCACCTCGTCCCGGGGCACGCCGACGGCGGAGTCGACCCGGAGCAGCGGTCGCTTGAGGTCCTCGTAGTACCACCAGTCGGTCGGGAATCCTTCCGAGCCGGGCACCACGGTGAGCTTGCCGCCGACAAAGGTGATCTCCCCCATCGGGGCGCGCACGATCCGGGGCCCGACGTCGTGGTACTTCTTCGGGAGGCGATCCATCCACACGTTGGGAGGTTCCACCACGTGGTCGTCGACGGAGATGATCCAGGGCATGTCGGACATGGGCCGAGTGTACCGCCTGGTCTGACGGTGCGTCAGGTGGCCGCAAGGTCGGGGGCCGGGTTGCCCGGTGGGGGCCAGGGGCCCACCTAGACCATGGCCACCCCGCCGTTGGGGCGGATCACCTGGCCGGTCATGAAGCGGGAGGCGTCCGAGGCGAGGTAGAGGATGGCGGCGGCGATGTCCTCGGGCTCGCCCACCGTGCGCAGCGGGGCGCTCTTGCTCATGGTGGCCACCAGGGCATCCTGCATCTCCTGACCGAAGAATCCGGTGGTCATGCCCGTGATCACGAAACCGGGGGCGACGGCGTTGACCCGGACGTGCTTCTTCCCGATCTCCATGGCCAACGTCTTGGTCATCTGCACCACCCCGGCCTTGCAGATGGCGTAGCTCCCGATGTTGGGGCTCGGAGCGTCGGCGGCAGCCGACGAGGTGTTGATGATGCTCCCGCCTTCGGGCTGGTCGACCATGATGCGTCCGGCGGCCTGGCACCCGAAGAAGACCCCTTTGAGGTTGACGGCCAGGATCCGATCGAGATCCTCCTCGGGCTCGTCCAGGAACGGGCCCCCGAGCATGATGCCGGCGATGTTGCACCAGACATGGATGCCGCCCCGCTGGGCCGCCACCCGTCGGGCCAGGTCGTCGACCTGCGCCTTGTCCGAGACGTCGAGCACCGCTCCCTCGGCCATGCCCCCGGCAGCCGTGATCTCCTCCGCGGTCGCCTCAGCCGTGTCGCCGACGACATCGGCGCACACCACCGTCGCCCCGGCCCCGGCCAGCGCCTTGGCGCTCGCCCTGCCGATGCCGCTCCCGGCCCCGGTGACGACCGCGACCTTCCCGTCGACGCGGAACGAATCAATGAGCGTGGTGGCATCCATGGTGGGGTCTCCCGTCGACCGGCGCCTCGTGGTCCTGTCGACGGGAAGAGTAGGTCAGCGCACCGATGCGGCGTCGGTGCTGTCGGATTCCTGCGAGTCGACGGTGCCGTCGATCCCGAGGTCGGGGGTTTCCGCATCTTGCGGGAAGGTGTGCATCCGACCCCGGAGCACTTCGGAGACCGGGGGCCGACCGGCATTCTCGATGGCGGCGTTGAGGGCCTTGGCCATCGTGGCCGCGATGCGCTTGTGGCCCTCGTCGCCCGGGTGGATCCCGTCGGCCAGGTGGTCGGCGTCGATGATCCCCTCCCCGGCGACCAGCGAGAGGGCGTCGTCCCCGGCCACGATCCTGTCCCGGGTGACCGACTCCATGGCGTGCCGGATATCGGACAGCGTCGCGTCGAGCTTGTTGGGAACGTGTTCGGCGTCGGGCCGGAGCACGGGGCTGACGATCACCACGGGCGTGGTCGGGTGGCCCTGCCGGACGACGTCGAGGAAGGCCCGGAATCCCTCGGTGACCATGCCGACGCTGTGCGGGACGCGGGTCCAGCAGCTCTCGCCGTAGGCGATGGTGATGATCTCGGCGGTCAGGCCACCGATGTGCTCGGCGGAGACGATCTCGCCGCGCCCGGCGCCGGCGTAGCCCAGGTTGACCAGGTTGAGGCCGGATTTCCTGGCCGCGATGGCCGCCCAGCCCTGCGAGGGACCCGAGGCGATCCAGCCCTGGGTGGTCCAATCGCCGTAGGCGAGCCACCGGGGGAGGGCCGGGGCCGGAGCGATCTCCCCCTTGACCGCGGTGAGGGAGAGCACGAGGGGCTGCATGCCCTCGGGCAGGTAGATGATGGCCGGCTTGTCCGGGGACGCGGAGCCGAGCGACAGGCGGACGAGCCCGTCGCCGAGCACCGCCTCCTCCTCGCAGGCCATGCGACCGCCACGCCACACCGAGAACGTGATGCCGGCGCCGTCCCCCCGGTAGCCGAGGTTGCCCGAGGTGGTCCGGTAGGCGATGTCGATGGCCTGGGCGTCGCCCACCAGCTCGACCCGGACCCCGACCGGCACGCAGGCCGTGTTCCAGACGTCGGCGGGCAGTCTGGCCGTGTCGGTGGGATTGGCCCGGGGGTAGGGAGTGTCGCCCGAGGCGGGATAGGCCGCGCCCCGGATGAACGGTTCCGGCTGCTCGGGTCGCGCGCTCACCGCTGGTCCGTTCCCATCGACTGCCCCTCTCGACCCGACCAATACCACTCTGCGTAGATCCGACAAATACCACTCTAAGTAGTTGCATGACCACAGTACCATCCGGGCTGTGATCGCCACCAGCGGCCGGCCCACGGTTCCGGCCACTCCGGCCGGCTCCTGATGGGGCACAGGCCGTCCCCGGGACGCGCGGTGTCCGGCACCCGTCGGAATTTGTAACATGGCCGCGTGCACGTCGGACCGTCGATCCACCGGGTGACGATTCGCTGATGCTCGGGAGGACGAACCGAGGGGCGAGGGCCTCGACCATCGGGTTGATGCTCGCTTCGCTGACCTTCGGGATCCTGCTGTCGGTACCGGCTCCCGCGGCGCAGGCGGCCGCAACCGGTCAGGCGGTCCACCCCCGTGTCTACGCCGGCGGGGGGGTCATCCCCTTCGGCGACGCGCAGTCGGTCAACCGGCCGCCCAGTGCACCGCTCGGTTCGGTGATCGTGACCATGGCCGTCGACCCGGCCTCGACCGCGGCGCGGCAGGGGTACTGGTTGGCCTCGGCCGACGGCGGTGTGTTCACCGAGGGCCAGGCTCCGTTCTACGGGTCGTTGGGTGCGCTGCAGCTGACCGGCCCGATCGTGGGCATGGCGGCGACGCCCGACGGCAAGGGCTACTGGTTGGTGGCCATGGACGGTGGGATCTTCGCCTTCGGCGACGCCGGCTTCTACGGCTCCATGGGTGGGAGCCCGCTGAACCAACCCATCGTCGGGATGGCTTCGACCCCCGACGGCAAGGGGTACTGGCTGGTGGCGTCGGACGGCGGCATCTTCTCCTTCGGCGACGCTCGTTTCATGGGATCGATGGGCGGCACCCCGTTGAACCAGCCCGTGACCGGCATGGCGGCGACGACCGACGGCGACGGCTACTGGCTGGTGGCGTCGGACGGCGGCATCTTCTCCTTCGGTGACGCGCCGTTTCTCGGGTCGCTGGGCGGTGGGACACTCAACGACCCCGTGGTGTCGATGGTGGCCTTCCCCCACGACAAGGGGTACCTGATGGTCTCCACCGACGGCGGCGTCTTCGGGTTCGGATCGGTCGGGTTCTACGGATCGCTGGGGGACGGCTACGGGGGCGACCCGGCCGACGTGCCCCCCGTGGCCGGCATGGCCCTGACCCCGGATGCCCGCGGCTACTGGCTGTTGGAGCCGGACGGCTGGTCCTACGCATTCTCGAACCCGGGCAGCTCGTCGCCGTCACCGACGGAGGCCGACATCGTCTCGGTGGCCAACAGCCAGGTCAACAGCGACCCCGACCCAGGGAGCTTCTGCAATCCCTACGGGCCCTGCGAGGAGTGGTGCGCCCTGTTCGCCACCTGGGTGTGGGAGCAGGCCGGCGTGCCCATCCCGTCCTTCCCCTTCACCGGCAGCATCTACGACTGGGCGGCCACCACGACGGGAGTGATTCCTCCGACCGAGTCACCGCTCCCGGGGGACGCGGTGCTCTACGGGACGGGACCCTGGTCGACGGCGAGCTCACTCCATGTGGGTCTGGTGATGCAGGTGTGGCCCGACGGTGCCATCGTCACCATCGAGGGGGACGCGGGCCCGGCGCCGTCGGGTTCGCTGGCCGTGGTGGTCAACGGGCCGTATCTCCCGTCGCTGTCGGCCGAGTACAACGGGATGCCCGTCTACGCGTTCGCCCAGCCCTAGTCGGCCGGACCCGAGGCAGTTCGCCGGGCCTGAGCTCGTCGGCCGGGCGGCAGCTCGCCCTGCCCTCGTCGGCCGGACCCGAGGCAGTGCCGTGATCAGCGTGTCGCGGTCAGCGAGGCCAGGACCCGCTGCCGGTGGTCGGAGGCCGAACCCCACGCCTCGGCCAGCGCCCAGGCCCGCTTGAGGAAGAGCTGCAGGTCGCACTCCCAGGTGTACCCGATGGCCCCGTGCACCTGCAGGGCCACCCGGGCCGCTTCCGTCGCCGTGTCCGACGCCGCGGCCTTGGCCGTGGACGCGGATCTCGAGGCGGTCGGCTCACCCTGGTCGAGGGACCAGGCCGCGGCGTAGACCACCGGCCGGGCGAACTCCAACTTGACCTGGGCCCCGGCCAACAGGTGCTTGACGGCCTGGAAGCTTCCGACGGGCTTCCCGAACTGGTGGCGTGCCTTGGCGTACTCGGCGGTCATGGTGATCATCCGGTCGCTGAGCCCGAGCAGTTGGGCGGCCGTGCCCACCGAGGCCCGGTCGGCCGTGCGTTGCATGCCGGCGTGGGCGGCGGCACCCGAAGCGAGTCGCGACGCCGGAGTCGGCGTCCACTCGGGGATGCCCAGGCGCCGGGAGGGGTCGAGCGTCGGTACCGGGGTCACCGTCACCCGGTCCGGCGTGACGAGATGGATCTCCGGGCCCCCGTCGTCGCCGGAGGCGAGCAGCACCAGCAGATCGGCACCGTCGGCACCGGCCACGGCTCGCGTGCCCGGTCGCGGCTCGGCCACGCCGACGGCGACCGAGCCGGCCGCGATGCCCTCGAGCCAGGTCGCCGAGGAGGCCGATGTCGCCGATAGGGCGGGCGGGCCCTCACCGCCGAGCTCGGCGATCAGCGGCGCGGCCAGAGCGGTGGTCTCGAGGAGCGGCTCGGGCAGGGCCACCCGCCCGGCCTCCTCGAGCAGGAGGACCAGATCGAGCAGTCCGAGCCCCAGGCCGCCGTGGTCCTCGGGCACCGTCAGGCCGGCCACCCCGAGCTCGGCCAGCACGGACCATCGGGGGCCCCTCGCCGCCGGGAGCCTCGAAGGCGGCCCGGAGATCGTCGGTGGTGCACTCCTTGGCCAACACCTGCCGGACGGCGTCCCGGAACTCGGTCTGCTGATCGGTGAACGCGAACTGCACGGTCCTCGCTCCCGCTCAGGCGCGTGGCAGCCCGAGCAGGCGCTCGGCCACGACGTTTCGTTGGATCTCGTTGGTGCCGGCGTAGATAGGACCGGCGAGGGCGAAGAGGTAGCCGTCGAGCCACGGTGCATCGATGCCGTGGCCGTGGACCTCCGCTTCCGGGCCCAGCAGGGCCAGTGCCGCCCGGTGGATGGCCAGGTCGGTTTCGGACCAGTGGATCTTGTTGGCACTGGCCTCCGCGCCGACGGAACCGCCGCGCAGTACCCGGGTCGCCGTCCAGAACGTGTTGAGGCGGTAGGCCTCGGCGTCCATCCAGGCCTGGGCCACCGCATCGGCGCTCCGTGCCGCAGCCACCGGGTCGACCGCCGCGGTGTCGGCGAAGAGCGCCACCAGGCGGGCGGCGGCCTCGGAGTAACGGGCCGGGCTGCGCAGGCTCAGGCCCCGCTCCGATCCGGCCGTGGCCATGGCCACGTTCCATCCCCGCCCCACGCCTCCGAGGACCAGGGTGTCGGGCACGAACACATCCTCGAAGAAGATCTCGGCGAACCCCGTCTCGCCGTCGAGCTGGGGTATGGGCCGGACCGTCACCCCCGGGGTGGCCATGTCGATGAGGAAGTAGGTGAGGCCGCGATGCCGCTCGGCCTCGGGGTCGGTCCGGAACAGGCCGAAGCACCAATGGGCAAATGCACCCCGGGACGCCCAGGTCTTCTGACCCGAGAGCACCCAACCGTCGTCCGACGCCGCTCGGACGGCGCGACTGCGAATGCCGGCCAGGTCGCTGCCGGCATCGGGTTCGGACCAGCCTTGGCACCAGACCTCCGCGCCCGAGGCCATGGCCGGGAGAAAGCGTTCCTTCTGCTCCTCGGTGCCGAACTCGAACATGGTCGGTGCCAGGAGGAAGATCCCGTTCTGGCCTACGCGGAGAGGCGCCTCTGCCCGCCAGTACTCCTCTTCGAAGATGAGCCATTCGAAGAGGCCGACCCCCCGGCCGCCGTACTCCTCGGGCCAGGAGACCACCGACCATCGGTCGGCGAACATGGTGCGCTCCCACAGCCGATGGGCCTCGAAGCCGTCCGCGGTGTCGAGGGAGGGGAGGCTCCGGGGCGCGGGGGCGTGAGCGGCGAGCCACGAGCGCGCCTCGGCCCGGAAGGCCTCCTGCGCAGGTGTGAATCGCAACTCCATCGGCGTGTCCATGTCGGGGCTCATCGTTCGTCGGGCGGGATCGGATCCGAGACACCGCCACCTCTCCCGTACGCGGGCTGGATCGTCGATCGGTGAGGCGTGATCGCATGCATCTTAGGTGCGGTCACGTCGGCGTCCGGGAGCCTCCGCCCGGTGCTCTGCGCTCAGGTCCCGCCGACGGCGCCGAACACCCGGCCGAGCCCCTCGGTCATCCACCGGTCCGACGGCGGCACGTCGACCGGTGGCGCCCGGCAGCTCAACGCCTCGATGAGATCGACGGCGGAGCCGGCCAGCACGCTGGTACCGACCGGTGCCGGCCCGGTCCTCACGTGCACCTCGGGACCGACGTCGACGACGAAGTGGGGGACATCGGTCGCCTCGACGGCAAACGTTCCCGTCCGGGTCGACCCCAGGACGGCGAGAAAGGTGGGCCCGAGGGCGGCCGCGTAGAGGAGACAGCCCGTCAGCTCGTCCTGCTCCAGTACGGGGTCCATCCCGAGGGGCATCACGATGTCCCGCTCGTGCACCCACGAGTCCCACAGCGCGTGCAGCACGACGGCGGGCACGGGAAGGTGGCCTTGAGGGGCTTCGGCGACGGCCGCCCACGAGTCGGCGTCGAGGTCGTCGATGGCACCCGCCAGTGCCTGGTTGCTCTCGTCGAATTGCACCAGCAGTTCCGCCGGCGTCTGCTCCGACATGGCCGCCACCATCGCCGCAGGGCTGGCCACGGGATCGAACTGGGTCAGGAAACGGGTGGGCTCGCCGGCCAACCCCGAGGTGAGGGAGTACGTCCAGAACCTGTTGGTGGTCACGAGGTGTGCGATGACGTCGCGGACCGCCCACCCCTGACAACGGCTCGGTGCGGACCACTGGCCGTCGTCGAGGCCGGCGAGCAGCGCGGCCAGTCGTCGACGTTGGCGCAGGGTGGGGACGGAGGGATCGTCGACGGGCATGTCGAAGGTGAGCAGGCGGCTGTCCCCGTAGCGCGGCGTGACCTGCATGGGCGACCTCCTCTTCGTCTCGCCGACCCGGCCATGGTAGGGCCAGGTCCACGGCCGGGCCCGGGACCCGACCCGGGCCCCGTGGCCCGGATTTCCGGCCACCTCGGCCCATCGGCCAGAATGGACGCATGCCGAACGCTGTGATCGTCGATGTGGTCCGCACCCCGGTGGGCAAGAAGAACGGCCGGTTGTCGGGCTGGCACGCCGTCGATCTGGCTGCACAACCGCTCCGCTCGCTGATCGAGCGCAACGACCTCGACCCGGCCCTGGTGGAGGATGTGATCTACGGCTGCACGATGACCGTGGGGGAGCAGGCGATGAACATCGGGCGCAACGCCGCCCTGGCTGCGGGCTTCCCCGACACGGTGCCCGGCACGACGGTCGACCGGCAGTGTGGCTCGGCGCAGCAGGCTGTCCACTTCGCCGCCCAGGCCGTCATGGCCGGGGCCATGGACATCGTCATCGGCGGCGGTGTCGAGGCGATGAGCCGGGTGCCCATCGGGTCGACCACCGAGCACGGGCCCGGGGATGCCTACGGACCGACGCTGCACGAACGCTTCGACTTCATCCATCAGGGATTGTGCGCCGAGGAGATCGCGGCCAGGTGGGGGATCGGCCGCGAGGAGATGGACCGGTTCGCCCTCCAGTCTCACGAGCGGGCGGCCCGGGCCATCGCCGAAGGCCGGTTCGACAACGAGATCGTTCCACTGGCCACCCGCCGGGCCCGGGTGGAGGAGAAGGTGGCCGAGGCCGGGACGGACGAAGGGGATCCGGGCGGCGAGGGCCCGCTCTCGTTCGACGAAGGGGTCCGGGCGGGATCGACCTACGAGAAACTGGCCTCGTTGCCGCCCTGCTTCGTCGAGAACGGCCTCGTCACCGCGGCCAGCTCGTCCCAGATCTCCGATGGCGCCGCCGCAGCCCTGATCATGTCGGAGGAGAAGGCCGGCCAGCTCGGCCTACGCCCGAGGGCCCGGTTCCACACCTTCGCGGTTGCCGCCAACGATCCGGTCATCATGTTGACGGCGGTCATCCCGGCCACCGAGCTGGTGCTGGCCAAGTCGAAGCTCTCACTCGGCGACATCGATCTCGTCGAGATCAACGAGGCTTTCGCCTCGGTGGTGCTGGCGTGGGCGAAAGACCACCATCCGGACATGGACAAGGTCAACGTCAACGGTGGCGCCATCGCCATCGGGCATCCCACCGGCGCATCCGGGGCGCGGCTGTTGGCCACGCTGCTCAACGAGATGGAGCGCACCGGAGCCCGCTACGGGCTCCAGACCATGTGCGAGGGTGGCGGGCAGGCCAATGCCACCATCATCGAACGACTGGGGTAGATCCGGCCGGCTGTTCCCGGCCGGCCTCGCTCGTACGTCTCAGCTGGCTTCGTACGAGGGCTCGATCGAGACGTGCTTGTTGAAGTCGACCCTGTCCGCCCGGGTGGGACGGGACATCAGGTAGCCCTGGTAGAGGTCGCATCCCAACTCGGCCACCCGTTGCAGTTGGATCGGTGTCTCCACCCCCTCGGCCAGCACGACCAGGCCGAGAGCCTTGCTCAACTGGACGATGGCGGCGACGATCGCCTCGTCGTTCTCGAACGTCCCCAGCCCGTCGACGAATGACTTGTCGATCTTGAGGATCTTGACGGGGAACCGCTTGAGTTGAGCCAACGAGGAGTACCCGGTACCGAAGTCGTCGATGGCGAGGCCGACCCCCATCTCGTGGATGCCCCCGAGCATGGCGATCGACGCCGACGTGTCGCTCATCAGCATGCTCTCGGTGACCTCCATCACCAGCGCCTCGGCGGGCAGGCCCGAATCCTTCAGGGCCGACTCGATGGTGTCCAGCAGATCGGGGTCGCTCAGCTGGTGGGCCGACAGGTTGACGGTGATATAGGCGTTCTCCGCGCCGGGCAGCTCTCTACGCCACGTGGCCATGGTCTGGCAGGCCTCCCGGAGTACCCAGCGACCGAGCGAGAAGATGAGGTCCGTCTCCTCGGCGAAGGGGACGAACTCCATCGGTCCGAGCAGGCCCCGCGACGGGTGATGCCACCGGACCAGGGCCTCCATGGCCACGATGCGGTCGTCCCCCACCGAGGCGATCGGCTGGTAGTGGACGGCCAGTTCGTTGTGGTCGATCGAGTGGCGCAGGTCGTCGTAGATCTCGAGCCGGGCGACCGACTTGGCCCGGAGCGACTCGTCGAACACCTCGACCCGCGACCGGCCCTTGTTCTTGGCCTGGAACATGGCCACGTCGGCTTGCTGGAGGATGTCCTGGGCCGTCTGGCGGCCGCGCATGACGAAGGAGACACCGACACTGCAGGTGACCACGACATTGCGCCCCGTCGACAGTTGTACGGGTTCGGCCAGGAGCCTTGAGTACTCGGTGGCCAGGCTCACGGCCACGTTCACGTCGTGGACGTTGCGGCACAGCACCACGAACTCGTCACCCGAGAAGCGGCTGACCACGTCACCGCCGCGTACTGCGGACTTGAACCGTTGGGCCAGGGCCAGGAGGACCTCGTCGCCACTGGCATGGCCGAAGGAGTCGTTGACCAGCTTGAAGCGGTCGAGGTCGATGAAGAGGACGGCCAAGTTGGTTCCCCGCTGCAGGGACACCATCAGCTCCCGCTCGAGCTCGTCGCTGAAGAGCGACCGGTTGCCCAGGCCGGTGAGCGAATCGTGGTACGCGAGCCAGTGGAGCTGGGCCTCGGCTGCCTTCCGGTCGGTGACGTCGGTGAACGAGCACACCACCATGGGCACGTCCAACTGGCCGGTGCCCGAGAGGAGCCGGGAGCTCAGGGCCAGCCACTGACGCTTGCCGCCGGCGTCGGTGACGCCGATGACCATGTCGTCCTCCGACTCCCCGGTGGCCAGGGTGCGGGCATGGGGGAACATGTCGGCCGACAGCGGATGGCCGTTCGCTTCGATGGCCATGGAGGCACCGGTGAAGATCTGGTGGCCGCTTCCCGACTTCAGGCGGTCGCCGAGGATACGGCTGGCGGCTTCGTTGTGGGCGTAGACCTTGCCGAACTCGTCGAAGAGCACGATGCCCTCACTGAGCGAGGCCACGACCGCCTCATACCGCTCCTCGGCCGCTCGTCGGCCTGCCTCGGCCTGACGAGCGTCGGTCAGCTCCGTGCACACCACCACCCAGCCCGAGGGCTGGGTGTCGTCGTCGATGAGTGGGTCGATGGAGACCAGGACGTCGACCTCGGACCCGTCCTTGCGGCGGTGGATCCGTTGCCCGCGCTCGAGGACGGCGGCGCTGTCGCTGCGGTTGGCGGTGACAACGGCACTGATCGACATGCCGGCCACGTCCTCCTCCTTCCATCCGTAGATGGCGTGGGCCGCCTCGTTCCAGCTCTCGATCTTGCCGTCGGCGTCGATACCGATGATGGCGTCCGAGACATGCGCCACCAGGCTGGCCCGGTAGCTGTTGGCCGCCTCGGCCGCCCTGCGCTCGGACATGTCGCGTGCGATCACCTGATAGGCCGGTTCGCCGGCCCAGGTGGTGCGGATGCTGGTGAATTCCATCACCTTGGACTCGCCGTTGGGCAGCAGGCACCGGACCTCACCGTGCTCGAAGAACTGCCCCGGCTCGGTGAGCTGAGCCAGCCGCTCGGCCACATCGGGGATGTCGGCGGGGTCCATGAAGTCGGTGATCGACGCGCCGTAGTACTGGGCGAAGGCTTGTGCGTACTCCTCGTCCGTTGTGGCGCCGATCAGGCGGCCCATGGCCCGGTTCCCGTAGACGTAGCGCCCGTTCTGGTGCACGAAGACGACGTCCGGGGAGACCTCGGTGAGCAGGCGGTAGCGATCGATCAGTTCGCCGAGCTCGCGGTCGTACCGCTGCTGTGCGGTCACGTCGACGACGACCCCGAGGTAGTAGGACCGGGCGTCTCCCGGAGAAGCATCGGATGGTGCCAGGGCGGGAGTGGGTGAGGCCCGCACGACCACGTTGTGGGTGACCCCGTCGGGGCACTGGACGGACAAGTGAAGGTCGAACTCGGCTGGCGGGCACCCATTTCGGATGGGCACCAGAATCGGAGCCAGGAGCTGTTCGCCGGTATCGATACCATCTGCGAACCGCGGGCCGGCCGGTACCAGGTCCAGACCGGTTCCGCCGCCCTCGGCCTCGTCGGGGCTCACGCCGCGGTCACGCCCTCGGCCTCGTCGGCGCTCCCGCCCTCGGTCATCGCCCTCGGCCTCGTCGCCGGCATCGCCTTCGGCCTCGCCGGTGGTCAGTGCCGGCGCATCGTCCCGGAGGACGGAGAACCCACGCACCCCTTCGGCGAAGCCGAAGAACTCCTCGATCGGAGAGGACCAGGTGACGTGGTCCTTGGCGACGTCGTAGATCCAGGTCACCGACTTGACGTCTTCGCCCAGGAGCTCGACGTCCTCGGACAGTTCGAAGGCACGATCACCCAGCGGCGAATCGTCGAGGTCCACCCGGTCGAACGAAACCCGCGAGCGCCTGTTCCCGAAGCTACTCGTCGTGGCCATAGACCTCAGGTATCGGCGCAATGAGGCTCGATCTTTAGCCTCGGGCCCTCCCGGTCCGCCCTGGTCGCGGACGTATTTCGGGCCCCAGGACCGTTCGGCACCAGTGCCGCCCGATCGCCGCCGATGTCAGTCGTCGGGTTCGGCGACCACCACTGCCGTGTTATAGCCACCCATGCCTATCGATGACTTGACCATCAACCCCGGGACCCGAGGAGTCCGCCCGTCAACGAGCTTGGGATGACCGGGAGCCACCTGTGCCGGAGCGGGCACGTACCCGGTCTGGAAGGCGTAGATCGTGGCCAGCATCTCCACCGCGGCCGCCGCCGACTGGCAGTGCCCGACCAGCGGTTTGATGGAGAAGATCCCGGCCGCGTCCGGGAAGAGCTCGTCGAGGGCCGCGTGCCTCGGCCGCGTCGCCCCTGCCCGTACCGGGCCCGTGGGCGTTGAGGTAGGCCACGTCCTCGAATTCGGCGCCGGCGTTGTGCATGGCCAGCCGGAAGCAGCGGAACAGCTCGTACAGGTCGGGGGCCACACCGACCAGATTGGACGCATCCATGGTCATCGCCCCACCGAGGATCGACGCATAGGAACCGTGGGGGTTCTTCGACAGGACCATGGACACGGCGGCCTCACCGCCGACGAAGCCCCGGCTCCCCTCCTGGAAGGGGCGGCAGGCCTCGAAGGCGGGCATGCTGAGGATGGCGGCACCGAGGTCGCTGAATCCGCGCAGCACCTGGGGCACGCCGCACAGGTCGGTGGCCAGCAGGATGACGTCCGATGCAACGCCGGTGTCGAGCCACGACTTGGCCGTGATCATGGCGGCGTTGGCGGTTGCGCACATGGCCGACACGGACATGGTCGGCCCGTGGAAGTCGTTCTCCTTCATCAGCTGGGAGAGGACCGTCGAGGGCAGCATGTTGACCCAGGTCTTGGGCCTCACCCGGCTCTCACCGGAGCGGTAGAACTTGCTCCACGTCTCGATGTCCCCGGCCTCGATACTGTGGACGAGCCCGACGACCGGGCCCGGCTTCCATCCCCGCTCCATGGCGTCGGAAATGGCCTCGCGTGCCGCGGCTCGGGCGGCCTGCATGAACCGGCTGGGGCCGTCGCGGCGGTCACCTTCGTCGGCGATGAGGGAGAGGTAGGCCTGGCCACCGTCGACGAAGCCCTCGAGCCCGGTGGTCAGCTTGACCGCGCTCTCGCCCAGCAGGAACCCGTCCCAGAGGTGCTTCGTGCCCCAGCCGTAACCGGTCACTGCGCCGACTCCGAGGATGTTCATCGGGGCGCCCCGCGCCGTGGCACCGGGCATCGGGTCGCTCGAGGATGGCTGCACTGCTTCCGACATCAGAACTCCTCGAAATCAGATCATTGAATAGATCAACGAGCCGGGGTCAGGCCGCTCATTGATCGTGGGCAGGGTGTCAGTGGTGTCCAAAGTCGGGTCCGGCAATGGCCGAATCCGCTAGGCCAGATTATGGCTCACAGGTAGTGGCGGCACAATGGGCAATCCGTGGCCGCGTGGAGGCACCATTGACCCTGGTCCGGCCGTCACATTGACCTCGTCCCAGGCGTCGTCGTGGCACGAGAAGAGGCAGCTCACCTGTCAAAACCCCAGGTGGAGAACGGAAATGAGCCCCTGATCGCCGTCAAAGGGCCGTCCGGTCCGATCGTTTGCCGAACGGGATGAATTCAGGGGAATCCTGCACCCATCTGGCCGGTGGCCGTTTGATCTGATCACTGCGCATCGCCTCAGCGCACATCGCCGGAAAGGGACCGACCTACCGGGAGACACGACGAGGTTGAAGCAAGATCGCTGCCACTCGGCAAAACTTCGGTCATCCTCACCGGGACCGGCTCGCTCAGGCCGTCAGGCACGGACTCACCGCGGCGGGCGGGGCCCGGCGACCGACTCGGCGAAGGAGACGGCCACGGGCAGCCACGCCTCCATGGAGCCGGCCTGTTGGTAGAGGTCGATGAGCATGGAGGCGTCGTCTCCGACCAGATTGTGCACCGGGGTCTCCGGATCGTGGGCGGCGCGGACGATGGCGTCGGCCACATCCCCGGGATCGCCCCCGCCCTCGATGACACTCTTGGCGAAGAAGTCCGCCAACCAGGCCTGGTCCTTGGCGTAGGGATCGGCCTCGTCGATCTGGTGGGCGCCCGAGTTGCGGGTGATTTCGGTTCTGAAGAACCCCGGCTCGATGCACGCCACCCGGACGTCGATGCCGTCGAGCTCGAGGTACATCGCCTCGGTCAGCGCGTTGAGGGCGTGCTTGCTGGCCGAGTACCAGCTTCCGTACGGGGTCCCCGGCATCCGCCCCGCGGCCGAGGACACGTTGATGATCACCGCCCCTCCCTTGGCCCGCATCGCCGGCAGGGCCGCTCGAATGGTGCGCACCGGGCCCCAGAAGTTCGTCTCCATGACCGCTCGGGCCTTCTCGAAGTCGATGGTCTCCACGGAGCCGGTGTAGTCGACGCCCGCGTTGTTGACGAGGATGTCGATGGCGCCGTGCCGGTCCTCGACCGTCGCTGACCGCTGCAGCCACCGAGGCGTCGTCGTCGACGTCCAGCGCCAGGAGCTCGACGGACAGGCCCTCGGCCTTGGCCCGGTCGAGCAGTTTGTCCGCCTTGGCCAGGTCCCGCATCGTCGCATAGGTGGTGTCGCCGCGCCGCGCGAATGCCAGCGCCACCTCGAGACCGAATCCGCTGCTGCTGCCGGTGATGAGCACGACGCTCATAGGGCACCACCTCCTCTTCCCATCGCCTTCAGTCGAAACCCCGGATGTCGAAGGTCTACACGAAAGCGGGACGATCTGTCCCGGCATGCTCCGGGGCGACGCGCGGCGGCGAGCGGCGACGCACGGTGGCGAGCGGCGGGGAGCGGGGGCTAGCGGCGGGCTGCCGCCGTTGTCAGGGACCGGGTGCCGGAGCGAGCCGGTCGAGCACGGCCGAAGCCTCGGCCACGATGCGACCGATCAGCTCGGCCACCGTGGGCAGCTCGGCGATCTCACCGACCACCTGGCCCGTGGGGAGTACCCCGACATCGGTGCGGCCGTCGACCAGCGCCGCCTTCGTCATCATGGGAGCGTTGGCGGCCATGACCACCTGGGGCCACGAGAGCTCGTTGCCCTGTTTCAGTGCCCGCCCCTCCTTCAAGAGGGCGAACATCGACGTGTCCGTCTGGCGCCGGAACGAGTGGGCGTTGGCCAGGGCCCGGGGGAGGTTGCGCAGCCAGCTCGATCGCTCGAGGTGGTCGACCAGATCGGTGCGGATGACCCGTTGGGGCGCCCCGTCCACCGCGGTGGACACGACGGTGCCGGTCACCGGGGTGCCCAGGTAGATCTTCTTGACCTCGTCGGGAACCCGGCTCTCCTGGGTCAGGAGGAACCGGGTGCCCATGGCGATCCCGTCGGCGCCGTAGGCCAGGGCCGCGACCAGGCCGCGACCGTCGAAGAACCCGCCGGCCGAAATCACGGCCACCGTCTCGCCCACCGCATCCACCACGGCGGGTGTCAGCAGGGACGTGGGCACGGAGCCGGTATGCCCCCCGCCCTCACCACCCTGGGCGATCACCGCGTCCACCCCCCAGCCGGCCACCTTTTCGGCGTGACGTCGGGCACCGATGGTGGGCATGACGACCAGTCCGGCATCCCGGCAGCGGTTCACCAGATCGGGTTGGGGAGCCTGGGCGAAACTGGCCACCTTGACCCCGTTGTCGATCATCAGTGCTACCCGCTGCCCGACGTCGGCCACGTCGGTCCGCATGTTGACGCCGAAGGGCCGATCGGTGCGGGAACGGACGTCGGCGATGGCCGCCACCAGCTCGGGATAGGTCATGGTGGCCGAGGCCAGGATCCCGAGCCCACCGGCCTCGGCGGTGGCGGCCACCAGCCGGGGCCCGGCCACCCACCCCATCCCGGTCTGGACGATCGGGTACCGCACGCCCACCAGCCGGCAGAACCGGGTGTCGAGCGCCGGATGGACGGCGTGCGCCGGATCGGCGGGACGAGCGGGATCGGCTTGACGATCCCGCTCAGCCGGGCCCCGGTCCGTCACCCGCGCACCTCGCGGTCGCGCATGCCCCCCGGATCGAGCACGTCCCGGATCAACGCGAGCTCGTCCGGGGTGGGTGCGCGGGTGTCGGGGACCTCAGGTGGTAGCACCAGGTCGAAGCCGGTGGCCTCCACGATCTCCTCGACGGTCACCCCAGGGTGGACGGAGCGGAGCCGCATCACCTTGTCGGGCGTCTCGAAGTCGAAGACCCCGAGGTTGGACACCACATGGCGGATCTCGTGGAACCGGCTGGCCGCCGGGCCTGCCGCCGCGGCCCGGTGATAGCCGACACCACAGACCACGTCGACCTGCTCCACGAACGATCGCCGCGAGTGGTTCGGTACCCAGTAGCTGGTCGAGTGGTTGACCGTGTTGCCCGGAGCCCCCCGAACGCCGACCAGCTGGGCCTTGGGCCGGGCCCAGTCCCCGATGGCACTGATGTTCTGGTTGCCGGAGCGGTCGATCTGCGAGGCCATCATGATCAGGTTGCGACGCCCCGACCACACCACGTCGAACACCCTGCGGAAAGGCATGTGGGACTCGAGGACGAGCGTCGACGGGGAGGCGCCGAGGGCAGGAGCCCCGGCAACCAGGGCCGCGTCACCGTCCGTCAGGACGAGGTCGGGTGCGAATGTGAGCCGGGCCAGCCGGGCGCCCAGCGCGGGCGCCGTCCCGAAGGCACTGGCCATCACCTCGCCATCGCCGCGGAACACCTCGGAACAGGCGATGGCGCAGTACTCCGCCCTGGAGACGCCCGATCCCCCTGATGTATCGAACGTCGAGCTCACGTCGCAGCCTCCCCGGAGGTGGCCGCCTGATAGTCGGCCTCGGTCACGTCGAGGTAGCGCCGGGTGAAGGCCGCCCACAGCTCGGGTTCGGCCGCCGCCTCCACATAGCTCCTCTGGAACTCCTCGTCGCGGGAGTAATCGGGCACACATGCGGTGAAGTGCGCTCCTCCCGGGGTCTCGACCACTCCATCGGTCAACAGCCGGCTGATGCACATGGTCTGGAGGGGGCCCTCGGCTGCGAACCGGTCGGTGTCGATGATGCGCTCGGTGGTCAGGAAGCGGCGATCGGCGGCTCCGAGGAAGAGCTCGTCGAAGAACGGGTCGGGACCCAGGACCTGGCCGGACCCGTTGGCGTCGGCCCGATTGACGTGGACCAGCGGCGGCGTCGAGCCGGAGTGCGGGCATGGCCACCAACTCCTCACCGTCGTCGTAGGGAGAGATGACCGTCCGCAGCGAAGGGTTGACCCGGAGCACGTCGGAACCCAGCCCGGCCCGTGTGGGCAGGAAGGGCACCCGCTGGGCGGCCGCCAGGAGTCCCAGGTAGAACATCCCTTCGTCGACCTCCATGGCCTGGACGGCACCGGTCTGACGGGCCGCCTTGAAATGGGGGTCGGTCGGGATGGAGTCGAGCGTGACGAACCCGAACACCACCTTCGTCACCTTCCCGGCCGCGCAGAGCAGGCCGACATCGGGCCCGCCGTAGGACACGATGGTCAGATCGTCCAGATCGGAGCGGAGGATGGCGCGGACAGCGGCCATCGGCTTGCGCCGCGATCCCCAGCCGCCGATGCCGATGGTCATCCCGCTGCGCAGCTCGCCGACCAGCTCGTCGAGCGACAGTCGTTTGTCGGTCATCGTGAGGTGTCCGCGCCACGCTTCTCGACGAATGCGGCCCGTTGCTCGTCGGCCACGCCGGCCACGTGGAGCTCGTAGGTGAACCCCTGTTCGAACCGGTAGCTTCGCTTCACGTCGACGGGATCGATCCCGTTGAGGGACTCCTTGGCCCTGCGGATGATGGTCGGGCTCTTGGAGGCGATGTCGGCGGCGACCTCGTAGGCGGTCTCGACCAGCTCTTCCGGAGGAACCACCCGGAGCACCGATCCGTACCGGTGGAGCTCCTCGGCCGAGGCCGGCTTGGCCGTGTAGACCATCGAGCGCATCCGGTGCTGGGGGACCAACCGTGAGAGGTGGGTGGCCGCACCGAGTGCGCCGCGGTCCACCTCGGGAAGCCCGAAGGTGGCGTCGTCGGAGGCCACCACGATGTCGGAGTTCCCGACGATGCCGATGCCTCCCCCGAGGCAGAACCCTTGGACGGCGGCGATCACCGGGACCTCGCACTCGTAGACGGCCGCGAAGGCGGCGAAGCACCCCCGATTGGCACCGATCAGGGCTTCGTCGCCCCGGCTCTGGATCTCTTTGATGTCCACGCCGGCGCAGAAGCCCCGACCCTCGGCCCGGAGGATCACCACCCGGTTGTCGGGAATCCGCCCGGCATCGGTGACGGACGCGGCCAGCTGGAACCACCCGGCGACGTCGAGGGCGTTCACCGGCGGGTGGTCGATGACCACCTCGGCGATGCCGGGGAGCTTCTGATGGGTCGTGATGGGCATGGCCGGCTCCGGGTGATTCTGGGGCGACACCCGACGCTGGTAGGCCGTCCACGAGGCACCAGGCATCGCGGGCAGGAGCGCGGGCACGCACTCGGCGTGATCTGATACAGCGTCAGGACAGTACCAGTCGGAGACCGGGAGGCAGCCGTGGCCACATTCGATTTCGCTCGTGGAACTGGAGTGCTCGACTTCACCGGGCGGGCGGTGATCGTGACCGGGGGGACGAGGGGGATCGGGCGGGGGATCGCCGAGGGCTTCCTGGCCGCCGGGGGCGACGTGATGGTGTGTGGCCGCACCGACACGCCCGAGGGCGAGCTCCCGGCAACCACCGATTCGGCCGGGAAGGTCCGACGGGCATCCTTCGTCAACGCGGACATCCGGCAGGCTGAGCAGGCATCGGCCGTGATCGCGGCCACCGTGGAACGATTCGGGCGGCTCGACGTCCTGGTCAACAACGCCGGTGGCTCACCTGTGGCCGCCGCGGCCGAGGCGTCCCCCCGATTCTTCGAGTCGATCGTGGCCCTCAACCTTCTCGCCCCGCTGTACTGCGCACAGGCGGCCAACGCCGTCATGCAGGGTCAAGAGGATGGTGGGTCGATCGTGAACATCGCGTCGGTGAGCGGGATCCGACCCTCTCCCGGCACCGCCGCCTACGGGGCCGCCAAGGCCGGGCTGATCAACCTGACCCAGTCCCTGGCCATCGAATGGGCCCCGACGGTGCGGGTCAACTGCTTGAGCGCCGGGATGGTGGCCACCGAGGCGGCCGACGACCACTACGGCGGGGCGGAGGGGATGGCCGCGGCTGCGGCCACCGTGCCCCTGGGCAGGTTCGGCACCCCCGAGGACGTCGCCGGTCTGTGCCTGTTTCTGGCGTCGCCGCTGGCCGGCTACGTGACCGGTTCGAACCTGGTGGCCCACGGTGGAGGCGAACGGCCGGCCTTTTTGGAGGCTGTCGAGCGTTCTCAGGAGCAAAACGCCAGCTAGGGGAGGCAATTGGTGGGAAGGACACCGACCCGGGACCGGTCGCCGTGGCGGCACCCCGGGGTCGTGCAATGGAGCCTTCCGGTGTGATCAAAACCGCTCAAGTGCAGGCAGGAGGCGGTCGATGTTTTCAGTGTGACTCCAGAATATTCGAGAGGGCTGACCGTGGGTGGCGGTGCCTCGACCGACGGAACGGTGGTTGGCGGGTGCTGACCGAAACCGAGCCATCGTTTGCGCTGGTCGGCGCCCCCTATCTCGAGTATCTGCCTGTCGTCGACCTGTCCACGGGTCGTCTGCTCGGGATGGAGGCTCTGGTGCGCTGGCGTCATCCCACCCACGGGCTGATCTCGCCGAGCCGTCTGATCCCCCACGCCGAGGTCAGCGGGGACATCGGGCCCCTGACCCGCTGGATCCTGATGGAGGCGTGCGAGAAGGCCTGCCACTGGTCGCCGAGCATCCAGCTCGGCGTGAACTGCACGATCCACCAGCTGCGGCGGGGCGAGGTGTCCAAGGCGGTGGCCACCGCGCTCGAAGAGACGGGGTTCAGAAGCGGGCAGCTCACCCTCGAGGTCACCGAGGACGCCATCGTGGACTCGTCGGCGTCGGCCGATCTCAAGAACATTTCGGAGATGGGCGTGCAACTGTCGGTGGACGACGTCGGTACCAACTGGTCGTCCTTCGAACCGTTCAAGCGCAACTCGGTGAGCACGGTGAAGATCGACGGCTCCTTCATCGCCGGTCTCGAATCGACGCAGGGGATCAACCGGCTGGTGGTGGAGACGGTGATCCACATGGCCCACTCGTTGGGGATGTCGGCCATCGTCGAGTGGGTGGAGACGGCGTCGCAGGTCGAGATCGTGCGGGGGTTCAACGCGGACGCGGCCCAAGGGTTCTTCTTCTCCCGACCCATGTCGAGTGACGACGCGGCGGCGTTCGCCGGCGGTCCCGATGTGCCGCTGTTCTCGCTGAAGACGAGCAGGTCCCTGATCGTGTCCGGTGGACGTGAGGAAGCTCTGGCACCCCTCGATATCGCCGGCACCGCGGACGAGCTCGCCGGCACCGGGGACGGGCTCGCCGCACCGGACGACGACGGCGAGGCCCACTCCGACGGCACGGCGGCCGACTCCGACGGCACGGCGGCCGACTCCGACGGCACGGCCCCCGACCTCGACGGCACGGCGCCCGACCTCGACGGCACGGCGCCCGGCCTCGACGGTTCGCCGGCCGACTCCGCGGGCACGGGCGTCGTCCGCACCAGGACTCGGACCGAGGTCGGACCGCCTGTTTCTGCGGGTTCTGCCCGTGGGGACGGAGAGACAGAGCTTTTGGGGGCCGGTTCGCACAGCGAGCCTGGTGAATCTGCGGTTGCCGTCGCGGCCGGGGATTCGCCCCAGTCCTCTGATGATGCCGCCTGAGCAGGCCCATCCCGGGTTTCGGCCTGGTCGGTAGCAAAACCGCCCGCGACCAGGGGAGATCCGTACCCGTCGCCCGGTGATGGGTCCGGAATTCGGCGAAGAGAGTGGTCGTCCCCTCCATTTGCCTGTATACCTCTGGCCGTGAAACTCGCTGTCGTCAAGGAGTCGCGGCCTGGTGAAGACCGCGTGGCCATCGTTCCGGAGGTGGCGGCAAAGCTGGTCGGAACCGGCATCGAGGTGGTGGTGGAGTCAGGAGCGGGAACCGGGGCCCGCTTCTCGGATGAGGAATTTCGGGACGCCGGCGCAACGGTCGTGCCTGATGCCGAGTCCGCACTGAGTGGGGCCGCCATCGTGGCCCGAGTCCAGCCCCCTTCCCTCGAGGAGGTCGGCGATCTCCCGACCGGTGTCTCCGTCGTCAGCTTCCTCCAGCCGGTCGCCGCCGCTGAAACAGTCAGAGCCCTCGCCGACCGAGATGCGACGGTGTACAGCCTCGACCTGCTCCCTCGTATCAGCCGAGCGCAATCGATGGACGCGCTGTCCTCCCAAGCCACGGTCGGCGGATACCGGGCCGGGCTGTCGGCGGCCGAGCACCTGGCCAAATTCTTCCCCATGTTCATGACCGCGGCCGGGACGGTCCCGCCGGCCAAGGTGCTGGTCATGGGAGCCGGCGTCGCCGGATTGCAGGCCATCGCCACCGCCAGACGCCTCGGGGCAGTGGTCCGCGCCTACGACGTGAGGGCGGCGGCCAAAGAAGAGGTGCAGAGTCTCGGCGCCAGATTCGTGGAGCTCGCACTCGAGACCCAAGAGGGTGCGGGCGGGTACGCCAAGGAGCAGTCGGCGGAGTACCTGGCCAAGCAACAGGAGCTCCTGGCCGCCGAGGTGGCGGCGTCGGACGTGGTCATCACCACGGCCCAGATCCCGGGTCGCAAGGCCCCGGTTCTGGTCACCAGGACGATGGTGGAGGGCATGTCACCGGGGTCGGTGATCGTGGACATGGCGGCAGACTCGGGAGGGAACTGCGAGTTGTCCGTCGCCGGCGAGGACGTGGAGTTCCACGGGGTCACCGTGGTGGGAATGTCCAACCCGCCGGCTTCCATGCCCACCCACGCCAGTTTTCTCTACGCCCGCAACATCGCCAACTTCCTCGGGCTGCTGGTGAAGGACGGGCAGCTGGCGCCCGATTTCGACGATGAGATCGTGGCCGGCACCTGTGTCGTGAGGAACGGAACCGTGGTGAACGGTCCGACCGCCGAGGCCTTGGGGCTGGCGGCGCCATCGCCTCCGGACCCGGGGGCGACAACGGGTGGGGGAGCGCCGCCGGCCGGCGCCGACGCAGGAGCCGGCGCCGACGGACCGACGCAGGAGAAGGAGGACGGGTCATGAGCACCGGAATCGTCGAATTCCTCACCATCTTCGTACTGGCCGCGTTCGTCGGGAACGAGGTCATCGGCCGGGTTCCGAGCATCCTGCACACGCCTCTCATGTCGGGGAGCAATGCCATCCACGGGATCGTCCTGGTGGGTGCGATCCTGATCATGGGGAGCGCCCACGGCGCGATGGAGATCACGCTGGCCTTCGTGGCTGTGATCCTGGCCACCCTCAATATCGTCGGTGGGTTCGTGGTCACCGACCGCATGTTGGAGATGTTCAAGACCAAGCCCTCCGAGCGAGCCCCGAAGCCCGGAGCCGATGGAACCGACCCGTCGGACGGTGCAACGTGACCCTCGACACATGGATCGACCTGATCTACCTGCTGGCTGTCATCGGGTTCATCCTCGCCCTCAAGGGTCTGAGCTCCCCGAAGCACGCTCGTAACGGCAACATCCTCGGCGCGACCGCGGCCGCTCTGGCCGTGGGCTTCACGTTCGCCTACCCGTCGGTGCGGGCGCACTCCCTCAACCTGGTGCTGACGCTGGTGGCCATGGCCATCGGTGCGGCGGTGGCGGTGCCTGCGGCGCGCAAGGTGAAGATGACGGCGATGCCACAGATGGTGGCCATCTTCAACGGGGTCGGCGGCGGCGCGGCCGCGCTCGATCTCGATCGTGGTCTTCCTCATCGAAGCGCCCCACAAGCCGGCGGTGTACCGGATCGCCGAGGTCTTGTTCGGAGTGCTCGTGGGGAGCGTGTCGTTCTCCGGGAGCGCCATCGCCTTCGCCAAGCTGCAGGAGCTGATGACCGGTCGGCCCATCACCTATCCGGCCCAGCAGGTGATCAACGCAGTGGTGGGGGTGGCGATCGCGGCACTGGCCATCGCCACCCTGGTGACCGGCAGCGTCCCCCTGCTGGTGGCGACGGCCGTCCTGTCGCTGGTCCTCGGCGTCATCTTCGTGCTCCCCATCGGGGGCGCCGACGTTCCGGTCCTCATCTCGCTGCTCAACTCCTTCACCGGACTGGCTGTCGCCGCTTCGGGGTTCACCCTCGACAACAACCTCCTGATCGTGGCGGGCACACTCGTCGGAGCATCGGGAATCCTCCTCACCCGGATGATGAGCAAGGCCATGGGCCGTTCCTTGGCCAACGTGTTGTTCAGTGCGTTCGGTTCGGTGATCACCGCCACCGGCGGAGCCGACGGCTCGGGTGAGGCCCGTCCGGTGAAGGCGGGAACGCCCGAAGACATCGGCGTCCTCCTGGCCTACGCACGCAAGGTGGTCATCATCCCGGGTTACGGGCTGGCGGTGGCCCAGGCCCAGCACACGGCGCGGGAATTGGCAGACCTGCTCATGGCCCGCGGGGTGGAGGTCTTCTACGCCATCCACCCGGTCGCCGGCCGTATGCCCGGTCACATGAACGTCCTGCTTGGCCGAGGCCAATGTCCCGTACGACGAATTGAAGGAGATGGACGAAGCCAATCCCGAGATGTCCACGGCGGACGTCGCCCTGGTGATCGGCGCCAACGACACGGTGAATCCGGCCGCCAAGAACACGCCCGGGAGCCCGATCTACGGGATGCCCATCATCAATGCCGACCAGGCGGAGAACATCGTCTTCCTCAAGCGCTCGATGCGGCCAGGTTTCGCCGGCATCGACAACGAACTGCTCTTCGATCCGAAGACCACGTTGTTGTTCGGTGACGCCAAGGACACGCTCACCAAGCTGGTGGCGGCGGTGAAAGACGCATAGAGCGGCGCGGTCAGGCCGAAGTGCTGAGCTCCACACGCTCGATGGCCCCGTCAGCGGCCAGCTTGGCGAACACCATCAGTCCCTGACTGGTGGGACGGGTGGAGAGCACGGTGACGGTCACCGGTCCCTGATCGACCAGGTGCGTGGCGTCGTTGACGACGACCATGTCTCCGTCGGGCAGATAGCCGACCGCTTGGCGTGACTGGCGTCCCTCTTTGATGAGGTCGAGCCGAAGCAGTTCGCCCGGGAGATGGTCGGGGGTCAGATCGTTGGCCACGCTGCGCAGGTCGACCACGGGCAACCCCCACTTGGCGGCCTCGTCCACGACGGCCGTGGAGCAGGTTCCGATCCGCAGCCCGAGCCGACGGGCCACGGTGAGCAGTTTGATGGTCGGGTCATCCTCTTCGGGAATCTCGTCCGGACCGATGTGTACGGGAACCCCCAACTCCCTGAGGGCCTCGATCGACTCCAGCCCGCGCCGCGCCCGGCGGGAGATGACCGGATCCGGAGAGACGGCCACCGACTGGGTGTGGTCGACGACGAATTGGGGGATCACCAGTCCGCCCGGGAGCAGGCCCCCTCGGCCCAGGACCAGCAGGAACCGATCCATGAGGGCAGAGCTGTCGGCCAGGATGGCGTGGCCCTCGGGGGGCCCCGGCTGTGGGGCCAGGATTCTGGACAGGCCGGCCGCAGCCACGATCTGCCTCCCCTTGACCGAGCCGAGCCGCCACCCCAGTGTGGCCAGCACCCAGGCGATGACGGCGGTGATGAGCAGGGCGAAGCCGGAGCGAAGGAGGACGAGAAGAGGGAGTCCGATCACCAACCCGAGCAGCATGCCGGTCGTGGCGATGATCGAGGCGGCAAAGGTCTCCCCCGGCGGTGTGTTTCGGAAGAGGAACACGGCCTGCTGCAGGCCTCGATCCACCAGTCTGCCGGCCACGCCGCCGAGGACGTAGCTCACCGCCGCCCCGAGGAGCAGGCCCACCACCGGTGCGTGCTGACCCGTATCGAGCGAGCGGCCGATCTCGAATCCGGCCACGGCTCCGGCCAGGACGAAGAGCATGCGGAACCCTTCGACGAAGATCATGCCGGTCCCAGCCGACTCGACGTTGTGAATCGGTGACTTCATGTGGTGACCACTCTGGTTTCGCCTCGGATATGCGGCCGCCTCAGTAATTGTCGGACACGCTGGCCCAAACCTTTAGCTGACCCGGGCCGGCGAAGGCACCCGGTTCACGCCTCGTCCGCGCCCCGAGTACCCTCCCCTGCGTATGGCCAGATATTCGTATGGCCAAGTAAATACGGAGAGTAGTAAGATTGTCACAGAGAGTGGGGGCATCCTCCGCGCCAGCTTACGAAATCCGTGACGACCTTTTCCATGAGCTCATTCCTCCGGCGGCACCGTCAAGACCACACCCGGGACGACATCGTCCTGCAGGTCGTCGTCGCCCTCGCCGATCGGGCGGCGGACGGCCCGGTGCCCGATTGCCCGGCGGCGGAAGGCGGGGCAAGGAATTCTGACGGCCCCGGACCAGCCGCTCGGGCACCGGGCGACCGGTATGACCTGCGCATCACTGACTGGGGGCTCATCATCGGGGCCGTTTCGGGAGTCTGTGCGCCGGTGCCCGCGTTGGTGCCCTGGCCCGAAGTGTGTAGTGTCACCGCCAAAGGCGCGGCCGAGCTGGCGGACGGCTCGTGTGGAGAGATTCTCGAGATCGAGGTAACCGACGGAGGTTGGACAGGTGGCGATCGTGTGCACAGGTATGTGGCACAGACAGCGGCTCTGGAGCCGTTCGTCGCGGCCGCATCATCCCACCGACCGGTGACACTGGATTCCGACCTGAGGGAGCCCGGCCAGCACGCGGGGCGCTGGGCTATGGTCCCGACCGCCGTCCTGGCCGTCCTGGCCGTGGTGAGAACGGCCGTGATGGCTGCCCTGGCCAGGGTGAGTACGTGGGTCATGGCCGTCCTGGCCGTGGTGAGAAGGGCCGTGACGACTGCCCTGGCCAGCGCGAAAACGTGGGTCATGCCCGTCCTGGCCACTGCCCGCTCCCTGGCACCCCGCTGGACGGGCCTGGCACCTCGCGGGACCGATGGGGAGCCGCAGGGGAGCAGCCCACAGCACGGCCTCGGCCGTCGGCGGATCGGGCCGGTCGCCATCGGCGTCATGGCCGTCCTCCTCTTGACCGGCAGCGCCGGCACGCCCTTCGGCTCCTCAGCCGGTGGTGCGACGAACCCGCGGCACGGCAATGTCGCAGGAAACAGCGCGCAGTCATTGCCGGAGGGACGTGGAGTCCACCTGGCTGTGGCCACCACAAAGCCTGAACCTGCTCCGCCGTCCCTGGCCGGATCCCCTCCGCTGCAGTCCCACGAGATCTTCGGCTACGCCCCGTATTGGACGTTGCCCCTGTCATCGGGTTTCGACGTCAAGGACCTCACCACACTGGCCTACTTCAGCGTCGATGCCAATCCCAACGGCACCCTCGACAAGAGCGGGCCGGGATGGAACGGATACGAGAGCCAGGATCTGGTCAATCTGGTCAACAGGTCGCATGCCGCCGGTGACCGGGTGGTGCTCACCGTCACCGATTTCAGCCAGAGCTCGCTCGATGCCATCACCTCCGACCCCAGTGCCGGCGCCCGCCTTTCCGCAGCTCTGATCTCAGCGGTGTCGGCGAAGAACCTCGACGGCGTGAATTTCGACTTCGAGGGCGAAGGCAGTGCCGACCAACGGGGGCTCACCCGGCTCATCACGCAGGTATCGAAGGCCCTGCACGCGGCAAATCCCCATTGGCAGGTGACGATGGCCGTCTACGCCAGTTCGGCGGCGGACCGTGGCGGCTTCTACAACATCGCCGCCCTCTCGCCGGCCGTCGACGGGTTCTTCGTGATGGCCTACGAGATGAACAACGCCGCGGTGCCGAGTGCCACGGCACCGCTGGTCGGAGGGGGATACACGCCCACCGAAGCGGTCAAGCAATTCACCGCGGTGGTGCCGCCACAGAAGGTGATACTCGGCGTGCCCTACTACGGGTACGACTGGCCGACCTCGGGTGGGACGCTCACTGCCCACGCGACCGGAGGAAATACGCCGCTCAGTGACGCCGTCATCGCCTCATCAGGACATCCGACCTACTGGGATCCGGCCACGGACAGCTCATGGACCTCGTACAAGGTCGGAACCCAATGGCACGAGACGTTCTTCGACAACCCGACGTCACTGGCGTTGAGGGCACAGGTCGCCAATTCGTTCCACATTGCCGGACTGGGCATCTGGGCCCTGGGGATGGATGGGAACAATCCGGCCATGATGGCTGCGTTGCTGGGGAACGCACCGGCGGTCAAGGACTATCAGACGGGGCCCACCACCACCACGACGGCGACGACCGCCGCTCCGGGGTCCTCGACCACCTCGACCACCGGGCCGCCCGGGGCCAATTACGTGACGACGGCAGTCTGGAAGGGCAGTGCCGTCTCCCTCACTGCGATCGTCAATCCGGCCTCGGAAGGTACGCCGCAGTATCTGGGCACGTTGAGCCAACTGAGCACCAACGACCCGGCGTTGGCCTGTCTCGAAACCGGGACACCCCTCGCCGTTTGGTCCTTCAGCACCTTGCCCGGTGTCGACGTGGTGGTGGCCTCCCAGCCGCAGGACTGCGCCGCGGCCACCTGGACCTTCCCGACGACCAAGAAATCGGTGAGCACCTCGGGGGGGAGCAAATCCACGACCACGACGACCACCCAACCGAAGCGAACCACCACGACGACGACCGTGCCACACACCACGACCACCACGGTCCCACCCACCACGACCACGACCGTGCCGCCCACCACGACCACCACGGTCCCACCCACCACGACCACGACCGTGCCTCCCACCACGACCACCACGGTCCCGCCCACCACGACCACGACGGCCGCGGCCGCCAGTGCCACCTCGTCCGTCGGACCCTGAGCCTCGCCTCGGACCGCGGGACGGCATGGGGATCCGGGCCCTCAGCGGCGGCTAATCTCGTCGGCAGCCAGGGGGTGTAGCTCAGCTGGTAGAGCGCTACGTTCGCAATGTAGAAGTCGGCGGTTCGAGTCCGCTCACCTCCACCACATGAAATGTCGCCGATCCGCGGTCAGGGAGTTTGGCCGAGGACCCGAGGCTCACTCGCCTCCTGATGGGGAAGGGGGCCAGGGGTTGATGGGAAAAGGGATGGCAAGGGGTCAGGACCCGAGCTCCATTCCGGTGTCACGGTCCTTGCCAAGTTCCATCGATCGCTCCTCTGGGGAACTCAGTTCCACTGCTCCTGCTCGCCACACCTGAACCCGAAACCGCAGCTCTTCGAACTGGATGTCGTCCAGCGGGAATTCATCCCGACGAAGACGTGGAAAGCGATCCATCATCTCGGTGAATACACCCAGGCTGAAGCCGCTATCCTTATCGTGCGCCAGTTCGAAGAGGCGGGCAAGACCAAAGCGAGGCTCGATGGACATGAGATCGACGTAATCGCGCGCTTCAGCCCTGCCGAACACAGCGAGCATCTTGTCGGCAGCCAACTCCTCGGACGACAGGAGTTCGAACCCTGGGCCTGCCTCGGTGGGGAACAGACGAGCATCACTCGCCAGGTCGACCTCCGTTCTTTCAAGTTGGTCCGTGACGACGAAGCGGGTAAACCCAGGGCTGTCGATCAACCGATCGACCTGGAACCCAGCCGTTTGGAGCGCCAGCTCTGCCGCTGGAACCAAGCGATCCACCGCGTCGGGACTGGTGCCGAAGAAATCCAGATCTCGAGTGGCCCGTTCCACATCGCCGCGAACGATCAGTGCAGCACCGCCAGCGAGCGCAAAATCCTCGGCTTCCGTGAGTCCAGCAATGATCCTCGCCACTCGAAGCTGAAGATCACTTAACACTCCGCTCGGACCTCATCGTGGCGTTCGAACCATTCCGCCCATGTCCATCGGACTGTTGGGGGAAGGACCAGCTCATCGAAGAGCTCGATGAGTTCGTCCGGGTCGATGAAGTGGAGCACATCGGCCTCGGTGCCTTCGCGGAGGACCTGCTCGTATACGCGGATCCGATCCTTCCGGACAGCCATGTCGTAGGAAACCACTGGATCACTCCACCTCACGTGAAACGGAAGCGTGACGATGCCGGACGCTTTCGGCGTTCCTCGATCATCGAACTCCTCGGGGATCGCGACGGGCCGAGCAGCGGGTCCAAGCGTGAGACTGCGCGTTCTTGCCATCGCACCAAGTCTACGACGGCGACTCCAAACGTCCCGTACGAACCGAACTGGGGGTTTGACGTTCGGGACTCGACATGACTCAACAGTCGGCCAATCGTGGTGTATTCCCTTCAGTGCAGCACTCCGTCGCAGCGTGTGGCTGTGATGCGAGCACGCACGAATCGAGCTCCGGCTCATGGGTTTCCACGGTGAAGAGCAGGACCGCTGTAACACTGGCCGACCGTTGGGTCCCGTCGGACGTGTCCTCCCCGGTTGGTGGCCCGGCACAGGGTTCCGGCCCACTTCGCTCTCGCTGCCAGAGAGCGACCTTCTGCGGGCTCGCTGGCTGATGGGGCGTAGGTGATGATCGCGCCTTGGACGCTCCCGTGAAACCCCCAAGTTCCGGTCCGGTTGTTGCCTTCCCGGTGAGTTGACGGGTTATGTGGACGATGTCGAGCATGGGCGATTTCATCGCCAACTGCCCCATGCCACCCAACCGGAGGGAGCGCATTATCCGCCATTCGTGCACTGTGGCTGGTCGCAGTCCCCTCAGGCGCCCATGAACGCGCTGATCGAGAACTTTCCCACCCGGATGGTTCCCTACACTTGCCTAGATGAGGACCGAACAAGCACGAGAAGGAGCGGCCGCGAGCTTGCGAGCGCTCAACCACGCGTTTGCCGCGCATGATCCGGGGGACGATGCGCTCGCATCGATAGCGGAGACGGCGAACGAGCTCACGCTCTTGGTCAATGAAGCACCAACACGTGATCGCCTGGCCCTCATGCGGAACAGTCCGGAGGGGTCAATCTTGGGCGGAAGCGGGTTCGAAGACCGAGCTGTCGGCGGTTGGTCGAATCCGACAGGCGTCGAACTCGAGGTGCGGTTCGAAAACGGTGAAGTGATCGCCGACCTTGTGTTGCGGCGAGCATTTGAAGGGGCACCCGGACGTGCCCACGGCGGAATTGTGGCCGCTGCATTCGACGACGTGACTGGCTTCGTTATCGGCAAACTGCAGGAACCGGCCTTTACCGGCGAGTTGACGGTTCGCTATCTCGCAGCCGTGCCTGTTGACGAGCCTTTGGAGATTCGCGCCCGGCTTGACGGGCGAGAACGCCGCAAGCTCTTCATCAGTGCTGAACTGAGCGCCAGTGGCACGATGGTTGCGAGGTGTCAAGCTATCTACATCACCGTCGATCTGTCCCGCTTTGCCGGAGCGCCCGACCCACGCTGATCCGATCGCGTGGCCAGTGGTGCATTTCCCAGGCTGGATCGAGTCGGCGTCGCCGTTGTTGTGGCACTCATCAGCACGTCGTCGCCACCCGGTCGCCTGGAGCGGACGTGCCACCCAACACCGGCCGAGGGCCGCATACCGCTTGTTCAGGGGCAATCGGTTCTCGCGTGCCGCGAACTTCCACTCACCGGCACCTCGGGCTATGTCGTGGGGCCGGTTTCGGGTACCAGGCTAAATTGACGGACCGAATACCACCGGAGGGAAAGGACGGGGGGCGAGGGCCGTGAACCCTGATTTTCAAGCGTTGTTTGAATCTGCACCTGGTTGCTTCTTGGTCCTCGATCCGGATTGGTCGATCGTGGCGGTAAGTGACGCTTATCTGAGCGCCACGATGACGGAACGGGGCTGCGTCCTCGGAGAGTATCTGTTTGATGTCTTCCCCAACAATCCAGAAGACACGACTGCAGACGGAGTCGCCAACCCGAACGATTCAGGACCCCGGTCCGGAGCCAAGGGGGTAGTTGAGGACATCAAGGGTAAGGCAAAAGAGGCTGCCGGCGCGATCACCGAGGACGAGCAGCTGAAGCGCGAGGGACGTGCGCAGCAGGACAAAGCCGCCGCCGAGCGCGAGGTAGTGGTCAGGGAGGCTCAGGCTGAAAAGGCAAGGGCCAAAGCCAGCGGCCATGAGGCCAAGCAGCGCGCGCACCAGCGGTGATCAAGAAGCGCAGACAGTCAGGGATCGCCGGTCGGGGGCAGATCGGATCAATTCGCCGTTGTCCCTCTGTGAGTTGTCGGAACACGCGGCCCAGACACACTCGGGCTGTCCTGAACATAGAATCGCCAATCCAGATCTTGCCCGGCTGAAATGCCGATTCGAGCGCTTCTGGCGTAGGGAAGCACAATGCGATCATCGAGAATGCGGACCTTCCCGACAACAAGATCCGTATTGTTATCAGCACGACTCAGGCCGAACGCCTTGCAGAGACGGCCGGGCCCACTGCACAGTCGACGATCCGGGTCTTTGGGACGGCCTCGGTTGGCCCTCATCACTTCAATCCCGGTAAGCGGTTCCAACGCTCGAATAAGGACGCCGGATCCGACGCCAACCGGTTCGCACACCGCATTCGCCAGGTAGTTGACCCCGTATGAGAGGTAAACCTCGAGGCGCCCAGGGGGTCCGAACAGCGTCGCATTGCCCTTTCGAAGTCCTGAGTAGCCACGACTGGCTGGTTCGCTCTCATCGTATGCTTCCACCTCGACAATGCGACCGCTCAGTGGCCCATACGAGAAGATCTTTCCGATGAGATCCCCAGCAACCAACTGGGCTGGTCGCTCGTAGAATGCCCGTTTCAGCGTCTCAGGCCGAGCCACCACCGTTCCCCCGTTCCGAACGTGGGCCCCACTCGGCCAGGCAGGCCCCTCCAGTCTTGACGATGCCGAACGGGATCTCCTCTCATGATGAGATCCAATTCCGATTATCCATCGGCACCAACGGTACGCCGGCTTCCGTCACAGGCGGGATACGAGCTCGGCCACGATCTCTGCTGCCGGTTGCGGCTGCCGGGCAAGCGCAACACTCTGGCCGGCCCAGAGTGAGCACGCTTCGACGTTACCGGTTGTACCGACCATCGGCGCCGCCGTCGAGTACCGGAGAATGGGCTCGCCGTCGGCGAACTGGGCGATGACATCGCCCTCTCCCGGTCGGCTCCCCAGTGGGGGCCGGCCCGCGGCCTCCCACGCTTCTGCTGTCGAGTTGCGGATGGCGCGGTGAGGCGCATCCGGCCACCCGACCTCGTACAGGTCGGCGTACCACTCAGCAGCCGTCTCGCTCGCGTCCATCAGGAGACGACGGTACTCCTCGTGGATGGGCATCTCCTGGGCAAGGAGAAACCGGGTACCCAACCACGCCGCTTGAGCGCCCAGCTCGAATACGGCAGCCACACCGCGGGCGTCACCGATCCCGCCGGCCGCGATCACCGGCACCGGTGCCGCCGCGTCCACGACGGCAGGCACCAACGGCAGTGTCGCCACCTGACCGTGCACGTGCCCACCACCCTCCCAACCCTGCGCCACGACCACATCGACCCCGCTGGCGATCGCCCGCCGCGCCTCCTCAGCACTGCCGACCGTGTGCAGAACGATTCCGCCGGCCTCGTGGACCTGCTCGACGTATCCGGCCGGATCTCCCCAGTACAGCGACACGATTCGCAGACCGGCTTCAAGGGCTTCGTCCAGGCGGCGGTGCTGGTCGGAGTTGAGAATCAGATTGCCGCCAAACGGACGATCTGTGAGCTTCGCCGTCTCACGAACCACGTCTCCGGCGGGAGTGGACCAGGTCAGCGCCAACATACCGAGCGCACCCGCATTCGAGACCGCTGCCGCCAAATCGGGCACCGCCGACATGGGCGCCTGGACGATCGGTTGCTCGATCCCGAGTAGCTCGCACACCTGCGTTCGCACCACTACCACCTACCTTTCGCTCCGGCTCGCGCCCACAGCCAGCTCCGGCTCGCGCCTACAGCCAGCCCCGGTGCAGCCATCCGACCATCGCGGGCAGATCCACTCTTCAGCTAGGACTCATACGACGACGGTGTCGACTGAGGAGACCGCTTGTTCCAGCCGTGAAAGCTCGAGTAGTCGCCTGCATCCCAGGCCTCGCGCAGCCCCGGCTTGCTCAGGTCCCAGTCAGGGCGAATCTCGCTGGAGGCAGCGCACAAATCGTGCCATAGGTCGTAGAAGGACGGACGGCCCCAGAACCAGTACCCGTTGTAGATGCTGTGAATCACCAGGCCCGGTTTGAGCACCAGCGTGTGAGGAATCATGGGGTCGTGCTCGGGGTCGGTGTACTCCTGGATTTGGAGGTCCTTCTGAATGGTCCGAGCGGGATCGGAAAGGAAGGGCCATTGAGCGCCAACCGAACCACGGAACTCCTGTGACCCGTGATGGTCGTCGGTCGAGATGGTGACGATCTCGGTGTAAGCGACGGAGACCTTCGGATAGTTCGCGGCGAGCTCGAGATGCTGCTGATGCTCCTTCGGGCAGTAGTTGCCCCGGGCCAGCGTCAGGACCATCGCGTTGTCCCCTTGGAGCTCACTGAGCTTGCGCACCGTGTTCGTGTGATCCGGGAGGGCGTAGTCGGGGAAGGTATTGCCGGGCCTGATGTCTGATCGCATCGATCACCTTCACTTTCGTTGCCTCAACCCATCCACTGAGATCAATCTTGCGTATCGGGTGGTCATTCGCACCCGTGGTAGGCACTGGTCGACGTCCTGGGCCCGCGGTACGGACGGCCGGGGACGACCGTGGCACTGAAGAGGTGCCGGAGGACGAGGTCGGAGCCGTGGACGGGCCGGACGGCCTCGTTCTCCGGCTGAGGACCCGGGAACTCCCGCTGTGGACGCGTTGTCGATGTTCTGTCGAATCTCCACAGTCCGGACCAGGGATCTCCACAGGCGCGACCAGCCGCGCGGAGCGAGAACACTTGAGGTGCCGCTCCGTTGCGGAGTGCCCGGAGGTGCACGAGATCCCGGAGGTACGCGAGAATGACCAGTCATCAGCTAGATGAGGCGGTCTTCGGGTCGGCCTTGCCCGAGGAGATCGAGTGGCAGCCGTTTCCACCATTCCCGCCGTCGGCTCGCCTCGCGGTCGTCGTAGGCCATCCGTCAGAGGCTGCTCCATACATTGTGCGGGTCAAGGTCCCATCAGGCGTAAAGCTGATGCCCCACAGGCACCATGAGGATCGGGTCTACACGGTCATTTCCGGCGTCTTCTACATCGGAGTGGGCGAGCAGTTCGACGGCGGAAAGCTGGAGGCGTATCCGCCGGGTGCCGTCATCGTGCTGCCCGGCGGTACCCCGCACTTTCACTGGGCCAAATCCGGTGAGTACGTCACGCAGGTGACGGCGACCGGGCCGATCAGCCTCGACTACGTAGACCCGGAGGACGACCCGCGGAAGAAGTGAACCTTTTCCGGCTGCAACGGAGGCTGGTTGGGATTGGAGCTGACGATCATGATGCCAGCACGGAGCCGTTTCCGCTTCGCATTCCGGTCAAGCCAGGTACGTTCCCGAGGCCTGAGGTAATCCGAGGGATGGTTGAAGCATGTCGAGGCGCTTATGCTCAACCAGGCGGTGGCGCCAAAAAGTGGAGCTATTCTTCCCGCGTATGGCGCCTGATCGAGCCGGCCCGCAATCGGCCGATCCGCCGTCTCGGGCGTCGGCAGGACATCAGCGTGGGGTGCCTCTCGACCAGGCTCGCTCTCATCTACGCAAGGCCGACCCCGTGTTGGCACGCCTTATTGACGCCAGGCCGACCTTCGATCCGCAGGGGTGGATGGCTGAGCTTCCGGCGATGGACCTGTTCGGCGCCCTGCTGTTCCAGGTCACCGGCCAACAGCTTTCCCTGACCGCCACGCGCCGAATCCTGGATCGGATCGAAATGCTGTTCGGCGACCGCCTCCCGTCTCCGGCCGAACTGCTCGAGGTGCCGCAAGAGAGCCTCCGCCAGGCCGGGCTGTCGTGGCGGAAGGTCGCCACCCTACGGGATCTGGCCGACCACTTCGTAGATGGTCGATTGGACCCCAACAGCTTGAGCAGGCTGCCCGACGACGAAATCATCGCTGCGCTGACGGCCATCCCCGGGATCGGTCCGTGGACCGTGCAAGGCGCGCTGATTCTCGCACTCCGGCGAGAAGACGTGGTCCTCCCGGGCGACCTTGCCCTTCGAAAGAGCATCCAGCGTGCCTACGAGCTCGACCAGCTCCCGAGCCAAGCCGAGGTATTGGCCATCGCTGAGAACTGGCGACCGTACCGCAGTGTTGCCACGAGCTACCTGTTCTCGACCGCCTTCGACGGGCCCGACTCGCCTGCGGTCGCCGGACGGTCGAGCGATCCACCCAGGAAGAAGACCAGGATGCCATCGAAGAAGTGATCGGGTCGTTTATGGCGCTGCCATCCAGCCCGAGGATCGGTGCTCGGGACTGTTGGCGGTCCGATCATCCACCTTCGCGTGAGCTTCCGAGCACGGTGCCGTTGCGGAGCAAGGAGACCGGCCCGTCCTCACTCACCGCGACGACGGTGGCAAGGGGGTCATCATGGCTGTAGCGGAGACCAGAGGTGTGACGGGTGCCTCCGAAGGCTTTGACTTCCACTTCTGAAGCAGTGCTGGGGATGAGGCGCACGCCGAGCTGGCGCAGGACTCCGTCGGCGTCGAAAACGGCTGCGCCGTCGATCTGAGCCAGGGCGTGGCGGAGGGGAGCGAGGTGGGATGCCCGCCTGATTCGCAGGGGCGGTGGCGTCGGTAGCCGCTCCTCGACAGGTGGACCCGGCTCGGTTTGGGGACGATAGATGAGCAGCGAGCCGATGCCCAGGGATCCGAGATCGTGGACGGCGAATTCCAGCATCGCATGGAGAACCTCGAAATCGCCATGGACCGCAGAGTCGGTGACCGCATCGATCCAACTGGCAACAGGCGGCTCGTGGTGCCAGCTGAGACCATCCCAGCGAAGCACCCCGAATCTCCCGGCGATCCGGACCGAACCCGCCGGATGCCGCTGGATGATTGTGGCCTCGAGGGCGTTGGCCAACACGACGAGATCCCGCTCCGATCCAGCGGGACGATCGAGGATCATCCACTCGGCTGTGCCGTCGCTGCTCCGCAGGAGCCAGCTCGAAAGCCCATCGGCGAACCGTCGGGCGGCCGGAAGGGGCTGGTGGTCCAGCGACACCCGAGCGATGTCGAGCTGGGTTCCCGACGACCATGAGACTGGATCCGACATCGGGTCGAGAATTGTGCCGCTGCTCACGATCCGGCGTTCGTGAACGGGTGGACGGAGAGCATGATCGATCTCTTCGATCAGAATGGCCCGAAAGGCATCACTGCCTTCCAGCTGCAGTCCGCTTTCCTCGAGCTCTTCGGCAAGTCGCTGGAGTCTCCTGGTTCCGGGCTCGGCCATCGCATCGGACGTTACCGGGGTTGAGGTTGCGTGCCGTTCAGGTCCCTGCATCTCGCCCCGGAGCGGTGCCACTCTGGCACCAGGTAGATGAGGCTGATCCTCTTGAACCACCTGCTCCAGACCCGTGGATCGGCGGGACCTGTCAACCCGTGGTTCGTGAGCGGAAGGCGTCGCAGCGGAAGGTCACGTCGATCGTGACGTCACCATCGATGCCGAATCGTTCACGCAAGAGCGTTCGGGCTATTGCCAGAATTTCGTCACGCCCAGCCGGCTCCATCGTGATGATCCAGCTCAAGGTGCCCAGCAACCCGATCAGGTCGTCTGCGGTCATTCCCATCTCCCAGACGAACGCCCGGTACTCGGGCGTGGTGAAGGGCAGTCCGGCGGGAATCTCCAGGGCATACTCGGTGCGCTGAAGGTCCTCTCCGATAGTGTCACGCAGCCGCACAGCCTCGGATGCCCCCTCGGCGCCATCCGCTCCGCCCCCAAGCAAGGCCCGTACCCGCTCCATGAACGGACCGGCCCGGTCCGGCCCCGTCCACAGCGCACCCAGCACGCCTCCCGGGATGAGGACGCGGCGGACTTCGCTGAGCGTGGCCGTGGGATCCATCCAGTGCCAGGACGACGAGGCCAGTACCGCGTCCACCGACCCGTCCTCCAGGGGCAGCGCCTCACCCCGCCCGTCCACCGCAGTCACCCCCGCTACTTCGTCGGCGAGCACGATGCGCATCCGATCGTCTGGTTCGACAGCGACCACGTGGTTCGCGTGGGCCCCGAGAAGGCGGGTGAGGGCCCCCGTACCGGCGCCGAGGTCGACCGCCGTACCAACCGACTCAGGCAGAAGCCAGGCAACCGCATCTTCGGGCGGGCCAGGGCGGTATCTCTCATAGTGGTTTGCCACGGCGCCGAAACTGCCCGACCGAACGGCCTTTACGTCTTCGGCCAGTGGCGGGGGAGGGTCATCAAAAAGCCGGGATTCGGGCACGAGGTCAGTGTACTGACACGCCACGGAGCCGGCCCTAGAACGCGGGAACCTCGACGCAGCATCCATGGAGAACCTGTGTCCGGTCACTCATCGTCTAGTCCCGCCATCGGAGACCAAGGATGGCGATGTCGTCGTCCGAGCCCTTTGAAGTCAGCTCCTCGACTACATCGGAGAGGAGCTGATCAAGCGGTCGGTCGCTCCGGACCACCGATTGCCGAAGGTTTTCGAGTCCGATGTCGAGCAATTCGCCCCGCCGTTCGACCAGGCCGTCCGTATAGGCCAGGAGCGTACAGTCATCCGGAACATGAATCGACGTCGACGGGTACGTCGCGTCGAGGACCGTTCCGATCGGTGGGCCAATCACCAGATCCACGAAGGTGCCTTGCCCGTTACTGACCAAGAGCGGAGGCAGGTGTCCCGCACTCGACAATGTCAGTGTCCGCCGGTCCTTGTTGACATGACCGCAGAGGATCGTGGCGAAGTGGCCTTCTCTGCCGATGTCGAGGAGCGAGCACAATTTCGTAAGGATCTGACTGGGTGCGTCGCCTTGGGCCGCGTAGGCACGGATGGCGAAACGGAGGGAGGCCATGATCACCGCAGCCTGGATGCCCCGGCCAGAGACATCGCCAACCACGAAGATGAAGCCCCCGTCGGGGCACGAGATCGCGTCGAACCAATCGCCTCCGATCTCCATCACGTCGATGCCGGCCACGTAGCGAGTGGCTATCTCCACCCCGGTGATTTCCGGAACAAGGCCCGGAAGGAGAGCGTGCTGCAGCGATAGGGCAAGGGTCTGTTGCTCGCCGTAAAGCCGCTCATTCTCCTCGGCCAGGGCCTCAGCGGATCGGCGACGCCGGACCAGTCGTTGCGTCATCACGGCCGCTCCGATGGCCAGTAGAGCTCCGACCAGGATGACGACGGGCGCCACCCTGCGGTCGAGGCTCCCACCGAGTGGTTGGGTCGGCGTGCCCACCAGGGTCAGCTCCGCGTTGCCGAACGAGATTGTGGTCGTTGCGTGCCTGCCGCTGATCGGCAGTTGGCCAGTCGTGGCTTCCAACAGGTTCCGTTCCTGCACTTCCCGCCCGAGGTAGAGGGCGAAATTCAGATTCGGGAATGTGGACGACTGGGGAAATTCGATGCGGTGATGAGGCGGCAGAAGGTATTCCGCGTATACCCCCAGTGGCGGCATGGATCCGGGCGAGGCATACGAGAGGCCGACCCGGCTCCCGGCATCGAGAATCTTCCCGACCAAGAGCGTCGAGGAGGCGTGAGGTCCTGTGACGAAGTCGCACTGGGCCGCACCCTCGCCCGTCGCCTCACTGCTCGGCGTTCCGACAGAGCCAAGCACTGCGGGGGCACCATCTTCTACTCCACACAGGGCCACGTAGGCGAAGGGGCCGGCGGGCCCGACGTAAGGGCGGATGAACTGGGTGAACGGGGCGGTCCGGCCGGCGGTGACCTGTGCAATGGCCGCTCCGGACGCCAGGGGAGTCTCGAGAGTCGGGAGCACGCCAGAGACGACGGTCCCCGCCTCGTTCACCTGTACCTGCAGCAGCCGGTTCTCGTTTCGATCATTGACGGTGGCGGTGACCAATGCGAGCACGGCGGTGATGGCGAATCCCGCAACCAGGACGAGGATCGCCATGGTGGCTACGGGTCCCCCATTGCGCCGCGGTCCCGAGCGGTTGACAGAACTCTGGTCAGCCAACTCGACCCCGACCCTGCCCGTCACCAACCGGTGCCGGCACCCTGCTGTCCCACGACCGGCCTGAACGATCCCATTTCATACAGTACCGCGACCGCCCCCGATGGAAGGTGTGGCATTCAAGTGCGAGAGGTGCGATGAATTGCCCGCCCGTCACGAGGCGAGAACGGACCCGAAGAACTGCTGCGTAGCTTTCCAGTGGCGCTCGGCGGCATCGGCGTCGTAGCTCGGATTGTCGGCCACGGCGAAGCCGTGGTGGGCCTGATAGGTCTCGATGGTGTGGGAGACCCCAGCCTCTCGCAGGGACTGCTCGAGCAGGTTCTTCTGCTCGTCGCTGAACGACTGGTCCTCAATCGCCCCCGCCACATACACGGTGGCCTTGATGGCGCTCGCCTTGTGGTGGGGGCTGTCGGGGTCGTCGGCCTTGGCGAGGTTCCCGCCGTGGAATGAGGCTGCCGCGGCGATGCGTTCACCCAGGTTCGCAGCCGTGAGAAGCGAGAGTCGGCCGCCCATGCAATAGCCGGTGGTGCCGATGCCACCCGACTTCTTTTCCGGCAGGGATTCGAGGTAGTCGACGAAGGCAGTGGCATCGCGCACCGCCAGGTCCACGGTGTAGCCCTGCATCCTGCCCATGATCTTCTCGGCGGTCTCCTTGTTGGAGAACGCGGTGCGCATGTCGACTGGGTCGTAGGGGCCGTTTCGGTAGTAGAAGTCGGGCACAAGGACCACATATCCCAGATCCGACAACTGCTCACCCATCTGACGCATGACGTCACGCATCCCCCCGGCGTCGGGGAACATGATCACCGCCGGCCATGGCCCCTTTCCAACGGGAATGCTGAGCGCGGCAGGGCAGATCCCATCTGCGGTCTCGACCTCCACAGAGCGTTGCGTCACGATGACTCCCTTCTCGTACTGGCGTTCGGACCCTACGGGCAGCCCTCCAAACCGTACGGTACCGCGCTCGCCCGGCGCTCGTCAGCGCCCAGAAGACGGGGGCCCACCTCGGTGCGCTGTGGCCATTGGCGGCCGGTCATTTGGTCACGGTCCGGAGGACACTTCTCTTGTACGGACTCTGCTGTCTGCGATTCATGCAGTGGTCAATCATCCGGACGGAGCAGATGTATGTCGTTTGTTGCCGCAGGTGCTTCGACCTAAGTGGGCCACGGGTCGTCGAGCACACCGAGCTGGATGAACAGGCCGAGATTATCGGCGCCTATCCACTCGCTGACGACCCTGTCCCCTTCGAAGTGCATGATATGAACTACCCAGTCCTCTATCGTTCGCCCGGTTGGAGGGCGTCCCAGATGTCCTCCTGTGTCAGTCCCGCGAAGTGTGGCCTTGAGCACCACCGTGTCACCGGCCACGATCAGCTCTTCGACATCGAGGTGCAAGTCCGGGAACGCCTGGTGGTATCGGCGGATGGGCTCTACTTTGGCTGACGGCCCTGTCCCGAACGGATTGACGTAGTTCTCGCTATAAAGGTCGTTGGCCGTTTCGTAGTTTCGGCCATTCCAGACCTTCTCGACGAAACTCCGCACCTGCATCTCGCGTTCGGTTGCGTCCATCCTGTTCCTCGACCTGGCTTCCCGTATGGGGAGGCAATCAACTGACGGCTCATGATAAGTCGACACGGGGGCCGAGGCCGTCAAGGCCGGCTGCCCCTCGCCGGGCAGGAGAGCGCTCAGCATTCGACCCACGGCGGATTCGGGGCGAAGGACGCGGTCGTCCTTGTCGGCCCGTGGGCGAGTCGCCATGGGCCCACTGCCGTTGGCCACCTGAGACCGAGCGAGCGCACAGTTTGGGGCAAGATAGCCGGATGGTATGGCGGAAGCGGATGGGTTGGGCCGCAGCGTGTGGGGCGATTGCAGCCGCGTCCATCCTGTCTTCCTGTGGTTGGTCGAGTTCTGGATCACCTGCGATCGCAAATGGGCCGTCGACCAGTACCACCGACCTTCTGTCCAAGACCCTTCCAAACGACCCCGCAGGGACTCAGCTCAGATGGTTCTTGAACTCGGTAGCGACCGCCCCTCTGTCCGGACAGGAGATCGGTGCCCACTTTGACGCGCTCTTTCTGGGCAAGATCGATGCGGCCAAGATCAATACCGTCCTCGCGGAACTCCCCACCCCTGGAACGCTGGTCGGCGTGCTTTCGTCAGGGCCGACCGGTCTCGTGGCGATCGCCAGATTCGGCACCGTGAGGTGGAAGGTGACACTCTCCGTAGACGGATCAGGTCTCATCGACAGTTTGCTTCTCACGCCCTCTCCTTCTGAGACAAATTGGTCTCAGATCGACCGGGCCCTGGCCGCAATTGCTCCCAACGTCAGCTTTCTTGCCGCACGAGTAACCAACGGGTCCTGTCAGGTGATCCACCAGCTGGCTTCGTCGACGCCTCGCCCTTTGGGATCAGAGTTCAAGCTCTTTGTGCTGGGGGCGTTGGCCAAGCAGGTCGCCACCGGGAAGATTCGATGGAATCAAGAACTTGCGGTCGAAAACCAGCTCAAGAGCATCGGGAATCCGGTGGGTTCCGGGTCGCTCCAGTACAGCCCTCCTGGCACCAAGGTCTCCGTGCAGGAGACGGCGACCAAGATGATCTCGATCAGCGATAACACCGCGGCCGACATGCTGATCAATCTGGTGGGTCGATCGGCAGTCGAGACCCAGGTCCGGCACTGGTCGAGCACTCCCGGACTCGACGTTCCGTTCCTGACGACCCGGGAGACGCTCCTCTTGCATTACGTCAACTACCCGAAGTTGGCGAATGCGTATCTGAGCCGGGCACCAGGTGAACGTGAGGCGTTCCTTGGTTCGTCCGTGGACCCCCTTCCAGTCAGCGACGTCCAAGGGTCGAACCAGCCACACGACATCGACACGATCGAATGGTTCGGATCCCCCGAAGACATCTGCCGCGCCTTCGTCGGATTGCAGCAGCTGTCCCGTCAGCCGAAGTTGTCGCCGATCGCGTCCATCCTCTCAGTGAACAAAGGCGGCCTCGGACTCGATCCATCGGAGTGGCCCACGGTATGGTTCAAAGGCGGCTCCGAACCAGGAGTGCTGACTCTCGGCTACATGGCCACGAAGAGCGGGGGTCAGACGTTCGTGGTGTCGGCGATGTTGTCCAATCCAACAGTTGCGTTGGCTCCTTCAGCGACGTTGGCCCTCGTGGACGCTGTCGAGGGCGCCTTCGGACTGATCGGCTCCTAGTCCTCCTGTCCTGTTCTCCGGATCGGCAAGCGACGCTGAGCCCGATCGCCGGCCGGGAGGCAGTGCCGCGCATCGGGAGGTGCGCTTGCGCTTGGCCGGCGCAAGGGCGGTGTACTCCCGGTCGCCGGGACATGACATTGGCCCCACCGGTTCAGCGACCTGGCGGACCTCGTCAGCCCATGCGGGCGGCGATGTCGGCGGGCATGCCGGGCCCCGGTCGCACGTGAACTTCGGCCGGATCGTGCACCTGGCCACAGCCGGCACAGGTGGTCTGCACGGTGATCGGGTCCCCACAGACCGAATGGACGTAGAGGATGGGCGGTCCATCGGGGGCCGCCCATCGGTCGCCCCATTGGGTCAGGGCCACGATGACGGGAGCCAGTTGGCGGCCCTTGTCGGTCAGCAGATATTCGTGGTGGTCAGGATTCCGGGAGTAGATGCGGCGCTCCATGATCCCGGCGTCCACGAAGCCGTCAAGTCGGGTCTTGAGGATGTTCGTCGCCACGCCGAGCCGGAGGAAGTCGTTGAAGCGGGTGGCGCCGGCGAACAGCGCGTCCCTGATGATCAGGAGGCTCCACCGCTCGCCTACCAGTTCGAGCGCCCGGGCGGCCGAGCACACCTGAGAGTCGTAGGTCTTTCCGAGCATCCCCCCAGCATACCAAGGCGCTTGCATGATGAAAGCGGATCCTCTATCATGACTTGCATGATGCAATCGGATTGGGAGATCCCCAGGAGCCACACCGTAAGGAGGACGTCATGACAATCGCCGACAGATCAGTTCTGATCACCGGGGCCAACCGCGGCATCGGGCAGGCGTTGGTCGAGGAAGCCCTGAGAAGAGGTGCGAAGCAGGTATACGCCGGCACGCGCCAGCCGCTGGCCCACCCCGACGAGCGCGTCACGCCGCTGACCCTGGACGTGACCGATGCGGCGCAGATCCGGGCCGCGGTCGGGAGGGTCGAATCTCTCGACATTCTCATCAACAACGCCGGAGTGGCGCCATACGACGACCTCAGCGATCGCGGCACGCTCGAGCAGGCTCTTGCCGTCAATTTCTTCGGCCCGTACGGCGTGACACAGGCATTCCTGCCGTTGCTGACGCGGTCGCGGGGAGCCATCGTCAACAACGTGTCGCTCATGGCCCTCGCCCCGTTGCCGCTGACGCCGTCCTACGCGATCTCGAAGGCGGCCACGTTCAACATGACCCAGTCGCTGCGTACCCTGTTGGCCGGACAGGGCGTCACGGTCCACGCCGTCCTGACCGGACCCACGGACACCGAAATGACCCGAGGCTTCGAGATCCCGAAGGCCACTCGGGAGTCGGTTGCACGGGCCATCCTCGACGGGATCGAAAACGGGGACGAAGACATCTTCCCCGACCCCATGTCAGCGTCCTTGGCGGAGGGGTGGCGCAGCGGCCCGGTCAAGGCCATGGAGCGTGAGAGTGCTTCGTTCGTATCGCCCCAGCCCGTCAACGCCTAGCCAGTCAAGACCGACCCCAGATTCGGCACCCAAAGGAGAGAACCATGAATGCCCCAAACTTCACCACCGCCTTCGCAGTAGACCAGACTCCGGAGGAAGTCTTCGCGGCCATCAGCAATGTTCGTGGATGGTGGTCAGGAGAGATCGAAGGAAGCACTGACCAACTCGGCGCTGAGTGGACCTATCGTTACCAGGACGTCCACTACTCGCATCAGCAGATCACGGAGCTGATTCCTGGCCAGAGGGTCGCTTGGCATGTGCTGGACGGCTTCCTCAACTTCACCCAGGACAAGACCGAGTGGACGGGTACGGACATCACGTTTGATATCTCACAAGCGGGCGATAAGACAGAAGTCCGCTTCACCCACGTGGGACTCGTCCCCGAGGCCGAGTGTTTCGACAACTGTTCGAGCGCCTGGGGCTTCTACATCAACGGCAGCCTGCGGAAATTGATCACCACGGGGAATGGTGAGCCCAACGAGAAGGAATAGAGGCCGACGAAGCGCCGGCCGGAACGCTGGGCCAGAAGGTGGCCCGTCCGCCGGAAGGAGGAGAAGATGACAGAGAGGTGGCGCATGCGCCGAACCAAAAGGAGGATCCACTGATGACGAACCACCGCATCGGAACCCGCGACGAGTGGCTCGCAGCCCGACTCGATCTGTTGACAGCCGAAAAGGAGCTGACCCGCCTGAACGACGACGTGGCTCGCCGACGCCAGGAGATGCCGTGGGTTCGCCTCGACAAGGAATACGCCTTCGACACCGAAGGCGGCGAAGCCTCGCTCGCCGACCTGTTCCGGGGGCGCTCGCAGCTCCTCGTCTATCACTTCATGTTCGACTCCGACTGGGATGAAGGCTGCCCGAGCTGTTCGTCGCTGGCCGACGGCTTCGACGAGACCTATCTCCACCTCCAGAATCACGACGTCGCATTCACCGCGGTGTCGCGAGGGCCGCTCGAGAAGTTGCTCGCCTACCGGGAACGGATGGGCTGGAGCTTCCCATGGGCTTCGTCGGGACGAAGCGACTTCAACTTCGACTTCCACGTGACGATCGATCCCACCGTGGCCCCGGTTGAGTACAACTACAAGGATCAGGTGCAGCTCGAGGCAGAGAACGTCGCCTGGCGCGACTGGTCGGGCGAGCAGCCCGGCATGAGCGCGTTCGCCCGCGACGGTGACGACGTGTTCCACACCTATTCCGCCTACGCCCGCGGACTCGACGCGCTCTGGACCATGTGGCAGTGGCTCGACCGCACACCGCTTGGCCGCAACGAGGGCGACATGTCGTGGTTCCGCCGCCACGATGGATACGAAGCCGGCTAGGCCCGGCCCGGGCTGCGTGTCACCGCGGAGGTGTGAACCGGTTGCCGCGCCTCGTCGTCAGCCGGTCGGTCCGAATCGCTCCACACGGATTCGTTGCTCCGGTAGGCCGGTGCCGCCCAGGACATCGGTGGCGGCATCGGAAAATCCTGACGATCCGCACACGTAGGCCATCGTCCCTGGCGCCAACGGTGAGGGCAGATCATCAAGGCTGAGGCGACCCGGCGGCCGTGGCCAGCCCTCGGGTGCTCTGCGGGTGTAGAGGACCTTCGTCTCCGGACCGGGCAGCTCGGCGGCGTAGTACAGGTCCTCGGGTGTTCGGACCGACACGATGAGGTGGACGAGGTCCGACCTGCCCATCCGTCGGGCCACCCGAAGCATGGCCATCAGCGGCACGAGACCGGAGCCTCCGCGCGATCAGGAGCGCGGGTGTGTCGCCGCGCCACACGAACCAACCACCGATCGGCCCTCGCATCTCGAGCGTGTCGCCGACGACCACTTCGTCGTGCAGGAACGAGGAGATCTCACCCTCGGGTAGGCGTTCCACGGTGAGCTCGATCTCCCTGGATCCGTCGGGAGCCGAGCCGACCGAGTAGGAGCGGGACGCCGTGTAGCCGTCCGGAGCGGTCAGGCGCACCACGTAGTGCTGGCCGGCCAGGTACTCGGCCGGCGTATCCAAGGCCAGCCGGAAGGTCTTGGCTGAGGCCGTCTCGGGACGGATGTCCACGACGGTGGCGTTCTGCCACTTCCCGGGAGGTGGCACCGGGGGGACGGGCTCAGTCACCTTGGTAGCGCTGTTCGAGCCAGGGGTCTCCGTGGTCGTGATAGCCGTTCTGCTCCCAGAACCCCGGCTGATCGTGGTCCAGCAGCTCGAGTCCGGAGACCCACTTGGCACTCTTCCAGAAGTAGAGATGGGGCACGAGCAGGCGGGCCGGCCCCCCGTGCACTCGGGCCAAGGGTTCGCCCTCGAACTCCCAGACCACCCATGCCTTGCCCCCGGTCACGTCGGCCAGGGGCAGGTTTGTGGAGTACCCGGTGTGGGAGGTGGCCAGCACGAAGCTTGCCGATGGCAGCGGTCGGGCGGCAGCCAGCAGGGTGTCGACCGACACGCCCCGGAAGGTGACGCCGAGCTTCGACCAGGTGGTGACACAGTGGATGTCGCCCGAGTAGGTCGAATCCGGCAGTGCCTGTATCTCCTCCCACGTCCAGACGGTCGGCGCTTCGACCAACCCCTCGACGGAGAAGGTCCAGTCCTCCGTGCGGAGGGTCGGGGTGGCTTCGGCTGTGAGCACCGGCCAGTCCGAACCTACGTCGTACTGGCCCGGCGGCAGACGCGGGTCGCGTGGCCCCCGGCTGCGAAACCCTCTCGTGAAGTTCATCGCACTGCCTCCCCTATCGCATGCCGGCCGGCCATGTGCACAAGTCTATGGACAGCCCGAAGGGGCCAAGTTTCACTGCACGGATCGTTACTCGCTCTGGAGGACAGCCGATGCGACCCTGGCGACCCGATCAGGATCGGCGATCACGTCGATCTCGACGATCTTCCCGTCGGCGACGGTGAAGGCCATCACGCCGTGAGGCCGCCCGTGCAGCGTGATCACGACCCCCGCCGCGCCGTTCACCGACGCGGGGTGGATCTCTGCCGCCGGATTGGCGCCCAGGCGCGCTTGCCTGGCGACGGCGGCTGGGCCGTGGACAACAGTGGACGCTGCCGGGCGACCGGGACCGAAGTCCGCTCGCAGCACGACGTCGGGGTGGAGTAGGTCAACCAGGGAGTCGAAGTCGCCGCTGCGGGCAGCCGAGTAGAAGGCATCGACCACCGCGCGTTGACGAGCGAAGTCGGGGCCCGGTGCGGGGACCTCGGCGCCTTTGACCCGGCGCCGCGCCCGACTTGCCAACTGCCTGGCCGCGGCCGGCGATCGACCCACCATGGGCGCGATCTCCTCGAACGGCAGGTCGAACATGTCGTGGAGAACGAAGGCCAGCCGCTCGGCTGGAGCCAGAGTGTCCAGTACCACCTGGAGCGCCAAGCCGACCGAATCGGCGAGCAGCGCCTCTTCCTCAGGCCGAAGCTCTCCCTCGCGGCTGATGACCGGATCCGGGAGGTGCACCTCCCACGGCTCCTCGCGCCGGACGTTGCGCGACCGGAGCATGTTGAGGCAAACCCGGGCGACGATTGTCGTCAACCACCCGCCGAGATTCTCGACTTGGTCGACCCCTCCCCGGCTGACTCGCACCCAGGTGTCCTGGACGGCGTCATCGGCCTCGGTGAGCGAGCCCAGCATCCGGTAGGCGACCGCCCGCAGGCGGGACCTCTGTTCCTCGAAGCGCTCCGCCAGCCAGTCGTTCTCATCCATCAGGCACATCCTTGCTGAAAAGGGTCACCACGATGACCCCGCAGCGACCGCGGATGTGACAAGCGTGGATGGACTCGCCAGATGCCGACCAGCAGCGAGCAGGGGCGGTCGGGGACAACCGAGAGCGGTCGGGGAGAGGGAGCAGGTCCGCGGCACAGCCTCGCACCGGCCGTTCAGCCGGAGAGGGTGCTCATCCCAAGATCCCCTGGCCAACGGCCGACTTTCCGTGGACCGGTCACATTCCATGGTTGCCGGGTGTCAGAGAGGGTGACGTACCACATCCAATCGATGCAAGAAGAAGGAGCAACAATGAAATCGCGGATCACAAGTCCCGCCCTCAGCGTGCCGGGCGTCCTCGACGCCCTTCAGAGCCTCGGCCAGGCGGCCAATGCGGCGGCGAACCAGGCCGGTGTGCCGCAGGCGACTGTTGACCTCATCAGTCTGCGCGCCAGTCAGATCAACGGCTGTGCCGTCTGCTTGGACATGCACACCCGCGGAGCGAAGAAGGCCGGGGAGACCGACGAGCGCCTCTTCACCGTGGCCGCATGGCGGGACGCCCCGTATTTCACCGACGCCGAGCGGGCCGCCCTGGCCTTGACCGAGGCAGGGACCCGGCTTGCCGACCGGGCCGACCCGGTGCCGGACGCGGTGTTCGACGAGGCGGCCAAGCACTATGACGGGCAGGCTCTGGCTGCCCTGATCGTCTGCATCGCATCCATCAACACCTGGAACCGGCTCAATGTCATCACCGGTCAGGAAGCCGGGGAATGGACGGCGCAATGGGCCAGCTGATGGCCGTTCCGTGGCTGCGCTCTTCGTAGTGGGCAGGCGGGCTGACGGTGAGCGTGAAGATCTGGGCCACCAATCCTGTCGGGCTGATGGCCAGGATGAGCAGCGTTGACGTCTGGGTCGTGGTCGCCGTGGGCGTGCCCGAGATGGTGGCCGTTCCGTTCCCGTTGTTGACGAGCGTTACCCCTGCCGGCAGGAAGCCGAGCTCAAGCAGAGTGGCCACCGGGTAGCCGGTCGTCTGCACCGTAAACGAGAAGGCGGTGCCGGAGGTGACGGTGTCCGACGCCGCGCTGGTGATGGTCGGGGCCTGGTCGACGGTGAGCGTGAAGGCCTGGGTCACCGTTCCCAACTTGTTGGTCGCGGTGAGGGTGAGTCGGAACACCCCGGCGGCCGTCGGGGTGCCGGCCAGGGTGGCCGTGCCGTTGGCCGCCGCGGTGAAGGTGACGCCCGCGGGCAGGGCACCCGTCTCGGTGAGGGTCGGCGACGGGGCGCCGCCGGCCTTGACCGCGAAGGTGAAGGCGTTGCCGAGGGTGACGGTGTCCGACGCCGCGCTGGCGAAGGTCGGCGCCGAAGCAGCGGCAACGGTCAGCGTGAAGGCCTGGGTCACCGTGCCCGAGCTGTTGGTGGCGGTAAAGGTCAGGTGTGATGTCCCCGCGGTGGCGGCGGTGCCGGCCAGAGTCGCCGTTCCGTTGGCTCCGGCCGTGAAGGTGACGCCGTTGGGCAGGGTTCCGGTCCCGGTGAGGGTCGCCGCCGGGGTGCCAGTCGTGGTCACCGGGAAGCTGAAGGCGGTGCCGGTGGCCGCGGTGTACGAGGCCGCGCTGGTGATGGCCGGGGCCTGGTCGACGGTGAGCGTGAAGGCCTGGGTCACCGTACCCGAGGTGTTGGTCGCGCTGATGGTGAGGGGGAACACGCCGCCCGCGGTCGGTGTGCCGGCCAGCTTGGCCGTGCCGGCCGCCCCGGCGGTGAAGGTGACCCCGGCGGGCAGGGTCCCCGACTCGGTCAGTGTCGGTGTCGGGGAACCGGTGGCCGTCACCGGGAAGGTGAATGCGGTGCCGACCTTGGCGGTGTCGGAGCTGGCGCTGGTGATGACAATCGATGCGGCCGCGATATTCAGCGTGAAGGCCTGGGTGGTAGTGCCGGTGCCGTTGACGGCGGTGATGGTGAGCGGGTAGGCGCCGCCGGCCGTGGCGGTGCCGGCCAGGGTGGCCGTGCCGTTGCCGTTGTTGACGAAGGTGACCCCGGTGGGCAGGGTCCCGGTCTCACCCAGGGAGGGAGCGGGATAGCCGGTCGTGGTCACGGTGAAGGATCCGGCCACCCCGGGGGCGAACGAGGTCGAGGTGGCGCTGGTGATGGCCGGGGCCTGGCCCACGACGACGGTGAGGGTCTGGGTGGCGTTGGGGGCGTTCCCGTTGGCCGCGGTGACGGTGAGGGTGGCGGTGCCGGTGGCCGTCGGGGTCCCCGACAGGAGGGCGGTGCCGTTGTGCTGGTCGGTAAAGGTGAGCCCGGCGGGCAGGGTGCCCGTCTCGGTGATGGCCGGGGTGGGCGAGCCGGTGGTGGTCACGGCGAAGGCGCCGGCCTGGCCCAGGGTGAAGTCGGCCGCCGTCCCGCTGGTGATGGCGGGGGCGCTGGCCGCGCTCACCGTGATGGTGAGGGCCAGGGTGGCTGTCGATCCCGAGCTGTTGGTGGCCGAGACGGTCACCGGGTAGGTCCCGGCCGTGCCGCTGGCCGGGGTGCCGGCGATGGTGGCCGTCCCGGTGGTCCCGGCGGTGAAGGTGAGGCCGGTCGGCAGGGTGCCCGACTCGGTGATGGTGGCGGCCGGGTACCCGGTGGTGGTCACCGTGTAGGTGCCGGCGGTGCCCGACGATGAAGGCGGCCGTCGACGCCGAGGTGATGGTCGGGGCCTGGGCGTTGGTCAGGGTGAAGGTCTGGGTCGTGGTCCCGCTGGCGTTCTTGGCCGTGATGGTGATCGGGTAGGAGCCCCCGGTGCCGGCGGCCGGGGTGCCCGAGATGGTGGCCGTCCCGTTGCCGTTGTCTGTGAAGGTGATCCCGGTGGGCAGGGAGCCCGTCTCGGTGAGGGCCGGAGAAGGAGCCCCGGTGGTGGTCACCGTGGTGGAAAAGGCGCGCACCCACGTTGGAGGCGGCCGAGTTGGCGCTGGTGATGGCCGGGGCCACGTTCTCGGTCAGGGTGGTCGTGCCCGTGCCGGCCACACTGGTCCAGCCCGACAGCTCGCCGCCATAGGAGGAGCCGAAGGCGCTGCCCCCGACAGTGGTGCCCGGGGGCACGGTGACGGGCACGCTGACCGCTCCGGTGCCGGTGTTCTTGATCGTGACCACCCCGTTCTGCTCACTGGCGGTGACCGTGCCCGCGGTCTGGGCCGCCGACCAGGCCGACTGCTCGGCCAGGACCTGGGCCTCTGAGACGTCGGTCATCTGGGTCAGGGGGGTGGCGCTCGTGTACCAGGTGTCGTACTGGGACAGCATGTTGGAGATGAGGGTCAACAAGGTGTAGTCGGGCCCGATGAGGTCGGTCTGGTGGTCGTAGACCGCACCCGGGGGTTGTTGGCCAGGATGTGGCTCAACATGATGTGGGACTCAGAGGCCAAGAAGGTGGCCTCGGTGGCCGGGGTGGAGAGACAGGTGGTGGCCGAGGTGTCGGTGCAGTGGCCGGTCTCGGTCGGGTAGGTGGCATTGCCGAGGGAGGTCCCCTGGGCCACGTAGAGGGTGTTGTACTCGTTGAGCTCGTCGGCCCAGGTGGAGGCGTTGTAGTAGATGTTGTTGGGGTAGCGGGGGGCGGACTCGGCCGTAGTGGCCCCCGAGGTCTCTGCGTACTGGGTGGGCTGGCGGGAGGCGTCGGCGGCGAAGGTGGTGATGCCGTTGCCGGCGAAGGCCGAGGGCGTGTTGGGGTTCTCGATGCCCGAGTGCTCACCGGTCACGACGGCGGCCGGGGTGAAGTTGGGCAGCCCGTTGGCCGCCGCGAAGGCCTGGTTCATCCCGATCTCCTGCTCGATGGAGGCATCGGGGCTGGTCGAGGTGGCCGGGTCCCAGCTGCCGGCCGCGCTCGAGCAGTCGATGCCCGGGTTGGTGGCCGTCGGGTAGGTGTCAGAGGAGTCCGGTGTCGCCCCCGGGGCGCTCGACCCGGTGTCGGTGTAGGAGTAGGTGGGCGTGGCCCCGGTCGGGTTCTCGGCCACTTGGCCGACCAGCCCGAAGGTGGACGAGCCCGGGTTCTCCCGGTAGATGTTGTAGCCCCAGAAGCCGGTGCCCCCGGTGTGGTCGGCCTCTTCCTGCCACAAGGTGGGCCCGGCCGTCCCGTCGGTGCCGGTGCCGTTGGTGGCGTCGGGCCAGGACAGGGTGACCGATCCGTCGGTGCCGACGGTGACGCTCTGGGGCAGGGAGGGCTCGGACTCGCCGTAGGCGGTGGCCGCGGTGATCTCGTAGCTGTAGCCACCGGCGACAAAGGTGCCCCCGGTGGCGCTCGGGGTCACCGAGGTGACGGCCTGGGGCTGCCACACGATGCAGCCGAGGAACTGGTGGGACCAGGTGTGGTTGATCCAGTTGAAGTCGGCCTTGTCGGCCAGGAGGGCGTTGATGAGCCCCTGGTCGTTCGGGTAGCTGGCGTCCACGGTCTGTCCGGGGTCGGCATAGGTCCCGCCCGGGTCGGTGACCGAGCCGGTGCAGTCGGCACTCGACTCGTCGGCCGCGGTCGGTGCCGTGCACGCCCCGATCCCGTTGAAGGCCATGTTCAAGGTGATGCCGGTCTGCTTCTCCCAGGCCACCACGTAGGCCACGTCGGCCGCGCTCATCTGCACGTCGGCCGGCACCCCGGGGGCAGAGCCCGGCGGCTGCCCCCTGGACGGCGGTCGGGCAGGTGTAGTCGACCGGGTCGGTGGCGGCCGGGGTGCACTGGTACTGCGAGCTCCACTCGTTGTCGGAGATGAAGTTGTCGTCGATGTCCTGGCCGAAGTAGTTGCGGTAGAGGCCGAGGTGGGTGTCCTCGGTGACCCAGTTGATGAGCCCGGGGGCCAACAGCAGCCACTGGAGCTGGGTGGCGTTGTAGTCGAAGGTCAACGACAGCTCGGCCACCCCGGCCTGGGGGTCGGACGCCGGGTGCTGGTAGACGCCGGCGAGCACCTGGCCGGCCGAGTTCTCGAGCCACGGGGTGATCGGGGCCCCGGCCACGACCGTTGCCGGGTAGCCGTAGGTGCCGGTGTCGAAGGGCACCGTCCCGGTGAGGCCGGGGAAGGCGGAGAGCCCGGCCGCGGTCAGGGTCCCGGTGGTGCCGTCGAGGGCCCCGGCGGTGGCATCGGTCAGCCCGAGGCTCGGGGACGGGTACATGTAGCCGTCGATCTGGCGCACCCCGAAGGAGGACTCATAGGCGGAAAGGGCGGTGAGCTGGCCGGCGGCGAAGGCGGACGGCGAGTCGGCCAGGACCACCCCGTTGAAGTTGCCCACCGAGCCGGTGGTGAGGGCCGGGCAGGGTGACCGTCCATGACCCGTAGGTGGCGGTGTTGGTGGCGGTGACCTCGGTGTAGGCCACCCCCTCACTGGCTGAGGGCCGACTGCCAGGCGGCGGTGGTCGGATCGGACGGGCCGGCGCCGATCAGAAGGACGCTGAGATCGAGTTGCACCGGGGTGGCGGCGGCGGCCGCCTTGGCCACCACCGACAACATGGTGACCCCCAACAGGGCGGCCATGACGACGGTGATTGCGGATCGCATGAATCGGTTCATTGAACTGAGTTGCCCCTCTTCTGGTTCTCAGGCCGTGCCGTTCCCTGTCTCGCTGACTGCGGCGCGGCTCATTGCGCGCAAGGATGGTTGTGGCACAGCGCCTTTACGAACAGTACGGGTCAACTCCTTCAATCGGTACCCTGCACTACTGCCGAAACACCCTGAACTTTCGTGCGCCGGACCGGCTGTGACCCCGGCATTTTCAGCGCCTAGCCCTTCTCGTGGCCGATTCGTTCACTTCTCGTGGCCGATTCATTCAGCGTGTCGGTGGGCAGGGTGTCTTCACGTCGATCCGGCCCACTCCCGTGTTAGCCGGGGGCGACGACCACCAGCATCATCAGACTGCCCTTGTCGCTAATACAAGGGTGGGTTGGTCCATTCTCCGGGGTGGGCGGAGATCCCGCTCGGTGTTCTTCGGTTCGCCTCACCCGGGGAGAGCCCGGCCGTCAATGCGAACTGAACCGGTCCTCGTTCTCATCGATCCATGTCACCAGTCCCTCCCTGCTGTCGAAGTCGATCTCCAAATTCCCGTTCGGGAGATAGACCGAGTGAACTCCATCGATCACCGTGACGCTGAGCAGGATCTCTCCGTCGGAAGTGAGGCACCATGACGGCTGAGCCCCGGGTGTCGTGGACGGTTCATATCTCCAGCCCGGGCGGTCCTTCAAGGTGAGACCCACCTGATCGAACAGGTCGTCATCGCTGGACATTTGCTACCTCCTGCCCTGGGCCGAGTATCCGCTGTGTTCGGATGCGCCGGAATCGCCTGTGGGTTCGGCTGACATCGTAAGGCGTCGCGCCCGTGCCGACCGGCGAGATCTCCGCTCCTTCGGTCGGCCGGGCATGAGGTCTCTACCCCGACGATGACCGGGGTGCAGCCGCTCGATCTGAGGAACGAAGACGCCCTGTGGGCGATCCCCCGGCTCCATGTCGTCTGCACGTCGACGCTCGCCACCCGAGACGCGCAACTGATGGCGGAGGCTCGGTCCGAGGGTCGTCTGTGGGACATCGACACGGGGCACGATCTGATGATCACCGAGCCGGACCAGGTGGTCGGAGCCCTGCTCGAGGTGGCCAGCGCCAGATGATGGAGCGTGTGTCACCTGGTTACCCGGGAGTCAGTTCTCGGTTGGGTTAAAGGACAATGGGGGATCTGCCGACGGTCAGGGGATGGAGGCGATCCAGGCGGAGCACCATGTTTCCGGTGTGTACACGAAGATGTTTCTGGAGTTCCTGGTCGGGACGATGCCGTCAGACCGGATCACGGAGCTGTTGCGCAGGGCGGGTGAGACCCGGAGCTTGGAGGAGCTGGCTGACGTCGCTTCGTGGAGCTCGTATCTTCAGTTCAAGCGGCTCCTCGAGGAGCGCTCCCGGTTGGATGCGACCAGTCTCCTCGAGCAATCCGAGCTGCTGTCCGACTGGTTGAGGAAGTGGGAGCTGTCCCAGGCCGCACAGACATTGGATTCTCCCGGCGCGCTCCTGGCCGGCGGATCGGCCCTCAATCCGCTGGTGCCGATTCGACGGTACGAAAAGGCTGAGGTGGCGTCGAACGAGTGGACGATCCGCGAATGGTTCGTGGACGGCTACGCGCCGTATCCGGAGTACTGCGACTTTGCCGCGGTGCAGTACGCACTGGTCCCCATCGTGTTCAATCTTCCACCCGGTGAGGTCGTCGAAGAAGAGTGCCAGTGCCGGGGAGACGCGACCTGTCTGTTCAGACTGCGTTGGCAGCAGAACGATACGGACTCGTTGAAAGCGGATCACTATCGGATGCGCGCCGAGTTGTTCGAGGCCCGGCTCGGACAGATCCAGGAAATGATCGCCGATCTCGCCTCCAACGAACGGTTCGAGGATGTCCTCCAGGGATTCGTGGGTTCTTCGCTGCGCACGGCGGTCGGAGCCGGTGGTGCACTGCTGGCCCTCGAGCCGCGGGCAGGCGCGCCTCGGAAGGTCTACTCCGAGGGGCTCACCCAATCGGACGCGGACTCGATCGCCGACGACCTCCTGGCCGGGCGGACCGGTCCCGACAAGATCATCGCCGTCGACGTGGCATCGGCCCGCCGTCGTTACGGTGTCCTGGCCGTCGACGAGGGCGGCGGTGTCTTCTCTTCGCTGTCGAAGACCAGCCTCGAGACCTACGCTCGCCTGGCCGCGGCCGCCCTGGACACCGCGGACGCCCTCGACGAGGCTCGGCACCAGGCCAACACCGCCCAGGTCCTGTTGGATCTGGCCACGTCGTTGACGGAAATCGTGAGCACCCAGGAGATGGCGTCGAAGGTGGCCCAGGCCGTACCAGACGTCATCGACTGCGACCGGGCCGCCGTCTTCTTGGATACGGCCGGTGAGTTCGGAACAGGCGCCGATGGCATCCGGCTGGCGGGGTCCGTCGGATACAGCGACGAAGACATCGCTCGCATCAGGTCTCGATCGTTCGACTCGGCACCGCCTGACTCGGTGATGGTCGGCGGAGTGGTCCAGAGCAGCTTCTCGGATTTCGGGAGCGTCGCTTCGGTGTCCGCTCCGATCGTGGTGGGCGGTGAGACGATCGGCGCCATCGTGGCCAGCGTCACCGAAGAGCCCGAGCGGCTGACGTTCACTCCGAGGCTGGCCGACCGACTCAAAGGGCTGGCGGCCCAGGCATCGACCGCCATCTCCAACGCTCGACTGGTCGACCAGATCCGCTTCCAGGCCGTCCACGACGCCCTGACCGGCCTGCCCAACCGGGCCCTGATCCTCGACCGCGCCGAGCAGATGCTGGCCCGCGCTCGGCGAGCCGATGTTCAGGTGGCCGCTTTGTTCATCGATCTCGACGGATTCAAGGATGTGAATGACGCGCTCGGGCACGGGGTCGGGGATCAGCTTCTCCAAGCGGTCTCCGAGCGGCTTTCGGTGACCATGCGCGGGAGCGACAGCATCGGCCGCCTGGGTGGCGATGAGTTCGTCGTGCTGGTCGACGGGAGCTGCATGGACGCGGGGCCCGAGTTGGTGGCCGAGCGGCTGATCGAGGTGCTGCGGGCACCTTTCGAGCTCCCGGTCCAGTCAGCCGGGGCCCTCACCCTGACGGCCAGTATCGGCATCGCCGTCGGCACCCGGGCATCGGCAACCCACCTTCTGCGTGATGCCGACATCGCCCTCTACGAGGCGAAGGCGGCCGGCAAGAACTGCTTCGTCGTCTTCGAGCCCGAGATGCACACCGCCGTGCAGGACCACCACCTGCTGGAGATGGACCTTCGGGAAGCGCTGCCAGCCGGCCAGTTCTCGCTCGTCTACCAGCCCATCTTCAACCTGGCCGGCGGGCAGACCACCGGAGTGGAGGCCCTGCTGCGTTGGAACCATCCCCGCCGGGGCATCGTCCAACCTGAATCCTTCATCCCCATTCTCGAAGGCTCGGGCATGATCGGTGAGGTCGGGCGATGGGTGCTGAAGGAGGCTTGCTGCCAGGGTGCCCGATGGCACGAGCGCGGCTACCCGCTGGACGTGTCGGTCAATGTCTCGGCCCGACAGCTCGAGAACGACAATCTGATCGAGGACGTCTGTGCCGCCCTGGCCACATCAGGATTCGTCGCCACGTCGCTGACCATCGAGATCACCGAGACGGCCATCATGAGGAACGTGGCCGCCGTCGTGCCCCGGCTGGCCGCTCTCAAGGCCACCGGGGTCCGCATCGCCATCGACGACTTCGGGACGGGCTACTCCTCGCTGGCCTATCTCCAGCAATTCCCGGTCGACACCCTCAAGATCGATCGGTCGTTCATCTCTTGCATGGCCGACTCGCCGGAGTCGGGGGCGCTCATCCGCACCCTCGTCCAACTTGGGAAGACCCTGGGACTGGAGACGCTGGCCGAGGGCATCGAGGAGACCGAACAGTATTCTCAGCTCGAGCGCGAACACTGCGACAGCGGTCAGGGCTTCCTGTACGCCCGACCTCTCGACGTGGACGCCGTGGAGACGTTCCTCACCGGCCGCTTCCTGGATGATGGCCAACGGGCATCGCCGGACGCGGTGCCGACCCGCTGAGTGTGGGCAGCGTGTCGCTCACTGGCGGATCCGCCTGACCGGCGGACGGTGTCGGATCGCTCCGGCATCACCGTGGCTGCTCGGAACCCGGACGAGGCGCCAGACCTGATCGGTCGGTTGCATCACGAGATGCTCGGACCGGGACCGTGGTCACGGGCAGGTTGCTTCGGGCGGGGAGAGCTTCGACAAGACACCGTTCGTCGGAAATGCACCGTGCGCTGGGCGACCCCTTCTCCTCTGCAGGGTTTCTGACACCTCGTCAGAATGTGGCCTTCCTCATAGTCGAAGGATGACTCTGCCAGTACGAACGGTGCCTTCCCTGTAACGGAATGATCCTCTGTTCGTTCTGATATAGCGTTATGGAACCACGTGGGGCAGTCAGTTCCACGAGCCAATTCCCAAAAAGGGGGACTTAGATGAGACGACATCTTCCGATCCGACTGGCGGTCTGTGCTGCATTGGTCGGCTCAGCATCGCTCGCTGCGGTGGCAATTCCCGGTGGCATCGCATCCGCGGCTGCGGTCACCGTGAAGTGCAAGACGGCCAACGGAACCGGGGCATCCGTTACCAGCTCGACGACCATAAAGCTCGGCGGATGCACCGGAGCCGGTTCGCCGGAGACCGGGGCCACGGGCACGGCAGTCTCCGTTACCAACCACGGACAGCCGAAGGGTAAGGGTACGGAGACCATCACCTGGAAAACAACTGGCAAGAAGAGCGTTGTGAGTTTCACCTACGTCGAAGGTGCTCCAAAGTCGACGCAGTGCAAGACGGTCCCGAAGGGCTACGCGGCGGCGGCATATGTGACCCAGACAGGGACGGTCGAACCCGCCTCCAAGGGGACGACGACCACTGGGATGATCGGCGGGAAAGTCACCGGTAGCAGTTGCGTCTTCTTGAAGGTAAGTTCCCCCCATACCGTTGAAAGCGTCGGCGTCGGGTCGGGAACCTACTAAGGCCACACTTCTGGAGGCGAATGCAGTGCAAAGGGGCCCCCGGTGTATTCCGGGGGCCCTTGCGCTGCTTCACATGGTCTTGACAGGCCTCGCGTCTTCCGGTCGGTGAACCGCGTCAGATCCACTACCGAATGGAAGCTGTGGGTACCTTTCGGATCCACGAACCCGTAGATCCCGAGGGCGAGTAGGAGCTCGGTTCAGCCGGTTGAGGGATCCGGACCGGATCCGATGACCTCTGTTGCCGGCTCGCCCCAGTGGTCGAGGAACACGACCTCGGCGAGAGGGCGGCGACGAACGGGCCCGTGGTTGCCCCGTGGCCAGCCGATGACGACATGCCCGGCGAGCATCCAGTCGTCGGGGACCCCGATGGCGTGGCGTAGCAGTGACTCGCCACCGTAGGAGGCCCAACTGGTGAGGCAGGCCCCGAGCCCGAGGGCCCGGGCGGCAAGCAGGAAATTCTGCATCGCCGGGAAGATCGAGCCACCGAGGAGCAGCTCCGAGGCGGTTGGGTACCGCTGCTGGGTGAACAGTATGGAGGTGAACTCGCCGGCTCGATCGTGGAGCTCGTAGGTGGCACGGTTGGTGCGCGCCCTTCGGCTGTGGTCGTCATCGGCGGGGCGCGTCATCCCGTAGACCGGTTCGATCACCTCCAAAGCCAGGGCCGCGGCCCGGGCGACGACCGCCCGTTGCTCCGGGGACCTGAGGACGACGAAGCGCCATCCCTGCGCGTTTGCGCCCGATGGCGCCCAGGTTGCCGCCTCGAGGCATCGGGCCAGGGTGGCATCGCTGACCGGATCGACTGTGAAGCGACGGATCGTCCGGGACGTCGACATGACGGCCCAGACATCGGTGATCGGTTCCGTCATACGGGGTCCTCCCGGCTCCGCGCCGGTCCCGGGTTCCGTCCGATGCAGCCATCGTCGGCGGAGTCAGACCCGCTGTCGGCTCCGTGACCGTTCATCCTGGAGAGACGGTGGGTGTCATGCCGAGGTGAGGAAGAACCTTGGATTCGATGAGCTCAAGGCTCTCCCACGCCACTTCGGGAGCGAGTCCGCCCATCAAGGGCTTGACGAACAGTCCGTCGTTGGCCCGAGCGAATTCCACGCACTCATCCGGGGTCAGCACCAGGTACATCCCGGAGGCACGCAGTTCGTCGATATCCCGCACCGGCTGGTAGGGGTAGTCGGGATTCCCCTTCGCCCATTGGGCGTAGTCGTTCATTTCATGGAGGGCGTGTGGAGCGATCCGTGCCCAGTCCCGCTCTGGATCATTGGACACGTGGACGAACAGCGGGCCCACCGAATCCCTGCCCATCGGCGGAGGGACCGGTTTTCCGAGGCGGGCCAACTCCTCGCGATACGTCTCGAAGTATTTCGGAGTCGACGGCACGAAACCGTCCGCGATCCGGGCAGCTCTCCGAGCTGCCGCCTTCGACGTTCCACCCAGCATGATGGGTGGTCCTCCGGGGGTGAACGGCCGAGGCAGGACGCGGACTGTGCGCCCTTCGTAGTCGAACGGTTCGCCGGTCCACGCCAGCTTCAAGGTCTTCACCGCGTGCTCCATGCGAGCCGGCCGGTCAGCGATCGAGAGTCCGAATTGCTCGTACTCCTCCTCCCGGTATCCGCCGCCGACGACCAGGTACAACCGACCTTGTGCCACGAGGTCGAGCACTGCGATGTCCTCGGCCGCTCGGATCGGCTCATAGAGGGGCAGGAGCATGAGTGCAATGGTGATGATCATCCGACGAGTTCGAGCAGCCGCCGCTGCAGCCATCACGATGGGCGAGGGAAGGTACCCGTCGGTGGACGCGTGGTGCTCCATGAAGGTCGCCGACACGAATCCGACCCGCTCTCCCCATTCGCACTGCTCGAGGGCTGCGGAATACAGCTCGGCGGGCGATGTGCCGAACTCCGGGGCGCGCATGTCGTAGCCGAGGGTCAGTAGCACCAGGCGACCATATTCGAGGGGGGTCGTGCTTTCAATAGAAGGCCCCTTGCCGCAGTTATTGCGATCAGAGGGATCACTTGACATCGCGTGATCTGTGCCTTAAAAATCATCAGTTCTCACTTTACGAATCATCAATTCTGATTTTTGGAATCTAGAGTTCTGCAAGGCTGGCCGATGTAATCGCGACAGGCACAGAGCGGCACTTCGGCAGCCCTCTGGAGAAGGCCGACAGCAGGGGGAGGCGGAAAGAGGCACGTACGGCTGTGGAGACATGATCTGACCCGCTATTTGGAGCCAGGCGCGGCGCAGGCAGCCCATCAGGTGGATTCCCGGGCGGGCTCAGCGAACGAAATCACCAATTCGGATATCGAGTGGAAGTTGAGGAACATGAGAGCAAGACGACCAGGATTCGTGCGACTGGCCTCCCTGGGAGGCGCGCTTTTGCTCGCGGCCAGCGCCTTTGCCGTGTTGTCGATCGGTGCCCCTCCGGCTTCGGCGGCACCGGTGACCGAGGACTTCGCCTCGTACGCACCTGCGTTCGGCCTCTACGTAAACGCCTCGCTCACCACGAACCTCACCCAGCCGGCACTGGTGGCGCCGAATGCCAGCTACACCATGTCGATCGCTTCGAACACTGAGGCCGTTCCGGCTTCGCTGAGTGGAGAGACCATCGGCTACACCGACGGGCTCAAGACCGTCATTCCCGTACCGGCAGGGGCGACGTTCAAGTCCGGGAGCCTTTCGACGGGTCTGACATGGACGTTCGTGAACAAAGGGGTCACCACCCATGGTCCCTTCACCGTGGTGTACTGCACCGCAGCCGGTCCGAATTGCACCGCCACGCCCCACTCCGCCACCTTCCTCGGCCCGACCTCGACCCCCTACTTCGAGACGAACACCGGGTCGACCCATTTCGCCGGCGGTGGGACCCTGTCCCTCCCGGCCTGGAGCGCATCTTTCAAGGCCACCGGCGCCGTCGGGAGCTCGATCCAGCCCACGGTCAGCGAATACGACTACACCGACAACGTCGGCGCCTTGGGCACGCTTGCCGCAATCTCCTACCCGTCCGGCCCGTTCACGGGCCCGGCGACCTCACCTCCGCCGTACGTTCCAGCCCCTGGCCTCCCCGACCATCGGCGTGATCACCCCCATCGTCAACGCCGTGCTTCCCAACGCCGGCCCGGTGGCCGGTGGGAGCACCGTGACCATCCACGGCTCCAACCTGTCCAGCCCGACCAAGGTCCTGTTCGGGTCCAAGGCAGCCACCAGCTTCACCTCGGTGGCTCCCGGCGTCATCACCGCGGTGGCCCCGGCGGGCACGGCGGGCACCACGGTCAATGTCGTGGTGACCTCCCCGAACGGGACCTCGGCCACCGGTCCGGGTGACCAGTTCACCTATACCAACGGTCCCATCGTGACCGGGGTCAGCCCGAGGACCGGTCCTCCGGCCGGTGGCACCTCGGTGACCATCACCGGCCAGCAGCTGACCGGGGCCAGTGCGGTCGACTTCGGGTCCACCCCGGCCACCGCCTTCAACGTCGACTCGGCCACCTCCATCACGGCCACGTCACCGGCGGGGACGGGCATCGTCGATGTGACGGTCAAGAACGCCAAGGGCACCTCGGTCACGAGCGCCCAGGACCGGTTCAGCTACAACACCGGCTACTGGCTGGCCGCGGCCGACGGCGGCATCTTCAACTACGGGAACACCCCCTTTGAGGGCTCGGCCGGCGCCATCACCTTGAACAAGCCGGTGGTGGGGGTGGCTGCCACCCCAGACGCCGGGGGCTACTGGCTGGTGGCCTCCGACGGCGGGGTCTTCTCCTACGGGGACGCCTCCTTCTTCGGCTCCATGGGCGGCACCCCCTTGAACCAGCCGGTGGTGGGCATCGCGGCCACCCCGAGCGGGTTCGGCTACTGGGAGGTGGCCTCCGACGGCGGGGTGTTCTCCTTCGGGGACGCCCTCTTCCACGGCTCCATGGGCGGCACCGTCCTCAACGCCCCCGTGGTGGGCATCGCCTCCACCCCCGACGGTGGCGGCTACTGGGAAGTGGCCTCTGACGGCGGGGTGTTCTCCTTCGGGGACGCCGCCTTCTACGGCTCCATGGGCGGCACCCACCTCAACCAGCCGGTGGTGGGCATCGCCGCCACCCCCGACGGTGGCGGCTACTGGGTAGTGGCCTCTGACGGCGGGGTGTTCTCCTTCGGGGACGCCTCCTTCTACGGCTCGGCCGGCAACATCACCTTGAACAAGCCGGTGGTGGGCATCGCCGCCGACCCGAACGGTGGTGGCTACTGGCTGGCCGCCTCCGACGGCGGCATCTTCAACTACGGCTCCGCCGCCTTCGACGGTTCCGCCGGGGACATCGCCCTCAACCAGCCGGTGGTGGGGGTCACCGCGGGCTGAACCGCCCGAGCCAGCGTGTACGAGAGAGGACCGGGGGCCTTGCGCCCCCGGTCCTCTTCCATGTCGGGGCCGCCGCTTCCATGTCGGGACCGCCGCTCCCATGTCGGGACCGCCGCTTCCATGTCGGGCCGCCCACCGGGGTGCGGCCGACTCCGGCTCCCCGGGCCGCCCCTTCTCCACCTTCAATTCTCAGAATTGCCCGATTTATCGCCCACGGCCCACAGCCGATATTTTGGCCGAATTTCCGAAAATTGAAGACACGACTGCGGCCCCGCCCGGAACCCCGCACCGCAGAAGGCAAACAGGGCCGAAGCCCGGCACGAACAGATGCCTGCACGGCCAGCATGCCTCTCGGAAGAAGCCCGGGCGGTTCGACAGTGATGCGCCGGCCGTGAGGTGGTTCAGCCGGCGGGCCAGGCCAGTGCCTTGGTCTCGAGGTACTGGTCAAATCCGGCGGTCCCGTTCTGTCGGCCGATGCCGCTCTCCTTGTAGCCACCGAACGGGACATCCGGGCTGTAGAACGAGCCGCCGTTGACGCTCAGCACGCCGGCACGGATCCGTTGCGCCACCGCCATCGAACGGTCGAGCGATCCCGAGGCCACCATGCCGGCCAGGCCGTAGTTGCTGTCGTTGGCGATCCTCACGGCGTCGTCGTCATCATCGAATGGGATCACCGCCAGAACCGGTCCGAAGATCTCCTCCTGGGCGATGGTCATCGAGTTGTCCACGTTGGTGAACAGGGTCGGTTCCACATACCATCCCCGAGGCTGATCGCTCGGACGGTTCCCTCCGAGGGCCAGGGTCGCACCCTCCTCCACCCCCTTCTCGATGTAGCCGAGGACCCGGGTGCGCTGCTTCTCGGAGATGAGCGGCCCCATGATCACATCGGGCCGCTGAGGATCGCCGTAGGGCAGCCCCGGCATGATGGACGACAGGAATTCGACCCCTTCCTCGTAGCGGGAGCGGGGCAGGAGCATCCGGGTGGGGATCGCACAGCCCTGTCCGGCGTGGGAGCAGACCGCCAGTCCCGACAGCAGGGCCGTCGAGAAATCGGCGTCGTCGAGGACGATCGGTCGCCGATTTCCCCCCCAGCTCGAGAAAGAGTCGTTTGAGCGTGGCCGCTCCCTTCTCCATGATCCGCTTTCCGACCGCGGTCGAACCGGTGAAGGAGATGAGGTCCACCTTCGGCGACAGTGTGAGCTGCTCGCCGACCATGTGGTCCGACGAGGCGACGACATTGAGGACGCCCGGAGGGATGTCGGTCTGCTCGGCCGCCAGGCGACCCAGCAGCGTCGCGTTCCAGGGAGTGTCGGGTGCCGGCTTGAGCACCACGGTGTTGCCCGTGGCCAGGGCCTGAGCCACCTTGGTGATCCCGACCTCGAATGGGTAGTTCCACGGGACGATGGCCCCGACCACGCCGACCGGTTCCTTGATGATGCGGCGTGAACTGTTGGTCCCTCGGAAGTCGACGGCGTCGGGGAGGTCGGTCTCCCACCCGTACTCGTCGATGAGCTGGATCGGGTAGCTGAGCGCACCGTCGAGTGGGGCATCCAGCTGTGGTCCGAGTGTGAGCATGCGAGGGCAGCCGACCTCCAGGATGAGCTGTTCCCGCAGCTCCTCCCGCTCGGCCTGGAGCGCCTGCTTGTAGCTGGCGGAGACAGTGCTGTCGGAACGAGCGGTTCGTCGACCAGTCCGTCTCGTCGAATGCCCGCCGGGCGGCGGCGATGGCACGTTCCATGTCCTCGGGTGACGCATCGGCAACCTGGCCGAGCACCTCTTCGGTCGCCGGGTTCACATTCTCGAACGTCTTCCCCTCGCCGGCGTCGACGAGTTTCCCGTCGATCAGCAGCCTCGACTCTGGGTGCACCTTCGGCGTCTCAGCCACGGCCTTCTCCTCTCCTCCAGCGTGTCCGATAACAACATTTCGTTCAGGGAGCCTTCTTTCGGCAACCTTACCGGAAGTCGAGTTGTAGACAATGCAGAGCACCGTTATCGTGATGCCCGGACCTGTCGCAGCGGGAATGCCGGACCGGTCGCAGCGGGAATGACGGAAAGGGACGATCTGATGGAGTTGCAAGGGCGTTCGGCCATCGTCACGGGTGGCGCCGGTGGGCTCGGAGCGGCCACGGTGCGCCGGTTGGTGGACATCGGCGTGCGAGTGGCCGTGTTCGACCTGGATGCCGACCGGGCCGGCCGGCTGGTGAAGGAGCTGGGGGACGACACCCTGGCGGTGAGCGGCGACGTGAACGACGACGACGCGGTCGGCGGGGCGATCGAGGCGGCGCGGTCGCTCGGCCCGCTGTCGATCCTGGTCAACGTGGCTGGTGGCGGGGTCGGCGGTTCGCGGACGGTGCGTCGTGGCGGGGTTCCCCACGACAAGGACTCCTTCACCAAGACGATGGAGATGAATGCGGTCGGGACGTTCAACGTGTCGCGGCTCGTGGCCGCGGCAATGGGCGAGAACGAGCCTGACGAGAACGGCCAGCGCGGCGTCGTGGTCAACACGGCCTCGATCGCCGGCATGGAGGGCAAGAGCGGGCAGGTCGCCTATAGCGCGGCGAAGGCGGCCATCCTGGGCATGACGCTGCCCATGGCTCGGGACCTGGCGCCGATCGGAGTCCGGGTGTGTGCCATCGCACCCGGCATGATGGGCACGCCCCTCATGCTCGGAGCCCTCGAGCACCTCAAGGAGGATCCGGCCCAGGGGATCGTGTTCCCCAAGCGAATGGGCTACCCCGAGGAGTTCGCCATGATGGTGGAGTCGATCGTCCGGAATCCCTACCTCAACGGCGAGAACATCCGGCTCGACGGCGCCCTGCGGTTCACCGCCAAATAGGCCCGATCCGTGGATGTGGATCCAGTGCTCCAGAGGAGATGCCAACGATGAATGAAGCGGTGATCGTGTCGACCGCCCGCAGCCCGATCGGAACCGCGTTCAAGGGGTCGCTTGTCGACGTGGACGCCTTTGAGCTGGCCACGAAGGTCATCGAGGAGACCGTCCGTCGGGCAGGCATCGATCCGGAGCTCGTGGACGACGTCGTGCTCGGGGAGAGCCTCTACGGCGGCGGAGACATCGCCCGCTATGCCGCCATCGAGGCGGGCCTCGTCCATGCGCCCGGCGTCGCCCAGAACCGGCACTGCGCCTCTTCCCTCTCCGCCGTGCAGAGCGCGGCATCGTCGATCCGCGCCGGCATGGACCGAGTGGTCATCGCCGGAGGCGCCCATTCGCAGTCGACCTCGCCACGATCGACCCGGCGGATTCCCGGCACCGACGACTGGGCGGACTGGATGTCACCCAGCCATCGTGATTCGCCGGACGCCCCCAACCTCGACATGTCCATCACCGTCGGTTGGAACGCCGCGGTCAAGGCCGGGGTCACCCGGGAGGAGATGGATGCCTGGGCCCTGCGGTCACACCAGCGTGCCGTGGCCGCCATCGACGCCGGCAGTTTCGAGGAGGAGATCCTTCCCATCGACGTGACGCGTCGGGACGGGTCGACGATCACCTTTGCCGTGGACGAGCACCCCAGGCGGGACACGAGCCTCGAAAAGCTGGCGTCGTTGAAGCCGCTCCACCCTGAGATCGAAGGGTTCAGCATCACGGCGGGAAATGCCGCCGGGGCCAACGACGGAGCCGCAGCCATGGTGATGGTCGACGGGGCCCTCGGCCGGGAGCTCGGCTTGGAGCCGCTGGCCGTGGTCAAGGCATGGGCGTCAGCGGGGGTTCCGCCCGCGGACACCGGACTGGCTCCCACCATCGCCATCCCGAAGGCCCTCGGGCGGGCCGGGCTCCGCGTCGACGACGTGGCCCTGTGGGAGATCAACGAGGCGTTCGCCTCGATGTGTGTCGCCACCACCAGGATCCTCGGGATCGACGAGTCCATCGTGAACGTCCTCGGGAGCGGCTGCAGCCTCGGTCACCCCATCGCCATGACGGGTGCCCGGATGGTCATCTCCCTCGTCAACGAGCTCCGGCGCCGGGGCGGGGGCGTGGGGGTGGCGGCGATGTGCGCCGGCGGTGGCATGTCCACCGCGCTGGTGCTCGAGGTGCCCGGCCCATCAGCGTGATCGGTCGGGTCGGGTCCCCGCCCGTGTTCTCGGATCGCCGTCTTGAGCATCGGAAGGGACACCCGGCATGCGCATCGGCTTGATGATCGGCCCGGAGCGGGGCCGCTACCGGACCAAGGTGGAGCGGCTGCAGGCCGACGCCCGCTGGGCGGAAGAAGCCGGACTGGCCACGGTCTGGATCCCGCAGATCCCCGACGAGTTCGACGCGCTGACGGCCGCGACCGTGGTCGGCGCCGAGACCAGCCCGGATCGAGATCGGCACGGCCGTCGTGCCCGTCCAGCCGCGGCACCCGATCGCACTCGCCCAGCAGATCCTGTCCGTGCAGGCCGTCTGCGAAGGCCGCCTGGCCGTCGGTCTGGGAGTCTCACACCATTGGGTCATCGACGAGATGCTCGGTCTGCCGTACGAGCATCCGGTGCCGACCATGCGGGCCTATCTCGACGTGCTCGATCAGGCCCTGGACGGGCCAGGCACCGTCGACGTGGAGAACGAGCTCTTCCGTGTGCACAATCCGATCGACATCACGGATATCACGCCCACTCCGGTGCTCCTCGCCGCGCTCGGCCCGCTCATGCTCGAACTGTGCGGCGAGCGGGCGGACGGGACCATCCTGTGGATGGCCGACGAACGAGCGATCGGTTCGTACGTCGTGCCCAACCTGACCCGTTCCGCCGAGGCCGCCGGCCGGCCGGCCCCCCGGGTCGTTGCCGGCGTTCCGGTGTGCCTGTGCGCCGACGACGAAGTCGATGTCGCCGTTGCCCGCACCAACCGGATCCTGGCCGAGGCGGAGGTCTCTCCGAACTACCAGAAGCTGCTCGAGCACGGCGACGCCCGGAACGTCGGTGACATCCTGGTCGCAGGAGGCGAGTCGACCATCAGGAAACGCCTGCAGGCCCTGGCCGATGCCGGCGTGACCGATCTCTCCGTGCGGGTGGTGCCGATCGGGGAGAACCGCGACGAGCTGATCTCGTCCTCGCAAGCGGACTCGCGGGCTCCTTTCCTCGCTGGCCGCTTCGTTCTGATCCGACCAGGCCGCCGTCCAGACCGATCCGCACCTCAGAGCGGAGGCAGTGCCGGAAGCCGTCGGGTGGCGAGCAGCTCTTCGCCCAGCTCCCTGGTCAGGGCCCGACCCGCGCCGAACAGCTGGTCGAGCACCAGGACCCGGCGGACGTAGCGGTGGAGGTCGTGCTCCGTCGTGAACCCGATGCCGGCCAGCACCTGCTGGCAGTGCCGGGCTGCCGTCCGGGCGCCGCGCCCGGCCAGGGCCTTGGCCATGGCGGCCGCCTGCGGCGATCGTTCCTCCCAGGCGGCGCCCAAGCGCGGCGTCGGCGGCTTCGACGGCGACCAGGGTGTCGGCCAGCCGGTGGCGGACGGCCTGGAATCGACCGATCGGCTGCCCGAACTGGATCCGCTCGAGGGCGTGTTGGCGGGCCAGTTCGAGCATGGCCCTCGCCGCGCCCACCAGTTCATGGCCCACGGCCAGCTGGGCCAGTCCAACCGCCCGGCGACCACTCGCCCGTGGCCAGGTCGCGGTCGGTGCTGGCGGGCACGCCGTCGCCGGTCACCTCGACGAGACCGAGGCACGGATCCATCCCCTGCACGGGCCGCAGCACGAGGTCGGCGGTCGTCACCTCCAGGGCCCGTTCGCCACCGTCGCACCTGGTGGCCACAGCGGCGGTGGCCCGGTCGAGGAGTGAGGCGGTCCCGAGGCCCCGGATGGACAGGTCACCTCCGACGATCTCACCCGGTGCGCGCCACTGCCCCAGGGCCGGCAGCACGACCGCAGTCGGCGAGCGGGTCTTCAGCCCGAGGGCGGAGCCGAGGACGGCATCGAGCGTCGAACTGGTGGTGTTCGCCGCGCCCTGGCGCTCGAAGAGGAACGAGATGGCCGTCCGAGGGTCCTCGGAGAGCGCTTCGTGCCACCCCAGCTCGTCGAGGGCGAGATCGAGCGCCGCACCGGAGTGGGTCTCGCATGCGTGGCGGACGCTCCGTTCGAAGAGCTCCCGATCGTCGTCGTCCATCACCGGTCCGATCCGAGGTCGAGCAGTCGGCGGGCGATGATGTTCCGCTGGATCTCCGCGGTTCCGCCGTAGATCGTCGCCGCCCGCGAGTAGAGGAACTCGCGCCGCCACCGTCGGCCGGCCGGGTCGTCGCCTGCGGCCACGTCGGGCCCGAGACCGTCGGCCACGAGGTCGAAGACCGCCTGTTCGGCGCGTGGCCACGAGCACCTTGTCGATGGAGGTCTCGGGACCGAGGTGCTCGCCCGCGGCCAGCCGGTACTGCGTGGCCCGGGAGCGGGCCCGCAGGGCGTAGAGGAGCTGGGTGACCTCGCCCACGTCCGTCGGGGTCGAGCGTGTCCGGCGGCACGGCGCTGAGGAGGTTCTGCAACCGCCGGTGCAGGTAGGCGGCGCGATGCCACAGCGCCGTGCTCCGCTCGAACGGGAAGCAGGTCCATGGCCACCGACCACCCCTGGCCTTCCTCGCCCAGGGTGCGGTCGACCGGCACGACGACGTCGTCGAAGAAGACCTCGGAGAACTCGGGGAGACCGTGCATCGTCTCGATCGGTCGCACGACGATGCCGGGGCTGTCCATGTCGACGAAGAGGGCGGTGATGCCCTTGTGGGCCGATTCGGGCGCGCCGGTACGGGTGAGGAGCACGCAGCGATCGGCGTACTGGGCCAGGCTGGTCCAGACCTTCTGGCCGGTGACGCGCCAGACGTCGCCGGACCGCGTGGCCCGGCACGACAACGCGGCCAGGTTGCTTCCGGTGCCGGGCTCCGAGAAGCCCTGGCACCAGGTCTCCTCGCCGCGCAGCAGCCGTGGCACCATCTCCGCCGCCAGTTCCGGTGCGGCGTAGTCGATCATGGTCGGGGCCAGGACCTCGGTCATCGAGTAGATGCCCGGCTCGACCAGGTCCCGGGAGGTCAGTGCCTCGCCGAGATAGGCGCGCAGGAGGGTCGACCCCCCGAGTCCGCCGACGCGCGTCGGCCAGCCCCAGCGCATCCAGCCGGCCTCGTAGGTGAGCCGCTTGACCTTGGCCAGCTGGGCCATCTGGTCGTCCAGCGTCTCGACGGCCCCGGAGTCGGGAGTGAGGGCGGAGCTGTTCTGTTGGAGCCAGGCGTCCACCGACGCCCGGAACTCCTCGATCTCCATCAGCGAGCCCTCGGGGCGGGCCGAGTGTGGTCGTGGGGCCGTCCGGCGTCCCGGTCGCCGCTCTTGCGGAGGAACGTCATGGACCGGGTGTGCAGCCGCCAGCCGTCGGCGGTGCGCCGGTAGGTGTCGGTGTAGTAGCCGATCCGCATGTCGTGGGTCCGCTGGTCGACGAAGCACAGCGGCTGCTGCCCGGTGCCGACGTCGCCGTCGAGCTCCAGGGCCGGGGGCCCGACCAGGAACAGTCCCTTGGGAGCGGCCGCCACCAAGGTGGGAAAGTCGACGAGCTGGTACGTGTCGCCGAAGGCGCTGTAGGTGCCGTCGGGGGTGAAGACCTCCACCACGGCCTCGACGTCGTCCTTGGTCATGCCCACGGCATAGCGGGCCAGCAACTGCTCGAGCTCGATGACGTCGGCGACGGGAGGCTGACCCATCACCCCTCCTCGTAGCCGTAGGCGACATGGACGAGCGGGCTGGTCGGCAGCGCCTGACAGGTGAGCACCCAGCCGTCGGCGACCTCGTCGTCGGTGAGGGCGTTGTTCACGTGCATCGAGGCCGTCCCTTCGACCAGCCTGGCCATGCAGGTGGCGCAGCTTCCGGCTTCGCAGGAGAACGGCGGGGACATCCCCATCTGCCGTGCCGTCTGCAGGATGGTCGTCCCGGAGCGGTAGTCGGTCGTCTCCGTGCGGCCGTCGAGCTCGATCGTGACCCGTTCCGGTGCCGTCGAGTCGTCCGGCACCTCCGGCTCGGGCAGCCAGCTCGCGGGGGTGAACCGCTCGATGTGGATCCGCGCCGCGTCGACACCGTCGGCCAGCAACGTGTGTTCGACGATGTCCATGAACGGCCCCGGACCGCACACGTAGAACTCGTGTCCCCGGCATCGCCGCACCCGGCACCGTGACGGCCACCGGCACCGACAGCCCTCACGGATGGCGTCGGGTCCGATGAACCCGTGCTCGACGTCGAGGTGGTGGGACACGCGTGAACCGATCGCCGTACTGCACCTCGCAGCGCATCGATCTCGGACCGGAAGATGATCGAATCACGGTCCCGGTTGGCGTAGAGGAGGCGAACCCGTCGCGACGTCGTGGCCAGCGCCGTCTTGACCAGCGAGAGCACCGGTGTGATCCCGCTCCCGGCGCTGAACGCCACCAGATCGCCCGGTCCCCGGCCGAGGCGGAAGAAGCCGGTGGGTCGGGCCACTTCGAGGATGTCGCCCGGCGCCAGGTGGTCGTTCATCCAGTTGGACACCACGCCGCCCGGGATCCGCTTCACGGTCACCTGCAGCTCGGTGTCCACGGCGGGCGAGGAGCACATCGAGTAGCACCGCACGAGCGGCTGGCCGTCGACCCACACCCTGAAGGTGCAGAACTGGCCGGCCTCGTAGGCGAACGCATGACGGAGCGTCGGCGGGCACGTCGAGCACGAACGAGCTGGCCTCGGCCGTCTCCCGCACGGACCCGGCCCACCCGCAGGGGGTGGAAACTGTGGTCGGTGGCTGCGCCCGACGCGTCGGTGGCGGACTCCGAGAGTGCCATGTTGACAAATGATAACGGAGTTCTCCTAGACTGACAACGAAGCTAGGCGCACCTGCCGGTGCGGTCGAAGGAGAGCGTGTGGGGGAATCGAGCAGCACCGTGGAGGACCGGTGGGGTCTGCGATCGGTGCCGGACGACCTGGTCCGGCGGTACCTGGCCGAGGGCTGGTGGACGGACGCCACCCTCGGGGGCATGGTGGCGGAGGGCCTGGGCACCAAGGGCCGCACGGAGTTCCGGGTGCATTCGCAGGTCCGGCCCTGGAGGGGCACGTTCGCCGATGTCGACCGGGCGGCGCGTTCGCTGGCCGGTGCCCTGTCGGGCCAGAGGAGTGGGCCCGGGCGACGTCGTCGTCGTCCAGCTGCCGAACTGGGTGGAGGCGGGCATCACCTTCTGGGCCTCGGCCTACCTCGGGGCCGTGGTGGTCCCGATCGTCCACTTCTACGGTCCGAAGGAGGTCGGCTACATCATCCGGTCCACCTCGCCCGACGTCGTGGTGACGGCCGACCGCTTCGGGCACAGTGACTACCTGGCCACCTACTGCCGAATCTGCTGGAGGAGCGGTCCGGGCCGTTGTGGCTGGTGGTGGGCGAGACGCCCGGATCGGACCTGCCGGCGGGGTCGACACCGTTCGAGTCGATGCTCGACCACCAACCGATCGCCGGCCCGGTGGCCGGTGGACCCCGACTCCCCGGCCATCATCGGGTTCACATCGGGGACGACGCGTGATCCGAAGGGTGTCGTGCACTCGCACCGGACCATCGGGTGCGAGACCCGCCAGCTCGACCACATGTTCCCGAAGGGCGGCCCGCCCCAGATCACCGGTGCGCCGGTCGGGCACTTCATCGGCATGCTCAACGCCTTCCTGATCCCGCTGCTGCGTGAGCACCCCGTCCACCTGCTCGATGTCTGGGACCCCGGTGAGGTGCTCCGCATGATGCGGGAGGAAGGGCTCGGCGTCACCGGCGGAGCCACCTACTTCCTCACCAGCCTGCTCGACCACCCCGACTTCACCCCCGATCTGGTGGCCATGATGCCGTTCGCCGGCCTCGGCGGGTCGTCGGTGCCGGTGGCGGTGACGGAGCGGGCCACCAAGCTCGGGATCAAGGTCTTCCGCTCCTACGGGAGCACGGAGCACCCGTCGATCACCGGCTGCCTCCTCGACGAGCCCGAGGTGAAGCGGCTGACCACCGACGGCCACACGCTCCCAGGGGTCGAGATCCGTCTCGACGCCGACGGGGAGATCGTGAGCCGGGGACCCGACTGCTGCATCGGCTACACGGAACCGTCCCTGACCGCCTCCGCCTTCGACGCCGACGGGTGGTATCGCACCGGCGACGTCGGCGTCCTCGACGACGACGGCTACCTCACCATCACCGATCGCATCTCGGACATCATCATCCGGGGCGGCGAGAACATCAGTGCCCAGGAGATCGAGGAGCTCATGCTGGGCATCGAAGCCGTTGCCGAGGTCGCCGTCGTGGCCGAACCGGACGAGCGCCTCGGCGAGCATGCGGCCGCCGTGGTCACCGTGCGCGAGGGGATGGCGGCCCCGACGCTCCAACAGGTGCGCGACCACCTGGCCGCCGCCGGACTGGCCCGCCAGAAGTGGCCCGAGTCGATCCACGAGGTCCGGGAATTCCCCCGCACGGCCTCCGGCAAGGTCCAGAAGTTCCGGCTCCGACAGCTCCTGGCCGAGGCGAAGCCGGGACCCGGGACGAACCTGAAAACATGGTTCTGCAAAAGTAATAGTGTTCCTCTAGAAATGGCGCAGATGTGGGCGCAAACGTGAAGGAGAGCCCGATGACCGTGGTCGCAGCCACCGAGAAGCTCAGTGCCACCGTCGGCGCGGAGGTCGAGGGGTCGACCGCGACCAGCTCCTCGGCGACGACGCCTTGCCGGCCTGGACGCTCGAGGCCCTGGAGGACGAACGGCGCCCTCGTCTTCCGCGACCTGCACATCGACGACGCCACCCAGATCGCGTTCTCCAAGCGGCTCGGCCGGGTGGAGGTCTTCGGCTCCGGGGAGCATCCGGAGATCTTCCGGGTCACGCTCGACCCGGCCAAGAACCCCGCGGCCGCCTACCTGCGCGGCACCTTCGACTGGCACATCGACGGCTGCACCGACGACATCCCGATCATGGCCACGCTGCTCAGCGCCCACGCGGTGGCCGAGTCGGGAGGCGAGACCGAGTTCGCCAGCACCTACGCCGCCTACGACGACCTCACCGATGACGAGAAGGAGCGCTTCGCGTCGCTCCGTGTCGTGCACACGATCGAGGCGTCGCAGCGGCTGGTGAACAACGACCCCTCGCCCGAAGAGCTGGCCATGTGGCGGTCGCGGCCGGCCAAGGAGCACCCGCTGGTGTGGACCCACCAGTCGGGACGGCGCTCGCTGGTGCTCGGGGCCACCGCCTCGCACGTGGTCGGCATGGAGCTCGACGAAGGGCGGGCGCTGCTTGCCGACCTGCTGGCCCGATCGACCACCCCCGAGCGCGTGTACCGGCACGAGTGGTCGGTGGGCGACATGGTCATCTGGGACAACCGGGGGGTGCTGCACCGGGCGTGCCGGTACGACGCCACGTCCCCCCGCGACATGCACCGCACGACGCTCCACGGAGACGAGCCCATCCAGTGACCGCCGCTCGAACGGCCATCGTCACCGGGGGCGGATCGGGGATCGGATTGGCCATCAGCCGAGCGGCTGGCCGCCGACGGAAACGCCGTCGCCATCTTCGATCGCGACGGCGGCGTCCGCCGAGGCCGCGGCCGCCAAGATCGCGGCGGCCGGCGGCACCGCCGTCGGTCTGACCGTCGACGTGACCGACCGCAGCCCAGATCGACGACGGCGTCGCCGCCGTCCGGGAGCGCCTCGGCCGGCCCACCATCCTGGTGAACAGCGCCGGCCTCGACGGCTTCGACCCGTTCCTCAAGATCACCGCCGAGAAGTGGAACCGGATCCTGGCCGTCAACCTCACCGGGACGTTCGACTGCTGCCAGGCCGTCGTGCCCGACATGATCGAGGAGGGGTGGGGTCGCATCGTGAACATCTCGTCCTCGAGCGCCCACGGCGGCCAGCCCCTCATGACCCACTACGTGGCGTCCAAGGCCGGCGTCATCGGCTTCACCAAGGCGCTGGCCCTCGAGCTCGGCCCTCAGGGGATCACCGTCAACACCATCCCGCCCGGGTTCATCGACACCCCCATGCTCCGGGCATCCGAACGCAAGGGGTTGCTCGGCAAAGGGGTCGAGCACCACGAGTCGCTGACGCCGGTGCGCCGGGTCGGGACGCCCGAGGACATCGCGGCCGCCTGTTCGTTCCTCGTCCGCGACGAGGCCAGCTACATCACCGGGCAGGTCATCGGCGTCAACGGCGGCCGGAACACCTGATGGCGCGCATCCCGCCCCTGCCGCCCGAGGAGTGGTCCGACGGAGATGCGGGAGGCCATCGCCGCCCTGCGCCCGGAGAACCCCCGCCATCCCCTGACCCGCCGCAAAGGCGGCCCCAAGGCGCTCAACGCCCTCGGCACCCTGGCCCGGCATCCCGAGCTGGCCAAGGCGTTCAACACCTTCAACGGCCACATCCTGTTCTCCTCGACGCTGTCGCCGCGCCAACGCGAGCTGCTGGTCCTCCGGGTGGCCTCGCTCCGGGAATCGGAGTACGAGTGGGCGCAGCACGCCGTCCTGGCCGGCGATGCCGGCCTCGACGACGACGAGATCGCCCGGATCGCCGAGGGCCCCGACGCGCCCGGGTGGTCGCCGCTGGACCAGGCCATGGTCAGGGCCGTGGACGAGCTGATCGGAGACGGGCACGGTTTCCGACCCGACCTGGAAGGCCCTGGCCGCCGAGCTCGACGAGCAGCAGCTCATGGACCTGGTCTTCACCGTCGGTGCCTACGAGATCCTGGCCATGGCCTTCCGGTCCTTCGGGATCGAGCTCGACGACGACCTCCGGCGGAAATGACATTCTGTTTTTTGAAGATCGATGATATCGTCCGGTCGTTGCGGCCGGACCTGGAGGAACGACATGGCGCATTTCGCAAAGCCCGACGAGGGCAGTTGGACGCAGCACTACCCCGAGCTGGGCACCGGGCCGGTGTCCTACGAGGACTCGATCTCACCCGAGCACTACGAGCTCGAGCGCAAGGCCATCTTCGCCCGCACCTGGCTCAATGTCGGCCGGGTCGAGCAGATCCCCCGCACCGGGGCCTACTTCACCAAGGAGCTCGACGCGGCCGGCACCTCGATCGTGGTCGTCCGGGGCTCGGACGGCGACGTGCACGCCTTCCACAACATCTGCCGCCACCGGGGCAACAAGCTCGTCTGGAACGACTTTCCCGGTGAGGAGACCAGCGGCACCTGCCGGCAGTTCACCTGCAAGTACCACGGCTGGCGGTACTCGGTCGACGGGCAGCTGACCTTCATCCAGCAGGAGTCGGAGTTCTTCGACCTCGACCGGGCGGACTACGGACTGGCCACGGTCCAGGTCGACACGTGGGAGGGGTTCATCTTCGTCAATCTCGACCCCGACAACACGACGTCGCTCCACGACTACCTCGGCGGATTCGGTGCCGGTCTGGCCGGGTACCCGTTCGACAAGATGACCCAGGTCTACAAGTACCGGGCGGATGTCGGGAGCAACTGGAAGCTCTTCATCGACGCCTTCGCCGAGTTCTACCATGCGCCCATCCTCCACGCCAAGCAGGCCACGGCGGAGGAGTCGCGCAAGCTGTCCGGCTACGGATACGAGGCGCTCGACTACGAGCTCGACGGACCCCACGGCATGGTGTCGTCCTGGGGCGGCATGTCGCCGCCGAAGGACCTCGACATGGTCAAGCCGATCGGAACGGGTGCTCCACAGCGGCCTGTTCGGCCCGTGGGACCGGCCCGACATCGAGGGTCTCGACCAGCTGCCGCCGGCCTTGAACCCGGCGCGCCACCACGCCTGGGGCGTCGACTCGTTCGTGTTCTTCCCCAACTTCATGCTGCTCGTCTGGCAGACCGGCTGGTACCTCACCTACCACTACTGGCCGACCTCGTACAACACGCACATCTTCGAGGGAACGCTCTACTTCGTGCCACCGCGGAACGCCCGCGAGCGCCTGCAGCAGGAGCTGGCGGCCGTCACGTTCAAGGAGTACGCGCTCCAGGACGGCAACACCCTCGAAGCCACCCAGACGATGCTCGAATCGCGGGCCGTGTCGAGCTTCCCGCTCAACGACCAGGAGATCCTGCTGCGCCACCTGCACAAGACGGCACGCGACCACGTGACCGAGTATCAGCAGAGGTCCGCGACGCCCGTGCGGATCTCGAGCGCGTCCTGAGCACGGAGACGGAACCCATGCCCACCCTTCCTTCCGAATTCGCCGACCTCGAGCCCTTCGCGGCCTGGTCGCTCGAGAGCGAGGCCGAGCGGTACGCCAAGCGCCTGTCGAGCACGATGGACGAGCTCCAGTCGTTCTACGACAGCGCCTTCCCCCGCCTCGAGGACGCCATCGGGTATCTCGACCAGTCTCGACTTCGGCGCCCTGCCGGAAGAGGCCAAGCGGCTGCTGTGGCTGTGCTATTCGCTGGTGAACGTCTCCTTCCCGGTGGAGGTGTGGCGTCAGCCGAGGGTCCCCGACAGCGGCGCGGCCAGCATGGACATGGTGATCGAGCCGGCTGTCTGACCCGACCCCCGGGGCCCAGGGCCGGCAGGGGCCCGCTCAACCCCCCGAACCGCCTCCCGCTCAACCCCCGGAACCGCCTCCCGAACCGCCTCCGGAACCGGAAGGTCGTAGGGGTGAGAACGGCGTCGGGTACGCTCTGCTCGGTGACGAACAACGAACTGGCGACCGATGCGGTCGAGCCCGAAGGGCTCAGCCGGCGAGACCAGGCGGTGGCCCGCTCGCTGGATTCCGCCCGCCTGCGGGCCGAAAGTCGGGTCCAACGCTTTCTCGATGCCGCCACCGAGCTCTTCGATTCGAGGCCGGGCAGGGATTTCACCGTCCAGGAGGTCGTCGAGCGGTCCGGCCAGTCGCTGCACAGCTTCTACCAGTACTTCGGGGGAAAGCACGAGCTTCTGCTGGCCCTGTTCGAGGAGACGGTCAATTCGACCACCGAGCAGCTCCGGGTGGAGATCGCAGAGGAGGACGATCCCCTCGAGCGCCTGCACCGCTTCGTGGTCGAGTACTACCGGATGTGCCGGCCACCCGACGAAGGCGAGGCCGGCTCGAAGCGACAGGGCCCCCTGGGGATGGCCGAGTTCGCCCAGCAGCTGCTCACCGACCATCCCAAAGAGGCGGCCAGAGTCTTCTCCCCGCTCCTGTCCCTGCTCGAGGAGGTCATCCAGGAGGCCACCGACGCCGGGGTCGTACGGGCCGGGCTCCTCCACGGCCCGATCGTGGGCATCGTGCTCGAGGTGATCATGTTCAACACCTTCTCCTCGACCATCGGGGGCGTGTCACTGCACCCCAACGACGGAGACTCGGCCGAGGACCTGTGGGGTCTGATCCTCCACGGAATCGGGTCGGGCGCCACGTCCTGACGGGCGGCCGGGCTCAGCCGGCCGGGCGCCAACGGCCGGGCTACGTGGCCGCCTCGTCGTGCCGGTACACCTGGCCGCCTTTCATCACGAACCGGACGTCCTCGGTCACCCCGATGTCGGCCAGTGGATCGCCCGGCACGGCGATCAGGTCGGCGAAGAGCCCCGGCTCCAGGCGACCCCGGTCGTCGACATCGATGAGCTCGGCGGCGACGGTGGTGGCCGAGCGGATGGCCTGGAGCGGGAGTCATGCCCCGATCGACCAGGGCCAGCAGCTCCTTGGCGTTCTTGCCGTGGGGGATGGCCGGGGCGTCCGTTCCGCAGGCGATCCGCGCGCCCGCGGGCGATGGCCTTGCGGATCGTCTCCTTCGCCCGCGGGAACACCTCGGCTGCCTTGGCCTGGAGCTCGGGCGGCGCATGGGACACGTCCATGCCGTCGGCCAGATAGGTGGTCGGGACGAGGAACCTCCCGAGCTCCACGAGGAGGTCGAGGGTGTCGTCGGTCATGAGCGAACCGTGCTCGATGCAGTCGATGCCGGCGTCGAGCGCGGCCCGGATGCCGTCATCCCCGTGGGCGTGGGCGGCAACCCTGAGTCCGGCGCGATGAGCCTCGTCCACGATGGCCCGCAGCTCCTCGTCGGAGTACTGCTGGGCGCCGGCCGGGCCGGTGTGTGACATCACCCCGCCCGAAGCACAGACCTTGATCAGTTGGGCACCGTATTTGATCTGATACCGAACGGCCTTGCGAACCTCGCTCACCCCGTTGGCGATGCCCTCCTCGACGGTGAGCGGCATGATGTGCGGCGCGAGCGCCTGGAACATCGTGGGATCGAGGTGGCCGCCGGTCGGGGTGATGGCGTGCCCGGCGGGAACGACACGGGGACCCTCGATCCAGCCGTGGTCGATCGCCTTCTTGAGGGCGACATCCAACAGCAGCCCGCCGGTCTGGATGAACAGGCCGAGGTTGCGCACGGTCGTGAAGCCGGCCCGGAGGGTGCGGCGGGCGTTGGCCACCGCTCGGAGGGTTCGCACCGCGGGGTCGTCCTGCACGGCGATGAGCGGACTGCGGTGGTCCGGGCCACCGAGGAGGAGGTTGACCTCCATGTCCATGAGCCCGGGAAGAATGGTCAGGTCACCGAGGTCGATGACGAGTGCGTCCTCGGGTACCGACGCGGGCGCCACCGCGGCGATGCGCTCACCTTCGATGAGGAGGTCGCCCGGGGCCACGAGCTCACCGGTGACGACATCGAGCATCCGTGCGCTGCGCACGTGAATATGCTCCGGCGTACGAGGGCGGGCCATCGTGTGCTCCTTCGACGTGGGCGAAACCGGTGGAATTCGAATTGTCACAAAAACGATACACGATTGTTGAATTCCAAGAAGAAGAATATCGTGCTGGTGACGCAGCCCTCGGCTGCGGGAGTGGGGGTCGGATGGAGAACGAGCTCGGTACCTCGGCCTTGCGCCTCGAGCGGGAAGGGCCGATCGCGTGGTGCGTGATCGACCGGCCGGCGGCGAGGAACGCACTGACGCCGGCCATGTACTACGGCCTCAAACGGGCCGTGCACCTCGTGAACCGTGACCCCGAACTCGGCGCCCTCATCATCACCGGGGTCGGCGACGTGTTCGCCCCCGGCGGTGACCTGGGAGGCCGATCCGAACCGGGGGACGATTTCCCCGACGTGGTGGGCCAGGACGTGCTCCCGTTCCTCGCCATCCGTGACAGCCCGGCGCCGGTGATCGCCGCGGTCAACGGGATCTGCCAGGCGGGGGGCCTCCTCATCGCCATGATGGCCGACATCACGGTGGCGAGCGACCGGGCCACCTTCCGTGTGCCGGAGCTCCTCCGCGGCATCCCGGACGCGACCTTCGCCGCCGCCCTGCCCGCCCATGTCGGCGTGGCCGTGGCGCGCGATCTCCTGCTGTCGGCCCGGACCTTCGATGCGGCCGAAGCCCAACGGCTCGGTGTCATCTCACGGGTGGTCGCCCACGACGAGCTCCGTGCCGCGGCCACGGCCGCGGCCCACCAGGTCCTCCGGACCGCACCGGCGGCCCGGGCCCAGGTCAAGCGCATGCTCAACGAGCGTTACGGTGTCATCGACTACCAGACCATGTTCTGGGCGCTCGACCACTCGGACGAACCACGGGAGGGCATGCGGGCGTTCATGGAGAAGCGCCGGCCCAACTGGGTCCCCCCGGAGCTGCCCTCCTGAGGTCGGCAACGGGCGGTGGGCGGGAGCGGAATGTCCCGGCCCCGGCGTCGCCGCACGACTTGAGAATGGCAGTCTCACAGAGTTAGAGTCCACATACCGATTCCGGGGTGTCGGACTCTGTTCGTCCGGGGCGCGGTGTCGGGTACATCCGTGGGGGCCGCCAACGGGCCCCGTCCTACGGTACGGAGATGGTCGGAGGTTGGTAGTGACGGCAGTACTGCAGGGCGTGCGGGTCCTCGAGGTGGCCGAGCACACATTCGTTCCGGCGGCATCGGCCCTGTTGTCCGACTGGGGCGCCGAGGTCATCAAGATCGAGCACGTCGAACGCGGTGACGCCATGCGCGGCCTGGCCTCGACCGGACTGGCCCTGGTGCCGAGCGATGTCCACGCCCTGTTGGAGCACTCCAACCGCGGCAAGCGGAGCCTGGGCCTCGACCTGACGTCACCCGACGGGCTCGAGATCCTCTACAAGCTGGCGGGCACGTCCGATGTGTTCCTGACCAACAAGCTCCCCAGCGTGCGGCGGAAGCTCAAGATCGGCGTCGACGAGATCCGGGCCCACAATCCCGACATCATCTACGTGCGTGGCACCGGCCAGGGCGAGCGGGGTCCCGACGCCGACAAGGGCTCGTACGACTCGCTGGCCTTCTGGGCCCGGGCGGGCGTGGCCGTGGGAGCCAAGCGGCCGGAGTACGACCTGACGCCCGTGCCGCCCGCTCCGGGGTTCGGGGATTCCATCGGGGCCATGACCATCGCCGGCGGGATCCTGGGCGCCCTCTTCCATCGCGAACGGACCGGTGAGGCCACCATCGTGGACGTCTCGCTGCTCGGGGTGGGACTGTGGGCCATGGGCCAGGCAGTGGCACTCTCGCTGGTGCTGGGCCAGCCGTGGACGCCACCGCCGGACGATCGCATCCCGTCGAATCCGCTGTCGCGCAACTACAAGACCGGGGACGGCCGGGTCCTGGCCTTCACCTGCCTCCAGCCCGGCAAGTACTGGCCCCCTCTGTGTGAGGCCGTCGGTCGTCCGGAGCTGGCCACCGACGACCGTTTTGCCGATCACGCATCGCTGATGGCCAACAGCGCCGAGGCCATCGGGATCCTGAACGACGTGTTCGCCTCGGCAACCCTGGACGAGTGGCGCCAGCGGCTGGCCACGTTCAGCGGCCAGTGGACCGTCGTGCAGGACACGCTGGAGGCGGTGGCCGATCCCCAGACCGTCGCCAACGGCTACGTGCAGGACTGCCAGCACGGCCACCGGGACGCCCTTCCGGCTGGTGGCGGCGCCGGTCCAGTTCGACGAGGAACCTGCCGTGCCCACCCGCGCCCCGGAGTTCAACGAGCACGGCGACGCCATCCTGGCCGACCTGGGCCTCGATTCCGATGCCATCATCGACCTCAAGATCCGGGGCGTCGTCGCCTGACGGCGGTGGCGACGTAGACAGGCGATGCTTCCAGTCCGACCGGGATCGAGCCTGAGGCCCGGCCCCGGCCTCCTCACCCGGGCGATCGGGGGGTGACGGCCACGGTCGGGATGCCGGCACTGGCACCGCAGCGCAGCACGGTGTCCACCACGCGCACGAGCTCCTCGACGTCGATCAGGGAACCGCTCAGGTAGTTCCTCGCGCTCCAGATGGGATGGAGCTCCGCGGCCAGGTCCCAATCCCACTCGTCGGCGAACCCGGTGGCGGATGCCCCCTCACCGCCGGCGCAGTCGCCCACGATGACCCGGGTGAACCCCACCCCCGGGTGCTCGGTGCGCCAGGCCTCGACCATCGTGTCGAGCGCCGCCTTGCTGGTGGCGTAGGTCCCGAGCCCGGGCCAGGGAGGGGTCAACGACCCGTTGACGGACGAGAGGTAGGCGGCGACTCCGTGGGATGCGGTGAGATGGGGGATGGAGGCTGCGGTGACGAGTGCGGCCCCGACCACGTTGGTGTCGAACGTCCGCCGCCAGGTGTCGGCGCTGACGTCGACCATCCTGGCCAGCGGTCCGATCCCGGTGGCATAGATGAGGGCGTCGATGCCGCCGAGGCCCTCCGCCGCGGCCTGGATGGCGGACTGGACCGACGAGGTGTCGGTGACGTCACACACGATGGCCAGCGAACCCGGCCCGGCCTCCTTGGCCGCGTCCACCAGCCGATCGTTCCTCCTGGCCAGCAGAGCGACGGTCGCCCCCCGCTGGCCCAGCCCCACGGCGATGGACCGACCCAGACCACTCGACGCGCCGACCACGACGGTTCTCATCAGTTGGACGTCCTCTCTCGAAGTCGGTGCCGGCTCAGGACGTGAACACGGGAAGTCGTTGCCAACCCCGCACCGTCGACGTCCGGGCCTGCACCGCATTCTCCCAGTCGACATGCCAGGTGGGGAATCGCTGCAGGACCTCGTCGAGGGCGATGCGCCCCTCGAGCCTGGCCAGCGCCGATCCGAGGCAGAAGTGGATCCCGTAGCCGAAGGCCAGGTGGTGGTCGATCTTGCGGTTGACGTCGAACCGGTCGGCATCGGGGAACCTGCGCTCGTCGCGATTGGCGGCCGCGGTCAGGAGGAGGATGGCGCTGCCGGCGGGTACCGGCCGCCCGTGGTGCTCGACGTCCTTGGTCACGTACCGGGCCTGGACCGGCGAGGGTGACTCGTAGCGCAGCAATTCCTCGATGGCGTTCGGAACCAGGCTGCGATCCTCGACCAATCGCCGGCGCTCGTCGGGATGGTCGGCCAGCACCTTGCCCGTCCACCCGATCAGGCGGGTCGTGGTCTCGTTGCCGGCTGCGGCCAGCAGGTTGACGTAGCCCAGCACCTCCTCCCGGGTGAGGCGGCGCACGGTACCGGTCTCGTCCTCGAACTCGGCATGGAGCAGCTCGGTCATCAGGTCGTCGGAAGGATGGGTCGGCCCGCCAGTCGATGTACTCGGCGAACCCCTCGCCCGCGCTCATGCCGTCGGCGTAGGCCGCGTCGACATCCGGCATGCCGCCCTCGGTCAGCCGCAGGCCGTCGTCGATGCGGTCGCGGATGGCCTCCTGGTCCTGCTCGGGAATGCCGAGCAGCATGCCGATGGTGCGCATGGGCATCTGGGCACCGAGGTCGGCGATGAAGTCGAAGCCGCCCTTCTCGACCAGGGGATCGAGGCTGCGGGCGCAGAACTCGCGGATCTTCGGCTCGAGTCCGTTGATGTTCCGGGGCGTGAACACCCGTGACAGCAGGCGGCGGTGGAGGTGGTGGGCGGGGGGGTCCTCGAAGATGATCGATCCGGGGGGCAGCTCCATGCCGCTCTTGATGAGCTCGAGGAGGGTGCCCTTGCTGGAGATGTAGGTCTCCCAATCCCGGGAGCAGCGATCGACGTCCTCGAAGCGGCTCAGGGCGTAGAAGTCGTAGCGCTCGTTGAAGTAGAGCGGCTGCTCGTCGCGCAGCCGCTTCCACACCGGGTACGGGTCCGAGTCGATGTCGAAGTCGTACGGGTCGTAGTAGACGTCGGATTCCATGGTGGTCATCCCGCTGCCCTGCACCTTTCGTCCTGACGGCCGCCCCCTGAGTGGGCTCACCGGACACCAAGCCTACAAAACAAGCATTGCACAAAAAAAAGAAGCGCGTTCTCAGATCGACCGGTTCGCTCGGCCCGGACCGTCGGGAGGGCCGGGGAGCGGAGACGGCGTGCCGGCCGGTGTCCATCCGGTGCCGCGCCCCAGGCAGTGGCATCGCCGGTCGGGACGGCGGTGGCATCGCCCACGGAGAAGCGGTGGCAACGCCAAAGGAGAAAGAGTACTCTCCCGACTGCATAGTGCCATTCTCGAGCCAGGATCGGAAGAGGAGCCATGTCGAAGCACAGCACTGAGCATCCCCCTGTTCGATGCGGACAACCATCTCTACGAGACCCGCGAGGCGCTGACCAAGTACCTGCCCGACCGCTACCGGGGCGCCATCGACTACGTCGATGTCCACGGACGGACCAAGATCGTCGTCCGGGGCCAGATCAGCGAGTACATCCCGAACCCGACCTTCGACGTGGTGGCCCGTCCCGGGGCGCAGGAGGACTACTTCCGGAACGGCAATCCCGAGGGCAAGAGCCGGCGGGAGATCTTCGGGGAGCCGATGAAGTCGATCCCCGCCTTCCGCGAGCCCGCCGCCCGCCTCGAGCTCATGGACGAGCAGGGCATCGACCGGGCCCTCATGTTCCCCACGCTGGCCAGCCTGATCGAGGAGCGGATGCGCGACGACCCGGAGCTCACCCACGCGGCCATCCACGCCCTCAACCAGTGGCTCCACGAGACGTGGACGTTCGACTACGAGGGCCGGATCTTCACGACGCCGGTCATCACGCTGCCCATCGTGGAGCGGGCCATCGAGGAGCTCGAATGGGTGGTCGAGCGCGGGGCGCCGGGTGGTCCTCATCCGGCCGGCCCCGGTGCCGGGCTACCGCGGGCCCCGCTCGTTCGGCCTGGAGGAGTTCGACCCGTTCTGGCAGAAGGTCGTCGACCACGACGTCCTGGTGGCCATGCACTCCTCGGACAGCGGGTACGAGCGCTACGCCAACGACTGGATGGGCAGCGACGCCGAGATGCTGCCCGTTCCAGCCCCAGGCCTTCCGGATGCTGTCCGCCTGGCGGCCGGTCGAGGACGCCGTCTCCGCGCTGGTCTGCCACGGTGCCCTGTCGCGGTTCCCGGAGCTCAAGGTGGCGGTGATCGAGAACGGCAGCAGCTGGGTCGAGCCGCTGTTGAAGAACATGGCCGACGTGTACAAGAAGATGCCGCAGGACTTCGCTCGAGGACCCGGTCGAGGTCATCAAGCGCAACATCTACATCAGCCCGTTCTGGGAGGAGGACCTCGGCGCGCTGGCCGAGCTGATCGGGGTCGACCACGTGCTGTTCGGATCCGACTACCCGCACCCCGAGGGTCTGGCCGATCCGGCGAGCTACGTGGACGAGCTCGCCGGGCCTCGACGACGAGGCCGTCGCGCAAGATCATGGGCGGGAACCTGGCCCGGCTGATGAACGTGGCCGACCTCGTCGCCCGATGAGCACCGGCGGCGGCTCGGGGCCGACCATCCCGGCCGTCACCGCGGCGGCCGCCGACCGGTTCGGCGGACAGGTCGGCCGTCGAGGACGGCTCGATCCGGCTCACCTACGCCGAGCTCTTCGACGAGGCCCGCACCTTCGCCGCGGCACTGGTGGCCTCCGGCATCGAGCCGGGCGACCGGGTGGCCATCTGGGCCTTCAACAGCGCCGAGTGGGTGGTGGCCGCCCTCGGCCTGCTCGCAGGCGGGCGCCGTCCTCGTTCCCGTCAACACGCGGTTCAAGGGCGGCGAGGCGGCCGACATCCTCGCCGCGGAGCCGGGCCCGGGTGCTGGTGACGGTCACCGATTTCCTCGGGACCGACTACGTCGCCATGCTCCGCGTCCACCGGCGCCGAGCTTCCCGACCTCGAGACGATCATCGTGGCCCGCGGGCACGTGCCGGCCGGCGCCGAGTCGTGGGCCGCGTTCGTCGGCCGGGCCACCGACGCCGACCGGGCCGTCGTCGACCGGCGGAGCGCCGCGACTGGGTCCGGACGATCCGTCCGACATCCTCTTCACCTCGGGGACGACGGGACGGCCCAAGGGTGTGGTCATGACCCACGGCCGCACCCTGTCCGTGGCCACCGACTGGGTGGAGATGACGGGGCTGTGCGCCGACGACCGCTACCTCATGGTCAACCCGTACTTCCACATGTTCGGATTGAAGGCGGGGATCCTGGCCTGCGTCGCCAGCGGGGCCACGATGCTCCCCGAGGCGGTGTTCGACGTCGACCGCATTCTGGAGCGTGTCGACGGCGAAGCGGGTCACCGTGCTCCCCGGCCCGCCGACGCTCTACCAGGCCATCCTCGACCATCCCGACCGGGCCGGACATCGATCTGTCCACGCCTGCGGGTGGCGGTGACCGGAGCGGCCGACATCCCCGTCGAGCTGGTCCGCCGCATCGACGACGAGCTGCCGTTCTCGACCGTCATCACCGGCTACGGGCTCACCGAGGCGGGAACGGCCGTCGTCGACGTCTCCCGAGGACGACGTCGAGACCATCGCCACCACGGTCGGCCGGCCCCGGCCCGGCTTCGAGCTCCGCATCGTCGACGACGATGCGGGACGTGGCCGCCGGGGAGCCCGGTGAGGTGGTGCTCCGCGGCGGCAGCGTCATGGCCGGCTACCTCGACGATCCCGAGGCCACCGCGGCAGGCGCTGTCCGCCGGACGGGTGGTTGCGCACCGGCGACATCGGCGTGGTCGACGGTGCCGGTTGCCTGCGCATCGTCGGGCGGGTCAAGGACATGTTCATCGTGGGCGGCTTCAACGCCTATCCCGCCGAGATCGAGAACCTCCTGCTGCGCCACCCCGACATCAGGCAGGCGGCGGTGATCGGAATCCCCGACGAGCGCCTCGGCGAGGTCGGGATGGCCTTCGTGGTGACGGATCCGGCGAGGTCTCCGGCGCCGGACGATCATCGAGTGGTGCCGGGCCCAGATGGCCAACTACAAGGTGCCGAGGATGGTGGAGATCGTCGACGAGCTGCCCGTCAACGCCACCGGCAAGGTGATGAAGGACGCTCCTGCGCCAGCAGGCGGCAGCCGGCCGTCCCGGGGCCGCCACGTGACCCGCGACCCGTCGTCGGGACTCTCCACCTTCGCCGGTCTGCGGGTGGTCGAGCTGGGGGTGTGGGTGGCCGCGCCCTCGGCCGCGGCGCTGCTGGCCGATTGGGGCGCCGATGTCATCAAGGTCGAAGCGCCGGCGGGCGACCCGATGCGACAGGTGTTCGGGTCGCTCGGCATCGACAGCGACATGCCGAACCCGGCCTTCTCCCTCGACAACCGGGGCAAGCGGAGCGTCGTGCTCAACCTGCGGGATCCCGAGGGCCGCCGAGCACCTCGAGGACCTGCTGGCCACGGCCGACGTCTTCATCACCAACCTGCGGCCGGACTCCCTCGACGGGCTGGGCCTCGAGCCCGCGGCCACCGTCGCCCGCCACCCCCGCCTCGTGTACTGCAGCATCAGCGGCTACGGCCTGCGGGGCGACGAGCGGAACCGTCCCACCTACGACATCGGCGCCTTCTGGGCCCGTTCCGGGCTGTCCATGCAGATGGCCGACCACGAGGGCAGCCCGCTCAACGCCCGCGGCGGGATCGGCGACCACATCACCGGGCTGGCCGCGCTGGCCGGCCTGCTGGCGGCCGTGATGGAGCAGCGCGAGCACGGGCCGGGGGCGGGTCGTCGAGGTGTCGCTCCTGCGGACCGGCACCTACGTGCTCGGGTGGGACCTCGGGCTGCAGATGACCCTCGGGCAAGGTGGCCCGGGCCGAGTCGAGGGAGCGCAACCAGGCGCCGCTGATGAACCCGTACCGCGCCGGCGACGGCCGCTGGTTCTTCTTCACCGGCCTCGAGGCGGGCCGCCACATCGACGCCGTCTGCCGCGCCCTCGGCCATCCCGAACTGCTCGAGGACCCGCGCTTCGCCGATGCCGCCTCCATCCGCCGGCACCGGACCGAGGTCATCGCCATCCTCGACGAGATCATCGCCGAGCGACCCCTGGCCGACTGGGCCGAGCGGTTCGACGACGAAGGGGTCTGGTGGGCCCCGGCGCAGACCCCGGCCGAGGTCGTCGACGACCCCCAGCTGCTGGCCAACGACGGCATCGTGGAGATCGACGGGGGCGGCACGGGAAGCGTGCAGCGGTCGGTGAACGGGCCGGTGAGCTTCTCCGGCGTGGCCGGCCGGCGCGTGTGATCCGGTCCCGGCGCTCGGCCAGCACACCGAGGAGGTGCTCGGCGAAGTGGCCGACCGGCTGGGCGCTCGGCCGGGACGAGCCGTCTAGCTGCCGGGCGCGGGCCAGCAGCCCCCGGGCGATCACCAGCCTCTGGATCTCGTTGGTCCCCTCGCCGATCACCATGAGGGGGGCGTCCCGGTAGTAGCGCTCGACGGGCAGGTCGGTGGTGTAGCCGACACCGCCGTGGATGCGCATGGCCTCGGTGGCGAGCTCGAGGGCGGTCTCGCTGGCGAACAGCTTGGCCATCCCGGCCTCGACGTCGCAGCGCAGCCCGGCCATCTTGCGTTCGGCCGCGTTGCGGGTCAGGAGGCGGGCCGCCTCCAGCCGGGTGGCCATGTCGGCCAGCTTGAGCTGGATGGCCTGGTGCTCGGCGATGGGCTTGCCGAAGGTGGTCCGCTGCTGGGCGTAGGCCAGGGCGGCGTCGAAGGCGGCGCGGGCCACGCCCACCGCCCGCGAGGCGATGTTGATGCGTCCGATCTCGAGCACCCCGAGGATCTGGGGCAGGCCCCGGCCCGGCTCGCCGATGAGGTTGGCGGCCGGCACCCGGTGGTCCGTGTACGCCATCTCGACGGTCTCGACGCCCTTGTAGCCGAGCTTGCCCACGTGCTTGCCCACGGAGATCCCCTCGAACTGCGGCCCGGGCTCCTTCTCCACGATGAAGGCGGAGATGCCCTCCTCGGTGCGGGCGGCCAGGGCCACCAGTCCGGCCCGCTCGCCGTTGGTGACCCATGCCTTGGTGCCGTTCACCACGTACTCGTCCCCGTCCCGCTCGGCCCGGCAGGAGATGTTCCGGGTGTCGCTGCCGGCATCGGGCTCGGAGAGTGACAGCGCCCCCCGGCGCTCGCCGGCGGCGAGCACCGGCAGCCACCGCTGCTTCTGCTCCTCGTCTGCCGTGCTGGAGGAGCAGGGTGGCCACCATGGTGTGGGTGTTGACCACGCCGGTCAGGCTCATCCACCCGTAGGCCAGCTCCTCGATGACGCCGACATAGGTCAAGAGGTCGAGCCCCAGTCCGCCGTAGGCCTCGGGGATGGTGACCCCGAACAGTCCGAGCTCGCGCATCCCCTCGACGATGTCGGTCGGGAACCGGTCGTCGCGCTCCAGTGCGGATGCGACCGGGATGACCTCGCGGGCCACGAACCGGCGGACCGTCTCGATGATCTCCCGTCGCACGTCCGGGTCGTCGGTCATCGGTGCGCGCCCTTGATCTCCATATCAGAGAAGTATAGATCTGCTGAATGTTGACGGTCGATCTCAAATTGGAGAAGATGGTTTCCAATGGCGAACGCCCTGATGCACGAAGCACTCGAGCGAGCCGCGCTCCGCTTCGGGGACCGCGACGCCGTCCGGAGCGGCGACCGGCGGTGGTCGTTCCGGGATCTCGACGATCTCAGCAATGCCTTCGCCCGACACCTGGTGGACCGGGGGGTGGGCCGCGGCGACCGTGTGGCCCTGATGACGGCCAACCGCATGGAGTTCATCGTGGCCGTCCACGCCATCAGCAAGATCGGGGCGGCCGCCGTCCTCCTCAGCCCGGCGTGGAAGGCGACCGAGGTCGGACACGCCCTCGAGCTCTGACCGCACCGGTCCACGCGGTGGCCGACGGCGACGCGGTGTCCCTGCTCGCCGGGTTCCTGGGTCCGGAACGGGTGACCGATCTCGACGACCCGTCGGCAGACCCGTTCGCCGGCAGCCGTGCCCCGGTGGAGTCCGCCGGGGTGGGCACCGCCGACGAGGCGGTCCTCGTCTTCAGCTCGGGGACCACGGGCCTCCCGAAGGCCGTCCGCCACACCCACGGGTCGATCGGTCTGGCCACGGCCCACTGGTGCACGGTCCTCGGCCTCGGGGAGGACGACCGGTTCCAGGTGGCCACCCCCCCCTCACACATCCTCGGGCTGCTCAATCTGCTGGCCGCCGTCTCGTCCGGGGCGATCGTGCGGCTGCACCGGCGGTTCGACCTCGACGAGGTCCTGCACCGTATCGCCGGCGAGCGGATGACCCTCGAGATGGCGGTGGCACCGATCGCCCTGGCCCTGGCCAACCACCCCGACCTCGAGGCCCACGATCTCTCCTCGCTCCGCTACATCATGTGGGGCGCGACCCCGGTGACCGAGAGCGTCGCCATGGTGGTGACCGAGCGGACCGGGGTTCGCTGGCTTCCGGCCTACGGGGCCAGCGAGGTGCCGGTCATCGCGGCCAATCCGGTCGAGCGTCCCGACGAGTGGCGGCTGGACTCGGCGGGACTGCCACCCGCCGGTGTCGAGCTCCGCATCGCCGACCTCGAGAGCGGCGACGTCCTCGGTCCCGGGGAGGTCGGTGAGATCCAGGTCCGGAGCCGGTCGGTGATGGCCGGCTACCTCCCCGACGACGCCACTGCCGATGCCTTCGCCGACGGCTGGTACCGGACAGGGGACGTCGGGTGGCTGGAGCCCGAGGGGTGGGTCCACCTGACCGACCGGTCCAAGGAGATGATCAAGGTCAGCGGGTTCCAGGTGGCGCCGGCGGAGGTGGAGGCGGTGCTGCTCCGCCATCCGGCCGTGCTCGACTGTGCCGTCTTCGGCGTCGCCGACGAGCGGGCCGGGGAGGTCCCCGCCGCCGCGGTCAAGCTCGACCCGGGCCTACCGGTGGAGGAGGGTGAGCTGCAGGCGCTGGTCGCCGACGCGCTGGCCACCTACAAGCGACTCCGCTACGTCGTCGTGGTCGACGATGTCCCGCGCCTGCCGTCGGGGAAGGTACTGCGGCGGACGCTCCGCGACGAGTGGTCGGCGTCGCTGGCCGCGGCGCCCGAGGGCGGCTGATGGACGTCCGGTTCTCCGCGGAGCAACACGCCCTTCGAGATTCGGCCGCCCGGCTCGTGGCCCAGCTCGGTCCGCAAGCCGTCGCAGACATCGGCGACCCCGAGCGGGCGGCCAAGCTGGACGCGGCCGTTGCCGCCTCGGGATGGCGGGAGCTCCGGGCCGCCACCGGGGGTGGCGCACCGACGGCGTCGGGGGTGGAGGCGGCCATCGTGGCCGAGGAGCTCGGCCGGGGCCTGGCCGACGTCTCCTTCTTCGGACCGATCATGGCCGGTGAGCTCCGGCGGCTGGCCGGGGCCTCACCGGGCCCGGCCGTCGAGACGGTGGCCCTGACCGCCGATCTCTCCTCGCTGGCCTGCACCGGCGCCGGCCGGATGCCGCCGGTCGTGGCCGTCGACGTCCAGGGATCGTCGACCGCACTGCTCCTGGCCGACGGACCCGAGGGCCGGCTGCTGGCCGAGGCGGTCCTGCCCCCGGTGCACGCCGGGGTCGATCTGACCCGCCCGGCCACGGCCCTCGATCCGCCGTTGCCGGTGGCCATCGTCGAGACGGCCGACCGGCCCATCACGAGCGATGACCTGACCCGCTGGACCGCGCTCGGCCTCTCGCTGGCCTGCGCCGACCTGGTCGGGACCATGGAGGGTGCCGTGCAGCTGGCCACCGCCTATGCCACGGCCCGACGGCAGTACGGGGCGGCCATCGGCTCCTTCCAGGCCGTCCAGCATCTGCTGGCCGACGCCTACGTCCTGACCGAGGGGGCCCGCAGCGTGACCCTCCACGCGGCGTGGGCGGTGGACGAGCTGGCCCCGGCCGACGCCCTGGCCGCCGCCGCGGTGGCCAAGGCCTACTGTGCCCGGGCGGCTCGTCCAGGTGTGCGAGACGGCCATCCAGGTGCACGGAGGGATCGGGAACACCTGGGAGTGCCTGGCCCACCTCTACCTCCGGCGCGCCCTCCTGTCGATCGACCTCCTCGGCGACGCCGGGGCCAGCCTGGCGCTGGTGCTCGCCCACCACGGCATCGGGAGCAGCGATGGACTTCCGTGACTCGCCGGCCGAATCGGAATTCCGGCTCCGGCTGCGGCACTGGTTGGGGGAGAACAACCCCGGCCTGCCCACGTCCTCGACCGACGACGACTACTGGGCCGGCGCCGCGGCCTGGCACCATTCGCTCTACGACGCCGGCTTCTTCGGCATGTCCTGGCCCACGGCCATCGGCGGCCAGGGTCTGCCGAGCGTCTACGAGGTGATCGTCGACGAGGAGCTGGCGGCGGCCGGCGCGCCGCCACGCCCGAGCCTCGGCTACCTCGTGCAGGGCATCCTCGAGCACGGCGGCGATGAGATCAAGCAGCGGTTCCTTCCCGGCATCGTCAACGGACGCGACCGGTGGTGCCAGGGGTTCAGCGAGCCCGACGCCGGGTCGGACCTGGCCTCGCTGCGCACCCGGGCCGACCGTGACGGTGACGACTACGTGATCACCGGGCACAAGGTGTGGACCAGCTACTCGGACGAGGCCGACTGGTGCCTGGTACTGGCCCGGACGGACCACGAGACGGCCAAGCACCGCGGCATCTCGGCGTTCGCCGTGCCCATGCATCAGCCGGGCATCGAGCAGCGACCGCTCAAGATGATCAACGGGATCACCAAGGAGTTCGGCGAGGTGCTCTTCGACGGTGCCCGGGTCCCGGCCGCCGACATGATCGGTGAACCCGGCGAGGGATGGCGCCTGGCCATGACCGTCGTGAGCCACGAGCGTGAGCCCGGCGAGCTCGGCTACGTGGCCCGCTACAGCAAGACCGTCAACGATCTGACCCGGAAGGTGCAGGCGGCCCCCGACCGGTTCCGGTCCGAGCAGGTGCGCGATCTCGGGTGGGCCGTGGTCGAGGTCGAGATGCTCCGGCTCCATGTCCGGCGGCGGTTGTCCGACCGGCTCGACGGGATCTCGCACGGTCCGGAGGGTTCGGTCGACAAGCTCCTGATGACCTGGGTGGAGCAGTCAGTCGGGCACGCGGCTGTGAGCGTCGGCGGCATCGACCACGGCGGTGGGGACGACACCTGGCTGAAGACCTACCTCTACAGCCGGGCCCAGAGCGTCATGGGCGGCACATCACAGATCCAGCGGAACCTGGTGGCCCGCCGCATCCTCGGGCTGCCCGACTCATGAGCCCGTCCGGCATCGCACCCGGGCTCGGAACCGCACCCGGCCACCCGCTCCCTGATGTGCGGAAATACAGTTCTGTATTGAAAAGATCGGTGCTATCGTCCAGGTGCCGTCGAGCCGGAGGGTTCACCATGGAGGATGTCGCCGGGCGGGCGGGCGAGCGAATCGCCGCCCACACGATCGTCGGATTGCCGACCCCATGACCCACTTCGACGTACCCGACGAGCTCGAAGTCCTGATCGACGGTCCGGTCCGGGTGGTCAGGCTCAACCGGCCCGAGCAGCTCAACGCCACCAACCACGAGCTGCACAAGGGCCTGGCCGGCCTCTTCCCGCAGATCGATGCCGACGACGAGGCCCGGGCGGTCGTCCTGACCGGGAACGGGAAGGCGTTCTCGGCCGGCGGCGACTTCACCTATCTCGACGAGCTGGCCCGGGACCCGGATCGCCGCAAGGAGACGCTGGCCCACGGTCGCGGGATCGTCACGGGCATGGTGGGCTGTCGCGTGCCCATCGTGGCCGCGGTCAACGGCCCCGCCGTCGGCCTGGGCTGCAGTCTCGTCGCCCTCTCTGACATCGTGTTCATGGCCGAGAGCACGCACCTGGCCGACCCGCACGTGCTCATGGGCCTGGTGGCGGCCGACGGCGGCCCGGTGACCTGGCCGCTCATGATCAGCTTGCAGCTGGCCAAGGAGTACGCGTTGACCGGCGACCGCATCCCGGCCAAGCGGGCCGCGGAGATCGGCCTCGTCAACCATGTCTGTCCCGATGACGAGGTGGTGAATGAGGCGGTGGCGTGTGCCCACCGGATCGCCAAGCTGCCCCGGCGGGCCGTCGAGGACACCAAGCGCATCCTCAACCTGCACCTCGAACGGGCGGTCCTCGCCACCCTCGACTTCGCCCTCAGCGCCGAGGACCGGTCGTTCGCCTCACCGGAATTGCGGGCCAACCTCGACAGGCTCCTGTCGGGCGACGGACGAAGCCGTGAAACTCGTTAGCCGCCCTCGACGGGCCCGGGCGGCCGCGGCACCCGGCCGGTCCCTCCCGGGGACAGAACCAGGTTCTCCCCAGCAGGAGCAAGGACCCATGTTCCGTGAGATTCATTGTGTATTCCGCTATCGGGTAGCCTTCCGCCAGTGACAAAGGACGAGCCGGTAGCCGATGCCTCCGAGCCCGAAAGCCTCAGTTGGCGGGAGCAGGCGGTGGCGCGCTCACTGGATTCCGCCAGGCTGCGGGCCGAAACCCGGGTGCAGCGCTTCCTCGACGCCGCCATCGAGCTCTTCAACTCCGGGTCGGGCAAGGATTTCACGGTCCAAGAGGTCGTCGACCGCTCAGGCCAGTCGCTGCGCAGCTTCTACCAGTATTTCGGAGGGAAGCACGAGCTTCTCCTGGCCCTGTTCGAGGAGTCGGTCCGGTCGACGACGGAGTTCCTGCGGGACAAGATCTCCCAGGTGGACGGTGCGCTCGAGCGACTGCATTGTTTCGTGGTCGAGTACTACGGGCTGTGCCGACCGTCGCCGGAGGGCGAGTCCGGGGTCGATCCCCGGGCACCCTTCATGGCCGAGTTCGCCCAGCAGTTGCTCACCGAGCATCCGAAGGAGGCGGCTCGGGTGTTCTCCCCCCTCGTCACCCTCTTCGAAGAGGTCCTCGACGGCGCCGCCGCGGCCGGAGCGGTTCGGGTCGGACAGCGTCGCGGCCCCATCGTCGGTGTCGTGCTCGAGGCGATCATGTTCAACACCTTCTCGGCGACGATCGGCGGTATGTCGGTCCGTCCTCAGGAAGGGAACTCGGCCGAGGATCTGTGGGACCTGATCTTCTACGGCATCGGGACCGTCCGAAGCGCCTAGCCTGCTGACCCGCCCGTGGGTCCCAACAAAATCACGCCCACGGCGGCGTGGTGGCTTGTGCCTCGTACACTTCAATGACGGTCGACTCGACGGGGATCGATGGCGCGGGGTCGTTGCTGGAACGGAGCCCGGTCAGGTGGGCTTCCAGATCGGGGAACGAGTCCCACAGTTCGAACAGCCGGACACGACCCGGGGTGTGGGCGTCGGCCGAAAAGGCGTACTCACGGCATCCGGTCTCGCCACGGGTGCGTAGGACCTGCTCCCGCTTGGACTCGAGGAAGGCGTCCCGCTGGTCGTCGGCCACGTCGAAAATCCCCGACACGATGATCATCTGACGACTCCATTCCCAGGAATTGGTAGTGCCCGCTCTCGAATACTCTGGCTCCATGGATACCAGCAGTACCGACCACGAGGCAACGAAGGTGGGCACCATGGAACCGTCGGCATATGCAGAACGCCCCGACTACCGGGTCGACGTTCTGGCCCGGAGGAACCGGGTGACCGTCTCCGTCGAGGGCGAGCTGTTGGCCGACAGCCATCGCTGCCTCCTCGTCGACGAGCAGGACCACGGCCTGGTCTTCTACTTCCCGCCCGAGGACGTCCGCCTCGACCTGTTCGTTCCCGATGCGCAGACCAGCCGATGCCCCTACAAGGGCACGGCCACCTACCGCCGGTACGAGCGCGACGGTGACGATGTGCTGGTCTGGTCGTACGAGGATCCCTATCCAGAAGTATCGAGATTGGCCGGCTACGTCGCCTTCTTCCAGGATGCGGTCGATGTCCGCATCGGCCAGGCGCATCCTGGCGTGTCGGGGCGGTGACTCCCGAGGCAAGTGACATCGGGGCAAGCGAGACCGGGGCAAGTGACACCGGAGCAAGCGACACCGAGGCAGCCCGCTCCCCGTCGAGTGTCGAGGGCATGCTGGCCATCTTCGACGTCGAACCGGACGGGTACCGACAATTCGTCGGCCGGAGTGACGGAGGCACCCGGAACATCGTGGACGGGAGCCAACTCCTCGGCCAGGCCATCGTGGCCACATCGAAGACCTTCCCCCGGCACACGGTGCGCACGGCCCACATCATCTTCGTCAGGGCTGCGGACGCCGAACGTCCACTGAACTTCACGGTCGATGTCGTGCACGAGGGGCGGACATTCGCCTCGGCCGTTGTGCGCGTGATCCAGGGTGATCGGCAGTGTGCTTCGGTCACGCTTCTCCTCGACACCGAGCACGAAAGTGTGATCGCCCACGCCGCCCCGATGCCCGATGTCGGCCCTCCGGCGGCCGCCGTTCCGGTCGACATGCCCATGGTCGGTCGTGAGCTGCGTCTGGTCGGACTGGCCGATCCCAACGACCCCGATGAATACGGTGAGCCGACGATCGACGCGTGGCTCCACTACGACGAACGACCGGCCCGCGATGACCTGGCCAAGGCTCTGATCGCCCACTTCACCGGCCACCTCGCCATCTCGGCCACCATGCGGGCCCACCGCGGGATCGGCACGGCCATGGCCCATGTGACGGTTTCCACCGGGGTGATGGCCATCTCGATCACCTTCCACGAGCCGGTGGCGTGGGAGGGATGGATTCTCTATCACCACGAGAGCACCCAGGTCGGCCGCGGGATGTCCTACGTCCGGGGTCAGGTCTTCACCGAACAGGGCGCGCTCATCGCCTCCTTCACCCAGGACGGGATGATCCGGGCGTTCGGTGCGGAGGCGTCCCCGCTCGGCATGCCGGTTGCCGATCGGCTGTGAGCGGCATGGGGTCAGGGTCCTGATCCCGGGCTGTCCGGGGATCAGTCGGCGAAGTCACCGACGCTCTGCCGCAGCTTCCGTGTGATCCGAATCAGCTGCTGGAGATCCTCGGCGGCGAGGCTGTCCAGTCCGAAGGTCACCGCGTTGACCGCCTTCGTGGCCCGCTTGGCCAGGCGGCGGCCGTCGTCGGTGAGCTCGGCCAAGGTGGTCCGGCCGTCGGTCGGATGAGGGATGCGCCGGACCAGTCCTTGCTCCTCGAGCCGGTCGATGATGTTGGTGACGCTGGTCGGGTGGATCATCAGGCGCTGCCCCATCTTCCCCAGGGGGAGGACGCCGCGTCGGCTGAACAGGAGCAGGACCAGTCCCTCGTAACGGGCGAAGGTGAGTCCGAACGGCCGGAGGGCCCCGTCCACGGCGGCCAGCACCACCTGCTGGGCCCGCATGATGGAGGTGGCGGCAGCCATGGCATCACTGACATCGGGCTCCCACCGGGCCGACCACTGGCGCCTCGCCTCCTCGATGGGGTCGAAACCTAGGGGTTTGCCGGGCATGGGTGGACGCTATCCCGACGGGAGGCGATGGATACGCTGACCGGCAAGGAGGAGACGGTGCCCACGATCGACGACGACCTCGACCACCCGCTCACACTGGAACGCCGTCCGGGCAGGGTGATCTCGCTGGTGCCGTCGATCACCGAAGCCCTGGCCACGACCGTGCCGGGTGCACTGGTGGGGGCGACCGACTGGTGCACCCATCCGTCTGATCTCGACGTGACCAGAGTGAGAGGAACGAAGAACCCGGACCATGAGGCCATCGTCCGGCTCCGGCCCGACCTCGTCGTCGCCAACCGGGAGGAGAACCGGCGCGTCGACGTCGACCGCATGCGGGCCGCGGGAATCCCGGTGTGGGTGACCGTCGTCGAATCGGTCGACCAAGCCCTCGCCTCGCTGCACCGGCTGTTGACCCAGGTGCTCGGAACCGACGAGCCCGGGTGGCTGTCCACCGCCGCGGCCGAGTGGGGACGTCCGGCCGAGCTCCCTCCGGCCCGGGTGGTGGTACCGATCTGGCGCGACCCCTGGATGGTGGTCGGCACCCGCACCTTCTGCGGCGACCTGGTTCATCGCCTGGGCCTCACCTGCCTCACCGGTGACGGCGGGGACCGATACCCGAAGGTCGACGTGGCCGTGCTGGGCGACCCCGGACCCGATCTGGTGCTCCTGCCCGACGAGCCCTACCCGTTCGGTCCCGATGACGGTCCCGAGGCATTCCCCGGCATCCCGACGGCGCTGGTGTCGGGCCGGGACCTCACCTGGTACGGACCGGCCATGGCCACCTCCCGGGCCGCACTGACGGCGGCAGTTCTCCCGGTGCTCGAGCGGGAGTGACCTCGCGCCTCGAGGAGAACCGATCGGCGCAACCGGCACGGTTCAGACGTTCCGCCGATAGGCTCCGCCCACCTCGAACAGGGTGCCGGTGATCTCGCCGAGGGAGGCATGGCGAACGGTGTCCATCAGTTGCGCGAAGACGTTCCCCTGGCCGAGGGCGGTCTGGCGCAGCGCTTCGAGGGCCGGCTCCCGATCGACGGCATGACGGCTCCGGAACTCGTGCAGCCGGTCCAACTGGCGCTCCTTCTCCTCGGTGGTGGACCGGGCCAGCTCGATGGGTTCGGCGGGTCCAACCGGTGCGGGCGCGATGAAGGTGTTGACGCCCACGATGGGCAGGGTCCCGTCGTGCTTCCGGTGCTCGTAGTGCAGCGAGTCATCCTGGATCCGGCCGCGCTGATAGCCCGTCTCCATGGCACCGAGCACGCCGCCCCGCTCACTGATCTGGTCCAGTTCGGCCAGCACCGCCTGCTCGACCAGGTCGGTGAGCTCTTCCACGATGAAACTGCCCTGGAGCGGGTTCTCGTTCAGCGCCAGGCCCCACTCCTTGTGGATGATCATCTGGATGGCGAGGGCCCGCCGCACCGACTCCTGGGTGGGGGTGGTGACGGCCTCGTCGTAGGCGTTGGTGTGCAAGCTGTTGGCATTGTCGTAGATCGCGCACAGGGCCTGCAGGGTGGTGCGAATGTCGTTGAAGGCCATCTCCTGGGCGTGGAGCGACCGGCCCGAGGTCTGGACGTGGTACTTGAGCTTCTGGGCGCGCTCGGAAGCGCCGTAGCGCTCCTTCATGGCGATGGCCCAGATCCTGCGGGCCACCCGGCCGATCACTGTGTACTCGGGATCCATCCCGTTCGAGAAGAAGAAGGAGAGGTTCGGGGCGAAGTCGTCGACGTCCATGCCGCGGGCCAGGTAGGACTCGACATAGGTGAAGGCGTTGGCCAGCGTGAAGGCCAGCTGGGTGACGGGGTTGGCCCCGGCCTCGGCGATGTGGTAGCCGGAAATCGACACCGAGTAGAAGTTGCGAACCTGGTGTTCGATGAACCACTCCTGCATGTCGGCCATCACCCCGAGCGAGAATTCGGTGGAGAAGATGCACGTGTTCTGACCCTGGTCCTCCTTCAAGATGTCCGCCTGCACGGTGCCCCGCACGGTCCGGAGCACCTCGGCCTTGGCCGCGTCGGCCTCGGCGGCGGTGACCGGGTGGCCCAGCTCGGACTGGAGACGGTCGATGCGCTGGTCGATGGCCGTCGTGAGGAACATGGCCAGAATGGTCGGGGCGGGCCCGTTGATGGTCATGGACACAGAGGTGGTCGGATCGCAGAGATCGAAACCGTCGAACAGCGCCTTCATATCGTCCAGCGTGGCGATGGAGACACCGGATGTTCCGACCTTGCCGTAGATGTCCGGCCGCTCGTCGGGATCGAACCCGTAGAGGGTCACCGAGTCGAATGCCGTCGACAGCCTGGTGGCCGGCTGTCCCTCGGCCAGCAGGTGGAAGCGGCGGTTGGTCCTGAACGCGTCACCTTCGCCGGCGAACATGCGGGCCGGGTCCTCTCCCTCCCGCTTGAAGGGAAATACCCCGGCGGTAAAGGGGAAGTGGCCGGGCAGATGCTCGGACCGAAGCCAGCGGACGAGCTCGCCGCCCTCGCTGACCCGGGGGAGGGCCACTCTCGGAATGCGCGTGCCGGACAGGGAGGTCCGCCACCGGGCCGGATGCCCGGATTCTTCAACCGGGTCGGTCGGGCCGTCGGGGTCCTGACCGTCGAAGGCCAGGGCGGCACGGAGACCCTCCCACTCCTCGAGGAGGAGCCGACCCTCGGCGTCCCGTTCGTTCTGCACCGCGGCTGCCAGTTCTGCGAGGTCGCCCGGCGTCCATGCCTCGCCGGTCGGCTTCGGCCACTACTGCGGCCACCTGCTCGGACCGGCGGGTCTCGGTGACCAGCCGGTCGGTGGTGGCGTGGTACCCGGCCACCGTCTCGGCGATCTCGGCCAGGTAACGGCGCCGGTGGGCAGGGACGATCGGCGACGCCTGGGTCGACCGACGCCCGGTCACCGGAGGCAGCAACCCGTCGGTGGCCACCAGCCCCTTGGCCGACAGTTCGGATTTGAGACGGTGGAACAGAGCGGTGACACCGTCGTCGTTGAACCGGGAGGCGATGGTGCCGAACACGGGTTCCCGCCCTCCGTCGCCGGTCGGGAGCCGGTGGTCCCGTGCCCATTGGCGGCAGACCTGGCGGAAGGCGTCGTCGGCACCGCGTCGATCGAATTTGTTGATGGCCACCACGTCGGCCAGCTCGAGCATGTCGATCTTCTCGAGCTGCGAGGCGGCGCCGTACTCCGGGGTCATCACGTAGAGCGAGACATCGGCGATGTCGGTGACGGCGGCGTCACCCTGGCCGATGCCGGGGGTCTCCACCACGACCAGTCGGAATCCTGCCGCGGCACAGGCCATCACGACCAGAGGGAACCGGTCCGGAAGCTCGGAGGCGGCCCCCCGGGTGGCCAGCGAGCGGAAGAAGACGTTGGGGGCGTCGATGGCGTTCATCCGGATGCGGTCACCGAGCAGGGCGCCCCCGCCGCGACGCCGAGTGGGATCGACGGCCAGGACGGCGATGGGCAGCTTGTCCTCCTGGTCGAGCCGGAACCGCCGGATGATCTCGTCGGTCAGCGACGACTTGCCCGAGCCACCGGTACCGGTGATCCCCAGCACCGGCGTGGGTCGTCGGCCGGCGAGGGCGCGGAGGGCATCGATGCCGGCCGCATCGACGGCACCGGCCTCGATGCAGGTGATCCAGCGGGCCAGGGCACGCTGATCTCCGGCCTCCAATTCCTCCAGCGGGGGCGGAGGGTCGGCGGCCAGGTCGCGATCGCATTCGGCGATGAGAAGGTTGATCATGCGGTCGAGGCCGAGTCGTTGCCCGTCGGAGGGGGAGAAGATCCGGCGCACACCGTAGGTCTCGAGCTCCTCGATCTCAGAGGGGACGATCACACCGCCCCCTCCGCCGTACACCGAGATGTCGCCCCTGCCCTCGGCCCGCAACCGGTCGACCAGATAGCGGAAGTACTCCACATGGCCGCCCTGGTAGGAGCTCACGGCCACGCCCTGCACGTCCTCGGCCACCGCGGCCCGGGTCACTTCGTCCACCGACCGGTTGTGGCCGAGGTGGATGACTTCGGCTCCTTGGGACTGCAGGAGCCGGCGCATGATGTTGATGGCGGCATCGTGCCCGTCGAACAGGCTGGCGGCCGTCACGAACCGGACCGGGTGATCCGGCTGGTGGAGCTGTGTCACGACCCTGCCCTGCACACGTGTCCCGGCCGGCCCATGTGGTCAGATTACTACAACGTCCTACTAAATGTGGGAGGGGCTGTGACGGCTACGCAGCACCGTAGTGGCGTATCCCGTTTCGGAACGCAGTGAGCGACGGTGCGGAACTATCGATCGGCCAATCAGTCTCTTTGTTCCAGTCGAACCAGGTGAACCCCTCTATCTCCGGCCAACGGGCAAGCGTCGCGAACATGTCGCTGATCCACCGTGCCTTGTCGCCACCGGATTCGGTACTCGAGACTTCACCCAAGTACAAGGGCAGGTTCGTCGCAGAGGAAATGGCCCGGATCGAGGGTAGAAAGATCTCGGACAATGACTGCCAACCGGTCTCCGGATGGACGGACCCCCAGTTGTAGCCATCAAGGGCAACTTGATTGACGTAGGAGCTTCCCGGCCAGAGAGCCGAAAAGGCGGTGGAACCCCGATACTCGACATTCGGAGACCACACCCAGATCACGTTCGTAGCTCCCGCATCCTTGAACAAGTCATGGATATGTCTCCACGCGGCTACGTATGATCCAGGCCTGTTCCCATTCACGCCCTGATCCCACGGATACCAGCTTCCGTTCATCTCTTGCGCGAAACGTAACTTCAGTACCCCTCCCCACGCCTTTATTTCGTCCGCCCATTTGCGTAGATAGGCATCGTGGTCGCCTGAAGTGATCGACGCCAGTGAGTATCTCGGCTGATGGAGTCCACCCGTTGGATTCCACGGTTCCCACGTAACTTCGGGGGTGATACCAAGTGCAGTCAAGGCGGAGGCCTCCTTCGCCGGGAAAGGAGCCGCCGAGCTCCACTGCTCGTACCACATGGCCACCCCAGGGGTGACTCCCAGGGAGGAGCTCAACTTCTGGAGCCCTTTCAAGTCGTACGGAATTCCTTTCATGGAGATCCCGAATCCGGCCTTCGTCGGGTGTGAGGTACCGCTAGGGGAAGTCGCAGCCTCGGCGTGCATCATCGGCAGGCAAATTGTCGCGCAGAGTGCGGCGAGGACGGCGAGCACTGCTGGCGGGCGGCAGATTCGACGGCAAGGCCGAACCAGGGCTCCATGGCTCACCGAGCATTGATCGGCGCGCGTCCGGCAAGAACTTGAGCCTGCGGGAGATCCCCTAGGTGCGACGAGCCTCGTCCGAGTCTGCCAAACAATGTGTATGTTGGATACATACCGAATGAACCCCACACCAGGGCGGCCGGCCGGGGCGCCCAGGCCCTCAGCCTGCGGGCCGCCCACGTGCAGGACACCCGGCGGGCCCTCCTCGACGCGGCGCGGGAGGTCTTTGCCACCAACGGCTTCCAGGCCACCCGCACCGAGGAGATCGTGCAACGGGCCGGCCTGACCAGGGGGGCTCTCTACCACCACTTCCGGGACAAGGAGGACCTGTTCCGGGCGGTGTACGAGGAGGTGGCCGACGAAGTTGGGCGGCTCCTGCGGCGGCGCTCGGGTGACCATCCGCTGGACGCCTGGTCACTGTTCCGGGCCAACAGCGAGATCTACCTCGATGCCGCCTCCTCCAATCCGGCCTACCGGCAGATCGTCCTGGTCGACGGCCCTGCCGTCCTCGGCTGGGACCACCTGTCGGAGCGGAGCGACGGACCCACCAGAAAGATCATGGAGTACGTGGCCGACGCCATCGACGAGGGCACCCTCGATCCTCAGCCGGTCAAGCCCTTGGCCCATCTCCTCTCCGCGCTCGGCGTGGGGTCGGCCATGTACGTGGCCCACGCCGAAGACCCGGCCGTCGCCCGCGGCGAGATCAGCCGGTGCAACGAGCGTTTCTTCGCCGGGCTCGAGGTCGGCCGGTCCGACGGCGCCCGTGACCCCGCCGGCTCCCTTCCCTCGGGCGCACCTTCCTGATGGCCCGCAGACAGATGGCCCGTAGACCCGCACCAGATCGCCCATAGAAAGGACCCCGCCATGGCTTGGGATTTCTGCACCGAACCGGAGTTTCAACTGAAGCTCGACTGGGCACGCCAGTTCGTCGAGGACAAGGTCGAGCCCCTCGACATCCTCTACCCCCACCGGCAGTTCCACCCGTTGGACGACGAGCTGCGACCGATCGTGGACCCCATGAAACAAGAGGTCCGGGACCACGAGCTGTGGGCCGCCCACCTCGGCCCCGAACTGGGCGGCAAGGGCTACGGCCAGGTCAAGCTGGCCCTGCTCAACGAGATCCTCGGGGTGTCGAGCTGGGCCCCCATCGTGTTCGGCACCCAGGCCCCCGACACCGGCAACGCCGAGATCATCGCCCACTACGGCACCGAGGCGCAGAAGGAGAAGTACCTCCAGCCGTTGCTGAACGGGGAGTGCTTCTCGTGCTACTCGATGACCGAGCCCCAGGCCGGATCCGATCCCCAGCAGTTCACCACCCAGGCCGTCAAGGACGGGGACGAGTGGGTGATCAACGGATGGAAGTTCTTCTCCTCCAACGCCCGGACGGCCTCGTTCCTGATCGTGATGGCCATCACCGATCCCGACGTGAGCATCTATCAGGGTGCTTCGATGTTCCTCGTCCCGACGGACACCCCCGGGGTCATCATGGAGCGCCACGTCGGTCTGGCCGGGGAGTCAGAGGACCAGGCCATGCACGCCCTCATCCACTACGAGGACGTGCGGGTCCCGGCCGACAACCTCCTGGGTGGCGAGGGCCAGGCCTTCGTCATCGCCCAGACCCGGCTCGGCGGCGGGCGGGTCCATCACGCCATGCGGACGGTGGCCACCTGCCAGCGGGCCCTCGACCTGCTCTGCGAGCGGGTGCTGAGCCGTGAGACCCAGGGGAGCCTGCTGGCCCGCAAGCAGTTCATCCAGGGCGACATCGCCGACTCCTACGCGGAGCTGGCCCAGTTCCGCCTCCTCGTGCTCTACACGGCATGGGAGATCGACCAGTTGGGCGACTACCGCCGGACCCGCAAGAACATCGCCGCCATCAAGGCGCTGACCCCGAAGGTGGTCCACGACGCCGTCTGGCGTTCGATGCACGCCCACGGTGCCCTGGGCGTGTCCAACGAGATGCCCTTCGGCGGCATGTGGATGATGGCGCCCATCATGAGCGTGGTCGACGGGCCCACCGAGGTGCACAAGGTCACCGTGGCCCGCGAGGTCCTGAAGGAGTACGAGCCGTCCGCGGGGCTCTGGCCCACCGCCCACCTGCCGGCCAAGCGGGCCGAGGCGCGCCAGAAGCTGGCGGCCATGATCGAGCACGTCGTGGGCAACTCCTGAGGCCGATCGGTGCGCGCGGCCAGGTGCCTCCGTTACGGTCCGCCTTCCTCGGTCGTGGTCGAGGAAGTCGACGACCCCGTCCCCTCCGATGGTCAGGTGGTGGTGGACGTGGCCGCGGCCGCCGTCAACTTCCCCGATGTGCTGGTGGTGGCCGACCGCTACCAGATCACCATCCCGCTCCCGTTCACGGTGGGAAGCGAGTTCGCCGGAACCGTGCGTTCCCTCGGTGCCGGCGTCGACGGCTGGACCGTGGGCGACCGGGTCATGGGGTCGGCGTTGTTCGGAGCCTTCGCCGAGCAGATCGCGGTGGCGGCCACGTCGCTCCGGCCGGTTGACCCCGCCGTCGACCTGGCCACCGCGGCGGCCTCCGGGGTGGCCCATCAGACCGCCTATCACGCGCTGCGGAGCGTGGCCCGGGTCCAGCCGGGGGAGTGGGCCGTCGTGCTCGGGGCCGCCGGGGGAGTGGGACTGGCCGCCGTCGAGCTCGGGTCCGTGCTCGGGGCGCGCGTGCTGGCCGCGGCATCGTCAGCCGAAAAGCTGGCCCTGTGCCTCGAGCTCGGGGCCGAGGTCGGGGTCGACTACGCCACCGAGGACCTCAAGGGGAGGGTCAAGGAGATCACCGGGGGCGGCGCCCACGTGGTGGTGGATCCGGTGGGTGGTCCCAACGCCGAGCTGGCCCTCCGGGCCTTGCGGTGGGGCGGTCGTTTCGTCACCGTGGGGTTCGCGTCGGGCGAGATCCCGAGCATCCCGCTCAACCTGGTGCTGCTGAAGGGCGTGGTGGTGACCGGGTTCACCATGGAGGGCTTCGCCCGCAACCAGGCCGAGGATCGCCGGCGCGACTTGGCCGAACTGGACGAACTGGCCGGCTCCGGCCGGGCCGCTCCCCACATCTCGGCCGTCTACCCCCTGGACCAGACGGGGCGGGCCCTGGCCGATCTGGCCGAACGCCGGGCCATGGGCAAGGTGCTCGTGGACCCCACCCGATGAAGACCCCGGCACCGCGACGAAGAGTGCGGAGCCTGTGCCGGTGGGCACCGGCGCGTCCTGGCTACGCTTGGCGCCCGTACGACCACCCGAGACGGGAAGCCAATCACGTGCCCATCGATCCCACCGCAGTCCTGGTCCGCGAGTGAGCACCGGTCCCCGAGTGAGCGCGGTCCTAGAGTGAGCGTCGACCTGGCGGACGCCGACGGGTACCTCGTGGCCACCATCGACGACGGAAAGGTGAACGTCCTCTCGTTCGAGCTCATCGACGGGATTGAGGGCGGCCGTCGCCGCCGCCTCGGGACGGGGCCAACCGCTGGTCATCTCCGGAAGGGACGGCTGCTTCTCGGCCGGTTTCGACCTTTCCGTCATGAACAGCGGGGACAAGGACCTCGCCGCAGCCCTGTTCTCCGCCGGCGCCGTTCTCTACCGGGAGCTGGTCGAGGCGCCGGTGCCCATCGTGGCGTCATGCACCGGACACGCCCTCGCCGGCGGAGCGCTTCTCCTGTTGAGCACGGACTACCGCATCGGGCGGGTCGGGCCCTACCGGTTGGGTCTCAACGAGGTCGCCATCGGGATGTCGCTGCCCTCCTTCGCCGTGGCCATGGCCGCGCACCGCCTCGACCGGAGGTTCCTCACCGCGGCAACCATGTTCGCAGAGGTCGTCCCGCCGGATCGCGCCGTGGACATGGGGTTCCTCGATGAGCTGGCCGACCATCCGTTGACCAGAGCCTGCTCGTTGGCGGCGACGCTGGCCGAACTACCGAGGGGCGCGTTCGCCACCACCAAGCGCCGGGTCTGGCGCGGGTTGCAACAGGAGCTGGCCGCGCTCGATCGCCAACCCTGACCTGACGGTCGGACCCCGCTGCTGTTCGAAGAGTCCGAGTGCCCAACCGGGCCACCGGGCCGCCGGTCTGGTTCGACCGACGGCCCGGTGTCACCACTTAGACGCGCTTGCCCGGGATCACCATGCCGCACACCGGATCCGACCCGGAGATGAGGTTGAAGGTCTGGCCCTTGAGCTTGGTGATCCAGAAGCACTCCTTCGGCCCCTGAGGCCGGACGCTCCAGTCGACCGTCTGGTGGCCGCCCCACAGCCCCTCGGCGTCGTAGTCCGTGATGTGGGACAGGGACTTGATCGTCGAGGCCTGGGTCGGGTTGGCTCCCGCGCCCTGGAGACCCTGGACGAGGCCGAGCACCGACAGGTAGCCGATGTACTCGGCGAAGGTCGGATCGGTGTGCACATCCGCGTACTTGGCCAGCGCGTTCTGCAGCGTCTGGGTGGCCGCGGTGTGCATCTCCGGTGGTTCGAAGTCGGACAGGAAGTCGTCCCCCTGCGCCGCCTGGACGGCCGCCGGTCCCGCGGCGAACAGGTCACCGCCGCCACCGGTGGCCAGAAGGGTCGCCTTGAGCTTCACGCCCTGCTGGTCGAGCGCGGAGGCCAGGGCGAACACCGTGCTCGGCTCGGTCTGGGCCACGAGTGCGTTGATTCCGGCGCTCTTCATGGCCAAGGCCACCGGGGCCACGTTGGTGCTGCCGAACGGGAAGCTGTCGTTGAGGTAGCCGGTCTTGATGCCCTGCGCCCCGGCCGACACGGACGCGGCTCTGGCCGCCGCCGCGGAGCTCGGGGACACCGAATAGCCGATGGATCCGAGGTTGGTGACCCCTTGGCTCTTCAGGAACAAGCCGGTCGTCGTGTACACCTTGGTGAAGTCCTGGTTGCCGATGACCGAGAACATGTTGTAGCTCTTGGGCAGCAACCATTCGGACGAGTCGAAGGCACCCCCGACGACTGGGATGCCGTTGGTGGTGAGGTAGGGGGCGGCTTCGAAGAGTAGGGCTGAGACCCCGATCACGGCGAAGACATGGTCCTGCTCCACCAGCTGCTGGGCCCCGGTCAGCGCCTGCGTCGGATTGGTGCCCGTGTCGGCCACGATGTACTTGATCTTGTACCCCATGCTGGCGGCAACCCCGACCGCCGCTTTGACGCCCTGCACCGACGTGGCCGCCTCGGAGGCCGCGGGCCCGGTTGCGTCCGTGAGCAGGCCGATGGTGAAGGTCTTGGTTCCTCCGGTGCTGGAGCCGGTGGTGGTCGTCGTCCCCGTGCTGCTGTTGCTACTGCAACCAGCCGATATCAGCAGGACAAGGCACGTCAGTCCGGCTGCGAGGAACTTCTTGTTTCGTAGGGGCATGATCTCTCTTCCTGATCGTGAATTGACTGGCATGTTGGTTGACGAACGTGTGTCCGGATTCGCTGCCGGCAGGCGCCGGAGGGATCCGAGGGACCCGGCTCACCCGGGTGGATGCACCTCAACTCCTTTCACGGAACCGCCATCGATTCCCCTAGATAGTGTCTGAGTAGGTCTTCTCCCATCCCTCCCGCCTCGCCCTGCCAGGCCACCGCGCCGCGTTGAAGGACGAGGCACTCGTCGGCGAACTGCAGGGCCCGGTGCACGTACTGCTCGATGATGAGCACCGTCACCCCCGCCTCCCGCGCCCGGCCCAGACCCTCGAACACCGAGTCGACGAGGAGGGGGGCGAGACCGAGGGAGAGCTCATCGGCGATCAGCACGGTGGGAGAGGTGATGAGGGCACGGGCCAGCGAGAGCATCTGCTGCTCGCCTCCGGAGAGGCTCCCCGAGACCTGCCGGCGCCGGGCGGCGAGATTGGGAAAGAATTCGAAGGCCCGCTCGATGGCCTCGCGCCGGGCCTGCCGCCCGCGCAGCGTGACCGTCGCCATCTGCAGGTTCTCGATGACCGAGAGCCTCCGGAAGATCCCCCGGCCCTCGGGCAGATGGATCACGCCCGCGGCCCGGCGGATGCGGTACGGCGCGTCGGACGAGATCTCGGTGCCGTTGAGCTTCACGCTCCCCGACGAGCACGGGACCAGACCGGAGATGGCCCGGGCCAGGCTGCTCTTCCCGGCACCGTTGGGACCGAGGATGGCCAGCGCATGCCCGTGTCGGATCCGAAAGGATGCATCCGACACGGCAACGGCCTGCCCGTAGTTGACGCAGAGGTTGGCGATCTCGAGGGCAGGGGGTGCTTCCTGTCCGGCCTGTGCCGATGTGGCCGGATGCGGCCGATGTGGCCGATGCGGCCGATGTGGCCGTCGAGCCCGCAAGTCGCACCTCGTCGTCGGCGCCGTCACCGGTACTGTCCGCCACCGTCTCCTCGCCGAGGTACGCGGCCCGGACCTGGGGGTCGTTCCGGATCTCCTCGGGGGTCCCGCCGGCGATGACGACCCCGAAATCCAGCACGTAGATGGTCCGGCACAGGCGCATGACCAACTCGACGTCGTGCTCGACGATCAACACCGACACCCCGTGGTCACCGGCGATACGTCGCAGGGTGCTCTCGAACTCGACGGTCTCTGTCGAGTCGAGCCCGGACGAGGGCTCGTCGAGCAGGAGCACCGTCGGTGACGTGGCCAGGGCTCGTCCGAGTTCGACCAGCCGGGAGACCCCGAGGGGGAGGCCGACGGCGAGCCGGTTGGCGATCGGGGCCAGACCCAGGGAATCGATCAGGTCGTCGACGACCGCCTTCTCCTCGGGATCGACCGGCCGAAGGCTTCCGAGGGTGAAGAGGTCGGACCAGATCCTGCGCTTGGCCGTGCGGGTCCGGTGGGCAAGGACCAGGTGCTGGCGCACGGTCAGACCACCGAAGATCTCGGGGTGTTGGAACGTGCGGGCCAGCCCGCGTTCCGCCCGCAGCTGTGGTGACGCGTGGGTGACATCGTCCCCGTCCAGCCGGACCTCACCGTGCGAGGGGCGGACCAGGCCGGAGAGGACGCCGAACAGGGTGCTCTTGCCGGCCCCGTTCGGCCCCACCAGACCGACCAGCTCTCGGGGCGGGACCTCGATGGTGGCCGAGTCGACGGCCAGCAGCCCCCCGTAGCGGACGGTGACCCCGGTGCACGAGAGACGTGGCGGCGGAGTCCCGTTTCCCGGCGCCTGCGTCATGACCTGACCTCGGGCACGGACGTCTGGGCGGTGACCGGCCGACGAGCCCGGCGGAGCGCGGGCAGAAGCATCAGGATCAGCTGGCGGAACTGCCGCCCCGTCCGGACCACGACACCGTCGGGATCCTTGGCCACCGAAATTGCCCCGAGCCCGAACAAGATGGCCGGGGCCTCCCCCCAGCGAACCGGTACGTACGACGAGAACACGGCGGGCAGAAGTGAGAAGGCCAGGCCGGCGATGGCTGCGCCGGCGATGGAGCGGACCCCGAGCGTGACCACGACCGCCAGCCACACCAGGCCGGCGAACGTCTCGAAGGAGGCCGGTTGGGCACTCCCGACGTCCATGGCCAGGAACGCACCACCCACCGCGGCCACGAACGCGCCCAGCGCGCCCACGATGACCTTGACCTGGACGACACTCACTCCGAGGGTCCGGGACGCGGCCTCGCTGTCCCGGACGGCCCGGAGGGCCAACCCGCTGGTCGACCGGCGGAGGTTGACGATGAGTGCGGCGAAGATGAGGAACACGACCAGTGCGAAGTACGAGAAGGCGAGATCCCCGCCGGCGAACTGTGGCCGGTTGATCGTGACGCCCAACCCACCCTGGCTGAACTGGTTGAGGGTGAAGACGAGCGTCTCGATGAGAAGCCCGAAGCTCAGGGTGACCAGCGCGACATAGAGGTCGCCGAGCCGGATCGTGAGCAGCCCGATGATGGCGCCGACGACAGCCATGATGATCCCGGCGAAAACGATGGCCAGGAGAACCGGGACGTGCCAGACGGAGACGAACTGCGCGGCCGCGAGTGCCCCACCGCCGGCGAAGATGATCTGTGAGAGCCACAGCATCCCGCCTTCTCCGGTCACCACCGTGAAGGAGAGGAAGGCCACGGCGTAGCAGAGCCCGGCGGCCACCAGGCCCAACCAGTACGGCGAGCCGTGGAAGATCAGCGGGACGACGGCGACAACGGCCAACGGGAGCAGCGCCAGGATGGTCGTCGGGCGGCTCGACCCGGGATCGTCCGGAGTGAAGCCGGCCAGCGAGGTGTCCTGGTTGGCCGGCCGGATGGCCCGGTCCAACGGACCTCCGGGGTCCGCCTCATCGGCCACCGTGCCCGATCGGATGAGGTAGACGACGAGGAAGATGAGGATGAACCCGAACGGGATGCTCGGGATGATCGCCGCGGTGAAGGAGCTGCTCGGCGGCAGGTATTCCTGCACGACGTCGGTGACCACCCCCATGGCCAGCGAGATGGCCACGACCCCGGTCAACGAGCGCAGCCGGGCGGCGACAACGGCGGCGAAGGCGGCCGCCATCAGCGTGGCCATTCCCACCGGCGTCAGGCCGTTGGTCGGGGCCACGAGGATGCCCGCCAGTCCGGCCAACATGGTGCTGACCGCCCAGACGCCGACGGCGACCCGCCCGGGGTTCGTACCCGACAGCGAGGTCATCGCCTCCGAGTCGACGCTGGCCCGGACGTAGAGCCCGACCCGGGTGAACCTGAGGATGAGCGTTCCGGCCAGGACGACGAAGAGCACGAAGCCGTAGGTGATCACCTGGTCGGTGGTGACCGGGGTACCGAGGAAGTGGTAGGGCTGGTCGGACGAGAGGGCCAGGCCGGGGGCGGTGGTGATCGACTGCGCGCCGAAGATGAGGTCGGCGATGGGCGGCAGCGCGACGGAGAGCCCGATGGTGACCACGATCTTCACGAGCGTGGACCGGTTGCGCACGAACCTGAACAGCACCGCGTAGAGGAGGATTCCGAAGAGCGGGGCCATGACCAGCAGCGACAGGAGGGCCGCATCCCACGTGGTCCAGCTGTGCTGCGTGTTCAGCCAGTAGTAGAAGCGGGCGATCACGAAGGCCATCGACCCGAAGGCGAAATTCAGCACACCCGTGGAGACGAAGGTGACGACCAGTCCGGCTGATGCGATGGCGTAGATGGAGCCGAGAGCCAGTCCGGCCAGTATGTACTGCAGCATCCCCCGTACCTTTCAATGCTCAGTCAGGACGCCCGACGACCGGCAGGTCGCCGCGGGTACGCCGACAGAACCAAACACGGCGCTGAGCTCGAGCGGACTGTCGAACCTGCCCGCCGGACCGACGGGCGACGGCTCACACCGGATGGGTCACCATCCCCTCTGGCTTCGAGCGACAGGCCCCGCGGGTCGAGCGCAGTCACGCTCCGCGGCGTCAAGGCCTCAATCGACTTTCCCACACGCTCCCCTTCAGCCCGAGACAGCCACCACGTCCGCCGCCTTCTGGCGGGACTATATCCGAAGTATCAACGTGGGTGCATGGCGTTCTGGTCCGATGAATATGCCACTTCGTAGCGGGTAGGGCACGCGATGGTTCCGAAAGTGCAGGCTAGGGTCCAGGCAGCGATGATCTGAGGGGTCCGCCGGACCCGACCCGGGGAACACCGAAGCTCGGTCGGGCCCGCCCGCGGAGGCCAGCAGTCGTATAGCATCGTTATGTCAACAAGAGAAGAAGGTTCTCGGGAGGGGATTCCCATGACCAAGGTTGATGAGCTCATCCTGATCAGCGTCGATGACCACATCATCGAGCCGCCCGATCTCTTCGTGGGCCACCTCGACCCCAAATACCACGACCGGGCGCCCAAGCTCGTGCGCAACGCCGAAGGCTCCGATGTCTGGACCTTCGGGAAGGTGGTGATGGAGACCGCCGCCCTCAACGCCGTGGCCGGCCGCCCCAAAGAGGAGTACGGGTTGGAGCCGCAGAGCCTCGACGAGGTGCGGCCCGGCTGCTACGACGTCCACGAGCGGGTGAAGGACATGGACGCCGGGGGAGTCCTGGCCTCGATGAACTTCCCGTCGTTCCCGACCTTCACGGCCCGCGTCTTCGCCAGCGACGACCCCGAGCTCTCGCTGGCCCTCGTGCGCGCCTACAACGACTGGCACATCGACGAGTGGTGCGGCGCCTACCCGGCGCGCTTCATTCCCATGGCCGTACCGGTCATCTGGGACGCCGAGCTCACCGCGGCGGAGATCCGCCGGGTGGCGGCCAAGGGCTGCCACTCGCTCAGTTTCACCGAGAACCCCGCCGCCCTCGGCTACCCGAGCTTCCACGACGAGTACTGGGATCCCGTCTGGCGGGCATGTTGCGACACCGGGACCGTGCTCTCCATCCACCTGGGTTCGTCGGGGCGGCTCTCCATCCCCGCCGTCGACTCCCCGCCCGATGTGATGATCACGCTGCAACCGATGAACATCCAGTCGGCGGCGGCCGATCTCTTGTGGTCGCGGGTCCTCAAGCAGTTCCCCGACTTGCGCGTGGCACTGTCCGAGGGTGGCACCGGATGGGTTCCGTACTTCCTCGAGCGGGTGGACAGGACGTTCGAGATGCACCACGCCTGGACCCTGCAGGACTTCGGGGGCAGGCTTCCGAGCGAGGTCTTCCGCGAGCACTTCCTGACCTGCTTCATCAGCGACCCGGTGGGCATCGAGCTGCGCGAACGGATCGGCATCGACAACATCGCCTGGGAGGCCGACTACCCCCACAGTGATTCGATGTGGCCCGGCGCACCCGAGGAGTTGGAGACGGAGTTCGCGAAGAACGCAGTCCCCGACGACCACGTGCGCAAGATGACCCACGAGAATGCCATGCGGTGGTACTCGTTCGATCCCTTCGCCCACATCTCCAGGCAGGAGGCGACCGTGGCCGCGCTCCGGGCCCGGGCGGTGGGCCACGACGTGTCGACGATGTCGCGGAGCACCCGGGTCCGCACCGCGGACGAGAAGCTCGAGGGATACCGCAGCCGGGCCCGTCGCGCCGTCGCAGCCGCGGGGTCCTGAGCCTTCCGGGACGGTGGCCGGGTCAGACGGGTTGCGATTCGGGTTCCGCCTCCGCCGTCCTGGACCGCAGCCAGTCACCCAGGGCGGCGCCCGCGTCGAGCACATGGGACTCGGTGAGCGCTCGTGCCGAGCCGGCATCGCCGCGGCCGATGGCCTCGAGCAGCGCGGCGTGTTCGGCCCGGCTCCGGCGGACCTGCTCGGGGAAGAGCTCGAAGTAGCTGGTCGGCACCACCCGGACGGCCTGGCGCAGGTAGGTCAGGAGCCGCGGCGATCCCGACGCCCGGTTGAGGGCGCGGTGGAAGCTCCAGTTGGCGGCGACGACGTCGTCGGCGTGGACGACGGCCTGGGCCAGATGGTGGAGCTCGTCGAGCTCCGATGCGGAGATCCTGGCCGTCGCCCACTCCGCCGCCTTTCCGGCCAAGGTGGCCAGGACGGCGAAGTTGTCGATGGCATCGTCGGGGGTGATCCCGAGGACGGTGATCCCGCTGCGGGGGGTGACCGAGACGAGACCCTCGTAGGAGAGCTCGAGGAGCGCTTCGCGTACCGGGGTTCGACTGGTGCCGAACTCGCGGGTGATCTGGTCGAGGTCGAGCCGCGAGCCGGGGTGCAGTCTGCCGGTGAGGATCCGATCGCGGAGCTCGCTGGCCGCTCGGGCCCGCACGGTTCCGCCGATCGACTTGATATCTGGCATATCAGATATTACATTCCACATCGTCGACGGCGCCAGCACTGCGGCGACCGGCAGCGAAGGGGAGCATCTCGGTGACCATGGCGAAGCGGCAGATGTCGTTGGTGGGTTTCATGCAGGCGGGGAGCACGACGGTCTACGCGGGGTCGTGGCGGCATCCGGCCACCGAACACGGATTCCTGAAGGCCAGCTACTACGCGAAGTTGGGCCGGACCCTCGAAGAGGGCTGCTTCGACATGATGTTCTTCGACGACCGTCTGGCCATGCCCGGGATCTACGGCGGGTCCGTGGCCGACGCTGTCCGTCTCGGGGCGCGGCCGGTGAAGCTGGATCTCAGCATCGTGCTCGGCATCGCCGCGGCGGCGACGGAGCGCATCGGCCTCGGCGCCACCTATTCGACCACCTACTATTCGCCGTTCCACGTCGCCCGCACCTTCGCCACCCTGGATCACCTGTCGGGTGGGCGAGCGGCCTGGAACATCGTGACCTCGGTCAACGACAGCGAGGCTCAGAACTACGGGTTCAAGGAGCATCTCGACCACGATGCCCGCTACGACCGGGCCGACGAGTTCCTCGAGGCGGCGACCGGCCTCTGGGACACCTGGGAGGACGACGCCCTGGTGCTCGACCGGGCCGGCGGCACCTTCGCCGACCCCGACAAGGTCCATGAGCTCGGCTACGAGGGCAAGTGGTTCAGCGCACGCGGACCGCTCACCGTCCCCCGGTCCCCGCAGGGCCGTCCGGTGCTGCTCCAGGCCGGTTCGTCGGGCCGCGGTCGCGACTTCGCCGCCCGTTGGGCCGAGCTGATCTTCACCGGTGATCCCGACCTGGACATCGCCCGTTCGCACTACCAAGACCAGAAGGAGTCGATCGCCGCCGCCGGACGCGACCCGGGTTCGGTGCGGATGCTGCCGATGGTCTACACGGTGGTCGGCGAGTCCCATGCCCATGCCGAGGAGCGCGAGGACCTGTTCCTCAACTCGCTCGTCGACCCACAGGCCTCCCTGACCCTGCTCTCGGAGCTCATGAACTATGACTTCTCCGGCCTGGAGCTCGATGCGCCGATCACCGACGAGCTCATCGGGTCGGTGTCGGGCATCCGCGGCCTGGTTCAGAACCTGCGCCGGCACATCGGGGGGGAGACGGTGACGCTGGCCGATCTGGCCGGCCACCGGGCCACCTTGCTCCAAGGCCCCCGCTTCGTCGGCACGGGTCCCGAGGTCGCCGATCAGATGGAGGAGTGGATGGAGGCCGACGCGTGTGACGGCTTCGTCGTGGCCGCCACCCACTGCCCGGGAGCGTACGAGGATGTCGTCCGGCTGGTGGTCCCCGAGCTCCAGCGCCGCGGCGTGTTCCGCGACCGGTATACCGGTGAGACATTGCGCGACACCCTCGGACTGGCCCGACCGGACGTCGTCCACCATGCCTGAGGGGCCGTCCGGAGGGCGGTTCGAAGGACAGACCGGGGGGCCGTCCGGAGGACAGCCCGGGGACGACGGGCAGCCCGGGTCGCAAGGACCGCTCCACGGCATTCGGGTGGTGGACGCGGCCACTCTCGCCGCGGGCCCACTCGTGACCACGGCCATGGGTGAGTTCGGTGCCGATGTCATCAAGGTCGAGCAGCCCGGTGCCGGTGATCCGCTGCGCACCTGGGGCGACAGGAAGAACGAGATCGGCCTGGTCTGGAAGAGCATGAGCCGCAACAAGCGCTGTGTGACGCTGGATCTGCGCCACTCCGAGGGTCAGGATCTCTTCCACCGGCTGCTCGACGTCAGTGACGTGCTGGTCATCAACAACCGACCGACGGCGCTGGCCCGTTGGGGGATCGACTACGAATCGGTGCACGAGCTCCACCCGCAGCTCGTGATGCTCCACATCAGCGGCTACGGACGTGGCGGGCCGAAGAGCGACAGCCCCGGCTTCGGCACCCTGGCCGAGGCCATGAGCGGCTTCGCCCATCTGACCGGGCAGCCGGACGGGCCCCCGACACTGCCGCCCTTCATGCTGGCCGACGGGGTGGCCGCGCTCGCCGCCACCTATGCGGTCATGATGGCCCTCTACCACCGTGACGTGCACGGCGGCGGCGGGCAGCTCGTCGACGTCAACCTCATCGAGCCGCTGGCCCGGCTCATTGAGTCCTCGACCCTCGCCTACGACCAGCTGGGCACGGTCACCGGTCGTGTGGGCAACCGCTTCGACGCCAGCGCGCCCCGGAACGTGTACGAGACCGCGGACGGCAAGTGGGTGGCCATCTCGAGTGCATCACCCAACATCGCCGCCCGGGTCTACCGGGCCATCGACCGGCCCGACCTGGCCGAGAATCCCGACTACGTCGACTCCGTTCCCCGGCAGAAGCGGGCCCTCGAGGTCGATGAGCTCGTGGCCACCTGGATCCGGCGGCGTTCGCTCGACGAGGCCATGGCGGTCTTCGAGGCCGCCTCGGTTGCCGCCGCCCCCGTCTACGACGCCGAGCAGCTGCTGGCCGACGAGCACCTGCAGGCCCGGGGGACCTTCGTCCGCCTCGACGACCCCGACCTCGGCCCGATGACCGTCCATGCACCGGTCGCCGTCCTGACCGAGACGCCCGGCCGGATCGCCCACCTCGGCCGGCATCTGGGCGCCGACAACGATGAGGTCTTCGGTGACCTGCTCGGCATCGAGCCCGACCGTCTCGCCGCCCTCCGGGCGGCGGGTGTCATCTGACCGCGACGCTCCTGGAGGTGACTGTGCATCAACCCCGTGCCCGACGATCCGAGTTGGCCACACCGGCCAGCAGCGAGCGGATGTGCGAGAAGGCGGCCGGCTCCGGTGCCGATCTCGTCTTCTTGGATCTCGAGGATGCCTGCGCGCCGGTGGCCAAAGAGGCGGCGCGGGGTACCGCCGTCGGCGCGCTGACCGGGTTCGACTGGGGCCGGACCGTCCGTGCCGTCCGGGTGAACGGCCTGGAGACGCCGTGGTGCCATGGCGACATCATCGAGGTGGTCACCGGGGCGCGGGACGCCCTGGACGTGATCATCGTGCCCAAGGCGAGATCGGCGCGTGAAGTCTGGTGGGTCGACGTGCTCCTCACGCAACTCGAGACCAAGTTGGGGCTGACCAAGCGAATCGGCCTCGAGGTCCTGATCGAAGAGGCCGAAGGTCTCTCGAACGCCGCAGAGATCGCCGGGTCCAGTGACCGGCTCGAGGCGATCATCTTCGGGGCCGGCGACCTCTCCGCCTCGTTGCGGGCCCGGGTGGACGGCAACTTCGACCCGGTCAGCGAGTACCCCGGCGACTTCTGGCACTTCGCCCGTGTCCAGATCCTGGCCGCGGCCAGGGGTGCCGGCATCGACGCCATCGATGCGCCACATCCGGCGTACAAGGATCTGGAGGGGTTCCGCCGCTCGGCGGTGCACGCCAGCCTGTTGGGCTTCGACGGCAAGTGGGCCATCCATCCCGATCAGATTGCCGTCGCCAACGAGGTGTTCGCCCCGACGGCCGCGGAGATCGCCGACGCTCGTGAGTCCATCGCCACCTACCGCAGTTCCGAGGCCGAGGGTGTGGGTGCCATCGGCCGTGACGGGAAGCTGGTCGACGCCGCCCACATGCGGCTCGCCGCCAACGTGCTGTACAAGGCGTCACTCGGAGACGGAAGCGGTCAGGCCTCGTGAACGGGGTCGGCGTGAACGGGGTCGGCGTGATCCGGGTCGGTCTGAACCGAGCCGGCGTGATCCGGGCCAGGATGGTCTAGTGGCCGACGGGACCCGCACGTACAGGGTGGTCCAATGGGCCACGGGAAACATCGGCGCCCGTTCCCTGCGCGGTGTGGTCGAGCACCCGGACATGACGCTGGCCGGGCTCTATGTGTACTCGCCCGAAAAAGCGGGTCGGGATGCCGGCGAGCTCTGCGGGCTCCGACCCACCGGCGTCGCCGCCACCGGTGACATCGAGGACATCCTCGGGCTCGGCGCCGATTGCGTGCTCTACATGCCGCGGATGTTCGAGGTCGACACCGTGTGCCGGCTGCTCGAGTCCGGTGCCAATGTCGTGACGACGTGCGGTGAGTTCCACCATCCTGCGAGCATGGATCCCGCGGTCCGCGAGCGGGTCGAATCGGCCTGTCGCCGCGGCGGCACCTCGATCCACAGCACCGGGAGCAGCCCGGGGTTCATCTCGGAGGCGGTGCCGCTGGTCCTGACGTCGATCCAGCGGCAGCTCGAAAGCCTGGCCATCGAGGAGTTCGCCGACCTGTCCCAGCGTGACTCGCCCGAGCTCCTGTTCGAGTCTGATGGGATTCGGCAGCGATCCGGCCGCCTTCGACCATGGCCGGTGGTCCCACGGGGTGCAGAGCTTCGGCCCGTCGCTCCGGCTGCTGGGCGAGGCCCTCTCCCTTCCCCTCGAGTCGCTGGAGGGCAGCGGTGAGATCGCCGTCGCCCGCCGTACGACGGAGATCGCGGCCGGCCGGCTCGAGGCCGGCACGGTGGCCGGGCAGCGGATGAAGGTCACCGGCATGCGCGGGGGCCGGCCCCTCCTCAGCTTCGCGGCCACCTGGTTCTGCACGTCGGAGCTCGAGCCCGGCTGGCAGCTGCGCCCGACCGGCTGGCGGATCTCAGGTGGCCGGGGACGCTCCCCTGGACGTCGAGATGCGTCTGGCCGTCCCCCTCGAGGACATGGGCGACTGGACACCGGGGTACACGGCAAACCGCGCCGTCAACGCCGTTCCCTTCGTCTGCCGGGCGGCACCGGGTATCCGCACGACGGTCGACCTGCCGCAGGTCATCGGAGTCCTCCGGGAAGGGCATCCGGCGTTCGAGGGGGCCGGGGAGCGATGAGCCCCACGAGGCCCCTCCCGGAGCTGACGCCGGCCACCGAATGGTTCTGGACGTCAGGAGCCGACGGCCGGCTCCGAATCCAGCGGTGCACGGACTGCGCCTCCCTCGTCCATCCGCCCGTGCCCATCTGTCCCGTGTGCCGGAGCCGGAGCTGGGAACCGGCCATCGTCTCCGGGCGGGCGACGGTCATCGGCTTCACGGTGAACCAGCATCAGTGGCATCCCGCCTTCGAGCCGCCCTACGTGATTGCGGTGGTCGGCCTGGTCGAGGACCCGACGGTGCGGCTCACCACGATGATCGTGGGGTGTGCGCCGGCCGAGGTCTCCATCGGCCAGGACGTGGCCGTCCGCTTCGAACACCACGACGACGTGTGGCTCCCGCTGTTCGAGCCCACGGGCCGACCCTCGACCGGCAACCCGGTGGCCGAACCCGTCCACCCGGTCCCACGCCGGCCGCTGGACGACGACCGGTTCGAGCACCGTTCCGTGCTGTCGGGGGTGGGGCGGTCGGCACTCGGTCGCCGGCTGATGGTCGACCCGCTCTCGCTGACGGTCGATGCGTGCCTTGAGGCCGTGGCCGACGCCGGGCTGGAGCTCGGCGACATCGACGGGCTGTCGACCTATCCGGGCGCCGTCGGCATGGGCATGAGCGAAGGCGGTGTCACGGCGGTGGAGGAGGCCCTCCGTCTCCACCCCACATGGATCAACGGGGGAGGGGATCTCCCCGGCCCCGGCGGCGCGGTCGTGGCCGCCATGCTGGCCGTGGCCTCCGGCCTCTGCCGCCATGTCCTGTGCTTTCGCACGGTGTGGGAGTCGTCCTTCGCCGCCCTCCGCCTGGGCGGGGCGGGCGGGGACGCGCTCCTCCGGCCAGTCGGCCTGGCGTGCGCCGTTCGGCGCCATGTCGGCCGCCAACTGGATCGCCATGAACGCCAACCAGTACCTGCACCGCTATGGCGCCTCCCGTGAGATGCTCGGCCTGATCGCCCTCAACGGACGAGCCAACGCGGCACGGAATCCCGCCGCCATCTACCGCGAGCCGATGACCATGGACGACTATCTGTCGGCCCGGCCGATCACCTCGCCGTTCGGTCTCTACGACTGCGACGTCCCGTGCGACGGATCGATCGCCGTCGTCGTGTCGGACGCAGCGGTCGCCGGCGATCTTCCGCGACCGGCGATCCGCATCGAGGCGGTCGGGACGCAGATCCTCGAACGGGTCTCGTGGGACCAGGGCACGGTCACCCACGAGCCCCAGGTGCTGGGCCAGTCGGCGCACCTGTGGTCCCGGACCGGCCTGTCTCCGTCCGACGTCGATGTGGCCATGCTCTACGACGGCTTCACGTTCAATGCCATCTCCTGGCTCGAGGCCCTCGGATTCTGCGGATTCGGGGAAGCCAGCAGACTGGCTCGACCACGGTCGCCGGATCGCCCTCGGCGGGCCGCTCCCGGTCAACCCGCACGGCGGGCAGCTCTCGGAGGGCCGCACCCACGGCTTCGGCTTTCTCTACGAGGCTGTCGTCCAGCTCCGACACGACGCCGGCGATCGCCAGGTCGCCGACGCCGTCACCGCGGTCGTCACCTCGGGCGGCGGCACCCCGTCCGGTGTGCTGCTCCTCCAGCGCGACGGCGCCTGACGGGCGTGCCCGCCGGGCGCCTGCCCGGGTGACGGCGTGGACCGGAGCCGTCTCTACGGGCCCGAGGATCCCCCACGGGGTACGTCACGGAAGGCGACGTCCCGGTCCAGTGCACGCTCCCGGGGCATCCCGAGCACCCGCTCGCTGATCACGTTACGGGCCATCTCGGTCGTGCCGCCCCCGATGCTCGACACCTGCCGCATCAGGAACTCCGTGCCGCAGAAGGCCAGTTGCCCCGTCGTCGTCGGTCCACGCGCCACCGGCGCCACCGGCGATCTCGAAGGCGATGGTCCGTATGCGGGTCGCGGCCACCGCGGTGAACAGACGCCCGATGGCCGCGGACTGGTCGGCCAACGCACCGGTGGCCAACCCGTCACCGATGCGCCGCCGGAGCTTTCGATCGACGAGGTCGAGCATGTGCGCCTCGCCGACCAGATCGCGGGCACAGGGATCCGACTGCCGACCGGCCTCACGGGCCACCTGGTTCACGAACGACGCACCCTCCCCGCCGTGCTGACCGCCGACGGTGAGGGTCACATAGGGGGAGTTCATGAGCATGCGCTCGTGGAACATCCAGCGGGTGCCCACCGTCCAGCCGTCGTCGACCTCACCGATACGATCGGTGTCGGGCACCCGGACGTCGGTCATGAATTCCTGGCAGAACTCCTTGGAGCCGTTGAGCATCTCGATGCGGTGGACCTCGAGGCCCCGCTGGCGGATGGGAAGCATGAACACGGTCAGGCCGCGGTGCTTCGGGACGTCCCAATTGGTGCGAGCGAGGCAGAGACCCCAATCCGACCACCAGGCGCCGGTGGTCCAGATCTTCGAACCGTTCAGTATCCATTCGTCGCCGTCCCGGATGGCCGAGGTGAGAGCTCCGGCGACGTCCGAGCCGCCGCTCGGTTCGGAGAGGAACTGCATCCAGATCTCCTCACCCTTCAGGATGGCCGGAATGTGCCGCTGCTTCTGCTCCTCCGTTCCGAAGTCGAGGAGGACGGCGGCGCACGGCGAGAAGGTCGGGGCCTGGAGCCGGGCCGGGTACTCGTAGCCGGTCAACTCGGCGTTGAGGACCCGTTGGTACGCGGGCGTGAGTCCCTGGCCGCCGTAGTCACGGGGGAAGCAGATGCCGGCCAGGCCGGCGTCGAAGAGCATCCGCTGAACCTCCCGCTCCCGGGCCACGGCGGCCAGCTCCTCCTCGTCGTTCCGGTCGTTGCGCAGTGGACCGATCGTGATACCCGGGGCGACCGGGCGGAGGTTGTCACGGATGAATGTCCGGGCCCGTTGCCTGAAGGTCTCGAGGTCCTCCGCGTCGAGTTCGCTCATGTCATCTCCCCCTTGGCCTCGACGAGGTCGGCCAGGCGCTGACGGTGCTCTGCCGGCGTCCCGTAGAGCGCCCGGTCCACGGTGTGCCGGCGGAGGAAGAGGTGGACATCGTGGTCGAAGGTGAGCCCGATCCCTCCGTGGATCTGGACGCAGTCCTGCACCAGCTCCGAGCCGAAGCTGCCGATGAAGGCCTTGGCCGCGCTGAGGAGCTCGGCCGCGTCCGGGGATCCACTGGCCACCGCCTCGGTGGCCGCGTCGCTGACGGCGTGGCTCGCTTCCAGCCACGCCTTCATGTCGGCGAAGCGGTGCTTGAGCTCCTGGTAGGACGCCAGCGGACGTCCGAACGAGTAGCGATCGAAGGCCCATTCGACGGTCATGTCGAAGGCCGCCTGCATGGCCCCGACCGCCTCGGCGGCGACAAGGGCCACGGCGCGCTCGATCTGTCTCTCCACCTGTTCACCGGCCATCCCGACTTCGCCGACGATGGCCGAGGTCGGGACGCGGACATCGTCGAAGGTGACGACGGAGAAGCGGCGGGTCAGATCGACGGTCTGCATGGGCGAGAGGGACAGACCCGCCGCACCGGCAGGTACGAGCACCTGGGTGCGTCCGGAACCGGTGCGGCCGGTGACCAGGAGATGATCGGCCCGTGCTCCCGACTCGACCGGTCGTTTGACCCCGTTCATCACCGCCTCCGATCCCTCGACGCGGACGTCCAGGCCGACGCGGTCGAACCGGTCGGACGGTGGCGGCTCACCGAGGCACCAGGTCAGGATCGACGTCCCGGCCAGGACGTCCCCGATCACTTCCTTGAACCTGCTGTCACCGGTCTCGCTGAGGGTGGCGGCGACAACGTTGGTCGCCAGCAACGGCCCGGGTGCGGCGTGACGACCGAACTCGTAGGCCACGAGCGCCAGGTCCACGAGTCCCTGTCCGCCGATGGAGCCCCCACCGAGGTCTTCGCTGACGAGGAGCGACGTCCAACCCAGCTCGGCGCCACGGCGCCAGTACTCGTCGTCGAAACCGACCGGGTCGTCCCGCAGCCGGCGGAGCTCGCCGACCGGGACCAGTTCGCTCAGGAGCTTCGCTGTGGTGTCCCGGAAGAGCTCTTGATCACCGTCCAACGTCAGCAGCATGGATGTCCCTCCCCGACGCAAAGCCGTCGTTCCATCGCCGGTCGCACTCCTCTGTCTCCCTCGTCCTCAGCCTGGCCGAGACGGTCGCTGGACAGACCGTACAGTACTAGGAATTCCTACTAACTCCGTCCGGTGCGGGCGGTGCACCGCGCCCTGGCCTACGCAGGGAGTGAATGGCTGCGGCGGGAGGTGCGTGGTTGACCGGATCGGACAACCGGTTCATGCTTTGGACTCGAAGCGCTCCGGGCACGCCGTCGGATCGCGCGGGATCGGGGAGGACGGATTGGGCGCTGACTCGCTCGACCTCCAGCTGCGGAAGAAGCGTCTGGAGACGATGAACCTCACCTTGGAGGATGTGGCCCTGCGGTTGTTCGAGGAGCGCGGGTTCGCGGAGGTCACCGTCGACCAGATCGCCTCCGAGGCGAGGATCTCAGCCCGGACCTTCTACCGGTACTTCCCGGCCAAGGAGGATGTCCTGCAGCTGAGTATCGACAGGCGGAGCGACGCCCTCCGGACCGCGTTGGCCGCCCGTCCCGACGATGAGCCACCTCTGCAATCCCTCCGCCTGGCGCTCGAAGAGGAGCTGTCGACCGAGGACATGGTGATGCTCAGGCGGTGGATCGGCGTGGTGGCGGCCACGCCCAGCGTGTTGCGATCGGTCGTCGGAGGGATCCAGCTCAAGTCGTACCGGGTCATGGCCGAATTCTTCGGGTCCCGACTCGGGATGCCGAGCGAAGGGCTCGTCCCCACCATGCTCGCCGCGGCAGCCGGAGGCGTCATCCAGGCCGCCCACACCCACTGGTTCTTCAACGGCGGGGATCTGCCCACCACGATCTCCGAGAGCATCGAAGTCCTCGAGTCGGGATTCGGCCGCGATCCCCGGACTTGGCCGGTCGACACCCCGGAGGCGCAGGGCCCCGCTCCGGCCAGATCGGCCAAGCCGGCCAGATCGGCCAAGCCGGCCAAGCGCCGCAAAGGGGCCAAGGCGTAACCCTGTCGCGTGAGGTCGGCCGCTGCCGCCGCGCACCGGTGTCGGGCGGGGCTCAGCCGACGGGCGTGAACTCGAGGTAGAGCCGGTCGTGGCCCCGGAGCATCCAGGTGGGTGTGTACTCCCAGTGTCGGTCATCGGCGGGGCCGTGGTGCGACTCCGAAATCCGGATGTCCCCCATCCTGTCCAGCAGGCGCTGGAGGGACACGTTGGACTCGGCCCGGGCCAGCGGTGCACCGGCGCAGGTATGGATGCCGTGACCGAAGGCGATGTGCTGGCGGGCGTTCTCCCGGTCGAAGCGGAGATCGTCGGGTGCCTCGAACTCGCGCGGGTCGCGGTTGGCCGCCGCGGGCAGGACCATGACCGTGCTCCCGGCCGGGATCGGGGTGTCCCGAACCGTCGTCGGTGTCCGCGACAGACGGAAGGTGCCGTTGATCGGAGGCTCGAGGCGCAATGTCTCCTCGATGAAGGGGGAGATGAGGCTGCGGTCGGCGCGGAGCTGCTCTTGCAGTTCGGGTCGTTCGCCGAGGGTCATGAGGGCGGTGCCGAGAAGCCGGGCCGTCGTCTCCTGGCCGGCCGCGAACAGGTTGGAGGCGATCTTCATCACGTCCTCGACCGGCGCCAATGTTCCGTCGGGGAAGGTGGCCGTCGCCAGCCCGGTCATCACGTCGGCCCGTGGTTGGCGCCTGCGGTCCTCGATATAGCCGGTGAACTTCTCGTACAGGTACTCGAGGGGGCTGTGGGTCATCTCTACGGTGTCGTGGTGCATGAGTTTCTCGAGGAACTCCGGATGGTCCTCCTCGGGCACGCCCAGCAGGTCGGCAATGACCAGCATGGTGTAGGGCTGGGCGTACTCACCGATGAACTCGCACTCGCCCCGGGCGTGGAAGCGGTCGATCTGATCGTCGGCCAGCTGCTGCAGGGACGCTTCGTTCTCCTTCAGGCGCTTCGGGGTGATCAGCCGCATGAGGAGCCCGCGCTGAGCGGTGTGTTTGGGCGGGTCGAAGGTGGGGAGCTGGTCCCCGAAGGGGAGCCCGTCCCGGTAGGTCTCGATGATCTCGGTGACGTCGTCACCCTCGAGCGGCACCGGGAACCTGGCGAAGGGCCCGATGGCCGAGTTGCAAGCCGAGAAGGTCTCCTTGTCGTGGTAGACCTCGATGGCTTCGTCGTAGCCCGTCACCATGTACACATCGTGGAAGGGCTCTTTGGTCACGGGGCACTGGCCTCGCAGGTGCTCGAAGTAGGGGTAGGGGTTGTCGATGAGGTCCTTGGTGCCGAAGAAGTCGATGGATTCGAACTCGTCGCTCACTGGTGCTCCAGGGTGGTCGCGGGCAGGTGCCCTGATCTGATGGGTACGAAGGTCGAGCCGGTCGGTCGAGGCCCTGCCGGCCCGAGTATGTTCGGTTGCCGCGCCGGACTCGGAGGAGGCGGCGGGAGTCGCGAGGCCGGGTTCATCCCCCGGTGCCGGGCACCAGTCGAAAGGAACCGCTGGACATGGGCGAACTGTCGGGGAAGGTTGCCGTCGTCACGGGAGGTGCGAGCGGGATCGGCCGCGCCACCGCCGAGCTGTTCGCCGCCGAGGGCGCGAAGGTTGTCGTGGCGGACGTCGACACCGAACAGGGCGAGGCCCTGGCCGCCGGACTCGGGGATGCCGCAGCCTTCAAGCGGACCGACGTGGCCGATGCCGACGAGGTCCAAGCGCTGGTCGACTTCGCCGTGGACACCTTCGGGGGCCTGCACGTCATGTTCAACAACGCCGGTATCGCGAGCTCCTTCCGCCGTTTCCTGCGGGACGACCTCCGCGACTTCGACCGGGTGATGGCGGTGAACCTGTTCGGGGTCATCGCCGGAACCCAGCGCGCGGCCCGGCACATGGCCGAGCACGGCGGCGGTTCGATCGTCAACACCTCGTCCATCGGTGGCCTCACCGGCGGTGGCCCGCCGATCGCCTACCGCACCTCCAAGGCGGCGGTCGTCCAGTTCAGCCGGCTGGTCTCCACCGATCTGGCTGAGTACAACGTCCGGGTGAATTGCATTGCCCCCGGCCACATCCCGACGGGGATCACGAGCTACGACCTCGGCCCCACTATCGAGCTCGACCAGCCCCTGCAACGTCGGGGATCGCCACACGACGTGGCCGAGGCCGTCCTGTTCCTGGCCGGCGACCGGTCGGCACAGATCACCGGCATCGTGGTGCCGGTCGACGGGGGGACGGTGGCCGGACGCCCGGTCCCCCAGCTCCCGAAGCTCCAGGCCAAAGGGGGGGAGGCGGGCACCGGCTGACGGCCATCGGCCGGGCACCGGCGTCCGTGCCCGAGGAGTCATGTCGGCCCCCGGCCATCCCGGACGGCCTGCTCCACCAGTCCGATGACCCAGGAGATCCCCTGCACGGCCCGCTCGTGGTCGATCTGCCAGTCGACGACCAGGCGCTCGTACGAGGCCACGCTCCAGAGCACGTCGAACATGGCCGCGGCCATCGTCCGGTCCTCCTCGGTCCACTGCTCCGCCCTGGCGGCGATGGCACCGAGCAGCGCCTCCCGCTGACGGTCCTTGGCATCGACCAGGGTCGGATCGAGCGGCGGGCGCGGCTCTCTCGGGTACTGGGAGACATGCTCGAAGATCTGGGTCGCCACCGTGGCGATGTCCTCGAGCTGCATGCCGGCCAGATCGATGCCGGCGTCTCGTTCGTTGCGGTGCATGACCGCGTCACGCAGCCCGCGCTCGCTGCCGAAGTAGCGGTAGACGGTCCGTTCGTTGACGCCGGCCCGCTCGGCCACGGCCCGGACGGTCAGCTTCTTCCAGTCGCGGACCGACGTGCGGTGCAAGAGCTCGGAACCGGCGACCAGGATCCGCTCCCGCGTCTCGGCCGCCCGCTCGCGGCGCAGCCTGCCGTCGTAGGGGCGTCCGGGTCGAACCGGGGCATCCGGTGCGGACTTCTTCGCTGCGCTCACCGCGTTCATTCTGCTAGGCAAGCTTCGCCGACCAGCCTCCATCGACCGGGATGACCGCACCGGTGATGAACGAGGCCCGATCGGAGGCCAGGAACGCGCCCACTTCGGCAACTTCGTGGGGCAGTCCGGCCCGGTTGAGGGCGGCCTTGGCCGCGATGTCGGGGATGAAGTCCTCGGCTCCCTGGGCCATGATCTCGGTGAGGATGAAGCCGGGACAGATGGTGTTGACCCTGATCCCCTGCGTGCCGTACTCGATGGCCGCCGACTTGCTGGCGCCGATGATCCCGTGCTTGGCCGCCTGGTAGACGCTGGTGAACGCGGCGCCGTTGAGGCCACCGACCGAGGACCAGTTGACGATCGAGCCCCCCCGCTCTCGAGCATGCTGCGTATGCCGTGCTTCATCCCCAGCATCACTCCACGCAGGTCGACGTCCATCAGCCGGTCGTAGAACTCCATGGTGAGGTCGGCCAGGGCGCAGCCGTCGGCGATGCCGGCCACGTTGAGCACGACGTCCACCCGGCCGAACTCCTTCACGGCGGTGGCCATGGTCGCTTCGACGTCGGCCTCCTTGGAGACGTCGCAGTGCACGGGGAGAACCCCGTCCCCGACCTCGGCCGCCGTGTCCTGCTCGGCACCGCTGATGTCGGCCGCCACCACCTTGGCGCCCTCACGGACGAAGACCTTGACCGATGCCTTGCCCATTCCCGAACCGGCACCGGTGATCACGGCCACCTTCCCGTCCAGCAGTCCCATCATGTGCCTCCGGCGTCGCTCGGCGGATCGGACCGGACGGCGTCGGCCTCCGGACTCATGAGGTGAGGACCGGGAGCGTCTCCCAGCCCCGGACCGTCGAGGTGGGAGCGAGCTCGGCCCGGTCCATGTCGACGTCCCAGGTGGGGAACCGGTCGAGGACTTCGTCGAGGGCCACCCGGCCTTCGAGACGGGCCAGCGCCGCCCCCAGGCAGAGATGGATCCCGTAGCCGAAGGTCAGGGGTTTGCCGTCATCCCGGTGGATGTCGAAGGAGTCGCCGTCCGGGAAGCGGCGATCGTCATGGTTGGCCGATGCCGGGAGGAGCATCACGATGCTCCCCTCCGGAACCGTCCGGCCGTGCAGCTCGACGTCCTCGGCGACGTACCTGGACATGTGCGGCGCCGGCGTCTCGAAGCGGAGGAGCTCCTCGATGGCGCCGGGGATGAGGGACCGGTCCTCGACCAGCTCCCGGCGCTGGTCGGGATGGTCGGCCAGGACCTTGCCCGTCCACCCGATGAGGCGGCCGGTCGTCTCGTTGCCGGCTCCGGTGATGACGCTGATGTAGGTCAGGAGCTCGTCCCGGGTCAGTCGGCGCACCGTCCCTGTCTCGTCCTCGAATTCCGCCTGGAGGAGATCGGTCATGATGTCGTCCGAGGGGTGGTCGGCCCGCCAGTCGATGTACTCGCCGAAGATGTCGGTGGGGACGAAGTTCTCGGACACCTCCATGGGCTGACCGGCCTCGGTGCGAAGGTTGGCGTCGACGCGTTCGCGGACCGCCTCCTGGTCCTGCTCGGGGATGCCGAGCAGCATGCCGATGACCCGCATGGGCATCTGGGCCCCGAGGTCGGCGATGAAGTCGAACCCCCCGGCACCGACCAGCGGGTCGAGGCTGCGGGCGCAGAACGTGCGGATCTGCGGTTCGAGCGCCGCCACCCGGTTGGGCGAGAAGACCCGCGACATCAGCCGCCGGTGGATGGTGTGCACGGGCGGGTCCTCGAAGATGAGCACACCGGACGGCATCTCGATGTTGGCCCGGATCAGCTCGATGATGCCACCGCGCCCGGAGATGAACGTCTTGTTGTCGAGCAGGCCGCGCTCGACGTCCTCGAACCGGCTGAGGGCGAAGAAGTCGTGGGCCTCGTTGTAGTAGAGCGGCGCCTCCTCCCGCAGCCGCCGGAAGACCGGATACGGGTCTGCGTCGATGTCCACGTCGTACGGGTCGTAATACACGTCGCTCGCGCTCTCAACCGTCACGCGCCACCTCCCCTTGCTTTCATGTCGTACTGTGACACTAAGCTGCGGGACGGTCAAGCGCAGCGCCATGCCGCCGGCCGGGGATTGCCCAAAGGATGGGGGACGATGAAGACGCATGCAGCGGTGCTGTGGGGCCGGGAACAGGACTGGAAGATCGAGGAGATCGAGATCGATCCGCCCGGGCGGCACGAGGTGTTGGTCAAGTGGGTCGCCGCGGGCCTGTGCCACTCCGACGAGCATCTCCAGTCGAGCGAGATGGGATCGGAGGCGGGCACCGGCGAACCGCCGCGGGCGGGGCTCTTCCCCATGGTGGGCGGCCACGAAGGGGGAGGCATCGTCCTCGAGGTGGGCCCGGACGTCACCAGCCTCCAGCCCGGCGACCACGTGGCCGCCAGCTTCTTTCCCATCTGCGGACGGTGCCGGATGTGCATCACCGGCCACTCCAACCTCTGCGACCTGGGTGCGGCGACGTTCCAGCGCGGGCAGATCTCGGACGGGACCGTGCGCTACCGCCTCGACGGCCAGTCCCTCAACGTGATGTCCAAGCTGGGCACCTTCGCCGAACACGGCGTGAGTCACGAGGCCTCGCTGGTGGCGGTCGATCCCGACCTTCCGCTCAGCGCGGTGGCCCTGGTGTCGTGCGGGGTGGCCACCGGCTGGGGCTCGGCCGTGTACCGGGCCGAGGTCATGCCGGGCGACACGGTGGTGGTGGTGGGGGTCGGGGGGGTCGGCATGAATGCCGTGCAGGGGGCCAGGATGGTCGGGGCGCGCAACATCGTCGCCGTCGACCCGGTGGAGTTCAAGCGCAAGTCGGCCCTCGACTTCGGCGCCACCCACACGGCGGCGTCCATGGACGAGGCGCTGCCCGTGGTCACCGAGCTGACCAGAGGGCAGATGGCCGACGCCGTGATCATGGTGCCGGGCGTGATGTACGGGAACCTGATGGCCGGCGCACTCTCCCTCACCGGCAAGGGCGGGACCTGCGTGGTCACCGCCGTGGCCCCTCAGGTCCAGCTGGAGGCCAGTGTGAACCTCTTCGACCTGGCCATGATGCAAAAGGAGATCAAAGGGGTGATCTTCGGCGCGGCCAATCCGCGCTTCGACATCCCCAACCTCTTGGCCCTGTACAAGTCCGGTCAGCTGAAGTTGGACGAGCTGATCACCAAGACGTACCGGCTCGACCAGATCAACCAGGGGTATCGGGACATGCTCGACGGCGTGAACCTTCGAGGCGTGGTCACCTTCGAGTGAGCGGGTCGAGAGTGTTTCCCAGGCGACAAAGGAGTCCGGCATGCCCATGAGCCTCGACATCGACCCGCTCGACCTTGTCGACCCGGAGCGGTTCGCGCGCCACGGCTATCCGCACGAGGTGTGGACCCGGCTGCGAGCGGAGGCGCCCGTGGCCTACATCGAGCCACCCGGTCACCCGCCCTTCTGGGCCGTTACCAGGCACGCCGACATCGTCCACGTGGCCACGCAGCCCCAGCTCTTCTCGAGCGCTCAGGGGATCACCCTGGACATGGACCTCAGCGGGCTCGATGTGACGCCGGAGATGATCGTCTACCTCGATCCTCCCAAGCACGGCCCCATGCGCCAGGTGGCCAACAAGAAGTTCCTGCGGAGTGCGGTCCGGGCCCGCAGCGAGGAGATCACGCGCATCGCCGCCGATCTGGTCGATCAGGCTTCGACGGGGGGCGAGATCAGCGAGTGTGACTTCGTCGACGCCTTGGCGGCACCGTTTCCCGTCGAGGTCATCTCCTGGGTGCTGGGTGTGCCCAAGGCCGACTGGGAGCTCCACTTCCGCTGGACCAACGAGATCATCGGCAAGGACGATCCCGAGTACCGGCTCCCGGGCGAGAGCCCCGAGCAGACCTCCATGCGGGCCCGCGGCGAGCTGCACCGCTACTTCAAGCAGATGGTGGCGGACCGTCGTGAACATCCGCAGGACGACCTGGTCACCCAGCTGGTGCAGAGCGAGGTCAACGGGCAGCCCCTCACCAAGAGCCAGCTCATCTCGTACTGCGAGCTGTTGGTGGAGGCGGGGAACCAGACGACCCGTGACGCCATCGCCGGCGGCATGCAGGCCTTCTGCGAGTTCCCGGACCAGTGGGAGCGGCTGCAGGCCCACCCCGAGCTCCTGCCCGGTGCCGTCGAGGAGATCCTCCGTTGGGTCACCCCGATCAGCTACTTCGCCCGGACCGCCACCGAGGACTACGAGCTGCACGGCCAGCAGATCCACGCCGGGGACAAGCTGGCGCTGTACTGGGCATCGGCGAACCGCGACGAAGCGGTGTTCGAGGATCCCTTCGAGTTCCGCATCGACCGTCCACCGGTCCCGACGCTCGTGTTCGGTTTCGGCCCTCACATGTGCATGGGCGCGCACGTGGCCCGAGCCGAGCTGGCGGCCATGTTCGGCCTCCTCGCCACCCGCATGGAGTGGTTCGAGCAGTCGGGACCGGTCGAGCGCCTGAATTCGGCCGTCAACGGGGCGATCAAGCACCTGCCGATCCGATACCGCCTCACCTAGCAGTCCGCCTCCGTCGGACGGTGGGCCGGACGCGGCGGCCGACCGGGGTCCGGGAAGGAAGGAACGAGATGGACCAGACGAGCATCTATTCCTGTGACGACCACCTGGACCTGCGCGCCGTTCCGCGCCGGTTGTGGGAGTCACGGCTGCCGAAGGACCTCATCGAACGAGGCCCACGGGTGGTGACCGGCGAGGGCGATCCGATGTGGGTCTGCAACGATCGTGTGCTCGGCCGCAGCGGACTGCCGCCGGGGGACAAGCTCCAGGCGCTCAGTGCCGTCAGCCGCGCCGGCCTGGAGGACGACGGCTTTCGGGTCAGCGATCCGAAGCTGCGGTTGGAGGACATGGACCTCGACGGGGTGTGGGCGTCGGTCATCTACGGTCCCATCCCACTGACGCTGTCGATCCCCGAGCCGGACCTGCAGACCGCGTGCTATGCGGCATGGAACGACTGGGCCATCGAGGAGTTCAACGCATTCGCACCGGACCGGCTGTGCGCCCTTCCGTTCCTGCCCAGTCATTCGCCCGGGGCCGCGGTGGCCGAGCTCGAACGGGTCGCCGGCCTGGGCCACCGCGGTGCGATCATCGACGTGTTCGATTTCGACGCCGGCGATCCGGCCTGGGATCGCCTGTGGGCGGCGGCCGAGCAGACGGGACTGCCCATCAGCTTCCACATCAAAGAGGGCGCATCCGCGAGGCTGCGCTACGAGGTGGGCAAGTGGCAGTCGGCGGCCTTCGCCACCCTCCTTCCCCTGCAGCTCGACGAGGCGCTGGCCATCATGGTCTTCTCCGGGGCGCTCGAGCGGCACCCCGGGCTCACGCTGGTGCTGGCGGAGGCGGGGGTCGGTTGGCTGCCGTACTTCCTCGCCCGGATGGACATGGAGTGGGAGAACCTCCGGGACAAGATCGACTATGCCCCGAGTGTCCCACCCAGCGAGCTGTTCAAGCGACAGGTCATCGCCACCTTCGAAGAGGAGGCGCTGGCCTACCAGTACATCCCGCACCTCGGCGCCGACTCGTGCATGTGGGCCGCAGACTTCCCGCACACCGACAGCACGTTCCCCGAGTCGCGGCGCTCGATCGAGGAGACACTGGGTGCGCTCCCCGACCGGGACCGTCGCAAGATCACCGCGCTCAACTGCGCCGAGCTGTACGGCTTCGACCATGTCGCCTGAGGTGGGCGGCCCGAGGTCACCGGGGAGCCTGTACGGCTTCGATCACCGTCTCATCGAGTTCATGACCCACCCGGACGATGCAAAGGAGCAGGGGATATGTCGGCTGACCTGGTAATTCGCGGCGGAACGGTGTTCGACGGCACCGGCGGGCCCGGCCGTGTGGCCGACGTGGCCATCAGCGGAGGATTGATCGAGGAGATCGGCCCGAAGCTCGACGGCACCGTCGAAGTGGATGCATCCGGATGCGCAGTGGCGCCGGGCTTCATCGACATCCACACCCATTTCGACGCACAGGTGTTCTGGGACCCCGAGCTCAAGCCGTCGTCGTACCACGGGGTCACCACGGTGGTGGCGGGCAACTGCGGCTTCTCCATCGCCCCGTGCCGTCCCGAGCACCACGACGTGATCGTGCACACGCTCGAGAACGTAGAGGGCATGGACGCCGCCTCCCTCTCGGCCGGGATCGCCTGGGAGTTCGAGACGTTCCCGGACTACCTCGACCTGGTCGGCCGTCGCGGGACGACCCTCAATTTCACCGCCTACATCGGTCACACCGCGCTGCGGCTCTACGTCATGGGGGACGCGGCCTACGAGCGGGCCGCCACCCCCGAGGAGATCGACCGCATGTGCCGACTGGTCGGTGAGGCCATGGAGGTCGGGGCGGCCGGGCTGTCGACCAGCTTCTCGTTCGCCCATCGAGGCGTGGACGGCAAGCCGGTCCCCAGCCGGTTCGCCGAGATGGACGAGGTCGAGGCGCTGTTCATGGCCGCGGGCAAGGCCGGGAAGGGTGTCGTGCTGACCACGCCGGGCTGGCAGTGCGAGTACCCGGACATCTTCACGTGGCAGCCGCGCGTGGGCCGGCCCTTCACCTGTCCGCTGTTCGCCCTGTCGAGCGGGAAGCATCGTGAAGTCGTCCAGATGCACGAGGAGGCCCTGGCCCGGGGGGCGAACGTCTGGCCCCAGGTCACGCCGCGCCCGTTGACCATGCAGTTCACCCTGGCCGACGCCTACAACCTCAACGTCGGCGAGGTGTTCGGCGAGCTCATCAAGGTCAGCCCTGCGGTGCGGAAGGCGGCCTTCCGCGACCAGGAGTGGCGGACCCGGGCCTACGAGGACCTCGAGGGCAACGAGGGCGGGATGAAACCACGGTGGGAGACGTTCGAGGTGTCGGAGTCGGAGCGGTTTCCCGAGCTGCTGGGCCGTCGGGTCACCGACATCGCCCGGGAGCGGGGCGTCAGTCCCCTGGACGTCATGTGCGAACTGGCGCTGGCCGAGGACCTCGCCACCCGGTTCCGGGCCTACATCGCCAACGACGATCGTGAGGAGGTGGGACGCCTGCTCACCGAGGACCACGTGGTGCTGGGTCTGACCGATGCCGGCGCCCACGTGGACCAGCTGTGCGACGCGCCGAGCCCCACCGACCTCCTCGGAACCTGGGTCCGGGAGCGGGAGCTCATGCCCCTCGAACGTGCCGTCCGGAAGCTGGCCGGTGAGCCCGCCGACATGTTCGGCTTCGAGGGCCGGGGCTACCTGCGTCCCGGGCTACGCCGCCGACGTCTGCGTGTTCGACCCGGCGACGGTGGCGCCCGGTCCCCAGCGCCGCCTGCGCGATCTGCCGGCCGACGGTGAACGCCTGACCAACGAGGAACCGACGGGTGTGCGCCATGTGATGGTGAACGGCACGCTCATCCGGACCGACGAGCGCCAACTCGAGCTGGAGCAGCGGCCGGGCATTCGGCCCAGGCTCGTCTGAGGGCGGCCGGCACGGAGGGCGGTCAACGCGCCCGTCGGAAGTACCGGCGCAGATCCTCGACGAACAGCTCGGGCTGTTCCATGGCCGGGAAGTGGCCGCCCCGCTCCATGACGGCCCAGTGCACGACGTTGTACTGACGCTCGACCCACGACCGCGGCCAACGCAGGACCTCTTTGGGATACCGCGCCACGCCGGTGGGAACGTCGACGAAGGGCGGCGTCCTGGCCGTGCGGTCCTGGTGCTTGGTCTCCCAGTAGAGACGGGCCGAGGACGCACTGGTCTGGGTGACCCAGTACAGCATGACGTTGGTGATGAGCTGATCGCGGGTGAAGCAGTTCTCCGGATTGCCGTCGCAGTCGCTCCAGGTCCGGAACTTCTCCACGATCCAGGCCAGCAGACCGGCGGGTGAGTCGTTGAGCGCGACACCGATCGTCTGCGGCTTGGTTCCCTGTTCGTCGGCGTAGCCGGACTCCTCGATCGCCGAACTGCTTCATCGCCGCCAGGTCCGCCTGTTCCTCCTCGGTCAGCGGCTCGGACGTGTCGGGGGGACGACCGAGGGCCATGTTGAGGTGGATGGCGGCACAGTGCTCGGGATCGAGCGCGCCGATCCGGGTCGTCACCTGGGATCCCCAGTCGCCGCCCTGGGCGCCGTAGTGCGGGTAGTCGAGTCGGCCCATGAGCTCGACGAACGCCCGGGCGATGCGCTGCACGTCCCAGCCCCGCGAGCGGGGTGGTTCGGAGAACCCGTAGCCCGGGAGCGAGGGCGCCACCACGTGGAAGGCGTCGCCGGCGTCGCCGCCGTAGGACTCGGGATCGACCAGTCGCGGGATGACGTCGAGGAACTCGACGACAGAACCGGGCCAGCCGTGGATGAGGAGCAGCGGAAGCGCATCCGGGTGGGGTGATCGGGCGTGGATGAAGTGGATCGCCTGGTCGTCGATGGAGGTCCGGAAGTGGTCGAGCTCTTCCAGCCGCGCTTCCTGTGTGCGCCAGTCGAAGGTGTCGCGCCAGTAGTCGACCAGCTCGCGCAGGTAGTCGACGGGCATGCCGTACTCCCAACCGGTGCCATCGATCTGATCCGGGAGGCGGGTCCGCGCCAGGCGGTCCTGCAGATCCTCGAGGACCGAATCCTCGATCCGGATCCGAAACGGTTCGATGGAGGTGCTCACCGTGCGCCCGTCGCTTCCATCTGCGCGTGTCGTTTCATGTGGAGGTGTCCGTGCCCTTCTCCGTGTGGGTGCGGCGATGCCGGCCGGGGGAGCGGTCGCCGACATGGCCGCTCACCAGGACCTTCGCCCGGCCACCCTACTTCGATGCCCACCGGTCCCTGGCCCGGCACCGCACCCGCGGTGACCGGGCCCGGCGCCGCTCAGGCGCGGCCGATCACTTCCTCGCCATAGCGCGTGAGCGCCGGCTCGAGATCGGACCCGAACAGGACCGCGGGAATGAGGATCCGGGTGGCGCCGAGCTCCTGCAGCGCCTCCACCTCGGCCCGGGCCCGCTCGCCGTCGGTTGCGTTGCACTGGACCGTGACCTCGATCGTCGCCGGATCCCTCCCGGCCTCCTCGGCGCTCGTGCGAACCAGGTCGATCAACGGAGGCAGCTCGTCGGGGCCGACGCCGAACGGGAAGAACCCGTCGCCGATCCGGCCGGCCCGCCGGGCGGCCGCCGGGCTGTGACCCCCGACGTGCACGGGAATGGAACCGCCGGGGGGCTGCGGGCGCAGGAAGCAGTCGATGAAGTGCACGGTGGTGCCTTCGAAGCTGGCCTGCTCCTCGGACCACAGGGCCCGCATGGCCGCGATGGCCTCCTCGGTTCGCTGCACGCGGCCGGCGAAGGGGATACCGAGGGCCGTGAACTCCTCCTCCAACCAGCCGATGCCCGCCCCGAGGATCATCCGGCCGCCCGAGAGATAGTCGAGGGTGGCCAGCTCCTTGGCCAGCACCAGGGGATTGCGTTGCGGCACGATGAGGATGCCGGTGCCCAACCGCAGGGTCGATGTCTGGGCGGCCACGTAGGCCAACCAGATCAGCGGATCGGGGAAGACCGTCCCCTCGCCGGACGGGAGCCGGCCCGACGGGTCGTAGGGATAGGTGGACTGGTACCCGGCCGGGACCACGACGTGGTCGACCGTCCAGATGGACTCGAACCCGGCAGCTTCGGCAGCCCGGGCGAGCCGGACCGCCTCGACCGGATCGACGAAGGATCCGATGTTGGCAAAGGCGACTCCGAACTTCAGCTGCTCCATATCCGCGCCTCTTCCTGTCCTCCGCCGTGTTCCTGTGAATCCGGCTCGGCACCGGCTCGGCACCGGCTCGGTACCGGCTGGGCACCTGCGTCGCACCGGCTCGGTACCGGCTCGGTACCGGCTCGGCACCGGGTCAGCATAGGACACGGCCCCGTCCGGACACGGGCCGCGCATGACCCGTTGGCGACGTCGGATTCTGCGTCTCGAGCACGGCCGGGCGTCGAGTCCGCGGTGTACCCTTGGTCGCATGGTCGAAGAACCGGGGAGCTCGGACCCGGGGGGTGTCCGTGTCGCAATCGATCGGGACGCCTGCATGGGATCGGGGAATTGCGTGTTCTGGGCGCGGGGAGTGTTCGACCTCGACGAAGACGGTGTGGCCGTCGTCGTCGGCGATGTGAACGGTCGGGAGGAAGACCTGCGAACGGCCGCCTCCAACTGCCCGACGTCGGCCATCCTCGTCGACGTGATGCTGCCTTCGTAGCCTCCCGATTCACCCACGAGGGCGCGCGCCGATGCACCTGGTCGCCGGGCGGCAACGCGATGCGCCATGTCGTTACAATGACGCCGTCCGGCACGGGAGACGGGGCCGGCTGGACCGGAGGCAACGCATGGGCATGTACAACCACACGGGGCACGTCGTCACCGACCTCGAGCGATCGAAGCAGTTCTACCAGGAGGTATTCGGCTTCAAACTCTGGTACGAGATCACCCCTCCCGACGAGCCGACGGCCAAGCTCACCTGCCTCACGCCGCCGCTCGGAGTCACCGCCTCGTACCTGACCCTCGACGGTTTCGTTCTCGAGCTGATGCACTATTCGGCCCCGGGGGCCACCGCACCCTGGCGGTCGCGCACGATGAACGAGCCCGGGCTCACCCACCTGTCCATCTCGGTCGACGACGTGCGGGCCACCGCGGCGCGGGTGGCCGAGTACGGCGGGGAGATCATCGAGGAGAGTGACGTGGGTGCGGCACTGTTCGTCCGGGATCCCGACGGTCAGTTGCTCGAGCTGCTGCCGGTGTCCTACCGGGACAAGCCTCCCGCCCGAAGCCGTAGACTGAACCGCTGACGCGTGACCGGGCCGAACCGTGCACCGGCGACGGCCGACCGGAGCCGTACAGCACCGGAGCCGTGCCCTCGAAACGGGGCTGGCTACGCTGTGCCCAAGCGGCAGTGCCGCCACCCGCCGCCGACGTCCGGCTTCGGCGGCGAATCGATGAGGAGACAGCTCAATTGACCTTGACCGGTGAGACAGCCGTACCGCTCCGACACGCAGACCGGTTCTTCATCGACGGCGGGTGGGTCGCGCCTTCGTCCGATGCCACCATCGATGTCATCGACTCGGGCACGGAGCAGGTGTACTTCCGTGTCCCCGAGGCCCAGGCGGCCGACATCGACCGGGCGGTGACGGCCGCCCGACGGGCTTTCGACGAGGGCCCCTGGCCCACGATGACCCACGCCGAACGGGCCGGGTTCCTCAGAGGCATCGCCGACGGATTGCGGGAGCGGGCCGAGGACATCGGACAGATCTGGCCCCGCGAGTCGGGCGCCCTCTACGTCATCGCCAAGCACAGCGCGGCCGGCACCGCCGCCGGGTTCGACTACTACGCCGATCTGGCCGAGACCTTCCCGTTCGAGGAGCGGGCGCAGCCCACGATGGGGGAGTTCGGCCTGCTGGTGCGCGAGCCGGTGGGCGTCGTCGGTGCCATCATCCCGTGGAACGCCCCCATGGGCCTCATCACCTACAAGCTGGCGCCGGCCCTCCTGGCCGGGTGCACCGTGGTGCTCAAGTGCTCGCCCGAGGCTCCCGGCGACGCCTATGTGGTGGCCGAGATCGCCGAGGCCATCGGCCTGCCTGCCGGGGTGCTGAACGTCGTCACCGCCGATCGGGAGGTGTCCGAGCTGCTGGTCCGCGATCCCCGGGTGGACAAGATCACCTTCACCGGCTCGACCGCCGCCGGGCGGCGGATCGCTTCGATCTGCGGGGAGCGGATCGCCCGCTGCACCCTCGAGCTGGGTGGGAAGTCGGCGGCGCTCATCCTCGACGACATGAACCTGCAGGAGGCTGCGGCCACTCTGGCCCGCGCCGAATGCATGCTGTCGGGACAGGTGTGCTCGTCACTGACCCGGATCGTCGTCACCCGCCAGCGGCACGACGAGCTGGTCGAGGCGCTGGCCGGTGCCTTCTCCCAGGTCCGCGTGGGCGACCCGTTCGACCCCGCCACCCAGATGGGCCCGCTCGTCTCCGGCCGCCAGCGCGACCGGGTCGAGGGCTACATCGCCACGGGCAAGGACGAGGGTGCCACGCTGGTCACCGGGGGGGACGACCGAAGGACGCTCGACCGCGGCTACTACGTGGAACCGACGGTGTTCGCCAACGTGGACAACTCCTCCACCATCGCGCAGGAGGAGATCTTCGGTCCGGTGCTCTCGGTCATCCCGGCCGACGACGAGGAACACCTCGTGTCCACGGCCAACGACACCATCTACGGTCTCAACGCCTCCGTGTTCACCCACGACGTGGACCGGGCCCGGCAGGTCGCAGGTCGGCTCCGATCAGGCACCGTCGGCCACAATGCCTTCCGCACCGACTTCGGCATCGCCTTCGGCGGCTTCAAGCAGTCGGGCATCGGCCGGGAGGGCGGGACCGAGGGCCTGCTGCCCTTCCTCGAGACCAAGACGGTGATTCTGGACGGCCCACCGGCCGGCTACCGCTGAGCCGGTCGGCGTTCGGCATTCGGCGCCGGTGCCGGTGCCCTTGCCGGGCACTTCTTGTGGGTCGCGAGTATCCGTGCTTAGGATCACCGGGCCATGCCGTCGGCGGGATCCCGCCGACCGGCACCACGTCGTCGGGGCAGCCGAACAGGAGGGATGAAAGGTGACGGACTCGCCGCAATTCAAGCGGACCGAGCTGTCCCGCGAGGGCCGGACGGCCGTCCTCACGCTGGCCAGCGACAAGGTGAACGCATTGGATCGGGAGGTCCTGGACGAGATCACCATGTTCGTCGAGTTCTGCCAGCACGACCCGGGCATCGGCGCGCTGGTGCTGACCGGAGCAGGCAACGTCTTCTCGGCCGGGCTCAATGTGAGCCAGATCCTGGCCAACGAGAAGAGCTACACCGACACCTTGCTGGAATCCCTCGAGGCTGCGCTCGTCGGGCTCTTCCGGTGCCCGCTGCCGACCGTTGCCGCCGTCAACGGGGCGGCCATCGCCGGTGGGTGCCTCCTCGCCTTCGCCTGTGACAAGCGGCTCATCGCCGACGAGGCGCGGATCGGCGTCACCGAGCTCCGGGTCGGCGTGGCCTTTCCCGTGGTGGCCGTCGAACTGTTGAAGCACGTGTGCGGCCCGCGTGCCGAGCAGCTGATGTTCGATGCCGGGCTCCTCGATGCCGAGGAGGCGTGCCGGTACGGCTTGGCCCACCAGCGCCTGCCGCGGTTCGAGCTGCAGGTGGCGGCGATGGCCGCCGCCGAGCAGCTGGCGTCGCTCGACGCCGGTGCCTATGGCTTGGCCAAGTCATCGGTCCGCCGCGCTGCCCTTGAGGCCATGGAGGGGAGCGACCCGCTGGTCGACCGGCAGGTGCTCGAGCACTGGCGGGCCGATGGGACCCGGGCCAATCTCGAGCGCCTGCTGGCTCCGAAGGGCTGAGTCGCGACCCGGCCATCGGAAGGGGCCCCGGCCCGGCTTCCTCACCGTCTTTGCCAGTGGCATTCTGACAGACGGGCAATGTCGTTCTGATAAAGTTCGCCCGAGCGCGGCCCGATTGCAGCCGGCCGGGAGACGAAAGGGGTCCAGCCATGCCGTCACGAAAGGTCGATTTCCCGGTGTTCGACGCCGACAACCACATGTACGAGACGACGGATGCCTTCACCAAGTACCTCCCGTCCGAGTACGCCGGCCTGATCAAGTACGTCGAGGTCGACGGCCGGACCAAGATCGCCGTCAACGGCCTGATCAGCGAGTACATCCCCAATCCCACCTTCGCCCGGGTGGCGGCCCCCGGCGCCCAGGAGGAGTACTTCAAGAGCGGCAATCCCGAAGGCAAGACCCGGCGCGAGATCCTGGGCCGGGCCATCGACGCCCTGCCCGGCTTCTCCGACCCCGAGCCGCGGTTGAAGCTCATGGACGAACTGGGACTGGACCGGGCCCTCATGTGGCCGACCCTGGCCAGCCTGCTCGAGGAGCGGATGCGGGACAACCCTCCTGCGGTCCACGCCGTGGTCCATGCCCTCAACCAGTGGATGCACGAGCACTGGACCTTCAACTACGAGAACCGGATGTTCCCGAGTCCTGTCATCCACCTCGGCATCGTCGACCGGGCCATCGAGGAGCTGGACTGGGTGGTGGAGCGCGGTGCCCGCATCGTCCTCATCCGCCCCGCCCCGGCATGGGGGTACATGGGCCCGCGTTCGCCGGCCCTGCCCGAGTTCGACCCGTTCTGGAAGCGGGTGGCCGAAGCCGGCGTGCTGATCGGGATGCACGCCTCCGACAGCGGGTACCAGCGGTACGCCAACGAGTGGGAGGGCAGTCCCACCGGTGAGATGACGCCGTTCAAGGGCGACTCGGGGTTCCGGGCCATCACCGGGCACCAGGGCCGCCCGATCATCGACACGGTCGCCTCTCTGGTGGGGCACGGTCTCTGTTCCCGTTTCCCCACCATCAAATTCATCCCGGTGGAGAACGGGAGCAATTGGGTTCGTCCCATGCTCGCCGATTTGGAGCATGCCTGGATCCACTCCCCCAACTCCTTCGACGAGAGCCCGGTCGAGGCGTTCAAGCGCAGCATCTACGTCCACCCGTTCCACGAGGAGGACCCCAAGGGTCTCGTCGAGATCCTGGGTGCCGATCGGGTGCTGTTCGGATCCGACTACCCGCATCCCGAAGGCATGGCCGACCCGATCACCTTCGTCGACGATCTCGAGGGCCTGCCCGAAGAGGACATCAAAAAGGTCATGGGCGGCAACCTGAACCGCCTGATGGGCTTCTCCGAGGCCGCCTGACCCTGGCCCGGGGGATGTCGACGCCGTGGGAGCCATCGACCGGCTGAGTGCCGTGGGTGGATCGTGCCGCGCTACGGTCGTGCACGAGCGTGGTACCGAGAGCACCGTGCCCTGCCGATCACCGGCGGTGCGCCGAGAGGAGCTCGCGTTCTGCAGGGGGATGCGAGGGAGGAGCCGGCCAGATGGACCTCAACCCGTCAGAGGAACAGCAGCTACTGATCGAGGCCTTCGGCGCGCTCTACGCCAAGGAATCCCCTCCCGAACGGGTCCGCGCCTCCGAACCGTTGGGCCACGACGCCGACCTGTGGATGCGACTGCGTGAGACCGGGGCCATGGAGATGGCCGTCGACGAGGAGCACGGGGGAGGGGGGGCGTCGCTGCTGGACCTGGCTCTCGTGGCCGAGCAGCACGGTCGGTTCCTCGGATCGGCACCCCTGCTGGAGGCGCAGGTGGCCGCCCGGCTGCTGGAACGGGTGGACAACTCCGAGACGAGGTCGATGCTGGCCACCGCGCTGGCCGGTGACCGCCTGATCACCCTGGCCCTGCACCCTCCGACACACGGCATGCTGACGATGGTCCCGTCCGGGGCGGTGGCCGACGACGTGGTCTTCGCCGACGGGGGACAGCTGTGGGCGGCGGCCATCGGCGAGGCCCGCACCAGGGTGGACAACCTGGGCTCGCTGCCCGGTGGCCGATATCGACATCGGGGCCGGCGCACGGCTGCTGATGTCGGGACCGGACGCGGGTGGGTTGTTCGAACAGGCCCGGGACGAGTGGCTGGTGCTGATGGCCAACGCCCTGGCCGGGATGGGCACCCGCTCCCTCGAGATCGGCGTGGAGTACGTGAAGGAGCGCCACGCCTTCGGCGTGCCCATCGGCTCCTTCCAGGCGGTGGCCCATGGCCTGGCTGATGCCGCCACCAGCGTCGACGGCGGTGGCCTGCTGGCCCGGGAGGCCGCCTGGGCCGCAGCCGAGGAGCCCGGTCGGGCGCCGGAGTTGGCCGCACTGGCCTGTGCCTTCAACGCCGAGGCGGCCCGGGAGGCGAGCTACCGGAGCCTGCACTACCACGGTGGGTACGGGTTCATGCTCGAGTTCGACATCCAGTTGTACTTCCGCCGGGCCAAGGCCTGGCCGGCGCTGTTCGCCGAACCGTCCTCTCTCTATGCCCGGGCCGAGGGCCACCGCCTCTCCACCACTCGGCACGGGGTCTGACCATGGACTTCCGACTCGGTGAACGCAGCGACGTCTTCCGGCAGGAGGCACGGGCCTTCCTGGACGAGGCCCTCACCGACGAGGTGCGCGACCAGATGCACCGGACCGGGGTCCACCACAACTGGGACTTCCATCGCCGCCTGGTCGAGCGGGGGTGGCTGGCTCCCGGGTGGCCCGAGGAGTTCGGAGGCCAGGGCCGGGATCCCCTCGAGATGCTGGCCTTCGCCGAGGAGTTCCACCGGGCCGGCGCCCCCACCTACGCGGTGGGAACGACCCTCATGGTGGCCAACATCATCCGCCAGATCGGCACCGACGAGCAGAAGCAGTTGATCCTGCCCCCGGCGCTGGGCGGGGAGATCATCATCGTGCTCGGGTTCACCGAGCCCGAGTCGGGCTCCGACGTGGCCGCGGCCCAGACCAGGGCGGTCCGGGACGGCGACGAGTGGGTGGTGAACGGGCAGAAGATGTTCACCACCAACGCCCAGGAGGCCGACTACGTCTTCATGCTGACCCGGACCAATCCCGACCTCCCCAAGCACCAGGGGCTGACCACCTTCCTGGTCCCGCTCCGTCAGCCCGGCGTCGAGATCCAGCCGGTGCACACGCTCTCGGGCGAACGGACCAATCTGACCTTCTACTCCGATGTCCGGGTGGACGACACCCTGCGCATCGGCGCCGTGGACGGCGGGTGGGACGTGATGAAGGTGGGGCTGACCCTGGAGCGGGCCGGGGACCAGGGGGGCGAGTCGATCCGGCTGCTGGCCATCATGGAGGAGTGGGTCCGGGACGCGGTGGACGAGGACGGACGTCCAAGGGTCGACGACACCCATGTGCGGGCCCGTCTCGGGCGGGCCGCGGCCGAAAACGAGGTCACCACCTTGCTCTGTCGCCGATGTGCCTGGATCCACGAGTCGGGGGGGTCGCCGGGGGTCGAGGGCTCGATGAGCAAGCTGTTCGCCTCCGAAGCGCTGACCCGACAGTCGGCCGACTTCGTCGACCTCCTGGGCGCAGATGGGATCCGGAGCCAGGGCGATCCCTCGGCGCACGGCCGGGGCTGCCGACTACGCCTTCCGGTTCGCCTTGGGCACCACGACCTACGGCGGGACCAGCGAGGTCCAGCGCAACATCATCGCCCAGCGGGGGCTGGGGCTGCCCCGGTCACGCTGAGGCGGGTCCGACGGGGAGCTGCCGGGACGGGGCGGCCGGGAGACCGCTTCCCACTGCGTCGGCGTCAGTCGTCGTTTCTGGCCCGGTTGTAGCCGAAGAACGCCTTCTCTTTGATGAGATCGGCCACCGCGCCGGGAACCATCGATCCCCAGGTGCTGTCAGCGCCGGCAATCCTCCTCAGGACATCGCGGCTGAAGATACTGAGGTAGTCATGCCGGAAGTTGTCCAGGGGAACAAAACTGCCCCGCATGGCCAGATACTCGTAGAGCGGGCGCAGTGACGGCTCGACCTCGAGGCTGTCCACGGTTTGGAGCTCTTCGTCCTCCGTCCGTTGCAACGGATAGACGTAGATGCGGAGATCGTTCTTGAAGAGCCGGCCGAAGCTCTCGAGAATGCCTCCCGGCAGTTGTGTGTAGAACTTCTCATCGAAGAGCTCGATGAGGCTCGGCACACCCATGACGATCCCGATGCGCCCGGTTGTCCGTGACGCGATGTAGGCGGCCAGACGGTAGTACTCGAAGTAATCGGAGATCAGGACGGTCAGCCCGCACGCGGCCAGGAGATCGGCCCGGGCGAGGAAGTCGCCGCGGTCGACGTCGGACCCTCCGGCCAGGAGGTTCCGCATGGTCAGCTCGGCCAGGGGGAGAACCGGCTGTCCCTCGACGGCCGGGTCGGCCTCGAACTTGGCCAACGCCGTCTCCAGCATGTCGATGTTGACCAACGTCGTCGGCCGGAAGCTGCCCCGCTCGACGAGGACAGCCTTCTTCCGAAGGGCCTCGCTCGGTTGCAGGACAGCGCGATCCGGGCCGAACATGGCCGCACCGCTCAGGCCCAGCTGCACCAACTTCAGCGCCATGAGCCGGTTGTCCACGCGGCGAAACTCGATGCCCCGAAACTCGATCATGTCGATCTCGATCCGGCCGGTGGTGAGCCTGTCCAGGAGGCTCTCCACCAACTCCTCCGGCTCGTGGTGAAGGAAGAACGCGCCATGGAGCAAGTTGATGCCGACCACACCGATCGCCTCTTGTTGCAGCGATGCCTCGACGTCGAGCATCCGAACGTGGAGGATGATCTGGCTGGGCTCGTCCCTGGGGTGGGCCTGGAACTTGAGCCCCATCCACCCGTGGCACTCGTTGTTTCCCTGATAGCTGCGGGCGACGACCGTGTTGGCGAAGGCGAAGAATGACGTGGTGTCACCGCGCTTGTCGCTCAGCCGTTCGAGGTTCAACTGGTGTTCGTGGTCCAGCATGGCCTGGAGCCGGCCGGCCGACACGTATCTGTCCACTTCGCCGTAGATGGCGTCGCTCACCAACATGTCGTAGGCGGATATGGACTTGGCGATCGTCCCCGCCGCGCCGCCGACCCGGAAGAACCACCGGGCGACTTCCTGGCCGGCCCCGATCTCGGCGATCGTGCCATACCATCTCGGGTCGAGGTTGATGCGGAGCGCCTTTTGATGGGTGTCCTCGCCGACGTGCATCACCGAGTCGAGCACGGGACCTCCTGGCGGGCATGCGGTTGGATCATGGGGCCCAGGCTAGGAAGCTGATGATTTCGGCAGCATGTTCTCCGCATGAATCCTGGGTAACAAATCTCCGTCGGCTCCTCGTCGGGTCCTGCCGAGGTCGTCGTCTCCGACGACCGCCATGTCACTCGCCGGACCACGCGGGGGACACATGGTCCATAGTGGGGGAATGGGTCGACTCCACAAGTGCCGATGACCGACGACCGCGCAGGCCTTCGGGCGGGCAGCTCTCACTCGCGCCGGGTCGCCGTGGTGATGGGGCTGGCCATCGGTGTTCTGTTCAGCGCATGCGGTGGCGGTTCGAGCGCGTCAACGGGGGTGTTGAAAGGTACCGCCACCCCCTGCATCCCACCGTCCCTGAACAACGTGTCGCGGGCGTGGGACGTCGAGGTCGTCCTGCGGCGCGGGCCGACGGTGATTGCCAAGAGGAAGGTGCTCGACACCAAGGCCGCCGGCGAGCGGGTCATCGATCAGATCTTCACCTTCACCGAGCCCCCGGGGTCCTATTCGATATCCGGGGTGACCCCGAGGGAGCAACCGGTGGTGATCAAGGACGGGGCCACCTCCAGCGTCGAACTGACGGCCCACTGCAGCTCGTAGGGCGGTCGCCGCGGAGGCACCGACAATGGACCTTTGGCCCTGTCGCTCCTGGTCAGGATGCCCGAAGATGACGGTGCAACGTCCGAAGAGATACGGAGGCCCAGTGATGAAATTGGAACTGTCGGACCCACTCGTCGAGGAGCTTCGCAGCACCCTCGAGGCGGTCGTCTCCGACATGAGCAGTGAGATCACCGCGACCGACAATCCGATGTACCGCCAAGGCCTTCGGGACCGCAGAGAGAAGCTCCGGGACATCCTGTCCCAGCTGGACGCGGCCAAAGGACGGTAGGTCCGAAGCGCAGGCATGACACCCCATCGAACAACCTGGCGCCGGGAGGGGATCGGCGGTACCGGCAACGGTACGGCCGGTCGGCTCCGTCACTGGATCCATCTCGGCCGTCTTGAAGGAGGCGGCACGTGACTCGGCAAGCCGGCTCGCCACCCACCAATGACAAGAGCAGCCCCGTCGCTCCGCCACCTCCACCGGCGTGGCGCCATCTCCTCTGGCCCCTGGCCTTTGTGATCGTGGCGCTGCTCTTCTTCGTGCTGCCCGTCGCCCAGGGCACGAAACAGGTCACCCTCAATTACTCCCAGTTCATGAAGGATGTCTCCGCCCACAAGGTCAAGACCGTGACCATCGAGACGACCGGCGCTGCGACCGGCACCTTGTCCGACGGGAGCGATTTCTCGACGACCATCCCCTCCCAGGCCGGTCAGCCGTTCCTCAACGAGCTTCAGGGGCACGGCGTCCAGATCACGGCCGAGTCGAGCGGTACGTCGTTCGGTTCCGAGGTGCTGCTGTGGCTCATCCTGTTCGCACCGGTCATCCTCATCGGGTTTCTGTGGTGGCGCCTCTCGAAGGGGGCGGCCGGCCGGCTCCAAGGGACGCTGGGAGTCGGAAAATCCAAGGCGAAGGTGTTCGACGAGGAGCGGCCGGAGACGACGTTTGCCGATGTGGCCGGGTACGAGGGGGCGAAGCTCGAGATACGTGAAGTCGTCGACTTCCTCCAGCAGCCGGAACGATATGCCCGGGCGGGCGCGACACCTCCCCGGGGGATCCTGATGATCGGGCCCCCGGGCACCGGCAAGACCCTCCTGGCCCGTGCGGTGGCCGGTGAGGCGGCCGTCCCGTTCTTCTCGGTCACCGGATCGAGCTTCGTCGAGATGTTCGTGGGCGTCGGCGCGGCACGGGTGCGTGATCTATTCGACGAGGCCCGAAAGAGGGCGCCGGCCATCGTCTTCGTCGACGAGATCGATGCCATCGGCCAACGGCGGTCGGGCACCGGCGCCATCGTCTCCAACGACGAACGTGAGCAGACCCTCAACCAGCTCCTGGCCGAGATGGACGGATTCGACCCGGCGTCGGGGGTCGTCGTCCTCGCCGCCACCAACCGGCCTGACGTCCTCGACCCGGCGCTCCTCAGGCCGGGCCGGTTCGACCGCCAGGTGACCATTCCTCTGCCCACCCTCCCTGAGCGTGTCGCCATCCTCGAGGTCCACTGTCACGGAAAGCGTCTGGACGATGGCGCCAACCTCGAGGTGGTGGCGCGGGGGACCCCGGGGTTCTCGGGCGCCGACCTGGCCAATCTCGTCAACGAGGCGGCCATCGTGGCCGTGCGGGACGATCGTGAGGTGCTCGGCGCGGCCGATCTCGAGGAGGCCCGGGATCGGATCATCCTCGGCCGTCGCGAGGGGTCGAACGTATTGCTCCCCGAAGAGAAGCACGCGGTTGCCGTGCACGAAGCAGGGCATGCCCTGGTCGCCGCCTACAGCGAGAAGGCGGATCCGATCGCCAAGGTGACCATCCTGCCGGCGGGTCAGACGCTCGGCGTCACCGAGCAGCTCCCCCTGGTGGAGCGCCACCTCTACGGCGAGGACTACCTCCACGACATGCTGGCCGTGTGTCTCGGAGGCCGTGCCGGCGAGCTGGTGGTTCTCGGGCAGGGGTCGACGGGCGCGGCCAACGATCTGGCCAAGGCCACCGATCTGGCCGTCAAGATGGTCCGGGAGTTCGGCCTGTCGTCGACGGTCGGTCCGGTGGGCTATCCCGCGGGCGGCTCGGTCTTCCTGGGGGGCGAAGGCAGCTCACTGTCCAGCCGGCCGTTCGCAGAGCAGACACAGGCGATCATCGACGCCGAAGTGGCCCGGTTGCTGGGCGAGGCCGAAGCGCGGGCCATCGAGCTCCTGAAGGAGCACCGGCCGGTGCTCGACAGCCTGGTCGACCTGCTCCTCAAGAACGAGACCGTGGACGGTGCCCAGGTCTACGAGTTGGCGGGCCGGGCCGAGCCTGCCGAAGGCACCGGGATGACGGTGGCCCCCGACCGTCCGATGTCAGTTGCCGGACCACCGACCGCGGCGGCGGGCGGGTGGGTGGTGGTCGTCCCGAGTCCTCGACGATCGGACTCGATACTCGATCACTGAGGTGCATCCACCACCGGGACTCACGGCGACCCGGGGCCGGCCGAGCGCCGGTCCGTCACCTCGAGGGACGACAGATCGCTGGCCACCACCACGGTGCCGCCGAATTCGGCGGTGGTCTGGTCGATCCACTCCTGTTCGGTCCCGGGCGCCGGAGGGGGTACGAGATGGGTGAGGACCAGCGTCCCGACGGTGCCTCGCTCTGCCGTCCGGGCGGCCTCCGGCACCGACGAGTGGTAGTCGAGCACATCGGTGAGCCGAGGCAGCCCGAACTGCTCGATGAGATCCCGCCTCACCACCGTGTGGACGAGCACGTCCGCTCCCCGGCAGAGCTCGTCGAGCCCAGCGCAGGGCACCGTATCCCCGGCGATGACGACCGACCGCTCTCCGTCGTCGATGCGGAAGCCCACCGTTGGCCGGACCGGCGCGTGATCGGTGGGGGCCGCCGTCACCCGGACCGAACCCTCGGAGAAGACCACACCGTTGTCGACCTCGGTCACCGTGGCTGACGGGCGCCAGCTGAGGTCGTCGTGGTGGGCCATCCGAAATCCGATGTCGGGCTCGAGCATCTCCTCGGTCGCCCGGAGCAATCGTGAGGTTCCCCCGGGGCCGTACACCGGCAGCGGGTTCGGCTGGAGCGACATGGCCCACCGCATGGTGAAGATGTCATTGAGATCGGTGATGTGATCGCTGTGGAGATGGGTCAGGAACAGGGCCCGGATGGCGCCCGCGCCGGACCCGACGGCGGCCGCCCGCATCAGGACCCCTCTCCCGCAGTCGAACAGGAGATCGCCCGCGGAGGTGCGGATCAGCGTTGACGGCCCGGCTCGATCGGGATCGGGCAGCGGACTTCCACTTCCCAGGACGACCAGTTGCATCGAGCTTCCTTCCCACGATCGGTGCCGCGGACACAGGAGTGCGGTGACATCGAAGCCCGGGGCGACACTAGACGAGTCGACGCAGGCCGAGCTGTGAGCCGCTGAGCGCCCGGTACCGTTCGGCCCTCGATGCCCGTCACCGATCCCCGGACGGTACCTTTCAGCGGGACGTCGGAATCGTGGCGACGGCCGTGAGCGATGGAGGCAATCATGCGAGTTCTTGTCATCGGAGCCGGAGGAGTGGGGACGGCCGTGGCCAAGACCGCGGCCCGCTGGGGACTCTTCGAACACGTGGTCATGGCCGACTACGACGTCGAGCGGGCGCAACAAGCCGTGGCCGGAGCCGGCGAGCGGTTCGTCGCCGTCCAGCTGGATGCCGGCGACGAAGGAGCCATCGTGAGCCTGATCCGGAGCCAGCGGGTGGACGCCGTGCTGAACGCCTTGGACCCGCGGTTCGTGATGCCCGTCTTCCGAGCCGCATTCTCCGCCGGTGTCACCTACCTCGACATGGCCATGTCCCTCTCGCGTCCCCATCCGACCGACCCCTACCGTCTGCCCGGGGTCAAGCTCGGCGATGAACAGTTCGCCCTGGCGGACCAGTGGAAGGAGCGGGGTCTGCTGGCCCTGTGCGGTATCGGTGTGGAACCCGGCCTTTCCGACGTGTTCGCCCGCTACGCGGCTGACCGCCTGTTCTCGTCCATCGACGAAGTCGGGGTGCGGGACGGCTCGAACCTGGTGATCGAGGGGTACGAGTTCGCCCCGTCGTTCTCGATCTGGACCACGATCGAGGAATGCCTGAATCCTCCGGTGATCTGGGAGAAGGGGAAGGAGTGGTTCACCACCGAGTGCTTCAGCGAGCCCGAGACCTTCTCCTTCCCGGCGGGCATCGGGCCCGTCGAGTGCGTCAACGTGGAGCACGAGGAGGTCCTGCTGATCCCCAGGTGGGTCGAGGCCAACCGGGTCACCTTCAAGTACGGCTTGGGTGACGAGTTCATCGGTGTGCTCTCCACCATCCACAAGCTGGGTCTCGACTCGACCACTCCGGTCCGGATCGGAGATGTCGAGGTCTCCCCCCGGGATGTGGTGGCCCGATGCCTTCCCGATCCCGCACGACTCGGGGACCGGATGTCAGGATCGACCTGCGCGGGAACCTGGGTCACGGGCACCGGGGTGGACGGTAACCCGCGGGAGGTGTACCTGTATCACGCGGTGGACAACGCCTGGTGCATGTCCGAATTCGGCTCTCAGGCCGTGGTCTGGCAGACAGCCATGAACCCCGTCGTGGCCCTCGAGCTGCTCGACTCGGGTGCCTGGTCCGGTCAGGGGGTGCTCGGGCCCGAGGCGCTGCCCGCCGATCCCTTTCTCGACCTCGTCAACAGCCACGGTGCGCCGTGGGCGTGCGAAGAGCGGACTCCGGCCGGGACCTGAAGCGGCGAAGGCTCGGACAAGCGCCGAGCCCTATGGAACGAGCCTTATGGACGAGCCTGGAAAGCCTTGGATGACAATTCCCGTGGAATTGGTCTGGACAGCCCGCGCTTGTGCAGAGACAATGGTACGCCTGGTCGGGCTCGGGATGCCGGGTGATTCGTCCTCCGATTGAACGAGGAGTGAACTACCCGCGACGAACCCTTCATGCGAGGTGCTCGCTGGGACGACATCCTCAAGATTGATGATTGACTCCCCCGGAGACGGTCACTTACCATGCTGAGCGTAACGCTAGTCCCTCAGACCGTCTGGGGGCCGGTGGAAAGGACATAATAATATGAGGCTTCGGTCGAGGGCAGGTTTCGTGAAGCCAGGGGGCTCACTGAAGATTGGGGTCGGCGCCGCTGTCGCCGCGGGCCTCATTGCGTTTCCACTGGTTGGAGGACTGGCAACTGCCGGGGCAGCGCTGCCTACGCCCCCTGGGACTTGCACGCCAGAGGTATTCCAGGTGCATGGCGTCGGGGGTGCGAACCGGGAAATTGTGAAGGTTGACATCCGGGGCGTCTGTTTGAAGACCTCGAGCCCGGTCAACTCGGTGATGTTCGGTACCGTGGCCGCGTCGTTCACGGTCAAGACGGACGCCACCATCGTCGCTGTCCCACCGCCGCAGGCCGCGGGCACCGTCCCTGTGACCGTGAGCAGTCCCGATGGGGGAACGAGCAAGGTGACCGCCGGCTCGGTCTACACGTACTACGTGCCGAGGATCACCTCCCTCAGTCCCAACAGGGGCACCGTGTTGGGTGGCAACACCATCGTCATCCGCGGTGATCACCTGGCTTCAGGGGACAGCACACCCACGGTGAGTTTTGCCGGAACGAACTCCTCATCGGTGACGGTGAGAACGACCGGACGCTCAAGGTGGTCGTCCCAGCGCACGCCGCCCCGGGCAAGGCCGCAGTCGTGGTGACCACGACCGAAGGTGCGAGTGCGGGAACCACCAACTACACGTACGTCTACCGGGCCTAGTTCCACCAGGCCTCGCCTGGGGAGCAAGCTCCCCAGGGGTCGTACAAGGAAGTCAGAACAAGAGCGCCGACTTCGGTCGGCGCTCTTGTCTGTTCCCGGGCTCTTGTCTGTTCCCGGGCTCTTGTCTGTTCCCGGGCTCTTGTCTGTTCCCGGGCTCTTGTCTGTTCCCGGGCTCTTGTCTGTTCCCGGGCTCTTGTCTGTTCCCGGAGAGCCTCCGACCACAGGCCGGCTTCAGCCGTTGTCGGCTGCGCAGAGCCTCCGCGAATGGTCAGACGGCATCTTGGGCGTCCCGGCTGTCCCCCGGGCTTCCAGCTCATCTCAGCCCATGTCTGCGTCCTCTCCGCATCGCCCAGGAGCGCAGTTGCGGTCCTTGTCGAGATGCCAGCTCGCGCCGGCGGACTTCAGGCCTCGGCGGATGGGGGCGACGGACGCGTCCCACCCCATTCCTCGGGGGCCACGTCGGCCAGCGTCTCCGTGAACGTCCATTGGTGCCCGGCCGGGTCGACGGCGGTGTACTGGCGCTCGCCGTACTCGAAATCAGTCGGCTCCATGATGATCCGGGCGCCGGCGGCCCGCGCCCGCTCGCAGTGGGTGTTCGCATCTTCGACCCGGACCATCACCGAGTGGGTCACCTCGCCCGGCCGCGGAGGCCGGCGGTCTCCTCGGACGTCGCCGACGATCACCGCCCCCTCCCCGTAGCTGAGCTGTGACCGATGGTCCTCGCCGATCCGTACCCGCTCGACGAATCCGAACGCTTCGCCCAGCCAGGCCACCGCTCCCCTCACGTCCGGGTAGATCAGGACCGGGATGACGGCGGATGGCGGGATCGAGCGGTTGGCCCTCATGGGGGACGAAGGCTACCCCGAAGAATCCTGGTCGTTGTCGGGGCCGGTATCGTGAGGGGATGCCCGCCAAGGACGTCCGGGTCGTCGAGGTCTCGGGCCGCACCGTCGACATCTCGAGTCCTGACAAGGTCTACTTCCCCGAACTGGGCGCCACCAAGTTCGACCTCGTCTCGTACTACCTCGACATCGCCGACGCCCTCATCAATCGCCGCAGGGGGCCGGCCCGCCCTGCTCGAGAGGTTCCCCGGTGGTGCCGGGGGTTCGTCGTTCTTCCAGAAGCGGGTCCCGGCCAACGCCCCGAGTTGGCTACGGACCACCGTGGTGACCACGCCGAACGGCACCACGTCGAACGCGCTCGTCGTGGCCGACATCTCACACGTCCTTTGGGCTGTGAACCTCGGATGCCTCGGTCTGCACCTGTGGCCCTACCGTGCCGATGACCCCGATCACGCCGACGAGCTCCGCATCGATCTCGACCCGCAGCCCGGGACCTCATTCGACGACGTCCGCACCGCGGCCGCCCACGTCCGGGAGCTCCTGGCCGAGCTGGGCATGGTCGGATACCCGAAGACGACGGGAAATCGCGGCATGCACATCTACGTGCGGCTGGAGCCGCGGTGGGACAGCTTCTCGGTCCGCGCCGGTGCCGTGGCGCTGGCCAGAGAGCTCGAGCGCAGGCACCCGGACCTGATCACGTCGAATTGGTGGAAGGAAGAGCGTGGAGCGCGTGTCTTCGTCGACTTCAACCAGAACGCACCCCACAAGACGGTGTTCGGAGCCTGGTTCGCCAGACCGCGGGTCGGCGGCCAGGTCTCCACCCCACTGGAGTGGGATGAGGTCGACTCGGTGGACCCGGAGGAGCTGACCATCCGAACGGTACCGGAGCTGGTCCGTCGGCGGGGCGACCCGTGGGCGGGGATCGGCGAAGATCCGCAGTCGCTCCAGCCCCTGTTGGACATGGCGGCCAAGGACCGATCCGACGGACTGCACGACGCGCCGTGGCCGCCCGAGTACCCGAAGCAGCCCGACGAGCCACCCAGGGTGGCGCCGAGTCGAGCGAAGCGGGGCTAGGAGCGATGGATCCGGTCACCGCGTTGCGGCGGATCGCCTACCTGCTCGAGCGTGACGGCGCCCACTCCTACAAGGTGCGGGCCTTTCGCAATGCGGCCGAGGCCGTCTCCGAGCTGCCCGCCGGCGAATTGGCGACCATGTCGCCGGCCGTACTCCAGAAGATCCCCGGTATCGGCAAGACGAGCGCACAGGTGATCATCGATGCGGCACACGGCGCCACCCCCGCCTATCTGGAGAAGCTCGAATCGGCCGACCAACCGGTCATGAGCGCCGAGGCCTCCAGGCTGCTCGAAAGCCTCCAGGGCGACTGTCACAGCCACTCGGACTGGTCGGACGGGGGAAGCCCGATTCGGGAGATGGCCGAAGCGGCGAAGGAGGTCGGGCACCGCTACTGGGCCCTGACCGACCACAGTCCCCGCCTGACGATCGCCCACGGGCTCGATGCCGACCGTCTCCGTGAGCAACTGGACATCGTCGCCGGCCTGAATGCCGAACTGGCGCCGTTTCGCATCCTGACCGGCATCGAGGTCGACATCCTCGAGGACGGGACGCTGGACCAGGATGCCGAGCTCCTGGCGCAGCTGGATGTCGTGGTGGCCAGCGTCCATTCGAAACTCCGGATGGACGCACCGGAGATGACGGCGCGGATGCTCCGTGCCGTGCGGAGTCCCCACACCGACATCCTGGGGCATTGCACGGGTCGCATCCTGGTCGGACGTGGTCGTCCCCAGTCGAAATTCGATGCCGAGGCCGTCTTCACCGCCTGTGCCGAGACCGGCACTGCGGTGGAGATCAACTGCCGTCCGGAGCGACTCGACCCCCCCGAGCCGCTGCTCTCCCTCGCACTCTCACTCGACTGCGTGGTGGTCGTGGACACCGATGCTCACGCGCCGGGCCAGCTCGAATGGCAGCGACACGGCTGCGAGCAGGCGGCTCGGGCCGGCGTCCCCGTCGACCGGGTCATGAACGCCCTGCCGATGGAGGACTTCCTTGCCTGGACGGCGAGCCACGCCGCCTAGACCCCGGCGCGCCCCTGGGCCGCCTGGTTACGATGGGCCGGTGCCGCTCCCCGTCGTGCCCCCGGTCTCGCCGATGCTGGCCAAGCTGACCCGGAGCCTCCCCGAGGACGAGGGCCTCTTCTATGAGCCGAAGTGGGACGGTTTCCGGTGCATCGTGTTCCGTGACGGTGACTCCGTGGTCCTGGGCAGCCGCAACGAAAAGCCACTCAACCGATACTTCCCGGAGCTGATCGAGTCCCTGCTGGGCAATGTGCCGGACCGCTGCGTGCTCGACGGAGAGATCGTCATCGCCGGGCCGGCCGGCCTCGACTTCGATGCCCTGTCGCAGAGGATCCATCCGGCGGCCTCACGGGTCAAGCTCCTCGCCCAGCAGATGCCGGCGTCGTTCGTGGCCTTCGATCTCCTGGCGCTCGACGATTCGGACCTCCGGTCGGAGCCCTACGCCGTCCGGCGGGGGGCCCTCGAGAAGGCGCTCGGGAAGGCCAGACCACCCATCCATCTCACGCCCGTGACGACCCGCCCTGACCGAGCCCGGGACTGGTTCTCCCGGTTCGAGGGAGCCGGACTGGACGGGGTCGTCGTGAAGGCGGGCGACTTGCAGTATCAACCCGGCAAGCGGGTGATGTTGAAAGTGAAGCACGAGCGAACTGCCGACTGCGTGGTCGGGGGATTCCGCTGGCACAAGGAGGGCGGTGTCGTCGGGTCGTTGCTCCTCGGGCTCTTCGATGACGCCGGTGCACTCCAGCACGTCGGGGTGGCCTCCGGTTTCAGCGCGGCCCGTCGCGCCGAATTCGTCGAGACGCTCGAGCCTTTCCGGGAGGTCGCCTCGAAGGATCATCCCTGGCTCCTCGAGGTCGACACCGCCGGTCGCGTTCCGGGCGCGCCGAGCCGGTGGAGCGGTGGAAAGGACCTGAGTTGGGAGCCAGTGCGCCCCGAGCTGGTGGCCGAGGTGGCATACGACCACCTCCAGGGTGACCGCTTCCGTCACGCCACCTCGTTCGTCCGGTGGCGACCTGACCGGGCTCCCGGTTCGTGTACCTACTCACAGCTCGACACCCCGGTTCCCACCGAGCTCGACGAGGTCTTCGGCACCAAGGGGTGACGCCGCGTCAGCTGCCCGGTATCGCCGCGGCCCGCTCGGCCAGTGCGGGATCCCGGAACTCCCGGCACACATCTTCGAACGCCTTCTTCGGCCCTCGCCACTGCAGCGACGCCACGGTGCCGAGCAGCGATGTGTCCACCCGGAGGGTGGCCAGGACTCTGAACAGCTCGGCCTGGTCGCGTTCTTTGGCGAGCCGGTCGGCCAGCTTGGCCGCTCCCCGCACCTCGCCCCGAACCTCCGGATCCCACTCCGCGACCCGGTCGGGTACATCATCGAAGCTCCCGTAGTGGGCCAGTACGACCGAGGCCGACCGTTTGCCCCAGCCGGCCAACCCGGGGAACCCGTCGGCGGTGTCACCGACCAGTGCCAGCCAGTCGGGGATGGACCCGGGCGCCACCCCGAACTTGGCCCAGACACCGGCCTCGTCGCTCACCTTGCCACTGCGGCGGTCGAGTTGGACGACCCGCTCGCCCACCACGCACTGGGCCAGGTCCTTGTCAGGGGTGCAGATGAGCACCCGGTCCACCGTCGGATCCTTCGCGGCCACGGCGGCGGCCGAAGCCAATGCGTCGTCTGCTTCGAGCTCGACCATCGGCCACACGGTGACCCCCAGGGCATCCAACGCCCGCTCGAGCGGCTCGAACTGGGATCGCAGCTCGGGGGCGATGCCCTCCCCGGTCTTGTAGCCGGGCCACAGCTCGTTGCGGAACGACTCGATGACGTGATCGGTGGCCACGCCCACGTGGGTGGCGCCGTCGGCGAGCATGCCGACGATCGAGAGGACGACCCCACGTGCCGCACCGATTTCTTCGCCGTCGTCCGAGGCACGAGGAGGTTGTCCGAAGAAGTGCCGGAAGAGCTCGTACGTGCCGTCCACCAGATGGACTTCCATGGCCTCAGTCTGGCAGGTGCACGGCCGACCGGCACCCGGCCGCGAACCGCCCTCGGGCCCGCTGCGTTAGCGGTTCACCGATCCCATGTCCGAGTAGCGGTCGCCCGCCGGTTCCCCCACGTGCTCCTCCAGCCAGGCCATCTCGTCGCCACTCAGCTCGACGTCGACCGCGGCGATGTTCTCCTCGAGGTACGCACGGCGTTTCGTCCCGGGGATGGGCACGACATCGTCACCCTGTCCGAGGACCCAGGCCAGGGCCAACTGCCCCGGTGTGCAGCCCTTGGACGCCGCCAATTCCTCGACGTTGGCCACCAGCGCGAGATTGTGATCGAAGTTTCCTTCGGCGAAGCGGGGGAACCGCACCGACCTGGTATCCCCTTCGGGCAGGTCCGAGACGCGCCTGTACGCGCCGGTGAGCAGGCCGCGGCCGAGCGGGCTGTAGGCCACGAAGCCGATGCCCAGCTCCCGGACGGTGGGGAGCAGCTCCGCCTCGACGTCGCGTGTGAAGAGGCTGTACTCGGTCTGGAGCGCCGCGATCGGATGGACGGCGTGGGCCCGCCGGATGGTGAGGACGGAGGCCTCGGACAGGCCCAGGTGCCGCACCTTGCCCGCCGCGACCAGGGAGGCCATTGCCCCCACCGTCTCCTCGATCGGCACCGTGGTGTCCACCCGGTGCTGGTAGTAGAGATCGATGTGGTCGACTCCGAGCCGGTCGAGCGACCCATCGCAGGCGGCGACGACATACTCGGGCCGGCCGTTGACACCCACCCACGAGCCGTCCTCCCTGCGCTCGTTCCCGAACTTCGTGGCCAGCACCACCTCGTCCCGGCGCCCGGCGATCGCTCTCCCGACCAGTCGCTCGTTGGTGAACGGGCCGTACATATCGGCGGTGTCCAAGAAGGTGCAGCCCAGCTCGATGGCGCGGTGAATGGTGCCGATGGACTCCGCTTCGTCGGCGGTGCCGTAGAACTCGGACATCCCCATGCAGCCGAGCCCGAGTGCGGAAACGGACAGAGGTCCCAGGTGCCGTTGCTTCATGACCGTAACCTACCCGCCCACTCGACCCGGCAATCCGGAGGGCCCGGCCGGTGTGGGCCGTCCCGGTCCCGCCCGGCCCGAATCAGCCGGTCGTGCCCGATCAGCCGATCAGCCGATCAACCGATCAACCGATCGTGCCCGATCAGCTGATCTTGCCCAATTGGCGGAACCACGCCGTGGTGGTGCGGAGGCCCTCGTCGAGGCTGATGGGGTCGTAGCCGAGCCGTTTGTAGGTCTTCGACTCCGTCAATTTGGGACGTGCCGGCCGCTCGGAATCCGCCTTGGCCGCGATGGCCACCAGCGTCGGCCCGAACACCCGAGCCAGTTCGGGATCGTCGGACGGCTCCACATCGGCCACCCGGTGCTCGAGGCCGGCCAGCTCGCAGATGCGACTGCACGCCTGGGCGATGCTGACCACGTCCTCGGGCCGGCCGTCGAGCATGTACCGCTCACCGGCTATGCCTCTGTCGAGGGCGAGGATGCAGCCCCGGGCCACGTCCTCGGCGAAGACCCAGCTCACCGGAAACCGCAGATACTGTGAGATGCGCTGGCGAAGAGCGGAGAGGAGCACCCGGTTGAAGCTGGTGATCCCGAGCGCGTTGCTGGCCACCGGCGAGGGGCCGAAGATGGCGCCGGGGTGGGTGGTGACGACATCCTGACCGGCGGCGGCGCGGGCTCATCGCGTCCTGGAATGCCGCCATCTTGGTCAGCGTGTACGGGTCCGAACTGGGCGTGCTCGATACCGGCGCATCCTCACGCTCGAGGCCCCCGGTCGTGTCGAAGAACGTACCGGTGCTGACGGCGACGACCCGGCCCATGCCGAGGGATTCGGCCGCGTCGAGGACGTGCCTGGTCCCTTCCACGTTCACGGCCTGGAAATCGGGAAGATTCTGGCTCGCACCCCCCAGGAGCGCAGCGCAGTGGATGGCAGCATCGCTCCCTCGGGCGCCGCGGAGGACATCGTCGGCATCGGTGATGTCGCCACGGACCACCTCGACCCCCAGAGCCGCCAGTGGATCGGCGTCGGCGCCGGCACGGGCGAGAGCCCGGACCGCGTCGCCGCGCTCGATCAGGAGCTTGCACACGTTCGCCCCCGCCAGCCCGGTGGCGCCGGTGACGAACACTGTCCGGCTCATGCAGGGGCCTGTTCGGGAACGTCGGCCAACGCGGTGTCGATCTGATCGGCACTGTACGCGATCACCGGTGCGCTGTCTCCGAACACATCGAGCGTGTGGATGAAGCGGTGGAGACCCATGGCGTTGGCGCAGGTGAACCCGAGCTCGATGATCTGGGCCGCAGTGAACACCTCACCGAGCTCACGGTAGACACCGTCGTCGATGGCGTGATGGTCAGCCGAGAGGAGGTCGAGGAACTGCACGGCCAGTCGTTCCTGCTCCGTCAGCTGTGAAGTGCCGGGGGCGATGAGGCAGGCGACGTCTTCGTCCGTGATCGAATCGTGCTTGCGCGACTGCATACATGGTTGGCACTCGCCCAACTGCGCACTCCGTATACGGATGAGCTCGAGGATGCGGCCTCCGAGGAGGCTCTGCTGGCCCCATGCGCCACGCGCCGCGTTGGTCATCAGGATCTGCGATGTCTTGTACGCGAAGATCTGGAGCGGGATCGGAGTTGCGTAGGTCCCGTTCGCCACCCCGTCTTCGATGATCCGTCTCGGCTCTTCTGCGAGCTCATCCATCGGGATCGGTTCAATCCTTGGCATGCGGGACCCCTCTCGGTCGGTGGCAACAGTCGGATGTATCACACAGTCTGCGAGCCGATGAAGGCCCGACTACGAACCTATAAGGCGGACGCCCTCGTGTCCAAGGACCGGGGCCTCACTCCAATTGGGCCAGCAGTTCGCGACAGCGTTTGGCGTCTGCTGCGACCTTGGCCCGAAAGCTGTCCATCCTGGCCAGCTTGGCGTTCAGCTGTTCGGCCAGCGACTCGTTCAGTTCGAGGGCCTCGAGCAGTGTGGCCTTCTGCTCGGCGCGGGCTTCGTCGGTCGTCGACGTCCTGGTGGCCCGATAGGTGGTCCGCAGCTGGTCGAGCCTGGTCTCGAAGGACAGGAATTCCTTGATCTCGTCGAGGTTCATCCCCAGCACTTCACGCAATTCGAGGATGCGGCCGAGCTGGGTGAGATCGTCCTCGGTGTAGCGCCGCTGACCGCCACGGGTATGGAGGGAGGGACTGAGCAGTCCGAGCTCCTCGTAGTACCGCAGTGTGCGGGGCGAAACTCCGGCCGCGGCGGCCGCGTCGCTGATGGAGATCCCGCATTCGGCCCCTTTGGCGATGTCCGCGACACCGATGGACCCCGCCGCGGCAGCGGGAATGACGGTTGCCGGTGGCGGGCTACCGCCGGTGGTCGGTGCCTTCATGTCATTCCGCCAACAGCGGTTCGGTTTCGGCGATGGCTTCCTGAGCCGACACCACGACGGACTCGGCATCGTCCTTGGTCAGTGCCCCTGGTTCCTGGTAGTGGTATTTGCCGCCGCGGAGGAGCGAAGCCACGGCACCGAGGATACAGACGCCGGCCGCGAAGGAGAAGGCTTCCGTGAGTCCGTCGGAGAAGGGTGCCGCGATCAGGTGGGGGAAGAACGCCCGGCTGGTCAGGTAGTGAGCGGTGGCCGGGGGAAGCTGTGAGAGCGCGGCCGGCCCGAGCAGGGTCTGCATCGGGTTGTACCCGAGGAACGCCGCAAACAGACTTCCGACGGGGGGCAGGTGGGACACCCGGAGCGCGGTGGCCGGGGCCACGCCCTGGACGATGAGGCCGTGGTAGAGAGAGGAGGGCAATGTCGCAGCCAGTCCCAGGATCATCAGCGTGAAGAAGATGCCGATGGACAGGACTTGGGCCGACGAATTGAATGTGCCGGCCATGCCCGCGCCCGCCCCGCGCTGATCGGCCGGGAGGCTGTTCATGATGCCGGTCTGGTTCGGCGCGATGAACATGCCCATGCCGATCGAGTTGAAGAAGATGAGCGCGGCGAAGCCCCAGTAGGAGAAGTCGACCGGCAGCCTCAGGAGCAGGATGAAGGTCAGGGCCACGAGGAGCAGGCCGCCCGTGGCGAAGGGCCGTGCCCCGTGCCGGTCGGCCAACACGCCGCTGATGGGTCCGGCCAGCAGGAATCCGACGGTCAGCGGGATCATGTAGATGCCGGCCCACAGGGGAGTCTGGGAGAAGCTGTAGCCGTGGAGGGGGAGCCAGATCCCTTGCAACCAGATGATCAGCATGAACATCAGGCCACCCCGACTGAGTGAGGCCAGGAAGCTGGCCACGTTTCCGGCGGAGAAGGCCCGGATCCGAAACAGGGAGAGACGGAACATGGGATGGGCCACTCTGGTCTCGATGACTCCGAAGATGACCAGGATGATGATGCCGCCGATGATCTCGCCCATGACGACGGGACTCGTCCACCCCATGGTGTGATGGCCGTAGGGGAGCAGGCCGTAGGTGATGCCCACCAGGATCAGGATGAGGCCGGCGGCGAAGGTGAGGTTGCCGGCCCAGTCGATCTTCGCCGGCGTGCGGACACCGGTGTCCCGGAGCTTCACGTAGGCAAAGACAGTTCCGAACAGACCGACGGGAACCGACAGCAAGAAGACGAGGTGCCACTCCACCGGGGCCAGGAGTCCACCGAGTATGAGGCCGATGAACGAGCCTGCGATGGCGGCCACATTGTTGATACCGAGCCCGAGCCCGCGCTGGTCGGCTGGGAATGCGTCGGTGACGATGGCCGAGGAGTTGGCGAAGAGCATGGCTCCTCCCACTCCTTGACCCACCCGCATGCCGATGAGCCAGAGTGCCGCTGTGGGCCCGGTCAGCCATGTGACCGAAAGCAGGACCGAGAACAAGGTGAACACGGCAAAGCCGAGGTTGAAGATGCGCACGCGCCCGAACATGTCGCCGACACGGCCCAGGGAGACGACGAGCACGGCCAGGACGACCATGAAGCCCATCAGCATCCACAGCATGTACCCGGTGTTGCCGGGAGCGAGAGGGTTGAGATCGATCCCCCGGAAGATGTCGGGGAGGGAGATCAGCACGATGGACTGATTGATGAACACCATCAGGGTGCCGAGCGTCACGGTCGCCAGGGCGATCCACTTATAGCCGGACTCTGCCGTGGGGAGCGCAGTGGGAGTGGCGGGCCGTCGCGGCGACGCCAGCGTGAGCTTCACTTCGCGCTGCCGATTCCCGAGCGGGCCACGGTGGGCCTCGTGCCGGTGTCCATGGCCATATTATAACGTTAACGTCATAGTTAAGAAACGCGGAGCCGGGCGCGGCGCCGGGCGGGTCGGGCGGTATTGGGGACGGCGTGGGGGGGAGGGGCGTCGTCGAGGAGGAGTAGGTGGGAGGAGTAGGGGAGCGCGCCCACGCCGGAGTGGATGGTCCGGCGTGGGGCGCGCTACGACCCAGCGGCCCGCCGACAGCTGCACAGGGAAGGAATGCATCGGACCACTCCTGATTGAACACCACGTCCTTGACCGGTGTGTCACCGGATACTGAACCCTCAATGAACATTCTGTGGCGTCCGCCATGAGCACCCATCCGGCTGTTGGTCGGCCCGGCGGCGGGTCTTTTCGGTCCGTCGGTCCGGCCGTCCGCCAGCCCGGCGGTCCGTTCGACGTTTCCGGGCCGGCACTATCGTGAACGGGGAACGGGGAGATGAGCATGGAGACGATCATCGGGGGACGGACGGCACCGGGCTTCGAAGAGGTGCGCAAGGCATTCCAGAGCAACTTCGATCGGGGGTCGGAGGTCGGGGCGGCGTTCAGTGCCTACCACCGGGGGGAGCCGGTGGTCGACCTCTGGGGTGGCGTCGCCGACACGAGGACGGGCAGACCGTGGGACGAAGACACGATGGTGCTGGTCTATTCGACGACCAAGGGCATCACGGCCATGTGCGCCAACCGGCTGGCGCAGCAGGGCGCCATCAACGTGGACGCTCCGGTGGCGACCTACTGGCCCGAATTCGCGCAGTCGGGCAAGGAGCACGTCACCGTGGCCGACCTGCTGTCCCACCGGGCCGGTCTGGCCTGGACCGACGGCTCGATGTCGTTCGAACAGGCGCTGGCCTGGGACCCCGTCATCGAGGCGCTCGAGCACCAGGCTCCCTCGTGGCCGCCGGGCAGTGCCCACGGCTACCACGCCACCACGTACGGCTGGTTGGTCGGCGAGGTGGTGCGGCGGGTCAGTGGCCGGAGCCTCGGGACCTACCTGCGCGAGGAGATCGCCGGTCCCCTGGGGGCAGAGTTCTACGTCGGCCTGCCCGGCTCCGAGGAGCACCGCGTGGCCCGGCTGATCTCGTTCCTCGAGTCGCTGGAGTCCGGCGGTCCCCTGCCCGGTCTCGACGCCGTCGGGGGGTCGGCCGCCGACGGCGGCCTGGCCGCACTGGCTGATCAGGCCGCCAGCTACCTGGCTCCCGACGGTCCCCTGACCAAGGCCTTGTCAGCCCCGGGCGGGGCGTTCTCGGATCCGAGCGTGTGGGACGATCCACGTCTTCATGCCGCCGAGATACCGGCGGCCAACGGGATCTGCGACGCCCGATCCCTGGCCCGGCTCTACGGGGCCTGCGTCGGTGACGTGGCCGGCCCCTCGGGCCAGAGGTTCCGCATCCTGACCTCGGGCCAACTGGATGCTTCGCTGCGTCAGCGGACCCAGGGTCCGGACACCGTGCTCCTCGGGCTCGACCTGCAATGGGGGCTCGGCTTCATGCTCAACCGCGGGGTCGTGGGCGCGGCAGGACTGGGAGGCCCCCGTTCGTTCGGCCACTTCGGAATGGGTGGGTCGGCGGGTTGGGCGGATCCGGACATCGAGCTCGGCATGGGCTATGTGATGAACAAGATGGAGATCGGGACGACGGGTGATACCAGGAGCTTCGTGTTGATGGAGGCCTGCATCGACGCAGCCCGCCGAGCCATGTGAGGCTGCGGCACCCGTGGCACCCCTCTGGCTGGCGCAGGCGGGGGAGGACGGAACCGAAGATCAGCTGGAGCCGAATTGCGGCAGCCAGGGCGCCGTGGCCGCCAGGAGCTCGTCGGTCATGGAGACGACCCGCTCGTAGGGCAGGTGACCGGCCAGCTGGTCGGTGAGCATGGCTTCGATCACCCGGTTGCGGTCCCCGGTCAGTGCCGCGTCGACGGTGAGCTCCTGGGATGTCGTGATCTGACGCAGGTACTCCCCGAGTACGGACCCGACGTATGCCGTGTCCCGCGGCCGTACCCCGTCGGCTCCGGTCACACCGATGCACTCCACCACGAGGCCGTTCGGGAGGTTCTCGACCTGGCCCTGGTTGGGGAGGTTCATCGGGAGGGTGCGCTCCGTGCCCGTCGCCACCCCCTCTATCAGCTCGGCCACGAGCTCGCCCGAGGGCCACGGCGGGACCTCGTCGCTACTCAGCAGCTCGGCGACCTCGCGGTCGTCGGCCTCCTTGTCCTTCTGATGGCCGTGGAGGCCGTAATGATGCACTCCCCAGTCCCGTCCGAAATCCGACGACTGGGTGACGAATCCGGGGAAGAACTCGGCGATGTGGGTGTCCGAGGCGCCGGGCAGGACGCCGAAGCGGCCGAACAGCTCGAACTTGAGCCGGTTGTTGGCCACCACGTCTCGTTTGGTCCAGACGTCGCCCTCCGACACCTTCTGCCAGTGCATGCCCTCGACCGGCGGCATCCAGATCGGCTCCTCGCCGTGGGCCGAGGGATCTTCCAGGACCGATCGGAGCATGCCGAATCCGTCAGCGCCGCCTATCCGCAGCTGGGTCACGAGCGGCAGGTGGTTGACACCTGCCGACACCGGGTCGATCTCGTGCATCGGCGCGTCGAAGAGCAGGCTCAACGAGAATTTGAGGCCCACCAGCTCGTTGCACAGGCCGACGACCCTGATGTTCGACTCCCGCGCCGCGCCGCGGCACAACGCGGTCAGAGGATTGCTCACGTTGATCATCAGGGCCTCGGGGCATCTGCGCTCCATCCCCCGGGCCACCTCGGTGACGACCGGGACGCTTCGCAGGGCCCGGGTGATCCCGCCGGGCCCGACGCTGTCGCCGACCGGCTGCCGAATGCCGTAGCGGGCAGGGATCTCGATGTCGTGACGCATGCTGGCGAATCCCCCCACGGACAGGGCGATGATCACCATGTCGACGCCGTCGAGGGCGTCGTCGAGATCCGATGTCGTGCGAACCGAAAGCCCGATGCCGCGGACCTTGGCGATGTGCGCGGCCACCTCCTCCATCAGGGGGAGCGGGCCCGGGTCCTTGTCCATGAGGGTGATCTCGAGGTCTCTCAGGGCCTCGGAGTTGGCAAAATCCACAAGCAGCCGCGGCGTCCAGTGCGTACTGCCGCCGCCCACGATGGTGATCCGGGGTCCGCTCATCCTCCGAACGGTAGCCGCCGGGGCCACGGGAAGGCGTCGATCACGAAGTCCCCGGCGACCGGTGCGCACGGGGCCGGATCGGCCGTCGCCCCGGACACGGCGGCCCTGGTTCCGGACCCATCTCTAAAGCTGTCACAACGAATGACGATACACAGAGATGCACAAAATTGACCGAGGTGGGTTCAGGTGCCGGATCGGGCGTTGCGTGGGAGCCGTGGCCGCCGGCCTCGTGGTGCTCACGACGGCTGTTCCGACGGCCCAGGCGGCTGTTCCGACGGCCCACGCGGCTGTTCCGACGGCCCGGGCGGGCAACGATTCGGGATGGAACATCGTCACCAGCCCGGATTCGGGAGCTTCGGGCAGCCACTTCCTGATGGGCACCACGTGCACGAGCACCTGGAACTGCTGGGCGGTGGGAGGAGCCTTCTCCGGTCTGGGCAACAACTCACAACCGGGCGCTCTGATCGACCGCTGGAACGGGTCGACGTGGTCGGTCGGCCCCGACGCCGTCCCACCCGGAAGCAGGGCATCCCTCCTGTGGGGTGTGAGCTGCGTCGGTGCTTCCGACTGCTGGGCCGTGGGGGCGGAGGCGAAAGCCGGAACCGGGCCGAAAGCCCCCATCCCCCTGACCGAGCACTGGGACGGCTCCGCCTGGTCGGTGGTGCCGACACCCGACATCGACGCCTACCTCTTCTCGGTCAGCTGCACCGGCGCGTCGGACTGCTGGGCCGTGGGCAGCGCGCTCGACGGGAACCAGAATCCTCTGGCCGGCATCATCATCCACTGGAACGGAACGCGGTGGTCTCAGGTCCAGCGCGGCGTCCTCGGGCCAGCCGTTCGACCAGCTCGACTCGGTGACATGCTCGGGTCCCTCGAACTGTTGGGCCGTCGGGTTCTCGGGTCCGAACCAGGTCCAGTACAACTTCCTCCCCGGCGTCTTCCCAACCGAGTCGGGTAGTGAGGCCTTGGTCGAGCACTGGAACGGCTCGACCTGGTCGCTCGTGCCCCTCGCGGGAGCGGCAAGCCCACTGGGGCAGTATCTGAGCGCGGTCACCTGCACCGGCTCGTCGAACTGCTGGGCGGTGGGGGCGACCATGGACGCCGAGGGCCATCCCTCCACCACGTTGGTGGAGCACTGGAACGGTTCAGCCTGGAGCGCCACGCCGAGCCCCGATCCCACCACTCCCGAGGACCTGCTGACCGCGGTGACGTGTGTCGCCGCCTCGGACTGCTGGGCCACCGGCGTCGCCGCTGCGGTTCTGGGCCAGAACAACGCCAGCCCCAGCCCGTTCATCGAGAGCTGGAACGGTGTGAAATGGTCGGTCGACCCCAGTCCCAACGTCGTGGCTCTCGGCAATCTGGCCGGCATCGCCTGCCTCCCCAACACCGGCTGCTTCGCCACCGGTTTGGTCCTGACCAACGTGGGCAACAACACGATCATCCACACGTTGATCGAACAGTTGCTGGTCCCGCCGTCGGGCCATCAGGGGCTGTGGATGTCGGCCTCCGACGGACGGGTCTTCAACCTCGGTACCGCGACCTTCCTCGGTTCGACCGGTGACGCGCACCTCAACAAGCCCGTGGTGGGCATGGCGGCCACCCCGGACGGTGGCGGGTACTGGCTGGTGGGTGCGGACGGAGGGGTGTTCTCCTTCGGCGACGCCGACTTCTACGGATCGACCGGTGGCGTGACCCTCAACAAGCCCATCGTGGGCATGGCGGCCACCCCGGACGGTGGCGGGTACTGGCTGGTGGGTGCGGACGGCGGGGTGTTCTCCTTCGGCGACGCCGACTTCTACGGATCGACCGGTGGCATGCCCCTCAACAAGCCCATCGTGGGCATGGCCCCCACCCCGGACGGTGGCGGGTACTGGCTGGTGGGTGCGGACGGCGGGGTGTTCTCCTTCGGGGACGCCGACTTCCACGGATCGACCGGTTCGATCGCCCTCAACAAGCCCATCGTGGGCATGGCCGCCACCCCGGACGGTGGCGGGTACTGGCTGGTCGCCTCGGACGGCGGGGTGTTCGCCTTCGGGGACGCCGACTTCCACGGATCGGTACCCGGACAGGGCATCGTCAGCCCGGTGCCCATCGCAGGGATCGCCGGCACCGCCAGTGGTCTCGGATACTGGATCGTCGGTCGGGACGGTGCGCTCTACTCCTACGGGGACGCCGGATTCCTCGGCTCGCTCGTCGGTGCCGACCTGCCGGCACCTGTGGTCGGTGCCGCCGCCGGCTGAGGAGGGGAACGAGCCGGGCATCGGCCGCGGTGTTCCATACTGGTTCCACCCCGGACGGACCACCATGCCGCGCCGAGGCAGATCGACCATGAGAGCCAGAACGATGAGATCAGAGTCGAAGCTCACCACCATCGCGACCCCGGTGATCCATTTGCCGGGGTCGCCTGCATGGGGCGTCCCCCTCGAACCGGGGTCGCCTGCATGACGGATTCGGTGGAAGACGTTCCTGGAGCCACCCGGCCGAGACACGGCGATATCGGTGAGCCGCGCTGGCCGATGGCGTTGGCGGTGCTCACCGCCGGCGCGCTCCACGGCGTTCTGCCCACCGAGTTGCGGTCCCTGCCCCCCGAGCTTCTGGGCGACGCCCGTTGGTGGTACCTGGTGGTCGTGACCGTCCTGCTCCTCGTCCTCATCATCGGCGACCCCGGCCGGATCGACCGGCAGACCCGGTGGCTCCGAGCCATGACCATCGGGCTCATCGCCCTGATCTCGGCGGACAACGCCCTCGAGGCCGGCCGGCTGGTGGCCAGCATTCTCAGCACCAAGCCATTCACCGAGGACGCCAACAAACTGCTGATCGCAGGAGGGGCGATCTGGGTGTCCAACGTGATCGCCTTCGGTCTGTGGTACTGGCAGGTCGATCGGGGTGGGGCGGCGGCCCGGGCCCGCGGCACGACCGCCAACCCGGCGTTCATCTTTCCGGAGATGATCAACCCGCGCTTCGTCGAAGCGGACTGGTATCCGAAGTTCGTCGACTATTTCCATCTGTCCTTCACGGCGGCGACCGCCTTCAGCCCTACCGACGTCTCTGCGGTCAAGCCGTGGGCCAAGCTCATGATGATGTTGGAAGAGTCCATCTCGCTGCTGGTGGCCATTCTGGTGGTCGCCCGCGCCGTCAACATTCTCAAATAGCCCGGATCCGTCCCCGGGGGTCGTCGGCCGTTCCCGTTCGTTCCCGTTCGTCAACGGTCGCCGCGAGCTATAGATTCGAGGGTCCCGCCGTGGCGTGCTCTGGTCGCTGGGCCAGAGCTCCGACGAGGGGCAAGCGGAAGGCAGGGAGCACCAAGGTGAAACAGGACGCGAAGGGTCAGGGAGCCAGCTCCGGTGCCGCGGTGAGGGTGACGGCATCGATCGACGGGCGCGAGTCCCGCGCCAAGAAAGAGACCAGGAGGTTCTCTTCACAGGACCGGGCCAGGCAGGGGAAGAAGGCGCGCCTCGACGTCCCGCTGGCCAGGCACGCCGAGTGGGACCCACCCGCGGATCGGACCGATCCCATCGAGTTGCTCGAACGTCAGGCGGAGTCGCGGATAGAAGAGCTTGTCCCCATTCGCTACGGCCGCATGTTGGTCTCGCCATTTTCCTACTATCGGGGGGCAGCCCTTCCGATGACCGAGGATCTGGCCACGACGCCGACCTCAGGATTCGATGCACAGCTCTGCGGTGACGCCCACATGTCCAATTTCGGTGTCTTCGGTTCACCGGAACGGCATCTTTTCTTCGATGTCAATGACTTCGACGAGACCGCCCCGGGTCCGTGGGAGTGGGACGTGAAGAGGCTGGCCGCGAGCCTCGAGATCGCCGCCCGCGAGAACGAGGTCTCGAAGAAGATGCGCACCCGCATCGTGCAGGGTGCCGTCCGGTCGTACCGGGAGACGATGCGCGAGCTGGCGATGGTACCGATGATGTCGGTGTGGTACGCCCATCTCGATGTCGAGGAGATCCTGCCCCGGTTCAGTGCACTGTTGAACCGCAAGCGGACGCCGAGCGTCTGGAATGCCATCACCAAGGCTCGGGCCCACGACAGCCATCAGGCATTCGACAAGCTGTGCCATGTGAGCGGCGGCGAGACGAGGATCATCCACGACCCGCCCCTGATCGTCCCGGTGGAGGAGTTCGTCGCCGGCATGGATCCCGAAGCCGCCGCCGAGGCGCTGGCCAACATCGTCCGGGCCTATCGCCGCACGTTGCAACCGGACCGCAGGCATCTTCTCGAGCAGTACGAGCTCGCCCACCTGGCGCGGAAGGTCGTCGGGGTCGGGAGCGTCGGCACCGATGCCTGGATCGCCCTCTTCCTGGCCCGCGAAGACGGTGCACCGCTCTTCCTCCAGATCAAGGAGGCGCAGCCGTCGGTGCTCGAGCGGTTCACCACCAAGACGAAGTTCTCCAACCACGGGCAGCGGGTCGTCATCGGCCAGCGCCTGGTGCAGGCGGCCAGCGACATCTTCCTCGGCTGGGAGCGCTTCTCGTGGGACGGAGCGGAGCGTGACTACTACTTCAGGCAGCTCCGCGACTGGAAGGGATCGGTGGAGGTCAACGGGATGACCCCAGCCGGAATGGATCTGTGGGGAAGGATGTGCGGCTGGACCCTCGCCCGGGCCCACGCCCGGTCGGGCGACCGCATCGCCATCGCCGCCTATCTGGGGAAGTCCGAGGCATTCGATGCGGCCGTCACCGAATTCTCCTCCGCCTACGCGGACACGACCGAGCGCGACTACGCAGCGCTCGAGCGCGCCGTCGCCGATGGGCGGATCAAGGCCGACATCGGCATCTAGGGCGGCGCCGGCCGTGCAGCCGTCGTGAGCCGGCTCAGCCTCCCGGCGTACCGGGCGGAGCCGCCACCGGCACCGGGCTCAACAGGTTCACGTGTCGGCCGAAGCAGATGAATACCTGGTGACCCTGTCTGACCACGGGAACGAAATTGCTCCCCTGGACCTGCACGAACGAGGGGCAGACGGGAAATGTCTGCGTGGTGTGGGCGTGTACCCAGTTGACGATCTCGGTGATGCCGCCTGAGGTGAAGTCGGTGATGCGGTTGGTCTGGGCGATGACGTTCTGCTGGGTCACATCGTTGCCGGCGGCTTTGATCCCGGCGGCCAGGAGGGCGGCCGACTGCCACCCCTGCATGGAGAGCTGGTCGGTCACGTGCTGGGGCTCGTAGGTCCTCATGGCCGACAGGTAACGCTCCAGGCCCGGGTAGTCCCCGGGGAAGTCGGCGGCGGCGGCGAAGGGGACGAATCCGTTGGCGTCCACGTAGACGCCCTGCATGAGCGATTTGTACTGGTCGAGCAGGGACTGGTCGTAGCCGTTCAGCCACAATTGGTGGATCTTGAGGCCGTACTGCTGGATGGCGCGGGCCAGCGTGACGTCGTCGGAGCCCTCGATGCAACTGACCAGGAAGTTCGAACCGTGCTGCACCATCTGCTGCACGGCCGAGGTGAAGCTCCCTCCGAGCGAGGCGTCGAAGTCGGCGTAGCTCACGTTGATCCCGCCCTTGGCCAGATCTGAGGCAGTGGTGGTGCAGGCAGGGTACGAACCGGGGATCCCCTGCCCGTAGCTGATGAGGGCGACCGATGTGGCGTGGGACTTCTTCACCAGGTAGGCGACGGGAGCAGCGAGGGCGTGGTAGTCCTGGATCGAGCCACCGGCAGCGAAGAGATTGTCGGGGCCGGCCCAATTGCCGCTCACGTTGTAGCCGTAGGTCGGGATCTTCGTCTCGGCGAAGAGGTTCGGTGTGAACCAGAAGGTGGAGATGAAGGCGGCGAAGTCGCCGTCCTGCTCGATGAGGGTGTGGGCCAGCTGGGTGAAGGTGGTCGGGATCTCCGCCGTCATCGAGATTGTCGGCCAGGACGAGCTTCCGGCCGTTGATGCCGCCCTGTTTGTCCACCATGTCGAAGTAGGCCTGCATCCCGGGAATGAAGGTGGCGAAGTCGCCGGCACCGACCCCGGTCCGGGTGGCGATCACGCCCACCTTGATGGCGGTCGACGGCGCCGTGTGGGTCGACGGGGAACTCGAAGGCGGGGTGGCCTGTACCGCCGGGCCGGGGCTGTTGCCCGAACAGGAGGTGAGGGCCGCGCCCATCAGGAACACGGCAGCGACGGCCACTCCCACCGACCGGCGGGACGCGGTGCGCACCGGGCCGGACGCGCCTGTGGCCGGATCGTTCACGTGCATCCCCCTGATGGTCCCGAGCGAACGTGCTCCCTGGGTCAGAGTAACGCGTCCGCCTATCCGGGTGCGCGTCGGCTGATGCTGTGCGGTCTTACGCGGCTGCACCCGTGGTGCAGTGCGGTGTCCACCGGGTCCGACCGGTGCGGATGCTCCGGCGGTGGCCCCTCGGCACCATGCAGGAGAGGACGGCGGGAGGACGCCTCTCCTGCATGGTGGGGGGTGTCACTGGTCAGTGATGATGTGAGTGCCCTGGCCCGAACAGCTTGAGTGTGTTGTCACCGTCATCGACGAACAGCACGCCTCGACCGTAGGGAGCGATGGTGATCCCGAACAGGTCCCCACCGGCTCCGGCCGGGTCGATCTGGACGGTCGCGATCTGGTGCCCGAACGGCGTGGTCTCGACGATGTTGCCGTCTCCTCCGTTGGCGCTGAGAACGTCACCGTTGGGTGCCAACACCATCCCGAGCGGGCCGTTGAGGGAGCCGCCCGAGGTGAGGGTGAAGCCCCCACCGCCCACCGGCGTCGAGCGCCAGAGCGCGGAGGGAACGACGGCGATCCGGCTGTTCACGGTGTCGGCCACATACAGCTGACCCTGATCCCCGAGGGCCAGCCCGGTTGGACCGACGACCAGCGCATTCGGGTCGGTGCGTTCGGCGAACCCGTTGGCCACCACTGTCGAGCCGACCAATGCCGGAGGCCGGCACGGGTTCAGCCGGACGCTGAGCCGGACCACTGTGCCCTGATCGACCGTGTTCGGACTGTTGGCCACCGTGCCGTTCAGGACATTGGAGACGAAGATCTGGGCCCAGCCGAACCCGCTCACGGCGGTCAGGTCCCAGGGGCCGTTGATGTCGCTACCGGACCAGGTCTCGACCGGCGTCCCCTGACTGTTGAGCACGATCAGGCACCCCTGCTGGGCTGTGTCCGACATCCCGTCGGTGGTGGGCAGGCTTCCCACCACGACCCAGCCACCCGGGAGTGTGGTGAGCGCGGTGGTGAGTCCGACACCCCCGGGGCAGGCGCCCGGCAGCGGACCGCTGAGTTCGGCGAAGGTGGTCACCGAACCCCAGGGGGAGACCTGCACGATGGTGGTGCCGGTTCCCTGCAGATTGGCGGAGTTGTTGAAGTTGCTCACCAGGGTGTCGCCCGAGACCAGTTTGCCCACCGACTGGGGGACCACCGTGATGCCATAGGGATTCACATCCCCGTTGGCCGGGACGGTCGACGCCACGTTGGTGACAGTGGAGAAGTGCGAGAGGAAGGAGGGGGGCGGCATGGGGTGCGGCATGGCCCCGGCCACCACGGGCAGGGCGAGGGCGCCGGTGACGCTCAGGCAGCCGGCGACGGCGGCCGTGGCCAGGAGTCGGTGCCGGCGGCTGGTCGCAGAGGGCGCGCCGGTCTGGATCCAGGTTGGTAGATGTCTCATTGGCTCATATCTCCGTTGGCTCGTAGACCCCCCGATAGCAGTGAATACGCCCGGAGGAACCCACCTGTTCAACGAGAATCCGAGAACTCACTGCGCTGCCCGCCCGGGCCCCGGGGCTCACCCCCGGCAGTCACGACCCGGATCACCGGGGCGGGCCGGCGACCGGCCGGATCCCGGCACCGCGGTCCCCGGCTCCACTACCGTCATCCCCGTGGGTGTACCCCGATGAGACGGAAGGCGCTCGGAGCCGTTCTGGCGGTGGGCCTCGTGTGCCTGACCCTGAGCGGGTGCGGGAGCCCGGCCACCACGTCGGCATCCCCTCGGACGACAGCTCTGGTGAGTGACCCGGCAAGCCTGGTCGATCCGATCGACGGCACCGGAGTGGGGTCCATCAGCCCCGGAGCGATCGGCGAATTCCCCGGTGCGGACCTGCCCTTCGGGATGATCCAGTGGAGTCCGGACACCACGCCCAACCGTGCCGGAGCGGGCGGTGGCTACTCCTATTCGGACTCCCACATCTCCGGGTTCAGCCTGACCCATCTGAGTGGCACCGGCTGTGCCGCCTACGGTGACGTGCCCATCCTTCCGACGGTGGGACCCATCGGCTCCGCTCCCGAGCGGACACCGCCTCGTTCTCGCATTCCACGCGAGCAGAGCGCACCCGGACGATACGGCGTGACCCTGGGCCCGTCGCCGGTGAGAACGGACCTGGCCGTCACCACCAGGACGGGCATCTCCCGGTTCACCTTCCCGCGCACCCATCAGGCCAACGTGCTTTTCAAGGTGGCCGGAAGTGCCAATCCGGTGAGCGACTCCAGCGTCCACCTGGTCGGGCAGGACGGGATCGCCGGTCAGGTGACCAGCGGCCAGTTCTGCGGGACCGGAACCAACTACACGCTCTACTTCGATGCCACCTTCAACCGACCGTTCGTCTCCGCCGGGCAGCTGGAACGGCTCGACCGTCTCGCCCGGGCAGCACATCGTGCCAGGGCACGGCATGCGGCGCCTTCGTCACCTTCGACACCGAGAGCAACCAGGTCGTCCTCATGAAGGTGGGGATCTCCTTCGTCAGCATCGCCAACGCCGCCGCCAATCTGACGGCGGAAGACCCCGGTTGGTCGCTCGACCATGTGGAGTCCCAGGCCACGGCAGACTGGAACGGCATCCTGGGCGGTATCCGCGTCGGCGGCGGCTCGACCGCACAGATGCGAACGTTCTACACCGCGCTCTACCACTCACTCCTCTTCCCCAATGTGGTCAGCGATGTCAACGGCCAGTACGCCGGTGCCGACGGAATGGTCCATCAATCGACCACCAGAACCCAGTACGCCAACTTCTCCGAATGGGACATCTACCGCTCGGATATCGAGCTGGTGTCGTTGCTGGCTCCGTACCAGGCCGGCGACATGGTGCAGTCGCTGGTCAACGATGCCGAACAGGGGGACTGGCTGCCCAAATGGGCGATCGTCGGCGGCGATTCCGGGCAGATGAACGGTGATTCGGCGGACCCGATCATCGCCGCCGCCTACGCCTTCGGCATCCGTGACTTCGACGTGTCGGCGGCGTTGGCGGCCATGGTCAAGGGGGCGACCCAGGACGAGACGGGTCACGGGTTCGAGATCGAGCGGCAGTACCTCGACCAGTACCTGGCCCAGCACTATGTGAACGCCGCCTCACTCGATCTCACGTCGAGCAACTACTCGATCGGAGGCTCGGTGACCCTCGAGTACGCCATCGACGACTTCTCGATCGCCCAGATCGCCCTGGCCCAGGGAGATCAATCCCTGTACGAGAGCATGATGCAGCGGGCCCACAACTGGCAGTACCTGTTCAACCCGGCAACGGGCTACGTGCAGGCACGCAATGCGAACGGGACCTTCCCGGCCGGGCCCGCCTTTCAGACCTCGCTGCTCGAACCGGGCGGCGAGCTCGGGTTCGAGGAGGGCAATGCCGTCCAGTACACCTGGGCCGTGCCTCAGGACCTTTCGGCTCTCTCCAGCCTCATGGGCGGGAACGCCCAGGCCACGAAGAAGCTCAACACCTTCTTCACGGTGTTGAATGCCGGCCGGGACCGCCCCTTCGACTGGGCGGGCAACGAACCGAGCCTGTGGACACCGTGGGAGTACGACTACTTCGGCGCACCGTCTCGGACCCAGGCCGTGGTCCGGAAGATCGCCGACGACCTCTACTCCGACACCCCGGTCAACGAGCCGGGCAACGACGACCTGGGCGCGATCTCGTCGTGGTACGTCTGGGCGGCGATCGGCATGTATCCGGTCGCCCCGGGCTCGGCCGATCTGGCCCTGGGCAGCCCACTGTTCCCCGACATCTCGATCACCCTGCACAACACAAGCAAGAAGATCGTCATCCGTGCGCCGTCGGCATCGGCCTCGGCTCCGTACGTCCACACCTTGAGCGTCACCGGAGCCGACGTGCCCCGGGCGACACCGACCTGTGCGTCCGGAACCTCCTCCCCGTCTGCGTCGTCGACGAACTGGGACCAGCCGTGGCTGCCGTCGTCGATCCTCGTCGACCGGTGGCACCCTGACCTTCGGCCTCTCGTCGGCTCCCGATCCCGGGTGGGGCTCGGATCCGGCACTGAGCCCGCCCTCGTTCCCGTCGGGCCGGCTTCCGGCCGTGGGGTTCTCGGTCCCGAGCGGGGGGTTCTCGATCCACGCGGGCCAGACCAAGACGCTCGCGCTCGGGATCCAACCCGCGGCTCCGGGCGGCGTGGCCGTGCAGTGGAGCGCCACCGGCAGTCCGAGCGGAGTGACGGTGTCGCCGTCCAGTGGCAGCCTCACCATCGCCGCCTCCACCGGGAACTCCGGCCAGCCGCTCGGCTGCAACCCGTCCGCACCGCGAACCCAGGACCTGACGGTCGGCGCCACTGCTCCGGGGTCCTACCTCCTCGATATCCACCTGGAGACGAGTGGGGGAACGGCCCTCCCGCCCGTGGTGGTCGACGTCCACGTCACCAGCTGAACGGGCACTCGGTCCGGACGGCAGGCTCGGGCCGGACGGCGGAGCGCAGCGTCAGGCGGCGGCCTTCTCCAGGATGTGCACGCCACAGGCGGAGCCGAGGCCGATGACATGGGTCAGTCCGACCTTGGCCCCGGCGATCTGGCGGTCGCCCGCTTCCCCGCGCAGGTGGGTGGCCACCTCCCACACGTTGGCGATCCCGGTGGCGGCGATCGGATGTCCCTTCGATTCGAGGCCGCCGGAGACGTTGACAGGCGTCGATCCGTCCCGCCAGGTGGCGCCCGAGTTGAAGAAGTCGACGGCTCCTCCGACATCGCACAACATCAGATTGTCGTAGTGGACGAGCTCGGCGGTGGCGAAACAGTCGTGCAGCTCGACCAGGTTGAGGTCGGACGGGCCCACGCCGGCCTGCTCGTATGCCTGTTGGGCGGCATTCCGGGTCAGGGTGTTCACATCGGGGAGGATCTGACACGACTCCTCCCACGGATCCGTGGTCAGGATGGACGCCGATATCTTCACCGCCCGTCGCTGCTGCTCCAGCGAGAGCGTCTTGAGCTTCGCCCCGCTGACCACCACGGCCGCGGCCGCTCCGTCGCAGTTGGCCGAGCACATCGGGCGTGTGTTGGGGTAGGCGATCATGACGTCGCCCATGATCTCCTCCAGCGTCATCTTCTTGGAGTAGGCCGCCAGCGGGTTCAGCGTCGAATGGGAGTGGTTCTTTTCGCTGATCTTGGCGAAGAGCTCGAAGCTGGTGCCGCCGTAGCGATGGCCGTACTCCATCCCGATCTGCGCGAAGACGCCGGGCATGGTCTCGGTGCCGATACGTCCGTCGACCGGCGCCACCCCGCCGTAGCGGCCCGAGGGCTGGAAGGTGCCGGAGTCGTCTTTCCGGCTGCCGCCCGAGAGCAGCCCCGCACCCGACAGCTTCTCCACCCCGAAGGCCAGACCCATGTCGGCCTCACCCGCCTTGACGGCCAGACAGGCCACCCGCAGCGCTGTGGCGCCCGTCGCGCAGGCGTTGGCCACGTTGAAGACCGGGATGCCCGTCTGGCCCAGCTGCTTCTGCAGCTGCTGGCCGATGCCGGCATTGGCCGCCATCAGATTTCCGGCGCCGATCACGCCCATGTCCTTCATCTCGACGCCCCCGTCGGCCAGCGCGCCGAGCACCGCCTCGGAAGCCAGGTCCACCAGGTCCATCTCAGGGTGTTTGCCGAACTTGGTCATGTGGATACCCAGGATCCAAAGGTCGTCGGATGCCATGGTGCTCAACCTCCTATGGGTTCGAACCCGAACCCGATCGCTTCAGTGCCGTTGTCGTCCGTGCCGATCACCTGGGTGGCCAGCTGAACCTTCATGCCCAGCGTGACATGCTCGGGATCGGGTCCACGTTGATCAGGTTTGCCCGCACACTGGTCCCGCCGCAGTCCAACAGCGCGGCCACGTAGGGAACCGGAACACCGGGAGCGGCGAAGGCCACGATGGTGAAGGCCTTCACCTCGCCCTTGGTGGAGATGTCGACCTTCTTGAACTCGGTCTTCCCGCAGCTGGCGCAGGCATTCCGCCGATCGAAGAAGCGGGCGCCACATGTTGTGCACTCATTGGCTACCAGGTGCGGGGCATCGCCGAGCACCAGATAGTCGACCAGTGGGATCTGCTTGTCCATCGTCCTTCTTCCGTCATCCGTACGTCGAACGTTCCTCCGACACCGTAGTGGCAGTGTGAAATCGACGGCTAGTTGGGTGCCGAAGGGACCGGTGGCTCGATCTGCTCCATGAATTCGAGCCTGATGCCGCCGGGAGCGCTGACGAAGGCGATGCGCCGCTTCCCGAAGGTGCCTTCGACGACCTCGGGACCCCACACCACGTTGTGACCCTCGAGTTGGGCATCGAGATCGTCGGTGAACAGGGCGGGATGGAGGAATCCCTCGTCAGGGAGGTCCACGTCGTCCTCGTAGATGGCTCGGGTGAACAGGGTGATCATCACCGGTCCGAGGAAGACGTCGGCACGTTCACCGTTGTGCCAGTGCATCCGGTCTCGCACCTCGGCGCCGGCCGCTTCGTAGAATTGGCAGGCGGCGTCGAGATCGCTCACTTTCACCGCCAGATTGGCCAGTCCGGTTACGGGCACGTCATCTCCTCGTCGGTGCTCGGCATCGGAAGAGTCTAATGACGGCAGCAGTCGACACCCGCCGGCAGCGGCACGTCAGGTGGCGAACGAGAACAGGAACACCTGGGTCGCGTATGCCACCAGCCGGGGGCTTCCGGCACCATCCACGCCGCAGTCCCACAGGGCCATGTCGGCCGAGGCGTAGCCGTCGCCGGCGAACCGGGCCCTGTTGTGGGCCAGCACCCACGGAGAGCGACAGTGGTCGAGGAGGTGGACGGTGAGGTCGGCACTCGGGGCGAACCAGCCCCGGTCCCTGCGGCCGACCTTTTCGGCGACCGCTCCGGGCATGGTGTCGGCCAGCACCACGAGGGCCAGAGGATCGAGGGTGCCGTCATCGAGAAACGGGGGATGGTCGAATCGGTACCACGTGGCCGTCTCCGCCCGGTCCGGGACGTACTCCTCCCAGAACGGGTGACCGAGTGCCGGCCGCCCCTCGACGTGCTGCGTCCAGAACGGGGTGGGTTCGAACGGGACCACTCCCGGCGGCGGGGGATCGCGGTAGGAGGGGCACTGCGCTGGAGGCGGGATCTCGGCCGGCGGATCGAGATCGGTGAACGTGAATCCGGGCCTGGTCGAACCGAAGATGCCCGTCGTGAGGTGGCCGCGGGCGGCGCCCGGGTTGGTCACCTCCGAACGAAGGTGGGACATCGAGCGTCCCCGCCTGAGCAGTTCGACTTCGACCGACACCGGACCGTGGGCCACCTGGGCGACGAAGGTGGTGTGCAGGGAGCGGAGCTTCTGGGCGGTGTCGCTCAGGGCGTGGGCCATCGCCCGGAGGGCGATGGCGGTGACGATGCCGCCTTGCGGCAGCGGTCGGAGGTCCCACGACTCGTGGATGGATCCCTCGTATCGCCCCGGGCCTGCGGGAGTAACGGTGGTGACGGTCGAGAAGCTGTCGCTCACGGCACCTGATGCTCGCCGTCGCCGTGTCCGAGTGTCAAAGGCGGATTGGAACCGGGTATCGCTCGGGATCGCATCATCGGGTCCGGCCCGCGCCTGTCTCATTCCCACCGTTTCCCCTGGTCAGGATCGGAACGACTTCGACTATGGTCACGAAGGTGGCAACAATCCGACAGTGCGGGGCGCACGCCGGCTCCGAGGGGATCCGATGAACATCGTGGTCAGCAACGTGAAGGGCGGGGTGGGCAAGACCACCACGGCCGTGTACCTGGCCTCTGCCGCCGTGGACCGGGGTTGGACGCCGGTCTTGTTGATCGACGCCGACCGCCAGGCCTCATCGGCGGAATGGCTCGAGGAGAGTCCGATCGAAGGGGTCGATCTGGTGGAGGCACCGTCGGAGCGGACGGTTGCCCGTGCGCTGGCCGGCGGCAAGGGGCTGTCCGTGGTCGATACGCCGCCCGGTGACGAGCGGATCGTCCGGGCTGCGCTCGACCGGGCCGACGCCGTGGTGATCCCGACCCGGGCCGGTGGGGTCGAGTATTCGCGAGTGTTGGCCACCCTCGACATGATCGGTGACCGGATCCCCCGCGGTGTGGTGATCTGTGCCGCCAGGCTGGGCACCAATGATCTGGCTGAAGCGGTGGCCTGGTGGACCGATTCGAAGGTTCCTATCTGGGGGATCGTCCCCGAACGGGTCGGGATTGCTGCCGGTCCGGAGGGCAGGCTGTACCGGGACGGCCTCGAGGCCTATGACGCCGTGCTCAAGAAGGCACTCAAACGGGCGCTCCGCAAGCGCTCCGGTTGACCCTCAGCCCTCGGGCCCATCGAGCCCCTCGGGTCCTCAGCCCTCGGATCCCTCGAGCCCTTCGGGCCCGGCGGGCACATCCACTGCGTGTTCCTTGAGCGCCTCGAGGGGGACCGTCTCCAGCGCCGCCTCGTGGGTGGAGGCCAGCACGACGTAGGCCGCAGCGCCGTCGAGGTGGGCCCGCAACCAGTTGGCCGCGGTCACACACCAACGGTCGCCGGGCACGAGGCCGGGAAACCGGTATTGCTCGATCGGGGTCGACAGGTCGTTGCCGATGCTGCGCTGGTGCTCGAGGAATTCGGCAGTGACCACGGCACAGATGGTGTGGCTGCCGCGGTCTTCTGGGCTCGTCGAGCAGCACCCGTCCCGATAGAAACCGGTCATCGGGTCGGTGCTACAGGGCTCGAGTTCGCCCCCAATCACGTTGCGATCGGTCACTGGAGCAGTATCGCTCACTTGCTGGCGTCGACCAAGATGAAGCGGGCCGTTGCCGCCGCTTGGCGTCGTCTCAGCTGGCTCCGATGAATTCGACCACCACCCGGGCCAGTTCGGGACCCTTGTCCTCTTGGAGGAAGTGGCCTCCGCCGAGGATGGTCACGTGGTCGCGTCCCTTGGCCCCGGGTATCCGGGCCTGGAGGGCGCGGTCTCCTCCCGCGGTGATCGGATCGCCGTCGCTGAAGGCGGTGAGGAACGGCGTGTCGACCGTCTCGAGGACTTTCCAGGCCTCGCGATTGGCCGCCGAGGCCGGATCGTCGGATGAGATGGGGACCAGCGTGGGGAACTGTCGGGCGCCTTCGGTGTAGGACTGGTCGGGGAACGGCGCGTCGTAGCCGGCGATGACTTCGGGAGCGAGCTCGGTGGCGCAGCCGAGATTGACGATCGTCCCGGTGGGGAAGGTCTCCACCTCCTGGGAGAATTTGAGCCATCCGAGGAACGCCTCGCTCGGCGTGCCGTCACCGGTCGGCAGAAATGTGTTGGCGGCCACCACCCGGTCGAAACGATCGGGGTGCTCGGCGAACAGGCGGAGCCCGATGAGCCCTCCCCAGTCCTGGCAGACCAGGGTGGTGCCGGACAGTTCGAGATGATCGAACAGCAGGGCGCGCATCCACTCGACATGGCGGGCGTAGGTGTATTCGCTCCGGGGCGTCGGCTTGTCGGAGCGGCCGAACCCCACCAGGTCGGGGGCCACCACCCGCAGGCCTGCTCCTACCAGCACCGGGATCATGTGACGGTACAGGTAACACCAGGACGGCTCTCCATGGAGCAGGAGCACGACCTGACCCTCGGCAGGTCCTTCGTCCAGGTAGTGGACCCGCAACGTGCCGCCGTCCTGATCGGGGATCTCTGCGTAGTGGGGCTCGAAGTCGAATCCGGCAAGACCCTCGAAACAGCGGTCTGGGGTTCGTAGGATCTCCATGCGGCTGAGTACCTCCACTTCGTGTTGCGTCCCGACCGGACTCGGTGGCCTGAGCTGACGTTGTCGGTGACCGGGCTCTGTGTCCGAGCCGACCTTGTGGCCGGGACGGGCTCTGCGATCGAGGGACCGTCCCATTTGACATCTGTTGTGCCAAATTTGGACACTACCAGGAGGGTGGAGGCCTCGGCCTGGCCCGCGTGGACCGTTCCAGGCCGGGGAGCCGTCCTGTGGTTGCCGGGCGCGGAGGCTCGACGGCAGGGCTCAGCGGAGTGCGTTCTTCACGAAGTCGTCGGTCCCGTGCCCGGGTTCGAGCTTGGCTCCACCGTGCCAACTGCCACGTAGATGGCGGCGAACCGAGGCCGGACCGTCGGCAGTGCCCCGGGCGGCGCCGTGCCAGAGGTCGGCGTGATGGAACAGGACGTCGCCCCGTTCCCGGTACAGGGCGATCTCCCCGGGAACCCGCTCGAAACCGGCCGGCATGCCGGCGGTTCCGCCGAGGTGGCTTCCGGGAAGGACGCGGAGGAAGCCATTGGCCGGAGAAGTGGGGTCGAAGTGGACGGTGAATGCGACTCCGGGCCAGATGTCCAGGTGGGGGCCGGACTGGTGGTCGGTATGCCATCCGATCCGGGAATAACCCGAACCTGGGTCGGGTCGGGCATCCTGGTAGACCACCCCGAACTGCTCGTAGTCGAGCAGCCATGCGTTCGGGCCGAGAATGCGGCCCGCGATGTCGACGACAGCCGGGTGGTGGACCAACCGGTCGGCCTTGTGTGAGGCGGTGGTGGCGAAACAGACGTAGTGGGCGAACGGCCGGCCGTCGATGGTGGCATCGGGCTCGTCGAGGATGACCGTCCCGTGGCGGGTATCGAGGCTGCCCTCGACCAGCAGCCGTTGCGCTCCGGCCAGTTCGTCCTCGACCTCGGCCAGCGTGGTCTCGCCGAAGACGCCCCGCAGGGTCGCATGCCCGTTGACCTCGAAAAACGACACCAACTCGTCGAGCTGGTCGGAGGTGAACACCCCAGTCTCAGCGGAGCTCATCCGGTAGTCCGGGGATGCGGGCCGGATCGGTCGGAGGGCACCTCGGGAATTGTAGAGCCCACTTGCTCGGGCCGGCGCCGGGCCGAGGCAGGGCCGGCGCCGGTTCGATCCTCCGGCCGGAGAGCGGTCGACACGGACGCCGGCGACGGGGTGCGAGAATTTCGGGCTCGAGGCGGGCGCAGCTGTTGCAATCGACCATCTCATCCCCTAGGTTGCGCCGTGGTTGAAGAGTTAAACGGGGGGGTCCGGGGTAAGACTGCGTCAGCCGATCATGTCGGAAAGGGAGGGGTGGACGGCATCGTCCACGCCGCGTGAAACCTAAGGAGAGACGCAGATGAGATCAAAACGAACGAGGTTCGTTCGACTTACATCGCTGGGCGGCGCGCTGATGCTCGTGATGAGCGCCCTGGCGGTGTTGGGGGTGGCTCCGACTCCGGCGTCCGCGGCATCTGTCAATGAAAACTTTGCCGGTTACATCGGTGAGTTCGGCCTGTACACCTCGATCTCGATCGGCGCAAACGTCACCCAGCCGGCGCTCGAGAAGCCCGGCGGGACGTTCACCACGACGTTCGGTGGGGGCAGTCAGGTCGTCCCGACCACCCAGAGCGGGTTCAACATCAACTACATCAACGGGCTGAATGACGTCGTGCCCGTGCCGTCCGGAGCGACGTTCAAGTCCGGGAGTCTCTCGACGGGCCTGACGTGGACGTTCGTGAACAAGGGCGTCACCACGCATGGTCCCTACGACGTGACCTACTGCACGGGGGCCAGTTCGACCTGCACCGCCACGCCCCATTCTGCGTCCTTCCTCGGGTCTACCTCGACCCCGTACATCCAGACCAGCACCGGTCCGGCTCACTTCGCCGGCGGTGGGACCCTGACCCTTCCGAGCTGGAGCGTGTCCTTCACTGCGTCGGGTGCAACCGGGACGAGCATCCAGACCACGATCAGTGAGTTCGACACCGACACCAACCTCGCCGGTATCGGTGCCGTGCCGGTCGTCGCCTACCCGTCCGGGGTGTTCGGCGGCACGCCGAGCTCACCTCCGCCGTACGTCTTCCAGCCCTTGGCCTCGACCACCATCGGTGTGATCACCCCCATCGTCAACGCCGTGCTTCCCAACGCCGGCCCGGTGGCCGGTGGGAGCACCGTGACCATCCACGGCTCCAACCTGTCCAGCCCGACCAAGGTCCTGTTCGGGTCCAAGGCGGCCACCAGCTTCACCTCGGTGGCTCCCGGCGTCATCACCGCGGTGGCCCCGGCGGGCACGGCGGGCACGACGGTCAATGTCGTGGTGACCTCCCCGAACGGGACCTCGGCCACCGGTCCGGGTGACCAGTTCACCTATACCAACGGTCCCATCGTGACCGGGGTCAGCCCGAGGACCGGTCCTCCGGCCGGTGGCACCTCGGTGACCATCACCGGCCAGCAGCTGACCGGGGCCAGTGCGGTCGACTTCGGGTCCACCCCGGCCACCGCCTTCAACGTCGACTCGGCCACCTCCATCACGGCCACGTCACCGGCGGGGACGGGCATCGTCGATGTGACGGTCAAGAACGCCAAGGGCACCTCGGTCACGAGCGCCCAGGACCGGTTCAGCTACAACACCGGCTACTGGCTGGCCGCGGCCGACGGCGGCATCTTCAACTACGGGAACACCCCCTTTGAGGGCTCGGCCGGCGCCATCACCTTGAACAAGCCGGTGGTGGGGGTGGCTTCCACCCCAGACGCCGGGGGCTACTGGCTGGTGGCCTCCGACGGCGGGGTCTTCTCCTACGGGGACGCCTCCTTCTTCGGCTCCATGGGCGGCACCCCCTTGAACCAGCCGGTGGTGGGCATCGCGGCCACCCCGAGCGGGTTCGGCTACTGGGAGGTGGCCTCCGACGGCGGGGTGTTCTCCTTCGGGGACGCCCTCTTCCACGGCTCCATGGGCGGCACCGTCCTCAACGCCCCGGTGGTGGGTATCGCCTCCACCCCCGACGGTGGCGGCTACTGGGAAGTGGCCTCTGACGGCGGGGTGTTCTCCTTCGGGGACGCCGCCTTCTACGGCTCCATGGGCGGCACCCACCTCAACCAGCCGGTGGTGGGCATCGCGGCCACCCCCGACGGTGGCGGCTACTGGGAAGTGGCCTCTGACGGCGGGGTGTTCTCCTTCGGGGACGCCTCCTTCTACGGCTCGGCCGGCAACATCACCTTGAACAAGCCGGTGGTGGGCATCGCCGCCGACCCGAACGGTGGTGGCTACTGGCTGGCCGCCTCCGACGGTGGCATCTTCAACTACGGCTCCGCCGCCTTCGACGGTTCCGCCGGGGACATCGCCCTCAACCAGCCGGTGGTGGGGGTCACCGCGGGCTGAACCGCCCGAGCCAGCGTGTACGAGAGAGGACCGGGGGCCTTCCGCCCCCGGTCCTCTTCCATGTCGGGGCCGCCGCTTCCATGTCGGGCCAGCCGCCGGGTGGGCCGGCCGCCGGGTGCGGCCGACTCCGGCTCCCCGGGACCGACCGCTCCTTCTCCATCTTCAAATTCTCAGAATTGCCCGATTTATCGCCCACAGCGGTAACTAACCCTTCTCTGTATAAGCCGGAGGCTAGCCTTTGGGGGTGGGGAAGCACACGGTGGATGACACCCAACGAAGCCTGTTGGGCGGTCTCGGGGCTGGCCTTGTGCTGGGGGTCGTAGCATGGCTGCTTTCGACCCTCACGTCCCTGCCGCTCATCTGGCGGGTGGTCATTCCCTTGGCCGTGGCCATCGTGGGAGGGTTCCTGTTAGCACTAGGTATGCGTCAGAGGCGCGAGACTGTTCAGATGAACGAACGACCTCGATCCGCGTTCCTCCGTATTGGGGGGAAGGTCACGGGGCTCACCGTGGATGGGAACTATGCGGAAGTCGACGACTTTATGGTTGTGGACGAGGATGCGGAACTAGAGGACGCGTCCTTCGAGGACAACACACACCTGGCCCCCAGGGATGCGCCCGATCCGCAGGCACCCGAAGAGGGCGAGGATCATCCGGAGGAATAGGCCATCAGGGCGGTGACGCCCGATGAAGGGGTCAGTCAGCAGTCTTGACGGCCTCGGCGATGGCGACCACGACCGCTTTGATGTTCTCGAAACAGTCTCGGGCGATCCATGGAAACGCATAAAAGGGAGACTCGTCGGTCTCCCTAATCACTATGTTCAAGGTGACTACTTCGCCCACTGGCACTTGCCCACAGAACGGGGCATCGGTGAGAAAGGCCCGTATCTCTGCGCCATCTTCCAGTGGCTGGTATGTGAGACGCATCCGACCGGGGACCTCGGACATTTCTGGGGTCACTTCGAAAGTGCCCATCTTCGGATAGGCAGCGACGACGTGCAACAAGTGGTGTTTGTCGATGCGGTTGAGATTGTGGACGATCCAAAATGGGTGAAGGCGGAGATGCGTGGCTGGTCCTAGTATGGCTGGACTTGGTCGATGATGCTTCGCGCTGCTTCAGGGACCCCTTTGAGCTTGGCGTCAGCCCGTTTCTGGTACCAACATTCGTCCTCGGCAACGGGGAACTCGTTCTGGTTCCCGGGCGTGTCACCGTTCGCCAGGACCAACTGCCACACGAGGTTGTCGAGAGTGGACCGAAGGTGGTACATGACCTCGCCGATACCGGTGGACCACCATTCGGGGATGCGCCAGTCCATGTGGATTCGCTCGACGTGTTCGGTGAAGTCATCGTTCGGATTGATAGAGAGTCGGTAGTCATCCAACCGGGGAGCAAAAAGGCCGTAGCTACGCTCCAGACGCTGGACCTGCGATTTGACACGCCGAAGCCGCCAGTGGATTGGCTGCATGTCCAGATTCATGAGCCACTACCCTTGGAGGCAGATGCCAAAGCAGAACGGCGACAAGCCGACACAGAAGACTCACCCGGCAAAGGGCGAGCCGATCGACATCCCGATCCCGACCCGGGAAGAGGTCCTTCGTGACCTGGGAAAAGTCGCCAAGCCACGGAAGCCTCGGCCCGACGAGAAACCATCAGCCGAGTAACGGATCGGCGTCGGGGTCGTCCCGCCGAATCAAAGGGGCGGGCACCCATCGCTCCTCGCTCTCGTCCCACCGCATCGGGGAGTGGCAGCTAGACGCATACGTCATTCTCGGCCGTTCCTCGCACCATACGACCTCATTAGCCCGAGGTCGCACCGTCTCAGATCGGATAACGCCGCCGCAACTCTCTGTGCCACAGGTCCATTCATATGGTCCCATCGGCTACTTGATGGGGACAGACGACCGGAGGATTAGGGAGAAGAACATTTTCTCGCCGTTGCGACAATTGAATCTCCACACGTACTCGTTCAGGTACATCTGCAAGTGCTGGCGGGAGACCGAATGATGGACTCCCCAAATCCCCCGCTTCACCAGCGACCAGAAGCCCTCAATGGTCTGCGTGTGAACATCTCCGCTCACGTAGACGTTGGCCGAGTGATTGATGCGGCGATGGTCGAATCCGTGCAGGGGAAGCGAACGGTAGACCTTGGCGTCGTCCGTGTAGACGACGGTTCCGGGCTTCACGTTGTCCTTGACGTGGGGCAGGAGTGTTGGCCTTTGAGTGCTCGGCACGACGATGGCCCGCACGTGTCCGTTGCGCTCGACCATGCCGAACACCGGAACCTTCTTCTGATCGGCCCACCGCTTCGCTGCACCGTTGGGGTTGTCGGACTCGGCAAAGCGGGCCCGATCGGACTGGCGGGGCTTCCCGCCCACGTACATCTCGTCCATTTCGACCTCGCCCGACAGGGGCTCTTCGTCGTCCTGGGTCATCAGCTCGGTACGGATGAGCTTGAAGATCCTGTGAGCTGTCTTGTAGGTGACCCCAAGCTCCCGCTCAAGCTGCTTGGAGGAAATCCCCGAACGAGTGCTCGTCATCAGGAACATCGCGTAAAACCACAGCCGCAGAGAAGTGGAAGACTTGTGAAAGATCGTCCCCGCTGTCGGGTGCACGTGAAGCCCACAGGCCGTGCATGTCCAGTCCTGCCGCTGCTGCTTGGCCGTGTACCGCTTGAACACCCGAACCTGCTCGCACCGCTCACAGAAGGCCGTATCGCCGCCGTCGATGGCGTAGCGAGTGTTCCAGAGCCACACCAGGCAGGCTTCGTCGTCCGGGAAGTCCCGGTCGAACTCGGCCAGCATGTACTGGGAGTCCGAGGTGTAAGCGTTTCGAGGGGCCTTGCGGTTACCGGGAGCCATGAATCTAAGTGTAACACGCTGCGGTTATACAGTAAAGGGCCACTTACCCCCACAGCCGATAGTTCTGATTGCTGAAACGGCACCGTCTATCGCCCACAGCCGATATTTTGGCCAATTCCGAAAATTGAAGACACGACTGCGGCCCCGCCCGGAACCCCGCACCGCAGAAGGCACACAGCCCGAAGCCCCGCACAGCCCGAAGCCCCGCACAGCCCGAAGCCCGTGTGCCCGGAGCTCCGCACGAAGCCCAACGTGGACAGACGGTTGTCGGCACCACCCCGGCCGTGCCACAATGGTCGCGCGATGTACAAGAACCCGGCAGGCCAACTGATCACGGTGGTACTCGTTTCGTAGCGCACGCGACGCTCTTTCGCCGTGTGCGCTTTCCGACCTCCCAGACGGGAGGTCGTTTTCATGTCCCGCCACAGACCCAGGCGCATCATCCGGTCACCATGACCGGCAACCGAGTCCGACCGACAACCGACCATCGACGACAAGGGAGCACCCGATGGAACTCACAGGAGCACAAGCACTGATCAAGAGCTTGGAGATGCAGAAGGTGGAGGTCATGTTCGGACTCCCCGGCGGCGCCATCCTCCCCGTCTACGACCCGATCATCGACTCGTCGATCCGGCACATCCTGGTGCGCCACGAGCAGGGCGCCGGCCATATGGCCGAAGGGTACGCCCAGGTCACCGGCCGCCCGGGTGTGGCCGTGGTCACCAGTGGGCCGGGGGCCACCAATATCGTGACGCCGTTGGCCGATGCCTACATGGACTCGATCCCGCTGGTGGTGGTGACCGGACAGGTGGCCACCGCGGCAATCGGTACCGATGCTTTCCAGGAGAGTGACATCACCGGCATCACCATGGGCATCACCAAGCACAACTGGTTGATCACCGACGGTGCCGACATCCCACGTGTGGTCGCCGAGGCATTCCACGTGGCCACCACCGGACGTCCCGGCCCGGTGTTGATCGACGTCCCCAAGGATGTGGCCATCAACACCATGGAGTGGTACTGGCCCGAGCCCTCTGAGCTCGACCTCCCCGGCTACCACCCCATGACCGACGGCGACCCGCAACTGGTGCGCCAGGCCGCAGAGCTCCTTCTCGCCGCCGAACGGCCGATCATCTACGCCGGCGGTGGGATCCTCAAGGCCCGCGCCGCCGATTCCCTGCGTGAGTTGGCCGAGCGGACCGGTATCCCCGTCGTGACCACCCTGATGGCGCGGGGTTGCTTTCCCGACTCCCACCCGCTGTGCCTGGGGATGCCCGGCATGCATGGCAACTACACCGCGGTGACCAGCATGCAGCGCTCCGATCTGCTCATCGCCCTCGGGAGCAGGTTCGACGATCGGGTCACCGGCCGGGTCGATGCCTTCGCTCCCGACGCCAAAATCATCCACGTGGACGTCGATCCGGCCGAGCTCAACAAGGTGCGTCATGCCGACGTGGCCGTTGCCGGCGATTGCCGACTGGTCATCGACGAGCTCCTGACAGCCCTGGACGGCCTCGGTCTTCGGCACAGCGACGCCACCCGGGGGGGGAGGGGTGGTGCACCCAGCGACGCGGTGTCCGGGGCGCCGGCCGAAGCGGGCTCGCTGGCCGCGACGTTCCCCCGGGAGCGGCTCATCCCGTGGCGGGCCGTGCTCAGCGACTGGCAACGGCGCTATCCCTTGGTCTACGAACAGAAGCCAGGTGCCGGTGCGCTCAAACCTCAGTTCGTGCTGGAGGCCCTGCGTGACGCCACACCCGACGACACCATCGTGGCTTCGGGCGTCGGTCAGCACCAGATGTTCGCATCGCAGTGGTGGCAGTTCGACTATCCATACACCTGGGTCAACTCGGGGGGTCTGGGCACCATGGGCTTCGCCGTGCCGGCGGCCATCGGGGCCAAGGTCGGCCGGCCCGACAAGACGGTGTGGGCGGTGGACGGCGACGGTTGCTTCCAGATGACCGCACAGGAGTTGGTTACGGCATCTTCGGAGAGGATTCCGGTCAAGATCGCCATCCTCAACAACGCCTACTTGGGGATGGTTCGCCAGTGGCAGGAGATGTTCTACGCCGAGCGCTACTCCGAGGTCTACCTCTCGCCGGACCTGCCCGACTACGTTGGGTGGGCCGAGGCGATGGGATGTGTCGGCATCCGGGTCGAGTCGACGGAGGAGGTTGCACCGGCGATCGACAAGGCCAACGACATCGACGATCGGCCGGTGGTCATCGACTTCCGGACCGATGCCTTCGAGAAGGTCTTCCCCATGGTTGCCGCCGGCGCGTCCAACGACGACATCATCGTGGACCCCTCGCTGACCCGGCGAGACGGCTGATGAGCGTGTACGGCGCGGACAAGCGCCATCACACCCTCACGGTTGTCGTCGAGAACAAGTCGGGCGTGCTGGCCCGGGTGGCAGGGTTGTTCTCCCGGAGGGGCTACAACATCTTCAGTCTCGCCGTCGCTCCGTCCGACAACGAGCGGTTCAGCCGGATCACCATCGTGGTGGACGTGGAGTCGGCGCCACTCGACCAGATCATCAAGCAGCTCGACAAGTTGATTCCGGTGGTGTCGATCACCGAGCTTGATCCGAGCATGGCCCGGGAGCGCGAACTGCTGATGGCCACGGTGGAGGCCGGCCCGGACACACGGGGCCAGATCATCCAACTGGTCGGCGTCTTCGAGGGGAAGATCGTCGACGTCGGCCACGACAAGCTGACCGTGGCCCTGGAGGGTGCACCCATCAAGCTGGACGATTTCGAGGACCTGATCCGAAGCTACGGGATCGTCGAGATGCAGCGGACGGGGCGGGTGGCTTTGCCTAAGCTGGACCGGTCCGCTGACCACCGACCGCACCTCCTTGCGGGATCCACGAACGGACACGACACAGAGAAGGCAGGTTGAACGCGATGGCCACGCTGTACTACGAGAAGGATGCCGATCCGGGCCTCATCAGAAACCGCAAGGTGGCGGTCGTCGGGTACGGGTCCCAGGGACATGCCCACGCGCTCAACCTGGCGGAGAGCGGCGTCGACGTGCGAGTCGGGCTTCGCGACACCTCGTCGTCCAAGGCCAAGGCAGAAGAGGCCGGGCTCCGCGTGCTGTCGGTCGCCGACGCTTCGGCCGAGGCCGACGTCATCATGATCCTCCTACCCGACACCGAGCAGGCCGCCGTCTACGAGGCGGAGATAGCGCCCCATCTGGCCCCGGGTGACGCTCTGTTCTTCGCCCATGGCTTCAACATCCGGTTCGGGCTGATCACACCGCCGCCCGATGTCGATGTGGCCATGGTCGCCCCCAAAGGTCCCGGCCACCTGGTCCGGCGGACTTACACCGAGGGCGGTGGGGTGCCGTCGCTGGTGGCGGTGGCCGCAGACCCCTCCGGCAAGGCTCACGACCTGGCCCTTTCCTACGCCCACGCCATCGGTGCCACCCGGGCCGGGGTGCTCGACACCACGTTCTCCGAGGAGACCGAGACCGACCTGTTCGGCGAGCAGGTGGTGCTGTGCGGCGGGCTCACCGCATTGGTGCAGGCCGGGTACGAGACATTGGTGGGTGCCGGCTACCAACCCGAATCGGCCTATTTCGAGTGCCTCCACGAGCTCAAGCTGATCGTCGACCTGATGTACGAACAGGGGATCAGTGGGATGCGGTTCTCGATCTCCGACACCGCCGAGTACGGCGATCTGACCCGCGGGCCGCGGGTGATCAACCAGGCCGTCCGCGACGAGATGGCCCGTATTCTCGGGGAGATCCAGGACGGCTCCTTCGCCAAGGAGTGGGTGGCGGAGAATGCAAATGGGCGCCCCAACTACAAGGCGCTTCGTCAGGCCGGGCTCGATCATCCGATCGAGAAGGTCGGCGCCCAGCTGCGGGACATGATGCCGTTCGTCACCGCAGGGAAGCAGAAGATCCAGGACGTCTCCGGCGGCTGAGCTCCGGCACGTGAACGAAGACGGAGCGGTTCCCGAGGTGAAAGTCGAGGGTCTCGAGCCCACCTTCCGCCAGATCGACGACCCCGACATTCCCTGGCAGCAGGTCAAGGTCATCCGCAACGCTGACGGCACCACCTCGTCGGTGTGGGAGAAGTGGCTGGCCTTCTCTCCGGACCCCCAGTACCTGTCGCTCTATGCCCGATGGGAACCGGGGATGGTCATCCGCCGACACGGGCACTTCAGCCCCCACGTCATCTTCGTCATAAGCGGGGACATGTGGTGCGGTGAGCGGCGATGCCCGGCCGGTACCCACGTCGAGCTGCCCCTCGGTGCCGCGTTCGGCCCCTTCGTGGCCGGGCCCGAGGGCACGGTGCTGTTGGAGGTCATGATGGGCGACCCGCGTTCGTGGGGTGACGACCCGGACTCGTTCCTTGCCGCGCTGCACCAACGTGGTGCCGAAGCCCTCCCCGACCCGCCGATCGATCTTCCGGCCTGGCTCGAAGACCTCCGGTCGAACTGGGCGGCCGATGATCATCAAACCCGAGGCGACTGATCCGGACCCGGGGCGACCCCGGTGGATTCAGCCGGCCGGTGGGCTCAGCCGGCCTGGGGACTCAGCCGGCCTGGGGACTCAGCCGGCCCCGGGGGATTCAGCCGGCCATAGCCCCGACCACGTGATTGATGCACCCACAGAGGGAGGCGACGTCGTCGGGTTCGATGGCCGGGAACATGGCGATGCGCAGCTGGTTGCGCCCCAGCTTGCGATAGGGCTCGGTGTCCACGATCCCGTTGGCCCGCAGTACCGCGGCCACCGTGGCCGCATCGACCGAGTCGACGAAATCGATGGTGCCGACCACGTGGCTGCGATCCTGCTCCCGGGTCACGAAGGGGGTGGCGAAGTCCGAGCTCTCGGCCCAGGTGTAGAGGATCTCGGAGGACCGATCGCACCGTCCGGTCGAAAAGGCCATGCCTCCCTGCTTGTTGAACCAGTTCACCTGGTAATCGAAGAGGAAGATGGTGGCCAGCGCCGGGGTGTTGTAGGTCTGGTCCAGCTTGGAGTTGTCGAGGGCGATGGTCAGGTCCAACGACGCCGGCACCCAGCGCTTGGTGGCGGCGATACTGGCGATCCGGTCCTGGGCGGCCGGGGAGAGCAGAGCCACCCACAGCCCGCCGTCGGAGCCGAAGCACTTTTGGGGAGCGAAGTAGTAGGCGTCGAACTGCTCCGGATCGATCGGGAGCCCACCGGCACCCGAGGTGGCGTCCACGGCCACGATGCCCCCACCGTCGCCAGGCGACGCCACCCCGCTCGGCCTCACGATCGGCATCATCACCCCGGTGGAGGTCTCGTTGTGGGTCAGCGCGTACAGGTCGACGTCGTCCCGGGCCACCGGGCTCGGGTGGGTTCCCACCTCGGAGGCGATGATCTCCGGCTCGGCCAGATGGGGGGTGTCCTTAGCAGCGGCGGCGAACTTCGACGAGAACTCTCCGAAGCTCAGGTGCTGGCTCTTGCGCTCGATGAGGCCGAAGGTGGCCGCATCCCAGAAACTGGTGGTGCCACCGTTTCCGAGGGCCACCACGTAGCCGTCGGGCAACGAGAACAGTTCGGCCAAACCCTCCCTCAGGCTTCCCACCACCGACTTGACGGTCTTCTGGCGGTGGCTCGTCCCGAGGTAGTGCCCGGCCTCGGCGGCCAGGGCGGCGACGCCCTCGGGCCGGACCTTGGAGGGGCCGGCGCCGAAGCGCCCGTCGGCGGGGAGGAGATGAGCTGGGATCCTGATGTCAGGGATATCGGTCACGTATGGAATCATGGCACCATGGCACACGCGATAGAAACCGGCCCGGACCGCGGCGGCTTCCGCCCCCCGGCGACGCCATGACCGGCCGAAGGATCTCGGAGCGGATCGCGGCAGTCTCACCGTCTGCGACCCTGGCCGTCGACGCCAAGGCCAAAGCGCTCAAGGCCGCGGGCGAGAACGTCATCGGCTTCGGAGCCGGTGAGCCGGATTTTCCGACCCCCGAGCACATCGTGGCCGCGGCCGAGGCCGCCTGCCGCGATCCGCGGTCCCATAAGTACACCCCGACCGCCGGGCTCCCCGAGCTTCGGGAGGCGGTGGCGGTCAAGACCCGCCGGGACTCCGGGTTCGAGGTGACCGCGTCACAGGTCCTGGTCACCAACGGTGGGAAGCAGGCCATCGCCAACTCGTTCGCCGCGCTCTGCGACCCGGGCGACGAGGTGCTGGTGCTCGCCCCGTACTGGACCACCTACCCCGAGGTCATCAGGCTGGCCGGCGGGGTCCCGGTCGTCATCACCACCGACGCGGCCAGCGGATTCCGTGTGACCCTGGCCCAACTCGAGGCGGCCCGGACACCCCGCACGAAGGTGCTGTTGTTCGTGTCCCCATCCAATCCCACCGGCGCCGTGTACCCGCGCCATGAGATCCAGGCCATCGGAGAGTGGGCCGCGGGGGAGGGTCTGTGGGTCCTGACCGACGAGATCTACGAGCACCTGGTGTACGGGGACGCGGAGCACCACTCCATGCCGGTCCTGGTCCCCGAGCTGGCCGATCGGTGCATCGTGGTCAACGGTGTGGCCAAGACCTACGCCATGACCGGATGGCGGGTGGGCTGGATGATCGGCCCGACCGACGTGGTGACGGCGGCCACCAACCTGCAGTCACACGAGACCTCGAACGTGGCCAATGTCTCCCAGCGGGCAGCCCTCGCCGCAGTGTCCGGCGACCTCACCGCGGCCGAGGAGATGCGCCAGGCCTTCGACCGCAGGCGGAAGACCATCTTCACCATGCTCAACCAGATCGACGGCGTGTCCTGCATCCTGCCCGAAGGTGCGTTCTACGCCTTCCCCTCGGTCGAGGGGCTCTACGGCCGTGACATCCGGGGCCGTCGGTCGGCCTCGAGCGCCGAACTGGCCGATCTGGCCATCGACGAGGCGAAGGTGGCTGTGGTGCCCGGCGAGGCGTTCGGTGCCCCGGGCTACTTCAGGATGTCCTACGCCCTGGGCGACGACGATCTCATCGAAGGGGTCTCCCGGTTGGCCAAGCTGTTCGGCGATGCGTCGTGATGTCGAGCTCCGGCCGAACGTTCTCGATCTCCGTAGGAAGGGAGCACCATGGGTAGGGTACTGGTCACCGAAAAGCTGGCCCAGCCGGGGCTCGACCTCATGGCCGACGCCGGCCACGAGGTCGACGTCCAACTCGATCTGACCCCCGAGGCGTTGATCTCGGCCGTGGTCGGCGCGCAGGCCCTCGTCATCCGCTCGGCCACAACGGTGACCGCCGAAGTACTGGCGGCCGGCACCGACCTGATCGTGGTGGGCCGGGCGGGCATCGGCCTCGACAACGTCGACGTGACCGCGGCGACCGATCGGGGTGTCATGGTGGTCAACGCCCCCCAGTCGAACATCCTCTCCGCGGCCGAGCAGGCCATGGCCCTGCTGCTGGCCCAGGCCCGCAACATCCCCCAGGCCCACGCCGCCCTGGTGGCGGGGAAGTGGGAGCGGTCGAAATGGGAGGGCGTCGAACTGCACGGGAAGACCCTCGGCGTGGTCGGCCTGGGCCGGGTCGGCGCCCTCGTCGCGCAACGGGCTCTGGCCTTCGGCATGCGCCTGGTGGCCTATGACCCCTACGTCTCCGCCGATCGGGCCAAGCACATGGGAGTGGAGCTCATGGGACTCGACGAGCTCATCGGGGTGTCCGACTTCGTGAGCGTGCACCTGCCGAAGAACGCCGACACACTCGGCCTCATCGGGAAGGATCTGCTGGCCAAGGCCAAGCCGGGACTCCGTATCATCAATACCGCCCGCGGTGGCATCGTGGACGAGGAGGCCCTGGCCGAGGCCATCCGGTCGGGTCAGGTGCAAGGGGCCGGTCTGGACGTGTTCGCCAAGGAGCCGACCACGGAGTCGCCGTTGTTCGAGCTGCCCTCGGTGGTGGTGTCGCCCCATCTGGGCGCGTCGACGGCCGAGGCCCAGGACAAGGCCGGCGTGACCATCGCCGAGCAGGTCATCCTGGCGCTCAACGGCGACTTCGTCCCCTTCGCCGTCAACGTGGCGGCCACCGACGTGTCGGAGACCGTGCGCCCGTTCATGGGCCTGGCCGAACAGTTGGGCCGGATCCTCTCGTGCCTGAACGACGGGCTGCCCGGCACCCTCGAGATCGAGTACCAGGGGGGTCTGGCCGGCGCCGGCACCGGAATCCTCACCCTGTCGGTGTTGAAGGGGCTCTTCGCCGCGGCCACGGAGGAGCCGGTGAGCTACGTGAACGCGCCCCAGTTGGCGGCCGAGCGCGGCCTCGAGGTACGGGAGACCTCCACTGTCACCGCACACGACTACGTCAATCTGATCACCCTGCGGAGCGGCGATCATTCGGTGGCCGGGACCCTCACCGGCCCCCGCACCGAGCCGCGCCTGGTCATGATGGACGACCATACCGTCGAGGTCCCTCCCGCTCCTCACATGGTGGTCGTTCGCAACGACGATCGGGCCGGGATGATCGGGGTGGTGGGGACGATCCTCGGAGAGGCTGACGTGTCCATCTCGTCGATGGCGGTGGGCCCGTCGGCCACCGGCCACACCGCGCTCATGGTGCTGTCCACCGACCGGCAGGTGCCGGACGCCGCTCTGATCCTGATGCGGGCAGCGCCGGGAATCAGCGATGTCCACACCGTCGAGTCGTAGCAGCTGAACGCCATGGCGGAGAAGAGCGACCACCCGGGGTTCGCCCAGGGGCAGGTGATCACCGTGTTCCGGTCACGCCGCCGCCACGATGCCGAGCACGACTACCAGGCGGGTGGCCCACGAGATGGAGACGGCGGCACGGGCTGCCGAAGGTTTCGTGGATTTCAAGACCTTCACCGCGGAGGACGGGGAGCATGTCTCCCTGGTGACGTTTGCGTCGCCGGCCGCTCACCACGCGTGGCGTGACGACCCCGCCCACCGGAGCGCCCAGCAGCTGGGCCGAGACAACTTCTACCTCGCCTACTCTGTCCAAGTGGGTGAGTGCACCCACGTCTCCCTGTGGACGCGGGAGCCCGACTCCCACTGATCCGGCCCTACTGGTCGGCTGCCCTCGGGCCGAGAACCACAAGGGCGGGCGGATCACAAGGGCGGGCGGTGACTCAGCGAAGGCGGTCGGGCTTGGTCGGTACCGGCGGCCAGGTGTCGCTGTCGGCGGAAGGAAACAGCTCGCTTCCAGTCGTTCCCGTTCGGCGCGAAGTCCGAAGGACCCATACGGCCGCGGCAGCCACGGACGTCCCCAAGGTCATCCAGGCTGTCCGTTTGAGGACGCTTTTCATCCGCGCCCGCTATCCCTTGGAGGAGAAGGCAAAGAGGATCAGCTGGGCCAGATTCTGTAACCGGGTGAGGTCGGCCGTACTCGTGATGACGATCTCTGCCTGCCCGTGGACCACCACCAGGGTGGTGATCGTCGAGTCTTGCGCCGGCACCGTGAAGTAGTACGCGCCGTCCCCCAGGTCGCTCACGCGGGTGATCGGGCCGTGGGCCGAGTTCGCCTTCTTGGCCTGGCTGGCGAAGTCGGCGGCGGTGACGTCGATCGAGTACAGGATGATCACCGACTTCGACAGGTCGGCGGCCTTGTACGTACAGGTGACCGTGGTCTTCGCGCTGGTCGTCAGTGCGGGACTGACCTTCAGCCCGGTGGTCGCCGCGATCTGCGCCGGCGAGACCGTCGTACAGAGCGTCCGACTGCTTGCGCTCGTCGTCGTGGTCGTCTTGACGGTTGTGCCTGTCGATGACGTCGACGGGCTCGAACACGCCGCTGACGTCAGTGGGAGCATGCCCACGACGGCGACCGACACCAAGGTCCGACGGACCGACCACCGAGGCGAGCGCACCGGGTGATGGTACACATTCCTACGCTTCGCCGTGACTGCAGTCCGTTGCGACCGTTCGGGAAGACCGCCGGGAGCCTGATGACGGTGGGCTTCTCGGACGGCCGGGCCGCGTTGACATGAATGAGGGGCTGTGTGCAGACTGACAGTCCTGGCCCGGACCGCGGGGTGTTCGTCCACTTGGTCCGCGATCCGCTGTTGGCCAGACGCCGCGTGAGCCGACGACCAAGTGAGGGTGGATGGGACCGCAGACCGTCAACAGGGCCAGACGCACGCGTGGGGCGGTAGTGGCGGGAGTCACCGCGCTCGCCCTCGTCGCGTCGGCCTGCGGCAGTGGCTCGAGCAGCCCGCCGAAGTCGTCGGTGACGACGGGAGATACGAGCGTTGTCGCGCTGGCAACTCCGGCCAACGAGCTGGAAGGGTGCACGTATACGGTCAACGGTCAGATCGATCCATCGCTGCCCACAGGCGAGAATCCACATTTCGCCGCCTTCTCGCCCGACCCGTCCGCAGAGGCGGCGATCAATTCGATCAAGAGCAAGGGTGGCACAGCCGCCGTGGACACCTTCCAGCTGCCCTACGGGACCAAGCTCCGGTCAGGACCGTCCTCGTCGGCGCCCGTCGTCGCGAAGATCCCGGGCAGGGACCAGCTCGAGCTGGACGACCCCATCGTGTGGACGGACTCGTCCGGGCAAAAGTGGCTGGCGACCTTCATCGCCTGCGGCGGCCGGAACCTCTACTGGGCAGGCCTGGACGACCTCCAGGCGACGGACCCAACCGCGGCCAAGGCGGTCCGCACCCAGCTGGCTCAGCTGCGGGTCGCCCGTCCCTATGTGCAAACGGCCAAGGCGTCGTACCTGCCTATCGTCATCGACTCGTCCGGCCACGTGGACTGGAAGGACAAGGCCGTCCCGTTCACCGTGGGGAGGTCGGAGCTGGTCTCCGCTGAGTTGTAGCCAGGGAGTTCTCCGGCTGCAACCAGGGTGTTCTCGCCGGCCTACCGGGGGTTCGGCGAATCACTCAATTGTCAACTGGATTTTGCCAGGAGTTGTGCTTGCGTTCACCTTGCCTGGCTACGGTTATGTGACCGTCGGCAAAGCAGGGCGGCGGTCAGAGCAGCCGATTCGACCCCCGAGCAGCCCGAGAGGCATCTCCCAGAGCCATGTCCGTTGATCTGCCCACCATTGTGCCCGGTACGGCAGTGCCCAAGCCGATCACAATCTCCACGGACTACAGCAGGGCAGACCGCTTCTACCGCCGGGGTGTGTGGGCCGTCTCGATGGGCGTGCTGCTACTGCTCTTCCTGATCGGTCTCTTCCTGTTCAAGAGCGGCTTTCCGGCCTTCCAGGAGGCTGGTTGGCACTTCTTCACCCGGTCGGGCTTCCCGACCCTCGGGAAGCACCCGGTCTTCGGCGTCCTGGCCTCACTGGTCGGGACCCTTGAGGTGGCCGGGGTGGCCATGCTGGTGGGCACGCCGGTGGCCATCGGCACGGCGCTCTTCCTGAGCGAGTACGCGCCGCTCTGGAGCCGCCGCCCGCTCATCTCCATGATCGACCTCGCCGCCGCCATCCCGAGCATCATCTTCGGCCTGTGGGCGGTCTTCGAGCTGGAGACCAATGTGGTCGGCTTCAGCACGTGGTTGTCGCGACACCTTGCCTTCATCCCGTTCTTCAAAGTCAACAGCCCACCCTTGAACGCCTCGCTCTTCATTGCCGGGCTGGTGGTCGGCCTGATGATCGTGCCCATCGTGGCGTCGATCAGCAGGGAGGTCTTCTCCCTCGCACCGCCGGGAGAGCGCGAAGCCGCGCTGGCGCTCGGCGCCAGCCGGTGGCAGATGATCCGGACCGTGGTCCTCCCCTTCGGGAGGGGAGGCATGATCGGTGCCATCATGCTCGGGCTCGGTCGGGCCCTCGAGGAGACCATCGCCGTCTCCATCATCCTCGGCACCGCCTTCCGGGTCAGTCCGATGATCCTCGAGCACGGCGGATCCACCATCTCGCAGGTGATCGCGGTCAACTTCGGTTCGGGTGGCACGCTCGGGCTCCAGGACCTCCTGTTCTGCGGCTTCGTCCTCTTCGTCATCACCCTGGTGGTCAACCTCATCGCCTCGGCCATCATCAACCGGTCGCGGAGCGGTGCCGGAGTGGACCTGTGAGTACCGACCTCGAGGCACCGACCGGACAGGTCATTCAGATCGAACCTGGCCTGGTCGTCCCACTGTCGGGGACGGACGGTCAGCCCGAACGACGGGTGGGGAGCGCCGGCCCGGACGGTCCGCCACCCGAGCCGCGGAAGCTCCCCTCGCCCCTGCGTCCCAGCGACTTCGGTAGGAGGGATGTTTTCCTCCTGTTGCTGGCCGCGCTCTCCTCGTTCTGTTTGGTGTGGGTCATCTTCAATCAGCTGACCGTCCTGTCCGGGGCCTTCGGGTTCGTCGTCTGCTGGTATGTGGGCTTCCTGGCGCTGACCTGGATCGGTGCGGCCCAGGTGATCGAGCGCCGGGTGGCCACCGACCGGGTGGTTGCTGTCATCATGGTCAGCGCAGCTCTCCTCGTCTTCTCCCTGGTGGTCTTCATCGTGGTGTGGGTGGCCTACCGGGCGATTCCCACCATGCACTGGGGCGCGTTGTTCTCCAAGGACGAGACGCATTTCCAGCCCGCAGCACCCAACGCGTTGGCCACGGTCGGCGTCATCCACGCCGTCATCGGTACGTTCGAACAGGTGATGATCGCGGCCGCCATCGGCGTCCCCGCGGCCATCGCCACCGCCGTCTTCCTCAACGAGGTGCGCGGCCGCGGCGCGCGTCTCGTACGCACCGTGGTGACCGCCATGAGCGGAACGCCAACCGTGGTGGCCGGCATCTTCATCTACTCGATCCTCATCCTCGACCACGTGCTCACCTATTCCGGGTTCGCCGCCTCGCTGGCCCTCACGGTGATCCTCCTCCCATCGGTGACCAGGGTGGTCGAAGAGGTGCTGCGGGTGGTGCCGAGCGGGCTGCGCGAGGCGTCCGCTGCACTGGGAGCCCCGGAGTGGAGAACGACGTGGTCGGTGGTCCTGCCCACCGCTCGCTCCGGTGTGGTGACCGCAGTGCTGTTGGGCATCGCCCGGATCGTGGGCGAGACAGCCCCGCTGCTGTTCACCGCGTTCGGCTCCCAAGCCATCAATGGCAACCCGTTCCACGAGGCGCAGGCAGCCCTCCCCCTGGAGATCTGGAGCAACGTCCGCACCGCCCAGGCGGTGTTGATCGATCTCGCCTTTCAGGCCGCCTTCATCCTGATGGCCATCGTGCTCATCCTGTTCGTGTTGGCCCGGATCTTCAGTCGGACCAAGGGCAAGAGGGGGAAGAAGGTCGGTTCGCAGGACGATACGCTGGCCCGCATGTTCGTGCCCATTCCGATGGCGAGCGAGAGCGAGAGTGACCAATGACGACCGAACTGCTGGCTGAACCGTCGTCCCGACCCGTCGGGTTGGGACAGGCCGGTCGCATCGACGCCGAGGGGGTGTGCGCCTGGTTCAGCGGCCGGCTCGTGCTCGAGTCGGTGTCACTGGCCATGGAGCGGTCGAAGGTCACCTCGCTCATCGGTCCATCGGGTTGCGGCAAATCGACCTTCCTGCGCATCCTCAATCGGATGCACGAGGTGGTGCCTGGCGCCCAACTCGCCGGCTCGGTCAGTTTGGACGGGACCGACATCTATGGTCCCGGTCAACGGGCCATGGATACCCGCCGACACATCGGCATGGTGTTCCAGAAGCCGAATCCCTTCCCGGCCATGACCATCGCAGAAAATGTGCTCGCCGGCCTCAAGTTCTCCCGGACCAACCCGGCCGACCGCGACGCTCTCGTTCAGGAGTCGCTGACCAAGGCGGGGCTGTGGAACGAGGTCAAGGATCGGCTCGGCGAGCTCGGAGGTGCCCTCTCCGGAGGTCAGCAACAGCGTCTGTGCATCGCCCGAGCGTTGGCGGTCAAGCCGCGGGTGCTGCTCATGGACGAGCCGTGCTCGGCCCTCGACCCGACGTCCACCCTGCGCATCGAGAGCACTATCCACGACATCGCCGACGAGGTCACCGTCGTCATCGTGACCCACAACATGCAACAGGCCCAGCGGGTTTCCCACAATTCCGCGTTCTTCCTCGCCGAGGAGAACCAACCGGGTCGCATCATCGAATCGGGAACCACCGAACAGATCTTCAAGGCGCCGGTCGACCAGAGGACATCGGACTATGTCAACGGTCAGTTCGGCTGATCCGATGCGCATCGCGGACCCCACGCGTCGTGCCCGGCGGCGCGTCTTGGCACTCAAGCGGCCGGCGTGGGTGGCGGCCGTGCTCGCGGTGCTCATGCTCACGGCGCCTGCCGCAGGGGCGAGCCCGTTGCTGCAGTCGACGGGATCGAGCTTTGCCGGGGTGGCCATCCAGCAGTGGGTGGGGCAGTCCGCCACGCTGTACGGGCTCAACATCAACTGGCAGGTCTCCTCGTCCGTCATCGGACTCAACAACTTCGGTCAGAATCAAGTCGACTTCGCCGCGTCGGACATTCCCTACAGTGCGCAGCAGTCGACCTACTACCCGTCCCAGCCGTACCAGTACATGCCCGACGTGGCCGGCGGCCTCGCCTTCATGTTCAATCTGAACGGCACCGACGGGCAGCAGATCACCAACCTCAACCTCAACACGTCGCTCATCGCGAAGATCTTCTTGGGCAAGATCACCAACTGGAACGCCCCGGCCATTGCCGCAGCCAACCCGCTACTGGCGGGTGACCTCCCCAATCAGAAGATCATCCCGGTCTACCGATCGGACGCCTCGGGCGAGAACTATCTCCTGTCCGACTACCTCCTCAACCAGGACAATGCGGAGTTCGTGGCCGCACAGACGGCATTCAATTCGGGGAATCCGAACCAGCCGACGGCCACCTGGCCCGTGCCGGCCCAGGGGTCGAACCCGAGCCCAACCGTCTACCCGGGATGGGGCCAGGGCAACCTGGTCGGCCAGTCGGGCTCGGACAACGCAGCCAACTACGTGGCCGCGGTGTCGAGCCTCGGTTCCATCACCTATGTCGAGACGGCCTACGCCAAGGAACACGCCTTCCCGGTTGCCTCGATCTACAACGCGAGCAACCAGGCGGTCCAACCGACATCGCTCAACGTGGCGACGGCGTTGGAAAAGGCCATTCTGCACACCGACCTCACCCAGGACCTGACCGGCGTCTACACCAACCCGATTGCCAACGCCTACCCGCTCTCGGCTTACAGCTACCTGGTCACGCCGTGCTCGCCTCAGCTCGCTTCCGGGCAGGGCAAGAACTGCGCCTCGTTCACCGCACCGGGGGTCCCGCAGACCAGTCCCACGTCGCCTCTCGATCCGCAGAAGGGCCAGGAGATCGGGCAGTTCGTCACCTTCCTGGCCTGCGCCGGCCAGGATCAGATGGCCCAGCTCGGCTACTCCCCGCTCCCCCCGAACCTGGTCCAGGAGGACTTCGACGCCGTCGGACGGTTGAACGGCGCCAAGGAGCCGCCGCCGGTCTCGGCGGCCGACTGCAAGAACCCCTACGTCGACGGCCAGCTCCCCCTGCCCGGTGAGCCCACGGTTGGCGGTGGCGGTGGCGGTGGCGGCGGTGGCGGCGGCGGCGGCGGTGGCGGTGGCGGTGGCGGTGGCGGCGGTGGCGGCGGTGGCGGTGGCGGCGGCGGCGGTTCGACGGCCGGCGAGGCCAGTGGTTCGACGGCCGGCGGGGCCAGTGGTTCGACGGCCGGCGGGGCCAGTGGTTCGACGGCCGGCGGGGCCAGTGGTTCGACCGCAGCCAAGGGCGGGCTCACGGCGGCGGAGAAGGCGGCCGGGTACACCATCGTCAACGGCAAGCTCGTGCCGGCGTCAACCGCGCTGGCAGGCCCCTCCAAGTACCCGAGAATCGACGCGCTCTCCTCTGCCGTCCAATCCTTGGCATCGCCGAACCTGCTCGCCTACTTCGGTGGGGCGCTCCTCCTCGTCGCCATCGTGTTCGGCCCTCCCCTCGTCGGGATGAGGAAGAGGCGCAAGCCGGGCTCGGCCGAGTCGGTGCCGGATCCGGGGCCGGTGGCATGAACGCGCCCGGTCGAGCATGTGAGTGCCCCCACGGACGAGCGACGTGAGGCCCGGACCGGCCGGACAGTGAGCATGGACGAACAGAGGGCAGGAGAGATGAAGAAGCGGAGGTGGCGCCGGGCACAGCCCGACCGCCATCCTCGCCGCACGGCGAGTTCGCTCGTGGCCGGGCTGGGGGCGAGGTTCGCGGCCTGCGTGGCCCTGGTGCTGGTTTCGCTGGCGGCCACATCCGTAGCGGGAACGAGTGCGGCGGACAGCTCTACCTACCGGGCGCAGGCGGGCTTGGCCCCGTCACGCTGCGCCAGCGACGGATCGCAGGGTTGCAAGGCCGAGCTTCCATGCGGCTCCGGCACGTGCCCGACCGTCGACGTCAGCCCCAATACCGATCTGCAGGACGGGCAGAGCGTGTCCATCAAGGTCAGCGACTTTCCCGCTACGGATAGCTTCCGGGTCGCCCTGTGCTCCGGCATCACCTCGTCCACGGATCCGACCTGTTTGACAGGTCTGTGGGAGAACTCGGACTACGGGACCATCAGCGTCCCAGTCAACGACGATCCGACCCACCACGACCTGACGTCGGTCACCTATCCCGTGTTCTTCGACCCGGCGGGTGAAGGCAACACGGTTCTGCCCGGCCTCGACATGCTCGACCTGAACAACGAGACCCCGGGATTCAACTGCGACAACTCGAGCAACCCCTGCGACATGGTCGTGACCGAAGAGCTCGGTCAGGGCCCGGTCGTAGGATTGGGTCCGGCGGTGGACACAACCAACAGCGTGGTCGTCCCACTCAAATTCCGCTCCCAGACGTCGGGCTGCCCGAAGAGCGCACCGGAGATCTACACCGACGGATCCACCAGCGTCGAGCAGTTCCTGCCGACGGCTGTGGAGGCCACCTGCGATGGAGCGGCTGGAGCGGTGGCGCTCAACACCACCTCCGACACCCAATCGGTGGTCTCGAACTTCGCCGCCGGCAACGCGGCAGTTGGGTTCGTCGACAACCCTCAGGACGCCGCGCAGATGGCCCTTCTCCAGGGCAAGAAGGGCAAACCCTACGCACTGGTACCGGTGGCGGTATCGGCCAGCACCGTGGCCTTCTTGGCCGGCGACATACTCAACAGCCTGTCCGTCCCCATCTCGACGTACAACCTGACTCCGAACATGGTGGCGGGTCTGATCACCTCGGACTACGAATCGCCCACCGGCGACCCGCAATTCCTGAATGGTGGGCCCGACTTCGCCGACGCCGACAATCTCGCGTCGGAGCTCGCCGACGCCACCCCGTCCGTCACCTGCGCGCAGCTCTATTTGTGCCCGAGCACTCCGACTGCGCAGCTCTACTACGAATCCAACCTCGACACCTTCGACCTCCTCAATCCACTGTCGGCAGATTCCGTGCTGGGTGGCGGTCTGTCCCCTCAGCAATTCGGTTCATTCATGCCCGATGTCCCGACCGGAGCCAGCTATCAGACCACCGACTGGTTGTGCCACGCCCCGAATCCAGCCTTGACCGCCACCGTGTTCGAGAGCAACGCCGACTCCGAACCTGTCGCCCGTGCAGTCAAAGTCAACGATCCGAACCTGGCTCCCACCACTCTGACCACTGCCCCCCACTCGTCGGTATGGCCGCCCTCCGGCGACCCCACGGCCACCTGGGTGTTCCCCAGCTGTCAGGGGATCTCGAAATTCCCATCGATATCGGGGTCGTCGAATTTCTTCTCCGCGGCGCAGTCCCCTGCGCTGCAGGCGAGCAAGATGCGCACCTGGGCCTACGGTGGTGGTGAGCTGCCCCTGCCGCAGAACGGCACCGACCCGCTGGCCGCCTTCGGGATCATGGACTCGTCGGAGGCTGCGTTCTACGGCCTGAACGAGGCCAGCCTCCAGAACGCCAGCGGCAACTTCGTGGCCCCGACGACGCCCAGCATCGAGGCCGGGCTGGCCGCGGCGCAACCGTGCACCACCGTGTCGGCGACCTGCCCCGCCAACACCTACCAGTTGAACTATTCCAACCCCGACCCCTCTGCGTACCCGATGCCCGATATCACCTACGCCATCGTGCCCACCGCTGCGCAGTCGGCCGCCACCACTGCGGCCATCCGGAACCTGGTGACCAACCTGATCGATTTCTCGACCTCAGGAGCGCTCCCCGCCGGGTACTATCCCATGCCGGCCGGCATGGCCACGGCCGCACTGGCGGACCTGCACACCGCCCTCCACACCCGTGCCGGAAAGAGTGGCGGGCACCGCTGCAAAGACCCCGGCGTCCAGTGTCCGGTCACCATCGGCAAATCCTCACCGTCGCCCGGCGCTCCATCCACCTCGACCTCACTACCGGCCACCCCGGGGACCGCTACGAGTGTGACACCGGCCGGCGGGAGCGGGGCCCAAGGCTCCGACACCACTCCCGGCTCGGTGACCAAGTTCGGCTCCTCGAAGTCCCCGGGCAAGAAGTTCTCGAGTTCCTCGGGGAAACGGAAGCCCCCTGCGACCAAGCCTGCGGTAATTCCCCGCGACCTGAGCCTGATCAGCCTCAACATCGTGAGTCGACTGCTCCTGCCGACGGTGCTCCTGGTGGCGCTGCTGTGCCTGGTCGGCGGCGTCCTGATCCTCATACGGGCTCGGGCCGCCCGGATGCCCGGTGCAGGGGGCGAAGACCCGTGACCGCCACCGAGGTCAGAGGCGAGGGTGGCAGCACCACGGACGCCCATCGGGAGTGGGAACTGGCGCCTGGCTCGGTGGGTGAAGGCGGTGACCCGGGCGAGGGGAGAGACGCCGGCGGACGGAAGGACGTCGGACTGAACCGGCACTGGTTGCGGGCCCGAATGCTGGTCGGCGTGGCGTTGGTCAGCATCGCGGCCCTGCTGGTCGCGTTCTTCGCCTATATCTTCGTGTTCAGTTCGCTCACGGCGGCCAGGAACCAGCAAATTCTGACGGCATCACTGCTGGGCCATCCGTTGACAGTGTCCGGCCTGGTCGACGGACACCCGCCTTCGGACGGTCGGGCCATCGCGGTGCTCGGCATCCGCTCCCTTGGCCTGCACGAAGTCGTGGTCCAGGGCACGAGTGCCGCGGACCTCATGAAGGGTCCGGGCCTCCTGCCGGGCTCGGTGCTGCCCGGCACCCCCGGCAATGCGGTGATCGCCGGGCGTCGGGTCACCTTCGGCGCTCCGTTCGGAAAGCTGAACACACTGCAGCGCGGTCGGACGATCAAGGTGATCGACGGTGCCGGAACGTTCACCTATGTCGTCACGCATGTCGGAACCGTGTTGTCCGGACGTCGTGACGTGATCGGGCCGACGGCGGCGAACCAGCTCACACTCATCACCGCGGATTCGGGGCTCCTCACGAGCGGTCGGCTCGTTGTGGTGGCGCAGCTCAAGGGATCGCCGGCGAAGGTCGACGTGGTCCGGGGGCGGATCCCCACGAATGCGGACCGGGCCCTCAACGGCGACTCGGCAGCCGGATGGCTCACCATTCTGTGGATGCTGATCACCGTGGGTGTCATCGTCGCCGCCGTGGCGGCGGCAATGCGTTGGGGCCAGCCATGGCTGGCCTACCTGTTCGCTCTGCCCATTGTGCTCATGTGCGGGCTGTTCGCGTGCGAGGCCCTTTCCCGTGCCCTCCCGGCAACGTTCTGAGCATCCTGTCCGCAACCCTCGACACGCAACCGTCGAGACGCCGTCCTCGAGACGCAACCCTCGAGACGCAACCCCCGTAGAGGGCTGTACCGGCCGGAACTCGCCGTCCTGGAGAAAAGGGACTCCACCCCCCATCCGTGAGCCCCGCGGCGCGTGCGGCGCTGTCACGGGCTGTGGCATCGTCGCTACCGACCGCGGTTTGGCCACGATCACGCGATCCGCGAAGGCATGGCCGGCAGCTGCCTGAGTGGCGGCGGCGGATAGGCGCTGAGCTGGACGAATACCCGCAACACACGCCGACGCCGAACCGGATGGATGCATCAAGCTTCGGAAGAAGAGCGGTTGCCTGCTCGCCCTCCCGGGGACGATCTGAGTGACGTCACCTACAATTCATCGAATACCCGTGCGTTCGTGACGTTCAGATTACCTGGCTTCGTTACATTTTCTTATGAGGGACTCTGGCAGGCAGAACGGATCCGAACTGATCCGAACGAAACGGCCCCTCGCAACCATTCACCAATCACGAGGAGAAACATGTTGCGAAACTTATTCACGAGCCGAACGGGTCGCGCCTTCGGCGCGGCTTCGATCGGCCTCGCTTCACTGTCACTGACAGTGGCGGCGACGAGCACGATCGCCGGGGCGGCAACGCCAACCCCGTCGATCACGTCGCTTTCGCCGACCTCGGTGCACACGTCAGGTGGCACCACGGTCACGATCGCCGGGAAGAACCTCACTGACAGCGGCTACACCACCACGGTGCACGTCGGTACTGAATCGGTGACCCCGAGTTCGAAGTCCGCCACATCGGTGAAGTTCGTGGCCCCTGCGGAGCTCGCCTCGGTCCATTCGGAGTCGGTATCGGTGAGCGTGAGCAAGAAGAGCCAGCCGACCCTCACCTCGAAGACGAAGACCCTCACCTACACGGTGGCGCCCCTGCCGCCGCTGACGCCCGCGGTGACCGCGGTCAGCTCCGGTCCGGACAAGCCGGCTGCCGGCCCGGCCGCAGGTGGAACCACGGTGACGATCACCGGACTCTACTTCGCCAGCAATGCGACGGTTGCCTTCGGCAGCACCGCAGGTGCCTCCACGCACTTCGTGTCGTCGACAGAGCTGACCTCCGTCTCGCCCGCTGAGGCCGTGGGTTCGGTCAACATCACCGTCACGAACCCGGGCAGCCCGAATGAGACCTCGGCGACAGACGCCGCCGACGCCTTCATCTTCAAGGGGTCCGCGTATCTCCCCCCGGCGTCGCTGATCGTCGGCTCGGGCTCGCAGACCACCTACCAGGTCATGGATGCGTTGGGTGACATCTTCGAGATGTCTCCGGGCTGTGACCTCACCAACACGACCGTGAACCAGCTGGCGCTGCAGTGCAGCACCGCCGACGGTTCGTCGGGCGTAAGCGATGTGAAGGGCACGGTCGGTGGCGAGGCCGGTCTTGCGGTGGGCGATGTGAACCCGCTCGACGACTACTACGCCAACGCCCCGGGCACCGGTTCCGGCAACGGCCGTAGCCAGGCGATATCCGCTACCCCGACGCTGCTCGGCGGCCCGGACGGCATCGGTGCGTTCAACACCAGCTTCGCCCGGTCCTCCTCGTACTCGTCCAACGCCGACCTGAACTACGTGGGCTACGCCACGGATGGTGTGTCCTGGGTGTCCGAGGCCAGCATCGCTGGAACGCCGACTGCGCACTCGAATGTCGTCGACATCTCGAAGACCAACCTGCAGGCCATCTGGGAAGGTACCCTCTCCTGCACCATTTCCAGTGCCACCGTGACCATGGACTGGCGCTGCCTGCAGCAGGCTTCGGGAGTCACCATCGGTGGAAGTGCGGATCCGATCGACTGCTACACCACGCAGACCGCATCGGGCACGTACGGTACCTGGCAGGGCTTCATCGGATTCACGAAGAACGTGGACCCGCCGTGCTCGTCCGCAGCCAACGAGGCTGGTGACCCGGGTGACGCGAACGTCCAGACGGACCACAACAACCTGACGGAGAACGAGATGGGCGTCGTTGACCACGCATCGGATGCGGCCAACGCCATCTACTTCTTCTCCTACGGGAAGTTCGCCGAGACCTGCAACACCAACGTCGTCACGACCGGTACGGGCAGGAACCTGTCACAGACCCAGGCCACCTGCAACGGCCAGGCTGCGAACGACGTCACGCAGTACGGCGAGATCAATGGCACCCTGGCCACTCAGGCCACGATCCAGGGTACGGGCAATGACACCGGTGTGACCTTCCCAGATCCTCGGATCCTGTGGAACGCCTACGCCAACACCAGTGCCCCCAACCCGGCCAATCCCGCAACCCTCAACTTCATCGGGGCCGGCGGCTTCCTGTGCCGTGCTGACATGAACACGGAGGTCGATCCCAATACCGGTGCCACCTACCGGAGCGAGATCGAGGGTGCGATCAACAACGCCGGGTTCTTCCCGTTGGACATCAACCCCACGTCTGACCAGTTCACGACGCCGACGATCATCGACGTGCCGTCGATGTCGGAGGGTGGAACGGACTACTACCCGGCCTCTACCGCTAACCAGTCCGGAGGCCACCTGGGTTACTGCACCGCCAAGAACTGACGGTCGCAGTACGCAGTACGCAGTAGGTAGTACGGAGCGCCCTCGAGGCGCCGTCGAGAGGGGGTCCGGCTCCGGCCGGACCCCCTCTTCCGTCGCGCCGGGTCGGAGGGCAGTGGTCGCGTGTGCGACCTGCCTCCCGCTGACCCGCAGCACTGCACCCTCCCGCTGACCCGCAGCACTGCACCGATCGCTGACCCGCAGCACTGCACCGATCTCGCGAAGTGCGAGCCATCCAGCGAACGGGGTTCAGTGGGCCGGACCTGGCCAACTGAGAAGACGTCCTGGACTGTCTCAGAACGCCCGAACTCCCTTCGTGTAACGCCCAGATGTCGGCATCGTTGCTAGAGATGCGTGACCGACACCTCGTCTGCGAGGTCAGGGAATGTGAAATACCGAGGGGCGTCTTCTGCGGAGGCCCCCAGCGACAGAGACCACTGCACGAGGAGGCTGCAAATATGAAATCTGCACTCAAGGTGGCAGCGGCCACCGCCCTGACCCTGGCACTACTCGCCTTGACCGGCGGTGTCGTCGGGGCGAGCGCGCACCGCGTATCGAACGCCGATGCGCCGTCGGTTACCGGAAAGGTGATCGCAGTCAATGGGGATGTAAGTGTCGGCAGCTGTGGCACCGCTGGAGCCAGTGGCAACTTCATCATCAAGTCGGGCACTGGCAAGATCCACTTCACCACTGTGAACGTGACGGCATCGACATCCTTCGTCGAGAAGACCGTTTCGACCCCGTCCTTCGCCAACGTCTGCGTGGGCTTTCAGGCAACGGCCATCGGGAACAACACCGCTCATTCGATGAATGCACTCGCCGTCCGCATCTTCGCCCCCGCGGCAGTGAACCGCTTCGGCCAGGTGACTGCGGTGAACGGCTCGTCCACTCCCGGAGCCTGCGGAACCGCCGGTGCCCGGGGGGTGTTCGCCTTGAACTTCAAGGTGGGAGGGTCCGCCGTGGTCGACACAGTAGAGGTCTACCGGATCACCAAGTTCCACGATCCTAAGCTTCCTGGGGCGACGTTCGCGGACGTCTGCGTGGGTGACAACGCGGCCGCTGAAGGTCCGAGCATCGGGAACAGGATCCTCGCCGCAGTTGTCGTCGTGACACCACCCAAGACGCCCACCCCGCTCCACGTCAAGGGCGCCGTCACATCCGTCAACGGCGTTTCCACAGCTGGTACGTGCGGAGTTGCCGACACGACGGGGCAATTCGTGGTGACGTGGACCGACAACCATTCGATTCCGGCCTCTACGATCAACACCACGGTCGGCGTTGCAGCCATGACCCCCTTCGTGGAGAACGGCGTAGCGTCGCCATCATTCGCCGATATCTGCGTCGGTGGTAAGGCGTCGGTGATCGGTACCTACTCATCCGTCGTGCTGGAAGCCTCGGCTGTGGCCGCGTACCCACCTGCGCCCTGACCTTCCTGCCGATCCGTAGAAGATCCCACTGACAGCATTTCCCCGACCCACGGCGGCACTTCTACCGGTGCCGCCGTGGGTCGCGTCTCGAGGAGCCAGGTCGAGTTTGCAATCACTACTCCAGTAGTAGTTGGGATCGTTTCGGAAAGCTTGTTGCTTCGATCCAGATTCCGCACTCAAGCACGTCGGACTCGTGACCACAACGGTCGGGTGGGCGCTGTGCGTCGCCATCCTCGCTCCTGCCGTTCTCTGTCGCTGCTGGTCGGCCCTGACAAAGCGGAGTTAGCCCGAGCGCCGACAACCTTGCTGACGACAAGATCCACCCGGCGGAGCCAGGAACTTTTCCGGCAGATTCTGTTCAGCAGCCAGGGCAACCGAGGTCACCGCCCGCTCGCTGCCAGCAAGTCCACATGAGGCCCGAATCGCATCATCGACCTTGGCGGAGCTGTAGACGAACTCCATCATTCAAGGATCAAGATGTTGGTGCGAACATCGATCAACGCCTCTTCGGAATTCTCGAGAGCGTTGCCTCGCTTGTCAGGGGGATTCACCGGGTCTCCTCGAGCCGAACTGGCGATTTCGTAACCCGGCGACTGACTCTTACGGGGAGGATCTGGACTCGATTGTTTCCTGCTCGTCCGCGGTGACGGCAGAACCGGTCAGCGGGGCACCGTTCTGCCACGGCCGCACGTAGAGCAGCCAGATGACGGCGGCCGCGAGCACTACTGAACACAGGACCCAGCCAAGAGCGGTGGTGCCGAGACCCACATACTTGAGGCCGGAGGCGAAGATCACGAACGTGATGGCCGGTCGGATGTACTTGTCAGGGGCCCTCGACGAGATGAACGAACCCACGATGACTGCAGGAATGCTCCCGATGATGATCGACGTGGTTACCGAGAACTCGACGTGTCCGAAGGCCAGGGCACCCAGCGCCGCGGCAACGGTCAGCGGAACCGCCTGGGTCAGATCGGTGCCCACGAGCTGGTTCGCACCCAACATCGGGTAGAGGAAGAGCAGCATCACGATCATGAGGGACCCTGAACCTACCGAGGTCAGTCCGACGATGAGTCCACCGACCATGCCGATGAACACCGTGGGCACCGGCCTGACCGTGAGGTCGTGCACGATCGCCTTACGTTCGTGGCCACCCCGACGGTCGAGAAAGTAACGGGACACCATGGCCACCGCCCCGACGAGAAGCGCAGCACCGAGCGCCTTCTCGATGTTCGTCTGCGATGTCTTCGCGTGACCCATCAGATGGAGTAGGTAGGCGCCGAGAAAGGCCATAGGCACGGATCCGGCAACCATCCACCCCACCAACCGGAAATTCACCGTCTTCTTGGAAATGTGCACCGCCGCACCGAACGGTCGCATGAAGACGGCGGCAACCAGATCGCTGGAGATTGCCGTCGACGGCTTGACACTGAACAAAAGGATGAGCATCGGTGTCATCAACGCCCCGCCACCCGCTCCGGTTAGGCCGACCAGAAATCCAACGACAGCGCTTCCCAGGACGATATACGGATTGATGTTCAACGTCGCCCCCATGGAAGTGAGACCGGTGGTCGTGTGAGACCGGTAGTCAAGGCCGGGAACTACTCTACCGGGAGGATAGTGGCAAAGTCCATGGGTTTACTTGGGTGGATCGCACAAAGCTGGTTTTCGGGGTCTATCAACTTCTCCAGCTCGACTCAGGGGAGGATGACGGGGCGTCCAAGGCGAATCGTCGGCAGTTCTCTTCGGGCCACCAGCTCATAGGCAAAGGCTCGAGAGATGCTTCGGTACGCCACTGTCGGGGACCGGCGGTTCTGAATTCTCGATCCACCAACCGGGGAAGGACCTGCTCGAGGCAGAAACCCTGGTGTCAGGAGATCGACTGCTCATCGGCGTCGCCAGGTCTCTGATCAGTACCAGGTGGTGGTGTCACGCAGACCCAGGAAGTCGATCACCTCGGTGAGCACTTGACCCCCGGCCTCCTTGGCGATGGCGAGGGTTGCCGGTACATCGAGGTCGTCGAGTAGGGCTGCGACCGCGGCCCGGCGGGCGCCTTCGCTCTCGACGGGTGTCGTAGCGCTCCTCCACATGTCGTCCAGCTGTGCGGTCGCCTCGTCGAGAGCGTTCTCCTCGAATTCCCAGGGAGCTCCGCAGGGCCTCGAAAGGATCAGGTACCGGATGGCAGCCGCCGGCCAGCGCTGGAGCAGGTCGTGGACCAGGACGAGGTTGCCCGTGGACTTGGCCATTTTCTGGCCCCGGATCATCACCGTGCCCACATGCATCCAGGAGCGGGCAAAGGGGGCCACCCCGGTGAAGGCTTCGGCCATCGCCGCTTCGTAGGCGTGATGCGGGAACCGGAGGTCGGCTCCACCCCCGTGCAGGTCCACGGTCGGACCGAATGTGGAGAGTGCCATGGCGGCGCATTCGGCGTGCCATGCCGGCCGCCCCTTACCCCACGGACTCGGCCACGCCGGTTCGTCTCCGGAGGAGCGTTGCCAGATGACGACGTCCAGTGGATTCTCCATGGCCGCGTCCATTCGAGTGTCATGGCCGGCTGAGTCTTCGCGAAGCAGAATCGCTGCTTCACCGGGGTCGAGGCCTGAGGTCTCGCACACATGTTCCCCGCGGAAGAAGACCGATCCGTCACGTTCGTAGGCGGATCCCTGCGCCAAGAGCCCGAAAGCAAGGGCAATGACGTCGTCGACGTAGTCGTAGCTTCTCGGTTCGAAGGCCGGGCGAACGATACCGAGGTCCGACGCATCGCGTTCGAACCGATAGGTCTGCTGGGTCGCCAAAGAGCGCCATGGCACTCCTCGGGACCTGGCCTCGGCCAGCAGGTGGTCGTCGACATCGGTGACGTTGCGGCACACGTCCACGTGTGCGCCGGTCAGGTGCAGTACCCGGGCCGCCAGATCGGTCCACACGAACGTGGCGGCATGACCCAGGTGGGTCGTGTCGTATGGGGTGATACCGCAGACGTACACCCGTGCCGAGCCGATGATCGGCACGCGTGCCTCCCCGACCCGGAGGCTTGCCCCTATGGTTGCTCCGTCAGCCAGTGCCATATCCGTCCTCCGGTATGCGTCGTCAGATGGTCAGAGTGGTCATCCTTCCTCGGATGTGTGCTTCGTCAGCGCGCACCACCGAGCCCTACGTGAAGATGATCTCACCACCGGCGGCCATGGCGTAGAACTCACCGACGGTGATGATGTCCATGACCTGTTCGATCAGGTCGTCCTTGGTCAGCTCGAACAGATCCGTCGATGCCTTGCAGGCATAGATCCCAGCCCCCGTATCCGCGATCATCTCGACGAACTCGGGAATGGGGGGAATATCGAGCTTCTCCATCTTCTTCTCGAGATAGTGGGTCATGACCGACGACATGCCTGGCAGGCCGCCGGCGATGGTGGCCAGGTGGAGGCCGGGATTTCCGACGGTGGCCACCTTGATGTGGTCGATTGTCGATCGATGGACCACGTCGAGGCCGAAGAACGTGAAGAAGAGATTGGCTTCGATCCCCTCGGCGCGGGCGCCATTGGCCATGATCAGCGCCGGATAGACACCCTCCAATGAGCCTTTCGAGACGATGATCGACACCTTTTGGATCGAGTCACTCATGTTGCACCTTTCTGTGTGATCGGAGAACGGCCGAGCGGTTAGATGCAGCCGCGCGGCTTGGGTATGCCGGCGATCTTGGCGGCCGTCTTGGCCGGACCTTTCGGAAACAGCTGGTAGAGTTCCTTGATCGAGACGCCGGACGTCTTGCCGAGGACTCGGACCGTCGGCCCAGTCCCCTTCTCGTCATACTCGGTCCGCATGAACTTGATCACCTGCCAGTGAGCCTCCGTGAGTTCGTCGATGCCTTGCTCCCTGGCGATCTCCGGCGCCATGGTTTCGGTCCACTGGCTCGGATCCTCGAAGAACCCTTCGTCGTTGACGGCAACGGCCGTGCTGGAGTACGTGGCGGTAGGCATGATCGGCTCCTTTTCCTTTGATCTAGCGACCGGTTCGGGCGGTCATGGGACGCTCTGGAAGTCCTTTCCCCGGGTGGGCATGGCCGTGCCGACACCAGGAAGGTCACGGCCGGGAAGCAGGCTGTGCCAGTAGAGCGGCTGGAACATCAGTTTGCCCAGGTGATTGAGCCGCGACTCCTTCAGCAACGGGAGGCCAACCGAGGTGGGGAAGTGCCCCGGCAATGGCTCGGTGTCGTAGTTGAAGTCGATGAGCAGTGCCTTGCCGAACCCGGTCTCGATGAAGCAGTTGGTATGCCCGTCGAAACTGCCGTCCAGGGGCTGATGGGCCAAGAACCGCCGGACGTTCTCGACCAGGACCTCCCCCTCGAAGTGAGTGACCGACCCGGCCTTCGATGTGGGAACTCCTGCGGCGTCTCCGATGGCGAAGACGTTTGGTCTCGCCGTCGACTGCAGGGTGTGCTCGTCCACCGGCACGAAGCCCAACTCGTCCCCGAGCCCCGGCGATCTCGCCACGTAGCTGGCGCCCCCATGCAGGGGAACGACTACGGCCAGGTCGAAACCGACCTCACGCCCATCGTAGGAGACGAGTCGTCCGCCAGATCCGTCGACTTCACCCGTGTTGAACTCGGTCACGAGGCCAACACCCTTCTCTTCGAGCAATCCGCCAAGGGCTTTTGACGCCACTGGCTTGGTGAAGGCGCCGTCGAGGGGCGTCACATATGTCAATTCGACCCGATCGCGAATGCCGGCCTGCCGGAAGAACCAGTCGGCCAGGAAGCAGAACTCGAGGGGTGCGACCGGGCATTTGATGGGCATGTCGACCACGTTGACCACCAGACGGCCTCCATCGAATCCCTCGAGTGCACCATGCAGCGCGGCAGCTCCGGCAACGTCGTAGAAGGTGAAGACCTTCTCCATCCAGCCCGGCCCGGTGAGCCCCTCTGTCTCCTCTGTGACCAAGATGGAACCCGAGGCGACGACCAGAACGTCGTATGCGAGTTCGACTCCGTCCCCAAGATGCACCGTGTCCCCATCGATGTCGACATGCTCGATTGGCGTCTGGCGGAATTCGATGTTCCGATGCAGCTGACGATGGCGTGAGCGGACGATCTCGTCGGTATGGGTCAAACCGAAAGGAACAAAGAGCAACCCTGGCTGGTAGACGTGGTCATCGTTCTGGTCCACGACGACGATGTCGACATCCTCTGTGGGAAGGAGTCGCCGCAGACGGTTGGCCACGAGCGTTCCCCCGGTTCCCCCGCCCAGGATCACGATCTGTTTGGTCATGATCCCATTGTGGGTCCCTCATCATGACTCGACTAGGGCAATTCGTCCCTGTTTGGGCCCAGAAGTCGGCAGGGGTCCGTCCGGTTCGGCGACATCGGGGGTTTCCGACGATCCTGAGATGTTCGGCCTCCGGCGTTCGGCTTCCCCTCGGACTCGACTCCGAAGTCTCAATCTCTGTTGGGCGAATGGGAAATTGATCGCCAACTCCTAAGTCAACCAGCTCCAGGGCATGGCCCAATGCCGTAGCGCTCGAGTCGAACGCGCGAAACGGGACGGTCCTGCGGCGTTATGATTCATTACCCCCTGGGGTATACTGGACACACGAAGGAGACGAAGGAGACGTTGGTCTCGTGAGCAGTCGGGTAGATCGAGGAGCGCACATCATCGTTGGACTGGTGATGGTTGGCGTGGGTTTAGCAGTTGGTGGGGGATGGTTGGCATTGACGCATGTCGGCCTCGTTCCACTGGCCGTTGGTGCGTTCGGCTTCCGTCTGATCGCGCCGCTCCTCCATCAGACTTTGCGCGCAACCGGGTCGAGGGGAGCTTGACCGGTGGATCGTCAGCAGTGGGATGAGCGCTATAGCGGAGATGATTTGGTCTGGACAATTACCCCGAACCAGTTTCTGGTCTCCGAGGTAGTAGACCTCCCGCCGGGTCGAGCGGTCGACCTTGCCTGCGGCGAAGGTCGCAATGCAGTGTGGCTCGCTGAGCAGGGCTGGGAGGTGACAGGGGTGGACTTCTCTCCCGTGGGTCTCGTAAAGGCACAGCGCTTTGCAGCGCTCTGTAACGTAGAGGCCACCTGGGTCGAGTCTGCGGTGCAGGAGTGGAGACCGCCGCCGGAGGGATTCGATCTGGTGGCCGTGTTGTATCTGCAGTTGCCGGAACCTGAGCGTTCGATCACCCTCGAGGTGGCCGCGTCGGCAGTGGCCCTGGGGGGCACGTTCCTGGTTGTGGCTCACGACCAGGAGAACTTGATCAGGGGTTTCGGGGGCCCGCCGAACGCCGAAGTCCTCTACAACGTTGCCGATGTCACCGAGGTGGCCGTTGGAGCCGGTCTGGCTGTGGAGCGCGCCGAGCAGGTAGTCCGGGTCGTTGACACGGACACAGGGCCGAAGGACGCAATCGACACCTTGGTGAGAGCAAGACGGCCAATGTGAGGCTACGTCAGACCCTTGGATCCGAACAGGAGAGGCGGAATCCGATGGATCTCCTTCAACCAGCCGCCATGTCAGATTCCAGAAGAGAGGATGAACCCGTGCAATTGCCAGATGAGGTGCTTGACGACCTGAAGAAACGACTCCGACGTGTCGCCGGACAGGTGCAGGGTATCGAGCGCATGCTGGCCGAGGGTCGGGAGTGCCGGGACGTGGTCACCCAACTTTCGGCGGCCACGAAGGCGTTGGAGCAGGCTGGTTTCAAATTGATCTCCTCTGGCCTTGTCTACTGTCTGGAGAATCCTGAGGAGGCGGCAGCCGACGGGTATGCCATTGATGAGGTCCAGCGGATGTTCATGAAGCTGGCGTGAGGCGGGCAGATGACCTCATTCGGCTCAGCCCTTCCCTGGCGGACGAGCGAGGTCGCGCCTACGACGTCATTAGTGCAGGGGGACCCGGCTCTTCCGTGGGCGGTCTTCGCCCAAGCCAACGAGCTTCTTTACGGTGGCTGAGCCACCTCATCAGTGCACGCTGCATAGACACCGGTTCGCTTGGGTGACGTTGTCCGGGACCTCATCGCCGTGCTGGCCGCATCCCTTCCGGGGCGGTCGGGCGCGGGGCCTCCGTGTGGCCGGCGATCCCCCCGCCCAGGACAACGACTCGTGCCATGTCCGACCTCCCCGGTCTCCCTACCGCCACCTACCATATACCCCCTGGGGTATCAACCAACCGTGCAAGAAGCTCGGTGCCACAAACTCAGGCGGGCCCGGGTCGGGTCAGGCACCGTTCCAGGAATTCGGTCAGACGCGAGATGTCCTTGACGATCATCACGCCCTCGACGGGGTCCTTGGTGATGTCGAGCGACGGGCAGAACATGTCGGTGTCACCACAAAAGAAGTGCGGCGAGCCGAGTACGCCACGCCGTCCGCCTTCGTGCCAGTCCGCCACCACGTGGGAGCGGTCGGTCTCGTCGGGCATGGCGACACCGAGACCGCGTGCCAACTCCTCGAGTGTGACCGGGTCCGAGATGTCCCGGCCCTCCTCGAAGAGGGCATCACGGAGCGCGAAACTCGCCCGTTCGCCAACCTGGAGGTCGGTCCGGTAGGCCCGGTTGGCCAGGGCGAGAGCCTCAAGTGTCGAGCTCGGGAAGTGGTCGACATCGAGGTGTGCGAACAGCTTCGGGGCCACCTGCTCTCGCAGGTCTTTGGCGTGTTCCCGGGTGACCGCCGCGTCGAGGGGAGCATGATTCACCAGCTCGAGCGGCCACGCCCGCACCCAGATGGCCACGTCATTACGTTCGGCCCGGGCGCGTTGCTCCTCGATTGCCCGCAGGCCGACGTGGGCGAAGGGACACCAGATATCGGCGAAGACCTCGATTACCGGGGTCGTCGTTGTGCTCATCGTGCGCCTCTCGAATCGGCGAGGGTCCACGGGACCGACGCTCCGGCCGCGTCGTGTTCCGTGTCCGGCATCAGTTCGCCCGAACAACCTTGCCACTCCGGCGGCTGTGCGGAAAGCACATTCAACAGGCAGATGTCGTGTGCGCCGGCGGCGAACGGTACCAGGCCGACGATGGCAAGGGCCCACCATCCTCCGCCGAGCAACCCACCCACCACCATGAGTGCGGCAACGACGATGAAACGGACAGCCCAGTCTGCAGCTGATGCCATGGACTTGGAGAATCCCATGGTTCTTGCTCCTTCTCCGTTACTGCTGCACCGGTGTTGGGCTTCACTGCTCACGCCAACTTGGTGAACAGCCGTCGGACCTCATCGAGGGAATAGCCGGACTTCTCGGCTTCCTCGGGATGCTGGACGCAGTAGGTGAGACCGCTGGCGATGAGTCGGAAACCGACCTGCTCGAGCGCCTTGGTCGCAGCACTCAGTTGCGTGACGATATCGCGACACTCACGGCCCTCGGACAACATCATCTCCACGGCGTGGATCTGCCCCTCGGCACGACGCAGCCGCAAGCGGAGATCCTTGACCACCCCATCGGTCAGTTCCATGGCCACTCCTCCTCCTTCACCCTCGTGGGCGATCCCGTCGACCCGTTGATTCGGGTCAGTGCGAAAACGTCACCTTGGGCAGGATGCGGCCGAGCCACTTCGGCTGGTGCCATGTGCTGTGCCCTCCGAGACGCAGTACGACCGGGAGAACGACCAGTCGCACCACCAGGGCATCGAGGGCCACTGCAATGGCCAGGATCACCCCCATTTCCTTCGGTGCCAGCGGCCCGGACAGGGCGAAGGTGAGGAAGACGGCGACCATGACGGCGGCGGCCGAAAGCACGACGCGTCCCGAGGTTCGCATCGAGCCGATCATGGCGTGCTCAGGGTCCGAGTGGGTTTCGTAGCGCTCCTTGGCCGCCGAGAGCATGAACAGCGTGTAGTCCATGGCCACGCCGAAGACCATGGCCCCGAAGAAGAGTGGAGCCCAGGCATCGATGAAGCCCTGCGGTTGGAAGCCCAGCGGACCGGACAGGAACCCGTTCTGGAAGATGAGCCGTCCGATGCCGAAGGCCCCAGCCACCGACAGGGCGGTGATCAGCACGCCCATGGCCGCGATCAACGGCGCACCCAGCGCGATCAGAAGCAGGAGGAACCCGAGTACACCGAGGATCCCGAGGACCAGCGGGGTATGTGACGCCAGGGTCTGCTGGAGATCGTGGTTCTCGGCGGCGGCACCGCCGATCAGCGTTCCGGCCGGAAGCACCTGGCGCAGGTGGTCGATGGTTGCACCCGTCGTGGTCGTCGAGGGCCCGGTGGTCGGGACCACCTGGTCAAGGGTCCACCCGGCATTGGTCGCTCCCGGGGCGACATCGGCCACGCCGGACGCATGGGAGAGGGTGGGCAATGCCTGTGCCTGCTCAGCTTCGGGCACGACCACCTGCAGCGTCCCCGGGGCACCTGGACCGAAGGCGCTGGTGACCTGGTCGTAGCCGACCCTGGCGTTGGCGCTGGGCGGCACGATGGTGATCGAAGGCATATTGGTCCGCATGCCGATGACGGGTGCCGCAGCCAGCAGCAGAAAGACCAAGGCGGCAGCGCCGATAGGGAGCGGGTGTCGCCAGATGAACCTCCCCCACGAGTGCAGCATCCGGTCCAGCGGACCTTCACCTTCGGGCCGGCGCCCTCGGCGCAGTCGAACCTTCCCCTTGTTGATGTTGGTCCCAAGCTTGCCGAGGACCGCCGGCAGGAGCGTGAGGGTTGCGGCCAGAACCGCCAGGACGGAAAGCATGATCCCGAAGGCCATCGACCGGAACGCCGGGCTCGGAACGATCAGGATGGCCGCCAGTGAGGCCAGCACCGTGAGCGCGCTGAAGGCCACCGCCTTACCGGCCGTGTCCACGGTCTCGGCCACTGAGGCGACGATGGCGACTCGGTCGCCCGGCTCGGCTCCCCGGCGCTTGAGGGCGGAGCGGAACCGCATGACCAGGAAGAGGGCGTAGTCGATCCCCAGAGCAAGGGCGAACATGAGAGCAAAGTTGAGGGCCCATATGGACACCGGGGTGAACTTGGTCGTGATGACGAGCGCACCAGCGGCGACCAGCAGGCCGGCCATCGTGAGTAGCAGCGGGAGGCCGGCAGCCACCAGGCTCCCGAAGGCGATCACGAGGATGATGATCGTCACCGGCCAGGACAGCATCTCGGACCGCAGCATGGCTGACCGGTTCGCCGTGTTGAAGTCGGCCCACAGGGCACTGTCGCCGGTGAGGGTCACGGTGATGCCGGACGAGGAAAGAGCTGCCAGCTTCGGCTCCACGGCGTCGGCGGCCTGTACCATCTTGTTGGAATCCGCGGCTGATCCTGCGGTGATGATGGCGGTGCGGCCGTCACGTGAGATCGAGACCCCGGCCTGCGGGCGGACCACGGCGGATACCCGAGGATCGCTCCGGAGCACGTTGGTCGCCTTGGTCACGATGGCCTGGGCCTGTGGGTTCGACGCGATCACACCGTGGTGGTCGACGATGACGACCTGCAACCCGGTGGCACCCAGCCCCGAGAAGTCCTTTTGGATGATGGCTCGTGCCGCGACGGACTGGCTGTTGGAGGCTTGCCACCCAGCACCGGCGAGAGCGTTCTCGACGTGGACGGCGAAGAATCCGAAGATCAAGACCACCAAGAGCCATGCAATGAGGACGCGGCGGAAGTGGGTGGCAGCCCACGCGCCGAGCCGAGCGAACGGGCTGAGGTGCCTCTCCGCTGACGCCTGCCCGTTCCCCAGCGCTCTCTTCAAGAAGAGGTCGTGGCTCTCAACTTCTGAAGTCGGAAGCGGTGATTCGAGGCCGGTACTTGGGGAAGCTGTCATGGGGAGCAGTCCTTTGGGTTGGGCCGGTCGTATATACCGGGGGGGGTATAGGGGTACTATACAAGGATACCCCCCTGGGTATCAACCCCTCGCCGTGGGTAGCGCCTGGTCTGTGTTGCTGGTCCGGTCTTTCCTGATACCCTCTGGGGTATGTGTAGAGCTGTGAACTGCAAGAAGTGCGGTCGTCCGACGTGGAAGGGCTGTGGAGCCCACGTCGAACAGGTATTGGGCGACGTGCCGAGGGATGAGCGTTGCCAATGTCGGACTACTCAGGCGCCATCGGCCACGAGAAAGTCGTGGTTCTCTCGAGGGTGCTCTGCGTCACCCTTCTCGCTACCGCAACCATCCGGCTCGCATATGTTCGTCCTTGGCAGAACGGAGTCGGCCCCGGGCGCAGACGGATCACCTATCGCAGCGACGGTCGAGGCAGCCCGGGTCGAGTGAGGAACTAGTCAGTAGAGAGCCGTTCGAGATGTCCAGGAATCGGGATCGGAAACCAAGACCCGTATCGACCCAGGTAGTCGGCCATTCACGACATCGGCGATTGTCGTCTCCTCGAGCACGGAGCGAAGACTCGCTCGGACTGCCACCCAAACGGTCTGAAGACTCTCGGCCGACCCTTCGTAGGTGGCTGCTTCTGGGCGAATGCCTCGTACCTCGGCAAGGGGACCATCTAATGGTCGAATCACGTCGGCCAGCCGGATCTCTGAAGCCGGCCGACTAAGAACGTAACCACCATCAGGTCCTCGCCTGCTGACGACAAGGTCGACCCGGCGTAGGTCGTTCAGAATGCTTTCCAAGAATTTTTCCGGCAGATTCTGCTCTGCGGCTAGGGCGGCCGAAGTCATCGAGCGCTGGCTATCGGCCAGTCCGCATAGTGCTCGAATCGCATAGTCGACCTTTGCAGAGATATACACCGAAGGAATCCTCTCAGGAACCGGACGCCGTCTGCTCACTGCGTCCGGAGGTTCTTCGGTCGGGATACTGCACGAGAAAATGCTGAGGTCGAGCACAACCGAGTCCTGTGGGTGCCAAGAGTGTCATCCGCCCTCTTTGATCAGGGCTTTCGCAAGTCGGACTGAAAGACGAACCGGATCCGTGCTCTGTTGTTTCTCATCTCGGTCACGAGATCGCTGGCATCCCAACCATTGAGCGGAACTCGTCAGTCGTATTGGTGATTGGGAACGGCTCAGTTGGCACGTCGAGGCCGAGTCGATCGCAGATGGGAGCCCACCCGTCGGTCGGGGACCATTCCAGCAGACGGTCCGCCGAGACACCCTGCCGAACCGCTGCGTTATGCCGTTCGTAAGCATCCATCATGGCGGTGGGATCTTCAAAGCGATCGTTGAAGCGATCGCGTAGGAGCTGAACGACGGCGGTCATCCATGGCTCGAGCTCCGGCGGAACCTTTTCAAACGACTGAAAGATCGTGTTGGATGCGCTTCGATACCAAGATTCTGGATCTCGCACGGAAAGCAGCACAAGCGCTTCCGGGTTGGCGGCTGACAACTCAGGCCAGAACGAACAGCCGGGCCAGTCCACAACGGAGACATAGCCGGCAGGGATCGTTGACCAGTCAACGGGTCGCCCTTCAATTGCGTCGATCCAGCCCGGCGCTTGGGTCGGATCTCCGAGGATCTCAAGCATGTGATGGCACCGGCCACCCAACAACTGCTCGAGGGCGATCTTCAGTGAATGGGTACCCGTACGGCCGACTCCAGCACCGACAACCTTTAGTGTCACACTCAATCCCCCTTCACCGGCGAGAACAAGACGCCCCCGACGCCTCCATCATTGCGTGCAGGCAATCATCCGTCCAATGTGTCAGCGACAAGAGATCCACCCCCTCTGGTCTGGTCGCACTTGCCCTTAACAGACGTCGGGTCGCGGGCCATCAACGGTGATCATTAGCGGCTGTGAGGCAACCCATTCGCTGACATCGCAGTCAAGGGCTCACCCTCCTGTTCGGATCGAGGCTGTCGATCCCATTATGTTCGCGACGTGATATCCCTTGGTACCGTGGCTGGTGTCGCCGCCATCGTCTTGGTCGCCGCTGCCCTACAACGGGCCGTCGGTTTCGGATTTGCACTTCTTGCTGTGCCCCTCCTGGCGTTCGTGGTGCCGACCAAGAGTGCCGTGGTCATCGTGTTCTTGAATGGCACCGTCATTTGCGCCTGGCTCACCGTGCATCTTCGTCGAGAAATCGAACGCCCGACCACCCGCCAATTGGGGCTCGGCGCGATTGTTGGCGCGCCGATCGGTGTGATCATCTTGAGTCTCGTCTCAGCCACCACGCTTCGGCTTGTTCTTGGAGTAACGACATGCCTGGCAGCAGTCTGGATCATTCTCTCTTCTCGCCTGCTGAATCCGGATCCGGTGGTGCCTCACCGAACAACAACCTTTGCAATGGGCTTTGTAAGTGGCGTTATCAATACGTCGCTGGCCACCAATGGCCCTCCACTCGTCTATGAACTACGTCGAACAGGGTTCCGTGGCGACAGGTTCCGAGCCACCATCTCCGCTGTCTTCCTACTCTCGAATCTCATAGGCTTGCCCCTACTTGCCCTGGCCGGACTGATCACAGCTTTCGACCTTGTCCTTGCTGCCTCTTCACTTGTGCCTTGCACGGTTGGCATCGCTCTGGGCTCGTCGGATAAGCGATCGAATGGAGCCATTTCACTTCGCGTTGGCTGTCGACCTCCTCCTCTTGGTCACCGGTCTGCTCACTATCTCCAAGGCGGTCTGACGAACTGGTGCAGGGCGTCAGTCACCGTGGCCGTTCCAACCTGTCCCTGATCAGGTGCGTCGGGGGGCAGGGTGAGCCAGCAGGCGTTGACATTCGGCGCACGGTAGGGAATGTGGGCGCTAGAAAGGGGCCATGGCGAACTCCGACATGGTCAACTACTGGAACGGGCGCCCCGCCGACGCCTGGGTGACTGGGGCCGATCGCTTCGACTCTATGCTCGCCCCCTTTGGCCGCCATCTGCTGGCGGCGGTTGTACTTCAGGAAGGCGAGCGAGTCCTGGACGTCGGATGTGGGAATGGGGCCATGAGTCTGGAGGCGGCCCGGGCCGTCGGCCCCAGTGGGCGGGTGACCGGCCTCGACCTTTCGGTGCCCATGCTGGGTGTGGCACGGAAGCGGGCAGAGGAACAAGGGATTGACGTCGATTTCGTCCATGGCGACGCCCAGACCGCCTCGTTCGACCAACCATTCGACGTTGTCATCAGCCGTTTCGGTGTCATGTTTTTCGACCACCCGGAGGTTGCCTTCGCCAACCTGGTAAGGGCAACCCGCCCGGGCGGCCGCCTGAGCTTCGTTTGCTGGCGAGAGTTCCTGGCGAATGAGTGGATCTCGGTGCCATCCTTGGCGATGGTGGCCCACGTGGGAATCCCCGAGTTGCCCCAACCTGGCGCTCCCGGACCCTTCGCACTGGCGGACCCCGAGCGAACCAAGGACCTGCTTGAGTCGACCGGATGGTCGGATATCTCTGTCGAGGAGTATGACGACGAGATGCCCATGGGCCGCGACCCGGAGGCCGTCATCGCCTTCATGCTCTCTGACGAGATGGGTCGCCAGCTGGTGGAGGGCAAGGACCCCGCTGCGGTACAGGCCGGAACTGAGGCCACCCTCAAGGCGTTGCGACCGTACCTCACGCCACAGGGTGTCGTGTTGGGCGGCGCCTGCTGGCTCGTGACCGCCCGAAAACGTTAGCGGGCCTCGGAGAGCGACCTCTCGCCGCCCCGCTCGTGCTGGCCGGTCACTGGTCGGGGTGTAGGGCACCAATATGTCGATCGTGACGCGCGGTCTGCACTTCTCTTGCTACTTGTCCAGAGAATTGTCAGGGCGCGGTCTCAATCCGACGAGAATGCAGCCAACGCACACGTCGCCGGGTTCCCGTCGCGGAGGAGGATCTGCAGACCCACCTCCCTCGGCGTGACAGGTCAATCAGCGGCTCCGACCCGGCGGCCCGGGCTACCCGGACAACATGGACCGGGTAGCCCTGCGGACCTGGTCTGACCGTGCCTTGCAGGTGCGGCGGTATCGAGTGCGCCGACAGGCACCGTCCCCAACCCCCCCAACGACAGAAGCGGCATAAGCAGAACGGCAACCGCAGGGATAGTGCGGACCGGCCACCCGTATTACTTCGCGCTGGTCCCTGGACACGTCAACCCTCGTCGGCTCAGGCCCCACCCTTCGTCTTAGACTGCTTCTGAACATCCACCTGACGCCAGGGATGCCCCACCTATATCCGGTGTGCGGGCTACGTCAAATCCTCGCTGCCGGGTCGGGGGGCGTTATCCAGGTCCCCGTGCTTGCAGCTCGCTAGAACTCACCCGCATCGGCTCGGTGGCAGTCCGTCGGTACTTACTGCCGACCGGAACTCGGTGTGGCCTGAACCAGGTGATTCCGGGCACTCCCAGCCCTTTGGGCCGAAGATCTAACACCCTCCGGGTTGAGACGGCCACTCACGGCATCATCGGTTGTCGCCTCTGGCGATCCGTGTTATCAGTTGCCAGGTAGGTGCCTGATCGGTATCTCAGAGCGGAAGGTGTTTGGTTAAATGGGTGTTCGTCGTTTGAGAAGTGTCACGGCCGTGCTGGCTGGCTCGCTGGTATTCGGGAGCGTGGTAGTCGGCTCGGTGATCGGCGATGCAATGCCCGCCTCGGCGACGGCCCCAATGATCGTGAAATGCGACGCGGGCGTCAACCTGCAGACAGCCATCACTGCCGCTTCGCCGGGTGCGACACTGATCGTGCACGGGACCTGCACCGGGAACTTCACCATCGGCGAGAACCTGACCCTGCAAGGCTCCGGTACCTTGAGCGGGACTGGGCACAACGGGCCGGTGTTGACGATCGACGGCGGGACCGTCTCTTTGGACAACTTGACGATTGAGAATGGCAATGACGCCGGCGGCGTCGGAGGCGGGATCTTCAACAACGGCACGCTGACCGTCAGTGACAGCACCGTGTCGGGCAACACCGCCACCTATGGCGGCGGCATCTGGGACCAGGGCACGCTGAACGTGACGAACAGCACCGTGTCGGGCAACACCGCCAGCGTCGTTGGCGGTGGAGGCGGCGGCATCCTCAGCTACAGCGGCACGTCGACCATCACGAACAGCACCGTGTCGGGCAACTCCGCCAGTGTCAACGGCGGAGGTATTTACAACTACGGCAGCACGTTGACCGTGGCAAGGAGTCTCGTTTCGGACAACCGCGCCCCCAGCGGCGGGGGTATCTTCAACTACAACCACACCCCCGGCCCACTGACGCTCATCAATTCATCCGTCAACAAGAACACAGCCACCGAGGGCGGTGGCGGCATTTACAACCTAGGCAAGATCGTCCAGCCTTCCACCGACAGAGGCGGGGTCAGCATCAACGGCAACACCTCTGGCGGGAATGGGGGCGGCATCGACAACGAGGGAGGCACGGTCACCCTCCCCAATGCAATCATCAACAAGAACAGCGCCATCAACGGTGGCGGTGCTTACAACGACGCCGGCAGCACATTCAGCATCAGTGACACCTCTGTCAGCCACAACACTGCGGCCAGCGATGGGGGCGGAATCTATAACAACTACGGCACGGTGAGCCTCACCACCTCGGTGAGCGTCAACTCCAACTCCGCCCACACCGCGGGCGGCGGGATCGACAGCACTGTCGTGCTCTCCGTCCCCGCAGGTGATGTGGAACACAACAACCCTGACAACATCGTCGACTAGCTTTGCTTGGAAGAGAGGAGGTCCGTCCGCTCTGGCGTGGCTTCCTCTTCCGATCGCTCCTCAGCGTTCGCTGGTGGGGAGGTCGAGTTGGCGACCAGCCGCTCAGTCCGAAATGTCGTTGGCATCAAACTGGATTCGGCGATCTGCACTTGAGAGACGTCTTACATGGCTGTGCCAGTGTGGGCCGAGGGGTGCCCCAGGGCGGTCGGTGGAACTTCGCGGACCGCGAGCGCACGTGTTGTGAGCGCCATGACGGCGAGGTCGACTCAATCCCGAACGAGCTTCAGCGCCAGCCTGGGAACGATGAAGGACGCCAGAAAGATCGGCAAGAACCTCTTCCCGGTGCACCGGAAGGCGACGATCTCGCCCTCGGCGGCGTCGAAAGTTTCAGTGTGCTGCTCGACCTTCGCCCATTGCAGACCTGCAGCGTATGACGTACAGGCTCGACTGGTATCGCGATCGTGTGGTTCATTTCGACAGAACCGACCCGCCGACTGTCGACCACGACATCGTACGAGCCACGACGTACCTCCGCTCCGATTGCCTTATGTGTCAACTTCAGCGTTGCCGACATCTGTTGATCTCCTCTTGTTTCCGAACGGCCCGGCCGTTGTTTGGGTGCTCGGCGGCATCCGGAGTGGATCTACTGAATCAAGATTCGCTCCGTTGTAGCCATGGCCTGGGTGGTGGATACACGAATCTGGCGATCGTCGCCGACACCCAGCAGAGGGTCCAGCCAGCGAACACCGCGAGAATGTTGTGGAACGTTCCGTTCTTCGCTTAGCGCGACGAGCGCAAGCAGGATGCCCGAGACCAGGAATCACCCGATGCTGTAGACCCAATAGTTCCGCTGCTTCGACATGTGACTCGACTCCCTCGTTAGTCAACATGCCAAGCGTATTGCTAGGAGGAGGTCATTCGTCGACGAGCATTTGCCACCCACAGTCGGTACGCGCTGGATCAGGCCACGAGGTCCAGGATCCGGCACCCCGATAAGCAGGATGAAACACTCAAGATCTGACCAGCAGCTCCGTCGCATCTGCAGTCGAGTCTTGTCGACGCGAACCCACCAGTCATGTCAGGACCCCCCAAGGACAGGACGCCTGACTCCAGCCCGGAGGCGGCGGTCACTGCCGCCCGGCCGGTCTCGAGGTCACGGAGCATCTGACGGGCCGCCCCGAGGATTGCGGTGTCGGCCGCGGTGAGCTGGACCCTCCGGCCGATCCTGTCAAAGAGAGGGGTACCGAGGTCGGCCTCCGTCTCTTTGACGGCAAAGGAAAAGGTCGGGTTGGGAGACGAACGGCGCCTTCGCCGCTGCGGTGAACCCGCCGTGGTCAACGACGGCTACGTGTTGGAGGCGATCGGAATTCATTTGCAGAGCTTATCGATATAACAAGAAATATCTATTATCATTCTGGACGAAAGACCGGCACAATCGAGGGAGTGGATGCACTCGATGAGGTGAGGCCGGTGGGATGGCAGCACCTGGTGGTCGAGCCGAGGCGCCCCGAGGTGATCAGGCGTCGGGCCAACGCGTTCTGGCTGGCGGTGGCTGCGGTCTGCATCGGGGCCTTCATGGGCCAGCTCGACGCCAGCATCGTGACCGTCGCCCTGCCCACCTTGCAGCGGACGTTCCACGCCAGTGTGGGTGCGGTGACCTGGGTGGGTCTGAGCTACCTCCTGGTTCTGGTGGCCACGGTGGCCGCCGTCGGTCGGTTTGCCGACATGTGGGGACACAAGCTCCTCTATGTGTATGGCTTCGGGATCTTCATCATCGGCTCGGCGTTGTGCGGACTGGCTCCGAACCTGGCTGCGCTGATCGGGTTCCGGGCGCTCCAGGCCGTGGGGGCCGCGCTGCTGCAGGCCAACAGTGTGGCCATCATCGTGCTGGCAGTGCCCAAGACGTCGCTCGGCAAGGCCATCGGGATCCAAGGCGCGGCCCAAGCCGTCGGCCTGGCCCTCGGTCCGTCGGTCGGAGGGTTCCTGTTGGCGGCTGGCGGGTGGCGCCTGATCTTCTTCGTCAACGTCCCTTTCGGGCTGGTCGGCATGATCGCCGGGCTGCTCCTTGTCCCCCGGAGCCGCCATCTCCAGGCCCGCGTGCGGTTCGACTGGACCGGACTTGCACTGTTCTTCCCAGCCGTCGTGGCCGTGTTCACCGCCATCTCCTTCGGCAATTCGAAGGGATGGACCTCGGCCCCGATCATCGGGCTCTTGGTAGTGGGCATCGTCCTCGTCATCGGATTCGTACGGCGAGAAATCCGATGCAGTGAGCCGATGCTCGATATGGCACTCTTCCGGCGAGCCCGCTTCAGCGCAGGGATCGCCAGTGGCATGCTCTCCTATCTGGTCATGTTCGGCGTGCTCTTCCTTGTGCCCTTCTACCTTGAGCGCGGTCTGCGATTCGGCTCGGGACGGGCCGGTCTCGAGCTGATGGCCATGCCATTGGCTCTGGGGGTCACCGCGCCACTGGCCGGGCGTTTGGCTGATCGACTCGGCGCCCGACCACTAACTATGGCGGGTATGGCCACCGTGGCCGGTGCGCTAGCCGTGCTGGGTGTGGTCCGGCCGACGACCCTGGCGTTCCTGGCGTTGCTGGCCGTCGTGGGGATCGGACTGGGTCTGTTCATACCTCCGAACAACGCCGCAATCATGGGTTCGGTGCCCCAGGCGCAGTCAGGCCTGGCCTCGGGCGTGCTCAACATGACGAGGGGGATGGGCACCGCCCTCGGTCTGGCGCTGACCGGGCTCGTGTTCGATGTGGCCGGCGGTAGATCCTCGGCGTCGTGGTCGGTGGCACATGCTTTTACCGTCTCAGCGCTGTTCCTGGCTGCGCTGGCGGTAGTGGCCGGCATCATCGCGGGTCTGCGGGAAGGTGGCCCGATGGAGCGGTCGATCCGCGCCCGGATGGAGTAAGGGGAAAGATCACGGACATGCCCGGATACCTGGTCGTCCTCGCCTTGCTCGCGCTCGTGATTGTCGCCATGGGATTGGTGCATGGAGAACAAGCTCGACGATGCCGGAGTAGCGCAGACGCAACTGCGACCTAATAGTTTGCCTGTCCAAATACAGTCGAATTCTCACGGGTGCCTGGAGGGTCTCATAGCCGGGACGAACGTCGGAGGTAGGTACGCATCCTCACGCTTTCACCATCGCCGAGCGCGTCGAGCAAAGCGAACAGGCCGGAAAACCCATTTTGTCCGAGCGCGGCCATCAGCTCGTCCTCGATCAACCGAGCCGCCGCTCGCTGGGCTTGGAGGTAATCGTTCCCGCGGGGAGTCAGGGTCACCGACTTTTCCCTCCGGCTGGTCGCCGAATCGGCGACGGCGACGTAGCCACCATCGCGGAGGTGCCCGACGACCTTGGTGGCGCCTTGGCGGGTGATGCCGAGCTCGCGTCCGATGGCCGAGATCGTTGACCCGGAAGGACCCGTGCACAGCCGGAGCACCCGGCCATCGGGGAATCTCCGCTCGCCGAATCCTGCGTCGGCCATGGCGGTGTCGAGGCGAAGTTGATAGCCGATCCAAGCACGTCGTAGCGCCGGTCCAAGGCCGACCGATGGCGACCCGACCGATGACGATGGAACCGATGGCGACCCGGCCAGTTTGTCGGCCCCGACATCCGTGGCCGAAGGAGGCATCTCGGAACCCACACCAAGGATGTTAGCAGACTGTGAACTCAGTTGACAGTTATTCCGTGTTACCCGATACTTTGACTATGCGGTCCGCCTTCTCCACCAGACACCCTGGACCACTCCGTGCCTCGGCTCTTGTACTCGTCGCTACTTTTATGCTCGCCGCTTGCGGATCTGCGAGCCCCGGCTCCCAGCCGTCCTCCACCACCGTCGTCTACAGGTTTGGCGTGGTCGGGAACCGGGGCGCCATCAGCCAGCTGCAGCTCGATAGGCCAACTCCGATTCCCGGAATAAACGGTCAGGTCGTGAAGATCGCCACTTCGAACTCCGACGGCTACGCGCTGACCTCGAGCGGAGCGGTGTGGGCTTGGGGAGTTGCCAGTTATGGCGAGCTCGGCAATGGGACACACCCTGCCTACTCGACCCGAGCGGTGAAGGTCGATTTTCCCCTCGGCGTCATGATCACCTCGTTGGCGAACCCCATGCCCTTCGACGGTGCGTTGGCCATCGACTCGCACGGCCACGCCTGGGGCTGGGGCTTCAACGTCGGCGGCGACCTCTGCCTGTCCGGTCTCATGGAGCTCCGTCCGAGCGAGCTTCCGCTCAGCGACGTGACCCTGGCCACCGGGGCGCGCACGCACTCGATCTTCTCCTCGGGGGGCAAGCTCTACGCCTGTGGCTTAGGTGAGTATGGCGTCCTCGGCACCGGCTCAACGAGTAACAGCCCTACCCCCGCCCCCGTCGTCGGCTTGCCGACCACGGCCCGGGTGACGGCATTGACCTCGTCATGGGAGGGATCGGGGGCGCTCCTCAGCACCGGTGCCTACTACAACTGGGGGTACAACGCCGCCGGGCAGCTCGGCAACGGCACTACCACCGACAGTGCTGTTCCCGTACAGGTCACGTTGCCCACAGCGGTGCGACAGGTGTTTCAGGGTGGGAGCGGGGCGAAGAACGGGCAGACGGTCGCCATCCTGGCCGACGGCTCCGTTTGGGCATGGGGCAACAACGACCGGGGTCAGCTCGGTGACGGCACGAGGGTGAGCTCGGACGTCCCGCTGCGCGTCGACGTGCCCCCCGGGGTGACCTTCGCCAAGGTCAGCTCCGGCGGTTACGCCAGTTATGCCATCGACCGCTCGGACCGGCTGTGGGCCTGGGGAGACAACAGGAGCGGACAGCTCGGAACGGGCAGCGGCCCCATCATCGCAACCAAGCCGGTGAGCGTGGGCATCCGCCTCACGCAGGTTTCGTCCACTGCCCAGAACGTGGCCGGTCTCAAGGGCGAAACCCCCGCTCCGTGATGGGCGGTGCCGGGCGACTGGGATGACGGTCCCGGCGGACCCGGCATTCGTCCGTGCCCGAAGCCCTGCACTTCACCGTTGGCCGAAAGGAGGAGACTGCGACCCGAGGAACAAAGTGTCGTGCGCGGGCCCACGGGCGAACGGCCGGAACCATCATCGCGGGCAGCATTGCCATCCTGGGGTTGTCGCTCAGCGCCTGCAGTAGCTCGCCATCCCAGCCGGCCGCGCCCACCGAACGGGTCGCCGGTGGGCCGACGGGCCACTACGACGTGGCCGGGGGCATTCACAAGATCAAGCACATCATCATTATCGAGCAGGAGAACCGCTCTTTCGACGGTTACTTCGGGACCTACCCGGGCGCCGACGGGATCCCCGTGAAGCACGGCGTCCCCACGGTGTGCGTGCCGGCGCCGACCGGCGGATGCCAGGCGCCCTACCACGACCTTCGGACGTCAACGGGGGCGGGCCGCACGGCGAAGCGAATGCCAGGGCTGACGTGGACGGGGGAAAGATGGACGGGTTTGTCAACCAGGCGGCGAACGCCAAGAAGGGGTGCGGCGTCGACGTCTCCACGGTGGACAACCCGGAGTGCTCCAATTCGGCGACGCCCGATGTGATGGGCTACCACACGGCGGCGGAGATCCCGAACTACTGGACCTACGCCAAGGACTTTGTGCTCGACGATCGCATGTTCGAGCCGGTTGCTTCGTGGTCCTTGCCCGACCACCTCTATCTGGTGTCTGGCTGGTCGGCCAGGTGCTCGAGCCCGCGCCCGATGAGCTGCAAGAACGCCATCAAGGGTCCGTACACGCCGCTCCAGATGCAGAGGTATGTGGACCAGGCCATCGACACCGGCACCGCTGACATCACCGACGCCTGGACGGATATCACCTGGCTCCTCTACAACAGGCACGTCTCGTGGGCCTACTACGTGCAGACGGGCGACCAGCCCGACTGCGACGACGACTCGGCCGTAACCTGCCCTCCGGTGGCGCAGAGCTACCTCACGCCCGGCATCTGGAACCCGCTGCCCGTCTTCGAGGACGTCCAGAAGGACCACCAGCTCCGCAACATCCAGCCGCTGAACAACTACTTCGCCGAGGCGAACAAGGGGACCCTGCCGTCGGTCATGTGGGTCACCCCTTCCCAGGCCGACAGCGAGCACCCGCCGGCCAGCGTCCACCAGGGCCAGGCCTATGTCACAGCCGTCATCAACGCGGCCATGAAGAGCCCCGACTGGGACTCGACAGCCATCTTCTTGCAGTGGGACGACTGGGGTGGGTTCTACGACGGAGTCGCGCCACCTCCCGTCGACCAGAACGGCTACGGGCTGCGGGTCCCGGCCATGGTTATCTCGCCCTACGCCAAGACGGGGTTCATCGACCACCAGACGCTCTCGAGCGATGCCTATCTCAAGTTCATCGAGGACGACTTCCTGGGTGGGTCAAGGCTCAACCCGAAGACCGACGGCCGCCCCGATCCCAGGCCCGACGTCCGTGAGGACGAGAGGATCCTGGGCAACATGGTCGCTGATTTCGACTTCAACCAAGCCCCACGGGCACCGGTCCTGCTCCCGACCAACCCGCCCACTGACTCGCCCTCCATCCCTGCCTGGTTCGACGGGATCGGGCCGTGCGTGGGGTGCACGGCCACGCCACCCAGCACTTGAGACTTGGGGACGGAGCTTGTGCGTGCCCAATACTCACCCGACCAGGTCGCGCAACGAGCCGACGCCGCATCATTTCATGCTGCGGCCCGCTGCGAGTCTGCGATCGATCTCGGCCGCCATGATCTTGCAGTCCGTTGCCGGGTGATCGTACCGGCAGAGCAGCGCACCGGAAAGGTACTCCCGGGCTTTTTGCAATGTGGCGATTTGGTCGAGAGCTCTGAGACGTCGCCTGGCGATGGCCTTCCATTCGCTGACGTCCGGAGCTTCGAGGATGCCGGTGATGTCATCTAGGGCGAGGCCGGCATCTTGGAGCATGCCTATGAAGTCAAGCCTTCGGAGCGTCGCGACGCGGTATCTTCGCTTCCCGGACGTTCGGGTATCGGCGACAACCAGGCCGAGGCGTTCGTAGTAGCGGATTGCCGAGGTGGCAAGGTGGGCTCGTTCTGCGACCTCCCCGATCGTCAACAATGGCTCAGACATGCACTCACTTGACTTGAAGCCGGGTTCAACTGTCAAGGTGAAGGCATGGTCGAACGGCACACCCCGCCCAACCACCACGCCGGCTACCCAGGCTTTGCCGGTGTCGGCGGCCTGGTGGCCGCGCTCAGCATGACAATCGGTCGGAAGGGTGACGCCCGGCTTGCCGTCCAGCTGAGCGGCCTGGGCTCGGGTGACGCGGTCGTGGACATTGGGTGCGGCCCTGGCGTCGCGGTCCGCTACGCGGCCCGACTGGGTGCGATGGTCACCGGAGTTGACCCGGCGTCGGTCATGCTGCGGGTCGCGAGACTCCTTACCCGGCGTCCGGCGAGGGTGCGATACATCAAAGGCACTGCGGAGACGATCCCCCTGCCTGAGGCTTCAGCTTCGGTCGTGTGGTCGATCGCCACCGTGCACCACTGGTCGGACATCGACTGTGGGCTTCGAGAAGTACGCCGGGTGCTGCTCCCGGGCGGTCGGCTGGTCGCCATCGAGCGGAGCGCTCAACCAGAGGCACGAGGTCACGCAAGCCATGGCTGGACCGAGAAGCAGGCCATTGCCTTCGCGGACCGATGCCGCGAACACGGCTTCTCGGATGTCCACCTCGAGCGGACGACAATCGGGCGACGATCAACGGTCAGCGTGATTGCCACCTGTCCCTGATGCTCCCGGACCTCGACGGAACCCGGATCGCCGACGCCGTCGCATGCCGGCGATCGTTGCGTTTCGAGGTGAAGCACCTGGTTTCCATGCTCAAGCGCGAGGCGAGCCTGCATCGGGGTTCCAGAGGTCGATGTGACCAGCCCGTTGCCTGGGTCAGTGTGTTCAGGGCCGGGCCCGCCGGAACGATCCAGCGATGACCCTGTTCGGAGGGGCAGTCGCTCGGCTCCGCCCCTCCCGGCCGGCCGGGGAAGGTTCAGATTGACCCCATGGCCGGGGAGGCCTACCATGATCGGCAGGAGCGGAGTAGATCGTCACGCTGTCGGACGGAGACGTGACCATTCGGCGGGAGCACAGGGAGATGATCTACGACTTGGCGGATACGGGGAGGGGATTCACTACAGCCGATGCCAAGGTGCAGCACGCGGGCGCTCGGAGTTCGTCGATCCGTGTCCGGCGGCGCCCGTTCGTGTACCTTTGTTTACGAGCAGTATTCGCCGCTGACGGGGAAATGCTCCTCACGAGGTGGCACAGAAGATCGCAGTTGTGAAACGGGCAGCGGGTTTCACAACTCAACATCCACCGGGTCCCCCGACGTTGGCTGCCCCCCTGCCCCTCGTGGTAGTCGGCGCCGGGGACCCGGCGGGCTCGCAAGCCCGACCTCAGGCCGCAGTTCGGATTGTCAACGCATCTCGAACGATCAGCCTGTCTCGAACGATCAGCCTGGGCTGAACTGTCAGCGGGTGCTGGGGAGCCACGAGGGGCGAGCCGACTCGTAGCTCTCGATCTCGTCCTCGTAGCGGAGGGTGAGGCCGATGTCGTCCCAGCCGTTGACCAGGCGGGCCCGGGTGAACTCGTCGAGCGGGAACGTCGTTTCGATGCGGGCCGAGAGCGCCTCGAGCGTGCCCCGTTCGATGTCGATGGTGATCTGCATGGTTGGCTCCGCCATCACGGCGTCGAGCAGTGTGCGCCCGACCGATGCCTCCACCTCGACGGGGACCAGGCCCGCCTTGGTGCAGTTGTTGCGGAAGATGTCCGCGAACCCGGGGGAGATGACCGCCTCGAACCCGTAGTCCTGGAGCGCCCAGACAGCGTGCTCCCGGGATGAACCGGTCCCGAAGTTCGGGCCCGTCACCAAGATGGTGGCCCCGGCGAACTCCTCCCGGTTGAGCACGAACTCACGATCGTCGCGCCACTCGGCGAACAGCCCGGCGCCGAACCCGGTGCGCTCGACCCGCTTCAACCAGTCGGAGGGGATGATCTGATCGGTGTCCACGTTCGAGCGGTCGAGCGGCACCGCCCGGCCGCTCACCAGCTGCATGGCCCGCATCTAGACCAGATCCTCGGGTGTGGCCAGGTGACCGGCCACCGCGGTGGCCGCGGCCACCGCGGGCGAGACCAGGTGGGTCCGGCCCCCGCGCCCTTGGCGACCCTCGAAGTTGCGGTTCGAGGTCGACGCGGCACGTTCCCCCGGGGCCAGCTTGTCCGGGTTCATGGCCAGGCACATCGAGCATCCGGGCTCCCGCCAATCGAAACCGGCCGCGGTGAACAGGACGTCCAGCCCCTCGGACTCCGCCTGGGCCTTGACGCGGTGGGAGCCGGGGACCACCAGGGCCCGGAGCCCCGGATGCACCTTCCGCCCGTCGAGCACCCCGGCGGCAGCTCGCAGGTCCTCGATCCGGCCGTTGGTGCACGATCCGATGAACACGGTATCGACGGCGATGTCGCGGATCGACGTCCCGCCGGCCAGCCCCATGTACTCGAGGGCGCGGGCCGCGGCCTCTCGGTCGTGGGCGTTGGTGAACGACGACGGGTCGGGGACGGTGCCGTCGATGCGGCTCACCTGGGCTGGATTGGTGCCCCACGTCACGTAGGGCGCCAACGAGGCCGCCTCGACGACGACTTCCTTGTCGAAACGCGCCCCTTCATCGGTGGGGAGGGTGCGCCACTCGGCCATGGCCGTCTCCCACTCCTGCCCCTTGGGCGCATGGTCGCGGCCCTCGAGATAGGCGAAGGTGGTGTCGTCAGGGGCGATCATTCCGGCTCGGGCCCCTGCCTCGATCGACATGTTGCACACCGTCATCCGACCCTCCATGGAGAGGTTGCGGATGGCCGATCCCCGGTACTCGATGATGTGGCCGCTGCCCCCTCCGGTGCCGATCTGGCCGATGATGGCCAGGACCAGGTCCTTGGCCGTCACCCCGGCGGGAAGCTCTCCGTGCACGGTGACGGCCATGGAGGCCGGCCGCTGCTGCGGGAGGGTCTGGGTGGCCAGGACGTGCTCGACCTCGCTGGTGCCGATGCCGAAGGCCAGCGCACCGAAGGCTCCGTGAGTGGAGGTATGGCTGTCGCCGCACACGATGGTCATGCCCGGCTGGGTGAGGCCTTGCTCCGGGCCGATGATGTGGACGATGCCCTGGTTGGCGTCGCCCATCGGGTAGCAGGTGATGCCGAACTCGGAGCAGTTGGACGCCAGCACGGCGAGCTGTTTGGCCGACACCGGATCGGCCACCGGCTTGTCGATGTCGACGGTGGGCACGTTGTGGTCCGCGGTGGCGATGGTCAGGTCGGGCCGGTGGACGCGGCGGCCGGCCATGCGCAGGCCGTCGAAGGCCTGCGGCGAGGTGACCTCGTGGACCAGGTGGAGGTCGACGAAGATGATGTCGGGCTCTTCGGGGCCTCCGACGTGGACGACGTGGCGATCCCACACCTTTTCCGACAGGGTGCGGGGCGGCCCTCCCGACAGGGTGCGGGGCGGGGCTGCGGGCTGGTGGTCGGGGGTGGGGGGCATCGGTTTCAACTACCTACGGTGACGATCTCGACTTTGAGGGTACCCCCTGGAGCCGCGTACTCGACCGCATCCCCGGCCGCGTGCCCGAGCAGCGCCTGACCCAAGGGCGATCCGGGAGAGACCACAGTCAGATCACCCTGGCGCTCCTCGATGGAACCGACGAAGAAATCGGTCGTCTCGTCCTCGTCGTCACCTTCGTAGCGGAGCGTCACCGCGGTGCCCGGGGTCACCGTGCCGTCCGATGCCTGGCTGGCATCCACCACCGTGGCCGTCTTCAAGAGCCGCTGGAGCTGGCGGATCCGGGACTCCATCTTGCCCTGGCTGTCCTTGGCCGCGTGGTAGTCGCCGTTCTCCGACAGGTCGCCGAGGGCCCGGGCCGATTCGATGGCCGCGGCAATCTCCACCCGGCCCCGGGTGGTCAGGTCCTCGAGCTCGGTCTGCAACCGGTCGTAGGTGTCTTGGGTCAGATGGGCGCCGGAGGTGTCACTCACGGCCCACAAGGCTAATAGGTGGACATCACCGCTCCGAACGACCCGGTGCCGAGGCGGTCGGGAGCGGCCGGCGACCGGGTCGTCGGCCGGGTCGTGGGAGCCGGGCGGCGCGAGCCGGGTCGTGGGAGCCGGGCGGGTCACGGTCGTGACCACCAGGTGGTACCCGTGGAATGATCGCGACCGACGCCCGAAAGCCAACAGCCGGAGAGGTCAGAGATGCCCGAGACCCGGAACGGCCCGAGCCTCGGGACGGCCCGAGAGCTGAACGGCCGGGAACCGAGACGGCTCCGAGACGCCCGAGAGCCGGGAAGAGCCGAGAGACGAGAAGGAGAGGTGGGGGATTTGGCTGACGATGTGGGGGCCGGGTGACCGATCCGTCGCATGGAGGCGGGGACCACCGGTCCCGGTCGTTCGAGGCCCAATTCGAGGAGCAGCAGAACCAGCCCTTCCCGTGGAAGGCCCTCGTCAAGCGCTCGATCGTGGTGCTCATCGCCGGGGTGGCCCTCTACCTGGTGCTGCCCGAGCTCATCGCCTTCTTCCACGACTGGCCCAAGCTGGTCAGCCTCAACCTGCTCTGGTTCATCCCCGCCGTCGTCGCCGAGGGAGTCCACTTCCTGTGCACCTTCTCGCTCCAGCGCATCGCCCTGCGCACCAAGGCCTGGTTCTCGGTCATCACCGCCCAGCTGGCCGGCAACGCCATCTCGCTGATCGTCCCCGGAGGAGCGGCGGCGGGTGCGGCCACCCAATTCAGGATGCTGGCGACCAGCGGCATGGACGCCACCGACGCCGTGGGTGGGCTCACCGCCTTCTCGTTCCTGGGCATCGGCGGGCTGTTGGCCCTGCCGGTGTTCGTGCTCCCCGCAGTGCTCTTCGGTGCACCGGTCAGCCGGGGCCTGGTCGACGCGGCCATCATCGGCGCCATCGGTTTCGTCCTCTTCGTGGGGCTGGGCGCCTGGGTGATGGCGGCCGAGGGACCGCTGCGAGAGGCCGGGAGGTTCGTACAGTCCATGCGCAACCGTCTGGTCCGCAAGCGCACCCCGATCACCGGTCTCCCCGAACGATTGCTGGAGCAGCGCAACCTCATCCGGACGGTGCTCGGGCAGCAGTGGTGGCAGGCCACCCTGCTGTCGGCCGGCCGCCTGTTGTTCGACTACCTGTGCCTTCTCTTCTCGGTACGGGCCGTGGGCGCCCATCCGCGCCCCTCCCTCATCCTGTTGGCCTATGCGGTGGCCGGGATCATCGGCCTGGTGCCGATCACCCCGGGCGGGCTCGGGATCGTCGAGGCCAGCCTCAGCGGTGTGCTCGTGCTGGCCGGGCTCACCGGGGTCCAGGCGGTGCTGGCCACCCTGGCCTACCGCCTGGCGTCGTACTGGCTGCCGCTGATTTCGGGGCCCTTCGCCTACGGCGCCTTCAAGTACCGCTACCGCCACCCGGACGCTCCGCCACCCGTGGCTGCTGGGACATCGCCGAGCTGAGGGGCGCAGCTGCCGCCGCCGACCTGAGGGCGCAGCTGCCGCTGGTAGGGGGTGGAGGCCCCCGAAAGCCCGGAGGGCACCCGTTGGCACCGTGAGGGGCGATCCCCCTCGGTACACTCGGGTGATGCGGATTGCCGTGGGCTCGGATCATGCCGGGTTCGACCTGAAGACGGCGCTGGCCGAACACGTCGTCGACTCCGGTCACGACGTCGACGACCTGGGCACCGGCTCGCCCGACGTCTCGGTCGACTACCCCGAGTTCGGGCTGGCGGTGGGCCGGGCGGTCGCGGAGGGCCGGGCCGACCGGGGCATCTGCGTGTGCGGGACGGGTATCGGCATCAGCATCGCCGCCAACAAGGTGGACGGGATCCGGGCCGCGCTCGTGCACGACGTCACCACCGCCGGCCTGGCCCGGCGCCACAACGATGCCAACGTGATCTGCCTCGGGGGGAGGACCACCGGCGTGGCCGAGGCCATCGACGCGGTCGACACCTTCTTCTCCACCGAATTCGAGGGAGGCCGCCACCGCCGCCGGCTGGCGGAGATCGCCGAGTACGAGTCGACGAACCAGGGAGAGTCGACGAACCAGGGAGAAAGGGAGAAGCTGGGATCATGAGCAGCCCACGCGCCGCATCGCCGTTCGACCGGTGGTTGGCCGCCGACCCGGAGGTGAGCCGGCTGCTGGGCCAGGAGGCCGAGCGCCAGTCGACCACCCTGCAGCTCATCGCCTCGGAGAACTTCACGTCGCCGGCAGTGCTGGCCGCCTCTGGCTCCATCCTCACCAACAAGTACGCCGAGGGCTATCCCGGCCGCCGGTACTACGGCGGGAACCAGATCATCGACGAGGTCGAGGAACTGGCCCGGGGCCGGCTGACCGAGCTCTTCGGCGCGGAGCACGCCAACGTGCAACCCCACGCCGGCGCCACGGCCAATCTGGCCGTCTACCAGGCCCTGTTGGAGCCGGGCGACACCATCCTGGCCATGCGCCTCGATCACGGCGGCCATCTGACCCACGGTTCACCGGCCAGCATCACCTCGAAGATCTGGCGGTTCGTCTCCTACGGGGTGTCACCGGCCAGCAACGATGTCGACAAGCCGGGGGAGATCATCGACTTCGACCAGGTGGCCGAGGTGGCCCGGCGCGAGCGGCCCAAGCTGATCGTGGCCGGCTCCACCGCCTACTCCCGGATCATCGACCCCCTGCCCTTCCGCCAGATCGCCGACTCGGTGGACGCCCTGTTCATGTTCGACGCCGCCCATCCGGCCGGCCTCATCGCCGGAGGCGCTCACCCCTCACCGGTGGGCGTGGCCGACGTCGTGACCTTCACCACCCACAAGACCCTGCGCGGACCGCGCGGAGGAGCCATCCTCTGCTCCACCGACCTGGCCAAGGCCATCGACAGCTCGGTCTTCCCCGGGCTGCAGGGTGGCCCCCTCGAACACGTGATCGCGGCCAAAGCGGTGGCCTTCGCCGAAGCCGCCCGCCCCGAGTTCCGCACCTACGCGGCCCAGGTGGTGGCCAACGCGGCCGCCCTCGGCGAAACCCTGGCCGACACCGGGTTCCGCCTCGTCTCGGGCGGGACCGAGAACCATCAGGTGCTGGTCGACCTGCGCACCTTCGACGAGGAGCTGACCGGCAAGGCGGCCCAGGAGGTGCTCGACCGGGCCGGTATCACCTGCAACCGCAACACCATCCCCGACGATCCCCGCTCGCCGTTCATCACCTCCGGCCTGCGGCTGGGCTCGGCGGCGCAGACCACCGCGGGCATGGGTCGGGCCGAGATGCGGACCATCGGGGCCCTCATCGGCCGGACGCTGCGGCACCGGGACGACGAAGCCGTCGTCGCCCAGGTACGCGGCGAGGTGCACGAACTGTGTGCGGGCTTTCCTCCCTATCCCACGCTGACCGGGACGTGACCGAGGGACGGCCCGGCCGGTGAGCTCGGGAGTGCCGCTCAATTGGTATGCCGTGCTGTTGGTCGTGGCCGCGCTCTCGTCGTGGGCCCTCACCTTCCCGGCCCGCAGTCTCGCCGTCCAGATCGGGTACGTGGCCCAGCCCGACGACCGCAAGGTGCACAAGCGGGTGACCCCCCAGGCGGGAGGTGCGGCCCTGTTCGTGGCCCTGCTGGTCACCTTCGCCGTGGCCGCGTCGATCCCGGCACTGAGCTCCCTGTTCCGGGGCTCCTCGGAGCCCCTGGGCCTGATCCTCGGGGCGGCGGCCATCTTCGTGGTCGGGGTCATCGACGACATCCGCGACATGTCGGCCCCGGCCAAGGTGGCCGGCGAGGTCCTGGCCGCCACCATCCTCTACTTCATGGGGGTGACCTGGTTCCAGTTCAAGGTGCCGCTGGCCGGGCTGGTGCAGCTGTCTCCGGAGTGGACCCCGCTGCTGACCGCGCTGTGGGTCATCGCCATCACCAATGCGGTCAACCTGATCGACGGCCTCGACGGCCTGGCCGCCGGGGTGGTGGCCATCGCCTCGGGCGCACTGGCCGTCTACGGGCTCCACCTGCAGCACCTGGGCAATCTCCCCGGCGACAACATCGGCCCGCTCATCGCCGTGGTCACCTGTGGCATCTGCCTCGGGTTCCTGCCCCACAACTTCCACCCGGCCAAGATCTTCATGGGCGATGCCGGGGCTCTCCTGCTCGGCCTGCTCATGGCCGCGTCCACCATGCTGATCGGGGGCCGGACGGCCGGGACGGTGGGCGGGGTGGCGGCCACGAGCGGCCAGACCTACTTCTTCTTCGCCCCCCTGTTCATCCCCTTCTTCATCCTCGGGGTGCCCATCGTGGACATGGCCTTCGCCTTCGTGCGCCGCACGGCCAACCGCACCGGGTTCTCCACCCCGGACAAGAACCACCTGCACCACCGGCTGCTCCGTCTCGGCCACGGCCACCGCCGCAGCGTCCTCATCCTGTGGGCGTGGACGGTGCTGCTCTCCGGGTTCATCCTCTTCCCGCTGTACATCTCGAGCGTCAACGCCATCATCCCCTTCGGTGCGCTGGCCCTCGGGGTGGTCCTCTACACCCTGTTCCACCCTTCGCTGAGAAGACAGCCCGAACCGGGCTCCGACGAGAGTCAGCCCGAACCGGGCTCCGACCGCCAGGAGCCCCGGGGGGCCGACGGGACCGGTCCTCCGGGTTCTGCCGCGGGAGCCCAGGCCGCCACGGGAGCCGCGGAAGCCCAGGCCGCGGAAGCCCAGCGGCCGCGGAAGCCCAGGCCGCCGCGGGGGCCCAGCCCGCCCCGGCCGGCACCGGGGATTCCGCCGTTCCGGTGAGCACGGGGGGCGCCCCGGCACAGAACGGTGGGGCGGGCAGGTCAGCGGGGCTCCGAGCGGCCACCGGGGGCCCGACCGTCGAAGTGTGAACGGCGTGTTTCCTCCGTTTTGCCGCCGGGGGTGCGGAAGTGCGATGATGCATCCCGTGAATTGCAGGCCTCCTGACCATTCCAGGGGCACCATTCCGGTCGGCAGCTCGGCCGGCAACGGCAAAACCACTGCGTGAATTCAGGAACGACTCGTGAAGCTCCAAACTCCCCAGCCTGACGCGGCACGGCCCGACCATGGAAGACGCCCAATTCCCAGACGGATCCGGACGACGGCACCGGGGCATCACCGACGACGGGGAGCGGGCCGTCGCTCGGGCCCGGGGCGGTCGAGTTCCTCACCCTGGGGCTCACCTTGGCCGTGACCATCCTGGTGGGCGGGGCCCTCGGGTATCTGGTCGACCGATGGTTGGGGACCAGCCCGGTGTTCACCCTGGTCGGACTGGTGCTGGGTATCGCCGCGGCCGTGATGACGGCCGTCTCGCGAGTGCGCAAGTACCTGTGACGGCCTCCGAGGTTCGCGTCGGGGCTCCCAGGGGCACGTCCGTGGCCGTGGCCGGCCCCGATGGTCCGGTGATCCGGTGATGTTCGCCCACTTCGAGCTCCCGAACGTACCCGAGGTCGCCCGCCGGACCACGTCCATGGCCCTGGTCGTCGGGGTGGCGGCGCTCGTCGCCTCGGTGTCCTTCGGCAACGTGCTGGTCGGCCTGGGTGCCTGCATCGGCCTCGGGCTCGGGCTCTTCAACTTCCGGATGATCGGCAACTCGGTGGCCCGGGTGGCGGCCAGCGGGGTCGAGAACAAGCGGCGACCGCTGGCCATCAACACCTTCGGCCGCCTCGGGACCATCACGGTGGTGGCCATCGGCCTCATGCTGGTGTCACACAGCCTCGGATGGGGCGTGTTCGGCGGCCTGTTCGTCTTCCAGATCATCCTGTTGACCAATGCGGCCCGATCGATGGCCAAGGGCGGCCCGATGACGTCGGTCGACGACGCCATCACCGCCAACGTGATCGATGACACCCCCGTCCCGCCCCCGCCGTCCATCGGGCCGGGCGACCCCCCGGGGAGTGCCTGACCATGCTCTTCGGATCCCACCTGCTCAGCGCGCCGCTCGTCGGCATCGACATCACGCCGGGCGTCCATCCTCAGGTCAAGCTGGGCGGGATCACCTTCGACGTCGACATCATCTGGGCCACCGTGATCGCCGGAGCCATCGTCGTCCTCTTGGGCATGATCCTGCGGGCCAAGGCCACCAGCGGCGTGCCGGGAAAATTCCAGCTGCTGTGGGAGCTGGCCGTCGGCGCCATCCAGAAGCAGGTCAACGACACCATCGGACCGCGGGGGGCGCAGGTCGTGCCGCTGGCCCTGACCCTGTTCGTCTTCATCTTCACCTGCAACCTCTTCGAGGTGCTGAGCATCGGCTCCACCTACGACTTCCTGCCCGCACCCACCAGCGACATCAACCTGCCCCTGGCCATGGCGCTCTACGTCATCATCATGGTGCACCGGGCCGCCATCAAGAACCGGGGGTTCTCCGGTTATGTGAAGCACTACTTCACCCGGCCCTTCTCCACCAAGCTCTTCCCCGTCAACCTGTTCATGAACGTCGTCGAGGAAGTGGTCAAGCCGGTCACCCTGACGCTCCGTCTCTTCGGCAACCTCTTCGCCGGTGGCCTCATGCTCTCGCTGCTGGCCGCGCTGGTCATCTGGAAGCTCGGCCCGGCTCCCATCGGCGCCGTCCTGTCCGTTCCCTTCACCGTGGTGTGGAAGCTGTTCGACATGGGGATCGGAGCCATCCAGGCCTTCATCTTCACCCTGCTCACCTTGTTGTACTTCGATACCGCCATGGCCCCGGACGAGGCTCACCAGAAGTCCGGCGCCGTCATCAACGCCTGATCTCAACGACAACCCCCACAAAGGAGAAGTTCCAATGGCAGACACCTCAATGGCCGACGCGGTGAAGATGGCCGGTGCCTTCGTCGGCGCCGGCCTGGCGCTGGGCGGCGGCGCGGTCGGCGCGTCTGTGGGCGACGGCCTGGCCGGTAGCCAGACGATTGCCGGCATCGCCCGTCAACCTGAGGCGCAGGGCCGCTTGACCACGATCATGTTCCTGACCGTCGGTCTCTGCGAGGCGGCGTACTTCATCAACCTCGTCTTCGCCGCCCTCTTCGTCTTCTCACTCGGGAAGTAGTACCACCGTGTCGAAGGGCGGCCCCGTCCGACCACCCGCATCGACCGGTGCGACCCGCACCGATGCGGCCTTGACCGGGCCGGCCCGCACGAGTCCGGTCCGCACCCGGCCGGCCCGCACGAGTCCGGTCCGCACCCGGCCGGCCCGCGGAGCCCTCCGAACCACAAACCAAGGATGACGACCATGACTCTTGCCACCAGTAACTTCTTGGTCCCCAACGGGACGTTCATCGTCGTGCTGCTCGCCTTCATCCTCGTGCTGGGGTTCATCGGCAAGAAGGTCGTGCCGATCCTGGACAAGATGCTGACCGAGCGCCAGGAGCAGATCCGCGGCGAGCTCGAAGCCGCCGACAAGGCCAAGGCGGACGCCGAGGAGGCGGACACCGAGCGGCGGGCCCTCCTCGAGGAGGCGCGGGCCCAGGCTCGCGAGATCGTCTCCCGGGCGGCGACTGCGGCCGACCAGGCCAAGCTCAAGGCCGAGGCCGACGCCCAGGCCATCCACGACCGGATCGTGCAGGCCGCCGATGCCGAGGTGGTCATCGCCCGGCAGGCGGCCGTCGAGGAGGCGACGGCGCGCGTGGGCGAGATCGTCCTCGCCGCCGCCGAACGGGTCATCGGCCGCGAGATCCAGGCCGCCGACCACCAGGACCTCATCGACGAGGCCATCGCCGCGGTCCGGGCGGAGACCGCCGGCGCCGGCGCGAGGAGTGGCCAGTGAACCCAGCCCTCCAGGGCTATCTGGCTGCGATGGAGGAGTCGTTGGCCGCCACCGACGGGCTGGCCGACGCCGGCTCGGAGCTGGCTGCGGTGGCCGACCTCGTCGATGGCAACACGCAGCTGACCCTGGCCGTCAACGACGGTTCGGTGCCGGTCGCAGCGCGCCGGGCGCTCCTCGACCACCTGCTGGAGGGGAAGGTCAGGCCCGAGGTGCGCAGCCTCGTCCACCAGGCCGTCACCGTGGTCCCGGCCGGCGAGCTCACCGCCTCGTTCCACTGGCTGGCATCCCGGCTGACCCACGCGGCCGGGCGCGAACCGGTCCCGTCAGAGGAGCCGGAAGCCGAAGAGGTGCTCGGACGGATGGGCTCGCGCAACCGGGTGTCGGGCTATGCCGCCGCCGTCTTCGAGACGGTGACCATCGCCGAGCTCGAGGAGATCGAGGACCAGCTGTTCCGGTTCGCCCGCACGGTGGAGGCCAACCGACGGCTGCGCGGTGCCCTCGGCGATCGCGACCTGCCCGTGCACGTGCGCCAGCAGGTGATCGCCCAGCTGCTCGGCACCCAGGTCCTGCCGGCCACCCTCCGGCTGGCCGCCTACGCGGTGCGCGGCGGACGGGCCCGCGACATCGTCTCCACGCTCGACGCCCTGGTGGAGGACGCGGCCCGGGCCCGCGGATGGCGGGTGGCGCGGGTGCAGGCGGCCCACGAGGTCGACGAGTCCCAGCGCCGGTCGCTGAGCGATGCCCTGGCCCACCTGACCGGCAACCCGGTCGACCTGCAGGTGACCATCGATCCCGCGCTGCTGGGTGGCGTGGTGGTGCAGGTCGGCGACCTCCTGGTCGACAGCAGCACCCGCCACCGGCTCGATGAACTGAAGGAGCACCTCCTCGTCTCCGAGGCGGCCTACCAAACGCCACAAGCAAGGAAAACAACCGATGACTGAGTTGACCATCACCGCCGACGAGATCACCTCCGCCCTCGAGCGGTACGTCGACGACTACACGCCCGAAGTGGGAACCGAGCAGGTCGGCCGCATCGTCGAGGTCGGTGACGGCATCGCCCGGGTCACCGGACTGCCCGGCGCGGCGGTGAACGAGATCCTCGAGTTCGCCGACGGCACCGAGGGACTGGCTCTCAACCTCGACGAGGAGACCATCGGCGCCGTCATCCTGGGCGAGGACACCGGCCTGGAGGAGGAGCAGCTGGTCAAGGCCACCGGGCGGATCCTCTCGGTGCGGGTCGGCGACGCCCTGCTCGGCCGGGTGGTCAACGCCCTGGGCGAGCCGGTGGACGGAAAGGGCCCGATCGCCACCGACAGCACCCGCCGGCTCGAGGTCCAGGCCCCCGGCATCGTGAAGCGCCAGCCGGTGTTCGAACCGCTGCAGACCGGCATCAAGGCCATCGACGCCATGACCCCCATCGGGCGCGGCCAGCGTGAGCTGATCATCGGCGACCGCAAGACGGGCAAGACCACGGTGGCCGTCGACACCATCCTCAACCAGAAGGGCCTCGGGGTGAAGTGCATCTACGTGGCCATCGGTCAGAAGGAGTCGTCGGTGGCCCAGACGGTGGCCACCTTCGAGCGTTACGGCGCCCTCGAGTACACGGTGGTGGTCCTGGCCGGCGCGGCCGACCCGGCCCCGTTCAAGTACCTCGCCCCCTATGCCGGTTGCGCCATGGGCCAGCACTGGATGGAGAACGGCGAGCACGCCCTCATCGTCTACGACGATCTGTCCAAGCAGGCCGAGGCCTACCGCCAGATGTCGCTGCTGCTCCGCCGCCCTCCGGGCCGCGAGGCCTACCCGGGCGACGTCTTCTACCTGCACAGCCGGTTGCTCGAGCGTTCGGCCAAGCTGTCCGACGCCGAAGGCGGGGGTTCGTTCACCGCCCTGCCGATCATCGAGACGAAGGCGGGCGACGTGTCCGCCTACATCCCGACCAACGTGATCTCGATCACCGACGGCCAGGTGTACCTCGAGAGCGATCTCTTCTACGCCGGGGTCCGCCCGGCCATCAACGTCGGCATCTCGGTCAGCCGGGTCGGGAGTGCGGCCCAGATCAAGGCCATGAAGGCGGTGTCGGGCACCCTCAAGCTCGACCTGGCCCAGTTCCGCGAGCTCGAGGCCTTCGCCACCTTCGGCTCCGAGCTCGACAAGGTGTCCCAGGCCCAGCTCGACCGCGGCTACCGGCTCACCGAGCTGCTCAAGCAGGGTCTCAACGCGCCCGTGCCGGTGGAGGAGCAGGTGCTGATCATCTTCGCCGGCTCCGAGGGCTTCGTCGACGACATCCCCGTCTCGGAGGTGCAGCGCTACGAGTTCGAGGTGCGGGCGTATTTCCGGGCCAGCCATGCCGACCTCCTCGAGGACATCCGGAGCACCGGGAAGCTGCCCGAGGGGGACAAGCTGGAGACCGCCCTCCGCTCCTTCGGCGAGGTCTTCGGCGGCGGGAAGGGCGACTGACCGTGGCCGGCGGTCAGGAGCGCGTACTCCGTCGGCGGATCAAGAGCATCCAGTCGACCAAGAAGATCACCAAGGCGATGGAGCTGATCGCCGCGTCACAGATCGTCCGCGCCCAGGGCCGGATCGCCTCGGCCAAGCCCTACCAGCGGGGCATGGCCCGCATCGTGCTGGAGACGGCGCTGGGCGATCCCGTCGCCGCCGGCCGACTGCTCGGGACGCCGGAGACGATCGGCAAGGTCGCCGTCCTGGCCGTGGTGGCCGACCGCGGCCTGTGCGGCGCCTACAACACGTCGGTGCTGCGGGCCACCGAGCGGCTGATCGAGGCCGGTGCGCCGGCCGGCGTCGAGTACCGGTTGTTCACGGTGGGCAAGAAGGCGCAGGGTTACTTCCGCTTCCGCGGCCAGGCGGTGGAGCGGTCGTTCACCGGGATCAGCGAACGACCGACCTTCACCGACGCCCGCGCCGTGGCCGGCGCCGTGCTCACCCCGTTCGTGGACGGGGAGGTCGACCAGGTGGTGGTGGTGTCCACCCGCTTCCTGTCGGCCGGGTCCCAGCGGGTCGAGGTGCGCCAGCTCCTCCCCCTGATCGATCCGCGCCAGGCGGCCGACGACGAGGAGGTGGCCGAGGCGCCCGAGGGGCCGTTCGGCTACACCGAGTTCGAGCCCGACGCCGCCATCCTCCTCGAGACGCTGGCTCCGCGGGCGGCCGAGACGGAGATCTTCGCCGCCCTGCTCGAGGCGGCGGCGTCGGAGGTCACGTCGCGCCAGCGGGCCATGGCCGCGGCCACCGAGAACGCCGGCGAGCTGATCACCAAGTACTCGCGGATCATGAACCGGGCCCGCCAGGACACCATCACCACCGAGATCATGGAGATCGTCGGTGGGGCCGAGGCCCTGCGGGCCGGGTCCGAGACGGACGAGCGCGGACTGATCATCGAGACCAAGGTCTGAACCCGTGATCCCAACCCACCACACCGCCGGACCGCGCTCCTCACCGACGCTCCGCCGGACAGTACTCACCAGCTGACGAACCAAAGGAAGCCCAGCGCCCATGACCACCACCGCCCCCCGACCCACTGATGTCGATACCGCCCTCCCCACCGGCCGGGTGGTGGCCATCGCCGGGCCGGTCATCGATGTCGAGTTCCCCCCTCACGCCCTACCCGAGATCAACGGCGCCGTCGAGGTGGACGTCGAGCTCGAGGGGCACAAGGAGCTGATCGTGGCCGAGGTCGCCCAGCAGATCGGCGACGGCCGGGTCCGTTGCATCTGCCTGCGGGCCACCGACGGCCTCACCCGGGGCGCGGTGGTGCGCAACCGGGGGCGGGGACTGCAGGTTCCCGTGGGCGACGCCGTGCTCGGTCACGTGTTCAACGTGCTGGGCGAGCCGCTCGACACCGACTCCATCGGCGAGGTGGAGGCCTACTGGGAGATCCACCGGGACGCACCGGAGTTCGACACCCTCGAGCCCCGGGCGGTGATGTTCGAGACCGGCATCAAGGTGATCGACCTCCTCGAGCCCTACGTGCAGGGTGGAAAGATCGGGCTCTTCGGCGGCGCCGGTGTGGGCAAGACCGTGCTCATCCAGGAGATGATCAACCGGGTGGCCATCAACCACGGAGGCGTGTCGGTCTTCGCCGGGGTGGGGGAGCGCACCCGTGAGGGCACCGACCTGTGGATCGAGATGCAGGAGTCGGGAGTCATCGAGAAGGCGGCCCTGGTCTACGGGCAGATGGACGAACCTCCCGGCGTCCGGCTCCGTGTCGCCCTGGCCGCCCTGACCATGGCCGAGTACTTCCGGGACGTGAAGAACCAGGACGTGCTGCTGTTCGTGGACAACATCTTCCGGTTCGTCCAGGCCGGTTCGGAGGTCTCGACCCTGCTCGGCCGGATGCCGTCGGCCGTCGGCTACCAGCCCACGCTGGCCGACGAGATGGGCCAGCTCCAGGAGCGGATCACCTCGACCCGGGGGCGTTCGATCACCTCGCTGCAGGCGGTCTACGTGCCGGCCGACGACTACACCGACCCGGCGCCGTTCACCACCTTCACCCACCTCGACGCCACCACCGAGCTCTCTCGCGACATCGCCTCGCTGGGGATCTACCCGGCGGTGGACCCGCTGGCCTCGACCTCGAACATCCTCGCCCCGGAGATCGTCGGCGAGCGCCACTACACGGTGGCCCGGCGGGTGCAGGGGGTGCTGCAGCGCTACAAGGAGCTCCAGGACATCATCGCCATCCTCGGCCTCGACGAGCTGTCCGAGGAGGACCGGGTGACGGTGACCCGGGCCCGCAAGATCCAGCGGTTCCTCTCCCAACCGTTCAACGTGGGTGAGGTGTTCACCGGGCTGAAGGGCGTGACAGTCCCCGTCGACGAGACGGTCGAATCGTTCGAGGCCCTGGTCAACGGCGACCTCGACGAGGTCCCCGAGCAGGCGTTCCTCAACGTGGGGGGCGCCGAGTCGGCGTTGGCCAAGGCCCACGCCCTCGAGAGCGAATGACCGGGGCCGGAGCGCATCGTGGCTGACGAGGACCAGTTCGCCATCGAGTTGGTGACACCGGAGCGCATCCTGGTCACCGGCTCGGCCACCGAGGTGATCCTGCGCACCCGGGAGGGCGACGTCACCTTCCTGGCCGGGCACACCCCGCTGGTGGGCACCGTCGAGCCGGGCGTCGTCCGGGTCGTGCGGGCCGACGCCGAGGTGGAACGGGTGGCCGTGCACGGCGGGTTCGTCCAGGTCGAACAAGGTGGCACCGACGACGTTGCGGCCGGTCCGGCCGCAGCCGGGACCCGGGTCACCATGCTGATCGGCGTGGCCGAGCTGGCCGGCGAGATCGATGTCGACCGGGCCCGGACCGCCCTCGACGGGGCCGAGGCGCGGGTGGCCGAGCTCGCCGGGGCCGGCGGTCGGGGGGCGGGCACAGGGTCCGCTGAGGGGGAGGAACCCGACCACGACCTGATCGAGGCCGAGGCGGCCCTGCTTCGCGCCCAGGTTCGCCTCGAGGCGACCGATGAGTCGGCCGGGGTCGCGGGGGCCGGCGCCGGCGCCTGACCGGGCGGGCTGGCGGGCTGGCGGGCTGGCTGTGCACCTTCCGGAGGACTCTGCACCATCCGGAGGATGGTCAGGGCCTTCAGGGCCCGATCACTGTCGGTCTGATCGCCACCATGTTCGGCGCCGCCGGTGTGACCCGTGCCGTCCGGCCCACCTGCCGGAGCCGATCAGACCGGTTGGCAGCCCAGCACAACGGCAGTGATCGTCCCTGAAGAGGGAGGATCGACGGGTCCCGTGGCGCGGCCGATCGTTGGGCGTCGCAAAAGCCTCACCCGTCGTCGGCGAACAACGGTGGGTCGGATCGGGCGCGGGCCCTCACATCGGGCCGGCCTTGCCTGAGTCGCTTGGAGCGCTTCTTCCGGACGCGACCAGGGGGGTGGTCGGGCGGGTCCCAGCACCACTTGCCCGCAGTTCGGGACAGGACGAAACTCTGATGGGTCCTCTGGTAGTGATGGTCGCTGCAGAGGCGGGCGATGTTGTCGTAGGACATCTCGCCCCCTTCGGCGTAGGAGACCTGCCAGTGGTCAAACTCCAGGCCCAAGCGCTTGTTGCAGCCGGGCACCACACAGTGAGGGTCCCGCTCCAAAATGGCGGTCATCAGCGGCGCAGGAATGTACCGGCCCAATCGGACCACTGTGCTCACATCCACGCCGTCGGTGATGACGAGATCGCAGAGGGCCGCGCCGAGCTGCTCGCGGGCCCACTCCACCGAGACGGGACCGACCCCGGGAATCTCGCAGATCTCACCGGGCATGACCGAGCCCCGCCGCAGGGCCTCGAGATCAACCCGGATGTGCATCGAGATGTTGGGAGTTGACGTTCCGCACGTCGGCGAAGAGTCAGCTGTAGCTGGCGACGAATCACCTGACGGCTCGTTCATCCTCTCGCCAGGGATCCCCCCGCCTGTGACCAGGACACAGAGGGCATCGGCCCGGTAGGCGTCAACCGCCTCGAACAGCCCCGACCTTCGAGCTTCGTTGAAGAACAGGTCGGCCTGGGAATCGAGGGCCGCAAGCACCGTGGCCCCGGCCTCGGGGGTGAGGTGGGCCTCGAGACAGAACGCACCCTCGGCGTCGGTGTAGGTCCTGCAACGCCGGTTGTCGTGCAGTGCCTTCCGGTGGCGGGCGGCATCGTTGGCCGACCGTCCCTCGGCCTTGGCCCGGAGGCAGCGCTCCTTCAGCTGCGGAAGGGTGTCCTGCTCGGCCTTCTTGACCAGATCCTGCTCGCAGTTCGGGTTGACCTTGACCGCATCGGTGACAAGGGCGGCCTGCGAGGAGGTGAGCTTTCCGCCCCGGAGCGCCTCTTCCACCGCGGGCTGGGAACAGAGTGCCTCCCCGACCTTGAGGATTCCCATGGCCTCACCCTTGGAGGAACCGGTGACCGAGGACAGCCATTCATCGGGAGTGCGGTGACCGGAAAGGTGGTGGGCGTTGCCCTCTGCGGCCCTGGATGCCGACAGGGTCTCCCCGGCAGCGCACAGGCGTTTCCCCCACTCGAACAGGGTCACCAGCGACGCGGCGTCGGAAGCGGAGTACCGTCCCGGCTCGAAGCCGGCCACGAAAGAGGCGACCACCTCGACAGCTGCGGCAAGGGTCGCGGTGTCTCCGGTGAAGTTCGTCGCCGAGGTTGCCGTGGCCATACGAGAGATCACAGCACAGGGTTGTGACAGGTCATTTCTCGGCGGGCGACGATCATCCGGCGAGGTCGAGCACGGGACGATCAGGCCAAGGGACGGACGATCAGGCCAAGGGACGGACGATCAGGCCAAGGGACGGACGATCAGGCCAAGGGACGGACGATCAGGCCAAGGGACGGACGATCAGGCCCGTGAACGGAGGATCAGGCCAAGGGACGGACGACGATCAGGCCGATGAACGGAGACGGTGAGGCCGGCAAACGGGACGCCGGACGTTCCACGGGCCGGCTCGCGCTCAGCCGAATTCGATGGCGCTGTACTCGGCCAGCTTGTGCAGCGGGTGCTTGGCATAGATGAGCCGGACCGTGCCCGATTTGGACCGCATCACGAGTGACTGGGTCATGGCGCCGAACTCGTCGTAGCGAACCCCGTGGAGCAGCTCGCCGTCGGTGATCCCGGTGGCGGCGAAGAAGCAATTGTCGCCCTTGACCAGATCGTCCGTGGTGAGGACGGCGTCGAGGTCGTAACCGGCCTCGACGGCCGCCTGGCGTTCTCCCTCGTCACGGGGCCACAGGCGGCCCTGGATCTCCCCTCCCATCGACTTGAGGGCAGCTGCCGCTATCACCCCTTCGGGAGTCCCCCCGATGCCGACGAGCAGGTCCACCCCGGTCTCGGGCCAGGAGGTGGCGATGGCACCGGCCACGTCGCCGTCGGTGATCAGCCGGATCCGCGCCCCGGTCTCCCGCACCTTGGCGATGAGGTCGGCGTGCCGGGGCCGGTCGAGGATGACCACAGTGAGGGCACGGACGTTGGTCCCCTTGGCCTTGGCCACCGCGTTCAGGTTGTCCTCGATGGGCCGGGTGATGTCGATGCAGCCCACGGCGCGGGGCCCGACGGCCAGCTTCTCCATGTAGACGCACGGCCCGGGGTCGAACATCGTCCCCTGCTCGGAGACGGCGATGACGGCCAGCGCCCCGCCGCGACCGAGTGCCGTCGGGGTGGTGCCGTCGATGGGGTCGACGGCGATGTCGGCCTTCGGAGGCGTGCCGTCCCCGATGCGCTCCCCGTTGTAGAGCATCGGCGCATGGTCCTTCTCGCCCTCGCCGATGACCACGACCCCGTCCATGGCGATGGACGAAAGGACGATGCGCATGGCATTGACCGCGGCCCCGTCGGCACCTTCCTTGTCGCCCCGTCCCATCCATCGTGAGGCCGCCAGTGCGGCCGCCTCGGTAACCCGGACGAGTTCCATGGCCAGATTTCGATCGGGCGCCTGCGTTTCGATGGTCACGGACCATGACGATAGTGGCTGGCGGGGAGGTCAATCGGCTCGAAGGGCGCCGGGTCCGGTAACCGTGGGGCCGAATCGGGCCCCGGGCGGAGCCGGAGAGGCCGCCTGGAACGCCGGGAAGCCGACCGGGCCGCCAACGGGGCCCGGCCACCTCACCATCGGGGCCACGGGCACGAACCTATGTCGGCCCCCGGCCCCCGGCCCCGGCCACGTAACCACGGCCCCCGGCCCCGGCCACGTAACCACGGTCCCGGGTCCCGGCCACCAAACCACGGCCAGGGCCCCGGCCACCAAACCAGAGCCCCCGGCCCCGGCCCCGCAAACCATGGCCCCGGGCCCCGGCCACCAAACCAGAGCCCCGGGCACCATCGAAGAGGTGGCGGCCCCGGCGGGCCATACTGGCCGGGTGGATCGCTTCGTTGTGACGTCAAATGGCCCCCTCTCAGGCACCGTCCGGGCCGGCGGGGCCAAGAATTCGGTGCTCAAGTTGATGGCCGCCTGCCTCCTGGCCGAAGGCCGTCACGTGCTGACCAACGTTCCCAGGATCACCGACGTCGACATCATGGGCGAGCTGTTGGGGGCCATGGGGGTCGACGTCCGGCGCGGCGAACGGCCCGACGAGCTGGTGGTGACCACCCCGGCCGACGTGGTCCCCGAGGCACCCTACGAGATGGTGGAGAAGATGCGGGCCTCGGTGGTGGTCCTCGGGCCGCTCCTCACCCGCTGCGGGTGGGCGAAGGTGTCGCTGCCTGGTGGGGACGACTTCGGTCCCCGGCCGATCGACATGCACCTGCACGCACTCGAGGCCATGGGCGCATCGTTCGAGGCGTCCCACGGCTACGTCGAGGCCCGGGTCGAGTCCACGGTGGCGGCGGTGCCGCGCCTGATCGGGAACCGGGTGGTCCTCGAGTACCCCAGCCACACCGGCACCGACAACGTGCTCATGGCCGCGGTGCTGGCCAAGGGGACCACCGTCATCGAGAACGCGGCCCGTGAGCCCGAGGTGCGCGATCTGGCCGATTTCCTCAACGCCATGGGGGCCAACATCACCGGTGCCGGTACGTCGCGGATCGAGGTCGAGGGCGTCGACGAGCTCCACCCGGCCACCCACGCCGTCATCCCCGACCGGTTGGTGGTGGCCACGTTCCTGGTCGCGGCCGGCCTGGCCGGTGGCGAGGTGGTGGTCGAGGACGGCCGGCCCGACCACATGGACATGCTGATCCGCAAGCTGGCCGCGGCCGGCATCGACATCACCCAGGGTCCCGACGGGCTGCGGGCGGCCCGGGACCCGGCCGATCGGCTGCAGTCGGTGGACGTGGCCACCCTCCCGTACCCGGGGTTCGCCACCGATTACAAGCCGCTGCTGGTGACGCTGCTCACCGTGGCCGACGGCGTGGGCATCGTGACCGAGAACCTCTTCTTCGGCCGGTTCCGCTACGTGGAGGAGCTCCGCCGCATGGGCGCCGATATCAGGACCGAGGGCCATCACGCCGTCGTCCGGGGTGTGGACCGGCTCTCCGGGGCGCCGGTCCGGGCCTTCGACGTCAGGGCCGGCGCCGCCCTGGTGCTGGCCGGCCTGGTGGCCGAGGGGGAGACCGTGATCACCGACGCCCACCACGTCGACCGGGGCTACGAGGACCTCGACGGGAAGCTGGCCGCACTCGGGGCGCACGTCTCCCGCGGCCTGAGGGTCCCGCTCCTCCCGTCTACGCTCGTCGCTCCATGCCCGTCTCCCGCGACTCCGACCCCTCGAGCCTGTTCGAGGAGGCGCTCGGCGGGAGCCGCGTCGCCCTGGCCCGGCTTCTGTCGATGGTGGAACGGGGGGGAGACGCCTCCCGGATCGTGGCCGGTCTGGCCTACAAGTCCCCCGGTGCGGCCTACACGATCGGGATCACCGGTGCCCCGGGAGCGGGGAAGTCGACCCTGACCGACCGGCTCATCGTCCTGGCCAGGGAGCGCGGCCTCGAGGGCGGGGGCCAGGTGGGTGTCCTGGCCGTCGACCCCTCGTCCCCGTTCTCGGGTGGGGCCATCCTCGGCGACCGGGTCCGCATGCAGAGCCACGCCCTCGACGACGGGGTGTTCATCCGGTCGATGGCCACCCGCGGTCATCTGGGTGGCTTGTCGGTGGCCGTGCCCGACGCGGTCCGGGTGCTCTCCGCGGTGGGGATGCCGGTGGTGATGGTCGAGACGGTCGGCGTGGGCCAGCAGGAGGTCGAGGTGGCCGCGGCCACCGACACCACCGTGGTGGTGGTCAATCCGGGGTGGGGGGACCACATCCAGGCCAACAAGGCCGGCCTGCTGGAGATCGCCGACCTGTTCGTGATCAACAAGGCCGACCGCCCGGGGGCACGCGAGACCCGGCGCGACCTCGAGGCGATGCTGGAGCTCACCCCACTGGCAGAGGACGAGTGGCGCCCTCCGATCGTGGAGACGGTGGCCTCCACCGGCGACGGGGTCGACGACCTGTGGGCCGCCATCGGGCGCCACCGGCACCACCAGATCGACAGCGGCCTGCTCACTGCCAACCGACGCCGCCGGCTGCTGGGCGAGTTCGACCAGCTTCTGGTGGCCCGGGTCAGGCAGCAGATCGAAGAGGTCCTGGCCGCGGACCAGTTCGCCGACATCACCGAGGCGATGGTGGCCGGCGACCTCGATCCCTACGAGGCGGTCGACCGGGTGTTGTCGGTCATCGCTCCGGACCGGTACCCGCCGGTTCCCGACGCTTGACGACGCACGCCGGATCGGGGGCGCTCAGGTAGCGTGCGGGCGTGACTGTGGACTCCAACCCCGGGCTCGCCAACGGGCCGCTGCCACTTCCCCCGCTGGGTGCGGTGCCTGACGGGCTCCGAACACACCGAGAGCCGACGGTACCTCCCGAGGAGGACCCGCTCTGGTTCCAGCGGGCCATCTTCTACGAGGTCTTCATCCGGGGCTTCTTCGACGGCAACAACGACGGGGTGGGGGACATCCCCGGGCTCATCGCCAAGCTCGACTACCTCCAGTGGCTGGGGGTCGACTGTCTGTGGCTGCTCCCGTTCTACCCGTCGCCGCTCCGGGACGGTGGGTACGACATCAGCGACTTCAACTCGGTCCATCCCGAGAGCGGCACCGTCGACGACCTCCGGCGGCTCCTCGATGAGGCGCACGCCCGTGGCATCCGGGTCATCGCCGACCTGGTCATGAACCACACCAGCGACCAGCACCCCTGGTTCGTCGAGTCGAGGCAGAGCACCGACAACCCCAAGGCGGACTGGTACGTCTGGAACGACGACGACCTCCGGTGGCCCGAGGCCCGGGTGGTGTTCGTCGACGTGGAGCGGTCCAACTGGTCGTACGACTCGCAGCGCAACCAGTACTACTGGCACCGCTTCTACTCCCATCAGCCCGACCTCAACTACGACAACCCCGAGGTGGCCGAGGCCATGCTCGACGTGGTCCGCTTCTGGCTCGATCTGGGCCTCGACGGGTTCCGTCTCGATGCCGTCCCGTTCCTCTTCCAACGGGACGGGACGGCGGGGGAGAACCTGCCCGAGACCCACGCCTTCATCCGCCGGATCCGCGCCGAGCTGGACGAGCACTACCCCGGGCGGATCCTGCTGGCCGAGGCCAACGGATGGCCGTCCGACGTGGCCGACTACTTCGGGGACGACGACGAGTGCCACCTCTGCTTCAATTTCCCGCTCATGCCCCGGCTGTTCATGGCCGCCCGCCGCGAGCAGAGCTATCCGATCACCGAGATCCTGGCCCACACCCCTGAGCCCCCGGGCACCGCCCAGTGGGCCATCTTCCTGCGCAACCACGACGAGCTGACCCTCGAGATGGTCAGCGAGGAGGAGCGCGACTACCTCTTCGCCGAGTACGCCAAGGACCCGAGGATGAAGCGTCACATGGGGATCGGGCGGCGCCTCGCCCCCCTGCTCGACCGGGACCGCCGGCTGTCGGAGCTCCTCTACTATCTGCTCTTCACCCTGCCGGGCAGCCCGGTCCTCTACTACGGGGACGAGATCCAGATGGGCGACAATCTCTACCTGGGCGACCGCGACTCGGTGCGCACGCCCATGCAGTGGACCCCCGACCGCAACGGCGGGTTCTCGAGGGCGGACTTCGCCCAGCTCTACCTGCCGCCGCTGATGGACCCGGTGTACGGCTTCACGGCGGTGAACGTCGAGGCCCAGCAGCGCAACCCGAGCTCGTTCCTCCACTGGATGCGCCGGATCCTGTCCGTACGCCGCGAGTTCCCGGTCCTCGGGACCGGGGATCTCGACGTGGTGCCGTCGGCCAACCCGTCCGTGCTGGCCTTCGTGCGGTCGGCACCGGCCCGTCCGGACCGGGGACCGGTCAATCCGGTGCTGTGCGTCCACAACCTCAGCCGGCTGGCCCAGCCCGCCGAGCTCCACGTCGAGAACTGGGCCGGACGGCAGCCCATCGAGCTGTTGGGCCGGGTGGCCTTCCCCCTCATCGGGAGGGATCCCTACCCGGTGACCGTGGCCTCGTACGGCTCCCTCTGCTTCGAACTGGCCTGAGGCCTGAGGTTCAGCCTCGGGTTCGAGCTTCAGCCGGCCTCGAGGTTCAGCCGGCCTGGGCCACCGCGGTCTGGACGGCCAGCTCCTCGGCGGCCTCCTCCGGGTTGACGATGTTGATCAGCACGCCGGTCCCCAGCTCGAACCCGGCCACGGTGGCCAGCTTCGGCACCACGTGGACATGCCAGTGGTACGGCTCGGGGGCGCGGTAGGGGGCGGAGTGGAAGACGAGGTTGTAGGAGACGTCACCCACCACGTCGCGCAGGCGGCCCAGGGCGATCTTGAGCGCCTTGCCCACCGCCACCAGGTCGGTGTGCGGGCTGTGGTGGAGGTGGGGGCCGTGGGCCCGGGGCAGGACCAGCATCTCGTAGGGGGCGCCGCTCCAGAACGGGCAGATGACCAGCACCTGCTCGTCGGAGTAGACGACACGGTGGTTGACGTTCTCCTCGGCGTCGACCGTGGTGCAGAGCAGGCACCGCCCGGCGAATCGGGCGAAGCCGGCCTGCTCCTCGACCAGCTCACGGGGGACGAAGGACATTCCGAGCAGCTGCCCGTGGGGGTGCTCGATGGAGGCGCCCGCCTCGCGGCCGGCATTGACGATGGCCTGGCTGTAGCGGAGGCCGGGGATCGACGAGTGCTCCTCGATCCGATCCCGTATGGCGGTCATCACCGCGGTGGTCTGCTCGTCGCTCAGCATCGACCACGAGTTCTGATGGCTCGGTGACAGCACGAATACCTCGTGGATCCCGCCCGCACTGGCCTGAGTGAACACCGGTCCGCGGTTGGTGACCACGAAGGGGGCGTTCCCCTCGAAGGCCGGGTAGAGATTGGGGACGACCCGGACCAACCACTTGCCGTCGGCCCCGCGGGTCTCCAGGGCGGGGGTGGCGGTCTCCTCGTTGCCAGGGCAGAACGGGCACGGCCGCGAGGTGTCGGCCTGGATCGGCGCCACCCGGGGCGCGAAGGCCTGGGGCCGGGTGGCCCGGTCGGTGCTCACCACCACCCATCGACCCGTCAGTGGATCAAGTCGGAGCTGGTTCATCGACGTCGAGGGGTGCTCTGGTGGGAGCGTCTGGTGTCTGTGCGCACGATCGTCGCAACCTCGATTCCACTCTTCACGTATCAGCCCTGTGGTGCCCAACGCGCTGCCCGACACCCACGCTGCCCGAAGGCGTCCTGGGAGTGGTCAAACCGTCACACTAACGTAGCAATTCCGGGCCATGGGCACGTGTCACTGGCCGCAGGTCTGCGGGGCCCGACGGGGTGCCAGAATCCCCCGCATGACCATCGCCCACCCGATGCCGGCGACCACGACCTCACTGGCTCACGGCGCCGGGTACGACGTGGTGTTGCTGGCCCACGTCTTGAGCGCCCTGGTCGGCTTCGGGACCGTGGTCGTTGCGGGCGGCTACGCCTCTGCAGTCTACCGGTCGGGCCCGTGATTCCGAGGCCGTGCGCCGCTACTACCGGCCCGGGGTCAACTGGGCCGGCCGGGTCCTGTTCCTGGTGCCGGTGTTCGGCGTGGTCCTCATCGTCATGAGCCGGGGCGAGTGGTCGTTCTCCGACGGCTGGGTGGCCGACGGGCTCACGCTGTGGGCGGTCGCCGCGGCCGCCGGCGAGCTGGTGCTGTGGCCGGCCGAGCGGCGGCTCCAGGTGGCGGTGGGTGATGCCGGGCCGGTCGCCGGCCTGCGTTCGAATTGCATCCGGGTCATCACGGCCGCCGCCGGCGTCGCCGCTGTGCTGATCGTGGCCACTGTCATCATGGTGGCCAAGCCGTAACCGGCTCGGACACCGGCCAAGCCGTACGGCTCGGACACCGGCCAAGCCGTAACCGGCTGAGGCGGTTCAGGAAGGAGTGAACCGGCAGGGCAGGTGCTTGATCCCGTTGATGAAGTTCGAGCGCAGCCGGTCGGGCTCGCCGGAGGACTCGATGTCGGGCAGCCGCTTCAGCAGCTCGCGCATCATCACCTCGACCTCACGGCGGGCCAGGTGGGCGCCCAGGCAGAAGTGGGGGCCGGCGGCCCCGAATCCCAGATGCGGATTCGGGGAGCGACGCACGTCGAATTGGAACGGGTCCTCGAACACCGACTCGTCCCGGTTGGCCGAGTTGTAGAAGAGGAGCACCTTGTCGCCCGGGTGCAGCTCCTCACCCGACCAGCACGGTGTCCTCGGTGACGGTGCGGCGCATCCAGATGACCGGGGTGGCCCAGCGCACGATCTCGTCGACCCCGGTGGCTCCGATGGTGGCCGGATCGGCCTGCCACAGTTGGCGCTGGTCCGGGTGCTCGGTCAGGGCCAGCAGCCCGTGGGTGATGGCGTTGCGGGTGGTCTCGTTGCCGGCGGTGAGCAACAGGACGAAGAAGGATGCCAACTCGCCGGCGGTCAGGGCCTCGCCGTCGATGTTGGTGGTGATGAGCGCGGTGGTCGAGGTCGTCGGCCGGGTGGTCGACCCGATGGGCGCTGATCTCGTTCATCAGGTCGGTGAGCTCCTGGCCGGCGGTGATGAAGGCGAGCACCGGATCGGTGCCCTCGGGGATGTACTCGGGATCGCCGCTGCTGAGGATGATGTTGGAGCAGCGCAGGACCGTGGCGTACTCGGAGGGGGGCACGCCCATCATGTCGCAGATGATCTCGAGGGGGAACGGGGAGGCGATCTCCATGGCGAAGTCGCACTCGCCGAGACCCGAGGCCGCGCTCGATCACCCGGTCGGCCACCTCCTCGATGGTGTCCTCGATGGACTTGATCCGGCGAGGGTTGAACGCGGCCGACACGATCCGGCGGAGACGGGCGTGGCGCGGGTTGTCGGTGGAGATCATGCCGGCGAAGTACTCGACCATCTCCGGCGGGAGGTCCGGGACGCTCACCGCTCCCTTGCCGGAGCAGTAGATCTCCGGGTGCCGGCTGATCTCGACCACGTCGGCATAACGGGTCACCGCCCGGTACCCGGGTCCCGGGGGCGGGGCCAGCGCCGAGGCCTCGCTGAGGTCGGGCTCTTCGAAGAAGGCCAGCGGGCGCTGGCTGCGCAGCAACTGGAACGCGCCCTCCCGCTCGGGCCACGGGCGCTCCCAGAAGGCCATATCGGAGAGGTCGATCTCGTCGAGGCCGAGCACGCTGGTCGGGTGCATGGCGCCCACCCTATCGAGAACCGGTCGGGCCCGGCCTCGCCGGCCGGACGGCACAGAGCCAGCAACTCGGACCGCGCCTCGTCGATCCGCCCGGATTCGACCAGCGGCACGACGAGGTCGGAGATGACCGTCTCCCAGTCGACCGAGTCGGTGGCGCGTCCCGCCGTCCGGACGGCGGCGCGCGCCTCGTCGAGCAGATCGCAGAGCACGGCCACGTAGGGCGGGAGGGACCCGGCGATCCGGTCCCGGAGCCACCGGGCCAGGGCCGGGCTGGCGCCGCCGGTGGACACGGCCACGACGACCGGCCCGTCCCGGTGGACGGCGGGAAGTTGCACCGAACCGGGCGCGTCCCGGTCGGCGCTGTTGACGGGGACGCCCGCGGCGGTGGCGTCGGACACCACGGCCCTGTCCACGCCGGGTGCCCCGGTGGCCGTGACCACGAAGTCGTAGCGGGCAGCCTCCCCGGGCTCGTACCGGCGGCGGGCGATCTCGAGCGTGCCGATGCCGACGGCGGGAGGGGAGGGGGCGCCCAGCCGGTCGATGGCCGCCACCACCTCGGGGGCGACGACGGTGACCCGGGCCCCGGAGGCCACCAGGCCGCGGGCCCGCCGGGCGGCGACCGGGCCGCCCCCCACCACCAGGCAGCGGCGGCCGGCCAGGTCGAGGATCACCGGATAGCCGGGAGCCGAATCGGGGGGCGGCGGTTCGGTCGTCATGGGAGTGGTAGCCCTTGGGTGGTGGGGATGGGATCGGCGGGATGAGGGAACGGGATGGGATCGGCGGGATGAGGGAACGGGACGGGATCGGCGGGATGAGGGAACGGGACGGGATCGGCGGGACTGGCGAAGGGGATGGGATCGGCGGGATGATGGGATGGCAGGATGATGAGGTGGGCCTTGGGCAGGGGGCGCTGGTCCGCTGCCAGCCTGCCACCGGTGGGCCGGGAGGGGGCGGCCCGGTCCTGGTCACAGGGGAGTCACGCCGGACCCGGCCCATTGCCTACCTGATTGACCGGGATTGTTCTAAAACTTGATCTGATTAGTCATGTATGATCTAGGGTAGGGGATCGGTGCTGTAGGGGAGGGGCCTGGCAAGGCCTCGACCAGGTGGTTCGGTGTCCTGAGAAGCGGTCCATCTCCATCCTATGGCCACCGGAGCGGGTGGCGTGGAATGGAAATGGTGCGGTTCCGGTTCTCCTGTAGTGATTGTTGACTGAATTGGCAGGGTTTTGAGATTGCCAGGGTTTCGAGCAGCGGTTTGGGGAACGTGGGTCGAGTCGCTCACACACTGCTCTAGGGGACGTGAGAAGAGAGGGTCGTGGACGTGAGCATGCTGGCCAGCAAATCAGAATTGACGCAGTTGCGGGAGGAGATGGACGAGAAGTCGGCCGCCTTCGAGTCCGAACCGGCGGGTGCGGTCGTGGCCTGGGCCGTCGAGCGCTTCGGGGCCAAGTTGGCCATGGCCTCGTCGTTCCAGGAGGCCGTCCTCATCGATATCGCGGTGAAGGTCGATCCCGCCATCGAGGTGGTGTTCCTCGACACCGGGTCCCACTTTCCCGAGACGCTCGAGTACGTCGAGGCCATCCGTTCGCGCTACGACCTCAACCTGACGGTGACCAAGCCGGTGGCGGGGGCCGAGCAGTGGCCCTGCGGCACGGCCCAGTGCTGTGAGTTCCGCAAGGTGCGCCCCCTCAAGGAGGCCCTGGCCGGCAAGGAAGCCTGGATGACCGGGCTGAAGCGGGTCGACGCCTGGACCCGGCGGTCGGCGCCCATCGTGTCCTACGACGACAACTGGGGCCTGGTCAAGATCAACCCGCTGGCCACCTGGACGGAGCACGACATCGCCGGGTACGGAGCCGACCACGGGATCCCCGCCCATCCGTTGCTGGCCCAGGGCTACCTCTCCATCGGCTGCGCCCCCACCACCCGTCCGGTGGGCGAGGGCGAGGACCCGCGTGCCGGTCGCTGGTCCGACTCGGACAAGGTCGAGTGCGGATTGCACCTTTGACATGACCAAGGACCGGGACGAGCTCTACGGGCTGCACTTCCGGGGGATCGATCGGCCGATGCCCTTCGTGAATCCGTATCGGACCAAGGGCGAGCTCAACGAGATCGAGCAGTGGAAGCTGGCAGCGCCATCCCCTCGAGATCGCCGACGCCATCATCGACACCTACTCGAAGGAGGGGCCGGCCGGCATCGCCAAGGTGCCCGGTGAGGTGGAGCGGCTCAAGTGGGCCGGCATCTACCCGCAGAAGCAGGGCGGCGACGCCTTCATGATGCGGGTCAAGATCCCCGGTGGCTACCTCACCGCGCCGCAGATCCGTGAGATCGGCGTGGTGGCCGATGCCTTCGGTGAGGGCCCCGACGGCACCGAGAGCCGCGTCTTCGGATCCCGCTACGCCGACCTGACCACCCGCCAGACCGTGCAGATCCACTGGCTGCGCATCGAGGACATCCCCCGCATCTGGCGCCGGTTCGCGGCCGTCGGCCTGACCACCGTGCAGGCCTGCGGCGACTCGGCCCGCAACGTGCTGAGCTGCCCGGTCTCGGGGGTCGACGCCCACGAGGCCTTCGACGGCCGTCCGGTGGCCGAGGCCGTGTCCGCCTTCTTCACCGGCAACCGCGAGTACGCCAACCTGCCCCGAAAGTTCAAGATCTCGGTCACCGGGTGCGTGGAGGACTGCGCCCAGGCGGAGATCAACGACATCGGCCTGTGGCCGGCCCGCTCCGCCGACGGCACCCTCGGTTTCAACCTGCTGGTGGGCGGCGGCCTGTCCGACGGCGAGCGCATGGCCTCGGACATCGACGTGTTCGTCCGCCAGGACCAGGCCGTCGAGGTCACCCGGGCCATCGCCCAGACCTTCGGGGAGCTCGGCAACCGCGAGAACCGGGGCCTGGCCCGCATGCGCTACCTGGTCCAGGAGCTCGGGCCCGAGGGCTTCCGCGAGCAGCTGGCCGCCCGGGCCCGCTTCGAGCTGGTGCCGGCGGGCGAGGACCTGACCCGCCGCTACCGGGGCGACCACGTGGGCGTCCATCCCCAGAAGGAGGAGGGCCTCTTCTACGTCGGTTGCTCGGTGCCGGTGGGACGGATGAACGGTCTCGAGCTGGTGGAGGCCGCCCGTCTGGCCGAGGCCTACGGCGACGGAACGGTGCGCATCGGCACCGATCAGAACATCACCTTCACCGGCGTCCCAGAGGACCGGATCGACGACATGCTCTCCGAAGACCTGCTGCAGAAATACTCGCCCTATCCGGGTCCGTTCTCGCGCGGGGTGGTGGCCTGCACGGGGTCGGAGTTCTGCCGGTACGCCATCGTCGAGACCAAGGAGCGGGCCGTCAAGTGGGCCCGGTTCCTCGACGAGCAGCTGGCCGGCGAGCCGGTCGGCGCCGCGCCCACGCCGGGCGGACGCTCCGGGCCCAAGGAGGACGCCGGGGTCATCCGCATGCACTTCTCGGGCTGCTCGGCCAGCTGCGCCCAGCCCCAGATCGCCGACATCGGGTTCCGGGGCGAGGTCGCCCACGTGGGCAACCACCTGGCCGAGGCCGTCGACATCGGCATGGGCGGGTCCCTCGGGGCCGGGTCCGGTTTCATCGACTGGATCGAGCACGCCCGTCCGGTCAACGACGTCCCCGACGCCCTGTTGCGCGTCGTGCGCCGCTACCAGCAGGAGCGACGGGCCGACGAACCGTTCTACAACTGGGCCCGCCGGACACCCAACGACGACCTGCGCGGCACGCTCGCCGAGGAAGGCACGGGCACACCCGTCACCCTCACCACCAAGCCGAAGGAGCCAGTGGGATGAAGGCCTACCGGATCCGTGAGGAGATGAACGGGATCGCCGAACCGCCGGGCAAGACGTGGTTCTGGGAGCTGCAGGCGGGTGTCATCGATGCCGGCCGCTGCATCCAGTGCGGCACCTGCGTCGCCGCCTGCCCGTCCAACTCGATCGGCATCGACGAGGACACCGACCTGCCCGAGCTGGTCAAGATGTGCACCGGCTGCTCGCTGTGCTGGGATTTCTGCCCCCGGGGCGGACTGCGCTACGAGGCCCTGTGGCCGCCGTCCACCGCGGTGGCGGGCGTGGCGGACGATCAGTTCGACGGCGGCGCCGTGGTGCGGGCGGATGCCTCCGACAACTACTGGAAGATCACCGGCGGACCGCCCGGGGACGGCCTCGGCGCCGTGCTCGATGCCTACTCGGCCCGAGCCGGTGCGCGCTCCGACGATGTCCAGGACGGTGGGGTGGTCACCGCCCTGCTGGTCGCGGCCCTGGCCGGTGGGGAGATCGACGGCGCCCTGGTCACCAGGCCGAGCGACGATCCCGACGAACCGTGGAAGGGAGTGGCCCATCTGGCCACCACGGCCAAGGAGATCATCGACTCGGCCGGCAGCTACTACAACCAGACCATGGCCCTGGCCGAGCTGGACCTCTCCGAAGTACGACCTGCCCCCCAAGCCGCGCATCGCGGTGGTGGGCACGCCGTGTGAGATCCAGGGGATCCGGGCCATGCAGTCGAGGCGGTGGCCGACCGGGGCCCACCGGATCGACTCGGTGGTCCTCACCATCGCCCTGCTCTGCACCAAGAGCTTCGACTACCAGGGGCTGATGCTGCAGCTGCTCCAGGACGACCGTGGCATCGAGATCGAGCGGGTGAGCAAGGTCGACGTCATCCGGGGCCGGATGATCGTGGAGTACCGCGACGGCGAAGTGGCCATCGACGAGCCCATCAAGAACTTCCACGGCGCCGCCCTCAAGGGATGCGACGAGTGCGCCGACTTCCTCGGCCGGAGCGCCGACCTGTCGGTGGGCAGTGTGGGCGCCATGGACGGCTGGAGCAGCGTGCTCGTGCGCAGCGAACGGGGACGCCGTGCCCTCGACAATGCCAGGGGCCGGCTCGACCTCCGCGAGCTGGACAACCCCGCGGCGCTGGTCAAGCTGGACTCGTTCGACAAGCGGGTGGCCATCGACAGCCTGCGCCGGACGTTCGACCCCGACGCACCGCTGTTCATCGACTACGCCGAGCACGTCTCCTCCTACGAGGACACGGACCGGGCCCCGGTGGTGGCCGACCGCTGACCGGCGCGTTCTGGCCACTCTCCGTGCCCGCCGTTCCGACGTTCACCCTTCTGACCAGGGGCTTGCCGTCCAGGGCCAAAGATTCGGGCACGGTCCCCCGGAGATGGGTAGGGTGGCTTCCATGACGGTGTTCGAAGTTGAGGGCGCTCCGAAGCTGGAGTTGCCCGAGGAGCCTGTGGACATCAAGGTGGGCCTGAGGGACGCACTGCTCGAGGGGAAGAACTGGCGGGACGGGTTCAGCGACGAGATCTGCATCGGGCTGTGGCTGTGGGGCTGGTGGCGTCCGGCCCTCGAGCCCGGCGGGATGGGCCGGGAGGAGTTCGTCGACGCGGTCATCGCCGACCGCCGCGAGCTCTGGCTGTGGCTCATCGGCGATCGTCAGTGGTTCCCCTTCATCACCGGCCTGGCCGGGAGGATCGTCCGGCGCCTGCCGGCCACCGCAAGCGACTCGTGAACGGCACCGACCGGTCCGCGGGCAGCGGACCGCCCGACACCGGATGGGAGTAGCGGCCTGATGCCACGCGTGACCGTGCCTGCGGAGAAGGATCCGCTGATCTATGTGTGGACCGAGCTGGCCCCGCCGCTGACCGCGGCGGCCGGGGCCTACAGCAGTGCCGTCTACGAGAAGTCCTCGCTGTCCCTCCGCGAGTTCGAAGCCGCCCGGATCACCATGGCCCGGATCAACCAGTGCAACATCTGTATCGAATGGCGGACGGCCCGGGACGTCCCGAGCCGGTCGGCGGATCCCGACGAGATCCCCGAGTCCTTCTACGAAGAGGTCGGTGCGCTGCGCAACTGGGAGGGTCTCGACCGAGCGGGAGCGGCTGAGCGCGGAGTTCGCCGAGCGGTACGCCACCGACCACCTGCGCATGGACGACGAGTTCTGGGACCGCCTCCACCGGCACTTCACCGACGACGAGCTGGTCGACCTGGCCCTGTGCGTTGGGTCGTGGCTGGCGCTGGGCCGGTTCAACCAGGTCTTCGACATCGACGGGGCCTGCCGGGTGCCGGCTCCGCCCGCCGACTGAACCGCGGGCGGGTCCGGATGGAGAAGGTGATCTACCTGTTGTGGGGCGACGGCGCCGCCGAGTCGGGCGATGCCCTGCGGGACCGGCTTCTCCACGAGACCTCGCCGCGTCTGCTGGCCTCGGGGGTCCGCGGCCTGGGCATCAACGTCCACGACGGCGATGCCGCCCCGGCACCGTCGCCGGCCCCGCCGCCCGAAGGCGAGGAGCCCCACGTGGCCGAGGTGTCGGTGTGGCTGGACAACTACGAACGCCGGGGCGACGTCGAGGCGGCCGTGGCCGAGCTCGGCCTCCGAACGGCTGCCTACCTGGTCGTCGAGTCCCTCTACGACGACTACGGCACCACCCGCGCACGGATCGCGGCGTGACTGGCCGGACGGGGACCGGTCACCCGGTGTGCTGACGGTGGCCCTCATCCACCGCCCCGAGGGCCTCGGCTACCGCGAGTGGATCACCCGCTGGCACGGCACCCAGTCACCGGTGTCGGCCGAGCTGCAGCCCCGGACCCGGTACGTGCGCAACGAGGTGGTGCGGGCCCTGTCAGACGGGGCCCCCGACGTGGACGGCATCGTGGAGGAGGGCTGGCCGTCGACCGGGCACGTGGCCGATCCGATGCTCTTCTTCAACGCCACCACCAAGGACGAGCTCGACGCCAACGTGGCCCGGATGATGGCCAGCGTCGACGCCTGCCTCGACCTGGCCCGGCTGCGCAGCTCGACGATGAGCGAATACCTGGTGAAGTCGGCCGGCTGAGGCCCACACGCCGGCCGGTACGGAGGCAGGACCCGATCACCTACGCTCATGCGTTGGCCCGCCGTGGCGTGGGCCGCACTGTCATCGGAGGAAGCACCAGTGGGACTGTCCATCGGCATCGTCGGCCTCCCCAACGTCGGGAAGTCCACCCTGTTCAACGCCCTGACCCGTAACGAGGTCCTGGCGGCCAACTATCCTTTCGCCACCATCGACCCCAACGTGGGCGTGGTGGCGGTGCCCGACGAGCGGCTCGCCCGGCTGGCCGAGCTCTTCGAGAGCAAGGAGATCGTGCCGGCCATGGTCACGTTCGTGGACATCGCCGGCATCGTGAAGGGCGCGTCGGTGGGCGAGGGGCTGGGCAACAAGTTCCTGGCCGCCATCCGCGAGAGCGATGCCATCTGCCAGGTGGTCCGGGTCTTCACCGACCCCGATGTCATCCATGTGGACGGCAAGATCTCGCCCGTCGACGACATCGAGACCATCAACACCGAGCTGATCCTGGCCGATCTCCAGACGGTCGAGAACCGGTTGGCCAAGCTGGCCAAGGAGTCCCGCAAGCAGCCGGAGCTGGTACCGGTGCTCGCGCGCGGCCGAACAGGCCCGGTCCATCCTCGACGGCGGCCGGACCATCGCCGCCGCGGTAGCCGCGGGCGAGGTCGATCCCCACCTGCTGGCCGACCTCCACCTGTTGAGTGCCAAGCCGTTCATCTACGTGTTCAACGTCGACGAGGATGCATTGGGCGACGAGGCGTTGCGGTCCCGGCTGGCCGCGCTGGTGGCCCCGGCAGAAGCGGTGGTGCTGTGCGCCCAGATCGAGGCGGAGGTGGCCGCGCTCGACCCCGACGACGCTGCCGAGCTGTTGGCCGGCTACGGCCAGGACGAGTCCGGGCTGGTCAAACTGGTCCACGTCGGCTTCCGGACTCTCGGCCTGCAGACCTTCCTCACGGCGGGCCCGAAGGAGTCACGGGCGTGGACCATCCACATCGGGGACACCGCGCCCCAGGCGGCCGGCACCATCCACACCGACTTCGAGCGGGGGTTCATCAAAGCCGAGATCGTCGGCTACGAGGACCTGGTCAGTGCCGGATCGATGGCCGCAGTTCGGGCGGCGGGCAGGGCCCGGGTGGAGGGCAAGGAGTACGTGATGCGTGACGGCGACGTGGTCGAGTTCCGCTTCAACGTGTCCTGAGCAGGATTCGCCCAGGTGAGTGGCTCTACCGACTGCACCTCCATCCGAGTTCACGACTTCGAGCTGTCCCGTGCCACCTTCGAATGGCCGAGTCTCATCGGGTGAATCCGAGCTCTTGCGAACAAGTCCAGACATCGGTCGATCCCTCCATTTCGGTTAGGTGTTGCCCCGCTACATCTCCTCGACACTGCGAACTTCGAGGTTGCGGAAGTGCATCGGGCCATCGCAGAGTCGCGCCAGGCGTTTGGCGAATTCGGCCGTCTCGGGCAGGTTCGAATTGGACATGGCATCCTCATAGGAGGGGAACTCCACGATCTGGACGTACGTATTTCGTTGGTCCAGATCCCGTGTGAACGTGCCCCGCTGGGCGGTCCGCCGACCCGGAGTAAGCGCCCGCCACTCTTTGACCAGCTTCTCGACTTCATCTGGCCGAGTGGTCGTGAACTCGATGATTTGGATGAACGACATGTTCTGAACCCCCGCCGGAGGCCCCTCACTGAAAACGGTAACCCCGCGGGCGCAGGAAATCAACGGACTCATTTGCTGATTCGATCGAGTCGTACGGCTAGATTTCCACGGCCTTATGTGGAACTGGCAGGGGTCGCTGAACCCACGCTCGGGGAGATGGGCACGCAATAACAGATTGACCCCGACCGCCTCATGTCGTACAGGACTACGTGACCGCGGTCACCACTACGCCATGCCCGCTGAGACTGGAAAGTCCGGTGAACTCCTGACGGTCACTCCACCGGAACGAACGCCTTGCGAACGGGGACCATCCGTCATGGGAGTGACGCACGGCGGTACAAGAACGACAAGGGGTGCAAGGCGTCTCACCTTCTGCGGTTCCATGGAAATCCCACCTTCACCCACCGAGCCATCACTGCTACATTGCCACCAGGCGAGGTGAGTGGAGGCGGGTATGTTCAGAGCTGGAACTTCTCCCAGGCGGGGAGCGATTCGGAGACTCTCCGGAGCGATGTCCTTGTGCGCGGCACTGGTGCTCTTGGTTGGTGGCGTCACGGATTTTGGCTCGGACTCGCTGGCGGGAGCCTCGACGAAGACCTCAGTCTCCTCGTTCACAGCCAAACCTTCATCGCTCACCTGGACTGGCGGCACCGTGACCCTGTCGGCCAAAGTCGCCAACGCCAAGACCTGTACGTTCTCGGTAACCCCAGCGATCAAAGGACTTCCGGCCCCGAAGTCTTGTACCAACGGCACAGTGGACGAGAGTGTGACCGTTCCGAAGAACACGGGGAGGAAGGTGATCACGTACATATTCCATTTGCGGGTCGCCGGAACGACAACCGTAAGTGCGAAGGCCATTTCGCTCTCCGAGGGTGATGTACTGCCGGGTGCTCCCACTCGCGTGTGGGCCACGCCGGGCGACGCCTCAGCGTCGGTGAGCTTTACCCGACCATCGACAGCTGGTCGAAGTGCGATCACCCGCTACATGGTCACGGCTACCGACACAACGACCTCCAAGCATGGGGGACAGAAAAAATCGGGCGCTTCAACACCGATTACCGTGACTGGCCTCACCAACGGGGATAGGTACACCTTCACGGTGGCTGCCACCAACGCCACGGGCACCGGTCCGCCGTCGGCCAAGTCAAACGGTGCCATCCCATCGCCGCCACTCAACGGCGTTCGCTCCACTGCGAGCGACGGCGACGGCTACTGTGCGGTGCGCTCGACCGGTAGGGTGGACTGCTGGGGGGACAACCTGTTCGGCGAGTTAGGCAAAGGGACTTTCGGCGGTCCTGATGCAGATGGATACGACACACCCCAGACGGTGACCGGCATCGCCGATGCTGTGTCTGTGGCGACCGAGAATTTCTCTGGAACCAGCGACAGTTCCCTCAGCGGAAGCGGCGGCGGCTACTGCGCAGTGCTTTCTGGCGGCGGGCTGGACTGCTGGGGGGACGGTGACGACAGACCCCAGGTAGTCACCGGCATCACAAACGCTGTCTCTTTGACAAGTGACGGCGGCCTCAGCGACTGCGCCGTGCTCTCGACCGGCGGGGTCGACTGCTGGGGGTACAATGACTCCGGCGAGTTGGGTGATGGGTCCGTCGATGGGCCCGACACTTGCCACCCTTTTGGCGGGCCCGAAGGGCCAACTGGCGACTACTGCAACTTCACGCCCCAGCCGGTCACCGGCATATCCAATGCTGTCTCGGTCACCAGCGAAGGCGGTGGCTACTGTGCGGTGCTCTCGACCCGTGGGGTCGACTGCTGGGGGGATAACTCCATCGGTGAGATAGGCAACGGGACCACCGGCGGGCCAGACGCGGGACTCCTCGGCGGAATCGGCTACGACACGCCCCAGGTGGTCACCGGCATCACCAACGCTGTTTCTGTCGCCAACGATGACTACGGCTACTGTGCAGGACTCTCGACCGGCGGAGTGGATTGTTGGGGGGACAACACATACGGCGAGTTGGGTAACGGGACCACCGGTGGGCCTGACGGTGAGGATGGCTATGACACGCCTCAGGCGGTTACCGGCATCACCAATGCTGACTCTGTCACTAGCGATGAGAACTCTGCCGCCGATGGCTACTGTGCGGTGCTCTCGACCGGCGGGGTGGACTGCTGGGGGGACAACTCCATCGCCGAGATAGGAAACGGCACCACCGGCGGGCCTGACGGTGCTGACCCGCCTTATAACCTGGGAGGCTACGACACGCCCCAGGCGGTCACCGGCATCGCCAAGGCTGTCTCTGTAACCACCGACGACAGCGGCTACTGTGCGGCGCTCTCGACCGGCGGGGTGGACTGCTGGGGAGATAACTCCATCGGCGAGTTGGGCAACGGGAACACCCGTGGAGGTTACGACACGCCCCAGGCGGTTACGGGCATGACTGACGCTGTCGCTGTCATTAGTGACGCCGACTCTGGGTTGAGTGAACCCGGCGGCTACTGTGCGGTGCTGTCCACCAACAGGATGGACTGCTGGGGGGACAACGGCTTCGGCGAGTTGGGCGACGGGACCATCGGCGGGCCTGACGGACAGGGGGGCTACGACACTCCCCAGGCGGTCAGTTCTCTGTAGGCGGAGCTAGGCGATGGGGCCTTCGTTCATGGCGTGAGCCACGCAAGAGGTTCTGCGTGCCCGTGCTCGGGGCCGGGTTGGTGGTCGGCCGCCGGTGATGACGCCCGACAAGGTCAAGGTGGCCCGTCAGACGTACGACAGTCGGGAGCACACGGTGGATGCCATCGCCAAGACCCTTGGTGTGAGCCGAAAGACGATCTATCGACACCTGGAGGCAGCAGCTTCCGGGTGATCCCGACGGTGGTAGGGATCACGGTCGGTACCGCCACCGACCCAGCCACATGGCAGCAATCTGCCCACACGCTGGAACGATTGGGCCGATGTAGTGGCGGATGTGGCCTCCGGTAACCTCCCCTCCCATGGCGGCGGCTCCTTCACGGATAGGGGGGCGGAAGCACGCGTCCCTCCTCGGGCACGTGCCACTTCTGTTCATCGGCTCTCTGACGGCGACATTCTGTTATGCAGTGACGATTCGTGCTCGCCTGGGATTGGGTCCGCTCTTTGTTCTGCAAGACGGAGTCGCTGCTGCGGATCACTGAAATTCCCCACCCTCGATCACTGAAATTCCCCACCCCTGAGCGGGTGGCGGGCCACTTGAAGGGTCCGCCAATCCGGTGGAGGGCCCCTCGAAGCTGGCGGTGTCCAGCCGACCAGCCCGAGGAGCCCCCTGCCATGTTCTCAGTGGGAGAAGACGTGGAAGCAGATGCACTGTTCAAACGGGGGTGGACCGTCTCGGCCATCGCCCGTCACCTGGGTCGTGACCGCAAGACGGTCCGTTCCTATCTGTCGGGCGAACGGACACCCGGTGTCCGCCGGTCCGACGTTGCCCGACCCGCTCGACGAGTACCGGGCCTACGTGGTCGCCCGGTTCGCCGACGACCCGCACCTGTGGGCCTCGGCCCTCTTCGACGAGGTGGTGGCCCTCGGGTATCGCTCGTCCTATGTGAGCTTCGCCCGCCAGATCCGCCTGGCCGGGCTGCGCCCGCACTGCGAGGCGTGCTCGGGGGTGAAGGGCCGAGAGACCATCGAGATCGACCATCCCGCCGGCGAGGAGATCCAGTGGGACTGGTTCGAGCGGCGGAAGGCTCCGTGGGGGGCGACCGCCTATGGGCTCCTCGGCACGCTGTCCCACTCGGGACGCACCCGGGGGGTGCTGGCCGAGTCCATGGACCAGGCCCACCTCATCGAGGCCATGGACGAGGTGATGCGGCGCCTGGGCGGCACCGCCCGGACGTGGCGCACCGACCGCCTGGCCACGGTCATCGTGCCCGGCACCGCCGACGTGCAGGCCAGCTTCGCCCCGGTGGCCAAGCACTACGGGGCCATCGTCACCCCGTGCCCGCCCCGGCGGGGGAACCGCAAAGGGGCGGTCGAGTGCGGGGTGAAGTTCTGCTGCGGCCGCTGGTGGCGCACCATGACGGCCACCACCATGGCCGAGGCCCAGGTGAGCCTGGACCACTTCTGGTCGACCACCGGCGATGCCCGCTGCGGCCACCGGGGCGCTATCTCGATCCCGAGGAGCTGACCGAAGAGGAAGGCCGCCGAGGTGGCCGACCGTCGGTGAGCTGGCCGACGCCGAGGAGCTGATGGCCCTGCCGGCGGTTCCCTATCCGGCCACCATCGAGGTGTACGAAGGTCGTCGACGACAAGGCCAGCGTGGCCTTCCGGGGCAACCGCTACTCGGTGCCCCCGGGGATGGGCGGAGCCGAGGTCACCCTGCGGCACCGGCTGGGCACCGGCAGCCTCGAGGTCTATTGCCCCTTCGGGCGTCGAGCTCGTGTCCCACCGCCTGGCCCAAGCCGGTGCCGGGGCCATGGTGCGCACCGAGGCCCACCGGGTGGCCCTCGAAGCGGTGGTGCTCTCCCAGTTCTCCACCGCACGTCCCTGTGACCGCAAGGCCAACAAGCCCCCCGGCGAGGCCGCCTGTGGCCGAACGGGAACGCCTGGTCCATGGAGCAGGGACGGAGCCGAGCGTCGACCTCGAGGCCATGGCCGAGATCATCGCCCTGGCCTTCCCCGGAGCGACCGAGGCCGGGGAGGTGTCGGCATGAGCGAGAACTCCAAGTACCAGGAGCTCCGGGCCCATCTGGCCTTCTTGCGGATGACGGCGGCGGCCGAAGCACTGCCGACGCGAACTCGACCAGGCAGTGAAGGCCAAGCTCAGCCATCAGGACTTCCTGGAGCGCCTGCTGTCGGTCGAGGTGGCCGCCGTCGACGAGCGGCGGCGGGCCAGCCTGGCCCGGTTCGCCTCGCTGCCCTCGCCGTTCACCCTGGCCGACTTCGACTTCTCGGCCCAGCCGTCGGTGGACAAGAAGATCATCGACGAGCTGGCCACGCTGCGCTTCGTCGAGGACGCCACCAACGTGCTGTTGATCGGGCCGCCCGGGGTGGGCAAGACCATGCTGGCCGTCGGGCTCGGCCATGCGGCCGTGGCGGCGGGGATGCGCACCTACTACACGACGGCCGCCGATCTGGCGGCCCGCTGCCACCGGGCGGCACTGGAAGGCCGGTGGGCGACGACCATGCGCTTCTATGCCGGACCGCGGCTCCTGATCATCGACGAGGTGGGCTACCTGCCCCTCCCCGCCGAGGCGGCCGCCGCCCTGTTCCAGGTGGTCAGCCAGCGCTACCTGAAGGGTCAGCATCGCCCTCACCACCAACCTCGGGATCGCCAGCTGGGGGAAGGTCTTCAACGACGACCCCATGGTCGCCGGCGCCATGTTGGACCGGCTCCTGCACCGGAGCGTCGTGCTCAACATCGACGGCGACAGCTACCGGATGCGCAGCCACCGGGCCCGGGCCGAGGCCAGCCGGAAGGCGGTGGCCGGATCATGAACGACCCTCGCACCGCCGACACGTCCACCGCCGACTCTGACGAAAGGAAACAGACCATCTATCGCACATCCGCCTACTACGCCCCGGCATCGCCGCTGGGCCTGCTACCGGCGTGCTGGAAGGTCATGCACCACTGCACCACCTGTCACGACCGGGTCGGCCCCGATCAGCTCATCGCGCACGCCCGTCAGCACGAGAAGGAGGTGGTCGACACCGACTGACCTACACTCACCACAAGCTCGCCGCCCCGCTCAACCACTGGGGAATTTCGGTGATCGAGTCTGGGGAGTAATCCGTGATCCCTACCACCGTAGCACTTCGATCCTGGCCCGGACCCGGTACCCTGGTCCTTCCTGTGTTGGGCGGTGTCACCCTCGACTACTTGCTTCCTCATCTACCGGTCATCCCCGGCTGGCCCCTCCGGTTGGCAGCCGTCCTGGCCGCAACCTGGATGATGGCGCTTGGCGGCGCGCTGATGATTCAGGCGTCGGTCGGAGTTGCCGCCTGGGACACGGTGATGCTCGGACTCCGACGTGTCTTTGGACGACCGCTCGGCCCTACTCGGATTGCCATGGAAGCGACCGTGCTTGTGATGGGCTGGCTCCTCGGCGGCTCGGTGGGCGTTGGGACCGTCATCACCGGCCTGCTTATCGGTCCCGGCATCCAGTTCTGGCTACGGGTGCTCGCCCATGATCGTTTTCGGATTGGGAAGGCATCGACAACCCCGAATCCGGCAACGATCCTCGCAGGCCAGTCGGGCTGAGCAAGACGAGGCGGAGCCGTCGACGAGGAAGCCGGGGCTATCAACTGATGCTTGGGCCTGGTGTTTTGGCAGATGAACGTCCCGTCGCCTGCATCGCATTGGTATATCATTGCCGGCGCAACTATCGTCGGTGAAGTCAACTGGGGCTGTCGAGCAGGCGGTCACCAGCGATTTCGCTGAGAGGTCCGGCAACGTGGAACGAAATCCGAATCAACCGAAATGCCCGAACTGTGGATCGCAGGAGGTCCCTACACTCATCGTGCGTGGGTCTGGAACTCCCAGCAATGGCATGAGTCTGCGCTGCCATGGCTGTCACCGTGAATGGTCGGACGAGCCGCCCACCCAGCTTCGAGCTTCTTGATTCCCAAAGACGACTTCGGAGGTTTCGTGCACCGGCGGGCGGGTGTCGTCGGTGCCCGACCCTTGGCCTCAGATTCGAAGATGTGCCCAGCGGTCAAGGACAATGCGATCCCCGAGCAGCTCCAGCGAGTCCGACGAACCTCGGTTCATGATCCACAGGAGGATGTCAGACCGACTGCCACGGACTGCAGCCTCGGCCTGTCCATGTTGGGGAAGAGCAGGTTCTCCAGATCCAAGGTCGATCCACCATTCCGAAGTTCCATCGGTGGCGTGGAAGTGGATTGTTCCGCTGCGATCACCGGTCCCCTCCCTGGCAAGGAGGCCGGGCACGAACTCCAGGAGGAACTCTTCGATCCCGGCGGCAGCGACCATCCCGTCGAGAGGCTGTGGAGCAGGTCCGCCATCTGCTGAGACAGCGTGTTGGGCATCCCACCGGTGGATGGCGACTTCTACTGCCAAACGGCGACACCACCAACTCACCCTTCGGTCACCGCTGCTGGAGAACGTCCAGACCTCGGAGTCAGGGTCGGCTGCACCAAAGGTGCCAAGAGTCCCTTCCAAAGCTGAGAGATACCACGACGCAAGTTCGAACGCATCTTCAGGAGCTGGGTCGAGCGTGCTCCTGCTGACCCGCTCGCCGCCGGTGACAATGGCATTCATCCACAAGAAGATTCCGCCCGTGTGGCTGACGAGGTCAGTGGCAGTCCACTCCGGGCACTGCGGAATGGGCCGTTTCCAGCCGGTTTCCGCAGCGGCAAGGAGGTCGCGTGCATCTCTGTCGGCCACTGACAAAAGTTGGGTGGGTTCCATTGAGCGATTCTTGCACCTGCATTCGGTGGCCATTCGAGGTCGGTGATCACTAAACCCAAGGGTGGGATCTGCCGAAGAGAAGCCATGCCTACAAACTGCCCTTGTGGGTGCGGCAAGACGATCAAGCCGTCCATGAAGCGAACCGCACAACGAGCCGCCTACGTTGCTTCCCTATCGGAAGTACCGAAGGCCATGGCGACGATCTGCGAAACCTCGGCACCGGCCAATGCGGCGATTCTGGAAGAGTTCTCCTGCCTCGGTGTGAGTTATTCCAAGGCGATGCTCGAAGCTGTCCATCGAGTCGCTCGACACCGCCTTCCTTCGGGAAAGGCCCTGCGGGATTGGGAATCGGCAGCCCTCAAACTCATGCGTGAAGTCAAGATGATCGATCCACTCTGGTTTGACCAGTGGTCGGATTTGGAGCGAAATCAGGTCGCCATCCAACGCATCGGATAACTGGATTCCTGCCACACGCCTTCGTCGGATGGTTCAATCGTGATGGCGGAGTAACTGTTCAGGGAGCAGCAGCCCGCTCCTCCCATGGGACCTTTGCCAGGGCCGCCACTGTGCGTGACCGCGTTGCCATAGGAACTCCCCACGGGCAACGGGACTGCGAGCTGGGCAAATGACAACAACTCGGACCGGGTGTCCGCGTGCCTGCCCTACGCTGCGTAACCCAACTGGACAGCAAACAGACGTTTATGGAGACTGATCTGGTGGGGCTGTACCGATTTCATCATCCGATCCGTCACCGGTGGATTCCACGCCGGGTGCGACGGGCACGGGCGCGTGCGTGGCGACTGCGGCATCCTGGTCGGCTCTGATGACCGAAGATCGAGAAGAACTGACCGTGACCCAGGCGGCGAGGGTGACCCGGGTCGACCGCAGCACCATCCGACGCCGACTCGACGCGGGCGACTTCCCGAACGCCCGTCGGAAAGCCGGAAAACACGGACCGGACAGCGGTCCTTGGTTGATTCCCAACGCCGACCTTTTGGCCGCGGGTTTGAAGCTGCACGAGCCGAGCGAATCCGACGGATCACCAACGGATCAACCAGCCACCGGCTCCGACAGTGAGAAATCCCTTCGGTTGGCCCTGGCCGAAGCGGTCAAGCGGGCCGAGGTTGCCGAGGCCGTCGCCGCAGAGCGTGCCGCCGCTCTGGCGGATGTTCGTGCCGCCCTCGACCTCGCCCAACGCATGTTGACAACCGGCCAGCTCCCGGTGGTCAGTCCAGCGTCGGTGAGGGCATCGGCTCAGACGCCCGCAGGGCTACCGCTGGCACTGGTGACGCAGCTCCGGGCACCTGATCCCGGCCCTGACCCTGACGCCGCCGCTGCGTTTTGGATTGCTGATGAAGAGGTCGAGAAGGAACCGCGTCGTCGCTGGTGGCAGCGCGAGTCGATGTAGTGGCCCATTCTGACAAAACCACGCTCGAATCCCCAGTGATCGACACCGCTTCTCACCGAGACAGTTCGGTTCGCTACGTGATGGGTAAGCCGGGGCGTCCACCGTCACAGGCCGGACACCGGCGAAGGTGAATGTCTGAGCCGTTGGCCCCGTACAGTGGATCGCAGCGACCACGCCCAAGTACGTAGACGTACTGCAAGTGGTCCGTTCCCGGCAGGTCAGTCGCCCGCAGCACGGTCTGTCCATTGCGGTTGACGTAACCGACGGATGTCGTGGGGCGTGACGGTCGGCGCGACGGAGCCACTCCAGAATGCTAGACAGCGATTTGGGCGAACTCACTGACTGTCACATGATTGGCCGGTGACCGCATAGCCGGGACGTACAACGCATCCTCGATGAGGTGAACAGTCATCGCTGTCCATGCTGCTCGACGCCGGTGATCTACCGATGAGGGCAGACCGACCGATCAACCCACCGGAGATCATCGCCTTGTGGTGCCGTCTGGGGGGGTTCTCCGGGCACCGGAAAAGCCGGTTGGGCAAGCTCCACACATGGAGCCGAGAGGGTGACCCCCAGGCACATGTGGGCGTATCGATAACTTGCCTGCAGGCGGCCTACCGACACTCCTCCGGACCCAGAGGGTCAGGTCTCCGACAAATTTGCGGGATCTGTTCTGATCCGGGGCGCTGGCCGTTCGTGAGGGAGTTCCCTCGTAAATCCCAGCGAAATCAGGGCCAGGAGCGCAGCCGCAAGAAGGCCGGCTTTGAGCGATCGAAGCTGCGCCGATTCGTAATCGTCCACCAATGCCACCGTTGTCGCGTCGTCGATACCGGCTTCTTTGGCTGCCGCCTCGATCTGTGTCGATGAGACGAAGTTGGTATTGGAGCCAGCCGCCACACCCACTTGGGCAGCAACGTCGGCGCTGATCCGGGGGTCGTGCTCAATGTTGGAGATGAACGTACTGGTCAGCCCGATCAGGACGATCGCACCGATGAGCGCGACCCCGAGCGATGATCCGAGCTGCTGACCTGTGTATTGCAGCCCACCGGCTTCGCTGCGGCCAGACCCATCGACCGAGGACTGAACGACATTGCCCAGCTGGGAGATCATCAGGCCCATTCCGATACCGAGGACGGCCATGCCGATGGCGAATCCGGCATTGGCAAGGGTGGGCTTGATCGTCGAGAGCAGAATGAGGGCACCGACAAGTGTCACGATCAGGCCGGTCTGCACGATCGCCCGCACGGGAAAGCGATTCGACAGTCGTGCCCCCACCGCCGCGGTTGCGAACATGGTGATCGAAATGGGAAGCATCTTGATCCCGGTCTCGAGAGCGCTCAGTCCGAGAACCAGCTGGAGGTAGAGCGGAATGACAAAGAAGATCCCCATCAAGATCAAGTTCTGGCTGAACATCCCGATCAGCCCCGACCGCACCGGAGGGATGCGGGCCAGCGAGAGATGGACCAGTGGGTCGCGGCCCGTGTCCTCCCGGTGACGCTGCCAGGTGACGAACCCCCAGATGAGGACGCCGCCCGCGGCCAGGACGAACAGCGTCAGGGAGAAGCCGAAGATGGTGATGGGAGAGTTCTTGGGCTTGACCCATCCCCATGTGCTCGATTGGAGGACGCCGTAGACGAAGACCCCGAGACCGGCGGCTGAAAGAACCGAGCCAACGATGTCGAGCTTGGGCTTGGGCTTTGGCCTCGGCGCATCCTTCACCTTGCGGGTCATGATCAAAATGAAGGCGGCGATAAATACCTCGCCGACGAACACGACACGCCAGGTCAGCACCGTAGTTGCCCACCCGCCAACGATGGGCCCGACAGCGATCCCGGCACCGGCGACACCCCCAATGACAGCGTAGGCCGCCTTTCGGCTTGGTCCCTCGAAGTTGCCCGCGATCAGGGCCGCAAGAGCCGGGAACACGAGTCCCGCTCCAATTCCTTCAAGGACCGACCAACCAAGCGCGAGCTGGAACACAGTCTGGGAGGCAGCGGTCAGCGCCGATCCGCAGGCATAGATGATCAGCCCGATGACGAACGCTTTGCGCCGACCGATAATGTCGCCGATCTTTGCCCCGGTCATGATCAGCATGGCCATAACAAGGCAGTAGAGAGTGATGACGGCCTGGATCGTGGTCACCGTGGTGTGGAAATCGTGCACCAGCGAGCTGATCGAGACATTCATCACGGACTGGTCCAGCACCATGAGGAACTGCGCTGTGGCCAAGGCGACTAAGGCGAGCCAGCCCATCTTCGCCCCGACATTGTCACCCTTCGCCACCTGGGCCTTACCGGAGCTCGACGCCCTCGATCCGCCGGCCGTCGCCATCACAGGCCAAGAGTACCAGTGAGGCTCTTGAGTGTGTCGCTACTACCGTTTACCTCGGACGCGGCTTGACTCAGCGCCCCGTGTCGTTCTTGCCGATTCCCTCACTGCACTTCTGGGTGCATTGCTAAGGGCCCGCCGCGGAATAGATCGCGACATCATGCCGCTGCGATCGTGTAGTTCCAGTCACCATGCCACTTGTGCGGCGTGAGCGGTAGGGCGGCGAGGTCCTTGTCGGTGACCTTGACCCCGGTCGGATACCACTCGGGGTCGTAGCTGGCCTGGACCGTCAGACCACTCTTCGTCTTGGTCGCCGCTATGAGCTCGACGATCGTGCGAATGTCGGTCAGCGGTCGGCCCCGCCAGTTCATGGAGATGAAGGAGAACATGCGGTGCTCGATCTTGTTCCACTTCGATGTTCCGGGCGGGTAGTGCACGACGGTGATCTCAAGGCCAGTCTCGGCGGCCAGCGTGGCGAGTTCGGCCTTCCAGGCCCGGACCCGGTAGCCGTTTGATCCCCCGGCATCGGCGGTGATCAGCAATTTGGCGGCATCGGGGAAACGGTCGGCACCCATCTGATTCCACCACCGACGTATCGATTCGACGGCGAACTCAGCGGTATCGGCGGTGTCGCCCACCGACACCCACCCTTCATCATTGGCAACGTCATAAATGCCATAGGGAATGGCTCGGCCGACTTCGGGGTCGACGAAGTCATGGACGGCCACGCGGGTTGGCGCACCTTCGGGGTGCCATTCCCGCCCGCCATTGGCGTATTCGCCGATGAGCTCCTTCTTCTTCGTGTCGACGCTGATCACGGGCTGTCGGTCCCTGACAAAGCGCCAGACCGCCTTGTTGAGATAGCCGAACTGGGCGTCACGATCGGGATGGGCCGTCCCCTCCTTGGCCTTGGCCGGCGCCTGTAGGGAATAGCCCATCTGATGCAACAGACGCCTGACCAGTTCGGCGGAGGCCTGAAAGCCTCGTCGCACCAGCTCGTCGGCCAGGTCATAGGTCGACTTCGACGTCCAGCGCAGATGTGACATCGGCGTGCCCCGGGTCTCGGGATAGACGAGCTCGTCGAGCACCTCGAGCAGTCCGGGCTGGATCTCGGTCGCCTGCTTGGCCCCACCTCCGGGAGCACGACGCCGATCCGAGACCTTGATCCCGGCACGAACCTCGTGCACCGCCTTGTTCACCGTCGAGGTGCTCATCCCTGAGGCCTCCGCCACACGAGCCTGTCCTCCGCGACCGAGCGCTTCGACCATCGCACCGGCAAGCACGCGCTTTTGGCGCTCATCGAGGTGTGGCAACACTGTCTCGAAGAACCCGGCAAGACCTTCGGACGACAGCTCCACACCCTCAATGTTACATCTCGCGTCTTATTCTAGGGTGGACCCTAAGTTCGTTCAGCAGGGTCTTCCATGCCTGCTGAGCGGTCGAATTCGGGATGGGCGGAAGTGTCTTGGCTTTCGTTACGTCCGTAGCCAGCTTTGGCAACTCGCCGTCACTACCGAGGGATTGCGAGATGAGACGGCGCCGGGAAGAGCGGCTACCAGCGTACTGACATCACTGCTCAAAGCAGTGACCACCGTCTTGTTGTTGGCAACCCATTTCACTGTTCCGGTCAAGCTGTTGGCGACGGTACCGGATGTCGCTGCCGATGCTTGGGAGTCTTTGCCGTGGCACTTGTGGCAGCCCTCATCGCTCTCATCGTGGACCGGCTCCTGGTGGCCCCCAGCCCGAAGTACCGGGCACGGAGGTCGGTTCGGGGTCGATTCCAGCCAGTTGGCAAGGTCACGGAGACAACGGCACGGGTGATGGAGAGCACGAAGCCGAAGCGCCGCTGATCACTCTCCCAGTGGTAAGAAGTATGCCCCTCGCGATGAAGTACAGACTCTGCAGGAATGCTTGACATCGACTAGGCAGGTGCCGAATGATGGGCGTCGGTCGGGTCACTTCGCTCATGGCGAGCGGGTGTGCAAGCACCCTGAAACGTCGGACCTCGGCGGTGATGTGACACATCAAGGGACCAAGACGGGAGGCCCAACCGATGGTGCAGATGCGGGTACGCAGGGATGAGCGAGTCGCTCTTCTCAAAGGAGTGAGCCTTCTTTCCGGGTGCAGTAGTGACGAGCTTCGACGAATCGCGTCACTCACCACGGAGTGGGATGTAGCCGCCGGGCAAGTCCTCGCCCAACAAGGCGAAGTCGGAATGGAGTTCTTCATCATCGTGTCGGGCAAGGCGAAGGCTTCGAGAAATGGCGTGAAACTCGCCACTCTTGCGGCCACCGACTTCTTCGGTGAGCTGGCCCTTCTGGACGGAGGAGAGCGAACTGCCACCGTTGTCGCGGAGACAGAGCTACGGCTCCTTGTCCTGTCTCGCGGCGAGTTCAAGGAGCTTTGCCGCTCGTATCCGTCTGTCATGAACAAGATGCTCGTAGAGCTTGGGTCCCGGCTTCGAAGAGCCGACGAGATGCTCGGGGGAAGTCCAGCGAGCGAACCGCATCAGTTGCTCACCGTGTAGGAGACAGGGGCCAGTGAGGAGGGCCACGCGATGAGCCGATTGGGGGCTGATCCGCCTCCGTCTATGGACCGACGGCCTGGGCGGCGCTCGTCTACCGATGGCAATACCGGTGATCACGGCCCGGTGGCCGCCACGTCACCTCGACATCATCGGTCCCGATGATCGCGGCCCACACGTCGATCTGAGCCAGTTTGCTGCCGATCCGCTCCCCCTGTGGTCCGGTACGGTTCGCGGCAGCACAGGGCCTCTCTGGGAGTCGCTGAGGAACGTTGGCACCGGACCCGATGCTCAATCAGTCCGCAGAGAGTCCGCGGAACATTCAAACGATTGCCAATCGCCGCCAACTCTCACCATCCACTCAGGTGCAGGTCAGCGGGCACATCCAATCATTGCCACCAATCGCCATCCGTGCCTGCGACGTTCCGCTTCAGCGTGTAGATCGAGTTGCTCGCGCCCGACTCCGCGGTCCATTCGCCACACGGTAGTTTCGCACACCTGGCCAGGGCATCACCTGCGTGCATTCAGGCGTGTGGATGGAAGGGTGACGCGCACCAACCCGTTACCAGCCGGCGGCGCCGGTGATCGAACCATTCAAATGGTGTCCGGCCATGCCTCCCTCGTCGGGGGCGTTACCGAAACCATAGACCGCGCCGGCAGCGGTGGCGATCCAATACCCCTTGTCGTGAGCAGTGGTGAAGATCGCTGTCGTAATGTCATAGCCGCCGCTATCACCCCGAGGCAATGAGCCGAAGTCTTTCGCATCGCCATAATGGAAGACGAGACCGTACCGAAAGAGGATCCAGTATCCCAGGCCGCTTTGGGTGTGGGCGCCCGAGGTCACGATCCCTTGTGCACCCGGGCCACCGAGATAGGGAGCACCACCAAAGGCGTAGACGTCGCCGGATGTCGTGACCAGCCAGTAGCCATTGCCGTTGGCCGGCATGACGACCTCACCCGCACCGGCGCAGCCGCCGATGCCGGGACACGATCCTTCATACGCGGCGTCTCCGAAGGCAAAGACCCCACCATCGGAGGCCACCATGAAGTACCCGCCACCGTCATGGGAGGGGACGATGCCGACGATGGGCGCATTCAGCCGGGGCAGGCGCGCCGAGCCCGCAGGAGCAAGACCGACACCGGGAACGGACCCATAGAATCCGGCATCGCCAAATGCGAACACTCCGCCGTCGGAGGCCACCAGCCAATAGCCTCGATGATCCGGGGTGGACGCGATCCCAACGACACGGCGCTGAAGGTGGAGAGCCCCGGTGGATCCATAGAACTGCGCGGCCCCGAAGCTGAAGATGCCTCCGTCCCGGCCAACCAGCCAATACCCATGGGACCCGGAGCCTGCCGCCAAAGGGCGAATGCACTGCGTCGTCGGCGAACAGGGAGTTCTTGCCGATGCCCCCGCCCGAGGCGGGAGAGCGAGTGTGGCGAGAAGGGCCACGACCATGACGACGATGACACCGATCGATTTGCCCCGCGACCACTTGTCCCTCGGGTCGAGTTGAGCCCCTTCTCCTGATGAACCCACCACGCCCCCAGTCTGCCTCGATCGCCAGCCTCATCGGACCGTAGGCCATCAAGCTTCGCGCGCCCGAATGCGGCGATCAATGGCCCCAGGGCAAACGATGGGTTGGGTCGCCACCACGGGGAAGCCCGGGTTCGGGCCGTGACGTCGTTTCCGGGGTCAGGAATCCGGCCTCTGACCAGGGAGGCCCTGTGAGGACACCCCCGAGGAGCCCTCGGCAGTTTTCCCTTCTGACACCCAAGGTTCACCGTCGATTCAGCATCCTGTGACGTTGCCGTGTCGTCCGCCTGATAGACCGGGGATCGGCCTTCGGAGCCCCAAGCCTCGGATGGCTCCGTGCGGCACATTGCCCCTGGTGACAGCTTTGGATTCCCAGGTCGGACTGGGCTATCACAGGCAGCACGGGGCTGACGCAGAGGCAAGCCGGCGAGCCGCAGGGCGTGGCTGTCTTGCCCGTGAAGGTGGTCAGGTGACGGGACTTCGACGCGGTGCTCATTCGGTAGGCGGAGCTCCCCGGAAGTCGTCGCGTCCATCCGTCGTCTCCGCCCTGTGCCTGTCTGCACTGCTGACAGGCGTGGGCGTGCTGGCCGCGAGCCAACCGTCGGCGGCCGCGATCGGCGGCGCCTTTGTTCCCATCTGGAGGCACGTCGAGTCAGTTGCCGGTGGGGGTTGCTCCGGGCCTTTCACGGCCGGTTATGCAGTGTCCGGCCCATCCACCTGTGGTTGGAACACCACGACGACCGTGAACGGCAGGCCTCCGGATACGGTCAATCACGTCTCGATCCGCAAAGGAGGGTCGGTCTCCTACAAGTTCACTGTCGCTTCGGGAGCCCATCGAACAGTCAGCTACGGCATCCCCAAGGGCGGGTGGCTGAACAACGCCACTTCAACGGTCACCGTGGACGATGGTGCAACAACGACCGTCAGCGGGCGCTCACCGGCCGGGTCGACAGCTTCCAGCGGCCTATCCCTCTGGACCAGCGCCTCGCTCGGTTCCGGATCGCACTCGATCACAATCAGGTCAGATGGCAGCTCCGTCAATGTCTATGGGCTATGGATCGCTGTGGCGAAATCGCCACCCAAACTGGAGATCCGAACAAAATCCCTGCCAGTTGCCGAACTGGACCACCCGTACGCAGCGCAGCTCGCTGCAACAGGGGGCGACAGTCCCTACAGTTGGTTGACCATTTCAAGCCAGCTGCCACCCGGTTTCTCCCTCAACCGACGAACAGGACGAATCAGTGGCACGCCGACATCAGTCGCGGCCAAATCCTTGACCGTTGAAGTGAAGGACGCAATCGGCAAAACTGAACGTAAGGTCCTTCCGATCAAGGTAGCTCCGGCAACGATCTTCGACGATACATTCAAGGGTGCCGCGCTTTCGAATAGCTGGGAAAGCGTCGTCGGATCAAATTCATTCAACGGAGAGCAAGAGTGCTACTCGGCGACCGATGACTCCGTTGGAGGTGACCTGTTGACCGAGACCGCCGCCGTCGGATCGGTGCCGGCGAATTGCTACTGCCCCCCCAGCTCCGCATCGAAGGCGGTCTGCCCGTACGCGTCGGGGGCTGTCCAGTGGGCATCCCTGGGCTTCACCTATGGAACGGTGACGGTGCGAGCCGAAATTGGCCGGAGGTGTCGGAACCTGGCCGGCCATCTGGCTGGTGGGGACCGATTGCCAGACCTCGATAACTGCCGGTGTGGTGGGCTGGGTCGGTTCGGGTGTCGATTGTCCCTGGCCGGCGCAGGGAGCGAATGAGATCGATATCGCCGAGATCCAGCCGGAACCCTTCGGAAATCCATCAGTCGTGAATGAGGCAGTGCACACCACGGATTCAAGCGGTGCGAAGGTCAACGAAGGTTGCGGTTACGCGCCGGTCAGCACTTGTCCCGCCAATGTCGCGGGGTGGCACACCTACACCCTGGTCTGGGCACCGGGATCACTGACCTGGGACATTGACGGCAAGAAGGCGTTCACGCTCACACAAGACGTCCCGTCAACTCCAATGTTTCTCATCATCAATACTGCAGTCGGCGGCACCGGAGTGACTGTGAACAATGCGACCCTTCCGCAAATGACCGAAATTTCCTCGGTCATGGTGACTGGAACGCGGACTGTCACAGGCTGACGTCGGTGGTATCGAGCCGCAGTGAACTGGACACCGTCCCGGCCTGACCGATCGGCGCGTGACCCGGCGCCCTACACGCGGTCGTAGCGATCTTCGAGACGCACGACGTCGTCGAGCTCAGTGGTGCTTGCCTCAAGGATGATCGTGTCCTCCAGGGCTGTCATGCGGTGCCGAGTGCCGGGGCGGAGATGGACCGCCTCGCCGGGCAGCAGCTCGAATGACTCCAGTGGGGCGCCGGGATCACCCACCTCGAAGAGAAGTCGGCCCGACTGAACCGCGACCGTCTCCTCCTTCTGCTCGTGATACTGAAGCGAGAGCGCGTGGCCCGCATTGACATGCAGAGCCTTTCCGCAATAGCGCCCGTCGACGAGCGCGAAATGTTCTTCGTGCCCCCATGGTTTTTCGACTCGAAGTACAGGGGATACCCACGAAGCCTTGGTCATTTCAATCCTCCGGACAAGCAAGAGCAATGCTGATCGGCCACGGGCACGATGCTTTCACCTGGAACCCAGAGCTTCAAGCTCGGCGCGTTCGAGGCGGCTGAAACGGGGACTACACCCGTGGCCGGATCAGCGGGGCGATATCGACCGTGGCTGATCAGGCACATCCAGGATGCGCTGTCGCTCCCAGATCGACCTGCAATCGGGGTACTTTCGTTCCCGACATCCCCGGGCAGCGGATTCGTTCCGGGTCTTGTGGAGGTGGGGGCAATGCCTTTCACAGTGGCGTCCGCGGCCTGGATGAGACTTCGAGAAGTCCACCGAGATCATCCGGACCACGTACCGTGGTCGACCGGCGCATCCGACATTCGATGATCAGCCACCCGGCGTGTGGATGATCACCCATCCGGGGTCGGGAGATGCGAGAATCTTCCGTGGCCGCATACAGCGCCTTTGGTTGGCATGACTTCTTCATGGGCACTATCGGGGCGGCGGCGGCGCTGACCGGACTGCTGTTCGTCGCCATCTCGATAAACCTCGAGCAGATTCTGAAATACCCGCAGCTACCCGGTAGAGCAGCCGGAACCCTCGGGATCCTGGTCAGTGCTCTGGTCGTTTCCGGGTTCGCCCTGGCACCGGGGCAAGGGAATCGTGCCCTTGGTATCGAGATCGCGTCCGCCGGCGCGATCGTAGCGGTACAGGCCGTGTGGCTGGCTCACGGAAAGGAGACGCCCGGTGAACCGACTGTTTGGCAGATCGAACACCTGGCCACCCTGTTGCTCCCGAGCATCGCTTTGATCGTCGGAGGTGCGAGCCTGATCGCTGGTGGGGGAGGAGGCCTCTACTGGGTGCTGGGCGCAATCCTGCTCGCCTTCGTTTCGGCGTCGGTCAACGCGTGGGTGCTGCTCGTCGAGATCAAGCGGTAGGGGCGCGGCCCTGCACGTGACTGCCGGGTTGGAGCCCGGGTTCAATCAGTGCCGACGAAGTCGACTCTCACGAGAGGACTGCCCTGCACCCACTCGTCGAGGTCGCCTCGCGGCCACTCGCTGTCGTGGCCACGGCGCTGATTGAATTGGTCGACAAAGGTGGCGAGCACCCGACGGCGTTCAGTCACATTGGTGATCACCTCGGCGACCGCAGGCAGGTCGGCCACGACGCCGTCCTTCAGATGGAAGGTGAAATGGAGGTCGCGCTGAGATTGGCCAGCCAATCCCGGTTACGCGGCGCAGGGATCCCACTCAGATAGATGGCATCTTCGAACCGATAGAAGACGATTTCGATCCGTCGTGGTTCCCCTGAATGCCGACCTGTCGTGGTGATGTCGATCGTACGATCAGCGATGCTCGAGGACGGACCGATGGCCAGCGCCTGGCGGACGACGCCACGCATCAAGAGATCCTGTCGTCACGCATCAAGTGATCCTGTTGTATCCGACGCTCATCGTCCTCGCTCTTTGCGCGTTGACGGATCACCGGCCCGCAAGGTGTCGGGGACTCCGGTTGTCACCGCAGATAGATGTTACCCACGGGTACGGGCGACAACGCTCAGTAACTGGGAAGGCGGCCGGCGACGGGACTGGTCAGCGATGGCTGAAGAAGTGACGGAGGCCATGGGTGAGGACGGTACCTGCAACAGTTGCATGGAACTCGTCGGGGTACACGGCGAACCTCATGTCGAGGTGCGGGTATCGCCGGGACAGGAGGGCATCGGTGAAGCGGCGTAGGTCGTCCACCATGTCGAGGTGCGTCGCGGGCGGTTTGCGTGGATGTCCGAGAGGGAGTCTTTCTCCCTCTATCCGGCGTCCCTCGTCCGTTTCGAGAGCGCCGATGCCGAAGAACGCATGCGCCGGAATATCCTGTGTTGTCTCTGCTCGTTGCCGTTCCTCGTCGAAGATCACGTAGTGGTCCCAGAAGAGAGAGGGGCTGCTGATGATGGAGTGGCTGAATGATGGCTGGGCACCCAGGAGCGCGTGAGCCCCGAGGAGTGCGCCCAAGGAGTGCCCGAAGTAGACCGTAGAGGCCAGGGCAGACGGAGAACGGTCCGCGAGCCAATTGAACAACGTCTCGCGGATGAAGGCGAGGAACCTGTCGGCTCCACCGGAGCCGGGGTAGATCCTCCAGTGAGTTGGGGTCAGGTCTCGAACTCTGATGTCGATCGTGTCGGCGACGTTGTCCACGCCGGGATAGCCGATACCGACAACAAGCACTGAAGGCAGCATGGCCGGGATCTGCATCAGCCGAACCGTGTCGACGACCAGACCGAACAGTCCGTTGCCGTCACTGACGATGATGGTCACTTCAGGCTGGCTGCCGCAAGCGCCAATGAAGACCCGGAAGGTATCTTCGACTTCACTTGACCAGATGTCATGGACCTCAGTAGCCCCGAGCACCGGCCTGATATCGGGCACGCCCCTGATGGTAGCTGAGCTCGGACTCAGGGTCGGAGGGAGTAGCTCACCGAGGCGTTGGAGGTGAGGGCTGGGTCAGCAACGCGGTCATTTGAAGCACGACTGGTCTCGAGCGCCACCCCTCAGCCCTCGGTGACCACGGATCCTCGGCGCGAATCGGAACGATCGAAGACCGGCACGCCTTGCTCGTCGGACATCAGGCGCCTGTACGCGCTGGGTTTCCGGTATGCGTCCCCCATCGTCTCACGCCCCCGATACTCCCTGAGTGCGTCCAGATCGACAGTGGCAAGGTAGACGTCCTCGCCATCGCCTGCCTGGAAAATGAGCTGGTCACGAGGTTGGCCATTCGGTTGGCCATTCTGGTCGAAGACCATTCCGTCAAAAACGCTGGAATGGCCATCTTGCTCGGGAGCCGAGTAGTTCACCGTCGCGATCGCCGTCATATTTTCGAAGGCTCGGGACCGAAGCTGATTGGTCCGCTCGCCAGCCATAGGACAAGCGTTTGGAACTAGAATGAGTTCAGCGCCGCCAAGCATAAGTTCACGCGCCGACTCAGGGAACTCTCGGTCAGCGCAGATCATGACGCCGACGTCGACGAACCCGCCCTCGATGTCGAGCCGAGCGACCTCAAAGGATTCTCCAGGCGTGAGGGCTCTTTCCATTCCCCAATCACACGTATGAACCTTGGCGTAGCAAAGTACATCTTGACCATGCCGGTCGATGAGCAAAGCGGTGTTCCGCGGGGAGCCAGGCCAGCGCTCCATGAATGTCGCCAAGATCGCCAAGTTGAGGTCGGATGCAGCCTTTCTGAATGCGCTCACCCATGGGTCGTGACGAGCGATGGCCATCTCCTGCCACCTCGCCCGTCCAGCCTCGTCATCAGGGCAAGGGGCGTAACCGATTTGCCACATCTCTGGCAGGATTGCAATGTCCGCCCCCAGCTCGGCGGCCTTCGAACATGCGGCCAATCCCTTTTCGAGGTTGGCTCGTGGATCGCCACAGGAGGCGCATTGACAGAGAGCCAGCCGTAGGTAGGTCACCGCTCCATTATGCGGCCCGAAGACTGGCACCGGCCACCGAAGCGGGTCGACTCCAAATTTCCAAGGGTGCCCCACCTTCGCCGGCTAGCGGTGGGTCCCCCTCGTCTGGCGGACGTTCAGCGGTGGGCGAAGACGCAGGGTCGGTACCCGGAACGACGAGGGTTGACCGGAGCAGGGACCGGCGCGATAACGAGAGCTGCGGGCCGGCCATCACGGTACCGGTGTAATCCCTTCGCCAGGTTTGAGCAGAGGTAAAGCGGTGGCCGGTCCGCTACTTTCCCGATCAGGAACGAAACCATATCTTCGATTGCTCGATCACCGGGGGGAGAGGAAGAAAGCCCAGAAGAGAGGCCCGCCGGGGGCGGCGGGCTCTCTTCTGCCGAGTGCGCTAGTCGACGAGGATTGTCGGGGATGTTGGGTACCACGTCGCCTGCGGGGACCGAGGGCGACAGTGCTGTGGATCTCGCCGCCATCGGTATCGGCGGTGTTGGAGTTGACACTCGCCGAGGTGGTGAGATTCAGCGTGCCACCGGTGCTGTAGATGCCGCCACCATCGCTGGTAGCGGTGTTGTGGTTGACAGAGGTGTCGCTAATGCTGAAGAAGCCGTCTGAGTGGCGACCGGCCATGGAAGCAGCACGGTCACCGAGCTCAACGCCCCCTGCCACCAAAAGGAGGGGGCGATTATCAAACGCGACCAACCCGCGCCCTAGTCGAGCAATTCGATGAGCTTCTTTGGCGCGAGGACCCGGTAGCTCTCGGTCACCAGCTCACGGATCTCCTCCCATTCCGTGTCGCCGGTCAGGAGCACTCCGATGCGATCACGACCGGCCCGCGGGCCAAAAACGGGTCACCAACGGACAGCAAGGCCTCGCGTTCGTCTGGGTCCGCACGCAACACGAGCAGCGAGATGGCCTCCCCGGTCGGTTTCTCCACTGCCACGAGCAAGCAGAACGACCTTCGGCGGATGTCGAAAGACCGCGCCGTCGATCTCGTTCTCGTTCGCGAATAGTCGACGCGCACGGTCACCTCGGGCAGCGCCAGGCATATCGTGCGGACTCGCTCGACAATGTCCTCCGGGACCTCTACGGCCGCTCTCACTCTGTCGTCGGGCTGAGCCTCCACCAACCATATGATGCCAGGTCGGGGTGCCCCCGTCACAGGCTGTGTCACGTAGTTCAGGCTCGCCGTCGGGGAAATCTGCAAATGCCCCCGGCACAGCAGCTGCTACAGGTGGTCGCCTTCAAGACGACGTAGTCGTGACTCCAATTCGTCCAATTTCTCGGCAATGAGCTTCAGTGACTCAGTCACGATCGGGAACAGGTCGACGACCGTGCCTATCGGGAGACTCCCGGCCGAAATTGATGGCGCCCTCTTCGTCAACCTGGTCACCGTCGTCTTGATGGCTCATCGGACGGAATCGACTTGGATCGGAAAGTCCGACACCCGCCCCCCTCGTGAGTCACTTCGATCTGCGTAGTTGCGATGACCAAAATCTGCCTGAAGTTGGAATGGAGCGCTTTTGGGGCACAAAGTTCCTAAGGAGCGCCATTCGGCCCCGCTCCCCAATTAATTCTGGCTCAATCGGAAGGAGAAGTCTGTCACCTATGTGACACAACAGCCGAGAAGCATGGGCTGGCGCCCTGTCTGGCTGCCTATGAAGGTCGCCCTAAGGACCGCTCGGTTGGCCGCCACTCGAGCACGGTGAGCCGCTCAGTCTGCCAGAGGGGCGAGTGTCACACCGCCGGCGGTCGGTTGGCTTCCATCCCGGACTCTCTCTGCACCGGCCAACCAGTTGCTCTCGATAACAAGGAACCGATGCCGATGCCACCATCCGGTCGGGTTTCTGAGAACCGGCCGATTCTGAGGACCAACGACCCTGGTGTCGCAACCCGCAACCGTGGGACAATCCTGGCATGGACAAGCCGCCGGTGCTGCAACGCGACGGATCCTGGAGGACGGCTGTCTGGGCGCTCCGCGTGGGATTCGTCGCGCTGGCCGTCGTCATTGCGGGCCTCATCGTGATGTTGCTGGGGTCCACTCCGTGGGTCTTGGGCGTTGGAGAGATCGGCTGGCTCATCGCGGTCGTTGTCGCATTGGGTGGGTTCTTCTGGTCCCGGCACCTCCTTCCCAAGCCACGGCCCGGGTTGTGGTCGATGCGGTTCATGCTCATCCACGACAGCCTCCATAGTCGGTCCCGCCAGTCGTGACGGCTCCTCCCGTCGGGGCTGCGTTTGCCGTGCGGCAGCCTCCCTCATGTCGACCCGCTTGGACGTGCCGGTACCGAGCGGCCGGACTGGTGAAGTAGCCCCGAAGCTGGAGGTCCGGGTCGTGAACCTATCCCGCACTGCAGGGATTGGACGGCAGTTTCACGGCGCCGACGACCCCTCCTTGAAACAGTGTTGGTCGCGATCCTTTCGGAAGGCTCGGAGCCGTGATCGTGGGCGACGTCCCTACCTGGGTAATGGTCAACTTGTCGGTTACGACCGAACCCTCAGCGTTGGCATACAGCGTCACTGTTCTGAGCAGTCCGTCCTGCACGGTGGCCGACAGTGACACGTGTTTGGCCTCGACCGTTTGGAAAGGTATCTGGTTGGATGACCGCAGTAGGCGGGCGGCTTCTTTGGGTGGAACTACGTAGGTCTCTCCGTGGTCATCGACGTCCGTTGTTTCGCCGATGACCTGCAGGAGCCAGAGTGTCTGCTCATTGGCTGGGCCTACTTCACTGTTTGGGAAACGAGTCGCGATCCACTTTCCTGGACATCGGTTGTATACCGTGGAGCCGACGGTGACGGACTGATAACCGCGGATGTTGCTGCTGGCGACGAGTGCCATGCGGTCAGGCTTGTTGATCACGATCGTGTTCGTCACCGGTCGAAGTTCGTTTCCTGTCTGCTGAAACGTCGTCTGGACCATGGTGAAGTTGGCGGCAGCCAGCACAGAACTGGCAGCACTGCTGAGGGGCGGCTGAGAACTTCCGCAACCGGCCAGACCCATCGTCGATGCCAAAATGAGGAGTCCAACGCTCGCCGCTCTTCGCATCAGCAGATGCTCCCACGTACCGACGATGAGCTGCTTTGCTTGATCATTGGTCTCCCTCAGGTGCTTGATCGCTGTCTCTCTCAGGTGCTTGATCACCGGTTCATCTGGTGTGCTTGATCGTCGGGTTGCCGGCGGCTCTGCAGCGGGTGGCGGATCGGCAGTCGGAGGCCGGGCTGTGTCAGAGTCTCAATAGGGTTGAAGCAGCCACTCTGCTTCAACCCTTGTCCGCCTCGGGGAATAAAGTCAGTAAGAGACGGACTCGGCAAGGAGCGGAAATGGCCAAACACGGTCGTCTGGTAGCGGTCATATTGGAGGTATCAGATCTCGACAGTTCGGTGGCGCTCTACCGAGACGCATTCGGCCTGGATCTAGATCCGGGAGACAATGGCGTTGACGACCGGTGGATAGGCGGAAGGCACGCGGAGATCTCCTGGCGCGACGGGGCCTACCTTCACTTCGCTCTCTATCCGGCGAAAGAGCAGCCGACCTGTGGTGCACAGATCACCCTGTCCGTAGAGGACATCGATTGTGCTAATGCGGCAGCGGTACGTGCGGGCGCTCACGTCCTTCACGAACCACGTGCGGAACCTTGGGGTCGCAGCGGACGCTACGAAGACTTTGACGGCAACGTGATTGAGTTGACTCAGCACACGTAATCCGATGTATTGCCCGAGCTGTCCCTGGCCTCCGGTCGCCGGCGGCTGTGGACCCTGGCTTGATCGGTACCGAGAGGGGTCAGTGGTTGTCCTCTTGACGCACCGCATCCGAGGCGGGAGGGTGGGCTGTGACCCAGTTTCAGATTTGGTTGGAAGATTGGGAGCACCAGTGCTGCGGGGATCAGCGCTCGGTCGGCCAAGAGATCGAGCTCACTGTCTTTCGATCACACGATCGCCTCTACGAGCAGCGGCACGATTACACGGCTGGCGGCAGTGACGGCCCGATGGCCGTGGCGATGCGGGGCCGGTTGGTGGCGCTCGCTTGGCATCGGGCAGTGCTGGACAGGACCGGCTTGTTCGCCTCCCGAGTGGTGGGCTACGGACCCGGGGTGGCATGCGAATCAACGGAGGACCAGCCGCCGACGAGGTCTTGGGCGTTCGAGCTCACGGTCGAGACGGAGGATGATCCGCCGGCCGCGGCATCGACGTCCGAACCTGTCCCCGACGAAGCCGGCGCCGTCGTCCGCATCACCCTTGATTGGGACCCCTTCCACGAAGAGGAATCCGAAGAGTTTCCGCCAAGATGGTTTGCCTATGTGGAGTACGAGGACGACCACCTCGAGCTTGGGGAAGGCCCGTTCTTTTCCAGTGCTCTTGAAGCAGTCCGCTGGTGGAGGGGCCGATCAAGTCGGATCTATGTCCGGCTTGAGGCGGATGAAGCGCTTTGGGCTGGCGGCGGGCCCGCGCCGGAGATCGATGGCCGCCTGATGAAGACCTTCGACGAGCGAGATGGGTGGGGTCATCCTGAGGGCACCCGTCAGGCAGCGAGATCACGCGGTGCCAGTCGTCGCGCAGACGCAGCGGCCACAAGGCGCCGACAGATGGTCGAGGAGGGGCTGCGCCTGCGGGAACGGAGAACTGCAGCCGGCATCTCGGTGGATGACCTCGCCGCCCGCATGGGAGCGGACCCGACTTGGATCGAGGAGGTTGAATCTGGAGCAGTCCAACCCGAGCCTCCTTTCCCGACCTGGGTCGATCTTGTGTGGGCAACCACGGAGCCATGGCCAGAGGCCCGGGCAGCAGCCGACCGACTGTGGGAGAGCAGCGAGTCGGCGGGGTCCGGTTGGATTGCCTTCGCGCCATCGGGAGGAATTGTCCGGCAAGCGGAGGAGCACGTCGCTCGCCACATGCGTGGCCCGGGCGGTTGACCCCCTGCAGTATCGGGCCCCGGCACTCCGGCTTCAATTGGCAGGTCAGGGGCCAGGGTGGTCCCTGTTCATCTCAGGCGTTCCCCGCCAATCCCGTGCGGGGTGGAGCCGGACTCGACCCTGTGAGCTGCGTCCAGGTCGGCCCGGTGCCCGTCGCAGGCTTCGACCGCGTGCCACTTGCCGGCTCCGTCCTGGAACCGCCCTCGCCATACCGTGAGGTAGGGGCAATGCTGGGCGTGCCCGGTCCCATCCTCCGCCTGGATGAGTCGGAAGCACTGCTCGGAAAGGAGGCAGAATGCCTCGGCGTAGTGATCCACGGGTCCACGGTAGGGCGGAGGAGTGACTGACGCAGCCCTGACACGGCTGAGGACGAGCGCCACGCACGACCTCAGCCGAGCGCGGTCAAGCGGCGGTGCTGGCCAGGTGTGACCAATCGGAAATGCAGGCCAGGGACAAAATGGCCAACGGCTCCGGAACAAGGCGCCGTGCGGCGCCGTCTGGGCGATCGAAAACCAGTTTCCGAGTCTTCGGGCCGGCCGTCGAGGTGCTCGTCGGACGATTTTTGGGAAATCTCCACGGACGTGTCGATCTGAGCCCTTCCCGTTCGACGCAATGGTGAGAGGCTGGGAACGTCCCGCCCTCCCGACAGAGGAGTCAACATGCCCCGTTATCTTTCGATGATCCGTGTGGACGAACAGAATCCTCCCGACATGAGCTCGAGCCCCGAGTTCCCAGAACGCATGGGGGCTCTCTTCGAGGAGATCACAAAGGCGGGGGTGATGCTGGACACGGCTGGGCTCACTCCGACGTCTGAGGGCACCCGGATCACCTGGACAGGCGGAGCCCTCACCTACAAGGACGGGCCTTTCACCGAGAGCAAGGAAGTCGTCGGCGGCTACGCCATCCTCCAGGCCAAGGACAAGGCGGAGGCCTTGGAGTGGACGAAGCGGTTCCTGCAGATCCATCCGGAGAACTGGACCGTCACCGCCGAGCTCCGCGAGATTGCAGAACGCTGATCGGCGGCGCTTGCTCCACCCCGATGCGGCTGCTCTGATGGGCGGTCGTGACGACATCAGCGCCGACCGATTCGCTCGAAGCTGTGTTCCGGATCGAATCCGGACGGATCATCGCGGGCGTCGCTCGCATCGTGCGGGACGTTGGGATCGCAGAGGAGATCGCACAGGACGCACTGGTGGCTGCGCTGGAGGCATGGCCCGAGTCAGGTGCCCCGAGCAATCCGGGTGCCTGGCTCATGGCCACTGCCAAGCGCCGTGCGATCGATCTCGTGCGGCGCAAGGAGACATACGCTCGCAAGCTCGCGGAAGTTGGTCGGACGCTGGGGGACGTGCCACCGATCGATCCGACGGACGCCGATGATATCGATGACGATCTGCTACGACTGATCTTCATCGCGTGCCATCCGGTGCTGTCGCCCGACGCCCGCATCGCTCTCACACTGCGGCTGATGGGTGGGCTCACGACGAATGAGATTGCCCGGGCATTCCTGGTGTCGGAGCCGACGATCGCACAGCGCATTGTCCGCGCCAAACGGTCGCTTGCCGAGGCCGGGGTCCCTTTTGAGGTCCCATACGGTGCCGACAGGGCAGTGCGCGTGGCATCGGTTCTCGAGGTCATCTACCTCGTCTTCAACGAGGGCTATGCCGCGACGGCCGGCGAGGACCTGGTACGCCCGGGCTTGTGCGAGGACGCTCTGCGCCTGGCTCGCGTCCTCGCCGGTCTGATGCCGTCGGAGCCGGAAGCCCACGGGCTCGTGGCGCTCCTCGAATTCCAAGCGTCCCGGATTGCAGCTCGCACGGGTCCGACCGGTGAGCCGGTGCTGCTCGCAGACCAGGATCGATCCAGGTGGAACCGAATGTTCATCCGGCGCGGCAGCGACGCCTTCCGTCGGGCGGGCGACGGTCCGTACTCACTTCAGGCCGCGATCGCCGCGTGTCATGCGCAGGCAGTTCGTTTCGAGGACACCGACTGGACGGCGATCGCGGTCCTCTATCGCAAGCTCATGGCACTGACGCCGTCCCCGGTGGTCGAGCTGAACCGGGCCGTGGCCGTCTCGATGTCGGAGGGGCCGGCGGCCGGTCTGATGTTGGTCGACGCTCTGGCCGACGAGCCGGCCCTCGAGAACTACCACTTGCTGCCGAGCGTTCGTGGCGATCTGCTCGAACGCCTCGGGCGGAGGGAGGAGGCACGTGCGGAGTTCGAGAGGGCGGCATCCATGACCCGCAACGAACGCGAGCGGGAGCTGCTCCTGCAAAGGGTCTCCTCCTCGCGATCCTGCCCCTAGAGCGAAATGCTCCTCGCTCAAGTCGACACCGTCGGCAAGTCTGTCCGCATCGGGTTCAGCGGGCCGTCGCCCTGGTTACGCCCGCCGGCCCAAGATTCAGCCGCCAGGTGATCACGCACCTGGTCAATCTCGAGCGAGCGGTCGGGGGCGTGGCCATGGTCCACTCGAGCCGGGCGGGTTGCCGACACCGTTCGGGGGTGGCGGTGGCCCCGGCGGCGGCGGGTTCAGCAGGAATCTGCAGATACCGGAGTCGACCGTGGTGGCGTCCCTGGTGATCGTGGGTTGGATCGTGTTCTGGACGGCCATCGGTGCCTGGCGGATGATGACCAGTGACGCGTAAGACGTGGTGACCGGACGCTCGAGCTGAGAGGCCGTGCCGTCCAACGCCGGCGCAACCCCAATGTCGGCTATGCCAAGGTGGGCCGGGCCAAGGTGTCGAAGAGGACGCCGGCGAAGTCCTTGGCATGGCTGACGAATCCGCCGTGGCCCCCGGGGAAATTGATCAACTGCGTACCCAGGCGCTCCGCAAGCGCCGCAGCAGTGCGCTGTGGGAACTGGCCCTTGGAGGCCGTCCCCGCCGCGACGACGAGCCGGGCCGGGGCCTCTTCCAGGGCGGGGAAGTCCGGCTGGTAGAGGGCGATGGGCAGGAGACCATGACCGAAGAAGCGCTCGCTCGTCGCCACCGCCTCGGCCGACGGCGGCTGCGGATCGGCGTCCTCGTCTTGACCGCGGATGTCAACGCCGGTGAAGGAAGCGAACCTCCCCCAGGCATCACTGATGCTTCCGGCGCGGTACGTGTCGTAGATATCGAGCATTCCCGCCCGCGCTTCCTCGGCTTCCGGGAGGAGCAGGGCGAGCGGCGGCTCGTGGGCGATGAGGGTTTCAACGTGGCCGGGGAAGCGGGCGACCAGCGCGAGCCCAGTGATCGCGCCTCCACTGCTGCCGAAGACATGCGCGGGCACCTTGCCGACCGCCTCCAGGACACGGCGCACGTCGTCGGCCAGCAGGTCCGGCTCGGCGTCCTGGTCGGGGTCGTCGATGGTGCTGCGGGCGAAGCCTCGTGGGTCGTAGGTCACGACAGTGAAGGCTTCGGCGAGCAGTGGTGCGATCGAGGCGAACCCCGAGGCGCCCATGGGGTGGCCGATCAGCATGAGCGCCGGGCCTGAGCCTTGGATTTCGTACTGCAAACGTGCGCCGGGGACGTCCAGCGTGTGGCTCGTAGGTGGCGACATCTCCACATCCTCCTCGGGTCGGGGGTTCAGGCCATCCTTTCAGGTCGAGTCGGCGCAACGACAAGACTTTGTTTGTAGCGGAGAGACTTCTTTGTAGTAGGAGACCCGCGCTCCCGATGGCAATGAGGCAGTGGCCCAACAGCCTGCAAGGTTGGCGATTGGTCGACCTGGGTGCCCGGCAGGCGATCGGGTCGTGGATACCCAGTCCGCCCATCTCGGCGACGGTCTTCGGACCCGGCGACAGCACAGTCTACGCCGAGGCTCCCGCCGGGGGCGGCGAGATATGGAATCTCAGTGCGTCGGACCTACGGATCGCCGCCTGTGGTCTCGCCGGCCGCAACCTCACCCAACCCGAATGGCAGGAGTACCTGTCGTGGGCTGGGCCCCGCCGTGCCACCTGCCCTCAGTACCCGCTGTCTTGAACCTCGAGCCGGGGCGGCTACGTCCCCGGTGGGCGGTATGCGGCCTCCTTGGCCACGGCCTCGTCGGTTTCGGATGCGGTGAGGAGAACCACGGTCCGCACCGTTGCGCCACCGCCGGAGGATACCGTCAGCGCGGCAGCCGCCGCGGAGGCGTTGTCGGGGAGGTCGGCGATGGCGTAGACATCGGTGGTTCCCAGTGCGAAGTAGAAGCACTCCATCTTTCCGCCCAATCCTTCGATCAGACCCTTGGCCGCCGCCACGCGGGCTGACCCGCCTTTGGATTTGATGCCCCGGATGCCATCGAGGGTGTAGTTCACTTCCAGCAGATACTTCGGCATGATTCCTCCGGTTCCGCCCCCGTTGGACTGATGATACGACGCACGTCGGCGGCGTGCCGGATGAGCGGGGTCATGGCGCCCACCGGCTCCGGGTTGGCGTCTGTCGGCATCCAACCGCCGCACATGGCGACGATCTAGCCTCGCCGGGCAACCTCGGCACACGGGACTTGAGGAACCGAATGGACGAACGTCAGTGTGGATCGGAGTCAGATCGCCGGAGTTCCGCGCCATTCTCGAGCGGATCAAGGTGGCAACCCGGCTTTCCTCCCAGCTCAGCCGGTACTGCATGGAGGAGACGGAGTCGATCCGAGAAGTCTTCGAGGAGCTGATCGGCAAGCCCGTTGGCGACTCGTTCCACCTCATCCCTCCCTTCTACGCGGACTACGGGCTGAACATCGCCATTGGTCGGGCCGTCTTCATCGGTCACGAGTGCATGTTCACCGGTCACGGACCCATCGAGATCGCGGACGAGGTCATGATCGCGAACAAGGTCAACCTGGTCACGGCCGGTCATCCCGTCGAGCCGGACAAACGACGGTCGTACATCACCGTGGAGCCGATCAAGGTCGAGACAAATGTGCGGATCGGATCTGCCGCCACTGTCCTGCCCGGTGTGACCATCGGAGTTGATTCCGTCGTCGCAGCCGGGGCAGTGGTGACCCGTGACGTCCCTCCGGCGACCCTTGTCGGGGGTGTGCCGGCCACTGTCATCAGGCATCTGGAACCGCGCTCGGCCACGTAGTCCGAGCCGGCGCTCGGGTGTCCACCCGCCGGATGTCTCGAGCAGGGCAGCACCAGTTCCCGGGCCCAGGCCCCGGGCCCCGGGAAAGGGTCGTGGGTCAAGCGGCGAACAAGAGTCTTGCCCGGTCGGCGGCCGCCTCGATCTCGCTCCGGCCGGGGAGCTCGCCGGCCGAGAACATGGCTGCCTGCAACTGCGGGCCGTGGGCACCGAAGGCCGCCATCTGAGCCTTTGTGACGGGCTGGACGACGAAGTGAATATGGACAGGACTGCCTCCGGCATGCGACCAGAGGCAGTTGTAGACCTGATCGGCGACCGCCAGCTGGCCGGCAACGGTGGAGGCTCGCCTGAGCAGGGGACCGAGTTCCGCCGCCTCGTCCTCGCCGAGTTCCCCTACCGAGGTGACATGGCGCTCCGGCTTCACAATCAATGCTCCGACGCCGAGGGGCCCGATGCAGTGCTCGACGAGCCAGAAGTCGGTCCGATGGATGAGACCACCGGGGAGATCACGCTCACCTCGTGAGAGCTCACACGCCACGCAGTCCGGCACACCAGCAGTCTCCCGCCCGTCGATGGTTGCCGGTGGCCCCGGAGACCGGATCGCGTGGCCGGGCCACAGCGCGATGGCCGATCAAGGCCGACGGGCCGCCAAAAGCCGACCGAGCAGCCGAAAGCCAGGGCCGGGAGACCCTGGCCACATGGCAATTTCGGACGGTGCCGGCCGACTCACAAAACGGGTTGCCGGTCCTTTTCGCGTCTGAAAGATCTATGGATCTCACACCGTTCGGTCGACAGCCAGGCGGCCCGGAAGTGTTCGACAGCGAGCCCATTCCGGCCATCTCGTCCCCCTTGTCCCCTGTGAGCACTCCAGAGGGGCATCCCCGACACTCTTGCCCGGTGTCGACGCATCATCGCCCGTCACCGGACCGACCGAAAGGAATCATTCGATGAGTCTTGATATGCCGACGCGCCCGAATGTGGGCACTTTGGAGTACATGCTGGTAGAGATCCTCGACGACCTGCATCAACCCGATACTGTCGGCAGCGCGGTTGCAATTTCCAGCACCCCGGGCCTCGCCGTTGAACGAGCCAAGTTACTGCTACGCCGACCCATGCCGGCCGGTTTCCACACGCGGTGCATAGAGATCCGGGAGGGCCGCTGGACCGGCGGCCCGGAGTGTCCGGTCTTCTGCGAGGAGGACTTCCGGGTCTGGTTCCTCCATTTCGGATCCCGAGGAGAAGTATTCTTGCGTGAGTCGGGCAAGCCGTGACGGCGACCGCGATCGACCTGATCGACACCGCCCAGTTGCGCCGGTATCCGGAGGCGGCGACCACTGCGGAGGTGATCGTGCTCCTCGACGAGGTGCAGCGGCTCGCCCGCCTGGTCGATGTCGATGTCTCCGACGATGCCTTGCTGCAACGGATAGCGGTGATGGCCGTGAACCTGGAGATGGCAGCCATTGAGCTGTACCGGGAGGAGCGGGAGCTCGAGACCTGGCGGGGGAGAGCCATCGATGCGGAGTTGGAGGTCACCCGAATCCACCACCTGATCGAGGACAACGATGTGGCCAGCGGGGAGAAGGTGCTTCACGAGTCGCTCCTGGTGACAGGTCGGGCTACCTCCGCCGAGTCCACCCAGGTGGACTACGCCGCCTGGTTGCGGGCCACCGTCCAGGACACCGCCGCCGCCGTCTGCCACCGTCTGTTGGCCTCGTGGAGCTCCGGTAGTGGAAAGCCGCCGCCCGGTCGTGGGGCCGGGGTCGACGCCCCCGGCCCCTCGCCCCCCGAAGGGGGCCAGGGTGCCGGGTCCGGAGCGCAGGAGGCGGAGCCTTTGCTCGACGGACTCAGCGGTTCCACCGTAGTGGCCACGGATCCCGGGTCGATCACCCGTGGTGTTTGAGCACCCCGGTCGCGGGGAATCCGGAAGGGTCGAAGGCCTCTACCGACGGAGATGGTCCTGGTAGAGAATCGGACTGGAGCTGCCGCATTCGCTTGCCGGTGCCCCTTCGCCAGGCGTGCTGGGAGGTGGCGCCGGCAATCTCGAGACCAGACCGGGAGATTGGGATGACTGAGAACATTTACGACCAGGGTGAACAACAAGACGGTGCAGATCAGGCCAGATGGAACGTGTCCGAGTGGCACGGCAAGATCCTGATCGACAGCAACGGCGAGAAGATCGGCAAGCTGCAGGATGTCTACGTCGATGTCGAAACTGACGAGCCTCAGTTCGCCACCGTCAAAGAGGGCTTCATCGGCCGCCACCTGACGTTCGTACCTCTGGGAGGCGTTCAGATCGGGCCTGACGATCTTCGGGTCCAGGTGACCAAGGAGCGGGTCCGGACCGCACCCGACATCGAGATGCACGGCGAGGAGCTGTCCCAGGCCGACGAGTCCACGCTCTATCACCACTTCGAGATGAACTACACGCCCATCGACACGGAGAGCGGACGCCGCCTCGCTCGGCGGTGATCGAGGCGCCTCTGGCGCTCTCGCCCGGCGACAGATAGGCGACAGATAGACACAGATAGGCGACAGGTAGACACAGATAGAACAGCACTCACGGCCCGGCTGCGGCGTCCCGGCTGTGGCGACCGCCCGATGTGTGGTGACACGGTCACGGTCACCCCGCCCACGACGGGCCGTGGCGCCTCAGGAACGTTCGTTCCGGCGCTGCACGTGCCTGCCGTAGGCCCGGGTCCAGACGAAGGTGAGGACGAAAACGACGACGGGTAGGACATTGGATGTCAGCTTCGCGGTGTTGATCGAGGCCGTCTCGACAAGGATCGCCTGGAGGGCCGACTCACCGAGGAACACAAGTCCCCACACCACCGTGATGACCTTGAAGATGTGCCGGAATTCCGAATAGCTCCACATCTCGGCAAAGGCGTGCCCCCTCGGCGTGTCCTCTCCCATGGTTTCGAGGGCAAGCCGGTACATCATCGGCTTCTCCGACAGCAGCGAGACAAGGCAGACGATGCCGACGGCCACGGTGGGTACGATCCCGTCCAGCAGGTACAGACGGGCGCTGCCACTGGCCAGGCCGACGATCGTACCGAGTGCGATACCGGAGAGGACGAGGACGCCGATGGCATCGATCCGACGGTACCGGACGACCGTGAGCCCCACGCGCAGGAAGGGCAGCACGCCACTCAGCACAAGGGCCAGGACGGTCGACGCTCCCACCGACCGGGCCCCGTAGTAGACAGCCAGCGGCCCGGCAACATCGAAGATGGCGATGGGAGCCAGCGCTCTGAGCCGATCCGGGGCATCCGACGGATCGAGCCCGACCGGGATCGGTTCGGATCGACCGACCGGTTCGCCGCCGACCACTGGCCTCATGTTGCTCTGTGGAGAGCGCGAGGTCTCATGAAGGTGCATGTCGACGTCGGGGCGGCTGTTCTGGTCGCTGACGGTACCTTCCCCCGGGTCCCGCATGGGCGCCTCTCCGTTGCCGGCCGACTGCGAATCCTTCTCCCGATTGTAGAGCGACGCCCACCGGAGTGAGAGGGGCTCTGTATAGTCCAAGAGCAGCGCCGTGGCACCCGAGCGTCTCGCCCGCCTGCTCGATGAGCGGGCTGGGCGAGCTGAGAAGAGGAGGCCGGTCGTGACCGCCACCAACCGCAAGTTGATTCTGGCCAAGCGGCCGTCCGGGATGGTCGACGACTCGGTCGTAACCCTCGACTCGGCCCCGGCACCGGAGCCCGGCGCGGGCGAATTCCTCGTGCAGGTGCGTTACCTCTCCATAGACCCGACCATCCGTACCTGGATGAACGACGCCGAGGGCTACCTGCCGGCCATCGGCCTCGGTCAGGTGGTGCGCGGCGCCGGAATCGGCGAAGTGGTCAGCTCGAACGACGAGAACTACCGGCCCGGCCAGCTCGTGTTCGGGATGACCGGCTGGCAGGACTACACGGTCGGCGGCCCGGACAATCCCCTGCAGCCCCTCCCCGACGGGGTCGATCCTCTCCTGGCCATCAACATCTTCGGGGCCACCGGCATGACGGCGTACTTCGGCCTCCTCGATGTGGGCAAGATGCAGGCGGGTGATGTCGTCGTCGTGTCGGGGGCGGCCGGCGCCACCGGCTCGTCGGTCGGTCAGATCGCCAAGGCGAAGGGCGCCGCCAAGGTGATCGGGATCGCCGGGGGGAAGGACAAGTGCGCCTTCGTCGTCGACGAGCTCGGCTTCGACTCGGCCATCGACTACAAATCCGAGTCGGTCGCCACTCGCCTGAGGGAGCAGGCCCCGGACGGGATCGACCTCTACTTCGACAACGTCGGCGGAGAGATCCTCGACGCCTGCCTGGCCAACATCGCCATGAGGGGCCGGGTGGTGCTCTGTGGCGCCATCTCGCACTACAACGAGAGCAAGCTTCCGCCGGGTCCCGCCAACTACATCAACCTCATCATCCGGCGCGGGCGGATGGAGGGCTTCATCATCATCGACTACGTGGACAGATGGCCGGAGGCGCAGGCCGACCTCCTGACGTGGCTCCTCGAGGGCAGGCTCAAACACATGGAGCACGTCGTCGAGGGCCTCGACAACGCCCCTTCGGCCCTCAATCTCCTGTTCACCGGCGGCAACCGCGGAAAGGTGGTGGTGAGGCTGTGACGGCCGGAGTGAGAGACGAAGTATTCGACCGAGGGTGGACGAATGACCGATGATGCTGGACTGCAACCGAAGGTGGCCGCTCAGTTCCTGGCCCTGGCCGAACTGCTCACAGCTGCACCTGATGCGGCATGGAACACCCAGTCGTTGTGCGATGGTTGGCGGGTTCGCGAGGTGGTTGCCCACATGACCATGCCCGCTCGATATTCAGACGACAAATTCATGAGCGAGCTCGAGAAGTGTGGATATGACTTCACCCGGCTGTCGAACGAAATCGCCGGCAGGGATGCCGGGGTGCCATCGGAACAGCTCGTTGCCGATCTGCGCTCCGACGTCCTGCATCGATGGACGCCACCGGGAGGTGGCTTCCACGGAGCCCTCAACCACGCGGTGATCCACGGCCTCGACATCACCGTGCCACTCGGCGAACCGTGCCTGGCTCCTGATGAGGCCATCCGGGTGATACTCGACGACCTCACCGAGGGAGGTGTTCACGAGCACTTCGGCATCGGCATCGATGGGCGGCTCCTCGAGGCCAGCAACCTCGACTGGACCTACGGTTCCGGTCTCGCCCTTCGAGGAACAGCCGAAGACCTGGCCCTGGCCATGTGCGGCCGGGCAGCCCCGAGTGGACGACTGGCTGGTGCTCCGCTCAGGCGGACACCCTCCGACCGGACCTCTTGACCCGGGGCTTCGACGTTGCCGGACGCCGGCAGTTGGTTGCCCCGGCCACCTTGCGGGTCCTGTTCACCTCGAGAAGCTTCGTGTAGCCGATCACAGCCGGGCAGGTGCCCGACAAGTACGCGGACACCCCTCGGACGCTCACCGGCACCTCGTTCTGCCGTACCATTCGTTCTGCCGTACCATTCGGCCCGAACATGTCGGAGTCCGTCCACGAAAGCGTCCCGATCACCACGCTCATCCGTGAGTGGGGCCGGATCGGCCTGATCGGGTTCGGTGGCCCACCGGCCCACATCGCCCTGTTCCGCAAGCTGTGCGTCGAGGACCGGGCATGGCTCACCGCCGACGATTTCGAGGACGGCATCGCAGCCACCAACCTGCTCCCCGGACCGGCTTCCACCCAGCTGGGAATCTACTGTGCCTGGCGCCTGCGGGGCCGCCTCGGAGCCGTCGTCGGCGGGATCTCCTTCATCCTTCCCGGCCTGATCATCATCTTGGCCCTTTCGGCCCTCTTCCTCTCCGCCCACCCGCCGTTGTGGGTGCTCGGGGCGGCCGCCGGGGCCGGTGCGGCCGTGCCCGTGGTGGCCCTCAATGCCGCCTTCGGCCTGCTCCCGGCGAGCTGGAATCGGTCAGGGACGGAACGAGCCGCCAAGGTCCGCTGGATCGCCTACTTCCTGGCCGGTGGGATCTCGGCCGCCACCATCGGGCCTTTCCTCGTCCTCGTGCTCATCGTCTGCGGCGTCACCGAGATCGTCATCCGGATCCCGCGGACAAACCGGGGACCGGGGGCGCCGGCACTTCTCCCCATGACGGTGCTCCCTGTGGTCACCGGGGGAGTGGCCGCCCTCTGCTGGGTGGCCTTCAAGGTCGGGGCCCTCTCCTACGGTGGGGGCTTCGTCATCATCCCGCTCATGCAGCACGACGTCGTGGTCACCTACCACTGGATGAGCGGGGCCCAGTTCCTCAACGCCGTCGCCCTGGGTCAGATCACCCCCGGACCGGTGGTCCAGACGGTGGCCGTCGTGGGCTACGCGGCCAGCGGGGTCTGGGGAGGCGTGCTGGCTGCCGCGGTGGCGTTCGCTCCGTCGTTCGCGTTCGTCATCGCCGGAGCGGGCCACTTCGACAGGCTCCGTTCCGATCGTCGGATACAGGCGTTCTTCCTCGGAGCGGGATCAGCCGTCGTCGGCGCCATCGCGGGATCTTCGATCCCACTCGGGCTGGAGATGTCCCACCTGTGGCAACTCGGCGTCACCGCCCTGGCCGCCATCTGGCTCCTGGCCCTGCGGCGAGGCGTGGTGGCGGCCCTCATCGGAGCCGGGGCTGTCGGGGTGGTCGCCGTGCTCGTCGGTGCCCCCTCCTGACCCGGGAATCCCGCAACGCGCCCGGGTACACTGCCCGGGTGGTGACGGCGGATCCTGACGGGGCGGTCGGTCCCGTCACCACCGGTGCGACGGTGTCGCCCGGCACCGACATCCCTGCGGCGGAAAGGCCCGACCGGGACCGGCTCCTGCGCGCCCTTCGGATCGGCGGCGCCGTCGTCTTGGCCCTGTGGCTGATCGGCTTGGTCGCGTTCTCGAGCGTGCTCTACCACCGCAACTTCCTGGGCGAGGACTTCGCCACCTACAACCAGGCGTGGACCCTGATCGGCCACGGGCACCTCGACCCGTACGACACCATCTTCGGGTTCCCCTTCGTGAAGTCCGACTTCGAGCTCATCGTGTGGCCCCTGGCCATCGTCCACCTGGTCGTGCCGAGTTCGGCCGTCCTCTTGTGGATCCAGGACGCGGCCGTGGCCGGGTCCGGGCTGGTCGCCTACCTCTGGGCCCTCGAGTACTGCGAGCGCCGGGAGGTCGACCGGTGGGCGCTGGTCGGGGTGGCCGCGGCGGTGCTGGTGGCGACGGTGGCCAACCCGGGCACGTACGCCACGCTGAGCTTCGACGTCCACCTCGAGCCGATGTCCACGCTCTTCGCGCTGCTCGCGGCACGCCAATTCTGGCGGGGCCGGCCCCGCCGGGGCTGGGTCTGGGTCGGGTTGGTGCTGCTGTGCGGCTCGTTCGCCGCCCTCATGGTGGTCGGGCTCGGCGTGTCGGCGCTGCTGGCCCGGCCCGATACCCGGCGATCCGGGCTGCTGCTGGTGGTCGCCGGTCTGGCCTGGACCGCGCTCATCTCGGCCCTCCACGCCAATCAGGGCTCGGGCCTCTCCCTCTACGCCTATCTGGCCGGCCGGTCGACGCTGACCGGGGCCGGTGGGATCGTGCTCATCCTCGGCGGCATCCTGGCCCACCCGTCCCGTGTCGTCCACCAGTTCGACTCGCGGCTGGGGGCCATCTGGGTGCTGATCAAGCCGGTGGGGGTCGTGGGCCTGGCCTCGGCCTGGGGGTTCGGGGTCCCCGCGGTGGTCCTGGTCACCGATGCCCTCAACTCACGGACCGACTTCCTCAACAACGCATTCCAGAACTTCGCCGTCTTCCCCTTCGTCCTCGTCGGCACCGTGATGGTCCTCGTATGGCTGGGCCTGCGGTTCCGACGGGGGTGGGTGCCGGCCACCGTCGTGGCCGTCGTCGTGGCCGCCGTTGCCTTCGACTACGGCGCCCACTGGTCGCCGGCGCTGGTACGCGGGGCCGTCGGCCAGGTCCAGCCCGGCCCCGCCGCACAGCTGCGCACGGCGCTGGCCGCCACGCCGGCCGACGCCGAGGTCATCGCCACCGTCTCGGTGATGGGGGGCTTCTGCGACCGGCCCGCGTGCTACTTCTACTTCCCCAACGGGCCGCGTCCGGTGCAGAGCCACACCGTCGTCTTCGTGTTCGCCACCGGCAACGAGGCCACCACCACCCCGGCCGGCTCGGCCATGGCCATCGCCTATGTGCGAAACGAATTGCACGCCCGGACGGTGGTGGACGCCGACGGTGTGGCCGCCTTCATCTGGCACCCGCCGCCCGGTACCACCGAGGTGACGGTCCCGGGTGTGGCCCTCCCGGCCTGAGCGGCCGTGCGAGCAGGATCGGTCAGGACCTCTTGTAGGGCACGACCACGCTGGAGGTGGCTGACACGGTGGTCCCGACCGGCGGGGTGCCGGTGGCCGTGCCCGTGTTGGAGATCGAGCCCCGCTTCACGTCGGCCTGGGTGGTGGTGTAGGTGGCCGAACATGTCTCGCTGGCCGCGGGGGCGAGTGAGGTGTCGGGGCAGGTGATGGCCGAGAGGCCGGCCATCGGGTCGGTGACGGTCACCGGGTTGAGGGTCACATTGCCGGTGTTGGTCACCTTGTAGGAGTAGGTCACCTTGGTGCCGGCCGCGGTGAACTTGGAGACGGAGGCCGACTTCACGATCCCGATGGCCGGGGCGGAACCGAAGTAGGTGCCGGTCGAGGTGGCCGTCACCGGGGTCCGCCCACCCTGGGGGGTGCCGGTGGCCGTGCCGATGTTGGCGTAGTTTCCGGCCACCGCGGTGCCGGTGGCCGTGCACGTCACCGACGCCCCCGCGGCCAGGGTGGCGATGGTATTGGAGCGGCTCCCCGGACAGGTGATGGCCGAGGACCGCACCTTGTTGTCGGTCACGGTGACGTTGGTCAGGGCGACGGCGCCGGTGTTGGTCACCGCGTAGCTCCAGGTGACGGCCGAGCCCACCGGGATGTCCTGGCCGTTCGAACCGTTGGTCGTCTTTACGATCCCGATGGACGGGGTCGGGGCGGCGGCGACGTAGGGGACCACCACCGTGGAGGAGGCGGCCACCCAGGTCCACTCCGGGGCCAGGGCGAAGGCGGTGCCGATGTTCCTGATCGAGCCCCGGTTCACGTCGGCCTGGGTGGTGGTGTAGGTGGCCGTGCACGTCTCGGTGGCCGTCGGGGCAAGGGTGTTCGTCGGACAGCTGATCCTCGACAGGAAGAACATGGGGTCGACGACACTGACCGAGTGGAGGGTCACGTTGCCGGTGTCGGTCACCTTGTAGGAGTAGGTCACCTTGGTGCCCGGGGCCGAGAAGCTCGAGATGTTGGCCGACTTCACGATGGCCACCTTCGGGTTCTGGACGGCCGGGACGACCACCGAGGCCGAGGCGGTGACCTTGGCTCCTGACGGTGGGGTGCCGGTGGCCGTGCCCGTGTTCTTGATCCAGCCCTTGTCCACGTCGGCCTGGGTGGTGGTGTAGGTGGCCGAACACGTCTCAGAGGCCGTGGGGGCCAGTGAGCTGGACGGACAGGTGACGGCCGAGAGCCCCTTCATGGGGTCGGTGACGGTGACCGAGTGGAGGGTCACGTTGCCGCTGTTGGTCACCTTGTAAGAGTAGGTGACCGGGGTGCCGGGGGCCGAGTACCTCTTGACCGAGGCTGACTTCACGATCCCGATGGCCGGGCCCTGTCTGGCCGGGACGGTGATCGTCGAGGTGGCGGTGGCGTTCGGTCCGGGAAGCGGCGGGGTGCCCGTGGCCGTTCCCGTGTTGGTGATCGAGCCGGCATCCACGTCGGCCTGGGTGGTGGTGTAGGTGGCCGAACACGTCTCGGTGGCCGCGGGGGCGAGGGTCGGAGACGGGCAGCCGACGGTCGAGAGGCCGACCATGGGGTCGGCCACCGACACCGAGGTGAGGGTCACGTTGCCGGAGTTGGTCACCTGGTAGGAGTAGGTGACCGGGGTGCCTGCGGTTGAGAAGCCGCTGATGGAGGCGGACTTGGTCAACCCGATGGCCGGGTTCTGGACGGCCGGGATGGTCAGCGAGTCGTTGGCCGACACGTTGGGCCCGACCGGCGGGGTGCCGACGGCCGTGCCGGTGTTGGTGATCGAGCCGGCATCCACGTCGGTCTGGGAGGTGGTGTAGCTCGCCGTGCAGGTGACTGAGGACCCGGCGGCCAGGGAGGCGACGACGTTGGAGTTGGACCCGCAGTTGACAGCCGACAGACCGACCATCGGATCGGTGACGGTGACGTTGGTGAGGGCCGCGTTGCCGGTGTTGGTCACCGCGTAGGAGTAGGTGACCGCGGTGTTCGGGGCCGAGTAGTTGGCGATGGAGGCGGTCTTCACCAGGCCGATGGCCGGGTTGTCGACCGTGAACGCGTCGCACGAGCTCGACACCGGTCCGGTGTCGGCGCTGTCACCGGTGTAGGTGGTCTGGAACCAGTAGTCCCCGGCCGCAGCCGTCCACGGATCGGATGACCCGGGGGCTCCGTTGGTCACCGCCACCGACGAGCCGAGGGAGGCCACCAGATCGGTGCAGCCGGAGTCCGAGTAGACGCCGTAGGAGACGGTGCCACCCGCGGTCGGACCGGCCCCGGTCAACGTGGCCGTGTCGGTCACCGGCGTGTTGACCAGCACCGGGCTCGACGGGCTCAAGGTCTGGGACACGGTGGGCGCGTACTGCGGGGCCGAGGGCCCATAGGTCCAGGTGTCATTGAGGTAACCGGAGTTGGCGGCGCCGGCGAAGAGGACCATGTCCCCGGTGCCGGGGTCGTAGGCCATGGAGGCGAACCACCGGGCAGCAGCAGAGGTGGCCGGGGAGTGCTCGGTCCAGGTGGTGCCGTCCCAGGTCCAGGTGTCGTTGAGCAGACCGGTGCCGTAGCCGCCGAAGAGGACCACGTCCCCGGTGCCCGGGTCGAAGGCCATGGCGGCGCCCTCGCGGACGGGAGGGGACGTGGCCGGGGACTGCCCGGTCCAGGTGGTGCCATTCCAGGTCCAGGTGTCATCGAGGAATCCGGAGCTGCCGTAGCCGCCGAAGAGGACCACGTCCCCGGTGGCCGGGTCGTAGGCCATGGAGGCTGAGTATCGGGCGGGAGGCGAGGTGGCCGGGGACAGCTGGGTCCAGGTGGTGCCGTCCCAGGCCCAGGTGTCACCGAAATACGTGGTGCCGTTATAGCCGCCGAAGAGGACCATGTCTCCGGTGGCCGGGTCGTAGGCCATCGAGGCGCCCCAGCGGGCGGGCGGAGAGGTGGCCGGGGACTGCTCCGTCCAGGTGGTGCCGTCCCAGGTCCAGGTGTCGTCGAGGAAACCGGAGCTGGTTGAGCCGCCGAAGAGGACCATGTCCCCGGTGCCGGGGTCGTAGGCCATGGAGGCGCCGAATCGGGCGGGAGGCGAGGTGGCCGGGAACTGCTGGGTCCAGGTGGTGCCGTTCCAGGTCCAGGTGTCGTTGGTTTGACCGGTGCCGGTGCTGTTATAGCCGCCGAAGAGCACCATGTCCCCGGTGGCCGGGTCGTAGGCCATGGAGGCGCCCCAGCGGGCGGGCGGAGAGGTCGCCGGGGACAGCTGGGTCCAGGTGGTGGTGGTGCCGGCCGGGAAGCCGTAGGTCCAGGTGTCATTGCGGTATGTGGCGCCGCTACTGCCACCGAACAGGACCAAGTCCCCGGTGGCCGGGTCGTAGGCCATGGAGGCGAAGACACGGGGCGAAGGGGAGGTTGCCGGGGACTGCTCCGTCCAGGTGGTGCCGTCCCAGGTCCAGGTGTCGCTGAGGTTCTCGGAGGCGTTGTTTCCGCCGAAGAGGAACATGTTCCCGGTGCCCGGGTCGTAGGCCATGGAGGCGCCGTAACGGGCGGATGGGGAGGTGGCTGGGGACTGATCCGTCCAGGTGCTGCCGTCCCAGGTCCAGGTGTCGTCGACAGTGGACCCGTTGTAGCCGCCGAAGAGGACCATGTCCCCGGTCGCCGGGTCGTAGGCCATCGACGCCAACTGGCGAGCGGGCGGGGAGGTGGCCGGGGACTGCTTCGTCCAGGTGGTGCCGTCCCAGGTCCAGGTGTCACCGAAATACGTGGAGCCGTTGTCGCCGCCGAAGAGGACCATGTTCCCGGCTCCCGGGTCGTAGGCCATGGAGGCTGCATAACGGGCGGGAGGGGAGGTGGCCGGGGACTGCTCCGTCCAGGTGCTGCCGTCCCAGGTCCAGGTGTCATCGAGGAGGCCCGAGGTGTCGACGCCGCCGAAGAGGACCATGTCCCCGGTGGCCGGGTCGTAGGCCATGGAGGCTCCGTATCGGGCGGGAGGCGAGGTGGCCGGGGACAGTTGGGTCCAGGTGGTGCCGTTCCAGGTCCAGGTGTCATCGAGGAACGCGGCGGTTGTTTCGCCGCCGAAGAGGACCATGTCCCCGGTGGCCGGGTCGTAGGCCATGGAGGCGCCTTCGCGGGTCGGAGGGGAGGCGGCCGGGGACTGCTCGGTCCAGGTGGCGGCGGGGGTGACCGCCCCGGCCTTCGAGGCCGGGAGCGCGGCCACCGAGACGGTGGTGACACCGACCAGGATGAAGCCGGCCATAGTGAGCCGTAGCCCGGCTCGTCTCCGACCGGACGACCAGAATCGGACACGCATGGGGACAGCCCCTTCCGCTCTTGGGGTGCTGCCCCGCACGCCCGCCTGGGCGATGCTTAACACCCCCTGGCTCCGCTGGCAACCGCCCGCCGAGGCTGGTGACGCTCTGCGTTCGACCGGTTACGGAGCGACCACGGATGGCGTGGTCAGCCGACTGCGCCGCCCTATCCCTCCGGGAATGCCTGGGCGATCCGCACATTGATCAGCTGCTCGACGAGCGGTTTGGGCAGCGGCGTGTCGATCGGGAACTGCAGCGCGCCGGTCGACGTCTTGTAAGGGGCCACCTCTTCGGGCAAAGCCGGAAAGACGGAACCACTGTGCGGCAGGTAGCTGAGATGGTTCTTGAATGCCGCGAATCCGGCGATGACTTTCCCGTGCAGCCTGAAGGCCGGAAGCCGATAGGAGATTCCCTCTTCGGCCTCGGGAACCACTTCGAGGATCGTCCGGCGCAGACGCTGCAGCGTGGACCGTTTCGGCTCGTCCAGGTCGGCCAGGTACTCGTCGATTTCGGCACTGGACATCGATGCGATTCTCGGCCCACCAGCCCATCATGGTCAAGCGGTCTACCGGCCGTGGCTATTTCCTCGGCGTGATCGGACGTTCCTCGGCGTGCTCGGACGACGACGAGTTCGGCTCGGCATTCACAGAATGTCACTGCACGTGGAGACTTCTGCGCTCTCCGAGGCCTTCGTGAAGATCCGTTGCGCTGAGACGAAAAAATCGGTTGCCAAGCGGCCGTTGCCTGTGTTAGCACAACGGCAGCGGGGCATTCGGCGAGAAGGCGAAGGGCGGAACAATGTCGGGAGTGTCGCGTTCGAAGTGGTGGACCTTGCCTGTTCTTTCGGGCATCGGATTGCTCGCAGTGACAACGTTCGTAGCGGTTCCGTCCGCATATGCATCGGTCACAGGGCCGGGGGCACCCAGGCGGGTCTTGGCCACACCCGGTAATGGGTCAGTGGTGGTCAAGTGGACTGCGCCGGCACACGACGGTGGCAGTGCCATCACCGGCTACAAGGTCACGACGAGCCCCGGGTCCAAGACCTGCTCGACGAAGAGAGCGAAGACCTGCACGGTCCGGGGGCTGAAGAATGGCACCTCGTACTCAGTCTCGGTTCGGGCCCGCAATGGCAAGGGCCTCGGTGCTGCCTCCGCGCACATCTCGGTGAAGCCACATGCAGCCATCAAAGACCCTGAAGCGACCACTGTCCCCTCGTCACAGGGAACCGACTTCTGGCTCGGTTTCGAGAGCAACTGCACGTTCGGATGCAGTGGGGGCCCTGGGGATCTCTACCTCTTCATCTCCGGGAGCACGGCGACGACGGGCACGGTCACGGACGCCGCGATCTCCTTCTCACAGACCTTCAGCATCACGCCGGGCATCGTCACCAGTATCCAGGTCCCATCGACGGCCGAAAATGACGTGTCGGATTCGGTCGTTACCGCTGGAGCGATTCACGTCACCGCGGGCGCACCTGTGTCTGCCTACGGGTTGAACACGCTCGAGTACACAACGGATGGGTTCTTGGGTCTACCGTCTTCGATCCTCGGCAATGCCTATCTCGTCGAAGGCTATGGCGGTGGAGGAGGTTCTCAGTTCGAGGTCGTGGGAACGCAGAACGACACCACGGTGACCATCACGCCGAGCGAGAACGTCGGCTCGTACACGCAAGGCACGCCATATACCGAGACGCTCAATCAAGGTGACGAGTATCAGCTCGTCGACACAGGCGGAGGGGATCTCTCCTCGACGTCGATCACTTCGAGCGCCCCGGTGGCGGTGTTCGCCGGTAATGACTGTGCCGACGTCCCTCCCGGCGACACTGCCTGCAACACCCTGGCCGAGGAGATGACACCCACCGACACGTGGGGGACCGATTTCCTCACCGAGCCGCTGGCCACCCGATCGGGCGATACGTTCCGATTCATGGCCAGTGAGAACGACACAACGGTGGACATCGACGGTTCGTCCGTCGCCACCCTGAACGCCGGGCAGTTCTACGAGACCGGTCTGACGAGCGCCTCGTCGATCACCGCCAACAATCCGATCCAGGTGATGCAGTATTCGAACGGCGAGAGCGCCGACATGGCGGACGCAGATCCGATGGACATCACCATCCCGCCCACCGAGCAGTTCCTCAACAGCTATACGGTGACGACAGAACCAGATGGCGCAGATCCGGCCATTACGCAGAACTACCTCAATATCGTGGCGCCGACCTCTGAGACATCGAGTATCGAATTGGACGGCACTGATCTGCCGGCCAGCGATTTCACGCCTATCACCGGATCGTCCTACTCGGGCGCTCAAGTAGCAGTCGGTTTCGGTGACCACAACGTCAGCGCCTCGTTGCCCTTCGGGCTCACCGTCTATGGATTCGGCGGCTATGACGCATACGGCTACCCGGGCGGATTCACTTTGTCGCCCATCGCCACTGTGTCGAAGGTGGCACTCGCCCCGACGACCTCCTCGTACGCTGTCGGCAGCTCGGCATGTGAAACGGCGACCGTGACCGACCAGAATGGAAATCCGGTCTCGGGGGTTCGCGTCGACTTCACTGTCACGGGCCCGAACACAACAGCCGGATTCGCTTACAGCGCGGCCGACGGCACCGCCCAGTATTGCTACACGGGAACGGCAGGTGGGACAGACACCGAGGAGGCTGCAGTTGGCTCGGTGACGTCGAACTCGGCCTCGATCGGATGGACCCTCTCATCGACGACGACCACCACGTCGCTGTCTGGCGACGGCCAATCGGGCACGACGATCTCCGTTCCGGAGAGCACTTCGGTAACCGACCAGGCCTCACTCACGGGGACCGATGCCTCCACGGCAACGGGCACGGTGACCTACAACGTGTATTCGGATGCCGCGTGCACCGTGGCCGTGAACAGCGGGACGCCCGAGACCATCACGACCCCCGGCTCGCTCCCGGCCTCCTCAGCTGTCTCCCTGCCGGACCCCGGTACCTACTACTGGCAGGCGATCTACTCAGGTGACTCGATCAACGCCTCTTCGACCAGCACCTGCGGGTCGGAGGTGGAGACGGTGACGCCACCGGTCAAGACATCGACGACGACGACCACGTCCCTGTCGGGAGACAGTGAGTCGGGCACCTCGATCAGCGTGCCGGGGGGAACGCCGGTGACCGACTCGGCCACCCTCACGGGAACCAACGCATCCACCGCCACCGGAACGGTCACCTACGACGTGTACTCCGATTCTGCGTGCACCGTGGCGGTGAACAGCGGCACGCCCGAGACCATCACCACACCGGGCTCGCTCCCGGCCTCTGCTCCCGTCTCCCTCTCGACTGCGGGCACCTACTACTGGCAGGCGACGTACTCCGGCGATACGAACAACCAGTCCTTCGACGAGCACCTGCGGAACCAGTGGTGAGGTCGAAACGGTGACGCCGGCACCGACCGCAACGACCACCTCGCTCTCGGGCGGCGGTCAGTCGGGCGGTTCGATCAGCGTGCCGGAGGGTACCGCGGTGACCGACGCGGCCACGCTGACCGGGCCCAACGCTCCGACGGCCACCGGAACGATCACCTACAACGTGTACTCCGATGCCGCGTGCACCGTAGTGGTCAACAGTGGCACGCCCGAGACCGTCACCACTCCGGGCTCGATCCCGGCCTCTGCCGCCGTGTCTCTCCCCAGTGCGGGCACCTACTACTGGCAGGCCTCGTACTCCGGTGATACGAACGACCTGCTCTCTGTGAGCACCTGCGGAACCAACGGTGAGGTGGAGACGGTCACGGGACAGACGGCGGCCCAGCCGACGAAGTTGCGGACCCTGCTCTTGGGCACCGGAGTCTTCGGGGGCGGCCACTGCTGGTGGTCGGGCGACCAGATCACCGTATTTGCCGGTACGGCGGTCACCGACTCGGCTTCCCTCAGCGGTCCGAACGCGTCGCAGGCCACGGGAACGGTGACCTATACCGTGTACTCCCTCAAGCAAGGCTCCCACTCGTATTCCCTCAAGTCGGGCTCCAAGTCCAATTTCAAATACTGGGCCTGGAAATCTGTGGCCAGCGGTGGCACGTTCCCAGTGACCGACGGTTCGGTGCCGGACTCCAATCCCGTCACGCTTTCGCCCGGGACCTACCAGTGGCAGGCGTCGTATTCCGGCGACTCGCTCAACAAGCCGTCCACCAGCAGGTTCGGCTCAGAAACCGAAAAGGTCATACCCGTGCCGACATGCCATTACGGTTGGAATTGGGGAAAGAACGGCGGATGCAAATCATGGTCCCAGGCTCATCCTGCAAAGAAACCAAAGCGGTGAACGTCACGTTCGCATCCTGACCCCTGCACGAGGAGCCCGCCCATTTCGAAGGGCGGCATTCCGTCCTCGTCCAAGAACTGGGCGTGCGGCAGCCAGTCCTCGTCGGTCTCGTTGTACAACAGCGTCGGCCCGGAGACGTCCGTCGGAGACCCCTCGATCGTCACTGATCCGATCTCCATGTCAGCCGACCATCCTGCGGGAGCCCCCGTGACCGGCGCCTGTGGTCGCCAGCCGGCCGTGCTCGAGTGTCACCTCGGGGGAAGGCGATCCCGATCGATTCATCGTCGTGGTCGGGCCCAGGCGACTCTCTGGCAGACTCCGGGCAGTGGACGCTTCTGCGGAACAGCACGGGCGACAGACTCGGATGCTGAGCTACTTTCCGTGGTTTCTCGCGGCGCTGGGTCTCGTCGGGCTGATCGCGGCCATCCTGGCGAGTCCAAAGGACGCCCGGTCGGCCGCGGCCCAGGACTGGTCGCCCTTCGTGCTCGTGACCGGCCTGCTTCTCATCGGTCTGGTCGCGGAGTACGACGGGCTCTTTGCCGCCGCCGGTCACCGGTTGGCCCGGATCTCATCCAACGGGATCGTCCTGTTTGCCGGGGCCACCGTGATGGTCGCCGTGGTGACCGCCGTGCTGAACCTGGACACCTCAGTGGCATTCCTCACCCCGGTGCTCGTCTACACGGCCAGGAGCAGGGGAGAGGGTGAGGCCCCCCTTCTCTACGGGTGCCTGCTGCTGTCCAACGCCGGCTCGCTGTTCCTGCCCGGCTCGAACCTGACCAATCTCATCGTCCTCGGCCACGTTCGGATGACGGGTGCCTCCTTTCTGGCCCACATGTGGGCCCCGGCGTTGGTCGCGCTCCTGGTGACCGCAGGGGTGGTCGCCGTCGTGGAGCGTCGTTCGTTGCGGGTCAGTACGGACGAGGTGGCCGGAACGGACAGGCCGACGATCGGACTCGGCCTGTTGGGCGTCGGGGCCGCGGCGGTGCTGGTCCTCGTACTGCACTCGCCCGCGCTGCCGGTGGCCGTGGTGGGGGTCGTGGCCATCGGGATCCGACTGTCGGCAGGAAGGGACCAACCCGGCCACGTGGTTCGGATACTGGGCATCCCCCTTCTCGCCGGCTTGTTCGGCGTGGCCGTGGCCCTCGGAACCCTGGGGCGGGTGTGGGCCGGTCCCTCCGTGCTCCTCTCGCACCTTGATGTCTGGGGAACGGCGGCGGTGGCGGCGGCCACCTCCGTCCTCGTGAACAACCTCCCGGCCGCTTCGTTGCTCGCCGCCCGGACCCCCGAGCACCCGTTCGCACTGCTGATCGGACTGAACCTCGGCCCGAACCTCTTCGTCACCGGGTCGCTCGCCTGGGTGCTCTGGCTGCGAGCGGCGAGGTCGGCGGGAGCAAGTCCGTCTGTGGCCAAGGCCGGCCGCATCGGAGTTCTCGCCGTCCCGCTGTCGATGGCGGCCGCCCTCGGAGTGCTTGTCGCCACGGGAATCAAGTAGTCCCGGCGCCCGAGCCCCCTGGGCATCCGACGTGCACAGCTGGGCCGGCGGCGGTTACCCGGACGGCGGGGAGGTGCCACGTGCAGATGAACTTCGTGCAACGAGACCTTGATCTCGTCAGTGCCTCAGTAGGAATACCCTCCGATCGGGAATCATCATCGTCGATCGGCGAACCGAATTCACTTCAGCCTGAAGCGGGAGCGGACTCGGCCTCCGACTTGAGGTTCTCGAGGGTCTGACGCATGGTGATCTGGTTGTGGGCGGCGCGATCCCTCACCCCGGTCGCCTGCTTCCCGAGCGCTTTGATGACGGGGCCACGTTGGTCGATCCAGGTCTCGATGACCCGACATCCGGTCGGGGTGGTCTCGAATTCGTAACGCCACTCGGCCACCTTGAGGCCGACCGCCTTGATGCGGAAGCTGAACAGGCGACCGGGCTCGCAATCGACGATCGTGCCGACGCTCGTCCACTCCTTCTTGCCATTGCGGTTGACGCCTTGGAACTGTGCGCCTGACTGCGGACCGGTCGCTCCCCGCAGCCACGCCGCGCCTTCATTCTCTGGCGACCACTTGCCCATCTGGGTCACGTCGGAGACCATCGCCCACACACGCTCTGCCGGAGCGGCTATTTCTTCGGACACACTCAACTCATCGGCCATACGAGTTCCGTCCTCCGTTCTGGCAACAGCCCGCACGTGCCAGCCCACGATCACGTTGGCCAGGTTGGCCACCATCGGCTGACGCAGTGTTGATGCTCTGGCCAACCCGCCTTGGGCTCGACCCATTCGGACCATAGCGCCCAGCGGGATCGGAGTGTCGACCGTGCGCCACGTCAGTCGGTTGGCGAGGCTTCGATCCACTCCGCCGCGGTCATGACCGCGGCCTGGCGGGGAAAGACCTTGCCCATCAGGACGCGGTGGGTTTCGGGATCGTTGTCGGCACACAGGTCCGACAGCACGGTGAGGCCGAAGTCGAGGTCGGCCGCCTGCCGCAGCGTCGACAGGACGACCCCGCTGGTGGCGATGCCGGTCAACACCAGCGAGTCGACGCCGAGCGATCGCAGGATGACATCGAGATCGCTTCCCGAAAAAGCGCTCACCCGCCTCTTGGTCACGATGATGTCGCCGGCGCGAGGGGCCACCGCGCTGTGGATCTGGGTCGCGGGGTCCGATTCGTCGAAGGCCCCCGATGCGATCCGGGTGAAGGTCAGGTTCCTCGGGCTCATCTCGGGCGCTCCCGGTCTGAACCCGATCCGGACGTAGATGACGGGTATCCCTGCGGTCCGGGCCGCGGCCACCGTACGACCGAGCATGGACAGGAACGCCGATGACCCGTCGCCGATGCGGTCCACGATGGCGTTCTGCACGTCCATGACCAGTAGCGCACGGTTCGTCACGTCGCGTCCTCCCATGGACAGGATGCCGGCCCGGTCCGGGCGCTTTGCGCCCAGATGCTAACGGCGGCGGTGGGCAACGGCGCATCGAACCGGGGGGGCCGGCGCCGTCCGGTACGTTGAGCGCGGTGATCGTCTGGATCAACGGCCCGTTCGGCGAGGGCAAGAACAGGACCGCCGAACTCATCCGCGAGCGGGAGCCGGCGTGGCGGCTGTTCGATCCCGAGTGGGTCGGGTACATGCTGAGGGCGAACCTGGCCGGCCCCGATGTCCACGACTTCCAGGACATCCTGCCGTGGCGCGCCCTGGTGCCGTCGGTGGCTCATGAGATCGCGGTGGTCGACACCGCCCGGCTGGCCGCTGCGGACGCCGCCTCGCTGATCCTCCGGTCGATGGGGGCGTGGAGATGAACGACAGGTGTCCTCCAGGTGACGAGTTCGCGAACTATCCCCCGTCCTTCCTGGGTATGGTCTCTCTCATCTATGGAGCAGCCCGACGAGGTGGAGGTCATCGACCGGAAGGTCAGCCAGCTGTTCGCCCTGGTCTCCGAGGCGCTGGCCCAGGCCACCCATGCCCTCCTCAACGGGGACCTGGACATGGCCCGCCGGGTGGTGGCCGGGGACAAGACCGTCGACGACCTCACCGCCGAGGTCGAGATGCTGGTCTGGCGACAGATCGACCGGCCCGGCCGCGGTCCGGAGCTGCGGGAGCTCATCGGGATCCTGCTCATCCTGCCCGAACTCGAGCGCAGCGCGGATCTGGCCGAGCACGTGGCCCAGCGCGCCGCCGACAATCTGGGCGTCGACATGTCACCACTCAGCCGGGGCATCGTGCAGCGGATGACCGAGGTGGCGCTCGAGATGTGGCACACCGCGGCCGATGCCTACGGTGAAGGGGGCGACGAGGCACCGGGGCTGGCCGAGGACGACAAGGAGATCGACATCCTCCGCGAGCGGTTGATGAACGAGATCGCCGCCGAAGCCATGCCTACTCCCGTCGCATCCCAGGTCACGTTGCTGGCCCGCTTCTACGAACGGCTCGGCGACCACGCTGTGAACCTGGCCCGACGGATCGCCGTCCTCCGCGCTCCCTCCCCGTAGGCCTCCGGCGCCGCCCGTTACCATGGGCGGTGATGTCGCCACTCGAGGACGTCGACGCATATCTGGCCCGCATCGGAGTGGCCGCACCGGCCGGCCTGGCCGCACTCCATCGTGCCCATGCCACCTCCATCCCTTTCGAGAACCTCGAGTCCTTTGCCGGCCGCCCCGTCCCGCTCGACATCGCCCACCTCGAGGACAAGATGGTGGCCCGACAGCGGGGCGGGTACTGCTTCGAGCACAACCTGCTCCTCATGGCCGCCCAGCAGTCCCTCGACATCGGTGAGGTGGCGCCCATGCTGGCCCGGGTGCGGATGGGCCCCGACGGTGGCCCCCGGCCGCTCAACCACCTCCTCCTCCGGGTGGTGGACGAATCCGGGCCCTGGATCGCCGATGTGGGCTTCGGGGGCGGGGGGCTCCTGGATCCGGTGCCGCTGGCCACGGGGATCGAATCCGAGCAGTCGGGTTGGCGCTACCGGCTGGTGGAGGACGGCACCGAGCTCGTCCTGCAGACCTTCCAGGATGACGGCTGGTCGGACATGTACGGGTTCGTACCGGAACCCGTCCCGGCGGTGGACATCGAAGTGAGCAACTGGTTCACCGCCACCCATCCCGACTCGCCCTTCGTGACCGGGGTCATGGCCGGATCACGCGCCGCCGACCGGTGCCTCTCGCTCTTCGTGTACGACGAAGCCGTGTTGATCGAACGACCCGTCGGCGGGGCGACGACGACCACCTCCGTCGATGCCGGGGCCGTCCCCGACCTCCTGGCCTCGCGCTTCTGCCTCACCGGGGTGACGGTGGACCCGTCGGGCCGGCTCGCCGCTCCCGAGCGGTAGCCGCTTCAGTCGTCAGTCGTCAGTCGTCAGTCGTCAGTTGTCGGTCGTCGGTCGTCGGTCGTCGGCGACGCCCCGGCCCCGCTCGCCCGCCTCGAGGAGCCGCCCGATCTCGCGCACTTCAGCGTCCACCGACTGGGCGAACCACTTGCCGGCCACCTGGTCGTGCAGCCAGCCAAGGGGACCGTGCCCCAACTCGAGCTCCTCGACGTGGCGGATGCGCGTCCCGCCGTCGACGGCCTCGATCTCGAACCATGCGTGCAGGCTCTGTGGCACCCCGTGCTCCAGCGTCACGTCGATGCTGGTGGGGCGGTCCCAGCGGTACCGGGTGATCACCGACCCGGGAAACCGACCGAGGAACTTTCCGTCCTCGCGGGCCAGCATCCCGTCGGGGGTGTCGGCCAGCTTGGTCACCCACACCATCTTGGTGTCGGCCTTGGTGTATTGGGCCGGGTCGAGCACGAAGTCGAAGACCTCGTCGGGGGTGACCCCCCTGGCCACCGTGGTGCCTTCGCCTCTGACCATGCCCGCAGGCTAACCGGTGGTGGCGAAGCGGCGCATGGCCTTCTGGTAGGAGACGGGCGCCAACGTGCGCGCCATCGGTGCCAGCAGCGGCAACCGGGCCGCGTTGATGTCGATACGCGGTCCCCCCATCCGGTCGGCCACCAACGTGGCCACCTGGTCCACCGTCCGGCGGACCATCTTCGGCGGCAGCGAGCCGCCGTCCCCGTCGCCCGGCAGCCCCATGGCCGTGGGCACCCAGCCCGGGTAGAGGACGTGGATCGACACCCCGCGGTGGGCCATCTCGTGGGCCACCGACTCCGAGAAGGCGGACAGGGCGGCCTTCGACGCCGCGTAGGCTCCCTGACCCGGCTCGGGGGCACGGGCCGAGTCGGAGGACACGTTGACCACGATGCCGGAGCCGCGCTCGGCCATGCCCGGCAGCACGGCCAGCGTCCCGGCCACCGTGGCGAAGAAATTGACGTCGAACACCTCGCGCACCGTAGCCAGTTCACCGTCGGGCACCGCCAGCATGAGGTCGACACCTGCGTTGTTGATGAGGATGTCGATACCGCCGCGCTCTTCCTCCAGTCGGGCCAGCGTGTGGCGGAACCCGTCGGCGTCGCCCACGTCGCACTCCTCGGTGGTGCTGCCGGGCGATCGCTGGGCCAGCAGCGGGGCCAGCTCGTCGAGCAGGGTGCGCCGGCGGGCCAGGCCGATGACCGACGCGCCCCGGTCGGCCAGCGTCAGGGCCAGGCCGCGCCCGATGCCCGACGAGGCTCCGGTCACCACGGCCACCTTGCCGTCGTATCGGTTGGGAGGTCGATGGTTTCGTATCACGGTCCAAATGTAACGGGCACCGCCGTGCCCCCGTCGTGGCTCTGTGCTCTGTCGTCGCCCCGTCGTGGCTCGGCCGGGGCTCTGTCGTGCCCCGTCGTGGCTCCGTGCTCTGTCGTGGCCTCCGTCACCGGGCGGGCACGGTACCGGCACGTCTTCTACTATGACGACCGGCTGCGTCCGGCCGGCTTGACGGAGAGGTGGGGGAACAGTGCGAATCAGGGGGATTCTGACGGTGCTGGCCGCCGTCGGCTTCGGCGGCGTGCTGGTGGCCGCGTGCTCGTCTTCATCTTCGTCGCCGACGACGTCGTCGACGGCCACGAACAGCAGCGTGGCGCTGGTCGCCGGGGGCAAGGCACCCACGTCGGGCTACCTGGTGTACTGGGACCAGAACGAGGAGGAGGACTTCTTGTCCATGCCCTCGGGGACCCAGGGCCAGCTCACCCCACCCTGGGACCCGAACGGGCAGATGTGCCTGCTGCCCGACGGCCGCTTCGTCGTGGGCTACGACCCGACCCTTCCGGCCCAGCGCGACATCGGGAGCGCCAAGCCCTACAAGCAGCCGGCCGACGGCGAGGAGCTCGACGAGCCCAACGGCTCGTTCAGCGGACAGACCCTCTACGTCCCCGGTCCCTTCAAGATGCCCGGCCAGACCATCGGCAGCGATTCGCCACCCACCGCCGACGGCGTGTTCAACAACAACCAGACCTATACCGGGTGCGCCGTCGACAAGGCCGGCAACGTCTTCGGCAACGACATCGCCACGGCCCAGGGCCAGTTCCCTTCGCCCAGCAGCGGGAGGTTAGTGGAGTGGTTCGCGCCCCACTACACGAGCTACTGCATCGTCTACGGACCGACGGCGGGCGGGACCGGCCCCCATCACACCGACGGCACCGGCGGGCTGGCCCAGCCCGGGATGATGGCCCTGGCCGACAACGGCGACATCCTCGTCCCGAACGTCGGCACCCAGAGCGTGCTCCGCTTCGCCGCCTCGTCGATGCCGGCCAGTGCCTCCGACTGCCCGGGCGGGATCTACCCCCGGAGCAAGGTCCAGCTGTCGACCTTCGTGAAGGGGCTGCAGTTCCCGGCCGGCATCGCCAAGGACCCGACCTGTGACTGCTTCGCCGTCAGCAGTTACATCGGGAACCCGTCCATCCAGTGGGTGACCGGCACCGGCCAACCCGAGCCGGGACGGGGATCGGTGCCGGGCACGACCATCGCCGAGCTGGGCAGGAGCCCGAACCAGTACAACCCGTTCGGCATGGCTTTCGCTCCCGACGGGACGCTGTACTTCATTGACATCCACGTCACCTGTACCGGACCCCTGACCGGATGCGGCCCGGCCAACTACGGGGGACGGGTGATGAAGGTAACCTTCACCAACGGCCAACCGTCCGCTCCGGTGGCCATCGCCACCGGCTTCGACTTCCCGACCAGCGTGACCATGTGCGTGCCCGCCCACCAGGTCTGCCCGTACCCGACGGGCAAGATCGCCAAGCCCCTGTCGGGACCGTCGGAGAACCCCGCCCCCGACGCCGGGCCCACATCGAACGCCGCGGCCACGGCCGGCTTCGGCTGACCGCGCCGGACGTGGACCGGGGGCACACATGGAGGTGACGGTCCGGCGCCGGCTCTGGCGGGTGCCGGCCTGCGGGCTGGTTGCGGCCGCCGTCCTGGCCGGCTGCAGCTCGGGACCGTCGACCGCCCCGGTGGTGCAATCGGTTCCCATCGCCGCCGGCCCGTGGGACTGGCCCACCTACGGTCACGACGCCCAGCACACCTTCCACGGCCGGACCACGCTGACCCTGTCGACGGCCAAGCGCCTCAAGGTGGCCTGGTTCTTCCCCACCGGCGATGTGGTCACGGCCACCCCGACGGTGGTCGACGGCACCGTCTACGCCGGCTCGTGGGACGACTCCTTCTATGCCCTCGATCTCGAGACGGGGGCGGTGCGCTGGAAGTACAAGCTGAGCCCGCAGGACGCGGTGACCCCGTACCCGGGCCAGCAGCCGCGGGACGCCACGTCGGACGGCGGCCTGATCACCGCGTCGGCCTGGTACCAGTCAGGGAGCGGCACCCGCCCCGATCTGGTCATCTTCGCCGGCGGCTACACGCTCTACGCGCTCAACGCCGCCACCGGCGCGCTCTACTGGCGCCACGACTACACCGGGCGGCCCGAGCGTCCACCCGACCCCGACAAGGACGGCACCCGTATCTTCTCCTCGCCGGTGGTGGTCGGCGACAAGGTGCTCTTCGGTGTCGATGTCGACGGGCAGAACGGCGAGCGCGGCTACGTCGCCGCCGCCGACCTCGACACCGGCAAGCCGGTGTGGGAGCTCCAGACCGACGTGGACCCGGCCGGCCGGGTGCTCAACAACGGGTGCGGGAGCGTGTGGTCGTCGGGCACCGTGCTGCCCGGCCCCGGGCTCGTCGTGTTCGACACCGCCGACTGCGACTTCTCCAACACCGGGCCCCTGTCCGACTCGGTCATCGCCGTGCACATCGACACCGGGAAGCTGGCCTGGGTCTACCGCCCGCCCCTCCCCGCCACCGCCTGCGACTGGGACTTCGGGGCCACGCCCAACGCCGGCATCATACCCCGGGGGACGGCCACTTTCCTCGGCGTGGGCGGCAAGGACGGGACCTACTACTCGTTGGACCCAGCCACCGGCCACCTCGTGTGGGCCACCAACGTCGTCTTCGGCGGGTTCTCCGGCGGGTTCATCGCCACCACCGCCTACGACGGGCAGCGGGTGTACGGCTCCACCGCTCTCGGGGATTTCGGCCACTTCGAAAAGGACACCCAGATCCTGTGCGACCCGTCCGACCCACGGGACACGGCCACCCAGGAGCCGAGCGTGAACGCCTTCGACGCCACCACCGGTGCCATCGCCTGGCAGGCCGACACGGCCGCCTCCTTTGCGCCCACCACCGTCGCCGGCGGCATGACCTTCAACGGTCCGGCCATCGTCGGCAACATCCTCCTGGTCCGCGACGCGGCCACTGGCGCGCTCGTCACCACGGTGAAGGTTCCCGGCCCCATCTGGTCGGGCGTGGCCACGGTGGGCGACGCGGTGGTCACCGGCATCGGCTCCTCGTACTCGGCCCACCCGGCCGGCATCGCCGCCATCACCCCCGGCGGGGCGCCACCCGTGGTCCCGCACTGATCCCGGTCACCCCTCGACCACACCCATCTGCACGAGTACCTCTCTGGCCTCGTCGACCCCGCGCACGTGCCCGGCCAGAAACCCGGCCGAGCGGGCGGCGTCGGCGTTGATGGCGTTGTCGTCGAGGAACAGCACCCGGTCACGGCCCACGGGCAGGCGCTCGGCCACCGTCTCGAAGAGGGCGGGGTCCGGTTTGACCAGGCCGAGGTCGAAGGAGAGGAACCGGTAGTCGAACAGATCGAGGATGGGCCAGCTGGCCACCTGGAACTCCCAGTGGGCGGTGTTGGTGTTGCTCAGGCAGCCGATGGGAACCGTGCCCCGGACCTCGGCCAGCAGTTCCGAGGCCCCCGGGAAGGGACCGGTCGGCCACTGCCGGAAGGCGTGCATGAACTGCTGGGCGGAGATGGGCAGCTCCCACTCGGCGACCACGCCGTTCGAGAACTCGTCGGCCGAGCACCGGCCGCTCTCGAACCGTCGCACCCACGGGCTGGTCAGCCACCGGAGCCAGATCTCCTCCTCGCTCTCGATCCCGGCCAGCTCCTGCATCACCCCCACCCCTTTGAGCTCGATGATGACCCCGCCCAGATCGAACAGCACGAGGTCGGCCCGGCGCACGGTCATGGTGGCGAATGTAGTGGGGTGATCCACCCGGGGCCACGGCTGCCGGACGCCCCGTCCGTTCTGCCTGCCGGTCAGCCGTGCCGGTCGACCCGCCCGTACTCCCTGGCGGTCAACCCGCCCGTACCCACTCCCTGCCGGTCAGCCCTGCCGGTCAGCCCTGCCGGTTATCCTGGCGCCGACCAGCGAAGCCCGTCGTCAGTCCGGAGGGGCCATGAACACGGAGGTGATCCGGCTCGAGCACGTGTCGGTGGTGCGTGGCGGCACCCCCCTCCTCGACGACATCACCTGGTCGGTGGGCGCGGGGGAGCGGTGGGCCCTGCTGGGCCCGAACGGCTCGGGCAAGACCACGCTGTTGCGGGTGGTCGGGTCGTCGCTGTGGCCCACCCGCGGGGTGGTGACCATTCTCGGCCAGCAGTTGGGGCAGGTGGACATGCGTGAGCTGCGGACGCGCATCGCCGTGGTCAGCGCATCGGTGGGCCGGACCCTGCGGCCCGAGCTGGCCGCCCTCGACGTGGTGCTGACCGGCCGCCACGCGGCGTTGGAGACCTGGTGGCACGAGTACACCGACGAGGACCGGGACCAGGCCCGCACGCTGCTCGACCGGGCCGGCTTCGGCGGAAAGGCCTTCGCCGAGCGGCCCTTCGGCCTGCTGTCCGAGGGCGAGCGCCAACAGGTCCTGCTGGCCCGTGCCCTGATGGCCGACCCCGAGCTCCTGTTGATGGACGAGCCCGCGGCCGGCCTCGACCTCGGGGCCAGAGAGCGGCTGCTGGCCCATCTGGCCGACCTGGCCGCCGACCCGGCCGTCCCTCCGCTGGTGCTGGTCACCCACCACCTGGAGGAGATCCCGCCCGGGGTGACCCATGCCGCCCTGCTGCGCGGCGCGGCGCTGGTCGGATCAGGACCGGTGGCCGACGTCCTGACCTGGGAGGCGGTCTCCGCCGCATTCGGCGTGCCCGTGGTGGTGGATCGGCGCGACGGCCGGTGGACGGCCCGGTCGGCCGGACCTCCGGATCAGGGCACCGACAGGTGACTCCAACTGGTCAATGCGCACCCCGGACCGTGCGTGCCCCGAACCGCTCACCGACGAAGGTCCTCCACCGGCCAGGTCCGGTCTCCGTCGTCGAGGATCTCGGGGTCGCCTGTCAACAAGGTCGCACGGTGAGCCAGCGCGGTGGCGACGGCAAATGCGTCCGCGTAGGCCAGCGCGTACCTGGCTTTGATCGAAGCTGCTTCAAGCACCCGAGCACCGGTCGGCAGATCCAGTTGGAGTCGATGCCGTAGGTCACCGATGACCTCTCGCGCGCGGTCCGCCCCTGTTGCCCGATGGACCACGTAGGAGACCTCACCGAGATTGATCCAGCTCATGAGCGGTCGAGTTTCGAATGACCGCTCGACACGGCTTGCCGCCGGTTCGTCTCCCTCAAGCCAGCGGAGAACCGCCCACGAGTCGAGGCAGTCGGTCAACGGTCCCGTTCGGCTCGGCGGTCCGCTTCGAGCGCCGCAGTCAGACCGAGGCCGGCGAACTGTCCACGAAGGCTCGGTCGCCCTCGCCTCGGCTCGACCCGCACTGCACCCTCCTCCAGCGTGAAGTCGACCTCGTCACCCGGAGCGATCCCGAGCTCATCCCGCATGGGCTTAGGTATCACCACCTGCCCTTTCGGTCCTATTCGAGAAGTCATACCGTTAAGTATAACTTTCGAAGCAGTTCGCCTTGCCGACGCCGGGCCGGTGGAGGCCGGACAGGCCAACGGATAACATCCGCGCCGAACCGTCCCACCACCGCTCCGACCCGGAGGGCTGCGGACGGTCCGGAGAGGACGGCAACCGACATGGTCATGCCGAAGGACGTGGGCGTGGTGGACACCATGGTGGGGTTCCCACACGCGGACATGAAACAGGCCTACCGCTTCATCACCCGCCAGACCAAGGACGTCGAGTCCAAGGAGCAGTTCGAGTTCCCGGTCGAGTACATCTTCAAGGGTGTCCCGGGCAAGGAGCTCGAGGGCTCGGCCGACCCGGTGGGGGTGACCCTGCGCGAGATGGACCTGTGGGGCGTGGAGATGTCCATGGTGGGGGTGGACGACCCGGACGGGGTGGGCGCCGATGCCCTGAAGCGCTTCCCCGATCGTTTCATTCCCTGTGCCAACGCCGACCCCAACGACGGCATGGTCGGGATCAGGCGCCTCGTCGACCAGTACGAGACCTACGGCGTCCGCGCCGTCGGCTTCTTCCCCGCCGGCACCTTCCCCCAGGTTCCCATCAACGACAAGAAGATGTACCCGCTCTACGCCAAGTGCGTCGAGCTCGGGATCCCGATCTTCTGCTGCGCGGGCATTCCCGGGCCGCGCCTCAAGGCCGCCTGTCAGCACGTGGAGCTCATCGACGAGGTCATGTTCGACTTCCCCGAGCTGGTCTTCGTGACCAGGCACGGGTGCGAGCCGTGGACCGACCTGGCCGTGAAGCTCATGCTCAAGTGGCCCGGCCTGCACTACTCCACCAGTGCCTTCGCCCCCAAGTACTACCCGCAGGCCATCATCGACTATGCCAACACCCGCGGGGCCGACAAGATCATCTACGCCGGCTACTTCCCGATGGGCCTCTCCTTCGAGCGGATCATGGGCGAGCTCCCGGCCGTCGGGTTCAAGGACGAGGTCTGGCCCAAGTTCCTGCGCACCAACGCCCTGCGGGTCCTCGGTCTGGACTAGCTCCGTCGCCGGTCCGTGGGGGAACAGGACGGCGACGGTCGGCGTTGTGCAAGGCGGAGCCGGGTGCAATTCTTCGTGTCCGGCCTGTGACCAGATCGAGACTGCCGATCGACCGCCGAGGAGCGCCGTGACCGATACCCGAACACTCGAAGCAACCCCCGAGACGACCACGACGGCGACGGCCGACTTCTGGTTCGATCCGCTGTGCCCGTGGGCCTGGATCACCTCGCGCTGGATCCTCAACGTCACCGAGGTGCGCCCGGTGGAGGTGCGGTGGCACGTCATGTCGTTGGCCTACCTCAACTCGGACAAGGAGGACCTGCCCGAGGAGTACCGCAAGCGCCTGGCCGAGGCGTGGGGTCCGGTGCGGGTGTGCATGGCCGCCGAGCAGTCGGCCGGCCCCGAGGTGCTCGGCCCCCTCTACACCGCTCTCGGCAACCGCTTCCATCTCGAGCAGAAGCCGAAGGACCGCGCCACCTTCGAAGAGGCACTGGCCGAGGTCGGGCTGCCCACCTCGCTGGCCGACGCCGCAGACAGCGACGAATTCGACGACGCGATAAAGAAGTCCCACCGCGCCGGCATGGACCAGGTCGGCAACGAGGTGGGCACGCCGGTCATCACGTTCGAGGGTCGGGCCTTCTTCGGCCCGGTGGTCACACCGGCGCCGAAGGGTGAGGCCGCCGGCGTGCTGTGGGACGGCGTGCTGGCCGTGACCGGCACCCCGGGCTTCTTCGAGTTGAAGCGCACCCGCGACGTACCTCCCGCCTTCGACTGAGATCGGCGGTCGCTCCGTCGCCGCGTCAGGGTGCGTCGGCGTCCGCCTCGGGCATGAGTCTCGGGCTGTCTCAGGCGTGATGCCGAGTCTCAGGCTCAGGCTCAGGCGTCAGGCTCGGGCTCAGGTGATGGCCGGCTCCGGCTCAGGCATGATTGCCTGTCTCAGGCTCAGGCGTGATGCCGAGTCTTAGGCTCAGGCGTCAGGCGTGATTGCCTGTCTCAAGCGTTGACGGTGGCGGCCGGCTCCGGCACCGCGTGGTCGGCGGGCGCGCTCCGGCCGGGCAGGGAGGCGAAGGCGTAGAGGGCGCCGATGACGGCCACACCGGCGCCGACCAGGCAGGCCACCTTGAACCCGGCGCCGAAGGCGGAGAAGGCCGACGCCCGTAACAGGGGCTGGACCGCGGCGGGGGCGTGGTGGACGATGGCCAGCGCCGCGGCCATGGCCTGGTGGGCTTCCTGCTTGGGCCCGGCCGGGATGGGGTACGGGCCGAAGGCCCGGATGATCCTCGGGGCGTAGGCCGAGGCGAAGACGGAGCCCAGCACGGCCACCCCCAGAGTTCCGCCTAGCTCGCGGGTGGTGTTGTTGACGGCCGCGCCGGCGCCGAACTGGTCGGCCGCCAACGAGCCCATCACCGCCTCGGTGGCCGGCGCCGTGATCGAGGAGAGCCCGAGGGCCAGCAGAACCATGGCCACGATGATGGGGCCGAAGAAGGCGGTGTCGGGTTTCGAGGTCAGGCCGGCAGTGACCAGCCCGGCTCCCATCAGCAGCAACCCGATGCCGACCACGAGCCGCGACCCCACCTTGAGCGCCACCACCGCGGCGATGGGCGTGACGATGGCGGCCACGATGGCGAAGGGCAGGGTGTGTACGCCGGCCGACAGGGCCGAGTAGCCCTTGACGAACTGGAAGTACTGGGTCACGAGGAAGATGAAGCCGAACAGGCAGAAGAAGGCCACGGCGATGGACACCGCCCCGCCACTGAAGCGGGGGATGGTGAAGACGCGCACGTCGAGCAGCGGCTTCTCGGTTCGGAGCTCCACGAGGGTGAACACGGTGAGCAGCGCGGCCGCGGCGGCGAAGCAGGCCAGCGTGCCGACCGAGGCCCACCCCCACTGCGGGCCCTCGATGATGGCCAGTACCAGCAGGGTCACGCCGGCGGTCGAGATGAGCACGCCCCGGGTGTCGAAGCGGTGGCGCTTCTCGGCCTCGAGCTTCGGGATGAGGAGGTGACTGCCGATGAGGGTGACGACCACGATGGGGACGTTGACGAGGAAGATGGATCCGTACCAGAAGTGCTCGAGCAGCGCCCCACCCGTGATCGGCCCGAAAGCCACCGCGATCCCCGAGGTCGCCCCCCAGATGCCGAGCGCCTTCTGCCGCTCGCTGTGGTCGGTGAACACGGTGGTCAGGATGGCCAGCGTGGCCGGGAAGATGAAGGCGGCGGCCACACCCATCAACGCCCGTGCCGCGATCAGGGTGCCGGTGGCATGGCTGGCCGCCGCGGCGGCGGAGAAGATCCCGAAGAAGACCAGCCCGACCTGCATCACGCCCTTGCGGCCCAGCCGGTCGCCGATCCCGCCCCCGGCCAGGAGCAGCCCCGAGAAGGCCAGGCTGTAGGCATCGACGATCCACTGCAGCGAGGTGGTCGACGCCCCGAGGTCGCGGCTGAGGGAGGGCAGGGCCACGTTGACGATGGTGTTGTCCACCACGACCAGGAAGACGGAGAGGCAGAGCACCGGCAGCATCATCCAGCGGCGTTCGTGCGAGGTGGGGGGCCCGGCGGTGGGCGTGGTGGTGGGCGCCATCTGAGCTCCTTCGACCGTGAAGAACAGTGTCCCATTGTTATAGCACGTTGTTCTTCTGTACGATGCACCTGTGATGGCGACGGCCAGGACCAGGACCCCGAGCGCGGGCATGGAGTCGGCGCTGCTCGCCGCGGCCTCCGATCTCCTCGAGCGGGAGGGGCCTGACGCCCTCTCCATCCGGCGGATCGCTGCCGCCGCCGGTGTGGCCCCGATGGGTGTGTACAACCACTTCTCGTCGAAGTCGGGCATCGTCGAGGCGCTGTTCGTCGAGGGGTTCGACCGGCTCGGCCTGGCCATGGTCACCCTCAACGAGATCGCCGACCCGCTGGAGGCGCTGGTCGAGGGCGGTCGCCGGTACCGGGCGCTGGCCCTGGCCCACCCCATGGCCTACCAGCTCATGTTCCTGCGGGCCGTGCCCGGCTTCGAGCCCAGCCCCGAGGCCAAGGCCGTCGCCGCCCGGGCCTTCGAGGGACTGGTGGCGGCCGTGCGCCGGGCCATGGGAGCCGGGATCATCGAGGACCGGGATGCCGAGATGACCTCGCAGATGATCTGGGCCTCGATCCACGGATGGGTCTCCCTCGAGCTGTGCGGGATCGGCTTCGTCGAGGACACCGACCGGGGTGCGGAGCTGCTGTGCGCGGTCATGCTGGCCGGGCTCGGACCGCGCTCACCTGCATCGTTGCCCACGAGTTGAGGGCCGCCGGCGGCCGGTGTAGGAATGGGGGCTGACATACCGGGGGGTGCCATGGGGCGGTCGCGCGCGTCCGATGTCGGCACGGTCGTCCCCGACCATCCACCACTGCCTAATTGCCTGTGGTTAGGGTTTTTGGGCACGGAGCGTAGGTCGAGGAGCTGATGCCCATGATCCTTGTGATCATCATTGTGGCGGCATGGATTGTGATCCTGGCCCCAAGTCTGATGAAACGTCGCTCGCAGAGCGTCGGGGAGATCGGCTCGATCTCCCACTTCCACCGCCAACTCCGGGTGCTCGAGCATTCCGGCCCCCAGCCCATCGTGACCCCGGCCTACCGGCTGCGCTCGGTCGACGGTGGAGGGGTCACCACCCAGGTGCCCGGTGGTCCCGAGGCCCCCGCCCCCGTGCTCTCGGTCGTAGGGGCGAGCCAGCTGCCCCGGCCCGCACTCGCCTTCCTGGGCGACGATCCGGGCGCTGAGCCGGGCGCGCAGCCGGGCCAGCAGCCGGGCTATCAGCCGGGCATCAGCCGGGCCAGCAGCCGGGCCGGCAGCCGGGCGCTCAGCCGGGCCAGTGGCCGGTCGGCTCCCCTCGGGAGCGATTGGTCTTTGACGCCTCCGCAGGGCAGATCGGGCCGCGGCCGGCCCTGCCTGTCACCGCCGCGGGAACCGGGACATCGGGCCGGATGGGCACGACCGACGCGCGCCTCCTAGTTCGTCGGCGGCGGCGCGACACCCTCACCGTGATGGCCGCCGTCTTCGTCGTCACCCTGGGCATCGGGTTTGTGCCCGGGGCCTCCGCTGCGTGGGTCCTCACCGCTCTCTCCGGAGTGGCCCTCGCCGCCTACGTGGTCCTGTTGGTGCACCTGCGCCGGATGGCCGAGGAGCGTGAACGAAAGCTTCGCTACCTGAAGCCCGAGGGCTCGGTCGTGTCGGAGACAGATCGTGCTGCGCGCGCCCCGATCACCATGAGCGGGCGGTACGCGCACCCGTCGAACCCGGCCTTCGCGGCACGCTGAACCTGTCCCGACCCCACTAGTGCCGGGAGCTCGGGGCCCAGGCCCGTTGCCTCGATCCGACGTGGCCCGCAGACGGTGCCGTTCGGGTGGCTTGGGCGTCTGAGGAGTACGCGAAGCGACAACCCCTCGCCTTCCTTCCTCCGAGTGTTACACCCCCCTGCCATCCTGTGACATGGCCGTGATCGCCCCGCACATTGAGCAGTCGCAGACCGGACAGTCCCAGGCCGGACAGGCCGGTTCCGACCAGGCCGAGCCCCAGGACCTGTTCGCATTTCTCGACGCCGCCGAGCGTGCGCTCGACACCATCGACCCGGCGTGCTGTTCGCTGGAGAGCGCAGCCGAGGTGCTCCGCCGGCTGACCCGCCTCGAGCGGAAGGTGGTGGCCCACAAGACGGCGTTCTCTGCCCGCCTGGCCCAAGGGAGCCTCTACACCCGCACCGGCCACCGCTCGGCGGCCGAGTTCCTGGCCGCCACCACCGGAGACAGCGTCGCAGAGGCAAAGGACCTGATCCGTCTGGGGGAGGCCCTCATCGACCAGCCCTCCCTGGCCGAGTCCCTCCTGGCCGGCAAGCTCTCCCACCGGCGGGCCTCCCGGGTGTCCGACGCGGCGAAGGTCAACCCGGCCAGAGAGGCCGAACTGGTCGGCAGTGCCGAGTCCGACTCCGAGGCCACCTTGAAGGAGCGGTGCCTCAGGGCCAAGGTCGAGGGACGCTCGCACGAGGCCGAGGCCCGCCACTTCCAGAAGCTGCACGAGGACCGGAGGTGTCGGACCTTCACCGACGACGACGGGGCCTTCCGCCTCCAGGCCGTGCTCGCCCCCGAGGCCGGGGCCACGGTGCTGGCCGCCTTGGATGCAGAGACCGACCGGCAGTTCAGAGCGGCCCGCACCGAGGGCCGCTTCGAGACCCCAGACGCCTACCGGGCCGATGCCCTGGTGGCCCTCACCACCGGAGGCGGCATCCTGACCCAGAACGGGGACGGAGACGGCACGGCACCGAACCGGCCCACCCCCGATCCCCGGGCCACCGTCTCGGTGGTGGTGGACGCAGAGGCCCTGCGCCGGGGCTCGGTGGGCGAGGGGGAGCGCTGTGAGATACCCGGCGTCGGCCCGGTGGGCGTCGAGTACGCCCGGGAGCTGTTGGGAGAGGCCCTCGTCGAGGTGCTCATCGCCAAGGGCACCGACGTCACGACGGTCTATTCGGCCGGACGCCACATTCCCAAACGGATCCGGTCGGCCCTCCTCCTCCGGGACCCGAGGTGTGTGGTGCCGAACTGTGACGCCCGCCTGGGCCTCGAGAACGATCACTGGGTCACCGACTTCGCCGAGGGTGGCCTCACCGCCCTCGACAATTTGGCCAGGGTCTGTCGTCGGCACCACCTGGACCGCACCCACCGCGGGTTCGATCTCGCCCGGACCGACGAGGGGTGGGTGTGGACCGCCCCCGAGCACCCGACCGAACCGAAGCGACCGAGACCGAAGCGCAGGCGAAGCACCGAAGGCCCGCCCCCGGGCACCGGCCCACCGCTGTTCGACCGGTCCCCGTTCGACCAGCTCCCGCTCGACCGCCGGGAGTGATCAGCGGCCGGAGCGCGGCCTCGGCGCGGCTCGGGCGCGGACAGGGGCCAGATGAGGTTGGCCGAGAAGGTCGGCTCGAGGACGCGCGGACAGCGAGCATCGGGATGCATCGCATCGGGATCGACTCCGGGATCGCCCAGCGGGGACAGAGAACGGGCCGTCGTTGTTCGTTGAGCCGGCTCGGGCGCCTCTGGTTAGTATGCGGCCATGACCTCTTCCTCATCGATTGACGCATCGTTTGACGCATCCGATTCGCCGGCCGGCGCGGTGGCTCGGTCCCTCGACGGGAGGGCCCTCCTCACCCACCCCTTCTATCGTCGCTGGGAGGCGGGCGAGCTGACAGTGGGCGAGCTCCGCGAGTACGCCGTTCACTACCGGGCCTTCGAGGCCGCGCTGCCGGCGGTGCTCACCGCGGTGGTCGACCGCCTGCATGCCGAAGGCGAGACCGAGGCGGCCGCGCTGGTGGAGGACAATCTGGCCGACGAGCTCGGCCGCCCCGAGCCGCACCTGGCTCTTTTCGACCGCTTCGCCGGGTCATTGGGCGGGACGGCCACGGCCACGGCGCCCGGTCCCGCGGCCGAAGCGTTGGTCGACACCTACTTCGAGCTCGTCGCCGACGGGCCGGTGGCAGCCCTGGCCGGGCTGGCGGCCTACGAGACCCAGGCATCGGCCATCGCCTCGACCAAGGCGGACGGGTTGCGCCGCTGGTACGGGGTGGACGCCAGTGGGGCGGAGTTCTGGGACGTCCACGCCGACATGGACGCCGATCACGGTGAGTGGGCCGTTGCCGCTCTCGACCTGCTCGGAGCCGACCCGGTCGAGGTCGGCGCGGCCGCCCGTCAGGGCGCCGAGGCGTGGTGGGCCCTGCTGGACGAGCGCCAGGCCGAAGCGCCGGCCTCAGCCGAGCTCTGTCCCCACCACTGAGACGAACGAGACCATCTCGCCGGGGTAGCCGCCCAGGTTGTGGGTGAGTGCGAGCGTCCGGTCGGTGTCGATCTGACGCTCGGGGGTGGCCTCGCCCCGCAGCTGCAGCCAGGTCTCGAAGAACATCCGGAGCCCGGAGGCGCCCACCGGATGGCCGAAGCTCTTGAGCCCCCCGTCGGGGTTGACCGGCAGCTCGCCGTCACGGTCGAACGTGCCCGCCAGCACCTCCTTCCACGCCGTGCCCCGCTCGGCGAACCCGAGGTCCTCCATGAGCACCAGCTCGGTGGGCGTGAAGCAGTCGTGCACCTCGGCCATGGCCAGTTGGTGGCGCGGGTCGGTGAGGCCGGCCTGGGCATAGGCGTCCTCGGCGGTCCGGGCGCACTCGGGGAACCAGGTGTAGTCGTAGTCGGGGTCGATGAGACCCGAGCCGCTACCGGCCGAGAAGGACAGCGCCTTGATGTAGAGGGGCTTGTCCGTGTAGCGGTGGGCGTCCTCGGCCCGGACCACGATGGCTGCGGCGGCACCGTCGGCCACGCCGGCGCAGTCGAACACGCCGAGACGGCCGGCGACCCGCGGTGACGCGCAGATGGTCTCGGTGGAGACCTCCTTGCGGAACTGGGCCCGGGGGTTGACCGCTCCGTTGCGGTGGTTCTTCCACGAGATGCGGGCCAGGACCTCGGACAGTTCGTCCTCGCCCACGCCGTACTTCTTGGCGTAGGCCGGAGCCACCATGGAGAACATGGCCGCCGCGGTGAGGGTGCGGGCGGTGCCGTCGTTGGGGATGGGGAAGGCGTTGAGACCCTGGTACCCGGAGTCCTTGACCTTCTCCGCGCCCACCGCCATGGCCACGTCGTAGGCCCCCGACGCCACCGCGTAGGCCGCGGCCCGGAGCGCTTCGGACCCGGTGGTGCAGTAATTCTCCACCCGGGTCACCGGCTTGCCCTCGAGCTGCAGGGGCCGGGCCAGCGTGATGCCGCTCATCCCCGACTGGGCGGTCCCGAACCAGTAGGCGTCCACGTCGTCCTTGGTCACCCCGGCCGAGGCGAAGGTGTCGCCGGCCGCCTCGATGATGAGGTCGTCGAGCCCCTTGTCCCAGTGCTCTGCGAACCGGGTGCAACCCATGCCCACGATCGCCACCCGGTCCTTGATCCCATGCGATGCCAACGTCTGTCTCCTCTGTCCAGTTCTCTGTCCAGTTTCCTTTACGAACCTGTCTCTGTCCGGACCCGTCCCGGATCCTCCAGCCCGCAGCCGTCGCGCTCCGGACCCGTTCCGGATCCTTCAGCCCGCAGCCGGCACTGCTCCGGACCCCTTCCGTGCACCGTCCCCATCGCCGGCGCGCACCGGCTTGGCCTTCCAGAAATAGTCGTGGATGCCGTCGGCGGTGAACAGCTTCCGGAAGGTCATGGTGACCCGGTCGCCGATGGCCACCGTGTCGGGGTCGACATCGGTGAGCTCGACCGGGAACCGCCCACCTCCGTCGAAATCGAGCACGGCGAAGACGATCGGGGGGCTGGGAGAGTAGGCCAACCGGTCGATGGTGTAGGTGGCGATGGTGGCTTGGGTGCCGGCCATGTCGACGGGGTCCATGTCGTCGACGGCGCCACCTTTCATCGACACGCGTGAAGGAGGCAGGTGCACGGCTTCGGAGGTGCGGTCGCGGGAACCGACGAAGCCGAACTTCCAGTCCTCGCTGCGCCAGGCCGCGGAGGCCGAGACCCGCTGGGGCTCGGGCCGCCGGGGGGCTCGGTGGTGACCATCCCACGCCACGACAGGAACTTGCCGTAGCTGAGGTCGGCGCCTCCGGCGATCTGGTCGGCCACCGGCTCGGCCGGGACCCACGACGAGAGGGCCCCGGTGGTCCGGAACACGAGCACGTCGGCCCCGTCGGCCAGGGCCACCACGGCCAGCACCTGGCCGGGCCTCGACCGCTCGAGCATGGAGGCCAGCACCAGGCCGGGGTGGGCGGTGCCGACCTGCCCGACCGTCGAGCCCAGATCGTCGACCACCGCCCCGTCTCCCACCCCGAGCTTGCGGGCCAGGGCCTTGACCGCCCGGGCGTGCATGCCGGTGACAGCCACCTGGTCGACCTGGTCGGCGCTCACCCCCGCCGTCTTCAGCGCCGACTCCCACGCCTCGGCGCCGAGCGGGACGTACCGGGTCTCCCCGAACCGCTCCTCCCAGACCTTCGAGCGGCGATCGCCGGCGGTGCGCCACCGGTCGAGGAATTCGTCGCTCACCGAGGCCCCGCCCAGGTACTCGGCGATCACCGGTGTGCCCGGTGCGTCGTCCCCTACGACGACGGCCGCGGCCCCGTCGCCCCCGGCCGACTCGTCGCCCGACGTGGGCAGGCCGTCGCGCAGGTCGGCCAGGACGACCAGCGTCGTACCCGAACCGGTGGCGCCCAGGCTCGAGCGCAGGGCGCCGGACCCCGACCGGATGGCGCCACCGAAGTCGAAGGCGCCACGTGGGAGGGCTGGCGCAGGGCGGCGTGGATGGCGGTGGCGTTGGTCTTGTCCAGGTAGGCGGGCGTGGCCGTGGAGAACCAGACGGCGTCCGGTGCCGCCCCCGGTGCCGACCGCAGGGCCAAGCGGGCCGCCTCCACCCCCATGGTGGTGGTGTCCTCGTCGTGGGAGGCGACCGAGCGGGTGCCCTTGCCCCCTCCGGTGCCGAACACCTCGGCCACGGCGGACCGCTCGAGGCGCCGATAGGGGACGTACCCGGCGATGCTGGTGATGCCTCTCATCTGGTTCGATGTTCCCTTCGTTGGCCTCGACCGCCTCCTCATCCTATGATGACCACAGTATCTGACGGTCAGTCAGGAAACCACTGCGGCAGTCGCCGCGTCCAACGACGGAGGCCCGACCAATGGACTTCGAGTTCACCCCGGAACAGCTCGAGTTCGTCAAGGAGGTCGAGGAGTTCCTCGACGCCAACGACGATCCGGAGGTCTTCGACGTCACCCGCGAGAACATGGCCCAGATCGTCGACACCCCGCTCCGACGCCAGTTCATGGCCAAGGTCGGGGAGCAGGGGTGGCTCGGGATCACCTGGCCCGAGGAGTACGGGGGAAAGGCCGGCGAGGGCATCTACGAGTACCTGCTGAATGAGGCGCTGGCGGCCCGGGGCGGGCCGCAGATCGGCAAGGGCGTGGGCATCATCGGCAAGACCATCATCAGCCACGGCAGCGAACGCATGAAGCAGGAGTTCCTGCCCAAGATCCTCCGCAACGAGGTCGAATTCGCGGTCGGCTACTCCGAGCCCAACGCCGGTTCCGATGCCGCCTCCATGCAGTTGAAGGCCACCAAGGTGGACGGGGGCTGGAACCTCAACGGCCAGAAGACCTGGACCACCTCGGCCCACTTCGCCGACTGGTACTGGGTGGGTGCCCGCACCGATCCCGATGCGGTCAAGCACTTCGGGATCACCCTGTTTCTGGTGCCGATGGACCATCCGAACATCACCGTCAAGGAAATCTGGACGATGGGCGACGAGCGGACCAACGAGGTCTACCTCGACGACGTGTTCGTTCCCGACGACTACGTGGTGGGCGAGCTCAACAAGGGGTTCCAGTACATCTCCGAGGCCCTCGACCTCGAGCGCTTCACGCTGTTCACCTATTCGCCCATCGCCCAACGTCTCGACCTGCTGACCGAGTACGTGAAGCACGCCACCCGGGACGGTGAGCCGCTCAAGGACGACGCCGTGGTCAGGTCGCAGATCGCCCAGCTCCACACCCAGGCCGAGGTGGCCCGGGTGCTCGGCCTCAAGTTCGTCTTCGCCTCGTCCCAGGGCGGTGCCCCGCCCACCTCGGAAGCGTCCGAGTACAAGCTGTTCACCACCGAGTACTCGCGCCGGTTGGCCAACGCCTCGATGGACATCGGTGGGCCCGGCACCCAGCTGCGGGTCCGCGACGAGGACGCCCCGATGGTGGGCCGGGCCGAATCGACCTACCGCTACACGGTGATCGACACCATCGGCGGCGGCGCCTCGGAGATCCAGAAGAACATCATCGCCCGCCGCAAGCTCGGTCTGCCGAAGAATTTCTGATCCGCGCCCGACGCCCGTGACCGACCCACCTCCCGCCGCCCGAGCCGTCGCGCCGTCGCCGTCCACCGGATCCGACAGCCCGGGCGGACCGCTGGAAGGTGTCACCGTGCTCGACCTGGCCAGCGTCGGTCCCGCGGCGCGGTGCACCCGCCTGCTGGCCGACTACGGCGCCACCGTGGTCAAAGTGGGTGCGGTCCCGGGGACGGGAGCCCAACCCATCACGCCGCCCTTCTACGCCTACAGCGGATCGCGCTATCTCCTACGCACGGCCATCGACCTCAAGGTCGAAGAGGGCCGCCAGGCGTTCCTGGCCCTGGTGCGGACGGCGGACGTCGTGGTCGAGAGCTTCCGGCCGGGGGTGGTCGATCGGTTGGGCATCGGGTTCGAGGATCTCTGTGCCGTCAATCCGGGGATCATCCTGTGCTCGACCACCGGCTACGGCCAGAACGGGCCCCGCGCCGCCTGGGCCGGCCACGACATCAACTACCTGGCCCAGGGCGGGTACCTGGCCACCACCGAGCCCGCCGCCGACGGCGGCCCCCCGGTGTCGGGTGCCACCATCGCCGATGCCGCCGGCGGCGGGCATGCATGCGGCCTTGGCCGTGATGGCCGCGCTGGTCGGGCGGGCCGCGGGCGGGCCGGGTGTGCACCTCGACGTGTCCATCGCCGACGGCGTGCTCTGGCTCACCTCGCTGGCGGTCGACGAGTACCTGGCCACCGGGGCCGACGTCGGCCACGGCCAGAACATCATCACCGGTCGCTACGCCTGCTACGACACGTACCAGGCCGCAGACGGCGGCTGGCTGGCCGTGGGGGCTATCGAGCCCAAGTTCTACGCCAACCTGTGCCGGCTCCTCGGGTGCGAGCAGTGGGCGGGACCACCAGCTCGACGACGGCGTCCAGGACAAGATCCGTTCCGACTTCAAGGCGGCCTTCGCGGCCAAGGACCGTGACACCTGGGTGGCCGAGCTGGCCGCGGCCGACACCTGCGTCACGCCGGTGCTGTCGGTGGCCGAACTGGTCGGGGACGAACAGTTCCTCGCCCGTCATGCCTTCGTCGACGCCGTCACCGGGGTCACCGGGGCATCCGGGGACTCCGCGCGGGTTCCGGGGCATCCGGCGCGGCCGGCGGGGTCGGCGGGGGCGAGCCGACCCGTTTCCGCCAGGTCGGACCGGTCCTGGCCGGCATGCGGTCGCCCGGCGAACCGGTGGTGGCCGGTGACCCGCGGCACACCGACACCGACCGGCTCCTGGCCGGGGCGGGGCTGACTCCATCGCACATCGGCGGTCTACGGGAACGGGGGATCGTGGCTTGAGCGCCATCGGCATCGACGACATCGAAGGCCTCATCGGGGTCGAGCAGTACGAGGAGGAGGGGGAGTTCCCCGTCGAACAGGGCTACGTGTGGACCACGTGCTCGTCGGTGGAGAACGGCAACCCCATCTTCTGGGACGAGCAGGTGGCCGAGGCGGTCACCGGGGGGCCGATCGCGCCACCGACCATGGTCTCGGTGTGGTTCCGCCCCCACCACTGGGCGCCCGGACGGACCACCATGGGGTTGCCCCTCCAGGTGCACTTCGACCTGAAGGAGGGCCTCGGGCTGCCCGAGGCGGTGATGAGCGACAACACCATCGTCTTCCACGAGCCGGTCCGGCCCGGCGACAGGCTGGTGACCCGGCAGATCCTCCGGTCGGTGAGCGACGAGAAGACGACCAAGCTGGGCACGGGACGGTTCTGGGTCATCGATGTCGAGTACCGGAACCAGCGCGGCGAACTGGTGGCCGTCGAGAGCTACACCGGGTTCGGCTACCGGCGGACCGAGGCCGCGGACGCAACGGCGGCCCGGTCATGAGCGCACCCGCGGTCACCCGCCTGCTCCTCTCGGACGTGAAGGTGGGGGACGAGCTGCCCGAGCTGGCCTACCCGGTCACCGCCACCACCGTGGTGCTGGGCGCACTGGCCGCCCGCGACTGGCGGCCCATGCACCACGACAAGGATTTCGCCGTGCACCGGAACGGGACCCGCGACATCTTCCTCAACACACCCAACCAGGCGGCCTGGTTCGAGCGGTTCGTGACCGACTGGACCGGCCCCTACGGGCGGTTGCGACGGATGACCTTCCGGATGCTCGGCTCCATCTTCCCGGGCGACACCATGGTGTTCACCGGCGTGGTCACCGACACCGGGGTCGACGACACCGGGTGCGGTTGGGCGGCACTCGACATCGCCGTCTCGGTCGAAGGTGACCCGAAGACCACCTGCCAAGCCCGGGTGGCGCTGCCGGTGGACGAGGACGACAACCCCTGGACCCGCAGCGGCGACCGGTGGCAGCCATGACCGGCCCGGGGCCATCAACCGTCGCATCCGGCGAGCCATCACCTGCCGCATCCCACCAAGCATCACCCGAAGAGGAGAGCTGACCATGCTGGACCTGCAATTCAGTGCCGAACAAGAGATGCTGCGGGAGACGGTACGCGGGGTGTGCGCCACGGCCTGCCCGCTCAGGTGGTCCGCCAGCTCGAGGACGATCCCATCGGGTACTCACCCGAGCTCTGGAAGCAGCTGGCCCATCTCGACCTCATCGGTCTGCAGCTCCCCGAGGAGTACGGCGGTTCGGCCATGACGGCGCTGGAGTCGGTGGTCCTCTACGAGGAGTTCGGCCGATCGCTGGCCCCCTCGCCCCACTTCGTCAGCTCCATCCTGGCCGGCGGCGCGCTGGCCGTTGCCGGGAGCGACGAGCAGAAGCAGGCGTGGCTGCCCCGGCTGGTGACCGGCGAGGCCATCCTGACCCCGGCCTGGCTCGAGCCGGAGAACGGCTTCGGGCAGACGGGCGTCCAGGTCCGCGCCGTCCCCGACGGCGACGGCTTCGCCATCACCGGCACCAAGCGCCACGTGGCCTTCGCCAAGGCCGCCGCCGCGCTGATCGTCCTGGCCCGGACGGGGGACGCTCCCGGCGACGTCGATCTCTTCGTGGTCGACACCGGTGCCGAGGGCGTGACCCTGACCCAGCAGATGAGCATCGCCTCGGACACCCAGTACCGGGTCGACCTCGATCATGTCCGGGTCACCCCGGCCGATCGCATCGGGGCGGCCGGCACCGGGTGGTCCACGTGGGACACGGTCATGCACGACGGGATCATCATGGCCGCGGCCCAGGCCGTCGGCGGCGCCCAGTACGCCATGGACATCACCGTGCAGTACGCCAAGGACCGCCAGCAGTTCGACAAGCCGCTGGGCGCGTTCCAGGCCCTGGCCCACTACCTGGCCGACGGGGCCACCACCGTGGACGGTGCCGAGGTACTGGTCCACGAGGCGGCGTGGGCCCGCTCGGAGGGCCGGAGCGTGGCCAAGCTGGCCCCGATGGCCAAGCTCTTCGCCTGCCAGGCCTTCCGCGACGTGACCGCCACCGCCCAGCAGATCTTCGGGGGCATCGGGTTCACCGTCGAGTTCGACATCCAGCTCTACTTCCGCCGGGCCAAGCAGCTCCAGATCTCGTGGTGGGACACCCGCTACCTCGAGGAGCTGGTGGCTGCGGCCGTGCTCGACGCCTGAGGCCCGGCCTCCCTGGTCGCCCGGATCCCACCGGGGAACCGAACCGCCCGCGGCCTACCGCCGGTGCGCTACGGTCGCAGCGGGACCGGGGAGGGTCGCCGGCACCGAGCACTGGGGGAATTGCCATGGCAGCAGACACATCGGTGGCGGCTCCGGGCGCAGGTGGTGGGGCGGCACCGCGCCACGGTGCGCTGTTCCGCTTCCTGTTCGTCCACGAGATCGACGAGTATCCGGCCAACGCCAAGCGCACCGCCTACCTGGCCCTGGCCGTGCTGGCCACCATCGTCCTCTACTACACCTACTTCACGCAGACCGGGGTGACCCCGCAGATTCTGCAGTACTACCACATGTCCTTCGCCTTCTACGTGGGCATCGTGGTGGTGTCCAACCTCATCGGCGCCTTCGCCTCACTGCCGGCCAGCAAGACCGACAAGCTGGGCCGGTCCAACGTGATCATCTACGGGCTGCTGCTCGTCGGGCTGCTGGTGGCGGTGGGGGTGCCGGCCACGACGACCCAGTGGCAGTTCGCCGTGGTCATCTCCGCCCTCGGTCTGGTGGAGGGCGCCATCCTGGTGGCCACCCCGGCTCTGGTCCGCGACTTCAGCCCGCAGCTGGGACGGGCCTCGGCCATGGGCTTCTGGACGGTGGGGCCGGTGGCCGGCAGCCTGATCACCTCCATCGTGGCCACCAACACCCTCAACCACTTCCTGCGCAACAGCGGGGTGTCGGGGTTCAAGAGCCAGTTCCTCATCTCCGGCATCAGCTCGCTGGTGGTCTTCGTGCTCGCCCTGTTCTGGATGAAGGACCTGTCCTCCAGTCTGCGCGACCAGTTGATGGTGTCCGAACAGGACAGGGCCCTGGTCGAGGCCCGGGCCAGGGGCCTGTCGGAGGCCGAGATCCTGACCGCCACCACCCATCCGTGGCGCCAGATCCTCAAGTGGGACCTGATCGGCTCGGCTGTCGGCATCTCGCTCTTCCTGCTCGTGTACTACGCGGCCTCGGCCTTTTTCACCATCTACTGGGCCACCGTGTTCAAGAGCTCCGACGGCCTCAACCTGACCACCTCGGACGCCAACTATCTCAACACCTGGTACTGGGGGGCCGACGCCGTCGCCCTCATCATCTTCGGCGTGCTGTCCGACAAGCTGCGGGTGCGAAAGCCGCTCATGCTGGTGGGCGCGGCCGGCTCCATCGTCATGCTCATCATCTTCCTGCGCCAGGCCGACCACCCCTACACCGGCTTCGGCACGCTGATCACCCTGGAGGTGCTGCTGGCCGCCTTCATCTCGCTGACCTACGCGCCGTGGATGGCCGCCTACACCGAGATGGTCGAAGCCAGGAACCCGGCCCTGGTGGGCACCGGGCTCGCCCTGTGGGGATGGATCCTCCGGTTGACGGTGGGCCTCTCCTTCATCTTCCTCCCACTGGTGGTCAACGCGGTCAACCCGGTGGTCGACAACCTCGTCTACGCCCAGACGCCGCCCACCGGCAACGCACCGTTCAACGTCCAGGCCTTCCAGCTGGCCCATCCGGCTTCGGTGGCCTTCGCCGAGGCCAACGCCAGCTGGCTGAAGGTCCTGAGCTCCCCCCAGAACGCGCCCATCGCCGCCGCCGCCAACAAGCACCCGACGCCGGCCAACCTGGCCGCCTTCGAGAAGGCGGTCGGCCCGGTGGTCTTCGCCAAGGCCATCGCCCACCTGACCGCCCTCAACAAGTACGTGGTGCCCTACGAGTCCCAGCTCACCTACCTGTCGGCCCATCAGGCCCAGCTGGACAAGCTGCTCAACGGCGTGGCCAAGTCACCCAAGCAGTGGCAGCGCTGGTTCTGGGTGTGCGTGGGCGGCATGATCCTGTTCATCCCCACCATCTTCTTGAACCGGGGCCGGTGGAGCCCGAAGAAGGCCAAGGAGGACGAGGACAAGCACGATGCGGACGTGGCCGAGGAGCTGGCCGAACTGGTCGGGGCGAGTACGTGAGTGGCCCGGCCTGCCCGGCCCGGGTCACCCTGGATTAGCCCCAATACCGTTCAGTTAAGCAACATTGGTGTAGTTTGACGGTGTGCCTCGCGGTGGTTGGCGAAAGCCTGCGTCGGACCGGCGGCTCTCCGACTTGGTGTCGGTCGGAGTGCTGACTCGCACGTTCCCACCAGCGTTGGTCGACGAGGTGGTCGCCGATTGCGGCCGGACCGAGCAGCGGAACCGGTCGCTGCCGGCGCGGGCCATGGCCTACTTCTCCATCGGCATGGCGCTGCACTCGGAAGGGTCCTATGAGGATGTGCTGGCGCTGCTGACCGACGGCTTGGCCTGGACATCGGGCGAGGAACCGATGGTTCTGCCCTCGAAGTCGGCGGTCTTCCAGGCCCGGGCCCGGTTGGGGCCCGAACCGCTCCAGGTGTTGTTCACCCGGGTGGCTGCGCCAATGGCCGGAGCGAAGACACCAGGGGCCTTCCTCGGTGGGCGACGGCTGATGGCCATCGACGGGACGTGCCTCGACGTGGCCGACACGCCTGAGAATGCGACCCACTTCGGGCGTCCCGGCGTCATGAAGGGCGAACAGGCTGCCTTCCCCCAGGCCCGGGTGGTGGCGGTGGCCGAGTGCGGGACCCATGCCATCGTCGACGCCGCCGTCGGGAAGTACACGACAGCGGAGAACACACTGGCGGTCGAGCTGATTGACCGGCTGCAGCCCGGAACACTGCTGCTGGCCGACCGAGGGTTCTGCGGGTTTCCCCTGTGGTCACGGGCTGCAGCCACCGGCGCCGATCTCCTGTGGCGGGCCAACAGCACCCTGAAGCCACGCCCGATCGAGACGTTGGCTGACGGCTCCTGGCTCGCCGAACTGCGCCCATCGGGCAACGCTGGACGCAAGACCACACCGCTGACCATCCGAGTCATCGAGTACCGGATCGACGACGGGCGCACCAACGACGAGCCCTACCGGCTCTTCACCACCATCCTCGATCCCGACGATGTCTCTGCTCTCGATCTGGCTGCCGCCTACACGCAGCGTTGGGAGATCGAGAGTGCCTTCGACGAGTTGAAGACCCATCAGCGCGGCCCTCGCACCGTGCTGCGATCGAAGTCGCCCGACCTCGTGCTCCAAGAGGTCTGGGGCCACCTCTGCTGTCACTACGCCATCCGCACCCTCATGTGGGAGGCGGCCGATCAGGTGGGTGTCGACCCCGACCGGGTCAGTTTCGTCGCCGCCCTCCGCATCGCCCGCCGCTCGATCTCAGTGGCACGCGATTTTTCCCCCCTCAGCTGACCACGGTTGGCGTTACGCCATCACGTTGCTGGCACGACGGCTCAACCCCGCCCGGCGGCTGCGATCCAACCCACGTGTCGTCAAACGGAAGTACGTCAAGTGGCATGTGAAGCGAGCACATCATCGGTCCTGGCCCCAACCGACGGGACCACCTCGGGCCAGCATTCCCGGGGCTCCGAGCCCCTAACTGAACGGCATTGGGATTAGCCCGGGATCAGGCCGCCCGGGATCAGGCCGGAGGCAGGGCCGCGTTGGGCCGCCCTTGGATCAGGCCGGGATCAGGCCGGAGGCAGGGCCGGGTCCGGGTCCGGCGACCGCCCGTCCCCCGGATCGGCCCGGTTGCCCTGATCGACCCCGTCCCCGTGATCGTGATCGATCCCATCCCCCTGATCGACCCGGTTGCCCTGATCGACCCGATTGAGCTGGTTGAGCGTCGAGGCATCCGAGCGCAGCCGCTCGTCGAGCTGTCGGCCCCGGTCGCCGACGGTGGTCTGGATGGCCTGGGCCAGGGAGGCCCACGGGTCGCGGCCGGCATCGACGGTCGACCGCAGCTGGTCCACCAGGGGGTTGGGCCCGCCGGCCGAGCCGGGCTCGATGGCGACCAGGTAGGAGGAGGCGTCGGTGCCCTCGCGGTAGCAGCGGACGCAGGCCACGTTCAGCTCCTCGTCGATGAGGATCACTGACGCTCCCTTCATGGGGTTGAGCTGCGGTGTGTCGACGACCCAGCCTCCGGTGTTGACCACCGAGACCGGAGCCGAGCACAGCGTCGTCGTCCGCACGTCGACGAAGGGCTTGTGGGTGTGGCCGAAGACGAAGGTCACGTCCCGCGGGGCACCGATCTCGGCGCCCACCTGGGTGACCACCGGGCCGTCGAGGTAGCTGGCCAGCCCCTGGTCGGCGTGCGGGCTCAGGATGATCCCCTCACGGTGACGCTCGCGGACCGCCGTCCCGACGCCGGCCCGCAGGAGCCCGGCCACGGCATGGGCCTCGACGTCCGCCTTGGCCCGCGACGCCCCGGCCACCTTGATGGCCCGTTCGATGGCCGAGATCTCGGCGTGGATGGTCTCGGTGCTCTGCAGGGACTCGTACAGCGACCGGGTGACCCGCATGATGTCCCCGCTGTCGCCCATCGACGACCAGAAGAAGTCGATCCACCCGCCGTTGTCCGCCTCCAGCTGCCAGGCCTCGACAGCCCCCGACCGGGGGGAGCCGAACACGGTGTCGAGCAGCGACATCATCCGGTAGAGCGGCTCGATGAAGTGGCCGTGGCTGAGGATGACCGCACGGTCGCCGGACGCGGTGACCAGCCCGAGGTTCGGGTAGCTCTGGACCACGGTCACCGCGGTGGCCGGTTCGGCCCGCTTGGCCAGGATCTCGATGAACCGGTCGCGGACCGGTTCTGTGTCGTTGGCCGGCAGCAGGTGGGTGGCGTGGCGATCACGCGGGGCCGGGGCGGCGGACTCGGCCAGCAGCCGCAGATAGCGGTCATCGCTGGCCCGCGACCAGAGGTGGTGGTCGTGGTTGCCGGGGACGAAGCGGAGCGCGGGGGCGACCGCGGCGTCGGGCTTGCCCGGGCGGAGTCCGTCGATGAACTGGGTGAAGGCGGCTGCCGCGTCCTCGGGCGCGGTGAGGGCCAGCTCGAAGAGATCTCCCAGCACGACCAGCTCCGGCGGGTCCTGGCCCGGCGTCCGCAGCGAGCGGAGGCACTCGCACAGGGCCGTGAGCACAGGCGAGGCGGCCGAGCCGTCGACGTGCTCGCCGTCGGCGTCCACGTTGGTCAGCAGGCTGTTCAGCGCCCCGAGGTGGAGGTCGGAGACGCACACCCATCGGATGGAGGTCATGGCGGTCCTTTCGGTCCCGAACGGTAGCCCACCCCCGGTTCACTGCCGGCCGCACGGGGACCTGTCCCATCCGAGCGTGCGCCACCCTGTGACACCGGCGATCTACGGTGGGCTTCGTGGGTTCCCCCGGTGAGATCGGGCCCGGATTCGCGGTGATCGATGTGGAGACCACCGGTTTCTCGGCCGATGACGAGCGCATCGTCGAGGTGGGCGTGGTCGTGCTCGACCCGTCGGGCCGGGAGATCGGAGCCTTCTGCACCCTGGTCGACCCCGGCTGCGACCCCGGCCCGACCCACATCCACGGCATCTCGGCGGAGATGCTGGCCGGGGCGCCCACCTTCGCGGCGATCCACCCGTACCTGGCCGAGCGGCTGTCCGGTCGGGTGGTGGTCGGTCACAACGTCGACTGCTTCGATCTCTCCTTCATCCGGGCCGAGTGCCGTCGGGCCGGCGGGCGGGGCCTGGTTCCGGGCCCCGTGCCCTCGGTCGACACCCTGGCGGTGGCCCAGGCCCACCTCGGCCTGCAGGGGAGGGCCCGGCTCGTCGACTGCTGCACCCACTTCGGGCTGTCGTGGGACGACCACCACAGCGCGCTGGGCGACGCCCGGGTGACAGCGGCGCTCTTCCGGTCGATGCGGGCTGCGCTGGGTGATGCCACTCTCGGCATCGCCGACCTGTTGCAGTTCGCCCACGGCTCGAGGTGGCCGGGCTCGACGGGGACGACGCCGGCCGTCCTCGGCCGGACAGGTTCGTTGACCGCCTGAGCTCGGCGGTCCTGCGGGTCCGCCACCGGCCGGGCCGTCTGAAGGGCTCCTGCCGATCGGTCACTCGGCCCGGTAGGTCACTCAGTCGGACGGGCTTCCGCGGGCCTTTCCCGCAGTCGGTCTGGCTCGCGCCGGCCAGTCGGCTTGGTCAGTCGGACGGGCTCCCGTCGGCCCGGTGAGTCGGCCGGACTCCGGGCACCTCAGTCGGCCCGGTCAGTCAGCTCGGCTCCCGCCGGCCAGCGGCAACCCGTCGATGGCCCGGGACGCGGTCGGAACCGCCTCGACGTCGACGCCCTCTCCGACCTGGTCGGTGTCGGCGGCCCGGCGATGGGCACCGCCCAGCATCTCCCCGGGGTCGTCCTCGCCCGGGGTGCCGGCCACCAGCGGCGAGCGGGCCAGGATGACCACGCCGACCACCAGCACGGCGAGGGACACGATCTCGGCCGAGATCCACAATGGACCGGACCGCAGCACGTCGGCGAACAGGGTGATGCCGAGCACGATGCTGACCAGCGGATTGATGGTCACCATGGTGGTGCGCGACGCGGTGATGGGTCCCGCGTGCAGTGCGTTCTGGATCAGGAACACGGTGCCGAGGCCGGTGATGGCGAGCATGTAGGGCTGGAAGTGGGTGAACACGTGCCCCCACCCGAGCTTGGTGTACGAGGTGATGGCCTTGGTCAACGCCGCGCTGTACGCCGCGGTGATGGCGGTGGCCGCCCCGAAGGACGCCGCCCTCCACCACCGGGGTCCGTACCGGGCCGCGGCGATGAACCCGGCGATGGCCCCGATGAGCACGATGGAGGCCACCAGCCAGGCACGATTGGAGGGGAGGGCATTGCCGCCGGACGGGTGCGGCGGCGAAGAAGAACCCGGCCAGGCCGGCCACGATGACGACGGCGCCGAGCCACTCCTGCCAACCCAGCCGGTAGTGGAACCAGACACCGAGGATGAGCAGCAGGAAGAGCAGCTCGGTGGTGAGCACCGGCTGGACGACGCTCAGCTCACCGAAGCGCAGGGCGGTGGCCTGGAGCCCGAACTCGACGAGCATGAGACCGAAGCCGACGAGCCAGATGACCCGCTTGATGGCGTGGGCCATCAGGCTGAGGCGCAACGTCGTCGACTCGGGGGCCGACTCCACCCCGATGCGCTGGAGGACCGAGGTCAGGGCGTTGACGAAGGCGGCGATCGCCGCCAGAAGGTAGGCCACCGTCTCCGTTGTACTCGCAAATCCCCAACAGTGCACGCTTGTGCACCGTCCGGGCCCGGTTGGCCGCCGACGGCGTCCGGCTGGCCCGATCGTGGCCATCGTCATTGTCGACCCGGGTCTCGTCGCCGGGGTGCCGACGAAGGGCAGAGGGCATTTCGTCCGGGGACGGTGGAAGCGGGGAAACGTACCCGAGGGTCGAGCCCAAATGGGGCCGGCCGCACAGGGACGGCCCGGTGCTTCCGGTTTGGTGGTAGAGACTAGGGCTGCGCCGCGCCGCCTGTCCTGGCCTCGGACGGCTGGGTGGTCCTCGTCCCGGACGCGCCGCCGGTTGGGGCCTCGGACGGCCGGGACCGGGCCCAGGCCGACCAGTCCCGGTACCCGCCGGCCAGGTCGCCGGCATGGCGGAACCCGAGCTCGGCGAGCGAGGCGGCGGCCAGCGAGGATGCGTACCCCTCCGAGCACACCACCACGACCTGCTGGTCGAACCCGGTGACTGCGGGCAGCCGGTGGGCGCCGTTGGGGTCGAGCCGCCACTCGAGCACGTTGCGCTCGATGACCACCGCGCCGGGCAGATCGCCCTCCAACAGGCGCTGGGCGGCCGGGCGGATGTCGACGATCAGCCCCCCCGACGAGGCCACCGAATCGAGGTCCTCGGGCCGGGTCGCGCTGGATGTGGCGGCGGGCCTCGGCCACCAGGTCGTCGGCCGACGGGCTCATGCAGGATCGTGGTTGCTGGTGGTGTCGAAGGGTCCGAGGGGCTCGACGTCCTCGGTCCGCACCACCTCCAGCCGTCCCTGCCCGCCCAGCTCGTAGTACGTCATGGTGGTCAGCCTGGGCCCGTAGACGTGGACGCTGATCGCCTGCTCTTCGCCCTCGTTGGTCAGGTCGTGGATGTAGCCCGGGTCCGAACCTCCGGTGCTGGCCGGTGCCGATGTGGTGGTTGCCGATCAGGGCCACGCCCTTCGGGCTCGGCCGCACGGTCGACTCGACGAGCGCACCCGACGGCCACCACCACGGCGCCACCCGAGGGGCCGTGGTCGTGGAGCTCGATGGCCCCGCCGGGAGGCCAGCCGATGGCCCAGGCCTCGAAGAGGTCGGTGACGGCCAGCAGGATCCAGGTCCGCTCGGTCAGGTTCGACAGCTCGGGGATGGCGGGCGCCGAGACGGCGAATCCCTCGGCGATGGCCAGGAAATCGACCCGCCGGCGAGGTTCGGGCGGGACGGGGGAGAGGATCCCCCGGCCCGGCCGGCAGACCTGCGGAGCGGTTTGGGGACGAAACTTGGTCGAGGTCTGCGGCCGGACCGGGGTAGGCGATTGCCATGGCCCAACTCTAATCCTATAAAACCGACTAATCAAGTCGTTTTTATAGGGTTTAGACGAGTCGTGTTTCTCTCGCCTGGCCGGGCCGTGCTTCCGTACCCGGGTCGGGCGGTGACGGGCCGAAGCGATGACCTGCGGGGTTCATCCGGCCGCACCGTTCGGCGCCGGGATGCCGGCGTCGACCGGACCACCATCGGATTCGCGCTCGGTCGGCGTCGCAGCCGGAGGCGTCGGGCATGTGCAGCCCGAGCGCGTAGCCCTCGAGGAAGACATCGGCGTCGCGCCGGCGCGGATAGCGCTGCTCGAGCTGGCTGAAGCGGGGGGAGTGGTTGGGCTCGATGAGATGGGCCAGCTCGTGGACGATCACCGCGTCGAGCACCCAGTCCGGGGCCACCCGCAGCCGCTCCGAGATGCGGATCTCGCCGGTCTCGAACGTGCACGAGCCCCACCGCTTGTTCTGCGAGGTCGGACCAGCGGATGGAGGCCGGGGCCACCCCGTCGAGATAGCGGCGGCCGAGCGCCAGGGCCCGCTGCTCGAGATGGTCGTCGGAGGCGTGGAGGTGGGGCCGGTGGCGGGCCAGGCGGCGGGCCAGGCTCGTCGACCATCTCGTCGCGCTCCGCGCCCCGGAGGTGGACGGGGACCACCACCACGATCCGGTCACCCTCCCAGTGGGCCCCGGCGGTCTTCTTCCGCCTCTTGCTCACCCGGACTTCGACGTTGGGGCTGAACAGCGTGGGGTGTTCGGTCGTGTAGGTCATGGCGGGCACGGTACGGCCGGGCTGTGACGGCTCGGACGCGGAGAATAGTAGGCCCCGCCGTCGCGCGGGCGTCGGGATGCGGCCCCGAATGGGAGAGCGAGGGCCGCGACGGTACGATGACCAGGTGCGTCGATACTTCACGCCCCGGTGCATCGGCATGCACGTGACGCTGCTCGTCCTGCTTCCCGCCTTCGCCTGGCTGACCTGGTGGCAGCTCGAGCGGGCCCTGGGCGGTAACACGTTGAGCTGGGCCTACACCTTCGAGTGGCCGCTCTTCGCCGTCTACGCCATCTACGTCTGGTGGCAGTTGATCCACGACCAGACGACCGCCGTGACCCGGCGCATCCTTCCGCCGCCGGACTGCGTCCGGCGATCCGGCTCCGACGACCACAACCAGCCCGGTTGGGCGCTGAGCGGCGGGCGGAGGAAGAACGTGGCCATCGCGGCCAGCTCGGCCGTCGAGGACGAGGCGGCGGCCCGGCGCGAGCGGTTCGTGCCCCAGACTCCGGAGGAGGCGGCCCGGCTGGCCGAGTACAACCGGTACCTGGCCGAGCTCAACGCCGATGCCGACGCCGGCACCAACCGGCGATGACCGGATCCCCTCCCGAGGCCCGACCGCCCGGGACCCCGTCGCTCCGCGGCCTCGTCCAACGCGGCATGGTCGGTGCGCTGATCCGGTACCGGGTCATGGCCTTCATCGTGGGCACCGCGCTGATCTGCCTGTTCATCGTGGTCATCTTCCAGCTGGCTCGGGGTCAAGGTGAAGCTGGCCGAGGAGATCGTGGCCCCGATCCACGGGTACCTCTACCTCGTGTACCTGGCCACGGCGGCCGACCTGGCCCGCCGGGCCCACTGGAGGCTGGGACGGATCCTGATGGTGGTGGCCGCCGGCTTCGTGCCCACCCTGGCCTTCATCATCGAGCACCGGGTGTACCAGCAGATGCAGGCCGAGTGGGCGGCGGAGGCCGCGGCGCGGCCCGATGCGGTCGGGTCGGCGATCAAATCCGACCCCGGCCGGCCACCGCCGGGGGAGGCGCCGGGTAAACCGTGACCAGCACAGCCACCGTGACCAGCAGGGCGTGCGCGGCCGACACACCTACCGCTACCGGCAGGACGTCCGCCGGCCCGACCGTGGGTCAGCGGGCGCCCCGCAGCAACGCCCCGGGTCGGGCGCCGGTGTCCTCGCCGTCGCTGAACGTGGTCACCCCCGACTTGATGGTCTCGACGTAGCCCGTCGCCCCCTGGAGGAGGCGGCTGCCGCCGGCCGGGAGATCGTTGACCACGGTCGGGTTGCCCATCTGCAGGTGCTCGTAGTCGATCAGGTTGAGGTCGGCCACCGCCCCGACCTCGATCGTCCCGCGGTCGGTCAGACCGTAGAGGCGGGCGGTGTCGTGGGTCTGCTTCTTCACCATCCATTCGAGCGGGAGCCTCTCGCCACGGGACCGGTCGCGGGTCCAGTGGGTGATCATGAAGGTGGGTTGAGAAGCGTCGCAGATGACCCCGCAGTGGGCGCCGCCGTCCCCGAGCCCGGCTGCCGACCGGGGATGGAGCAGCATCTCGCGGGCCGGCTCGAGGTCACCGTCCGAGTAGTTGAGGATGGGCACGTAGAGCAGGCCGCGCCCGTCCTCTTCGAGCATGGCGTCGTAGGCCATCGACAGCGCCGTCCGGCCCGTCGCCGCGGCCATCCCGGTCAGCGACCGTTCGGGCCCCGGTTCGTAGTCGGGTGGGCTCCCGAGCACGAAGGTGGTGCGGAAGGCCTGGTCCATACGGTCCGCGGTGGCCGGGTCGGGCTCCCACGACTCGATGGCGTGGCGCACATCGGGACTGCGGAGGGCTTCGACGAGGGCGTCGGGGGCCAGACCCTTGGCCTTCAGCTCCTGGTAGGCGGGAATCTGATCGAAGAGCGAGTAGGTGGTGAAGTGGCCGGACAGCAGTCCGAAGCCGCGGCCGGCCACCTGGGGCCAGAGGTCGGCCCCGTCGGAGACGGCGCGGAGGGACTCCTCCATGAGCTCGCGCCAGAGTTCGGGGGCATCGTCGACCTGCACCATGGCGAAGGTCACCGGGCGGTGGATGGCCGCCGACAGCCGCCGCATCCAGTCCATCTCCTTCTTCGGGCTGATGATGTCCTCGCCGGCGGTGCCGGCCGGGGCCAGCTCGAATACACCGGCCCCGAGCTCTCCCATGCCGCTACCGATACCGAACAGCTCGTCCTCGGAGGCGTAGGTGCCGGGCACCGGCTCCCCGTCGATGGCCAGGTGGGCGAGGGTACGCGACGTCGAGAACCCGAGCGCCCCGGCGGCGATCGCCTCTTTGACCAACTGCTTCATGGCCTCGATGTCGGCCGGGCCGGCCGGCTCGTTGCGGGCCCCCCGGTCGCCCATCACGTACGACCGCACCGCCCCGTGGGCGATCTGGGTGCCGAGGTCCATGGTCCACTTTCGCTGGGCCAGCGCGTCGAGATATTCGGGGAACGTCTCCCACTCCCAGTGCATGCCTTCGGCCAGCGCGCTGCCCGGGATGTCCTCGACTCCCTCCATCAGACCGATCAGCCATTCGTGGCGGTCCGGGCGGGCCGGTGCGAAGCCCACCCCGCAGTTTCCGGTGACGACCGTGGTGACGCCGTGCCAGCTGCTGGGGGCGAGCACCTCGTCCCAGGTGGCCTGGCCGTCGTAGTGGGTGTGGATGTCCACCCACCCCGGCGCGACGAGCAGCCCGTCGGCATCGACGGTCCGGGAAGCCGCCTCACCGGCGAAGGATCCGACCCCGGTGATCTGCCCCCGGTCGACGGTCACGTCCGCGGTGCGGGCCGGTGCCCCGGTTCCGTCGACGACTGTCCCGCCCCGTATGACCAGATCGTGCATGGCGCTTCCCCCTTCGGCTGCTGACCAACGATGCTGGCACGGAAGGGCTCGAATGTGCAATGACCAGGGAGAAAGGACGTCGGGCTGGGCGGCCGGCGTGTGCCGGGCGGCGGTCGCCGGGTCGGGCGGCGATGGCTACGACGGGGGGATCGAGTACGTGACCTGGGCTTTTGCCACCACGTCGTCGCTCCCGACCGAGTAGATGGCCACCTCGGCCACGCCCAGCCGTTTTCCGAGCTTGAGCAGGGTCCCGACGGCCACGATGTCGACCAGCGCCGGCTTGCGCAGGAAGTCGATGTGGAGGCTCGTGGTCACCGCCAGCGCCACCGGTCCGATCTGGCCGGCGATGACCAGCCAGGCCGCGGTGTCGGCCAGGGCCATGAGCGACGGGCCCGACACGGTGCCGCCGGGCCGGCTGTTGGCGTCACTGACGGGGAGGCGCACTGTGATGGTGGTGTCGGTGATGGTCTCGACGACGTACGGGATCGACGCACTCGGGAAGCCGTCGGTCAGGAACCGTTGGAGCTGTTCGACGGTCATGGCGGGAGGCGGGGTCATGGCACGCAGCAGCGTAGCGACTTCGGGTCGCTGCACTGCCCGGTCGGCCGGCCGGTCATTGCCCCGGAGACCGCTCCTGTCGCACACGGGCAGCCACTCCTCGCCGATTCGTGCAGACTGTGGACCTTGTACAGAGCCGGAGGGATCGAGGGGAGGGCGGCATGTTGAGCCAGGAACACCGGGCGGCCGTCGAGCTGGCCTCCGAAGCCGGTGGCGCGCTCGATGGAACTTCGGGCCCGGTCGGAGCCGGGGAGGGAGCTCGGGGACGAGGGCGATCAGCTGTCACAACGGCTGCTCATGGACAGGCTGGCCGCCCGGTTCCCCTCCGATCGGATCCGATCGGAGGAAGCAGACCGCGCCGAGCGGCTCGACAGCGCGTCGGGCCGGGTCTGGATCATCGATCCGCTGGACGGTACCCGCGAGTATTCGGAGGGCAGGGAGGACTGGGCGGTCCACGTGGCCCTGGCCATCGACGGCGTGGCCCGGGTGGGTGGCGTGGCGCTTCCGGCTATGGACGTTGTGTTGGGGACGGAGGACCCACCGGTGCTGGCCGCCCCTGCTGTGGTTCCGAGGCTGGTGGTGAGCCGGAGCCGGCCGCCGGAGTTCGTCCCCTTCGTCGCCGAGCGCCTCGGGGCGACCACGGTGCCCATGGGCTCGGCCGGCGCCAAGATCGCGGCTGTCATCCGTGGTGAGGCCGAGGTCTACGTCCACGCCGGGGGCCAGTACGAATGGGATTCGGCCGCGCCGGTGGCGGTGGCGCTGGCCACCGGGCTCCACGCCGCCCGGCTGGACGGTTCACCCCTCCGGTACTCGCAGCCCGACCCCTGGCTGCCCGATCTGGTGGTCTGCCATCCGGCACTGACCGGCGCGGTGACCGAGGCGCTGGGCGCAGCGGGACTCCCGATGCAATGACGAGAGGAACCCGGAGGTGTGCGAGGTGACGGTGTCGTCGGGTGGGGATGGGGGTCCGGCACCGGCCGTCTTCGCACCGGCCCGGCTCGGTCCGGTCACTCTCAAGAACCGGTCATCAAGGCGGCCACGTTCGAAGGGGCGGCGCCCAGGGGCGCGGTCACGGACCAGCTGATCGAGTTCCACCGCCGGATGGCTTCCGGGGGCGTGGGCATGACCACGGTGGCCTACCTGGCCGTGTCCCCCGAGGGACGGACCGATCGCCACTGCGTGCTGTTGGGGGAGGAGTCCCTGCCGGGCCTGCGCCGGCTCACCGACACGGTGCATGCGGCCGGAGCGGCGGTGTCCGCGCAGATCGGACATGCCGGGCCGGTGGCCAACGCACGCTCCAACCGTGCCCCGGCCCTGGCCCCGTCACGTCGGTTCAGTCCGACCGGATCGATGACCCGGGCCGCGTCGGACGACGACATCGCCCGGATCACCGGGCAGTACCGCCAGGGGGCGGAGGTCGCCATGGAGGCGGGTTTCGACTGCATCGAGATCCACCTCGGCCACAACTATCTGCTGAGCGCCTTCCTGAGCCCGAAGCTCAACCGCCGGACGGACCAGTGGGGCGGGAGCCTGGTCAACCGGGCCCGGTTCCCGCGTCAGGTGGTCGACGCGGTGAGAGAGGCGGTCGGTGACCGGGTGGCGGTCACCGCCAAGCTCAACATGGCCGACGGGGTGCCCGGGGGATTCTGGCTGGAGGAGAGTGTCGAGTTCGCCCGCATGCTCGAGTCCGACGGTGCCCTCGATGCGATCGAGCTGACCGGAGGGAGCTCCCTGTCCAACCCGATGTACCTGTTCCGGGGTGAGGCGCCCCGGACGGAATTCGCCGCCACCCTTCCTCCGCCGCTGCGGGCCGGGTTCCGGGTGGTGGGCTCGAGGTTCTTGCAGGATTACCCGTTCGAGGAGGCCTTCTTCCTGCCCTATGCCCGGCAATTCCTGGACGCGCTCGACCTGCCCCTCATCCTGCTCGGAGGCGTGAACCGGTTGGAGACGGTGGAACGGGCGCTGGTCGAGGGCTTCTCGTTCGTGGCCATGGCCCGCGCACTGCTGCGGGAGCCCGACCTCGTGGGTCGGTGGGAGAAGGGCGAGGCGACGGAGGGGCTGTGCATCCACTGCAACAAATGCATGCCCACCATCTACAGCGGGACCCGGTGCGTGCTCGTCCCGGCTGTCGAGTCGGGCTGAGGGTCAGTAGGCCTCGGGCTGAGGGTCAGTAGGCCTCGGGCTGAGGGTCAGTAGGCCTCGAGTTCAGAGGTCGTCGAATTCGGGCTTCTCGTCGCCCGGCACCTCGGGAGCGTCGAGGTCCCATCCTTCGGTGTCGGCAGCTCTCGCCCTCTCGCGTGCCGTCGGCCCACCGATGCCGTCGGGATCGTCGAGGCCACCGTCCAAGCTGGTGAGTGCCTCCGGATCGTCGAGCTCGACCCCTGCCTCTTCGAGCTCTCGATCATCCACCTGCAGCGTGGGGTCGAGCGACGGATCGATCTCGACCGCCTCGAGAAAGGCAGGATCGAGCTGCTCCTTGTCGTCGAGCGCCTCGTCACCCTGCTCGAAGGGGTCGGAGCCCGATGGTTCGTCGGGTGACCAGTCGCCGCTGTCGCTCATTGCTCGCACTCCATCCTTCGTCGGCCTTGTTCCCCGATCGTAGGACCTACCGGTGAGCCGTGATTCCGCACCGTGGGCGCCGGCTTCTTCTCATGCGGTTCGGCGGTTGGATGCATCACACGGCACGGGGACCGGAGGAAGCGGATGGGCGGCGGCATCGCCTGAGCGCGTTCCTCACGCCGGTCAGCGGCCCCTCATCGTGCAGCGGGACCAGGACGCCGATCATGAAGCGGGGAGGGACATAGAATCGCCTCTTCAGGTCCAGCCCACGTAGCTCAGGGGATAGAGCACTCGTTTCCTAAATGAGGTGTCGCAGGTTCAATTCCTGCCGTGGGCACACTGCCGTGGGCACACGCGGCAGGAAGGACAGGGCTGCCGCCGATGCCCGAAGGGCGGACAGGCGGGTGGACCTGGAGGCCATATTGGACGGGACGGGCTAAGCAGAAGCTAAGAATTCTGATGCCCCGATCGCCTGCTCACGCCTAGCCACGCCTCTTCGTGCGTCCAGACAGTTGGAGGTGATGCGATAGAGCAGATCTGACAACGAGAAGCTCGTCGTCGCCTGCCGGTGCAAGTCCGGTCCGGGTAGCTACCAGGAGGCCCGGTAGCAGGCTGGCGGCTCGGTCTGGAAACGGCCCGGGTCGAAGCCCAGCGTCGAAAGCCCCTTTGGGGGAAGCAAATGTGCGGTCCGCAGCATCAAGCGAAGCCTGCCGCGTCGTTAGAGGCCCTGCTTTCGGGCGGGGGACAGGGAGAGCCGAGCCCGGGAATTCGGGGTGAAGGCCATGGAAGCGGTGAAGACCCTGGAGGTGCAGCCGCCAAGAACTCCCCGGCGTATGGGGCGTGGAACGTACAGAAGGTGGCGACGGGAACTGGAGAGGCCCTCCCCGGCCCGATGGTCTGCGAAACGAACCATCGGAGCGTCGAGCCCTATAACCGTTACGCCGGGAAGTGGGCATCGAGCCGGGTGGGCGTCGGAGGCGGTCGTAGTACCGATCGAGCCGAGCGGACAACACAACCGCCGGTGAGGGAAGGGCCGCTACTTCGTCGGTGCGTTTCGAAACAGGAAAGGGCTGGTGAGTGCCTTCGTGGCTAGTCCCGCCGAGTTGAACAAAGTCCAAAGTCTGCAACGAACGCTCTACCGGACGGCCAAGGCCGACCCCGGACGACGGTTCCATGCGCTCTATGACAAGGTCCATCGCAGGGATGTCTTGGAGCGTGGATGGTTCCAGGTGCGTCAAAACTACGGCGCTCCTGGCATCGACCGCAGGACCATCGACGACATCGAGGAGTACGGGGTGACCCGACTCCTCGATGAGTTGGCTGCGGAGCTTCGGGATCATTGCTATCGGCCACTGCCGGCCCGCCGGGTGTGGATTCCCAAACCCGGCTCGATCGAGCGGCGGCCGTTGTCGATTCCCGCAATCCGTGACCGCATCGTGCAGGCAGCAGTGAAGACGGTGATCGAGCCGGTCTTCGAGGCTGACTTCGAGCCGTGTAGCTATGGGTTCCGACCCAAGCGCTCGGCCCACGATGCCCTCCAGGTTCTCATTGACGAGGCCTGGCGGGGACGCCGATGGGTGGTCGAAACGGATATCGCCTCGTGTTTCGAGGCGATCCCGCACGACCGGTTGATGCATACGGTTGAAGAACGGATCTGCGATCGCCAGATCCTGAAACTCCTGCGGGTCATGCTGGCCGCCGGGGTGATGGACGACGGAGTGGTGCACCGTGCCGATACCGGCACGCCCAAGGTGGGGTGGTATCCCCGTTGCTCTGCAACGTCTACCTGAACCGGCTCGACCGGGCGTGGAAGACGCGGGGCGTGGGGAAACTGGTGCGTTACGCCGACGATCTGGTGGTGATGTGTGCGACCCGCCAGCAGGCGGAGCATGCCCTCGGGCTGCTCACCGATCTGCTGGCCGATCTCGGTCTGGAGCCGAAGGCTTCCAAGACCCGGATTGTCCACCTGGAGGAGGGGGGCGAGGGATTCGATTTCCTCGGCTTCCACCACCGCTGGGTGCGGGCTCAATCTCAACACGCTCGACAGGTGATGTTCCTCGCCCGCTGGCCGTCGGACAAAGCGATGCAGAGGGTCCGCAGCCGAGTGCGTGAGCTCACGCCCCGGCGACGCCTCCGGGTGCCGATTGAAGTGATCGTGGAGGACCTCAACCAAGTCCTCCGTGGCTGGGCCGGGTACTTCCGATACGGGAACTCGACCCGACACTTCGAGAAGGTGCGGAACCATGCGTTGGAACGCCTGGCGCTTCAGGTGGCCAAACGCCACCACCGCTCCCGGCGATATGGCTGGTCGGTCGTTGCCTTCCAGTCTCCCAACCAACTGGGTCTCATCACGCTGTCCGGGACCGTCATTGCCCCCAGGCCCTTTCGGGACTGGCGGGGGAGATCGAATGCCGGCGGTGAACGGCGTCGGTGAGCCGTGTGCGAGAGAACCGCATGCACGGTTCGAGGTGGCGGGCGCTGGAAACGGGGTGGCCCGATCGGCCATCTGCGGGCTCCGGGTCGGTGGCTGAGAAACGCCTCCACGATGACCTGGTCGGGGCCCAGCCGATCGATCAGCCGCAACCGCGCCAGCGCCCGACCCTACATCTACCCCCATCTCCAACCTGCCTCCCCGTCCGGGCCGGCCGGTGCTAAGCAGGTGCTGCGGGCCACGGTGGAAACGGTGGCGGGACTTGAGGCGACGCTTTGGCATGGTGGCCGCGGCTTTGGCCGTCGGAGTCCTGGTGACAACGGTGGCGACTGCGCCGGCGAAAGCGAGTGGAGGTTCGACACAGTCCCCTGTCGCCTCTCCGACAGCGTCAGCAATTGCACCACGTGCGTCGCTGGGATCCGTGACCGTGACCGTCATCAATCCATCACACCAGAGCAACTCGGCCATCACTTCGTTTGCCGATTCTCCGCCTCCGTATCCGGCGATGATCGCCAAGACTGGGTGAAGCATCGTTGTTTAGAACTCGTCTGAAGGAGAACTGGGCTGCCTCAATGGGTCGATCATAGGTCTGATCCGCATGTTCGACGGACTGATTACGCCGCAGCTTGGAGGCTGGGACGGGCTATGCGATAACAGCCACTGGATCGTCGGAACCCTCATTGTTGGTGGTGTAGAACTTCCCGTTTCCGAGCTGGCCGGAGTAGCCAGCCCCCCAGCAGTCGACCTTGCCGGAAGTGAGGAGGACACAGTAGCTACTAAGGCCGAAGCCATCGCTTGTGAGGCTGGCAACGCCGCTCAGGGTGCCGGTTCCGCCCAACCCTATGACGGAGACTGGGAGTGCTGATCCCGCCTGATTGCCGATGGTCCCGTTCCCGAGCTGGCCGAAGAAGTCGTCCCCCCAGCAGTCGACTTTGCCGGAGGTGAGGCGGGCACAGTAGCCGTCGCCGCTATCGCCGGTGAGGCCGGCCACGCCACTCAGGGCGCCGGTTCCGCCCACTCCTTTGACGGCCACCGGAACAGCAGAGCCCATATTGCCAGTGGTGTAGAACGTCCCGTTGCCGAGGTCGCCACTGCCGCCATACCCCCAGCAGTCGACCTTGGCGGAAGTGAGGAGAGCACAATACCCGTCGGAGCCATCGCCGACGAGGCTGGCCACGCCACTCAAGGTGCCAGTTCCGCCCAGCCCCTTGACGGCCACCGGAACAGCGGAACCCTGATTGTCGGTGGTGTAAGGATCGCCGGCGGTGTAAAAAATCCCGTTGCCGAGCTGGCCGTAGTTGGCATACCCCCAACAGTCGACCTTGCCGGAGGTGAGGAGGGCACAGTAGCCGGCGCCTAGATCGGCGTTGCTGGTGAGGCTGGCCACGCCACTCAGGGCGCCGGTTCCGCCCACCGCTTTCACAGCCACCGGAACAGCAGAGCCTCCATTGCCGGTGGTGTAGAACTTCCCGTTGCCAAGCTGACCGGTGCCGCCAGACCCCCAGCAGTCGACTTTGCCAGAGGTGAGGCGGGCACAGTAGCCACCGACGCCGCTGATGCCATCACTAGTGAGGCTGGCCACGCCACTCAGGGCGCCGGTTCCGCCCACCGCTTTCACGGCCACCGGAACAGCAGAGCCCATATTGCCAGTGGTGTAGAACGTCCCGTTGCCGAGCTGGCCGTACAAGCCGTACCCCCAGCAGTCGACTTTGCCAGAGGTGAGGAGGGCACAGTAGCCGCTGATGCCATCACTAGTGAGGCTGGCCACGCCACTCAAGGTCCCAGTTCCGCCCACCGCTTTCACGGCCACCGGAACAGCGGAACCCTCATGGCCGGTGTTGTAAGGATCGCCGCTGGTGTAGAACTTCCCGTTGCCGAGCTGGCCGTACAAGCCGTACCCCCAACAGTCGACTTTGCCGGAGGTGAGGAGGGCACAGTAGTCGTCGCCGCCATCGCCGACGAGGCTGGCCACGCCACTCAAGGTGCCAGTTCCGCCCAGCCCCTTGACGGCCACCGGAACAGCGGAACCCTGATTGTTGGTGGTGTAAAACGTCCCGTTGCCGAGGGCGCCGTAGTTGCCATACCCCCAGCAGTCCACTTTCCCGGAGGTGAGGAGAGCACAAGAGCTTCCGTAATTGCTCGTCATGGATCGAACGCCGGTCAACGACTGTGATGTCGTTGCCCCAGCGGGGATGGCCGAGGTGGTCAGAAGGAAGACTGTCACTACCGCTAATCCGTATCCACTTGATGTCCGCCTCATGATTGCGTCGCCTCCTCGTTGCTACGCTTCCGCATTATGATCGCCGCCTCGCAATCGTAGACCGGGGTTCTTGTCATGGCTGCTCGACCCACCGTGCGCTCACGGAGCTGTAGATATGCCCTTAATAGGTACGTGAGTACTGGGCGGGACTGGGGGAGGAGCTATGGGGAACCCCGGGGGAAACGGTAGGGGTCTGATGCCGGACGGATGACGAGCCTCGACAGGGTCTAAAACCCTGCGGGAGTAATCCGTTCGAGTTCGCTGGTGAACGCAACGTCGCCTGTTTGCGTCCCGCATCCCGGTGCTGCAATCGAGCGACATCCGGCGACAGAGGCCATGACGAACTCCAAGGGCCCATCCCCTTTGTAGGCGAAAATGAGAATCACCTGAGATCCATCGCCCACTGGGCAGTTGATGAGGCCAGACGGTATCAGTGGCGAATTTCGGATGCCGTCACCCAAGGCGGTGGCAACACCTCTTCCCTCCTTGGAGATTTGACACGGACGGTAGACGACTCCTGATTTCCACAAGGCCGTCACCCCCACCGGTGCGGGGTCAACTGTTACGAGACCGTGTGCCCGCCAGCTGGGTTGGTCCGGCAAACCTGTCCCATCGCAAACACTTCGGTAGGCAGTTACAGCAAGCTTCGTGGGCAATGTGGCCGGGACATTGGAGGAAATTGGTGCGCCGCCGTCAATGCCGTGCCAAGCGGCCAGCAGGCCAAATACGACGACGCCAGCAATAAACCACTTCCAGCCTTTCCGCACGCTCCAAGTATGGATCGGTAGAGCTCCGGGCACCGGTCGCCCCTTCACCCGACGCAGCACGATTGCCAGCCCGCCCCCGTCTAAATATGGCTTCCCGGCGGTTAGGGCTGTCCGGGCTCTGGGCACCGCAGGGCACCCTGTCCTTCCTGCGCCTGCCGTGGGCACACACTGCCGTGGGCACTGTTGTGCCGTGGGCACTGTTGTGGGCACGCAACCGTTTCACGGGCACTGTTTCACGGGCACCGTTTCACGGGCACTGTTTCGATGGGCACTGTTTCGATGGGCACTGGGAGAGAGGGAGAAAGGCGGCCGGGCGGGCCAAGACCGCCCGGCCGGGCCGGAGGGGCGACGGGGCAACGCCGCAACCGGAAACGGGGAGGACGGGAGCGAGGGCGGGGCGGTTCAGCGTTCGAAAATGGAATGACCCACCACGGCACATCCGGGGCATGGCACCGTGGACGCATCCCCATGACTCTGACCGCGCTTTCCATTCAAGAATCGTCGGAAAGGGTGCGCGCTGCCGAAAGGACCCGACTGACCCTCTCCACCCGATTGACGATTGCCATCGATATCAATCCGTGCTAGTTAGGCACTAGCCACCAGTCATTTAGCTGGTGAAACATCGGTCGTCAAGAAAAGGCGGATCCTGGGTCCAATGTTGCGCAAAGTCTTGGCCGTTTGGCTTGTCATGTCCGGGATGCTTGGTATCACTGCCATCGTCCTTCCAGCGCCGGTGGCATCGGCGGACACGATTGTCACCCTGTCTGGCGTCTTAACCGACAGCTCCGGCAATCCTGTCGCGGGTGCGAATGTGTCTGCATCCAGCAACACGACGAGTGACACCGCGTCCACGACATCGGGCGCCGACGGTTCGTACTCCCTTGAGTTGTTGCCCGATTCTTACGCATTCGAGGCTGACGCCACGGTCGATGGAACCGGTCAATCAGTGACGATCAACGACCTGTCGATTTCGAGCAGTCTCGTGGAAAACTTCTCGTTCCGGGCCGTTGGTACGGTCACCACGAATGTCGTGGATTCGAACGGCAACCCGGTTCCCAGTGCTTCTGTCTTCACGGTCAAAGGTAGCTCGCAGATCGATGCCAACACCCAGGATGGAACTCCCTACAAGGTATCAGGGGGCGGCTACTCCCGAGCAGTGCACCACCGATAGCAACGGAGACTGCACCTTCACCGGCTTCGTCGGTAGTTCGATCGGATTTGGCGTGACGAGCTCTGCAGGACTGGACGCCTCAGGCTCGGGCATCCCATCGGCAGTCGGGAACACCTTGACAATCCAGCTCCCTGCCCCTTCGACAACCTTCACTTTGTCTGGCGTTCTGACTGACAGCTCGGGCGACCCTGTCGCTGGCACTTTCGTTAGCGCGGACAGCAACACGACGAACGTCAGCGGTTCCACGATGTCGGGAGCCGACGGTTCGTACTCACTGGCGCTGCCAGCCGGTTCCTATATGTTTCTGGAGGACGGCACCATCGATGGGATGGAGCAATCACTGACGATCAACGACCTCTCGATCTCTGCCAATCTCGTGGAGAACTTCTCGTTTCCAGCCGTAGGTACGGTCACTGTGAATGTCGTGGATTCGAACGGCAACGCGTTTTCCGGTGCCGACATTCGCGGCGAATCCTCCCCCGTCGATGCCAGCACCCAGGATGGAACTCCCTACCAGATATCGGGATTTGCCGGAAACTGCACCACCGACAGCAACGGAGACTGTACGTTCACCGGCTTCGTCGGTAGTTCGATCGGATTTGGCGTGACGACCTCTGCAGGACTGGACGCCTCAGGCTCGGGCATCCCATCGGCAGTCGGGAGCACTGTGAGAATCCAGCTCCCTGCCCCTTCGACAACCTTCACTTTGTCTGGCGTTCTGACTGACAGCTCGGGTAACCCTGTCGCTGGTACTTTAGTGAGCGCTCTCAGCAACACGACGAACTTCAGCGGTTTCACGACGTCGGCAGCCGACGGTTCCTACTCACTGGCGCTGCCGGTCGGCTCCTATATGTTTGTGGTCCCTTTTGCCACCGTCGATGGGGTCAGGCAATCACTGACGATCGACAATCTGTCGATCTCTGGCAATCTTGTGGAGAACTTCTCGTTCGCAGCCGTAGGCACGATCACCGTGGGTGTCGTGGATTCGAACGGCAACGCGGTTCCCGGTGCCGAGGTTCGCGCCAAAACCTCCGCCGTCAATGGCACCACCCAGGATGGAACGCCCTACCAGATATCGGCAGCGGGGGCACTCAAATTTCCGGACTGTACGACTGGCAGCAACGGAGACTGCACCATGACAGGTTTCGTTGGCAGTCTGTTCCAATTCCTCGCTTTACTCCCCGGAGGACTGGCGACCCCAGGCGGCTCAGGAAGCCCGTCTCCTGACGGGAATACCGTCATTATCCAACTCGCGGATTATGCGACGGTCTTGTCCGAAGGTTCGACTCCCGGGACTATCTCCATCAGTGCCCCAGAGGGCACTGAGTTGACGAATATTTCAGACTCCGTCGCTACCACGAATGGTTTACCAGCGGGCTCGGTGGCCATGATGGGGGCGCTGAGCTACGACGTCGACGTTGTCCCCGGTGCTTCCGCGAAAGTGGTCCTGAATCTTCCCGCAGGTAGCGATCCGACGAACGTCTTCAAGTATCAGCATGGGAAATACGTCAACGTCACGTCACTGGCCTCAATTGTGGGCAATACGATTACGCTGACGCTCAAGGACGGTGGACTTGGCGACGCAGATGGGAGCGTCAACGGCGTGATCGTTGACCCGGTCGTGCCTGTCCGGATCGCGAAGCCGTTGAAAGTCACAACGGCTTCACTCCCGGCCGGAAAGATTGGTTCCAAGTATTCGGCCACCCTGAAGGCCAGCGGAGGTGATCCGAAGTACACGTGGTCATTGGCCAGCGGGTCAAAGCCGCTCCCCCCGGGTCTGAAGCTGTCATCTGCAGGGGTCATCTCCGGCAAGCCGACGAAGAAGGGCACCTATTCCTTCACGGTCAAGGTCGTGGATACAAAGACGAAGACAAAGCCAGTGACGCAGCACACGGCGATGAAGAGTTTGAATATTGCTGTTACGTGAATAGAAACCCGCGCCGCCCATCCCAGCCTGGTCGTCGCTGTCCCGATCGGGTGCCGAGTGATCCACTCGCTCAGAAGCATCCTGGGCACAACCCTGACATCGCCGACGGTCACTCTGGTGGGGAAGTTGGAAAGTCGGGCATGAGACCCGGCGCCCACGAGCTCGTAGCCTCTGAGAGGATCAGCGTGTTGGTCGCCGCTACGAATCCCCCCATAGATCTTTGTCTGGTTGGCTGCTTGTTCCAGGTCTGCCTGGCTGACGTACTGATGGACTTGCAGGCTGACGCTCTTTCCGACCGTGGTGGTCAGGGCCGATGAGCCCACCTGTCCCCACGGGAGGTGTGGGCGACAAACGGCATGATCGGCCGAGGTGTAGTCCGTGGTCATGATGAGAACGAAGGCCTTCGCGCTTGACTTCGCCGCAGTCGAAGAGGTCGATGGAGCGTGGCTGGAATCTGGTTCCTTGGGTGGCCGCCCTCCATTTGTCGAAATTGCCTGAACATCCACCACGATGCCTCCAGAGCCGGACCCCATTTGCTCAAGGTTTCATGCCGATGGGACCCGGGGTGGGGCCAAACATCACACCGGGTAGCCCAGATCACCGGCTGGAGGTCGTTCGCTATCTGCGTTCAGCACCGATCAATGCTCGCGTGCCGCGAACTGCCTATGATTTGCTGTACCTCGGCGAACCTGCCCTTCAGCTCTTGCCCGCCCGACGGTCAATGTCTCAAAATCAGCAAACTTGGTCTGCGTGTGACAGTGTCGGGAAGCATGGCGACAAATAGCGAGGCAGTGACAGAAGGCGATGGCGACGCGGTTGAGCGCTATCTGATTGGCAACAAGGGATTCAAACCCGGAGACGATCGAAGCCGAGTCGATGCCTACCAGCGACGCTGGCGGCTTCCTCTCGACATGCTCGCACTGGTAACCGTGTGGTTGATCGTTGTCCCACCAGGAGTGATTAGCTCGAACCACACCGTCTACCTGATCCTGTTGGGCGCACGCATCGGCATTTCGGTCATCTACGCCATCGACATCACAGCACGAGCGAGGCTGGCACCGCACCATCTGTACTACGTTCGCCGGAACCCCGTCTCAGTGGCCTCGGTCTTCATCCCGTTCCTCAGGGTCGTTTTCAGCCTTCAACTGCTCAGGGTGATCTTCCAGCGTGGCAACATCTGGCGGTTTGTCTTGGCAGCGAGCCTCCTCTTTTTGAACCTGACGATCGTGGTGTACTTCTACGAGCGTCATGCCCCTCACGGAAACATCAAGACAATCGGCAATGCACTGTGGTGGGCCGTCGTGACCCTCACTACCGTTGGATACGGCGACTTCTACCCCGTGACTTGGGAAGGTCGTGTAGCCGCTGCCCTTCTGATGTTCGTCGGATTCGCGGTGCTTGCGACCATCACTGCACAGATCTCTTCCTCGTTTATCGACCAGGCGGCCCAGGCTCGAGCCAAGCAATCTGCGGCCACGGCACCTGTGCCTGTCGAGGACGAACTATCGCTACGAACTATCGCTGACCGCCTCGGCAGAATCGAGGCTGAAATGCGGCGTCCCGCACCGCCCTCTTGACCTTCCATCAGGAGTATCGGACAGTGGTGCCAGCCGGACGGGATCGCGGGTGTGTCACGTTTCGGCTGTTTGACGTGACCGGCTCGCTTGAAGGAACTTGATCGCCTCCGTCACCAGGTATGCGGTGACCACGGCCACCAGCACAGGGGCCGTTTGGAGCGCCCCAACCTGTGTCAGGAAGGCTGCCAGCAGCACCATCGAGAACGGCGCTGCGACAAGGGACCCCGGCACCGAAGCAAGTAGACAGGTGAATGCCAGGCCCAGCGTGACCACTCGGCGTGCTCATCATCGCCAAGACGACAGCCAGTCGGCGCCACCGGTCGACCAAGGACATTGTGATCCTGGTTCTCGGTCTGGCAGTGAGTGCGCTATTGGTATTCGAATTTGTGAGGCGACACCGACGACATACGTCACAGGCAGTGGCGGGACCCTGAGAATGGTTTGGGCGTATCCGTGCCAAGAGCTTCACGAACACCGAGAGTCGGTTGACCCACTCTTGCCAGTAGCGATCGATGGTGATGGAATCGGTGGTCATGAATGAGATGGAAAAAGCCGTGGCCCCACCGAGTCTTCTGGCAAAGGCGGTTGCCCACATCCTGATCGGAATCCTCGTGACGGCTGTCGTCAAGGCGATCTTCCGGCAGAAGTTCGCAGTAGCCGTCGTGGCGGGACTCCTAGCGTTTGTAGTGCATCAGAACTTTGATGCTCCGATTGCACGGAAGCTGAGCGAACTGGGTCTCTAGATCAGACGGTCCACCTCCACGACCCTGCCCCGATCACCGGCTCGGAGGCGTTATTCACCTTGGTGAAACCGCTTGGTTGATACTGGGATTGGGATAAGCAACCGGGCTGTTGGCCCTCCGACGCGCTCCGAGGGTAAAGGCGTGGCACCGAACGGTCGATAGTTCCTCCGATGACCAAGAACTACCCATTCACCAAGGGTCTCCATGAGATCGCGCCGCGCACCTATGCCTACCTCCAGCCCGACGGCGGATGGGGCTACTCCAACGCCGGACTGATCGTAAGTGACGACGAAGTCCTGCTTGTCGACACCCTATTCACCTTGGATCTCACCGAGGAGATGTTGTCAGCGATCCGTGGTGCCATACCCGAGACATCGCACGTCGATTGGTTGGTCAACACCCACGCAAACGGCGACCACTGCTACGGGAACCAACTCCTCCCTGGATCCACGATTCTGTCCTCCGACACCGTGGCTTTGGAAGTCAAAGGCGATGACATCTCGATCCTGCACGCAGCGCTCGCCATGGCGGGCCTTTTCGGTGTCGTCGGGAGCTACGTCGATAGGTGCTTCGGTTCATTCGACACGTCGGATGTCATCCTGACGCCACCTCAGAAGACATTCACTGGAGAGCTCCCGCTTTCACTGGGGGGCCGGTCGATCAACCTGATTGAACTAGGCCCGGCCCATACTGCCGGTGATGTAATAGTTCACGTTCCCGACGTGGGCGTGTTGTACTCCGGTGACTTGCTGTTCATCGGAGTTACACCGATTGTCTGGGCCGGACCGATCTCCCACTGGATCGAAGCCTGCGATGCAATGGTGGCACTCGATCCGCAGATCGTCGTACCAGGCCACGGACCGATTACCGACCAGGTGGGTATCCATGAAGTACGCGGGTACCTTGAGTTCATCGAGGCCGAGTCAAGACTCCGGTTTGAGCGCGGCATGACCCCGTGGGAGGCGACTCTCGACATCGAGCTCGGGGTCTTCGAGCAGTGGCTCAACAACGAACGAATCGCGGTGAACGTAGCGATGGCATTTCATGGGTTCGATCCAGTGACATGGAGCCCGGTCACGCAGTGGGACGCGTTCACAGACATGGCGCTGTACGCGGAGTCACGGAGTCGGGTCCCAGCCTGATCCGCTGTGGTGGACCCGCCACTGGCATGGACGCATGGCCGAGATTCCCGATGTCGCCTCACCACAACCGCCCGGCGGCGGGATGCGTGCCGAGCATCACCGGTTCGGGGCGCGCTATCCAGGACCAATGCTTGTCGGTCGCGAACCTCCAGACTCTGGCACTAGTAGGGTACGACCGCGCTCATGCGTACGGGGTGGGTGTTTCGTACCCGGTCCAACGAGATCCGCCGTTTTGCCAGCGTTCAGCCAATCGAATCGAGCAACGCCCGGGACCTTGTCACGAGCCCGGCGAACCCGCGTGCCTCGGCGGAGTCCATCGCTTCACCCACCAACTGAGTCGCATGGTGACCGTCTGGGTTGTCGCCACATCCGTCCTGTCGTCAAGTACGCCTGATGGGCAAGCCTACGTGGTCGCAGTGCCATGGAGCCGAGTCGGGCTCCCACCCAGGGTTCACTGGCGGCCGGAGGTGTCCATCCCCCGTCAGAGGTGCCAACGTCGGCACCCTGCAGTTTGGCTGCAAGCGGGGCATGCTTCGTCTGAAGGACTACCTGCCCATTGAGATTGTCGATCAGGGCTCGGACATGATGGTCGAGAGCTGGACGAAGTACCTCGGCACAGTCAATCAGGGCATCAGCGTTTACCGAACTCGACACTCCTTCGGCGATCACCGATCTTTCAGCAGCCTGAACCTTGGGGCGCGTCAGAATGCCGGGAGCGAGTCGGTTATCAGGCAGTGGCTGATCGGCACCTTGTGGATAGCCCTCAGCCGTTGGGCCTTAAGGGGCCTACTGGCACCGTCGTCGTTGCCTCGACGAGTAACTGCGCGAGTTCGGCCGGTCGGCTCAGGAACGGCGAATGAGACGCCTTGATGGACAACGGTTCGACCCCGAGACGACGAGCGGTCACGTCAGCGAGCCATCGTGGTTGCGCCCGGTCCTCCAAGCAGAGAACAAAGCTGCGTGGGAGGTCCGCTTCCCAGAAGCGTGGAACAGAAATCGGCGTGGTCGCCGTGTCGCCTGCGCTCTCCGGTGTTAGCTGCTCGAATGCCCAGCGAACCGTCTCATCGTCGCAGTCATGGTAGAAAAGTTGCTTCGCACCCTCGGCGTCAGCAAACGCCATCGAGCCGTCGTCGTTGAAGTGCAGGTGTTCGAGCATCCCGGTTACGTCATTGTCACCTTCGACTCCACCGTCGTCACGGTAGATGAGTGCATCCTGCATCAAGCGACCCTCCAGCGGCAGGGCAGCGGCAAGGTAGACCACATGGCTGACGAGCTCGGGGGCGGCGTCGGCCGCACGGGTGACCTCCAGACCCCCACCGGAGTGACCGACGAGTACGTCACCTGATTGGAGCACGTCGAGCACAGCATCGAGGCGACCAGCCATGGTTGCCTCTTCGTGGACTCGTTCGCCGTGGCCTGGGATGTCAATGGCGATTGCCAGGTGGCCGAGCTTCTCAAGTTCCGGAACCGTTCGGCTCCAACACCATGCGCCATGGAATCCACCATGAATCAATACGAAACGCATGTTCTGTTCTCCTCCATTGCCATCACAAGAACTCCGTGCTCAGTTCCTTTGGTGGCAGACCCTGGCACCAATCCCTTGGCGGTGTCAACGAAGCTGTGAGTCTGCGATTCGTGTCGTGAAGGTGCTGGAAAAAGGTGGACAGGACCTGCCCGCCAACGACCCCATCACCGGATCAGCCGGGCGTTATCGAACGTGGCCTACTGCATGGGGCAACCCCATACGGTGAGTCACCCCGGCAGATCGAGGGTCCACACGTAGCCGCGTCCAGTGTGACCCGTAGCGGCAATTCTTTGGGCTATTTGCGCATGGAGCGTAAATCCCAACTTTTGGGCTACTGAGGCACTGGGCAGGTTGGCCTGATCCATGCGAAGCATGATCTGTCTTGCCGGGCCCAAGTAGGTCGATGCAGCGCTGATGACGGTTCGGGCGGCCAGAGTGGCCACGCCTCGACTGGTCTGGCTGGTCCGGATCCAATAACTGATCTCAAACCTGCCGGGGTCCTCAGTGCGGTGCAGTCCGACCCCTCCCATGATGTCGTCCGACTCGGCATCAAAGATTATGTAATCCCAACCTCGGTCTGCGTGGAAGTCCAGCTCACCTTGGCGGAGGACTTCCCGTAGGCCGACGACAGTTGGCACCTCCTGTGCCCAGTCCATCCATTGCTCCAGTTCGGTAAAGCTCTCCTCAATGGCAATCAGCATTGCTTCAGCAAAGCTCGGACTCCAGCATCGAAGCTGCACCGATCTGGTTGTGAGTACCTCGGGAAGCGCCGCCATCTGGACATGATCTCATCCCGATCCGGGAGTGCCCCCCAGTCACCGGGTATAGACGCGGCACCAAGCCTCTTTCCCGGTCCCCTGGTAGCCTCGGTTCCACCGGCTACAGAGGTTGTGGAGGGTGGTAGACCGATGCGTGAGCGGGCCGCGCACGGTTTTTGGGGCGATTGCCTCCAGCCGATCAACGATCCGACCACCACCGGTGAGCGTGTCCCGCCTTCATCGGTGACGGGTGACAGGTCTCAGGAAACGAGCTACGGTCGTACCATGACTTGTTTCATGGTGATGGTCCACCGTGACCGCGATCCGCGGGCCACGGTGGGGGTGGCATCAACTCGATAGTCGTTGGGCGCACCGCGTCGTCGCAGACGCTGGCGTCGTTCGCGGTGACCTAGTTCTAGACGTCGGTGCGGGAACTGGAGCGATAACTCACGCACTCGCCGCTGCCGGTGCGCGTGTTGTTGCGATTGAGCTGCATGCACAGCGCGCCGCGTACTTGCGGAATCAGTTCGATCAACGCGACGTGACGGTCGTTCGCGCCGACGCGTCCGATCTCCGTCTCCCGCGCCGCCCATTCAAAGTGGTATCGAACCCGCCGTTCGGGATCACCACGTCGCTGGTCAAGCGCTTGGTCAGCCCTGGTAGTCGCCTGATTCGTGCGGACCTCATCGTGCCGTGGCATGCCGCGCAGCGCTGGAGCTCGCAAGACGCCCCTGGCCGAGGACGCTGGGACAGTTATTTCATGGTCCATCTCGGTCGGCCGCCTCCTCGATCGGCGTTTCGTCCACCACCACCGAACAAAGTCGCTGTACTCGTCGTTGTTCGTCGAGGCCCGTCTCAACCGAGGCATCCGATCGCAACAAGGAGATAATGCGCCCTGAGCCGGCAGCAGGGACACGTTCTGGCTGTCGCTGATGAATGTCTCTTCGGTCCGTCGCGAAAATGGAGCGGTCCGGGCCGATTTCCGGAGGCGTCGGATGGATTCCGTGTGCCACTCGTTCCGGCGGGCCACCCGTTCGGCCTCTCATGGGCCGGGATTAGCGAGAACATAAGCAGGATCGACTGAATATTTGCGACGCTTTTGGCCTGATCTGCGGAATCAATTCCAACAGCCGACCGCCTCGGCGTACTTGGGTCGAAGGGTCCTGGCTGCGACGACGGCACCAGATGCGTGGCCCACGAGGACACTTCGGCTTGGTCAGCGACCTACCTAGTCTTCAGAGATTTTCGTCCCAGACGATCGAAACCCATCGCGGAGCCTGAACTTCTGGACCTTGCCTGACGCAGTCAGCGGGAACTCCGACAGTTCGACCCAGTGCTGAGGCGTCTTGTACGGCGCGAGCCGGTCTCGACAGTGCGCTCGGAGCACGACTTCGTCGAGGACTGCCCCTTCGGCCGGGCGCACGAAGTCGGCGACCACTTCACCCCACCGATCGTCGGGTATGCCGACCACGGCCACGTCGGCCACCGAGGGATGTGCGAAAATCACGTCTTCGATCTCGCGGGGGTAGATGTTCTCGCCCCCACGGATGATCATGTCCTTGACCCTGCCCTCGATCCGGAGGAACCCGCGCTCGTCCATCGAGGCGAGATCACCCGTGTGGTACCAGCCCTCGCTGTCGATGGCCTGGGCGGTGGCCTCGGGCATGTCGTGGTATCCCGACATCACCAGGTATCCCCTTGTGCAGAGCTCGCCAACGGTACCGACAGCAACCACCTCCCCCTCGACGGGATGACTGACGCGTACCTCGGTTTGGGGTAGGGGCCTACCCAACGTCTCGGCCCTGTCCTCGGGCTCATCGTCGGGATGCACCTGTGTCAGGACCGGCGAGCACTCGGTTGTGCCGAACACCGTGCTGAAGCGCGCGCCCAGCCGCTGCTCAACACGCCGGACCAGGTCGACCGGAACGGGGGAGCCGCCAGAGACGGCTACGCGGATGCTCGAGAGGTCTCGGTGCTCGAAGTCCGGGTGCTCGAGCATCGCGATCAGCATGGTGGGGACTCCACTGAAGGTGGTGGACCGTTCTGACTCGATCAGCTCGAGGACAAGGCCGGGCTCGAATGCCAGCACCGCGACGTTGGTCGCCCGGGCTTGTACGCAACCCAGCACACCCAGCCCACATCCGGCCGTGTGGAACAGGGGCATGGGGTTGACGAAGACGTCGCCCGGGTCCATTCCGATGCGCTGGGCGAAGAAGCGGGCGTTGTTCGTCAGGCCGCGGTGATGCAGGCGAGCACCCTTCGGGAACCCTGTCGTGCCCGAGGTGTACTGGATCTGGGCGATGTCGTCAGTGTGCACTTCAGGTAGCCGGCCAATCGAGCTCCCCGATTGCCTGAACACGTCCCATTCGGTGAAGAGGACCGCCTCACGGAGGCCCGGCAGTTTGGGCCGGACTTCTTCGAGGTAGCTGGCCATTGGGCTGCGGAATTCGGGAACGAGGAAAATGCCGACCGCTCCCGACTGCTCGAGCACATAGGCAAGTTCGTGGGGCTTGTACGCGGGGTTGACCGTGACGAGGGTCAGGCCGGCGAGGCCGGCTGCGAATTCGAGAATGACCCATTCGGACAGATTGGGTGCCCACACGGCGAGGTGCTCGCCTGGCTCGAAGCGCTCGAGCAACGCCCTCGCCGCTGATTCGGCTTCACCGAGCAGCTCGGAGTAGGTCCATCGCCGCCGATCGCGGGGATTCGGAACGCCCGCCACCAGGGCGACCCGATCCGGTGCCGACTCAGCTGCCTCACGAAGCACACCGCCGACGGTGCTTTCGAGTACTCGTTCCGAATGATCCGCAGGCCAATAGGATTCGGTGAGCACGACTCCTCCTTCCGCCAAATGCGCTTTCCGCCCTCTTTCGATGGCTGAGCATAGGGTCTCGACTGGCAGGGTGGAGACTCTGGAGCCGTGCCAGGAGTTGCTGCGTATCTCACATGCCACCGAGCGCCCGGAATCATGCGCGCCCTGCCGTGTCAGCCTGCCGTCGGGACGCAGCGGGGCGACCTGAAGCTCCTCGGAGGTCCTGGTGAGGACAGGGCCTTCCAGGTCAGAGGCTTCACTCCTCCCATTGCGCCAAGCGTGGCGTGGTAAGCGTGGCCTCAGCATCACGCCACTGGTCATCCGTCGCGTGATCGCCCCACCTGTCAACTGAGTCACCGGTGCCGCCAACAAGCTGGGCGGTTTCACGCTTCCCCGTCAAGGATGTGTTGCAACTCTCGGTCGCATTCCTCTTTGCCAAGTTCGATTTCTTGCTTGGATCGCTCGCACGATTCCTCGAACCATCCCCGGCAGGAGCGCCGCCCACATTGAATACTCCCTTACGACGAGGTGGGTTGCGCAGTCCGGACTTACGAACGCTGGTTTGGAATCTTACAAACGCTGGTTTGGAAATAGTGAATTCCATTTCTGTTGCAACAGACATTCGCTTGACGCTGTCGTTACTCGGGGTTAGAACTGCTGTGCGGAGCGGCCGTTCTCAGCGGCTTGCTTCCAAAGTTGGGGCAAGAACACCGTCACGCTGGAGACGCCCGCCCGTTTCCCAGCGTGACGGTGTTCCAATTTCGTCGGCATGTTGAGCGCTCTCCTCAAATCCGCCTTTCCGGCTTCCACCCGCCGTGTTGGGTGGCCGAGTGGGCATGAGCATTGTTCCCTGCAGGTTCATGGGAGTTCCTGCTTTTGTCCTTCGGGCCGATCGGAAAGAGACCGGAACCGGTCACCATGATCGGAAGGTTGTTGAGATCGGAGCCGCAGTGTGCCTTCGCGACGAGTTTGCCCTTTCTGATGGTGACCTCGTAACGATCGAGATCGACCAGTAGGACAGGCCCACGACCGGCGGAAGGAGTCACTCAGCCTGCGTTTAGGAGCGTTGCTCCGAACCGTCCATCCCAAGTCGCCACCATCGCCGAGTACGCATCAGAGGGATCGTCGTGGAGGTACACCCTGATGCCCTGACGGGTGCCTTGCCGTCGAGGCTCTTGGGGACTGGGCGGCCTATCGTCATCCCACGCCGGCGGCCCCATGAACTTGACCCACCCCCGATGTTCGATCTCACCAGGTTCCATGGCGGCGATCATTCTCCAGACCTCGGCTCTTGCTCCAACGATCTGACCCCCGGAGCTTCCTTGGTTGCATCTCGTCACGATCGAAGAGTGCATTCCGAACGACGGTCGAGGGCTCCTCTTTCAGCGCTGAAAGCGAGACGCGCCGGCCATCTTGGGTCAGGTGCTCGAAGACTCTTACGGCCGAACGAACGAGGACGGACCAATTTGGAAAATCTGAGTCCAAAGTTGTCGGGAGAGACGGGCCCTCGACAGTCCAGCCTCGACCTACGGGATCCGGTGCTTCCACTGAGCCTACTTCCTGAACGCACTGGTCAATAGTCAACGATACCGTCGCCGGGACCGTCCCGGACGTCCAGATCATGGGAAGTTCGCGGAGCGCGAGCACCGGTCGCTCCTGAACGAACAGGCTGCGACTCTCAGCCGGGGGTCAGGGGCAGGGTGCCTTGGCCTCGACCCGGTCACCCTGCTTTTCGTGACGAGGCTTATTCGCCGGCGTTGCGTCGCAGCCGCCTGCTGCGAATGCGGCTGATGCCGAAGAGGAGGATGATGATGCCGACCAAGGTGACTCCGGCGGCGATCCAAGGAATGCCCCGAAGTGGCGGTGCCGAGCCGAGCCGAACGGTGACGCTTTTCGTGTCCGGCGACAATGTCACGGTCCCGGTTCCCTGGTCGACCACCCCGGCCGAGGTTGTCGCGATGTTGTCGACGAAGGATGGTAGCTGGAAGAGCACCGGGCCTGACGGTGGCTGGCCGTGCAGCGTCAACGACACCGACTGGCCACTCGATGAGATCGTGAGGCTCAGCCTCCGGCCGTCGGTCGTCGGGAAGTTGGTGATCGAGATCGGCGCACCACCGCTGAGCCATTGCGCCGGGACTCCGCGGCCCACGACGATGTCGCCATCGGTGCGCTGGGCCACCAGCGACGCCAGCAACACACCGTTGGCTTGGGACATTCCCCAGGCGTGGGGAGAGGCGCCCTGCCCGGTCGCCGGGTGCAACCCCAGCCACGGGGTTTGGGTCGAGGGAGCAGACGAACTCTCCCACCATGAGTATGGACCGCTTTGACTGTTGGCGATCATGAACTCGTAACTCAAGATCCCCTGGTCCCGGTGGTGGGTGCTGGCCAGGCCGGCCGTTCCGTAGCCCGCGTTGTAGCCGGTCGAGTAGTAGTCACCGGGAAACCCACCGAACGTGTTGGGTGGGAGCTTGCCCTTCAGGCGGGCGAATCCGTAGTCGTAGGTGGCATCGATCATGGTCACGCCCGGACCGTTGACAGTGGCCCCGAAGAGTGATCCGTCCCAGGCCCATGCGCCGAGAGGCGACATCCAGTTGGCGTCCTCGGGGTTCTTGCACCGGTTGGCACGGTTGGGCTGAAGGATCGAGCAGGGTACGTAAGCGAGGTGGTAACGGGCGATCGTCGTGTCGAGCGTCTTGTTGGTAGCCGATAGGAGGCTGCCGTACTCCTGGGTCGCCCAGGCGGCCTCGCGGGCGTTCCCTACCCGCTGGGCGAGGTAGCGGTAGGCAGCCAGGCCGATGAGTGCCGAGTAGTCGTCGGTCGTCCAGGAGCCCTGTGTGTCGATGTCGTCGGTGGCCTTCATGATCCCCGTGGGGCTGGCCCTGGCGGCGGCGATCGCATGGGCGGTGTCCTCGATGCTCGGCTGCGTGGCACCGAGGGGTCCCTCCGAATCGAAATTCTCCTTCACGAAGGCCAGGTCTCCAGTCTTCATCAGGTAGATGGCCCATGGCACCGAGTACGTCCAGACACCGTCGTCGTAGAAGCCCTGGCCTGGTGCTTCCATGGCGGCGCGCGCCGTGAGCAACAGTGCGTGGGCGTCGGTGAAGTAGCCCTGGTTGAAGAGGTTGGACAGGATACCGATGACGTCGTGGTTGTACTCGGCCTGATAGCCGTTGACCCCATCGTGAAGCTCGTCGCCGCTCCGTGCGATCTGGGTGTAGATGAACCCGCTGCGGTAGGCGTCGTCAAGGGTTTGATCCGGGACGCTGATCCCGGTGATGCCGGCCAGCTGGCCGTTCCAGAAGCTCGCCATGTGCGCGAAGTGCTCGTCGAAAGTACCGGCGGTGGCCAGTGCGGCTGCGCTCGGCCACGGGTAGGCGCCCCCGAAGCGGTCGGCAGCGATCACGTAGTCGTGATCGACAGTGGTGTGAGGGGCCACGGCGTCGGAGGCCGCATCGAGCGGGACCAACCCAGGAGAAGCCTCAGGGTTGGCCTCGACGACGTGGTCCGTGGGGTTCGTGACAGCGACCCGGCTGTAGACGGCGACAAAGGGAGCACCAGAGAGAACCACCCGGTCGGCGAACTCGGTGATCGAGACCCGGGCGCCGTTCCGGCTGAACGACGTGATCTGTGCGGGAAGGTAGCCGTCGGCGTCGGTCCACGTGGTTGGGGCGCCGTCGTAGATGCCGAAGCCGTAGTTCTGGTAGAAGCCGTCCTGAATGAGGAACACCCCGCCCAGGCAGGTAACGACGCCCTGCTTGTTGCCCTCCCAGCCGATCTCTGACCCGCTGCCGTCAGCGCCGGTGAAGGCGTCGGCAGCGGGCCGGATGCGCAAGGCGCAGTCGTACTTGCTCGCTGGCCCAGTTCCGGTCGTGACCAGGGCCGTGTCCGACGCGGGCGTGGGCGCCGCGGGTGGCTCCGGTGCCAACCCGGCGGGCGAGCCCATTGCCACCGCCAGTGCCACTGCCACCGCTTTCATCCCTGCGAACATGGCTGAAACTTTGGCACGTCGCCCCGCCTGGCGCTTCGAACGGTCGGTCGGGATCCTGCGGCCGTCATCCGGGGACTGTCCACCCGCCCGCTTGCGCCGGTCAGTGGCAGTTTGCGGGGAGCGAGCACGGGTCGCGTCCGAACGCAGATGACGCGATCCACGGGCCCGATGTGGGACGCTCTGGGAGCAGTGAATTTCCTACTCGGGTGCTTATCGAGCCTGAGGATGGATGGTCTCACCTCGGGCCAACATCTCGACAAACTGGGCGATACGCCTGGAGCGGGTTTCAGGTTTCTTGGCGTTTCCGATCCTGTAGAGGATGGCGTACCGATTCGCACCGGTGAGCATCTCAAACATCGCCTTCGCTCGAGGATTGGCACTCAGAGCAGCGAGAAGATCCTCCGGCGCCTCAATGCTGGCTTGCCCGGCGTAGGCGGCCTCCCATCGACCGTCCTCTTTCGCCTGCCGCACCTCGTCTTCGCCGGATCGATGCATTCGGCCGGTGGCGATCAGTCTTTCAGCGATGGCGGCGTTCCGCTGAGACCACGGGCTGCGAGCTTTTCGAGGCGTGAAACGTCGTCGGAACGTAGCGGTGTCACGGCGCCCCAGTTGACCATCAATCCAGCCGAAGCAGATCGCCTCGTCAAGCGCCTCGTCGTACGACACGGTTGTCGGATCGACCGTTCCCTTTTTGGCCAGTACCAGCCAGACACCCTGTGAATCGGAGTGATGGTTGCTCAACCATCCTCGCCATTCGCCGGCGTCCCCGACCAGTAGCTCTGGGAGATCCACGGCGTTCACCGTATCCCCCGTATGCTGTTCATGGGCAGTTGGCTGAGGGCGAGCGCCCGATCACTTCCGTGGGGAAATATGCGACCCTCAGCCGGGGCAGTGTCTACCGCTCGACGCTAAGATTGCCAGCGGTGCTACTGGGTACTGACCCTCTTGAGTCTCTCCAGAGTGGCCCTCATGGACTCGAGCACGGGATTCCTCCCGTTGATCCACTGCCCGTCTTCCCGCAGGAGAATCCATCGGTTCTCCTCTTGGCCGCAGTCAAAGATCTCGGTGACGACGGTGGCGTTTTCACCGTCCGGAGTGAGGACGTAGCCCCAGCGATAGCCGGCAGGAATGCCGACTTTGGATAGATCACCGCCAGCTGTATCGATGTCGCCCGGAGCGGGTTCCCAAGAGATGCGGCGATCTGGCACGAACTCCACTACGTGGTTCACCATGAGGTAGTCGCGACCGAGCCGATGCATTTTCATGGTGAAGGTGTCGCCGACGCCGGTGATACTACGGCTGATGTCGGATCCCCGAAGCATGTCGGATCCGTCGAACTGCCTGTGGCGCTGCGGATTCGCCAGGATTGCGAAGATGAGGGCTGCCGGAGCTTCGATCCTGCCTGATACTTCGACCGACCTACCTTCCTCCGGCATGGTTCAGCCCTCCCTGTCGTTCTGCGACAGCCCTCTCGAGAGCACCTCGGCAGACCATACGGCTGGACGTTTTCTGGTCTGTCCACCGGTCAGGACTCAGAATCCTGTGCGCGATTCGGACTCTACCAATTTGGAAGCACTACCAGCGAGGCGGCAGTGCAGGCACTCGTCGCTTCCGAGGGCAGATAACCGAGCCGCCGAGCCGCCGATCGGGCCACGAGCCGAGACGTGCCCCCATGGATCGAGCGAGCGGCTTAGCGCCTCTACGAGATCGGTCAGGACCGCATCTTCCACGTTGAACTCAATGAAAGTCCAAGTCAGCGGCTGTCCAGCGCTTACGTCTCCGACGTCGCCCCTGCTGACCTTGTCGACCTGGAGGGTCACGCCTTCAAGGGGGCTGTCCTTCAAGAGGCTCTCTGCGACCAGGATTCCGGAAACACTCATGAGGGCATTTTGGTCGCTGGGTGCGATGGCGGGGCGGCCCAGGGTCCCGCCTGACGGACCGATCCACCGGATGGCCCGTCTCGATGAACTCCCTGCCCCACTCGTGCCCGGTTACGCGAGGGCAGGGAATGTTGCAGGAGCGTCAGACGCAACGGGGTTCAAGGGTTCCCGTTGCACTCGAGTAAGTCATCAGGGGACTACCTCGAGCTCTTCGGGCTCCCGCTCCCGCTCCGGACGGAAACCGAGGATCTCGCCCAGCAAATCAGCATTGGTTGTCGCTCTTTGCCTTCTCGCTGGCCCTATTCGTCGGTACGCCGCCGTCGGTGGTCCGGAGAACAGCAGGCCGACGATTCCGGATGAGGGTGGAGCCAAACGCGTTTGGAGCGGCACCGCGATCTCTGTCGCCGCGGCAGTGAGATCGTTTGCCTGAGGGGCGCTGGCCGGTGCGCCTGCGGATGCGATGAGCTCGATGGGCTCGGGAGTACTGGCCGGTTCAGCCGGCACGGCTGCCGCCGCCGCGGTGGGATCGATGGCCTCGGGCGTGCTGGCCGGTGCACCTGCCGCCACGGCAGCGAGATCGATGGCCTCGGGAGTACTCGCCGGTGCGGCCGGTACGGCTGCAGTCGCCGCGGTGGGATCGGCGGCCTCGGAATTAGTGGCCGGTGTGCATGCGACCGGGGCGGTGAGATGGACGGCCATGGGAGTACTGGCCAGTGCGGTTGCGGCCGTAACCGTGACATCGATGGCCTGATGAGCACTGGCCGCTGCACCTGCGGCTGCGGCAGTGAGATCGATGGCCTCGGAAGTACTGGCCCCCGGCGTCCGCGTGGTGGCGCGCAATCCCATGACGACTCCACCGAAGAACGCCCCCAAGGCGATAGCAGCAATTGCTCCGGCGATCATGGGCGCGTGCGTGAAGCCATGCACGAACAAAGCAAGCGGTACACCTATAAAGCAGGACACGACAAGAGCGCTGAGCGGAATCAGGATTGCCAGATGTGTCTTTCGCTCCCGCTGCGCCCGGATTGTCGGCATCGGGCTCTCAATGGCCAAATCGTGATCCGGGTCTGGCTCAGCAACCGGTTGATCACCCGGAAACTCCGTCGCGGTTGGGGGCTCTAATGTGCCTGTGCCAAGGAAGTAGCTGTCATCACTTTCCTCTGCTCGCGACGAGGCATAGAGGGATGTCATGTGAGGCTCTGCCGTTTCCAGTCAGACATGCGCTTACCGGCCGGCTCCCCGGCGATCCTCGGGTCAAACAGCGGCAAGGTCACGCTCTGCCTTTCCGCGCCCCCGGGTGTCGGCCACCAAGGTCTTCGGCGTAGGGTGCCATTCGACCGTGCGACGACCACCACACCAGGTAAGGAGTGCCCACAGCCCTGCGACACTCTCGAGGACGCCGGCGACCGGGGCTATACCGACGGCAAGCGCCAGCTGCTCACAACGTTGCCGGGCTGTCAATCCTGCTTCGCTCACGTTGTACCAGGCACCTATGAAGACCGAACCGAGCCACAACGCACCGACACCAGCCAACCAAAGGGTGACCCAAGGTGAGAGGTAGAAGGGCTGTGAAGTTACGAGGCTGTTCAGGGATCCAAAGATGAACAGCGGAGCAAAGACAAGCGTGGTTGCGCCAATGACGGCCCCGAGGGCGAAGGTCGTGATGCGGTAGAAGGTTCCGAGCAGGAGGCGAGCTTGGACACGCCGAGGCAGAGTGGCGAACGTGGGCGACCGCCTCACCCAGGTGAGGCCTTGCAGCACACCGAATATCCATCGGTAGCGCTGGTTGAACGCGCTTCCGTAGGAGAATGGTGGTTGTTCGAGCATCACGCAGCCATGCCATCCAAAGGCGTCCGATCCAGCCGCGAGGTACGCCGTCATGCCAAATACGTAGTCCTCAGCGACGAACGGTTGGCCGTCGAGGCACCCGAAATCCCAGCCCAGATCATTTTCGAAGGCCTCGTCCACAACGAGATTCGACCCGTGCAGGTGAAAAGGGACACCCGATTCCATGACGCGGCGACATTCGAAGCAGCCGATCGGCCGGTTCGCCTCCATGGACCGGCAGAGCGAGCTCGTCTTGAGGTATTCGAGAGGGTAGTGAATGGGCCCTTCGAGTACTTGGTGCCCGGTGGCTACGAGTACCTTGAGAAGCTTGCGAAGTTCTCCGGGGACCATGACGCTCTCTTCGTCATAGTGGACGATCCAGGTCTTGCCATCTTTCTTGTTCCAGCCTTCTCGGCGCTTTTCGGCAGCGAAATGGAGACCGCGTGCCTTCAGCTTCGTGCGATTCGGTGTCTCGTATTCGGCGGGGATGACCAAAGAAGTAACCGAGATGGGATAGGCAGCAAATGCTCGTTCGATTTGAGCTGCCTGAGTGTCTGATTCGGTCACGAGCTCGACCGAAAGTACCGCCCCGTACATCCGCGGATCTTCTGCCGCGAGATTCTGGACGTTCCGAATACCTCTGAGAATGACCTCAGTACTGCCGGCAGAGCCGCGGGTCGTAATCTGTATCTTTACAAACGGCAATGTCAATCTGCGGAGGTCATCAGTGGACACTAATTCGATATGGCGATAACGGTCCCGATGGAAAATGAAACTCCTCCAGTACGAGAGCAGTCGAATCCCAACGATGGTGATCAGGACCAGCAGAATCGGACCAATATCATCGTAAATGGTCCTGTAGGAATGCATTCGACGCTCCGTAGAAATCGGGCTGAGGGCAACCCAATCTTCAGCAGTAACGACTTCAAGGAGGTTGATAGCGCTGCCCCAAGCGAGCGCAGTTTCGCACCGGCACCGTTGTCGTGCAAGTGCCGGTCAAACCCCAGCACTTAACGTCACAATACGAGCACCTAACGTCACAAATCGACCATCTAATGAGGGAGTGATTTACCACGGAAAGTGCGCACATGTTTACTGAGATCGTTCATAGGACCATCAGATACGGATCAACTTCTCGGGGCCATACGGGCAATTGTTTTTGGTTATGAGCTCCTTGAGCTCATAACCGAATCGGACCTTCTGGTCCAAGTAACCGATCCCAGCTCCGAGTTGTCGATGGGGCACTCGCACGGAGACTCCTGGCGTCGCGAGGGCTGTGGAGAGTGCACTCATGACGTGGCGGCAACTCACAAGAATCATTGGTGTCAGCTCCAGAGCTCAGCCGTGCCTGGCGAGCGTCCATCGTTGGACCTACCGCTCTGCCGCGTCGATGCGTCCAGATCCGGCGGCTGCACCCTCCAGAGTCCTCGAGTCCGTCAAAGGGTCTCGAGACTGCACCAGATCGACAGGTTCTCGACCCGGCCGAGGACCTCGGAGTCAGCCTCTCAGGGCAGACCTGTTCCGATGCCAACTCCGACGACGATGAGGACCCCGCCCCCTACCAACTCGCTCCAGTGTCCGAGCCGTTTCCCGAGCCGCTCACCGATCTCCAATCCCAGCAATGAAAGACAGACGCTGATTCCAGCGATGGTGACTGCGGCGATGACGAGATTGACGTCATACGCGCCGAGAGCGAAACCGATGAGAAGGTTGTCGATGCTCAGCAGCCCACCGATCAGGATAAGACGCCCGACGTTCAGCTCTGGTTTCTTGGTTTCAGTCCGATCGACGATCAGCTCGTTCACAACAGCGTAGGCACCGGCCAGGGCCAGCAACCCGCCAGCCACGGGGGTGGCGATGCTGCCCAATTCATGGGCCAGTGAGCGACCGATCGCGAGCCCAATCAGCGGCATGGTTCCTTCGAAGAGGCCGAAGACCAGTGCGATTCGAACACGAAGCCTCCGGTCCACGCCGGAGACGCCGAGGGCGGTCGACGCGGCGAAGTTGTCCAGGCCCACTGACACTGCGACCAGGAGCAGCGCGACCATCACCCGGACGTTAGTGGTTGGGCCCCTCCCGGCCCGGGCGGACGGTCATAGGCACCGGATTGGGATCCTTGTCGGCGTTGGTCGTGCGTTGATGACAGTCCGGTAGGGGGTTCGGCCAATCCTCAGATTTGGCGCTGCGAACCAGCACCAGGGCGCGATACGCCCGCCTAGGAGTGCTCAGGGTGCTTCGAATGCCCGTAGCAGTAGCGCAACTCGCACGTGGCGCATCTGACCTGTGAGATCCTGCTGCAGTCTGGATTCGAGCACAGATCACCCCCGGCACCGAACAAACCCAGACGCTTGGAACTTATCACCGACTCTGTCACCGCCATGAATGGAGCCTCCGTTCGGGACTTCGAGAGTCAACGTTGGCACTCAGGTTGGACCCATTCTACGAAGTCACGGACAGCCTGGAAATAGGACCTTCCATCCCTGGACTCCCATCGAGAGGATTCCTCGTCCCACCTGCCATTCTGGGCTCTACACGCAAAGGCACGGCGCCAAGGCTGAGCTGCCTCGTTGCTCGCGCCCTTCATGCTGGATTCCATCGCGCCATGGTCGGTGCAAAGTGCCAACCGACCCGTTTCCTTCCGGTCGGGCTCACGGTGAAGACATTCAGGTGGGATCATTCTGAGTAGTGGGGCCTATGGATAGAGTCGGGCCCATGCCCAACGCAAAAGAAGCAGTGGCAATGGCAATGCAGGAGCTCATTGAAGCGAACATGGCCGCTCGGGAAGTCATGCGGCGGAATGAAGAACGTTTGAGGCGAGCGATGAAGAACCTCGAGAATGGTTTCGACGTTCAGCGCGCGGTCCAGATGGCCCGCCCTGATGCACCACGGCAATCCACCAACGATGTGCTGGATTCCTACGAGGCTGCCCGCCACAAGCTCCGATGTGTGATGATCGCTGAACTTCTCGCCACCGGCATGTCACTTGGGGAGATCGGGAGGCACTGGGGATTCTCACGCCAACTGGCATCCCGATATGCCAAAGAGGCTCAAGCTTCTCGCTGACCGCTCTCCTCTACGTGCGCCGGCGAAAGGGGCCAGGTCCGGAGCAAAAGTTGGCGGAAACCATTGCTCGACGGACCTGGCACCGCAAGAGAGGTAAACAGCGCAACGCCCGTTGCGGCAAGCCAACCCCACAAGCTGCTCACATCCTCCGTCGGGCTCGTCGCACTCACCGAGGCCGGGGCCACCGGTCCGAAGAAAGCGGTGAGGATGGCCTGGGCCGCGCCCGTGTACCCACCGTGCCCGCTCGGGTACTCGGGATGGAGCGGCGTGGTGAACAGCGGCGTCCAGGTCGGATCCGGCGTCACACCGGGGCTTCCTTCCCGGATGGCGGTCACCAGCCGCCCGCGCGGTACTCGTACTTGGCGTGGTAGATGGCGATCAGGGCGTCCGTCGTGACCACCTGGAAGGCGGCGAGCGGCCTCCTCGAAGGACGGACTGAAGCCGGCGTCCACGGTTCGGGCCGCGGCCAGCCACGAGACCGACCAGGCATCGCTCTGGGTCACCGGTCGCGGGAAGGCGGCCGCGGTCACCGGCTGGTTCGTGATGGTGTACCACTGGCTGACCAGCATCGGATCGGCGAATCCTCCGGTCGGCCCTCCGACGGGCCGCGGGTTCCGACCGGGCCGCGGGGTGCGACCGCCGAGGCTGTCGACGGGTTGGCACCGGTCACGCCCACCAACCCAGCCGTGACGAAGGCCACGACAATGGTGATGGGGACCAATAGTCGCCGCCATCAACGAGGGTTGGATGACGACTTGTTGGTTTGGTTCATCGGACCTCCTCTGATGTGTCCCGCATCCTGTGGCGAAGACTCCCTTGCCGGCCCTGGTTCCGGGCGCGGGAAAGAAGGCGTTCCCGTCGCGGCTATGTGGATGGATTGCAGACGCGGCCACCGCACTCAGATCGCCACCGCCCCAGGGGGAGGGGACGCCGACAATCGATCCGAGGGTCGGTCTTATTCCTGACCGCTCCGGTCATCTTTACTGAGCCGCCGACGTAAGACGAGCAATCCGGTATGAAACGTCAAGAATATCCACCGGGCGACATCCTCGTCATCGACAGGAAGCCCGTGTCTCATGGAGGTCCTGGTAGGACGTGGTCGGTCCGATTCGCGCGGGACGGAAGAGCCTCCTCCGGCCTTCCCGCCACGACCGCATCCGATGCCCGGCAAACGACTACGCGCCGCGCGTGATGCGACCGGCCTCGATGTGGCGCACCATGCCTTCCAGCGGGCGGCGATGCTATTTCGCCCCTATTGACTTGATCCGGAAAGGGAGAAATGTCGAGAACATCAACGAGAGAAAGCCGTGGTCTCTATTCGAGGCGTTTCCTATCATCGGCACCCGCTCCAGGCGGATCCCAGGATTTCGATGGCACCTGGAATGCGGTCACAGCAGACCGAGGCCGGGTCGATCAGCTCTTAGGTGAGCCCAATCAGGATTTGCTCCTTCGTGCGGCTCAACGGCTGTCACCGCTCGATGAGCAACTTGCTCGCGAGCTCTATCTCAAGGCGTTGGGCGCTGCCGTTTGCGCGGGTCCGTTGGGCGGCCTGCGGGATGCGGCTACCGTCGCCGAGGCGGCCCAAGCCACTCTTCCAGCGTCACCGTCGCTGCGGCCCGTCGACCAGCTGCTGGATGGGCTGATCGTTCGGTTCATGGGCGGATACAAGGAAAGTGTGTCCAAGCTTCGGTGCGCGCTGCAGGCATGCGGTGATGCTGACGCCGCAGCCGACACCGAGCAGTGGCAGTGGTTGGTCGTCCGGACGGCCATGGATCTATGGGAGGACGAGGTTCTCGAGCCGGCGGCCGCAGTCTCGAGCAGCACGCTGAGCTTCTACGACGGCAGCCGGGTAGAGACGCTCCCGCTCTCCGGACGACACGGATTTGAACATCTGATGCAGCTCGGCAGTCACGAGGCGGGGAGCCGTGCCAAGGGCCGGACCATCTTCGAGGCCGAGTATTCGAGGGCCGTGCAGGCGAACGGTCTCGGGCAGTACAAGGAAGCATTTGAATCCAGCAAGCGAGCTTGCGCGTACGACGAGTTCGGACTCTTCGGAGCGGCACTCATCGAGCTGGTGGAATCGGCGATACGGACATCGCAGCGGCAGATCGCCGTTGATGCTGTCGCCCGACTGTCGGAGAGGACTCAGGCAAGTGGGACCGAATGGGCACTCGGCATTGAAGCCCGTTCCCGCGCCCTCGTGAGCCACGGTGCGGCCGCTGAGACCGGTTACCGCGAGGCGGTCGGACGACTCGCCCGAACCCGGATCAAGGTCGAGCTGGCCCGGTCGCATCTGCTCTATGGCGAATGGCTCCGACGAGAGAGCAGAAGGGTCGATGCCCGGGAGCAGTTGCACAGGGCGTCTGAAATGTTTGACGCCCTGGGAGCGAATGCGTTTGCCGAGCGTGCTCGGCGCGAGGCCCTGGCCACCGGAGAGACCGTACGAAAGCGCAGAGTCGAGACGTGCCGGGACCTGACCGCACAGGAGGATCTGATCGCCCGCTTGGCCGGCGACCGTTTCACGAATTCCGAGATCCCAGCGTACCGTCGAGTGGCACCTCCGTAAGGTCTTTACCAAGCTCGGGGTCAGTTCCCGCCGGGAACTCGGCCTCTGTCTGTCGGAGCGTACGCTCGAACTGGTCGGGGCCTAGACGTCCGTCCCCGTGTGTCTACGAGCCGTCTGTCCGCGGCATCGTCTCCCCGGTCGATGGGGTGTGCGTCGGTCGGGAGACTTGAAGGTGCACGGGGTCCTCGTCAGACCACTCACGGTGACAGGCGTGGCACCGCAGGCACGGTCATCGGGCTCCGGGCGCTCCGCCTGGACTCGTCGGGACCGCCTGGTCGTGCCTGTCCGCACGAATCCTGCCTCCTACCTTCGCCGGCCGGCGACGCACCCGGCCTATGCCCCGGGCTTGACACTCCAAAAAAGAGGGTCGCGTCGCGATGTGCAGGGTAGTGGTGCCCCCCAGGCTGCCTTACCTTGAGGGGAGGGGGGCTTCGTCTGATGTGCGCGGACTCAACTCTCGGAAGGTCGGAAAAAAACCAATGAATCGTTTCTTGCGGCCGACAATCACCGTCACGATGGCCGCCCTTTTGGGGCTTGGCATGTTGTCGGTGGTGGCCAAGGCGGCCGCCTCCGCCACCCCGGTGGAGCTCAGCCTCAATGTGCTGCTCATCGGCGCGGGGTCAACCGACCCGACCACGGCGGCATGGCAGTCAGCGTTGACCCAGGAGGGGGTGGCCTACACCGAGGTCACCGCCACCAACACCACCACCTACGGGTCCTACACGGTCACCCTCCCGGCCCTCACCACCGGCTCGGTGGGCAACTTCAACGCGGTGGTCATCGCCGACTCGCCGGCCGCCTTCGCCGCGAACACATTCACCGCCCTCGATGCCTATGAGGCCTCGTTCGGGGTGCGCCAGATCGACGGGTACACGGCCCCCTACCTCGGGATCACCCTCGCCTCGTCCGGCGCCCTCGACGGCACCACCGGGACCCTGACCGCGGCCGGGCTGGCCGCCCTGCCCGAGTTGGCCGGGCCCATCCCCTTTGCCACCGGCACCTACGGCTACCCGGCCACGGTCACCGCCGGGGCCCCGTTCACCCCGTGGCTGGACAACGCCTCGGGCCAGGTCCTGGCCGGTGTCTACCAGCACCCCTCGACCGACCCCCAGGCCAACGTGGCCGAGCTCGAGCTCGGCTTCGACTACAACGCCACCCAGCTCCAGTGGGAGCTGTTGGCCCCCGGTCTCATCAACTGGGTGACCGAGGACTCCCATCTCGGCATCGACCGCCACTACGTCGAGGTGGACATCGACGACACCTTCACCCCCGACAACGCCTGGTCGACGGCCGTCCACGACAACGACTACTCGGACGCCGACTCCCAGCGCATGGATGCGGCCGACGTCATCAGCTCGGCCGACTGGTCCAACCCGACCCAGGAGAAGGCGACCACCGCCCGCCCGGCCGGTGAGCCGGCCACCGCCTTCCGCCTCGACCAGCTGTTCAACTACGGGGGCACCGTCGAGTACCAGAACGGCGAGCTCGACCTGCCCGGCGAGCCGGCCGCCTGCGACTGCCGCCGGCGATGCCGCCGGCACCTGTGGGCCCGACCCGCTGCTGGCCCAGTTCCAGGCCACCGATCCGGCCACGGGCAAGCCCTACTCGGACGACTTCGGCTGGCTCAGCCACACCTATGACACCCCCTACCTCGACGTCGGCTGTGCCACGCAGGACTACATCGAGGCCGAGCTCAACGAGAACACCTCCGATGTCACCGCCGCCCCGGGGGCGACGGCCGGCACCGGGGGCCTCGGCCTGCCCGAGCAGACCATCGCCTCGGGGGCCGGAGACGTGGCCAATCCCTATGGGACCTACAACCCCCAGGTGTTCGTGCCCGGCAACCACTCGGGCTTCGCCGACCTCGACCCGGGCACCCCGGCCACGGTCGACCCGCCCGACCTCGACGAGGCCACGGCCAACACGACCGGTGGGACCCTGGCCGGCGGCACCTACGAGTACGCGGTGACCGACCAGTTCAACGGGGCCGACTCGACCACCACCGACCAGTCCCAGGCCTACGTGACCGACGGCCTCCAGGGTGACCTCGCCCCGGTGGTGGTGACCGGGTCGACCGGGTCGGTCGACCTGGTGTGGCAGTCCATCTGCCACGCGGCCAACTACATCGTCTACCGGGCCCCGGTCAGTGGCGGGAAGGCCGGGTCCTGGACCGAGATCGGCACCTATGCCACCCCGGACTCTGCCACCCTGCCCGACAACAGCTCCGGCGACACCAGCCCGGCCCAGACGGCCACGGTGTGCTCGGGGCCGACCTATGCCCCCACCTCGTGTGCCGGCGAGCAGGAGCTCACCTTCACCGACACCGGGGGGACCACCGGGGCGCCGGCCGGGGTGACCTACCTCGACACCCCCATGCCCGCGGGCTGGACCCCGCCCATCGTGGAGAACGCCAACGAGCTGCCCTGGGAGCAGAACCCCTACTTCAGCAGCGCCCTCACCGCGGTCGGGATCACCACCGTCGGGGCCGATGCCTCCAAGGCCTACCCCGACCCGGCCAATGACGCCTTCGGCATCGGGGCCACCTACACCGGGGCCACCTATGCCGCCGGCCAGCCCTTCGTCGACGGAACCTCCCAGGTGGCCCCCCGGCACCCCATCAACGTCTTCTACAACGTGGCCACCAACGCCCAGGAGCTCGACGAGTACAACACCCTCTACACCTCGGTGGCCCCCGACTCCCAGTGCCATGACACCTCCACCACGACCTGTGCTTCGACGCTCTACACCTTCCCCGAGGTCATCAACCAGGTCGTCTCGGGCATGTTCACCAACATGTTGTCCAACGACCCCGAGGTCAGCTACGTCCACCAGACCAACACCATGGGGACACCGCCGTACTCGACCACCCTGCCCCCCGCTAACTACGTGCCCGCGGCCACGGCCCAGCCCGGCACCGACGGTGACGGGACCCTCTACGAGGTCCTCAACCCGCTGATCTCGGAGTACGACTCCTACTTCACCGCCGACACCCCCTATCAGCAGCTGACCCTGGGCGGTATCGGCCAGGTGCTGGCCGACCAGACGGCCTGGTCGGCGGCGGAGACGGCGGGCACGGTCAAGGCCACCGAGGAGAACGGCGTGGTCACGGTGACCAACACCGGCACCGGAGCGGTCAACGTGCCCGTCACCGTGCCCCCCGGCACCACGGTCGGCGGCAGCGCCTTCGGATCGGCCTATGACGGCCAGCTCTCAGGGCTGGACCAGTGTGGCCGGCACCGGCACCACCACCCTCACCGAGAACGTAGGCCCGACCATCACCAGCGCCAACTCGGCTGCCTCCAACGTGGGTGCGCCCTTTTCCACCACCGTGACCACCACCGGGAGCCCGGCACCAGCCCTCACCGAGACCGGTGCCCTGCCCACCGGCATCACCTTCACAGACAACGGCAACGGGACGGCCACCATCTCGGGCACCCCGGCCGCCGGCACCGGGGCCTCCTACCCGATCACCATCACGGCCAAGAATGCCAACGGCACCGCCACCCAGGTCTTCACCCTGACCAACGCACAGGCCCCGACCATCACCTCTGCGTCCACAGCCAGCTTCATCGTGGGCACCGCCGGCACCTACACGGTGACCACCACCGGGTACCCGGCCGCCACCATCACCGAGTCGGGCACCCTGCCCTCAGGGCCTCACCTTCACCGCCGGGACCACCGGGACGGCCACCATCTCGGGCACCCCGGCCGCCGGCACGGCCGGGACCTACCCGGTGACCGTCACGGCCACCAACGTCAGCGATGACTCGACGTCCACCCTGGCCCTCACCATCACGGTGAGTGCATCCAGTGCGCCGGCCATCACCAGCGTGACCACGGCCGACTTCACCCTGGGCCAGGCCGGCTCCTTCGCCGTGACCACCACCGGCTCGCCCACCCCGGCCATCACCGAGACGGGCACCCTGCCCGCCGGGCTCACCTTTGTCGACCAGCACAACGGCACCGCCCTCTTGTCGGGGACCCCGACGGCCACCGGCACCACCACCCTCAACGTCACCGCGGCCAACGGCAACGCTCCCGAACGCCACCCAGACCCTCACCGTCGTCGTGGGCCAGGCCCCGGCCATCACCAGCGCCACCTCGACCTCGTTCGCACCCGGGGCGGCCGGATCCTTCACCGTGACCACCAGCGGCTATCCCGCCCCCTCCCTGGGTGAGACCGGCACCCTGCCCACCGGGGTCACCTTCGCCAACAACGGCAACGGCACGGCCACCCTGGCCGGCACCGCCACGACCGGCGGCACCTACCCGCTCACCCTCACCGCCGTCAACGGCACCGGCACGGTGACCCAGGCCTTCACGCTGAACGTGGCAGCGGCGCCGGCCATCACCAGCGCGGCATCGACTACCTTCACCGTCGGCCAGCCGGCGTCCTTCACCGTGACCACCTCCGGCAATCCCACTCCGGCCCTGACCGAGTCCGGAACCCTTCCCTCCGGGGTCACCTTCAAGGACAACGGCAACGGGACCGCCACCGTGACCGGAACCCTCACCTCGGCCAGCGTGGGGGCGTATCCCTTGTCGATCAAGGCCAGCAACACCAACGGATCGTCCACCCAGGCCTTCACCCTGACCGTGATCAGCGGGTCCCTGGCCATCACCAGTGCGGCTTCGGCTACCTTCACCGCCGGTGTGGCGGGGTCGTTCACGGTGACCGCCACCGGGACCACCGCCCCGACGATCACTGAGGGTGGCACCCTGCCCGCCGGCATCACCTTCACCGCCGGCGCCGCCGGTAGCGCCACCATCTCCGGAACCCCGGCGGCCACCGACAGCGGTACCTACAACATCAACTTCTTCGCCACCAACGCAGCCGGAAAGACCAGCCAGGCGTTCGTTCTCACGGTGAGCCAGGTGCCGACCATCACCAGCCCAGCAACTGTGACCGAGACGGCCGCCACCGCGTTCACGTTCACCGTCAGCACCACCGCCTACCCGACGGCGGCCCTGACCGAGACGGGCACCCTCCCCTCCGGGGTCACGTTCAAGGACAACGGCAACGGGACGGCCACCATCTCCGGCTCCGCCGCCGCCGGCACGTCGACGCTCACGCTCAAGGCCACCAACACCGGCGGCTCGGCCACCCAGACCTTCACCCTGACCATCAAGGCGGCGGGAACATCGGGCGCCAACGTGCCCGTCTTCACCAGCGCGGCATCGACGTCCGTGGCCGAAAGTGCCACCTTCGACTTCACGGTGACCACGGTGGCCAACAGCCAGTCGGCCACGTTCACCACCAACCTGAAGGAGTCGGGCAAGCTCCCCTCGGGCGTCTCGTTCAGCAACAACGGCGACGGCACGGCCGACATCACCGGCCCGGCCAACACCACCGGTGTCTTCCCGATCACCATCACCGCCACCAACTCGGCGGGAGCGACGACCCAGTCGTTCGTGCTCACCGTCACCGGGCCACCGACGATCACCACTGCGGCGGCTGAGACCGCCACCGTGGGCTCCACCTTCGGCTTCACCGTCAGGACCAGTGGATCGCCGGTACCTGCCCTCACCGAGGCCGGAAGCCTGCCGGCCGGGCTCACCTTCACCGACAACGGCAATGGGACGGCGACGTTCGCCGGGACTCCCGATGCGGGAACCGGGGGGCTCTACGCAATAACCATCTCCGCCGCCAACTCCGGGGGGACGGCGACCCAGGCCTTCAAGTTGACGGTGTCCCAGCCCCCGGCGATCACCAGCGCGTCGTCGGCCTCGGCCGTTCACGGCACCGCCTTCAGTTTCGTCTTCATCTCCACCGGCTACCCGGTGCCCACCATCACCCACACCGGGACGGTGGCCGGCCTCACCTGGTCGAGTGCGTCGAACGGGACGATCACCCTGAGCGGCACGCCGAGGACGGCCGGCACCTACACGCTCACCGTGACCGCCACCAACAGCGGGGGCAGCGTCAAGCAGACGTTCACACTCACCGTGACCTGACCGGGTTCATCCTGCAGAGGGAGAGGAGGTTGGGGGCGGGTGGCCTGCGGGACTCGGTGCCTCCGTGCCCTTCTGGCCACGGGTTCCGGCAGGCTTCCCAGCCCGATCTGTCCGGCGGCACGGCGAGGGGACTGGCGGCGTGGATTCCGCGTGACCCAGAGAACGGCCAACACCGTCTCCGGTCGGGCCCCGGAGTGTGTGCCGGGCCGGGAGCCGGGAGGCGGAACCCGGCTCGACCGGCCCGACAGCGGAGACACACCCAAGCGGGTAGGCGGAACCTCGCTCAAACGGGTCTGACCCCTACCGTCCATTAATAGCAATACCGCCCACCGGAGTAAACCCCTGGTGCGGGCCCGGAACCAGACCATCGAGACCCGACTCCGCCGTCGGTCGGGACCACGACACGTCGGGTCGGCATCCGGAGCACCGTCAAGCCGTTGGTCATCTCCCCGGTTCCACACCTTCCGGGCACGCTGTCAGACCGTCAGCCAAATTACCCCGCAGTAACTCGACACCTCTTTCGTTTGAAGACGACGAGTGAGTCGGGTCGAGCCGACCCGGCTCGAAGGGGCGCTAGTAGCTCAGCGAGGGGTACCAGTCGCCCCGGCCACCGGGCGTGAGGTCGAGCAGGTGCCATACCGGGCTCAGCCGGTCGATGCCACGTTCGCGTCCGTTGTCGGCCACTTGCGCGCCTCTGGAGTACCGGTGGACCACGGTGCCGTCGTTGGTGAGAGAGAAGACAGAGACCCACTCCGTTTGAGCACCATCTGACTCCTCGCTGTCGAGGTCGTACTTGAAGGACGTATCGCCCGCGCCGAGAAGTCGAAGATTGTTCCAGCCGCGGTCGCGGCATGAGCCCTGATGGTAGCGGGATCGGCGGCAGCGACCACGGCGAAGTTCACCCCCTTCCCCGGTCGATCATGTTCGTGCGCCGGCGGCAACGATCGAGGCGCCAGTCATCGGACCGGCCGTCCCTCCGCCCGGTCCTCCCCGGCGGCCGAATGACGAACTACTCATCCAACTCACGTGGAGCGGGCCGCCCTGAGGTCGTCCGACCTCGATCGGTGACCCAGCACTTCAGGCGAGCGCCATCCGGGCCGATATTGGGCATGTGACAGAGCCATCGACCCCGAATCGAGACGGTCCGTTCGCATGGGGTTGTAAGAAGAAATTGTCGGTGATGCGGAACCGCGGACCGGTTTCGTCCCCGTCCCCGACGGAAACAGTGGACATGCCTGATCGAATCGACCGCCGTTCGTTCTTGGCCCGGGGGGCCGCCGCCGGTGTCGGCATCGCGGTCATGGGCGCGGCCGGGGGCATCCTCGACGCGTGTAGCTCCGCAGCCGGCTCGGGCTCAGGTACCTCTGGCGCCGGCGGTCATCCGAACGGCATCAGCACCGCCACCCCCAACCGGGGCGGCGCGCTCATCTTCGGCACCGAGGCCGAGGAGAAGGGGTTCAGCACCACCCAGGGCACGTTCGACACGACCGGGATCCTCTACGCCCGGACGGTCTTCGACCCTCTGGCCATCATCGCCGCCGACGGGAGCGTCCAGCCCTACCTGGCCGAGTCGATCACCCCCAATTCCGATTACACGGTGTGGACGATCACGATGCGCCCCAACCTCGTCTTCCACAACGGCACCCCGTGCGACGGCGCCGCGGTGGCCGAGAACTTCGCCCTCCAGCAGGCCTCCGGCCTGACCGGTGCGGCCTTGACCACCATCGCCGATGTGTCGGTCCCGAGCTCGCTCGTGGTCACCGTCACCATGAAGTCGCCGTGGGTCCCCTTCGACTTCTACCTGGCCGGAGGCATCGGCGGCCAGATCTCCTTCATCGCCGAGCCCAACTGGCTGAGGTCCGGTAGCCAGACCAACCCGATCGGCACCGGTCCCTTCGTGTTCGAGGCGTGGAATCCCAACGATCACTTCACCGCCACCCGGAATCCGCACTACTGGCGCCCCGGCCTCCCGTACCTCGACAGCATCACCTACAAGCCCATCCCCGACGCCGACCAGCTGCTGGCCAGCCTGCAGTCGGGTGGAGTGGACGTCATGCACACCTCCATCTCCCAGGTGACCGGCAGCCTCCGCTCAGACAGCTCGCTCGGCTACACCGACGACTCCTCCACGATCGCCGGGGAGCCGGACATGCTCTGCCTCCTCCTCAACCTGTCCAAGCCGCCTTTCGACAACCTCAAGGTGCGCCAGGCGGCGGCCATGGCGGTCAGCTCGGCCGAGTACTCGAAGGTCATCGAAGACGGCATCTGCCCGGCTTCCTTCGGGCCGTTCGGGGAGGGTTCGCCCTACTTCGCTGCCACCGGCTATCCCGGACCCGCTCCGGCCAAGGCCAAGCAGTTGATCGAGGAGGTGCGACACGAGACCGGCCGGCCCGTGTCGATCACCCTCAACCACACGCCCGACCCCAGCGCCACCAGGGACGCCGAGTACTTCCAAGCGCAACTGCAAGAAGCAGGGATGCAGGTCACCCTCAGCACGGTCCAGCAGGCCGAGATCATCAGCACCGCCGTACTCGGCACCTTCGAAGCCCAGCTCTGGCGACAGTTCGGTGCAGTCCATCCGGACCTCAACTACATCTTCTGGAGCCCCACCAACGCCGGCCAATCGGGGTTCTCCGTCAACATGGCCCGCAACACCGACCCGAAGATGGAGGCGGCGTTGCTCAAGGGACGCCAGTCAGCGGTCCCCTCCGAAGCGGCGGAGGCCTACCAGGAGGTCGGCAGGTTGATGGGCGCAGACATCCCCTACATCTGGACCGCTCGCGCCGTCTGGTCCATCGGGGCCCAGCCCAAGGTGCAGAACTGGAACAACCCGACCACACCTTCGGGGAAGCCGGCATACGGGATGATCACCGGCGCCATCTGGCCCACCCAGATCTGGTTGAGCCGCTGAGCCCTTGGGCGCCCAGACTCCTCAGCGTCGGCCCATGGCCGGGTCCTTGCCGGTGAAGTAGACGGTGTCCTGGGCGTAGAGCGTGTCGTTGGCCTTCGATCCGCCGGTCACCTCTTTGCCGGAGACGCAGGGGGTGTCGTACCCGCTCGCCGTCTTCTTGCAGGTGGACAGCTTGTCGACGGTCTTGCCGTTGGGCTTGAGGAAGTAGACCGTGCCGGCCGGGACCTTCGAGCCGTAGAAGAACTTCACTACGGCCACGATCGGGTCCGCCTTGTTGGTATAGGCCGAGAAGTTGCCCACCACCTGGATGATGTTGCCCTCGCACTTGGTCGACCCGGTCGGCGGGCACAGCGCCGGCTCAGCTGATGGGGCGAGCGACTCGAGGGTCACCGCCACCGGCGGGGGGATGACGAGGGTGGTGCCGGTCGCCCTCGAGACGGCCAGGGCCAACGCCTCGGCCCTGGTGACCACCTTCTTGGTCACCCTGATCTTGGCCTTGGGCAGGGTGAGGCTGACCGCGGCCCTGGAAGTGGACAGCTTGGCCTTGGTACTGGCCACGGCGATGCCCGGGACGGCCACCACCTTGGTGCCGTTCCCGGCCTCCACCACCACCACCCCCAACCCCCCGAGGGTGGTGGTATCGGACCCGGCGTTGGTCGATCTGACCGTGGTCGCGCCGGTGATGGTGGTCCCCTGGAGGAGGCCGTTGGTGAGGACCAGTAGGTTGAGGGTGTCCGAGGCCCCGGCGGCCAGACTGCCGACCGAGCAGGTCACCTTGCCCGCCCCGGCGCCGGTGCAGCTGGTTCCCGACGCCGACATGGCCGCCAGGTCGTAGGTGAGCGGGTGCACCAGGTCGGAGACGCTGACGCTGGCCGATACCCCGGTGACCGTGGCCTTGGACGTGTTGGCGATGGTGACCCCCCACCCGCCGTCCGTGCCCGGGCTGACCTGGTTCTGGAGCGGTGGGGTGGCCGAGGCCAGCTGGAGGGTGGGGTTGGCCGGCGGCGGCTTCACCGTGGTCGAGCCGAGGGCCCCCACCCCGGACGGGGGGGTGCAGGTGATCGACTCGGAGGTGGGCGTCCCCTGGATGACGAAGGTGGCCTCGGCGTCGATGTCCCCGGGGACGAAGGAGACCGGTCCCGTCCCGGGTCCGGTCTGCCAGGTCACCGGGTTGTAGGTGGTCTGGTAGATGTAGGGGAGTCCAGGCACCAGCGAGGAATCGGTCTGGGGGAGGTCGGTGGCCGACGCCGATTCGGTGTTGGGCTTGACCGCACCGCTCAGCGGACCCCCGACCGAGGAGCGACCGTCCAAGGCGGTGGTCTGCGATGCGATGGTGAGGGAGGTGGCGCCGACGCCGATGAAGTGGTCGATGACCGACGCCGGGACGGCGAGCTGCGCGGTCGGATCGGTCGAGAAGGTCCCTCCGGCATCGATGCTCGACGGTGGCGCCGGTGACTCGTTCACCACCACGGGGACGTCGGCGGTCCCGAACCCGGACACGTCACAAGTGTAGAAGGACCCCACCCCGCTGAGGACGGTGAAGGTCGCCGAGGTCACGGCCCGGCTGTCACCGTTGTTGCTCATCATCTTCCCGGTGAAGACCCGGCTGGTCGAGGTCCCGGCCGCGTCCGTCTCGGTCACCGTGGCCGTGTATGGACCTGGCGCCGCGTAGATGTGGGTTGTGGTCGGCGTGGAGGTGTCGGTGGTGCTGCTGCCATCACCGAAGTGCCAGGCGTAGTTGACGATGGGCGAAGACGGGGCCACCGACCCCGAGGCGTCGAAGGAGGTGGGGCCACCTGCAGCACTCGGGATCACCGACAACGCGGCGACGGGGGCCTGGTCGGGGGTGATGGCGATGTCCCACGGATCCAGTCCGGCACCGATCGGAGTCCCCGCCGTGTTGGTGGCGGTGTCGATGGGGGTCACGTTGTTGTCGGTCACGCTGGCCACCTCGACCGTGGCCCCATTGGGTGTCACCGACAGATCATGGGGCTCACTCCCGACGTTGATCGGGGTTCCCGCCGTGTCGGAGGCGGTGTTGATCGGCGTGACCGTGTCGTCTCCGTTATTGGCCACGTAGGCAGTGGTGCCGTTGGGGGTGACGGCGATGGCATCAGGGCCGTTCCCGACGCTGATCGGGGTCTCTGCCGTGTTGGTCGCCGTATCGATCGGGATCACCGAGGCGTCGGTCGAGTCGGTCGTATAGACGGTCGTCCCGTTCGGGGTGATGGCGAGGCTGGTTCCTGCCGTGATCGAGCTCCCCTCCGTGTCTGTGGCCAGATCGACCGGCCACACGTCTCCGGGGATCCCACTGACGTAAGCGGTGGCACCGTTGGGCGTGATGACGATGTCAGCCGGCTCGGCCTCGTTGAACTGGAACGAGGGGTCCGTCGTGCCGGTCGCCGTGTCGATCGGGGTGATCGTGTTGGGACCCGGACCGGTGGCGTAGGCAATGGGGTCGTGCACCCCAACTGCGGAGGCGATGACCGGCGGGGGGGTGGGTGTCGTACACGGAAACGGGGAGATCGGGTTCGAATTGACGAAGATGTCGAACGCGCTGATGGTGACACCGGGAGTGACCGACACGTCGGCGCCGGTCCCGGTGAAGGTTGGGGCCGACGCCGGAGTCCCGGTCAGCTGGAACGAGTTCCCGGGGCTGGGACTTGCCGTGGCTCCGAACGTGACCGTCTCGGACTCCGAACCCTCCATGGTGCCGGTGGCGTCGATCGTCGTGGTGACGGTGGAGCTGACGCTGGCGCCGACGCCGTAGATGCTGTCGATGACGTCGGTGACGCTGACCGGAATGGTGACGTGCCAGTCATGACCCGCGACCGTGAAGCTCGATTGGTTGGCGATAGCTGCCGGAATGGACCCGGTGATGGTGGTCGGGAACGTGGCCGTCCCGACAGAGGGGATCCCGGTGCAGGTGATGTCGAAGACCGGTGTATCGGCACCTGCGGTGGCCGGTCCGAGCACGGCTGTCGGTATGGCGATAGACCACAGACCGGACCCGAGCACTGACGCGGCCAGCACTGTCAAGGTCCCGAAGAGGCGAATTGTCAGCCCGTTCCGTTGTTGGCGCACCGCGTCCTCGACCTGCCGACGACCACCCCACCGCATGCCCTTCCGCACATCGCGGCACGTTAGTGCGCAACAGCCGTTGCATCATCGCCAAAATTGACGAACTGCCGACCCCGGCTCGCCTCGTGACCGTTGCGCCCCCGACCCGATTCCCCGGGTGGTCCACCATCCCTGGCAGTGAATGTCGGAAGTATCACCCTACCGCGAGCGTACGGACCGCTCACCACAGACAGCTAGACCAGGGTTCTTCTCGGCGTGAACGATGCCACCATTGCCAATCCGCATGAGCGTTTGAAGCATCGAGCCCCACCCTGGTCAGCCGGAAGGAAAGTCTCGGCGCTCTGGAAGCAGCGTGATGTAGGTGTCACCGCTGGTTTCAGGCACTGTGCATCGTTCACCTGAGACAACTACCTGATCACCAAGTTGAGCGAACGGCATGTTTCCCTGCTTCACGAGCAAGACACGTCCTTTGGAGATTGGGTCACGGATCTCTCGGTCGGCAACGGTCATCGGCACCACCCTACAGCTGGTGGATAGCACTGTCTCGACCTGGAACTTCTGCGGCAACATCGAACATGCGTTCGGGTCTAGAGTGGCGGAAGGCTCAACGAAATGTTGCGATGCTCATGGAGGTGGGAAGTGGCGACTTTGGGAATGGAGGGACCGTTTGACCTGACGGTGGTAGCGGTCGACCGTGAGGTTAAGAAGGTCCAGGCCGGGCACTATGCGCTCGGTAGGGTGGATAAAGATGACGGCAAGTTTATTGTGACCTACGTCGGGAGGTCAGATAGTGATCTTCCTGGTCGCATCAAAGACTGGGTCGACCGATACACCTCGTTCAAGTACAGCTACGCCGACTCCGAAAAGGCGGCATTCGAGAAAGAGTGCAAGAACTACCACGATTTCAGCCCTCCCGATAACAAGGTCCATCCGGCCATTCCAGACTGGACGAGTTGGGTGTGCCCGTACTGCTAAAGGCCATTGATCAGGGTCGGACCTGGAATGACCAGGGTTGACCGGGCCAGGGACCGGCGCGATAACCGGTGTGCGGGCCGGTCACCACGGTACCGGTAAACCCTTCGCTAGGAGCCTAAGAACGGGGTGGCCGGTCCGCTCTACATGCCCTGACCAGAGGGCCAGGTCAACGGCCGGACCCCTTTTCCTCCTAGCGCAAGGTCGAGCCAATGAGAAAGGCCCACCGGCTTGATGGTCCGGTGGGCGTTTCTCCATTCGGTGACCTTGCGATTTTCCCGCTCAGAGTTCCTGATCAGCAGGCACCCTGCGCAGGTGGACGAAGCCGAGGATCGTGAAGACCAGCATGATGGCAGCCAAGACGAAGCAGGCAATGGAGGCGAAGAGGGCGATCTGGCCCATCTGCCAGAAGGCGTAAGCCTCAAGTAGCAGACCACGTAGCGTTGTGCCCTGGAACACCGTCTGAACGGTGGCTTCGGCTTTGGTGTACGCAGGCGACCCCTTGGGAAGCGCCAGGGCCGCTGCTGACAGCTGAGAGTATGTCTTACCGCCGCCGATCTCCTGGAGGTGTACGGCGATGAAGTGGTCAGCGTACGCCTCGGCCTGCTTACCTGTCACCAACGGCTGTCCGGCGTATTGCGAAATCACCGGGATCATGCTCGGGGTGATTTCCGTGCCCACAGCAGCATGGGCGAAGGCTGCCTGCGGCGGGAAGGTGATCTGTTGCTCCACTAGCTGATTGTGGACATTGGAGTTTGCGAAGCTGTAGGCCCAAAGTCCAAGTCCGCCCACCACAATCAGAAAGACGGTCAGGCCCGCACCCACGGCAGTCAAGATGGCATCAAAGGTTTTACGTCGCAAGGCAATATCCTCGTTTCATTGTCATTGGCAGGGATCGCAAAGAAGGGTGTCGTTTCAGATATTCGAGTTGGCAAAGCTGTAACCCCACATAAGCAAGCCACCGGCCACGACCAGGACGATGACCATGGCCAAGCCGATGAAGCTGGCCAGCATGTCGAATAGCTTTCGCTTCATTACTTGCTCCCTTTGTGCGTTGGATGTTGCCCAGTGTCGGGCACTCCTCTCATCGTGGGGCAGGGACCGGCTTTGCGGGTAGGGCCGAACGTCCCACTTCCCCTGGGTGCGACCCTTGCTCGACGCCTGATCCAGTCAAAAGGGACTTTGTACCCTGACCATCGGGACGCACCCGTTGGGATACGCGTGATGCGGTAGGACCCTCACGCATCTTCGGGCACACCCTCGGCCGGCGGCTGACGGCTTCGGCAATGACGACCGATGCGGGTGACCACGGACGGGCCCACCGGCCAGGACGAGAACGGCCTTCGCGCTGGTGTCGTTGCCGCCCTCGTACGATACGACCCGTGCCGACAGAGCATCCGTGCGGACCTGAACCACAGGAGGCCCATCGAGCTCGAGAGGTAGCGGAGTCGTTCGGCTCGGACGCCGAACGCTACGACCGGGCTCGACCCCGCTACCCCGACGCGCTGATCGAGAGCATCGGCATAGCCGCCCGGCAGTTCCAGGCGGCCGGGCCCGGGCGCCCCGTCTCTGTGCCTGTCGTCAGCGGGCAATGACCCGTGAACACGAGGCAGCTTCGGTAACCTTGGGTCGTGCCGAAACGGGAGCCAGACCGAGGCAAGGTGCGCCACCTTCTCACCTCGGCGGGTTGGATCGAGGGCCTGCTGACGACGGTGACAGAAGGCGAATTTCACGTGGACGATCGTGCTGTTGCCACGTCGGACTACGTGAACTTCTTCGTGACGGGCGGCGACCTACTCGAAACGGTGCAGTATCTGTGGAGCGAATTCGAGTGGGTCCGACTCGAGCATCGATCATCGTTGGGCGGAGGTGCCCTCGACCTCCATGCCGAGTTATTGGAGCGATCCACAGACCAACACGTCCTGCTCGGCAACCTGACCAACTCCGAATTGTTCGTGTGGGCCCCGATCAACTGCCGGGCAGAGCACCTCCTCGAGGTCTTCGCTCGTGCCGAGGTCGAAGTGAAGGCATAGCCAGTCACTACAGCTACCGCCGGTCACGTCCCGGGCGACAAGGGCGACGCAACGATCATCCATCCGCAAGGCTCCCGCCGCCATCGAGATTCGGCAACGACGGTTCAGGCGAACGCGTGCACGACCGCCCGATAGTTGGCCGACGGCGGGCAAGGACGTTCCCGCCGGGGGACTCCCGCGACCCGACGTCTCATCCTCTCGCTCAGGGATTCCGGTTCCACAGGAGGTGCGCTCGGAGGACCGACGATGGTTCTGACCGATGAAAAGCCGGCGGCACGGCAGAGGCTGTGCAGGCCCTGGATGGTGGGCACGTACCAATTTCCGAAGTCGCCCCGCAATTCATTTCCGGCATGAAGCTGCAGGAGCGAGGCATCGTCATGACCCTCCAGATGAACCGCCTCGGTCTCGATGACGGCGACGTCCGAGGTGACGGCCCGCACCCTCTCCATGCATCCGAGCGGGTCCCTCAGGTGGTAGAGGACACCCAAGAAGAGAACGATGTCGAAGACGCCGAGGGATCCGACGTCCATCGTGGCGAAGTCACCGACGGTCTCTTCGACGTTGGATCCGAGCACCTCGCGTGCGAACCGGAAGGCGCACCGACCCGGGAGCTCGGGCGCCCAGAAGTCGGTCAGATCTCGTGAGTGATCGGGGAGCGTCCCCGTGGCGAGGCACTCCGCCCAATAGTCGTTTCGGGCATTGACATCCACGCCCCAGGCGTAGTGGTCCAGGGCCACGACGCGGCTGGCTCCGTGTCGCTCGGCCAGAAATGAGTAGTACCCGTCCCAAGCTCCGATATCGAGAACGCTTCGGCCCGCAAAATCCGGAAACGTCTCCGGACCGTGCCAGTGAACCCCGTGGCCCTTGGTGACCACTCCATTGCCCAGGTCGATGGTGTGCATCCATCCGTGAGCGTCCGCCTGTGCCTGGAGGTCTTCCGCAGCCTTGACGGCATCTTGGGGCGGCTTGGGCTGGGCCATGTCTTGCCTCCGAGGGTATCGGTCGATGATCCCACAACTACGGTGGGACAGGCACGACGATCGAGAGTCCCTGAATCAGTCGGGAGCGGCCGCGAGACCAGCCTCGATCAACGTTCGCCAGGCCTCGGTGAGCACACCGGTCTCCTGATCGTGCACTGCCACGTCACCGGCGACGGGCCGTGCGGAGCTCCGCCCTTCGAGCGAGCGGGATCATCGAGTGTCCGGTTGGTCGGTAGGCCGGCTCAGCCGAGCGACATCCCGACGACCGGCTCGGCGAGCTTGAGGTCGCCGGCCGACCCTTGGAAGGTGGCTCCCGGCCCGAAGGCGAAGATACCGCCGTCGGATGCCACCAGGTAGTAGCCGTCGCCGGTGGGCGCGGCAGCGATGCCGACGACCGGCGCATTGAGCGGAGTGCCCCCCATCGAACCCAGGAACGGGGCGTCGAAGCTGAAGACGCCACCATCCTTGGCCACCAGCCAGTAGCCCCCGGTTGACGGATCCACTGCCATCCCGACGACCGGCTGGTTGAGGTGCAGGCCGCCCATGGAACCGTAGAACGCCGCCCCGGGCCCGTAGGAGAACACGCCGCCATCGGCGCGCTGCCGTACGCCTTCGCCTTGTCGGGCCTCACCATGAGCGGTCCGGTGGCCTTCCGCCTTGTCGGGCCGTCCGGCCAACAGTGGGAGTTCCTCCCGGACGAGCCCGCGGTCACGACCATCCAAGGGTCCGCGGTCGACCTCTGTGCCGTCGCGGCCAGGCGACTCGACCCCGCGACCACGACGCTGAGCGGGGAAGGCCCGGATGTCGGCGACGTCCTGGCCCTGGTGCGGACGTACGCATAGGTCGTCGCTGTGGCCGGCCGAGTCCTCGGGGCCTCGACACAGTGCACGCCGCCTCCGTCCCATCGCCACCTTGTGGCAGGATCGGCGGGCGAACACCCCGGCTCGAGGAGGGCGACCATGGTCTTCGGTGCTCACGTGATCGTCTACAGCAGGGACGCCGCCGCCGATCGGGCGTTCTTCCGGGATGTGCTCGGATATCCATCGGTCGACGCCGGTCATGATTGGCTGATCTTCACGCTGCCTCCAGCGGAGTTGGCCGTACATCCTGCCGACGAAGATGGCGTGCACGAGTTGTATCTCATGTGCGACGACCTCGGCGCCGAGATGGCGGCTCTCCTGGCCAAGGGCGTCCGGTGCTCGGAGGTGGAAGAGGAGAGGTGGGGTTCGGTGACGAAGATCCATCTTCCCGGTGGCGGCCGCCTGGGCCTGTACCAGCCCAAGCATCCGACGGCACTGGTCGACTCTCCCTGAGTTCTGCCCGGTCGGACCCCCCGGCCCGAATGAGCGAGCGGCCGCGACGGGGGAGGGGCGGCGGCAGAAGGGGAGCCGCCCTGTGACACACTGGCACCGTGGTCCGGCGCAAACTCGACCCGAAACTCCTCGCTGCGCTGATTGCCGCACATGTGGTCGTGGCCGCCCTCACGTGGCGGGACATCGGGCATCGACAGCCGGACGAGATCCGTGGCCCGAAGTGGGTGTGGCGTGCCGCCAGTGCGGTGCAGATGGGCAACGCGCTCGTCTACTGGCTCTTCGCCCGCAAGGCCACGAACCCCCAGGGCGAGCAGTAGTCGATCGGTCCGGGGTCCGGAGTCGGCCGTGCTCCGTCGGCCGGAGCGCGGACGTCAGCCGCGGCACCGGGGCCGCCGCTCCCCCGATGGTGCATCATGGCCCGATGGGCACCGACGTGGAGGTCCGCACGGCGTCGGAAGAGGATCGTGACGTGGTACTCGCACTGGTACGAGGCGCGTTCTCCGACGAAAGTCGTGACGGCGGGGAGGAAGTCGAGATCGCCGCGGCCACCTGGTCGCTCGGGGCGGTCGCCCACGAGCTCGAGCTGGTGGCCGTCGAGGGCTCTGCGATCGTGGGGCACGTACTCGCCGGTTGGGGCACCCTCGGTGGTCGCGACGTCGTGGGTGTGGCTCCACTGGCGGTCAGTCCGGAGCGGCAGGGCATCGGCATCGGGACCGCACTGATGAGCGAGTTGCTCCGACGTGCCGAATTGGCAGCTCTCCCACTGGCAGTACTGCTGGGCCACCCGGCCTACTACGGCCGGTTCGGCTTCGAGCCATCCGGACCGCTCGGCATCTCCTACCGTCCGGCCGGTCCGGGGAACCCCAACTTCCAGGTGCGCAGATTCTCGCACTACGACCCGTCCTACCGCGGTGAGTTCGCCTACTGCTGGGAGATGCACCACCCACCGGGCTGACGGCGTGGCTCTCGGGCCCGTCCGGGCCATGGCGTCGATCAGGCGGGGCCGCCCCGAAGGCGTGCCGCGGCCACCTCGATCCCCTCGCGTCCTGCCGCCCCCACCTCGATCTGGATGAGCTTCCGCCTGCTCGAGGCGCCCCTCACGAGTGTCACCGAGCGGCGGGGCACGGACAGAGCCTCGGCCACCGCCCGGAGCGCGGCGTCGGTTGCCCGCCCCCCGTCCGCCGGCTCGACCACGCGCACGACCAGTGCGTGGTCGTACTCGCCTCCGACCGCGGTCGACGACGCGCTCGGTCGGACGTGGATCTCGAGGCGCACGCCCTCAGTCTTCGTCGTCCGGGGCCAGCACCCCGGCCATCCACTGCAACGCCATCTGGATCCTCTCCCTCGACCGCCCGCCGTGGTTGCCGGGGTTCTCGGTGCACCGGTGGGCGATGCCGGCCCCGCTCAGGTAGTGGCTCAGGAGCCGGTGTCCCCACTCCAGGTGGTGCTCGTCGTGGGTGCCGGCATCCAACAGGATTCCCCGAAGCTTCCCGAGATCGTCGAGGCGGCCGCGCCAATTCACCACCGGATCGAAGCTGAGCCAACGGTCCCAGACCTCCCGGATCAGCTCACCGCTCGGATAGGCGACCGGCAGGTCGACGAAGAACGGGGGGTTGTGCGGATTGGGCGAATACGCGGCCGAGTAGGCGTAGACGAGTTCGGACGCCGAGTTCCCCTCGACCGGACCGCTCGGTGCCTCCGGCCAGATGCTGCTCAGGTAGTCGTAGAGGAACGTCTTGTGGGTCATGTCCAAGAACGAGTCGCCCGACAGCATGGCCAGGGCGCCGAAGGTCCCCGGATTGCGGGAGGCGAGGTTCCAGGCCCCGAACCCGCCCGAGGAGAATCCGAGCACGCCACGACCGCTGGGGTCCGGCAGCGACCGGTAGTTGCCGTCCACGTGGGCGACCACGTCGTGCACCACGTACTGCTCGAAATTGCCCGTCACCGGAGAGTCCACCCACTGGCTGCAGCCGTACCGGCTGCCACCGTCGGGGATCACGACGATCATCGGCGCCGTGCCCAGGCGACCGAACACCGGGTCCAGCACGTCTTCGATCGGGGGCGACCACCGCTGCCCGTCCGTGGGTGGATACACCAACCCCTCGGCGTCCTGGCCGAATGCGTGGAGGAGATACGCGGTCGGATAGCGACGATCGGAGTCGCCGTAGCCGGGTGGCAGGTAGACGAAGAGGTTCCGCTCGCTGGGGTCGCCGAGCAGATTGCCCGCCAGATGGACGCTGTCGATACGCGCGTGGATGATCATGGCTCGTCTCCTCGGGCGACGCGTCCGCAACAGCACCCGGCACCGTTCACGTTCACACCTTCGTGCCCGCCTGTGCGGTCCTCGGTCTCGTAGCACGCTACCGGGCGCGCACACGAGAGCGCGGCCCCGGCAACGGTCGTCGGGGGAATCCGTCACCCGGCCCCGGAGCCTCCCCGGACCGTCCTGTGCCTTCAGATGAGGGTGCTCAAGCCTCCGTCGACGGCCAGGACCTGACCGGTCACGTAGCTGGCTTGGTCCGACAGGAGGAACACCACCACGCTGGCCACCTCCCAGGACGACCCCATGCGGCCGAGCGGGATCGGGGTCGAGGTCCTAGCCGGCCGGCCCGCCGAGGCCGCCCGGCCCAACGGGGTGTCGACGAGGCCCGGGGCGACCACGTTGGCCCGGACCTGGCGACGGGCGCCCTCGGCGGCCACCTGCCGGCACAGCCCGGCCAACGCGGCCTTCGACGAGTCGTAGGCCGGGATGCGACTGCCCGGCTTGAGACCGGCCACCGAGGACACGAAGACGAAGGCGCCCGGGGCACCGTCGGTGGCGGCCTGCGACAGCGGTCCCATGGCCGCCTGGCTCAGTAGGAAGTGGGACCTGACGTTGACGGCGAACGTCTGGTCCCACTGCTCGACCGTCGTGTGGGCAAGGCCCATGCCGCGCCCGATGCCCACGTTGAGCACGACCCCGTCGAGACCGCCGAGGCCCTCGACCGCTTCCTCGAGGGCCCGGGAGCATGCCCCCGCGTCGGTCACGTCGGCCTCGACGACGACACCGCCGCCCCCGGCTTCCTCGACCCTGGCCAGCGTCTCGGCGGCTGCAGGACGGCTGACGTCCAGGCACGCCACCGACGCGCCCTCCGCCCCGCAGCGGATGCTGATGGCCCGCCCGTTGCCGGGCGGAGGGTCGGCGTCGTCGCTCGGTTGCGTGCCGGCGCCGACGACCAGGATTCGCCGTCCGTCGAGCAACGGAGCCCGGGCCTGGGGTCGACGCGGAGATCCGGTCACTGGGGAAAGCCGGTGAGCCCATCGTCGAGCTCGACACCGAACGTGTTGAGGGCCATGGCCACCAGGTGATAGTGGCCGACCAGCATGGGCACTTCGATGAGCTGTTCGGTGTCGTACCGCTCAGCCAGTTCCGACCACGTGTGGTCGGTGAGGGTCGAGCTCAGGTGCAACTCGTCAGCGGCGCGCAGGAGTGTCGCATCGAACGGCGCCCACCCGGCGGTGACGGGATCGAGGACCACCCGCCGGATCTCCTCGGTGGTGAGCCCGCAGTCGAGGGCGATCCGCGCGTGCTGGGCCCACTCGTACTCGGCCCGGCAGTTCCAACCGGTCCGCAGGATCAGGAGCTCCCGGTCCCGGGCCGGCAGTTTTCCGGCCAGCAGCTTGCCGCCGAACGGGAGCCACCGCCGGTAGAGTCCCGGCGCCCTGACCAGTGTGGCGAAGATATTGGCGTCCGGACCGGTACCGACGCGGGCTTGGTCGAGCAGTTCACGGATCCGACCGCTCCGCTCGGCCGGCGGGACAGGCGCTATCCGCAGGGGCCGTGCTGGCTCTGCCATCTCGCCTCCATGGTCGTGGTGGTGGTCGCCTGCATCATAGGAGGGAGGCCGGACCGCCAGCCCGACATGTACATTCCTGGGACTGCCGGGCTCCAACGGGGGGTGGCGGTGGAGCGTCGTCCCGTCCTCTCGGCGACTGCGAGATCGGAGAGCCGTCATGACCTACTCACTCGTGTTCTACGGGATCCTCGGCATCGCCAGCACGGCAATTGCCTTCTTCGGCAACCGGCGCCTCTTCGTCGGCGGTGCTGCGGGGAGGACGTCGGCCCTCGAAGGTCTGTACTACTTCCTGGGCGTCGTGTCGCTCTGCCTGGGCTGGTACTTCAATATCCGTTACGTCCACCAGTACGGTCACCATGCGACGTACGTCGACTTCACCAAGTCGCTCTTCTCGAATTGGGCATCGGACTCGGCGGCGCAGGACTACATCATGGTCAACCTGGTGCTCCTCCCACTTTGGACGATCACCGACGGAAGGAGGCGGGGGCTGCGGATACCGTGGATCTTCTTCGTGGTGAGCCTCTTCACCAGCCTCGCCTTCTCCGTGGCCCTGTACCTCGCCTTCGTGGAACGGCAGATTCGTTACGCTCGGGTGCCCGCCGAATCGAGCACTTCGTACCCGCAGTTGTAGCCGGGGATGAAGGTGACCCCGGGTCCGCCGTGGCACCCCGCGCCGCAGAGGTAGAGGCCCTCGATCGGGATCGGGGCATCGGGCCATCCCCGCGGCCCCGGGCGGAACGGCCCCATGAACTCCGGCTGGAGCAGCCCGTGGGTGAAGTCACCCCCGGTGCACCCGAACATCAGCTCGTAGGTGTACGCGGGGTAGTTGAACTGGCGTTCGATCAGATCGGGGAAGTTGGGCGCCAACGAGGTGATCTTGGCCACGATGCGCGCAGCCATCTCGTCGCGGAACCGTGCCTGCTCCGCATGGGTGCGGCCGATGGGGGAGTAGAAGGCGAAGCTGCTGGCGACATGCCTCCCGGGCGGGGCCAGGTCGGGGTCGCGCATCGTCGGGACCGAGAGGTTGAAGGAAGGCGAGTCGGGGACGATGCCCCGGACGCACCCCTCGAAGTCCCGTTGCATCTGCTCGGTGGTCCCGAAGAAGGTGACATTGTGGCGGAGGTCGCCCTCGTTGAGGACGTCGTAGGGACTCGAGTACTCAGGGAGGCCGTCGAGCGCAAAATGGATCTGGAAATAGACCGCCCGATGGTCGATGGCCCCGATGCGCTGGGCGAACTCCGTGGGCAGCGAATCGCGGTCCAGCAACTGTGAGAACGTGGCCGTGGGGTCGAGATTCGACACCACCACCGGTGCGGTCACCACCTCGCCGTCGGACAGCGTCACCCCTTCCACCCGGGGCCCGGCCGTATTGATGCGGGACACCTTGACATGGCGACGGAGTTCGCCGCCGTTCTGCTCGAACAAGCGCAGCAGGTGGTCCGACATGGTCCCGATGCCGCCCCGGACCTTGGACATCGTGGCATCGCCGGGTGACGCCAGTGCGAAGGCGAGGCACAGCGCGCTCCCCGGCGAATACGGGCCCCGGTAGGTCGAGTTGACAGCCAGGAAGGCCAACATGCTGCGCACCTGGGCATGCTTGTCACGGTCGGGGAGGAAGTTGTCGACCACGTCCATCACGCTGCCGAACATCGCCGTGCGGATGGCCTGGCGCTCCTTCTCGTTCGTTGCCGACGCCCACATCTCGTCGAGGGACTTCGGTGGCTTCCGCACGTCCAGCCTACCGATGGCCCGGGCCGGCGCCTCAGCCCACGCCGCCACCTCGGCCATGCCCAGTACGGCCTCGAGGCCCAGCGAGTCGCTGAGGTGGTCCAGCAGCCGGGTGGGGTCGCTGTACAGCAGGACCGGAGGCCCACCCGTCGGGCCGATGCTGGCCGACTGCACCTCGGGCTCGTAGATGGGGCACGAGGCGAAGTCCAGATCGTCGAAGATCTCGGTCGGGATCGGGAACTGGATGGAACCGGCCAGCTCGAAGCGGTAGCCGCGGGCAAGCTCCGTGGTCGTCGCCATCCCGCCGATGAAGTGGTTCTTCTCCAGGCAGAGGGTGCGCATTCCCCCCCGAGCCATCACGGTTGCTGCGGTGAGACCGTTGTGGCCGGCCCCGATGACAATGGCGTCGTAGTCAGACATCGCGGTCACGGTAGTGACGGGTCCACGGTTCTGTCGAACCTCCGGGGCGCGGTTGCCCATCGCCACACCGGGCCCGACCGGCCGGAGGAGCCGGCCAACCGGGACGGTCGCGGGTCAGGCGGCGAGGAACCGCTCGAGGGCCCAGTCCACGTAGGACAACGGGAATTGCGCCAGGGCGCCGGTGTCACCGGGCACCCGGGAGATCGCGGTCGTGGCCAGCGCCGCGTACTCCCGCGCCGCCTCGATGGCCTCCGCGATCCGGCCTGATCCGATGGTCACACGTGACGCCTGTTCGAGGTCGGCAGGCTCTCTTCTGACCAGCAGGGCGTGGAGATCCCCGCCCCGGCGATCAGCCAGCTCCAACAGGACCGGCATGGTCAACACTCCGTTGCGGATGTCGGTCCCTACTGGTTTGCCCAGCCGGACCGGGTCCCCGACCAGATCGAGCACGTCGTCGATGATCTGGAAAGCCATGCCGAAATTGAGGCCGAACTCGCCGAAGCTGGAGACATGCTCGGGCGGCTGGTCTGCGCTGAGGCCGCCCACCCGGCACGAGCATCCGAACAGGGCGGCCGTCTTGGCCTCGATGGTGAGAAGGTATCTGTTCATCTCTTGATCGACGTCGAAGAGGTGGCGGGTCTCCGTCGCCTGTCCCACGCAGAGCTGGCCGACCGTCCGGGCCACGTCGGCGGCCACCGCCTGACCGGCCGCGGTGGCTTCGGCCGCGGCCCGGGCCAGCATGAACGTCCCGGCCAGGAGGGCCTCGGTTTCACCTTCGACGGCGTTGATGGTCGGCGTCCCCCGCCTGGTCAGGGCCTCGTCGAAGATGTCGTCGTGGACCAAGGAGCCGACCTGGACCAACTCCACGGCCGCGGCGGCCGCCATCACCCGGGCATCCCATGCTCCGGCCAGCCCGGCAATGGCCAGGGTGAGGGCGGGTCGAAGGCGCTTGCCGCCCCCGGCCACGACCCGGACGCAGGCGGCCGAGAACGCCGGTTCGCCGGCCGAACACGCTCGAACCAGCCGGCCGTCGACCGCGGCCAGGAGGTCCGGCAGCTCCGGGACGCCCAACAGGTCGAGGGGCGAGTCCATCCGGTAACGGTAGCCTGCCCTTTTCCGGCCGCGACCTCGCTCCGTGACCATGACGCCACTCCCGTCGCCTGGTGGTGCCGGCTCGGTATTCGGGCTCACTTCCGGCCCGAAACATAGAAAGTCGACTTGATTGCTCAACTTTTGTTGGCTTACACTGGGGCATGGTTTCCGCCTTCGTCGATCCCATGGACTTTCGGCTCAACGTGACCGGCAGACGGGCCGATACACCGGTGATGACAAGGAACGCAGAGGAACTGGCCGGGGCGGGCGGCAAGAGCAGGTTCGCCGAGATCCGGGCCCGTCTCACCGGTCGGAGCGGACGTCGCACCGCCGATGTGGCCGACTCCGGTCGCGAGTTGGAGGCGCTCCGCGAACGGGTCTCCCTGCTGACCATGCACGTGGACTACTGGCGGTACCGGTCCAGCCAGCACGCCTCCGCCCTCCGGGTGGCCGAAGGCGAGGTGGCCCGCCTGAACGAGGCGCTGGCCTCGACGGACCGGGCGCTGCTCACCCACCAGTAGCCCGAGGAGCGTGTAGCCCGAGGAGCGTCGCGACCACGGAGCGTCTCGACCGAGGAGGCGCGGCCCGGGCCGGCAGGCCCCTCAGCCGGCGACCCGGTTCGGGGTCACGTTCCGATCCGGTACGACGATGTCGAAGACCCCGGTCGAGCTCTTCTTGTAGGGGATGCCACGGCTGTCCAGCCAGGCGATCAGACCGGTCTCGGTGGTGGACCCGGGGTCGAGGTCGACCGTCGCACCGAGCTGGGAGGCGGCGACCGCAGTGGAGGTGGGCGGAACGAAGACCCAGGCGGCGGTGGCCGCCTGTTCCACGCCGGCGGCCTCGGGCGGGTTTCTGGCCTCGCCCACGGACAGTGCCGTCACATCGCCGTCGGACATGAAGGTCAGGTCGTTCGCCACCCAGTAGCCCGCGTAGACATGGGTCGTCCTCATGTGCTCGAGCTGGCTTGCCAAGGAGGCGATGGCCGGATTTGGGTTCGTCGTCCACTTGGTGAGCTCGCCCGGGCTCCCGATGGCCCCGTAGCCGGAATCGAAGGCCACCAGTGTGGTGGCGAATGCCGCCAACAACAGGGCAGCAGCCACCCAGACGGCGGTGGCCGGGCGCATCACCTGCCACAGGGAGCCGACCACCACCAGCGCCACCACCGGGGTGAGCCCGATGGCGTACCGCCCGTCGTTCCAGAACCACGATGTCGGGAAGGCGGCGTAGAGGAAGGGGAAGGCCACCAGGGTCAACACCAGCACCAGGGCATCACGATTGCCCACGGCGACGACCACCGCGGCCCCGACCACGACCACCAGGGCCAGGGCGTAGACGACGGGCCCGAACCGCGGGCCCAGCTCCCATATCCCGGCACCCTCGATCCGCAGTCCGAGGACCATCGGGAGGACGTGGGAGAAGAAGGTCCCCAGCCGGGAGAGGTACGGAACCGGGGAGGACGGGATGGTGGTGCTGTTGCCGGTCGCCGTGGCCCAGACGGAGGGGAGGGCACCGATGACCGCGGCCACGCCCATCGCCACCACGCGTCGAAGGGTGCCCCTGGCCGCGCCGTGCCGCCGGGTCATCAGGACGACGAGTGTCCCTGGCACCGCGAAGTAGACGATCTCCGGCGATGCCCAGTACCCGAGGCCGACCGCCCCACCGAAGATGAGCCAATCGGAGATCCGATCGCCGCCCGCCGTGCGGGCGGCCCGCACGATCCGTATGGTCTGCAAGAGGAGGACGAGACCGAGGACCACTGCCACCTGGTGGAATCCGTATTCCTTGGTGGAGTTCCACAGCGTGGACTCCGACCAGATCCAGCTGAGCACGGCTGCGACCACTGCCGCGGGTCTCCGGAACAGGTGAAGCCCGATCCTCCACACGAGCACGGCGCCGATGAGGCTCAGCACCACCGGTGTGCCGTTGAGGGTCAGCGGCGACTGACCGGCCACCAGGAAGAACAGGGCGACGATATACGGCTCGACACCCCCGTAGCCCTGGCCCCAGTAGAACGCGAAGAAGTGTCCGCGTGCGATCTCATGGGCCACCAGCCCGGCCGTGGCCTCGTCGGAGTTGAGGGGTGCGTTCCCGAGGATCCACACCCGGAGCAGGAGCCCCCCGACCGCCAGCACCGCGAGCAGGACGATCGTGAGCCATCCCATTCGAGGAGGCCGGTCCCAGCCCGCCCTGCCCGCCGGCCCGGGGCCCCAGCGCGAGGTGGGCAGGCTCATCACCAGGCCAGAGTAGGTCGTCGACGTCGACCGGGCGCAGCAGCGCACGAGCGGCTCGGTGCGCTCGGTCCCACTCGTCGCCTGCTCTGCCTGGCGCCGCGGCCGGGCGTCAGCTGTCCACCGCGAACAGGCGCCAGGTCCCCGGCACCCCCCGCAGCTCGTGTTCCCCGCGGTCCTCGAAGCGGACGCTTGACCCGGCGACCAGGTCCTTCACGGTCGATGAGACGAGCACCTCGCCGGTGCCGGCGAGGGCCACGACCCGGGCGCCGATGTGGACGGCCAGACCGGCGACATCGTCTCCGCGGACTTCGATCTCTCCGGTGTGGATGCCGGCGCGCACGCCGATGTCGAAGGAGCTCAGCACGTCCCGGATGGCCAAGGCGCATTCGATGGCTCGACCCGGGCTGTCGAACGAGGCCACGAAGCCGTCGCCGACCATCTTCACCTCACGGCCCCGGAAGCGATCGAACTGGCTGCGGACACTCTGATCGTGACGGTCCAGCAGGTCGCGCCAGCGCCCGTCTCCGAGCTGTGCGGCGCGGTCGGTCGAGCCCACGATGTCGGTGAACAACACGGTGGCCAGCACTCGATCGGCGCCGGACCCGCCACGTACGCCGGTGACGAACTCTTCGATCTCGTCGAGCATCGCCGTGGTGTCGCCCACCCAGTAGAGGAGGTCGCCTCCCGGTAGCTCGACGTATTTGGCTCCGGCGATGTGGTCGGCGAGGTAGCGGCCGTGTCCGCGGCCGAAATATGGATTGTCAGCACGTTGGATGATCAAGGTGGGCATGCGGATCGACGGGAGGTACTGGCGGACGTCGGTCCGGTACAGGATGCGTTGCATGGCTCGGGCCATCGCCGGGGTGGCCCCGAGATTCCCCGACCGATCGAACCAGGCCCGGAAGGCCGGGTCGTCGGCGACGCTGGGCGCGATGAGCGCGAGGTTGTCATAGCCCTGCTCGACCGCATCGGGGTCGGCGCCCAGTCGCATGCCCAGTTCGATCATGCTCTCGGGCATGCCATCCGGGTAGTCGGGGGCCCAGGCGGCGCGGGCCGAACCGTTCACGAGGATCAGCCTGGTGACCCGATCCGGATGGGTGGCCGCCATCAGCAGCCCGATGGGGGAGGCCACGAAGGGCGCCAGCACCACCGATCTCTCGGAGCCGACCGCGTCCAGGACGGCCACCGCATCCTCCACCCACTGCTCCTCGGTCGGCGGGTTCGAAGGCGAGCCCCGATCCGAGAGGCCTACGCCTCGCCTGTCGAACCGGATGACACGACCGACACTGGCCAGTCGTCGTTGGAACCGGGCCATGGACGGCTCTTCGTCCACGCAGTCGATCGGGGTGGTGCCCCCGGTGTACAAGAGGAGGTCGATCGGTCCGTCGCCGAGGACCTGGTAGGCGATTTCGACGTCACCGCACGTGGCGTAGCGGGTCCGGGTGGGAGAGGCCACCTCGAAACTGTACCGGTCGGCCTCTGAGCTCGGCCCGGGAGCCGGGTCCGACCGTGCCCTCCGACCGTGCCGTCCCGACCGTGGGACACGACCGTGCCGTCCCGACCGTGGGGACACTCCGGTCGATTGGGACTTTCGGCCCTATGGCGTCGCCGCGTCCGGCCGCACACTCATGGAACCAGCGATGCGGCAGAGGAGCGAAGGAGGGGCAGCGATGAACCCATTGACGCCGGCCGATCAAGACGCAGGCCGAGGTGGCACAGAACAGGCGATCGACCTCGACGGCCTCGAGGAGCGGCTGGCCGGGCTCCGGACCCACTACCGTTCGGCGTCCCCGTTCCCGCACATCGCCCTCGACGGGTTCCTGTCCGAGGAGGTCGGGCGGGCCGCGGAGGCCGAGATCCCTCCCGCCCACAGCGACCACTGGGTCAATTACGTCCATACCAATGAGCGGAAGTTCGCCAATACCGATCCCACCACCTGGGGGCCGACACTCCAGGAGATCTGGCGCGAACTGACATCGCCCCGCTTCGCAGGCCTTCTGAGCGAGCTCACCGGCATCGACGGCCTCGTGGCCGACGACTCGCTCGAAGGCGCCGGGCTCCATCAGACCCGGCCCGGCGGCCACCTGAACATCCATGCGGACTTCACCGTGCATCCCCACAGGCGCCACTGGCGACGCCGCGTGAACCTGCTCGTCTACCTCAACGCGGACTGGCCCGAGTCGTACGGCGGCGATCTGGAGCTGTGGAGCCGCGACATGAAGACGAAAGAGGTGGTGATCGCTCCCATCGCCAACCGGGCTGTGATCTTCACGACCGGAACGGATACCTGGCACGGCCATCCGGAACCGTTGCGATGTCCTCCCGGCCGTGCCCGCAAGTCCCTGGCCGTCTACTACTACACCGTCGAGGACGCCCCGACGCCGCGTTCCACCGAGTACCGGGCGCGCCCGGGGGACGGGGCCAAGGCGATCCTGATCTTCGTCGACAAGGTGTCGGTCCGGATCTACGACTGGCTGAAGCGCAGGGTCGGCCTGTCCGACGCCCGGGCCAGCAGGCTTCTCCGTGGCCGGAACCGGAAACCGCCCGGGCGGTAGGTTTGGGGGGTGACGTCCGGCGTCGGCGCAGTCTCACCACATCTGGATGATGTGGCCCTGAGCTGTGCCGGTCTCCTTGTCGCCCACCCGGGATCGTCGATGGTGACCGCCTTCGCCGGGGGTCCCCCGTCGGTGGACCCGGTCACCGGCTGGGAGGAGCTCTCGGGGATCTTCCGGCCCGGAGCCGACATCGTGGGTGCCCGCCGTGGGGAGGACGCACGTGCCGCGTCCGTGCTGGGATCCGCCTTCCACCATCTCGAGCACTGGGATCACCAGTACCGCACCCCGGCCTACGGCTATCCGGGACCGTCCGTGCGGGCCGAGCTCGTCCGTGCGGTCGCCCAGGATCTGGAGGTTCTGATCGACGCGTCGGCCCCGGTCACCTGGGCCATCCCCCTCGGGCTGAGTCATCCCGACCACGAGGTGACCGCGGAGGCATGCCTCGAGGTGGTCGAGAAATTCCCCGATATCGAGTGGCTCGTCTACGAGGAGCTTCCCTACGCCGTCTACCTGCCCGAGAAGGTCCTCGGGGCGACGGCCGGCCTCCGCGCGAGGGGATTCGAGCTGCGGTCCGCCGAAGGCATCGAGGTCTCGACCGACATCGCGGGCAAGCGCCGGGCGGTGGACTGCTACCGATCGCAGCTCGGGCCCCTCGGCCCGGCGGTCGAGGTTGCCGTCAATTCACCCGAGCAGATCCACCGCCTCGTCTCCGTTCGGGGGTAGGGGACCGGACGCCCTCGTCCGCCTGCGGGCACGTCCCCGCCGGACGGCGTAGATGACCGCGGATCCGGCGAAGAGGATGCCGGTCACGGCCAACCAATTGATGAGGTACACGTCCTCGTTGAATCCGGTGGCCTCCTGGTAGTAGGAGTTGGAGAGCCGGAGGATCAACGGGAAGAACATCACCAGCAATACGGCCGAAATGACGGCGGGGACCCGGACGTGGTTGATCCAGGGCACCGGGGAACGCCTGCCCCGCGATCTGTTCTGAACCCGCAGGGCCGTCCGGTCGGCGATGCCGTAGACCGGCCACACGATGAGATCGTGGGCCACGACGCAGATGGCGAACCACAGGAGGATCTCCTTCCAGCCGCTCTCGCCGAGGACTCTCCCCAGTGCGTAGGCGGCCACGGCGAAGCAGGTCATCAGACCGACCAGGTGGATGGGACCGGCGCCATAGTGGCGCTGGAGCCAGCGCACCTCAGTCCTCCTCCGAAAAGGCGATCTCGCTCATCCACTTGAGATTGTGGGTGCCCGGAGCGGACGGGACGATGATCCGGGCAGGGTACCCGTGGTCGAGCGAGAGGTCCGCCCCGTTGACCCGGAGCGCGAGCAGTGAGTCGGGCGCGGAGATCTGGGAGCCGGAGAGGATGATGGACCCGTCGTCGAGCGCCCGTATCCGCGAAGGGCCGGGATGCCCGACGCCCGCCAGACGGGCGAGATCGCCGAGAGGCACGCCGGTCCAGCGCTGTTCCGTCGACCACCCCTCGGTGCAGGCGATGGGCAGATCGGCGGTGGTGAGCGGCATGGCCAACAACTGGTTGCGGCTGAGGGAGACGCGTCGGGTGCCGACGAGGGAGAGGCGCCAGTCCGGGCCGGTCGCCGACGCAGTGATCCCGGCGGAAGCGGCGGTGTGGTTGACCGGGAAGTGGTTGGCCCCGCTGTCCGGGGACCGGTAGTGGGTCCCGAAGAGGGCGAGCCGGCGCAGACCACCGCCGATCGTCTCCCCGGCGGTCAGCACGAAGACGGCGAACGAGGTGCCGCCGACCAGTGCCAGTACCCCCCGCCGTGAGATGGTGGGCGCCGCCGGCTCGGGTGCGACGAGGGCGCTGTCGACCGTCTCGGGCCGGGTGCCGGCCAGTCCGGTCCGCAGCTCGGTCCGGAGGGACCTGGACCGCAGGGCCCGCACCATGTCGCCGAACTTCACACCCACGTGGACGGCGAACCCGGCCATGAACGCCCACGCGCCGTAGAAGTGCCCGGAGTAGAAGTTGATCTGGGTGAAGTAGTCGATGTTCAAGATGCCGGTGACCATCTCGAACACGATGCCGCCGACCACGAGCACCAGGCTCACCCGTTCGAGGAACTGCGCCACCGACCGCCACGGTGGCCACTCGAACAGCTTGGGCATGACCGACCACAACTTGGCCAGCACCACCGGGACGAGGACGAGGCCGAGGAAGACGTGGGTGCTCTCGATGACCCGGTAGAGCCAGCTGGGCCTGGTCACCCAGTTGAACAGGTACAGGCCGAATATCCCCTTGGCCGAATTGGGTGGGTTGCCGAGCCTGGGGTCGTAGGCGGCATAGGAGAGGAGACCGGTGACGAACTCGATCGGGATGCCGACCAGCAGGACCACGCCGAACACCGAGGTCAGCCAGGGGCCACGCACCGGGCTCTGCCAGCTGGCGGCGGAGAACAGGCCCCGGTCGGCACCGGCAGAGCCGCGGGAGGAGCGCCCGGTACCGGCTCCGTCGACGTCGGGCGGGGCGGGAGTCGCCACGAGGATCTGTCTGTCCGCGGCCGTGTTCGCTGATGACGGGATCTTAGGTCGGCCGGATGCGGAATCGATGACGGCACACGGCCGGACCGTCGGCCGGGCGGCCCCGATCGAGGATGGTCAGGCGATCTTGATCGAGAGGACCTTCGTCGCCGACTCCTTGGGGGTGCCGGCGTCTGCGGCTTTGACCGTGAAGTGGAACGTGCCCTTCTTCGTGGCCTTTCCCGAGATCACACCGGTGGTCCCGAGCTTGAGGCCCGCCGGCAGGCGCTTGGACCCGGCGGCCAGCGACCACGTGTACGGCGGGGTGCCGGCCGAGGCATGGAGCGTCACCGAGTACGCCTTGTGTGTCACCTTGTAGACGGTGCCGTTGTGCAGTGATGTGGTGGTGATGGAGAGGGCTGGAGGCGGAGGGGGAGGGGTGACCGCGGCCGTAAACCGGTAGGCGCCGTCGAAGACGTTGCCGTAGTCGCTGTAGATGGCCGAGAACTGGTGCTCTTGAACCGGGATGCCGTTGTCGAGCGCATCCCACACCTCCCCGTTGCCCGCGTAGATGCCCGAGTGGTCGTAGTCGCCGATGGTCCCGCCGAAGAAGACGGCGTCACCGGGGAGCAGCATGCTCACGTCGTCGGCCTCGGAGGCCTGGGGCTCGATGAACGTCCCGCCCGTCGGCCGTGCGCCGTTGTCGGGCAGTACCACCTGGTGACCGGTCCCCTGGTACACGGCATACTGGGCCAGGCTCATGCAGTCGTAGCCCTTGAGCGGCGGCGCACACCCGGGGCTCGAGGAATTGTCGGTCTCCTCGCTCGGGCCGTCGATGCCTCCGCCGCCGTAGCAGTAGGGCTTCCCGGCCTGGCTGGCCGCCGCGGCCACGATGGCGTTGCCGGTGGCCGAGCCGGCGGCCGAGCCGGCGGCCGAGGCGGTGGCCGAGGCGGTGGCCGAGGCGGTGTCTGCCGTCGTGGCTGCTGTCGTTGCCATTGCCGGAGTCGTTACCTCATGGTCGACGGCGGATTTCGGCGCCGACGGCGACTTCACCGCGGCGTGGTCCGCCGTCGGGGCCTTCGTGGCGGCACCCCCGGTCTGGGTGGCGATACCGACCGCGATACCCGAGAGCGACGCGAAGATCACCAGCGCGAGCGTGGTCTTCGCAATCGGGCTTGCGTTCGAGAGCCTCAAACGCATGGTTCACCTCCAGCAGGTGGATCGAGTCGGAAATCACCCCTGTACGAGGGTACCAGCGTCTACCCAATTTTCGCCTGACATCCGCCCGACTGTCCGGTGACGTGGTTCAGCGGTCACGTCGAGTGGTCATCGACCCGACGGCACCTCGAGGGCCGGGACGACCTCGGCCATGAACCGGCGCAAGGTCTCGTCGCCCGGGAAGTCGCGCAGCCACAGGATGAGACCCCGGCACCCGGCGTCGACGAAGGCCTGGGTCTTCTCGATGACCTGGTCGACCGGGCCGACCAGGTTCTCGGCCAGGTAACGGTCGGTGGGCACGCCGGGCCAGAGGTTCCCACCGCCGTCCGACTCGCACCAGGCCAGGGTCTCCGCTTCGGTATCGAACAGGCGGCAGTCCGGGCCGTGGGTGCGGTTGATCTCCTCGAACGGCCGGCCGACCTCCTCGCAGTACTGGGCCAACAGGCGCGACTTGCGTTCGAAGGCCTCGAGGCTCACCTGCCAGTTGGTGAGGTCGGCCCGGCGGGCGGCGATACGCAGGTTGACCTGTTCGCCCCCACCGCCCACCAGGACCGGCGGCAGCTGCTGCACCGGCTTGGGGTCGCAGTAGGCGCCGTCGAAGTGCAGATGGCGGCCGTCGAAGGTGACCGTCTCCTCACTCCACAGCCGCCGGACCACCTCGAGGGTCTCATCGAGAACGGCCAGCCGCTCCGGATTGGAGAGGTACTCGTACCCGTAGGAGTGGTACTCCTCGTGGAACCAACCCGCTCCCAGCCCGAGGATGAGCCGACCGCCCGAGTAGACATCGATGCAGGCGGCCTCCTTGGCCAGCAATCCGGCGTTGCGGTACGAGGCGCACGTCACCAGCTGGCCCAGCCCGACCCGCGTTGTCTGCTGTGAGAGCGCCGCCAACATGGTGTACGCCTCGAAGACATGGGTCGGCTCACGACGCGGCACGGTCTCGACGTGGTCGTAGACCCACAGGTGGTCGTAGCCGAGGGACTCGGCCAGGCGGGCGAGCTCGACCGAGCGGTGCCATGCATCGGGTCCGTTCCACCCGCTGTACTCGAGCTTCCAGCCCTGGGGCACGAAGACGCCGATCTGCAGGGGACCCGCCCCGGTGGCCGGCGTCGGGCCCGCGGCGCTCATGCCGCGAACTCCCACCACTGGACCTCGCACATCATGGGCAGAAGGTACTTCACGTAGACCGAGTGGATCTTCACGACGCCCTGGTCGTCCACGTGGAGGCCGATGAGGTCGACCCGCTCGTCCTGCTCGCGGAATGCGACAGCCCGGGCCTCCACCCCCACCAGCTCCTCCCGCGACCCCACCGAAAAGCCGAAGTGGTCCATCCGCGGACACCGCATCGGGTCGCTGTCGGCGATGAGGAAGATGAACTGGTCCCAGTGCACGCACGACAGGATGAGGCGGCGACGGTCCTCGGTCATGACCTCGATCTCGTCGAAGCCGAAGACCTCGCTCCAGAACCGGCAGATATCGGCTCGGTTGTGCTCGTCGAGCATCTCCGCGTCGAGGCTCATGGCCACGTGGTTGAACCGCGGGTTGCCGGTCGGGTAGTAGGGGTGGGCCATCACGCCCTCCGGGAGGCCGGTTGCGGGCCCGCTCCGTCCGAGAGCCGGGGTACCACCATCACCTTGCCGGCGAAGCGGCCCTCGGCCAGGCCGACCAGCGCGTCGGATATCCCGTCCAGGGGGACGTCTTCCTCCTCGATCAGCAGATCGTTGGGGAATTCGTCCGATGCCAGCAGGGCCAGTGCCTGCTCGAACCCACCCTTGTCGTAGACGAACGAACCCACGATGTGGAGCTCGTTGAGGATGAACCGGTTGGGGTCGAAGGACGGGTGCTCGATGCCGGCGCCGACCAGCGCCATGGTGCCGCCCCGACGCAGCTGGTGGAAGCCGACTTCCATGGCCGCTTTCTTGCCGGAGCACTCGAGCACCACGTGGACGGCCCGTCCGGCGATCCGCTCGGGTTCCCAGGGCGGGAATTTCTCCAGGTCGGCCGGGTCGAGGACCTCGTCGGCGCCGAGCGCCCCGGCCAGCTCCTTGCGCCGCTCCCCGGGCTCGACGGCGGTGATGGGTCCGATGCCCCGTGCCACCAGAGCGGCGATGGACAGCGCGCCGATCGGTCCTGCCCCGATGACCATCACACTGTCGCCGGGTGCGACGCCCGATCGGGTGATCCCGTGCAATGCCACCGCCAGCGGCTCGGCCAGCGCCGCGTGACGCGCCGACAGGCCCGGTGGCAGCCGCAACAACGCCGCGTCCCGCACCAACAGGTAGCGGGCGAATGCCCCGTTATGGCCGTCGACGATCGAGCCTTGGCGGTTCTCGCACTGCGAGGGCTTCCCCTCGAGGCAACGGCGGCACCGGCCGCACTTCGGGGACGTGCCGCCGACCACCGTCTCGCCGATCTCCCAGCTGTCGACGCCCTCGCCCACCGCGGCCACGGCCCCGGTGAACTCGTGGCCGGCCACCAGGCCCGGCTGGTCACCCCATCCGTCCAGCAGCATGTGGATGTCCGAGCCGCAGATGCCACAGTGGTCGACCTCGACCAGCACCTCGCCCGGACCAGGGCGCGGGACCGGCAGTTCCTCGACCACCACCTCACCCGGCCGGCGGTAGACCGCGGCCGGCATCACCTCGGGTAGAACCCCCATCGACACACCTCCCCCTGCCGAACTCCGGGCCGGCTGCTCGATGCCCGGCACGGATCGGACACGGCAACGACTTTAGGCCAGGTGCGCGTCCTCCGTCGGCGAAGAGGACAGGCCGCTGCGAGGGGCGATGATGTCATCGATGATCCCGTAGGCCACCGCCTCCTCGGGCGTCATGAAGTAGTCACGATCGATGTCGTTGGCGACCTGCTCCGGCGACTTGCCACTGTGGTGGGCGATGATCTCCGCCATCCGGCGGGTGAGGGCCAGTACTTCGCGCAGCTGGATCTCCATGTCGCTCGGAGCGCCGCGGGTACCGGCACTTCCCTGATGGATCATGATCCGGGCGTTCGGCAGCGCCAACCGCTTCCCTGGGGTGCCACCGCACAGGACCATGGCTGCCGCCGACATCCCCATGCCCACGCAGATGGTCGACACGTCGGGTCGCACGTGTTGGATGACGTCGTAGATGGCCATTCCGGCGTAGGCGGCGCCGCCGGGGGAATTGATGTAGAGCGAGATGTCCTTCTCCGGATCCAGGGACTCGAGGTAGAGCATTTGGGAGATGATCAGATTGGCCACCTGGTCATCGACCTCCTGGCCGAGGAAGACGATCCGCTCGCGCAGGAGGAGGGAGAAGATGTCGAAGGCGCGGTCGCCCCTGCTCGACTCCTCCACCACCGTCGGGATCAAGGCCTGATAGGCAGACATCGGGCACCTCCATTGGGAACCGGGCGGGCGGTCCGCCCCGGGCTACCTCGAGTATGATATCTCAGAATTGAGATACCGCTGAAGAGATAGCATGGGAATGGAGCCGGCGTGCCCAGTCGGACCGGAGCGTGCCCGTCCGGACCAAACGCCCCATCCCTGGTGGGGTGCGTGCGGTTGGGTGCGTACGGTGGGGTGCGTACGGATGAGGAGGTGGGGATGGCCGACGAGCGACGACATGAGCCGGTGTTCCCCGGCTTCCGCGAACTGTCCGAGCGCCGTCGGGCCTTGAGCGACGAACTGGTCGAGTTGCGCCGCGGACTGGGCCTGTCCCAGACCCAGGTGGCCGCCCGCATGGGGACATCGCAGTCGGCGGTCGCCCGCATCGAGACGGGGACCTCGGATGTGCTGGTGTCGACCGTCGAGCGGTATGCCTCCGCGCTCGGTCGGCGGCTCGACTGGACGCTGGAGGAGGGCCCCGGATGACGACGACCCGCCGGGATCCACGAGGTGGGCACGGTGCGCTCGAGCCTCCCGGCTCGGAGGAGCCGGGCCAGCCCTGGGCCATGGACGGTGGCGACCCGAGGTCCTGGATGCGAAAGAAGCTGTTCGATCTCCGCATCGTGCTGCTCTCGGGCCCTGTGGACGATGAAGTCGGCCACGAGGTCGGGGTCGAACTGATGACGCTGGATGCCATCGGCGACGGCCCGGTCCATCTCCAGATCGACAGCGCCGGCGGGACGCTCACCGCGGCACTGGCGCTGATGGACATCATCGACGTGCTCGGCGTCCCGGTGCGGGCCTCGTGCGTCGGGCAGGCCGTGGGGCCCTCCGTCGGCGTGCTGGCCGTCTGCAGCCACCGGCTGATGTCGGCCCACGCTCGGCTCCGGTTGCTCGAGCCGAGCGTGGAGGTGCAGGGCAATGCCCGGCAGCTCGAGCAGCTGGCGTCGGCCCATGCCGATCAGTGGACGGCGTTCTGTGCCCGATTGTCCGAGGTGACCGGACAGCCCCTGCAGCGGGTGCTCGACGATGCCGACCGTGGCCGTTTCCTCTCCGCCGAGGAGGCCATCGAGTACGGCCTGGTCGATGAGGTGGCCGCAGCAGACGCCCGCATGTACCGCCTGCCGGGCCGGCCCATCGGCTTCGGGTCCCGCTGAAGAGCCCGGCCTCGGATCCGGCGAGCCGGTCCGGCCGGCCGGTTGCCGAAATCGACGGGCCTGCCGACGGGTGATTGAATGACCGCTTCGACAAGCCCGCCCCTCATCAGGCCCGGCGTGGAACGACAGAAGGTGAACGTGGAGGTGGCCGACGAGGTCGTGGAGACGCCGGGCCCGGCGGTAGCGGATGCTTCGACCCACCGGCTTCGGCCCGACGTCGTCACGCTCCCGCAGAGCGTCGTCATCGGTGTGGCCACCTCGGCACCGGGCCAGTCGACGGCCGTGGCCCTTGCCGGGATGGTGGCGGTGGCCGCGTACGCCACCGGACCGGCCATCCTGCTCAGCATGCTCCCGATGCTGGCCATTGCACTCTGCTATCAGCGACTGAACCTGTGGAACCAGAATTGCGGCGGGCCCTACGTCTGGGTGGCTCGGGCCATCAACCCCTATGTCGGCTACCTGGTCGGCTGGTCGATGCTGGTCGGCTTCGTCCTCGGCTCGGTCAGCAACATCCTGCCGCTCGGCCCGGCCATGCTTTCGTTCGTGGGACTCGACGCGTCGGGCTCCGCGGGGAACGTGCTCACCGCCACCGTGTTCGGCGTGACCCTGACGGCCGTGGCCGCCATCGGGATCAGGGCCACGGCCAGGTTCCAGCTGGCCATCGCATCGATCGAATATGTCATCCTCCTCGTCTTCAGCGCCATCGCCTTCTGGGCCGTCTTCGTCGAGCACCGGGCCGGGACGGTCCATCCCAGCCTGAGCTGGCTCCATGTCGACGGGGTCGGCGGGAAGGGCAGCCTGGCCGGCGCCATGTTGATCGCCATCTTCTTGTTCACCGGTTGGGACGCCTCCATCTACATCAACGAGGAGACGACCCACAAGCGCACCAACCCGGGGAAGGCCGCCATCATCTCGGTGGCTCTGCTGGGGCCGGTCTTCGCCTGGCTCTTCGTGAGCTTCCAGGGTGTCGTTCCGGCCAGCCGGCTCCAGGCCCATGCCACGGACGCCCTGCCCTATATCGCCCAGGCCCTGGTGGGTGGCGGGTGGGCCAAGTTCATGGTGCTGGCCGTCGTCCTGTCGGTGCTCGGGACCACCCAGGCGACCATCGTCTCCACCAGCCGGGTCACCTACTCGATGGGCACCGACCGCCTGCTGCCCGGTGCCTTCGCCCGGGTGCACCCGAGGTTCCGGACGCCGATGTTCGCCACGGTGTTCTGGGGGCTGGTGATGGTGGCGGTGGCCGATCTGTACGTGCTCTGGGCGTCACTGGCCAGCGCGTTCGACGACGTCGTGAACGCCGAGGCGATCGCCTTCACCGTCTTCTACATCTTCACCGCGCTGGCCACGACCTGGTACTACCGGGGGATACTGCGCCGGAGCGTGGCCGATCTGACCCTGGCCGGGATCTTCCCGCTGTCCGCCGCGGCCGTTCTCGTGTGGGTGCTGGCCAAGTCGATACCCGCGCTCGGGCCCACCGCCCGCTGGACGGTGGCCGGGGTGGGTGTCCTCGGCGTCGTCCTCATGGGCGTGAGCGCCCTGGTGCTGCGGGCCCCGTTCTTTAGGATCCCGCGGTCGGCCTGGTCGGAGGAGTCATCGTGAGCGGCGCGGTGCCAGCGGCACGCACCTTTGAGGAGCTGGTCGCCGAGGCCGAGGCGGTGCCCATCGAGGGATGGGAATTTCAGCTGGCTGTCGGGACGGGCCAGCGAGGACAGACCGAGCTGGCGGTACGCCGAGCTGGTTGCCGACAGGAGTGTCGGGGCGTCGAGGATGCTGGACATCCAGTCGGGCGGGGGAGAGATCCTGTCCACGCTGCCCCGCCATCCGCCTTTGTTGGTGGCCACCGAGGGCTACCCGCCTAATGTGGCCGTCGCGGCACAGATGCTTCGCCCTCTGGGAGCCCATGTCGTCGCCAGCCAGGACGACAGACCGGCCCTTCCTTTCAGCGACGGGTCGTTCGACTTCGTTGTCAGCCGTCATCCTGTCGTCACCTGGTGGGAGGAGATCGCCCGCGTCCTGTGTCCGGGAGGCACCTTTCTGTCGCAGCAGGTCGGGCCGGGCAGCGTCCGCGAGCTCAGCGAATTCATGCTGGGCCCGCGAACGCACGGGTCGGCGCGGGACCCCCGACTGGCGCGGTCGGCGGCGGAGGCCGCAGGTCTCGTCGTCGAAGATCTGCGCGACGAGCGGCTCCGGACCGTCTTCTTCGACATCGGCGCCGTCGTCTATTTCCTCCGGCTGGTCGTCTGGATCGTCCCGGGGTTCACCGTCGAAAGGTTCGAGGTGCAACTGCGGGCATTGCACGCCTTGATACAACGGGAGGGGTCGTTCACCGCGCACGCGACACGGTTCCTCGTCGGTGTCCGGAAGCCAGTGTGACCATGATGGTCGGCCGTTCGCCTTTCGGTGTCAACCGACACCCGCGGCGACACGGGCGGTCTCCTGTGTCCGTTCCTCGTAGACCTGCCACCGGTCCCCTCCTCCGCTCCGTGCCGAGTACATGGCCACGGCCGCGTTGTTCTGGAGTTGCTCGGTGGTCGCACCCGGCACCTGGAAGGCGATACCGATGCTGGCCGTGACCGGCGTCTCGTTCCCCGCCATCTCCGGCCGACGGATGGCCGCCAGTAGCTGCTCGGCCAGAGCGACGGCCCGTTCCACGCCGCCGATTCCCTCGGCCAGGACCAGAAACTCGTCACCGGCCACCCGTGCGACGAAGGACGAGTAGTGGAGGCATCCCACCAGGCGCCCCGCGGTGACATGGGAGACCTCCGCCCGCTTCGCCGAGGTGTCGTCGGCGTAGGCGAAGGTGCAAGGGTCGGGTGCCACGGCCAGGACGGCGAGACCACCGGGGACTCCGGCGTTCCGGTGAACGGCTCGCTGCAGGCGGTCGGAGAACAGTGTGCGGTCGACCAGCCTGCTCCGAGGCCGGTGGTCTCGCCCGATGGGACGCGAACCCGGCTCGGCGGTCAAGGCTTCGGCCATGGGGTTACCATCGACCCGGCCGTCGGGCATCTTGAGCGATCAGGCGTGCCCCCGCACAGGTGGCGCCGCCGAGAAGTCGGGCCCACTGGTCCGTGAGACCTGCCCGTCCGTGAGGCGGCGCCGATCAGGCGGCGCCGATCAGGCGCTGCTGCTCAGGGGACCTGCCGGTCCGTCACGCCATCTTCGATCCGTACATCTCGAGCAGGGGGTCCTTGATGAGCTCGAGTCGCTCACCGTCGGGTCCGCTGAAATAGAGCGACGATCCGCTCAGGTTGGTGGTGGACACACCTGCCGCGTCGAGCTTGACCCGCAGGTGCTCCCACCGCTCCTCGGTGACCGAGATGGCGATGTGGTGCAGGCCACCGAGGACCTCTTCGTACCCACCCAGGTCGAGACCGGGGAAGTCGAAGAAGGCGAGGAGGTTCCCGTTGCCGACATCGAAGAAGAAGTGGGTCGAACCGCGGTAGTCGCGGTTCTCGAACAGCTCGGTCAGCGGAAATTCGAGCACGCCCTGGTAGAAGGCGATGGTCCGCTCGACATCACCGGACAGGAGTGCGAAATGGTGCAGGCCACGGGCCGAAGACGCCGGTCGCCGGTCGGAGGGCTCGAGGTGGCGCTCGCGTAACTGAGCCCACTCCCCACTGCGATCGATGTCGGCTCCGTGCTCGGCCATGGCACCTCCTCCAGGTGGACGACTCTAATCCAGGCAGGTACGGCAGCACGCGTGGTCTCGCCCGATGGCGCCCGGATGTCGGCCAGCGGTCGGGAATGGCGCCGGGTAGTGTTCGCACATCAGATGAATGGTGGCGCACGTGCGCCGGGGGGAGGCGGTTGCCTTGGCCGATGGGGACGGAGGGCTCCGTACGGGAAGGAATTATGTCGTCGTGTCGGCCGATGCCCACGCGGCGCCGGCCGACCTGGACGAGTTCCTGTCCTACGTCGATCCGGCCCATCGCGAAGCAGTCGCCGCCTTCGGTGATCTTTCATCCGTGGCCATCCCCATGTTCGGCGGGGTCGACCCGGGGGAGATCGACGAATCGGATGCCGTCCGGGCCGTGGCCGCCCGGCGCCTGGCCGGCATGGGGGTCGACACCGCGGCCGCAGCCGACTGGCTGGCCAACTACAGCTCCGATTGGGTGTTCGCCTCCGACGCCGGCGGTCGGCGGCTGGCCGTGCTCGAGGAGCAGGGGATCCACGCCGAGGTGGCCTTCCCCGGTCCGGTACTGGCCGGAGGCCTGTCTCCGGCGATGTACCTGGGCAGCCAGACGAGCAAGGGTCTCGAGGTGGTCTGGCCGGCGATCCACGCCTACAACCGGTGGTTGGCCGAGTTCTGTGCCGCCGCACCGGGCCGGAGGGCCGCGTGCATCCCCATCGACTTCCACGACATGGACCGGGCCGTGGAAGAGATTGCCTGGGCTCGCTCGGCGGGCATCTTCGGCGGGGTGATGCTTCCGGCCATGTCGATCAAGTCGGGCCTGCCGGGCTACGCCGACGAGTACTACGAGCCGTTCTGGAGCGCCTGCGAGGAGCACGACTTCGTGGTGAACCTCCACACCGGTGCGTCCGGAACGGCCACCGACGCCAAACAGCTCTACGACGAAAAGCACGGCGGATATCTCGGGCTCTACGAGGTGTTCGTCTTCACCCGGCGCCCACTCTGGTTCATGATCTTCGGCGGCGTCTTCGATCGCCACCCGAACCTCAAGGTGGTCGTGACGGAGAACGGCGTTCAGTGGCTGCCGTCCCTCATCCGGGACATGGAGTCGTTCTTCGACACCCACGGCGGTGCGCCCGTGCGTTCCTACCTCGACCTGCGACCGTCGGAGTACTTCGAGCGGCACGTGTTCCTCGGCGGGTCGTTGATGAAGCGCCAGGAGGCCGAGATGCGACATGAGATCGGCATCGAACGCCTGATGTGGGGCGCCGACTACCCGCACCTCGAAGGGGCTGCACCCGTCCACCGATTGATCCTGCGCCAGGTGTTCGGTGGGATGCCCGAAGAGGACATCCGCAGGATGCTCGGCCTCAATGCCATCGGGGTCTTCGGATTCGACGCCGATCAGCTCCAGGCGGTGGCCGACCGTGTCGGGCCCACCGTGGCCGATCTGTCCACGACGGTGGCGATGGACGACATTCCCAAGACCTTCAGCTGGAGCCTCGCCCGACCGGTGCCCCTCTCGTCCCCGTCGGCCCCGGTCGGCTGACTCGCCCCGACCCGGCGGGCTGACCCCCCCACCACCCGGTCCGGCTCAGGTCGGGACCTGCCCCGATCCCACCCGGCCCGGCTCAGGTCGGGACCGCCCCCACCACGTCGTCCACGTGGACGCCGAGCCCGGGCAGCGACCCCAGGTTGTCGGCGTCGCCGAAGCTGAACACCCCGCCGTCGCTGCCGATCAGGTTGTAGCCCTGGCCGTCGGGGGAGACCACGATGCCCACGATGTCGTCCACCGCCACCCCGATGGAGGGGAGGTCTCCGTAGGAGCGGGCGTCGCCGAAGGCGCTGACCGCCCCGTCGGCCCCGACCACCCAGTACCCGCCGCCGTCACGGGTGGACATGATGGCCACCGCACCGGCGGGGGCGTTCCCGAAGTAGCCGGCGTCCCCGAAGGCGTAGACCGATCCGTCCGAGCCCACCAGCCAGTACCCGAGGTCGTCGGCGGTGGCGGCGATGCCGGCGATGTCGTCGACGTGGATCCCGAGCCCGGGCAGGGAGTTCTCGAACGGCGCGTTGAAGCTGAACACGCCCCCGTCCCGGCCCACGAGAAAGTAGCCCCGGTCGTCGCGGGTGGGCACGATGCCGGCGATGTCGTCGACGCCGACGCCGACGCCCGGCAGCGAGTTGACGAACGGGGCGTTGAAGGCGAACACCCCGCCGTCCGACCCGACCAGCCAGTACCCGTCGTCCGCGGCCGTGGGCACGATGCCGGTGATGTCGTCCACGTCGATGCCGAGCCCGGGCAACGAGCCGTAGAAGCCGCCCCCGAAGACGAACACCCCGCCGTCGGAGCCGACCAGGTCGTAGCCGTGCCCGGTCGGGGACGGTGGCGCGCTACCCCAGTACCTGATGGCCCCGTCGTAGTTGTAGCTGTGTTCGAGAAACGAGAACGAGTGCTCCGCCACCGGATAGCCGTTGTCGAACGCGTCCCAGACCTCCCCGTTCCCGGCGTAGATCCCCGAGTGGTTGTATCGGTCGATGGTTCCACCCCAGAAGACCACATCGCCCGGCAACAGATCGGCGGTGTAGTGAAGGTTCCCCGGCGGGATGAACGTCCCGACCCCGGCCAGTTGCGTGCCGTTGGCGGGCAATGTGATGCCCGTCGCCTGGTACACCGCATATTGAGCCAGGCTCATGCAGTCGTAGCCCTTGGCGCCACCGCCACACCCGGGATTGGGGGGACTGATGGTGGAGGCGCTCGGTCCGTGGATACCACCTCCACCGAAACAGTAGGGCGCACCGGCTTGCGAAGCGGCGAAGTCGACGATGGCCTGTTCCTCTGTCGTCGCCGCCGCGGGTCGGGCGGCGATGGTGACCCCCACACCGAACAGCGGAAGCAGCATGGTCACGGCGAGGAACGCTCGTTTGGCCACCGAGACCGCCGGAAGCCGCCCCGGCGCCGGCCGGCTCCGACGGGTGGATGGGGAGAGAGGCGGCACCGGCCGCACGCTACCAGCGGGTGCACGCCGGCCCGGGTCATGTGGCGACCACGTCACGGCCGTCGTGCCCACATGAGGATGCGCTTGAACGGGTAGACGTAGGGGGACCGGTCGCCGAGGACGCCCAGCAGGCGTTGCCGGTAGAGGTCGACGAAGCGCTGCCATCCCTCGGGGCCGAGCGGCTCTTTGAACCGGGTCAGCGTGGTCCCCTTGACCCACTCGACGACCTCCGCGGTCGAGGACAGGTGGTGGAGATAGACCTGCAGGCGAACCTGCTGGTGGGCGAATCCGAGCTCATCGAGCAGCACCGCATACGCCTCGGGCGCCAGGACGTTCTGCGCCACCGGGTCAGGCGGGGGCTCGGCCAGAAGCTCGGCGGCCACCTCGGCGGCCACCAGATGGGCGGGGTGGTCGGCGTTGGCCGGGACCTGGACCGCGAGCTGGCCACCCGGCCGGAGGGACCCGGTCCAGGAGCGGAGCACGCTCCGGTGGTCGGGAACCCACTGGAGCGATGCGTTGGCGAAGACGATGTCGTAGTCGTCCGGTCGTCCCCACGTGCCGATATCGGCGAGCTCGAACGAGACGTGCTCGGATGAATGGGCGGCGGCCGAAGCGATCATCGCCGGAGAGGCGTCCACCCCGACGGTCTCCGCAGCACCGAGGCTCGTGTGCAGCATGGACGTCAACCGTCCGTCGCCACAACCGAGGTCGGCGAGCCTGGCCGACGTGACCGGGGCGAGCAGCCGGACGAGATCCCAGAAGGGCTCCTCCCGCTCTGCGGCAAACCGGTTGTACTGCTCGGGATCCCACCCGTCGAGCGTCGTCATGGCGAGCGGAGCAGCTCTCGTACCCGGGCGACGTTGCCCTGCCACGGGTCGGACGCGTCCAGGCAGAGGTCGGCCCCATCCGGCGGCTCCCACTGGGCGAGTGCCTTCTCCACGTGCTCCCAGTCCAGCTCGTACCAGTCGGGTATGAGCCGTCGCCTGCCCTCGATCCGTGACCGGTGGAGGGCACGATCCGAACATCGGGTGATGATCACAACCATGCGCCCCGATTCGCTTCGGGCCGCCTCCCGGCACATGGCGACCTCGGGCGCCCGGGCCACACCGTCGAGAACAACCGACCGACCGTTCCGCAGCTGCTCCCTGGCCAGGGCGGCCATGATGGCCCAGCCGACGGTTCGATGCCCCGCGGGTTCCATCTCGTCGAGCTCCCGTTGCAGCCCGGGGTAGGGGCGGAGCGCACTCATGGCCCAGTCATGACCGAGCACCGACGCCTGGGACAAGCCGGCCGCCACCTCGGCCACCGTGGACTTGCCGGTCCCGGGAACGCCGGTGACGACGACCAGCACGGGCATTCCCGCCCCGGGCCGGTCGGCACCGCTCACGGAGGGACGACCCCGTCGAGCCGGCCGACGGGCACCTCGACCTCGATACCGTCGTCGGTTGCGCTGCGGGCCACGCGGACGAGATAGGTGCCGGGACGGACCACCATTGCATGGGCATCGACATCGCGCTCGGCCAGGGCCTCGGGGGCGACGACCACGTCGAGCGCGGCATCTTCTCCCGCCTCGAGCTCGAAGCGAGCGAAGCCCACCAGGCGGGCCGGCCGGTTCGATCCCCGGCGACGGGCGTAGACCTGGATGACATCGGTGCCCGCACGCGGACCGGAATTCCTGACGGACGCTCGGACCCGGAACCCGGAACCGTCCGACGCGGCTTCAGCCGACACGAGGGCGAACGTCGTGTAGCTGAGTCCGAAGCCGAATGGATAGGCGGGAGCGGTGTCGTTGCGGTCCAGGTACCAGTACCCGTGCCAGGCGTCGTAGACGAACGACTCGGCTGCGGCGTCGAACGCCGGAAGATCCGAGGCCAGCCTGGGGACCGAGAACGGGAGACGTCCGGAGGCGTCGACGGCTCCGAGCAGCACGTCGGCCAGCCCGTGGCCCCCTTCCATTCCCGAGTACCACGACTGCACGATGGCCGGGACCGAGCCGTCCCACTCCGAGATCACCACCGCGCTGCCGGCCACCACGGCCACCACCGTACGCGGGTTGGCTGCCGACACCGCCCGGATCAGGGCTACATCCTGGTCGTGGAGGTGCAGGGAACTGCGGTCACCCCCCACTGCGAACCCGCCGGCCGCGGCGCTGGGTGCGGCATGGTCGGGGGCCTCGATCGTACGCTCGTCGGCGATGCTCTCGTTGAACCGCTCGACCAGCGCCGGGTCGTCGTCACCGGGGAACAGGTGGGCCAGGTGCGCGGTGGCGAACTCACCGATGTACTCACCCTCGTCGGCCCGGGTGTAGCCCACGACCACCACCGCGATGTCGGAGGATGCGGCCAGCGCGGCGGCCGTGTCGAGGTCGGATCCGTCGTCCAGGTTGACGGCACCGGCGGGCAGCACCGAAGCCAGCCCTGCTGCCACCGTCACCACCTCTGGGGCCCAGACGTCGCTCGATCCGCCGTCACCCAGGTTGACGGCGCCGGCCAGAGCGCCGATGAGGGCGACCGACCCACCCGGTGGGAGCTCCAACGGCAGCAGCGGGACTCCGTCGACCGGCTCGTTCCGCAGGAGCACGACGGATTTTGCCGCCGCCTCCCGGGCCAGCGATCGATGGGCCTCGTTGGCCAGCACATCCCGTCCCGGCGCCGGCTCCCGGAGGAGTTCGGCGAACCGTAGCTGGGCCGCCACCACCCGCTCGACGGCCTGGTCGACCTCGTCCCAGCTGGCTTCGCCGCTGTCGAGGTCGTCACGGAGATGCCCGGCCCTGATCATCCGGTACGGCATCTCCACGTCGAGACCGGCGTGCAGTGACCGTCCCGCGTCGCGGAGGCCGAGTATCCAGTCGCTGATCACGAAGCCCTCGAATCCCCATTCGCCACGGAGGACGTCGGTCAGCAAGGCACGGTTCTGGCCGCACCACTCGCCGTTGACGCTGTTGTACGCACTCATCACCGCGGCCACACCCTCGCCGACGATGCGTCTGAATTGGGGGAGGTACACCTCGTGGAGGGCCGCCTCGTCGACGGTGATGTCCACGGTGAAGCGGGCATTCTCCATCGAGTTGCAGGCGAGGTGCTTGACGCAGGCCATGGCGTGGCGCTGCACGCCCAGGGTGAGGGCGGCGCCCATCTCACCCACGTGGTACGGGTCCTCCCCGTAGGTCTCCTGGGCCCGTCCCCACGCCGGATGCCGGAGGACGTTCACGCACACCCCACCGTAGAGATCGGCGCCCACGGCGCGCAGCTCCTCACCGACGGCGGCTCCGATGCGCTCCTCGAGGTCGACGTCCCAGGTGGCGCCCCGGGCCATGCTGACCGGGAAGCAGGTCGCCTGGTCGACGACCACTCCGCGTGGGCCGTCGGAGAAGGAGAAACCCTGCAGCCCGAGCCGCTCCACCGCGGCGCCGCGGAACGGGCTCTTGTGGTAGCCGGCCTCCGAGAGGTACGTCAGGCCGGCCCAGAAAGGAGCATCGCCGTCCAGGCACCAGAGCTTCTCGTCGGAGGTCATCTCGGCCACGATGTCACGGGCCCGCGGTCCCGTCCGGTTCGCACTGTCGCTCGATCGTTCGATGTCCATCCGCCCATTCTCACAGGACGGCGGCCCGGTGCGAATCGTGACCGGTTTGGCTTACTCCTCGAAGAAGACGGCGTTGGCGGTGCCGTGTTTGTCGGGCAGCGACTCGATCAGACGGCTCACCGCGGCGTACTCCCCGACCTTCCAGGCCTCGGCGATGGTCTGGTCGTCGAGCTCGGCGTGCCGGGTGAAATTCCACCACCTGGTGACGTCACTGTCGCTGTAGCCCTTGTTGGCCAGCACGATGTTGAGCCGGGTGGCTTCCCACGTCGCCTCGTCCGTGCTCATCGCTCCGGGCCGCGTCGGCTGCGGCTCGTCCCGTTGCGGACTCCGTTCCATCTCGTAGGCGATCTCCCGGTCGAGATCGCGTGAGACGTGACCTCGGATCGTCTTCAGCGAGCCTCCGGTCAGCGCATGCCGGTCGGACACCCGTCGTTCGCGCTCGGCGTCGAGGCTCCGTGACCAGAGCTGTTGGGCGGTGGCGTCGACATCGCTGGCCGTCACCCGCAGCCTCAGCCGGCGTTCGATGCGCTCGGCCGCCTTCTGCGGGGCCTGGGGTACCGGCCTGTCCGTTGCGCGGCGACCCTGCTGGTCGGATTCGGACTCCGCGGCGACCCGTCGCTCGCCCGGGCCACGGCGTCGGTCCGGTACCTCTTCGGGGGCAGCCACCCGCACCGGGGGTTCGGCGGCCTCGGGTGGCTGCGGCGTTCTGGCCGAGGGTGAGGCGTAACTCTCCGGGGGGAAGATGTCGCCGGTGGTTCCGGCGATGGCGGCTCCGAGGTACGCCGCCGTCCACTCGCTCTCGCCCACGGCCACGGTGGCCGCTCCGGTTGCGGTGAGCCGGGCCACGGGAACATCGAGGCACGCGGCCACCACGATGGCCTCGGTGAAGCCGAGCCTGCGGTTGGTCGTCTCCACCTGGGCGACCGTCTCCCGGGTCCAGGCGATGCCGCGGAGCAGCATCTCGTCGGCCAGGCCCTGCTGGGTCAAGTTGGCCTTGGACCTCAGGGCGGCCACATTCCGCCGCACGATGTCCTCGATGCCCTTGGTCGGCTCGCCGTTCATGGTCTCATGATACCTCTATGTAAGAAAATTGAACATCATCATCAGGCGTGCCGATCCATATAGAGGCGGTGAACAGGATTTCCATCCCGTTTCGACCGGTTCCGAGCTATGAAAGTTTGAACAATCCAGCTGCCTGTACCCACGATCGGGCCCGAGGGGGTGGCCGATACCGTGCCGTGGCGCCCGTGCCGGGGGCGCCACACCCGCCGGGAGGGGAGGACTCCTCGTGATCGCATCCGTTCGCATCTGGTCTACCCCAACAGACGTTGGGCTGTCTCGCTGCCTATGATGACCGTCGGAGCGGGTCATCGGGTGGACCCGCCCGGCCCCGGCCCACGACCGGGCCCGTCCCGGCCCACGACCGGGCCCGTCCCGGCCCACGACCCGGCCCCCGGCCCCGGCCCACGACCCCGCCCGTCCCGGCTCACGACCCGGCCCCCGGCTCACCGCCCTTCCCGACCTGGGTGCAGCAACCCAATTGTCGCTACAGCTACGGCCCACTCAAACCGATCACTGTGTAGAGGGATCCGACATACAAAAGGGGCAGGAAAGACTGTGACGATCGACCCGTATCACGTACGGAAACTCAGTGAATGGTCAGACGCCGATTTCGATCTCGATGATCTGGTGTTGCCAGAGACACCGCAATGGCATCGCTGCGGCGCCGTCCACTGCATCGATCGAGGTCCATGGCTCGGCACGTTGGTCTGCTGCATCAGGCGCAGCGGCCACGAGGACGCCCACTCGATGGCTCTGGGCGACGCGGGTTCGCCGGACCACTGGCGCGAGACCTGGCTGTAGGGGCCGTCGTCCGGTCAGCGACCGAGGACGACTGCCTGATCGGGCCCGATCCGTCCGTCGAAGGGCTGACCCTCACCCGCCCCGTCGCTCGACACCTCCACGCGTCGTCCGGCCAGCTGTCCGGTGGCGCCGTCGATGGAGACCGCGGCGTCGCCGAAGTTGATCACGACCGCCCACTCGTCGGCTCCCTGTCCCCGGCGGTAGCCGAGCAGTCCTTCCGGTAGGTCCAAGAGCTCGAAGGTGCCCACCGACAGTGCCGGCACCCGGTGACGAAGGGCGATCAGGCGCCGGTAGAGATGCAGGATGGACGTGTCGTCCCTATGGAGGTCGTCGTGGTTCCGCCGCGCCGGGTCGGGCGGGAACGGGAGCCAGGGACCACCGCCACCGCCACCGCCACTGCCATCGCCATCGCCACCGGCGACCGGCCAGCCGTGGACGCTGGTCCCGTCCCACGGGATGGGGGCCCGGCAGCCGTCCCGTCCGCCCGGGTCGACTCGGCGGTCGGCCGGGATGGTGGCGTCGAGCAGTCCGAGCTCCTCGCCCTGGTAGAGGAATGGTGTGCCCCGAAGTGTGAGGAGCAGCACCGCGGCCGCCCTCGCCCTGGCCTCGCTGCGGCGCTCGGCGGTGGGCCCGTCCTCGCCCCCGCCGGCCGCGGCCCGGTCGTAGCGGGTGCGATGGCGGGGGTTGTCGTGGTTGGAGAGCACCCAGCTGGGCCAGGCATCTCTTGCATCCAGCGCCTCGACGGTCTGCTCGATGCACGCTCTCCACCGGTCCGCCTGCCAGCGCGCGTACAGGGGCGGGAAGTTGAAGGACAGTTGGAGCTCGTCGCCGTCTCCGTAGTAGGTGGCGATCGCCGCCGTCGACAGCAGGTAGACCTCGCCGACCATGAGCCGATCGCCCGGGTAGGAGTCGATGACCCTGCGGATGTCCCGCAGTCGTTCGTGGGTCACCGGCACGTCGTTGAGCGCGCTGTGGGGGATGCCCGCCACCGGCGGCGGGTCGTCGGGAAGCTCCGGGTCCTTGCCGATGCAATGGATCACATCGGCCCGAAATCCGTCGACACCGCGATCGAGCCAGAAGCGCAGCACGTGGTGCATGGCCCGCACGACGTCGGGCTCGTCCCAGTTCAGGTCGGGTTGGCCGGTATCGAACAGGTGGAGATACCACTGACCGGACGGCTCGTCGAAGGTCCAGGTGGGTGCGGACAGATCGAATGCCGCCACCCAGTTATTGGGTGGGGCTCCGTCAGGACGGGCGTCGCGCCACACGTACCAATTGCGATGCCGGCTCCCGGCTCCCGATCGCGCGTCGGTGAACCAGGGGTGCTGGTCCGAGGTGTGGTTGGGCACCCAGTCGATGATGACCCGCAGCCCGAGGGAGTGGGCATCCTCGATGAGCCGGTCGAAGTCGTCCAGCGTCCCGAAGGTGGGGTCGACGTCGCAGTAGTCGCTGACGTCGTACCCGAAGTCGACCATGGGCGAACGGTAGAACGGGGACAGCCACAGGGCGTCGACCCCGAGCCAGGCGAGATCGGGAAGATGGGCCCGGATACCGGCCAGGTCCCCGATCCCGTCGCCGTCGGAATCGGCGAATGACCGGGGGTAGATCTGGTAGAAGACCGCCTCTTTCCACCAGGGACTCCCGGTCACCGGGGACGGCGCTTCGGGCGGGGCACCGGTCGGCTCGTTCAGGTCGGCCGTGGGCACGACGATGACGATAGCAACGCACCCGTCGGGCCGGCTCCGGCCACATCCCCGTCTGCCGCGGACAGACCGTTACAGTTTGTGTCTTTTCATGCCGAAGACCCCATTGGCAGCACGCAATTCATAGCGCAGTGATCCATGCAGTTATCCATGCAGTGATTCCAGATGACGAAGGGGTAAGGGCGACATGGTTGACAGGCGACCGGTAGAGGACGGGTCTTTCTTGGCCGACGGACTGGCGGGGAGCACTCCCCCCGAGGTGTACGAAGCCGGTCGCATCTGCATCGAGCCGGACTGCCGGGTCCGGCTCTCGAGATACAACAGCACCGACTGGTGCGCACTGCACGAGAGCCCGGCGTCGAGCCAGCGGCCCTACGACACGTCGACCAGGCAGCGGGGCCGGCGCCGCAACAGGCGGAAAGGGGCGACGAAGTCGTCGAGGCAGACCGCCGCCTGATCGGGCCCTCCGTGGGCTCTTGACATCCGCGGCCCCGACCCGGGTACCTGACACCTCGAGGGACGACGCGTCACCCGCTATGTTCCGCTCCGCCGTTCGCTCCGCGCCCACGGCGTCGGGCACCCCTACGTCTTCGGGCACGCCTCCGGCCTCGGGCACCCCTACAACCTCGGGCACGCCTCCGCCCTTGGGCACCCCTCCGGCCGGGGTCCGAGGTCGGATCGAACCGCGCCTCCTACCGATGGCGTCTACGGTGACCCGATGCCGTCGGCGCACCCGTCACCGGATCCGACGGCGGCACCGACCGATCATCGGAGGTAGGACATGACGAGTCGCCTTCAGGGAACAGTGGCACTGGTCACCGGGGCATCGAGCGGGATCGGCGAGGCCACCGCGGTGGCCCTGGCCGCCGAGGGCGCCACGGTGGCCATCGCCGCCCGCCGCCTCGACCGGTTGGAGGCGATCGCCGAGAGGATCCGCCCCCACGCCGAAGTGCTGGTCATCGAGACCGACGTCACCGACGAGACGGCGGCCCGAGCCATGGTGGAGCGCACGGTGGGGGAGTTCGGCCGCCTGGACACCCTGGTCAACAATGCCGGCGTGATGCTGCTCGGCCCGATCCTCGACGCACCGGTCGAGGAGTGGAGGCGGATGGTCGAGCTCAATCTGCTGGGCCTGCTGTACTGCACGCACGCGGCGTTGCCCCACCTGCTCCGCGGGGCCGAGCGCGAGCCCCGGCAAGTGGCCGACGTGGTCAATGTCAGCTCCGTGGCCGGTCGGGTGGCCCGGCAGGGCAACGGCGTCTACAGCGCCACCAAATTCGGGGTGGCGGCGTTCTCCGAGTCCCTGCGCCAGGAGGTGACCCGCCGGCACGTGCGGGTCACCGTCGTCGAGCCCGGACAGGTGAAGACCGAGCTGGCCTCCCACAACCGCCCGGAGATCATCGAGGGCATGCTGGCCACGTACGCTCCGCTGGAGCCGATGCGCTCCGAGGACATCGCCGAGTCGATCGTCTTCACCGTCACCCGCCCCCGACACGTGGTGGTCAACGAGGTCCTGATCCGACCGACCGAACAGGAACGCTGAGTGGTCGTCGGCGGCTACCCGCCCAGCCGTCACTTCCTCATCGATCTGGGCATGGAAGCCGAGGTCACCTCCGAGTCCACCGCCAAGGTCCGTATCCCGGTGACCCCGTACGTCACCGGACCTGATGGAGGGGTCAGGGTCGGGGTGTTGGCCACCTTGGTGGACGTCGTGGGTGGCTCCGCAGCCCTCCGGTCCCTCCATCCCGACTGGATGGCCACCGCCGATCTGGCCTTGCAGGTGGTGCGGCCGGCCGTCGGCCCGTACGTCGAGGCACGGGCGACGGTGCTGCGGAGGGGCCGGACCACCCTGGTCGTCGAGGCCCTTGTCTTCGACGTGGACCACGACGGCTCCGAGGTGGTCCATTCCGGCTCCGACGCGGTGGACGACGGCTCCGACGACGCCGGCTCCCCGGCGGCGTGGGCCTCCATGACCTTCGCGGTCCTGCCGGGGAGGGACACCAACCCGATACAGGACGTGGCATCGGAGTTGCCCATCCGATGGGCACTCACCGGGTCCGGACTCGAGGGTCCGGTCGACGACGTCCTGTCCATCTCGGTGGATGACGCCGCCTCGGGCGTGGTGTCGTTGCCCATGCGGGCGTACCTCCGCAATTCGTTCGGCGCCGTACAGGGCGGAGTCATGGCCACGCTCGGAGAGGTGGCCACCCTCGAGATGTTGGGCGCGGACGTCGGGTTCGAGGGTCTGCCCGTCGTGACCGACCTGCAGGTGGCCTATCTGGCCCTCGGGCGCGTCGGGCCCATCGTGTCCCGGTCGAGAAGGCTCGATGCCGGCGGTCGGACATCCACCGGGAGCGCGGTCGTCGAGCTGCTCGACCGAGGCGCCGATGACCGGCTGACCACGGTGATCAATGTGCGTGCGGCGTCGGTCCCAACCGCGTCGCCGGTGGGCCACCATGAGTGAGCCTGCGGAGGGTGGGCAGGTCGATCGCCGCCATGCGGTCGGCGAGTACCTGCGGCTCGAACGCTGGGATGTTCCCGCTCCGCCCGGCAGCGACCTCTTCGAAATCGGTGGTCGTGCCCCGCTGGACGCCCACCAGATGGGGGCCGGAGGAGGACTTCGCACCGGCGCCCTGCTGACCAGCGTCGATTCGTTGGGTGGCTTCCTGTGCGGTCTGTCGGTCCATCCGGAGTGGATCGTGACCACGTCCATGATGGCCACCATCGCCCATCTCTCCCATCGGGGTCCGCTCCGGCTGCACGGTCGGATCCTGCGCCGCGGACGCAACGCGGTGGTGGCCGCATTGGACGTCGTCGATGAGGGTCTCGCCGACCGGCCGGTCGCCGCGGTCACCATGACGAGCGCGGTGCTCGACCCCGGCACCATGGACCTCCCCGTCACCCGCCCCTTCACCATCCCGATGGGTCCGCCGGATCCCCATGCACCGCCTCCGGAGGAATTCTTCTGCATCGAGCCCGGCACGGGGCCGGTGACCCGGCTGGAGCTGGCCGAACGGCTGCGCAATCCTTGGGGCATTCTTCACGGAGGCGCGGTGGCCATGCTTTTCGACGTGGCCGCGTGCCGGGCCGTCGATGGCCGTGATGGCGGCACCGGTCGGTCGGCGGCGGCGGACACGGTGCTCCACTACCTGCGCCCCATCAAGGTCGGACCGGTGGAGGCCCGGTGCCGGGTGTTGGGCGGTGGTCCGGGACGGACGCTGGTGCGGGTGGCCGTCCACGACATGGGGGCCGACGCCCGGCTGGCCACCGTGGGCACGGTCGCCGTCCTCGCTGTCTGACACTCGCCGTCCTCGCTGTCCGAAAGGCGCTGTCTGGCACTCGCTGTCCGAGAGACGCTGTCCGAAAGGCGCTGTCTGGCACTCGCTGTCCGAGAGGCGCTGACCGAGAGTCGCTGGCTGACAGCGCAGGTCCGACGACCCTGTCTGTCAGCCAGGTCCTGGCCCGGCATCCCGGGCCGGCAGGCCGTTCACCCCGGCCCGGGAGAAGGGTGCCCTGACCGCGAGATGGAGGAACGTGCGATCGCCCGGGTCACCGGTCCGCGATTGGCCCCGGCCCGGGTCCTAAAGACCTTCGTATAATACCCCGCTAGACCTGTATGGAGTGGAATAATTGGTGCATGCCCAGCTCCACTCCTTCTTCAACTGGAACGAGCCCTGCGAAGGCTCGACCACGTCGTGACTTTGCCGCCATGGAGGCGCGCCGCATGCGGGCCGCCGACCTGTTCGCCAAGAGTGTCTCCCAGGCCGATATCGGTCGTGAACTGGAGGTCTCCCATCAGACCGTGTCTGACTGGCACGAGAAGTGGGCAGTTGGCGGGAAGCGGGCACTGAAGCGAACCGGTCAGCCCGGTCGTCCGCCCAAGGTCAATGAAGCCAACTTGGCCAAGGTGGCCCGTGCTTTGCAGAAGGGACCCAAGGCCAATGGCTTCCCGACCGAGTTGTGGACCCTGGCTCGAGTGGCCGACGTGATCGAACAGGTCACCGGGGTGAAGTACCACCCCGGTCACGTCTGGCGAGTGCTTCGCCAGATGGGATGGACTCGCCAGCGTCCGGCCCGTCGTGCCGCCGAGCGGGACGACGAGGCGATCGAGCAGTGGGTCAACGAACGCTGGCCCAGGGTAAAAAAAACGCCCGGGCCAGAGGGGCGTGGATCGTCTTCCAGGACGAGAGCGGGTTCAGCCTCCTCCCCTCGGTGAGGGCCACCTGGGCACCGAAGGGAAAGACGCCTGTCCTCACTCACCACTTCAACTGGAAGCGCCTGTCGATGTCGGCCGCGGTGTGCTTCCGACCCGACGGCAGCGAAGCCTCCCTGGTGTTCGGCGTGCAACCGGGGTCCTACAACGAGGTGTCGATCATGGATTTCCTGCTCGAACTCCACCGCCATCTCGACGGCGACAAGGTCACCCTCATCTGGGACGGACTTCCGTCCCACCGCAGCAAAGCCATGCAGGCCTTCATAAAGAGTCAACGAACGTGGCTGGTGGTCGAACGGCTCCCGGCCTACGCCCCCGACCTCAATCCGGTCGAACAGGTCTGGGGCAACCTCAAAGGCGGCGAACTCGCCAACCTCTGTCCGGACACCATCGACGAGGCCGAGGAGATCGTCGACCAGGGACTCTGCCGCATCGGTAACGACACCAGACTCGCCTTCTCGTTCCTCCGACACTGCGGTCTCGAGCTATGACGCCGGTCCGCGCGGTATTACACGAAGGTCTTTAAGGTGTCTTGCCGACGGCGCATCCCCACCGGGAGCGCCGCAGCGACATGGAGGTTGCCATGGCCGGGCCAGGGGGAGCGGGTGTCAAGCCGGAGGAGCGAGACATCCTTCGCATCATCGGGAAGTCGTGGGGGTGGGTGCTGTTCTTCGGCATCGTGACCCTCATCCTCGGGGTCCTGGTCACCATCAAACCCCGTGACACGGTCTATGCATTCGCCATCCTGCTCGGGATCTGGCTCTTTGTGGCCGGCCTCTTCCGGATCGTGATGGCCATCGCCGACCACGAGGACACCGGCGGCGTGCGCTGGTTCACGGCCTTCTTGGGGTTGCTGTCGGTCATCGTCGGGATCCTCTTCCTGCGCCACACGGATGAGACCGTCACCACACTGGCCTTTCTCATCGGGCTGTTCTGGGTGGTGGGGGGCATCATCGAGTTCTTCACCGCCTACAGCGACCGGGGGTCCGACGCTCGGGGTTGGAGGATCGCCATGGGCGTGCTTGCGTTCGCCGCCGGCATCGTGACCCTGGTCGTGCCCCACCTGACGCTGGCCACCCTGGCCGTGATCATGGGGATCTGGTTGATCATCTACGGCGTGCTGGAGATCGCGCTCTCACTCCAGCTGCGCCACCTGGCCGACGCCTAGAGGACAGATCCCGCCCCGAGGTTGTCCCGAGGTGCCACCGCGGCCCGGGTCCGGATCACCCGCTCATCCCTCGGTGATGGTGCCGCCCGGGACGATGGCCAGTTCGGCGTTCATGAGGTGGGGTTCGTGATCGGCATGGGCGGCCTCCGACGTGGCTGTCGGGATGAACACGGCGGCCACGATCGCCACCAGGGTCATCAGGGCCAGGAAGGCGAATCCGCGGGTGTACCCACTCGCCGCCGGTAGCCCGTCGCTCAGCAGCATGGATGTCACGATGGATGACATCACCGCGGCCCCGACGGCGCCACCGATGGTGCGGATGTTGGCATTCATCCCGCTGGCCACTCCTGTCTGGGACGGGGGCACGGCCTGGACGATGAGGTTGGACATGGCCGAGAAGGCCAGGCCCAGCCCGACGCCGAGCAGGGTGCTGGCCAGGTAGATCTCCCACGGTCGTGTGTGGGCGAAGGCCAGGATCAGGTACGAGGTCAACGAGAAGATGGATCCGATGATCACCGCGGCCTTGGATCCGATGGCCGCGGCGATCCGGCCCGAGAGCATCCCGAAGATGAACATGGTCACCGTGAGGGGCAGCAGGTAGAGGCCCGACTGGATGATGGTGGCCCCGAACCCGTAGCCGGACGATTTCGGGGTCTGCAGGAATTGGGGCAGGAAGGCGATGACCGAGTACATCCCGATGCCGAAGAGGAAGGCGACCAGGTTGTTCGTCCAGACCGCGGGGACCCGCATCATGTGCATGTCGATGAGCGGCTGGCGGGAATGCAACTCGACGGCGATCCAGGCTGCGCACAGGGCCACCCCGAGCAGGATCAACCCGATGACCGCGGGTGAACCCCATCCCCACGACGGGGCTTCGCTTACCCCGAGGAGCAGGGCCACCAGCCAGCCCGACAGGAGCACCGCGGCCAGCCAGCTCACCCGGCCCGGGGTCCGGACCGGCGACTCCGGGACGAACAGGTGCGCGCAGACGGCGGCGATCAACGTGATGATGAGCGGGATCCAGAACAACCAGTGGTAGTCGAGGTTTTCGACGATGGGCCCGGCCAGGACGATCCCCGCCCCACCGCCGACGGCGGTCATGGCCGCGACCACACCCACTCCGGTGGCGACCCGTTCCTGGGGGAACTCGTCCCGGATGATGCCGAAGGCCAGCGGGAGGACGGCGGCCCCGATGCCCTGGATGGCCCGGGCCACGATGAGCACGGCGATGGACTGTGCCAGCCCGGCGAGCGCCGACCCGACGGCCAGGGCGAGGAGGGTGACCACCAGCATCCGTTCCTTGCCCACCATGTCTCCCACCCGGCCCAGGATGGGCGTGAAGATCGATGCCGACAGCAAGAAGACGGTCACCACCCAGGTCACCGTGGACTGGGTGGTGTGGAGGTCGAGCTGGATGGTCCTCAGAACCGGGGTCACGAGCGACTGGAGCAGCGCGTACGACGAAACGCCGAGCAGCAACACGACGAAGGTGGTCCTGTAGTGGGCTCGTTCGATCGATCTGGTCATGGGTTCACGGGGGTGCCGGTCGGTGCGAACCGGAATCAGCGCTCTGCTTACGGTAGACCAAGCGGAGGGACCGTTCGACGTTCACCTCGGGGAAGGCCTATGGCCCGGGGGCCGTCGGCTGGTCGGCCGGTCCGGACGGCCCCGGAGGCAGCAATCGTCGATGGGTGTCGGCGATGAGCTCTACCGCCGCCCTCCCCTCGAGCGCGAATCCGACACCGAGGGCCAGGGTGACGGCGGCGAAGACGAAGCCGATCGGGCTCCCCAACAAGGCGAGGACAGCGGTGACCGTGTTCATCGCCAGCACGCCGATGAACAATGCCCACATGCGGGCGACCACCGTCCGACCTGGGTCGCCGGGCGGGAGGCAGTCCCGGATGGACTGGTAGGGGAACCAGAAGTTTGACGACCGGGATGAACCAGCTGCCCACACCGAGGCCGGGCGAGCGCCTGGCCGGCACGGACAGGAACCGGGCTGTCTTCGCCGCCTCGAACTGCCACCTGAGGAAGAGGATGTAGAAGGGCGCGATGAGGACCAGGTTCAAGAGGGTGAGCAGGTTCAGGTCGCTCGGAAGGGCCTGGTCCTGGACGACTCCGGTCTGCCGCTGGACGTCGATGTTGTGGACGAGCTGCCGAATGGCCGACCGCTCCGCCCATGCCGCCAACAGGCCGACGAGGATCACGGCCAGGTACCCGACCAGGGCCCGCCGCGCCCACGGTCCGGCCCTCACCTCCGCCGCGAACCGGTCGTGGACCCATGTGCCCGGATAGGGTCCGCGGGATGCGTCGAAGGCAGGGGTCTGGGGCCAGGCAGGGCCGGGACGGTGGGGCGCCGACGGGTCGGAGGCGAACTCGGTCCATTCCTGCCCATCCCACCAGCGCCAAGCCTTCACCCCGGCCGGATCGGGATACCAGCCGGGAGGCGGCCCGCCGGGCCAATCGGGATTCACCGGGCGAACAGTAGCTCCGGCCTGACGCCGGTAGCGCTGGGTCGTGGACCGTCCTAAATGGGCTCTCCCTCGCCGATCTCGGTGGTGACCTCGCCGATCGCCCTGGTCTCCGACCCCGGAGGCAGCTGCCGGCCGCCCCCGCTGTCGCGCCAGAGCTCTGGTACGCGCCACAGGAGAACGGCCACCCCGGCCACGCAGGCCAGTCCCCCCGACCAGACGGCGAACTGGGGGCCGCCGATGGCGGCGGCCACACCCGTCTCGGCGTCCCCGAGCCGCGGACCCCCGGCCACCACCGCGAAGAACGTCCCGGACAGGCGTCCCTGCAGGTGTTCGGGAACCGTGCGCTGTTGCACGGCCTGGCGGAAGACCGCCGAGACAACGTCGGCAGCACCGGCGATGGCCAGCAGCGAGAGCCCGATCCACAGCACCGGAACGAGGCCGAACACGGTGATGGTCGCGCCCCAGATCGCCACACAGGCGGCGATGGCCCGGCCCTGGTGTCGGACTCGGCTGCACCATCCGGTGAACAGCGAGCCGACGAGGGCCCCGGCCCCAGGCGCCGCATACAGGAGGCCGACCACACCGGCACCCCCGCCGAACAGGCCGACCCCGAGGGCCGGGAAGACGGCCCGGGGCATTCCGAAGATCATGGCGTTGAGGTCGATCCAGTAGGTGGCCGACAGCAGCTTCTGGCGTCGGAGGTGGCGGAATCCCTCGGCCATCGACCGGAGACCCAACGGCGTTCCGCCACCCACCGGGACAAGGGTCGGGAGAAGGAGGGCGGCGATGAGGGCCACGGCGTACGTGGCCACGTCGATCCCGTAGACCGCGCTCAGGCCGATGGTGGCGATGAGTATGCCGGCCAGGGCCGGTCCGGCCACCAGGGCCAACTGCTGGATGGAGGTCTGCAGGGCGATGGCCGAGGTCACGTCCGGCCCGTCGACCAGCATCGGAAGGGCGGCCCGACGCGCCGGCCAGTCGACGCCCTGGAACCCGGCTCCGGCCGCGGTGCAGACGAACAGCGGCCACACCGCCGGATGGGACAACGATGCGTTGGCCACCAGCCCGCCGACGGCTGTGGCCATGGCCATCTGGGTGAGGATCAGGACCTTCCTCCGGTCCATGGCGTCGGCCAGTGTCCCGCCCCACAGGGCGCCGGCCAGCAACGGCACCAGCTGGGCGAGGCCGATGAGGCCGACGACGAGCGTCGAGTGGGTCAGCCCATAGGCCTGGAACGAGACCGCCACCAGGGTGAGTTGGGATCCCAGTCCCGAGACCGTCTGGCCGGCCCACAGACGCCGGAAGTGGCGGTACTTCCTCAGCGGGGCGATGTCGACCACGAAGCGGGGCACCCGGCAACGGTAGTGGCGCAAGAACAGGTCCCCGGGATACCCCCGGCCGCAGCCGGCAACCGGGGCTTCGACCCTCAACGCGGGCCCGCCCGGTGCTGATATGCAGGTGAACGCGCCTGTCCGGCCCGGACATTGCCGAGAAATCGAATGACACTTGACCGGCTGATTCGTTCGCTATACTCAGTGCCGTGGACACCGCGAAAGCTTCATCGGATCGGAAGATCCAGGGAGAAGAGCAGCAGGAATTGGTCGGCCCGGGTGCGCCGTCCATGGCGGTGTCCATCGCCGGCATCTCCACGGCGTGTAGCAAGGATGCACTCGTATCGAGCGCCAAGGCAGTTCGGGAGGCACTCTCGACGGATTGAACAGACAGCAACAAGGTCTGGGTTCGTCGAGGAGTCGCTTCTTAGGAAGCGGCTCCTTTTCGTTTTCCAGGTCCGGTCCTGACCGGCCCGACTGATGTCGAGCTCGTCGCCTCCCGGAGCCTCCCCCGACCGTCCAAGTCCGATGCCCGGCGCGACACCGGACTATCACCGCCAATTCGATTTCCGATTTTAAAACTCACCGAACCGCAGATCTCGCCTGATTCATGGAAATGACTCGGGCTACACCGACGAAATACTCAGAAAGGAGTGCACCATGGGTGATGACGAACGTACGACGCGCGCCGACCACGGTGATGGGCTCGACGGCCGGACGGAGTCCGACTGGGCCCGTCGGGCCACGAGTGAGCGAGTGGCCGAGTGGTCGTCGGACCGGGTTCTCGACCCGGGCGATACCCACGACAAGGGTGAGCGCTCCCTGTGCGTGGGCGAGGCCGCGTGACCCTCGTCGATCCCGCCTGGCCGGGCCGGATGCTGGTCAGACCTCTCACCTGTCACCCGCGTTCGACCGGCTCCTGGCGCTTGAACTGGATGCGGTAGAGCTCGGCGTACAGGCCCCCGGCGCCGATGAGCTCATCGTGGCGGCCGCGTTCCACGATCCGTCCGTGGTCGAGGACCAGGATCATGTCCGCCTCCCGAACCGTGGACAGCCGGTGGGCGATGACCAACGAGGTGCGGCCCAGGAGCGCGGTGGCGAGGGCCTTCTGCACCGCGGCCTCGGACTCGGAGTCGAGGTGGGCCGTGGCCTCGTCCAACACGACGATCTCGGGTGCCTTCAGCAGGATCCGGGCGAGGGCCAGGCGTTGCTTCTCGCCGCCCGACAGGCGGTAGCCGCGGTCGCCGACCACCGTGTCCATCCCATCGGGGAGTGAGGCGACCATGGTGCCGATCTGGGCGCCGGCCAGCGCGGCGTCGAGCTCGCCGGGAGCGGCATCGGGCTTGGCGAAGAGGAGGTTCTCGCGGATCGTCTCGTGGAAGAGATGGGCGTCCTGGGTGACCACCCCGATGGTGTCGGTCAACGATGAGAAGGTGGCGTCCTTCACGTCCAACCCGTTGATGGAGATGGTTCCCGAGGTGGCGTCGTAGAGGCGGGGGAGGAGCTGGCTGATGGTGGTCTTGCCGGCGCCCGACGGGCCGACCAATGCCACCAGCTGCCCCGGTTCGGCCACGAAGCTGACGTCGAAGAGCACCTGGGATGAGACGCTCGGGTCGAGCACGGCCACCGACTCGAGTGAGGCCAGGGATACGTCTTCGGCGGTGGGGTAGCGGAAGTCGACGTGGCTGAACTCGATGCGGGCGGGGCCCGGCGGGATCGGCCGGGCGTCGGGCTTCTCGGCGATCATCGGAGGCAGGTCGAGGACCTCGAAGACGCGGTCGAAGGAGACCAGCGCGGTCATTACGTCGATCTGCACGTTGGACAACGCGGTGAGGGGGCCGTAGAGGCGGATCAGGTACGAGGCCAGAGCGACGACCGTGCCGACCGAGAGCGCGCCGTCGACGGCCTGGACGCCGCCCCAGCCGTAGACGAGCGCGGTGGCCAGCGCCGCGGTCAACGATAGGGAGGCGATGAAGAAGCGGGCGTACATGGCCTGGGTGACCCCGATGTCGCGGACCCGGCCTGCTTTCTTCTCGAAGGTCTCCCGCTCCTCCTTGGGTCGGCCGAACAGCTTGACGAGGAGTGCGCCGGACACGTTGAAGCGCTCGTTCATGGTGTTGTTCATCTGGGCGTTGAGCGCGTAGGACTCGCGGGTTATGACCGAGAGCCGCCGGCCGACCCGCTTCGCCGGGAAGACGAAGATCGGCAGGATGATGAGGCTGGCCACCGTGATCTGCCATGACAGCAGGAACATGACGATGAGCACGAGGATGACGCTGATCAGGTTCGACACCACCGACGAGAGGGTGTCGGAGAATGCCTGTTGGGCCCCGATCACGTCATTGTTGAGCCGGCTGATCAAGGCGCCGGTCTGGGTGCGGGTGAAGAAGGCGAGGGGCATCCGTTGGATGTGCTCGAAGACCTTCGAGCGCATGTCGAAGATGAGTCCTTCGCCGACCTTGGCGGAGACCCAGCGGATGCCGATGGTCAGGGCGGTGTCCACGACGGCAACCACCGCAGCAGTCAGCGACAAGACGATGATCAGGTGTTTGTTGTGCTCCTCGATGCCGTTGTTGATGATCGACCGGAATAGGAGCGGATTGATGATCCCGACCACCGCGTCGATGGTCACCAGCACGAGGAACCCGATGAGGATCCTGCGGTAGGGCCGGGCGAACTTGAACATCCGCCGGGTCGTGCCCTTGGTCACGTGCTGCTGGGTGACCGAGTCATCGCGTCGCATGGAACGCATCACTCCGCCGAATTGGCCGCCACCGCCCATCCCGTGGCCACCCATGCCCATGCTCATACGCGTGCTCCTGCGCGTGCTCCCAGGCGTGCTCCCAGGCGTGCTCTGGAGGTGGGCTTCATGCCTCGGACCCTACTGTTCGATCGGCCCGGTCCATCCGTGACCGTGCTCGCCGCCAGGTCGGCGGGGCGCCTGTTCAGCGCACGAGGCCGCGGCCGTAGATCGGGGGGAGGTCCAACGCGGTGAGGAGGCCGGGGGCTCCTTCCACCACGTCGGGGATGGCGTTCACCAGCCGCATCGCCGTGGCCTTGAGCCCGGCGGTGTTGTGGTCGCCGTCGCTGCCCAGCAGTTGCAGGTCGAGGGTGTAGTTCGGCTCGCCCGAGATGGTCACCCGGTAGCAGCCGTGACCCGCCGGCTGCGGCCAGGCGGGCCCCAGGTCGTCCTGCAACCGCGTCACATGCTCGAGCACGATGACCGCCCGGCCCGCCCGCATACCCCGTACCTCGAAGTGCAGTGCGGCTGCGGTCCCCTTCTCGATGGTCCCCGAGTCGACCTCGAAGGTCTCGGTGGCCGATTCCCGTTCGTACCACTCCTCGACGGAATCCAGCTCGACCTCCAGACCCGCGGCCAGCTGGCGTACAACGCTTCCCCAGGCCATGGTCAACACGCCGGGCTGCAGGATCATGGGCACGTCGTCGATGGGCCGACCGAATCCCATGATGTCGAAGATGACCATGGGCTGGTCGTAGGTGGCGTAGTTGAGGATCTCGGCCACCCGAACCTCGTCGATCCGCTCACTGACCCCGCTCAGCACCAGGGGGAGGGCATCGTTGGCGAAACCGGGGTCCACGCCGTTGACGAAGAGCGAGACGCCGCCTTCGACGGCGGCCTCTCGAACCGGGTCGATCATCGAGTCATCGACGACGCCGTAGGGGTACTGGAGGAAGACCGGCCCACTCGACACCACATTGACCCCGGCCCGGAGGATCCGCTGCATGTCGGCGATCGCCTCCAACAGCCGGTTGTCGGCCATGGCAGTGTGGACGACCACATCGGGTCCGAGGGCGAGCAGGGCGTCGACGTCGTTGGTGGCGGTCACCCCGAGGGTGCGGCCCAGTCCGGCCAGGGTTCCGGCGTCCTTGCCCACCTTTTCCGGATTGGACACCCACAGTCCGACCAGCTCGAGGTCGGGCCGGGCGTCGATGCCGGCGATGGCGTGGACGCCGACATTGCCGGTGCTCCAGGCGACGACTCGATAGGTCTTGGTCATGAGCTGCTCCTCGGTCGGGGACGTTTGCGGTTCACACGTCGGGAAGGCCCATGTCGAGGTTAGGGGACTCGATCCCCCCGTCCACCTCGAGAATCTTCCCGGTGATGTACGAGCCGGCCTCGGAGGCCAGGTAGACGACCGCGGCTGCGATGTCCTCGGGGTCGCCGATGCGGCCCAAGGGGGTGCCCGCCTCCACGGCGATCCGCAACTCGTCGGTCTGCATCACGATGTCGAGCGCCGATGTTGCCACCGAGCCCACGGCAATGGCATTGACCCTGATCTGCGGGGACAGATCGGCGGCGGCCAGCCGGGTGTAGTGGGCCAACGCCCCCTTCGCCGTCCCGTAGGCCAAGTAACCCCGCCCCGACAGGCGCCCCATGGCCGATGAGATGTTCACCACCGAGCCGCCTCCTCCCTCGAGCATGAGCGGAACGGCCGGTCGGAGCAGGGCGTGGGCGGTCGACACGTTGAAGTGGAATGCCTGCTCGAGCCGGCCGGGGGACGTGTCCATGAACGGCCGGGGCATGGCGCCGCCGACGTTGTTGACCACCAGGTCGAGGCGGCCGAACGCCTCCCGGGCCCGGTCGACCAGGGCGGCCACGGCATCGAGATCGCTCAGATCGGCAGGCACGGCCAGCGCCCGGCGCCCCGCACCCTGGATCTGTGCGGCCACCTCGGCGAGCTGCTCGGTGGTCCGGGCCGAGATCACCACGTCGGCACCGGCCTGGGCCAGGCCGATGGCCGTGGCCGCGCCGATTCCCCTCCCGGCCCCGGTGACCACGGCCACCTTGTCGGTCAACTGGAAGCGATCGAGAATCATCTGCTGGTTCCCCCTTGTCTGGGCGACAGTGCTACCAGCCCGGACGGCGCGGCGCCACGTGGGCCGGTCAGGCCGGACGGGAAGAGGGGAGTTCCAGTTTGCGGTGGTCCCACGACACCGTCCGCTCCACGTTGACCTTGGCCACGATCCGCTTGTTGAGCATGGTCTCGACGAAGGGGCGCAACTCCTGGGTGTACGCCCCGTAGTACCGCTCGAAGAGGTTGACTCCCAACTCGAACATCTTGTCGGGTTCGTCGATGATCTCGGCCCGCCCCACCAACTCCACGCCGCGCAATTCCTCGTAGTAGTCGCCGTCCTCGAACATGCAGGTGATCCTCGGATCGCGCCCGAGGTTGACGGCCTTTTGCGCCTTGGCCTTCGTCTCGATGGCGATCGAGCCGTCGAGGAACCCGTACCACATGGCCACCGCGTGTATGGATCCGTCGCGGTTGAGGGTGCACATGGTCATCGGCCGCCGCTCGTGAAGGAAGGCGTCGATCTCCGCGGGCGACATCCTGATGATGTCGCGCTGCTTGACGCCGTGCCCCATCTGCTGGGGACTCTGCTGTTCACTCATCTGTTCCTCCCCGGAGCGGTCGTTCGGGCCGCGCCTCTCGGGTCAGGTTACCGGGGTGGCTCCGGGTCAGTGCAGAATGAGTTGGTGCCCGATCCCCTTGATGTCTGCTTCGTCTGTACCGGCAACATCTGCCGATCGCCGATGGCCGCCGTGGTGTTGGTCGAGCTGGCCGCCGCCGCTGCGCTGGCCGACAGGTCCTTCCTCGGTGAGCACCTTGTCGTCTCCAGCGCCGGTACCAGCGGCTGGCACGCGGGCGAGCCGATGGACCCGCGGGCCCGATCGGCGCTCGAACGCCGTGGCTACCGCGACCGGGGACATCGGGCACAGGCCTTCGCCTCGACATGGTTCGCCACCACCGACCTGGTGGTGTGCATGGATCGTGGCCATCAACAGACCCTGCTGGGCCTGGCTCGGAAGAACGCCGGCGACGACCGCTTCGACGGCCGTCTGGTCATGTTGCGGGGATTCGACCCCCGGGCCGGGGGCGCGGTCGACGTCCCTGACCCGTACTACGGCGATGACGTCGATTTCGAGACCTGCCTCGACATGGTGGAGTCGGGCTGCCGGGGCCTGGTGGAAGATCTGGTCGTCCGCCTGGATGCCGGCGGTTGAGGCGCGGGCCCGATCACAGGGTGACCGGCAACGGTGATCAGGGGATGACCGGCTAACAGTGATCACAGGTGACCGGATATCGGGACTGAATTGCCCCGGCGGAGCCGCCGGCCCCGCCGATCCCGGTGGAGTTGCGGAATTGCGGAATTGCCGAAATTATCGGCTGCAGGCGATGAGGCGACCTCCTCCAGCTAACGCGCTGCAGCCGATAATTCGGCCATTCCGAAAACGCGACCAGCCACCCCGACCGGCTCCGCTCCCGCTCTGCCCCGCTCCGCTCTGCCCGCTCCGCTCTGCCCCGCTCCGCTCTGCCCCGCTCCGCCCCGCTCCGCTCGCCCTCTCTGCCCCGCTCCGCTCTGCCGTCGCGCCCCGCCTGCGCCAAGGGCCCGCCGCTCAGGCGAACGAGACGAACGAATCCTGCTCGAAGGTGCGCATGCGCTCGAAGAGGTCGCGGAGCTCGGAGCGCCGGGATCGGTCGTTGGCCAGGTTGACCAGTTCGTCCGGATCCGAGTCGTGGTCATACCACTCGTGGTCATTGTCGTCGAAGGCGCAGTCGACGTCGAAGAGCTTGTGGCCGGCCGGCTTACCCCACAGTCCGGTCGAGGGCTTGCCGCCACCGACCCCGTAGTAGCGGGCGTACTTGGTATGGCCGTCGTAGAACCCGCGCAGGGCATAGCGCACCTTGTTGAGCTCAGTGGTCTGGGCCGAGTCCTGGGCGAACAGGATGTGGTCCCGCACCGAAGCCGCAGGATCGGCCAGGATCGGGGACAGGTCGGCCCCCTGGACCGTGGACGCCGCCGCGTCACCGACCCCGGCCAGCGAACAGATGGTGGCAGCCAGGTCCACGTGGCTGCCCAACGCCGATGTGAGCGAGCCCGGAGTCGTGACCCCCGGGACCTTCACGTAGAGAGGGACCCGCATGATCTCGTCGTAGACGAATGGGCCCTTGGAACGGAGGCCGTGCGAGCCGCACATGTCGCCGTGGTCGGACGTGAAGATGATGATGGTGTCGTCCCACGCCCCCGAGGCCTCGAGGGCGGAGAGCACGGTCCCCATGCTGCGATCGGCCAGCTGTTGGAGATGGACGTAGTAGTCGAGGTGGCGCAGCCACGCACCTTTGTCCTCCGGGTCGATGTATCCCCAGAGCCCGTGTTGCTGGTCCCACCGCCACTGCCGATGGGCCTCGGGTTTGGTGTGGAGGTCATCGTCGAAGTTCGCCGGCAGCCGGTCGACCACCTCCGGGTAGGACTCGGAGAAGACGGGGAGCGGGTCATCGTCCTTCCAGGCGGCGGACTCGAGCACCGAGCGGATGGCGGCCACGTCGTCGGGGTGGCGTTCCCGGTAGCCGGGCTGGTCTACGGGAAACCACATCACGTCGTGGGGGTTGACCAGGGCCACGGTCAGGAACCAGGGATCGGCCGCCCCGGAACCGGTCCCCCCGGAGCCGGGCCTCCCGGAACCGGTTCCCCCGGACGGCTTGGCGTTCTTCTCGAGCCAGTGGGCGGCGTTGGCGGCGATGATCGGGTCGAAGTGCACCCCGGTCCCCGCCCATCCCATGAAGTGGCGGTCGTTGCCGTCCCAGTCGGCGAAGCCGTAGGCCTCCATGTCCGGCGTGGGTGAGTGGGACAGATGCCACTTTCCGATGTACGACGAGCGGTAGCCGGCGCCGCCGAGCAGCGAGCCGAGGGTCGGTGTGGAGGTGGGCAGCTCGACGTGCTCGGGCATGATCACGTTGTCCAGCACCCCGTGGCCCTCGAGGTAGCGGCCCGTGAACAAGCTGGCCCGGCTCGGGGAGCAGGGGGAGGAGTGGGTGAAGTAGTCGGTGAACTCGAGCCCTTCGGCCCTGAGGCGGTCGCGCCACGGGAGCGAGACATCCGGTGGGAGCCACGACCGCTGCCGTTCCTGATCGGAGACGACGAGGAGGATATTGGGGCGCGTGGTTGTCGACTCGGCCATGGGTGCCACGGTAGCGCCGTCGGTGCCGCCCGACCCCCGGGGCGGCGCTGTTGGCGCTCAAAAGTGAAATGTGTTCTACTTTCCCAAAAAACCAGAATCGACGAGTTGTGGGGGGAGAATCGGGATGCCCGAGAGCGAAGTGCTGCATGCGAGTCACCGCCTCGAATATCCGTATTCGCGTTCGGTGGGGCCGGTCATCGGGGCCTTCCTGACCGGGCTCCGCGACGGGAAATTGCTCGGGGTGCAGGGGTCGGGAGGATCGGTCATCGTCCCCCCGACCGAGTACGACCCGACCACCGGGGAGGACACCGGGGAGATCGTGGAGGTGGGGCCGGGCGGGGCGGTCGAGTCCTGGGCCTGGGTCTCGCATCCGCTGCCCAAGCACCCGCTGCAGCGGCCGTTCGCCTGGGCGCTCATCCGTCTGGACGGGGCCGACACAGCCCTTCTCCACGTCGTCGACAGCGGCGGTCCGGACAACCTGTCGAGCGGTGACCGGGTGACCGTGCGATTCCGGCCCGTCTCGGAACGGATCGGGGCCATGGCGGACATCGAGGCCTTCGTACCCGAGCAAAAGGGAGGGGCCGCCTGATGGGCCCGGAGACCGAGACCACGGGACTGGGCCCGGTGACCACCCTGGCCACTCCGATCCGCCTCGACTTCGAATTCACCCCCGGGGTGGCCCAGTCCCGCTTCCTGCGCGGTCTCGAGCAGGGCAAGTTCATGGGCCAGCGCTGCTCCGTCTGCGGAAAGGTCTACGTCCCCTCGAGGGGCTCGTGCCCGACCGACGGCGTGCCCACCACGGAGGATGTCGAACTGGCCAATGTGGGCACGATCACCACCTACTGCGTGGTCAACGTTCCCTTCGCCGGACAGTCGATCGAGATCCCCTACATCTGTGCCCAGGTCCTGCTCGACGGGGCCAACCTCTCGTTCATGGGGCTCATCCAGGAAGCCCCGACCGACCAGATCCGCATGGGCATGCGGGTCGAGGCGGTGTGGGTGGATCCGGACCAGCTCACCCCGTCACTGGCCTCGGTCAAGTACTTCCGGCCCAACGGTGAGCCCGACGCCGATTACGAGACCTACAAGGATTACCTGTGAGCGCCGCCGCCCGAACCAACCGACCCGTGTCCGTCGCCTCGTTCGCACAATCGCAGAATGTTCGCCGTGACGAGGAGCACAACGAGGTCGAGATGCTCATGCCGGTGATCGCCGAGGTGTTCGGCAACATCGGGATCACCAAGGACGACGTCGACTTCATCTGCTCGGGCTCGACCGACTACCTGATCGGTGGCCCGTTCAGTTTCGTGATGGCCCTCGACGCGGTGGGGGTGTGGCCACCGAGGGCCGAGAGCCACGTCGAGATGGACGGAGCCTGGGCCCTCTACGAGGCCTGGGTCCTTCTCCAGGAGGGGGAGATCGATGCCGCTCTGGTCTACAGCTTCGGGCGCTCGTCGCTCGGCAACCTCAACGAGATCCTGACCCTCCAGCTCGATCCGTACTACATGGCCCCCCTGTGGGCCGACCCGGTCAGCCTGGCCGCGCTGCAGGCCCGTGCTCTCATCGACGCGGGCAAGGGCACCGAGCAGGAGTTCGCGGCCATCGCCGCCCGCAGCCGGAAGGACGCCATGTCCAACCCCAAGGCGCAGGTGGCAAAAGACGTACCTGTCGAGAAGCTGCTGGAGGACGAGTATGTGGTCTCACCATTGAGGCGCCACACCCTGCCGCCCATCACCGACGGCGCGGCCGCCATCGTGTTGGCGGCAGGGGACAAGGCCGCCCGGTGGTCGAAGAACCCGGCGTGGATCACGGGGTTCGACCACCGGATGGAGTCCCACTCGCTCGGCGCCCGCGACCTGACCACGTCGCCGTCGACGACCAAGGCCGCAGAAGTGGCCGGCCTGGCCGACAACCGTGTCGACGTGGCCGAGATCCATGCCCCCTATGCCCACCAGGAGATCATCCTGCGGGACGCACTCGGACTGGACGACACCGTCACCATCAACCCTTCCGGCGGCCCGCTGGCTGCCAACCCGATCATGTCGGCCGGCCTCATCCGCATCGGTGAGGCGGCCACCCGGATCTCCTCGGGCCAGGCCCACCGGGCGGTGGCCCACGCCACATCGGGCCCTTGCCTGCAACAGAACCTCGTCTGTGTCCTGGAGGGTGAGTGATGGCAGAGCGTTGCGCAGTCATCGGCGTGGGACAGACCCACCACAAGGCCAAGCGGGAGGACGTCTCCATCGCCGGCCTGGTGCGGGAGGCGGCCAAGATGGCCCTGGCCGACGCCGATCTGACCTGGACCGATATCGACGCCGTGGTCATCGGGAAGGCCCCGGACATGTTCGAGGGCAACATGATGCCCGAGCTGTACCTGGCCCCCGCTCTCGGCGCCGTGGGCAAGCCCATGATCCGGGTGCACACCGCGGGCTCGGTGGGAGGATCGACCGCCCTGGTGGCCGCCCACCTGGTGTCGGCGGGGATCCACAAGCGGGTCCTGACCGTGGCCTACGAGAAGCAGTCCGACTCGGACGCCATGTGGGCGCTCTCGGTGCCGCAGCCATTCGCCGCCCCGCTGCTGGCCGGGGCGGGTGGATACTTCGCCCCCCACATCCGTGCCTACATGCGCCGGTCGGGGGCGCCCGAGTACATCGGTCGGATGGTGGCGGTCAAGGACCGGCAGAACGCCATGCGAAACCCGTACGCCCACCTGCACCTGGCCGACATCGACATGAAGATGGTCGAGGACTCGATGATGCTGTGGGACCCGCTCCGCTACCTCGAGGCCTGCCCGTCCTCGGACGGCGCTGCGGCCATGGTGCTGGCGGCCGAGGACGCGGTGTCCGGAGAGTTCCCACCGGCATGGATCCACGGGACGGCCATGCGGTCCGAGCCCACCATGTTCGCCGGCCGCGACCAGGTCAATCCGCAAGCCGGCCGGGACTGCTCGGCCGACGTCTACGCCCAGGCCGGCATCACCGATCCGCGCCGGCAGATCGACGTGGCCGAGGTGTACGTGCCGTTCAGCTGGTACGAGCCGATGTGGCTGGAGAACCTCGGCTTCTGCGACCTGGGCGACGGATGGAAGCTGACCGAGTCAGGTGCCACCGCCTTCGACGGGGACATCCCGTGGAACACGTCGGGAGGCGTGCTGTCGTCGAACCCGATCGGTGCGTCGGGGATGCTCCGGTTCCTCGAGGTGGCCATGCAGGTGAGGGGCCAGGCCGGCGAGCACCAGATCGACGGGGCGAGACTGGCCCTCGGCCAGGCCTACGGCGGCGGTTCGCAGTTCTTTTCCATGTGGGTGGTCGGGAGCGAAAAGCCGTAACGGGACAGGCCGTCACCGGAGGAGCGCCGGCGCTACTCGACGCCTCCGTCCCGCCGTCCGCCGTCCCGCAAGCCCGCACGGGTGGCGCTACTCTTGACCCGTGCGCTGAGAACAGGTTGCCCCGTGTCCGACCCTCGTCCCATGGTCCCGGAGGTTCCGGTTGCCCGCGCCCCGCACTCCACCCTCTCGATCAACCGCTCGCTTGTCGACGCCGGCCACGCTGGTGGCGCGCGGGCTGACCCATGACCGCGGTGGGCGTACCGTCCTCGATCAGGTCTCCCTGACGGTCGGCCCCGACAGCCGGATCGGGGTGGTCGGCCCGAACGGCGTCGGCAAGTCGACCCTCCTCCAGCTATTGGCCGGCGTCATCGCACCCGACGAGGGTCAGATCGTCCTGGACCCGCCGAGGGCCACACGTGGCTACCTGTCCCAGGAGCATGAGGTCGTCAGCGGCGAGACGGTCCGGCGGGCGCTGACCCGTCGCACCGGCGCCCGGGCCGCCGAATTGGAGCTGACCGAGGCGGCCGCGGGCCTGGCCGAGGGAACCGGTGCCGCCGGGCACCGCTACGAGGTCGCGCTCGACCGGTTCAATTCGCTGGGAGCCGCCGATCTGGACGCGCGGATCGACGATGTCCTCACTGGGCTCGGCGTCGGCTCCGAACTGGCCGAGGCCGAGGTGTCCTCGTTGTCGGGCGGCCAGGAGGCCAAGGTGGCGTTGGCCGCCATCGAGCTCTCGCTCTTCGACATCACCCTGCTCGACGAGCCGACCAACGATCTCGACTTCGAGGGGCTCGGACGGCTCGAGGCATGGGTCCGGTCGCGCCGCGGTGGGACGGTCATCGTCTCCCACGATCGCGACTTCCTCGAGCGGACGGTGACGACGGTGCTCGAGCTCGATCCCCACAGCCGGTCCGCCCGTCAGTACGGGGGTGGGTGGAGTGGCTACCTGGCGGAGCGCGAACACGCCGGTCGCCACGCCTCCGAGGCCTACGAGCGCTACGACCGCCAGCGACGTCAACTGGAGAGCCGGGCCGAGCGGCAGCGCCAGTGGGCCACCAGCGGTGTCCGCCGGGAGTCCCGGAACCAGCGCGACAACGACAAGGCGCAACGCGACTTCCGGATCAACCGCACGGAGAAGCTGGCGGCCAAGGCGCGCCAGACCGAGCGAGCCATGGACAACCTCGAAGTGGTGGAGAAGCCGTTCGAGGGGTGGGACCTGCGGTTCACGATCGAAGAGTCGGCACGGGCCGGCGCCGTCGTGGCCCGGCTGGACGGTGCGGTCATCGAGCGGGGCTCGTTCCGGATGGGACCCGTCGACATCGAGATCGACTGGGGGGAGCGGGTGGCGCTGACCGGGGCCAACGGGACGGGAAAGTCCACGTTGGTCTCGGCGCTGCTGGGTACCCTGCCGTTGGCTGCCGGGGCCCGGTGGATGGGACCGAGCGTGGTGGTGGGGGAGCTGGGCCAGGACCGCCGGGCCATGGGTGGCGACCGCGACCTGGTCAGCACGGTGACGGAACGGTGTCAGCTCGCCCCGTCCGAGGCGAGGTCGTTGCTGGCCAAGTTCGGGCTGGACGCCGACCACGTGACCAGACCGAGCAGCTCACTCTCGCCCGGCGAGCGAACCCGGGCCGAGCTGGCCGTGTTCCAGGGGCGGGGTGTCAATTTTCTGGTCCTGGACGAGCCCACCAACCATCTCGACCTGCCGGCGATCGAGCAGCTCGAGTCGGCCCTGGCCGCGTTCGGGGGCACCTTGTTGCTGGTCTCCCACGACCGTCAGCTACTCGGATCGGTGGACATCTCACGCTCGCTCGAGCTCACGTACGGTACGTGAAGACCTGACGAGCGGGAGGTACTCCGATGATGACCACAGTCTCCGACGCCTGGCACACGCTGGTGCCGCCCAGCGGCGACAGACACGGGCCCCTGGCCCCGCTCCTGGTGGCCCTCACCGTGGTCACCGGCCTGGTGGATGCATTCAGCTATCTGGTCCTCGGTCATGTCTTCGTGGCCAACATGACGGGAAACGTGGTGTTTCTGGCCTTCGCCCTCACCGGCGCCAAAGGGTTCTCGATCGGCGCCTCGCTGGCTGCCCTGGGTGCGTTCTTCGTCGGCGCCCTGTGCAGCGGGCGGCTGGTCTCACGTGTCGGACCTCGGCGCGGCCGGATGCTGGCCGTGTCCACCACCTTCCAGGCCGGACTGGTGGCGGTGGCCCTCGTGGTCGGCTGGAGCGTGACCGACCTCGGTTCGGGCGCGTCACGCTACGTCCTCATCGGACTGATGGGTCTGGCCATGGGGTTGCAGAACGGCACGGCCCGCAAGCTGGCCGTGCCCGATCTGACCACGACCGTGCTGACCCAGACCATCGTCGGTGCGGCATCGGACGGCCGTCTGGCCGGTGGGACCGATTCACGCGTCGGCCGGCGCGGGCTCTCGGTCCTGGCCATGTTCGCCGGCGCCGTGGTCGGCGCCGTCTGCGTCCTCCATCTCGGCAAGCCGGTGGGTCTTGCCTTCGCCCTGCTCCTGCTGGCGCCGGTGGCCGTCATCGCCGGCCGGCTGTCGAGGTCGCACCCGGTATGGGACGCGGCCACCTGACCCGGATCCGATCAGCCGGTCCGGTTGAAGACATCCCTCCCGAAGGTGGCGCTCACCGTCTTGGCCTGGCCCAGCTTGGGCAGGCCGAAGATGTCCTCGATGGTGGCCAGGGTCGAGTAGTGGTTGTACGGGACAGCGCTCACCGTTCCGCCCTTGATGAACGGTGAGATGAGCACGGTGCCGATGCGGCCACCCCCCGGGCCGGTGATCCCGGGCTGGGCCGAGGCCGGCCCGGGCATCTCGTTGCAGCACGCGGTGGCGTCGGCCGGGTTCCCGTTGTCGGTGTCGGCCTCGTCGAAGGTGATCTCGAGCAGGCCGTTCTCCTTGAAGGCCGGAGAGGCGGTGATGAGCGGCACCCAGGTCTGCAGGAAGGTGTCGATGTTGGTCAACGGCGATGGCGATGCCTGCTGGTTGATGCAGGGGGCATCGTGCCCGTCGTAACAGAGATTGGGGGTGATGAAGCTGAAATTGGGTGTGGTCGAGACCGACTTGAGATCGGCGGCCAGCCCGGTGACCCCCTTCGGAGTGCCGACCGGCATGGTCCCGGCGGTGGTACCGAGCGGCACCACGCGGGCGTCGCAGTAGGCGGTGTCGTCGATGATCGAGTGGAAGTAGACGAAGGGGTTGTGGCGGGCTGCGTACCCGTCCCCGGGCACCGCCGTCTCGGTCTTGTCGGGTGTCCCGATGGCGGCGTGTCCGCACACGGCCGACTCACGCGATGGGACGTTGCCCATGTCCTGCATATAGCCCTTCCACGTGAGGTGCGCCTGGGTCAGCTGGTTGGCGAGCGTGGTGACCGAGTCGGGGAAGATGCAGCCCGAATCCGAGATCTGGCCGTCGGCGGCCACGGTGGCGGTCGGGGGGAAGTCGACGAAGTCGATGCAGTCGGCCTGGTTCAGGGGATTGGGCGCCTGCCCCGAGACCAGCGCGACGTAGTTGTCGTTCGAGAAGTGCCCGATGGCGTAGTAGTTGGTCAGGAGCGCTCCGGCAGCCGGCAGGGTCGTGGCCAGGTACGGGTCGTTGAACGGGGTGCCGAAGGTGACGTCGTACCCCTCGTTCTCCAGGGCGATCACGAACACGTGACGGACGCCGGGCAGGCCGCCGGCGGACAGCGTGGCCGGCGTGGTCGGCGAAGGCGCGCCGGAAGAGGATGTGGCCTCGGTCGACGAGGTGGTACCGGCACTGTTCGAGCTCGACGAGCAGGAGGCGGACAGGAGGGCGAACGCGCCGAGTAGGACGACGGCCGACCAACGGCGGGCGCGGCGCGCCCCGCGGGGACCCCGCCGACCCGTCGGATCGCGGCGGGACGCCGGATCCCGGTGGGACGTGGAATTCGAGGGGGGCGGGAGCATTGGTGATTTCTACCCCACCGGGGGTCACCTTGCCGCCGACCGTGGGCATCGACATCTCCGATCCTCCCGTGGGGTCGACGGCCCGAAGCCCACGACCCGGGGGTCCCCGGTGGCGTCCCGGCCGGCGGCCGGCGGGCCGGTACACTCGGGCTGGTTCACCGAGCTTCCGGAGGCATCACGTGAAGATTGTTGTCGATTACGACGAGTGTGCCAGCAACGCCGTCTGCATGGGGATCGCACCCGAGGTATTCGAGGTGCGCGACGACGGATTTCTGTACGTGCTGAACGAGAACCCGGGTGAGGAGTTGCGCGAGAAGGTCCGCCAGGCAGCCAATGGTTGCCCCACCGGTGCCATCACCATCGTCGAGGACGAGTAACCGAGGGGTGTCGGAAGAGACCCCGAGGGTCCGCTTCGCCCCGTCGCCCACGGGCTACTTCCACGTCGGCAGCGCCCGCACGGCGTGGTTCAACTGGTTGGTGGCCCGTCAGTCGGGCGGCACCTTCGTGCTCCGCATCGAGGACACCGACGCCGAGCGGGGTCGCGAGGAGTGGGTGGACGGGATCATCTCGGCCATGCACTGGCTGGGGATGGATCCCGACGAGGGCCCGTTCCGCCAGTCGCTGCGCACCGATCGCTACCACCAGGCCGTCGACGCGCTCTGGGCGGCCGGGTACCTCTATGCGTGCGACTGCACCCGCACGGAGATCGAGGCCCGCAACAAGGCGAACGGGATCCTGACTCCCGGCTACGACGGCTTCTGCCGCCACCGCAAGCTGGCCCGTGGCCACGGAACGGCCCTCAGGTTCCGTCACCCCCGACGAGGGGACGACGATCGTGCGCGACGTGATCCGGGGCGTGGTCGAGTTTCCCTGTGCGGCCATGGACGACTTCGTGGCCGTGAAGGCCAATGGCGACCCCCTGTTCGTCCTGGCCAACGTGGTCGACGACATCGATATGGCCATCACCCACGTCATCCGGGGCGAAGACCTGCTGCCGACCACGCCCAAAGGGGTGCTGGTGTGGGAGGCGTTGACCTCGATCGGCTGGACGACCGACGGATCGACCGGTTCGGGGCCCCTGCCTGCACCCCCGCTGCCGATCTTCGCCCACCTGCCCATGCTGGTCAACGAGCAGCGGAAGAAACTGTCCAAGCGCCGGGACCCGGTGGCCGTCGAGTCGTACCGGGACCAGGGGTACCTGCCCGACGCCTTCGTGAACTACCTGGGCCTGCTCGGGTGGAGCCCTCCCGGGGGCCAGGAGATCTTCGACGTCGGCCAGATGCTCGAGTGGTTCCGCCTGGAGGACGTGAACCATTCCCCGGCCTTCTTCGACGTGGTCAAGCTCACCCATATCAACGGTGAGTACATCCGGGCCATGCCGACCGGGGCGTTCATCGAGGCGTGCCGGCCCTGGCTGACCGGTGACCGTGTGCCGTGGGCCGACTCGAGCTTCGACGAGGCGGTGTTCGCCGCCCTGGCCCCGGTGGTCCAGGAGCGGGTGGCCGTCCTCAGCGAGGTCCCGGCCATGGTCGACTTCATGTTCCTCGACACCCCGCCCATCGACGACGAGGCATGGGCCAAGGCCATCGCCAGCGACGACCTGGCCGTCACCATCCTGTCGGGGGCCGTCGAGGCCTACGAGGACCTCGCCGGCAGCTGGACCCACGACGCCCTCCATGCCGCCACGCTGGCCGTGGGCGAGGGTGTGGACCGCAAGCTGGGCAAGGCCCAGGCGCCCATCCGGGTGGCGGTCACCGGTCGACGGGTGGGTCCTCCGCTGTTCGAGGCCCTCGAAGCACTCGGGCCCGAGCGGACCTTGGACCGGCTGCGGGCGGCCATCGGCCGGGCCGGGGCCGACCCGGACTCGTGAGACCTCCCGGTCCGCGGCCACAGAGCCCGGTGCGCTGAAGCGCGTGGGGATCCTGGCCACGCTGACCGGACTGCGACTGCTGCGGTTCATCCTCCGGGTCGTCGCCTTCGTGGTCACGCTCATCCTCATCTACCTGGTGGTGACCGCGGTCCAGGTCTGGATGACGAGCCGGCGCTACGAGCCGAGGCTGGCCGGAGCCATCGTCGTGATGGGCGCGGCCCAGTACGACGGGGTCCCGTCTCCCGACCTTGCCTCCCGGCTCGACGAAGCGGAGATCCTGTGGCGCCAGCACCTCTCCTCTACCATCATGGTCACCGGGTGGAAGGAGCCCGGCGACCACTTCACCGAGGCGCAGGCATCGGAGCACTACCTCGTGGCCGCCGGCATCCCCGGCCGGGACATCCTGGAGGCAGGAGGGAGCAACACATGGGAGAGCCTTTCCGAGGCGGCTCCGGCCCTGCTGGCCCGGGGCGACCGGACGGTCCTCATCGCCAGCGACCCCTTTCACGAGGCGCGGTGCCTGGCCATTGCATCCTCCCTGGGTCTGACCGCGTACCCGACGCCGACGCGGACCTCACCGATCAAGGGCTTCTCCACGATCCCGTACTTCGCCAAGGAGACGGTCGGGATGGCGATCGGCCGGATCATCGGGTTCAACCGGCTGAGCTGGCTCCATGCCTCGCTCGGGTGACCGCGGCCGGTACCGGCGAACGTGACACCGTCGTGGTGATCGACCAGCACCCGACGTGGGCGGGGGCCGGCCGATGAACAGGAACGTGCTGTTCATCACCGTGGACCAGTGGCGGGGTGACAGCCTGTCGGCCCTCGGTCACCCGGTGCTGACCACCCCGGCCCTCGACCGCCTGGCCGCGGAGGGCACGCTGTTCGCCAACCACTGGGCCAACGCCGCACCCTGCGGACCGTCGCGGGCGTGCCTCTACACGGGCACCTACCTGCACCACAACCGGTCGGTGCTCAACGGCACCCCGCTCGATTCCCGTTTCACCACCATCGCCCTGCTGGCCCGGGAGGCCGGCTACGACCCGGTGCTGTTCGGGTACACCGACACCAGCCTCGACCCCCGGACACTCCCGGCGGACGACCCCCGCCTCCGCTCGTACGAAGAAGTGCTGCCCGGCTTCCGGGCGGTGGTCCACGAGCCGTGGGAGGCCGGAAGCCAGCAGTGGGGGCGATGGCTGGCATCCCAGGGCGTCGACGTCCCGGCCATTCCCCAGGATCTCTACCAACCGATCCCAGACTTCCCCGGGGCCGACAGCCACGGATCGACGTGGGCACCGGCCCGGTTCCGGGCCGACCAGTCGGAGACGGCCTTCATGGTCGGGGCGCTGACCGACTGGTTGGACCAGAACGGGGCCGATCCGTTCTTCGTCCATGCCTCGTTCATCCGGCCCCACCCGCCGCGCCGCAATCCTGCCGGCTACCACGACCTCTACGACGCCGACGACATGCCGCCCTTCATCGCCGCACCGACCAAGGCGGAGGAGGCGGCCGCGCACCCGGTCAATCAGGCCCTCATGTACCTTCCTTTGTCCGGGGCACCCGAGGACGAGGTCGAACGCCGGCAGATGCGGGCCACCTACCACGGGGCCCAAAAGGAGGTCGACGATCAGCTGGCCCGGCTGTTCGGCTATCTGGACGCCTCGGGTCTGGCCGGGTCGACACTGGTGGTCCTCACCAGCGACCACGGCGAGATGGGTGGCGATCACTGGTTGTTCGAGAAGCTCGGCTACTGGGACGAGTCCTTCCACGTGCCCTTGATCGTGCGCGATCCGGACCCCGCAGCGTCGGCGGGTCGGGGTCGGGTGGTCGATGCCTTCACGGAGTCGGTGGACGTGCTGCCCACGATCTGCCGCTGGCTGGGCATCGACGTGCCGCTGCAGGCCGACGGCTTCGCGCTGCAGCCGTTCATCACCGGGGACGGGATCGGGGGGGACGGCGCCGGGCGGTGGGCTCCAGAGCACTGGCGCACCGAAGCCCACTGGAGTTGGAACTTCTCCAATCCGGCCACCCGGGCGGCCGAGCGCTTCTTCGCCCTGCCCATGGCCCACTGCGCCCTCGACGTGGTCCGCGGGTCCGATGTGAAGTACGTGCAGTTCGCGGCCGACGCTGCAGTCCTACCTCCCCTTCTGTTCGACCTGAAGGCCGACCCGGGCCAACTGCACGACCTGGCATCGGCGGACGGCGGCGGCGGAGCGGGGGTGGCTGGCCGCCCAGCGTCTCATGCAGTGGCGCATGCGAAACGACGACCGGACACTCGCCGGCACCCTGCTCACGGCAACCGACGGGGTCGTGTCGGCCAGGGACGAGTGGCGTTGACTCGGAGTCCGTGGCGGGCGGAGTTCGGCGGCGGGCGGGCGGAAGTCACGTGCCGGGCGGAGTCGAAGTCACGTAACGGCCGGGCGGAGTCACGCGCCGGGCTGGGTCACGCGCCGGCCGGGCGGAGTCACGCCGGATGCTGGCGTACCGGCGGGCTCCGGTCGAGCAGCAGGCCGGGAAGGTCGGCCACCGAGTCGATGAGGTGGGTATGGGGCGCTCTGGCCAGCTCGGACCTCGAGTGGGCCCCGCTGAGAACGCCGATGACCATCGAGGCCCCGGCGCGAGCACCGGCCAGCAGGTCGCTCGAGGTGTCCCCGACGACGGCCACTTCGGCCACGTCGTCGATACGCAGCCGGAGCACGGCGGTGAGGACCATGTCGGGCCAGGGCCGCCCCCGGCCCGCGTCGGTCGGGGACAGCACGAGGTCGACCAGCCCCTCCCATCCCAGCGCGGCGACGATGCGGTCGCGGGTGGCCGGGGAGAAGCCGGTGGTCAGACAGAGTCGCATCCCTGCGTCCCGGAGAGTCGTCAGGCAGGACTCGGCCCCGGGGATGGCCCATACCTCGCCCCGGTCGACGGCGCCGTCGAAGGCGTCCTCGAAGGCCGCATTGGCCTGCTCGGCCAGGTGCCTGTCGCCACCGAGCAGCTCGGTGAACACGGTGATCTTGGACTGGCCCATGGTGCGACGGATGTACTCCTGGGGATCCCCCCTGAGCCGGCCCGCGGTCAGTCCGACGGCGTCGAGCGCGTGCTGGAAGGCCTCCTCGACGGCGCCACCATCGGCCACCGTGGTGCCGGCCATGTCCAGGGCCACCAGTCGGATCGGGGGCTTCACGCGGTCACCTCGTCCCAGGTCTGCTCGGCGATCGCCGGGGACAGGGTCATTCCCCGTCCTGCCGGTCCGGTGACCACCCACACCGCCGGCTCGATGCACCGGCGATAGCAGATGCCGCCGTCCGTGACCGCGGTGTACACGCCGGCCCAACGACGGACCACGGGCGGAAGGTCCCAGCCCAGGATCGATTCCGCCCGGCCGCGGAGGCAGTCGTAGGGGGATTCGTCGATCGCGAAGTCGAACGGCTCCTCGTAGACGTGGGTGTCCCCGATGGTGAGGCCACCGCCGGCCCGCTGCACCAAGAGCAGCTGCATCGCCCACTCGGCCGTCTCCGGTCGCGGTGCGCCCAGCGAGGCGCGGCCGGGAAGGTCGAACGCAGGGTAGTAGCGCATCGAATCGGCGTCGGCGATGGCCGTGGCGATCCGCTCGGTGGTGGGCGCGGTCTGCATCATCTGGAGCCGGCACCGGCGGAGGGGCGCCGCAGCCAGGTCGGCACCGACCCGACCTCCGAGCCCGGACAGGCGGTCGCCGACGCATAGGACCACCAGCGACCCCACGTGAGCAGTGCCCAAGTGATCGATGACGCCGGGTCCGGCACCGTCGGCCGCTCCGGCGGGTTGTACATCGATGGCCTGCCGGCCCGGCAGCCAACGGTAGCTGCCGGTCGCCTCGAGCAGTTGACGGAGCGCACCCAACACCGAGCCGGGCTCGACCACGGCGTCCATGCCACACCAGAGGCCACCCACGATGTCGCCTTTGATGGCCGGGTTGACATCGCGCACACCGGTCGCGTCGAGGAGCTCGAACCCGCGGCTCGAGGCGTCCGGCTGTTGCACGGCTTCGGCCATCAGGGCGAGCTCGGAATCGTCGCCGGCCACCGTGAGCGAGCCGTCGGCTCTGAATCCGATGCCGGGTGCGCGCCCGGCGATGTCCTCCCACAGCCGACGTGCCCGCAAGGCCAGGTCCAGCTCAGGCCCGGGAGCCCGCCCGCTCACCCACACGAGCCCGAAATTGCGGACCGAGGCCCGGCGGGGCCTGGCGTCGGATTCGAGGTGGATCACCTCCCAGCCGCGTCGGCATGCCTGCAGGGCATGCATGGTCCCGAGGACCCCACCGCCCACGATCACCACACGTTCCGTGCTCATCCGACCTCGATCGTAGTAATTCCCCACCTGGAGGGGCCGACCGGGCGTCCGGATCGGTGGAGGGCGCCGGTCAGGGCCGGCCTCACACCTCGCCCGGGTGGGCTAAATTGGCGATTCGCCCATTCGGGGGTGGCGCAACTGGCAGCGCGCATGATTCTGGTTCATGAGGTTGGAGGTTCGAGCCCTCCCCCCCGAGCGCTCACGGTGCTCTCCCTCGGGAGCGGTGTGGCAGGTTTGAAAGGAGTCGCGAGCCGTTCCGACAGGAGCGGCTCATCAGGGTCCCATCGTCTAGAGGCCTAGGACACCACCCTCTCAAGGTGGAGACACGGGTTCGAACCCCGTTGGGACTGCCAGGAAAGATCCAGGTCAGTTGAGCCATTGCTAGGAAGCTTGGGCCGGCGAAGCCGGCACACATGAGTCAAGTTTCATGCAGCCAGACCGAGGTCTGCGACCAGATCGGTGATCGTGTGCTCCAGGCGGTCGAACTGTCGGCGTAATGGGCTCTCGATCGGCTGTGGATCGCAGATCTCCGACAGTCCGGTGCGCAACAGGCGGTTGTGGGCGCGGGTGAAGAAGATGGCCGTCTTCAATCCGAACGGGGTGACTTGATAGCGGTGGGTGTGGGGCACGCGTTCGATGATGCCGTGGAGGCGGAGTCGTCGGAGGTCGTAGGTCATCCTGCCTGCGGTCATGGCGCTGGGATCGATGCCCAGCAGTGGCGCGAGGTGTGATCGCAAGTCTCGGTTGGAGAACCCGCGGGGCAGAAGACGGAAGACGACCAGGGCGCTGAGCAGGGCCTGGACTCGGGGATCGCCGAAGCGAAGGGCTGGACCACGCTGACCGTCGATGATCACCGGTGCGCATACCCGGGTGAACGCCTCTTCCCCGATGTGGCAGTCAGAGCTCGTTCGTTGGACGTCGAGGAGACGTCGGTTGGCCGAAAAGCCGATCTCCCGGAGTGCGGGAAGATTGTGGAGCCGTCTGCCGATCTTGAAGTCACGGGTGTCGTTGATGGTGGTCTCGGTGCGGAGGGCTTGGCCCTCCTTGTGATACTGCTTGATCCTGGTGTGCTTGTAGTCGACGTAGAGGGACGGCGTCACCCCCTCGGTGATGACCCGGGTGCGGAACCTCCCCGGAGTCCGTCGGTTGACCCGCTTCTCGAAGATCAAGGAGATCTGATCGGGGCGGCCGATGTCCAAGTTGTCACGGATGACCTCCTCAAAGAACACCCGGCCGGTCAGTGGGCGGTCGAGCACCTGGGTGAGGGAGAACTCGGCCTGGAGAATGGAGATGTCGTAGCGGTAGCCGGCCCGGCGGTCCCGTGACGTGAAGGGGTGGGGCAGACGAGCGAACCACTTGCGGGCCAGGGCGTCGATCTTCTTGGCGCTGAGCCGGTCGCAGATCCTCTGGAGACGGGCTGGGTCCGAACAGGATGCGAACCCGTTGTCGAGGGGCTCGAAGTCGATGTCGGACCGTGCTGCCTGGCACTTGGCCCACTCGTAAGAGTCGAGCCGGGGCGCGTTGCCGACCTTTCGATCGGTCGTCTCCCCGACCCGCTCTTCCGAACCGGACGTGCGACTCTCACCGCATCCGGCTCTCCACGAGCCCATGCCGCTGAGCTATGCGGCGGTCCCTTCCATGCTGTAAGACCAGGGCGAAGGAATGCGGTTGCCCCGATAGCGGTAGCGGCTAACCGTCACCTTTGCGGGGTTGAACAACGTAACCTTGCCTTCCGTCGGTCGCCACCCAGGTAGGTAGTGACGGCGGAGCCACTTCCAGTTGGCATGATGATGCTTGCGGCGAAGCCAGCTGACAACCCGGCGCCAGGCAAAGGTGCCGAGATAGCTGAAGGTCGCCTTGGACACCCCATGTCGGAAATAGTTGGTCCAGCCCCGCAGCACCGGGTTGATCCGATCCAGCAGGGCTGACAGCGACAAGTTCATCGACCCCTTGGTAAGCGTCCGTATCCGGTCGCTGACGGCCAACAGCGCCTTCTTCGAGGGATAGGTGTAGACGTACGCTTTCTTGGTGCCTCGCTTGACCTGACGCTGGATGCGCCAGCCCAAAAAGTCGAAGCCCTCGTCAATGTGGACGGTCTTCGTCTTTTCCTCTGACAGGCGCAAACCCATCGGGGAGAGCACCGCTGCCGCTTCGTCCCGCAGACCCTCGGCGTGTGCTCGGGTGCCAGCCACAAGGACGACAAAGTCGTCTGCGTATCTAACAATTCGATACGTGGCCAGCCCCTTGCTGCGCCGTTGATAGCGGGCATTGAAGTCGCCCATTGCCTCCCAGGCCTCGCTGAAGTGCTCATCGAGAACCGAGAGGGCAACGTTGCTGAGCAGGGGTGAGAGAATCCCGCCCTGGGGAGTGCCGGTAATCGTCGCCCTGTTGGTGCCATCCTCAGAGAGGATGCCAGCCTTCAAGAACGCCTTCACCAGTCCAAGGATACGTCGGTCTCCGATTCGATTCCTCACCCGATGCAACAATGCAGAGTGTGAAATGTTGTCGAAGCATGCTTCGATGTCACCTTCGAGCACCCACTCATAAGAGCGGGAGGCAAGATAGTGAATCTCGGCGATGACATCCTGGGCCCGACGCCTCGGGCGGAAGCCGTAGCTACACGGCTTGAAGTCCGCCTCGAAGATCGGCTCGAGCACTAGCTTCAAGGATGCCTGGACCACCCGGTCCCGTGCGGTCGCGATCCCGAGCATCCGGAGTTTTCCGTGTGCTTTCGGGATCATGCGCTCGCGCACGGGGAGGGGCCGAAACGTCCGAGCCTTGAGCTCAGCTCGCAACTCGGTCAACAACGTTTCGGCGCCGAAGACGATGGAGCGAGGTTTCACCCCATCGACACCGGCCGACCGGGCGCCCCTGTTCCCCTTGACCCGCGCCCAGGCAACTACCAAGAAGGCGGGGTCATAGACGAGGTTGTAGAGGTCCACGAACCGGCGGTCGGGATCGTCGGTTGCCCATTGGTGCAGCTTGGTCTGGATCTTCAGTACCCGGGACTCGGCCTCATAGAGATCGGGCCACAGCTCGTCGGTGTTCACCGTCGTCCTCCTGGCATTCCAGCTTCCTCTGCTGCAGACTCGCTGCCTCTCTTCGCCATGTGGGCGGCTTTCCCGTCCTCGGACTACTACGGAGGCTCCGTCCCATCACCGAGCCGTCGACCGACGGCGTGTCTTCCCGCTGGCGGCCTGGTTGGCCGCCGAGACGGAAGCTCGACGATGGTTCCCACGTTCACCATGCACCGGTTGGCGGGCCCGGAGTCCAGCTGTGCTCCTGCAGCATCGCCACGGATACGCCGCAGGCTTTCTCCGTGGCCTCCTGGCCGAGGGTCACAACCCGGCGTCGGAGTCGCCCAGTGATGTGGACGTGCGCTGCACCCCGGCCCATATCCACCAGATTGGAGCCGGTGTATTCACTTGAGGAGCGTTAACGCTGATTTCTCTCGTACTCCCTCCCGCCTTGCTTGCCGGACCCGAGTCGTCTGGCGGTGCCGACCCGTCCCGTCGTTGTCGGGGCTGCTTGCCACCTTCCCCTGCGCCTCCAGGATCAGGCTGCCCCCAGCTTCACCGGGCTGCTGCGACAGCTCGGTGGCGGAGCCCTTTCATCTCCGCCCGGTTTCATGGCGCCTCGTGGCGCACGTTCCCGTTGATGCAGAGTTTGCCGTTGTAGGGGAAGTACGAGCCGAACTTGATGAAGAACGGGCCGAAGTCGGCATCGACGCAGTAGAAGTAGTACTGGTTCACGATGGCTGTGGCCCGCACGATCCACGGGTAGGTCCGGCCGGTCAGCGGGTTCGTGCGCTTCTCGGTGCGGAAAGTCGAGGTCTTCTCTTGGGCCTTGCCCACGAAGAGAACACCCTCGTCGCCATCGAAGTCAGCCAAGTACTCGTGGGCCACGTCGTCTTTGCGCTGGCCCTTCTCGAAGGTGACCAGGTCGACGCCCTCATGCTTCACGAACCGATGGATATCGGCCACGAAGTCCTTGGTGATCGGGTCCATGAGGGCCGACGAGGCGAAAGTCGCCCCCCGGTGACCCCGGAAGAACCCCACCACGCCCCCCTCGTACTGGAGTTTCGGGACATAGAGGTTCAGGTACATCCGGTCGATGCACTCGACCTCCAAGGTGACGTGGTCGCTGAGCACGTCGGTCACACTGCGAGCTAGCGTCATATCGGGCTCCGGTCGTCGTCGCCCTCAACGGGCACCTAACCGCTTCGAGCGGTCCATGGGCGAGGCTAGACACCCCGCCAGCAGTGCGCTCGGCCGGAGTCCGCGCCCGGGGACGTGCCAAGTGACGTGCGCCAGCTACAGCTCGTCGGGCTGGGGTGGAACCCCGTTAGTCATCGGTTCCCCCCTTCGCCGGAGAAGATGATGCGGCTGAATTGCCATCCGCAAGGCCGTAAGTGCTGATGACCGTCCCCTTCGTCCAGTCGAGACGCTCAACAAGAGTCGGCTCGCTCGGGACGGAAATGCATCCATCGGCCACCACGATGCCACGTTCGGCGATCAAACGGCATAAGCGCCTTCTGGAGTGGTCGGACGACGGCCACGTCCCGTAGCGGGCGATGCCCATTAGGTCCCAATAGCACTTCGCCTTGATGGAGGCGGTTTCCTCCAGGCCATTCACTACGTCGAAGGCGTCCCTCGCTGTGCGCACCGGTGTGCCCATCTTGGACCAGGCCCAGCGCGATTCCGCTAGTGCAGTGATCGACTCGGGGTCGATGTCGGAAAAGGTCGTTATCCCAAACTTGGTCCTGAGGGGCCTCGATCTGACCTGGCACTCCCAACGGATCAAACCCTCGCTCGCCAATCCATCGGACTCGACGTCCTTCCGGTAGATGCGGACTTGCTTCTCCGAGCTGCCCACCACGACCGAGACTGCCTCGCCAGTGTGGCCGTCGAAGCGGACCCCAGGATCTCCTTGGTAGGGACGGCGCAGCTTGGATAGTCCGAGAATCAGTTGGGATGGTTCCATCGCCCCCAGGAAATCGTGAGCAACGTCCAGTCGGGTCACGTGAGCTAGAGCGAGGGTCACTCTCGGTACAACGTGGCCCGAGACGACTCGCCATACCTCACCGGTCACCTCGATGGCGTTCTCAGTCGAGGCCAGGCCGGTGCCGTAAGGGTCGACGACCCGAGAAGGATTGAAGTCAACACCCGCGCGGTTTCCCCTCGACATTATGTGTAAGTTCGCAGTCAAATCGTCGGCGTCGCGATTGAACCATCCTCCCGGACGAGTTGGGAACCACAAAGTAAGTCTGTCGATACCCAACGACTTTGAATTTCGCGAACAATGCAGCCTGTTAGAGCAATGTTGTTCGGTCAAGTCGGTCTCGGCTTTAGTCATTCCGCGATCCCCACCGGCGCCGGGATCTCACCGAGGAATTCCATGACGGACTGGTGGGAGAGAAGAACCTTGGTGCCGTGACGGGTGAATCGTATGTTGCCAGCCTTCATTTGGCGGTAGAGGAAGGACCGGGAGCAAGGAATCACCTTGCACGCCTGGCCGATTGAGTAACCCAACTGTTGAACCGGTGTATCGATATCTTTCATTTAGTTTTCTCCCATCGTCCCGAGTGGAATTCCACAGGATGGGGACGAGTTACATCGCTGTTATTAGGAGACATGGGTCCGAACGCGACGCGAGAACGGAACGCGACCGGGCCGGGTCAGGCCGGATGGTTATGTCGCGCTCGGTCGAATATTCTGTTGCACTCCCAGGGGCACTGACCTCGCCTATCAATGCATCTGGGGTAGTGGCTGGGGTGAAATGCAATAAGTCCCGTCGCACCGCTAGGCGCGCGCGGACGAGGTGCCTGTCTGCGGCGCCGATGACGAATGTTGGAGAACCGCTATGCCGCAGCTGGGGCGATGCTGACGTCGAAGCCGAGGTCTTCGATCCTGCGCTGGAGCCGCTTCGCCTCAACCGCTGGATCGTGTCGGAGCTCGAAGAATCGGGCGCCAGGGTCGTCATAGAGGGCACCGTTGGTGAGCAGGTGCCAGGAGACATCCAAGATGGAGTGGGCAACGGCAATGGTGGCCTTGTTGGACCCTCTCCGTCGGGCAAGCCTGGAGTACTGGGCGGATAGGTAGGTGCCCTTAGTGCGTGATGCCCCTCTGGCCGCTTCGACGAGAGCACGCTGCAGCCAGGTTGAGCCGTGGCGCGTGCCGACGGGTTGACGCTTCCCGGCCGACTCATGACTGGCCGGGGCGACCCCGGCCCATGCGCATAGGTGGCCCGAGGTCGGGAAGCGGGTCATGTCGACCCCCATCTCGGCGATCATCACCTCGGCAGTGGTCCTCGAGACCCCGGGAATCGAGCACAAGATGGTGACCGCCGACTCAAAAGGACACAGGCGATCCGTCACGTCGGCTGTGAGTGTGGCGATGGAGCGATCCAAGAAGTCGATGTGTTCGATCACCTGGCGACAAACCAGAGCATGGTGGGAGCCGAAGCGACCGCTGAACGCTTCTTCGAGCTGGGGAATCTTGGCACGCAAACGCGACTTGGCCATCTGGGCTAGGACTTTGGGGTCCCGCTCGCCGTCGATCATCGCCTCGATCATCTCCCGCGACGACTTGCTCCAGACCTTCGACGCCACCGAGGACAGTTTGATGCCGGCGTCTTGAAGGGTCTTTTCTAGGCGCTGGATCTCCTTGGCCCGGGCTTCGACCTGGGTCTTTCGGTAGCGCGTGACATCGCGGAGCTCCCGAATCTCGGGTGGGGGCACGAAGCTCGGGCGGACCATCCCATGGGCTGCGACATCGGCCAGCCACTCGGCGTCAGAGAGGTCGGTCTTGCGTCCTGGCACGTTCTTCACGTGCTGTGCGTTACAGAGCCACAGCTCGTCGAACAGCCCTTCGAGGCAGTAGTAGACCGGCTTCCAGTAGACGCCGGTGGCCTCCATCGCCACCGTGTCGACGCCAGCGTCGCTCAACCATGTGGCCAGCTCACCGAGACCGTTGGCCGTGGTGGCGAAGGATTGCTTCGTCACCTCGATGGACCGATCAGGTTGTTTGACCTGACAGCAGGCCACGACGGTGTCTCGATGCACGTCCAGGCCGGCAACCCGTTCACGTATTCGTTTCACTGCTTCACCTCCCAGGTATGGATCGGAGGCTGCCGGGGAGGACCAGGTGGAAGCGGATGCTGGGGTTCGTGCTCGTAGCGACAGTCCTTGGTCCCCCGGGGTCTTCGCGCCAGACTCTTCGACGCACTCGAGGTTGCAAGCCAAATTCGGCGACCACGCCGGCAGCCACGATCAGCATTTCATCCGTCCGGGGTGGCCGCAACGGTCATGGAAACTCTTCGGAAAATGAGCGGGGTCTGGAATGTGGTCACCAGCGTGCTCGCGAAAGTTGCATGCGCCCGGAACGCACCATGGGGGCACCCCTCGGCCCGCAATGGCGCAGGCGTCGTGGGTGCACCAGTCCAAGCGCAGACACAGCGAACCCCAGCTCGGACTGCTAAGGAGCTATCGGGAGAGGAGGCCCGCCAGAGCGGCGGACCCCCTCTCTTCCGAGCGAGCTAGTCGACGATGTTGTCGGGGATGTTGTGCAGCACGACGCCTGCGGGGACGGGTGGCGAGAGCACGACCGTGCTGTAGATACCGCCACCGGAGACGGCGGTGTTGGAGTTGACACTCACCGAGGTGGTGAGACTCACTGCGCCGCCGTTGTTGTAGATGCCGCCACCATCGCTGGTTGCGGTGTTTCGGTTGATGGAGGTGTTGCTGGCTGTGAGCGAACCGACGGAGCCGTAATCGACATCGTTGTAGACACCGCCGCCGTTCACGGCACTGTTTCCGTTGACGGTTGCGTTGGGGAGGTTGACCGTACCGCCCTCGTTGTCGATGCCGCCGCCGTTGCCGGACGCGGTGTTGTTGTTGACAGAGGTGTTGCTGGCACCGAGCGAGCCGAGGGAGAAGTAGCCGTCGTTGTACACACCGCCGCCGTTCACGGCCCTGTTCTTGTTGATGGTTGCATTGCTGAGGCTGACCGTGCCGTACTCATTATCGATGCCACCACCGTTGCCACTTGAAGTGTTGTTGTTGATGCTCACGCCACCTCTGTCGGTGGAGGGCTGGGTGACTGTGCCTTCGATGATATAGATGCCACCACCCTGGCTGGCGCTGTTGCCCGTAATGGTGCTGTTGGTGGGGGTCGAGCGCGCCGAATTCGTTGTAGATGCCACCACCCTGGCTGGCGCTGTTGCCCGACACGGTGCTGTTGGTGAGGGTTGTCGTGCCGAAGTTGTAGATGCCACCGCCGTTGACGCTGGCGGTGTTGCCCGACACGGTGCTGTTGGTGAGGGTGACCGTGCCGTCGTTGAAGATGCCGCCACCGAAGTAGGCGGTGTTGCCCGAGATGGTGCTGTTGGTGAGGGTCAGCGCGCCGTCGTTGAAGATACCGCCACCGAAGTAGCCGGAGGTGTTGTCGCCGTTCTTAATCGTCAAGTTGTCCAACGAAACGGTTCCGCTGGTGATGGCCAACACTGGCTCTCCTGCGTATCCGGTCCCGCTCAGGGTGCCCGACCCTTGCAGGGTCAGGTTCTGTGAGATGGCGAAGTTACCGGTGCAGGTCCCGTGCACGATGAGCGTCGATCCTGGCGCAGCGGCATTGATGGCATTCTGCAAGTTGCCGCCCGTGTTGCAGTTCACGACCGTTGTGGGCGTGGCTGAGGCGGGCACCTCACCGCCTATCGCCAAGCCGACCACCACGGTCCCGAACACCAGCGAGCCAGCCAGCACGGCCCGCAGACTTCTTCCACCACGTACACCCATGGATCAACACCCTCCGCTCTTGGGGTGCCGCCGTTTACCGCACCCGCCTGGGCGCAGGTGTAGCACCGAAAGACCACGCCAGCAACCAGTGTCACTCTGCCGTCACAGCGTGTTCTCGCTACGTGACCGGGTCGCCACAGATAATGACGAGGGTGCCTCAGAACACCGGCTGGGAGTCGCATATTTTCCGGTCAGGAGCGGCCGGTGGTCGCGCTTCGCGAACTGCCCACGATCGGCAGATCGGGCGCTACGGCGACGGGGCCGCAGGCGGAAATCTGTAGAAGATATGGGGACGGAGCCAGTGTCCCGTTGGAACGTTGGGGTGCTCGAAGTCCGACGACGGATCGCGAATCATGCCAAGGCGTTCCATTACCTTCCACGACCGGACGTTGTCTGGGTTGGTGAAGGAAACGATCTCGTCAAGACCGACCTCTTCGAGTCCGTAGCGAACCGCACTACGGGCCGCCTCGGTCACGAATCCGTAGCCCCAGTGCTCGCGGGCTAGGCGCCATCCGACTTCGACCGCAGGCGTGAAGGGAGCGTCAAACGGAACTCGGTGCAACCCGACAAAGCCAATGAACGGCGAGTGGTTCGGCACCTCTACGGCCCACAGACCGAAACCGCAGTCGTCGAACTCCTCCTCGATGCGCGCCACGAATGCGTCGCTCTCCTCTCGGCTCATGGTCTTCTGCATGTGCGCCATTACGTCGGGATTGGCGTTGAGTTCGGCAAAGGGTGCTAGGTCTTCGGCGCGCCAACGCCGCAACACGAGGCGTTGAGTCCGCAGTGTCGGGCCCCTCGCATCGGACGCGAGGTCTCGATCGGGATACACGAGCACATATTGCCCGATCCGGCGTGATCTTGCGAGAGTTCGGGCCGCACAGAACCCACCAGCCCGGGTGCCCCAGAACGTGCATCCCCGAAGGACGCGCCACGGGTATCACCTAACGCCGGGAGCGGGACTCTCATTGATTGCCGTCAGGGGCCGTTCTACGGTGCCGTCTGCGTCGCCACACTACGAAACCGACAATCACTGCTACTACTACGACGGCCAGTGCGATAAATCCCCAGATGCTGAGTCCGATGATGTGAGTCGAGGTCGTGGGGTGCTCCCCGACTGAAATCGACACGCCGTACATCGCCGCCGCCAGGAATGCCATGAGACCGATGCTACGGGCCTGGGTGCCCAAGGGCTGCCCCTTATCGCTGCCGGTCAGGGGACCGGGGCTCGACGTGTCTTTCGGCCGATCGCGTACAAGGTAAGTCCGGTACCCAGACCCAGGATGAGAGCGGGCGTGAGGCCAACGTGAGCGCACACGGCGGTGGCCACCACTGCCCCTCCGATGACGACTGGCAGAGCACCATGCTTCATGGACGAAAGCGTACTGCCGGACCCCGCCAGCGCCCGTCCCCGATCAATGACAATGGCCTTTAGGGATCCACCGCTTGGCAGCTGGTCCTTAATAACTTCGGGAGCACTGGGAGATTTGGCCTGACTTGTGGTCATGAGGCGTCCTCGGGCGTCGTCGGCCGAGCTCTTCCAGGTGGCACATTGACAACGGCACGCCCCGTCTCTGAGGTTGGGTGATTGGTCCCGGTTGCTACCAACAACCTGGACCGCCCGTCGCTCCGATCAAGGACGGCCGTGCCACCCCTCAACCGCTAAGGAAGGAAGGGATGGCCATGACCATCGTAGAAGCTGCTCCCGGGATCACGGGTGGTGTCGACACCCACCTGGACAAACACGTTGCCGCAGCACTCGACCCTCTGGGCCGACTGGTCGGAACCGAGTCGTTCGATGCCGATGCCGCCGGCTACAAGGCACTGCTCGTCTGGCTCGAGAAGTTCGGCCGAGTGACGAAGGTCGGCGTCGAGGGCACCGGCTCTTATGGGGTGGGGCTTTCCCGGTTCTTGCGGAGGAAGGGTGTCGAGGTCGTCGAAGTCAACCGACCCAACCGGCAGTCACGGCGCAACCAGGGCAAGTCCGATCCGCTCGATGCGGTCGAGGCCGCCCGGGCCGCCATCAGCGGTCGGGCCTCAGGTCTCGGCAAGACCAAGGACGGTCCCGTCGAGGCCATCCGGGTTCTGGTGGTGGCCAAGCGCTCGGCCCGACAGGCCCGGGTGAAGGCCATCGTGCAGATGCGCCATTTGGGAATCACTGCCCCTGACCAGCTCCATTCCCGCCTGAAGGGCTTGTCGGTCACGGCTCTGGTAGCTGAGGCAGCAAAGCTGCGATCAACCAGATCGTCTGATCCAGTGACTGCGGCCACCAAGGCGTCTCTTTCCTCGTTGGCCCACCGCATCCAGAGTCTCGATCGGGAGCTCGCCGACTTGGACGAGAAGATCGAGTCGCTGCTGCTCGCCACTGCCCCCGATCTGATGAGTCTGTTCGGAGTCGGACCCGATACCGCCGCGTCGCTATTGGTGGCTGCCGGCGACAACCCTGAACGGCTCCACTCGGAGGCCGCCTGGGCCCACCTGTGCGGCGTGTCACCCGTGCCAGCCGACTCGGGGAAGAACTCTGGACACCTGCGGCGGCACGACGGTGGCGACCGTCAGGCCAACGCAGCGCTGTGGCGCATCGCCATGGTCCGCATCGCCCATGACCCAGAGACCACCGCCTATTTCGATCGCAGGGTAAAGGAAGGACGAACCAAGCGGGACGTCATCCGGATCCTCCAGCGCTACATCGCCCGTGAGGTCTATCGCTACCTCCCTCGCGGCTGAATCCCCGGGCCGTGGGTCTGGCTCATCCCCTATCTGTCGCTCTTCGGGGCTGACTTGCCGGTGACCCGCCGACCCACGACTCGGGACCAATCTTCACCAAGACGCGTGACTTCGTAAGAGCATGCCCTCATTCGCGAGTGGCTCATCATTGTTGTGTCCGCTGTCTTTACCCCGGAGCCCCAAAACAAGGGCTTGACATTGATAGGAGCGTCACCGGGAGCGAGGCGGTTATCGAGTGCCGCCTACCCGATCCCCGGACCGACTGGGAACGTTGCAGCGGCCCTAATCAACGGCGACGTAAACGTCTCCGTCGCGGACGGTCGCTGACAGCGTGTCCAGGCCGCGTGGTTTGCGGCCCAGCCCGATAGCCGATCGCGACCAGCGCGGCATGGGCCGCCCGGCGAAGCCGGTGACCCAGTCGAGGTTCTCCCCGGTACAGACGTTGAACCGCGAATTGTGCCATGGGCACTGAACTACGCCATCCTCATACTTCAACCCGCCGGGGCCGCGGGTGAGCGAGAAGCCCAGATGCGGGCATCGGTTGCGAGCAACGTGGACCTCGTTGCCCTTGCGCACGACGATCAGCCGGCGCCCGTCGGTCTCAACTCCGGTGAGCCCGCCATCGGGGAAGTCTGACAACGATCCGATCCGGACCTCGCGCTTCATTGCTGTACAGCCTAGACCCCACACCGACGTACCACCGCAGACGCTCCCGAATCTCAAATCTGAGCGCACTCGATCCGTTGAACACGCCTGACGCAGGCAGCGCAGCGACGGTTATCGGACCACGCGGGATGGGTCCAGAATCCCGCACCGAATACCGTCGGGCACCCTGCCCCCGATCACCGGGAGCGGGGCGCTTATTCACCGTGGCTGATCAGCACATGGGGGCGATCCGAGTTTCGTCGTTCTAGGGTCGTAGTAGTGAGTCTCGCCGCCGAATTTTCCGATGGTTATACAGTGGACGATCTGGAGCCCGGCCCCTCCGGGCTAGCTCACCGTGTCTTCTTTGGAGCAGAACGTGGATCGAGGTTCCCAATTGTCGTAAAGATCGAGCAGGTCCCTGGATGTCTTGAGATCGAGCATCGAGCACTCGTGTGGCTGTTCGATAGGAAAGTGGATGTGCCCAGGGTTCATTGGTTCGGCTCCGGAAGAATCGGCGATGAGCAAATGGCACCTTGTCTAGTGACTGAGCGCATCGATGGCACGCCCCCACATTCTCCATCGTCGTGGAGCCGGATGGGCCGCACTATCCAACGCTTGGAAGGTGTGCCGTGCCGAGGCTCGGGCCTACCAATCTTGGACGAAGCCCAGTTCGTGTCGTCTCACCAGGAGAAGATCAACGCTCTACGTGATCGGCTCGCCTCAGTCCCGTGTAGCGAGCCACCTCCATTGGGGCCGTTGATCGTGACACATGGTGATCCGGGGAACGGCAACTATCTAGAGTCCGACACCAGAGCTGTGCTGATCGACTGGGAGCAGGCGCAAGTGGCCCCTCGAGGACTTGATCTCGCCCGTGCCGTATTTATCGCTCTGCTCAGGGCCGCCCATTCAGATTCTCGCGACCTGGGTAATGCTCGGGCCGTGATCACCGGATATCTCAATAGCTCCAACTGGAACCCGACGACCAGCGAAATGAAGTGGTGGCTGGAGGTGGCAGGTATGCAGATTGTGCACAACCGCTGGTTGCGATCTGATCAGCCGAATGTGCCTTCTTGGCAAGATGCAGCCATCGTGTTGGAGGGTGCACTTTCCGGCGATCACTGGCTGACCCATCGCTAGCACCTGCCTGCCTCCTATCACCGGCTTGGCGGCGCATATCGACCGGGGTGTGTTTGTCAGCCGCGCACTGCCTCACTCCGGCATATGGGGGATATCGTGAACGCCGTGGATCTCCCAGAGCCACTGGTAGGGGATGTTGGCTCGGAGTGCATCAAATCACCAGATCTCGCTCGCTGGCGGCAGGAATTGCCACGGTCGGGAGCCGCCGTCTTTGCCGATCAGATTGCAAGACGACCAAGGGCATCTCGGACCCATCGCGCATACGAGAGTTGGCTCAGTTCCGAGCGATCAGGCGATGTGGAGGCCAATTGACCGATTGATTTGAGTCGCTCGTATTCCAGTGGGGCCTCTTCCCGGAGGAAGTCGACCACCGCGCGTCTTGTCGAAGCAGTCTTGAAATGCATCGAACAGTGCTCCTTGAAGCAGTCGGCGTCTGACGGATCGGTTTGGACCAACCCGGGATGGCGACCGGAGACGGACAGCCTAAGAACGGCCGCATCCAGGTCGCCGTCCGGGGCCTTTCTGGTGAAGCGTTCAGGGTGATAACTGTTGGTGGTCGCCCCGTTCGGTGACCTCGATCCTGCGGGGCTTAGGGCCCGCCGCGATTTTGATTACGCGTTTGGCGCCGGGGTGAGCGTGTAGTTCCAGTCTCCGTGGAACTCATGGCGGACGAGCGGGAGCGCGGCCAGTTCGGCCTTGGTGACCTGCACTCCGGTCTCGTAGTAGTTCTGGTCACGCTCGGCTCTGATCGTGAGACCGCTCTTGGTGGTCGTCGCCGAGATGAGCTCGATGATGGTCCTATACGAGACCAGCGGTCGTCCCCGCCAGTTCATGGAGATGAAGCTGAACATGCGGTGTTCGATCTTGTTCCACTTCGAGGTCCCTGGCGGGTAGTGACAGACGGTGATCTCGAGTCCGGTCTCGGCGGCCAGCATGGCCAGCTCGACCTTCCAGAGTTTGACCCGGTGGCCGTTTGACCCGCCAGCATCGGCGGTGATCAAGAGCTTGTGGGCCTCGGGGAACCGGGACTGGCCCATGGAGTACCACCAACGCCTGATCGCCTCCACTGCAAAGCTGGCCGTGTCCGCGGTGTCGCCGACCGAGACCCAGCCCTCGTCGTTCTCAATGTCATAGACGCCGTAAGGGACGGCACGCCCGAGGTCCTTGTCGACGAAGTCGTGCGTCTTGGTCCGGGTCGGCTCGCCCGTCGGGTGCCATTCGGCGCCTCCGTTGGAGAACTCGCCCACCAGCTCCTTCTTCTTCGTGTCGCACGAGATGACGGGTTGGCCGTCCTTCACAAAGGTCACCGCGGTGTCGTTCAGATAGTTGAACTGGGCGTCTCGATCGGGACTCTGGGTGCCCTCCTTCTGCTTGGAGGGAGCCTGGAGGGAGTACCCCATCTGGTGGAGCAGGCGCCGGACCAACTCGGCAGAGACCACGTAGCCCTGACCCACGAGATCCTCGGCCAACTCGTAGGTCGACTTGGACGTCCAGCGAGCCATCGACATCGGGTTGCCCCGGGTCGACGGGTGGACCAGCTCGTCGAGGGCTCCGAGCAGGCCGGGCTGCTTCTCGATGGCCGGCCTGTCCCCGCCACCAGTTGCCCGTTGGCGATCGGTCGGTTCGACACCCGCTTCGACTTCGCTGGCCGCGCGGATCACCGTGTTGCGGCTCATACCTGCGGCCCCGGCCACCATGGTCTTGCCGCCACGACCCAGAAGCGACGCTGAAGCCCCGACAACGACACGGCGTTGGCGCTCGTTGAGGTGAGGAAGCACGGTCCCGAAGTACCACTCGAGCTCCTCTACCGATGCCTCCACATCCAAAGCTTACATCGCGCGGTTTAACCTATGGCGGACCCTTAGCGTGCTCAGCCACCGGAATCGCCAAGGTGAGTACCCCTGCTTCGTACTCCGCCTCAATGTGCTCGGTATCGAGATTGGTGCCGAGGAACACTTGGCGGGTGAAGGTTCCATAGGGCCGCTCTGCGATCACCACCTCAACCCCGTCCGAGGCTGGCGGGGCCGGTCGCTCGGCCTTGATGGTGAGGACGTTCTCCTCGACCGTCAGGTCGACGGCGTCGGCGCTCACGCCGGGTAAATCGAGGCGCATGAGGAAGGAGTCATCCTTCCGGAATGCGTCCATCGGCATAGCCATCGATCGGGCCCCGTTCCCGTTCTGACCGCTCCAGAGTTGCTGGAATAGCCGGTCAACATCCCTGAAGGGATCACTACGCACAAGAGCCATGATCATCACCTCCTACGAGCAAGACTTGGTTAGCTCTCGCGCCGCCCAAGTGGCGGTGACAATGAAATTATTAGCACTCTCGGTCGGAGAGTGCTAGCCCTTTTCCAGAAAATTGTGTGGCCTCGCGGGTGCCCCAGATCGCCGGTTCGGCGACCCACTTCGGCACCTCGCGGATACCTTCGCTGGCCGGGGCAGGCAACTGCCGGCGTCACCGAAGAAGGTCTGCAAGGGCTTGAATGTGCTGGTGATGATGCTGGCTCTGGCAGGCTCGATACGGATCGAAGTGGACTGGATGGAGACCTGCACGCTCTGCTCCGATCACGTCGAAATGGACGCTATCGCCGACATACGCCACTTCGTCTGCGGGTAGTCCAAGAGCCGAGATCGCCGGGAAGAACGTCATTGGATCAGGCTTGGCGACACCGACCACCGATGAATCAACGATCGCAACAACTGGAACACCCGGTCCGGTCCCCACCTGGCAGATTCGGTGCCTTCGGAGCCGCTCTTCAACCGTGCCATCGGAGTTGCTGACAATCCCAAGTAGGAAGTCGTTTGCTGCCAGCAGAGCCAAACCTCGAATGGAATCAGGGAGCTCCTCTCGCCAGAGATCGACTGTCGGATCTTCCCAGAGGCTCAACAAAGCGTCGAAGCTGCGTCCTCGATCTAAGGCCGCGATACCCAGTTCATCCATGTATCCATCGAGATAACGAGCTGCGACCCCTTCTCTGCCGCCTCCGCTGTCCACAGCTTCGATCCCACGAAAATGTGCTCTGACGAAATCGGGGGTCGCGGTTCTCACCTTGATAGTGGCAAGAACCTCGGCCACCAAACCGCTCTGGGGCACAAAGAAGACACCGCCAACATCCAATAACAGTGCTCGAAAACTCACCGGAAGAGTCTCGCACGCCGCCGCAGAGGCCTCCCCTTCACTGGCCGGGTCCACCTCCCTGCCCCCGATCGCCGGTCTGGAGGCGTTATCACCGGACCCGGTGCTTGCTGATCGCGAACTGACCTCGAACGGCACCCTGGGGACACCCCCTCACACGCAAACAGAAGAATCTGCGAAGAGACCTACCGCCAAGGCCAGTAGCGAACCGGCCGGATTTGGGCCTTTGTTCCCTATCTATCCTTATAGCGTGAGGACAGGGTGTCGCCATGACTATCGAGGGGGACATGGTCAGGTGCGATGCCTATGCCTGCCGTGCCGTGACATTTCTGGAGGCCGCTTCTCTCACTCTGTCTGTCGAAACCATCCGCATTCGGCTTGCGATAGAGGGTTGGCGGACGGCTGGCGACAAGGGAGAGCTGGACTTCTGCCCACGTCACAGCTGAGCGGTACGCTGGCCGGGTCACTCCCATTGTGTTCGGTGGTCCTCACCGATCCCCTGCCCTGGGATTGATGCCCCTGGGCGCCCGCCTTGCTCAGGGGCATCCAAACACGGTCGGGATACTTGGCTGGCTGGGCCGGTCGAGCCGGGTTCCCGACCAGCCCGGCCCCCGTTCCTGTCCAGCCGGGTTCCGGTGAACCTACGGGCCGGGTTCCGTCACCCACCTGACAGTGTGGACCCGATCAGTTCGAATTGACAGGGAAAGGGACCGCTCTCGGCCTGGGCGACACGCTGGGTGGCATCAGCCTCACTATGCGGACGGGGCCGGGACCCGGAGCCGGGCGGCGAAAGCCCAACTCAACGGGCCCGGCCGCTACCCAACGACCTGTGGCCAGCGGCGTTACAACTTGTGCCTAGACGGGAGTTTCGCGGATCAGCGTGGTCCCCATCAGGCAAGTAACCACACGACGACCCCCATGAAGAAGGGCCAACCGGAGGGTCGTCGCGTTCTGATGATCCTCCGGATAGTGCCGAGGACCATCCGAGAGTTGAGCAACCGTTGGTCCTCGCCGACCATCCCTGCCCATCCCTCAGAGCCAGCTTGCACCCGGCGACGAGCTCGTCGCCATCGTCAAAATTGCTACAACGTCGACGTATTCCAATCAGCGGCTCAAGTGTCTCGATGGACTGGTCGATGAACCAGGGTCGGGTCCGGCTAGCGCGCAGGCTCCGGGCTCGACGATTTGCCTGTCACGCCCCGTTGTCACCGAACCTGTCGAGCAAGACAAAGGCTGGCCCTCGAGCCGGGTCCAGTGACTGTGGGAGCATCTCCGCTGGCTGGGCCAGGCGGACCGGGGTGCGCCGCTCCCGGCCCGGCCTCAGCCCAACCCCGGTTCCGTCGCCAGCGACAGTGTGCACCGCTCGAGCCAAATTGACAACGCTCTCGGCAGGATTCAGAGGCAGGCAATACGCTGTGTGGCGTCATTCCCACTGGTAGGTACAGCCTGCCTTGGGATGACGCCCCTGGCCCTTCTCCCATGTCAGGGGCATTCCCATGCGGGGGTGCTGGCCTGACTGTCTAAACCAGCACCGGGGCGACGATATCCCAGCTACCCATCGTCGTGCTCGGGGTGTTTCGAGTGCCTGAAGCAGTAGAGCAGCTCGCATTTTGAGCACTTGGTCTGTGCCATCCTGTCGCAGTCTGGAGTCGAGCAGACGCCGCTTCCCTCCGCAGTGAACAGGGATTTGGAATTGATCGCCGAATCGGTGACCGCCATGGTCAAAGCCTACGCTCGAGAGTTCGTCTGTCAACGGCCCCACCCCCGTCGGGCCAGTAGCCCAATCGCCCTCGTACTGATGCTGACCCGACGCCCCAGGTCTAGCACCGATCGGAACGTCATCTCTTCGGGACACGCGAATGACCCCCGGCGAACCGGGGGCCAATCGCCATCGCCGTGAGACTCGGAAACCTAGAGGCGGTCCAGCTCAACGGCAAAACCTGGCACTGACTCGTTCGCTACGTGCCCCAGACCGCCGGTCGTGGGGCTGTTCTACTCGCCGATCTCAATAGTTACGACGTCACCATCAGATAGCGCAAACTCGTCCCGAAGGCGCACCGCGGCTCCGATCTCCACAACCTTTCGATCATGGTGGCCGGTTCCGGCCTCGTTCAGATCGGTCCGAAGGACAAATGCGGGGATTCCCATAAACCTGCAGGGAACAATGTTCATGCCAACTCTGCCGCCCAAGACGGAAGGTGGCAGCCGTAAGGGAGGATTTGCCGGAAGCCGGTACTCCTCATCCAGAACGACATTGAGGCTTCCTGGATAGAGCCTGATTCCGGTGCACTGCTCATATAGGTCGGCATACTTGATCATCCACTGGGCCAGATCACCGACGCCGCTTGTCACCCGGCCTTGCAGAATCTCCACTTCCCGAGATTGGCAGATTTACCCAAGACGAACAACAGCCGCGGGATTTCTGGGTTGTTGTCACCTATCGCCAGCAGTGGGTCGCACATTTTCCGTTCAGAAGCGATCGGTGCTCGCGGTCCGCGAATTGCCCATGACCGGCACGGGGGTCGGCATCGGTGTCCTTCGTGGAGCCGATGACACCCAGCACAGATTTATCCCATGTTTACCCACAGCACACCCTTCTCTTACTCGCCGGTGCTCTGATCTGTCCGGACCCACGATTGACGGGCAGGGCAGTCAGTGGGGACGTTGGGGCGGGAGACCAGCATGTCGGCGGATTGGTGAAGTAGGGGGACCAACCGCCGACGTGCGGGGTCCCGGGTGTCGGCGCACTGCCAGAAGGCGTCTGATCAACCAACCCCCGGAGGACATTTACTTCGGGTCTGAACCTGTCGATCTATCTGTTTGGCGGACCACTCTTTTTTGTGGATCCGGTCCCGTTTGGAAGGAAGCATCTTGTCTGTCGAAACATTCGAGGTCATTGTCCGTGGCCACGAGAAAGTCCCCGGTTATGGCCATCTGAGGTCCCCGCTGGTGGCCACGAAAGTCCCCGCTTTTGGCCAGGAGAAGTCCTCACCCCTCACTGAGGTATCCACCTGAGAAGTCCCCTGACCGGTGACGGTTGCGGTGCAAACCAGCATCCGCCCCCGACCAAGGGACACCTCTATGAAATCAGTGAGGGAACACATGGACATGCATGCCGCCTACCGAGAGGTGGGCTCCTACCGGGCCGCAGCCGACATCTGCGGGACCACGCCCAAGACCGTGAAGCGTTCGGTCGAGGCAGCCAGACGACCGACTCCGGGACTGTCCCCGGCGAGGTCCGCCACAACTACGACGGCATGGTTGACCTCGTGGCCGAGAGCGTCGCCCGCACCAAAGGCAGGATCACGGCCAAGCGGTTGCTGCCGGTGGCGAGGGCCGCTGGCTACGCGGGATCGTCTCGAAACTTCCGCCGGCTGGTGGCCGGGGCGAAGGAAAAATGGCGGTCGACGAACCACCGTGGCCGACGACCTGGGGTGTGGTCGCCCGGCGACATGGTGGTCTTCGACTGGGGTGAGATCGGCCCGCTGTTCGTGTTCTGTGCCGTCGTCGCCTGGAGCCGGTTCCGCTTTGTCTATTTCAGTGACAACCTCGGTGCCGAGGCCACCATGGGGGCACTGGCCGAGTGCTTCGAGACGATCGGCGGTGTACCGAAGACCGCGCTCACCGATCGCATGGGCTGCCTGAAGGGAGGCACGGTCGCCGGGTTGGTCATCCCGACCCCGGCCTACGTGCGCTTCGCCACCCACTACGGGTTCCGGCCCGATTTCTGCGAGGGGGCCGACCCCGAGAGTCCAAGGGCCTGTCCGAGAACCTGGTGGGCTACGTGAAGTCCGACCTCATGATCCCCGAGCAGCTGACCGTCTCGGACCTGGCCGGTGCCAACGAGAAGGGGAGGCTCTGGTGCGCCGAAGTGAACGGCGTCGTCCATTCGGAGATCTGTGCCGTCCCCCGTGAGCGGTTGGAAGCCGAACGGGAACTGTTCGGCGCCCTTCCCTCCCTGAAGGCCCAGATCGGCAAGATCGTCATCCGCAAGGTGGACAAGTTGAGCTGTGTCCGGTTCGGCTCGGCCCGCTACTCGGTGCCCAACGATCACGTGGGCAGCGAGGTCAGCCTCCGGATCAGAGACGGGGTGATCCAGGTGGTGTTCCTGGGCGAGATCATCGCCGAACATCTGGTCGTTTCCCCTGGTGACACCTCCATCAACGATGACCACTACGGAGGGGCGAGACCGATGCCACGCCGTCTGGTCCGACCGAGGAGTACCGCCGAGAAGACCTTCTGTGGCCTCGGCCCGGTGGCCGACGCCTTCATCAAGGGAGCCGCCGCCCGGGGGATGACCGGCCTGGCCCGGGACCTGGAGGAGCTCTCCACCCTGGAGGCCATCCACGGCCGGCACGTGGTCATCGCTGCCCTCGAACGGGCGGTCGCCTTCGGGCGGTTCCGGTCGGCCGACGTGGTCTCCATCCTCGACTCCGGCGCCGGTGTGCCCCGGCCCACCCGACCGGGGGAGGCCCTCATTGTCGAGTTGCCGACGGTCCCGGTGCGACCGCTGTCGGACTACGCCATCGGGGGTGGGTCATGACCGCAACCCCACTGCCGTTGGCCCCCGACCTCGAGGCCGGGCTGCGCCGGCTGCGGCTGTCCGCCATCCGGACGTTGTCGCCGGAGTTGTTGGTGACGGCCAAGACCCAACGGTGGAAGCCCGAGGAGTTCCTCCGCACCCTGATCGAGGCAGAGATCGCCTCCCGGGATCTCTCCAATGCCCGGGCGAGGATGAAGGTTGCCGCCTTCCCGGTGACCAAGACGCTAGAGGAGTTCGACGTCGCCGCCTCCTCGGTCAAACAGCAAACCTTCGACTACCTGGCCAGTCTCGAGTGGGTCCGGGCCAAGGAGAACCTCTGCCTCGTCGGACCGGCGGGAACGGGCAAGAGCCACCTCCTCGTCGCCTTCGGACACCAGGCGGTCGACGCCGGATATCGGGTCCGCTACTTCACCGCCACCGAGCTGGTCGAGACCCTCTACCGGGCGCTCGCCGACAACTCGGTTGGCAAGGTGATCACCCAGATCCTGAAAGCGGACCTGATCCTGATCGACGAGATCGGGTTCGCTCCGATGGACACCACCGGCGCCGAGCTGTTCTTCCGTCTGGTGGCCGCCGCCTACGAACGCAGGTCGCTCGGCATCGGTTCCCACTGGCCCTTCGAGGACTGGGGCAAGTTCCTCCCCGAGCACACCACGGCGGTCAGTCTGCTCGACCGTCTGCTCCATCACAGCGTCACCGTGGTCACCGCCGGGGAGTCATTCCGAATGAAGGAAGCGCGTCAGAAAGGAGACCGACCTACGCTGGACTAGAACAGAACATCCGCTCTGAGGGGTGGGGACTTCTCGTGGCCAAAAGCGGGGACTGAGATCTGGCCACGG
>CAVUZI010000006.1:0-381510 GCA_963745955.1 uncultured Acidimicrobiaceae bacterium | reverse complement strand
GGTGGCGGTCCAGGCCCGCACCGCCCCCTGCCGGTGCTCGGGCGCGTGGGAGGCCAGGACCAGGGCCAGAGACGTGGGTGTCAGCAGCGCCGCCCCCGCGGCTTGGACCATGCGGAAACCGATCAGCATCCCGACGCTGGTCGACGCGGCACAGGCCGCCGAGGCCGCGGTGAACACGGCCACCCCGAGGAGGAAACCGCGATCGCGGCGGTAGCGGTCGGCCAGTTTCCCGAAGAAGACGAGGAGGGAGGCGTAGACGATGGCGTACCCGTTGAGCACCCAGGACAGCTGACCCAGGTTCCTCGCCCCGAGGTCCCGGGCGATCTGCGGCAGGGCCACATTGACGATGAACAGGTCCAGGCTGGCCAGCACCACGCCCGCACAGACGATGACCAGCACGGCGCGGGGCGAGGCCTTCGACCCGCCCGCAACGAGGACCCGCACGGGGCCAGTGGATTCCGTCACGAAACTCACTCTAGGGGATTGCGTTCTATGACGCAACCCACTACGGTGTGCGGGCGTGGGAGGGAACGGATTCGCCGCAGCCACCGCGCTGGTGCCCTTGGAGCCGGGACGGTTCGCGGCCGAAGCCGACCCGGAATGGACCATCGTCGGCAAGCCGAACGGCGGCTCGCTGCTGGCCATGCTGGCCCGGGCGTCGGTGTCGGTCAGTGCCCACCCTCACGTCATCGCGGCCAGTGCGCATTATCTGCGGGCGCCCGAACCGGGCCCGGTCGTCATCGTGGCGGAACTGCTGCGGTCGGGGCGTACGGCCAGCCAGGTCCGCGCCCGGATGAGCCAGGACGGCCAGGCCTGCGTCGAGGCACTGGTGACGACCAGCCGGCTCGCCGAGGCCGCCGTGCCGTACTGGGACGAGGGGTTGCCGGCCGCCGGGCAGGTCCCGTTCGATGAGTGTGTCCGTCTGAACCCGGCCACTCCGGACGGGAACCGGGTGGCCATCCTGGACCAGATCGACGTCCGACTCGAACCCGGGTCGATGGGGTTCACGGCCGGCAGGCCGAGCGGGACGGGGGAGCTGCGGGGTTGGTTGGCGCTCCCGCACGGCGAGGCGTTCGACCCGATCTCCCTGCTGTTCGCCGTCGATGCCTACCCGCCGGCGACCTTCGAGATCGAGTGGTCGGGCTGGGTTCCCACCCTGGAACTGACCGCGTACGTCCGCGCCCTGCCCGTGGCCGGCCCGGTGCGTGTCCTCCAGCGCGCCCAGCTCATCGACGGCCAGCGCGTCGATGAAGCCTGCTCGGTCTGGGATCGCACCGGGCGCCTGGTGGCACAGGGCAGCCAACTTGCCGCCATTCGCCTCGGCTGACGGCGGGTAGATCTCACAGGTGGGATTACGGTTGGTCCCAGTTTGTCCACCGCACCATGACCTAGGGTCCGAGGTGATGGATCGCATCGACTTGCACCGGCTCCGACAGCGGGCCGCTCGGGACGAGCACGGAGGACCGGGATGGCGTACCTGACACCTGAACGAATCGAGGAATGGCGGGAAGAGGCGCAGTTCCAACACGACCGGTACCAGCGGGACGGCACGGGCATCGGAACCGTCCTGGCCCTCACGCAGGCGCGCCTACTGCGCGCACTCACCGAGCTCAGCTCCCTCTGCGGCACGGACGGGTGTTCGGCAACCGCGAGGAACGAGGCTCTGGTGTCCACGCGTTCGGCCGGGGCGGAGCTCTCGATGGCTGGGCGGGGGACCGCCAGCGACTCCCGGAGCCGTCCAGGTCCGAGGCGGACGAGTCGGTGCACCGCCCACCGGCGTCACTTCTAGGATCACGGCATGATCCGTGCCATCGGGGCCGTCGACGACCGATTGGGCCTGGGCACCGACGACGGGATCCCGTGGAAGGTGCCCGCAGACGTCGAGCACTTCCGGGCCACGGTGGCATCGTCCGATGTCCTGATGGGGTACGCGACGTATGTGGAGTTCGAGCAGCCCCTTCCCGGCGGTACCAACTTCGTGGCTACGAGGCGCGGCTCGACGCTTCGCGACGGATTCGTGCCCGTCGCCGACCTGGACTCGTTCCTCGCCGAACGCGTCGATGCCGACCTCTGGATCATCGGTGGCGCCAAGGTGTACGCGGAGACGCTTCCGGCCGTCGGGGAGCTCTCGCTGACCCGGGTCCAGGGGGACTTCGGCTGCACCAAGTTCTTCCCGCCCTTCGAGTCGACCTTTCAGCTGGTCAGTGACGAACCCTCGCCGCCGGTCGTCGACACACCGAACATCCGGTTCCAACGATGGCGGCGCGACGCCGGGTCCGGCGGGCGGGACCACCTGGCCTGATCTCGCCTGTGGCAGGGGAACGACGGGCCCTGTTCCGGCCAACCCGTGTTGGCGTTGCCGGTGGTTCAGACCAGCGGCGGCGGCACTCCTTCGGCGCTGGCCGCGAGACCCGAGTCCCAGGCGCACACGAGGCACGCGTGACGGAACGCAGACCGGGCGAAATCGAGCGCCGCCGCGTGTGGATCCGGGCTGGAGCAGACGTCGTCCCAGTCCAGGATGAATTCCCCCAGCTTCGCGTCCCAGTGTGCCGCGGCGGGGGACAGGACCCCGGCGGCAAACCCCTCCGGTGCCGGGTGGGCGTAGGCATAGAAGGCCGCCTGCCCGTGACGACCGTCACCGGGCCACCACCCGACGGCGACCTCCTGCGCGTCCATGGCGTTGCGCATGATGAAGTCCTTCGACGGGGGGTCGGCCGACTGGCCGGAGAAGAGGTTGGTGGCCAGGTCGAACGATCCCCACCACGCATTGACCGGCGTCGAGCGCCCCCGGTACGGAGCACGAAATGCCGCCAGCACGAGCGCAGCACGGGTGGCAGCGTCGAAGTAGGTGGCGACCCGGCCCTGATCGTAACGGGCATGCTCCACGTCCTCGTCCAGGGGCACACTCCACTCCACCTCCTGCGGGGTGGGGTCGATCTCGACCGGGCCGCCCAGGGCGCGCACCGCGCCCAGCACGCCCCGGGTGACCTCACCGACGGAGCGGTCGGGACTCAGAGCCACCCGCTCGGTGCGCCCGTCGTTGTGCTCGACGACCGCCTCGTGCCGGCGGAGATCGAGCGCCACCACCAGGGCGCCCGAGGCGTCGGGTGCGGGGAGCGGAGCCGTCTCCCAGCCCCTGGCGGTGAGGCGGAGGGCGGCGTGCTGGAGCTCGGGCTCGGGCGGCGCCAGCGCGGCGGCGAGTTTGCCGAGCACCTGGGTGTGGGCGTGCAGCGTGTCACACGTCTCCTGCCATTCCCGGTAGGAAAGCGCTGGCCACCCGGACGCCATCGTCGCACCCTACCAAGGAGGACCCGGGTCGGGTCGGCCCGGATGGGAGCCTCCGGCGTTGCGGCCAGACCACCGGTGCGGCCAGACGGCGGTGCGGCCAGACCACCGGTCCGACGGCTCCCGGACGGGTTCCGTCGCCGGCCCCGATCTGAGAAGATGAGGTCGTGCCCGTCGAAGAGCAGCAGGGGCGGCAGCCCATGATCGAGGCCGACTCCGACAACGTCCGGTTCCCCGTCCTCGACCAAGAAGTCCTCGACCAGTTGGCCGAGTTCGGGGAGGAACGGGAGGTCGCCTCGGGGGAGGTGCTCTTCCGGGCCGGTGCCGAGGTGTGGGACTGGTTCGTGGTCCTCAGCGGGGAGATCCAGATCACCACCGATGACGACGCCCGGGATGTCATCGTGACCTACACTGCCGGGCAGTTCATCGGCGAGTTGGGGCTGCTGACCGGCCAACGCGCCTACCTGACGGCACGGGTCGTGCGGGCCGGCCGGGCCCTGGTCGTCCCGCACGACGCATTCCGCCGGATGATGGCCACCAAGCCGTCGATCTCCGATGTCATCTTCGCCGCGCTCATCGCCCGGCGGGAGGCGCTGCGCAGCAGCCCGGCTGCCGATGCGGTGAAGATCATCGGCTCGCGGTACTCGTCCGAGGCCCTGGCCCTACGGACCTTCGCATCCCGAAATCACCTGGCCCACTCGTGGATCGATCTGGAGGAGGCCGACGACGTCGAAGTCCTCCTGGCCAGCAAGGGCCTCCGGCCCGTCGACACCCCGGTCGTCGTCACCCCGACCGCCGTCCTCCGCCACCCGACGCCCGGTGAGTTCGCCACCCTGCTCGGACTGACCTATCGCCCCATCCCGGGCCGCACCTTCGACCTCGTGGTGGTGGGTGTGGGCCCGGCCGGTCTGGCTGCATCGGTCTACGGCGCCTCGGAAGGTCTGGACACCGTGTCCCTCGATGCCGTGGGTCCGGGGGGACAGGCCGGTTCGAGCTCGCGCATCGAGAACTACGCAGGCTTCCCGAACGGGATCTCCGGCGAGGAGCTGGCCGCGCGCACCGCCATACAGGCGCAACGGCTGGGGGCATGGCTGGTCAGCCCGTGCGAGGTCACCGGACTCCGTGTCGAGGACGGGTTCCACGTGATCACCCTGACCGACGAGAGCGAGATCCCCTGCCGGTCGGTCATCGTGGCCACCGGGGCCCGCTACCGGCGGCTCGACATCACCAACCTCGAGACGTTCGAGGGCAACGGGGTGTTCTATGCCGCCACCGATCTCGAGACGAGGTCGTGTTCCGGCTGTGACGTGGTGGTCGTGGGTGGAGGCAACTCTGCCGGGCAGGCCGCCATCTTCCTCAGCCAGTCGGGCTGCGACGTGTCGATCGTCATCCGGCGCTCAGACTTGTCCGACACCATGTCCAGCTACCTCATCGACCGTATCACCGCAGATCCGCGCATCCGGGTGGTACCGGATACAGAGGTTCGGGCCCTCGATGGCAGCGGGCATCTGGAGGAGGTGACCGTGGAACACGCTCCGTCCGGAGAACGGCGGGTCATGGACTGTGCCGCCGTGTTCTGCTTCATCGGGGCGGTGCCGGCCACATCGTGGCTGGACGAGTCGATCGTCCTCGATCCGAAGGGGTTCGTCCTCACCGATCGGTCACTCGACCAGGGGGCACTGATCGATCCGGTGTTCGAGCGTCGGCGACCTCTTCCCTTCGAGACGTCCGCCCCCGGGGTGTTCGCAGTGGGGGACGTCCGGTCCGACTCGATGAAGCGGGTTGCCTCCGCGGTGGGGGAGGGGTCCAGTGCCGTGCGCTCCATCCACAGCTATCTCTCGCTACCGGCCTGACGGGATCGGATCCACTGCGGCCCGGTCGGCTCGGCCGGCTGAGCGGCTCAGGCCACTCGGCGAAGGGTGTTGTGGTCCGTGTGGGCGAACGGCTCGTCGAATTCGACCATCTGCAGCACGGTGGTCTCGTCGTAGGACCAGGTTTCTTCGCCGACGGTGACGGTCACCTCGTAGCTCAACGTGCTGGCCTTCTGGGCCAGGTACTTGTTCTCGCCGATGCAGTACTGGGCCCCACCTCGGGTGGCCTGCAGGGTGAACGCGGTGGCGTCGGCTCCGGAGGTCCCGCCGGCCAGCACGGTGATGCCCCGGGGTACGACGAATCCCCGCAGGACCTCGCCGGTGGAGGCGTCCCACAGCCAGTAGCCGACCTCGGTGTGGAAGGGGTTTTCCTCGTCACCCCGCCACATGGCCGACCGGTAGTCGAGGCCGTACAGATGCTGGTCTCCGTTGTCGACCGGGCCGAACGGCTTCATCGTGCACTTCTCGAGGTACGGGGTGCCGAGCACTTTGCCCTCCTTGTGCGAGAACGCGGTGTCGAGGCCGCCCTCGCCTTCCCACTCGCCGGCCAGACCCCCGAGTGGACCCCATTCGTCTGCCATCACACCATCTCCGTTTCCGGCGCCCATGGGGCATGCCCCTGGTCTCTCGACCTGATCGACACCATACCTGGGGCCGAGGTTCGCGCCCGGCATCCTCGTGCCTGCTGCGACGCCGGGCGACCCACGCCGGCCCGGTCAACCGTCCTGGGTTGCGGCCTCGGCCCGTTCGAGTGGGGTCAGGGGCGTAACGACCGATGAAGCAGATGCCCGCAGCAGGGCCGAGGGATCCTGGCAATCGGCACAGACGGTCCACACCCGGATCTGATTGTCGTCGTTGGACTCGGCCACCATCCGGCTGTCAGGGCTGAACGCCGGATTGCTGACCCCGCTCTGGTCGTGGTCGATCTGCAATGCCTGACCGGTGGACGCGTCCCACACCCGCAACGTGTCGTCGACGCTGGTGGTCGCGACATAGCGACCGTTCGGACTGTAGGCCACACCATTGACGCCGCGACTGTGCCCGACCAGTTCGAACATCGCTCTGTCGGACGCCAGGCTCAACACCGTGACCGTGCTGTCCCACGATCCGATGGCCAACCGGGTGCCCGCAGGGTTGAACGCGACATCGGACACCTGACCGGATTCCGTGTACCGCTCGTCGGGCTGGGCCGAAGACGTCTTGCCCACGATGACCTGACCGCAGAACGAGTACACGGCCACCAGGCGGTCGTCGGGGCTGATCACGGGACTGCCGCCAATGGGCGCTCCGCCCACCCCGCAGGGCACCGACCAGTCGTGCCCGACAACCGTGTGACCGTCGGACAGCGTGGTGATGGAGATGTCACCCTTGGCGTCGGTCACCACCAGCAGGCGGCCGTCGTCGGAGAAGTCCACGCCGGTGACCGTCGTCGCCGGCAGGGTGAAGGTCACCCGCAGGGTGGTGGGGTCCACCACCCGCACGGTGGAGGTCGCGGCTCCGTCGTTCCAGAGGGCCACACGGCTGACGTTCGGGCTGATGGCGGCACCGAACGACTTCTGGTTGGTGCTCACCAGCGGTGGGCCCGGCGATTGGCGGCCTGACGGTTCCGTCCAAGTCCGGAGAAAGGCGTCGTTCCCCAGCCGGGCGAACGCGCTCAGTCGGTCCTGTCGCCAGCCGATCTCGGTTCCACAGCCACAGACCTGGGCGTACACGGTGTCCAACCACGGTCCATCCGACCGGTAGATCCGGGCCGTCCCGTCGTTGGAGCTGGCGGCCACATCGGTACCCGTGGGGCTGAAGACGATGGTACCGAGCTCTGCCGTCTGGCCGCTCAGCCCTACCAGCTCCTCGCCGGGTGACACTGACCAGACGCTTCCGGTGCCGTCGGCGTCCCCCAGCGCGATCCTCTGTCCGTTCGGGCTGATGGCCACACTGGTGACCTCTGTGCCGGTCACCTGGCCGAGCACGCGCTCCATCCTCCAGTCCTGGGTATTCCACAGGTCGATGTCGGCGCTGACGGTGCCCGGACCGTTGACGTTCTCGGCCACGACGAGCGTGGTTCCTTCGATGGCCACCGGACTGACCTGGCCCGGGGACACGCTCTGCCCCCGGGGCTGAAGGGCCCGAACGGACTGGCCGGTGGCCGTGTCGTAGACGCCGGTGAGGGTGGCCACGGTGCCGACGACGAGAAACTGCCCATCGCCGGTGAAGGCCAACGTCTGCTGGCCGTTGTGGAACTTGGTCAGGTCGCGAGCTGTCCCGAAGGTCAGGTTCCACAGCGTCACCCCATCGTCGGTGGTGGCTCCGAGCTGCAATCCGTCGGGACTGAAGGCCAGGGCGTTCGCCTCGCCGTGGCCCACCAGGCGGGACTCCACCGCGCCGTCGGACGGATCGAGGAGGTCGATGCCCCGGTTGGTTCCGACGGCCAGGTACCGACCGGTGGGGTCATAGGCCACCGAGCTGGCCTGGCCGGCCAGGTGGCGCCGGTAGATGACGTGTCCGGTGGCGGCGTCGAGCACGACCACGTCACCGCTGCACTGGCTCTCGGCGATCCGCTTCCCCGTCGGGTTGTAGGCCAGCGCCGGACCAGCCAGGCCGCACTGCTTTCCAGATCCGGTGGGCAGGGCCAGTCGTACCGGGGATGCGTCGATGGCCTCGCGCAGGGCCGTCACCGCCTGGGGGATGGGCGATACGGCAACGGCTTCGCGGGCCAGCAGGACCGACACCTCGGGGTCGGTCGACAGCTCGTTCTGGCTCTCTGAGGCCAGGGCCTGGGCCCGGGCGGTGGTCCCGGTGGCGACGGCCTGGTTCCGTGACGCCAGGGCCAGAACCCCGAGCCCGACGGCCAGCACGACGAGGAGGACCAGCGCGCTGACACCGGCGCGGGCGAGCCTCCGGGTGCGCCGGTGCTGGCGCACGTCCTCGCCTTCGAGCTCGTCCTTGGCCACCCCGTGCATGGGCGCGGCGAGATCGGCCACCGCGGAGCGGAAGCGACTGTTGCGCAGATCGAGATCTGCTTCGTCCCGGGCCCAGCGCAGGTCGAGGTGGCGGGGTTCGTCGAGTAGCGCGCCCCGGAGGGCTTCGGGCACGGCCGAGGACCCGGCGGTGAAGTCGGCCAGGACCGGATCCCACTCCCAGGAACCGTCGGTGACCACCGGCAGGATGTGGTCGACCGACTTGGTGGCCAACCAGTGCGAGATCTCCTTGTTCACCCACTCCGATCCGGCAGCCTCGGGCGAGGCCAGGAGCACGAACCACCCGCTCTCGTCGAGCGCATCCTCGATGGAGGACCACAGGTGTGGGTTCGTCGACAGCCCGGTCTCGTCCCGGAAGAGCCGCAGGGCGCGGCGACTGTTCCACGGCTTGGCCAGACGTTGGAGGCCGCGTTGCAGTGCTGGTGCCAGCAGGCCGTCGGCTGCGTGGCTGTAAGAGATGAACCCGTCGTATTCCATCCACCGATCCTGTCCGGCGGTCATTCTTGCATGCAGACGCGGACCGGCGGTGGTCAGCTGCATCTACGATCTCTCAATGGCCCGATCGGAAGTTGTGCCGAGGCCTGATCGGTCTCGGACGGCCGACGAATGGCTGGCGGCGGTCAGAGATGCGGAGCGGCGAGGTGAACCGCTCGCCGCCTTCGACCTGGCCGGGCAGGGGCTGGAGCAGTATCCCGATCACGTCGAGCTGGGCTACCGGGCCGTGTTGGCCTTGGCCCGAAGCGGGTCGACGGCACAAGCGGCACGGGAGTTCGAAGAGCTCGGCTTGTCCGCGAGCGAATCCGAGGACGTGGGTGCACTCGACGCCCGGATCCAAAAGGACTTCGCCCTGGCCGCGTCGGGCCAGGAACGGCGGTGGCTGGCCGCACGGGCCGCCGCGGCCTATCTGGAAATCCGAGCGCGATCGCAGGGCTACTTTCCGGCCATCAACGCCGCCACCTTGACGCTGGTGGCCGGGGACCCCGCCGGGGCGCGCCGACTGGCCCGAGAGTCGGTCGGCCTCGTCGCCACATCGGGTGACACCGGTTACTTCGCGGCCGCCACCGAGGCGGAGGCGCGTCTGCTCCTCGGCGATGCGGATGGCGCCCGGACCGCACTGGAACGGGCCAGAGGTCTCCAGGACGGCGACTACGGGGCGCTGTCGACGACTCGACGGCAGTTGCGGCTCATCTGCGCCGAGACGGGGATCGATCCGCAGGTCCTCTCGCCCCTGGCCGGGCCCGCAGTGGCGCACTACTGCGGCCATCTCATCTCGGCTGCCGGCGCGGGCGGTCGGTTCGGCGGAGACTGTGAGGCAGAGGTCGCCGAGCGGATCGCCCGAGCGGTCGACGACCGTCCGGTGGCCTTTGCCTACGGCTCGTTGGCCAACGGAGGCGACACCCTCTGGGCCGAAGCCCTGCTGGCCCGGGGCTGCGAGCTCCATGTCATCCTTCCCTTCGCCCTCGATGAGTTCGTCGCCACCTCTGTCGCCGCCGGTGGGACGGGGTGGGTGAGGCGCTTCCACCGGTGCCTCGGCGCCGCCGCCTCGGTGAGCTATGCCAGCGAGGACGCCTATCTCGACGACGACGTGCTCTACCGGTACTGCGCCGAGCTGGCCATGGGGCTGGCCCTCCTCCGTGCCCGGTATCTCGACGCCGAGGTGCACCAGCTCGCGCTGTGGGACGGAGCTCGGGCGACGGGAATAGCCGGCACGGCCGCAGACGTCGCATCGTGGCGTTCGACCGGGCACGATGTCGTGGTCGTCTCTCCGGACTGTGCCGATGGTCCGTCGAGCGCCCGCGGTCCGTCTGCCGCCCGCGGTCCGTCGGCCCCGGCGGCGATGGACGGGGAGAAGGTCGAACCCGCGGCCGCGGCGGGTCGACCTCACCGGGTGATCCGGGCCATGCTCATCGGCGATGTCCGCGGTTTCTCGAAATTGAAAGATGATCAGTTGCCGGCCTTCTCGGACCTGGTCCTGGGTGCATTCGCCGACGTGCTCTCCGGATACGCCGACGCCGTCGACTACACCAATACCTGGGGCGATGCGCTCTTTGCCGTGCTCTCCGGCGCGCCGGTCGCGGCGCGGTGTGCACTGGACCTGCAGGCTGCGATGGCCTCCCTCGACCTCGATGGCGCGGGGCTCCCGTCCCACCTCGCCTTTCGCCTGTCCGGACACGTCGGGCCGGTGTTCCCGATCGAGGACCCCGTGCTCGGGAGGCTCTCGTTCATGGGCTCACACGTGAACCGCACGGCCAGGATCGAACCGGTCACCCCGACGGGAGCCGTCTACGTGACGGAGGCATTCGCCGCCGCGCTGGCGGTATCGGGCGATGCCGATATCGGATGCGACTACGTCGGGCACCTGCCGGCGGCCAAGGACTACGGGCGCCTGCGCATGTACCGGATCTGGCGCCGGGCCTCGGAGGGGACGAGCTCGCGTCCGGTCAGTTGGCCGTGATACTCTCAGTCGGCTTCGGGAGGCTCGGGAGGCTCGGGAGACGGCTCCAGAATCAATCGAGGTCGTTCTTGAACTCAGGGGCGGAGCCCGTAGGCCAGCCCCCAGAACCGGAGATCGGTGGCATCGATGGCTGGAGGAACGGAAAATCTACGGTGGCAGCCGATCACATGCCTCCTCCTGAGCATCGTCGGCCTCGCCGGGTCCGTCTACCTCACCATCAGCCACTTCGACACCCACATCGCTCTCGTCTGTCCCGACCTCGGACCCTGCAACAAGATCCTGACGAGCAACACGTCACACTTCCTGGGCATTCCCGTGCCCATACTCGGCCTCTTGTACTTCGTGCCCATGACCGTCCTCTGCCTCCCGCCGGCTTGGAACTCGGCCGACAAGCGCATCCACTGGGCCCGACTCGTCCTCTCCATCCTCGGTGTCGGAATGATCATCTACCTGTTCATCGAAGAGCTGTTCATCCTCAAAGCGCTGTGCATCTGGTGCACGGTGATCCATCTGGTGGGGTTCCTGCTGTTCGTGATCATCGTCACCTCCACGCCGGCGATATTGGCCCGCGACTCCGACCTCGTCGGTGCCGGGACGGGATGATCCGACGACCGGGCCGGTCCTCCTGCGGGGTCGGTCACTCGCCGGTGGCGGGGACCGGAGGCAGTGGTCAGAGCCCGGAGCGTTCGGAGCTGGCGACGGAGATGCGTGCGGGTGCCTGGGCGCGATCGGCCCCGAATTCCTCCAGGGCGACCACGGCGCTGTGCAGGCTGCAGAGGGCCCTGTCCAGGGAGACCCAGCCGATGCCGTCCGTGACGTCGGGGCGATAGCTCCCAACCGCGGAAATCACCTCGGAAAGCTGGTGGATCAAGGTGTCGATGGCCACATCGCCCGACCAGCATGCCCGGTTGGCACCCGAAGGCTCGTCCGCTCCGGTCCAGTCACTCGTCGACATTGTCGCCTCCCGTGCCGTCGAAAGCACCGTACGACGCCTCATCGAGCGCGAACAGGGCCGAAAGTCCTCTCTGGGCCCGTGACGCAGGGGAACGATCCTCTGATCATGGATCCCGATGAGGCGCCACCACCACTTGGGACTTTCTCCCCTGTTGGTGGCGGTGCTCCGCCTTCACGCTGGGACCATGGATCATTGCCCGGTCGACCAGGCGCAGAGATGGCGAACCCCTTCCGTCCTGAGCGATGACGCTTCGCTGGCCATGGCCATCGACGTCGGGCATGTTCCCATCACCATCCACCTCCAAGGCACGCTCGACGGTCGCACCGGCTCCAATGTCGTTCCCGTCGTTTCAGAGCTCATTGCCGACGGCAGCCGCCAATTCGAGCTGGACACCTCCGATCTGCGTGTCCCTGACGAGAGTGGAGTCGAGGTGTTGGCCGACCTCCAGCTCGCGGTCCGAGCGTGTGGTGGCTCCCTGCAGCGGTGCCGTCCGGCGGCCGCCTACCCGTCGCCGGTGCGAATTCGGGTCCCTTCCGGTCGGCCGGTGGCCGCCCAGACAGCACCGAACCGCATGCTGCATCATGCATAGTCCGGCCGAGCCCTCACTGCCGCGACGCCCCTCCGTACAGAACCGGACTCAGTTCGCCGCCATCAGATGAAGGCTGAGCCGGCGGTCCCCACGGCACCGGCTCGCGTGGTGGAGACGCACATCTCCCTGCTCTTCTTCGTCGGCGACCGCGTCTACAAACTGCGAAAGCAGGTGCACTTCGATTTCCTGGACTTCCGCACCCGTGCGGCGCGTCTCCTCGACTGCCGGCGCGAAGTCGACCTCAATGGTCGGCTGGCCCCGGATGTCTACCTGGGTGTGGCGGACATCCAGCTGAACTCGGAACCAGTCGACCACATGGTCGTCATGCGGCACCTGCCCGAAGATTCGAAGTTGGCCGTGCTGGCCCGACGAGGAGATGATCTCGACGAGCAGCTCCGACAGGTGGCCCGGGTACTGGCCCGCTTCCATGCCCAGGCCCTCCGCTCTCCCGTCATCTCGGCGGAAGCGTCCCCGGGGGCCCTTGTCGACGGGTGGGAGGCCAATTTCGATGAGACCCGGCGCTTCGTGGGAACGCTGCTCGACAGCGCAGCCGAATCAGAGATCCGGTCCCTCTCGCTCGGGTGGATCGAGGGCCACGAGACGTTGTTGCACGAGAGAGCGGCAACGGGACACGTCTGCGACGGGCACGGTGATCTGCAGGCAGAGGACATGTTCTGTCTCGACGACGGGGTCCGGATCCTCGACTGCGTCGAGTTCGATGATCGCCTCCGCTACGGCGACGTCATCGCAGACGTGGCCTTCCTGGCCATGGACCTCGAGCGATCGGGCCGCGCCGACGCGGCACGCTTCTTCCTGCGCCGGTATCGGGATTCTTCCGGTGATCCGATGCCAGAGTCGCTCGTCCACTTCTACTGCGCGTCACGGGCCTATGTTCGGGCCAAGGTCTGCTGCCTCCGCACATCCCAGGGGGTCGAAGGTGCCTCGGCGGAGGCGGCCGCCTTCCACGCCCTGGCTCTCGACCACCTCCGGAGGGCGCGGGAGAGGCTCGTACTCGTCGGCGGGCTACCCGGAACCGGCAAGTCCACCCTTGCCGCAGCTCTCGGTGCCGCCCGGGGATGGACCGTGCTCCGATCCGACGAGATCAGAAGGGAGCCCGGCGTCGGCGGAGAACAGCGGAGCGACAACCCGACGGGCCGCTACCGTCCCGAGGGGACGGGCCTCGTCTACCAGGAGCTCCTTCGGCGGGCTGAGAATCGTCTCCGAGCAGGCGGATCGGTGGTCCTCGATGCCTCGTGGATCGATGCCGGCTGGCGAGACCGGGCGCGAACCCTGGCGAACCGCACCACCTGCGAACTCGTGGAGTTGTGTTGTGAGACCACGCCGGAGGAAGCGGATCGTCGGATCAACCGCCGATTGGCGGAGAATACGGACGTCTCGGAGGCGACGCCCGTGGTGCGGGCGGCGATGGGCGAGAAGATGGATCCGTGGGTCACCGCTGTCGCCATCGACACGACCGGCGCCACCCCGGCCGAGGTGGTTGCCGCGGCACTACGGGAGTGTCCCGAGTGGCTCGAGGTCGCATCCGGCGTCGGCTGAGGTGAGCGGCGCCCGGGGGTCGGAAATCAGAGTCGCCGTCTACCGGTCGTCGTTCACGCGTCGACGGTGGGACGGATCAGGCCGAGGTCACCGGCCGCGTCCCGAAGGGCGTCCCGGGCCCGTGGATCCGCGGCCCGTTCGATCAGCAGTCGGGCCTGGGCAGGCTGACTCCGCCCGAAGATCTCGGCGCTGCCGTGCTCGGTGATGACGACGGAGTGTTGGAATGTGGTGACCGGCGATTGGATGACCGGCACGATGGTCGACGAGGAACTCTTCTCGTGCCAGGACCGGAGGGCGATCACCGCATGCCCACCCTCGGAGTGCAGCGCTCCTTCGACGAAATCCGGTTGCCCCCCGAGACCGGAGTAGGTGACACCGTTGATGTGGCTGGCGTTCGCCTGCGCGAACAGATCGACCTGGAGCGCAGTGTTGACGGACAGCATGGCCGGGCAGGCTGCGATCCGAGCCGGGTCGTTGACGAACTCGGTCCGACGCATCACCAGACGGGGATTGTCGTCAGTCCACCGGTAGAAGTCGGGGGAGCCGTACAGAAATGAGGCGCACACCGGCCGGGTCGGGTCGAGCGCCCCGGACCGTTCGAGCTCCATGACACCGTCACTGACCATCTCCGACCAGATGCCGAGCTCCCGCTTGGCCCGGAGATGGGTGGCGGCTGCGTCGGGCACCTGGCCGATGCCGAGCTGAATGGTGCCTCCGTCGCTGGCGTAGCGGGCCACCTGCTCGCCGAGGGTGGCGACCGCGTCGCCGGGCGGGGTCGAGACGGGGGAGGGCAGAGGGCTGTCGACCTCGATGGCCAAGTCGATCTGGTCGACCTCGATCTCGGCATCGCCGCGGGTGTAGGGCATCTGGGGATTCACCTGCGCGATCACGAGGCCGCCCCTCCGTCGGACCCGTTCGATGGCTGCGGGCAGGATGTTGACTTCTATGCCGAGGGAGACCTTTCCGTGGCGCGGGGTGGAGGTGTGCACGAGGACCGCGTCAGGAGGGCGGAGCGAGTCGAAGAGCCGAGGCACCAACGAGAGGCGCATCGGGATGTAGTCGAGCCGAGGGTCATGGCGAGCCCCGGGACCGACAAAGGGGGTCTCGGTGATGAAGCCGTCCCGGCAGGGCCAGCCTGACTGGGGGTTGAGGACGAAGGCGCGGCAAGCGGACAGCGAGGAGCCGAGCAGTCCGACCAGCTCCCATGGAGTGGCAAAGTTTCCCGAGACGACCACTCGTGGAGTGGTCCCCTCGAAGGCGGCGGCCATCCGGTCGGCCAGCGGCCGAGCGCTCACGATTCGCACCGGGCTCCTTTCTGCTTTTTACCTGGGGATGCAGCTCGACGGATGAACTCCGCCCCGGCACCCCTTCGAGGGTGGCGCCGGTGCGCTCAGCCCCGGGCTTCCCCATCGGATGGTCACCGGCTGATGACCACTTTGAGAGCGCCCGTCTCCCCAGCCCGGGCGAAGGTGTCGTAGGCGTCGAGCATCTGGCCCAATTCGAAATGGTGGCTGGCAAAGGGAGCCGCGTCGATGTGCCCGGAGGTCAGGAGCCTGAGCAGCGTGGGCGTCGAGTACGTGTCGACCAGCCCGGTCGTAATGGTCACATCCCGGATCCAGAGCGATTCGAGGTGGAGCGTCGCCGACCGGCCATGGACGCCGATGTTGGCCACATGGCCGCCAGGTCGGACCAGCTCGGCGCAGAGCTCGAACGTCTCGGGCACGCCGACCGCCTCGATGGCCACGTCCGCACCGAGGTCGTCGGTCATCGACCGCACAACGGCGACTGCATCCTCCCGTCCGTTGTTGACCACGACGTCGGCGCCGAACCTCTTGGCCGCCTCGAGCCGGGAATCGGCCAGATCGATGGCCACCACGTGACCAGGGGAGAACAACTTGGCCCCCAGGATGGCGGACAATCCCACCGGGCCGGCACCGACGACGGCCACGACGTCTCCGGGCCGAACGGCGCCGTTCAGGACGCCCACTTCGTAGGCGGTCGGGAGAATATCGGACAGCATCAGCACCTGCTCGTCACTGGCACCGGGCGGGACCCGGTAGGTCGAGGTGTCGGCGAACGGCACCCTCACCATCTCGGCCTGGGTCCCGTCGATCAGGTGCCCGAGAATCCACCCGCCACCTCCGAGGCACTGACCGTAGCGACCCTCACGGCAGAATCGGCACCGTCCGCAAGAGGAGATACACGAAACCAGCACCCGGTCGCCGGGGACGAGTGTCTTGACTCCCGCCCCGACAGCCAGAACCGTCCCCACCGCCTCGTGACCGAGGATGGTCCCCGGCGTGGTCTCGGGCACGTCACCTTTGAGGATGTGGAGGTCGGATCCGCAGATCGTGGTCGTATCCACCTGCACGATGGCATCCGAGTCGTCCTGGATGACCGGGTCGGCCACGTCTTTCCAGGTTTTGAGTCCGGGACCTTCGTAGACGAGTGCTTTCATGGCCGATCTCCTCTTGCTGGCTGTGTAACCAGGGTGAGCTTCCGGCCGGTGCGCTGGTAGGGCCGTTAGTCCTCAGTGGTGGACGGCCCCTGATGGCCGCGGGTGCCGGCGGAGGCCAGCACGGTCAGTACGTCGTGGTCGGAGACCTGACCGAAGTCGAGATACCACCGGCCGACGGCGAAGAACGGGTCAGGCTGTTCGAGCGCGACGACCTGGTCGGCCACCTCGAGCAGCATGGCCGTCGCCTGGGGCGAGGCGACCGGCGTGGCCATGATCACCTGCGACGCGCCGTGGGCCCGCGCCACCAGACACGCGGCCCGGGCGGTTGAACCCGTGGCCATCCCGTCGTCGACCACGATGGCCGTTCGCCCCGCCAACGGGACCCTCCCACACACCGAACGGTATCGCTCGACGCGACGATCCAGCTCGGCCCGCTCCTTGGCCTCCACGACATAGATATCGGCCGGGATGACCCGGGCCGCGGACACCACCGCCTCATCCATGACCTGCACCCCGTCCTCACCGATGGCGCCCATGGCCAGTTCCGATTGGAACGGCACCCCGAGCTTGCGTACGACGATCACGTCGAGGGGGGCGCCGATGGCCAGCGCCACCTGGTACCCGACGGGAACTCCGCCCCGAGGGAGGGCGAGCACCACAGGATCGCGGCACGGGATGCCGGCCAGCCTTTCGCCCAACACCCGGCCGGCCTGATAGCGGTCGACGAACGGCGTCTCGGGCTCCGACCGTCTCAGTCGGCTCCCCCGAAGGCACCAGTCACCACGGTTCCAACTCCTGAGGCCGGCGGCCGGTCGGCGCGGCTCATCTCATGGTCCGGTGTGGTCGAAGTGCTGGATGGAGGCGTCGGGACCGGGGAAGAACGTGGTGGTGTGACCGCTGTCGCCCCATCGAACTATATAAGGGGGCTGTCCGTCTGCTCCTTCGACGCCCATGATCTCTCCGTCGCGGTCCGGCTCACCTGCCCGGTGTCCGTGGATCACGATCCGGTCTCCCACACTTGCCTGCATTGTTACCTCCTCGATGCGTTCACCTACCTCCATCATCTGGCTCCGCCTCGAGGCCGACCAGGGCCGAAGGTCCCACCCCTCCGGTCACCCGGGCGTGGCCGGATCGTCCAGCAATCTGGCGAGGTCGCCGACCACGACGTCGGCGCCGTGGGACCGGAGCTCGTCGGCGTAGTCGTGGTGGTCGGCGTCGTCGTGGTGGTCGACGCCGACGACGAGGCCGAACTGTCCGGCCCGGCCCGCCTCCACCCCGGCCAGGGCGTCCTCGACGACGACGGTCCTGTGTGGATCGGCGTTCAGCATCCTTGCCCCCTCGAGATAACTGTCGGGAGCAGGCTTGCCGGCCAGCTGGCGTTCCTTGACCACGTGGCCGTCGACCCGGGCATCGAACAGATCGGCGATCCCTGCCGCTTCGAGCACCGCCTGGGTGTTCTCACTGGCCGACACGACAGCCATCGGCGTACCGTGAACGCGTAGCGCCCTCACCAGGGCGACCGCTCCGTCATAGGCCACCACGCCCTGGCTGTCGAGGACGGCGAGGACGAGGGCGTTCTTGCGGTTGCCGAGGCCCTTCACGGTCCGGGACGAGGGAGGATCGCCTTCGGCGCCTTCGGGGAGCGTGATGCCCCGGGCGGCCAGGAAGTCGCGCACACCGTCGTCGCGGGGCTCACCGTCCACGTAGCGTCGGTAGTCGCCGGCGGAGTCGAACGGCTCGAAGACCTTTCCCGTTCGGCCCCCCTCCTCGCCGAGGAACTGGTCGAAGGCCTCCTTCCATGCGGCGGCGTGGACATCCGCCGTCTTGGTCAGGACGCCGTCGAGGTCGAACAGCCAGGCTTGGTACGAGTAGATGTCGATCGGGCCTGTCGTGGGACCGGTATCGGCTGAGCTGGCCGGGGGCTTGCGGACCAGGAGCAACGGCTTGTCGGCACCGCGGATCACTCTGCGGAGCGTGGCGGCGTGTCCTGCGGCGGCATCACCCCGCCAGAAGAGCATGATCAGCTCGGACCGGCTTGCCGCGGCCAGGATGCCGTCGGCGGGATCGCCGGTGTCGATCGACAGTGCCGCCGTGCCGATCCGGTACCGACGACGTATCTGCGCCCACCACGCCTCTGCGTGGTGTCCGGGGCCCTCCCACATGCGGGGCGCCGTCGCCCGGGTGATCACGTGGAGCAGGTCGACGCCGAATCCGAGCCGCTCGGCGCGCTCGATCCAGGCGCGCAGGACGGGGCGCTCGAGGCCGGAGGGTTCGATCGGCACCAGGAGGCGCGACTGCCCTCCGTGGGACTCGGTGGGCGGGTGCCGGCGCGGGAGGACCAGGATCGGATCACTCGTCGTGGCCGCGAACGACACGATGTCCTGATCCGCCACCGGACCGGCGGGGCTGCCGGGGCGCTCATCGACGACGGAGGTGAGGCCGGTCAACGAGAGCACACGGGAGACGACCTCCCGCCAGGGTCCGGACGCCGCGTCGGCAGCCCCGATCACGTGCAGGCCGGTGTCGGCGTGCGCTTCCATCACCCGACCCACGTGCCGGGCGGTTCGACCCGGGTCGTCGTGCCGTGGACCGTCACCTTCAGCGGCCGGTCGGTGCCGACGTGCACGGCGTCGTTCCGGCAGACGAGACGCAGCCGCCGGCGATGCCAGCGGACCCGGATCCGCAGTTCCTCCCAGCCCTCGGGCAGCACCGGGTCCAGGGACAGGGCCCGATCGTCGGGGCTGATCACGGACAATCCGGCGAAGCCGTACACCATTGTCTGCCAGATGCCACCGAGGTTGGCCAGATGCAGACCGCCGCCGGTCGTCTGGGTGATGTCATCCAGATCCACCGCCGCAGACAGCCGGAGGTAGCCGAGGGCCTCGCCGGGACGGCCGGCTCGGGCCAGGAGGACGGCGTGGGCGGCAGGGGAGAGCGAGCTCCCGTGAGAGGTGCGGGGCAGGTAATGGTCCAGGTTGGGCGCCAGCGATCCGGGGGCCGTCCCTTCCGGGATGAGCAGATGGGCCATGAGCACGTCGGCCTGTTTGATGATCTGGGTCCCGGCCAGTCGGTCCCCTCCGATGACGAGGTCGGCGGCGAACGGAGGCACGCCCACGTCATGTGCCATCAGGGGTCGAAGCCGGTCGAAGCCGTCGAACTGCTCGTAGAGGCGGGTGACCGGGTCGAAGTTGTCGACCAGCGCGTCGGCCGCACGTCGCCAGACGGCGGCCTCTTCTGCCTCTTCGCCCCGGCCGTCACCCGGCGTGCCCCGCTCGACCAGTTCGGCGGCACGACGCAGATTCCACCGAGCCATCAGATTGGTGAACGCGTTGTCGTTCACGCATTCGTGGTACTCGTCGGGACCGGTCACCGAGTCGATGTGGGCCCGATGGTCGGCGTCCCAGCGGATGCGGCTGGCCCAGTACCGGGCGGTGTCCACCACCAGCGGCCGACCCGGACCGGTCAGGAACGACCAGTCGCCGATCCACGCCGCGTACCGCCAGGCGGCCCAGGCCACATCGGCGGTCACATGCTCCTCGAGGTCACCGGTGCGGATGGCGACGGTCCGGCCCTTGTGATCGATGCCGGACCTGGGTGTCACGTCGGCTCCGCTGTGGGCGGACTCCCACGGGAACCGGGCACCGCTCTTGCCGTCGAGACCGGCCCGCTGCCGGGCTGCGGGCAGGCGCCGGATCCGGTATTCGAGCACCGCCCGGGCCGATCTGCTGTCCACGCCTGCGATCACGGGCATGACGAACGCTTCGGTGTCCCAGAACACATGGCCGGCATAGGCAGGGCCGGTGAGCCCGCGGGCGCCCACGGCCGTCTCACCCCACGGCCGGACCGTCGACAGGAGGTGGAAGATCGCGAATCGGACCGCGATGGTCGATCGGGGATCTCCGACGACCTCGACGTCGGCCTCGGACCACCGTCGGTCCCAGGCCGTCCGCTGCTCGGCCAGCAGGTGGGAGGCACCGGCGGCGGTCGCCTCCGTCAGCAATTGCGCCGCTTTCGATCGGATGGGCGTTCGTGTGGCGGAGACCAGATGGACCACGATCCGCTCCATTCGATGCCGCAACCCGTGGCCCGGAGGGTTTCCCGACCACGTGGTGGAGCTGGTCACGATCGCACCCCCCCCGAAGGTCGAACGCCGCTGGGACATCGACGTGACCGGGTCGCGGGCCGGTGCATGGTCCCTCAGCAGTCGCCGATCGATATCGGCCACGAGCACCGCGGTGCCGGGCTGCGCGATGCAGGCGAAACGCCCCGTGAGCAGGGTGGAGTTGCCGACGGCGACTTCCCGGGTCAGCATCCCGTCCCGCAAGTCGAGCACCCTCCGCCCGATCGGCATACTCCCGACAAGGGGCAACGTGCACCACGACGGCAGCGCCATCAGGCGCTCGCCGGAGCCGCCGTCAGGTTCGTACAGGTCTGCCGCGGTCACCGGCGAGATGTCGGGGTCCTCTTCCTCCTCGAGGACGGCTCTTGTTCCAACGGTGCCATCGGCAAGGCAGAGACGGCTCTCAGTCACCGGCTCCGTGTCCTCGTCGGTATCCGCGATCACGCACCACAGCGGGTCGAACGGACGCGCCCAGACCTCCTCCGTCACGGCTCCCGCGGCGGAGGCACCGGTTCGCTGAGCCGGACGGTCGGGCCTCTCCACCCAAACGAGTCTGGCAGGTACGGAGGCAGCTCCGGTAGGGCGCGCCCGCGTCCGATCGCCTGATCATCCGGGGATCCCCCGGCAACGGGACTTTCGGCCCTACTGCGATCCCCGGGGTGTCAATAACCTTCCAGCCAGGAGGTTTCGCTCACATGCAGATCCTGCCCGCAGTAATGAGCCAGGTCCTCGGCAGTCTCGTCGACCTCAACCACCCGGGTCACTACGTCCACTGGGGATTCATTCAGATATCGGTGGCCAATCTGGTTCTCATCGCCCTCATGGTCATCGTCTTCGTGGCGGCCATCCTCATCCCGTTCAGGCGGCACCAGGGCGGTGACCGGTGACCGTCGACACCGAACCGACCCGCCAGAGCCCGGCATCCGTGGCCAAGAGCGCCGATCTACCCGAGGACGCCGACCAGTGGACGGCCAAGGTGCGCCATGCCGCCGTCGAGGCCCTGCCGCCGGGACGGCTCCTGCCCGACCGACAGCCGGCCTATGTGGCGTCGTGGATCTACGTCTTCGGTGTGCTCACCCTCTGTGCCCTGTCGGTGGTCATCCTCACGGGTTTGGTGCTGGCCATCTTCGGCCCGACGTGGTGGCACGTCTCGACGGTCGGGCTGTTCGTCAACTCGCTGCACCTGTGGAGTGTCGAAGTGTTCTTCTTCGCCATGGTCGTGCATCTGTGGGGCAAGTTCTTCATGGCCGCATGGCGTGGGCGCCGTCGCGCCACCTGGATCACCGGCGTGGTGTCCTTCGTCGTCTCGGTCGGAGCCGCCTTCACCGGGTACCTGTCGCAACAGAACTTCGACTCGCAGTGGATCAGCACGCAGGCCAAGGACGGGATCAACTCGACCGGTGCCGGGGCCATCTTCAACGTCACCAACTTCGGCCAGATGATCATGTGGCACATCGTCCTGCTTCCTCTGGTGGTCGTGATGCTCGTCGCCGGGCACGTCCTCCTGGTCCGCCTCCGCGGTGTGGTTCCGCCGTTCGATCCGCCCGACAGCGTGGCCGGCGACGAGAAGCCTGAGGTCGTGGCCGACGCGGCACCGGACGCGACGCGACCATGACGGACGTCGCTCCCACCCACCGGGCCAGGCGCCGGTTCAAACCCGACCGCGACGTGCGGGAATGGGACGGCAGGTACGAGCCCTACGATCTGGTGAAGGAGTTCCTCATCGCCTTCGTGGTGGTGGTCATCCTCGTGGTGGCCCTGGCTGTCGTGTTCTCGTCCCCGGACGAGAAGCCGGTGACCGTGCAGTCGTGGTCGACGGCGAATCCGGTCGACTTCGCCCAGACCGCCATCACCGAGCTCGACGGGACCAGTCGCCACGGCCACCTACGGCCCGCCGTACAACAACACGTCGGGAGCGGCCCAGTCGATCGGGCCGTTCTCCCCGAGCAGTGGCTCGGAGTCCACCACCCGATCGACACGGCCAAGGACTTCGTCATCGGCCCCCTCGGGACCCTGCCCAACGACCCCGGCGTACGGGCTGCGGTCGACCGGTACACCGCGGCCACCCCGGCGCAACAGCAGGCGTGGACCGCCGTCTACGAGAAGGCGGTGGCCAACGCCTCGTTCAAGGACGGTTCGGTCGCCGTGGCGCCCGGCGACTACGGGCCGGTCGGAACCATCATCGACGGGCTGACCTCGATGGCCAGGAGCGGCGCCCTGGACGGGGCCCTGCTCAGTTCGCGCCAGTTCTACGGGACCGACTACACCAAGCCCCTCCTGTTCATCGCCGACGGGACCTACCTGGCCAACCTGGCGCAGAACCAGCACCTCTCGGGGGACCAGTGGGGCATGATGAACGAGACGGGCAACTACCCGGGCCAGGCCTGGCTGTGGCTGTACACCCTCTGGTACCAGGTGCCTCCCATGAACTCATCGTCCAATGGGGATCTGCAGGTCTGGGCGATCATGATGATCCTGACCCTGGTGCTGGTCCTCCTGCCCTTCATACCCGGTCTCCGGTCGATTCCTCGATGGAGCCGGGTCTACCGGATCATCTGGCGGCGGCACTATCGGGAGCTGGCCGCGGCGGGGACCAGGTAGCGGGGATCCTGCCTTCGGACCGGTCAGCCACTCCGACCACAGGGACCCCTAGGTCCCTGTGGTCGGGGTGCTGTTGGTTCCCGCCTCCTCCGAGAGTATCGGTTGCAACTGCGGGTCGCAACTGCGAGTCGCAAACCGGGCCGAACCGGTCGGACCCTCGAACCGGTGTCAGATCGTCGCCACCGATACCGTGCTCATCCCGTCCTCGAACTCGGCGAACCGGTTCCGGCCGCGTTCCTTGGCCGCATACATGGCCCTGTCGGCATTGCGCAGGAGTTGGTCGCTCGAGACGCCCGGCCGATGGAACGTGATCCCGATGCTCACGGTGGTGGTGACCACCTGACCCCCGACCGCAAATGGTCGGCGGGCCGCGATCAGGATGCGCTCGACCAGTTTGACGACCTCATATCTGTCGCCGACCTCCTCCAGCACGACCCCGAACTCGTCGCCGCCGAGTCGGGCCGCCGTATCCGATTCGCGTAGGCAGCCGACGAGAACCTCGGCCGTGGCCTGCAAGAGGGCGTCCCCGGCCGAATGCCCGAGCGTGTCGTTGACCACCTTGAAGTTGTCCACATCCAGAAACAGGACGGCGAGCTGGAGGTGGGTTCTCTCCGTCCGGGCCATGGCATGCTGGAGGCGGTCCTGGAAGAGGGCGCGATTGCCCAGGCCGGTGAGGGAATCGTGAAAGGCCTGGTGTGAGAGGCGCTCTTCGAGCTGCTTCCGGTCCGTCGTGTCCCGCAGGCTCCACACCCGCCCGACGACCGCCCCGTCCACCCGTTGAGGCATGGAGACACATTCGTAGACCCGACCATCGACGAACTCGAGGACATCACAGCTCTCTGCCTCCCGGTTGGCCGAGAGCTCCTCGAGCTTGGCCAGGAACAACTCCGGCATCAGCAGCTTGTCGCGGAAGAACGCAGTGACCGCTCCGGGACTCGGACCGGACGGGATCGGATTGGGCAGTCGCAGCATCTCGGCGAAGCGACGATTGCAATTGACGATCCGTCCGGTGCCGTCGACCACGACGATGCCGTCAGCCGTCGAGTCCAGGGTGGCCGTCAGGAGGGAGAGCGCCTTGCGAACCTCGAACTCGGTGAGCATCTGGGCGGTGATGTCGTGGCCGGAGACGACGTAACCGCCGACGGTCGGATCGTCGACGAGATTGACCAGCGCGAGCTCGTACGGGGAAGTGCCGTCGTTGCCGTGGTGCTTCAGGGCCAACCGGACGGTCACCGGATTGGCCGCCGTGGCCCCTGACGCGGCACATTCGAACGCCGCCTCGAGGGTGGGGCGGTCGGGTTCGCTGACCAGTCGGGCCAGCGGTCGACCCTCGACCAGTTCCGGATCGTGCCCCAACAGGCGACTGAGCGCACCCGAGACCGAGACGACGGTGCCTTCGGGTGATACCAACATGGTGATGGACGAGGAGTTGTGCACGAGCGACCGCAGACGGGCGTCGTGGTGGTGGGCCAGCTCGAAGCGCCGACGCTCGGTCAGGTCCCGAAGGCACAAGAGCACGGCACCGTCCTCGAACCACGGGACCGGCGTACCGACCAGCTCCACCAGCCGCCAGCCCGAGGAGGTGGCCACTCGTACCTCGATCGGCGAGCCGACGTCCTTGCCGCGCACGCTGACCAGGGAACGGAGAACGAACTCGAGGTCCTCGGGATGGATGAGGTCGAGTCCGGACATGCCGATGGACTCGACCCGCGTCCGCCCGAACAGGCCTTCGGCGGCCCGGTTACCCCACATGACCCGGCCTTGTCCGTCGACCGCGATCGCCGCATCCGGCAGGTCCTCGAGCAGCCTGGCCAGGGTTCGCTCGTGTTCAGGCACCTGTGACCTATCGACCGGACGAGGGAGCAGCTTTAGGGCTTCGGCCCAGGTCACGGGCGCCGGCCGGGGGGCGGCCACCGCCCGTGAAGCATCAGAGCAGCACCAGTGACACGGGATTAGCGTGGTGCCGCCCGAGTGTTGCCGCTCACATCCGACGGAGAGGAAAGCGTCATGGTGTTCATCCTCAGTGCCATCTACATCGTCTTGCTGATCACGCTCGGGATCATCTCGCTCCGGAAGGGCCACTGGGTGATGTTCATCATCGGCCTGTTCGTCCCGCTCTTCTGGTTCATCGGGGCGCTCTTGCCCCGCCGGGTTCCCTGAGCGCAGCCGCGGGCGGGCCCAGGGTCACCCGCAGCCTTCCTTTGAGCCGCCCCTGCCCGCATGGACCACGGATGCCCCCCGGTGGCGGACCGCGATGAGCGATCGGTCTGCCGGGCTCCTGCACGTCGGAACGCAGCGGGGCCGATGGGTCCTCACAGCCACGGTGCTCGGTTCGGCCATGGCGTCCATCGACGCCACCGTCGTCGGTATCGCCCTTCCGACCATCGGACGCGAATTCCATGCGTCACTCGGAACGCTGCAGTGGGTGGTGACCGGCTACGCACTCACCCTGGCGTCCCTCCTCCTTCTCGGGGGATCGCTCGGAGACAATTTCGGGCGACGGCGGGTGTTCAGCGTGGGTGTCCTCTGGTTCGTGCTCTCCTCGGCCGCCTGCGCCCTTGCGCCCGGGACCACCGTCCTGATCGGTACCCGGGTGCTCCAGGGTGTCGGGGCTGCGCTCTTGACCCCCGGAAGCCTGGCCATCCTCCAGGCGTCCTTCGATCCCGACGACCGCGGCCAGGCCATCGGATCGTGGTCGGGGCTCGGCGGCGTGGCCACCGCGGCCGGCCCCCTGGTCGGCGGTTACCTGATCGCTGCGGCATCGTGGCGGCTGATCTTCCTGGTCAACGTGCCCATCGGTGCGTTCGTGCTCCTGATTTCCGCCCGGCACGTCCCCGAGTCGCGCGACCCCGGTGCCACCGGCCACGTCGACATCGCCGGGGCCCTTCTGGCCACACTGGCGCTCGGTGGTGTCACCTTCGCACTCATCGAGGGCCCGTCCCTGGGCTGGGCCGCCCTGCCGGTGCTGGCCATGCTGTGCCTCGGCCTCGTGTCCGGCTTCGCCTTCTTCCTGGTCGAGAGCCACTCGGCGGGGCCGATGCTCCCGCTCGCCGTCTTTCGGGTCCGTCAGTTCACCATCACGAACGCGGTCACCTTCATCGTCTACGCCGCTCTGGGCGGAGCGCTCTTCCTCCTGCCGTTGCAGTTGCAGGTCGTGGACCACTATTCACCCCTCGAATCGGGCGCGGCCCTGCTGCCTCTGACCGTGGTCATGTTGCTGTTGTCGGCGCGCTCGGGTCGCTTGGCCACCAGGATCGGCCCCCGGCTGCAGATGAGTGTGGGGCCGGTCGTCGTCGGCGCCGGCCTCGCCCTGCTCGGACGGATCCCCACCGATTCCTCGTACCTGTGGGGGGTGTTGCCGGCGGTGCTGGTCTTCGGATTGGGGCTTGCCGTCACGGTCGCGCCCTTGACGGCGACGGCTCTCGGAGCCGTATCCGACCGAACACTCCGGGGTGGCCTCGGCCGTGAACAACGACGTGGCCAGAGTCGGGAGCCTCATCGCCGTCGCCGTGCTTCCCGCGCTGGCGGGGATCTCCGGGACCAGCTACCTGCATCCGGCCGAACTGTCGAGCGGGTTCCGGAGCGCGGCGCTCATTTCCGGCGGTCTGTGTGCCGCCGCCGGCCTCCTGGCCGCCGCCGGCATCCGGAACCGGCCTCGAGTATCCCCTGACGTCAAAGCCGGTGCCGGGCATCCCGTCCCGGTGTCGTGCTTCCACTGCGCTCTCGACGCCAGCCCGATGGCCGTCGACCCGCGGGTGGCGCCTCGGGCCGATTGACGCGTTGCCGGATCAGGGCCGGCTCGACCGGGCGGAGGCGGCACGGGGCCATCCCGAAGCGAGTCCGGGGCCACGGGGTAGCGTACGGACGGACCATCGGAAGGGGGAGTGCGATGACGGGCCAAAGCCGGGCGCAAGGCTTCGTGGCCGCCGATCGGGGGCGAAGGCCATGACGGTGATCGACGAACTGGCCGGAATCGTCGGCGCCGCCAACATCGACTCCGGGTGCGACATCAATGAGGACGACACCCACGACGAGGCCCTCACGGCCGCTCCGGTGCGGCCACGAGCGGTGGTGCGACCCGCTTCCACGGCAGAGGTCGTGGCCATCGTGGAATGGGCCGGGGCCCACGGGATCCCCGTCACCGGGCGCGGGTCGGGCACCGGACTGTCCGGCGCGTGCACTCCCGTCGCCGGTGGTGTGGTCGTGTCGTTCGAGCGGATGGGCCGGATCCTGGAGATCGACATCGCAAATCATGTGGCCGTGGTGGAGCCCGGGGTGACACTGGCCGAGCTGGACGCCGCCCTGATTGAACACGGTCTCATCTACCCCGTGTTCCCCGGCGAGCAGTCCGCCTCGCTGGGCGGCAACGTGTCGACCAATGCCGGCGGCATGCGGGCCGTCAAGTACGGCGTCACCCGCCACCACGTCCTCGGGATCGAGGCGGTGCTCGGTACCGGTGAGGTGATCACCGCCGGTGGCAAGTTCGTGAAGTCGACCAGCGGCTACGACCTGACCCAGCTGGTGATCGGATCGGAGGGCACGCTGGCGCTGGTCACGAGGGCCACCCTCCGGTTGCACCCGCGTCCCGACCACCACGTCACGCTGCTGGCGCCGTTCGCCGACATCGAGCACATCGCCCGTGCCGTGTCCCCGATCGTGGCCAGCGGCCTGGACCCGCTGCTGGTCGAGTACATCGATCTGGTCTCGATGGCCGGCATCACCGCCAACGCCGGCATCGACCTCGGGATCCCCGACGACGTGAAGGAACAGGCCCTGGCCTACCTGGTGATCGTCCTCGAGAACCATCATGCCTCTCGGCTCGAAGAGGACACCGAGGCCCTGGCCGAGTTGGTCGCCGAGCTCGGTGCCCTCGACGTCTACGTCCTGCCCGGCCACGCCGGGGAACAGCTCATCAGGGCCCGTGAACAGGCCTTTTGGGTGTCGAAGGCCAATGGGGCGGACGACATCGTGGATGTGGTGGTGCCGAGGGCCTCGATACCCACATTCCTCGAAGGTGTCGGCCGTCTGGCCTCGGCCACCTCCTCCCTGGTGGTCGGATGCGGCCATGCCGGGGACGGGAATGTCCACCTGTCCATCTGGCAGGCCGACCCGGCGGTGCGACGTCAACTCCTGCGCGACATCATCGGTTCGGGGCTCTCGCTCGGCGGGGCCATCTCCGGCGAGCACGGAATCGGGACGGAGAAGCGAAGCTATCTGGCCGAGCTCGAGGACCCGGCCACCTTGGATCTCATGCGTCGCATCAAGATGGCCTTCGATCCGCACGGCATCCTCAACCCGGGCACCATCTTCGACCTGGCCCCCGAGCCGTCGCCCGCCGGATGAACGGAGCCCAGGCCCTCATCCGCACGCTCGTCGCCCACCGGGTCGACACCTGCTTCATGAATCCCGGTACGTCGGAGATGCACTTCGTCGCCGCGCTCGACGAGGTCCCGGCCATGCACGGTGTGCTGGCCCTGTTCGAGGGGGTGGCTACCGGCGCAGCCGACGGGTACGCCCGCATGGCCGGCCGCCCGGCCGCCACCCTGCTCCACCTCGGCCCCGGACTGGGCAACGGTCTGGCCAACCTCCACAATGCCCGGCGGGCCCACAGCCCGGTGATCAATATCGTCGGTGACCACGCCGTCACCCACCGGGTCTACGACGCCCAACTGCAGTCGGACATCGAGACGGTGGCCCGAAATGTGTCGACCTTCGTCCGCACCTCCGGATCGACGGCCGGGTTGGGCGCTGACGCGGCCTCCGCACTGGCCGCCGCAGCCGGCCCCCCCGGCTCGGTGGCCACGCTGATCCTCCCAGCCGACGTGTCGTGGTCCGAGGGCGGTGTGGTGGAGGACGGCCCCTCGGCGCCGTCACCTTCCGGGGCGGCGCCGGATGACGCCGTCATCGCCGCGGCAGCTGCAGCCCTGCGCTCCGACCAGCCCTGCGCCCTCCTCGTCGGCGGCCGGGCCTGTTCGGGGGCGACGTTCGAGATGGTGGCCGACATCGCCGCCGCCACCGGGTGCAAGTTGCTCTGCGAGACGTTTCCCGCCCGCCTCGAGCGCGGCGCCGGCAGGCCGATGGTGGACCGTCTGGCCTACCTGGCCGAGTTCACGGCCATGCAGCTCGAGGGCGTCCGGCACCTGGTACTGGTGGACGCCAGGTCGCCGGTGTCGTTCTTCGCCTATCCCGGGAGGCCGAGCGACCTGGTGCCCGAGGGGTGCGTCGTCCACCCGGTGGCCGGCGAAGCCGATGACGTGGCCGCGGCGGTGAGCGGCCTGGCCACCCTCGTCTCGGCCGGGCGAGGGTCGGCCCTCCACCAGCAGGCGGATCGTCCGGGCAGCCCCACCGGCCCCCTCACCGCCCAGGGGGTCTGCCAGGCCCTGGGTGCTCTTCTGCCCGAGGGCGCCATCGTCTCCGATGAGGGCAACACCTCGGGGCTCTTCGCCCCCGGCGCCACCGCCGGGGCCCCACCGCACGACTGGCTCTGCCTGACCGGAGGCGCCATCGGTCAGGGGCTGCCGGTGGCGCTGGGCGCAGCGGTGGCCGAGCCCGACCGACGGGTGATCGCCCTCGAAGCCGATGGCAGTGCCCTCTATACGGTCCAGGCATGGTGGACGATGGCCCGCCAGGGACTCGATGTGACCACCATCCTCCTCAACAACCACTCCTACGCCGTGCTCAACATGGAGCTCGATCGGGTCGGCGTCGGCTCGCCCGGTCCGAGGGCGCGGGACATGCTCGACCTCGGACGCCCGTCGATCGACTTCGTGAAGCTGGCCGGTGGCCTGGGCCTGGCGGCCTCGAGAGCCGAGACGGCCGAGGACTTCACCGAGCAGCTGGCCCGGGCCCTGGCCACGCCGGGCCCGAGTGTGGTCGAGGCGGTCGTCCCCTCGCTGCTCTGAACTCGAGGGCGGAGCTCCGGGGTAGACGCTGCACCGTGCGTGTGGGTCAAGCCCGGGGTCGCGGCGGCCCGGCGCTCGTGAAGCGGGTTCCCGGAGGGTCGACGGCGAACGGGGCCGCCCCACCCCACTCGTCGAAGTAGACGAGCTCGCCCAGCGGCCGGCGGCGCACGGGACCCTGGTGTCCCTGTGGGCGACCGATGGTGATGGCGGCGGCCACGAGGACCTCGTCGGGGATGGACAGCAGCGATCGGAGCTCGGCGTCGACCAACTGGTTCCAGCTGGTCATCACCCCGCCGTAGCCGAGCGCCCGGGCCGCCAGCAACAGGTTCTGACAGGCCGGATAGATGGACGCGCCCTCGACGGGGTTGGCGGCACGATGACGGACCAGGCAGGGAAGGATGAGGGCCGGCACGGCGTCGAGGTGCTCGACGTAGGCCTCCATGGTCCGGGCCATGGCGGCCTTCGGCGACGTGTCGTCGGATCCCGAACCCCGGTCGTAGCCGTCGGTGGTCCGCTTGACGTCCCATGCCCGCCGCGCCGCCACGCCGACGAGGTGCTTGGCCGCGGCCGCCTTGGGCCCGTCGGTGAGCACGAGGAACCGGAACGGCTGACGGTTCGAACCGCTCGGAGCTCGAGTGGCCGCGAAGAGCACGTCCCGCAACACCGAGGCGGGCACCGGCTCATCGCGGTAGCGGCGTATGGCCCGGGTCGTGCAGATCCCCTCCAGTAGCCCGACAGCGTCACGGGGCAAGGGATCGCCACCGGGCCCGGCGTGGCGGTGACTGGATTCCGCTCCCACCGCCAGATACTGCCCGACGCCGGTCTCGGGCGCCAGACGTCGCTTCGCCCACGTCAGACCAGGTCCACCACATTGTCACACCCCTTCGTCACACTGGGATGGTGACCTCGACCTCCACAGCCGGATCCGCAGCCGGATCCGCAGCCGGATCCACGCCCGAAGGATCCATGGGCGAAGGATTTGCCGCGGCCGTTCTGCGAGGGCTCGTCGTCCTCGGGCCGGTCGTGGAGACGGACTTGGCCCTTGAGCTGGCTCTTTCTGCGTGGATGCGGTTCGACGACGTGGACTTCGACGAAGCTCGGAGGGCTCTTCTGACCGCGAGGCGGATCCTGCTCGGGGTCGGGAAGCTCGATCCTCTGAGCGAGCCGATTCCCTTCAGCGGTCGCTCGCCACGGCTCGACACGCTCAATCTGGCCGCCTACCTCGGTTCTCTCGTCGAGCGGGCGGCGGCTTCGGCGCACTGCCCACCGGGCGCCCTCGTCGAACAGGCGATCCGGCGGTTGCCGGTGGAGGCCCGCCGGTCCAACGGCTCACCGCCTCGCCGCGCCCACCACACCCTCGGGGGTCGGGCCGGGTAGACCGGGGGTGCGATGTGGTTCGCCGACCAGCGAGGGTGGGATCGCACCCGGGCGGTCGTGTCAGGCCGCCGGACGCAGGCTCGCAGCTCGAGCGATGGATGTCCGCCGGACCTTCTCGGCCACCGACGGGGCGACATGCAGCATCGATTTGAATTCGCTGGCCGAACTGACCAGGAGGGTCAGATCGGTGGCTGCGGTGGCCGTGGCTGCCCGTGGCGTCTTGGCCAGCAGTTCCATCTCGCCGATGAACTCACCGCTGCCCACGTCGGCGACTCTGGTCGGATGTCCACCCGTCTCCCGCGAGATCCGGGCCCGGCCGCTGCCGATGATGATGAATTCCTTGGCCGCGCTCCCTTCCCTGATCAGTACGCGGTCCTGCTCCACCTGGAGGTAGGTGGTCAAGGACTCGATCTGCCGTAGTTCCGCCTTGGTGCAGTCAGCGAACAACTCGAGATCGGAGAGGCGGATGGCCGGGGCTGCGTCCATGGTGAGCGCTCCTTCGAATCGGGCCCGAACGTCGGTTGCGCCCAGTATACGGGCTCCATCTGTAAAAGGCATCGATATCTGACTAGGAATCTCCTATTCAGATAGGAGCCATCGTTGGGATAGAGCCACGCAGAGCCCGCTGTGCTGGGAGGGTGGCGCCCGGTCGTCGGCTATCTCGGATGTCGCAACTGCCAGCTACGGACGGCGATGTAGCTGGAGGCCACGAACAAGAAACATCCGCACCCGGCCACGACCTCGCAGGCGGTGTGGAGGCCCCGGAGCGAATCCTGCAGGTCGGCGAACCAGTTCCCGACGATCCACATCCCGAGGAAGAGACCGCACAGCCTCAGCGCCGACGGGAAGGGCACCCGGGCGAGCAGCGGGTCGTGCCGGTCGATGAGCGGTTCGGCCCCTCCGTCCATGGACTCCGGGCCCACCGCCGTCGCTGTTTCAACCATTCCTCATCGATCGGCAGGCGTGACGGTCGACTTGAGCGACCAGCGGCTCCGAACCACCGGGTGCGTTCGCTCCGGTCGTCAGGATCGCAGTACCCGGCCCGGCCTCCGCACCAGCGCCTCGGGCACGGACCGGCCGTCGACCCGGATGGGCACCCCGTTGACCAGGGTGTGGGTCATGCCGACCGGCGCATCCGCGGTCAACCGCTCTCCACCGGCGGGGAAGTCCCGTACGCGCCGGATCGGCCCCGGACCGACGGTGTCCGGGTCGAAGACGACCAGGTCGGCAGCCATTCCGACCTCGACCGAGCCGCGGTCCTGGAGGCCGTAGACACCGGCCGGCTCGGCGGTCAGCTTGTGGACGGCGTGCTCGAGGCTCATCACCTCGCGGTCACGAACCCAGTGACCCAACAGGTCGGTTGCGAAACAGGCATCGCAGAGCTGGCTGACATGGGCGCCCGAGTCGGCCAGTCCCAACAGGACGTCGTCCCTCGGAAGGAGCCAAGCGATGCCCTCCGGATTGTTGTTGGCCAGCACCGACCAGAACCGGGAGGTGAGGTCATCGGCGAGCGAGAGATCGAGGAGGACGTCGAGGGGGGTCAGGCCCTGCTCCTCGGCCAACTCGACGACCGAACGGCCGACCAGGTCGGGTCGTGTGGTCGACTCGGCCACCGACACCGAAGCGCTGTTGAACAGGCTGAAACCGCGGGCGTCGAGCTGCGTCTGGGTCGCCTTGCGCCATGCCGGGTCCCGATACGCCGCCTTTCGTTCCTCGATCGGGGTGTCCATGAGGGCGGCGAAGTTGGGGAAGGTGTTGAGGGAGAAGGGCTCGGCCAGGTTCATCTGGAACACCAGTGGCCGGCACGACACCTGCGGCCACACATCCGCGCCGGAGGCCCTGGCCGCGACATGTTCGGCCATGACCTTCTCGTGGTAGTCGGAACCGGCGAAGGTGAGCAGCGCGGTCCAGGTGAACGGACGCCCGATCTGTCGTTGCAGCTCGAACATCTGGTCGTTGGAGAGCACGCCGCCGGGCAGCAGCGCGGCCACGCCCCGGCTGCGGTTCCGCAACGGCTGGAGCAGGGCGGTGAGCTCGTCGAGGTCCGCCACCCGTGAAGGCACCGGCCGTCCGTGATCGCCGTTGTGGGTGGGGGACCAACTGGAGGCGAAGCCGATGGCCCCGGCGTCGAGCGCCTCGTCGATGATGGCACCCATGGCGTCGATCTCGTCCTGGGTCGCGGCCCGCTCGTAGGCCTCGGGGCCCATGGTGAAGAGCCGGACCGCCGTGTGCCCCACATAGCAGGCGTAGTTGAGGGCCACGCCGCCGCGCTCGACCGCGTCGAGGTACTCGGGGAACGATTCGAACTCGTCCCACGGCACCCCTGCCATCAGGGTGTCGAAGCTCATGTCCTCGACGTGCTGGAGCGTGCGGACGAGCATCTCGACCCCCGCGGCTCGGGTCGGCGCGATCGAGAACCCGCAGTTCCCGGCCACCACCGTGGTCACCCCGTGGAACGAGGACGGGCTGAGATCCGGGTCCCAGAACACCTGGGCGTCGTAGTGGGTGTGGATGTCGATGAAGCCGGGGGCGACCACCTGGGCCGTGGCGTCGAGCTCGGTCGTTCCTGACAGGCCTGGGCCGATGGCCGCGATCCTCCCGTCACGGACGGCCACATCCGCCGGCCGCCCCGGTGCACCGCTCCCGTCGACCAGTGTCCCGCCCCGTATGACGACGTCGCCGTCTGTGACCATGTCCACGTCCCCGTTGCCAGGCTGAGAATGATAGCCAGCCGGTCGCCGGGACGAGCGTGTCCCCGGACCGGTCCGAATAGGATCGGGTCAGGATCCGACCGGGGAGGAGCCGAAGCCATGGTTGAGGATCGAGCACCGGACGAGCGGGATCGTCGTAGCGCACAGGAGTGGGCCGACGAGCTGATCGACGAGGCGGGGAGGGAGTCGTTTCCGGCCAGTGATCCTCCGGCCACGTGGTCCGGGGGGGACGTGCGCGACGAGGGCGATCACCGGGCGGTGGGAGGGTAGCCGCGCTTCGGCCCCCGGTACCGTGAGACGACGCTGTCATCGAACCGAGAGGGCTCCCTGGCCATGGACGGCATGACCGACGATCTCTACGGCCCGGGTTGGTGGGTGGGCTCGGATGGGTACTGGCACCCACCGGACGAGGACTTCGACGCCGACGTCCCGAAGAGGAACCATCCGGCCCGGAGGATCGCGGTCGTCCTCCTGGCCGTGGCCGTGGTGGGGGCCACGACCGTCGGCGCGTGGCTCGGCGGGAGCTCGGGAGGCGTCGGGCCGGTCTCGACGGGTCCACCCCTCGGGGAGCTCGAGGCCCAGGTCGAACACGTCGTGGTCGGAACGGGTGCCCACCAGTTCGGTGTCGCCGGTGTCACCGAGGTGATCTGCGCTCCGGTGATCTCGTGGAGACCGGGTGACACGTTCCGGTGCTCCGTCTATGCGTCGTCGCAACGCAAGATCGGTGTCTACGAAGGGACTGTGGAGTCGGCGCCTTCATCGGAAGGGTGGCGCTGGCGCGGGGCGTGGTACCCGATCCTCGGCCGTTCGACCACCGAGTAGCGGCGGCTCACTCAGTTCCCGACCCGGGCCATGCCCACGATGGGCCGGTTGAGCCGGTGGCCGCCCATGGAGCCGTAGAACCGGGCGTCACCGAAGGCGAAGATGCCGCCGTCGGAGGCCACCTCCCAGTACCCGCCGCCGTCGGCCGTCGGGGCGATGCCCACGATGGGCTTGTTGAGCCGCTGGCCGCCCATGGACCCGTAGAACCGGGCGTCGCCGAAGGCGAAGATGCCGCCGTCGGAGGCCACCTCCCAGTACCCGCCGCCGTCGGCCGTCGGGGCGATGCCCACGATGGGCTTGTTGAGCCGCTGGCCGCCCATGGACCCGTAGAAGGTGGCGTCGCCGAAGGAGAAGATGCCGCCGTCGGAGGCCACTTCCCAGTACCCGCCGCCCAGAGGATCGGCGGTGGCCGCGATGATGGGCGCGTTGAGCGGCTGGCCCCCCATGGACCCGTAGAACCCGGCGTCGCCGAAGGAGAAGATGCCGCCGTCGGAGGCCACCTCCCAGTACCCGCCGCCGTCGGCCGTCGGGGCGATGCCCACGATGGGCTTGTTGAGCCGCTGGCCGCCCATCGAACCGTAGAACGGCGCGCCGAAGGCGAAGATGCCGCCGTCGGAGCCCACCTCCCAGTACCCGCCGGCGGCCGGGTCGGCGGCCAACCCCACCACCGGGGCGTTGAGTGGCCGGCCACCGACCGATCCCCGGAACGGCGTATGGAACGAGAAGATGCCGCCGTCGGAGGCCACCAGCTGGTAGCCGTCCGGCAGCACGGTCGGACACCTTGGACTCAGCGATTGCGGTGTCCACGAGGGTCCGAGCAGGACGGGCCTGCTGCCGACCAGGCACAGGGGGTCCATTCGCAGGCTGCGGGCACCACCGGGGTAGCCGACGTTCCCGGCCGTCCAGGAGTCGTAGGCCATCCACAGCGTTCCGCCGCTGTCGGTGAAGATCGAAGGCGCACCGGGGCCGGCGACCTGTCCCGCCGATCCGAAGACCGGTCCCACGTTCGGATCGGCACAGGGCCCGAGGGGTCCCTGGCAGTAGGCGTAGGTGATGGCGTACGCGCTGGTCTCCCACAGGCCGCCCGAGAAGAACAGCAACCACCGACCACCCAGCCGGACCATCTCGGGCTGCTCGATCGTGGTCTCCCACGGTTGGTCCTGGGTGATGAGCGCGCTGGTCGATCCGATCAGCTCGGCACCCACGCCGTTGAACTCGACGGGGGAGGACCACAAGGTGGCGGGCGCGCTCGAACCGTAACCGTCGTTGTTCTTCCAGGCCAGGTAGTAGTTGCCCGCCTGGTCCTGGTAGGCGTCGGGATCGATCGAGCCCCCCGATGAGGGCTGGCAGACGACCGGTTGGGCGGAACGGTCCACGTACGGGCCCGACGGATCGATGCTCTCGGCCACGCCGATGCAGTAGTGGTCGACTGACGGGTCCCAGGCCGCGTAGAAGAGGTAGTAGTCGCCCCCGACCTCGATCATCGACGGCGCCCACGGCGCTCCGTTGTCGGGCGCCCGGGTTCCCCAGTTGCTCAGCTGGCACGTACCGGCCGACACGCTCCCGACTCGGCACGGAAGGGCGTCGGAGACCGACCGGCTGAGCATCAGCGTCCGTGGCCACGATGAAAGGTCCGAGGTGGACATGACCGGAATGTTGTCGTAGCCGTCGCCGGTCGAGAACGCGTAGTACCGGTCACCCAACCGCACGACATCGGAATCGGGGGTGTCCAACCGGGAGAGCGGGTTGGTGTAGGTGCCGGGCAGGCCGGCAGCCGCCGGCACCGCGTCGAGGGGAGCGAGTGTTCCGAGCAGGATGAGCGCCGTCACCAGGACCAAGCCCGTGCGGAGGTGGCCCGGCCTGGCAGGAACCTTCGACACCCGTCCGTCCCTCACGATTGACCTCCAGGTGCTCGTCAACGAGTCTTGTCGAGGGCCGAGGACGGCCCGCCTCAGGAAAAGCCGACGCGGAGGACCGCGGCGGCCGGAGCGTCAGGGGGTAGAGCTCCCCGACGTGCCCTGTACCGTCGTGGGTGGCGACACGGTGCTCGTCGTCGACCGGATCGGCGTCATGGTGATGGACGTCGCCGGCCCCGCCCTGACCGTCGTGGGCGTCACCGTGTTCGCGGCGGCCCGGGAGTTCCCGGTGGCCGCGGCGGGGCTCGTTCCGTCCGGTGACGTGCAGCCGGCGGGTGGTACCCCCGAGCCGGTCTGGCCCGGCATGAGCACGGTGCCGGCACATCCGAAGTTGGAGAACGTCGCCTCCAGCGTCACCTTGCCGCCGTCGCCGAAGGTGTCCGTCGCCTTTACCTGGCGGATGTACCCGGAGCCGTCTATCGATACCACCACGCGGTCGGTGGTGAACCCCTGTGCCTTCAACAGCGTGAGAGCGGAGTTGATGGTCTGGGCTTCGGCCCCGGTCGTCCCGGCCGCCGAAGCCAGCTGGTCGAGGTCGTTGGCGACCAGGTAGTTCGTGACGGGTACGCCGTCGACGTTTCCGGTTCCCGTCCTGGCCGCGGCGTCGATGGCCGGCTGGATCAGGTCGAGGTAGCCGGTTGGGCTGGCCATGCCCATCATGGCCACCGCGCCCTCGCGGGTACCGAGGGTGCCCTCGGTGATGCCGGCGAACTGCGGGAGGCTCGTTCCGGCCGCAGACACGTCAGCAGGCAGGGGCGCAAGGCCAGTGTCACCGCTACTCAATTCGTAGACATCGGTACCGTCCACCCGCACGGTTACGTTGAGACCGTCCCCGATGTCGGCCGAGGCCACCATGGCCAGGGGATTCGTGTTGATGACACCGTTCCCCGTGACCAACGGGTTGGCCGGTGCCGGCGGGACGTTGCAGACCCGCTCCGTCTTGAACCGGTACCCCTTGGGCGCAGTGCCGGGTGTGGTGCCGGTCCCGGCGATGTCCACGGGTGCCTCCGTCCCCACCGAGACCGAGCCGGCGGCTCCTGTCGAGTACGAGCCACCACCGACTTCGGCGGGCCCGTTCTGCTTCCCGATGGGCATGACCTGCTTCCCGATGGGCATGAGCATCCTGATCTGGGTGCAGATCTTCGTCTTGGCGGCCGGGGGCGTCGAGTGCGGCGGTGCCGAGGTGATGGCATAGGAGAAGTCGAAGCTGCCGCTGTCGGTGGTGGCGCTCAAGGCGGAGAGGACCTGGTGCTCGGCCGGCCCGTTCCCGAGACGGGGGACCGGCGCAGGCCGGTGGGCGGCCGCCGGCTTCGTGGGTGATCCGGCAGCCACCAGAGCCACCGGGACGGCCACCACCACCAGAACGACGGCGGCGGCGGCCACGACGCCCACCCGGCGCCAGACCGGAACGGTCTTGGGGGCTCCCCCGGAGTCCTCTTCGAGCCAGAGTCCGTTCTCAGCCACGGCCACACCTTCTCCCTGTCGCGATTTCGCCCGCTTCTGGAACCCTACCTGACGGATCCGCTGAATGGAAGAGGGTTTGTCCACAGGAGTAAAATTGGTAAAGTGTGTCGTGAGCTGGAATTTGCCATCGGTCGTCCGGTGCAGAAGACTTGCCTCTCCGGCAGAGGCGATCAGCCGGTCGGCGACCGTCTGGGCCTTGCCGGCGACCTCGCCGAAGTCATCCACGAGCCAGCGGGCGAGGTCGTCGGGGAGCAGTCCGGCCCGCTCCGCGGCCGCGTCGGCCACGGCTCGGAACAGGGGGACGGAGAAGAAGGCCTCCCGGCGGGCGGTGATGGCGCCGGGTCCGTCTCCGGACAGGATCGTGCGTCCGCGTTCGGTCACCTCGAAGCGGGATCCCCGCCCGGCCACCAGCCCGAAGAGCCGGGCGTTGGCCACCCTCGTGAGATACGCGCCGTTGTTGGTGCCGCTGTATCCCAGTGCCGGGGCCAGGATGTCGCCCGCCACGGCCCCGCCGGCGGAGTCCACCAGACGGGCCACCTCCACCGCGGCCGACAGGTCGTATCGAACGGAACGGAACCTGGAACGGGCCACGACCCCAGTCTCCCAGGTGGCCGGGCGGGAGGGAACAACGTCGCTCGAGGTGGCCCGGGCAGGGCCTGGCGTACGCGCGATCGTAGGCTGGCGGGAGGCGGACGGCCTGGTGGATGATGGACCGCTCGCCGGGTGGGGTGCCGGAGGAGGTCAGAGGTGTCCACGCGACGAGAGGAGATGACCGTGCCCCCACCGGAGCCACAGCTTTCCGCCCAGACTGCTCCCGTCCCCGCCGGCCAGACGTTCGCCGCCATCGAGGCCTCGGTCTCTGCGGTGGTGTCGACCGCACCGGCCACGACCAGGCTGGCCGTGGCCTGCCTGGCCGGAGGCGGGCACCTCCTGGTCGAGGACCACCCCGGCCTCGGCAAGACCACACTGGCGAAGGCCCTGTCCGGGGCGGTCGGGCTCGCCTTCCACCGGCTCCAGTGCACGGCCGACCTCCTGCCCGCCGACGTCGTCGGCGCCACCGTCCTCGGTCCCGACGGGACGGAGCCCGTGTTCCGGCCCGGTCCGGTCTTCACCAACATCTTGATGGCCGACGAGCTCAATCGGGCCTCCCCGAGGGCTCAGTCCGCCCTGCTCGAGGCCATGGAGGAGCACCAGGTGAGCGTCGACGGCACGACCTACGAGCTCCCCAGCCCCTTCTTCGTCCTGGCCACACAGAACCCGTACGATGCCGCCGGCACGTCGCCCCTTCCCCACGGGCAGCGCGATCGCTTCCTCGTCTGCCTGTCGCTCGGATTCCCGACACGGCCGCAGATGGACGCCATGCTGGCCGGACCGGACCCGGCCGAGACGGTGCGGGGCCTCCGGCCGTCGGTCACGCCCGAGGAATTCAGATCGCTGACCCAGGCGGTGACCTCGGTCAAGGTGTCCCCGGCAGCCCGTTCGTACGTCCTCGACGTCGTGGACGCCACGAGGAACCATCCTCAGATCGCGGTCGGTGCGTCGCCGCGTGCGGCACTGGCCCTCGTCCGGGTCTCCTCGGCGTTGGCCGTCGCCGCCGGGCGCGACTTCCTCACGCCTGACGACGTGCAGGAGGCCGCAGGCCCCTGTCTCGCCCACCGCCTGCTCCTGCATCCGGGGGTCGAGATCGACGGCCACGAGGCCGACGCACTGGTCGCCGAGGTCACGGCATCGGTCACCGTTCCGTTGCGGGACGGCTGATCGGACGGTGAAGCCGGTGCCGCGCCCCACACTCCGTGGCGTCGCCGTCATCGTCGCACTGGTGGTGGTCGTCACCTTGGCCGTCGTCACCGGCACGCCGGAGCTCGCACCCCTGGCCGCCGTCATCGGCGTACCGACCGTCGTGGCCCCCTGGCTCGCGCACCGGCGGGCCCGGCAGGCCCTGGTGGCCATCGACCTCCATGCTCATGTCGAGCCGGCGGCGGCCGAGGTCGGCTCCACGATGCAGCTCGTGCTGTACGTGACCAACCGGACGGCCCGGGGCCCGTCCGTCCCCAGCCTCGGGCTCCTGGCCCCGGAGGGGCGGTGGTCGCCTCGGGGAGATGACCGTTCGGCCGATCGCCGGCCGCGGCTGGCGCCGGCGACGGCCGGAGTTGCGCGGTTGCCCTGCCCGGAACCGGGGACGACCGCTTCGTGCCGTTTTCCGGTGCCCACCGGTCGGCGAGGTGTGCTCGTGCTCCCACCCCTGAGGTGTTGGGCCCATGATCCACTGGGACTGTTCGGATCGCCAGGTCCACTGACTCCGACGGCCACGGCCGTCGTCCACCCGGCGCCCCTCGATCCCGGCCAGCCCACCACCGGTGTGGTGGCGGCCAGGGCCGGCGAGGACCCGGCGGGCAGTTCGAGGTCCGGCAGCGGACTGGGTGAGCTCGAGGGCATCCGACCCTACGTGTTCGGTGACCGGCTGAGCCTGCTCCACTGGCCCGCCAAGGCCCGGTACGGGACGTGGTTCGTGCGCCAATTCGGCGCTGACGGGGCGAGCACGGTCCCCCTCGTGCTGGATGACCGGGCCGGCGTCCACCGGAAGGCCGAATTCGAACGGCTCCTGTCGGCCACCCTGTGGGTGCTGGACGATGCCATGGAGGGTGGGCGTCCGGTCCATCTCCTCACGCTCACGGGGAGGTCCGTCTCGGTGGAGCCGACCGCCGAGGGACGTGCCGGGGCCTGCCTGGCCCTCGCCGAGCTGCAGCCATCCATCGGCCGGACCGCCCGGCATCCGGTGATCCCCGTGGGTGCCGTGCTGCTCACCACCCGGACCGGCGCCGAGCGCCTGGCCGGCACATCCGGGCCCGGCGGTGGTGGGTGGACCGGCGGCCAACGCGTCGGGGTCGCCGCCGGCGGGCCGCGGATGGTCGTCGTATGAGCGAACGGTGGGCCGTCGAGTCCGGCATGTTCGGGGCATCGATGGTGGGCGCCTTCGCCGTGGCCCGCCTCGTCTCGGGAGCCGGCACCGCCGCGTTCGCCTCCGCGGCACTGGGGGCTGTCGCTGTGGCCCTGCTCCGGCGCCGGGCCGGAGTGGCCGTCGTGGTCGGAGTGGTCGTGGTGGCGGTCTGTTCCCTGGGCTGGGGCGTCCACGATGTGACCGGCGGACGCCTGTCGTTCCGCGGCCTGTCCGAGGTGCGGCGATCGTTGCAGGCAGCACGGGCACCGCTGATCGCCTTCCACGTCCCCCTCCTCCACACTCCCGGCACCGTGGTGCTCTGTTCGCTGGTCGCCGGGCTCTCGTCGGTGGCCGGCCGTGCCCTCGGCATTCGCTTCCCTGCCCTCTCCCTGGTCCCGGCGGGTGGCTTCTTGGTGTGTTCGGCCATCCTCCTCCCGGCGACGGGAGCCGCACTGGGTGGACTCGTCCTCGGTGGGTGTGGGTTCCTGGTGATCGGCGGCCAACCTGATGTCGTCCGGCGTACGGTGGCCCTGGTGGCCGCGGTGTCCCTCGGGGCCGCCGCCCTTGCCGTGCTGTGGACGGCAGCCGGGCCCGGCTCGGGGGCGGTGACCCCCGGTGGCAGGATCGTCCCCGCGGTCAGCCCTTCGGCACTGTCGCTGGCCACCGATCTCACCGGAGTGGAGACGAAGGACGCCGACGTCGTGCTCTTCGAGGCCAGGTCGCCCATCACCACCTACTGGCAGGTGGCCTCGTTGACCACCTTCACCGGCGGCCAGTGGGTGCCCAGCGCGGCCACCGAGGCGATCCTGTCGGGGGCCACCCCACCGCCGCCCACTCCGGCGCAGGCCGCGGGCCAGCACCTCTTCGGTGCCCGCATCAACGTCTCCGGCTATGTGGGACGGCTCCTGCCCGCTCCTCCTTCCTCGGTGGGAGCGACCGGAGCACCGGCCCCGGTCCTGACCCCGTCGGGACTGGTGGCCACCTCGGCCGTCCGCCCGGGAAGCAGCTACGTGGTCACCGCCGTCGTTCCGGCAGCCGTGGCCGACTCGCCCGCCGGCTCACCTCCACCTGCGGCCGACACCGCCCTCGGACCGATACCGGCGTCGGTCCGTTCCCTGGCCCTGTCGATCACCGGCGGGGAGCCGACACCACTGGAGAAGGCCGAGGCCCTTACCGATTTCTTCAGATCCGGCCGGTTCCACTACTCGATCACCGCTCCGGTGCCAGCCGGGGGGAAACCCGCTCGTCACCTTCCTCACCGTGACGCGGACCGGGTCCTGCGAGCAGTTCGCCGGCGCGTTCGCCGTGCTGGCGCGAGCGTCCGGTCTGGCCGCCCGGGTGGCCATCGGCTTCACGCCCGGCCGGCCGAACGACGGAATGAGCGTGATCCGCGGCAGCGACGCCCATGCCTGGCCGCAGGTCGTGGTCGACGGCAACTGGGTGTCGTTCGAGCCGACGCCCCAGCTTCCCTCGGGCGAGCTCTCCCCACCGGGCGTGCTCGGACCCGCCGGTCTGGGCCGGCCCAATCCGACGGGCCCGGGCACGTTCCCCAAGGTGTCCATCCCGAAGCCCGCCGTGGTGAACCCCACCGTGCCGACAGCCACCGTCCCGGTCCCGGCGGTCACCCGCCGGCACCCGGCTGGCTCCGGTGGGTGGATCGCAGCCGCCGTGGCCGTGGTCGCCATCGGCCTGGCCGCCATCGGGCTGTGGCTGTTCAGGCGACGCACCGGATTTGATCGGGTGGTCGGGTCGTGGAGCGCCATCGACCGGGCACTGGCACGTCGTGGGTTGGCCCGTCCCGCCTCCTCCACTCCTGTGGGTCACGTGCGTGCCCTGTCCGCCCACCGGGTCAGCCGGGAATCGGTCGCCGCCCTGGCCGACATGACCCTCGTGGCCACGGTCCTCCAGGACGTGACCTACGGGTTCGCAGAGCTCACACCCGACGACGTGGCTCGGGCCGCACGGGCGAGTCGGCGTGCCCGTCGGGCCATCCTCTCGGGCGCCCTGTCCGGTGGGGTACGGCCGGGGCCGGTGGTCCAGGGTGCTATGTCCGAACACCTTCGTAACCCCTCGACCTCGGGGCCGTCCGGAACCGACACGGTGATCGGACGACACGGTGATCGGACGTAACTTACGCTCTTTCGATGACCGCCCAATCTGACATCGAGGCACTCATCCACAGAGCCGACGCGCAGTACCGGACCGTCGAAAAGGAGAAGCGAGCCGATTTCGCCGGCGTGACCGCCATGACCGGGCTCACTATCCTGGCCCGGCACATCGACGCCCTGAAGGAGAGGCTCGACGGATTGAGTCGAACCGGCGGACCGGATGGGATCGGACAGGACGTGGCCGACCTGCGGAGGGCAGTGGAGGATCTGGCCCACAAGCTGGGAAAAGGCGAGAGCGATCCGCGGTGAGCGTCCCGTCGACCTGGTCGACGGCGGCCGATCCATGTCACATCCACGTCGTCACCTGACTACTGTTGGTCGCCAGCGGGGCTTGATCTGGGGCAGAAGGGCGATGGTAGATGCCTTCAAACGAGGACCCGAGGGAGTACGTGGAAGACGTCGGCACAAAGGCGCTCGAGGCGGTCAAGCTCGGAACGGCGCTCGATGCCGACCACCGGGCTGATCCTGGTGCCCTTCGCTCGATCGGCACCTGCCGGATGTGCGGCATCCTGAGCTACCAGGCAAACGACGGAACGTGGAAGCACGTGCCCGCCATCGAGGAGTGCCACGAGGTGGACACCTGGATCCGACAGCATCGACAGATCGCGCCCGCGTACCGCGGCCAAGCCGACGTCCGCTATCCCTAGTCAGTGCTCCATCGCCCCGCTCTTCCCGCCCGTCGACCGGTGTGAGCAGCGTGCGGAGCCGGCCTGCCGCCCGCTCGAGCTGGATGGGCGACAGGGGCGGTCGGGCTGGACGCGACCGGTTCGACCCGTTCCGGAGCCGTTACGATGACGGGAACGCCGAAAGGAGGGCCGATGAGCGACCTTCGACAGCTGAAGAGGCAAACGCGCACGCTGCTCACCGAGTTGGGGGCAACCCCGGATGAAGTGTTCGAATCACTGAACGCAGCCGGAGTCAACGGAGTCCCGAAGGACAATCGCAGCTGTGCGGTCGCCCGCTATCTGACGGCGCTGATGGGATCGGATCCCCGTGTACGGGCCGTGAACGTCGGGCATTGCTCGTTGCTGATCGACACCGCCGCGCCACCGGAATTCCGGCCCACCGGCCGGCTGTTGGTGCAGCTCCCCAAACCGGTGCGCCAATTCGTGGCCGCTTTCGACGCCCGCCGCTATCCCGCCATCATCCAGGAGCAGGCCGCACCGGGGAAGGCCGCGGCCGTCAGCTCACGGTAGGAGCGGTAGGCAGGCGCGGCGGGGCGGGCACGGTGGCGAGCAGGCCAGGGTGGCCGGCGTCACGCTCAGGTCCGAGAACGAGAACGTCGTGTACGACAGCCCGAACCCGAAGGGGAAGAGCGGAGTCGATCCCCTTGGCGTCGTACCAGCGGTAGCCCACCAGCAGGCCTTCGGAGTACTGGACCGTCCCACCCACCCCCGGCCACTGGGCCGGGGTGGACGCCGGGACATCGGCCAGGCCGACCGGAAAGGTGACCGGGAGCTTCCCCGAGGGATCCACCTTGCCGAAGAGGATGTCGGCGATGGAATTGCCGTCCTCCTGGCCCGGGTACCAGGCCTCGACCACCGCCTTGACCGAGCTCGAGCCACGGCATGGTCACCGCCGATCCGGTGTTGAGCACCACCACGGTGTCGGGGTTGGCCCGGGCCACGGCTTCGATGAGCTTGTTGTCGGCCGGGGAGAGGTCGATGTTCGTGAGGTCCACTGCCCTCCTGCTCGTAGAGTCCGGCGAAGACGACGGCCACCGAGGCCGAGCGGGCCGTCGGCCACCGCCTCGGCCTGCAGCCCGGCATCGCCGTTCGGCTCGTCGGGCGAGTTCCCCTCGGGCGTAGGTGACCGTCGTACCGCTTCCGGCGGCGGCGGCGATGCCCTGCGTACGGGGTCACGACGTCTGGCGCGATCACATGAGAGCTGCCGCCGCCGCTGGTGACGGCGTCCTGAGCCGGCGTCGTCGCCGATGACGGCGATCGACGGGCGCCCGTCGACAGGGGCAGGATGCCGCCGGAGTTCTTCAAGAGCACCGTTCCCTCATCGGCCACGGCTCGAGCCATCGCGGCGTGCGCCGGCGAGGTGACGACGGCGCTGCTTGCTTCCGTTGGGCGCCCGGTTGAAGAGGCCGAACTCGAACATGGTGGTGAGCACCCGCGTGGCCATCTCCTGGAGCGTGCTCGAGCGCCACCTGTCCCGTTCTCGACGGCGGTCTCGAGGGGTGTCCCGAAGTAGTTGGCCGCGTCGGACTCTCCATGTCCTCGAGTCCGGCGTTGGCCGCGGCCACCGTGGAGTGGGTGGCGCCGCCGTCCGACTGCACGTAACCGCCGAAGTTCCACTGACCGAAGAGGATCTTGGTCAGATAGGGGTCCTGGCAGGCGTCGATCCCGTTGATGGTGGTGTAGGAGCACATGACCGCACCGGCGCCCCCCTGTTGGATGGCGGCCTGGAACGCCGGGAGATAGATCTCGTGGACGACCCGGTCGGTCACGATGACGTCGTCGGCGGCGGTGTTCCGATACGTCTCCTGGTTGTAGAGGGCGAAGTGCTTCACCATGGCGATCGGTCCCTGGCTCTGCACCCCCTCGATGTCGGCCGCGGCGATCTGGCCGGAGAGATACGGGTCCTCGCCGTAGGACTCGTAGGCCCGGCCCCACCTGCGGGTCACGGACGATATTGACCGTGGGCCCCAGGTCGACGTCGATGCCCTTTGCCTGCCAGCTCGCTGCCCGACCACGGCGCCGTACTGGCGGACCGTCGGCCGGGTCCCATGTGGCCGCGGCGCTGACCGGCGCCGGCAGCTGCGTCACTCCGGTCAGGCCATGTGCGACACCGGCCGCTCCGTCGGAGATGGCCAGCGCCGGCACGCAGAGCGAGGGGATGACCGGGGTGTTGCCCTCGTAGGGGCCGATGAGCCGATGAACCATGTCATCGAGTTGTGCGACGGTCATCCGGGAACCACCATGGCGGCGCGTGCCGCCGGAGACGCCGTGGAGTCGACCCAGGGGCAATCGCTGCCCCGATGGCCTCCAACCGGAGCCCCCGTTGGCTTGTGTCGTCCGGTCCCGCCCATGTGACGACGATCCTCCAGCCGGGCTCGCGGTCGACTCGGGCACAACGACGACCAGCACCACTGTGGAGGCGACGATCGCCCTGAGCGGGCGCGGCCTCGATACGCGGACCAGCGACGTGCCAACCATGAAGCCCTCCTTCCGGCCCACTGGTTTCCACCCGCGCTGTCTTCGACCCGTCAAAACCCGTCGCGCCGTTCGCGCTGTCCGGACCGCCACCGCCACCGCCGACGCCCGGCCCGGCGAGCGGCCCCGGCGCCATGGCCATCCGGGTACCCTCTCGACATGGCTTCCGTGGTGACCGAACCACGAGACGGGCAACGATCAACGCCCCATCGTTCGGCCTGGCCCCGGATCTGGTCGGTGGGGCGGTATGTCATCGGCATCGGCATCGTCGCCCTGGCCGTGTGGGTGCTGAGTGCCCATACCAGCGAGCTGACGGGGGTGACCAGCGCCTTCGAGAACCTCAACTGGTGGTGGGTCCTCCCGGCGGTGCTGGCCGAAGTGCTTTCATTCGTCTGCTTCGCCGCCATGCAGTACCGGCTCTTGTTGTGCGGTGGACCTTCAGCACCGCGCATTCCTCTTCTGAAGGTGGCGTTCGCGTCGCAGGCCCTCACCAATTCCCTGCCCGCCGGCAATGCCGTCTCGGTCGTCTACGGCTTCCGGTGGTTCCGGCGCTTCGGTGCCGACGACCCGCTCGCCGTCTGGGCCATCATCGGGACGACGATCGCGGCCATGTTCTCGCTGTCCCTCGTCGCTACCGCCGGTCTGGCCATGGCGGCGGGGGAGGGCGCCTCCCTCGACCTGATCCCCGTCCTCATCGGGGTACTGCTCGTGGCCCTGGCGGCTGGTGCGCTGTTCGTCTACGAACGACCTCTCTTCCTGGCCCTCACCTGGAGCATCGGCGCGTCCAGGGCGATCCTGCGACGGCCCAAGGGTGACGCGGTGGCCCAGGTCGACCGGATCATGCACCGGATCACCTCCGTCCAGCTGCAGTGGCGGGAGATCATCACCATCGTGTTCTGGGGCACGGCCAACTGGCTGTTCGACTGCTCCTGTTTTGCCATGATGTTCCTGGCCATCGGCTCGACGATTCCGTGGAAAGGTCTCTTGTTGGCCTATGGAGCGGGGCAGCTCGCCGCCGCCCTACCGATCACCCCCGGTGGACTGGGCGCCGTCGAGGGCAGCATCACCATCGCGTTGGTTGCCTTCGGCGGGGCCCATCTCGCCACCGTCGATGCGGTCTTGCTGTACCGCCTCATCAGCTTCTGGTTGGTCCTGGCCGTCGGTTGGTCGCTGTGGGGCGAGCTGGCCTTCGAGGTTCGGAGAGGGAAGTGGGGTCGGGAGACCATCCTCTCACCGGCCGATTCGGTGCCAACAGACCGTCGGTCCGGGCCTGTCCCGTCGGTAGGGGTCGACCAACCATCGGCGGCCGGCTCGTGACGTCGAGGCAGAGTGGGCGTCGGCGGCCGATGGGAAACCTGGTGACCGGCTTGGTCTCGTGCGTGGTGGCTGCCGGCGTCCTGGTCGGCTGCACATCGGCGCGGAGCAACCTCGGCACGTCGGACAGTTCCTGTTACGTCGCCTTGCCCACAGCGACCCGGGCGGTCGGTTCCCACGGCCGGCTCATCGGTGTCCACCTGTCCACGGTGGCGACACTGCACCGGCAGGCTCCGCGACTCTTCGATGAGCTTTCTGAAGCACCAGCACCGGGGCAGCGGGTCTGCGTCGTCGCCTTCGCGGGATCGTTCACGAGGTCGATGGTCTCGCAGCCGCTGGGCCGACCTTCGGGCTCTGTGGCCATCGTCGTCTTGAGGTTCCCCTCCAACCAGCTGCTCGGAACGGCCATCGTCCTCCGACCGCCCGTCCGCTTCGGGCATTCCCACTTCGGCTGACGCACCCTGCCAGGCTCGCCCCCCCCGGAATTCCGCGTTCCGAGTTCCCCCGCCGTCGCCGTCCCGCCCCCGCCCCCTCTCCCTCTCTGTCTCTTTCCGCAGTGTCGCACCCCCCTGCCATCCTGTGACATGGCCGTGATCGCCCCCCAGATCGACAAGTCGCAGACCGAACAGCCGCAGACCGACGGGTCGCCGACCGGTTCCGGACAGACGCCGACCGGACAGACCCGGGCCCCAGGGCCTGTTCGCCTTCCTCGACGCCGCCGAGCATGCGCTCGACGACACCGACCCGGCGTGCTGTTCGCTGGAGGGCGCCACCGAGGTGCTCCGCCGGCTGACCCGCCTCGAGCGGAAGGTGGTGGCCCACAAGACGGCGTTCTCTGCCCGCCTGGCCCAAGGCAGCCACTACACCCGCACCGGCCACCGCTCGGCGGCCGAGTTCCTGGCCGCCACGACCGGGGACAGCGTCGCAGAGGCAAAGGACCTGATCCGTCTGGGGGAGGCCCTCATCGACCAGCCCTCGCTGGCCGAGTCGTTCCTGGCCGGCAAGCTCTCCCACCGACGGGCCTCCCGGGTGTCCGACGCGGCGAAGGTCAACCCGGCCAGAGAGGCCGAACTGGTCGACAGCGCCGAGTCCGACTCCGAGGCCACCTTGAAAGAGCGGTGTCACCGGGCCAAGGTCGAGGGACGCTCGCACGAGGCCGAGGCCCGCCACTTCCAGAAGCTGCACGAGGACCGCAGGTGTCGGACCTTCACCGACGACGACGGGGCCTTCCGCCTCCAGGCCGTGCTCGCCCCCGAGGCCGGGGCCAGCGTGTCGGCCGCCTTGGAGGCCGAGACCGACCGGCAGTTCCAACAGGCCCGCACAGAGGGCCGCTTCGAGACCGCCGACGCCTACCGGGCCGACGCCGTGGTGGCCCTCCTCACCGGACGCGGGACCCTCACCCCGAGGGGGAGGAAACAGGCACGACCCGAGGCGGGTGCACCTGTGACCCGAAGGCCACCGTCTCGGTGGTGGTGGACGCAGAGGCCCTGCGCCGGGGCTCGGTGGGCGAGGGGGAGCGCTGTGAGATACCCGGCGTCGGCCCGGTGGGCGTCGAGTACGCCCGTGAGCTCTTGGGAGCGGCCCTCGTCGAGGTGCTCATCGCCAAGGGCACCGACGTCACGACGGTCTACTCGGCCGGACGCCACGTGCCCAAGCGGATCCGGTCGGCCCTCCTCCTCCGGGACCCGAGGTGTGTGGTGCCGAACTGTGACGCCCGCCTGGGCCTCGAGAACGACCACTGGGTCACCGACTTCTCCGAGGGTGGCCTCACCGCCCTCGACAATCTGGCCAGGCTCTGTCGGCGGCACCACCTGGACCGGACCCACCGCGGGTTCGAGCTCGCCCGGTCCGACGAGGGGTGGGTATGGACCGCCCCCGAGCACCCGACCGAACCGAAGCGACCGAGACCGAAGCGCAGGCGAAGGCCCGAGGCCCCGCCCCCGGGCACCGGACCACCCCGGTTCGACCAGCCCCCGCTCGACCGCCGGGAGTGATCGCCGGGCCCGGGCGTGGGCGGCGCGGGGGTGATCAGCGGCCCGAGCGCGACCCGGGCGCAGGAGTAGCCCCCAAATCGATCGACCCGCCCAACTCGGAAGCCGTCGTGGCGCGCCTCCGCGCGTTGGGACTCAATGACTGACGGGGTCGACGACGACAACGCTCGAGAGTCAATCTGGCCTCGAATGGGTCGATGAGACCCTGAAAGGCCGACCCGACCGAAAACAACACGGTGGCCGGACCCACCGGGGAATCGTTACGCGGGTCCTCCAGCCCTTGCTGCGCAGCGACCGCTGCCCACCGGAACAACCACCACGGCCACTTCGCCCAGGCCGTGGTCCTCGCCGCCGGTCGCATGCGACCACCGGCCTCTTGGAATCAAGTAGAAGCTACGGGGCCGTCGTCGGTGCCGACGTGATGATGGTCGCGCCCGGTGGCGTCTCGAACAATGACGATGGTGGCGATCCCGAATAGCTCTTGATCTTGAAACTCGTGGCGTCGGTCGCCACCTTGACATAGCCGAGGATGCCCTGATCGGTCGAGCAGATCGTGCTGGTTCCCGGGACCCCTCCTGCCCGCACGTCGACGCACTGCAGGTTGAAGCCGTTGACGGTCATGGTCGAGGTTGTGACCTTGTCCCCGGCCAGTCCGGCGGCGAGCGAAAAATCCCTCAGGAAGGTGATCCAGTGGGCCGGCGTGTAGAAGCCGAAGATCTGGTTCTCGGTGGAGGCGTTGGCGGCGGCCAGTCTCTGACACGACCATGTGCTCGAACCGGCCGGCGGAGCGGAGCAGGAGAATTCACCCGACGGGTTGACGACGATGTCCACGGCTCCGGCCCCGGCTCCGGCCGACGGCGTCTCGGTGAAGGCGAGCCCCGTCGGCGGACGGACTGCATACACGATGGTGGCCGGGGTACTCCCGGTGGTGACATAGGTGGCTTCGAACGCCGACGCCTCGCCGGCTTTCACCTTGTCCGTGAATGTGTCGATGGTCGCCTTGTTGCTCTCGACGTCGTGGACCGCCCGCTTGGCCGCATTGACGGCCCCGCACCCGGTGGCGACGATGGCGCTCAAGACGAGGACGGCGCACATCACGCGGGCTGGGCGATGGGGTCTGGTCGAAGGCCTCCGCCGTTCCGTGTCGGGTGTCAACGCTCCGCCTCCAGCCTCGTGGCCGCTCGACCACCGCGATCAGGACCTCTGGCCTCAAGAGGATAGGACGACGTCGAACCGAATACCGTGACCGTCACGGTCCTGCCGTGACCACGGTCGACGGCATCGGTAGGGCGGGGCATAGGATCCGACCATGGCCCTAGCCTCTCTCGCCCAGTCGGAGCGGGCAGCGCTGTGCGACCTGTTCACGGAGCTGGGTCCGGACGCCCCGACGCTGTGTGCGGGATGGTCCACCGCCGACCTGGCCGCGCATCTCGTCGCCCGCGAACGGCGGCCGGACAGCGGTCCCGGGTTGGTGTGGCATCCCCTGGCCCCCCACACCGACAAGGTCCGCCGCTCGCTGCGGGACAGAACGCCGTGGCCCGAGCTCATCGCGACCGTGCGTGGTGGGCCCCCACTCCTCCTCCGCCCCGTGGATGGTCCGATGAACACGGTCGAATTCTTCATCCACGTCGAGGACGTTCGTCGCGCCCAGCAGGGGTGGGAGCCGCGACCGCTCCCGCCCGACCTGGCCGATGCCCTGTGGTCGCGGCTCGGGGCAGGTGGGATGGCCAAGAACGTCGCCGCTGTGGTCGAGATCATCTCGCCGGGGCATGGCTCGAAGGAGAGCGGCAGTGGACCGCGTGTCACCATTGCCGGCGATCCCGGCGAGCTGACCCTGTTCACTGCCGGTCGCCAAGGGGCGGCCAGGGTGGAGATGGACGGCGACCCCCGGCTCGCCGACCAATTGCGTTCGGCCCCACTGGGCATCTAGTGAAGCGGATCAGTATCCGGCGACGTGGCACCACCGTCGGACGGCCGACGGTCCATGGCCGAGCCTGCGTCGTGGCCCCCGGTCGGGACGCCCACGTCCCTCTCCGCCCACGTCCCGAACCGACCACGTCCCTCACCGAGCCGTACGTCGGTGGCCAGCCACAGTTTCGTCCGGCGGTACGCGGCACCGGCCAGCGAATCGCTCCTCCGGAAGTCGAAGGGGCCGGGTGCAGAGGGCTCGGGCGAGGGCACGATCTTGATGCTCCCGCCGGCCGCCACCGCCCGATCGGTGGCCTCCTCGAGCCGTCGTCGCTCGGCCCTCATCATCACCAGGGCCGCCGAGGTCATGGCCACCGCCACCGCCCCCCGTGGTGGTCGTGGCCTCGGAGCGGTGGCCGTCGTGATCAGGTAGATGTCGTCGGCCCCGAGGGCCTGGGCCTGGAGGACGGGGTGGTTGGCCGACAGTCCGCCGTCGACCAACCAGCGGCCGTCGATCCGGACGGGGGGGAAGAGGCCGGGAACCGCCGAGCTGGCCGCCAGCGAGTCGACCACGTCACCGGACGTCAGGACGACGTCTTCACCGGTGAGGGCATCGGTGGCCACGACGGCGAACGGCGTGGTGGCCTGCTCGATCCGTTCGATCTCGACCCAGTGCCGGATCAGCTGCCGCAATTGCTGGTCGGAGACCAGGTGGTCACGGGTCCCGAGGAAGCCGGCCAGCGCGGTGAGCGGGTTGAGGCGGACCGCTTGGCGTCGGTTCAGCGCCGACCACGCCGCCATGAGGGCCCGGGCGCCACCGATGCCGGGACGGGTGGAGAGGAAGGCGGCGTTGAGTGCCCCCACCGACGTGCCGACCAAAAGGTCCGGGATGATCCCTTCCTCCGTGAGGGCCACGATCGTCCCTGCTTGCATCGGTCCCAGGTTTCCGCCACCTGAGAGCACGAACGCGGTCGTCATGCGTCCTGCCGTGGACGGATGGGAACCGTGGCGGCGGCCCGGTCGGTGCATCCGAGCCCGAGCGCCTCGAGGTGCACCTCGCTCAGTTGGTCCGGACGGGGGCGCGAACCCTGGCGACAGCCGGGTGGCTCACGAAGGCTCGCTGTCGTCTTGTCCGGAGGTGCCGGAATCGTCATCTGCTCCGGCAGGGCCGGAATCGGCGGGTGCGGGTACCGGTGCGCTCAGGAGCATCGAAAGCGACACGGCCGCCAGGGCGACCCCGCCGACGACGGCGATGCGGGTCAGCGACTTGGGCAGGCGGGGCCCCAGCCGCAGGCGGCCCGAGCCGGAGCTGATCAGCGCCACGGCCAGGGCGAGATTGGTGAGTGGGAGCTCGAAGCCCCCGTTCTGCGAGAGCGGCCCTTGCATGCGGTGCACCGCGGAGGCCACAACCATGGTCCCGGCAATGGCCACCGGACCCAAGGGATCGGCGATACCGGTCGCGGTCAGGATCCCGCCCCCGAGCTCGCTGATGCCGGCCAGGGCGGCCAGGGGCTTGCCCGGGCGCATGCCCATCGACTCGAATGCCGCCGCGGTGGCATCGAGACCGTGTCCACCGAAGGAACCGAACAGCTTCTGTGCGCCGTGAACGGCGAGGTATCCCCCGAACACGGCTCGAGTGGCAAGTAGGCCGGTGTGGCGCATTGGGGGTCCTCCTCTCCATGGGCCGGCAGTTCTCCGACGACCGCAGACGAAAGCTACTGACAGCTTACGGAACAAACCGGCCGGCTCTGGCCGAACTGGAACGTTGGGGTCGCCAACAGCTCCTGAGCTCTCGGACCGATCGAGACGTTGACAGCCTCCGACCCGTCCGGTGCGATAATTGGGTGATGGGGAGGACCTACCAGGTCATCGACGAGCGGCTGGCCGAGTGGCTTGTTGCCCAGCCGGTCTTCTTCGTGTCCACCGCCCCTCTCGACGGAGGGGGCCTCGTGAACTGCTCGCCGAAGGGAAATCGCAACGAGTTCGCCGTACCGGACGGACGGACCGTCGCCTATCTCGACCAGACCGGCAGCGGGGTCGAGACCATTGCCCACCTGCGGGAGAACGGTCGGATCGTCGTCATGTTCTGTGCCTTCAGCGGCCCGCCCCGCATCGTGCGCCTCCATGGAAAGGGACGGACGGTCCCCGCCGGCAGTGCCGGGTTCGCCGAGATGGCCCGGTGGTTCCCGGGGGCGGCGGGAGTGGGTGTGCGGTCCATCATCGTCGTCGACGTGGGCCGTATCGCTGACTCGTGCGGATACGGCGTTCCCTTGATGTCGTTGGAAGGCCACCGACCGACGATGGACCAGTGGTCCTCCCGAAAGGGTCCAGAAGGGATCAGGAACTACTGGGCGGAGCACAACGTGACCAGCATCGACGATCTCGAGGGTCTGCCCTTCGAATAGGTAGGGCATGCCTGCCCTTCGAATAGGTAGGGCATGCCTGCCCTTCGAATAGGTAGGGCACACCAGCCCTTCGCACGCCTGCCCTTCGAAGGGCAGGGCTCTTCGAGCAGAGCGGCCCTTCCCTTCGACCAGAACAGCCACATGGCCTGCCGCGGGCCGGTGTACGTGCCCCTGGCTGCAGCCGGACCTCCGGCCTGCCCCCGGATCGGCCTGGATCCGATCCGTTCAAGTCGGGGGTCGAACTGGTCGAAAGAGAGAGAGCGCCTGCATGAAAGACGGGGAATTTCAATGTCGGACGAGCTGCAATCGCCCTTGTGGGTAGGTACGGAGCCATGGTCGCAGGGCGTGCCCAACCCGGAGGCCGAGGAGGCAGCGTCCCGATGGCGGGTCAATCCCACCCACGTGGCCTATCTGATGGGTCCGGCCGCGTTCTTCGTCATCCTCCTCATGATGAGGTTCGACCTGGTGGTCCACGAGTCGGCCTGGCTGTGGCTCGGGGTGTTCATCGCCATCCCCATCGCCAGCCTCGCCGCCGACCAGCTCTACCGCGCCCACCCTTCGCAGTTCCGGCTCCATGTCCGGGTCGTCGTGCACGTGGCGTCTGTGACCGCGGTCATCTACCTGTCCGGATGGGGCCCGGTTCTCACCGGTGCCTTTGCCTTCCTGGCCCTCGAGAACGTCGCCCACGGCGGATCGGGTGTGTGGAGGATCACCGCCCTCTGGAGCCTGGTGGGGATCGTGGCCGGTCAGGTGGCCATCACCGAAGGCTGGGCGCCCTCGATGCTCTCGATCCACCAGGCCAATGCGCTGGCGGTCATGGGGGCCTTCGTGCTGCTCTTCATCATCCGCATGGCCGGTGCGACCATGGAGCAAAAGGAGAATGCCGAGGCATCGACCCGGTTGAGCGAGGACCGTTTCCGCTCACTCATCCAGAGCTCCTCCGATGTGACGCTCGTGATGGGAGCCGGCGCCGTGTGCACCTACGTGAGCCCGGCCATCAGGCAGCTCCTCGGATTTGAACCGGCCGACCTCATCGGCCGGCGGGCCACCGACTACGTCCACCCCGACGAACGTGAACGGATCCGGGACCGGATGGGGTCCCAGTTGCAGACGTCCGCCGAGACGGCACCCATCCAATTCCGGATGGAGCGGGTCGACGGCTCATGGCGCGACGTTGAGGCGGTCGTCTCGGATCAGTGCGATCGCCCGTCGGTGGGTGGCTACGTGGCCAACATCCGGGACATCACCGAACGCAAGGAGTTCGAGGCGCTGCTGGCCCACCGGGCCCTGCACGATCCGCTCACCGGTCTGGCCAACCGGCAGCTGATCCTCGACCGGGCGGAGCAGATGCTGGCCCGCGCTCGGCGGACCTTCGATCCGGTGGCCGCATACTTCATCGACCTGGACAACTTCAAGGACGCCAACGACTCACTGGGCCACGAAGCCGGCGACAGGCTGTTGCAGATGGTGGCCGACAGATTCGCGGGTCTCCTGCGAGCCAGTGACACGGTGGGCCGGCTGGGAGGGGACGAGTTCGTGATCCTCGCTGACGCCAGCTCGATGGCCGCCGGCCCGGAGATGGTCGCCGAACGGATCCGTGAGGTTCTGCGCGAGCCGCTGCTGGTACATGGCTTCGAGGGCCTGCCCATCTCCATCACGGCCAGTATCGGGATCGCCACCGGCGACCGATCGTCTGCACAGGAGCTCCTACGCGATGCGGACATCGCGCTCTATCGGGCGAAGGCCGCCGGGAGGGACGGATGGGTGCTCTTCGAACCGGCGATGCAATCGGCCGCTGTCGATCGGCTCGAGCTGAAGTCGGATCTCGATTCAGCCCTCGCCGGCGATCAGTTCTTCCTGCTCTACCAGCCGATCTTCGATCTCGATACCGCCTCCATCCGAGGTGTCGAGGCACTGATCCGCTGGCAGCACCCCACCCGCGGCGTCATCAACCCCATCGATTTCATTCCCGTCCTCGAGGACACCGGGATGATCGTCGAGGTCGGCAAGTGGGTCCTGAACACCGCCTGCGCACAGGCGGCATCGTGGCAGGCGCAGGGCTTCCGCACGACCATGTCGGTCAACGTGTCCATGCGCCAATTGGAGACCGAGCAGCTCATCGGCCACGTGCTCGGGGCGTTGGCGTCGAGCAAACTCGATCCGCAGTCGCTGGTCATCGAGGTCACCGAGTCGACGCTGATGCGGGATGCCAACGCCACGGTCTCCCGGCTGAAGCGGCTGAAGGACATCGGCGTGCTCATCGCCATCGATGATTTCGGCACCGGTTACTCGTCGTTGGCCTACCTGAGGCAGTTTCCTGTCGATGTGCTCAAGATCGACAAGTCGTTCATCGCCGAGATGGATGGGACCCCGGACTCGGCGGCCCTCATCCACACGCTGGTCGAACTGGGTCGGACCCTGGGGTTGGTCACGCTGGCCGAGGGCATCGAGGACCACGCGCAGCTCGAGGCGCTCCGGGACGAGCTGTGCGACCGCGGTCAGGGCTTCATCCTCTCTCGGCCCGTCACCTCCACCGAGATCGAGGCGCTGCTGTCCGAGCCGGCCTCCGAGCGGTCACTCCATTCGACGACGTGGGCACGGAGCTGAACGGGACCGCGGATCCGACCCGCCGTTGGGCGCGGGCGGCGCGGACCACCCCGGCCCGGCCGGGGAGTGGGCCATGATGGAGAGGTGACGGCCCGGGGTCGAGGGCGGGCTGTGCCATCGACCGACGGAGGGCGCCATGGTTTGCCAGCTCGATACCCACGAAGTCCTCAACCAGGTTCCCCCGCTCGAGGGCTATGACGTCTTCGGTGCCGACCCGGCCCTGCGTGAGGCGGTCGATCGGGAAGGTGCCGGGTGGGCCCGGCCCGATCTGACGATGCTCGGGGCCCTGGCCGGCACCGCCGGGGCACAGGAGCTCGGACGGTTGGCCAATGAGAACCGACCGGTACTCCGCACCCATGACAGGTACGGGAACCGGATCGACGTCGTCGACTACCACCCCGCCTACCACGAGCTGATGAGCACGTCGGTGGCCCACGGCCTGCACGCCGGGCCCTGGGCCGACCCACGGGACGGTGCCCACGTGGCCCGGGCGGCCAAGGTCATCGTCTGGTACCAGGTCGACGCCGGCCACATCTGCCCGGTCTCGATGACCTATGCGGTGGTGCCCGCGCTCCGCCACCAGCCCGAGGTGGCACGGAGGTGGGAGCCGATGATCTGTTCTGCCACCTACGACCCGGCCAACCTGCCGGTGACCGAGAAGGCCGGCGTCACCTGTGGCATGGCTCTCACCGAAAAGCAAGGTGGGTCGGATGTGAGGGCCAACACGACCCGCGCCGATCCCGCCGGTGACGGCGACGGGACCTATCTGTTGACCGGGCACAAGTGGTTCTGTTCCGCGCCGATGTCCGATGCCTTCTTGATGCTGGCCCAGGCCCCGGGTGGGATCAGTTGTTTTCTCGTCCCCCGCTGGAGGCCCGACGGCACACGGAACCCCATTCGGATCCAGCGGCTGAAGGACAAGCTGGGTGACCGGTCGAACGCATCCAGCGAGATCGAACTGGCCGAGGTCTCGGGACAGTTGATCGGCGACGAGGGCCGAGGGGTGCGCACCATCATCGAGATGGTCAACCACACGAGGCTCGACTGCATCCTCGGCTCCACGTCGATCATGCGCCAGGGGGTGGCCCAGGCCACGTGGCACGCCGCCCACCGGGTCGCGTTCGGGCGCCTCCTGTCCGAACAGCCCCTGATGGCCAACGTCCTCGCCGACCTGGCCATCGAGTCCGAGGCGGCCACCGTTTCGGCCCTCAGATTGGCCCGGGCCTTCGATGCCGGCGGCACCGACGCGCACGAGCTCCTGCTCCAACGCCTGCTGACTCCCATCGTGAAGTACTGGACCTGCAAGCGGGCCCCGCAGCACGCCGCCGAAGCCCTCGAGTGCCTTGGCGGGAACGGGTTCGTCGAGGAGTCAGGCATGCCCCGGCTGTACCGCCAGAGCCCGGTCAACGGCGTATGGGAGGGCTCGGGCAATGTGATCTGCCTCGATGTGCTCCGGGCGTTGGCTCGCGAGCCTGACACCCTCGAGGCCTACTGGTCCGAGGTCGGTCGGGCCGAGGGCGGCGACTCCCGACTGACCCGGGCCGTCGACGATCTCCATGTCGATTTGACCGACCTCGAGGCACTCGAGTCCCGGGCCCGCTCCGTCGTTGAACGAATGGCCCTGGTCTTCCAGGCCTCCCTCCTCGTCCGGTTCGCGCCTGTAGCGGTGGCCGAGGCATTCTGCGCCTCGCGCTTGGCGGGCGCCGGGACCGGCACCTTCGGGACCCTTCCGATCGGAACCGACGCCGCGACCATCCTGGAGCGGCACACCCCGGTGTGACGCGCCCCGTAGTCACGCGGGGCGGGCCCGGACGATCGGGACATCGGCCAGTGCCTCGTAGGAGGCGTTGCCGGCCCCGAGCGTGGATGCGATGACGCTCACCCGGTCGACGGCGAACCGACCGTCGAAAGGTACGCCGGCGAGGTGGGCCGGGCCACCACCACGGCCTCGGACCCGGGCCAGTGTGACATGGCCGGAGAAGCCCGGTTCGTCGTCGACACGCCACCTCGCGGTGAGGTCACGGACCAGTCCGGCCAACGCGTCGAGACCGGTGACAGGCACCTGGAGGACGCGTCGGCCGGGGAACCATCTCGATTCCGGTCCCAATCGGGCTTCGATCTCACCGGCGCCGAACCTCCCGGCGAGTCCGCTCACCGCATCGGTCACCTCGCTCACCTCGTCCACCTTTCCCAGGAAGCGCAAGGTGATGTGCCACTGTGCCGGTGTCGTCCACCGCACCTGCCGGGCTTCGGGTCGGGGCAGCGACTCCAGGAGCTCGACGATGGGTGCCGGCAAGCCGACGGCGACGAAGAGGCGCACGGGAGAAGTCTGCCCGCCCCCGGGGGACCGACACCTCGACCTCGACCAACGGGCCCGCCCGGCCGGGTCGAGGGGGCCGCCTACGCTTGGGCACCGCGCAGGGCGGAAGGTCGGCCGGTGATGTCCGACGGGAGGCTGGAACGTGAAGCTCGACAAGGCCGTCATCGAAGAACTCAAGGTCCGTCCGGGGGAGCCGGCCCACCTGGCGCACCGGGCCACCGACTCGACCACCACGAACTGGCTGCGCTCCGGGGCGACGCACGCCAAGGAGGTGGCCGAAGAGGAGCTCCGTTCCTTCGTCGACGATCTGAAGGCCTCCCAGGAGCTGCTATGGGCCAGCGACGCCTATGCCGTGCTCCTGCTCATCCAGGGTATGGATGCCTCCGGCAAGGACGGGACCATCAAGCATGTGATGTCAGGGGTGAACCCGCAAGGCTGCCAGGTCGTGTCCTTCAAGGAGCCTTCCGGTGAGGAGCTCGCCCACGACTTCCTGTGGCGCTACAACAAAGCGCTGCCCGAACGCGGACGGATCGGGATATTCAATCGCTCCTATTTCGAGGAGGTGCTGGTGGTCCGGGTCCATCCCGAGCTCATGGACCCGCGAGCCACCCCATCCGGATCCCGTTCGTCGGGGCAGGTCTGGACGGACCGGTTCGATGACATCAACGCCTTCGAGCACCACCTGCACCGCAACGGGACCCGAATCGTGAAGATCTACCTGCACCTCTCCCGCGACCAGCAGAAGAAGCGCTTGCTGGAGCGGTTGGACGACCCGGCCAAATTCTGGAAGTTCTCCACTGCGGACCTGGCCGAACGGGCCTACTGGGACCAGTACCGGGCCGCATACGAGGAGGCGCTCACTGCCACGTCGACCCCGTGGGCCCCCTGGTACGTCGTCCCCGCCGACCACAAGTACGCACTCCGGGCGCTGGTGGGGGGCATCCTCGTCCACACGATCGATGATCTGGACCTGCACGTGCCCGAGCTCGGCCCCGATGGATTGAAGGCGCTCGAGCAGGCCCGGAACCAACTGCTGGCCGAGTGACGGCCCCCGCGCCGGGGGGCGCGGGATGCCGAGGCGGCGGCGAAGCTCAGACGCCCGAGCCGACGACCGCCGGCTCCGTCCCGGTGTCGTGGCCTTCGCCTACATCGTGGCGCGAGGCCCGGATGAGCCCGGCGGCGGCCGCGGCGGCGAGGAACAAGAGGACGGCGCTGACCGAGAAGGCCGTGGTGTAGCCGTGGACCACCGCCGCCTTCGCCGCGTCGCTGGTGTGTGCATGGCTGACCAGGTAGGCCGCGGCGGCCGACGCGGCGATGGTGTTGAGGAGGGCGGTTCCGAGCGAGCTGCCCACTTGTTGGGTGGTGTTGACCAGGGCGCTCGCCACCCCGGCGTCCTTCGGATCCACTCCGACCAGGGCGGTGCTGCTCATGGGGACGAAGGCGACGCCCATCCCGAAGCTGACGATGACCTCGGGTAGGAGGACGTGCGGACCGAAGGTGCTTCCGACACCGAGACGGGTGAACCAGAGGAGCCCGAAGGCGCCCAAGAGCAGGCCGCCGACCATCAGCGAACGGGGGCCGAACCTCGGAAGCAACCGGCTGGCCAGAGCCGCGCCGAGGATGATCCCTGCGGAGAAGGGCAGGAATGCGAACCCCGTCTTGAGCGCCGAGTAGTGGAGGGTCCCCTGGAAGAAATAGGTCAGGAACAAGAAGGTGCCGAGCATGGCGCTGCCCACCAGCAGGGCGGCCAGGTATGCCCCACCACGGTTGCGGTCGAGGACCACCCGCATGGGGAGAAGCGGATGCGGGGTGCGCAGCTCGATGATCACGAAGGTGATCAGCATGGCCGCCGCGCCGACCAGCATGGCCACGGTGAGCGGTGCCCCCCAGCCGTCCGTGGCCGCGACGGTGAACCCGTAGACGAGAAGGAACAGTCCCGCGGTGACAGCGGCGGCTCCGGGCAGGTCGTAGCCGGACCGCGAGATGCCCTTGCTCTCCTTGATGACGCGGAGGACGGCAACGGCGGCGATCAAGGCGATCGGGACGTTGATGAGCAGAGTCCATCTCCATGACGCGAATTGGGTGAGAGTTCCACCCAGGACGAGACCGATGGCGGCACCACCGCCGGCGATCCCGCCGTAGACGCCGAATGCCCGTGCCCGTTCGTGGGGTTCGGTGAACGTGACGGTGAGCAGGGACAGGGCGGCGGGGGCCATGACGGCGGCGAAGGCGCCCTGAAGGGCGCGGGCGCCGAACAGCATGGCCGGGTTCTGGGCCAGTCCGCCGAGGGCGGAGGAAGCGGCGAATCCGAGCAGTCCCACGAAGAACATCCTGCGGCGGCCCAGGTAGTCGGCGATCCTGCCGCCGAGGAGGAGGAGGCTGCCGAAGGCCAGGGTGTAGGCGCTCATGACCCACTGCCGGTCGGCCACCGAGATGTGCAGCGCCCGCTGGGCCGACGGCAGGGCCACGATGACCACGGAGGCGTCGAGCACGATCATGAGCTGGGCCACGGCGATGACGGCCAGGGCCCAGTACCGGCGGGGGTCGGGTTGGACCAGCTCCGGATCCTCGACGGGTGTGATCTCCTGGACGGTCATCGGTGGCCTCCGCATGCGAGTGCTCGTCGGACCTCTCCGTGGCCCGGTGCCAGCCCGAAAGACCTGGCCACCGACGGCTGGAGTGGGTATAGTCGGAACGGATATTCCGGTTAGCTACTATACGGAACTATGGTTCCGGTTGTCAAGCGTGCCGGGACGACGGCTCGTCGACCCGGGTGACCGGCGGCAAAGGGGGATTTGCGGTGGAAGACGTGGATGTGCTCGAGGGGGCGGCCGGCGGGGCGGATCCTCCGGCGGCGACAGGCCGACCCATGCGGGCCGATGCGGTGAAGAACCGGCAGCGAATCCTCGAGGCCGCCGAGGAGGTGTTCGCCGTCCGTGGGGTGGCTGCACCGATCGACGCGGTGGCCGAACGGGCGGGGGTGGGGGTCGGGACCCTGTACCGCCACTTCCCCAACAAGGAGGCGCTGTTCGAGGCCATCGTCTTGACCAGGCTGGAGGAATTGGCACGGACGGCGACCGCTCCGCCCGGGCCCGGAGATGCCGGCGAGGCGTTCTTCTCCTACCTGCGCGAGTTCGCCGGCAAGGTATCCAACAAGCACGACCTGATCGACGCCCTGGGTGCCGCCGGCATCGACATCAAGTCGCGCTGTGCGGCGATGGCCGACGAGTTGGCGTCCGGCGTCGGACAGATGCTCGAGCGTGCACAGGCAGCGGGTGGGGTCCGGAGCGGTGTCACCACCGAGGAGGTCATGGGTCTGGTGGTGGGGGTGTGCCACGCGGGGGACCGGTCCGAGCTCGACGAGGCGTCGCTCCTGCGCATGGTGGACATCGTCTGCGACGGGCTCCGGCCCCGGTGAACGGCAACCCGACGGGATCGACCCTCACGGTCGAGGGGCTCACGACCGGGCCGACCGCCAGCCGGGGAGAAGCCGACCGCCAGCCGGGGAGAAGCCGACCGCCAGCCGGGGAGAAAAGGTGCGTCCTTCTCTTGCAATGTCAGAGTTTTTTGTTTATATTGACAACTGCTGAATCCCCACTGACAAAGTAATAAAAGCGTGGTGGTGGAGAAGGAGTACTCCCAGGCAGGGGTGTTGCAGGGCGAATATTTGGTGGGTTATGTTCCCTGAATATGTTCAGGGATTCCCACGCGTCCGCTTCTAAATCATTTTGGCGATTGGAGCGGGTAGAAAGCGTCCGGCTCCCGTGGTGACCCGACCGGTTTCCGACGGGGATCCCGAGCTCCTCGCCGAACAGGACTATCTCGATCGGGCCCACGATTCCTTGTCGGACATGCGGGCACGGGCCGAGGTCCTGCTCGAGGATGTGCGCAGCGCCGGAAACCCCGACCTCGACTACCAGGCCGCGTTGGTCCACCGGGTGGCCGTTCTGTCCGAGAGCCCGCGCCCGCTGCTCTTCGGGCGCATCGACGAGGAGGACGACGACCGGTCGTGGCACATCGGCCTCCGTCACGTGGAGGATCGACGCGGTGACCCCGTCGTCGTCGACTGGTGTGCACCGGTCTCCATGCCCTTCTACCGGGCCCGGGCCGACGATTCCTTCGGGCTGAAGCGCCGCCGCCAGGTGATGGTCGACCGCCGGAGGGTCATCGCGGTGGCGGACGACCTCTTCGCAGGCGTCGACGCGGACCTCTCGGGAACCCGACTGCGCGGCGGCGACGCGCTGTTGGCCGAGCTCGAACGGGCGCGTACCGGCGAGATGCTCGACATCGTTGCCACCATCCAAGCCGAGCAGGACGAGATCATCCGCGCCCCTCTCGACCGGCTGCTCGCCGTGCAGGGTGGGCCCGGAACGGGCAAGACGGCGGTCGGACTGCACCGGGCGGCCTTCCTCCTCTACAACCATCCGTCGCTGTCGCGGGCCGGGGTGCTCGTGATCGGTCCGAGCCGTGCCTTCCTCCGCTACATCTCCCAGGTGCTTCCGTCGCTGGGCGAGGAGGCCGTCATCCAGACGACGATCGCAGATATCGTGCCGCGTGCCCGGACGGTGCGGGAGGACTCGCCCGAGGTGGGCCGGCTGAAGGGCGATCCCCGGATGGCCGACGTCCTGGCCGCCGCTTTACGGCTCCACCGCCGCCACGTCGAGACCGATGTGACCATCCGGGCCCGGTTCGCCACCTGCGTGGTGCCGGCCGACGACCTGAACGGGCTGGCCGACTCCATCGCCGGGACCCCGGTGCCCTACAAGGCCGGCCGGGCGGCGTTGCGCTCGAGGGTGGTGAGCCTGGTCAGGCAGCGCCTCCGGGCGTCCGGCCGGTTCGAGGCCAACGAACCGTGGCTCGAACGTGAGGTGTCCGCCGGCGAGCCGTTCCGGTCCCTGCTCGATCGGCTGTGGCCCTCGGTGTCACCGGCAGCACTGGTAAGAGTGTTGGGCAGTGAGGACAGGCTGGCCGCGGCCGCGGCGGGGGTGCTGAGCGGTCCCGAGCGTGAGCTCCTCCTCGGGGGGAGCGGGAAGCGGGCCTCGGGCTGGACGAGGGACGACCTCCCGCTCCTCGACGAGGCCGATGCGCTCATCAACGGTCGGTCACGGTCCTACGGCCACATCGTGGTCGACGAAGCGCAGGACCTGAGCCCCATGCAGTTCAGGATGGTGGCCCGGCGGGCGCCCGGCGGGCTCCCTCACCGTGCTCGGGGACCTGGCCCAGGCGACCGGCGCATGGACCTACGACAGCTGGGACGAGATACTCCGCCACCTTCCGGCGACGACCGTCGTGCGCCAGGACGAGCTCACGCTCGGGTACCGGGCGCCGGGACAGGTGCTCGACTTCGCCTCCACGCTGCTACCCCTTGCCGCCCCGACGGTGACCCCCACCCGCTCGATCCGTCTCGGGCGCGAAGGTCCCCGTGTCATGAGGGTCGACCCCGATCTGCTCTTCACCGAGAGCGTGCGGGAGGCGGGGAGGCTGGCCGGGGAGGAGCTCCTGGTCGGACTCGTGGTTGCTCCCGAACATGTTGCCGCAACGGCCGCCGCGGCCCACGGGCGGGGCGATGTCGGCTTGCTCGACCGGGACGGCATCACCGAGCCGATCACCCTGGTCGCCGCCCCAGCCGTGAAGGGGCTGGAGTTCGACGCGGTGGTCGTGGTCGAGCCGGCGGCCATCGCCGGGTCCGACGTGCGTGGCCTGCGGCTGCTCTATGTCGCCATGACGAGGCCGATCCGTCATCTCAGCATCGTCCATGCCGACCCGCTGCCCCCGGCGCTGCTGGCCGGGTAGTTCCGGCGGGATGGGGGATCAGGGAGGGCCGGCGGGATGGGGTGAGGGCCGGCGGGATGGGGTGAAGGCTGGCGGGATGGGGTGAAGGCCGGCGGGATGGGGGATCAGGTGAAGAGGACCGACAGGCTCTCCCGGTTGGCGATCCGACGGATGGCCTCTCCCATGAGACCGGCGATGGACACGACCTCCACCTTCGGCGAGAGCTCCACCGGCTGGGTCTCCACGCTGTCCGTCATGAACAGCGTCTCGATGGGGCTGTCGTCGATGCGATCGATCGCCACGCCGGTCAGCAGCCCGTGGCTCACCGCGGCAGAGACGGATGCGGCCCCGCGCTCGACGAGCACTCGGGCTGCATCGACCAGTGTTCCCGCCGAAATTGTGAAGTCGTCCACGATCAGCGCGGTGCGGCCCTCGACGGAGCCGATCAGCTCGGTGACCTCCGCCGTCTCGGAGTGGTCGACCCGCCGCTTGTCGGCGATGGCCAGGGGGGCACCCAGGCGCTCGGCCCACCGGCGGGCCTTCTTGGCGAAGCCGGCATCGGGGGCGACGACGACCAGGTCGGGGAGGGCCCTGGTGGCGATGACATCGCACAGCACGGGTAGTGCATAGAGATCGTCCACCGGGACCTTGAAGAATCCCTGCACCTGGGGAGCATGGAGGTCGAGGGTGATCACCCGGTCGACGCCGGCGGCTTCGATGGCATCGGCACACACCCGGGCGCGTATGGACACCCGAGGCTCGTCCTTCTTGTCGCCTTTGGCATAGCTGAAGTAGGGGATGACCGCGGTGACCGACGCGGCACTCGCTCGCTTCAATGCGTCGATCCAGAAGAGCAGTTCCATGAAGTTGTCATTGGCCGGAAAGGCGGTTCCCTGGACGAGGAAGACGTCCCGACCGCGCACGTTCTCGAGTACCCGCACGAAGAGATTGCCCTCGGAAAACCTGAGGGTCTCGCCGGCACCGAGCGGACGCTCGAGATAGTCGGCGATGGCTCCTCCGAGCTTGCGGCTGGCGGACCCGGCGAACAGGAGGAACTCGTCCGTCACCGCCTCAATCTATCCCCCTCCGGGTCCGACCCTCGGTGGTCACGCCGCCAGCGCGCACCAGATCCCGTCGGCCAGAGCCTCGCATCCTTCCTCCAACGGGCGGATGGTGAGGTTGTGCACCATCCGCCGCCCGTATTCGAGAAGCGGCCCGAGGAACAGTGCGGCATAGACCTCGTGTGACATCGGTCGGATCGATCCCGAGGCCGCCGCCTGTTTGAGCCACCGTCCGAGCTCGACGCTGAAGCGCCGAGTCTCGTCTGCGAGCATGGCGCGGCCCGTCTCGGACAGCTCCGACTCGTCCCAACGCAGCATGATGCGGGCCAGGGCCCGATGGGAGTCGATCCACCGGACGTGGAAGTCCACCGCGGCCCGTACGCCCTGGCGCGGTTCGGGTCTCGAACGGAGGGACTCGATGAGCCCGTCCCGGTAGGCGGACACCGCCCGGCAGTAGATGAGGGCCAGGATCTCGTCCTTCGAGGCGAATTGGTGGTAGATGCTCCCGGTACTCGCGCCCGACTCCGCCCGGATGTCCTCGATGGTGGTCCCGGTGATGCCCAGGCGGTCGAAGCACGTGAGGGCGGCGTCGAGGATCTCCGACCGGCGCCGTTCCCCCGACACTGTTGCTGTCTTCGGCATGAGCTCCCTGGACGTCCGAGAATTAGAAGGATATTCTAGAAAAACATTCTAGTAGTGTGGGCACGGCCGGATCGGAGTCGGGATGAGAGATCGGGAACAGCCAGGTGCGGCGGTCCGCTTGGCCTTCGTCCAGTCCATGTGGCACGGGGAGATCGTCGACCGCTGTCGGGATTCGTTCGTGGAGGAGATGGGCAGGCTCGGGGTGGGTGCCGACCGGGTCGACCTCTTCAGGGTGCCGGGCGCGTTCGAGATCCCCCTCCACGCCAAGCGTCTGGCCGCAAGCGGGTTGTATGCCGCCGTCGTCGGCGCCGGGCTGGTCGTGGACGGGGGCATCTACCGGCACGAATTCGTCGCCGAGGCGGTCATCAACGGATTGATGGCCGTCCAGCTGGAGACCGAGGTGCCGGTCATCTCGGCCGTCCTCACTCCTCACCACTTCCACGCCCACCACGACCACGCCGGGTTCTTCGGGGACCACTTCGAGGTGAAGGGCGCCGAAGCCGCCCGCGCCTGCGCGGAGACGATCCGGTGCCTGGCCGGCCTGCCTGCCCCTGCCGTGGCCTAGAAGCCCGGAGGGCCCGGACAGTACCCCCTGCGGCGAGGATGTCGACGAGCTGAGGCGTCTCGACCGGGCGTTGGCGGGGAACCGGCCATCACTCGGTGTCGGTCCGGGGTGCGGCGGCCCGGAGACGGTCGGAGGCCCGGCCCGATGCCCCGACGGCGTCGAGGCCCAGCAGGGCCGCACCCAGGACCGGGGCGCCCTCCAGCCGGCGGAACCGGGCCCTCGGGGCCGCGGCCAGGACGCCGGCCTCGACGCGCTCGGCGAACCCGGCGTAGTCGCTGTCGAACACGCCGCCGCCCAGGACGACCTCCACCTCCTCACCGCCCACCCCGAGGCGCCCGACGATGGCGGTGACCATCACCGCCACCTCGTCGGACAGGAGGGCGGCGGCTCCGGCCGCCGGCGGTGTCGCCGCCGGCGGCGGCGTCGAGGCATACCCGGGCGAGCTCGAACAGCCGCCCGTACTCGAGCGCGCCGGTGTAGACCGCGGCCAGCACCGCCTCGGGGTCCGGGAGCCCGAAGTGCGCCGGGACGAGCTCGGCCAGGGCCGTGGGCCCACCGCGCCCGTCGCGCGATCGGAGGGCGAGGCCGAGGGCCCGCACCCCGAGCCACGAGCCTCCGGGGGCGAAGTCGCCGGACAGCTCGGCCAGGGACGGGAAGCGCTCGACGGCACCGTCAGGGCCGAGCCCGACGCAGTTGAGGCCGGAGCCGCACACGACTCCCACGCCCCACCCCGACCGGGCCCCGGCCCGGAGCACGGCCAGCGTGTCGTTGCGAACGAGATCGGTCGAGCTCCATCCCCGTTCCCTGATGGCCGCGCCCAGCCGCTCCTCGTCCACCGGCAGGTCCACCCCGGCCAGGCAGTACACGCCGGTGGCCACCGCCGGCCGGGCGGCCGGCGTCGAGGCCCGGCGGCCTCGAGTGCGGCCCGGATGGCGGCGTCGAGCGCGTCCATGGCCCCGTCGAGTCCGGAGAACTGGTGGTTCGACCCTGCCCCCCGGGCCGTTCCGAGGATGGCGCCGTCGCCGTCGACGATCCAGACGTCGGTCTTCGACGCCCCGCCGTCGACGGCCAGGATCAACGGTCGCGCCGTCCGTCGCCGCCGGTCATCCGTCCCCCCGGTCGCCGGTCATCCGGTGATGTTACGTTCGATGCAATGGGAACCAAGGTGGCCGTCGTCGGGGGCGGGAGCACGTACACGCCGGAGCTCGTCGACAGCCTGTGCGCCCACGAGGACCGGGTGGTGGTCGACGAGCTGGTCCTGCTCGACCCGGACACGGATCGCCTGGAGGCGGTCGGCGGGCTGGCCGGTCGTATCCTGCGCCAGCGGGGCTGGGCCGGGGACCTGGTCACGACCGACGACCGGCGACCGGGCCATCGACGGGGCCGACTTCGTCGTCATCCAGCTCCGGGTGGGAGGGCAGGCGGCCCGCCACACCGACGAGACCCTCCCGATCGGCTACGGCTGCCTGGGCCAGGAGACGACCGGCCCCGGGCGGGCTGGCCAAGGCCCTGCGCACCGTCCCCCTGGTCCTCGAGATCGCCGAAGAGACCGCGACCCGGGCCGCCGCCGGAGCCTGGGTGGTCGACTTCACCAATCCCGTCGGCATCGTGACCCAGGCCCTGGTCGACGACGGGCACCGTGCCGTCGGGCTGTGCAATGTGGCCATCCACGTCCAGCGCCGCATCGGGCACTATCTGGGGTCGACCCCGACACCGTCGAGCTCGAGCATGTGGGTCTGAACCATCTGACCTGGGCCAGGTCCGCCACCGTCGACGGAGTCGACCGGATGCCCGAGCTGCTCGATCGCTTCGGCCCCGAGCTCGAGCTGGAGAGCGGTGTCCCGTCCGGACTGCTCCGCCTGCTCGGGGCCCTTCCCTCCTACTACCTCCACTACTACTACTGCCTCGACCAGAACCTGGCCGAACAGGCCGCCCCGGGTTGGCGGTCACGGGCCGACGTGGTGGCCGAGCTCGAGGCCGAGCTGCTGGCCGAGTACCGCAACCCTGCCCTCGTGACCAAACCCGAGAAGCTCTCGTACCGGGGCGGCGCCTTCTACTCCGAGGCCGCGGTGCGGCTCATCGCCTCGCTCCACGCCGGGACCGGCGACGTCCAGGTGGTCGACGTGCGCAACGACGGCGCCCTGCCCGGGCTGCCCGATGACGCGGTGGTCGAGATCCCCTGCACCGTGGACCGTGACGGCGCCCACCCGGTTCCCCAGCGCGCCCTCGTCCCCGAGATGGCCGGCCTGGTGGCGCACTGCAAGGCGTACGAGCGCCTGGCCGTCGAGGCTGCGCTGTCCGGCAGCCGGGAGACGGTGATCCGGGCCCTGGTGGCCAACCCCCTGGTGGGGCAGTACCCGAAGGCCGAAGAGCTGGCCGACACGCTTGCTCTCGGCCAATCGTCGGTTCCTCCCCCGATTCTTCCCCGAGTCCCCTCCCGCGGCCGGCACCGGTGACCGGGTCGAGCCCTGCGACCGGCAGCCCGACCGGACGGCGGATCACCGGACGGGCTCGGACACCACCCCGAAGCGCTCCTGGTAGGGGACGCGACCGCTCGGCGCAGGGCGTCGGCGTCGAGCCCGGTGTCGGCGAACCGGTAGCGGGCCGCCCCACCGTCGCCGTCGCCGGGGTTGGCGGCGAGGAACGCCCGCATCCGCTCCTCGGTCCGGTGGGTGAGCACCCAGCCCGAGGGCGGCGTAGATCCGGCGGATGGTCGAGATCGGATCGGCCATGAAGTCGAGGAAGTGGACATCGATGGTCTGGCCCGGCGGGAAGGTGCCCCGGTCGCGGGCCTCGATGCCCCGCTCGAGGCCGAGGAAGATGTCCGCGGCGAAGTCCGCGGCGGCCTCGGTTCCCCAGCTCTCGTCACTGGCCATGGCCCGCAGGTGGGCGGTGAGCGCGCAGCCGGACGCGATCACCTTCAGCGGGTCCCGATGGGTGTGCACGATGACGGCGTCGGGGTACTCGGCGGCCAGCGCGTCGAGATGCCAGAGGTGGGCCGGCGATTTGAGCAGCCACCGATCGGCCGGGTGACGCGATTGGAGATGTTGGAGATAGCGACGGTGCCACCGGTAGGCGGGGGCCAGGTCCGCGTCGTGGAGGAGCCAGCGGTCGTAGGTCGGGATCCGGTACTGGGTGGGGAAGATCATGCTGCGGAAATCGGCTGCCGTCATCCGGACGCACTCCTGGCCCAGGAGGGCTCCGACGGGGTGGAAGGACGAGAAGCCGGGCATGATCGACTCGGCCAGGTCGAGGGTCTCCTGGACCTCGGCGATGCGGGGGTCGCTGTGGTAGGTGGCCGTCTCCGGGTGCCGGTACCGGCCGGTCGACCTCCCAGGTCAGCGGCGCCCGCAGGGTCGGGTCCTGGGCCAACAGGTCGTAGAGGATGGTGGTGCCGGTCCGTGGTTGCCCGACGATGAAGACCGGGCGGTCGACCGTGCCTCCGGCCACCTCCGGGTGGGCGTCCCGCCACGCGGTGATGGCGAGGCGATTGGCCAGGTAGGTGACCACTTCCGCGGTGGCGATCTCCACGCCGAGCTCGCTCAGCCGGGCCTCGTGCTCCAACGAGTCGAGGAGGATGGCCAGTCCCTCCTGCCAGCTCGGTTCACCGAAGTCGTCCGCACCCGTCCGGGCGACGGCCTCCTCCACGAGGCGGGACGGCTCGAATCGGCCCGTCGCCATCAGGGCCGCACCTGGTCGATGGGCCGGACACGGCAGGAGACGGGAGGAGCCTCGGGATTGTCGAGCCAGCGGACGACCACGAAGCCCCGGTGACGACCACCGGTGTCGAGCCAGTTGGCCACGCCCGGGTCGGCCGCCGCGATCACGATGCGCACCCTTCCGTCCGTGCCGGCGACGACCGACGCGTTGGTGATGTGGCTCTGTCGGCGGCGTGGGTCGATGCATTCGTGCCAGATGTTCTCGAGGGTCACGCTCCAGTAGCGCGACTCCGGTGGCTCGATGTCGATCAGCAGCGCCTCGTCCGGGGCCAACCGGAACGTACCCATCATGTAGAGGTTGTCGGGCGTGGTGTCTGCCGCCCCGAGCTCGGCCGCCTCGGCCACGATCAACTGGTTGGGCGCCTCCATGAGCTCCGGCCGGATCGTCCGGTGCAGGGTGGTCAGCTTGGCGATCGTCCACGCCATACCCGTCAACTGCTCACCGATGAGGGCGTCGTCGGGCGGGACCGGCGCCGCCGGGGCGTCAAGGGGCTCGATGGCCAGCACGGCCGTGCTCTCGGCGGCCCGGTCGGCGATGTACTCGCGTACGACGATGCCCGACGAGTCCTCGGGAATGGCGATCCACGGATCCCCCCGCAGCTCGGCGGCCGTGGGCTCGTCGGCGGCGAGCACGAATGCGAACGAGCCGTCGTCGCCCAGGGCCAGGTCGCGGTCGGACACGTAGGCGGCCATGCGTCTCGGGGTCAGCCCGACGCCGGCCAGCACCTGGAAGCCGAGGTAGGCCGAGGTTCCCCGAAGGCCGCGCACGCGGTAGCGGTGCCGACCGTCGATCATGGCCAGGAAGTACTCCCCGTCCGGGGCCGGTCCTCCGATGTGCCGGGCCGCGGTGTTCATGCTGAAGAACCACGGGGCTTCGGTGTCGACGTCGAGCGACAGCTCGGCGCACAGGGCGGTGGCGCGGGCCAGTACCCTCAGCCCCTCGAGCAGTTCCAGCTCGGTTTCGGCGTCGCTCTCGACGGAGCGGGTGAGGTCGTCGATCATCTGGCGGACGAGCCGCCATCCCTCGAGGGCGAGCCGACCGTCTCCGTCGCCACCGTCTCCGTTGACGGCCATCGCTAGCGGGCGCCGTTCTCGTCGGTCATGTCCCGGAAAGCTTCGAGACCACCGGCCCGAGCGCCTCCCAGCTGTCACTCTCGATCGACCAGTACGAGATGCCGTACTCCTCCCGACGCCACTGCAACTCCTCGGCCATCTCGTCGAGCGTGCCGAGCAGGGCCAGCGGGATGTGGAGGGCCTCACCCGGGTCGATGCCGAAATGTGGCGCCATGGCGTCGGCCATGCTGGAGGCGTCCTCGGTGATCATGACGAACCCGATGAGCGCATTGAGCTCGAGGTCGCCGAACCGATCGCCCGCCGCCTCCTTCACCCAGGCCACTTTCTCGCGTGTCCGGTCCGGCGAGGCATTCGGGGCCGTCTCCGGCCCGCCGGTGCCTTCCCGGAGGTTGACGTTGATGCTGACGATGTCCGCGTGGCGCGCCGCGAACGAGAGGACCCGTCTGCCCCCGCCCCCGATGATCAGCGGGGGCCCCGGTCGTTGGACGGGGCGTGGCAAGAGGCCGTGCTCGTGGACCTGGTAGTACCGGCCGCCGAAGGAGAAGGCTCCGTCGGTCCGCAGCAGCCCCTGGATCACCGCCACCGCCTCCTCGAATCGCTCCACCCTGATCCTCGGCTCGTCGTAGGTGATGCCGGACTCCTCGTAGTCGCTGCGCATCCAGCCGGCACCGAGGCTCATCTCGAACCGGCCGTCGCTGAGCACGTCGAGCGTGGCCGCCTCCTTGGCCAGGCTGACCGGGTGCCGGTAGTCGTTCCCGAAGACGAGGGACCCGATGCGCAGCGTGGCGGTCGCCGCGGCCACGGCGGCCAGTGCCGGTACCGGGGCCAGCTGGTCGCCGAAGTGGTCGGGCATGAAGAGGGTGGAGTAGCCGAGGTCCTCGGCGCGGCGGGCCTGCTCGGCCCACGAGCGGGCCGTCCCCTCCGGCGCCTTGCCGAGCTGTGCGGCAAATCGGAATCTGTGCTCGTGGGCCATGGCCTCATCCTGCATCATCTTCCCCGGCCGGTGCTCGCCGTCGGGCCCGAGGTCGCCGGCCAACAGGCCCGACGACCGGCGCAGGTAAGGTTCGGGGATATGGCCGAGGTCGACGAGGTACTCCGCCGCCACGCTCCCGTCGCCGCCGACGCACTCGATCGGGTGGAAGCAGCCGCCTGGGGCGAGGGGGAGCGCTCGGGACGGATCGAGCTGGTCGAGCTGATCGGGGTGACCTGTGCCGCTCAGCTCGGTGTGCCGCCCCTGGCCCTGCCGGAGCGGTTCCGGCCGCCGCCATGGGATGGCCGGGACGCCGACAGGCCGTCCCCGACCGGCCGGCTGACGGGACCGGATCGCGCCATCCTCGACTTCGCCGTCCAATTCAGCCTCGATGTCTCGGCGGTCACCGACGAGCAGCGGAACGCCCTGTTCGACCAGCTCGGAGAGCAGGTGGCCGGCGTCGCCGCCGTTGTCTTCGTCATGGACTTCGTGCCCCGTGCCCGGGCGGCGCTCCGCGCACTGCTCGGAGGTGCACACCGGACCGGACGCCCGGGGGTGAGCCCCGCACCGGACGAGGAGCCCATCTGGGATGCGCTGGGCGTGTTCATCCGGGCTGTACCCCAGCTCGATGCCCTGGACCCGATCACGTCCGAGCTGGTCCGCCTCCGGGGTGCCCGTCAGCACCGGTGCCGGCTGTGCCAGTCGTTACGGAGCCGGCCCGCGCTCTTGGCCGGAGCCGACGAGGAGACGTTCGCCGGGGTCGACGCGTACGAGAGCAGCGATCTCTCGCCCCTCCAGAAGGCCGCGCTCGCCTTCACGGACGCCATGCTCTGGACTCCCGGCCATCTCGAGACGGGCGCGGCCCGGCTGGTGGAACTGGCTTCGGAGGAACAGCGGGTGGAGCTGGTGCTCGACGTGACCCGCAACGCCCTCAACAAGATCGCCGTGGCTCTCGGAGCAGACGCTGCCCACGTGGACGAGGGGATCGAGATCTACGACGTCGATGCCGACGGCGGGCTGGTCTACGGGCTGACGCTTGGGCTGACCCGTCCCGGCCGGGGCGACCCTCCGCCGGCCCTGAGTACGCTCTCGGTCATGCGGATCGGCGTGCTGACGGGGGGCGGTGACTGCCCGGGCCTCAACGCGGTCATCCGGGCCGTGGTGCGCAAGGGGGTCGAGGTCTACGGCGACGAGTTCGTCGGCTTCCGTGACGGCTGGCGCGGACCCCTCGACGGCGATGTCATGGCATTGGACGTGGCCGCCGTCCGCGGCATCCTGCCCTTGGGCGGCACCATCCTCGGATCCAGCCGGACCAATCCGTACAGCACCGCCGACGGGGAGAGCCGGGTCCTCGACATCATGGCCGGTTCGGGGGTCGACGGCCTCGTCGTCATCGGTGGCGAGGACACGCTCGGGGTGGCGACCAAGCTGGCAGCCAAGGGCCTGCCGGTCGTCGGCGTGCCGAAGACCATCGACAACGACCTCGGGGCCACCGACTACACCTTTGGATTCGACACCGCGGTGACGATCGCCACCGAGGCCATCGACCGCCTCCACACGACGGCGGAGAGCCATCACCGTGTGCTCATCGTCGAGGTGATGGGTCGCCATGCGGGCTGGATCGCCTGGCACTCCGGCGTCGCCGGCGGCGCCAACGTGATCCTGATCCCCGAGCGACCCTTCGACATCGACGCCGTGTGCGCGTTCATCGAGCACAGGTTCGCCAGCCACTATGCCCCCATCGTGGTGGTGGCCGAGGGCGCGCTCCCCGTCGAGGGTACGTTGCCGGACCGCGGCGGCCAGGTGGACGCCTTCGGCCATGTCCGTCTCACCGGCATCGGAACCCTGTTGGAGTCCGAGATCGCCCAGCGGACGGGAAAAGAGGCCCGCGCCACGGTGCTCGGCCACGTGCAGCGCGGCGGCAGCCCGACCGCGTTCGACCGGGTCCTCGCCACCCGGTTCGGTCTCCACGCCGTCGACGCCCTGCACGATGGCCATTTCGGCCAGATGGTGGCGTTGCACGGGACCGACATCGACCTCGTTCCGCTGTCCGAGGCGACGGCCAAGCTCAAGTTGGTGTCCCCCGAGCTCTACGCCGAGGCCGAGGTCTTCTTCGGATGACCGATCGCACCGCCCACCAAGGGCGGATCGGACCCACCGGGGTCGCGGTTGCCCTCGGCGTGGGATAGCATCGGTGTCTCCGCCACCGGTCGGTGGTGGAGACGGTGTCACCACTGGGCTGACGTCGGAACTGACAGGACCGACCGGGCACGGACCGGTCGAACGGGAGAGAGGAGGGACGATGGCATCACCTGAGACAGGATCAGGTCGAACCGGTGTGAGCATGGCCACCATGTCGTCCGTCCCGCCGCTCGGGGCAGTGCCGGGGACGGTCGAGCCGTGACCATCGAGCTCCCGCACGGGGGATCCGGCCCACTCGGCTAGCTCGACCGGCGCCGGGTCCCGGCCCGTCACCTGATTTGCGGCATCGACGATGCCCGCATCGCATCCGCACCATTCTCTCCGATCCCGGCCGTGATGCCGGTGGGACCCCGTCCCACCCGGCACCCCGGGTACCCCGTTCCACAAGGAAACCTCCCGTGGCTGAACTCTCAGAATTCCCATCTGCATCAGCGGTCGACACCCTCGCGTTCTGCTGGGACCAGGTCGAGGGCCAGAAGCGGCAGCTCGTCACGTCCTGGATCGTGATGGTGCTTGCCGTCGTGGTGGCCGACGTCGTCTGCCCCCTTGTCTTCGCGTCCGTCCTGAGCCGCGTCGCCTCCCTTCCGACCCAAGCGGTAGCCGGTGAGTGGCACACCTTCGGCCCGTTGCTGGCTGGCCTACGCGGCCGCAGGTCTCGTCGCCATGGGGCTGTGGCGGGTCGCCGGCTGGATGGAGTGGGGTGCGTGCGTCCGCTCGTTCGCCACCGGCGTCAACAACGGCTACGGGCGGCTGTTGAAGCTCAGCTATCGCTGGCACATGGACCACCCGGCCGGGGAGGTCATCTCGTCGCTGGGCAACTTCTCGTGGGCATTCGTCGAGATGGTCGACGTTGCCTCGTGGGGACTGCTCCCCGTCGTCGTCGTCGTCCTGTCCGCCATCGTGGTCCTCGCGGTCTTCGCCTGGCCCGCAGCCCTCGCGCTCCTCGTCATGGTCGCACTGTTCGTCTTCGTCATCCTGCGGAGACTGCGGCTGGTGCGCGCCGCGTCCCAGGAGTTCGAGGACCACCATTCGAGGGCGACCGGGGTGGTGGCGGACACCGTGACCAATCTCATGGCGGTCCGGACGGCGGCGGCCGAGCCCCAGGAGAAGACCCGGGTCGAGGACCTCATGCGCCAGTCGGTGGCGGCCGACCTCCGAGCCCGGTCCATCTTCATGCGGACCCAGCTGCAGTTGGAGACATCGATCGTGGTGGGCACGCTGCTCGCCCTGGTGGCCGGCACGACCATGGCCACTCACCACTGGGCGTCGACGGCCGCGCTCTACCTCATCCTGTACTACTCGGCCCAGGTGGCCTTGAGCCTGCAGCAGTCGTTCGAGCATCTGCGCTCCTTCGCCCGTTCGCTCGGACGAGCGGCAAAGTTCACCGCCATCGCCGGCGTCGAGGCCGAGATCGTCGAGGCACCGGGGGCCCGATGCCTCCGGGTGCCTCGCGGGGAGGTCGAGTTCCGAGGAATCGGTTTCGGCTACGGGTCGGGCGGGGCCCTGTTCGACGACCTGACCCTCACGGTCGCGTCCGGCGAGCACGTGGCGCTGGTGGGACCGTCGGGGTCCGGGAAGTCCACCCTGTCGAAGCTCCTCCTCCGTTTCATGGACGTCGACAGTGGGCGGATACTGGTCGACGGCCAGGACATCACGGATGTGACCCTCGCATCGCTGCGCAGCCACGTGTCCTACGTGCCCCAGGACCCCCAACTCCTGCACCGCAGCATCGCCGAGAACATCTGCTACGGCATGGGGTCGGAGGACGACCCCGACGGATCCGTCGGGTCGAGGCCGATCGTCGACTACGAGGTCGTGCACGCGGTGGGAAAGGCCGCCCACGTCGAGGAGTTCGTCTACGCGCTTCCGGACCGGTACGACACCGTGGTCGGTGAGCGCGGACTGAAGCTGTCCGGAGGCCAGCGGCAGCGGGTGGCCATCGCCCAGGCCATGGCCAAGCACGCGCCCATCCTGGTGCTGGACGAGGCCACCTCTGCGCTCGACTCCGAGTCGGAGCACCTCGTGCAGGAGGCGCTGTGGAGGTTGATGGAGCAGTCGACGGCGATCGTCATCGCCCACCGCCTCTCCACCATCGCCCACATGGACCGCATCGTGGTTCTGGACCAGGGGAGGATCGTGGAGGAGGGAACCCACCGGGAGCTCTTGGACGACCGGCTCGGACTCTACGGGAGGCTGTGGCAGCACCAGTCGGGCGGGTTCCTGGTCGAGTGACCGCCCGCCGGCGTCGGCCGCGGAGATCTAAGCTGCCCCCCTCGGGGCTTGCGGCCCGCCTCGGGCCTGCAGCCACCGGCCGAGTCACGGCACGACCGGAGGCCCGATGTTCCAGCGACGGCGACGATCAGCGACGGTCCTGGCCGTGTTGGCGGTGCTGGCCACCCCGGTGGGGGCCGCAGTGGTCCAGGCGGCAGGTGCGCAGGCTGCCGGCGCGGCCCCGGGACCGGGCTTGGCGACCTGGGGGTCAACCCTGATCCGCGCGGCGCGGTGGCAGCACTCGACGCCGCTGCGGGCGGTGCCGGGGGAGGATCTCCCCGCGGTCGGAACGGGGGCCACGTCGCACTCGACGAACTGGTCCGGGTACATCGCCGGCGGGTCGACGTTCACCGGCGTCGACGCCCGGTGGAAGGTTCCGGCCGTCCGACCCTCGGCCGGGGAGGAGGCGTCGGCCACGTGGATCGGCATCGACGGTGTGACCGACAGGTCGCTGATCCAGACCGGCACGGCGCAGGACACTTCCAGCGCAGGGACCAGCTACTTCGCCTGGGCCGAGGTCCTTCCGTTCGCCCCCGAGGATCTCGGTCCGGTGTCTCCGGGCGATGAGATGCGCGCCTCCATCGTCAAGGCCAACGGCACCTGGACGGTCAGCATCAGCGATGAGACGGAGGACCAGGGCGCGTCAGGTCAGGTCGCCTACGACGGGGAGGGTTCCACCGCCGAGTGGGTCGAGGAGGCTCCGACCTCGAGCCTCACCGGCCAGGTGCTGCCCCTGGCCGATTTCGGGATGGTCAGGTTCACCGACATGGGATACGGCGCGTCGGCTCGCCGGCTCGGTGTTCCTCAGCCGAGTGCAGATGGTCGACCATGCCGACCACGTCATCGCCGCTCCCGGGAGGATCGTCGACCACGCCTTCACGATCACCTATCGGGCGCCGCCCGGGCCCGGACCACCGTCCCCGACCGGGCACGGCTACGACCTGGTCGGCTCCGACGGCGGGGTGTTCGTCTTCGGGGGCGGCTTCTACGGCTCGTTGCCCGGGCTCGGCATCGACGTGGACGACATCACCGGCATCGTGCCCACGGCCGCGGACGACGGGTACTGGCTGGTCGGGTCGGACGGCGGGGTGTTCGCCTTCAACGCCCCGTTCGTCAACTCGCTGCCGGGCGTCGGCGTCGGCGTCGACGACATCGCCGGCATCGTGCCCACCCGCGACGACCGGGGCTACTTTCTCGTGGGCCGGGACGGGGGCGTGTTCAGCTTCAACGCGCCGTTCGAGAACTCCCTGCCCGGGCTCGGGATCCACGTCGACGACATCGCCGGCATCGCCGCCACCGCCGACGACCTCGGGTACTGGCTGGTGGGCTCGGACGGATCGGTCTACGCCTTCGGGGACGCCGGCTACTTCGGGAACGCCCCCGCCGGTGCGGTGGCCATCACGTCCACCCGTGACGGCGGCGGGTACTGGGTGGTCGGGGCCGACGGGGCGGTCAGCGCCTTCGGCGACGCCCGCTCCTACGGAGACCTCCCCTCCATCGGGGTGGCGGTGGACGACATCGTGGGCATCGTGGTCTCCCCCGACGGCCAGGGCTACAACCTGATCGGCAGCGACGGCGGGGTGTTCAGCTTCGGCGACGCCGCCAACCTGGGGTCGCTGCCCGGGCTCGGCGTCCACGTGGACGACGTGGTGGGGGCGGTCCCCACCTGAGCCGGGCCCGACCCGCCCGCCGCCTGCGGCCGCAATCGTCGGTCGGTCACGCCCTGGCGGCAGAGGCGCCCGGTGACGGGGACACCCGTCACCCTGGCGGACGAGCCACATCACCCGTCGTCCCCGGCACCTGAAGATCATGGACCCACCGTGCCCCCCTGCCCTTGGGGTCACCAGGGAGATCCCTCGGGAGACGCTGTGAACGGGCCACGACCGGACGACGCCGCCGGCCCCGCGGCACGGGTGCCGTGGCCCGACCCCCTCGGCGGTTACCCTGGGGGCGAGAAGGGTGTTCCACCGGGATGAGCGAGGCGACATGGAGAGATCCCATCAGGCGGGCGCGGTCGGGAGGGACTGGGTACCGTGGCTCGCTCGTGATTTTCTTCACAATGAGCTCCGGCGACCAAGCGCGTCGCGTTCCGGTGAAGGCGATGTGGTGCATGACCGGATAGTCCCCGTCGGCAGAACGCTGGACAGTCTGGGCTGATGGTCTACCTTCTCGCTACGTTCAGCGCGCTGGCCAATGCGCTGACCAGCATCCTGCAGCGGATGGGCGTGGAGGATGCCCCGGCCGAGTCGACCCTGCGATTTGAGCCTGCTCACCCACGCCCTCAAGCGCGGGGTGTGGCTGCTCGGCTTCGCGGTCATGATCGTCTCGTTCCTGTGCCAGGCCGTGGCCCTCCACCTCGGCGACCTCAGCCAGGTCCAGCCCATTCTGACCACCGAGCTGCTCTTTCTCGTGCTCCTCCTGGCCACGTGGTTCCGCTTCCGGATCGGACTGCGGGAATGGTTCGGCTGCCTCGCCGCGGCGGGCGGCCTCGCCGGGTTCCTGGCCTTCGCCCAGCCGGGCGGCGGCCAGCTGGTGCCGACCAATCTGGGCTGGTTGATCGTCGGCTCCGTCTGCGGAGGGGTGATCCTGGTGGCCGTGGTCCTCGCCCTGCGGGGCCCCCGCTGGTGGCGGGCAGCGATGTTCGGGGCTGCGGGCGCAGTCGGCTTCGCCTTCACCGCGTCGCTCATCAAGACGGTCGGCAACTACGTGGCCACCGACTGGCCCCACATGTTCGTCCACTGGCAGACCTACGGGCTGGCCGTCTGCGGCGTTGGATCGGTGTTCCTGGCCCAGAATGCGTTCCACGCCGGACCCATCGCGGCCTCCCAGACCGCGCTCGTGCTGGTCGATCCGCTGGCCAGCATCGCCATCGGCATCGGCCTGTTCGGGGACAACCTGCGGACCGCGGGCGCCTACGGTCCCCTGGAGGCGCTGTCGCTCCTCGTCATGTTCATCGGGGCCGTCTCCATCGCCCACTCGCCGCTGATCTCGGGGATGAAGGGGGACGACGAGCGGTACTCGGAGCTGCTGTCGCTCCGTTCCCGATCCAAGCGCTTGGTGGACGCCGTCCAGGATCAGGTCCCGCCCGAGGTGCTCAAGCAGCTGCCCCTGAAGTGACCGGCGCGGTGGTCAGAGGGACCGAGGCCGGTTGACGAATCTCCCCGCCCTGGGGGAGTAGAACCAACCCCCGCCGGCCCTGGTCCCACCGTCCACCGGGATGTTGTGCCCGGTCACGTAGCCCGCCAGATCGGAGGCCAGGAAGAGGGCCACGCGGGCCTGGTCCTCCGGCCAGCCGACCCGGCCCACCGGCGCCCAGGACGGCCACAGGTCCTCGTGCCCGTCGAGCCCGCCCAGATAGTCCACCTGGGGTGTCTGGGTGAGATCGGGCCCGATCCCGTTCACCCGCACCCCGAACCGTCCCACGGCCACGGCGAGGGACGTCGTGAAGTGGGCCGCCGCCGCCTTCATGGCCGCGTAGACGGGATCGCCGGGAAAGCCGCGGAGCCCCTCCACGGAGTGGAGGTTGACGATCGAGCCCTGGCCCGCGGCGGTCATGCTTCCGAGGAAGGCACGGGTCGTGGCCAGGATGTGGAACAGGTTGATGCTGTACATGGCGTGCCACGACTCGGGGGTGGAGTCCTCGAAGCGGACCGACGGGCGATAGTCCCCGACGTTGTTGACGAGCACGTCGATGCGGCCATGCTCGGCCAGGACGCCGGCGGCCAGTCGATCGACGTCGGCGGGCACGGTGACGTCGACGATGTGGACCCGGGCTGTCCCGCCCGCGTCTTCGATGGCCTGTCGGGTGCGAGCGGCCCGCTCCTCGTCGACCTCGGCCACCTCGACCAGGGCTCCGTGCTTTGCGAACAGCCTCGAGATGGCTCCGCCGATTCCGTCCCCGCCCCCGGTGACCACCGCCACACGATCGTCCAGCAGCCGGTTCCAGTCGTCGATGGGGTTGACGTCTGCTGGTCGTTGTGAAGTCATGATGAGGCGCTCCTCACTGGTCGTTCCTCGTCGTCACCCCTCGCCCTGCAGCGGGCACCGGCGGCGGGACCTCGAAGCGATCGGAAGCCGGACGGCGTGGTCGGCGGGGCAATGGTACCGTCGAGTGTGGGCCGGGCCACGGGCGAGAGAAGCCCAGATCGAAGGACGACATGACTGGGCACGGGCCGACCGGGAGGCGAATCGGGAGATGACCACCGCACACATGAGCGCGACCGCAGACCCGCTGCTCGACGAGCTCGACGCTTGGCTGTCCGACAACTGGGACCCGGATCTCACCGTCGCCGAGTGGTGGCAACGGCTGGGCCTGGCGGGTTGGTCCGCCCCCTCGCTTCCGGCGGACGCCTATGGCCGCGGGGTGTCGCGTGCCGACGGGCTCCGGGTGCAGCAGCGGATCGCCGCCTCGGGGGCCCTCGGAGCTCCGGCCGGACTCGGACTGCTCTTGGCCGCCCCGACCATCGTGACCCACGGCACCCGCGAGCAGATCGACACCTACGTGCGCGACATCGTGACCGGCCGTCAGGCGTGGTGCCAGCTGTTCAGCGAACCGGCCGCCGGTTCGGACCTGGCCGGACTGCAGAGCCGGGCGCGGCGTGACGGCGACGAATGGATCGTGAACGGCCAGAAAGTCTGGACGTCGGGCGGCCAGTATGCCGATCTGGGCATGCTCCTGGCCCGCACCGACACCCACGTGCCCAAGCACCAGGGGATCACCTACTTCGCGCTCCCCATGCATCAGCCCGGGGTCGAGGTGCGCCCCCTGCGCGAGATGACGGGTCGCGCCCTCTTCAACGAGGTGTTCATGACCGACGCGCGGGTGGCCGACGACGCGGTGATCGGCGGTGAGAACCACGGGTGGGCGGTGGCCAACACCACGCTCATGAACGAGCGCAGCGGGCTCGGCTCGGGGGCCGGCTCCCCGTTGGGCTCGGGTGCGACTCCGGGGACGGTGACCGGCCACCTCGAGCGTCGGGCGGGCGACTTCGTCGCCTCGGGTGGGCGCAGGACCGTGGCAACGGGAGCGGGCAGCAACGGTTCGCGACCGGGTCCGGCGGGCGACGCCACCGACGGGGAGGGCGAATCGGGCATGCTCGGCTTGATGTCGGGGGGAGCGGATCTGATGATCGGCTTGGCCAAGGACACCTCGGCGGCATCGGATCCCCTCGTACGTCAGGACCTCGCCCGTCTCTACACCCTCGGCGAGCTCGGCCGCTTCAACTCGCTCCGGCTCAAGGCGGCCAAGCAGTCCGGCGGGGACATACCGGGCATGCCCAACATCGCCAAGCTCTCCATGAGCCAGATCATCAGGCTGTCCCGCGACCTCGGCCTCCGGATCATCGGACCCGGCGGCATGCTCCACGCCTACGACGATGCCGGCCGCCGAGAGCTGGCCCGGGCCACCGGCAGCCCACGCAACGCACTGGTCACCGAGCTGGCCCTGCTCTCACCGGCGCCGTCCATCTACGGCGGGACCGACCAGATCCAGCGCAACATCATCGGCGAGCGGGTGCTCGGGCTGCCCAAGGAGCCCGGACCCGACAGGAACACGCCGTTCTCAGATCTTCCCGCCAACGGCTGAGGAAGAGACCGCCGAGGAAGAGGGGTGGACATGTCCGGGATCTGCGAAGGCAGGATCGTCGTCGTCACCGGTGCCGGTCGTGGCATCGGCCGCAGCCACGCCATCGAGTTCGCCCGCCAGGGGGCCAAGGTCGTCGTCAACGACCTCGGTGCCGAGGTCGACGGGAGCGGGTCCTCGGAAGGTCCGGCCGGAGAGGTGGTCGAGGAGATACGCGGTTTCGGGGCCGAGGCGGTGGCCAACGGCGAGGACATCAGCGACTGGGACGGCGCACAGCGACTGATCGCCACCGCGGTGGACACCTTCGGTGGGCTCGACGTCCTGGTCAACAATGCCGGGATCCTGCGGGACCGGATGTTGGTGAACATGACCGACACCGAGTGGGACGCAGTCATCCGGGTGCATCTGCGCGGCACGTTCGCGCCCATGCGCTGGGCCGCCGACTACTGGCGCGACCGTGTGAAGGCCGGTGAGACCAACGACGCCCGCATCATCAACACGACCTCTCCGTCGGGCATCTACGGCAACGTGGGCCAGACCAACTACGGGGCGGCCAAGGCCGGCATCGCGTCGATGACGGTGATCGCGGCCATGGAGCTCGCTCGTTACGGGGTCACCGTCAACGCCATTGCCCCTGCCGCATTGACCCGGATGACCGAGAACCTGGGCTTCGGTGAGGGGCGGACCGACCGGAAGCCAGAAGAGTTCGATCCGAACGACCCCGACAACATCGCTCCACTGGTGGTGTGGCTGGCCAGTCCCGGTGCCGCCGCCATCACCGGCCGGGTCTTCAATGTGTACGGCGGCCACATCAGCGTGGCCGAGGGTTGGGTGGCCGGACCCGGAGTGAGCAAGGACGACCGCTGGGAGCCATCCGAGCTCGGCGAGGTCATCCCCGGGCTGGTGTCGCGGGCGGCGCCCAACGCCAACATGTCGGGGAGGCGGGACTCGTGACCGCGGTCGACTCCCGCCACCAGGTGGCCGGGGGATCCCGCGGCCCGGGCCCACAGGCCGACCCGGAGGGCGCCGGCTTCGATGCCGGTCGCCTCGAACGCCTCACCGAGCACTTCGAGCACCGCTATGTGGAGACCGGGAAGATCCCGGGTTGCCAGATGGCCGTGACCCGCGGTGGCCGGCTGGCCTACTGGCGATCACTCGGCCTCATGGACCGCGAGCGTTCCAGGCCGGTCGCGGACGACACGATCTGGCGCATCTATTCGATGACCAAGCCGATCGCGTCGCTCGCTCTGATGCAGCTCTACGAGCAGGGGGCGTTCCAGCTCACCGACCCGGTGGCCCGCTACATCGATGGATGGCGAGCCCTGAAGGTGGGCGAGCTCCAGGCCGACGGCTCCCTCCGGCTGGTCGAGCCGGAGGCGCCGATGACCGTTCTCGATGCGCTGACCCACATGACCGGGCTGGCCGGAAGCCTGTCGCCGGGCCATCCGATCGACGATCGGTTCGCCTCCGAGGTTCACGAGGCCCGCCACGGGTTGACGCTCGAAGGGGTGTGCACGCTGCTGGCCGGGTACCCGCTCAAATTCCATCCGGGTACCCACTGGAACTACGGGCTCTCCACCGACATCTGCGCCCGGTTGGTCGAGATCCTCTCCGGGGAGCGGTTCGACCGGTACCTCCGGGGCAACGTGTTCGAACCACTGGGCATGTTCGACACCGACTTCTCCGTCCCGGCCGGTGCCGTCGACCGGTTCGCCGCCTGCTACCGGTACTGCAAAGGTGAACCGCCCGCGCTCATGGACGATCCCGAGCACAGCACCTATCGCCGACAGCGGTCGTACCTGTCGGGCGCAGGCGGGCTCGTCTCGACGACGGCCGATTACCTCCGCTTCTGCCAGATGCTGCTCGGCCGGGGTGAGCTCGACGGTCGCCGACTTCTCGGCCGGAAGACGCTCGACCTCATGACCTGCAACCATCTCCCCGGTGGTCGGGACCTGGCCCAGCTGGCCGTCGGTGGTTTCGGGGAGGCTGGATTCAGCGGCGCAGGTTTCGGGCTCGGATTCGCCATCGGCCAGGGGCCCGCGGCCACCAAGGCCGCCGGCTCGGTCGGGGAGTACTACTGGGGTGGTGCGGCCAGCACCGCGTTCTGGATCGACCCGGTGGAGGACCTGGCCGTGGTGTTCATGACCCAGTTGCTTCCCTCGTTCTCGTATCCGATCCGGGCCCAGCTGCGGGCACTCGTCTACCAGGCGCTGGTCGACTGACCGGCCGGCTCTGCCCGCGGCTCCTAATTCCGGAGCGAGGCGTACTCCTTGACCCGGCCCAGTACGGCGTCGCTCGACTTGGCCAACGACCCGGTGTCGAAGGGGGGCTGTGGGTCGTACTCGATCATCAGCTGCACGGCCTCTGCCGCGGTGCGGTCGACCAGCAGCTCCACCAACCGGAGCGCCATGTCGATGCCGCTCGAGACACCGGCCGAGGTGATGATCCGTCGCTCCACGTGCTCGACCACCCGCTGTGGGGTGGCGATGGCGCCGTGGGCCTCGAGCTCCGGATAGCACGCCCAGTGGGTGGTCGCGGTGAGCCCCGTGAGGAGGCCGGCGGCTCCGAGGACGAGCGAGCCCGTGCAGACGGAGGTGGTGAACCGGGTGGTTGCATGCGCATCGCGTACCCACTGGTGCAGCCGCTCGTCGAGCTCGAGCGGGCGCGTCCCCACCCCGCCCGGGAACACGATGACGTCGGGACGGGGGAAGTCGGAGAAGGTGCCGTCGGCGACGATGCCCACCATCTGGTTGTCGCTCCGGACCTCGCCCCGCTGGTCGGCGATGAAGGTGACGTCGACGGTCGGTATGCGCTGGAGGACCTCGTAGGGGCCGATCCCGTCCAGTGCGGTGAACCCCGGAAACAGGGGAATGACGGTCTGGAGTTGGTTGGTCACGCGCTCGCCTTTCGGTCGGTGACGACGCGGAAGCGTCGTCGGTAGGAGTCGGGGGCCACATCGAGGCGCCGTTTGAAGGTCCGCCGCAGGGTCTCCGCGGTGCCGAAGCCGCAACGGGCGGCGATGAGGTCCAGGGTGTCGTTGGTCGTCTCCAGCTCGCGGCGGGCGACTTCGGTCCGCACCCTCTCGACGAACCGGCCCGGTGTCTCGCCCACTTCGTCGGTGAACACCCGGGTGAAGTGGCGCACGCTCATGGATGCCGCCTGAGCCAGCACGGGGACCCGGTGGTCCCCGTCCGGTTCCGATTCGACCATGGACTGGACGGCCCGAACGGTCGACCGTTGCGCCCGCGGCACCCATACCGGTGATGCGAACTGGGTCTGGCCGCCCGGCCGGTGGAGGAACATCACCAGCCAGCGGGCAACGGTCTGGGCCACCTCGGCGCCGAGGTCGTTCTCCACCATGGCCAGGGCCAGGTCGATGCCGGCGGTGACCCCGGCGCTCGTCCAGTACTTCCCGTCCTGGATGTAGATGGGGTCCGGGTCGACATGGAGCGACGGGAACTCTGCGGCCAGGCGATCGGCCTGTGCCCAGTGGGTGGTGACCCGCCGCCCGTCCAGCAGGCCGGCCTGGGCGGCCAGGAATGCCCCCGTGCACACGGTGGCCACCCGGCGACAGCGGGGAGCCACCGTCATGATCCAGGTGATCAGCCCCCGATCGCCGCGGGCGGCACGGGCCTGACCGCCTCCGGGAATGACCAGCGTGTCGATGCTCGTCCCGACCTCCGGCAACGGTTCGGTGCACAGGCCCAGCCCGCTCTCGGCCCGGATGGAACGGGCTTGGCCCGAGGCCAGTGTCACCCGGTAGCCGCCGGTTCGACCCAGCGCGTCGGCGGCCCGGGTGGCGCCGGCGAATACCTCGAACGGACCCACGATGTCGAGCGGCTGGACCCCCGGATATCCGACGATGACCACATGGCGCTCCTTCATGGGTGCCAGCGTGCATCACGCCGTCGATGGCGTCAATGACGCAATACCAACATATTCGGCCATCGCCCCCGTGGACGGTGAGGGACTAGCTCCCGCGGCTCGGTGCCGGCAGGGAGCCGTCGGCGCCCCGGCCGTCAGGTACCGGCTGCTCCTCCCCGGCGAGCGTGGACATCCCGAGCAGGGCCACCACCAGACCGAGAGCCGCCGGGGCCAGGCGGCCGTCCCCGTGGGCCAGGGTCTCGTCGAAGACGATGATGCCGAGCAGCGTGCTGGCAAAGAGGGTCATGGCATTGCTCGAGGCCATGGCCGGAGCGAGCACGCCCGTCTTGAGGGCCGACTGTTGCAGCGTGAACCCGAAGAGGGCCGAGATGATGAGCGCGTAGGTGGTCCACGAGGAGAGGATCGGTCCGAGCCCCTGGTGGAGGTAGCCCACGAAAACCTTGGTCACCGCGGCCTGGCGGTCGGCGCCCAGTATCCCAGGAAATGCCGGGGCACCGCGGATGTCGGAGGCAGTCGGACCGGAACGGGTCGAGCCGCGCCCGGGACCGGAGGCAGGGGGCGGTAAGGTGGGCTGGTCATCCCGGGTTCGGAGAGGGCGCGCCCTGCGTGTCCACCGCAGTCCGACTGACGGGGTCGCGTCCGTTCGATAGAGCAGCGGTCGGCAGAGTCCAGATCTTGACCACCGCGAGCTGCCCATCCGGGCTGCCGACCCCACCGTACCGTCGGGTGCGGAACGAGAGACGTCCATGAACACAGGAAGCGCTGCGCCCGCCCAGTCGGCGGCGGGCCGCGAGGACTTTGCCGAACTTTCCCGCAAGGTCCGCGACGATGGCCTGCTGACTCGTCGCCGCGGCTACTACACCGTGAAGATCGGAGCGACGGTCGGTGCCCTGTTCGCCCTGGTGGGCACCGCACTCCTTCTCGGGAACACCTGGTGGAACCTGTGCGTGGCGGTGGGATTGGCCTTCGTGCTCGCCCAGCTCGGATTCATCGGCCACGACGCCGGTCACCGGCAGATCTGCACGCGCCGGCGCGACAACGATGCCATCGGGCTCGTCGTCGCCAATCTGTTCACCGGCTTCAGCTTCGGGTGGTGGCTGTCCAAGCACAATCGGCATCATGCCCACACCAACCGGCCCGGAAAGGACCCGGACATGGCTCCGGGCGCATTGGTCTACACCCGCGAACAGGTCCAGGACCTCGGGCGGATCGGCCGGCTGTACGCCAGTGCCCAGGCGGTCCTGCTCGTGCCCCTGCTGTTCCTCGAGGCCCTCAACATGCACGTGGCCAGCGCGGCGGCGTTGGTGCGGCGCCGGGATCTCGCCGCCCTGGTCGAGGCCGGGCTGCTCATCGTCCACGTGGGTGTCTTCTTCGTCGTGCCGTTCGCCGTGCTCTCGCCCGTCCGGGCCGTGGTCTTCATCGCCGTCACCCAGTCGCTCTTCGGCTTCTACCTGGGTGTGAGCTTCCTGACCAACCACGTGGGCATGCCGGTGATGGTCCCAGGTGACGAACTGGGTTTCCTTCGCCGCCAGGTGCTCACCTCGCGCAACCTGTCCGGCCCTTCGTTCACCGGCTTCCTGTTCGGGGGACTGGACACCCAGATCGAGCACCACCTGTTCCCGACCATGCCTCGAGCCAACCTCCGTCGGGCCCGGAAGCTGGTGCGCCCGTTCTGCACCGAGCACCGGATCGCCTACACCGAGCAGAGCCCGTGGCGTGCCTACCGCGAGGTGGTGCGCCACCTGCGTGTCACCGGGGCGGCCAGAGCGCTCCCCGCGGTGGGGTGACGACCGTCGGCCTCAGTGGGCTCGTTCCGCCGAGGACCGGTCGGTCCCGGGCGCCTCGGGCGTGGTCAGCGAAGGTGACCGGCGCCTCGAAGGCGGCCCGGCGTGCCGCCCGGCGGAAGGTGGCGAGCATGGCCGGCCCGACCAGCAGGATGCATGGCGAAGGTGGTGACGGCCCGCCCCGTGTCCCAGCCGAGAGACGTGGTGGCATCGAAGATCAGATAGCGGTGCGACGTTGACGGCCAGTGAGGCGCCCGGCAGGTAGGCGATGCTGCTGGAAGGGTCGAGGTAGAAGGGCCAGAACGAGAGATTGAGCAGGAATCCGAAGACGTAGCCGGAGACGGCCCCGTAGGCGGCCAGCATGAGGACCTCACGGCGGCCCGAGGCGGGCGGGAGGAGCCCGGCGAGGAGCCCGACCCAGGCGCACCCGAACATCTGGTACGGCATCCATGGACCCACCCCCCCGGTGATGAGGGCCGAGGCGAACAACGTCGTGCAGCCCAGCGTGAACCCGAAGCCTGCGCCGAAGACCCTTCCGGCGATGACGATGGTGAAGAAGACCGTCTCGACGCCGGCCGTTCCCGCTCCCAGTGGGCGCAGGGCGGCGCCGATGGCGGACAGCACGCCCAGCATGGCGATCGCTTTTGCGTCGATGCCACCGTCGGCGATCTCGGCGACGATGACGGCCAGCACCAGCACCAGCAGTGCGCCGAACATCAACGGGGCCATGGCCGTGTCCCCGAACCTTCCGGGTGCCACGACGAACGGCCAGAAGAAGGCCACGAACCCGATGAACGAGGCCATGACGATCACCACCCGGGACCGCAACCCGGTTCGGATGGCCACGGATGCCGCGGTCATGTGCCCGCCTCCGCGAAGCGCCTCGGCCACCTGGTCCATGGTGAGGTACCGGAGGGGGGCGAGGATCTTCGCCACCTGGGGGGCGAAGGCGGGTGACGCCACCATCACATCGGGGGCCGGACCGTCGGCGACGATGTCGCCGGTCCCCATCACCACGACCCGGTCGGCGGCGGCGGCCGCGAATTCGACGTCATGGGTCGAGACGACAACGGTTCGGCCCTCGGCCACCAGCTGGTCGAGGATGGCGATGAAGGATCGCTTGGCCGGGTAGTCGAGACCGCGGGTGGGCTCGTCCAGCAGAACCACGTCCGGTGCGGCCACGAGCTGGACGGCGAGGACCAGCGAGAGCCGCTGGCCCTCGGAGAGATCACGTGGATGGGTCCCGGCCGGGATACCCGGCGTGATCCGGTCCAACAGCGCCCGGGCGCTGACCGTCGAAGCACGCGTCCGACTCCCGATCGGCCTGCTCGCACTCCTGACCCACACGTGTCGAGGTACAGCAGGTCGGCAGGGGTCTGCGGGACGAGTCCGACGATGCCCCGTGCCTTTGCCGGGGAGAGGGATCCCGGATCGACGCCGCCGATGTCGACCGTGCCGGTCTGACGCGGCCCCGAGCCCTGGAGGGCCCACAGCAGCGACGATTTCCCCGAGCCGTTGCGCCCCATCAGGGCCACGACCTCGCCACCGGCCAGGTCGAGGTCCACACCACGCACGGCGACGACGGGCCCGTAGCGGACGACGACGTTGCGGGCCCGAAGCACGGTCGGGCCGGCATGCCGCGCCGTGGCCCGCGGCTGAGGTGGAACCGGGCGCGACGAGAGCCGGACCCGGAGCGGGGCCACCACCCGGCGGGCATCGCGCACCGAGAGGGGCAGTGGGTCCCATCGGGCCAGGCGGCCGAGCTCGACCACCGGCGGGGCCACCTCGGTCGTGCGCAGCATGACATCGGGAGGGCCGGCGGCGACGGTTCCGTCGGCCTTGATCTCGATGATCCGATCGGCATACTGGACGACGCGCTCGAGCCGGTGCTCGGCCAGCACGACCGTCACCCCGAGGTCGTGCACGAGCCGGGTGACGGCGGCCAGCACCTCTTCGGCGGCGTTCGGGTCCAGTGCCGAGGTGGGCTCGTCGAGGACCAGAATCCGCGGCTGCGCCGTCAACGCCGAACCGATGGCGACCCGTTGTTGCTGACCCCCCGACAGCTGGTAGAGAGGCCGGTCGCGCAGGTCGGCGATGCCCAGCACGTCGAGTGTCTCTTCGACCCGCTTGCGCATGACGTCGGGCGGGACGGCCAGTTGCTCCATGCCGTAGGCCAGCTCTTCTTCGACCGTGTCCGTCACGAAACCCGAGAGGGGATCCTGGCCCACCACCCCGACCACGTCGGCCAGTTCACGCGGCCGGTGGGTGCGGGTGTCCCGACCGTCCACGGTCACGCGCCCGGTGAGCGTCCCGCCGGTGAAGTGCGGAACGAGCCCGTTGACGGTCCCGAGCAGGGTCGACTTGCCCACGCCGGTGCGTCCCACCACCAACGCCAGCTCACCTTCCTCGACGCGCAGGCACACCTCCCGGAGGGCAGGGTGGTCGGCGCCGGTGTAGGTGACGGACACCCGGTCGAAGTCGATCATGCCGGCACGTCGATTCGGGGAGGGATGCCGGCGACATCCGTGGCCACCGGTCGCCCGCCGGACGATGGCCAGGCACCCCTGGCCGTTGCCGCCCGTACCGGTGGGGGAGCTGCAACTGCGGCCACGGCGGCCACGGCGATGGCCAGGGCCGGTACGAGCGGCATCGAGGGCCAGGCCAGCGGAGTGACCGACGGGTTGAGGCCGGAGGCATCGAATCCGGCCCCGGCCACGAGGACCACGGCCGGGACGAGGCCGGAGGCGGCCACGATCCACTCGGGTGCCTTCCAGGGGTCGGGCCGGTACTGGCTGGCGCCCACCCGGCGGCTGCCGAGGGCCAACCCGAGGCAGCACAGCACCGATCCCGCCACGAGGGCCGGCAGCCCGAGGGGGCCGGGCGCGGAGCTGTCGAGCAGACCGTAGGCGCCGAGGCACAGGCCGCCCATGCCGGTGACCAGCAACCCGCCCGTCGCCAGTCGGGCTCGGCGGGAGGCCCCCCCGGTGCGGCCGTACCCGCGCGAGTCCATGGCCGCGGCCAGCCGCAGCGACCGCTCCAGGGCGTCCTCCATGACCGGGATGGCGATGCTGCGGAGGGCGTGGAGACCGTGGCCGGTCGCGCCCCGGAGCTTGCGGGCCCGGCGCACCCGCTGCACGCTCTCCACCAGTTGCGGAGCCACGCTGAGCGAGACGACGACGGCGACCCCGAGCTCATAGAGGGCCCCGGGCAGGGCGCGCAGGGCACGCTTCGGATTGGCCAGCGCGTTTGCCGCTCCGAGGCAACAGAGGAGGCATCCGAGCCGAAGGCCGTCGTAGAGGGCCGACATGGTCCCTTCCAACGTGACGGGACCTCCGAGCTGGACGCCGGACACCCATGAGGGGAGGGGAAGGTGAGGGAGGTCGAAGAGCACGTGGGTATGGGCCGCATCGGCGTCGCCACCGAAGATGGAACGGAACGCGACCCGGATGACGACGACGGTGAGCGCGAGGTAGAGGTAGTACTTGAAGGCCCGGGCCCACGGGGCGTCGCTGCGGCAGTGGGCGACCACGACACCGAGGACCGCGAGCACCAAGAGGAGCAGCAGGGGATTGGTGGTCCTGCTGGCCGCGGTGGCCAGGCCCAGGGCCCAGATCCACCAGGCCATGGGGTGGAGGGTTCGGGGCACCCGTCGTCGGTCGGTCGGGCTCCAGCGGCGGCGAGGGGCTGTCACGGTCAGTCGGTCCGGCGCCGGCGCCAGGCGATGAGCCCACCGGTGGCGGCCAGCGCCACCACCGCCACGGCTCCGATCAGGAAGGGAAGGGGTGAGCCCTCCGAGGATTGGGTGGCCAGCGCCGGGGCGGCGTCGACGATCCTGGGGACGGGCGGCTTCCGTCCGGCCCCGGCGCCGTCTCGTGTGCCGGTGTGCGGCCGCCCGGCGGACCGGGTGGCGGCCGGAGACGTCGGCCGTTTCGGCGGCGCGGTGGGAACGGTCCCGCCCTCTGTCTTGACCGGTGGCGGTCCCGTGACCGGAACGGCGGTCGAGGGCTGCCGGCTCCCGCCGCCACCGCCGCCCGCCGCGGGGGATGGTACGACCGGGGGCGGCGGCGTGGACGCGGCGGCGAGCGTTGTGGCGGTGGAGGTCGGAGACGATGCCGGTTGGGTGGAGGTTGTCGTGCCCGATGTCCGAACCGTGGCCCCGCGTATCGAGTTCGGTGACGGGAAGGCGGACGGCGGGCCGGCCCCGGAGTCCCCCCCGAACACCCAGGCCTCGACGCTGCCCGCCGCCGGCTCGAGGCTCATCGCCCCCGACTGGCTGTACGTCCAGGTGTTGTGCCCGGCATCGGCGTACCAGAACGCCCAGTAGGCATCGGCAGGTGGGGTCGTGGCGCAGGTGTCGTCCGGCGGGTCACCGGCGATCTGGCAGATGAAGGCCAATCCGTACCCGGCGACCCCGTTCGGGTCGAACTTGGCGTCCACCAGGGCGTCGGCCGCAGTGGCGGGCAGGCTGGCGTCACAGACGCTGTTGATGTTCCCACCCCAGGGTGAGAAGTCGGCGGCGACGATGACCCCGGTGGAGCAGTTGACCGCGGGGTCGGCACCGGCCGGCGCAGCCGGGAGCACCGGCCCCAGCACGCCGCACCAGCCCAGGCCGGCCACCCCCGCGGCGACCGCGGCGAGCAACGGGGCACGGATCCTCCCCGGCCTGCGGCGTCCACGGGACAGCCGTTGTCGAGTGCAGTGGTCGAGCACCGGTCGGCCTCGCGTCCGATCCACTACGCGGGACGGATGGGACTGGCGGCCATTCCCACGATGGGTTGGTTCAGCTTCATGCCGCCCTCCGACCCGTAGAAGCCGGCGTCACCGAGGGAGAAGATGCCTCCGTCGGCCGCCACCAGCCAGTAGCCCATGCCGTCGGGACTGCCGGCCATGCCCACGACGGGCCGGTTGAGGGGCGTGGCGCCCATCGACCCGTGGAAGCCGGCGTCACCGAAGCTGAAGACGCCCCCGTCGGACGCCACCAGCCAGTAGCCCTGTCCGTCGGGGGTGGCGGCCATGCCCACGATGGGCCGGTTCAGCTTCATGCCACCCATCGACCCGTGGAAGCCGGCGTCACCGAAGCTGAAGACGCCCCCGTCGGAGGCCACCAGCCAGTAGCCCTGCCGTCGGGGCTGGCGGCCATGCCCACGACCGGCCGGTAGAGGGGCGTGGCGCCCATCGACCCGTGGAAGCCGGCGTCACCGAAGCTGAAGACGCCCCCGTCGGAGGCCACCAGCCAGTAGCCCTGTCCGTCGGGGGTGGCGGCCATGCCCACGATCGGCCGGTTGAGCGGCGTGGCGCCCATCGACCCGTGGAAGCCGGCATCACCGAAGCTGAAGACGCCCCCGTCGGAGGCCACCAGCCAGTAGCCCTGTCCGTCGGGGGTGGCGGCCATGCCCACGATCGGCCGGTTGAGCGGCGTGGCGCCCATCGACCCGTGGAAGCCGGCGTCACCGAAGCTGAAGACGCCCCCGTCGGAGGCCACCTCCCAGTAGGACCGGCCCGAGGGGCCGAAGGGAAGGGCCAATCCGGCCAGCGCCGGCACCGCCTGATAGGTGGAGATGAGGCTCGCCGGGGCCGGCGCGGGTGGGAAGAAGAACGCACCGGCGTCACTCCCGCCGGTCAGCTGGAAGGAGAGCAGCGCCGACACGGGGTCGTCCGAGCCCTTGGTCAGCGCCGGGCTCGCAGGTGAGGTGCCGAGGGCGATCAACGCTTGGATGACCAGCGCCGTCGAATCGGGGTCGGTACTGCCCGGCGTGGCCACGGTGTTCGGGAAGTACGACCAGCCGCCGTCCGGGTCCTGTGCCGAACCGAAGAAGGCGAGCGCCGCCCGGGACAGGGCGGGGGCGGCCGCCCCCTGCGCGGCCAGGCCCTCGACGGCAAGAGCGGTGGAGTTGGTGTCCGGACCCGACTGGTCGGTCGGCGTCCCGCTGCATGCGTTGACCGCGGTGTCGGGGCTGGTCCATCCGCCGTCTGGGCACTGCTGGTTGACCAGCCAGTTGATGGCGGAACCCAGCGGTCCTTTCCCTCTGACCCCGGCGGCGGCGAGTGCGGCAAGGGCCAGACCCTGCTGGTATCCCCCGGCTGCGTAGTCACCGACCTGTGCCTCCGTTCCGAAGAGACCGCTGTCGGGACCGGTCTCCTGCTCGGTGGCCAGCAGACGGCTTACGAGATCGTCCCCCCGAACGATCGGGGATCGGCGCCCAGCGCGGCGGCATCGAGGATGAGCAGTCCGAGTTGGCCCGGTCCGTCGACGCCGTTCGATGTCACGTACTGGTCGACGTGCGCCTCCATGTACGCGAGTCCGGATCGGGCGATGGACAGGTCCTGGTTGGCGGCCGACAGGGCGAGGATGCTCTCGGCCGTGGAGGAGAAGTCGGGTTGGTCGGACCCCGGTGCCGTCGGAACGTAACCCTGCGAGGTGAAATTGCCGGCGATCCACTGCGCCCCCTGCCTGGCTGTCGGCACCGATGGCAATCGGGCCGACGCTGCCGGTTGCCCCCCGTGGGCTCGCAGCTCCGCCCACGGACGCCGACGCCACACCGGTGAGGGGGACGAGTACCACCACGGCGGTGACGGCCAGGAGGCGTATGCGGATCATGGTCTCTCGCTTCCCGGTCCAGACCCGGAAGCGTCACGACCATCGAGCCATGGGCAGCCTCCGAGCCCCGGACCGTGTGTCTCGACAGTCGGAGCTCATCCACTGCTCAGGAATCCCGGCTTGCGACGTCCCCGTTGAGGAGCCTCGCCTACGGTTGCGGACCAGCGCCGGCATTCGACCGGCTTCCCCTTCGCAGTGGCCTGATGTGTTGTTGCCTGCGCCGATCACGGTACCACGGGCCGTCGTCGCCGTCCGCGGGAACGATCAGTGCCGCACGAGGTGGTCGACGAAGGCGAGTTTCTCGGTGACCTTCGGCGCCAGGACGAACGGATAGAGGTCGTCGTGCCCCATGGATCGGTTGACCTGGTTGAGCGCGTACGACAGCTCCAACCAGTGGTCGACGATCTCGGCGAAATCGATGCCGGCCGGGCCGCCCGACCCGTCACCGTGGCGGCGGACCGGGGCCCTGGCCGCCGGGCCCGGGGTGGCGGCCAGTCCGAAACTGTCGGCCGTCTGCAGCGTGTCGAGGATGTGGAGGTAGTGGGCGAAGGTCTCGGCCCAGTCCTCGTACGGGTGCATGGTGGCGTACCGGCTGATGTGGGTCTCCGGCCACGACGGATCGTCGTCCGGAGAGGTGTCGTAGTGGCGCTCGACGGCCGTGGCGTAATCAGCCCGGTCGTCACCGAAGAGCTCGCGGCAGGCGTCGAGTACATCGGGCTGATCGACCAGGATCGGCCAGTAGTAGTGACCGATCTCGTGGCGGAAGTGCCCGAGGAGGGTCCGGTAGGGCTCGCTGAGCTGTTGGCGCATCCGCTCACGGTGCTCACCGTCGGCTTCGGCCAGATCCAGCGTGATCACACCGTTGTCATGACCGGTGACCACCTTGGTCCCGGTGCTCGAAAGCAGATCGAAGGCCAGTCCCCGACCCGCCATCTCGTCGCGTGGCGCCACGGGGAGCTGGAGCTCGGCCAGCTGGAAGATGAGGCGCCGTTTGGCCATCTCGCCGCGCACCAGCTCGTCCATCCCGTCCGTGTCGTCATCGGCGGGCCTGGTGCGGGTGAGCACGCAGGACTGGCAACGCGCCTCGCCGCCCGCCGGGACCAACCAGTTGCACCCGGTCACCGGCCGCGTCGCACACCGCTGCCACGCCCGGGCCGGAGCGGCCAGCTCGACGAGGTGGTCGGGCGAGTCCTCGGTGAGGGCGACCACGTCGCGGCTCAGGTGCAGGTAACCGAGGGGGGAGTGGCAGCGCAGGCAGCGGTCGTTCTCGAAGAAGATCCGCTGCCCGCACTTGTCACATGTGAATACGCGCACAGAATGTTCCTCGAACCGCACTCAACGCTACCCGGAGACGGCATGGGCCGATCGCACGCCGACCGGCCGGGACGGCGCTGGCATCGAACACATGTTCGTAGTAGCCTGCCAGACCGTGGTCGTGGGCCAGGGCTCATTGTTCGACTCGGCAGAGCCGGTGGGCCCGGGCGCAGGTGTCCGTCGACCGGAGTCCCCACCACCGCGGGAGTGGCTGGACACGGACGCCTGGGTCGAGTTCGAGAGCAATTGGCTGGCCGGGTCGCACTCTCTGTTCGAGCACCTGGTCGACACCGTCCAGTGGCGGGCCGAACGTCGTCGCATGTACGACCGGGTCGTCGACGTCCCCCGCCTGGTCGCCTTTTACGATGAGGGCGAGGAGCTTCCCGATCCGGTGGCCGAGGTGATGGCCGCGTTGTGCGAGAGCTACCGGAACGAGCGGGCCGGACCGTTCCGTACGGTCGGGGCCTGCCTGTACCGCACCGGCCAGGACAGCGTGGCTTGGCACGGGGACACCATCGGGTCCCGATCGGGCGACGACACCCTGGTGGCCATCGTGTCGCTGGGCGAGCCGCGACGGTTCCTGCTGCGACCCAAGGGCGGGGGACGGGTCCGCCGGTTCAGCCTGGGGCACGGTGACCTCTTGGTCATGGGGGGTAGCTGCCAGCACACATGGGAGCACGCGGTGCCGAAGACAGCGCGTGCCGTGGGTCCGCGTATCAGTGTCCAGTTCAGATCGGCCGGGGTGCGCTGACACGGTGGGGGCGGGCGGCTCCGGGTGGGCGGCGTTACTGTGGGCCCGGTATCCAGGGGTGTGACCACAACCGGCCTGCAGGGGCCGTGGGAGGGAGGGCAATGGCACAGAGCGCGGGGCTTCACGAGCCCGAGCAACTGCTTTCGTCCCAGACTGTCGACCGGCACCGGGCCATCGTGTCGATCCAGGAGGAGTTCGAGGCGGTCGACTGGTACGACCAGCGGGTGGAGGCCACGACCGACGAGAGCCTGGCCGCGGTTCTGGCTCACAATCGTGACGAGGAGAAGGAGCACGCGGCGATGACCATCGAATGGCTGCGCCGCAACGACCCGGTGCTCGATGGGCACCTGCGCACCTATCTGTTCACCTCCGAGCCGATCACCGCCGTCGAGGCCCGGGCCGAGGGCGCCGCGCCGGACGGTGGGCCCGGCGACGGCTCACTGGGAATCGGCAGCCTGCGGAGCTGAAGGCCGGAGACTTTTACCCCGAAGGGCGATGGACCCGGACCGGGTCGCCGGTCGGTCCGAAGGTCACGCCTCCGGGCCGAGCGGTGCGAAGAGGTCGCCGAGCTCCTCCACCCGACCGAGGACGTCGGCCGCGGTGAAGCGGAGCAGGCCGGCGTCGGCCTCGGCCGCGCACCGGCCGACCTCCTCCCAGGTGACCGGGGTCGACACCGTCGGATCCGGGCGCGCCCGCAGCGAGTAGACGGCAACGGTCGTCTTGGCCGGGTGGTTCTGGCTCCAGTCGATGAGCACCTTGTGGCCACGCAGGCTCTTGCGCATGTTGGACACGACCAGGTCGGGTCGGTCCCGTTCCAATACGGTGGCGATCTGCCGAGCGTCCCGACGAACCCTCTCCCACGTCGAGCGGTTGCCGACCGGCACGTAGAGCTGGAGGCCCTTCGACCCGCTCGTCTTGGCGTAGGACTTGAGGTTCCGGGTCTCGAGCAGCTCGGCGATGGCCCCGGCCACCTGGCAGCATTCGACGATGGTCGCACCTTCTCCCGGGTCGAGATCGAAGACCATCTGATCCGGGGGGGCGGGAAGCTTGCGCCTCCGTCCGATCCGCCAGAGCGGCACATGGAACTCGATGGTGGCCAGGTTGGCCGCCCAGACGAGGTCGGGTAGGTCGCAGATCACGGTGTAGTCGACGGCCGTCCCACTGTCCGAGGTCGGAACCGAGACGTGCCGGAGCCAGTCGGGGGCATGCCTCGGTACGTGCTTCTCGAAGAACGACTGTCCCTCGACGCCGTCGGGGTACCGCTTCATGGTCAGCGGACGGTCCTTCAGGTGGGGGAGCATCACCGGGGCGATGAGGGAGTAGTACTCGATCAACTGTCCCTTGGTGAACCCGGACCCCGGGTACATGACCTTGTCGAGATTGGACAGCGTGAGCTCACGGCCCGCGACCATGGTCCGGACCGAGTTCGAGCGTGGGGTGCTCACGGTTCCGCCCCCGCTACCGGGTGCATGGGTGTCGGGCGCCGGACCGGGCGGGTGGCGCGTGCCCCGGTGGTGGATCGGATGGCCCGTGCTCGACCGTCGAAGCCATGCCCAGAACGTACACAACACGGGCGCAGCGAAGGCAACACCCCAACCGTCGGGCCATGGCCGTCCGACGGGCCCGAGTCTGCTAGGCCAGCTCGACCTGAAGCGACGGGTCGTCCACCGGGAGGTCCCCGCCCGTGGTTGCCGTGACCGCGACGCAGCCGAGGGTTGCGATGCCGGTGTTGATGGAGGCGAACGCGGCGTCGGCGGCATCGCGCCCGGTGACGATGCGCACCATCGACTGGCGAGGGGCCAGATCGGTGGCATCGTAGGCGTACCACCGACCGTCCGGGTCCAGGGCTTCGAACACGGCATGGAAATCCATGGGGGAGAGCCCGGGGGCATAGACGGCTGCGAAGCGCGCCGGTATGCCGACGGCCCGGCAGAGTGCCACCCCCAGGTGGGCGAAGTCGCGACAGGTCCCCATGCCCGTGAGCAGTGTGTCCTCTGCCGAGTCGTGCACCGAGCTCGACCCGGCCACGTAGCCGACCCTGCCGCGGATCCAGTTCGTGATGGCCTCGACACGATCCCGCACCGTCGAGGCTGTCCCGAATTCCGCCACCGCGAACCCGACGAGGTGGTCCGAGGGGCAGTAGCGGCTCGAGCGCAGGTAGACGAGGCGCAAGAGATCAGCGTCCTGCTCCCACCGAGCGCTCTCCGGCGTGGTCGCGGCTCGTCCGGGGTTCCGGCCCGCCGGGAGGGCGACCCCGTCGAGCTCGGACCGATAGCTGACCGTCATCGACCCGGCCGGGCAGTGGAAGACCTGCACCCTGGCCCCGTGGGCTCCGGCCAGCTCGACCGGCGCCGGGGACGGCTCGCCGTCGACCCTGACCTCGAACCGCTCGGCGCGGACCCGACCGGCCGAGGCCGACGCCATGACCTGGAGGACCACTTCGCTCGGCTCCACGACCTCGAAGGTGAGATCGGAGGAGAGGACCCGTACCCCCGCTGCGGTGGCCGCCGGGGTTCCGCCATGGGGCCCGGCGAACTCGCTCATCATGCACTGTCCCATATCCGCGGCCGGTGTCGGGACGCGGCCGGGCCGGCATCGGCTGCATGCCGGACGTCCACCTCGGGCCCGGTGCCGTATGGTCTTCCCGTGACGGGAGCGGTCAGTGCTGGTGGTCGCGGCCATCCACCCGGGGCGTGATGACCAGCGAGCATCACGGAGGATTCCCGGGGTACCTTCCGAACCCGCTGCAGATGGCCGGCTTCATCCTGGACCGGTGCCCGACGGGTTGGGCCGCAGCCTGCCCGCTGCTGCTTCCGCTTCGCCCCACCGCCCTGGTGGCCGAGGAGGCGGCCTGGCTGGCCGCCCGGCATCCGGGTCGGGTCGGGCTGGGTGTCGCCGCCGGAGCCCTCCCGCTCGACTTCGAGGCCATGGACCTGCCTGCCGGAACGGCCGTGGATGTGTTCCGGTCCCAACTGCCTCGCATCGTCGACATGCTGCGGGGCCGGGATCTGCGCCAGTTGCAGGGCGACCCGGCGCTGCGGACGTGTGCCACGAGACCCGTTCCGGTGCTGAGCGCAGCCGTGTCCCCGGCTGCGGCACGGCGGGCGGCCCGGTGCGGCGCCGGCATCCTCATGGAAGGGATGTCGCCTCCGTCCCGTCTGGCCCGCCTCACGGCCGAGTACGACGGCGCCGGGGGTACCGGGACCAAAGTGCTGATCCGGCGGGCCTGGTTGGGAGACGTGCGGAACGATCTGGTCGAGGCCCAACGGCGGGTGTACGACAGCTACGCCGGTGCCGGCCCCGGGTTCGGGGGCGACCAGACGGTTGCCGCCGATGACCCCGCCGACCTGGCCGAGCAGCTCGACCGGGCGGTACGTGAGTCGGGCGCGGACGCCCTCAATCTCAGGATCCACCTCCCGGGCATGCCTCCACAGGAGGTCAGGGAGCAGATCTCCAGGTTGGGAGCGGAGGTGGTGCCGCGTCTCCGGGCCCGTCCCAACCAGCCGTGGTGTTGACCCGGGCCCGGCGGCGCCCCACACTGATCGCCGGCCCACCGGGGCCGGCAAGGAGCCGTGGACATGGGACAGTGGAGCAGAGCAGAGATCGAGCGCGCATTCGCCGAGTACCAGCGGAAGGCGGCCGACGCCGGCCGGAGTGGCGACTGGACGGCATGGGCGGACCAGTTCACCGACGATGCCACCTACATCGAGCATCACTTCGGGACGTTCCACGGGCGGAAGGCCATCCATGAGTGGATCAGCGCCTGCATGGCCGATTACCCGGGCCGGGATATGCCCGAATTCCCCATCGAGTGGTACATCATCGACGAGGGGCGCGGGTGGGTGGTGTGCCAGGTCTGGAACCGGATGAAGGATCCCGGGGACGGCTCCATCCACCAGGAGTACAACTTCACCCTCCTCAAGTACGCCGGGGATGGTCGGTGGTCCTACGAGGAGGACATCTACAACCCCATGAAGTTCGGCGCCATGGTGGGGGAGTGGGAAGCGGCCCGAAAGGCTGTCGCCGGGGACTGACCTCCCGGCACCGGCATCGGCACCACCCGGGCCCGCACGCCCGCAGCGGCCGCACTACGGTGCAGACGTGGAAGTTCGACGATTGGGCCGGACCGGACACCGCTCGTCGGTGGCCGTCCTCGGAGGGGCCGCGTTTTGGGATTCGGATCCCGAGGCCACCGCAGCGGCCTTCGACCAGGCGTTGGCCGCCGGGGTCAACCACCTCGACGTGGCGCCCCAGTACGGCCGGGCCCAGGAGCTGCTGGGACCGTCGATCCCCGCGGTGCGGGACCGGCTCTTCGTGGCCTGCAAGACGCTCCGCCACAATCGTGAGGGGGTCAGGGCCCAGCTCGAGGAGTCGCTGCGGCTGCTCAACTGCGACCGATTCGATCTCTACCAGCTCCATGCGGTCACCGATGTGGAGGAGCTCGATGCCCGGTCCGGTGCCGTCGAGGCCATCCTGGCCGCCAGGGACGAAGGCCTGTGCCGCTGGGTGGGCATCACCGGCCACAACCTGACGGCGCCGGCCGCGCATCTCGAAGCGCTGCGCCGGTACGACCTCGACACGGTCATGTTCCCCGTCAATCCGCAGTTGTGGTCGGATCCCGACTACCGGCACGACGCCGAGGCGCTGCTCGCCCATGCCGCCGAACACGATGTGGGCGTCATGGCCATCAAGGCGGCCGCGGCCCGGCCCTGGGCCGGTCGGGCCCGGACTGCCGGCACCTGGTACGAGCCCTACACGACCGCCCACGATGTGACCCGTGGGGTGGGCTTCGCGCTGTCGACCCCCGGGGTCCATGCCTTCTGCACTCCGGGGGACCTCGATGTGCTGCGAACGGCGCTGGGCGCGGCGGAGGCCTATGCGCCGATGGATCCGGTCGAGCGAGAGGCGGCCGTGGCGTCGGTATCGCACGAACCGAGCATCTTCCCGATGCCCGCCGCCTGACCGACGTGACCGACGGAGACGGCGACACGGTCCCCGGCTCGAAGATCGTCATCCGTTCCCCCCTCCAAGGGATGGTGGTCGGCACACCCGTGGCCGTCGGGGAGACGGTGGCCAAGGGCGCCCCGGTGGTGATCCTCGAATCCATGAAGATGGAGCACGAGGTGGGAGCACCGGCCGGGGGAACCGTCGTCTCCCTTGACGTCGTGCCGGGTGCACCGGTGACGGCCGGCACACCGCTCTGCGTCATCGAGTCGGCCCGCATGCCCGGTCCGACGCCCGACGCCCCCACCGCCGTCGACCTCGAGACCATCCGCCCCGACCTGGCCGAGCTCCACCGCCGCCAGGCCGCGGTCCTCGACAGCGGTCGCCCCGACGTCGTGGCCCGTCGCCATGCCCGGGGCAGGCGCACCGCCCGCGAGAACATCGACGACCTCTGCGACCCCGGAAGCTTCACCGAATACGGGTCGTTGGCCATCGCCGCCCAGCGGGGTCGGCGACCCGAACAGGAGCTCATCGAACGGACCCCGGCCGACGGCCTCGTGGCCGGGATCGGGCGGGTCAACGGGGACCGGTTCGCAGGGCGGCCGTCATCGTGCGCAGTCCTCTCCTACGACTACACGGTGCTGGCCGGAACCCAGGGCCAGCAGAACCATCGCAAGAAGGACCGCGTCTTCGAGCTCATCGAACGGTTGCGGCTCCCCGTCGTTCTCTTCGCCGAGGGCGGAGGCGGCCGACCGGGCGACACGGACTACGCGGTGATCACCGGACTCGACACCACCGCCTTCGCCAAGTTCGGCGCGCTGAGCGGTCTGGTCCCGATGGTCGGCATCGCCTCCGGATGGTGCTTCGCCGGCAATGCCGCGCTGCTCGGCTGTTGTGACGTCATCATCGCCACCGGCGGCACCTCGATCGGCATGGGCGGTCCGGCCATGATCGAAGGCGGAGGCCTGGGTACCTATCGGCCGGAGGAGGTCGGCCCGCTCGACGTCCAGACCGCCAACGGCGTGGTGGACCTGGTGGCCGAGGACGACGCCGACGCGGTGCGGGTGGCCAAGCAGTACCTCTCCTACTTCCAGGGCCCCGACGAACAGTGGTCGTGTGCCGATCAGCGCCTCCTGCGCACGTGCGTGCCCGAGAATCGTCTTCGGTCCTATGACATCTCGAGGGTCATCTCCGTCCTGGCCGATACCGGATCGGTGTTGGAGATCCGATCCGGGTTCGGCCTGGGCATGGTGACGGCACTGGTCAGGATCGAAGGCCGGCCCGTCGGAGTGGTGGCCAACAACCCCGGCCACCTCGGTGGGGCCATCGACCGGGACGGGGCGGACAAGGCCGCCCGGTTCCTCCAGCTCTGCGACGCCCACGAGATCCCCGTCCTCTTCCTGTGCGACACCCCGGGGTTCATGGTGGGACCCGAGGCCGAGCAGACCGCGCAGGTCAGGCACTTCGGCCGGCTCTTCGTGATCGGGGCCAGTCTCAGTGTCCCGTTCTTCACCATCGTCCTCCGCAAGGGGTACGGACTCGGGGCCCAGGCCATGGCCGGCGGGAGCTTCCGCTCCCCGATCTTCGTGGTGGCCTGGCCGACCGGCGAGCTGGGTGGGATGGGACTCGAGGGGGCGGTGCGGCTCGGGTTCCGCCGGGAGCTCGATGCGGTGGCCGACCCCGTGGAGCGGGAGGCCCTGTTCCAGAAGATGGTCGATGGTGCCTACCGGCACGGGAAGGCGCTCAACGTGGCCACCGCATTCGAGGTCGACGACGTGATCGATCCGGTCGACTCGCGGCGCAGGATCGTCGAGGCCCTGCGATCGGCACCACCGCCGGCCGAGCGGGACGGCAAGAAGCGCAGCTGTATCGACACCTGGTGACCGGGCTCGCCCAACCGACGCGGTCAACCGATCTGTTGGTGCCGTCGCTCCGAGATGGCGGGCAGATGGTCCATCCCCGGCCCCCCCGACGTCGGTGGCTCGGTGGCCAACGACGATCCCACCAGGGCGCCGAGAGTGGCGGACACAGACGACCGGAGCGCGGCGAGCTCGTACCCGCCCTCGAGGAACAGCACCGTCCGTCCCGGACCGGGCGCGTACCCGGCGACCACGGTGGCCAGCGTGGCGAAGTCACCGGCGGAGAGGGCGAGGTCGGCCAGTGGATCGTCCCGATGGGCGTCGAAGCCGGCCGAGATCAGCACCCATGAGGGAGCGAAACGCCGAGACGACGGGGGTCACCAGCTGGTCGAAGGCGCTGCGCACGACGTCGCCGGTGGCTCCCGGTGGAAGCGGGACGTTGACGGTGGTCCCGGTGGCCGACGGCCCACCCACTTCCGAGGCCCGACCGGTCCCCGGGTAGCAGGGCCACTGATGGGTGGAGACGTAGAGGACGTCGGGCTCGTCCCAGAACAGCGCCTGGGTCCCGTTTCCGTGGTGGACGTCCCAGTCCACGATCAGCACCCGCTCACCCGAGGACACCAGCGAGGCGGCGGCGACGGCGATGTTGTTGATGAGGCAGAAGCCCATCGACCGGTCGGCCAGGGCATGATGGCCGGGGGGCCGGGCCACCACGAAGGCAACGTCCGCACCGCGCTCGGCCAGCGCGTCGACGGCCACCAGACCGGCACCCGCCGACAGGCGGGCCGCGTCCCACGACTCCGGGGTGGCGTAGGTATCGGCATCGAGGGGTCCACCCCCGGTGGCGCAGAACCGCTCCAGTTCGGCGAGGTAGTCGGCGGAATGCACGCGGAGGAGCTGGGAGGTGTCCGCGGCCAGGGCCGGCAGCACCAGCTGGTCGCTGTCGAGGTGGAGATCGTCGACGCCGCCCATCGCCGCCCCGATACGGGACGGCCGCTCAGGATGGCCCTGCCGATGATGCCCATCGCCTTCCACTGGTCCGACCACGATCAACACTGCCACCGAGTCTGCCCCAGCCACCGGTCGGGCTCCAACCGTTCCGGCCCTGTCCCAGGGTGGACGCCTAATGTAAGACGATGTCCGGACGGCAGTTGGGGGCGGGAGCGTGACGTCCGCCGCCGTCGGGACACTGGTGCTGATCGCCCTTGCCGCCGTGCTGGCCCCCATCCTGTCCGAGCTGACCGGTCGCCTGGCCATCCCCGAGATCGTCATCCAGATCGTCCTCGGCATCCTGATCGGCCCGTACGTCCTCAACCTGGCCCATCTCGACAGTGTGGTCACCGGGCTGTCGGATCTCGGACTGACCTTCCTGATCTTCCTGGCCGGCTACGAGCTCGACCTGGAGAGGATCCGGGGCCGGCCCCTCGAACTGGCCGCCGCCGGGTGGGGGGTGTCGCTGGCCATCGGCCTCGGCGCCGCTTTCGCCCTGGTCTCCGCGGGGCTGGCCCGCGACACCGTGGTGGTGGGCCTGGCCCTCACGACCACGGCCCTGGGCACGCTGGTGCCCATGCTGCGGGACGCGGGCGTGATGGGTACCAGGTTCGGCTCGTTCATCGCGGGTATCGGCACGGTCGGTGAGTTCGGGCCGATCGTGGCCGTGGCGCTCCTGCTCACCAGGAAGGAGCCGTTGCTCACCTCGCTGCTGTTGGTGGCCTTCATCACGGTGGCGGTGATCACCGTCCTCGCCGCGGCCAGGGCCCAACCGCCCCGGTTGGTGTCCCTGCTCAACCGCCACCTCGAGTCCGAGCGCGCAATTGCCGGTGCGGGTGTCGCTGCTGTTCATCGTGCTGCTGGTGCTGCTGGCCGAGACGCTCGGCCTCGATGTGCTGCTCGGAGCATTTGCCGCCGGCATCGTGGTCCGCCTCTTCTCGGCCAGCTCGGAGAGTGAGGCGATCCGGGCCAAACTGGAGGCGATCGGATTCGGATTCCTCATCCCCATCTTCTTCGTGGTCAGCGGCATCCAGTTCGACCTGCACGTCTTCATCGACCATCCGAGGTCCCTGTGGCGGGTCCCGGTGTTCCTGCTCCTCATGCTGGTGGCCCGGGGCGTACCCGTCTATCTCCTCTACCGCGGAGTCCTGACCCGCATCCAGCGGCTTCCCATGGCGTTGTTCTCCGCCACAGGACTGCCGCTGATCGTGGTCATCACCAGCATCGCCCTGGCCGAGGGTCGCATGCTGCAGGTCAACGCGGCCGCACTGGTGGCCGCGGGGATGCTGTCGGTGATGCTGTTCCCGGCCATCGGCCTCGGTCTGCTGCGACGCTCGGGCATGATCGCCGAGCCCGAGCCCGAGCCGGAGCCCGAGCCGGAGCCGGAGTAGCCGGAGCCGGAGTAGCGGGACGCACCGCGGTGCCGGCCGGCACCGGGCCGTCGGGTACCGGAGCCGGGGTCAGGGGGTCGGGCGTTGGACGGAGACCCAGTCGCGGGCCTCGAGGTAGGGCGCAAAGGCGGTGGCGATGGCATCGATGTCGGTGGCGCTCTTCGGGCGTTGCAGCTCGTAGAGGTTCGGGAATTCGAGCCAGCCCGTGACCAGCTCCCACAGCCGCACCGCGTCCGTGCCCGGTGGGCGGGTTGACCAGGACGGGACCGAACAGGGCCTGCCCGTCGTCGAACACGAGCGTGGGGACGCCGAAACCGCCCTTGGACACCACCGTCTCGTGCTCGGCTTGCACCTCGTCCCCCGTGGTCGGGTCGTCGATGGCGGCACGCACGATCCCCGGGTCGAGCCCGAGCTCGGCCAGCAGCTCCTCGGCCACCTCGGGCCGGTGGGGCTTGCGCCCGTCGACATGGAGGGCCTTGCCCGCGGCCCGGTACCAGTCGTCGAGCAGCTCCATGCCCTGGCGGCGGAGGAGGGCACCGACCCGCATCATCGACCAGCCGTACGACCACTCGCGTTCCCACGGGTGCTTCTTCCCTTCGGCACGATTGATCTCCTCGAGGCTGAAGAAGCGCCATCGCACGTCGATCCCGGCCAGGTCGCGTACCTCACGGATCCACAGTGACGTCTGGTAGGCGTAGGGGCACATGATGTCGAAGTGGAAGTCGACCCCGCTCGGCTGGTCCATCGTCCGTCCTCCTCGCCGAGCACGGCGGCCCCGGCCCCAGCACCGTACACGGGCGGCGAACAGCAGGTTGGTGCGTGTGGTCGTTCCCGGCCGGGCCACCCGCGCCCGGCCGGGCTCAGAAGTGGCCGAGGACCGGGTGGGGGACATAGAGCTCCTCCAGCCGGGCCACCTCCTCGTCGGTGAGTCGCAGCTGTTCGGCGGCCAGGGCATCGGACAGGTGGCCCGGCTTGGTGGCACCGACGATGGGGGCCGTGATCCCGCTCCGCTGGAGCACCCAGGCCAGTGCGACCTGGGCGGACGACACCTGCCGCTCGCCCGCCACCTCTGCGACACGCTCGACGACGTCGAAATCGGTGGGTTGGCTGTAGAGGTAGTCGGTGAAGGCATCGGTGTCCGAGCGGGTGGTCCTGTGCTCGCCGGCCCGCGTCCGGTTGCCGGCCAGCACACCCCGTGCCAGGGGGCTCCAGGGGATGACACCCACGCCCTGGTCCCGGCAGAAGGGGATCATCTCCCGCTCCTCCTCCCGGTAGATGAGGTTGTAGTGGGGCTGCATGGACACGAACCGGGTCCAGTGGTTGAGATCGGCGACGTGCTGCGCCTTGGCGAACTGCCACGAGAACATGCTGCTGGCGCCGATGTAGCGAGCCTTGCCCGAACGCACGACATCGTGAAGTGCCTCCATGGTCTCTTCGATCGGAGTCCGCGGGTCCCATCGGTGGATCTGATAGAGGTCCACGTACTCCATGTCGAGCCTGGCCAGCGAGGCATCGATGGCCGAGAGGATGTGCTTGCGTGACAGGCCGCCCCCGTTCTCGCCCGGGGTCATGGGCATGAAGACCTTGGTGGCCACCACCATCTCGTCGCGGCTGAGGTAGTTGGGCAGCAATCGACCGGTGGCCGTCTCGCTGGCCCCACCCGAGTAGGTGTCGGCGGTATCGAAGAACGTGACCCCTCCCTCCACCGCAGCCTTGACGATCGGTTCGGCCTGCTCCTCGTCGAGCACCCACGGGCGCTCACTGTCGTTGCCGAAGCTCATCATCCCGAGGCAGACCCGCGACACCCGCAGGCCGGTCGCTCCCAGATTCGTGTATTCCATGGACAGCTCCACCTTTCGTCGACTCCACCCGACGCCCGGAAGGGTGGTCCCGTACCCGACACTATGGAGAACGGGCCGGCGGCGAATCGGCGCCGGTTGGAAGATCCATGGGCGACGCCCCGGGGACGTGACCGGCATGGGTAGGCCGGAGACGATCGTCGACGGGTGTGTATCGTTCGACGGGTGATCGACGAAGCACTGCTGGCCGAAGCCGTCCACGACACCGGCGTGCGGAGGTTGCAGCACGCCTATGCGGACGTGGTCAACCGGCGGGCGTGGCCGGAGCTGCCCCGCCTGTTCCTCCCCGAGGCCCCCGTGGTCATCGACCGCCGCCGGGGGGAGCCGCTGCGCCTGACCGGGCCGGTGGCACTGGGGGAGTTCATCGGAGCCTCCATCGAGCGGTTCGAGTTCTTCGAGTTCGTCGTGCTCAATGCCCACATCGTGTTCCCCGAGGGGGCGATGGCCGGAACCGCGGTGAGCCGTCTGTTCATGTGCGAGCTCCGCCAGGACGCGACCAGCGGACGGCAGACCAACGCCTACGGGATCTACCACGACCGCTACCAATTCGGATCGAACCGGTGGTTCTTCGCCGAGCGGAGGTATCACTCCCTGGCCCGGCACGGACGGGAGCTCGACGCCTTCCCCTTCCCCGGGCAACCCGGCATCGAGATACCGGGCATCGAACCCTGACCTGGCCGGGCATGGCAGCATCGTGCCCATGGCCTTGCTCGTGGTCCGCCACGCCAATGCTGGGAGACGGAGCGCCTACAAGGGTGACGACCGCCTGCGCCCGCTGTCCACGAGGGGACGGGCCTGGGCCGTGGACCTGATCCCCCAACTGGCCCGGTACCGTCCCCAGCGGATCCTGAGCAGCCCCTACGTCCGGTGCTGCGAGACGGTGCAGCCGCTGGCCGGATCCCTGGTCATCCCCGTCGAGTCGGTCGACGAGCTGGCCGAGGGGAACGGGGACGCGGCTGTCGTGCTGATGCGGAGGATGGCGGGGGAGTCTGCCGTGCTCTGCACCCACGGAGACGTGGCCACCGAGATGCTCGAGTCCCTCGTCCCCGATGCGACCCTCGCCGGCCGCAGCGCCCTCAAGCTGCAAAAGGGAGAGGTCTGGGTGATCAACTCGACCGGATCCACGCTCGCCATCGTCGAACACATCCGGCGGGCCGGCGGGGGCTCGCGCTCGACGTAGCCGGCCCCGCACCGCCGACCACTACGCTGTTTTCGAAATGAACGACCCGAAGCGGTTCGACCCGGCAACCGTCGGCATCTTCCGGGTGACGGATCGGTCGTTCGACGAGGAGTCGAGGACGGTCTCCCTCGACTACGCGCTCGGCGACGACCATCCGTTCGTCGAGACCATCACGTTCGAGACTCCCGCCACCGCCGAGAGCGGAGCCCACGGACGGGGCTGGGACCGGGCCTTGATGCATCTGCACATCGCCGCCGGGACCAGCTATTACAAGGCGGCCGCCCCCCCGGTGGTCTCGGTCGAGCACGGGCATCTGGAGCCGTCGGAGCTCGAATTCCACCGGCATCTCTACGACCACGGGCTGCGGGAGTTCGCCGTGACCAATGGACTTCCCGTGCCCCGGCCCGTGGTCGTCCGCGCCGGCCCCACCCGCGGACTCCCCGTCCCAGCCGCCCCGCTCGAGAGACACGGTGGGATCCTCGTGCCCATCGGGGGAGGAAAGGATTCGATGGTCCTCATCGAGGCGTTGAAGCACCTCCGGCCCCGGCTGCTCGCCGTCAACCCCCACCCGCTGGTGATCGAGCTGGCCGCCCAGACCGGCCTCGAGCTTCTGGTGGTACGCCGGCAGCTCTCGCCGCACCTGGGCGAGCTCAACCGGAACGGGGCGCTGAACGGCCATGTGCCGATCACCGCCATCATCTCGCTGATCGCCGTGGCCGGCAGCTTCCTCTACGGCTACGACACGATCGCCATGGCCGTGGAACGGTCGGCGAGCGAGGAGACGGTGATGGTGGGCGGGGTGCCCGTCAACCACCAGTACTCCAAGAGCCTCGAGTTCGAGCGGTTGACGCGTGACCTGATCAGGAGCTCCATCGACCCCGGTCTCGAGTACGGCTCCGCACTGCGCCCTTACTCGGAACTGGCCATCGCCAGGGCATTCGCCCGACTGACCGCGTACCACGCCACGTTCTGCAGCTGCAACACGGTGTTCCGTCAGAGCGCCGGTGCCGGCGACTCCTGGTGCGGCCACTGTCCGAAGTGCCGGTTCGTCGGGCTCATGCTGGCTCCGTTCCTCGAGCCGGACGCGTTGACCGCCATCATCGGTCGCGACATGTTCGCCGATCCCGATCAGGTCGCCGGGTTCGTCGCGCTCATGAGCCAAGACGGCAAACCGTTCGAATGCGTGGGGGAGCGTCGGGAGTCGGCGGCCGCGGTCAGGATGCTCTCCCAACTGCCGCGCTGGCAGGGACAAGCCGGTGGTCAAGGCCCTGGCCGCCACGGCGAGGGCCTTGGTCTCCGACGCCGGGGTCCGGTCACTGCTGGACGACCAGCCCGAGTTGGCCTTCCCCGATCCCGACATCGCCGCCGAGGTGGACCGGACCATGAAGATCGGACGATGAGGATGCTTCCGTGACCCTCGGGGAGCTGTGCGCGTCGCGGGTGGCGTTGTGGGGGATCGGGGCCGAAGGACTGGCCATGGCCGACCTGCTTGCCGGGCGAGGCGTGGTTCCGGTGCTGATCGACGACCGGGCCGAGGATGCCGGGGCCCGGTTCGGCTCGGTCACCGGCACCTCGCGTCCTGTTCTGCGCCCCGACCAGGTGGTGTGGGGGGACCTCGACGTGGTCGTGCGCGCCCCGGGGGTGAGCCGATACCGCCCCGAGCTGCTGGCCGCGGAGGAGTCCGGGGTGGTCGTCACCACGGCCATGGCCGTGTGGCTCGAGGACTACGCCGACGCCCGTGTGGTGGCCATCACCGGAACCAAGGGAAAGAGCACGACGGCGGCGTTGACGGCGTCCATACTGCGAGAGGGGGGTCTCGATGTCGCCCTCATCGGGAACATCGGGGTGCCGGTCACCGAGGTGTACGGCCGGCCGTTGGTCGATGCGTACGTCGTCGAGGTCTCCTCCTACCAGGCGGTCGACGTCACGGTCACCCCGGGCGTGTGCGTACTGACCAGCCTGGCCCCCGACCACCTCGACTGGCACCGGGGAGAAGAGCCCTACTACCGCGACAAGCTCCGGCTGATCGAGGCGGGACCACCCGGTGCCCTGGCCGTCAGCGCCGCCAGTGAGGAAGCCGTGCGGCGCACCACCGGCCATCCCAACAGGGTCCTGTTCGGTCCCTCGGGCCGGGTGCGGGTGACGGCGTCGGGCGCCATCGCGGTCGACGATGAAGAGATCGGGCCGGCGCCCGTGATGCGGGTGCCGGGTCGGCACAACCTGTGGAACCTGTGCGGCGCCATCGCGGGTGCCATGCTCCTCGATGGACGGAGCCCGTCGATGGATTCGATCCGGGCCGCAGTGGACGGCTTCGACGGACTGCCGTCACGCTGTCGGACAGTCGGCCAACGTGACGGTCTCACCTTCGTCGACGATGCGCTGGCCTCCAACCCCTTCGCCACCGTGAGCTCGCTCGAGGCGTTTCCCGGGCGTGAGCTGACCGTCATCCTCGGTGGTGCCGACCGCGGTGTGGACCCGACCGGTCTGGTGGATGCGCTGGCCGCACGCCGACCTCGTCCGAGGGTCGTCGTGCTCCCCCCCGAACCGGATCGGCTGAGAGACTCGCTGGCCTCCCGGTCGGGATCGGGAGGTCCGGTTCCGGTGGACGTCGCCCGCGATCTCGAGGACGCGGTGCGGACGGCGGTGGTCGCGACCCCCTCCGGCGGCGTCATCCTCTTCTCACCCGCGGCTCCGACCCCCGAGGGCGAAGGTGGCTTCACCGAACGCAGTCGGCGCTTCGTGGAGGCGTCGGGGTTGACAGTGGAAGCATCGGCGACAACGGTGAAGGCCGCAGAGGAGAAGTGACATGACCCACATCACCATCGTCGACGAGGTCGTCCGGCACGTCGACGCCACACCGGATCCGGGACGCGGGACGTTCCTGGTCGACGCCGACCGGCTCCCCGCGGCCCTCGGGTGGGAGCTCAAGCCGTCCGGCCTGTGCCGGGAGGGCACCTGTGTGCCCGTCCCCGACGTCGGCGCACTCAAGGTGAACGGGCAGCTCGACCTCACCGCGGTGGCCGGCGCGCTGGGCCGCGCCATGGTCGTCGATCTGGACGCCGGGCTGGCAGCCGTCTCCCTCCCCGCCGAGCTGCGCCGACGGGCGCTCGTCGACCTGCGGGCGCCGGCCTTCGAACTTCCCGACGTGGAGCAGAACCTGCACCGGCTCGACGATTGGCTCGGGTTGAAGAAGCTCCTGGTCGCATTCTCGAGCTGGTGCGGATGCCGCTACGACCTCCCCGGGTGGCAGGCGCTCCACGACGAGCTGCGCCCGGAGGGCTTCACCGTGATCGCCGTGGCCATCGACCAGTCGGCCGCCGATGTGCGACCGTGGATCGACGGCATCACCATGCCGGTCCTCTACGACCCCAACCACCTCATCACCGAGCTCTACGCCATCTCCAATGTGCCCACCGTGGTGTGGATCGACGAGGAGAACCGCATCGCGCGTCCCAACGGGAGCGCCTTCGGCACCGACGTGTTCGCCGAGATCACCGGGGTCGAGTCCGGACCGCACCTGGACGAGGTCCGCCGGTGGGTGCACGACGGGATCGTGCCGGTGACCGAGGACGAGGCCCGCCGGGCCGTGGGTGACCTCTCCCACGACGAGGTGTTGGCCCGGCTGCACTTCCGGGTGGCTGCCGAAGCCCACCGCCAGGGCGACCGGCGCACCACCCGGCTTCACGTGACCCGGGCCTCCGAGCTGGCCCCTGACGATCTCACCGTGTGGCGGGCGGGCATGCCCCTGGTCGGTGAGGACCCGTTCGGCGACGACTTCCTGACCCGGTTCGAGGAGTGGAAGGGGCGCGGCATGCCCTATCACGGGCTCCCCGCCGTGACGCGGGCCGAGCCGGCGGGCCGATGAGGTCGGTGCGATGAGGTCGGTGCGATGAGGTCGATGCAGTGATCCGCTATGACGTCGGAGAAGACAGTGTGGCCCGACTGGTCCTCGACCGCCCCGAGGCCAAGAACGCCCTGACCGGGGAGATGCGCGACGACATCGTGGCCCGGGTCCGCCAGGCCCGGGCCGACCCCGAGGTGCGGGCCCTGCTCATCACCGGTGTGGGCGATGCGTTCTGTGCCGGGATGGACCTGCGCCAGTCGACGGTGGCCGGGTCCGGAGGTGCCGACTTCAACCCCCGTGACACCAGCGAGGCGCTCCGGAGCGGTGTGCAGTCCTTCATCCGCGAGCTCTGGGAGCTGGACAAGCCCACCGTGGCCGCCGTCAACGGTGCCGCGGTGGGGCCGGGTGCGCACCTGGCCCTGGCGTGCGACTTCGTCTTGGTGTGCGACCAGACCCGGTTCGTGTGGTCGTTCGCCCGATGGGGACTGGTGGTCGATGCCGGAGGCGCCTATCTGCTGCCTCGCCTGGTGGGTCTGCCCAAGGCCAAGGCCATGGTGCTGCTCGGCGAGGGGGCCAAGGGCGACGAGGCCGTGTCGCTCGGGCTGGCCTACCGGTGCGTTCCCTCGGTCGATGACCTCGAACGGGAGGCCACGGCCCTCGCCGCGCGGCTGGCGGCCGGTCCGGTCCGGTCGATGGGGTTGTCCAAGCAGCTCCTCAACGCCACGTTCGAGAGCGGCCTCTCCCTCTCGCTCGATCGGGAGGCGCAGGCGCAGGCCATGGCGGCGGTGTCGGCCGAGATGGCCGAGGGCATGGCCGCCTTCGCCGAGAAGAGGACCCCGGACTTCCGCACTGCCCGGTGATCGGTCAGGCCCGGAGCCATCAGGCGCGTCACCCCGGGGGCACGCGTTAACCTTCTGCTGAAAAGCCGATTCTCACGACGGCCCCTCCGGGGCCGGTCACAGGTGAGACCCGAGTGGGAGGGGCGTCGATGGCAACCGAGAGTCTGGCCGATGGCTTCATGGACGAAGGCATTGCTGCCAATCCCCAGCCCTTCTACCGGGAGGCGCGGGCGGCCGGGGCCGTGGTGGAGGGTTCGTTCGGGCCCCAGGTGGTCCGACGGGGCGCCGTCGAGTACGCCCTGACCCATCCCGAGGAGTTCTCGTCGGGCATGGACGCGGTCGACCTGGGCCAGTCCGTCCCCCTGATCCCGTTGCAGGTGGATCCGCCGGACCACCGGAAGTACCGACGGCTCCTCGATCCGATCTTCGCCCCCCGCCGGATGAACCTGCTCGAACCTGAGATCACCCGGTTGGTCAACGAGCTCATCGACGGCTTCGTCGACAGGGGGGGTTGCGAGTTCGCCGCCGACTTCGCCATCCCGCTGCCCTCCTCGGTGTTCCTCGCCCTGGTCGGCCTGCCCCTCTCCCACCTCGAGTCGTTTCTGGAGATGAAGGACGGCATCCTGCGGCCGTCGGGGAACGACATGGACGAGATCAAGGACGGCCAGAAGGCGGCCGCCCGTCGCATCGAGGACTACTTCGCCGATGCGGTAAAGGACCGCAGGGCGAACCCCCGGGACGACATCCTCAGCCTCTTCATCGAGGCCGAGGTCGACGGTGAGCGGCTGACCGAGGACGAGATCCTCGGCATCTGCTTCCTCTTCATCCTGGCCGGACTGGACACGGTCACCGACTCGCTCGAGTGCTTCATCGCCCGGCTGGCCCGGCACCCCGAGGAGCGACGCCAGATCGTGGACGATCCGGCCATCATCCCCTCGGCCGTCGAGGAGCTCCTGCGGTGGGAGACACCGGTCACCACGGTGGCCCGGGTGGCCACCAAGGACGTCGATCTCGGCGGATGTCCCATCCACGCCGGCGACAACGTCGGCATCGTCATCGGCTCCGCCAACACCGACGACGAGGCTGTGCCCGGGATGGACCAGGTGGATCTGGCCCGCAGCGAGAACAGGCACCTGGCCTTCGGCGGTGGCGTCCACCGATGCCTCGGATCCCACCTGGCCCGGCTCGAGCTCCGCATCGCCCTGCGCGAGTGGCACCGGCGCATCCCGGAGTACTCGATCGTCCCGGGTACCGAGCTCAGCTACATGATGGGGCTCCGTCAGATCGATTCGCTGCCGCTGATCCTCGGAGACCAACAGTGAGGGACGGCGCCGGGCAGACGACGGCGTCCGGTTCCGACCACGGCAAGGAGCGCGGAACGTGCAGTTCGGTCTGACCGACGACCAGGAGCTGTTCCGGGAGACGACGGCCAAGTTCTTGGAGGACACCTGTCCGCTGGACGTCGTCCGTCGCGTGGCCGAGGACGAGCCGGGAGGGTTCGACCGTGGGTGGTGGCGGCGCGGCGCCGAGCTCGGCTGGATCTCGATGCTCGTGTCAGAGGAACACGGGGGCGGTTGCATCTCGGGCAACCCGCTCGCCGACCTGCAGCTGGTGGCCGAGGAGATGGGCCGGCTGGTCTCCCCGGGACCGCTGATCCCCACCAACGTGGTCGCCGCCGCCCTGTCCAGGGTGGGGACCCCCGCCCACCACAAGCAGTTGGCCGGCCTGGTCAGTGGCGAGACCATCGCCACCTGGTGCCCGGACGGGACGTTCCCGGGCACCGCCGGCACCGCCGACGGCGGGATCCGAGCCGTTGCCCACGGGGACGGATTCGTGCTCGAAGGCACGTCCGGGCCGGTGGAGGCAGGAGGCGAGGCGGACCTGATCCTGGTGACGGCCCCGTCCGATCGGGGGCGGGCGCAGTTCCTGGTTCCCGCCGGTACGCCCGGGCTGACCACCGTCCCCGCGGAGAGCCTCGATCTCGTCCGTCGGTTCGCCCGCCTGCAGTTCCAACAGGTCGAAGTGGCCGCCGACGCCGTGCTCGGGGAGCCGGGGTCCGTCGGCCGTCGACGTGGAGCGTCAGCTCGAGGATGCGGTCGCCCTCCAGTGCGCGGAGATGGTCGGTGCCGTCGACCGGGTCCTCCAATTCACCATCGAGTACGCCCAGGACCGGTTCTCCTTCGGCCGGCCGCTGGCCTCGTACCAGGCGCTCAAGCACCGATTCGCCGACATGAAGATGTGGCTCGAGGCGTCATACGCCACTGCCGAGGCCGCCGCCCGTGCCGTCGGACTCGGGATCGGACGACGCGGCCGAACTGGTCAGCGTGGCCAAGTCGTACATCGGTGACCACGCTCCGTTCATCCTGTCCGAGTGCGTGCAGCTCCATGGCGGTATCGGGGTCACCTGGGACCACGATCTCCATCTCTATCTCCGGCGGGTGGTCCAGGACCAGACGCAGTTCGGGACGCCGCGCCACCACCGGGAACGCGTGGCCGTGGCCATCGGGATCTGAGGAGGACCAATGGACGAGTCGACCACTACCGAGGACGTCGAAGCCTTCCGTCTCCGGGCCCGCGCATGGTTGGCCGGCGCCATGCCGCGCCTTCCGGAGGGCGTCACCAACCGGCAGCTGGTCCTCCAGGACGAGATGGGAGAGAACACCCGGCGACTTCAGCGCCTGCTCTTCGACGGCGGGTTCGCCGGCATCTGCTTTCCGGTCGAGTACGGCGGGCTCGGGCTGACCCGCGACCACCAGCGGGCGTTCACCCAGGAGTCGCTCCCGTACCAGATGCCCACCCTGTTCAACGTCCCGACGCTTTCGATCCTGGCCCCGACCCTCCTCGACTTTGGGACCGAAGAGCAGAAGAAGCGGCACCTGCCGGCCATCCTGCGCGGGGACGAGCTGTGGGTGCAGTTCCTCTCCGAGCCCAGCGGGGGCTCCGACCTGGCCGGCCTGGTGACCCAAGCCACCAGGGACGGGGATGTGTTCGTCCTGAACGGATCGAAGATCTGGAGCTCGGGTGCGTTCCGTTCCGACTATGCCATGTGCCTGGCCCGCACCGACCCGCACGTGCCCAAGCACCAGGGACTGACCATGTTCATCGTCAAGATCCACCAGCCCGGCATCGAGGTGCAGCGGATCACCATGGTGAGCGGGATGGCCGAGTTCTGCCAGGAGTTCTTCGACGACGTGGCCATCCCGGCCGAGAACGTCATCGGGCAGGTCAATGACGGATGGACGGTGGCCTCCCGCCTGCTCTTCCACGAGCGGGATGCCGTGGGCGGGGGATCACCCTACGTCAGCGGGGTGGCCGCCGGGGACGCCGAAAACGGAGGGCTACGGTCGGATCTGGCCGACCTGGCCCGGGCCACCGGCCAGGCGGACGATCCCATCGTCCGCCAGTTGGTGGCCGAGGCCCGGGTCGACGACCGGGTCCAGCAGCAGCTCACCGAACGGGTCACGGTCGGGATCCGGACCGGGGCCCTGCCCGCACCGGCCGGGGCCATCCCCCGGCTCTTCGCCGCCACCAGCAGCGAGCGCCACTTCGACATCGGCCTCGAGATCGCCGGGACGGGCGCAGGGGCATGGGTGGGCGATGATCCGGCCGGTGTCTGGGGGACGCTCTATCTGACCCGCCAGTCCAACAGCCTCGGCGGTGGGAGCAACGAGATGCAGCGGAACATCATCAGCGAACGGGTGCTCGGGATGCCCCGCGAATACGCTGCCGACCGCGACCGGCCCTTCGACGAGGTCCGCCACAACCGCGCACCCGGCAAAGGCGACCTGACCGCGGCCCGGGCCCTCCGCCTCGTCAGGCGACCTCGAGCCCCATGAGGTGGGTGAGGTTGCCACCCATGATCTTGACCACATCGTCGTGGGGAAGGCCGTCCAGCTCGTCGACGAAGCTGATGGGGTCGGACATCCCCTCGGGGTGGGGGTAGTCGGATCCGAACAGCACCCGGTCGGCACCCAGGATGTCGACCAGGCCCAGCGGGTCCTCCTCGTGGAAGGGGTGGACGTAGATGTTCCGCTTGAACACCTTCACCGGGTCCTCGTCGAACACGTGCGGGGCCGCCGTGTAGGCGTGCTCCATGTCGCGCAACAGCGGTCGGACCCAGTTGCTGCCGTTCTCGACCGGGGCGAACCGCAGTTCGGGGAAGCGGGAGCACAGTCCGTGACCGATGAGCGAGGCCACCGTGTCGGTGATGGCTCGACCCCCGTGGCCGATGATGGCCACGAATCCGGAACCACCCTTGAACGGGGTCATCTCGTCGCCGATGCCCTCCCATTCGTTGAGGTAGCGCTGGTACCCGCTGTCCGAGGCGTGCATGCCCACCGGGATGCCGGCCTCGACCACCAGCTTCCAGAAGGGGTCGAACTCGGGGAGTGCCGGCGATCGGGGTCCCATGAAGCCCGAGACCGGCGCGGGCCGGATGAGGATGATCCGGGCGCCCCGCTCGAGTACCCACTCGAGCTCCTCGATGGCCTGCTCCACGACGCCGAGATGGATCACCGGGGTGGGGAAGATGCGGTTCTCGTAGTTGAACGACCAGTGCTCGTGCATCCACTGGTTGAGGGCGTGCACCACGGCGTGGGTGGCCGGGGGGTCACCCCGCAGCCGCTCCTCGAGCAGGCTGGCCAAGGTGGGCCACATGAGGGCCCGGTCGAGTCCGAGCTCGTCCATCAGCTTGAGCCTCGGCCCGGGCTCGCTGAAGGCGGGAAGCGCCCGGATGGGCTTGCCCATGATCTCGCGCCGTGACTTGCCCTCGGGGTTCCCGCTCTTGAAGTACTCCTCCTGGGCGCCGGGCGCAGCCACCACCTCGAACGTGGGATTGGGGATGTAGTCGCTGATCTGGCCCTTGACCGCGATCTTCGTGCGCCCGTTGACCTGGACGTACTGGATGAGCCCGGCGTACTTCGGGTCCAGGAACTTCGTGAAGGCGTCCGTGGTCTCGTACAGGTGGTTGTCGGCGTCGAAGACCGGAAAGTCCACCGTTCGCTTGGGCATGGGTTCCTCCTTGTGACTCTTCGCTGCTCGAACTGCCTCCCCCGAGCGGCCCGGAAGGCTCCGGCCCGGCGTGGGTCCGGTCCGTGCACCGGCAACGCTAACAGCCCCGGTTGCCGAGCGGAAATGGCGTTTGCGCTACCATCCCACAGGTGCGGGTGATCGTGGATCGAGAGCGGTGCGAGTCCAACGCGTTGTGCATGGCTGCGGCCCCGGACGTGTTCCGGGTGGACGACGACGATGTGCTCCAGGTACTCGACGAGATGCCGGACGAGCGGCTCCGATCCCAGGTGGTGGCGGCGGTCCGGTCCTGCCCGATGGCGGCGCTGTCCCTGGTCGACTGATGTCGCAGGAGGGGTCGGGTGCCTGCGGCCGCCGTTCACGCGTGATGGGATGAGAGCATGAACACAGCACCGGAGCGAAGAGGCCGTCCCCTACGGGACGCGGCTCGGCCAGGTGGCCGCAGAGGGCGGTGACGGCACCGCCGTCGTCTTCGTGGACGAGGACGGCAGCGAGCGGTCCATCACCTGGAACGAGCTCGAATCCCGCTCCACCCAGCTGGCCCATCTCTTCGACGACCAGGGGCTCGGGGTGGGGGACCGGCTGGCGGTCTGCCTGCGCAACTCACCCGAGCATCTCCTCTCGTGCTTTGCCGGATGGAAGGTGGGGGCGACCGTGGTCCCGGTGCGGTGGGACCTCCCCGACTGGGAGCTGACCCGACTGCTGGCCGTGCTCCGACCGGACCTGGTGGTCGATGCCGACCACGTCGGCATGGTCGAGGACAGCCGCTCCTACCCGACCACCCCCATGCCCGAGGTGACCGCGCCGATCGGATGGGGGGTGTGCAGCTCGGGTTCGACCGGCACCCCCAAGGTGATCGTGCAGAAGGGTCCCGCCGTCTTCCTGCACTCGACCAACGTCACCTCGTCGGTGGTGGCCTCCTACGGTCCGATGTCGAAGCCCCAGTTGGTGCTGTGCCCGGCGCCGCTCTACCACACCAACGGCTTCACCGCCTTCCGCACCCTGCTGGGTGGCGACCCCATCGTGCTGATGGAGCGGTTCAACGCCCCGCTGGCGCTGGACCTCATCGAGCGGCACGCCATCACCGGGTTCATCGCCGCCACGCCCATGCTCCAGCGTCTGGCCCAGGTTCCCGGGATCGAGACCCGAGACCTCTCCAGCCTGAACTGGGTCCAGCAGGGCGCCGCACCCCTTCCGGTCTGGCTGGGCCAATTCTGGATCGACCTGGTCGGACCCGAGAACTTCTACATGTCCTACGGCGCCTCCGAGATGATCGGCATCGTGGTCTGCCGCGGGGACGAGTGGCTGGCCCACCCGGGCACGCTCGGTCGGGGAATGGGGGAGACCGAGGTGCGCGTGCTCGGTCCGGCCGGCGAGCAGCTGCCCGCCTGCGAGATCGGAGGGATCTACCTGCGCACCCCGACCGGCCCCCTGGCCGCGTACGTCGGGCAAGGACGTGAAGCCGATGGACACCACCGATGACGGGTTCGCTTCGGTGGGCGACGTGGGCTGGCTCGACGAGGAGGGATTCCTCTACATGGCCGACCGCCGCGTGGACATGATCGTCACCGGCGGCGTCAACGTCTTTCCGGCCGAGGTGGAGGCGGCCCTGAGCGAACACCCCGGCATCGGTGACGTCGTCATCGTCGGGCTGAGCGATCGAGGCATGGGGCCGGCGGGTCCATGCCATCGTCGCACCCATCGACCCCTCGCTCGACGCCGAGGAGGTGATCACCTTCGCCAAGGAGCGGCTGGCTCCCTACAAGGTGCCAAAGACGGTGGAGTTCGTGGCGGCCATCCCGCGCACCGAGGCCATGAAGTTCAACCGGGCCGCTCTCGTGGCCGAGCGCGATGGGCGTGTCACGGGGACCGAGGTATAGCGTGGCCGGGCCACCGGGGCTCCCGTCGGGATCGCGTCCGAACGGGTCGGAAGGGCTCCCGGCGGAGCGATGAGCGGGCAGAGCGAGCAGATGAGGAGTGTCGAGGACATGTCTGAGGCCACGCAGGACGGCAGGTACATCACCTACGAGGAATTGGAGGGTGGCTCGGTGGTGCGCATCATGCTCAACCGTCCCGAGACCCGCAATGCGCAGAACCGCGGACTCCTCGTCGAGCTGGACGAGGCGTTCCACCGCGCCGAAGAGGACGATGCCGTCCGGGTCGTCATCCTCGGCGGCGTCGGTCCGCTCTTCTCCTCGGGGCACGACATGGGCTCGAAGGAAGCGCAGGCCGAGCGGACGCCGGGACCCGACCAGCACCGCTCGACGACCATCAACGGAGGCACCCGGAAAGGGGCCGAGGCCCGGATGCTCCAGGAGTGGAACTACTACTTCCAGAACACACTGCGCTGGCGCAATCTCCGAAAGATCACCGTTGCCCAGGTGCAGGGCACCGTCTATGCGGCCGGGCTCATGCTCATGTGGGCCTGCGACCTCATCGTGGCGGCCGACAACGTGTACTTCGCCGACGTGGTCGGGACCCGCCTCGGGATGTGCGGCGTCGAGTACTTCGGACACCCGTGGGAGTTCGGGCCCCGCAGGACCAAGGAGCTCATGTTGACCGGGGACGCCATCGATGTCCACGAGGCCCACCGCCTGGGGATGGTCAGCAAGGTCTTCCCGGTGGCCGAACTGGAGGAGCGAACGCTGGCCTACGCGCGGCGTATCGCCGAGCTGCCCACCATGACGGCCCTGCTGATCAAGGAGTCGGTCAACCAGACGGTGGACAACATGGGCTTCTACAACTCGCTGCAGGCGTGCTTCACCCTCCATCAGCTCAACCACTCGCACTGGGCCGAGATCCACGAGTCCAAGTACCCGGTGGCCGAGGAGGAGGACGGCATTCCCAGCTGGCGCGACGCCCCTCCGGTGCGGCTGTCGGTGGAGGACGCGGTGGAGGGGCCCGTTCCGGCGCGCTGAGCGCTTCCGCGGAGAACTGTCACCGTGAAGCTCCGAACCACCTATCGCCAGCCCGACGCGGCCCGGTACCGGCAGCCGGGGGGTGCATGGGACGTGCCGACGCTCGATTCGCTGCTGTCGTCGCCCCGCGACCCCCGTGCTCCGGCGGTGGTGGACGGGGAGGTCCGCATCGACGCCGCCGGCCTCGAGGACCTGGTGGGGTCCGTGGCCGGAGGGATGCGCACGCGTGGTATCCGCCGCGGTTCCGTCGTGACCTGGCAGCTGCCCAACTGGTGGGAGGCACTGGTCCTGTTCCGGGCGTGCTGGCGGTGCGGTGCGGTGGCCGCCCCCATCCACCACCAGGTCGGTGCCGCCGAGGTTGCCCGGGTCCTGGCCGATCTCGAACCGGCGATGGCGCTCGGCACCCCTGGCCTTCCACTGGCCGATCTGGTCGATGCCATCGGGGTACGCGACGAAGACCGGCGATTCGAGGACCTGATCGGCGCCCGCCCTGTCCCGCCCGGTGGCGGGCGAGGCTCGGATGTCGGCGTGGTGCTGTTCACCTCGGGCTCGACCGGGCACCCGAAGGCGGTGCTCCACACCCACCGCGGACTGGCCTACAAGGCCCTGTCCATGACCCGCGCCCATGGGCTCACGAGTGGCGACGTGGCCCTGATGCCGTCGCCGTTGGCCCACGTGTCCGGTCTGCTCAATGCGGTGCTGGTACCGGGTACGGCGGCCATGAACGTGGTGCTCATGGAGAAGTGGGACGCCGGAGCGGGGAGTGGAGCTGGCCGGCGAGCATCGGGTCAGCTTCATGATCGGCCCCCCGACCCTGTTCGTCGGGATGATGGATGTGCCCGGCTACCGGCCCCGGGTGGAGGACCTCCGGGTGGTGTCCTGCGGGTCGATGGGGGTCACCCCGGAATTCATCGACGCGGCCCGCCTCGGGCTCGGTGCCACCGTGAAGCGCACCTACGGGTCGACCGAGGCACCGACCGTCACCACCAGCAGTTGGCAGGACGGGCTGGACAAGGCCCGGGACACCGACGGCCACTCGGTGGGCGACGCGGAGATCAAGGTGGTGGACCCGGCCACCGACCGCGTCGCTGCCGGCGGGCGAGCGCGGTGAGGTCCTCGTGCGTGGGCCCGAGCTGTTCGTCGGCTACGGCGAGCGGGCTCAGACCGACGAGGCGGTCCGCCGCGGGTGGTTCGGCACCGGGCGACCTCGGAACGCTCGACGCCGACGGCTGGCTGACCATCGTCGGCCGCCTCAAGGAGCTCATCATCAGAGGCGGGGAGAACATCGCCTCGGCCGAGGTGGAACGGGTGCTCGAGCAGCACCCCGGGGTCCGCCAGGCGGTGGTGGTGGGCTGCCCCGACCGCCGCCTCGGCGAGCGGGTCGCCGCCTTCGTGATCGGAGACCCACAGATCGACGTGGACGAGTGCCGTCGCTGGTTCGCAGACCTTGGGGTGGCCCGGTTCAAGACCCCCGAGATCGTGGTGCACCTCGAGGAGATCCCACTGCTGGGTGTGGGGAAGCCGAACCGGCCCGCGCTGAAGGAGCGGGCCGCGTCGCTGAGCGTCGTCGAGTCCTGAGTCGAGAGAGAGGGTCTTCTGTGGGAGCGGGAATTGTGTCGTGGGGTGTCTACCTTCCGTACTGGCGGCTCGAACGCCGGGTGATCGGCGAGGCCTTCGGCACCGGCCGCCGGGCGCGGCCGGCGGGCGGTCGCCTCCTACGACGAGGACACGTCCTCGATGGGGGTGGAAGCCGGCCGCCGTGCCCTCGCCGTGCCCGGCGTCCCGTCCCCCGAGAGCCTCTACTTCTCCACGCCGGCCCCGGCCTATCTCGACAAGACCAACGCCACGACCGTGCACGCCGGCCTCGGGCTGGCCCAGGAGGCAGGGGCCTACGACCTGTGCGGATCGGTGCGTTCGGGCTGGGCCACTCTCCAACTGGCCAAGCTGGCCGGCGAGCGGGCTCCGGCCCTCGCCGTGCTCGCCGACCTCCGGACCGGACTGCCCGGGAGCACCGATGAGAGCCAGGGCGGCGACGGGGCGGTGGCCTTCGTGTTCGCCCCCGACGGGGGAGTGGCCGAGATGCTCGGCCACGCGGCCTCCACCGACGAGTTCCTCGAGCGGTGGCGGGTCCCGGGCGAGACCGGATCACGGCAGTGGGAGGATCGGTTCGGCGAGGAGGCCCTGGTCCCGATGGCCCGGTCGGCGTTCGAGCGCGCCCTCGGACGGGCCGGGTTGGCGGCCGGGGACATCGACCATCTGATCGTGAGCGGGCTCCACGCCCGGGCGGTGGCCACCCTGCGGAAGTCGTTCGGCGTCCCGGCCGAGCGGGTGGCGCCCGACCTCTCCGGACTCATCGGCAACCTGGGTGCGGCCGAGGGCGGGGTGGCGTTGGCCGATGTCCTCGAGCGGGCCACGCCGGGGGAGGTGGTGGCCATGGTGGAGGTGGCGGACGGTGCCGACGCAGTCATCCTGCGGACCACCGACGCGCTGCCCGCCGTGCAGGACGCTCGCCGCGAGTCGGGGATGAGCACGGTGGCCGAGCAGGCCGGCGAGGGCCGTTCCGACCTGCCCTACGCCGTCTTCTTGTCCTGGCGGGGCATGCTCCAGCGCGAGCCTCCCCGCCGACCCGACCCCGAACGTCCCGACGCCCCGGCCTCGCTGCGCAGCGAGGGCTGGAAATTCGGATTCAACGCCAGCAGATGCCTGGTGTGCGGTTTCCGCCACCTTCCGCCCACCCGGGTCTGTCTCTCGTGCCAGGCGGTCGACCAGATGGTGCCCGAACGGATGGCCGATGTCCGCGGGACGGTCGCCACCTACACCGTCGACCACCTGGCCTTCAGCCTGTCCCCGCCGATGGTCGGGGCGGTGATCGACTTCGACGGGGGTGGCCGGTACCGCGGGGAGATGACCGACGTCGACCCCGGGTCGGTGGCGGTCGGCGCGAGGGTCGAGATGACCTTTCGACGTCTCTACAGCGCCGAAGGTGTACACAATTACTTCTGGAAGGCTCGACCGGTGCCCGACCGAGCCGGCGATGCCGCAGGCGAACGGGCGGGCAGCGAAGGAGAACAGCGATGACCAGCACGGGGATTCGGGATCGGGTGGCGATCGTCGGTATGGGGTGCACGCCCTTCGGCGAGCTCTGGGACCAGGGGACCAACGACCTCCTGACCGACGCCGCCGTCGAGTGCATCGGCTCGGCCGGGGTGGCCATGGACAGCCATCGACGCCTTCTGGTTGGGCACGCTGGGCTCGGGAAGCTCGGGCCTCACCCTGTCCCGGCCGCTGAAGATCGGCTACAAGCCGGTCACCCGGGTGGAGAACTTCTGCGCCACCGGGTCCGAGGCCTTCCGCAACGCCTGCTACGCGGTGGCCTCGGGCGCCTACGAGCTGGTCATGGCCATCGGGGTCGAGAAGTTGAAGGATTCCGGTTACTCGGGGCTGACCGGGATCCACAAGGTGGGGGACGGGACCAACGCCCAACTCAGCTCCCCGGCCGCCTTCTCCTTCCTCGTACCCGCCTACTGCCACAAATACGGCGTCGATCCCGACGAGATGGCGTCGGTGCTCAACCGCATCGCCTGGAAGAACCACCGGAACGGGGCGGTCAACCCGAGGGCCCAGTACCGCAAGGAGGTCTCGCTGGAGAAGATCGCCGCCTCCCCGAGGGTGGCCGGCCAGCTCGGGGTGTTCGACTGCAGCGGGGTGAGCGACGGCGCCGCCGCCGCGTTGATCTGCCGGGCCGAGGATGCCCACCGCTACACCGACTCGCCTCTCTACGTGAAGGGCCTCAGTCTGGTCGCCGGCCCGGCGGCCGGGGTCATCGATCCCGACTACGACTACACCAGTTTCGAGGAGGTGGTCCGCTCCGCCGCCGATGCCTACGGTCAGGCCGGCATCACCGATCCGCGGGCCCAGCTGGCCATGGCCGAGGTGCACGACTGCTTCACACCCACCGAGCTGGTCCTGATGGAGGACCTGGGCTTTGCCGACCGCGGGACGGCATGGAAGGAGGAGCTGGCCGGAACATTCGACCGGGACGGGGACCTTCCCGTCAACCCCGACGGGGGACTCAAGAGCTTCGGGCACCCGATCGGGGCCACCGGTCTCCGGATGCTGTTCGAGTGCTGGCTACAACTCCGGCGCCAGGCGCCACCTGAGCGCCAGATCGCCACGGTGACCGAAGGCGGGCGCACCCTCGGGCTCACCCACAACCTGGGTGGCGGGCCCGGAGAGTGCGTGAGCTTCGTGGGCGTGGTGGGCACGGAACCGTCGGACTGAGGTGGGCGCGACCGGCCAGTCGTGGGACGAGGACGAGGACCAGGCTGCCCTTCGCCAGCTGGCACGGGAGGTGGCCGCCCGTGAGGTCGCCCCCCGAGCCGCGGCTCATGACGAGTCGGGCGAGGTCCCGCGAGAGGCCATCGCGGCCATGGCCGCAGCCGACCTCTTCCGGGTGACCATCGGTGAGCAGTGGGGCGGCCTCGGGATGGGGGACGTCGAGGCCGCCATCGTGCTGGAGGAGATAGCCCGCCACGACGTCTCCACCGCCATCTGCTGCCAGCTGGCCTTCAACGGTCCGGCCCGGGGCATCGAGCACCTCGGCTCCGCGTCACTCAAGGACCGCTGGCTTCCTGCCGTGGCCGACGGGGAGGCCATCATCAGCATCGGGATCACCGAGCCCGATGCCGGTTCGGCCGTACAGAGCATGCGCACCGCCCTCAAGCCCGACGGGGACGGGTGGCGGCTGGACGGCTACAAGAACTACTCGACGCTTGGGCCACGCCGCCGCTGCCGTCCTGGTCTGGTGCCGGTGGCCGGGCGGTGAGGGAGCCAGGGGGATCGGGGCGGTGATCGTGCCCATGGACCGTCCGGGTGTGGAGCTGACGGGCCGGCACCGGGGGATGGGGATCCACGCCGCCACCGAGTCGGAGATCGCGTTCGACGGCGTGGCCATCACCGAGGACGATGTGCTGGTGGCCGGCGACCCGTCCTCGCCCGAGCCGTTCAAGCTCCTCCTGTCCCACCTCAACCACGAGCGCTGCGGGAACGCGGCCATGTGCGTGGGTGCGGCCCAGGGCGCCCTCGAGCGCTCGGTCGACTACATGACCGAGCGGGTGGTCGGCGGCCGGCCCATCGCCGAGCTGCAGGGCCTGCAGTGGAAGTTGGCCGACATGGCCGTGGCCATCGAGGGGGCGAGGCTGTTGTTGGGTCGCGCCGTTCGCCTCGCCGGCCCCGGCGGTACCCCTCCGGCCATGGAGACGGCCATGGCCAAGACCGCAGCCAACCTGGCGGCCAAATACGTCTGTGACGAAGCCATCCAGATCCACGGAGGCTACGGGTACAGCCGCGAGTACCCCCTGGAGCGGGCCTACCGGGACATCCGGGGGTTGTGCATCGGGGCCGGCACGGTGGAAGCGCAGCGCAACTACATCGGCTCGAGCATCGTCGCCGGCCGGACCTCGGCTTCCCCGGGCTGGATCCCACCGGCGCGCTAACCGTTCGTGACGGGCGGGCCGTACCCGACGGCGAGGCGTTCGTGGCCGGGGTCGCCGTTGGTCCCACTGCTGCTGGTCCCACTGCCGCTGGTCCCACTGCTGCTGGCCCCGCCGCCGTCAAATGGGCATCGCCCAAGGGCGCCCCGTCTCCGTTCCAGAATTTCGGAATTGGCCTAATTATCGACTGGAGGCGGTAAATATCGCCTGCAGGTGGGCCATTTTCGAGTGTCACGACCCGAGTTCTACTTACCGGCCAGTAATATGGACAGTCGCCGGGCCGGTCGAGCTGGGTTCCGCCGCCTTGCTCCCGGCCCGGCATCTCTCTCCGTCGAGCGGGCTCCGCTGCCACCTCGAGTAGGCGACAGCCTGGTGCGGAATGACACAGGACGCGACACGGGAAGGGTCCCTACGGCGGTACGATTGAGGGGCCACACCTGTTGAGGGGGGCTATGGATTACGCCCCAGCTCCGGGCCTGACGCCCTCGGTCTCCTGCCCCTTGACCGGGGGCACCCACGGTGCCGGTCATCGTTCGGGTCAGCGTCGGGCCAGCCGCGCCGGGGTGCCCCGGTGCGGTTCGGTGGGGATCGAGGACGCCGGAGGGGGAGTGGGCGCTCTCGGCCCGGTCCGGTAGTGTGGCCCGCGTGTCTGCGGTGGTCGACCACGGGGGCGTGCTCGATCCTGCGGTCTCTCCGGAGGCCGGAGGCGAACGGAGCCGGCTCATGGACGCCGCGCTGCACGTCATGCGGCGCAACGGCTTTCAGGGGGCCAGCGTGCAGGACATCCTGGATTACGCCGGACTTTCGACCCGCGCCTTCTACCGTCAGTTCCGCTCGAAGGACGACCTGCTGCTGGCCATGTTCAGAACGGCATCGGATCCGGATGTGGCCCAGGTGGTCAGGACGGTCGGGGATGCGCCGACGGCGCTGGACGCCGTGCGCGCCTGGATCGACGAGATGGTGACCATGGCCTTCGATTGGCGACGGGTCCGGCGGCTCGTCATCTTCAACCCGTCGGCCCGCCAGGCCGACGGGTACGAGGAGGAGGAGGCGGCCCTTCGCTCGCGGCTGATCTCGCCCCTGTTGCTGGCACTGGAACGTGGCCGCTCCGACGGTTCGTTTCCGATGACCGAACCGCTCTCAGACGCCGACGCCATCTTCGACCTGGTCTGGAGCGTGGCCCACCCGCAACGGAGGGCCCGGGCGACCGACCCCGGGCGGGCCAAGGATCAGGTGCTGCGCTTCTGCCTGCCCGCCCTCGGGGTCAGAACGAGCGTCTGAGACGACCGCCGCCGCGGCGCCGTCCCCGGGTGAACCCTGAAAACGGCATTGTCGCCATTGTGACGCCTGGTGTACCGTGAGTCGCCACGACGGGAGGAACGGTCGTGCCGCGGCCGACGATCAGGAGAGTACGTGGAAATCGACGTTGCGACGCAGGCCTCCGTCCCGGAGTTCCGGCGCGCGTTGGAGGAATGGCTCCACGCCAATCTGACCCCTGAGATCGTGGAGGCCGGGAGGGAAGGATTCGAGGACGAGGACACCCTCGAGCTGTTGCGGGGCTGGAACCGGCTGTTGGCCGACGCCGGCTGGGCGGCGGTGGCCTGGCCGGCGGAGTACGGGGGTCGCAATGCCGGGGTGGCCGAGCAGCTGGCGTACCACGAGGTCATGGCCGCGGCCGGAGCCCCCGGGCCGGTCAACGTCATCGGTGTGGCCAACATCGCCCCGGCCATCCTCGAAACGGGTACCCAGCAGCAAAAGGACCGCTTCCTCACCCCGATGCTCCGCGGCGATGAGATCTGGTGCCAGGGGATGTCCGAGCCCGATGCCGGATCCGACCTGGCCTCACTTCGCACCACGGCCGTGCTCGACGGTGACAGTTTCGTCGTCAACGGGCAGAAGACGTGGAACAGCCTCGGCCACCACGCCGACTGGTGTCAGCTCTATGTCCGCACCGACTCCTCGGTCCCCAAGCACGCAGGCATCAGCTGCCTGCTCGTGGACATGCGATCTTCTGGGATCGAGGCCCGACCGCTCCGCACCATGACCGGTGACGCCATGTTCTCGGAGCTCTTCTTCACCGATGTGCGGGTACCCTCGACCTCGCTGCTCGGCCCGCTCAACGCGGGCTGGAAGGTGGCCATGACGACGTTGAGCTACGAACGGGCCGGTGTGGCCAAACTGCACCTCAGCCTGAGCGCCCGGTTCGCGGACCTGGTGGAGGAGACCCGCCGGACCGGCGTCGACGGTCACCCCCGTGCATCGGGACCACCTGACCAGGATCTACTGCCGTATCGCCTGCTTGCGCTGGACCACGGCGCGGGAACTGGAGGTCGTCGGCCGTGGTGGGCGGCCGTCACCGACATGGGCAGCCTGGCCAAGCTGATGTGGGCGGAGATCTCCCAGGAGCTGGCCGGATTGGCCCTCGGGCTGCTCGGGCCGGGGGCTCTCGAGGGACCGTGGTCGAAGAGCCTGACCGGCTCGCGGGGATCGTCGATCGCCGGAGGCACGAGCGAGATCAACCGGAATATCGTGGCCGAGCACGGTCTGGGGCTTCCCCGGTGACCGCCATGACCCTGAGCGAGAGTGGGGAGACTTGACATCCACGAGCACGTACGAAGGACGCCGCGTCATCGTCAGTGGCGGTGGGGGCGCCGGGATGGGCGCGGCTGTGGTCCGACAGCTGAAACCCCTCGGTGCGGAGATCCACGTGATCGACCTGAAGGAGCCGCCGGTCGACGTGGCCGGCTACCACTCGACGGACTTGCGTGAGCCCGACGCCATCGGTGCCGCGGTCGCCGCCATCGGAGGCAGGATCGACGCACTGTTCAACTGTGCCGGACTGCCCGGAGGACGGTTCTCCGATCTCGACACCATGCTCGTCAACTTCGTCGGCCAGCGCCACCTGGCCGATCTGGTGGTCGAGCGGATGGGTGAGGGCGGAGCCATTGCCAGCATCTCGTCCGGCGCCGGCGCCAGCTGGATGGCCAATGTGGAGAAGTGGAAGCCGCTGGTCACCACCGAGGGTTTCGCGGCGGGGAGGAAATGGCTGGAGGAGCATCCCGAGGAGATCGCCAGCGGTTACGCACCGTCCAAGGAGGTGATCATCGTGTGGACCGTCTGGAGGTCTCTGGCCCTGGCCGAACGCGGCATCCGGATCAACTGCACCCTCCCCGGGCCGACCGACACCCCGATGATGCCCGACTTCGAGGAGCAGATGGGCAAGGCGTTCATGGACAACTACCCCATCCCCCTCGGTCGCCGCCAGACAGCGGACGAACAGGCTGCACCCCTGCTCTTCCTGAACTCGCCTGCGGCATCGGCCATCACCGGGGAGAGCATCCTCACCGACGGCGGAACCATGGCCGCCCTGGCCGTCGGCACCCTCGACGTTTCGGCGTTCGGCTTTTGAGCGGGGCGACGGGCGCTGTGCCCGACGGTGAAGCAGGGCCCGACGGTGAAGCGGGTCCCGACGGTGAAGCGGGTCCCGACGGTGAAGCAGGGCCCGGTGCGGTCCTGTCGGCCGGCGAGATCCACGACGCGTTCCGGCTGGTGCCTTCGGATGAGCACCGGTTCCTCGCCACCAGCATCGGCGACCCCGGCGTGCGGGATGTCGTCTACGGAGGCCAGTTGCTGGCCCAGATGATCCTGGCCTCGGACCAGGTGGCCGAGACCAAGGAGGTGGCGTCCATCCACACCATCTTCGCCAGGAGCGCCAAGGTCGCCGCGCCGCTCGAGATCGAGGTCAGGGTCGTCCACGACGGGCGTACCATGGGCAGCCACGCGGTAACGGTGGCCCAGGGAGACAGGGTGTGCGCCGAGGGCCTCCTCCTCCGCCGTGCCGACGGTCCGGATCTGATCAGGCACGGGCCGGGCATGCCCGACGTCCCCGGCCCGGACGACTCACCTGCTGCCGCCCAACCCGGGCTGGCCGCGCCGGGTAGCGAGCTCCGGGTGGTGGGCGGCGTAGAGACATCAGACCCCGACGCCCCGGTGGGACCGGCCGAGCTCTTCGTCTGGGTCCGGCTGCCGGGGGAGGCCGGGAATCTGGCCCTGGCCCAGGCGATGCTGGCCTACGGCACCGACGGGTTCCTCATCGGGACGGCCATGCGACCCCATGCCGGCATCGGACAGAGCATGGCCCACCGGAACATCGCCACCGGGGTGGTGTCCCACACCCTGACCTTCCACGAGCGGATCGAGGCGGGAACCTGGCTGCTGATGGCCCACGAGAGCCCGTACGCGGGCCGGGGGGCCAGCTACGGCCGAGCGCAGGTCTTCACCCGGGACGGCACACTGGTGGCATCGTTCGTCCAGGAGAACATGATTCGAGACACCGGACCATCCGACAGCTGAGGAGGATCGCACTATGACCACCACCCACGAGGGAACCGCCATCACCGGCGAGGCCCGGATGCTCATCGACGGGAAGCTCGAGGAGGCGATCTCCGGCCGACGGTTCGACAACGTCAACCCGGCCACCGAGGAGGTGCTCGGGACCACGGCCGACGCCGGCCACGAGGACATGGACCGCGCCATCGGCGCCGCCCGGCGTGCCTTCGACGAGACCGACTGGTCCACCAACGGAGCGTTGCGCAAGCGGTGCCTCCTGCAGCTCCAGGATGCGCTCGAGGACGAGGTCGAGCTCCTGCGGGCCGAGCTGGTGGCCGAAGTCGGCACTCCGGTGCTCCTCACCTACGGCCCCCAGCTCGACGAGCCTCTGTCGGACGGCCTCAAGTGGCCGGCCCACTACATCGACGAGTTCGCCTGGGAGCGCGATCTCCCCGAGGGGCATGCCTTCGGTATGCGGAGCTGGCGGAAGGTCGTGCGGGAGGCGGTCGGTGTGGTCGCCGCCATCGTGCCGTGGAACTACCCGTTCGAGGTTTCCATCAACAAGATCGGGCAGTCCCTGGCCACCGGCAACACCGTCATCTTGAAGGCGGCCCCGGACACGCCGTGGAACGCCACCCGGATCGGCCGTCTGGTGGCCGAGCGGACCGACTTCCCCCCCGGCGTCTTCCAGGTGGTCACCACCACGGACAACCAGGTGGCCGAAGACCTGGTCACCGACCCGCGGGTCGACCTCATCTCCTTCACCGGGTCGACGGCGGTGGGCCGACGGATCATGGAGAAGGGGGCCCCGACGCTCAAGCGGCTCTTCCTCGAGCTGGGCGGCAAGTCGGCCGACATCGTGCTCGACGACGCCGACTTCGCCGAGAAGCTGTCCTTTGCCTGGGCGGTGTGCACCCACGGTGGCCAGGGATGCGTGATGCTCACCCGGATGCTGCTGCCGCGTTCGCGCTACGACGAGGGGATCGCGCTGATGGAAGAGGGCTTCCGCACCGTGGCCTACGGGGACCCCACCGATCCCGCCAACTTCCAGGGTCCCCAGATCAACGCCAACCAACGGGCCAAGATCCTGCGCTACATCGAGCAGGGTACCGAGCAGGGGGCGCGGGTCGTCGTCGGCGGCGGTCGTCCGGCCCACCTGCCCAACGGGTACTACGTGGAACCGACCCTGATGGCCGATGTGGACAATTCGATGACCATCGCCCGGGAGGAGATCTTCGGCCCTGTGCTCGTCGTCATCCCCTTCGAGGACGACGACGATGCCGTCCGCATCGCCAACGACAGTCCCTACGGACTGGGTTGCGGCGTCACCTCGGGTTCGGAGGAGCGTGCCCTCCGGATCGCCCGTCGCATCCGGGCCGGTTCGGCCATGGTCAACGGTGGGATCTGGTACGGGGCCGACGCTCCCTTCGGCGGGTACAAGGCCAGCGGCATCGGCCGTCAGAACGGGACCGAGGGATTCGAGCAGTACACCGAGACCAAGACGATCGCCGGCGGGTTGCCCCCGCTCCCCGGCTGAGCGAAGGAACCGTCAGGTGGGCCCGACCGTCGGTCAGCGGAGCCGCCAGTCGATTCGTTTGCCGGAGGTGAACCGCTTCTGACCCTTGGCCAGCTGGGCGGGGTCGGTGCCGATGTTGGTGAACAGGTAGGCCTGGTCGAGGGCTTGCCGCCGCGACAGCTCCAGGCCCGTCCACAGGGCACGGACGGTCCCACCGACCCCCAGCACCGGCTGGTCGGCGATGGCCTGGGCCGCCCAGTCGGTTCGCTCGCGGAGCTCGTCGGACGGCACGACCTCGGACACGAAGCCGATCTGGTGGGCGCGTGCCGCCGACATCCGCTCGTTGGCACCCAGCAGTGACAGTCGCATCACCTCCTGGAAGGGCATCTTGTGGAGGAGGAAGATCGGCTCGAAGGCGGCGGGCATCCCGTAGGTGACATGCGGATCGAAGAACGTGGCGTGCTCGGCCGCGATGATGAAGTCGACTTCGCCGAGGATGTAGAACGCCCCACCGCACGCCATGCCGTTGACGGCGGCGATGATCGGCTTCCACAGGTCGTTCGACTTCGGACAGACGCTCTTGCCCGGGTCGTCGAAGTCCCATGGCGTGTTGTAGCCGGGGAGCTTGCCCGGGGGCAGGTCGTCGAAGGAGCCGATCCCCTCACGATCCAGGCCCGTGCAGAAGGCCCTGTCGCCGGCACCGGTGATGACCACGCACCGGACATCGTCGTTCCTGCGCAGCATCATCCACAGTTCCCGCAGCTCGCGCTGCATGGTGGTGTCGAAGGCGTTGAGGGCCTCGGGGCGGTTCAGGGTGACCCACGCCACGCCGTCGGTTTCGTCGTACAGGAGGGACTCGAGGTCGGGCATGGCGGCCATGGTAACCGCCCGGGTCGGCGCCGCAGTTCTCATCGAACAGCAGTGCCGGAGCGACCGGTCAGTCGCAGTGACCTGGTGGTGGCGGGACGTCGAGGCTCGGATTGCGGTCGAAGAACCCGACCGGCATCAGGTGGAAGCCGCAGTACTCCACCGGCATGACCGGCCAGTCCTCGGGCCGGGGCAGATGGGTGACCCCGAAGGTGTGCCACGCCACGATGTCGGTGCCCAGAAGGGATCGGTCGGCCTCGGTCCAGCCCGGGCAGGCCGTCCCCGCCCGCGTGCTGATTGGGGTAGTCGCCGGCCGCCCGGCGCTCGTCGGGGGCGTACGGGGTGACCCAGAGGTTGTGCCGGGCGAATCCGGCCCGGTGCCCGATACTCGACTCGGGCTGAGCGTGGAGGGTGGGGGTCGGTCCGGGCACCAGCTTGTAGGCGACGGACCGCCCGAGCCCGTTGGATGCCCCGGGGTTCACGAACCGCCAGTGCCTGGCGCCGGCCGGGTCCGCATCGCGCCGGGCTCCACGTTCGGACTCGAGGCGGACCGACCGCTGACGAAACGCATTGCCCCAGGGGTTGTCGTCATCGGTGGGGAGTGGTTCGGCCGAGATCTCGTATGCCTCGTTGACCGGACCGCCGTCGATGTCGACATCGAGGCGGGCGCAGAAGAGGTGCTGGTGGACCGGTGCGGCCAGCCCCGGTGCCACCAGCGACGCGAAGGGGGTGTCCTGGTCGGGGCCCACCGCCTGGGTGGACATGATTCCGGTCAGCTTCACTTCGAGTTGGATGGTGCCGTCGAGGTAGAAGTACCAGAAGAATCCGTACTCGTAGTTGCCGACGGTCGAGATCGACGAGACCACCAGCCGCCGCGATCGACGAACCTCGGTGTGGCCGGTGTTCATGTCGTTGTGCTTCCAGAGGATCCCGTAGTCCTCCTCGTGGATACAGATGGCATTCTCCACCACGTAGGGGTTGCCGTGCTCGCTGGCGAAGGTGGCATCCAGGTAGGTGATGGCCCCGAGGCAGTCACAGCCCAGCGCCAGCGAGTTGGCCATGCGGCCGAGCCCCCACTCGCCGACGTCGAACGCGTTCTTCCACCCGTGCAGCGGTCCCGGGTCGCCGTAGGGAACGACCATCTCGCAGATCGAAGCCCGGTACATGATCGGCCTGACCCGACCGTCGTCGTAGCCGATGGTGTGGAGCACCAGCCCCTCGAGGGGATCCATGGACACCCGCATCGACCATCGCTGCCAGGACAGGTGATTGGACTCGACGGTGAAACTGACCCCTTCGGGCTGGACGATGTCCAGGGGGCGGAGGTCGGCACGCAGCGGCTGGTTGTCCTCGGGGCGGTAGCTGCCGCGTCCTTCGGGCATGGGCACGACCCCGAGGTCGATCACCTCGAGGACGATGCCGCGGGCGGCGTCCACGGTGGCCAGCACGCCCTCCACGGGCCGGGCGTAGCCGTTGTCGGCCGGCTCCTCGCGGTAGTACGAGAGGCATCGGGCGATCCGGCGCCCCTCCTCGAGGGGGTTCCCGAAGTTGCCGGTCGGCCAGGGGTCGATCTGGACCTTGTCGAAATCGGTGATCCCGCGCCGGAGCATGGCCTGCTGCCACTCGGAATTCTCCCGGAGGGCGACCGTGGCCCGGTACGAGTCGTCGAACAGGAGGGCCGGGCGCACGCCCTGGCGCTCGGTCCAGCGCACCACCTCTCCCTCGGGCAGGGCCACCACGGCCTCGATCACCGAGGCCTCGGGCCCGGGGACGATCAGCAGGTGGACACGGCGGTCGATCTTGTCACCGGGCCGGTAGGCGATGACCGCGGCCTTGGCCGGTTCGTCGAGGGTGATGGTGGAGAAGAGTGCCGCTTCGGTGATCCGGCCGCTCGCTCGCACGGCGGCCACCGCGGCCCGGATCTCATCTGCCCGCAACGGATCGAGGGGGTGGGTCGACCGGCGGGGCCGCGGCCGGCGTCTCATCCATGGCGGTGGTCAGCTCCGGTGGCGTGGGACCCGGCCACCAGGTCGAATGGATGTCGCGCCACGGTGACGTCGGGACCAGCCGCCTCGGTCGGCTCGACGTCCCTGGCGCCGAGAATCCGGTCCACCCTGGTGTTCAGTTCGCGCATGGCCCTTCCTCTGCCGGCGGCGGCGGGATCGTCCCCGGCACTGTCGATGCCAGGGCACAGTAGTCTCTGCGGCGATGAGAGAACGTACCTCGGCTCCGGTGCGGGGGGTGTCGGGGCACGCCAGAGCCGAGCCCGATCGGCCCGCCGTGATCCTGGGTGAGACGGTGCGCACCTACGGGGAGCTCGACGCCCGGGCCCGCCGGCTGGCCTCGGTGCTCGAGTCCCTCGGCGCCGGTCCGGGGCGACCGCTGGCCACCGTTCTGCCCAACGGGATCGAGATGTTCGAGGTGGCCACGGCGGCGGCCATGCTCAACGCCCCCTACCTCCCGGTCAACTGGCACCTGAAGTCGGACGAGCTCGCGTACATCCTCGAGGACGCCGACGTGGCCGTGGTCGTCGGCCAGGCCGGGTACGACGACGACCTGACCGCGGCCCTCGTCCGCCACGGCGCCGGTTCCCTGCGGGTGGGGGTCGATTACGAACGAGCGCTCGGGTCGGCGCCACCGCTGGCCGGCGGGGACAGTGGCGCCGGGCCGGAGCTCATGTTCTACACGTCGGGACCACGGCCAGGCCCAAGGGGGTGGTGCACACCAGCCTGTCCGACGACAGCGGCCGGGTACGCGGCATGGAGGGCCAGGTGGCCCTGTGGAACTGGACCCCGGACGATGTCTACGTGATGAGCGGGCCCGCCTACCACGCGTCCCATCTCGGTTGGGCCCTGTGCTCGCTGTACGTCGGGGCCACCACCGTGATCACCGAGCAGTTCGAGGCACGGTCGTTTCTGGCCGAGGTGAGCCGGCGCCGCGGGCACCCGATCGTTCATGGTGCCGGCCCACTTCATCCGGATCCTCGAGATCCCCGAGCGACGAACGGGCGGCCCTCGATGTCTCCAGCTTCTCGCTGATCGTGCATGCCGCCGCCCCGTGCCCGGTGGCGGTCAAGTTCAAGATGATGGACGCTTTTCCCGACGCCGAGATCCACGAGCTGTACGGCGCCAGTGAGGGCGGTGCCACCAAGATCTCTCCTGACGAGTGGCGGTCCCGACCCGGAAGCGTGGGCCGCCCGTGGCCCGGCGTCGAGATCCGGATCCTCGACGACGACGGACAGGCCGTGGCGACCGGTGAATCGGGCATCATCTACATCCGCCCGCCCGGTCCCCAGCGATTCCGCTACCGCAACGACGAGGAAGCGACCAGCCGGGCATGGCGTGACGACGCCTTCACCGTGGGCGACATCGGGTACCTGGACGAGGACGGCTACCTCACCATCACCGACCGGGTGTCGGATATGGTCCTCTGGGGCGGCGTCAACATCGCCCCGCGCGAGATCGAAGAGGTGCTCTTCGAACATCCTGCGGTCGTGGACTGTGCTGTGTTCGGCATCCCTGATGACCGTGACGGCGAACGATTGAAGGCCATGGTGCAGCTGCGCACGGATGTGGACAGCAAGGATCTGTCCGACTTCGTGGCCACGCGGCTGGCCCGTTACAAGGTCCCCCGGGAGTGGGAGGTGGTCGACGAGCTGCCTCGCGACCAGAACGGGAAGGTGCGCAAGCGCCAGCTCCGCGAGGCCCATGCCGACGGGAAGCGCTAGGCGGGCGATGCTCCGGATCGAGATCGACCGCGACCGGTGTGTGGGCTCGGGGAACTGTGTGTTCTGGGCCCCGGGCACCTTCGACCTGGACGACGACGGGCAGTCCGTGGTCGTCGACCCGACCGGCGACCCCGATGACCGCATCCGGGTGGCGGTCGAGGGCTGCCCGTCCAAGGCGATCTCGGTGGTGTTCGTGGACACGCCCCTGCCGGTGGCCGGGTCGAGTCCGGACGGAGACGGGTCGAGCTCGGACGGAGACGGGTCGAGCCCGGACAGAGACGGATAGCTCGGACAGAGACGGACAGAGACGGACAGGGAAGAGGGAGCCAGATGCCGATCGCAATCTCCGACGAGCACCAGGAGCAACGCACGACCGTCAGGCGGTGGCTGGATTCCCACTGCCCACCGAGCGTGCCGAGGGCCCTCCTGGACGCGGAGGTGGAGGAGCTCCAGCCGGTGTGGAAGGAGATGGCGGCCCAGGGTTGGCTCGGGATCCACCTTCCCGAGGAGTTCGGAGGCGAGGGGTTCGGCCTCTTCGAGCTGGCCGTGCTCCTCGAGGAAACGGGCAGGTCGCTGGTTCCGGGGCCGCTCCTGCCCACCGTGGCCACCTCCGCGGTGCTGTCCGAGGTGTCGACACCGGCCCAGGCGGGGCTGTTCCTGCCCGGGCTCATCGACGGGAGCGGCCCGGCCGCCCTCTCGTTCGGGGACGCCTGCCTCGACGTCGTCGGCCGGGGAGCGGACGGCGGGATCGTCGTGTCGGGGGGGCTGCGTCCGTTGCTCGGTGCGTCGACGGCGGCCACGGTGCTGGCCCCGGCCCGCAGCGACGACGGGACCGTCATCTGGTGCCTCCTCGACGTGCCCGGATCGGCCGGCCGGGTGCAGGTCACCCCGCTGGCCAGCCTCGATCCGACCCGCCGGCTCGGTGTGGTGGAGGTCGACGAGGTCCCGGTCGGGCCCGAGCGACAGTTCGCCTCGCTCACCACCCAGCGGGTCCGCGAGGTGGTGATCACCTTGATGGCGGCCGAGCATGCCGGCGGTGCCCGGTGGTGCCTCGAGACGGCAACCGAGTACGCCAAGGTCCGTGTCCAGTTCGGCCGGCCCATCGGGCAGTTCCAGGCCATCAAGCACCGGCTGGCCGACATGGCCATCAGGGTCGAGCAGATGACCGCGGTGGCCTGGGACGCGGCCATGGCCGTGGGCACCGGAGCGGTCGGACGACGCCGCGCTGGCTGCGGCCACCGCCGGAGCACTCGCCCTCGACGGTTACGCCCTGGGGGCCAAGGAGTGCCTGCAGGTGCTCGGGGGGATCGGCTTCACCTGGGAGCACGACGTCCATCTCCACCTCAAGCGGGCCATGGCCGATCGCCAGCTGATGGGTGAGCCCGACGCCTACTGCCAGGAAGTGGCGGCCGCAGCCGGCGGCGGCGCACGGCGTGCCCTGGCCGCCGACCTACCGGCCGAGGCCGATGTGAAGAGGGCGGAGCTGGCTCCGGTGGTGGCCGAGCTGGCCGCGCTGGAAGGGGCGGCGCGGCGTCGCCGGCATGGTCGACGTCGGCCTGGTCATGCCGCACTGGCCGACGCCCTGGGGCAGGGATGCCGGCGCGGTGGAGCAGGTGGTCATCGAGGAGCTGCTGGCGTCATCGGGGGTCGACCGCCCCCACATCGGCATCGGCGCCTGGGCCCTGCCACCGATCATCGCTCGGGGCACGCCCCTGCAACGTGAACGCTGGGTGGACGCGACCCTGATGGGCGAGCTCCACTGGTGCCAGCTGTTCTCCGAGCCGGGAGCCGGTTCCGATCTGGCCAGTCTGTCCACCCGGGCGGAGCCGGACCGATGGCGGCTGGATGCTCACCGGCCAGAAGGTGTGGACGTCGATGGCCCGCGACGCGCAGTGGGGGATCTGCCTGGCCCGGACCGATCCGTCGGCCCCCAAGCACCTCGGCATCACCTACTTCATCGTCGACATGAGCTCGGCCGGCCTGGACATCCGGCCCCTCCGCGAGCTCACCGGGGCGGCGATGTTCAACGAGGTGTTCCTCGACGATGTCTTCGTCCCGGATGACTGCGTGATCGGTGAGGTCAACGGGGGCTGGGGCCATCGCCCGCATGACGCTGGCCAACGAGCGGGTCTCCATGTCCTCGGGGTCCACCTTCGGCATCGGCGTCGAGTCGCTGCTCCGGCTGGCCGAGCGGCAGGGCGGCTCGCTGACGCCCAGCCTGTCGGTACGGCTCGGCCGGCTGCTGGCCGAGGCCCAGTCGCTGAGGCTGATGACCCACCGGTCCACCCTGCTGGCCCTGGCCGGGACCGACCCGGGTTCAGAGGCCAGCCTGCGCAAGCTGCTCGGCGCGGAGCACGAACAGCGGGTACAGGAGCTCGGCCTGGCCATGCTCGGGCCGGAGGGGGCCACCATGGAGGGCCGGGCGGCGAGGTGGACGCAGGGCTTCCTGGCCACCCGGTGCCTCACCGTTGCCGGGGGGACCAGCGAGGTGCAGCGCAACGTCATCGCCGAGCGCCTCCTCGGCCTGCCCCGCGACGCGGAGCCGGGCGGTTAGAAGAACGCCGCACGGCCCGTCGAAGCCGCTCAGACGACCCCGGCGTCGTGGAGACGCTGGAGCTCATCGGGCGGAACTCCCACCAGGTCGCACCAGACCTCACGATTGTCGGCGCCGAGACGGGGGGCCCCGGAGGGGGTCGGCGTCGGGTGACCGACGAACCGGGGGAACGGTGCCTGTTGGCGGATGGGCCCGATGCACCGGGTCCTCGACCGAGATCAGATCTCCGCGGGCAGCCATGTGCGGGTCGGAGAAGATGTCGGCCGCGCTGTAGGCCGTGCCCACCGGCACGTCGTTGGCGATGCAAGCCGACTCGATGTCCTCGGCGCGTCGCCCCTTCGTCCACTCGGCCACGATGTCGTTGATCTCGTCCCCGTGCCGGGCACGGAGGGCGAGCGTGGCGAAGCGGGGATCGGCGGCGAGGTCGGGTCGATCCATGGCCCGGCACAGCCGGGCGAAGTTGGCATCCGATCCGGCGACGATGCAGACGTAGGCGCCGTCACCGGTGAGGTAGTTGTCGAGCGGGGCGGAGTGGGGGAGCCGGTTGCCCTCCCTGTTGCGCACGGTGCCCATCCGGTCGTACCCGGCCAGCGTCCACTCGAGCACCCGGAGAACGGCTCCGTACAGGGGGGCATCGATGACCGCGCCCCGTCCCCGTCCCGGCCCCGGAGCTCCGGCGTCACGGCCGTAGAGCCCGGCCACCGCGGCCATGGCCGCGAAGACTCCGGTCAGGTAGTCCGAGATGGTCACGCCGGGCCGCACCGGCGGCCGGTCCCGCTCGCCGGTCAGGTGGAGCAGTCCGCCGTAGGCGATGCCCAGGCGGTCGAGGCCGGGCCGGCGGGAGTAGGGGCCGTCCTGGCCGAAGACGCTGATGCGCACGTAGACGAGTCCCGGGTCGAGGGAGTCCGGGCCGAGGTTCCACTCCTCCATGGTCCCGGGGCGGAAGTTCTCGCACACGACGTCGGCATGCGATGCCAGGCGCCGGAACAGGTCCTGGCCCTCGGCCGTCCGCAGATCGCAGGTGACGCCGCGCCGGCCCCGACCCTCGACGGCCCAGAAGAGCGAGTAGCCGGCGTCGTCCCCCTCGGTCTCGACGAAGGGACCGATGGTGCGCATGAAGTCGCCGCCTCCCGGCAGCTCGACCTTGATGACGTCGGCGCCGAGCTCGCCGAGGAGGCCGGCGCAGAACGGGGCGGAGATGCGCGTCCCGACATCGAGGACCCGGATGCCCCGCAGCGGGCCTTCCCGGAGGTCCTCGGCACCCTCAGGGCTCAACGACCGGCCGATCCCCTCGATCGCGGTCGGAGAAGACCTCCTTCATGGAGGTGCGCTTCTTGCGCTCCTCCAGCGCCTGCGCCGCGGTGGCGGTGTTGTGCATCCAGTGGTGGGCCATGAAGTGGTACTTCCACGAGGCGGACTTGCCCATGAGGTCGCCGGTGTGATTGAGCGAGTCCTTCACCAACTGGGCGGTGGCCGGCGGCACGAGGGCGATGCGCTCGGCCAGCTCCTGGGCCCGCTCCCCGAGCTCGTCGTTGGGCACCACCCGGTTGACCAGCCCGAGACGCCAGGCCTCCTGGGCATCGATGATGTCGCCCGTCCACAGGAACTCCTTGGCCTTGCGGATGCCGATCTCCCACGGTTCGACCAGGAGCTCGACCGCGGCCCCGGTCATGCGCAGGACGGGGTTGGAGAACTCGGCGTCCTCGGCCGCCACGATGAGGTCGCACATGCAGGCCAGCATCAGACCGGCGGCCACGCAGCTCCCCTGTACGGCGGCGATGGTCGGCTTCCGGAAGTCGTGGATCCGCTTGCAGCGGTCGTAGTACATGACCTTCTCGTGGTACATCTTTCCTTCCGGCGTCTCCCTCATGAGTCGCCATTTGTCGGGTCCGGTGCCGCCGACCAGTTCCTTCAGATCGTGGCCCGACGAGAAGTGCTTGCCCGCCCCGGCGAGGATCACCACCCGGACCGAGTCGTCGGCATCGGCCTCGTCGAAGGCGGCGTCGAGCTCGTCGATCAGCAGGGTGTCCTGGGCGTTGGCCATCTCCGGCCGGTTCATGGTGATCGTGGCCACCGCCTCCCTGACCCCGTACACGATCGATTCGTAGCCCATCGGCATCCTCTTCCCTGCTCGTCCCGTCGCGTCGGTCAGTCCCTCGGGAGCCCGAGGACCCGTTCTCCGACCAGCGTCCGCTGCACCTCGTTGGTGCCGGCGAAGATCGACGACGCTTGATAGTAGAGCCACGATCGCTGCCACATGCCGTCCCCCGGGTTGTCGCTGGCTCCCTGCCAGAGGGGCGCAGCCGGACCCAGCACGGCCAGCACGGTCTCGTGGAGGCGCTTGGACATCTCGCTCCAGTAGAGCTTGAGGGCACTGCCCTCCGGCCCCGGTGGCTCGCCCCGCTCGAGGCGGGTGAGGGTCCGCCAGTTGTGGAGCTGGAAGAGCTTGACCTCGATGTAGGCCTCGGCGATCCGTTGCCGCACGTCCCAGTTGTCGAAGCCCCCCGGCTGGTTGTCGACCAGCTCGAGGAGCCCGGCCAGCAGCTGGTAGTGGATCCCGAGCTGACGGGGATTGACCCCCCGCTCGTGGGTGAGCGTGGAGTTGGCGACGGTCCAACCGGCTCCGGACTGGCCCACGAGCTGGCTGTCGGGCACGAAGACGCCGTCGAGGATCACCTCGTTGAACTCGGCATCGCCGGTGATCTGGACGAGGGGCCGGACCTCGACGCCGGGAGCGTGCATGTCCACGGCCAGGCAGGACAGACCCTGCTGGCGCTTGGGCGCATCGGGATCGCTCCGGGCCAGGCACAGGCCCCAGTCGGCGAACTGCGCGTACGAGGTCCAGACCTTGTGCCCGGAGACCAACCATCCGCCGTCGGCCCGCTCGGCCCGGGTCGTGAGCGAAGCCAGGTCGCTGCCCGGCCTCGGGCTCGCTGAACAGCTGGCACCACAGCTCGTCGGCCCCGAGGATGGGAGGGAGCCACCGCGAGCACTGTTCGGGGGTGCCGTGGGCGAAGAGGGTCGGGCCGACCAGGTTGATGCCGATCCGGCCGACCAGTTCGGGTGCCCGGGCTCGGGCCATCTCCTCGGTGACCACGAAGTGCTCGGTGGGACCGAGGCCACGGCCGCCCAGCTCGGTCGGCCAGGTGATGCCCACCCACCGATCGGCGGCCAGCATGGCCTGCCACCGGCGGCCGAACGCCACCACTTCGTCGAGGTCGAGCGATCGGGTCGGCGGTTCGGTCCCGTACTCCCACGGGAGGTTGGCCACCAGCCAGTCGTGCAACTCGGCCTGGAGCTGGCGCTGTCCGGTTGTGATCTGCAGGTCCATCCCCAGTCAGCTTGTCACAGTCGTCAGCGCCGGTGAGCCAGGGTGAGCCGGTGCCACAGCCTGCCGCCGGCTCACCCTAAGCTTCGGCGCCGTGGACTTCGACCTCTCGCCCGACCAAGTCGAATTGCGCGGTGCGGCCGCCGATCTCCTGGACGGACTGGCCTCTCCCGAGCGGCTCCGGAGCTTCGTGGGACCGGGTACCGGGCGCCCCGAGACCCGTGCTCCGGTGACCGGGGCGACGGCGGGCTCCGGTGACGGTTTCGACCGCCCCCTGTGGGAGGGAATGGCCGACCAGGGATGGCTCGCCGTGGAGCGATCCGAGGAGGAGGGTGGCCTGGGCCTCGGCATGGTCGAGGTGGCGGTCCTGTGCGAGGAGCTCGGGCGCCGTGCGGCGCCGGCACCCTTCGTCGGGTCCATCCTGTGCCTGGGGGCCCTGGCCGAGGCGGCCGAGGACGATTCCCTGGCCCCCCGTGCCCGCGAGGAGGCGGCCGGTTGGACGGCACGACTGGCCACCGGTGAGGCCGTGGGCTGCGTCGCCTGGTCGGCCGACCCGCACGCGGTCACGGCCCGGAGCGGAGACGGCTGGTGGTGGCTGAGCGGGTGCCCGGAACCGACCCAGTACGCGTCGGTGGCCGACGTCGCCGTGGTCATGGCGGATGACGGGCTCTTCGCCGTGCCGCTGGATGAGAGAGGCCGGCCGCCGGCGGAGCCGGCCATGGACCCCACCAGACCGTTGGCCTGGTTACGCATGGACGAGGTGCGAGCCCACAGGATCGGTGACGCCGGAGGCGCGTCCCGCCTGCTGGATCGGGCGGCCACCACGGCGGCGGCGCAACTGCTCGGAGCATCGGCCCGGGTGCTCGAGATGAGTGTCGAGTACGCAAAGGTGCGCCGGCAATTCGGGCGGCCCATCGGCAGCTTCCAAGCCGTCAAGCACCGGCTGGCCGACGCCTTGGTGGATGTCGAGGGGATGCGGTCGAGCACGTACTACGCGGCGTGGTGCCTGGCCACCGGCGACCCCGAGGGTGCGCTGGCCGCGTCGATGGCCAAGGCGTGGTGCTCCGATGCGTCGCGTCGGGTGACCTCGGCCGGCCTTCAGGTCCACGGCGGCATCGGGTTCACCTGGGACCACGAGCTCCACCTGTATCTCAAACGGGCACAGCTCGACGCGGCGAGCTTCGGGAACGCCGCCTGGCACCGTGACCGGATCGCGGGGATGCTCGGACAGCGCCTGTCCGAGGGTCGTGCTCCCATCTGACGAGGTCCCTGCGGCCCGGCCGCCGACGGGCCGCAGCCGGATCGGGCGGCACTGCTAATCTGACGCCTGCGCGGGCCCCGATGGCGGGCAAGTGAGCCGAAACAAGGGGGGGCTGTGCCCTGGGATTTCTCGACCGAACCGGCGTTCCAAGAGCAGCTCGACTGGATGGACGGGTTCGTCACCGAGGAGGTCGAGCCGCTCGACCTGCTGTGGGGGGACCAGACCTACCACCCCCTGGACAGCGAGCTGCGGGCCATCGTGGACCCGCTCAAGCAGCAGGTGCGGGATCGACACCTGTGGGCCTGTCACCTGGGCCCCGAGCTCGGAGGCCAGGGGTACGGCCAGGTGAAGTTGGCTCTCATGAACGAGATCCTCGGCCGCTCGCAGTGGGCCCCGATCATCTTCGGCACCCAGGCCCCCGACACCGGCAACGCCGAGATCATCGCCCACTACGGCACCGACGGACAGAAGGAGAAGTACCTGCGCCCGCTGCTCGAGGGTGAGATCTTCTCCTGCTACTCGATGACCGAGCCCCAGGGCGGTTCCGACCCCGCGCTGTTCGAGACCACCGCGTCCCGGGACGGGGACGAGTGGGTGATCAACGGGTGGAAGTTCTTCTCGTCCAACGCCCGCACCTCCAGCTTTCTCATCGTCATGGCCATCACCAACCCGGACACCGATGTCTACCGGGGCATGTCGATGTTCCTGGTGCCCACGGACACGCCGGGGGTCAAGATGGTCCGCAACATCGGGCTCATGGGCGAGCGGACACCCGGCAGTGGGATGCACGCGCTCATCCACTACGACGGTGTCCGTGTCCCGGCCGAGAGCCTTCTCGGGGGCGAGGGCCAGGCCTTCGTCATCGCCCAGACCCGGTTGGGCGGAGGGCGGGTGCACCACGCCATGCGAACGGTGGGAATGGCGGGCAAGGCGCTCGACATGCTGTGCGAACGCGCCGTCAGCCGGAGGACCCGCGACGGTGTGCTGGCCGGCAAGCAGAGCGTGCGCGACTACGTGGCCGACTCGTATATCGAGCTGATGCAGTTCCGGCTCCTGGTCATGTACGTGGCCTGGTGCATCGACCAGGGCCACGAGCACCGCTCCATCCGCCGGGACATCGCCGCCATCAAGGTCCTCACGCCTCAGATCCTCCACGACGTCACCCGGCGGGCCATCCAGGTCCACGGCGCGCTCGGCGTCTCCGACGAACTGCCCCTCGGCGGCCTGTGGATGACCGCGCCGGTCATGGGCCTGGTCGACGGGCCGACCGAGGTGCACAGGAATTCGGTGGCCCGTTCGGTCCTCAAGGACTACCAGCCGGTCGAAGGGCTGTGGCCCAGCCAGCATCTCCCGACCAGGATCGCCGAGGCCCGGCGCAAGTACGCCGACCACCCCGGGGCGTTGAAGAGCGCGGCGGGCGCTGAGCCGGCAGCCGGGGTCGATCTGATCGAGCTCGAGATCGGGAACCTGTGAGCGGCGGAAAGACGTCTCGACCCCGACCCGCGGTGAAGTGGTGACGGGCCCGACGACCGCTGCGTCCGACGATTCCGCGGGCCGGTCACCCGCTGGTCGTCTTCGACCTGCGGGACAAGGTCGCCCTCGTCACCGGCGGCAGCCGGGGGCTGGGCCGGGCCATGGTCCTCGGCTTCGCCGAGGCCGGTGCGCGATGTGATCGTGGCCAGCCGCAAGCTCGACGCCTGTCGGGCGGTGGCCGACGAGGTCGAGGCATTGGGCCGCCGGGCCCTGGCCGTCGCGGCCAACGTGGGCCGGTGGGAAGAGCTCGACGGGTTGGTCGACACGGCCTACGACGCCTTCGGCCGAGTCGACGTGCTGGTCAACAACGCCGGCATGTCCCTTCTCTACGGTGACCTGGGCGACGTCACCGAGACCATGTGGGAGAAGGTGGTGGGCCTCAACCTCAAGGGCCCGTTCCGCCTCACCGCCCTGGTGGGTCCCCGGATGATGGAGGCCGGCGGAGGTTCGATCATCAATGTGTCGAGCACCGGCTCCATCCGACCGGCCCCTTTCATGCTCCCGTATGACGCGGCCAAAGCCGGCCTCAACGCCTTGACCGTCGGCTTCGCCCACGCCTACGGCCCCACCGTGCGGGTCAACTGCATCATGGCCGGCCCCTTCTTCACCGATGTGGCCGACCACTGGGACATCGATGCCTTCGAATCGGCGGCCCGGGCTCGCCACGCCCTCCAACGCGGAGGTCAACCCGATGAGATCGTCGGCGCTGCCCTCTACTTCGCGTCCGAGGCATCGAGCTACACCACCGGCGCCATCCTCCGGGTGGACGGCGGGATCCCCTGAGCCGGCTCAGCCGTGGCGACCCGGAACCGTCACCGTGTCGGTATCCGTGCCCGAGCGCAGGACCGTGCCGGGGGTGGCCCCGGTGAACGCACCGGCTCGCGCGATCTCCACCCCGTTGACCAGCACGTGCTCGATCCCCTCGGCCTCGGCATAGATGCGGCCGGCGCCCCCCGGGAGGTCGTCGCGGGTGTGCTCCGGGCGGTGGCCGACCCTCTCGGGATCGAGCACCACCAGGTCGGCGCACCAGCCGACGTCCACCCGGCCCCGGTCCCGGAGGCCGTAGAGGCGTGCCGGTACGTCGGTGAGCTCACGGATGGCCGCCTCCCAGCTGAGAAGCCCACGCTTGCGCACCCCGTCGCCCAGCATGGAGGTGGAGTAGACGGCACCGCACATCATGTCGAGGTGGGCTCCGGCGTCGGAGCCCCCGACCACCGTGCGGGGGTCCTGCCATACCTTCGCCCGCAGTCCCCAGTCCGCCTCCGACTCGGGGATCGGGGGCCGGAGCCCGGTGCGCAACTCGTCGGCCAGGACGACGTCCACCAGCGCGTCGAAGGGATCCTGCCCCCGCTCGGCGGCGATATCCCCGACCGTCCGCCCGGCCAGACCGGCATTGGCCGGGCTGAAGGTCTCCTCGACGATCAGGATCCGCCAGTCGGCCAGGGCGGCAAGGATGCCCGCCTCTTTGGAGTGCGCTCCCCGGTCGAGGCGTCTCCGCTCCTCGGGATCGGCCAGGCGCTGCATCCGCTCGGGAATCTTCAGTGCGAACACCTCGCGCCAGCCGGGCAGGCCGTCGATCACCGCGCCGTGCTCGAAGGAAAGGCGGATCTTGACCGTGTGGGGAAGGGTCAGCGCGACCACGACCGCCCCTCGCTCGGCTGCCACCGTCGACGCCTCGAGCTGGCGTTCGCAGGCGTCCGGGTTGAGCGAGGACACCCCGAGCACGTTCCAGTTGACCGGGCGGTCGGCCAGCAGGGAGAGGGTGGCCATGAGGTCCACCTCATCGTCGGTGAATCCGTTGAGGCATCCTGGAACGATGAGCTCGAGGACGGTTCCCGTCGTGCTCGGACACGGCCGAGCACAGGGCCTCGAGCTCCCCCCGGGTGGCCGCTCTGGAGGGTACCGGCCGGCCGTCCCCGTCGTTGTGGGTGTGGGCCTGGGAGGTGGACAGCCCGAGAGCGCCCTCCTCGAAGCACGTCCTGGCCAGGGCGACCATGGCGGCCAGCTCGGTGGGGGAGGCCGGTCGCTCGACGGCGTCGTCGCCCATGACCACTCGGCGGAGCGAGGAATGCCCGACGAGGAACCCCGCGTTCACTCCGATGCTGCCGTCGAAGCGACCCAGCCAGTCGCCGAACGACCCCCACGACCAGTCGAGCGACTCGAGGGCCGACAGGGGCATCCCCTCGACCCGGGCCATCATCCGTGACAGATAGCTCGACGTGATCGGGCCCGGACGGGGCCAACGAGAAGCCGCAGTTCCCCCCGATGACGGTGGTCACGCCGTGGAGGGGAGACGGGCTGGCCGACGGGTCCCACGACAGCTGGGCGTCGTAGTGGGTGTGGAGATCGACGAACCCCGGGGTGACCAGCAGTCCGTCGGCGTCGATGGTGGCGGCGGCATCGTCGACGCTGCCGACGGCGACGACCCTCCCCCGGTGGACACCGACGTCGACCCGGCGCGCCGGCGCCCCCGTGCCGTCCACCAGGGTGCCGCCGCGGATGGCCAGGTCGAGCATCAGCGGGCCTCCCGTCCCGACTCGATGACCGGACGGATGGCCGGATCGAAGACCGGGCCGACGGTCACATGCACGTTTCGTCCTCCGTCCCCCGACGCCGATCCCCCCGATGCTGCGGATCCTGTCGGATGCTAGCCTGCGCAGCCGATGACGGACGAGGTGGCCGGGAACGCGGCGGGCCGGCACGGGGGACTGCTGCCCGACCCCGAGCCCCGGGCCATCAGGGTGCCCATCATCTCGGTGGACGACCATCTCATCGAGCCGCCCGATCTCTTCGAGGGACGGCTGCCCGGCCGGCTCGCCGGACGGGCACCCCACGTCGTCGAGGACCCCGACGGCACCCAGTCCTGGCTGTACGAGGACCGCAGGTATCCGAATATCGGGCTCAATGCCGTCATCGGGCGTCCGAAGGAGGCGTGGAGCATGGACCCGGCCCGGTTCGAGGACATGCGACCGGGGTGTTTCGACATCCGGGCCCGGATCGCCGACATGGACCTCAACGGTGTGTGGGCCTCCCTGTGCTTCCCGTCCCTGGTCGCCGGATTCTGCGGGTCGGTGTTCATCAGGTCCGACGACCCCGAGCTCGGCCTGGCCTGCCTTCGGGCCTGGAACCAGTGGCACCACGAGGTGTGGGCCGGGACGTACCCCGATCGGATCATCCCGCTGCAGCTGCCGTGGCTGGCCGACGTGGCCGTGGCCGCGGCCGAGGTGCGCGCCAACGCCGAGCGGGGCTTCAAGGCGGTGAGCTTTCCCGAGTTCCCGGCTCAGCTCGGGCTGCCGTCCATCTTCACCGGCCACTGGGATCCGTTCTTCGCCGCCTGCGAGGAGACCGGGACGGTGGTGTGCCTGCACACGGGCTCGTCCGCCTGGGCGCCGCTGCCATCCCCCTCGCCCCCCTTCGAGCTGCTCCCGACCCTCTTCCCGGTCAACGCGCTCATCGCCGCGGCCGAATGGCTGTGGTCGGGGGTCCCCCTCCGCTTTCCGCGGCTGGCGGTAGCCCTCTCCGAGGGCGGCATCGGCTGGGTGCCGATGCTGGCCGACCGGGTCGACTATGTCCTGGACCACTCCGCCTCCGGTTCGGAATCCGTCTCGTGGCCGTCCGATCTCCGCCCGAGCGAGGTGCTGAAGCGCAGCTTCTGGTTCTGCACCATCGACGATCCCTCGCTGGTCGACCTGCGGCACGTCATCGGGGTCGACCACATCATGGTGGAGAGCGACTATCCCCATGCCGACTCGACCTGGCCCGACACCCAGGCGGTGATGGAGGCGACACTGGGAGGTCTGGACGAAGGGGAGCTCCGGATGATGGCGGCGGGCAATGCGGCACGGCTCTTCCGCCATCCGCTGCCGCCCCGCGACGACTGGCGCCAGGCCCGAGCTGGGAGCGGCACCGCGTAGGAGTGCCGCCGGGTCACCGGTCCCGGGCCGTCTCCTGTTGGATTTCGATGGTGTTTCCGGCGGGGTCGGTGAACCAGATCTGCACGGTCGTCCCCTGGGCGCCTTCGACGTAGGGGATACCTGCCTGTTGCAGCTCGGCGATGGCCTCGTCCAGGTCGGCGACGGCGAAGCAGACGTGGGGGCCCGCCGGCCGGATGGGCCCCGGCCCGGCCGGGGCGTCGACCAGGTGGAGCTGGGCATTGCCGGTCGCGAACCAGTGCCCCTCGATCCCCGGGATGTGGGGCCGGTCCTCGTCGGGCATGTGGAAGTGCCGCTGGTAGAACTCGACGCTGCGGGCGAGCTCGCCTTCGACGTTCACGCTGGCATGCAAGGTACGGGTGACCCTCACGTCGGCGCTCCGGGCCGCCGGCGGCCATCGCCGTGACCGCACCGACCGGTCACTGGGGCCAGCCCTCGGGCGTGACCGCGCCGGAGATGGTGCGCGGATCGACCGGCTGGTGCGAGTTGCCGGCCTGGTAGACGGCGAAGCACAGCTGCAGGGCCTTGGTGGCGTCGGCCGCGCTCATCTCGGCCGGGACCCCGTCGACGAGCGCGTCCACGAAGTGGCGGGACGCCCGCTTGAAGCCCTCCCCCCAGTCGGCCTCCACGGTGGGGAAGCTGGTGGTGGTCTCGTGGCCGTGCCCACCGTCGTAGAGGACGACGGCGGGAAGGTCCAGCATCTCGCCCGTGCACCGTGTCACCCACAGGAACCCCTCGTCCCCTTGGACCTCGAAGAACTCGTCAGCACCGTAGTAGCGGCTCCGCAACCACATCTGCGGTGCGTAGCTGATGTCCATGGTCCCGAGGATGCCCGGGTCCTCGTACTCGAAGATGGCGGCGCACGGCTCGAAGAAGAAGTCCCTCCGGCGCACCACCGCCTGGACCGAGACGATGTCCTGGTCGAACAGCCACAGCGCGACGGCGTACTTGTGGATCACGTCGTCGAACAGGTGGCCGCCCGGGCTCTCCGAGGTCATCCGCCAGACATAGCCGTCGGCTGTCAGGCCACCCTGGAAGGCAGCGTCGGTCTGCCCGACGACCGTCCTCATCCGCAGGCTGGACGGCTGCCCGATGGCCCCCTCGGCGATCAGCCGCTTGGCCAGTTCGAGCGGTGGGTAGTGCCGGTAGCACTCGCTGACCCGCAGGATGGTGCCCGCCGCCTCCGCCGCCTCGGCCATGGCCCGGGCCTCGGTCACCGAGTTGGCCAGCGGTTTCTGGCACGACACGTGCTTGCCTGCCGCCGCCGCCGCCACGACGTGGTCGTGGTGGAGGTTGGTGGGGGTCAGGATCTCCACCGCGTCGATGTCCGGATCGGCCAGCATGGCGTCCAGCTCGGTGTAGGCGGCAGGTACGCCCCAGGCCTCGGCAGCTGCAGCCGCCCGACCGGCGACCGGATCGCAGACGGCCACCACGTCGCATCGCTCGTCGTCGAGGTAGCCGGCCACGTTGAGTTTGGCGATATTGCCGGCCCCGACGATGGCGATGCGGGGCCGGTCGATCGTTGCTGACATGGGCGTCAGGATATCGCTGCGCGGGCGTCGAAGCGGTGGGCTTCGAGGGAGGGATCGATCATGGCCACTCGGACCCGTCTGTCACGCGGAGCCGGGGTAGCCGCCGCCGCCGTAGCGGCGGTCCAGCTCCTCGTAGTCGACGGCCCAACCCTGGCGGGGAAGTTTGTCGGCGAACTCCACCAGGCTGGGCTTCTTGTACGAGGCGATGTGGGCCCGGCAGTGCTCGATCAGATCTTCGCCGGTGACCTCGGCCCCGGGCTGGAGGACCACCACGGCCAGCACCCGTTGGGTCCAGCGCTTGTCGGGAACACCGATGATGGCGGCTTCGCGGACCGCCGGGTGCTGGGCCAGGCAGCCTTCCACCTCGGCCGGGTAGATGTTCTCCGCAGCCGACTTGACGATACGGGTCAGCGGGGCGACGAAGGTGAGCGATCCGTCTGCGTGGCGGCGTCCGAGGTCACCGGTATGCCACCATCCGCCGCGAAACCGCTCCGCGTTGAGTTGCGGCCGGTCGTGGTAACCGTTGGTGATGATCGGCCCGCGTGCGACGATCTCGCCGGTCTCGCCGGTGGGCACGTCGGCTCCGTCGGGGTCGACGATCCTCACCTCCACCCAGGGCGAGGGACGGCCGCTCGTTCCCTCGGTCCCGATGCCGAGGGCGTTGAAGGTGAGCATGCCGGTCACCTCGGTCTGCCCGTAGCCTGCGGGGTGGAGGCCCCAGGGGCTGTCGTCGACCTCGATCATCCGGTTCCAGGCCGGGCTTCCTCCAAACGTGCGGAACGAGGACAGGTCGTAGCGGCCGTCGGCGTTGACCGTCATGATCTCCTCGGCCGTCGGCCCCATGACGAAGCCGTAGTTGCACCGCTCGGCCTCGATGACCCGGCACAGCTCGTCGGCCTCGACCCGTCTGGTGAGCACGTTGGTGCCCCCCATCTGGAAGGTGGCGAAGGTGGTCATCAGGGTGGCCATGTGGAACATGGGGCCCGAATTGAGATACACGGTCTCCCCGGTGATCCGCTGCACCATGGCCACCATCACGGCCTGGGCCAGGATCGACCGGTGGGAGAGTTGGGCACCGTTCGGGGTTCCCCCGAACGCGCCCGTGTAGAGCTGCAGCACCGGGTCAGCAGGGGAGACCGACTGGTGGAGTGGAACGGGGGCGTCGGGGACGTCGCCGGCCGCGGCCACGAAGCTCTCGTAGCCGTCGGGGTCGCCGAGCGCGTCGTGCGACAGCCAACGGGCGGTACCGCCCCACCGCGACCGGGCCTCCTCGACGGTGGCCCCGATCTCCTCGTGCTGCCAGATCACCACCACCGGTCGAGCGTCGTCGAGGAGGGTCACCATCTCGTCGGCGCTCTGGCGCCAATTGGCCGGGACGACGACGGCCCCGACCTTGGATGCGGCCAGCCACGCCTCGATCAGGCGATGGCAGTTCTGGCCCAGCCACACCAGACGGTCACCTCGACCCACTCCGGCGCCGACGAAGGCCCGGGCCAGCCGGTCGGTGCGGTCGTCGAGCTCGGGATAGGTGAGGCGAACCCCGCCGCAGACGACGGACAGGGAGTGCGGGCGGCTGCGGCGGTGTTCGGACAGGACGCCGGGGAGGGTCAGGTCGATGGACGGGATCCGGCCATCCGGGCCCCGTGCCGCCCGGCACCTGGCTCATGCCTGGACCGGGCTGACGGCCGGTCCCCCCTCGCCCTCGGGCAACCGGTCACGCAATCTGTCCTTGACGACCTTGCCGGTGGCGTTCCGCGGCAGCTCGTCCACGAACTCCCAGCGGCGCGGCACCTTGTAGGCGGCCAGGAGCTCCAGTGTGTGGGCACGAAGGTCCTCGGCTGTGGCCTGCTCGCCGGGGCGCAGGGCGACGAAGGCCACCAGGTCCTCCCCGAGCACCGGGTGCGCCACGCCCACCACCGCCACCTCCCGTACCGCGGGATGCGATTCGATGGCGTGCTCGACATCGTTCGGGTGGATGTTGTTGCCGCCCCTGATGATGACGTCCTTGCTGCGGCCCACGATGTAGAGGTAGCCGTCCTCGTCGATCCGGCCCAGGTCACCGGTCACCAGCCAGCCGTCGACCCAGGTGCGGGAGGTGGCTTCGGGGTCGTCGAAGTACTCGCGGGGACGCCCGGGGATCCGGAGGTGGACGTGGCCGACCTCGCCTGCGGCCACGTCCCGACCGTCGGCGTCGGTGCAGCGGACCTCGGCCGGTGGAAGTGGTTTGCCGACCGAGCCGGGCCGTTTCACCGCCTCTCCGGGCGGCATGATGCAGTAGACGGATCCGGCCTCGGTCATCCCGTAGTTGTTGGAGACCATGGCGGTGGGCATCCGCTCCTGCAGTCGCTCCAGTACGAGGGGGGCGAGGGGAGCGCTGCCGACGGTGCAGATCTGCACCGAATCGAGGGCGGCCGAGTCGAAGCGCGGATGTTCGAGGAGGAGGTTGGCCATGGCCGGGACGAGGAAGGCGGCCACCGGACGCTCGGCCTCGACCGCGTCGAGCCACTGTCCGGCGTCGAACCTGGGCAGGTAGATGCCCCGCATGCCGAGCTTCATCGGGGTGTAGACGAAGGAGAGCCCGGCGAATGTGTAGGGCGGGCTGGCGTGCAGCCACCCCCCGCCGCTCCACGCCGGCTCGGCGAAGGGGACCAACGAGGAGTTGTCGTGGCGCACGGCCACCGCCTTCGGATGGCCCGTCGTGCCCGAGGTGTAGAGGATGTCGGCCAGGTCCCCCGGTTGGCGCGGTACCTGGAAGTAACCCGGAGTCGTGGTCCATGACCCGCGACCACGGCACCACGGTCTGTCGCCCATCGGCCCCGCTGGACGCGCCGCCTCCGGCGCTGTCCCATGTCGCCGGCGGCGGGGACGGCCACCACCAGTGCCGGCCGGCCGCCTTCGTACCGGGGGAGGAGGGACTCCTCGGCGAAGACCGCGGCGGCACCGCAGTGGTCGACCATGCGCTCGACCTCGGGCCGGGTCAATTGCGGGTTGAGGGGGACGGCCACCGCCCCGGCCCGGTGGATGGCGGCGTAGGCCACGATCCAACGGAGGGCGTTGGTCGGCTCGAGGTGGATGCCCACCGGGACGCCCGGGCTCGACGCCGGCGTCGAGCAGCCCCCGGGCGAGCCGGCTGGCGTCGGCATCCCACTGGGCGAACGTCAGCGACGGTACCGCCGAGCACCTGGTAGGCCGTCTGATCGCCGAACGAGAGGGCCATGGCGTGCAGCTGCTCGGGAGGGAGTTGGGCCGCCGTGCTCATCTCGATGTCCCCACCGGTGCCCTACTCTTTTTTGCCGAGCAGCGGGTGCGCGGGCATGCCCACGGGCTGGAGGTGCTGGCCGAGCACCTCGTGGAAGTGATCGGCCACCTGGGTCGGCGTCCACCCGCCGTCCTGCCACATGGTGGCCACCTGCCGTGGGGTCTGGAAGATCGTGTAGCCGAACCCGGTGCGACCGAAGATCTGGCCGTTCACATCGGCAGCCAGATCGGAGGCGAGATAGGCCACCAGGGGCGCGTTGAGCGCCGGATCCTGGTCCGGGGGTGTCTCGCCCTCGTCGTTGAGCCCCTTGGTCATCCGGGTGGCTCCGGCCGGCGCCATGCCGTTGACCGTGATCCCGTAGCGTCCGAGCTCGAGGGCCCACACGAAGGTCATTCCCATGATGGCGGCCTTGGCCGCCCCGTAGTTGGTCTGGCCGAAGTTCCCACGGAGCCCGGCGGACGAGGTCATGTTCACGATGCGCCCGTAGCCGGCCTCCTTCATGTGCGGCGCCGCATGCCGAACCGTGTTGAACGTCCCCTTCTGGTGCACGGCGACCACGGCGTCGTAGTCGGCCTCGTCCATCTTCACCAGTGTCCGGTCCCGGACGATGCCGGCGTTGTTGACGAGGATGTCGATCTTCCCGAAGGTGCCGACGGCGGTGTCGATGATGCGGCCGGCGCCGGCGAAATCGTCAACCCGGTCGCGGTTGGCCACCGCCTTCCCGCCTCGGCCGATGATCTCCTGGACGACCTGTGCCGGCCGGGTCCTCGTCGGTACCTTCACCGCCGAGGGAGACCCCGATGTCGTTCACGACCACGCGAGGCACCTTCGTCGGCCAGGCACAGGGCGATGGCACGGCCGATGCCGCGACCCGCGCCGGTCACCACTGCCACTCGTTCATCAAGCAAGCCCATCCGGCCACTCTATGCGAAGCCCGCGTTCCCTGACGGTGGCGTCAGACCGAGCCGACGGGGATAGCATCTCCGTGTTCCGCCGGAGTCGTTGGCCCGGCTCGTCCTGGAGGTTCCTGTCCGATGACCCGCCCCGTCGACCACGCCCCTGGTGGGGCCACCACCGGAACCGACGGCGCCGGTGGCCGTGTGCGGGCCCGCCTGGAGGTGCTGGGGCTGAGGCTGCACGGCCCGCACCCGCCGCACGACCCGCTCGACGCGGTGGTCGTGCACGGCTGGGGTGGCCAGGACGTCGGGGCAGCTGCCCCGGGTCGACGGGCAGCTGACCTGTATCGGCACCCTGGGGGACACCGTCAGCGTGGAGGAGGGCGCCGGCGCGGCGGCGATCTGCGCGCTCAATGCGCTGGCCGTGCTGGAGGCGGAGCTCGGCACGCTCGATCGGGTGGAGCGGGTGCTCTCGGTCACCGGCTACGTGGCCTCCGCACCCGGTTTCCACCGCCAGCCCGACGTGATCGACGGCGCCAGCACCGTGCTCTACGACGTGTTCGGTGAGGCGGGCAGGCATACCCGGTCGGCCATCGGTGTGGCCGCCCTCCCGCGGGGCGGCGCGGTGGAGATCGAGGTCACGGTCTCGATCCGTGACTGATCGACCGACTCCGACCGGTGGCGGCCACATCCACCTTCGGCAAGGAGCTCGACATGGACGATAACGATGCAGCCGCCCTGCTCGGCGAGCTCGGAGCAGCCACGCTCGGCGAATCGGGGGCCAGGCCCATGCCGGCGAGGATCCGGCCGGTGTGGCCGGGAGCAGCCCTGGCCGCGCCGGCCTATCCCGTCACGTGCACGCCCGGGGACAACCTGGCCGTGCACGTGGCCGTGACCCGGGCCCCGGCCGGCTCGGTGCTGGTCGTCGATGTCGGTGACGTGCCCGACCGGGGCTACTGGGGTGAGGTGCTCACCACCGCGGCCCAGGCCCGGGGTCTGGCCGGGCTGGTCATCGACGGGGGCGTCCGTGACGTCGCCGCCCTGGAGAGACTTGCCTTCCCGGTCTTCTCGAGGACGGTGGCCCTTCCAGGAGCGACCAAGTGCAATCGCGGGCTACGTCGGCGCCGCGGCCGCGGTCGCCGGGGTTCCGGTCGAGATGGGCGACTGGGTGGTGGGTGACGTCGACGGGGTCGTCGTGGTGCCGGGTGCCAGGCTCGACGAGTCGATCGCCGCCGGGCAGGCGCGGGCGGCGGCCGAGTCCGAGTACTTCGCCGCCCTCCGCCGGGGCTCCACCACCGTTGAGCTGCTCCACCTGGATGCCGCACTCATCGAGGACGACCGGCCACCGGCCTGAGCGGCGGTCGCCCGCCGGCCGCCCGTGCGACCGCCCGCGGCCGTCCGGCGTGCCCGCCCCGGACCCGTCCGCCCGCCGGTGGATCGGTCAGTGGTTGGTGTAGTCGATGGGCCCCGAGCCCTTGACGCCGATGGCGAAGCAGAAGCAGTGGATCGGCGCGTGGTCGGTGACGGGCCTGAGGCTGTGCACGGCGTCGGGCGGGATGTAGACGAGGTCCCCCTGGGCGATGGGGCGATCCTCGCCGGAGATGGTCATGATGCCCCGGCCCCGGAGCACGTAGTAGAACTCGTGGGTGGGGTGGGAGTGCGGGTGGACGTAGCCTCCGCCCTCCACCTCGAACTCGTTCACCAGCTCGAGGAAGCCGCCGTCGGTGGCGTCCTTGAGCTCGCGGGACTGCACCATCCACCACACCGGGCACCGTGCCGTTGTGCTCGACGACGGGGGCAACGTCTTCGATGTTGCGTACGTCCATCACCATGGGGTCTCCTCTGCTGGTCATGCTCGTGCCGGCACGAGCGGCACCGCCGGCGCCGACAGTCGGTGTTCGACGTCGATGTTAGGTTGAACCATCACAGTAGATCGGCCTGGAGCGTGGGGAATGGGTGAGTCCATCCGTCGGATAACACCGGAGCCGCTGACCCGTGACTCGTGGTCCCGGTTCGGTTGGCTGCCGGTGGCCGACACCGATCCGAGCGACGGTGTCGAAGGTGCTCGATTTCGCGTGGCACGACGCCCACGTCAACCTCATCGGCCATCGGCGCGACGAGGTGCCCGCGGTGCCGGGCGGACTGCGGTGTCAGGTGCTCTTCCGGCACGCCACCCACACCCAGGTGGTCATGCCGCTCGATGTCACCGCCGTCGTCGTCGTGGCCCCACCGGAGCTCGACATGACCTCGCCCGCCGATGCCGATCAGATCCGGGCTTTCGTCATCCCGCCTCTGTCCTCGCTCGTGCTGTACCGGGGAACGTGGCACTGGGGCCCGTACCCGGTCGGGGCCGAGTCGGTGGAGCCTCTTCAACGTGCAGGGGCTCCGCTACCGGGATGACAACGCCAATGTCGACCTCGATGCACTGGGCGTACCGGTGGACGTCCTCATGGACTGAGCGGGTCTCCCTCGGTGGGGGAGAACAGGGCGCGGTACACCATGGTGGTCAGCGTCTCCAGCGCCTCGTCGTCGACGGGCTGGCCGATGAAGTCGCGTAGGTAGTGGAACCGGTCCAACATGGCCAGCACGGCCAGACCGGTGACGTCGGGGCTCAGGTCGCCGGCCATTCCCGCCGCTGAGATCTGCGCCGACATGGCATCGGTCAGCGAGGCCAGCGTGCGGCGGATCCGATCGCCCATCGAATCGTCGACCGAGGCCAGGTCGGTCCACGACCGGAACAGCGGCGCGTACCGCAGCCACAACTTCGAGTAGTCGCCGATCCATCGGCGCAGGTGATCGCGACTCTCACCGTCGAGCGCCGTGCCGGCCTGGGTCAGGAAGCCATGGATCTCGGACGCGTCGGTCGCCACTTCGACGGTGAGGGCGCGGACGAGATCGCTCATGTTGGAGAAGTACAGGTAGAACGTCCCGTGGGACATGTTGGCGATGTCCACGACGTCGTTGACCCTGGTGGCGTGGAAGCCCCGGCGGTCGAAGGCCACCATTGCCGCGTCCAGGAGCTTCTGCATGGTCTCACGGCCCTGGCTGCGAAGCGCCCTCTTGCTCGCAGGCAGGCCGATCGGACCCTGGCCGACGGGCGTCGAGCCGTTTCCGGCCCCGGTCGATCCGGCCGTCTGCCGAACGGCCTTCTTCTGCCGAACGGCCTTCTTCGGCTGTGCCTTCTCGGGTTGTGCCTTCTTGGCCGCGTGAGCAGCTCGGGCCGGCGGACCCTTCCCGTTGGCCGGGCCGCCGCCGCCCCCCACCCGTCCGGCTGCGGGTTCCCCCGTCTTCGTCGCTTGCGCCTTCGATCGCGGGCGCCCACCGTCGCTGACCATGCCTGCGGAATGGTAGTTCCCGGTTGGATAACCTCACACAATGTTCAGCGTTGCCGCGGAGCCGGCGCCGGTCATGACCGAGGTGGGCCTGTCCCTGAGTGACGCCGTCGAGCGGAACGTCCGCCCCGGCGATTCCGTGCACATCATGCTCGGCCACAGCCGGTGGACGGCGGCGGCCCGGGAGATGGCCCGGCAATTCTGGGGAACCGACCCGGGTCTCACGCTGGTCATGAGCAGCCTGGGCGCGCTGGGCGCCCTCTTCTTCCGGGGCGGGATGCTGCGCAAGGTGGTGACCGCGTACTCGGGGAACAGCTTCCCCTCCTACGCACCGAACCCGATCTTCAAACAGGCATACGAGTCCGGCGAGGTGGAGGTCGAACACTGGTCGATCCTCACCCTCGGCCAGCGGCTCGAGGCGGCGGCCCGTGGGCTGCCGGCCATCGTCACCGGCTCGGTGGTCGATTCCGACCTCGCCGACAATCAGGCGTTCTCCCTGCGTCGATTCCGAGTTCGGCCCGGTGGGGCTGCTCGCGCCACTGGTCCCGGATGTGGCCCTCTGTCACGCCGCCCTGTCGGACGCTCGACGGCAACCTGGCCATGTCCGAACCGCTTGCTCGAGGGGACCTGGGGGGCGTGGGCGGCCCGTCGGGGCGTGGTGGCCACGGTCGAGTCGATCGTCCCCGACCTCGCCGAGCTGGGCCATCGGGTCCGCATTCCCGCCCACCGGGTCCTGGCCGTGGTCGAGGCACCCTTCGGCGCCCATCCCGGTGGGTGCTACACCCCGGGCCTGCCGGTGGCCGGCTACGGCGAGGACATCCCGTTCTGGGTCGAGGCCGCCGCTGCCGCCCGTGGCGATTTCGACGCCTGGGCCCGGGAGCACGTGCTGGATCCGCCCGACCACGCCGCCTACCTGAAGCTCCTCGGGGACGACCGCCTCATCGGCCTCCGGCTCCTGTCGGACCCGGACTCGTGGCGCCACGACGCCGACGCCAACCCGGTGCCGACCGCCGAGCCCATCAGCGACTGGGAGGTGGCCGCCAGCCTCGGTGCCCGCGAGGTCCAGGCCACCGTGTCCGAGCACCGGGCCGACGCAGTGCTGGCCGGGGCCGGTGTGGCCAATCTGGCCGCCTGGGTGGCCGTGGCCCGTGCCCGGGCCGCCGGGGGATCGGTCTGCCTCACCGCCGAGCTCGGACTGTGGGACTACACCCCGACGCCGGCCGATCCCTACATCTTCAACCACCGGGTCTTCCCGGGGACCTCCTACCTGTCCGACGCCTCGACCGTGCTCGGCATGGTGGTCGGCGGCCCGGGGACGACCACCATCGGCTGCCTGGGTGCGGCCGAGGTCGACCAGCACGGGAACATCAACTCCACCAGGCTCGGTGACGGGCGGTTCCTGGTCGGATCCGGTGGCGCCAACGACGTGGCCAGCCGGGCCGCGGCCTGCGTCGTGGTCACCCTCGGGCGCCCGCAGCGGCTGCCGGCCACGGCCGGGTACATCACCGCCCCCGGAGCGCGGGTGACCAGCGTGGTCACCGACCGTGGCATTCTGCGGCGGCTCGACGGCCGCCTGCAGGTTGCCGCCGTACCGTCGGGTCCCGGCCCGGTGGAGGAGCGGGTGCGGGCGATGGTCGCCTCCTGCGGGTGGGTTCCCGACGTGGCCCGGGACGTCGGCGAGCTGAGCCCGGTGACGATGACCGAGGTGCTGGAGCTCCGCGAATTTCGATCGCCGCCGGCAGTTTCTCCGATGAGGGTGCGCCGCCCCTCGCCACCGGACGCCCCAGGTGGAACTCCCGTATCCGGTCGCGAGCGCGCCCTGTGTGGACAGGGCAAAGGGCGCTACGGTTGACATCACTAACATTCGTGTCATAAGAACTGGCTCGGCGTTGGGCCGTTGCCGGGGGGACGTCTACGCAGGGGCGCCTAGGTTTGGGAAAGGTGGACATGGGGAAGCACCGGGGGAGCTGGGTATGGCCGGTCGGGGTGGTACTGGGGGTGGCCGTGCTCGCCGCCGCCTGCTCGTCCTCGTCCACCACTGCCACCACCACGACGAGCCGGTAGCTCGACGCACCGCGCCGTCGTCAACGACAGCCTCGGGAGGCCAATTCGCCCGGGGTCACGGCCACGGCGATCAACGTGGGGGCCATCTCCACCCTGACCGGGGCCATCGCCTCCGACTTCGACGGCCTGGCGCCGGGGATCAAGGCCTACTTCGACACGGTCAACGCCGCGGGCGGGATCAACGGGCGCAAGTTGATCCTGGCCTACAACCTCGACGACGGTGGGCAGCCCAGCCAGTTCACCCAGCTGACCCACACCCTGATCGACCAGGACCATGCCTTTGCCGTCATGGTGGCGTCCTACTGGTTCACCCCGAACTACTTCGTCGAGACCAACACCCCCACCTACGGCTACAACGTGAGCGGAAACTGGGCAGGGTCCCCCCAACCTCTTCGCCGCCGGCGGCTCGGTGCAGAACTACTCGGCCGGTGTTCCGGCCTACGCCTACGTCATGAACCAGACCAAGTCGAAGAACATCGCGGTGATCAGCTACGGACCGTCCATCACCTCGTCGTACGACGCCTGCAATACCACCGCCACCGACCTCAAGGCGGCCGGGTTCAACGTCACCTACCAGGACTCGGGTGCCCAGCTCGGCGGGAGCTACGCGTCCGCCGTCCAGCGCATGCAGCAGACCGGGACCCAGTTCGTGGTGAGCTGCATGCAGGAGTCGGACAACATCACCATGGCCCGGGCCATCCAGCAGTACGGGCTCAAGATCCACCAGCTCTGGCTGAGCGGCTACGACCAGTCACTCCTCAACCAGTACAGCAGCCTGATGCAGGGCGTGTACTTCAACCTCTCGGGCAACGTCCCCTACGAGGCGGCCGGATCGAGGTTCGGGAACACCTACCCGGGCATGATCCAGTACCTGAAGGCGATGAACAAGTACGAGCCGAGCCTACACCTACAACGGCACCGCGCTCCAGGGCTGGCAGTCGGCCGCCCTGCTGGCCCAGGCCGTCAAACTGGCCGGGAACGACCTGACCCAGGCCAACATCATCAGCATCACCAACCACATCACCAACTTCACCGCCGGCGGTCTGACCACCGTCACCAACTGGGAGAATTCCCACACCAAGACCACCTATCCGACGTGTAGCGCCTTCGTCAAGGTGGTCGGGCACGAAGTTCGTGCCCATCTACGGGAAGGGCAAGGCAGGTCTTCGTCTGCGTCGGACCCGAGCGCGAAGAACACGACGGCGGTCGCCGCGCCCGCCGGCACCCCAGGGACATGACCCGGGCGTCAGCCGGTCTCGGGTAGGGACCGGCACCGGAGTGGAGAACTTTCTGGGCTTCGCCATCCCCGGCATTCCCTACGGGTGCACCTATGCGCTGGTGGCGGTGGGGCTGGTCCTCACCTATCAGGCCACCGGGGTGTTCAACTTCGCCTTCGGGGCCCAGGCCTACGTGTCGGCGTTCATCTTCACCCTGCTGGTGCAGAACGAGCACATGTCGGTGCCGTTGGCCTTCGTGCTGTCGGTGGTCCTCCTCGCCCCGGCCCTCGGGCTGGTCTTCGACCGCTACCTGTTCCGCAAGATCCCCAACTCCAACACCACCGCCAAGCTGGTCACCGGGATCACCCTGTTCGTGGGGATCCCGGCCCTGCTTCCGGTGATCTTCGGCAGCAACAACCAGTACAACCCGCCCAGCATCCTGTTCAACCCCGACACCGTGTACTTCCGGGTGGCCGGCACCCCCATCAACGGGATCTCCCTGAGCTCGGTGGTGGTCACCGCGGTGGTCCTTCTGGCCCTGGTCCTCCTCATGCGGCTGACCCCGCTCGGGCTGCAGATGCGCGGTGCGGTGGAGAGCCGGCGACTGGTCCAGCTCGACGGCGTCAACTCCGGTCGGGTGGTAGCCGTGGCCTGGGCCGTCTCCAGCCTCATGGCCGGACTGGCCGGGGTCATGCTCGCCCCGCTCTACGCCCAGCTCCAGTCCCAGGACTACGCCACGCTGGTGGTGGCGGCCTTCGCCGCCGCCGCCTGGGCTGTCCTGCGTTCCATGCCCATCGCCGCGGTGGTCGGCATCCTGATGGGGGTGGCCGACACCGTCCTGCAGGGCTACCTGCCCCCGAGACAGCGTGTGGTCATCGGCCACGCTCTCGTCCCTCCCATTCATCGTGCTGGTGGCCGCACTGCTCATCGTGCCCGGGCTCCGCAAGCTCGGCGAGGCCACCGACCCCCTGGCCTCCATCGACCCACCCACCCCTCCGACCACGGCCGCCATGCGCGCCCCCCAGATCGACCGGATCATCAGGGTCGCCTGGTACGTCCTTCTGGCCGCGTTCATCGTCTCCATGCTCACCTGGATGCCGAAGACATGGGAGAACGTGTTCAACGCCGGCCTGGCCTTCTCGGTGATCTTCCTCTCCATCACCTTGATCACCGGCATGGGCGGGCAGCTCTCCCTGTGCCAGGCCATGCTGGCCGGGGTCGGCGCCTTCACCGCGGCCCAGTTGGCCAACCACCTGGGCCTCAGCCTGCTCGTCGGTGGGCTGGTGGGCGCGGTGGCGGCCGGTGTGGTGGCCGTCGTGCTGGCCGTGGCATCGCTCCGTCTGCGTGGACTGGGCCTGGCCCTCATGACGATCGCCGCCGCCCTCTTCTTCGACAGTGCCGTCTTTCCCCAGCTCTCGACCAGCAATGGTGCACCGTTGAGCGTGCAGCCGAAGTGGGTGGGCCTCGGGATCTTGAACCCGGACGGCCACGCCTTCTTCATCATGGCCATGGCCGTGCTGGTCGTCTGCATCATCGGCGTGCTCCTCATCCGCCAGGGGACGACGGGGCGGTACCTGTCGGCCATGCGCGGCAGCGAGACGGCGGCGGCCGGCCTGGGCATCAACCTGACCTGGCAGCGTGTGCTGATCTTCGCCCTGTCCGGCGTGGTGGCCGGCATCGGCGGCACGCTCCTGACCATCCAGCAGCAGTCGGTCAGCGCGGATGAGTTCAACTACCAGCTCTCCCTGGCCTTCGTGGTCATCGTGGTGACCACCGGGCGTGAGCACGGTGGAGGGGGCCATCAACGCCGGGTTCGGGTTCGTGGTCATCCAGCAACTCCTCACCTACCTCCCGGCCCGGTTCGGCGGGAACAGCCTCGTCTTCGTGCTCTTCGCCTTCGGGGCATTCACCTATGCGTCCCATCCCGAGGGGATCCTCGAGTTCCAGAAGCGGCGCTGGACCATGCGCATGGAGCGCCTGGTCTTCCACACCGGCGAGCCGCCCCCGACCCGCGGTGGCCCGCCCCTGCTCGGAGCGTTCGGCGGCGGTAGCGGTGGCGGCAACGGCGCCGGGGGCGGAGCCGCGGCCGAAACCGCCAGTGCGGGGTCCGTGGTCGACCCCGGTCCGGTGGTGAACAAACGTGGCTGAGGCCGGACCCCTCCTCCGGGTGGACAACGTGTCCAAGGTGTTCGGTGGCATCACCGCGGTCGAGAGCGTCTGCTTCGAGGTCGAGGCCGGTGAGAGCGTGGGCCTGGTCGGCCCCAACGGCGCCGGCAAGACCACCCTGTTCAACTGCATCTGTGGGCAGCTCCAACCCGAACGGGGCCGTGTCGAGCTGGCCGGTCAGGAGTTGCTCGGGATACCGACCTACAAGCGGGCACGTCTCGGCATCGGCCGGACCTACCAACGGGTCGAGGTCTTCCCGGACATGACCGTCCGGGACCATCTCCTGGTGGCCGAGCGGGCCCGACAGCGGCAGGGTCGCCTCTGGAAGGACCTGTGCAATCGCAGCGCGCCCACGGCCGACGAGAACCAGCGGGTGGACGCAGTGCTCGAGCTGGTCGGGATCGGGGATCGGGCCGACGCCCCGGTCTCGTCCCTCGGTCTGGGTTCGTGCCGCCTGGTGGAGCTGGCCCGGGCGCTGGTCTCCGATCCGGTGCTGCTGCTGGCCGACGAGCCGTCCTCGGGCCTGGACATCCACGAGACCCACGAGCTGTCCCAGGTGCTGCGTATGCTCCAGCGCGAGCGGGGGATGGCGGTCCTCCTGGTCGAGCACGACCTGAGCATGGTCGGATCGGTGGTCGACCGGACGATCGTGATGAACCTCGGCACGGTCATCGCCGAGGGCAGCTTCGACGAGGTGATGGCCGATCCTGCGGTCCGCCAGGCATATCTGGGGCTGAGCGCGTGAGCGCGGCGTTCGGGCGGTCCGCGCCCGGGAGCACCGTCGCTCCCGCCCTCGTCCACGGAGGCGGCAGCGCTGGAGGTCGAGCACGTCAGCGCCAGTTACGGCCCGTACCGGGCGCTGTTCGACGTCACCTTCTCGGTGCCCGGTGGGGGTGTCACCGCGCTGATCGGTTCCAACGGCGCCGGCAAGTCGACGGTCGCCCGGGTGGTGACCGGCCTCCTGGCCAGCACGAGTGGTGCCATCCGCCTCAAGGGCAGGGAGATCACCGGGCTGGCCGCGTACAAGATCGCCCGGGCCGGAACGGCCCACGTACCCGAGGGCCGGGGGGTGTTCGCCAGTCTCACCGTCGAGGAGAACCTCAAGCTGGTCTTCCGCCAGCGAGGGGGGCGCCAGTGTGTCCCCGACGCATTGGAGCGGGCCTACGAGGCCTTTCCCGTGCTCGGGGAGCGTCGCCGGCAGCACGGGGGGACCCTGTCCGGCGGGGAGCAGCGCATGCTCTCATTGGCCAAGGTCCTCGTGCTCCCGCCCAGTCTGCTGGTGGCGGACGAGATCTCGCTCGGCCTCGCGCCCGTGGTCATCGACGTCGTCTACGAGGGGTTGCGTCAGATCAACCGGGCCGGGACGGCACTGCTCGTCGTCGAGCAACAGGTGGATCGGGTGCTCGATCTGGCCGGGACGGCCGTGGTCCTCGAACACGGGTCGGTGGCCTACAGCGGGCCGGCCGACGGTGCGCTGGGCGCGGTCGAGCAGGTGATGGCGGCCCGAGGCGACCGGGTCATGGTGGCAAGCGACGAGGAGCGGGCGCCGGTCCCGCCCATACCGGGCCGCACCACAAGACGGCCGACGTCGGCGACTCCGGTCCCACGGCCGCGGTGCGGACGGCGACGGCGGAGGATCGAGTGCAGCACCGGAGCAGGAGGAACCCAAATGAGCAACAGTGAACGGGACGCCGTCATCGTCGACGTGGTCCGTACGACGATGGGGAAGCGAGGTGGGGCTCTTTCCCACTGGCACCCGGCGGACCTGCTCGGATTCGCTCTCAGCTCACTGGTGGAGCGCACGGGCGTCGACCCGGCGACCATCGACGACGTCATCGGGGGATGCGTCACCCAGGTGGGGGAGCAGAGCACGAACGTGACCCGCAATGCCTGGGTGTCCGCCGGTCTGCCCCAGAGCGTGCCCGCCACCACCGTCGACCGGCAGTGCGGCTCGTCGCAGCAGGCCATGCACTTTGCCGCCGCCGGCGTCAAGGCCGGCCACTACGACCTGGTCGTGGCCTGCGGCGTCGAGGTGATGAGCCGGGTGCCGCTCGCCTCCAACGCCCGCGGTGGCACCGGACCGTTCCCGCCGTCGTTCCTCGAACAGATCGACGGACGGTTGTGGGCGCAGTTCCGGGTGGCCCAGGTGCTGGCCGATCGCTGGGAGATCAGCCGCCAGGAGATGGACGAGTACTCCCTCGAGAGCCACCGCCGGGCCGCTGAGGCATGGGATTCCGGCCGGTTCGCCGCCGAAGCAATCCCGGTGCCGCTCAAAGCGGAGGACGGGTCGTTCTCCGGCGGTCGTCTCGAGGCCGACGAGGGGATTCGCCGGACGGGCTCGATGGAGGCGTTGGCCGGCCTGCCTCCGGCCCAGAACTGGGAGCCGGACACGGCCCCGGACATCACCGCGGGGAATTCCTCCCAGATGACCGACGGTGCCGCGGCCATGTTGTTGGCCGATCGTTCGCTCGCCGAGAGGCTGGGACTTCCGATCCGCGGCCGGATCGCACACGCCACCGTGGCCGCTGACGACGCGGCCATCGTGCTGTCCGCACCGGTGCCGGCCACCCAGCGGCTCCTCGAGCGGTCGGGGATGAAGATCGAGCAGTTCGACGCCATCGAGTGCAACGAGGCCTTCGCCGCCATCCCGCTGATGTGGAACCGGGCCTTCAGCGCGGACCCCGAGCGGCTCAATCCCAACGGTGGAGCCATCGCCATGGGCCACCCGCTGGGTGCCAGCGGGGTCCGGCTGGCCGCCACGCTCCTCAATCGGCTCGAGTCCATCGGCGGCCGGTACGGGTTCCAGACCATGTGCGAGGGCGGCGGCCAGGCCAACGCCACGGTGATCGAGCGGCTGGGGTAGAACCGGCGCCCGCATCCTCGCCGAGCGCTACCGATCCCACCTCGTCACCGGTGTCCCTCCCGTGGGTGACGAGGTGGGGCACCGAGGAGCATCGACGCACTTGGCTCACTTCTGGCGGAGGGGAACCTGTCGGGGCTTCTTCGCGGTCGCCGGTGCCGCTTGCTCGCCTTCACCGCTTCGGCCAGATCGGAGAGGCTGAGTATCCGATCGGCACAGCTGCCGCGGGTCGACTCGAGGATGTCCCAGGCGCTGGCGGCGGGTGATTGTGGACGAGAGCCCGCCCCTTCCGAGACTTCCTCGCGAACATGCCACCAGACTAACCAGCGCCCCACCTGGGCCGGACCTCGATGTGGCACCTGCCCCGGCACCGGCAACGCGTGGCCGATGGCCCCGGACCCGGCGAGCCGCCCCCGTCGACCGGCCCGGATCGAGATGCCCGATTGACCCCGTACCGGGGTACGGCCCTTATCCTCTCTGCCGTGGAGTCATTTTCGATCGGCCAGCTGGCCCACGAGGCGGGCGTGAACGTCGAGACGGTCCGCTACTACGAGCGCCGGGGACTCCTGCGGGAGCCTCCCCGATCGGCCGCCGGCTACCGGCAGTATTCAGCTGCCGACCTGTGGCGGCTGGAGTTCATCGCCCGGGCCAAACAGCTGGGGTTCACGCTCGCAGAGATCGCCGGCCTCGTCGGTGGGCAGGGCAGTTGCGGCTCGGCGGATTCCGTCCTGTCCATGGCGCGGTCCAAAATCGAGGCCCTGGATGAACGGCGACAAGCATTGGATGAGATCCGGTCACGGCTCATTCGACTCATCGACATCTGCGAGGATTCGACGAACGAGGACTGCATGGCCCTTCGGGTCAGCCGTTGAGCAACTCCGAGAGATCCTCGAGCAGGCGGGCCCGGCTTCTGGCGCCCACCATCCGCTGGCGGAGCTGGCCCTCACTGAAAGAGAGGATGGTGGGAACGCTCATGACCTCATAGCGGCGAGCCAACCCCGGGTGCTCGTCGGAGTTGATCTTGAACACGCGCAGGCGATCCGGGTAGTCGGCGGCAATCGAATCGAGGATCGGAGCGATCAGCTTGCAGGGTGGGCACCACTCGGCCCAGAACTCGACGACCACCGGCACGGGTGATGCCATGATCGCCTCGTCGAACGTCGATTCGGTCAGGGCGAGAACTGCAGTGGACACATCGGCCTCCTTTGGGACTCAGGGAAGCAGCGTAAGGCCCGTACCGTGGTCCGGAGTCAAGGGCGAGGTCAGCCGCCCGAGATCGGCGTGCCGTGGTAGCAGCCCACCGTGTAGGGGTACTCCAGGGTGGCGTCATAGTGGTACACCGACTGCTCCTTGCCGTTCCAGAGCACCCGCGACGTCCGGCCGTGACACGCGTCCAGATCGGTGTTCGTGAGGAGTGCGCCGCCCGCAGTTCGCTCGACATAGATCCCGTAGCCATCGGCCGCGTAGCCGACCAGTGTGGACCGGCCCGTCGCTTTCGAGAGGATGCAGGATGGGACGGCGTGGTGATGGAGGACGCCGGCCATCTGGGGGTGCTCCTGGCAGCTGTCGAGCACTTCGTGGGCGCCGGCGTCGCGTCCCTCGCCGTCGAGGGCGTTGAACAGATAGACCCCGTCGTCGAGAATGCCGATGGGACCGCCGCCTGTGCACTTCGGCTTCTTGGCCGCCACGGGATTGAGCGGAAGCGACCACGAGATCGATTGGGGGACGATGGTGTTCGGGTTCTGGTCGTAGGTGTACGCGGGATCAGAGCTGCTGATGGGGAAGGTGCCGGTGGTGTGGTCGATCGGCAGGTCGTCGCCGGTGACGATCCGGCGGCTGCCGGCCACGGTCACCGAAAACCTGGCCTCGGGCCACGAGACCGATCCGCGCACCGCGATCTTCGTCAGGGAGTCCCAGGTCTTGTTGGTCCTGTTGATCCACGGGCCGATGACCGTGGCGCCTCCCTTGGACGGGAAGTTGGTGATGCAGGAGTCGACATATCCGATCTTCGGCGCGGTCGAGCGGTACCCGTCTCCGAGCGGGATGGCGGCGGGGTTGACCGGTCCACTCGACGTCACGGTTGTGGCGTAGGCAGGGCCCGCTGCTCCGGTGGACGCGGCCGGCGGGCCGGCGGCGCCGGCGGAGTTGCACGCCGAGACGCAGATCGCGGACAGAGCGATTGTCGTAGAGAGCAGGGATTTCCGATGGATCTGGCGCATCTTGCCTCCTGTCGTGGCCGGCGGTCGCGCCAGAGTACCGACCGACCGGTCCAGCCCTCTCGTGTCGCTAGTGGTTCTTCCACACCGGGGTGCGCTTCTCCGCGAAGGCCTTGGGGCCTTCCACCGCATCCTGGCTCGAGAACACCTCCGAGGAGATGGCCGACTCGATGCGGTAGGCCTCCTTCATGTCGACGGCGAGTCCACGAATGACCGACTCCTTCGTCTTGCGCACCGCGAACGGTCCGTTGGCGGTGATCCTCCGGGCGTAGTCGTACGCCCGTTCGACGACGGCGCCGGGACTGCACACTTCGTTGACCAGGCCCATTTCGTAGACCCGGTGGGCGGACAGCCGATCGGCGCACAAGAGCATCTCCATGGCCGCCGGAAAGGGGATCTGGCGGGGCAGGCGGACCGTGGTCCCGCCCCCGGCGAACAGGCCCCGCTTGGGCTCGAGGACACCGAAGGTGGCGGTGTCGGCGGCGACCCGGATGTCACAGCCGCCCAGCATCTCCATCCCCCCGGCCACACAGGTGCCGTTGACCGCGGCGACGATCGGCTTGTACAGCTTGACGTTGCGCAAGACCGCCTTGGTGCCGTCGTCCAGCCGGTAGCCGTCCACCTCCGCGGTGCCCCCCTCCTTCATCCGGGCCGACAGGGCGGTGATCTGAGGGATGTACGTCTTGAGATCGGCGCCGACGCAGAAGTCGGGACCTACTCCGGTGATCACCGCCACCCAGGCATCGTCGTCCTCTCCGAAGCGGTCCCACGCCATCCGCAGTTGGGCGAAGTGCTCCATGTCCAGCGAGTTGCGGGCCTCGGGTCGGTCGATGGTGATCCGGACGATGTGGTCGTCGCCGGTCTGGTAGTGGATGGGCACGGTTGGTCCTTGCTCGTCGGGGGCTGGTGGCCGCTCGGCTGGTCACGACCGGGCCGCCGATGACCGACCGGTGACGGTGGCAACCAGGCCGGCGGCACGGCCCGGATGGATGATAGGCGGGGTGTCCGTCAGCGGGCGACAGCCGGCATCCGTCACCGTCACCGTCAGCTCAGAGACGGGCCAGGGTGGCGCCCCTTGGCCCCGGGGCCAGGGTGACCTGTTCGCCGGCCAGGTCCGTCTCGTCGTCGGGTGCCTCCTCGAGCCGGGCGTAGCACCGTGAGCCGTCCGGGAGGTCGCAGATGAGCGCCGTCCACTGGGGCCCCTCGCGGGAGTACACGGTGGAGAAGGTGACCACCCGTGCCGCTCCGACCGCGTCGGTGGTCACCGGGACCGTCGGTTGGTCCAGGGCGGGAGCCGGCCCTGCGGGCGGGAAGGGCCCGGGCGTGGTCGACAGCACGACGGCGCTGTGGCTGGTCATGTGCATGCCGATCCCGCTGATCAGGCCCAGTGCGCCCGGGTCGCGGCGGAGGGCCTCGGCCATGGCCGCCAACGCGTGGGTGTCGTAATTGCTGCCCGGGCCCGCCGTGGTACGGAAGGCCACCGGTGACCGTGAGGCCACGGTCGTCCCCGATGCCGAGGGCGTCGCGGGCGAACGACAGGGAGCTGGCAAAGCAGGAGTAGAGGTCGAGGTGGCCCACGTCGTCGATGGAGGCCGGCCCGAGGGCTGCGGCCATGGCCGCCTCCATGGCCGGCGACCGCCACGGCTCAGGTCTGGCCGCCATGGTGGAGGGCTCCTCGGACCCGCCGGCGCCCCGCAGGTAGACCCGTTTGTCGGGGGGCACGCCCAGCGCATCGGCTCGCTCGGACGTGGCCACCAGCACCGCGGCCGCCATGTCCACGTCCATGATGGCCGTCATGAGCTTGGTGTAGGGCGTGGCCACCATCCGGTTCGACGGTGAGGGATCCGTGATCTCCGCCGCGCCCCGGACCGTCGGGAACCAGGCGTGCTCGGGCTGGGAGGCGGCCACCTCGGTCATGGGGGCGAGGAGACGGCCGAGATGGTCGCGATGGTCGGACGGGGAGCGGCCCAGGTGGGCGCGGCGGGCCGTATCCAGGAGTGCGAAGGTGAGATAGGCCTGGTAGATGCCGTTGGCCGCTTCCTGTCGGTCGATGGTCAGCGGGAAGGGACGGGCCTCGGCCGGCGGGTACGACCACGACGGATCGGGCAGGTGACGGCGGGTGGCCAGGGCTTCGCCCCCGACGACGAGGGCCAGGTCGAGCTCGACCGTGGGCCATGGCCGCAGCCGCCTCGGACACCAGGCGGACCGGTACCGAGCCCCCGAGTCCGGAGTAGCGAACGCAGAGCCGGATCGGCGCCCAGCCGTTCGGCCAGCCGGGTACAGGGATCGTCGTACTCCCACGACTGGCAGTAGACGACCTGGAGGCTCTGCAGTCCGGCGAGCGCATCCGGGCATCCGGCGTCCGCGGCGGCCGAACGGGCCACCGTCTCCCACATGGCGAGGGGCTCCGGCGCCGGCTCCTGGCGCCAGGTGCGGCGGGCCACGCCGATGAGGCACGGTGCGCGTGGGTCGGGGGGCACGTCAGGAGGTGCGGGCCTGGCCGGGCAGCTTGACCGCCCGGTCGGCGATGATGTTCTTCTGCACCTCGGTCGAGCCCCCGCCGATGGTGCTGTAACGCTGGAAGGCGTAGAGGCGGGTCCATTTTCCCCGGTCGATGGCGTCGGGTCCACCCCGCGCCAGCACGCCGGCCGGTCCGAGGAGGTCAACCGACAAGGCCGCCAGCGTCTGGGCCAGTGCCGACCACTGCAGCTTGGCGAAGGGAACCTCGGGCCAGTTCTTCTCGCCCTTGATGATCTTGCTCAGGGCCCTGAGGGACAACAGGCGGGCCAACTCGATGTCGGTCCAGGCCCGGGCCAGACGGTCCCGCAGGGAGGGGTCTTCCAGGGCTCCGGGGTTGACCGAGCGGGCCGCGGTGACCATGGCGTGGAGGTCGGCGGCCAGGATGGAGATCTGCCCGGCGATGCCCACCCGCTCGTGCCCGAGGGTGCCCATGGCCACCATCCACCCTTCGCCCTTCGCCGCCGAGGCGGCTCTCCAGGGGGATCACCGCGTCGTTGAAGAAGACCTCGTTGAACATCTCCTCGCCGGCCATGTCGCGGATGGGGCGGGCTTCGATCCCCGGGGTGTGCATGTCGACGATGAAGGCGGTGATGCCCTCGTGCTTGGCGCCGCGCTCGATGGCGGTGGGATCGGTCCGCAGCAGGAAGAGACCCCATCTGGCCAGGTGGGCGGTGGAGATCCAGATCTTCTGGCCGTTGACCACGTAGGCGTCCCCGTCCCAGATGGCGGCGGTCCGGAGGTTGGCGAGGTCGTTGCCGGCGTCGGGCTCGGAGAACCCCTGGCACCAGTGGTCGGTGGCGTCGAGGATGGAGGGCAGCCACCGGGCCTTCTGCTCGTCGGTGCCCCAGGCGATGATCATGGGGCCGATCTGCCAGAGCCCGTTGGGGTTGAACAGGCCCGGCGTGCGGTACTCGGCCATGACCTCCGAGTAGATGATGCGCTGCATGGCCGTGGCGTTCCGTCCGCCGTACTCCTCGGGCCAGCCCACCGCCGCCCACCGGCCTCCGTTGAGGAGCCGTTGCCACGCCGCCCGGCGGTGCTGGGACTTCTCGCCCGAGAGCGAGGAGTCGTCGGCCAGCTCCTCGCTGGCCAGGAACGGGGGGAGGTACTCGTCGAGCCATGCCCGCAGTTCGTCGCGGAACGCTTCATCTTCGGGGGCCAGGGCGAAGTCCACGGCTCAGGAGGCTAGTCGCGCTGCCGTCTACACTGCTGACGCCGGCGTCAGGCATCTACACTGGCGCCAACTTCGACCGATGCCGCTCCGGGGGTGGACTGTGGATTTCACGTTCGATGCCGAACAACTCGCCTTGCAGGACGTGGCCCGTCGGGCCATGGACGAGGTCGGGCGGCGACACCGTGCGCCAGCTGGCCGACGATCCCGACCGGGGTCACCCCCGAGCTCTGGGACCGACTGGTGGCCCTGGGCTGGACCGGGATGCTGGTGCCGGGGGAGGGGGCCGGCCTGCTGGAGATGGGCATCGTCCTCGAGCAGATGGGACGTGTCCCGCTGCCCGGTCCGTTCTTCTCGTCGTCGGTCATGGCCACGCTGGCGGCCCGCGCCCTCGGAGCCGAGGAGCTGATCGGGGGCCTGGCCTCGGGCGCCCAGCGCGGGACCGTCGCCCTGCACGAGCAGGGCTATGGCCACCCGCTCGGCACGGTCCGGGCCCGGGCCCGCCGCAAGGGCTTGGGTTGGGTGGTGACCGGTCACAAGCCGATCGTCGTCGACGGCCACACCGCCGATTGGGCCATCGTGGTGGCGCTGGCCGAGGAGGGGATCCGGTCGTTCCTGCTGCCCTCGCCCAAAGCCGAGGCCGTGCCCGGGCTCGATCCCACCCGCAAGCTGTCGCGTCTGGTCCTCGAAGAGGAGCCGGTCGAGCCGCTCGGACCCGCCGGCGACCAGACCGCCGCTGTGGCGGCAGCGTCCTCGACGACGTCGCCGTGGCGCTGGCCGCCGAACTGGTGGGGGTGTCGCGACCGGGCTCTGGAGGAGGCCGTGGAGTACGCCAAGGTGAGGGTGGTCTTCGACCGGCCCATCGCGTCATTCCAGGTCGTGAAGCACAGGATCGTCGACATGTACCACGCACTGGAGATGGCGCGGGCCGGCATGCACTTCGCCGCCTGGGCCGCGGACACCGACGTGCCCGAGCGGTCACGAGCCGCCACCATGGCCGCGGCCTATGCCGCCGAGGCTGCGGTGCGGGTCACCGGCGACGACATCCAACTCCACGGGGGGGTGGGCTTCACCTGGGCGAACGACGCCCACTTCCTGTTCAAACGGGCCAAGCAGAACGAGGCGCTGATGGGCGGCACGAGCCACCAGTGGCACACGCTGGCCGGCCATGCTCGTCGGAACCGGCTTGAATTGGAGTTCCACCTCTTCCTGCCCCAGATGCGCCTGGCCCCCGACGCGCTGAAGGCGCGGGCCGTGGCCGCCGAGGCGGCCGGATTCGACGGGCTGGCCCTGATGGACCACCTGGCCCCGCCGGGGGCGCTCGAACAACCCATGTACGAGGCCTTCACCACGGCCACCTGGCTGGCCGCGGCCACTGACCGGCTCCGGCTCGGCCACCTGGTCCTGTGCGACCCGTTCCGCCATCCCGCGGTGCTGGCCCGTCAGGCCGTGACGCTCGACCATGTCTCGGGCGGACGCTTCGAGCTCGGGATCGGCTCCGGCTCGACGCCGGCGGAGTTGGCCACCTTCGGGTTCCCCGCCGCCCCCGCCGCCCGGCGCCTCGAGCGGCTCCACGAGACGTTGGAACTGCTGACCAGGTTCTGGACCGGCGAGGTGGTCGACTACCGGGGTACGTTCTTCTCGGTCGGGGGAGCCCGCCAACTGCCGGTGCCGCTCGGGCGGATCCCGGTCGTGGTGGGGGGTACCGGGGCGGCGACCATGGAGCTGGTGGCCCGGTACGCCGACTGGTGGAACGTGCCCATGCACCAGCTGGACCGGCTGGCCTCGGCCCGGTCGGGTGCCGGCGCCGCCCGGGTCTCCGTGCAGCTGCTGGTCACCCTGGTCACCGACGAGGCCAGGCGGGACGAGGTGGTCGAGCTGGCCGCCCGCCGATTCGGGCGGATGGGCGAGGGGGGTCACCTGGTCGGCAGCGGCGCCGAGCTCGTGCAGCGGGTGGAGGCCCTGCGGGCCGACGGCGTGGAGCGGGTCTATGCCTGGTTCACCGACTTCGCCCCCCCCGAGACGCTGTCGGTCTTCGGCCGGGAGGTCATCGCCGCCTTCCGGTGACGGCCCTGACCGGCCGGTCACGTCCCGGTCGACGAGCCGCTTGGCCTTGTAGCCGGCACGGGGGAGGGTGTCCCTCGGCAACGGCTCCACCGTGGCATGGACACCGAGGGCCTCTTTGATGGCCAGCGCCACCCTGTCGGCCACCTGGCCCCGGGTCGTCGGGATCCTCGGTGGCGACCTCCACCCGCACCACCAGCGGAGCAGGTCCGTCGTCCGGGCGAACGACCTGGTACTCGAGGGAGGGCTGGGCCACCAGCTTCTCGGTGCGCAGCGCGGCCTCCACCTCGGACAACTGGAACCGGGTTCCCTGACAGCTGAGGAGGTCGGCGAACCGGCCTCCCCACAGCCCACGGATGGAGGTCTCACCACACGGGCACGGCTCGCGCAGGATGGCGCACGCCTCCTCGAGGTCGTAGCGGAGCAGGCCGTTGTCGCGGTCGAGTGTGGTGACCGTGAGATTGCCCCACTCACCGTCGGGGACCTCCCGGCCGGTGGCCGGGTCGACCGCCTGCACCACGGCCCAGTCCTCGTGGATGTGGGCTCCGGGCGACTGGCCGCAGGGTCCGCCGACGTAGGCGTAGCACTCTGCGCCTGCGGTCATGAGCGGCATCCCCCCGCGGCCGAGTCCGAAACCGGGGGGAGCGCGCAGTCCGGTGAGCCCGGCGTCCTCGAGCGGGATGCCGAGCTTGGTCGCCACCTCGATGAACCGCCCGGTGGCGAAGCCCATGAAGGGGACGTCCGGGGTGACCCGGGTCCAGAATCGAACCGCCTGTTCGGCGAGTTCGTCGGTGTCGGGGGGCGGGACCCACAAGGAGAGAAGGCCGAGATACTCGTAGGTCCCCTGCAGCATGACCCCGCCGCCGTAGAGATAGGCCGGATGGGCGTGGGTCACGATGGTCCCCGGGCGGTAGCCCATCCGCCACCAGTTGCGGGCGCCCGACTCGTACTCGATCCACAGGTCCCGCCGGGTCCACACGGTGATGGTCGGCTGCCCGGTGGTCCCGGTCGACGTGCCCGAGGCGCACCGCCCGGCGCGGATCGGTGAAGCGGTACTCGCCCCACGGCGGCGCGGCAGCCTCCGAGTCCCGCAGGTCCTGCTTGACGGTGAGTGGGACGCCGGTGAGGTCGTCGACGGTGGAGATGTCCGCGGGGCCCGACACTCCGGCGGTGCGGAGCTTGTCCCGGAAGAGCGGGACGGGTCCGGTGAAGATGCGCATCGATCATCCGACCGAGCCGCTCGTTCTGCAGCTCCCTCCGCTGCTCGGCCCCCATGGCCTGCTTGTCAGGGTCCCACAGGGGCTGGTCGTCGGGACGGGGGACCGGCCCGAGGGTCCCGGCGGCGAACGGGGGAGTGGAGACCTCTGGCCTTCCGCGCCCTTCGGTGGATGTCCCGGCTGCGTCCCCCGTCATCCCGGTGATGGTAACCGGCCCCGGTTCGGCCCGACGCCGCGGCCGTCCGCCGGGACGTCCCTCTCCGTCGGTCAGGCTTCTCCGTCGGTCAGGCGTTTCTCCAGCAGCGAGGCGAACTCCTCGGCCCGGCTGCGGAAGACGACCGACGGGTCCTGGTCGTCGCTGAGCACGCCGGCGACGTGCTCGATGAAGAGCCCGATGAGCAGGCTGCGCAGCATCCTGGCCATGGCCGCCTCCTCTCCGGGGCACGGGGGTGGATCGCAGTCGGAGAGCGAGCGCTCGAGCGAGGCCTGGGCCGCGGTGAACAGCTCGTTCCCGACGGCGAAGGCCGTGTCGTCGCCCCGCATGACCTCACCCAGCATGAGCCGGACGAAGTCCTCCACCTCGAGCATCGATTGCAGGATGCCGTCCAGGAGGTCGGCCAGAGTGGAGGCGGGATCCTGGGCCAGCGCCGTCTGCGAGGTGGCGCCCAGGCCGTCGACGAACCCCCGCTCCTCGAGCACGGCCACCAGCAGGTCCCGCTTCGACGGGAAGTAGTGGTAGAGCGAGGCCACATTGAGGCCGGTGGCGGTGGCCAGGTTCCGCATGCTCGTCCCGTCGACCCCCTTGGTCGCCATCAGGGACAGCGCCGTCTTGAGGATGTGCTGGCGCTGGGTCGATCCGTCGGGTCGCCGGTTGGTTCCGTGGTCGGGGGCTGTGCACGACTCCATTGTGGACCCTGCGGCCCATCGGGACCGACCGTTCAGCCGGTGCTCGCCGCATCGTGACCAAACAAACGTTTGATATCATGATCCGCGCTTGAAGCCGGAGGGGCTGCACGAGGGAAGTGGGACCATGACAACACAAGCCGGTGAAGGTTCCGATCAGGCCCTGGCGCCCGCACGGTTCGATCCGTTCGAGCTCCAGGACACGGTGTCGGGCAACATCCGTGATCCTTACCCGCTGATGGCCGAACTCCGCCGACAGAGCCCGGTGCACGTCGGCCCCATCGACCTCGGCGACGGGGCCTCGGAGGCGGACCCGAACCGGCCGCCGCCGGTCACCGTGTTCGGATTCGACGAGGCGGTCCAGGTCCTCCGGGACAACGAGACCTTCTCGTCGACGGTGTACGAGGGGATCATGGGCGCGGTCATGGGTCGGACGATCCTCCAGATGGACGAGCCCGAGCACCGGCTGCACCGGGCTCTGGTCTCCCCCACCTTCCGCTCCAAGGTGCTCGAGCAGTGGGAGGGGGACCTGGTCCAGCGAGTCGTCAACGAGCTCATCGACGGCTTCGCCGGACGCGGTGAGGCCGACCTCGTCCAGGAGGTGACCTTCAACTTCCCCGTGCAGGTCATCGCCCAGATCCTCGGTCTGCCCCGCTCGGACTTCCCCACGTTCCAGCGGTGGGCGATCGAGATCACCAGCGTGGCCTCCAACTGGGAACGGGGGGTGGCGGCCTCTGCCGCCCTCCGCGACTACTTCGCCGACGTGCTGGCCGAACGCCGCCGGCGGCCGGCGCAGGATCTGATCAGCGACCTGCTGGTGGCCGAGGTCGACGGACGCAGGCTCGGCGACGAGGAGATCTACTCCTTCCTTCGGCTGCTCCTCCCGGCCGGGGTGGAGACCACCTATCGGGCGTCGGGAAACCTCCTCTATGGCCTCTTGACCAATCCCGATCAGCTCCGGGCGGTGATCGACGACCGGTCCCTGCTACCGGATGCGTTCGAGGAGACGATCCGCTGGGAGCCGCCGGTCACCGTCATCCTGCGGCGAGCCACCCGCGACACCGAGCTGGCCGGCGTCGACATCGAGGAGGGGGCCGACGTCGCCCTGCTGCTCGGTTCGGCCAACCGCGACGAGCGCAAGTACGAGCACCCGGAGCGGTTCGACATCTTCCGGGCGTCCCGTCAGAGCGTGGGGTTCGGCTTCGGCGTGCACGTCTGCCTCGGCATGCACCTGGCCCGCATGGAGACCAGGGTGGCCATGAACACCATCTTCGACCGCCTGCCCGACATACGGCTCGACGCCGCCCCCGACCAGGACCTCCATATCAAGGGAATGGCCTTCCGGTCGCCGATCGCCCTGCCGGTCGCCTTCACCCCGGCCTGAACCGCGCCGATGGAGACGGCCCGGCCAGCGGCCGTCCCCCGATGCCGCGGTGGGCACGCCCGCCGTCGGGCCGCTTGTTAGGGTCATCCGATGCCAGTGTGGTTGACCGACGACGAGTACCGGACCCTGACCGCCGCCTGCGAGCGGTTGATCCCGCCCCGTGACGGCACCGCACCCGGTGCCGCGGCCGCCGGTGTGCCCGACTACATCGACGGCCTGCTCGGCGCCTTCACCGTCGACCCACCTCGCATCTGGGCCAGGGGGCCCACCTCGGGCCGTCACGGGGGATCGCCGGACTTCGCCCAGTTCCACGAACTGACCGCGCTCGACGAACTGGCATGGCGAACGCGCATCGAAGGATCGTGCGGTCTGCCCGAGCGCGAGTTCAACGGACCGGTCATCGGTCTCCAGCAGCGTTACCGCCACGGTCTGGCCGCGCTGGGGCCGGACTTCGGCCGGTTGAGCGGTCGACGAGCAGGACGACCGTCTGCGGGACCATCCCGATTTCACCGACTTGCTCTACGGGCACGCCTGCGAAGGCATGTACGGCGCACCGGAGTACGGAGGCAATCGTGGAGGTGCCGGCTGGCGGGCCATCGACTTCGAGGGGGACGTGCAACCAAGGGGCTGGACGGACGCCGAGGTGTCCAACCCATGACCGTCGACGCCATCATCATCGGATCGGGCCCGGGCGGCGCCACCGTGGCCGACGTGCTCACGGCGGCCGGGTGGACGGTGGCCATCATCGAGAAGGGCAGGAACCACCTGCTCGACCCCCATGATCTGAGCCGCCCGTCGTTCGACTACTCGAACGACGAGATCAAGTTCCTCAGCCGTCACTTCCTCGGCCCCGACCCGCTCATCGAGCCCCGGACCTTCCGGACCCACGAGGGCGACGGGGACCACAGCCATGTGGGGGAGGTCAACTCGGTCCCGTCCACGGTCGGTGGAGGCGGCACCCACGCCGACGGGAAAGTCCCCCGTTTCATGCCCGACGACTTCCGGCTCCTTTCGGTGCTCGGGCCCCAGCCGGATGCCGAGGTGGCCGACTGGCCCATCGGCTACGACGACCTGGAGCCGTACTACGCCAAGGTGGAGCGGGCCATCGGGGTGGCCGGCACCGAGGGCGCCAACCCCTTCGCCGCCCCCCGGTCGGGTCCGTTCCCGATGCCCTCGGGTGCGCCCATGTTCGGCGCCATCCTCTCCAGTGCGGCAGCCGAACGCCTCGGGTACCACCCCTACCCGGCCCCCACGGCGGCCAACTCGGTGGCCTACGACGGGCGGCCCGCCTGCAACAACTGTGGCTTCTGTGCCTACTTCGGGTGTCCGATCCACGCCAAGGGCGACCCGATCGCCATGCTGCGTCCGGGCCATGGCCAGCGGTCGGGCCGAGCTGGTGACGGAGACCTTCGTGTCCCGCATCCGCACCGACGGCCACCGGGCCACCGGGGTGGACCTGGTCGGCCCTGACGGCGCCACCCGCACCATGGAGGCGGGCCACGTGGTCGTCGCCGCCGGTGCCATCGAGACACCGCGCCTTCTGCTGCTGTCGGGGCTCGACCACCCGCTGCTGGGCCGGTACCTGATGACCCACTTCCAGACCATCGTGGCCGGTTCCATGCCCTTCCGGACCTACGCCGAGCGGGGCCGGGCGGTCACCCACGTCCACGACGACATGATCGTGGGCGACGACGACACGCGGAAGGCTGCGGCCGAGGCCGGCCTGCCGTGGCTGCGCGGAGGCATGGTCGAGCACAGCGGGGCCGGCCTCCCGATCATGGAGGCCAAGCACGTCCCGTGGGGCGCCAACCACCCGCGGCTCATGGCCGACTCGGCCATCCGCAAGCGGCTGTGGGCATTCATCATGCAGGGGGAGGACCTCCCCTACGCCGGCAACAGGGTCGATCTCGACCCGACGGTCCGCGACGCCCGTGGCTTCCCGGTGGCCCGGGTGACCTACCGGCCCGGCCGCCACGAGCTGGCCGCGTCAGCGCACTACGGCCCGAGGCTGCGCGCCATCCTGAAGGAGATGGGGTCCGAGTGGGCGGCCATCTCCTCCTCGCCGGGCACCGGCAACGCCTCTTCACCGGCGGCCATACCCGAGAGCCGGCACAACATGGGAACCGTGCGGATGGGGACCGATCCCGCCACGTCGGTGGTCGATCCGGCCGGTCGGTTGCACCAGGTCGACAACGTGATCGTGGCCGACTCCTCGGTGTTCGTCACCTCGTCCGGCTACGGCCCGACCCTCACCCTGGCCGCGCTGGCCGCCCGGGCGGCCGATCTGATGCTCTGACTCAGATCGCTACTGCCGCACCGCGCGGTCTCGGTGATCGATTTCGCGAATTGCCGAATTATCGGCTGCGGCGATAGTGGACCGGTCGTTTAATGCCTACGGCCGATATTCGGCCAATTGGAAATTGCGACCGACTTGCTCCGGTTGCTCCACCCGGTGCGGATCCACGATCTGGCGGCGGGACCGACGACCCGCCGCCGGGACCACAGGGCTCAGCCCGGACCCCGGGTCAGCAGCAGCGTCCCGGCGATGGGTCCGCCCCCGTTGCTGACCGCGGCCACCTCGGGGAGGACGTCCCCGCGCCGGAGCACCTGTCGGGCGCCGCCTTCGCCCCGGAGCTGGACGCAGGCCTCGTGGATGAGGCCGAAGCCGTGCAGGCGCCCGCCGGACAGCTGGCCCCCGGCGGTGTTGAGGGGCAGGACGCCCGTCCGCCCGATGGCCGTGCCGTCCTCCACGAAGGCGCCGCTCTCGCCCCGGCCGCAGAAGCCCAGTGCCTCCAGCCACACCATGGCCAGGATGGAGAAGCCGTCGTAGAGCTGGGCCACGTCGACGTCGGAGGGCCGGAGGTCGGTCCGCTCCCACATCGAGGCGGCGGCATCGCGGGCGGCCATCGTCGTCACGTCGTCGAACTGGTCCCAGCTGGGTCGGCCCCGCAGCGCGGTGCCCACCGCGTTCACGTGGCAGGCCGGGTGAGGGGTGTCCGGTGCGTAGTCGCGGTGGGAGACCACGAAGGCCGTCGACCCGTCGCAGGGCGCGTCGCAGTCGAAGAGGCAGAGGGGGGTCGAGATCATGCGTGCCCCGAGATAGGTCGGCGAGGTCCATGGGATCGGAGTAGATGGCGGCCGGGTTGAGGGCGGCGTTGCGCCGGCCGTTGAGGGCGATCTGGCCCAGCTGCTCCCTGGTCAGCGAGAACTCGTGCATACGGCGCTGGGCCACCAGGGCGATCCAGTTGACGGCGGAGACGGCCCCGAAGGGGAGTGACCACTGGAGGAAACCCGAGAACCTCGGGACGCCGCCACCCCCGCCGCCGCTCCCACCGATCCCCTGTCGCCCGCCGGTTCCCTGGGCGGTCGACTCGGTCACCGTCCGGTAGACGAGGACGTGGCGGGCCAGCCCTGCCCCGACGGCCAGGCAGGCGGCGATGAGGGCCCGCATCTGGCCGGGTCCCTCGCCGCCGCCGTCGTGCCAGTCGAGCCTGAGCCGCAAGGCGTCCTGGACTTCGGGGCTGCTCGGTCCGGCGAAGCCCGGCTGTGCCCGCGCCCATTCCCGGGTAGGTGGCCAGCCCGTCGATGTCGTCGCGGGTCAGTCCGGCATCGTGCACGGCGGCCAGGCACGCCTCGACCGTCAGGTCCAGGTCGCTGCGGCCGAGGGGCCGGCCGATGGCCGACTGGCCGATGCCGGAGATCACCGCCCGGCGCTCGAGCGGCGGCTCGACCGTGCTCATGACGCCCGACCCGACGCCAGCCGGCCGGAACAGGGGGAGGTAGACGTCTTCGTGCTGCTCGAAGACGACCTCGACGGCCATCCCGTCGCGGACCTCGTCGGGCTCCACGTCGACCAGGTTGGTGGTCAGTCGCACGCTCTCCTGTTCGTCGATGGCCACCAGGCCGATCAGGTAGGGGTCGCTGCCCGGGATCCACTGCTGCACGTTGCAGGTGTAGGCCACCAGGGTGGCCCTGCCGCTGACCGACTTCGGGCGAGATGTCCCCGGAGAGGCAGAACGGGCACACGGGGCTGGGCGGGTGCACGTAGGAGCTGCAGTCCTGGCAGCGGAGGAAGCGGAGCCGTCCGTCGGACCCACTGGTCCAGAAGAACCGGTTGTCCTGGTCGATCCGGGGCAGGAGGCGGATGGCGGGACCTCGGGCGGGCATCACGGCAGACTAGGGCGACCGGAGCGGCCTGCGGGGACACTCCTCACCGGCGGTCCAGCACTTCGGGGTTGACGATGTTGAGGGGCCGGGCGCCGGCCAGCAGCCGGCACAGGTCCTCGGCGATGGTGGTGGTGTGGTTGGACTCGGTGTCGTAGGTGGCGCCGCCGATGTGGGGGGCGAGCACCACCGAGTCGAATCCGGTCAGCGGATGGTCGACGGCCAGCGACTCCCCTTCGAAGTGGTCGAGACCCGCCGCCGAAACCTTCCCCGACCGGAGCGCGCCGACCAGGGCATCGGTGTCGTGCAAGCGCCGCCCTGGCCGTGTTGAGGAAGACCACGCCGTCGCGCATCGCAGGCGAACTGCTCGGCACCGATCATCCCGGTCGTCTCCGGGGTCACCGGCGCGTGCATCGAGATCACGTCCGACCGGGCCAGGAGCTCGTCCAGGGTCACCGTGGGCTCGTCGGCATAGGGGTCGTAGGCGATGACCTCGAGGCCGAGGCCGCGGAGCCGCCATCGCAGGGCCCGCCCGACGGCGCCCAGCCCGACCAGGCCGGCGGTCCGACCGGCCAGCTCCCATGCCCGGAAGCGCTGGTAGGGGATCGTGCCGTCCTTGTAGATCTCACCACGACGCACGTCGGCGTCGGCGGCCACCACCCCGCGGGTGGCCGCGAACAGCAGGGCCACGGCCAGCTCGGCCACGGCGTCGGCATTCCGACCCGGGGCCCGCAGGACGGGAACGCCGGCCGCGGTGGCCGCGGCGACGTCCACGTTGGTCGGATCCCCCCGGCAGCTGCACACGGCCACCAGGTGCTGATCGAAGAGCGGCCCGGCGCACCGGTCGCTCTCCACCACCACGATCGAGGCGCCCTCGGCCGCCACCCGCTCGGCCAGTTGCTCGGCGTTGTAGATCCGGAGGGTGGGCTGGTCGAGCCACGAATCGATCGTCAGGTCGGCGAGCTCCCCGAGCAGGACGAGCCCCGGGCCGCGCACCGCCGCCGTCACCAGTGCCTTCGGTCGTTCTTCGGACATGCTGTTCGGCGCTCCTCGCTCGGATCTCCGGCCCCAGCCGGAAAGTCGGACCGGACGGGTCGCCGGTTCGGGTCCATAATGGCGTGTCATGACGCGAATGTCAGGTTTGTGAGCAGACCCCGGGGATCAGGGTGCACCGTCGGCGTTGACGTGGGTACCACGTCGGTCAAAGCGGTGGCCGTGGACGCCGGCGGCACCGTGCTGGCGAGGACCAGGGTGCCCCACCGGGTGGGCACCCCGACCGCCGAGTTCCTCGAGCACGACGTGGCCCTGGCCTGGCGCCGGGGCCCCCGTCGGGCCTTCGCCGCCGTGTCCGCCGAGCTCGACGGCCCGGCCGCCGGGGTGGTGGTCACGTCGATGGTCCCCTCGATCACCGCCGTCGACCGCCGGGGCCGGCCCCTGCTCCCGGGCCTCCTCTACGGCGACGGCCGCGCTCGGGACACGGCGCCGGACGTGGCGCCCGGCGTGACCCGGGAGGGGAGCGGGAGCCAGGGGAGACGCATGATGAGCTGGGCTGTCGGCCAACACCCGGGGGCGTTCGGCTACTGGAACTGCCAGGCGGTGGCCACCCATGCCCTGACCGGCGTCCCGGCCGTCGACGCAGCCACGGCCACGTCCTTCGGCGACCTCTACGTCCGGGGCCGGTGGGACAAGGAGGCCCTCGACGAGCTGGGGGTGGTCGAGGACCAGCTGCCGGTGGTCGGCCAGATGGGAGCGGCGCTCGGTTCCCTGCCCGGGTACCCCGACGGCCTTCGCCGGTGGCTCGATCGATGCGTTCTGCGAGCAGATCGTGGCCGGCGCCAACCAACCCGGAGACGTCCTGGCCATCTTCGGGGCGACCCTCATCGTCTGGGTGGTCACCGATCAGTGGAAGGACGTGCCCGGGCTCACCACCCTGCCCACGATGGTCGCGGGGCAAGTGATGATCGGTGGTCCGAGCAACGCCGGCGCCCTCTTCGCCGACTGGGTGGGCACGGTGGTGGGGTCCCCTGCGCGGCGCCGGGCCGGGAGCGCCGGCCGGCGACGGGGACGAACGGGCCGGCGACCCGGCCAGGGTGCCGGTGTGGCTTCCCTACCTGCGCGGGGAGCGGACCCCGTTCCACGACCCCGAGCTCAGGGCCAGCGTGCACGATCTCGACATCTCCCAGGGCCCGGGGTCACTGGTCCGCGGCGCCCACGAGGCCAGCGGGTTCGTGATCCGGCGCATCCTGGAACGATCCGGATTCGGGGGACGGCGGATCATCGCCACCGGTGGAGGGTCCCGGTCGGTTCCGTGGATGCAGGCGGTGGCCGATGCCACCGGTCTGCCGGTGGACACGGTGGCTGTGCCCGAGGGCGCTGCACTCGGTGCCGCCTTCCTGGCCCGGATGGCTGCCGGGCTCGAGTCGTCGTTCGACGCGGCCGGCGGGTGGGCCCGAGTCGGCCGGAGGATCGAGCCGGACCCGGCGTGGGCCGAGGCCGCATCCCTCCGCTACGGGCGGTTCGAGGAGCTGGGCCCAGAGGGCTGAACCGGGCGGGGCCGGAGGACCTCCGCAGGGCTGGACCAGGCGGTCAGGACGCGGCCTGCTGGCCGTTGGGGGCGAAGGTGGCCTTCAAGACCCCGCTTTCCGCCGGTCTGGCCAGGGTCTTGAGCGCGTCCCACCAGTCCTCCAGCGGGTACCGGTGGGTGACCATCGAGGTGAGGTCGATCCGGCCGGCCCGCACCAGGTCGAGATAGTGCTCGATGGCATGTTGTCGGACACCTTCGAACTCCTCCATGGCGAAGGCATTGGAGCCGACGATGGTCAGCTCCTTGAAGTACACGGGGGTCCACTCCCACCGTCCGGGAATGGCCACCCCGGTGTAGACGAGGCGGCCCCGTTCGGCCAGGACCCGCACGCCGACCTCGAAGGTCTCGGGCTTGGCCACCGAGTCGTAGACCACGTCGATATGACCCGGCTGGGTCATGGGCAGACCGTCAAAGGCCTGATGGAGCAGACCCCCTGACCAGTCGGCCAGGGCCTCGACCAGGGTCAGCCGGGGCTCGTGGGGGAACACCGCCGAGGCGCCGAACTTCCGGGCCAGTTCCATCTGGGCCGGGAACCGAGCCACCACCGCCACCTCGACCCCGGGGTACAGGGAGGTGAGGATGGCCACACTGGCCAGCCCGAGGGCGCCGGATCCGAAGACCAGCGCCTTCCCGCCCGGGGGCGGCGGGTTGCGGACGATGGCGTGGAACGACACCGAGAACGGGTCGGCCAGCACCGCGGCCTCGTCCGTCACGTCCTCGGGCACCGGGATGAGCATGGAGGAGTGGGCGGCGAGCTGCTCGGCCCAGGCCCCCGGCGCACCGGTGACCACGCCGATGTGGACCCCTGGGCCGATGTCTCCCTTGGTGAAGGACCAGCACAGATTGAGATCCCCGGCCTGGCAGGGTGGGCACAGGGGCGTGATGCCGCGGGGGGCACAGCTCAGCCACGGGTTGAGCACGACCCGCTGGCCGACCTCGACGTCCCGGGCCTCGGGTCCGAGGGCGACCACCTCGGCCACCACCTCGTGTCCGGGCACGTGGGGAAGGGAGGAGAAGGCGGCCATCGGGTTGTCGATGTCCCCATCGTCGAACTCGCCGAGGACCAGCTTGGTGTCCGACCCACACACACCGGAGAGGATCGGCCTGGTCACGACCCAGTCCGGGTGGATGGGACGGGCGTCGTCCATCTCGTGCAGGCCGAACGGGAGCGCCGCCAGCCGTGCCTCGAGCTCGTCGGTGGGCACCGGCCGCAGCTCCCGTCGATCGGGACGCGGCACCGAACAGGAGGGCCTTCATGACTTCTTGTCGGCCATGGCCCGCATGCCGGCGACGAAGCCGTCGAAGTCCCTGGTCTTCATCTCCACGACGGCCCGCATGTCCGGGAGGTAGTGCTCGAACAGGTCGCTGTCGACGCACTCGACGATGCCGGCGGCGACCTCCTCCGCCGGGACGAGCGGTCCGGTGTAGATGGGGGGATCGTTGTCGGGCTGGTCCCAGATCTCTGTGTCGATGCTCCCCGGCAGCACCAGACGCACGGAGACGCCGGTTCCGACCAGATCGGCGGCCAGCGCCTCGCTCCATCCGGCCAGCGCGAATTTCGAAGCGCTGTAGGCGGCCTCGGTGGCGATCCCCAGCCGGCCCCCGAGGCTCGAGACGTTGACGATGGTCCCCGAGCCGCGGGCGAGCAGTCGCGGCAGCAGGGCCAGGGTGATGGCCACCGGGGAGAGGTAGTTGACGGTCATGACCCGCTCGACTTCGGCCATCGTCAAGCGTTCGGCCGGGCGCCGCATGGGGATGCCCGCGTTGTTGATGATCACGTCGAGAGGGCCGAGCTCGTCCCAGATCCGTAGGCTGAGGGCGGCGGCCTCCTCCGGGTCGGACAGGTCGGCGGCCCACGATCGGGAGCGGGGCGCCCCGACCTGGCAGTCAACCAGGACCTGCGCCAGCCGGTCCGGGCGCCGGGCCACCAGCGCGACGGTCGTCCCCTGCTCGGCGAGGAGCCGGGCGGTGGCGGCTCCGATCCCCGAGGAGGCACCGGTGACGAGGGCGGTGCTCATATCGAACCCGTCATGCCGGCCTTCCCGAAGGGGTGGGTCGGAGACGTTGGTCGGGTTCAGTCGGTCCGGCGGCCATCGAGATCATCTGCCGAGGTTAGGCGTTCCCAGCCCGGCGGCGGAGGGGCCAGCCGCCAGTACGGCTCGGGCACGTTGGCGTCCAGGCGTTCGGACAGCAGGTGGTCGCGCTCCAGCGGGGCCACCTGGCTGGCGTACTTCCAGATGGCCGTTCGCTTGGCCGCCATGTCCGGTTCCACCGGGACGACGGCCGGCGTGGGCCACAGTCCGCTGCGGAAGAGCTTCGAGATCCGCCAGGCCAGGAGGCCGGGGAGATGCTTGTAGCCGGCGTCCTCGTAGCAGAACCAGCTCAGATCGCTGCCTTCTTCGACCAGGGCCGCTCGGGCCTGCAGACCGGCGTCGTGGGTCAACACGTGATCGGGGTTGGCCAGCCCCATGGGCAGGAACACCGCACTGGCTCCGGTGGCGACAATGGCCTGGCGGAGGGGCGGGGCCACCTCGGCGGGTGTCGGCCGCCCGTCCGCAGCCAGATACTGGTGGTCGGGGAACTCGAGCCAGACCGGCGTGGCCTGCATCGACGCCATGGCCGCCCGGTCCTCCTCCTGTCTCGCCCCCACCACGTCGTCGCCGGACCGGAATCCGCCGGCTGCGTCCCAGGACGTCACCGTCTCCGGATAGGACGGTGGGCGGCCGCCCAGCACGGTGATCACCGTGCTGCCGGGGTGGGAGGTGAGCAGGTGGGCCGCGCCGAGGGCGGCGTCGTCGAAGTGGGGTGATACCACCACGATCGAGGCCAATACGGAGGGATCGAGGAGTCCCCAGAGCTCTTTGTCGTCCCGGGTCGCCGTCATCGCCGGGTCGCCGTCGCTGCAGGGTCGCCGTCCATGGCAGGGCCGTCGTCCATAGCAGGGTCGTCGTCAGTGGCAGGGCCGTCGTCCATGGGGGCAGCGTAACGGAGCAGCTGGACCGTCACCCGAGGGCTCGTCGCCGGAAGCCGGCCATGCCGACGACCATGAGGACGACCAAGGATCCGATGGCCACCACAAAGCAGATCCAGGTCTGGATGTGAGGCACGTTCGGCGCCATGAGGCCGCGCAGGCCCTCGCTCACGTAGGTCATCGGATTGAGGGCCGACACCACCTGGAACCACCGGATGTGACCGAGCGAGGGCCACGGGTACTGGCTGGAGCCGGTGAAGATGAGAGGTGTCAGAACCAGGGTCAAGGTGACGCTGATCCGGTTGGGCGGTACATAGGTGCCGAGGATGAGACCCATGGCCGCCCCCAGCAGGGCGCCGAGGACGATCATCGCCACCACAGCCGGCCCCGTCGACGCCCGCCAGGGGATCGAGCCCAGGATCCACACGCCGACCGGGAACATCACCGCTGCCGCCACACACGCCCTCATGGCTGCGAAGACCACCTTCTCGACGGCGACGGCGCCGATGGGGAGAGGGGCCAGCAGGCGGTCCTCGATCTCGTTGCTGTAGGAGAACTCGATCACCAGCGGGAGGGCGGTGCTCTGCAGCCCGGTGAGCACGGCGGCCAGCGCCACCAGACCGGGGAAGAGCACCTCCTCGTATCCGGGTCTGGCGTAGCCGAGTTCGGTGAGCACCTTGCCGAACACGAACAGCAGGAAGAGGGGCTGCAGGATCACCTGGGCCAGGAAGACCGGGAACTCGCGCCCGGTGACGAAGAGATCGCGTCGGAGGATGGCCCCAAAGGTCCGCCCGGGACCCCAGTGGGGGAGGTGCTCGAGGGCGGCCACCGGCTCCGCCGGGTCGGTTCGTGCGGTGCTCAACGCAGTGCCCTTCCGGTGAGATGGATGAAGACGTCCTCGAGGTTCGGCTCACCCAGCCGGGCATCGGTGAGCCGTCCTCCGGCGGCGCTGATGGCCTGGGCCACCGGAGCCACGAAGGAGGCAGCCTCGCCTTCGACGTAGATTCGCAGCCGCCATCCGCTTCCCCCCGGATCGTCCAGCGGCTCGATCTGGCTCACCCCGGCGAGCGATCCGACCGCGGCAGCGACCGTGGCCGCGTCGGTCCCCGGGCCTCGCTCGATGGTGCAGTCGAGGGTCCGCTCGCCGGTCATGCCCCGGACCAGCGCGCCAGGTGTGTCGAGGGCCAGCAACGTTCCGTGGTCGATGATGGCGACGCGATCGCTCAAGGTGGCGGCCTCGTCCATGTCGTGGGTGGTGATGACCACGGTGGTCCCACCCGCCCTGAGCTCGGCCACCTTCTCCCACAGGAAGAGCCGGGCGGCCGGATCGAGCCCGGTGGACGGCTCGTCGAGGAACAGCACGGCCGGTGCGTGCATCAGGGCACGGGCGATCATCATGCGCTGGATCTGTCCGCCGGAGAAATCGTCGGGCCGGCCGCCGGACCTGTCGGCCAGTCCGAACTGTTCGAGCAGGTGGTCGGCCAGCTGTCGCCGGCGTCCTCTGGGCACGCCGTGATAGCTGGCGTGGAAGAGCAGGTTCTGGCGGACCGACAGGGACCGGTCGAGATTGTTCTGCTGGGGGACCACGCCGAGCACGCGTCGCGCCCCGACAGGATCGGCGACCACGTCGACGCCGGCCACGAGGGCTCGGCCCCGGGTGGGACGGATCCGGGTGGTCAATATCCCGATCGTCGTGGTCTTCCCGGCACCGTTGGGCCCGAGAAAGCCGAACACCTCACCCCGCCGCACCTGGAACGTCACCCCCGCCAACGAGTCCGTCGGAGCCTTCGGGTACCGCTTGACCAGGTCGGCCACCTCGACGGCATACGGACCCTCGCCAGGAGGCGGCCGCCGACCGGGGCGTTCGCCGGTCGATGGGGGCGGCTCGACGCGCGGGAACGCTCCGCTTGCCCGATCGTGAGCCCCACCGTTCATGTCCTGCGCTCTCCTTGCCCGGGATGTGTGCGTGGTCGCCCGGGATGGGCAATGCCACCGGCGGAGTTCGACGAGTCCTCGGTCGTCGACGACGATACGGTACTGACGGCACGCGGCACACGTTGCGGGTCACGTGACGGCGCGAGGGGACCGTGCCGGGCAGGCTTTCCCGGCGCAGCTGGGCGCACCAGAAGGAGCGATGCACATGAGTGGACCGACCCGGTGGAACCCACTGGGAGGGCTGACCCGATCATGGGGTCACTTCGTCCGGCGCCCACGCTCCACCCAGATCCGTACCGTCGTGCTGGTCGTGGCGGTCATCGTGGGTACCACGGTCTGGGTGGCCACGTCCCCGACGGCCTCGTCCGCGCCGGGAACGGTCCAGGTCCAGGCGACCGGGGGGACAACCGGGTCAGGCCCGAGCCCGGTGAGCTCGGCCAGCACCTCGTCACGGGGCGTCACCAAGCACGGCATCAACGTCGTCTTCCCGGTGGTCGCCCTCAACTCGCTGGCCGGCAAGGAGGGATTCGAGGCCGACGTCGAGTTCGGGGAGCAGACCAAGGCCATCGACCTCTTCATCAAGCAGATCAACGACAAGGGGGGCATCAACGGCCGGAAGATCAACCCCATCATCACCACCTTCGACCCCACCAACGAGACCGAGATGCGGTCACTGTGCAAGACCTGGACCGAGGGTTCGCCGGCGGTGTTCGCCGTGCTGGACGGGCTCGGGGACTGGACCGGCGACGACGAGCTCTGCGTAACCCAGGAGGGCCAGACGCCGTTCATCGGCCAGTGGACCACCGTCACCAACTGGACGAACCAGGGCTCGCCCTACCTGTGGTGGACCGGGCCCGACCAGGCCACCATCCTCCAGGCCGTGGTCAACTGGGGGTTGAGCGCCGATCTGCTCGGCGGCAGCATCAAGGTGGGCGTCATCGCCGGCGACCGGGCATCGGACCAGGTCGCCCTCGACGACTACCTCCTTCCCGACCTGCGCCGGGCCGGCGTCACCCCGGTGGTGAAGACCATCGATGCCAACCCGGACGACACCTCGACCACCGACGCCGAGGCCCCCCTGGTCATCCAGCAGCTTCGCACCGCCGGTGTCACCTCGGTCATCCCCCTCATACCGTTCAACGTCTTCTACCCGGTGCTGCAGGCCGAGACCGCCCAGCAGTGGTTCCCGAAGCTCCTGTTGAGCGATTACGAGGAGAGCATCGAGACCGCCCTCGGGCTCCTGCCCGTGCCCTACGCCAAGGCCCTCAACGGCCAGGAGGGCCTGACCACCGAGACCCTGGGCGGTATCGACGACGACCGGCCCGAGAGCCAGGGCGGCTACGACCCCGGTCTCCGCACGTGCTGGGCGGTTTGGCACAAGGCCTACCCCCAGGTCCCGCCCGGGAATCAGGAGGACTACATCGAGGAGCAGGGGCCCATCGCCGGCTGGTGCCAGGTCATCGCCCTCTTCGACGCCGCGGCGAAGAACGCCGGCGCCGATCTCAACCGGCGCACCTTCGTCACCGCCATGTCCAAGATCACGAACTTCCCGGGCACGTACACCCCCGTGCTCAGCTACGGCCCGGACAAGCGGTACGGTCCCGTCAAGTACCAGGTGGTCAGGTTGCACATCAACTCGCCGCCCTCGGCCCAGTGCCACATGCCCAAGGACAAGATCCCCGAGTTCACGTGCTGGATCGGTGTCCAGCCCTGGCTGCCGCTGCCCACCGGCTGACCCACGACCGGGAAGTACCTGCTCGCATCCGGCGCTGGTATACAGGTCCGATGCAGGACCTGATCCTCGACGAGGAACAGCGGGCCGACTGGCACGAGGAGGGCTGGTGCGTGCTGGAGCACGTTCTGCCCGCCGACGATGTCGCCGCCGCCCGGGCGGAGCTCCCGGGCCTGTTTCCGACGGCCGAGGCCTTCCAGGCCGGCCTGGCGGGAGGGAGCGGCTACGACGCCAGCTGGGACGCGAAGAAACCCTCCTTCCCGTTCGAGGGAATGGCGCTCAACCGCCTGGTCGTGCACGAACGCCTCATCGCCCTGGCCGAGGACCTGCTGGGGACGGAGCAGCTTCGGCTCTACCAGGGCCACGCCACCGCCAAGTACTCGGACGGCGATCCCGACTACGAGCAGCTGCTGCACGTCGACTACGGCAACCACACGTTGGTCGTCCCCCGAACCGATGTCGGGTACCGGCATCTCGAGCTCTTCGTCTACCTGAGTGACGTCACACCTGAGACCGCCGCCACCTTGATGGTGTCACGTCGGCTCACCCGGGACATCCCGGTGGAGCGCACGTACCTCGATCTGAACGAGTACGCGTCCCTCTATGCATCGGAAGTGCCGGCCTCGGGCCCGGCCGGCTCGGTGCTCGCCTACCGTCCCGACGTCTACCACCGCGGGACGTCCCTGAGAGCGAAGGGGGCCGCCCGGTTCCTGCTCCATGTGGCCTACAAGCCGGCGGCCACCGATTGGCTCGGCTCCCAGGCGTGGCCGTCGGCGGCCGAGGATCTGGCGTGGCACCGGTTCGTCCCCCATGCCACCGTCCGCCAGCTCACCGTCCTCGGGTTCCCCGAGCCGGGCCACCCCTACTGGAACCCGGAGACGTTGGCCGGTGTGGCCGCCCGGTACCCGCGGCTGGACATGACGCCCTGGCTCCGGGCCGTGGCCGGCGTCGATGCAGCTGCGGGCGCCGGGGCCGGCGGGGCCGGGTCCGACCGCGGACGTGTTTCCTAGCCCGATGTCCGACCGCTCCCGGATCGACGGATCACCGTGGTGGAAGGACGGCGTCCTCTACCAGATCTACCCCCGCTCGTTCGCCGACTCGAACGGTGACGGCGTCGGCGACCTGCCCGGGATCATCCAACACCTCGACTACATCCAGTGGCTGGGCGTGGACGGGATCTGGCTCAGTCCGATCACCGTGTCGCCCAACGCCGACTGGGGCTACGACGTGGCCGACTACGTCGCCGTGGACCCGGAACTGGGCACGCTGGAAGACGTAGACCGCCTCATCGCCGAAGCCGGGCGCAGGGACCTCCGCGTGATCATGGACCTCGTGCCCAACCACACCAGTGAGGAGCACGAGTGGTTCGTCGACTCCCGCTCGTCGCCGACCGCCCGCCGGCGCAACTGGTACGTCTGGGCCGATCCGAAAGCCGATGGCTCGCCTCCCAACAACTGGGTGTCCAGCTTCGGAGGTCCGGCCTGGACGCTCGACGCGGCCACCGGCCAGTACTACCTCCACAACCATCTCCGCCAGCAGCCCGATCTCAACTGGTGGGACGACGAGGTCCGGACCGCCTTCGACGGGATCATGGAGTTCTGGCTCGATCGCGGGGTGGCCGGCTTCCGCATCGACGTGTGCAACATGATCGTCAAGGACGCGCAGCTGCGGGACAACCCGCCTGCCACCGACACGGACACGTTCGAGGAACAGCTCTTCGGCCAGCGGTCGGTCTACAACGCCAACCGGCCCGAGGTCCACGAGGTGATCAGGCACTGGCGCCGACTGGCCGACGGGTACCCCGGGAGCGTGCTGGTGGGCGAGACGCCGGTGGAGCAGATGGAGGCCCTGGCCGCGTATTACGGCAACGGTGGGGACGAGCTCCACATGGCCTTCAACTTCCCGTTCATCAGCGCGCCGCTGGAAGCAGGAGGCGATGCGCGCCATCGTCGAGGCCATCGAATTGGCCCTGCCCGCCGGGGCCTGGCCGGCATGGACCGGGTCGAATCACGACATGTCCCGGTTCGCCACCCGCTGGGCCGGGGGTGACGACGCCAAGGCCCGCGTCTCGCTGCTCATGCTGCTGTGCCTCCGGGGCACGCCCGTCCTCTACCAGGGCGACGAGATCGGACAGGTCGACACCGACGTGCCCCACGATCTGATGCGGGACCCGCTCGGGGTCCTGTACTGGCCGGCCTACGCAGGACGAGACGCCATGCGGACGCCGATGCAGTGGAGCAGCGTCTCCGGAGGTGGGTTCACCGACGCCGGGGTGCAGCCGTGGCTGCCGTTCGGGGACCTGGGCCGGTACAACGTCGAGTCACAGCGGGACGATCCCGGCTCGATGCTGGGCCTGGCCCGCGATCTGATCGCCTTGCGCCGGTCCACGCCCGAGCTCCGCCAGGGAACCTACCGGTCGTTGCCGGCCGGCCCGGGGGCCTGGGCCTGGAGCCGGGATGACCGGGTGGTGGTCATGGTGGGCATGTCGGACGGGGAAGCGACGCTCGAGGGCTTCTCCGGTCGGGTGCTGGTCGGCACCGACCGCAGTCGTGACGGTCAACGTGTCGAGGGGGAGCTCAACGTGCGCGGCTGGGAGGGGCTGGTAGCCGAGCGCGACGGCTGAGGCGGCCCATGCGGGGGGTCGGCCCGCCGGTGTCCGGCCCGGCGGTGTCCGGCCCGCCGGTGCCTGACCGCAATCGCGACCGGGACGGTCCGATGGGGAACGTCAGCCGTCCGCGCCGATCAGCCACCCGAGGCCGCCGGCCAGATGGCGGAGATAGTCGGGGCTTTCCCAGGCTGAGGGGAAGTGCCCGAGCGAGGTGGAGAAGACCCGCCCGGCGCCTTCGGTGAAGCACCACGACAGGGGATGCTCGGCGCCGAGGTCCGCTCCACCGGCCTCGGGGGCGCCGCCCGATCCGCTGTCGGCACCGAGCTCGTCCGGGCGGGCGGCCAGCAGCACACGGGCGTCGGGGCGCAGGTCCCGGAATTGGTACACCTCGTCGTGCCACCTCCAGGTGGGGCCGAGGTGGGCGACGGCCGGATGGGTGGGTTCGACGACGTCCAACGTGCACCACTGGGTCCAGGGATGGCCGTTGAATCGGGCGCCGACCAGCCGTCCGTAGTCGCTCCAGCCGTAGCACGAGTCGGTGGCGGAGTGGATGGCCAGGACGGAGGTGCGCCCGGCCCGCAACCCGTCGAGCAGGATGGCCTGCTGGTCCGCCGACCACGGGGTCTCGCCGATGGTGAACAGCGCCACCACGCTGGCCGCGGACAGCTCCCCGGGATCGAGGTCGCGCACGTCGGGCACCCGGCGGAAGGCCATGCCCGCGGCCTCGGCCAGTTGGGCGACGGCGGTGGCCGACTGGTCGAGGACGCCGTGCACCCCGGCGGGCCCGTCGCGGTAGGGGGCGACCTGGGTGACGTAGAGGAGGGACGGTCCGGCCATGGCGAGATCCTAACGGGGCCCCGGAGCGCGGCCCCGCGGACCGCTCTAGTCTTCGGGCCCATGACCGCGACGCGTCCGACCCGATGAGGTCGGCGCGAGGTGGTCGGTTCGGCCTGGGCCTGACGGTGACAGTGGTGCTGGCACTGACCACCGGATGCAGTACCGGCCGGACCGACGTGCACGGCACCGGTGACCGGCGGCATCCTCTGCGCTGACCACCGAGGAGCTGGCGGCCGGGGCCGACCACGCCTGCATCGTCGGTGGCTCGAGCGGCACGGCTGTCGACTGGGCGGCGCTGCGCAACCCGATCCTCTCCTCTCCGACCGCCGGGGTAAAGGACGAAGCCATCATCTGGGCGGCCGGCACCTGGCACATGCTGTTCAGCTACGTGACCACCGACCGGTCGCTTCCCGATGGCGTCCACTGGAACGTCGCCACGGCCACCAGCCGGGACCTGGTCCACTGGTCGGGCCTCTCTCCGTGGCCGCCTCAGGTCGGGACGCTCGGCGTGGCCTCGCCCGACATCGTGCGCCAACCGAGCGGCCGGTACGTGGTCACCTACCAGTCCGATCCGGGAGGGTCCTCGCCACCGGGGACCGAGGACCTGCTCTACTACCGGACCTCGAACGATCTGGAGCACTGGTCGCGGCCCCTCCCGCTGGCCCACTCGCTGGCACCGTCGCCGGACGACCGGATGATCGACGGCGCCCTGGTCTTCACCGGCCACCAGCTCCTGTTGGGCTTCAAGTACTCGTCACGCCGGCAGCCGGACGTGTTCGAGATCGCCCGGTCGACGACGGGCTCGCTCCAGGGACCATGGAGGCTGGTCGGCCGACCCGACATCGATGTCGTCGGCGGCACCATCGAGAACTACGAGTTCGTGATGGCCGGTGGCGCATGGCGGCTGGTGGCCACGTCCAACAACCTCGACCAGCCGTGGATCTTCACGCTGGCCGGCAACCCGGGCACGGCGGCGGGGTGGCTCCGTTGGACGAGCGGCTACGAGCTGGACGTCCCCTCGGAGCCGTTCAACAGCGGTCCGGGGATATCGAGCATCGGATACGAGCATGCCAACTCGGCGTTCCTCTGTGACGCCAGCTCGCTTCCGGGCCACTTCTACTATCTGCTCTATGCGGGCAGCGACGAGCTCACCCGGTTCGGCGGTTGGGGCCACGCCGAGATCGGCGTGGCCCGCAGCACCGACCTGGTCCACTGGGAGGTGCCGCCGGGCTGAACCCGACCGACATGCTCGTGCCGGCGGTGGGGCGACGCCAGGCCGGCGCCGACGATGGGCCGGCGGGCCGGAATCAGGCGGGCTGGATAGAGTGACGCCTATGTCAGCGACTTCCAACGTCACCGGTCGGAGGGATTGAGCGCCATGCAGATCACCATCGTCGGCGGCGGGAGCTACCAGTGGACACCCGAGCTCCTGGCCGATCTGCTCGGTACCGAGTCGCTTGCGGGGCGCGCACTACGTGCTCGAGGACATCGACCCCGCACCTCTGGAGAAGATGCAGGCACTCGGCCGGCTGGTCGGCGAGGCGCTGGGAGCCAAGGCCACGTTCGCCACCACCACCGACCAACGCCGGGCGCTCGAGGGTGCCGACTTCGTCATCGTGACCATCTCCACCGGCGGATTCGACTCGATGTCGGTGGATCTGGACGTTCCGGCCCGCTACGGCATTCGCCAGTCGGTGGGTGACACCGTCGGACCCGGCGGCATCAACCGTCGCTGCGCAACATCCCGGTGCTGGTCGGCGTGGGCGAGGACATGGGCAAGATCTGTCCCGACGCATGGATGCTCAACATCACCAACCCGATGACCTGCCTCACCCGGGCCGTCTGCCGACAGACCGCGGTCAAGACGGTCGGTCTGTGCCACGAGGTGGGGAACTGGACGATGGACCTGGCCATCGCCCTCGGCAAGCCGCACGAGGCGGTCCGCCCCACCGTGGCCGGCGTCAACCACTTCCCGGTGGTCACCGCCCTCGACGTCGAGGGCGAGGACGGGTATCGCCATCCTCGCCGACATGGTGGCCGAGGCCGGCGGTCTGGCCGCGCTGGCGCCCCACCCGGGCCGGCCCCGGGCCGAGGAGTTCACGCGGCTCGACTTCGTCCAGCGCCATGCGTTGAAGCTCACCCTGCTCGACAAGTGGGGAGCCCTGCCCGCAGCCGGCGACCGCCACATCGCCGAGTTCGTACCCTGGGTGCTGACCGAGGCGTCGGGGTGGGGGGCCGATTTCAACATCGAGCTGACCCCATCGAACGGCGCCAGGAGCACCAGGAGGGCTACATCGCCGACGTCGACGCCTGGTTGGCCGGAAGCAAGAAGCTGCAGACGTGGCCGTCGGGTGAACTCCCGGCGCTGGTCATCGACTCGTTGGTCACCGGTGAACCCCGCGAGATCCCGGCCAACATCCCCAACGCCGGCCAGGTTCCGGACGTACCCGGCGACGCCGTCGTCGAATCGATCTGTGTGGTCGACGGCGGACGGAATCCGCGGTCGTGACGTGGCTCCTCTGCCCGCTCCCTACGCCGAGCTGGTCCGGCGGCACGTGGCCGTGACCGAGTACACGGTGGCCGCGGCCCTCGAGGCGACCGGGAACTGGCCGAGGCCGCCTTCTTCCTCGATCCCCTGGCCGGACGCGGGGATCTCCACCAGACCGAGGCGATGGTGGCCGAGCTCCTCTCGGGCACCTCGGCCTGGCTCCCGCAGTTCGGCCACTGACGAGGAGGATGACCATGGAGCTCGGTTTCGTCGGCCTCGGGGCCATGGGGCTGCCCATGACCCGGCACCTCCTCGAGGCCGGGCATCGGGTGACGGTGGCCTCGCGGAGCCCGGGTCCGGTGGAGCGGGCCGTCTCGCTGGGGGCCGTCGACGGCGGATCGGTCGCCGCGGTGGCCGAGGCCGGCGAGATCGTGATCCTCTGCGTGCCCAGCTCACCGCAGGTGGCCGAGGTGGTCGACGCCATGCTTCCCGCACTCGGGCCGGGCAAGGTGGTGGTCGACTGCTCGACCATCGATCCGGACGTGGCCCGGGCCCAGCACCGAGCGGGTCACGGCCACCGGCGCCGGCTTCCTCGACGCACCTCTCTCGGGGGGCACGGCCGGAGCGGAGAAGGGGACGCTCACCTTGATGGTCGGCGGTGACGAGGCGACGCTGGAGACGGCGCGTCCCGCCCTCGAGCCCTTCGCCGGGCTGATCGTCCACGTGGGCGGTCCGGGAATGGGACAGGTGGTCAAGCTGTGCAACAACCTGATCTACGCGGCCCAGATGCTGGCCACGGCCGAAGCCACCGCGCTGGCCGTCAAGTCGGGGGTCGACCTCGACAAGCTGCACGAGGTGCTGATCCACTCCACCGGGGACTGCGTGGCCGTGCGCACCCGGCTGCCGGTGGCCGGGGTGGTGCCGGACAGCCCGGCATCCAACGGGTGGCGGCCCGGATTCATGACCGATCTGATGGCCAAGGACCTCGACCTCGCCCTCAACTACGGCGCCCGCGCCGGGGTCCCGCTCGCCACCACCGCCGTCGCCCGGCAGGCCCTGACCGCGGCGACGGTCGCCGGGTACGGCCGCGAAGACTTCTCGGCGGTGGCCAAGGTCATCTTCGGCGCTGTCCGGTCTGGCGTGACGGGACAGGTGGCTCCGGGCGACGAGCGGTCCGGATTCCCGGCCCTGGTGCTGGCGGCCGACCACCGCGCCCGCGGGGTGATGACCATCGAGCGCAACGCCGACTACCTCGCAGGCGCTGCGCGAGGCCCTGCCGTACTGCGACGGCATCCTGGCCACGGTGCAGCCATTGACCGACCTGGCCGCAGCCGGCGCCATCCGGCCCGACCAGCGGACCTACCTCTCGCTCAACCGCACCGGCCTGGCCGGCACGGCCTTCGAGCTCGACGACCGCCTGGTGGCCAGCGTGGGTCGGGCCGCCGACGACGGGTGGACGGGCATCAAGCTCATGACCCGGATCGATCCGGACGACCGGGGCGGAGCGGCCGCGCTGGAGCTGCTCGGCCGGGTGCTCGAGGATGCCAGATCCTCGTCGCTCGACGCGCTGATCGAGCCGGTGATGTGGAGGGGCGGCCGGATGTCGAGGGTGACCGACGACATCGTGCTGGCCGCGGTCATCGCCCACGACCTCGGTGCCCCCCTCCTCAAGGTGCCGGTCCCCGACGTGCCCGCCGGGCGAGGCCCGGGTCGAGGCCGTGGCCCGGGTGGTGGCCAGTGTCGGCGTCCCCGTCCTCTTCCTCGGCGGGCCCCACGATCGTGGGGGGCCGGCGATCGGATCCTCGACGAGACGCGCGACGTCATGGACGGCGGGGGCGCCGGTCTGGCCATGGGTCGGGCCATCTTCCAGGAGCCGTCACCCGCGGGCATGGCGAAGGAGCTGGCCGAGGTCGTGCACGGCCGGTGATCCTGACGGTCGACCTGGGCACCACCGCTCACCAAGGTCGCCCTGTGGGACCGCCGACGGGCTGGTGGCCCAGGCGGGAATCCCCGTCCGAACGGTCCATCCGGCACCGGGATGGGCGGAGCAGGACTCCCTCGGAGTGGTGGTCGTCGGTGGTGGCCGCCTGCGCCCAGGCTGAGGGCCGCACGCCGGCGGACCGGTTCGGGCCGGTCGAGGCGGTGGGGTGCACGGGCGCACGCCAGACGTTCGTGCCGGTCGACGCCGGCGGACGGCCGCTCGGGCCGGCCATCGTCTGGTCGGACCGTCGTGCCGGCGCTCGAGGCGACGACGCTGGCCGACGCCCTGGGGGGCGCCGATGGCGTCGTTCGACCGCACCGGTGTCCCGCTCGACGCCGGATCGGTGGCGGCCAAGATGGCCTGGCTGGCCGCATCACGACCGCCGAGCGGTTGGCGGCCAGCGCCTGGCTCCTGGCGCCCGCGCGATCTCGTCGCCTGGCGACTCACCGGCGAGGTGGTCACCGACGCCACCATGGCCTCGCGGACCGGGCCTCTACGACCTCGACGGCCGGGTGGTCGGCTGAGCTGGCCGGCGCGTGCGGCCACGAGCCTGCCGCCGGTCGTTCCCTCGGACCGAGGTCAGCGGCCGGCTGGTGCCGGAGGCCGCGGCCGTGCTCGGACTGGAGGCGGGCACGCCGGTGGTCATCGGCGCCGGCGACCGGCCGTGCGAGGTGCTCGGGACCGGGGCCGGCGAGGTGTGCCCCATGGTCAGCTGGGGGACCACGGCCAACGTGTCGCTGCCTCTGGGCGACCGGTCCGCCCGTCCGGCCCCGGGGCATGGTGCTGTCCAGAGCCGCCGGCGGCGGGCTGGCTGGTCGAGGGTGGCCTCTCCGCGGCCGGATCCTTCGTGGCCTGGCTGGGCCGGCTCACCGGTCACCCGCCGGACGAGCTGGCCGAGCTGGCCCGGCGGAGTCCCCCCGGTGCCCGGGGGGTGACGGCCACCCCGTGGCTGGACGGGGCCAGAGCCCCGTGGTGGCAGGCCCGATGCCGGGGCCGCCTTCGTCGGACTGTCCTCCGAGCACGGACTGGCCGACCTGGCCCGTGCCGCTGTTCGAGTCGGTGGGCTGGGAGGTCAAGCGGTGCCTCGACGCCATGGACGCCCGGCGGCCCGACAGGCCCGTCGGTCGACGGCGCTGGCGCTGGCCGGGGCGGGTGCCGCCGTGCCGGTGTGGGCCGAGTCGTTGACCGGCATCACCGGCCTGCCGGGCGACCGGCGCCGCTCGGGCCAGGCCGCCTCCGCCGGTGCTGCCCTGCTGGCCGCGTCGGCCGTGGGTGCCGACTTCGCTCTCGAGGAGATGGATCCCGTGGACGATCGGCTCGAACCGGACCCGGTGGCGGTGTCCCGCTACGCCGGCCTGCGGACGCGGGCGGAACGGGTGGCCTCGGCCATGATCGGCCTGGCTCGGTCGAGCGATCCGGCGGGCCGCACCCGGTCGGTCCCTCTGGCCGGCCACACCCGTCGAGCGATCCCCGGAGGTCGTCGTGCGAGCTGACCGTGGCCTACGGCACGGCCGGGCTGGCCGTCGACGTGCCCGACGACGCGGTCGTGGTCGAACCCAGCGAGCCGGCCGCCCTGGCCGACGAGGCGGGTGCCGTGCGCCGAGTCGCTCCGCCACCCGATCTCCGGCCCGGCTCTCGGTGAGGTGGTCGATCGGGACGGCACGGTGGCGGTGGTCTTCCCCGACCTCACCCGCCCGATGCCCAACACCACCGTGCTGCCCCCGCTGCTGGCCGAGCTCGAGCTGGCCGGAGCCGGACCCGACCGGGTGGAGCTGCTGTGCGCCACCGGAACCCACCGGCAGGCCACCCCGGCGGAGATGGCGGAGCTGGTCGGGCCGCAGATCGCCGGCCGCTACCGGATCCACGACCATGCGTCCGACGACGGTCGCCATGTCCGGGTCGGGGAGGTGGACGGCACCCCGGTCCGGCTCGATCGCCACTACGTGGAGGCCGCCGTCCGCATCGTGACCGGATTTGTGGAGCCCCACTTCTTCGCCGGCTGGAGCGGGGGTCCGAAGGGGGTCTGCCCGGGGCTGGCCGACACGGCCACCATCCTCGAGGCCCACAGCCCGGCCCGGCTGGCCGACGCCCGGTCCACCTGGATGCTCACGTCGGGAAATCCGGTTCACGAGTTCGTGGCCGCCGCCGCCGCCCTGTGCCCGCCGGACCTGTCGGTGGACGTCACCATCGACGGCGCCCGCCGCCTGACCGGGGTCTTCACCGGTGCCCTGCCCGACGGCCATCGGCGCCGCCTGCGCGTTCGCCGCCGACACGGTGACCCAGCCGGTGGACGGGCCCTTCGACGTGGTGCTCACCACCAACGGGGGCTACCCGCTCGACCGCAACCTCTACCAGGCGGTCAAGGGCATGGCCGCGGCCGAGCGGGTGGTGGCCCCGGGCGGCATCATCGTGATGGCCGCCGCCTGTGACGACGGGCTGCCCGACGACGGGGCCTTCGCCCGCATCCTCCGGGCTGCCTCGGGCCCCGCCGAGCTGGTCCGCCCCCGTGGGCCCGGGCAGCTCGACGCCTGGCAGGCCCAGGTGCTCGGTCGGGTGCTCGGGCGGGCCGAGGTGTGGATGTTCTCCGGGGGGCTCAGCGACGACGCCGTGCGTTCCGCCATGCTGGCGCCGGTGCACGACCTGTCCGACGGCCGTGGCCCGGGCGCTCGACCGGAAGGGTCCGGGGGCCCGGCTGTGCGTGCTGCCCCACGGCCCCCTGACGGTGGCCACATCGTCGGGCTCGGCACCGGCTGGATAGGGCGGGCGCACCCCGATCCCGTCGGGCGTGTCTGACGAACATGTCATGGATAGTGTGTGACTTCCATGGCCGACCCGGTGCTGTTCGACTTCGCCGTTCCAGACGAGTTGCTGCAGGAGGTCGTGGCCAAGAGCAGGACCCCGAGGTGGTCGCCGCCCTCGACGTCATGCCCGGCACCGGCGAAGGCAAGGCCGCCGCCCCTCATCGGCATCCTCCGGGTCAGCGGCTTCGCCCCCCTGATCCTGCTCACGGCGGCGGCCCTCGTCCCGGGCAGCTTCGGCAACGGCATCTCCCTCATCGGGACCAACCTCGAGCACACCTTCCACATCCATGACGCCGCCCTCGGGGCGGTGACCTTCGTGGCCGCGGTGGCCCAGCTGCTGTGGGCGGTGCCCCTGGCCCTGTGGGCCGACCGGGGCAGCCGCAAAGTGGTGGCCGGGGTGGCCCTGCTGATCTTCGCGGTCTTCGCCCCCCTGATGGCCCTCGCCCCCAACGTGTGGGCCTTCACCTTCCTCTACCTGATCGCCTCGATCGGGTTCGGGGTCAACAACACCGTCCACAATTCGTACCTGTCCGATGCCTATCCCACCGAGGGCCGGGGCCGGGTCTTCAGCTGGCACAACCTCTCGGATCCGCTGTCCCAGACCGTCGGTTACCTCGCCTTCGCCCTGCTCGTGACCGTCGGCCACAACTGGCGCTGGGGGACGCTCATCGCCCTGGCCGGGATCCCCATCGGGCTGGCCCTGTTCACCCTGCAACGAACCGGACAAGGGAGCCAACGAGTCGAGCCACATCCTCAAGGCCTCGGGCATGGACATCCACTCCCAGCAGGGCGATGCGCCCCGGGTCCTGCTCGGGCCGGCGGTGACCCGGCTGCTGCGCATCCGGTCGATCTACTTCGAGCTGGTGGCCGTGGCCATCCTCGGGTTCGCCGGGACGGCGGCCCCGCTGTTCGGGAATCTGTACTTCGTCCGGCGGTGGGGCCTCGACACCGCCCAGCGTGCCGACGTGTACTCGATCATCGGACTGGCCGCCTTCCTCGGGCTCCCGGTGGCCTACGTCCTCGGAGACCGCTACTTCCGGCGGGCCCCGCAACGCCCCCTGGCCATCGCCGCCGCCTGCATCACCGCCTACGGGGCGTTCTATGTGACCTCCCTCTACATGCCCCACCTGTGGATGGTGGTGACGCTCCAGTTCCTGGCCAACGCGTCCGTGTCCCCCCTGGCCATCTGCATCTTCCTCACCCTGGCGGCCACCGCCCCCCCGGAGATGCGCACCATCTGCTTCGCCATGTTCGGGGTCTACTCGCTGGTCTTCGGTGGATTCACCGGCGCGGTGATCCTCGGTGCCATCAGCGACGCGGTCGGCTACAGACACGGACCCACGGTGGCCCTGACCCTCATCGGACCGGTGTGCCTCATCGGCGGGCATCATGCTCGTGATCGGCTCCCGCTACGTCAGGCGCGATATCACGCTGGTCATCGAAGACGTCCTCGAGCGGTACGCCGAAGGCCAGCGGCGCCAGGCCGGGGGGGAGGTGCCGGCCCTGCAGGTCCACAACCTCGACTTCTACTACGGCGCCAACCAGGTGCTGTTCAACGTGAACCTCGAGATCAACCAGGGGGAGATCCTGGCCCTGCTCGGCACCAACGGCGCCGGCAAGTCGACACTGCTCCGGGCCGTGTCGGGACTGGAGCACCCGCACCGGGGGGTCATCCGCATCTTCGGAGCCAACTGCACCTACCTCGAGCCCGAGCAGATCATCGACCAGGGCGTGGCCCTGCTGGTCGGGGGCAAGATGACCTTCTCCGGCCTCACCGTGCGGGAGAACCTGCGCGTCGGGGGCTACTCGATGCGCCGTGAGGGCTCGCGGGCCAGGACGGCCCTGGACGAGGCCATCGACCGCTTCCCCGAGCTGGCCAGCCGCCTCGACCAGCCGGCCGGGACCCTGTCCGGGGGCGAGCAGCAGATGCTGGCCCTGGCCCGGGTGATGATGACGGCAGCCGAAGCTCCTGCTCATCGACGAGCTGGCCCTCGGGCTCGCCCCGAAGGCGGTGGACCGGTTGATGGACATCGTCCGCCAGGTCAACCGGCAGGGCACCACGGTCGTCCTGGTCGAGCAGAGTGTCAACCGGGCCATGAGCCTGGCCGAGCGGGCCATCTTCATCGAGCGTGGCGAGGTCCGCTTCGACGGCCTCACCGCCGACCTCTACGAGCGGACCGACCTGTTGCGCCCGGTCTTCCTCGGCGCGGCCGCGGCCGGCCTCGACTAGCGGGGCGACGGTGTCGGTACCCAGTTTCGTCCTGGTCCAGGGAGTCATCACCGGCCTGAGCTACGGGCTGCTGGCCATGGGCCTGGTCCTCATCTACAAGACCAACCGGGTGCTCAATTTCGCCCAGGGCCAGCTCGGGGTGGTGGCCGCCGTCTTCATGGTCAAGTGCTTCTACGACTTCGGGTTCAACTACTGGTTCGCGCTGGTGCTGTCCCTCGGGCTGGCCGCCGCCGTCGGGGCGCTGAGCGAACTGCTCCTCCGGCGGCTGTTCAACCGGCCACGGGTTCTCGTCATGGTGGCCACCATCGGGTTGAGCCAGGTCCTGTTCGTGTTCACCGCCCTCCCCTTCATCCGCCCGAAGAACCTCTTCAAGGCGTTCCCGGTTCCCTTCGACATCTCCTTCACTATCGGCACCTACCTGTTCACCCCGGGGCAGGTGCTCACGCTGATCGCCGCGCCGCTGGTGGCCATCGGGCTGGCCGCCTTCATCAAGTGGTCGCCGTGGGGCCTGGCCATGCGGGCCATGGCCGAGAACGCCGACTCGGCCCGCCTGTCGGGGGTGTGGGTTCGTCGCACCTCGACGGTGGCGTGGACCCTGGCCGGGGTCCTGTCCGCCTTCACCGCCATCCTCGCCGCCCCCGGCCAGACCACCCAGCTCACCCAGGTGCTCAGCCCCGAGCTCCTCTTGCTGGGCCTCACCGCGGCCATGGTCGGGGCCATGGTGAGCCTGACCGCGGCCTTCGTGGCCGCCATCGTCCTCGGGGTGATCCAGGAGATCCTGGTCTGGAACCTGAGCAGCACCAACCAGGTCGACCTGATCCTGTTCCTACTGGTCATGGCCGTCCTGCTGGTTCGCATCGCCGCCCTCCAGACCGGGTCCCGCCGCGAAGCCCGTTCCACCTGGCTCGAGAACACGCGTGGCCAGCTGCGCAACGACAGCCCCCTTCGACGGCGGGTCGGCACTGGTCGGGGTGGTGGCCTCCGTCATCGGCGCCGCCCTGCTCCCCCTGGTGGTCAGTGTGGGCAACTCGTTCCTCATCGCCCAGATCTGCATCTACGCGGTGATCGCCCTGTCCCTGACCGTGCTGACCGGCTGGGCCGGCCAGGTGTCGCTCGGACAGTTCGGGCTGGTCGCCGTGGGCGCCCTGATGGCCGCCCATCTCGGTTCGAGCGTGCCTCTCGTCCTGCTCATGCCCTTCGCCGGCGCGGTGACCGCGGTCGTCGCCGTACTGGTGGGGCTGCCCGCCCTGCGGGTGCGAGGCCTCTATCTGGCCGTGAGCACCCTGGCCTTCGGCCTCTGGTTCATGGGGGCGGTGCTCGACACCCCGTGCTGGACCTTGCCCGGTTTGAACCGGCAGTTGTGCACGGGGCTGCCCGATCCCCAGTCCACGCTCATCTCCTCGCCCAACCTGTTCGGGATCGGGCTGGCCTCGGAACGGGCCTTCGCCTGGTTCTCGCTGGGAGTCCTGGTGGTGTCGGTCCTCATCGTCCGGCTCTGGCGCGACCGGGGGGTGGCCCGCCGCCTCATGGCCGTACGGGACAACGAGACCGGGGCGGGGGCGTTGGGCATACCCCTGGCCCGGACCAAGCTGCTCGCCTTCGCCCTGTCGGGGTTCATCGCCGGCTACGCCGGGGTGTGCCTGGCCTTTGCCACCGAGCGCTTCTCGACGGACACCTTCGACCCGACCTTTTCCATCCTGGTCGTCTCCATGGTGGTGATCGGGGGGCTCGGATCCATCGACGGGGCCGTGTTGGGGGCCATCTACCTGGTCGGCATCCCCGCCATCTTCGGGTCCAACCCGACGATCCAATTCCTCACCAGCGGCCTCGGACTGCTGGCCTTCATCCTCTACCTGCCCGGTGGCCTGTCCGAGCTGCTGCACCGTTTCGGCGACGTGGTCACGCTGGGCATCGAGCAGCTGGTCCGGCGCGGCGGGGTGCCGCCGGCACCGGGGCAGGAGAGCCCGCCTCCGGTCGCCGTGGCCACCGAGGTGGCGAGTTGAGCCGCCGCGGCGACGCGGTGGGCACCTCCGGACCGGCGCGGCTCGACATGGAGGGGGTCAGCGTGGCCTTCGGGGGCGTCCAGGCCGTCGACGGTGCCGATCTGTCGGCTGAGCCGGGAGCCATCGTCGGGCTGATCGGGCCCAACGGCTCGGGGAAGACCACCATGCTCGACGTCATCTCGGGGCTGGTGACACCCCAGGCCGGTTCGGTCCGGCTGGACGGCGAGAGCCTGGTCGAGTACCTGCCCGAGGAGCGCTCGTCCCTCGGAGTGGTGCGTTCCTTCCAAGACTGCCGGCTCTTCCCCGAGCTCAGCGTGGAAGAGGTGCTGTGGCTCACCCAGGATGCCCGCCGGCCGGTCGGCGTCCTGTCCTCCACGCTCCAGATGCCGTGGGCGCGACGGTCCGAGCGGTCCAAATGTGAAGCCGCCGACCAGGTCATCGCTTCGTTCGGGATCGAACGGTTCCGTCGTCACCCGATCGCCCAGCTCTCCACCGGGACGAGGCGGGTGGTGGACCTGGCCTCCATCGTGCTGGCCAAACCCCGGCTCCTCCTGCTCGACGAGCCCACGGCCGGCATCGCCCAACGCGAGGCGGAGGCGTTCGTTCCCTTGCTGCGCCGGTTGCACGAGCTGGCTGACACCACCATCGTGCTGGTCGAGCACGACGTCCCTCTCGTCTTCGCCCTGTGTTCCAAAGTGGTGATGATGGAGACGGGCGCGGTCGTGTCGGCGGGGACGCCGGACGAGGTCGGGCGGGATCCGAGGGCACTGGCCGCCTACCTCGGAGCCAGCGAGGAGGCGCTGGCGGTCTCCGGAGCCGCGCCGACCCGGACCCCCGAGCGGGGAGAGACACCGTCCCAACCCCGGCCGGATCCCGGGCCCGGATCGACGTAGGCCCGGATCGCCCGGGGCGGATCGCCCGGGCGGCTCGGCCCGATCGACAGAAGACCCCGATGACGACCGACGGAGTGGCCGGGATGCGGGTCGGTCAGCGCTCGGGCATGGCGGGCCCGTAGGGGGTGTCGCCCCGCAGGGTCACGCGGTGGGCGATGCGGGTGGCGTCGCCGTAGTCGTCGAGCGCGTAGTGGAGAGTCGCCCGGTTGTCCCAGAACGCCACCGAACCGGGGCGCCACCGGAAGCGGCAGGTCAGCTCGGGCTGCTGGCAATGCCGGTACAGCATGTCCAGAATGGCGTTGCTCTCGTTCTTCGACATGCCCGAGGATCGTCTGGGTGAACTGCGGGTTCACAAAGAGCCCGTTGCGGCCGTTCTCGGGGTGGGTACGCACCACCGGGTGCAGCGCGGGGAGCAGCTTCTCGAAGTGCACGCCCTGCCAGTCGTAGCCCCCACGGGCGTCGACGTCGGCCGCGAACCAGGGATCGAAGTGGATGGCGATCAGCGTGTCGCACATGGAACGGACCGGTTCGGCCAGTCGATCGTACGCATCCTGCAGACTGGCCCACGTCGTGTCGCCCCCGAAGTCGGGGCATTCGAGCATGTAGAGGATCGACCCGAAGGCCGGTTGTTGGAGAAAGGTGATGTCGGTGTGCCACCAGCTGGCCCGGTCGACGCTCCCGTCGATGGCCAGCACGTCCGGGTGCTCGGCGAGGGGCGTGATGACCGGATGGCCTTCGGTGACCGTCCCGAACTGCCCGGCGAATTCCGCCTGCTGGGTCGGGGACAGCTGCTGGTCGCGGAAGAAGATCACATGATGCGTGTTGAGCGCCTGCCTGACCTCGGCCACCACCCGCTCGCTGAGCGGTTTCGACAGGTCGATGCCGTGGATCTCAGCGCCGATGATGGGGGACAGCGGCCGGACATCGAGCTCGGTGGCAACCGTCATGCGATCCTCGCCATGGGTCCAGTGTGCCCCACCGGGGGGGTCAGCTCAACCTGGGCCACGGGCTTCCGGACCCTGCGGCCCCGTGGAGTGATTTGATGGTTGGCTGATGTGGACACCGAGCCGGTCGGTGTGCCAGCGATCAGGGACCGGGGATCACCGAGCATGACCGAACCACCTTCGACGACGACGGGCACCGCGACGGGGACGACGCCGTCGACGACCAGTCCGGCGACCAGTCCGGCGACGGGGCTGCCCGTCAGGCTGCGCAACTTCTCACCGTGGTACCAGGCGGTGAGCCGGCTGATGGCAATCGAGCAGGACGATCCGCTGCCTGATGATCCCGCTGGGTTCGATTCGTGGAAGGGCCGGTTCCAGGGCCGCCTCCAGGACCTGCTGGCCCCGTGGCCCGAGCCGGTGCCGGCGAACACCGAGGTCACCGAAGAGGTGGCCTACGACGGCTACGTGCAACAGCGGATCGTGTTCGACACCGAGGACACCATGTCGGTCCCCGCCTACCTGCTGGTCCCGGATGACCGGGCGGAACCCGGTTCGGCGGTGCTGGCGGTGCACGGCCACGGCCCCGGCAAGTCACGGGTGTGCGGCCTCGAGCCCGGCGACCCGCCCGGCGGGGACTACGCCGCCGAGCTGGCCCGTCGGGGCCACGTGGTCCTGGCTCCGGACCTGCGCTGCTTCGGGGAGCGGGCCGACTGGAACCCACCCGACCACTACGGCTGTGACACCAACCTTGTCCATCAGGTCATGGGGGGGTGGAACCCGCTCACCCAGAACCTGTGGGATCTGGCCCGGGCGCTCGACGTGCTGGAGGCCCACCCGCTGGTCGACCCGGACCGGATGGGCATGGCCGGCTTCTCCTACGGAGCCACGGTCACGCTTGTTCCTGGCCGCGCTGGACCCCCGGGTGGCGGCGGCCGTGGTGTGCTGCTACTTCTCCTCATGGGCCGAGTCACACAAGGTGCCGTGGAACATGTGCGGCTCCCAGGTGCTGTTCGGCATGCTCGGCCGGATGGAGCACGCCGACGTGGGCGCCCTGGTGGCCCCGCGCCCGCTCCTCATCGTGACCGGGCGCGATGACCTGCTGTTCCCGGTGGCCGCCGCCGAGGAGTCGGCGGCCCGGGTCCAGCGGGTCTACGACCATGTCGGCGCCGGCGACCGTCTGGGTCTCGACGTCTTCGACGGCGAGCACCAGTGGCACGGTGACCGGGCCTATCCGTTCCTCGATCGTTGGCTGGGGGTCGGACCGGGGTCGGATCCCAGCTCGTAGGCCTGCTGAGTACCGGGAACGGGCCCCGGAGCCGTCAGGCGCGTCGCCGGCTCAACGGCCGGCAGCCAGCAGCCGGCCGGAGTCGGCGTCGAGCAGGATGGTCGCCTGTGGCGTGCGCTGGAGGATCGAGGCCGGGCAGGCTGTGGTGACCGGCCCCTCGAGGGCGGCACGGACCGGTACCGCCTTGCGGGCCTCGGGCACCACGGCCAGGACGGTTCCGGCCCGGAGCAGTGCGGGGATGGTCACCGTGACGGCCAGCTCCGGCACCTCGGCATCGGTGGCGAAGTGACCTTCGTTCACCTGCTGGCGCCGGCAGCCGGCGTCGAGGGCCACCACCTTCACGTCCACGTCGTCATCGAAATCGGCCACCGGAGGATCGTTGAAGGCCAGATGCCCGTTCTCGCCGATGCCGAGGCAACAGAGATCGAGCGGGTGGTCGCCCAGCAGACGTGCGTAGCGAGCGCATTCCCGCTCGGGCGGGGCCAGCCCGTCGATGTAGTGGGCGGATCGGGGATCGGTGGGCTCCACGATCCGCTCGCGGATCCACCGTTGGAAGCTGGCCGGATGCTCGGGCCCGATGCCCACGTACTCGTCCATGTGGAACACGACGACGTCGCCCCACGGCACATCCGGGGTCCGGCCGACGAGCTCGCCGATGAACTCGATCTGGGAATTTCCGGTGGCGAACATGGCGTGGGCCACGCCCTTCCGGTCCACGGCTGAGCGTAGAACGGCTGCCGCCCGGTCGGCCGCCGCCCGGGCCATGGTGCGGGTATCGGGGAGCACGGACACCTCGGGCCGGTCCCGGCCGGTCTGTCCGGGTTGGATCACGCCCGGCACTGTAGGGGATGAACGGGGAGGGGATCAGCCGCCGCCGGATCGGAGGCTTGCGCGCGACGGTGCCGAGCGGGCACCCTATCGCCCAGCCGGTGGTGATGGTCACCCAGGACTTCCGGTGGTTCGACGACAGGGGAGGAGCCCCACGTGGCAGAGGACAATCTGAGCGCGATCATCGGCAAGCCGACCGGTACCACCGTGGTCACGGTGGAGCGAGGTCAGCTGGCGCTGTTCGCCGACGCGGTCAAGGAGATGAGCCCTGTCTATCGCGACGCCAGGGCCGCGTCCGAGGCGGGCCTGGCCGGGATACCCGCCCCGCCCACCTACCCCTTCGTCATGGAGCACTTCGGTGCCTACCCCGAGTTGCAGCCGACGGACGGTCCGACCGGCAACCCGATGGCCGAGGTACTCGGGCCGCTCATGGCCAACGGCGGTCTCATCCTCCACGGCGAGCAGGAGTTCACCTACCACCGGCCCGTGCTGGCCGGCGATGTGCTGGTGGGTGAGGGAAAGGTGGCCGACGCCTACCGGAAGGAGTCCAAGGGCAAGACCATGACCTTCGTGGTGGTGGAGACGGCGTGGCGGGAACAGAACACCGGCGAGCCCGTCTGCACCTCCCGGATGAACATCATCCACCGCATCTGATGGCCGACCAGGCGGTTGCCTCGGCGGATCCGGTCCTGTACCGGCTGGACGAGGGGGTGGCCACCATCACCCTCAACCGGCCCGAGGCCGGCAACGCCATCACGGCGGCCATGCGCGATCAGGTCGTCGTGTGGCTCGAGGAGGCGTCCGCCGACCTCGCCGTCCGGGTCGTGGTTCTCACCGGAGCCGGTGAGAAGGGATTCTGCACGGGTGCGGACCTCCGATCCCAGGAGGCCGGCCCGGCCCGGCCGGCCGGCGCCCCCAGACTCGCCGTGGGGGATGCGGCCCGCCTCATCCGCAACGGATGGCAGCGCCTGATCAGTGCCGTGCTCGACTGCGAGAAGCCGGTGATCGCCGCGGTCAACGCCACCGCAGCCGGTGGCGGTATGCACCTGGCCCTGGCCTGCGACCTGGTCATTGCGGCCGAGGAGGCGAAGTTCATCGCCGTCTTCGTCCGTCGCGGCATCGCCCCTGACGCCGGTGGGGCCTATCTGTTGCCCCGCCTGATCGGACCGCAGAAGGCCAAGGAGCTCTTCTTCTTCGGGGACGACGTGCCGGCCACGGAGGCGGAGCGCATGGGATCTGGTCAACCGGGTGGTCCCTCGGGACCGGCTGATGGCCGAGGTCGGGGCCTGGGCGGCCCGGCTGGCCGCGGGCCCCACCAAGGCGATCGGAGTGGCCAAGTACCTCACCAACAGGTCCCTCGAGTCCGACCGGGCCGCGGCGCTGTGGGACGAGTCCGTGGCCCAGGAGCTGATCACCGGGACCGAGGACTGCCGCGAGGGCCTGAGCGCCTTCGCCGAACGCCGCTCGCCGGAGTTCAGGGGCTGGTAGGAGCCCGGAGCCCGGGACACGGAACCCGAGAGAGTAGAACCGGTTCTCGTTACCCAGGCTCAGGATGGTAGAAACTGTGCCGTGATCTCGCCGTGGCCGACGACCGTTCCATGGGCCTGCGCCTCCGCCCGCGCCCCGGACAGCTGGGCGCTCGAACGGCGTCGGCAGGTCACCGGGGTCTGACGTGCCGATCGGGATCCGCGACGAACATGACGAGCTCCGACTCTCCCTCCGGCGGTGGGTCGAGTCGCGCTGTCCGCCCGAGGTGACCAGGGCCGCACTCGATGCGGCCGCCGACACCCTCCCCGCATTCTGGGCCGACCTCGGTGCCCAGGGGACCCTCGGGATCCACCTTCCCGAGGAGTACGGCGGCCAGGGCGCCGGGATGGTGGAGCTGGCCGTCGTGGCCGAGGAGCTCGGACGGGCCGCGGCCCCCGGTCCTTGGGCCGGCACCGCCGTGGTCGGCGCCGTCGTGGCCGAATACGGGAGCCCGACACAGGCCAAGGAGGTCCTCCCCGGGCTCGTCGACGGCACGCTACCCGCCTCCCTCGTCGTACCCACCGGAGCACCGGACGGATCGGCCGTGTCCCGGCCGGGCCTGATCGGGCGGGAAGGTGACGACGGCTCGCTCACTGTCGACGGCTCCATCGGTCCGGTCCCCAACGGCGCCGTGGTGGCCAGGGTGCTGGCCCCGGTGGAGGTGGCCGGCTCCGTGCAATGGGCCCTGATCGAGCGGGACGGGTCGGTCGGCGTGGATCCCCGGGCCAGCTTCGATCCGTCGCGGCGCTCGGCCGTGTGGGTACTCGAGGGAACGGTGGTGCCGCCGGAGCGGGTGCTCGGAGGTGCCACCTCGGAGCGCATACGTGACCTGGCGTTGCTGGTGGCCTCGGCCGAAGCCGTGGGTGGGGCACGCTGGTGCCTCGACGCCGCCGCCGAGCACGCACGCACCCGGCAGCAGTTCGGCCGGCCGATCGGACAGTTCCAGGGGGTCAAGCATCGCCTGGCCGACATGCTGGTCTCCGTCGAGCAGGGTGTGGCGGCCACCTGGGACGCGGCCGTAATCCTCGATGCCGAGAGCCCCGCTCCTGTCGGTTCCGACGACGATGTGGTGACCGGTCAAGCCCGGAGCCAGAGCAGGTTGGCCATCCAGCTGGCCGGCAGCCTCGCCCTCGACGGCTACGTCGAAGCGGCCAAGGGTGCCATCCAGATCCTCGGGGGGATGGGCTTCACTTGGGAGCACGACGCCCACATCCACCTGCGCCGCGCCACCACCCTCCGCCAGTTGATGGGCGGTACCGCACCCCTCAGGGCGGAGGCGGCCGGGCTGGCGCTGGCCGGTCACCGTCGTCTCCTCACTGTCGAACTGCCGCCCGAGGCCGAGCTGCTCCGGGCCGAGCTCACCGGAGTGGTCGCCGACATCGCCGCGATCGAGGATCCGCTCGAGCAGCGGCGTGCTCTGGCCGGCGAGGGCCTCCTCGTTCCGCACTGGCCATCGCCCTGGGGCCGTGACGCCGGTCCGGCCGAGCAGCTGGTCATCGACCAGGTCTGCGCCGAGGCCGGTCTCCGCCGCCCCAACCTCGCCGTGGCGGGCTGGGCCCTGCCCACCATCGTGGCCCACGGAACCCCGGAGCAGACCGAGCGCTGGGTGGCCCCTACCCTCCGAGGCGAGCTTCTCTGGTGCCAGCTGTTCAGCGAACCGGGAGCCGGATCAGACCTGGCCGCGTTGAGCACCCGGGCCACCCGTGTCGAGGGCGGCTGGCGGCTCGACGGCCAGAAGGTCTGGACCTCGGTGGCTGCCCGGGCCGACATGGGCATCTGCCTCGCCCGCACCAACCCCGACGTTCCCAAGCACAGGGGCATCACCTACTTCCTGGTCGACATGAAGTCGCCCGGCATCGAGGTACGGCCCCTGCGGGAGATCACGGGTGCCGAGCTGTTCAACGAAGTGTTCCTCGACGGATGTTTCGTGCCCGACGACTGCGTGGTCGGCGAGGTCGACGGCGGCTGGCAGTTGGCCCGCACCACTTTGGCCAACGAGCGGGTCTCGCTCTCCTCGGACTCGGCCTTCGGGGGGGCCCTCGAAGGCGTGCTGGCCCGGGTGGCCCGCCATCCGGAATGGCAGGATCCCGTCACCATCGACCGGCTCGGTCACCTGTTGGCGGAAGCGCAATCGCTGGCCCAGTTGGGTGTGCGAGCCACCCTCCGCTCCCTGGGCGGGCTGCAGCCCGGTTCCGAGTCGAGCCTGCGCAAGCTGTTGGGGGCGGAGTTCGAGCAGCGGGTTCACGAATTCGGCCTCGACCTGTGCGGCCCCGACGGGGCTCTCACCGAGGGGGAGGCGGCAGTGTCCGCCCACGGCGTGCTCCAGAGCAAGTGCCTGACCATCGCCGGCGGCACGAGCGAGGTGCAGCGCAACGTCATCGGTGAGCGCCTGTTGGGGCTGCCGCGCGATCCCGAGCCGGGCCGGTGAGCATGGGGCGGGCGTGGCCGGCGAATGTGGAGCGGAGTGTGGCCGGCGAGCATGGAGCGGAGTGTGGCCGGTGAGCATGGGGCGGGCGTGGCCGGCGAATGTGGCAGTGTTGAGGACGGAATCGTGAAGTCGGTGACCCCGGCCGGGGGACCCCGGGTAGTCGAGCAAGCGGATGGAGGTCGGATCGATGGCTGACGTGCTGTACTTCGAGGACGTGACCGAGGGGGACGAGGCGCCGGTGCGCTCCTTGGTCCTCGACCGGACCGACCTCGTGAGGTATGCCGGCGCCTCGGGTGACTTCAACCCCATGCACCACGACGAGGTCAAGGCCACAGCCGCCGGACAGCCCAGTGTCTTCGGCCACGGAATGTTCTCGATGGGCTTCCTCGGCTCGGCCATCAGCGACTTCGTCGGTGTCGGCAACGTCCGCCGGTACCAGGTCCGGTTCGCCAAGCAGACCTGGCCCGACGAGAAGCTGTCGACGAAGATCGTGGTCACCGGCAAGCGCACCGACGGAGAAGAGCACCTGGTCGACCTCGATGTCCGGCTGCTCAACGGGGACGGCGAGGAGAAGGTGGTCGGCGAGGCCACAGCGGTGGTTCCCGGCCGCTCCTGAGCAGCCACCCTTGGCAGCCGCCGGTCAACGCCGGCCACTGCGGGGCCGGCCTCTGCGGGCACCACGAGTCGGGCGGTCGGGCCTGTTGTGCGGTCCTGACATCCGCGGTGAGTGACCAACTTTGTTTTTCCAAATTGGCCTAATTGTCGGCTGTAGGGTAACTATTCAGCCCCTGACCGGAGGGTCCCCCACCTGGGCAGACAACGCGCGTACCGTGGGGAATTCCGATCCAGGACCCTCCCTCTGAGCCCTCCGGGGCGCCCCCCTACGCCGAGTTGGTGGCCCTGAACGGCGAGCTGAGGTCCGCCCTGGTCGACCAGGCCGATCGGTTGGCCACCCTCGAAGTCACGGTGCTGGCCCTGACGGCGGACAATGCTCGGCTGCGATCCCGTCTGAGCACGAACTCGCGGAATTCGTCGAAGCCTCCCTCGAGCGACGGCTACGCCAAACCCGCGCCCAAGTCCCGCCGGGTCCGCTCGGGGAAGAAGCCTGGGGAACAGCCGGGCGACCCCGGCAAACACCTGGCCCAGGTGGCAGACCCTGACCTGGTTGTGGACCACCATCCGGACCACTGTGGTGAATGCGGTGGAAGTTTGGCCTCCGCCCCGGTGACCAAGGTCATCACCCGCCAGGTCTTCGATCTGCCCCCGGTGGTGGCCCTGGTCACCGAGCATCGCTCCGAGCGTCGCCGCTGTCGCTGTGGAGCCGAGACCGCCGCCCCGTTCCCGGCTCCGGCCACCGGCCCGGCCTGTTACGGGCCCAACCTCCGGGCCCTGATCTGCTACCTGGTGGTCCGCCAGCACCTCCCCATCAAATCGGTGGCTTAACTTTTTCGGACGTCCGCTGGAACCTTTTGTCCATCGTAACATCGTTACTCTCCTCTTTGAGCGTCTGGCTCGCCTGCATCTCTCCAACTCATCTCCGTTTCCGTGCGCTCGGCGACGTCGTCCAAGCCACTTTAATTAACCACACTTATCCTCCTCCCCCACCCTCCGGCCCCCACATCCTCGCCCGCCTGCGGGGGGTGGTGGTCCATGACGGCTGGCTCCCCTATCGCACCTTTGCCCACGATGAGGTGGACCATGCCTTGTGCAACGCCCACCACCTCCGAGAGCTCGACGCCGTGAAGGACACCAAAGGCCAGGAGTGGGCCCGTGACATGGTGGCCTTTCTGGCCGATACCTGGCACCGGGTCCAAGTGGCCAAAGCGGACGGTGCCACCTCGTTCGGCCCCGATGAGCTGGCCTCGTTGCGGGCCGCCTTCTTCCGCATCCTCGAGGCCGGCCACGCGGCCAATCCCTTGGACGACCCCGATCCCACTCCGGCGGACTTGCTGATGACCCGGAGCAGGCCCAGACGCTCACCTGCGGGCAACATCGTCCGACGCTTTGACAAGTTTCCAGCCGACGTCCTCCGCTTCGCCACCGACTTCAGGGTTCCCTTCGACAACAACGAAGCCGAGCGACAGGTGAGGATGGTCAAGGTCCAACAGAAGATCTCGGGCGGGTTCCGGACCACCAGCGGCGCTACCTCCTGGCTGGCGCTGCGAAGCTATCTCGCCACGGTGATGAAGCAGGGCCAGAGCCCTCTCGACGCCCTCCGGCGCCTGGCGCTCGGCGACCCCTGGATGCCGGCCATCAATGGCAGCGGCTAAGCCTCGATCCACGTGCGTCCAGTAGCTCGGGACGCCATGAGCACAAAGGAGTGATCATGACCTAACCGAGCGCAAGCTCTCGTCAGCCAGCCGGTGAAAGTCCGGTCCGGGGAGACGCCAAGGTCCCCGGTAGTGAAGCCCCCGGGTCCGGTCGAGAGGCCGGGGTCGAAGCGGGGCCGAGCAACTGGCCGGTCCGCAGCATGAAGCGAAGCCTGCAGCGTCGTCAAGACTTCCCGCCTTTGGCGGGGCAAGAGGGTGCCGAGCCTGTGTGGATTTGGCGAAGGCCATGGAAGCCGCCAGGGATCTTGGAGCGGGCGGCGATGGACCCTCCGGCGTAGGGGGACGTGGAACGGTCAGAAGGGTGGCGAGGGAACTGGAGAGGCCCTACTCGGCCCCGAATCTGCGGAGATCGGGAGCGAGCTTGCCTATAACCGGTGACCCCGGGAAATGGCCGGCAGCCGAGAGGGAGTCGGAGGGGGTCGTAGTAGTGATGACGGGCAGGACAACACAACCTGCCCCGAGCGAAGGGCCCCTGCTTCATCGGTGCACGACAATGTTGGGAGGAACGCTGATGAGTGCCGAGAACTCGGCTAGATCCGTCAGACAGGCCGATGGCCTGGACCCCGTTCGAGCCCTTCAACGTGTGCTCTATCGCAGCGCCAAGCAGGACCGAACACGTCGCTTTCATGCCCTCTTCGACAAGCTCACCCGCAGTGATGTGATGTGGCGGGCATGGGTTGACGTGGCCACCAACCAAGGCGCCCCCGGCGTCGACGGCGTGACCATCGCCGACATCGAAGCCGGGGGCACCGAGTCGGTGCGGGCCTTCCTCGACGGCCTCGCCGCAGAACTTCGAACCGGTACCTATCGGCCGAAGCCGCTGCGGCGGGTCCACATCCCAAAGCCGGGCAAGCCGGGCGAGACCCGGCCACTCGGCATTCCCACTGTCGCCGATCGGGTGATCATGACGGCAGCGAAGATCGTCCTCGAGCCGATCTTCGAGGCCGACTTCCACCCGGTGAGCTTCGGGTTCCGCCCGAAGCGATCGGCGCACCAGGCCCTCGAAGCCGTCCGCCAGACGGCCAACCAGGGTCGGGTATGGGTGCTCGACGCCGACATCAAGGCGTGCTTCGACAACATCGACCACGATGCGCTGATGGCGCAGGTCGAACGCCGGATCGTTGACCGGCAGATGTTGAAGCTGCTGCGGTCTTGGCTGCGGGCCGGGGTGTTCGAGGGCGGGGTGGTCTCAGACTCTGAGGCCGGAACCCCGCAAGGCTCACCTGTTTCCCCCCTGCTCGCCAACATCGCCCTCCATGTCCTCGACGAGGCGTGGGCAGGCGGTGGACAGCGACTGGGAACGCTGGTCCGTTATTGCGACGACTTCGTCGTCCTCTGCCCGACACGGGAACGAGCCGAAGCGGCCCGGGACCTGGCCGAGGAGACCCTGGAACCCCTCGGGCTGCGATCTGCATCCCGACAAGACCAGGATCGCCGATCTTCGCCAAGGGGCAGAGGGTTTCGACTTCTTGGGCTTCCACCACCGGATGGTCAAGTCCTGGAAACGACCGGGTCGTTACTGGCTCCACAAGTGGCCGTCACCTCGGGCCATGGCTTCGATCAGAGGCAAGGTCCGTGCGCTGACAGCCCCGAGTCGAGTCGGGCTCGATCTGGGCGTCGTCGTCGATGATCTCAACCCCGTCCTGCGGGGTTGGGGCGCCTACTTCCGACAAGGCAACTCGTCGGCCAAGTTCGGCGCCATCGACGCCTACGTCCACGAGCGGGTGGCAAGACTGGCCAGCAGGAAACACGGGCTCCGAGGGATGCAACTGGCCGGACCGCTTCACGTGGGACTGGCTGGGGAACCTCGGGATCTATCGCCTCACCGGAACGGTGCGCTACCCGACTGCGCATGCGCTGCGATGAACGATGTCGGAAAGCCGTGTGCCGGAGAACGGCATGCACGGTTTGATCGGGGGCCGCTGGGGACAGCAGGCGACTACGTCGGCGATACAGAGAAGCACCAAAATGACGACCCATCGTCGGGCCACCGTCAGTCGCCGACGTGACTCAATCGCTCAACCAGCGGCCTACCTCACCGACGAACATCCTGGTGAGCGTCCGAGTTGAGTGAGAGCTGATCGGGCGGGCGCTGTCGAAGGAACCTTGAGTTGGTCAGCGGCCATCGGGGCGTGCGGGACCAAGGTGTCGTGACCCACGTCGGTTGTCAGCGCCATCCTGCGATCGTCTGCGGTGCGCCGGCCGCGGTGAGGATGACTACACCGGGACTGGCGGAAGGGCCCGGAGGAGTTCGAGTGCACGTTCGAAGACTCTGGCCCATGGCCACTCGAGTGGAGCGCGCAGCGTCGGTCGTGCCACCGAGCGGCTGACCAGGCGGCCGGGGATGGAGAGGAACTCGGTGCGCATCGTGCGCGCCACGGTGAGGTGGTCGTTCGGGGTGATCTCGCCGAGCATGGCGCTCCAGCGGACGAGGTCGTGGGCGAGCAGCGGCGCAGACCAGCCAGGCCGCGTTGGCGAAGAAGTTGCCCGAAGGGACGTGCTCGAGGCCCGCACCCTCTTTCAGGTCCCGGATGGCGAGTTCGACGGTGGCGTGGGCTCGGTGGAAGGCGTCGACCTCGACGGCGGTGCCGCCCTGATCGGTCAGGAAGGCGAAGTGGCGCCACTCGGGCCACAGGGTGGCCTGGTGTCCGACCAGCCGGGTGCGGCGCACGACGAGGCGGCGTCCTTTGTAGGCGCATTCGGCCACCTCGGCCTCGCCGTCGCACGTGTAGTCGATCGGGGTCCAGGCCTCCTCGTCGATGGCGCGACACGGCGGTGACCACGGACTTCACCATCCGGACCCCCATGGTGTAGCCGACGCCGAGGCGCCCGAGGGTGGCGATGGTGGCGTTCGACCAGAAGCCCGAGTCGAAGCGCATGACCAGCTCACCGGTGGCCCCGGCCCGACGCACCCGGGCGATCAGTTCTTCGACGAAGCGCTTGGTCCCCCGCTGGGTGTTGGCCGATCCCTTGCGCATCCGGGCGTGGAGCACCTCACCGGTCGCGGCCCGGGTGGCGAGGAGGGGGTGGTAGCCGAGCTTCTTCGTGTAGCCGTAGCCGGCGCCGTCCTTGGTCTTGCCGCACACCTCACAGATGGTCGAGTCGAGGTCGACGACCAGCCGGTCCGCTCCTGGTCCGGCACCGAGAGACCACGCCCGACGGAGTGTCTCGGCGAACACCGCGTCGAGCTGGCGGACGTGGCCGAACGTGAAGGACCGCAGGAACGTGCCGAGCGTGGAGGGTGCCATCACCCGGTGGGGCAGCACCGCCTCGGTCGCACCGGCTCGCAGCACGTCGGCGTGGTCGATGTGGCTCCCGCCCGCCACCATGGCGTGCACCAAGGTCAGCACCTTGCGCCCGGGGAGGGCTCCGCCGACTCGTCCCGACAGGTCGACCACCTCGTTGATCAGGCGTTCGAGACCGAGCCGGACCACCAATGTCGCCACCAGCAAGAGCCCGGCGTTGGCCACCAGATTCGGCTCGTCGAAGGTCACCTCGATGCGGTCGATTCCGCGCGATACTGACATCACAGAAAGTGCCTCCTTTTGCTGAGGAATACGACGCCTTCGAACATCGTCATTTTCCCAGCTGGGGAGGCTCTTTCCGCGGATGCGCGGCTAACCGATCAGGCTATTCGTCGGTGCTTCCAGGCTAAGCACACTGCCCGGATGAAGCCGACCCCACCACACGCCCTTCAGTGGGGCGACTACCTGCCCTGGTCAGGGGCTGAATAGTTACGCTGCAGCCGATAATTACGTCGATTCTGAAAACTGGACATTCCACAGCGGACAGGAGCGGAAGCCGGGCCGACCTCCCGTCCGTTCCCATCGGATGCCGCGTCTAGAAGAAGCTGAACTTCGGGATGCCCGACGAGATGCCTTTGAACAGCTCACCCTTGGCCGCAGCCAGCTCCTCGGGGGTCCACATCGAGTCGCGATGGATCTCGCCCACCGGGTGGTACCCGCCCATGGCCCAGACGCTGCCGCCGAAGACCACGAAGTTCTGGCCGGTGACATCGGACGCCTCGTCGGTGGCCAGGAACGCCACCAGCTGGGCGATGTTCCGCGGATCCCACTCGTCGAACCCCTCGCCCTTCTTGGCCATCTCGCCGAACAGGTTTTCGGTCATGCGGGTGCGGGCCCGGGGGGAGATCGAGTTGACGGTCACCCCGTAGCGCTCCAGCTCACGGGCCAGGACCACGGTGAGGGCGGCGATGCCCGCCTTGGCCGACGAGTAGTTGGCCTGGCCGGCGTTGCCGTAGAGACCGGCTTCGGATGAGGTGTTGATGATGTGGCCGCTGACCGTCTCGCCGGCCTTGGCCCGTCCCCGCCAGTAGACGGCTGCATGGTGGGAGGGGGCGAAGTGGCCCTTGAGATGGACCCGGATCACGTCGTCCCAGTCCGACTCGTCCATGTTGAAGCTCATCTTGTCCCGGAGGATGCCGGCGTTGTTGACGAGGATGTCGAGCTGGCCGAAGGTGTCGACGGCCTGGTCGACGAGGTCCTTGGCCCCCTGCCACGAACTCACGTCGGACGCATTGACCGCCCCGTCGCTGCCCCCCTTCTTGATCAGCTCGACCACCTCTTCGGCGGGATGCTTGTCGCCGCCTTCGCCTTGGAGGGAGGCACCCACATCGTTCACGATGACCTTGGCGCCCTCGGACGCCAGCAACAGGGCCTCCTCGCGTCCGATCCCGCGTCCTGCGCCGGTCACGATGGCCACCTTGCCGTCGAGCATTCCCATGTCGTCCTCCTGTATCTCGTCCCTGCAGCTGATGCCAGAGTCTGTGGTCGGTGCCGCACAACCCGCACCCGTAAGGCACCGGTCGCCGTGGCCCGCACCGGGACCGGCCCGGCTGCGCGCCCCGACGTTGCGACGGAACCGGGGAAGCATGGCCGAAACCTGCCCTTCCGGGCAAGACAGGATCGACCGCCACCCGATCAGGACCCGGCCGGCGCTCGGAGGTCCAGGCGGGGGCCATGGGGCGCGATGCTATGTTCGGGCCGTTCGACCGACGGGAATGGAGAGGGTGTGAGCGTTCCGGGTCACACAGCGGACAGCGGGGACCGGGCGACCGGTGGCGCAGTCGCCAAGGTGACGCCTCACCTCCAGCGGGTGGAACGAAAGGTCCGTCGCGAGGTCACCCGGCTGGCCGGCCTCTCGTTCCAGCAGCTGCCGCCGCGCCAGGCGGTGCGGATGGCCTACAACGTGCTGCTCCGCCGCGAACCAGACGAGCCGGCATGGACCGAGCAGACCGCGGCGATGACCCAGGGGGCGTTGACCCACGACGACGTCGTGGACCGCATCCGCTGCTCGAACGAGTTCCGCACCGCGGTGGCGGTACGACCGGCCAACCTGCACAGCTCCCTGCACGCCAGCCGGTGCGAGTTCATCGTGGGGCTCCCGCCGGCCAGACGCATCGTCGACCTGGGCGGAGGGCACACCTCGGACTCCCGCGGCGCGCTGGTCGTCCTCGGGTACCCGTACGACTTCGACGAGCTGGTGGTGGTCGACCTGCCGCCCGACGACCGGCACCCGCTCTACCATTCGGAGCGCTTCGGAGCCGGCGACACCGGTCGCGGGAAGGTCCGCTACGAGTACCGCTCGATGGCCGATCTCTCGTTCGCGGACGATGCATCCGTCGACCTGGTCTACAGCGGGCAGTCGATCGAGCATGTCACCGAAGCCGACGGTGAGATCGTGCTCAACGAGGCGTTTCGGATCCTGAGGCCGGGCGGGTACATGGCCATCGACACCCCCAACGGCCGCGTGTGCAGGTTGCAGCAGCAGTCGTTCATCGATCCCGACCACAAGGTGGAGTACACGCTCGAGGAGCTGCGCAACAAGGTCACCCGGGCCGGATTCGACGTCCTCACCGAGCGCGGCCTGAACTGGGGCGGTCCCGCCGTGTCGCGAGGCGTGTTCGATCCGTCGGCTCTGGCCGGCAATTACGGCATCTTCTACCAGGCCGAGGAGTGCTACCTCCTGGCCCTGGTCATCCAGAAGCCAGCCTGAGTTCTCGGGCCCGAACCGGTCAGCCGGCGGGTTCGAGCACGAAGACGGGAATGGAGCGGTCGGTCTTCTTCTGGTAGTCGGCGTAATCCGGGTAGGCGGCCACCGCACGCTCCCACCAGATCGCCTTCTCGTCCCCGGTGACCTCGCGGGCCACCATGTCGGCCTTCGCCGGACCGTCCTGGAGCTCGACGTGGGGATCGGCAACCAGGTTGAAGTACCAGACGGGGTGGGTGGGTGCACCGCCCTTGGAGGCGACGACCGCGTAGTGGCCGTCGTGCTCGACCCTCATCAACGGCGTCTTGCGCACCTTTCCTGATTTCGCGCCGCGGCTGGTCAGGATGATCACCGGCATGCCGCGGAGGGTGGTGCCCTTGGTGCCGCCAGATCCTTCGTACTCCTCGACCTGTTCGCGGACCCAGTCGGCCGCGCTGGGTTCGTATTCGCCTTCGATGGGCATGGTTCACAGCTAACACCGCTCGCGGCGCCGATGCCAGCCCGGTGAGCTCGGGCGCGGCCGACGGGCGAGGGAGGTCTGCGGGCTTGCGTTACGGGCGAGAGTGTGCGGGCTTGAGTGCGGGCGAGAGTGCGGGCGAGAGTGCGGGCGAGAGTGCGGGCGAGAGGACTCGAACCTCCATCCCCGAAGGGACCGGGACCTAAACCCGGCGCGTCTGCCAGTTCCGCCACGCCCGCGTGATCCCCACCCTACCCAGCGACGGGCGTGGGCCCGGGGTGGCGCATGGTCACGGGGAGGCCGAAGGCCCTGGCTATAGTCACCGTGTGCCGCCAGCGCAGTCGTCCACACCCTCGGTGGCTCCCATCGAGCCGAATCCGTCAGCCAGCGGCGGCGTCGCCACCGCGCGGCCACCGCGGCAGCCGCCACCGACGGAGCGGACGCCACGTCCCGGGCCCAGTACCTGACCGAGGTCATGGCCGAGATCGACGCCGAGGTCAGGCGCAGGCGGGCCTCGGGTGATCTCCCGGCCGGGCTCGAACGCGAACTGGACGAGCTGTTCCTCGAGTTCTCGCCGGTCGGGCTGCACGGCCGGGCGCGGCTCAGAGAGACGCTGGCCCTGGTGGACGGCTCGGCCTACGTGGACGTGGCCGTTCCCACCGAGTCCCAAAAGGTCGTGGGGAGTTTCGTCAAACGCCTGATCCGCAAGGCGATGGGCTGGTACATCGGGTTCATCGTCCACCAGATCGTCAGGTTCGCGTGGGCGGTGTCCCGCATGTTCCACGTGATCGTCGACCACGTGGAGGACCTCGAAGCCTCGGTGGAGGCGCAACGGACCCCCGAGCTGCCGGCCAGCGCCTGGCCCGAGGTCGATCCGGGTTCGAGCTGGTGGTCGGGGACCGCCGTGGCCGCCCTGACCGGGGTGACCGGACGGGTGCTGCACGCCGAGTGCGGCAACGGGAGCCTGGTCGGGGCGTTGAGCGCCGCCGGGGTCGACGCCTATGGCGTTGACCCCACCGAGTCGGTCATCGAGCCGGCCGTCGAGCGGGGCCTGGACGTGAGAGCCGAATCGGTGCTCGGCCATCTCGAGGTGGTCGCCGACGAGGCCCTTTCGGGGCTGGTGCTGAGCGGCTCGGTCCAGTGGCTCCATCCCAACCAGCGGGACCGGCTGGTGAACCTGGCCACGTCGCGCCTGGCCGTCGACGGGGTGCTGGTGATCCAATCGGCCACCCCCGAGTCGTGGATGGCGGGAAGATCTCACCTGGTCAGCGACCTGGCTCCCGGGCGGCCGCTGCACGCGGAGACATGGGGCCACCTGCTGGCCCAGGCGGGGTTCGGACCCGCCTCCGTCACCTGGGGCGGCGACGAGCGGCAGCTGGACCGGGTGGGATCGTCGAACCCGGACGCCGGGGCGATCAACGCCGCCATCGACGCGGTCAACGCACTTCTGCTGGGGTCGGGCGAGTACCTCCTGGTCGCCGTACGGGAGCGGTGACCGCCGTCCACCAGTTCGTCCCCGCGCTGCTCCCGAGGGATGCCACCGGCGACCACACTCTCGAACTGCGTGACACCCTGCGCCGCGAGGGCTGGGAGTCGGACATCTACGTGGAGGCGGCCCATGACGAGCTCAAGGACCAGGCCACCTACTTCGAGCGGTACCCGGAGCGGGCCAGGCCCGGGGACATCCTGCTCTACCAGCTGAGCACGGCGTCCCCGGTGGCCGAATTCCTGCTGACCAGGCCGGAGACCCTCGTCCTCGATTACCACAACATCACGCCCCCCTCCTTCTACGAGGGCTGGGAGGACCACACCAGCGAGAAGGTGGCCCTGGCCCTGCGCCAGGCGGCGGAGCTCGCGCCCGTGGCCACGCTCGGGATCGCCGACTCGACCTTCAACGCAAACGGGCTCCGGCGGCTCGGCTGCCCGGCCACCGCCGTCGTTCCCATCCTGGTCGAGATGGACGGACACCGGTCGGGTGTCGACGAGGCGGAGTCGGCCCGGCTGGCTGCCGGTCACGGGCCGGGGACGGTGCTCCTGTTCGTCGGGCGGATCTCCCCCAACAAGACCCAGCACCACCTGGTCGAGGCCCTCTGGCTCTACCGGCGGTGGTACGACCCCGATGCCCGGCTCCACCTGGTGGGACCGGCCGTGACCGAGTCGTATGCGGAGGCGGTGTTCTCGCTGGCCGAGGAGCTGGGCCTGGCCCACGCAGTCCGGCACGGCGAGCATCTCTCCGACGCCCAGCTCGCCGCGTGGTACGCCGACGCCGACGTGTTCGTCTGTCTCTCCGAGCACGAGGGCTTCTGCATCCCGCTCCTCGAGGCAATGCGGTCCGGGCTCCCCATCGTGGCCTTCGCCGCCGGGGCGGTGCCCGAGACCGTGGGCCCGGCCGGTCTCCTGCTCGACTCCAACCGCCCCAGCGTGGTGGCCGCGGCCGTCGACCGTGTGCGGCGTGACCCCGTCCTGGCCGATCGCCTGGTATCGGACGGGCACCGGCGCCTCGACGCCTTCTCGCTGTCCGTGACCCGGCGGCGGTTCGTCGAGGTGCTCAGCCGGGGTGGCCCGGGGCCAAGCGGTCGGCGCATGAAGCTCGCCTTCGTGACGCCCCGCTACGGCCTCGAGGTCATCGGCGGCGCCGAGAGCGCGGCCCGGATGCTGGCCGAGCGGCTGTGCCTGCGGCCCGGATGCGAGGTGGAGGTGCTGACCAGCTGCGCGCTCGACCATCTGACGTGGGAGAACACCGAGCCTGCCGGAACCTCGGTCCTCAACGGGGTCACCGTGCACCGCTTCCCGACGGCCAGCCGGCGGCTGCTCGACTACTTCAAGCTCGACGGCAGGCTCAGGGTGTCGCCGACGACGGCGTCTCTGGCCGAGTCCCGTCGGTGGGTGGCGCTCAACGGCCCGATGTGCCCGGACCTGGTCGACGCCGTCGCCGCCACCGACGCCGACGTCGTGGCCTGCTACCCGTACCTGTTCGCCACCACGGTGGACGCCATCGCCGTGTCCAGGGTCCCGACGGTCCTCCACCCGGCCGCCCACGACGAGCCGGCGATCTATCTCTCGGCGTTCCGCCAGAGCTTCCGGGACATCGACGGTTTCGTCTACCACACCCAGGCCGAACGGGACCTGATGGAGCACGTCTTCGGCATCGGGGCGCGACCACAGATCGTTCTCGGCCTCGGTGTCAACGACCCGGCCGGGGCGGGCCGGCGGGGAGGCGACGTGCTGGGCATCGGCGACCGTCCCTACCTCTGCTACCTCGGCAGAGTGGACGAGCACAAGGGCTGCGGGATGCTGGCCGAGTACTTCGAGCGGTACAAGGAACGCCACCCGGGCGATCTCGCCCTCGCCTTCGTCGGTCCCGTCTCGGACAAGGCACCCGAGCACCCGGACATCGTCGTGACGGGCACCGTGTCCGAAGCCGACAAGTGGGACATCCTGGCCGGCGCCGAGGCGATGGTGATGCCGTCGGCCTACGAGTCGTTCTCACTGGTGCTTCTCGAGGCATGGACGGTGGGGATCCCCGTTTTGGTCAACGCCTCCTGCGCGGCCACCATGGAGCACTGCCGACGCTCGGGCGGTGGCCTCTGGTTCGACTCCTACCGTTCCTTCGAGGTGACCGTCGATCGGTTGATCTCCGACCGGGACCTGCGAGCGGCCCTCGGGGCCGCAGGCGGCCGTTACACGGCCCGCTACTACCGCTGGCCCTCGATCATCGACCGCTACCTCGGGTTCCTCGACGGGATGGTGGCCCGTGGTCGTCGAGCGCCGGTCAGGTCCCGTCGGCTGGCCCTCGAAGTCGGCGGCCCCGAGTACGTTCGGGAAAGATGAGGGCGTGATGCCCGAGCCCGCCGAGCCCGCAGGTCCCGCCGAGCCCGCAGGTCATGCCGCGCCCGCCGAGCCCGCCGAGCCCGCCGACGCAGGGGGAGGTGCGGAGGCCGTCGCCGAAGACGTCTCGGCCGCCGAGCGCCAGCTGTTGGCTGCGTTCGACCGCCTGAGCCCGCAGGGCGGGCTGCGGTGGGGATTCGACGACGCCATGCGCCGGATCGAGCACCCGGAAGCCGACTCGCAGCCGGCGGCAGCCCGTGGACGGGTCTGCCCGACGACCTCTGGGAGCGCGGCCGTTCGGCCCGTATCGGACAGCGCTTCGTGGGCGACGTGGCCGGTGTCATGGCCGACATCCTGGCCGCCGACGCCCGCTCCGCCGCCGAGAGCGCGGCCGCGGCCGTCAATCGTGGCCGTGTGGGATGCACTGCGCTATCTGGCGGCACGGGTGGAGGTGCTCGAGGCGAGGATCGACCCGCTCCGGCTCGAGACGGCCGAGTGGCCGGGTCCGGACCCGGATCCGGGCGAGTGGGTGGAGGTGATCGACACATGGCTGGGTCCACCCGACCCGCGACGTCCCCATCGTCGTGGGCGAGTCCGGCGACGGTTCCCTGCTCGACGCGCTGAGGGGTGCGGGTCGCAAGGTCGTAGGTGTGGAGCCGAGAGGAGCGGCCGCATGGCGGTCGATGGTGTCGGCCGGCGAAGGTGGGCGGGCCGAGGACGTCGTGCTGTCCGACGTCGGTCCGCGCCTGAAGGCGATGCCCGATGCCAGTGCCGCCGGTGTCGTGCTGGTCGGTTGCGTCGACCGTCTCGACCTGGGCGGCCAGTTCGGACTGCTCGAGCAGTCGGTCCGGGTCGTCATCCCCGGCGGGACCATCGTCGTGCTGGTCGCCGACCAGTCGGCCTGGTCCGCGAGCCTCTCGCCCCCGGCCAGGGACCTGGCCCCGGGACGCCCCCTCCACCCCGAGACCTGGAGGTTCTTGTTGCACCGCTCGGGGGCGGCCGAGGTCGATTGGTACCGACCCACCGCGGGCACGGTCCACGCGGTGGTGGCCAGGTTGTCGCCGTGAGCGGCATCCACCTCTTCGTCCCGATGCTCCACCGCCGTGACGCGGTGGGGGAGCACACGCTCGCCCTCCGGGACCGGCTGGTGTCGGCCGGGTTCACATCGAGGATCTACTCAGAGATACCCGATCCGGTCACCGCCGAAGAGACCCGCAACTACCTCGACTACGAGGCGGAGTGCGAACCAGGCGACGTGCTCGTCTACCAGTTCGCCACCGAGTCGGTGATGGCCGGCTGGCTGGCCGGGCGGCCCGAGCCGGTGGTGATCAACTACCACAGCATCACCCCGGCGACGTTCTTCGGACCGTGGAACAACGGGATCACCCGGCTCCAGGTCGGTGCCCAGCTCGAACTGGACCAACTGGCTCCCCGGGCGGCACTCGGCATCGCCGTGTCGCGATTCGACGAGCGTGAGCTACGCGAGGCCGGATGCACCGAGACCACCGTCATCCCGGTGGCCAATATCGCCGTTCCGCCGGTCGAACCGGACCCGGACCTCCTCGACCGGCTGTCCGCCCGCGGCCCGGGCCGCGGGCACCGGTGGCTGTCGGTGGGTCGGCTGGCTCCGAACAAGGCCCACCATGAGACCATCGCCGCTCTGTTCGTGGCCCGGAGCTCGACCGAGCCCGACGCGCAACTCACGCTGGTGGGGGCGCCATCGGAGCCGGCCTACGCGGCCGCCCTCACGGAGCTACGCCGCGTCGCTGGGCCTGGCCGACTCGGTCGAGTTCGTCACCGGCATCACCGACGCCGCGCTGGCCGCGTACTACCGGGCTGCGGATGTCCTGGTCATGCTCTCCGATCACGAGGGATTCGGGGTGCCGTTGGTCGAGGCGATGGGCCAGGGCCTGCCCATCGTGGCCTTCGACGCCGGCGCGGTCGGCGAGGTGCTCGACGGGACCGGGGTGCTGCTCGAGCGACAAGGCCCCGCGCCGGGTGGCCGAGGCGGTATTCAGGCTCATGGGCGACCCTGACCAGCGGGATCGGCTGGTGGCCGCCGGGAGGACCCGGTTCGAGGCCATGGGTCTCGAGCGTGCGGGGGACCGGTTGGTCGAGGCCCTCCGTGGCGTTTCGGGCCGGGTGGGGGCCGCCAGGTGACCACGGGGGCTCGGCAGGCTGCGTCCACCGGAAGGCCCGACCCACTAGGCTCTGGCCCCATGGAAGACCTTCGTCGACTGTCTCTGCACGCCCCTGGACCCGAGATGAATTCCGGCACCGAAGTGGGTCCCGGGTCCGACATCTTCCAGCGCCTGTTGAAGGAGCGGATCGTGTTCATCGGTTCGGCCATCGACCAGAACACCGCCAACCTGGTCTGCTCGCAGCTCATCCTGCTCGAGGCCGAAAACCAGGAGCGCGACATCGCCGTCTACATCAATTCGCCGGGGGGTTCGGTGACCGACGGCCTGGCCATCTACGACACCATGCAGTACGTGCGCTGCGACGTGCGCACCATCTGCGTCGGCCTGGCCGCGTCGATGGGACAGTTCCTGCTGTGCGCGGGCACACCGGGCAAACGCTTCGCCCTGCCCCACAGCCGGATCCTCATGCACCAGCCCTCGGGCCAGATGCAGGGACAGGCCTCGGACATCGCCATCCAGGCCGAACAGATCATCTACCTCAAGCGGATGATGGCCGAGCGGATCGCCTTCCACACCGGCCAGCCGGTGGAGCGCATCGAGGCGGACTCGGACCGCGACCGCTGGTTCACGGCGGAAGAGGCCCGCGAGTACGGCTTCATCGACGAGGTGATCCAAAAGGACGCCATGGACGTACCGACGGCCGGCGCGGGGGCCTCCAGCCAGTGAGCCTGAGCATCGAGCGCCCCGCGCCTGGCGAGCCGGAGGAGGTCTCGACCATCGGGGGGAGCACCCGTTTCGTCCCCGGTCAGAGCCACGATCGGATCACCGTCGTCAACGGGAAGGTCCAGCTCGGTCGGAGGCTGAAGGACCTCTGGCTCAACCGTGACCTGCTCATGCTGCTGGTCCGCACCGAGCTCAAGGTCAAGTACAAGGACTCGGTGCTCGGCTATGCGTGGTCGATGCTCAACCCGGCCCTGGTGCTCGCCATCTACTACGTGGTCTTCAAGATCATCGCCCGCAACCACCAGCCGAACTTCGCCATCTGGCTGTTCGCCGGGCTGATCGCCTGGAACCTGTTCAACGGATCGGCCATGGCCGCGACGTCGGTGGTGGTGGGCAAGGCGGGGATCGTGAAGAAGGTGGCCTTCCCCCGCGAGCTGCTGGCCCTCTCGGTGGTCGGGGTCAACGTGGTGCTCTTCTTCATCCAGGTCGTGGTGCTGATCCTGGCCCTGCTCCTCTTCGGGATCAAGCCCGATTTCACCTTCGTGGCCATCCTTCCCCTGGCCCTGGTGGCCATGCTGGTGTTCACCGGGGCGCTGTCCGTCTTCCTGTCCGCGGTCAACGTCTACCTGCGCGACACCCAGCACCTGACCGAGGTGCTGTTGATGGCCTGGTTCTGGTTCACGTCCATCGTCTACACCTACGGCACCATCTTCCTGTCCGGCCACAACAAGCAGCACCCGGCGCTGAACTGGCTCCAGTACGTCTACCTGCTCAACCCGATGACCCCGGTGGTCATGACCTTCCAACGGGCCATCTACGGGCGGACCCAGTACATCTACCAACAGCCCAATCCGAAGGGAGGACCGCCCACCCCGTGCTGTACCACGTCCTTCCGACCTGGGGAGTGGGTGTCTACGCCGGGATGATGGCCGCGGTGCTGGTGCTCAGCATCGGGCTCTTCGTCCTGGCCCTCATCGTCTTCGGCCGGCTCGAGGGCAACTTCGCCGAGGAGCTCTGACCGGTGGGCGTCGCCATCGAGGTCAAGGAACATCTCCAAGCAGTTCCGCCTCTACAACGAGAAGCACACCTCGCTGAAGGAGCGGGTCATCCACGGCGGCAAGATGCCCTTCACGCCCTTCTGGGCCCTGCAGGACGTCAACGTGGACATCAACCAGGGGGAGACCTTCGGCATCCTCGGCCGCAACGGGTGCGGCAAGTCGACCCTGCTCAAGTGTGTGGCCGGCATCCTCAAGCCCACCACCGGCGAGATCCGGGTGCGGGGCAGCCTGGCCGCCATGCTGGAGCTCGGGGCCGGCTTCCAGCCCGACCTCTCCGGGCGGGACAACATCTTCCTCAACGGATCGCTGCTGGGGCTGTCCCACGCCGACATCGCCAAGCGGTTCGACGACATCGTGGCCTTCGCCGAGCTCGAGGAGTTCATCGACAACCAGGTCAAGTTCTACTCGTCGGGCATGTACGTCCGCCTCGGGTTCGCGGTGGCCGTCAACGTCGAGCCCGACGTGCTGCTGGTCGACGAGGTCCTGGCCGTCGGGGACGCCGCCTTCCAGCGCAAGTGCCTCGACCACGTGAAGAGGTTCCAGCGCGAGGGCCGGACCATCGTGGTGGTCAGCCACGGTCCGGACACCATCCGCCAGAACTGCGCCCGGGCCATGGTCATGAACCACGGCAAGGTGATCACCGTCGACGAGCCCGGCGAGGCCATCCGGGTCTACCTGGCCGACCTCCTCGGGGTGGGCACGCTCAAGCACTCGGAGTCCGGGGGCATCGTGGGCAACGTCCTGGCCATCGGGACGGTCCAGGCCGAGCACGGCGGGAGCGGGTCGCGTACCCATATGTACCCCGGCGAGTCGCTGACCATCACCGCCGACCTGGACAGCCTGGCCGCGGTGCCCGACGCCATGGCCACGCATCGCCATCCATGACGACAAGAACGAGGTGGTCTTCGCCTCCGACCCCGACGACCCGGCCTGCGCCATCGACGTCCCCGAAGGCGGGGGCATCGTCATCTTCTCCTTCCCCGACGTGCCGTTGCTGGACGGCACCTACTCGGTGAGCGTGGGCGTGAAGAGCGCCACCGACACGGCCATCTTCGACTGGAAGGACCAGGTGACCCAGTTCGAGGTGGCCAACCCCGGGCGCTCCACCGGCCGGGTACGCCTTCCCCTCGACGTCAGCTTCCGGCTCCGCTCCACCGGGCTGACCGGCGAGGTGCCGGCCGTGGGCACCGACTTCGGCCCCTTGGCCGGCTGGGAAGAAAACGCTTCGTGACAGTGGACCGCATCGATCAGGTCATCCCTTCCTTGGCCAGTCGGGATGCCATCGGTGGTCATGTGGTGCAGTTGCGCGATCTGCTGCGGAGTCGGGGCTACCAGTCCGACATCTACTACGGCAACGCCACCGCCGACCGGCTGGAGTTCGGGTTCCCCGTCAGCCGCCTGGGTGACCGGTCGTCGACCGGTCGGGTCCTGCTCTACCAGCTGTCCATCGGCAGCGGGGTGGCCGACATCTTCCGCCAGCGGACAGAGCGGAAGTTCGTCAACTATCACAACATCACCCCGGCGGACCTCATCGAGGGGTGGATCCCCGCGGTGGGCGAAGAGGTCCGGTGGGGCCGCGCCCAGCTTCGGGACCTCGCCCCGGTGACCGAATTCGCCATCGCCGACTCGGCCTTCAACGAGCGCGAGCTGCAGGCGGCGGGCTACCGGTCGACGAAAACGGTGCCGCTCCTCATCGATCTGGACGGCTTCGACGGTTCGCCCGACCCCGTCCTGGCCGGACGGCTGGCGGCCCAGAAGGAGGGCGGCGGAGCGGATCTGTTGTTCGTGGGCAAGGTCTCGCCCCACAAGGGCCAGCACGATCTGGTCAAGGCCCTCGCCGCCTACCGGCGACTGTACGACCCCGATGCCCGCCTGCACCTGGTGGGAGGAGCCATCAGCGACGAGTACCGCGCCGCCGTGGTGCGCTTCGCCGACGAACTGGAGCTGGGCGACGCCGTCGAGATCGCCGGCTCGGTGACCCACGAGGAGCTCATCGCGTACTACGCCGCCTCCGACGCCTTCGTGTGTCTCTCCAACCACGAGGGGTTCTGTGTCCCGCTGCTCGAGGCCATGTACCACCGGCTCCCCATCGTGGCCTACACCAACACCGCGGTACCCGAGACGGTGGAAGGGGCCGGGTTGATCCTCCCCAACAAGGAGCCCATCCGGGTGGCGGCAGCCATCGACCGGGTGGTCCGAGACCCCGAGCTCCGCTCGATGCTGGCCGCGGCGGCCGCGGAGCGGGTGGCGTCCTTCGCCCTGCCCCGGGTCAAGGACGAGTTCGCGTCCGCGCTCGAGGCAGCCTGCGCCGCGTGAGGGGGGCGGCGGGGTCGCGGCGCCGCGTCCGATGAGGGTCTCGTTCGTCGTACCCCGGTACGGACCGACGATCATCGGCGGGGCCGAGACGGCGGCACGTGCGTTGGCCGAGCACCTGGTGGAACGCAAGGGATGGGAGGTCGAGGTCCTCACCGGCTGTGCCGAGGACTTCGTCACCTGGGCCGAGGTGTTCCCGCCGGGGGAGGAGGTCATCGACGGGGTGCGGGTGGTGCGCTTCGCCTCGCAGGCCGGGCGCGACCCCTCGTTCCATCCGTTCTCCGCGTCGCTGCTCTCCGACCCGGGGCGTGCCTCACTGGCCGATGCCGAGCGGTGGATCGACCTCCAGGGCCCGGTGGTGCCCGAGTTGGTCGATGCCGCCCTCCACTCGGATGCCGACGCCCTCATCTTCTATCCGTACCTGTACTACCCAACGGTTCGACTCATCGACCGGGTGGGAGTCCCGACGATCCTGCACCCGGCCGCCCACGACGAACCCGCGCTCCGCCTCCCGGTCTTCGGGCGCGTGTTCGGCGCCGCCGACGGGCTGGTGTTCCAGACGACGGCCGAGCGGGATCTCGTGCAGGCGAGGTTTCCGGTGGCCAGCCATCGTCAACTCCTCCTCGGCCTCGGCGTGGACGATCCGGGAGACGTGCGGACGGGCAAGACGCGCCGGACGGGCAAGACGCGCCCGCCGCACGCGACGCGCCCGCCGCACACGACGACACCGGCCCGGGCTGCTGCCGACCGGCGCCGGTGATCCCTATCTCTTGTGCCTGGGTCGGGTCGACCGGAACAAGGGCACCTGGTTGCTGGTCGAGCTGTTCTCGGCCTACAAGCAGCGCCATCCCGGTCCCCTCCGGCTCGTCCTGGCCGGACCGGTGGTCGATGCGCCGGCCGACCATCCGGACATCGACGTGGTCGGTCCCGTCTCGGACCGGCAGAAGTGGGAGCTCCTCCGCGGGGCCACGGCCCTCGTGTCCCCGTCCCCCTGGGAGGCGTTCTCCCTCGTCGTCGCCGAATCGTGGAGCGCGGGTACGCCGGTGGTGGTCAACGCCGGCTGCGCGGCGACCGTCGAGCACTGCCGCCGATCCGGGGCCGGGCTGATCTTCGCCGGGTTCGGTGAGTTCGAAGCGGTGGTGGACCGCCTCTCCCGAGACGGGCGACTGCGGGACCGGCTCGGAGGCCGGGGCCGGGACTACGTCGACCGCTGGTTCCGATGGCCCCGGGTCATCGACCGGTACGCCGCCTTCGTCGAGTCCGTGGTCGCCGCGGCGTAGTCAGATTCCGGTCCCGAGCGGTCGCGGACCACTTGTGGCCACCACCCGGACGCCGAGGACGGCAGTGCCGGGGAGCACCCGCCAGACCCGGTAGCCGCCGATCGCCGGGGCGGTGGTCACCGGGAGGACGATGATCCGAGCGGTGAGCGAGGCCAGACCGGGCAACGAGGGGGAGGCGACGAGGATGACCGACCCGGAGGGCCCGACATCCACCGTCGTGGCCGAGGAGTAGTAGAGGGCGCCGTGCAGCTGGTTGTAGACGATCCGGCCCGGTTGGATCAGGGTGATGCGGTCGCCGGGAAGCGCCCACCCGGCGTTCCGGTAGATGTTCTGGCCGCCGTCGACGGTGTCGAACACCACCACGTCACGGCTGGGATCCACCGAAGGCCCGAGAGCTTTCAGTGCGGCGTCCTCGGCATCGGCGTCCCGGATGGCCTGTCGCGTGTCCGCGTAGGGAGCCTGATAACGCGGCTGTTCGAGCCACAGGGCGGCCGACTGCGCCACGTTGCGCTCGGGCAGCACCCCGTCCCCGGCCAGGAAGCGTTGGGCGCCCAGGGCGACGACGACCACGACGGCCAGCGAGGTCACCGCCAGTGCCACACGTGACGACCGGCCGCGCTCCGGCGATCGCCGGTTGAGCGCGCCGAGGGGCAGGAGCAGGGCGATGACCGCGGCGGGAAGGTAGGCCAGCAGGTACCCCCCTTTGGCGAACTGGACCAGGGCCACCAGCAGCACCGGGGGAACGATGGCGGCACCGAGGATGGTGGTGCGCCCTTGGTACCAGGGCCGTCTCCACCCGGCCACGCTGTTCCGGCTCTGACCCCGCCCGTCACTCCCGCCGGCCGCCCGGTCAACGCCGGCGCCCGGCCCCCCGGCCCCGACGCCCGGCCGCCGGGCCCGGCGAATCAGCCGTCGGAAACCGAGTGCCACCCCGGCCAGGAGAGCCATGAGGGCCAGTGGTGCCAGGGCCACGGTGGTGAAGGCGGCGAACGTTCCGAGGTTGGTACCACCGCCGGCGGCATGATCGAGGACCGACGTGGCCTGGGCGGCACCGGTTGCCTCGATCCGGGTGGCCCGGAGCCATGCGCTGAAACCGCCGGTCTGGCTCAGGGACATGGGAATCAGCCAGACGGCCACTGCGGCAGCGCCGGCGACGATGGTCAGGGCCAACCGTCCCCACCGACGCGTCGACGCGGCCACCGGGATGAGGGCGAGAATCGCGAATGACTGGACCATCGATTGGCGGAACCCGGCCAGGACACCGAGGGCGACCACGGCAGCGACGCCGTGCCAGCTGCCCGGACGGGCCCGCCAGGCCAGGATGACCAGCAACGAGCAGCCGACCATGTCGAAGGAGTAGGTGGCGACGATCGAGCCGTTGAACCAGGCGAACGGGCAGGTGGCCACCACCAGCCCCGCTGCCAGCCCGACCCATGCCCCGCCGAGGTCCCGGCCGGCCACCGCGGTGAGACCGGCCGCCGCCGCAGAGGCCACTGCGGACACCAGGACCAGGCTGTGGATGGTTCCCAACCCCGACACCTCGTGGATGAGTCGTCCCGCCATGACGTAGAGCCAGTACCCCGGAGGCTGGGGCTGCCCGTGGGTGACGTCGAAGTGCCCGACGGCCGCGGCGTACTGCGCCGAGTCCCAATCGGTCGGCCCGTTGGCCGCGGTCAGCAGGCGAAGGACCAGCGTGACGGCGGCGAGGATCCACGGCATGGTGCTGTCCCGCGGCCTTCGGGCCGCCCGGCGCCGCTCCATGCGGGTCATGGGCGGCGGTGGTCCTACCGGTGGCCGGGGCGCGACCAGCGAGACGCCGTGGGGGGCGGAGGCCATGGCTCAGGGTAGCGAGGGACAGACCACCGGCAAGGTAATACCCCCCGGAAGGGACAGCTAATCCGTTCAGTTCGGGTGGGGAACGGCCGATACCAACAGGGTGTTGATGCGCACCCGCTCGTACCCACGGTGGACGGTGTTCGTCCGCCAGAGCCCCGGCCATCTCCACGAAAACCGAATTCGAGGCAGAGGAGCGTCCGTATGAACGAAGTGCCAGGTGCCGACGGGACGGTCGGAGCCCACCGGATCGGGACCCGTCCCGGCCGATTCACCGTCCTCGGGGTGGCCCTCGTCCTCGGCGACCGCCGGTGCCCTGGCCGGGAGCGTGGCCCACGTGCAACCGGCTTCGGCCGCGGAACCGACGGCCCACGCCGCGCTGCCCATATCCCTCACCTGGCAGCAGACGCTGCCGGACGCCGGCGGTCCCATCGCCGAGAGCTCGCCATCGGAGGCCACCTTGGACGGTGGGGGGCCGTCGGTGGTGGTCGGTGACCGTTCCGGCAACCTCTGGGCTTTCCACCTGGACAACGGTTCGCCGGTACGCGGCTGGCCGGCTCACACCGGCGGTGCTCCCATCGACTCGACGCCGTCGGTGACCCCGGACGGCAAGGGCACCGACGACGTCTTCGTCGGCGCCGGCAATGCGGCCAATCCCGGGGTGGGGGGCTACTACGCCTTCGACAGTTCGGGAACCGAGGTGTGGGGCCAGAACGCCCCGGATCCCAACGGGCTCCACGGTGTGCAGGCGTCGATGGCCGTGGGGAACCTCAACGGGGTGACCTCGGTGGTGGCGCCGTCCCTGGGCCAGGACGAGTACGCGTTCGACGCCGGCAACGGATCGATCCTGCCCGGGTGGCCCTTCTTCACCGCGGACAGCGGCTTCGACCACGCCGGCGTTGGCCGACCTCTACGGCAACGGGCAGACCGAAGTCGTCGAAGGCGGGGACTCGTCACCGGGCCTGGCCTACGGCCAGACCTACACCGCCGGTGGCCACCTGCGTGTGATCGGGGCCGGAGGGAATCTCATCTGCGACTACAACACCGACCAGACCGTCGACTCGTCACCCGCGGTGGGCAATTTCCTGGCCGGCGGGCAGACGGGCATCGCCTTCGGCACCGGGTCGTACTACCCAGGAGCGTCGGACTCCAACACGCTGTTCGGGGCCGACTCCTCCTGCGGCATCGTGTGGCGCGCCAATCTCGGCGGGACCACGACCGGCAGCCCGGCGATCGGTGACATCGAGGGCGACGGGAACGTCGAGGTCCTGGAAGGCGCCGACACCGGTTCGGGCGGGTTGGTGTGGGCCCTCAACGGATCCAACGGAGCAGCCATGCCGGGATGGCCCCAGGCCACCTCGGGCACGATCATCGGTGGCATCGTCACCGCCGACCTCACCGGAGCCGGCTACAACGACGTGCTCGTCCCCACCTCCAACGGCCTGGTCATCTACGACGGCCGGAGCGCGCAGGTGGTGGCCACGCTGGGTGGACCCGACATCGGGCTCCAGAACTCGCCCATGGTCACCGTCGATCCCAACGGGACCATCGGCATCACCATCGCCGGTTACAACAACCAGAACGCCGGCGTCATCCAGCACTACGAGATCGCGGGATCAAAGGGGCATTCGCTGGGCGAGCGGTCCTGGCCCATGTTCCATCAGAACCCGCAGCTGAACGGCTGGCTGAGCCAGCCGGCCCCGGGTCATCTCAACAAGCCCATCGTCGGGATGGCCCCGACGGGCAACGCCAAGGGGTACTGGAACGTCGCCTCCGACGGCGGGCTGTTCGCGTTCGGCAACGCCACCTTCCACGGCTCGATGGGCGGGCAGCATCTCAACCAGCCCATCGTGGGGATGGCCGCCACCGGGGACGGCAAGGGCTACTGGGAGGTGGCCTCCGACGGCGGCCTCTTCGCCTTCGGTGACGCCGGTTTCTACGGGTCGACCGGCAACATCGCCCTCAACAAACCGGTGGTGGGCATGGCCGCGACCCCGGACGGCCACGGGTACTGGCTGGTCGCCTCCGACGGCGGCCTCTTCGCCTTCGGCGACGCCGGCTTCTACGGGTCGACCGGCAACATCGCCCTCAACAAACCGGTGGTGGGCATGGCCAGCACCCCCGACGGCCACGGGTACTGGCTGGTCGCCTCCGACGGCGGCATCTTCGCCTTCGGCGACGCCACCTTCTACGGGTCGACCGGAAACATCACCCTCAACCAGCCGGTGGTGGGCATGACGGTGACCCCGGGAGGAGGCGGTTACTGGTTCGTGGCCGCCGACGGAGGCATCTTCGCCTTCGGGGACGCCAAGTTCTACGGCTCCATGGGCGGACAGCCCCTCAACCAGCCGGTGGTGGGGATGGCCTCCAACCGCGGCAACGGCTACTGGCTGGTGGCGGCCGACGGCGGCATCTTCTCCTTCGGGACCGCGCCGTTCTACGGGTCGATGCCCCAGGTGTTCCTCAGCCAGGCCGTAGGGGTCGACTGAAGGCAGTGGTCGGCATGAGCTGAGTACGAACGCGTCCCGGACGGCGCGCCCGCTGGGCCATTGCCTCGCTGTCGATGGTCGTGGCCGTGGCCGCCGCCGCCCTGGGCGCCATCGCCCCCTCGTCCCCGGCGTCGGCCTATCCGGCGGCAACGGTGACGTCTCGAGGGGCACGGCTACGGGCACGGACACGGAATGGGCCAGTGGGGGGCACTCGGGTACGCCCTGGCCGGCACCGGCTACCAGCCGATCGTCGCCCACTACTACGGGGGGACGGCGCTGGCCAATCTCTCCGCGGCCCGGGCGGCGACCAAGGTCCGGGTGGCCCTCACCGAGAACGACGGCAACGCGGTGATCGTGACCTCGGGGTCCCCGTTCACCGTCTCCGGGTTGGATGTCGCAGCCGGCGGGGCGGTGCAGATGAGCCCGGCCGGCGGCGGTCGCTGGAACGTCTGGGTGGGCTTCGGGCTGCGGCGGTCCGTGGCCGGCCACCCCTACGCGGTCCGACGTGTCCGATCCCACCGCCAACCCGGGAGCCGACCCCGGCCTCGGCGACCCGGCCACGGCGTCGAGGGCGCTCCAGCTGTGCCAGGGAGGGGGCAACCTGACCGTGCGGGGATCGATCGAGGCCGTCTTCAACTCGGCCGGCGCCGCCCGGACCGTCAACATCGTTCCCCTCGAGCAGTACGTCTCGGGGGTCGTTCCCAACGAGTCTCCGGCCGGATGGGGAACGCTCGGCCAACCTGGTCCGCAGGGCCGGCCGTGGGGGTTCCAGGAACTCGAGGCCCAGGCCGTGGCGGCCCGCTCGTACGTGATGGCCGGCCTCGGGTCCTACGGGGGGTACGCCGACACCTGTGATCTCGACTGCCAGACCTACCGCGGAACCCGCAACGAGAGCGCCCTCACCGATCTGGCCGTGTCCGACACGGCCGGCAAGGTCATGGAGTTCCCGGACGGGGCCGTGGCCGCCACCCAGTACTCGGCCTCGACGGGGGGGTACACCGCTCCGGGCGCCTTCCCCGCGGTTGCGGACGCAGGTGACAGCGTCTGTGTCCCGGGTGCCTGCAATCCCAATCACACCTGGACGGCGTCGATACCGGTGTCGACCATCGAGGCCACGTGGCCCAGCTTGGGCACCCTGGTGTCGGTCGACATCACCGCCCGGGACGGCGACGGCGACTGGGGAGGGCGGGTCACGGCGCATGACGCTGGTCGGTTCCGACCACGACGTCTCGCTGACCGGCGACGCCTTCGCCGCCGCCCTGGGACTCAAGTCCGACTGGTTCACCACCGACGCGTCCCTGGGCGGACCGGCGGTGGGGATGGCGGCCACCCCGGAGCGGGGCCGGTTACCGCCTGGCCGCCAGCAACGGCGGCGTGGCCGTCTTCGGAGATGCCGGATTCCTGGGGGCCGCCAACGGCCTCGCCCTCGCTCAGCCGGTGGTGGGCACGGCCGGCACCCCCGACGGCAAGGGCTACTGGCTGGTGGCGTCCGACGGCGGTCTCTTCAGCTACGGAAACGCCAGCTTCTACGGCTCGATGGGCGGGACCCCCCTCAACAAGCCGGTGGTGGGCATGGCCGCCACCGCCGACGGCAAGGGCTACTGGGAGGTCGCCTCCGACGGGGGCATCTTCTCCTTCGGCGACGCCACCTTCTACGGCTCGATGGGCGGGACCCCCCTCAACAAGCCGGTGGTGGGCATGGCCGCCACCCCCGACGGCAAGGGCTACTGGGAGGTCGCCTCCGACGGCGGCATCTTCTCCTTCGGCGACGCCGCCTTCTACGGCTCGATGGGCGGGACCCCCCTCAACAAGCCGGTGGTGGGCATGGCCGCCACCCCCGACGGCACGGGCTACTGGGAGGTCGCCTCCGACGGGGGCATCTTCTCCTTCGGCGACGCCACCTTCTACGGCTCGACCGGAAACATCGCCCTGGCCGAGCCGGTCGTGGGCATGGCGTCGGCCGACCTCGGCCGGGGCTACTGGCTGGTCGCCGCCGACGGCGGCATCTTCTCGTTCGGAGACGCACGCTTCCTGGGCTCCGCCGCCGGGTAGGTCACGCCCACCGGGACGGTTCCGGATCCCGGAGCCGGTGGGGGCCACGTCCTAGTGTTCACACCGCGATGACCCGACGACCGACCAGTGCCCGGGGAGCCGACCCCGGGGCGGGGGTGCCCAGGTGACGGCCGAACCCGCCGTGCCTGTTCCGAGCACCCTGCCGGCCACGGAGGACCGGAGCGACCCGGCGACGAGCGGGAGGGGAAACCGGCCATGGCGCTCGATCGTCTTCGCACCGGTCGGCGACGGTCAGACCCGACGGCGGGGCAGTGATGCCTTCCGTCTCGGTGCGGCCGCCGTCTCGGTCCTGCTGTGCTGGTTGGTGGTCGGAGCCAACTCGAGCACGGAGCACGCCATCGCCACCACGATGTCCTCGGCTCCGAACGGGATCCGGTGGCTCGTTTCGGTCATCTGGTGGGTGGCGTCGATCGGCGTCGTGGTGCTGATCGCGGCGATGACCCTCGTCTCGCGACGCTGGTCCGCCATCCGTGACGTCGGGCTCTCCGGGGTGCTGTCCTGGATCGCGTGTTTGATCGTGGCCGAGTTGGTGGGGCCCACAGGAGGGCGACCCCCCGACGCGTCCCTGCAGAATTTCAACCTGTCGTTCCCCGTGGCGCGGGTGGCCGTGACCGCTGCGGTGGCCACTGCCGCCATGCCCTACCTCAGCCGTTGGCTGCAGCGCACGTTCGAAGCGGCCATCGGCCTGCTGGCCCTGGCCGCGGTGGTCAACGGCTCGGGGCTGCCGGTCGCCATCCTCGGCAGCCTGGCGTTGGGATGGGGCATGACCGCGCTCGTGCATCTCATCGTGGGTTCGCCGCTCGGCCTCCCCTCGACCGACGAGGTACGCGTCCTGCTCGGTGACCTCGGCATCACCGCCGAGGCCGTGGTGCCCGTGGCCGATCAGGAGTGGGGTGTCGGCCGGTTCACCGCGCTCGTCGACGGCGGCGAGGTCGACGTGTCCGTGTACGGCCGTGACGCGTCCGACGCACAGCTGCTGGCCAAGACGACCCGCTTTCTCTTCTATCGCGATTCGGGACCGACACTGGCTCTGACCCGCCGGCAGCAGGTCGAGCACGAGGCGTACCTCAGCCTGATGGCGGCCCGGGCCGGCGCCCGGGTGCCGGCGGTGCTGGTTGCCGGACCCGCCGGTCCGGCCCACGACGCGCTCCTGGTGACCCGGCCACCGGCCGGTGGTCGGCTCTCCACCTTCGCTCCCTTCGTCCCTCCCGCCGAGCCGACCGACCCGAACGCCGAGCCGACCGACCCCGATGCCGAGCCGACCGACCCGAACGCCAGGAACACCGGCCCCGGCAACACCAGCCCCGGCAACACCGGCCCGGAACCGGCCGCGCCGTCGTCGGACACGGACGCGCACGGGCCCGAGATCACCGACGCATCCCTCGACGAGATCTTCGCCCAGCTGATGGTGCTGCGGCAGGCCGGAATCGCCCACGGTGCGCTGTCCACCCGGACCATCGTGGCCGACGACAACGGTGAAGCGGGATTCGTCGACTTCCGGTCCGCCTCGACGGTGGCCACGGTCGAGCAACTCGATCGCGACACCGCGGCCGTGCTGGCTGCCGTGGCCGACGTGGCCGGACCCGAGCGGGCGGTGGCCTCGGCATCCCGCTCGATGCCGCCCGACGCCCTGGTGGGCGCCCTGCCCTTCCTCCAACGCGCCGCGCTCGGTCCGGCGGCCTCCAGATCCCTCCGGGGCAAGAAGGCCACCCTCACCTCGTTGCGCGAGCAGGGCGCGACGGCCACCGGGGTCGAGGTGCCGAAACTGATCGAGCCCCGGCGGCTGAGTTGGGTCACCCTCCTGCTGGTCGTGGGCACCCTCATCGGGGGCTGGGCCCTCATCGGGGTCCTGATCAACGTGACGAAGTCGTGGAGCACCATCACCGGCGCCGACTGGGGCTGGGTGGCGGTGGTGTTCGTGCTGGCCCAGGCCGCCTATCCGGCCATCGCCATCACCACCGTGGGCTCGGTGACCAACCCGCTTCCCTTCGGACGGACGTTGGCCCTCGAGCTGTCGGACACCTTCGTCGCCCTGGCCGGAGGCTCGATGGCCGTGCTGGCCACCCGGGTCAGGTTCTTCCAGCAGGAGGGGTACAGCGGCACCGTGGCCGTGAGCTCCGGGGTGCTGGTGAGCACGGCCAGCTGGATCGTCAAGGGTGCCCTGTTCCTCATCGCGCTGCCCCTGGCCATCGGAAGCCTGCACTTCAGCGAACCGAACAGCAGCTCCGGCGGGGGAGAGTCCCACCTGGTCTGGTTCATCGTGCTGGCCGTGGTCGTGGTGGGCGTGGCCGCCGGCCTGGTGCTGGCCATACCGCGCTGGCGCCGCCTGGCCGCCGAGAAGGTACGCCCGAAGGCATCGGAGGTGTGGTCCCACCTCAAGCTCCTGGCCACCCATCCACGGAACCTGGTGGAGATCTTCGGGGGCAATGTCGCGGCCCAGATCTTCGTGGCCCTGGCCCTGGGTGCCTCCCTGCACGCCTTCGGTGACCATCTGGGCCTGGCCACCCTGTTGGTCGTGCTCACCCTCGGCTCCATGCTCGGCGGGATCTCGCCGGTCCCGGGAGGCATGGGGGTGGTCGAGGCCGGCATGATCATCGGTCTCACTGCGGCGGGGATCAGCGAGACCGATGCAGTGGCCGCGGTCTTCGTACAGCGTCTCTTCACCGCCTATCTGCCTCCCATCTGGGGATGGTTCGTCCTGGTCTGGATGAGGAAGAAGGAGTACCTGTGAGCACCGTCGGGGGGCTCAGCCCGGGGGCTGCCCCGGCTCGGTACCGTCGAGGCCCGGGAACGACCGGAGCCGACCGACCGGGCCGAGGCGCCCCACGTTGACCCCGACGTCGGCGGCCCGGAGCATCCTGAGATCGCCGCGGCTGTTGCCGTAGGCCCACAGGCGACCCTCCGACCCCCCCGATTCGTCGATCCACTGCCGGAGACGGCGGAGCTTCTCCTCGCCGCGACAGTTCGCCCCTTCGTAGTGGCCGGTCAATGCGCCGTCTCCGTTGACAGCCAGCCGGGTGGCGACCACCCCGTCGGCACCGAGTCGAACGCCCGCCACCCGGACGTAGATCTCGGGCGAAGCCGACACGATCACCACCCGGTCGCCGCGACCGCGGTGCCAGTCGAACCGACGTTGGACGCCCGGGCGCAGGTGCCGGTCGAGGTGATCGAGGACGAATTCCGTACCGACCGCCTCGGCGCGCTCGAGAGCCACCCCGGCCAGTACCCGTTCGAAGAGCAGCTCCTTGGTCCGGTCCGCGACCGTCCCCCCGGCCACCGCGGCGTGGAGGAGGCGGGGGGCGAGGGCGAGGGCGGCCGGTACCACCACCGCCGGCCCGCGCAGGGCGGAGAGGTACCCGAAGACACTGCCTCCCTCGGTGAGGGTGCCGTCGAAATCGAACGCGGCCACGTCGGGCATCGCCGGCCGTCAGTCGCCGGCGGGGTCGACCGTGGACCCGCTGCGCCCGGCGCCGGAGGCGAATCGGGCCGGGCCTGAGGCGGCCTCGGGTGAGGCCAGGCTGTCGAGCCCCAGCCTGGTCTCGACCACCATGGCGTCGGCGGTGGACAGGCCCCACTGGTCCAGGGTCGACCGCCGGTCGTTGCGGAGGCACGTCTGGGGGAGTGCCGCCAGTTCGCGGCCCCATTCCACTGCATGGTCCAGAGCCGTCCCGTCGGGCACGACCCTGTTCACCAAGCCCATGGCCAGTGCCTCTTCGGCCCCGACCTCGCGTCCACTCAGAATCAGATCGAGGGCTCGGCCCTGGCCGATGAGCCGCGGCAGGCGGACCGTCCCGCCGTCGATGAGGGGAACGCCGAAGCGCCGGCAGAACACGCCGAAGGTCGATCCGGCGGCCGCCACCCGCAGATCGCACCAGATGGCCAGCTCCAGGCCACCGGCGACGGCGAATCCTTCGACGGCGGCGATCACCGGCTTGGACAGCTCCAGACGGGTCGGTCCCATCGGACCCGGCCCGTCGGGAGCGACCCGGTGACGGTCACCATCGGCCAACGCCTTGAGGTCGGCACCGGCACAGAACGTCCCGCCGCTCCCGGTCAGCACGGCCACCGCCGCCGACCCGTCGGCCTCGAAGGTGGTGAACGCGTCGAGGAGGGCGCCGGCCGTGGCCGGGTCCACGGCGTTGCGTCGGTGCGGCCTGTCGAGCACCACGACGGTCACGGGTCCCTGCTCGATCACCTGCACGCTCGACGTCATGCCCACAGCATGGTGGAATCAGTGGGGTGGGGCCAGACGGCGGCGGAATCGACATCCCTGCGCCAAAACTCGACTAACCCGGTCGACAATTAGGCCGGCGCCGACTAACCTGACGGCGCGAAGAGATCACGGTGACGCCGGATCCCACTCGCCTCATCGACGCAACGCACACAAAAGGAGCGACACATGGCAATTCGTTTGGGCGACGTAGCCCCCGACTTCACTGCGGAGACCACCGAAGGCACCATCAACTTCCACGAGTACCTCGGGGACAGCTGGGGGGTCCTGTTCTCCCATCCGAAGGACTTCACCCCGGTGTGCACGACCGAGCTGGGCGCCTTCTCGAAGGCGAAGGCCGAGTTCGACAAGCGGGACACCAAGTTGATCGGTCTCTCGGTCGACGACGTGACTTCGCACGGGAAGTGGGCCGGCGACATCGAGGAGACCCAGGGGCAGGCCCTCAACTTCCCCCTCATCGGTGACGAGGACCGCAAGGTCGCCGATCTGTACGACATGATCCACCCCAACGCCAACGACACCCTGACGGTGCGGTCGGTCTTCATCATCGGCCCCGACAAGAAGGTGAAGCTGACCCTGACCTACCCGGCGTCGACGGGTCGCAACGTGAGCGAGATCCTGCGGGTCCTCGACTCATTGCAGCTGACCAACGACTACAAGGTGGCCACCCCGGTGAACTGGAAGGACGGGGAGGACGTGATCATCGTTCCGGCGGTCTCCGACGAGGAGGCCAAGGAGAGGTTCCCGAAGGGCTTCAAGGCCGTCAAGCCCTACCTCCGGGTCACACCCCAGCCCAACAAGTAGGCGACAGGTAGCAGTGTCGGGCCTCGGCCCGGCGCACGTTCCAACAGTGGATCCGCCCGGATCCGGCCCTCGGGGCCGGGCTCGGGCGGTCCCGCGTCCGGTCCCCGGCCAGGGGGTTCGGCCCCCGGCCAGGGGGTTCGGCCCGGTGCCGTCTCCGGAGCAGCGTTGCTGCTACCATTGACCCGCCGTCGTGTTCCGTCCGTCGGTCAGCATCGAGCACCGTAGAGGTCGAATCCCCGCATGCCAGACAAGCAGTCCACCATCTCCGAATACCGTCTCCACGAGACGGACACCGGGTCACCCGAAGTGCAGATCGCCATATTGAGCGAGCGCATCGTCCACCTGACCGAGCACCTCAAGGTGCACAAGGGCGACCACCACACCCGCCGTGGCCTCCTGAAGCTGATCGGCAGACGCCGCCGGCTCCTGGACTACGTGCGCAACAACGACGTCGAGCGGTACCGCGACATCATCGGCCGACTCGGCCTCCGCCGCTAGGCGGTCACCATTCGCTCCGCCCGGCTTCGGCCGGGCGGTCGCAATTCCTCCACCGGCTCGCAGCCGGTGGACCGCAGGTCGGCAAAGTGCCGGCCCGCAGCAGTAGCAGTCGGTCACCTGAGGTGGCCGGCCGGAAACACTCCACACAGATTGGGCTCCGATCGAGGTCAGTCACCAGTTGCCGATCACCCCGCACCGAAGCGGGGGGTTGGGTGGTCGACAACTGGGAACTGGCTCGCGGAGTCCCCGAGCAACCAAGGAGCGTCATGTCAGACGCCATCACCGTGTCGGCGCCCATCAGCGGCACCGACCGAACACTCACATTCGAAACCGGAAAACTGGCCCAGTTGGCCGACGGAGCAGTCGTCGCACGCATCGGCGACACCGTCCTGCTGGCCACGGCCACCGCCTCCCGGTCGGTACGGGAGGGGGCCGACTTCTTCCCGCTGACCGTGGATATCGAGGAGCGGGCCTACGCCGCCGGCAAGATCCCCGGCTCCTTCTTCCGTCGGGAGGGGAAGTCGTCGGACCAGGCCATCCTCACCTGCCGGCTGATCGACCGCCCGCTGCGTCCGTCCTTCCCCAAGGGATTCCGCAACGAGGTCCACATTGTGGGGACCATCTTCGGGGCGGACCAGATCAACCCGCACGACGTACTGGCCATCAATGCCGCCTCGGCCGCCCTGATGATCTCCGGGATCCCCTTCGAGGGCCCCATCGGCGCCGTCCGGGTGGCCTACTCGACGGACGGCCAGTGGATTCCGCACCCCACCTTCGAGGAGGGTGACGATTCGACCTTCGAGCTGGTGGTGGCCGGTCGGGCCCTGTCCGACGCCGCCAACGCCGAGATCGCCATCATGATGGTCGAGGCCGGTGGCTCCGAGCGGTCCTTCCAGTACTACGAGGAGGGAGCGCCCCAGGTCACCGAGGAGGTGCTGGCCGACGGACTCGAGGCCGCCAAGACGTGGATCCGCGAGTCGATCGTGCTCCAACGCCAGATGGTGGAGGCCTACGTGGCCGCCCGCGGTCCCGTCGAGATCATCCCGTACTCCACCTTCGCCGACTACGAGGACGACGTCTTCGAGCGGGTCCAGGCGGTTGGGAGCGACGCCATCGCCGAGGCCAACAAGATCGTGGCCAAGGCCGAGCGCAACGCCGCGCTCGACGCTGCCTCCACGTTCATCATCGAGAGCCTGGTCGCCGAGTTACCCGAGCGGGCCGGTGAGCTGAAAGCTGCCGTGCGGGGCCTGACCAAGAAGCTGGTCCGCAAGCGCATCGTGGAGGAGGGGCTACGGATCGACGGCCGGACCACATCCGAGATCCGTCCCCTCTCCGCCGAGGTCGACCTGTTCCCGACGGCCCACGGCTCGGCACTCTTCCAGCGCGGCGAGACCCAGGTCCTCAACGTCACCACGCTGGGCATGCCCAGGATGAACCAGCTGCTCGACACCATCACCCCGGACGAGCACAAGCGTTACATGCACCACTACAACTTCCCCCCGTTCTCCACCGGTGAGACCGGGTTCATGCGCGGTCCAAAGCGCCGTGAGATCGGGCACGGGCTGCTGGCCGAACGGGCCCTTCTGCCGGTGGTCCCCTACGAGGAGGACTTCCCCTACACGCTCCGGCTGGTGTCGGACGTGCTGGCCTCCAACGGCTCCACGTCGATGGCCTCGGTGTGCGGATCGACCCTGTCGATGATGGCGGCCGGCGTTCCTCTCAAGGCGCCGGTGGCCGGCATCGCCATGGGCCTCGTCTATGACGAGGGGGCCTATGTCACCCTGACCGACATCCTGGGCGCCGAGGACGCGTTCGGCGATATGGACTTCAAGGTGGCCGGAACCAAGGACGTGGTCACCGCCCTGCAACTGGACACGAAGATCGACGGCCTGCCCCTCGACGTGTTGACCAAGGCGCTGCTCCAGGCCAAGGAGGCACGCCTCGCCATCCTCGACGTCATGGCGGCCGCCATTGCCGAGCCGCGCGACGAGGTGGCCGAGTCGGCGCCGAAGATCGTCTCGTTCGAGATCCCCATGGACAAGATCGGTGAGGTCATCGGGCCCAAGGGCAAGGTGATCAACTCGCTCCAGCAGGAGACCGGTGCCGACATCGCCGTCGATGACGACGGCATGGTGGGTACGGTGACCATCGGGGCCAAGGACGGGACCGCGGTGACCGAGGCCAGGCGGCGCATCGAGACCATCCTCGACCCACCGTTGGCCGAGGTCGGCGCCACGTACCCGGGCAAGGTGGTCAACATCACCAAGTTCGGCGCCTTCGTCAACATCCTTCCCGGTCGCGACGGGCTGCTCCACATCTCCAAGATCGGCCAGGGGAAGCGGGTGGAGCGGGTCGAGGACGTGCTCGAGCTGGGGCAGCCGGTCGAGGTCACGGTGGACGACATCGATCCTCAGGGCAAGGTGTCCCTCTCGCTGGCCGGTGAGCCGCCGGCCGACAAGCCGTCGGGGTCGGGCGACCGCGGCGAGCGGAGTGACAGCGGCGGCCGCAGCCGCCCACCGCGAGGCGACCACTCGGATCCGGGTGGCCGCTCCGATCGCGGCCGCCGTCCGGCAGAATCCCGAGCGGTTCCGACCGGCGCCGCCTCGTTCGAGGAGGCGTTCGAGGTCGAGCTCGTGCAGGAGTTCGGCGACCTCGGACCGGCCGTTGTCGAGTCGTCCGACCGTCCCGGCGGGGGTGGCGGAAGCGGCCGGGGTGGTCGCCGCCGGCGTTGAGAGCGCATCGCGGCGCGGTGGGTGGCAAGAGCTCCTCACCGTGCCGGGATCGTCGCCATGAGGAGCAGGCCCCGGTGATGGCGGTTCCATCCGGTTGGTGCCGATGATCCGTACGGAAACGTTGCCGTCAGGCCTGTCCCTGGTCACCGAACGGATGGACGACGCCCGGTCGGTGTGCATCGGCTTCTGGGTGGGCACCGGCTCCCGGGACGAGGGAAGCGGGGAGGCCGGGGCCTCCCATTTCCTGGAGCATCTCCTCTTCAAGGGCACAGCGGAGCGGTCTCCCTCGGCCATCGCCGAAGCGGTTGACGAGGTGGGCGGGGACTTCAACGCGTTCACCACCAAGGAGTACACGTCCTTCTACATCCGGCTGCTGGCCGAGCATCTGCCGCTGGGATTGGACATCCTCTCCGACATCATGTGGCGCCCCGCACTGCGGCCGGCCGATCTCGACGCCGAGCGCCTGGTCATCCTCGACGAGATCCTCATGCACGCCGACGAGCCCTCTGACGAGGCTGCCGAGCAGAGCTCCGCTGCGCTGTTCCCCGGCCATCCCCTGGGGCGCGAGGTGCTCGGCAGCCACGACTCGGTGGAGGCCATGACCGTCGAGCGGATCCGCGAGTTCTTCGCGCTGCACTACCGACCGGGCAACATCGTGGTGGCGGTGGCCGGCGATCTCGATCATCGAGCGGTGGCCGAGGGCCTGGAAGCCAGGTTCGCCGGCCGGGCCGGAGGCGCCACCCCGGTACGCCAGCCGCCCGGCGACGAGGTCGAGCCCCTGCGGGTCGTCCGACGGACGACGGAGCAGGCCCACCTGGTCCTCGCCTCCCGCTCCGTCAACCGCACCGATCCGCGTCGGTACGCGCTGGCCGTGCTCAACCACGTGCTGGGCGGAGGTCTCTCGAGCCGGTTGTTCCAGGAGATCCGGGAGCGTCGCGGCCTGGCCTACTCGGTGTGGTCGGAGCGGGTGGCCTATCACGATGCCGGCACGCTCAGCGTGGGGATGGGGACGGCGCCGGAACACGTGCCCGAGGTGCTGGACATCGTGTCGTCCGAATTGGCCCTGCTGGGTACCGACGGCATCAGCGAGCGGGAGCTGGCCATCGCCAAGGGGAACCTGCGGGCCGAGACACTGCTGGCCTGTGAGGACTCCGGTGCCCGGATGAGCCGGATCGGCGCCAGCCTGCTCCTGCACGGGGAGATCCTGTCGATCGACGAGGTGCTGGCCCGGGTGGAGGCCCTGACGCTCGAGGAGATCCACGCCGCGGCCAAGGAGCTGGTGGCGGCACCGAGAACCCTCACGGTGGTCGGGCCGTTCGACGGGAGCGACTTCGACGCCAGCTCACTTCGCCTCGGCTGAGATACCGCGGCCATGCCGGGACCCGCGCCCGGCAGACGGTAGGGTGGCCCGCATGCGGGTGGGTGTGGTCGGTGCCGGGGGGAAGATGGGTCGTGAGGTCTGCCGCGCCGTCGCCGGTGCCCCCGATCTCGACCTCGTCGCCGCCGTGGACCCCGCCCATGCCGGTGCCGATCTGGACGCGCTGGTCGGACCCGGAACCGGTGGGGTGCGCGTGTCCGGGGAGCTCGGGGAGCTGAAGGCGGCCGGCGCCCAGGTGGTGGTCGATTTCACCCGGATCGACGTGGCTCGGACCACACTGGCCACCTGCGCGGCCGAGGGCATGCACGTGGTGGTGGGCACGACCGGGTTTTCCGAGGAGGACCTCGCCGATCTCCGCCTGCGCTTCGCCGGCCCTGACGCGGGGTCCCCCAACTGCATCGTCGCCGCCAACTTCGCCATCGGTGCCGTGCTCATGATGCGGTTCGCCGAACTGGCCGCTCCCTGGTTCGAGGGCGCGGAGATCATCGAGCTCCATCAGGCGGCGAAGCTCGATTCGCCGTCCGGCACGGCCCGACAGACCGCCGAGCGGATGGCTGCTGCCCGGTCATCGGCGGGCTCGGGTGCATTCCCCCCCGACCACACGGTCACCCTGGTACTGGACGGTGCCCGTGGCGGTGCCGGTCCCGGCGGTGTGCGCATCCACTCGGTCAGACTGCCGGGGTTGGTGGCCCATCAAGAGGTGATCTTCGGAGCCGTCGGGCAGAGCCTGACCATCCGCCACGACTCCTACGACCGGGCCTCGTTCATGGACGGGGTGGTGCTGGCGGTCCGGTCGGTGGCCGACCGGCCCGGCGTGACCATCGGCATCGAATCCCTGCTCGGTCTCTGAGGGGCCGGTCCCCGTCGATGGACGACACTCGCCAGAGGATCCTCGAGGCGACCTACGCCTGTGTGGCCAGGTGGGGGTTGGCCAAGACGACCATCGAGGATGCGGCGAAAGAGGCGAAAGTGTCCCGGGCCACCGTCTACCGCACCTTTCCCGGTGGTCGGGACGAGCTCATCGATGCCGTCGTGGCCTGGGCGACGCTCGAGTTCTTCGCCCGCCTGTACGAGCGGGTGCACGGTGCCGAGAGCCTCGAGGAGGTGATGGAGCGCGGGATCATGTTCGCCCACCGGTCCATCGTCGACCACGAGGTGCTGCAGCGGGTCATGCAGACCGAGCCGGAGAAGCTCCTGCCCGCGCTGACCTTCGAGAGCAATCGGATACGGCGGGGGATCGCCGACTTCCTCGTCCCCTTTCTCGAACAGCGTGGAGTGGCCGAAGGGGTCGACCTCAAGGAGTCGGCCGACTTCCTTGCCCGCATGGTGCTCTCGTACATGTCCTCACCCGGCCGGTGGGACCTCGACGACCCGGTGCAGGTGGCCCGGCTGGTCAGGTCCGAGCTGCTGGCCGGCGTGGTGGCGCCCGAACCCGGCCCCGGGCCCGGTCGGGGGCCGGGTTCCGCCGGGAGCGACGCCGCCGCCGACGTCCGGGGCGCCGACGCGGGCGCCGGGGGCGACGCGGGCGCCGGGTCGATCCGTTGACAATGAGACAAAATCCGACCTAACGTTTCATCCGTGCCGGCCGGGGAGACATCGCTACGCGTGATGGAGGACGAGCTCGGCCCCGACTGTCCCGCTCGGCTCACGGCCCAGCCGACGGCCGATCGGCCGATCCGACCTCGGGCAACTCCTCGCGGCACCGCATCCGGATCATCGACGCCACCCTGACCTGCCTGGCCCGCCACGGCACGGCGAAGACGACGGTGGACGACATCGCCCAGGCCGCCGGCGTGTCGCGTGCCACCGTGTACCGGGTCTTCCCCGGGGGGAGGGACGAGATGCTGGCGGCGGTGGTCGACACCGAGATGGCCCGGCTGTTCTCGTCGCTCGGGGTCCGACTCGGGGCGGCTGCGAACCTCACCGAGGCCCTGGTCGGCGGCATCGTCGAGGCCTCGACCCGGATACGTGGACACGAGGCGCTGGCCTACCTGGTGGAGCACGAGCCGGGGATGGTGCTCGGGCATCTGGCCTTCGACGAGTCGGACCGCCTGTTGACCACCGCCTCGCGGTTCACGGCGCCGTTCCTGGCCCGGTGGATGAGCCCGGCGGAGGCCGGCCGGGTGGCCGAGTGGGCGACCCGCATCGTCTTGTCCTACGCCATCGCCCCTTCGGCCCGCATGGACCTGACCGATGTCGGCCAGGCCACCCACCTGGTGGAGACCTTCATGCTGCCCGGGATCTGCGCGCTGCATGCATCCGGCGCGACACCGACCATCGACATCACCCCCTTCGAGACCGAACCAAGTCCACGGCATTCCGGCCACACCGATCAGGGAGACGCATCATGACCACTGAAATGAGCAGCACCGAGGAGATCATCGGCCGGGCCGAGATCGACGACTTCGAGGCCATCCTGTCGGTGGTCGGTACCGAGGAGGCCAACGGCCGTCACGTCGTGCACTCGGACTACGACTCCATCTTCACCTGGGACTACGAGAAGGGCCGCCGCCCGAAGCTGAACAAGCTCTACGAGAAGGCCAAGGGAGCCCAGTGGAACGGCGAGACCGACCTTCCGTGGGAGATCGAGGTCGACCAGGAGAAGCTGGTGCGCGACGACGCCGAAGCCAACGGCGGATTCGGAGCCGGATTCGATCTGACCGGCACCCCGGTGGAGAAGTGGAGCGACAAGGAGTGGGTCACCTTCGGCGTCGAGAGCCAGAACTGGACGCTCTCGCAGTTCCTCCACGGCGAGCAGGGTGCGCTCATCTGCACGGCCAAGATCGTCGAATCGGTGCCGTGGATCGATGCCAAGTACTACGCCTCCACCCAGGTGATGGACGAGGCCAGACATGTCGAGGTGTTCGGCAAGTACCTGGACGAGAAGCTCTCCGGCCACTACCCGGTCAACGCCCACCTGCGGATGCTCCTTGACGACATCATCGCCGACTCGCGGTGGGACCTGACCTACCTGGGAATGCAGATCATGGTCGAGGGACTGGCCCTGGCCGCGTTCGGGTTCATGCACCAGATGACCGGTGACCCGCTGCTGAAGAAGTTGCTGCGCTACGTGATGGCCGACGAAGCTCGCCATGTCGCCTTCGGCGTGCTCAGCCTGCAGGAGTACTACGAAGGGTTGAACGCGGCCGAACTCCGTGAGCGACAGGAATTTGCCTTCGAGGCCGCGGTCCGGATGCGGGACCGCTTCCTCCAACAGGAGGTCTGGGACCGGATGGGGGTCGACCCGAAGGCCATCGTCCCGGTGGTGCAGCAGGCACCGGAACGGGGGGAATTCCAGGCCCTGCTCTTCTCGAAGATCGTCCCCAACTGCAAGAAGCTGGGCCTGCTGGATGCGGCCGACGGATGGCTCCGAACCAAGTTCACCGAGCTGGGCGTCATCGAGTTCGAGTCGTGGGTGGACACCACCGAGGAGTACGACGCGCTCGCCTCGGTGCCACCGAAGGATCGAATCGCCTCCTGAGGACGCTCTCACCGGGGTGAGGACGAGGTTTGGCGGCCTGCCACCCACCCTCGACCGGGGCCCGTCCGGCCGATAGGGGTGGTGGATCAACGGGCTGCCGATCGGGCCGGTTGCTGCTGGTAGCCTGCGACATCGTGACGCAGTTCGAGATTCCCGTACCCCGGTCGAGGGGCTGAGGAGCGATGCCCCGCTTCGGGTCGGTGATCACCGCCATGGTCACACCGTTCGACGGTGACGGAATGCTGGATCTGGAGGGAGCGCGGGCGCTGGCCCGCCACCTGGCCGGCACCGGCAGCGAGGGCCTGGTGGTGGCCGGGACCACCGGCGAGGGCCCGGTCCTCACCGATGCGGAGCGGATCGATCTCTTCCGGGCCGTCGTCGAGGCCGTGGACGTGCCGGTCATCGCTTCGACGGGCACCAACGACACCGCCCATTCGGTGATGCTGACGAAAGAGGCCGAGGCGGTCGGGGTCCACGCCGTCCTGGCCGTGACGCCGTACTACAACCGCCCGTCACCGGCCGGTCTCTCGGCCCACTTCCGGGCCATCGCCGGGGCCACCGATCTTCCCGTGGTCCTCTACGACATCCCCGTCCGTTCGGGCCGCCGGATCGGTGCCGCGCTCACCATCGAGCTGGCCCGTGAGGTGCCCAACATCGTCGGGGTCAAGGATGCCACCGGGGATGCCGCCGCCGCCGCCATCGTGGTGGCCGAGGCCCCGGACGGGTTCGACGTGTACTGCGGGGACGACTCGCTCACCTTGCCGTTCCTGTCGATCGGAGGTGCCGGCATCATCAGTGTCGCCTCCCACTGGGCCGGGCCCCAGTTCGCCGAGATGATCCGCAGCTACCGGTCCGGCGAGGTGGAGCGGGCCATGACCGTCAACCAGCAGCTGGCCGAGTCGTATCAGTTCGAGTCCACCGAGGAGTTTCCCAATCCCGTACCGGCCAAGGCGGCGTGCAGGGTGCTCGGGCTGGCCGTCGGCCAGTGCCGGCTTCCCCATCCCCCGGCGCCCGCCGCGCTCGACGACCGGGCCCGTGACGTCGTCTCCAGGGTGAGCCGGCTCAATCCGGCGCACCAGTCGGTTGCCTGACTCCGAGCGGACCCGGCGGCGCTCCGGCGGCGCGAGTCCGAAGAGCGGCGCCGCCAAAGCTGCGTCCGGCGAGCGGGCCAAGGACGCGTCCGGCAACCGGGGCAAGCGGTCATCGGGCCGGGACGCGGCTCCCGGAGCCAAGGGTGCTTCCGGGCAACAGCCGGGCCGGGCCAAGGCGACCCCAAAGGAGCCGGGCAAGCGCGCGGCGCGGGAGGTGGGCCGCCCCGGCCCGGACGCGGTGCGGGTGGTGTTCCTCGGCGGCCTGGGCGAGATCGGGAGGAACTGCGCCTGCATCGAGGTCGAAGGGAGGATCCTCGTTCTCGACGTGGGCATCATGTTCCCGGACCCGGACATGCCCGGCGTCGACCTGGTGCTCCCGGACTTCACCTACCTCCGTGAGAACGCCGACCGGGTCGAAGCCGTCATCCTCACCCACGGGCACGAGGACCACACGGGCGGCCTGGCCTACCTGCTCCGTGACTTCCCGATACCCGTCTACGGCTCCGAGCTCACCCTGGCCCTGGCCCGCAACCGGGTGGACGAGGCCGGCATGGCCGATCGGGCCCGGTTCATCCCCGTGAAGGACGGTGAGCGCCGGAGGATCGGTCCCTGCGATGTCGAATTCATACCGGTGACCCATTCGGTCCCGCACGCGTTCGCCACCGCGTTCCACACCCCACAGGGCGTCATCCTCCACTCCGGCGATTTCAAGATCGACCTGCACCCCGTCGACGATCGACGGACCGACCTGGCCCGGATGGGTGCCCTGGCCTCGGACCCGGGGATCCGGCTGCTCCTGGCCGACTCGACCAATGCCGAGGAGCCCGGGTTCACACCGTCGGAGTCGACGGTGGGGGCGACGTTGCGGAAGGTCTTCCTGGCCCGTCCCGACCGGCGCTTCATCGTGACCTGCTTCGCCAGCCACATCCACCGGGTCCAGCAGGTGGCCGACGCGGCCATCGCCGGCGGAAGGTCGGTCGCCACCCTCGGGCGCTCCATGCAGAAGAACGTGGCCCTGGCCCGCAGCCTCGACCTGTTGCACATCCCGGACCGGGCCCTCGTCGACGTGGAGGACATCGACGATCTCGATCCCGGTCAGGTGTGTGTGATCTCCACCGGCTCCCAGGGCGAGCCGATGTCGGCGTTGTCACGCCTGGCCGCCGGTGAGAACCGGTTCTTCCGGCTGCGCGAGGACGACGTGGTGGTGATCAGTGCCCACCCCATCCCCGGAAACGAGTGGTCGGTGGGAAGGGTCATCGACAGCCTCCACCGACGGGGGGTGGAGGTCATCCACTCCGGCGTGGACTCCGTCCACGTGAGCGGGCACGCACGCCAGGGCGAACTGGCCATGCTGATGTCGGTGACCAGGCCCGAGTTCTTCATTCCCGTGCACGGCGAGTACCGGCACATGGCCAATCACGTGCGGTTGGCCGCATCGATGGGAATCGCCGGCGACCGGGTCATCCTGTGCGAGGACGGCGATGCGGTGAAGCTCGACGCCTCCGGGCTGCGACGCGACGGAACCGTCCCCGGTGGGTATCTCTTCGTCGACGGCAGCTCGGTCGGGGACATCGGCCACGGCGTGCTCCGGGACCGGCTGGTCCTGGCCGAGGAGGGGGTGGTCATGGCGGTGGCCACGGTCGACCTCAAACGGGGCGAGGTGGTGGGCACACCCCAGATCGTGACCCGCGGCTGGGCCTACGACCACGATACCGAGGCCCTCCTCGACGAGGCCCGTGAGCAGGTGGCCAAGGCGCTCGAGCAGGCGCTCTCGGCCGGGAGCAACGACCACGAGAACCTCAACCGGGTGGCTCGCAAGGCGCTCGGGCGCCTGGTCGGAGACCGCACCCGCCAGCGGCCGATGATCGTGCCGGTGATCGTCACGGTCTGAAGGCCGGCGCGGCGGCCACCGGGCGGGTGTCCCCGAAAAGCGGACGCTGCGGGAGTACCCTGTTACGCACTGTGACGACGGCTACCAAGCGACCGGCGGGCCGGTCCGGGTCTTCGCGCCCGAAGGGTGGACCCGCCTCGAAGGCCCGATCGCGCCCTCGGTCCTCGGCGTCGACCCGGAAGGCGGGCGCACACCGGGGGAGGGGCGGGACCGGTCCCCGCCGGGGCCGCGGCGCCCATGAACGCACAGGTCTGGCCGCTTCCATGTGGGCGGTCATCGCCGGCCACGCCACCGACCTGTGGGGGGTGGTGCTGGTCACCGTGGGCGTGCTGGCCGGCCTGGCCTTCTATGCCGACTCCCTCGACCCGGCCGGCCGCTATGCCCGGCTCGCGGTCGGCGACCTGTTCGGATGGGGCCGGTTCCTGGTTCCTGCCGTCGCGGTCGGCGTCGGCCTGCTCCTGCTCATCGGCCGCCGCGACGAAGAGGGGGTTCGTGCCGCACCCGAACCCGCCCGCGCCGTGATCGGGGCGACCCTCACCCTCCTGGCCGCGGCCGGACTGGCCGCGCTGGCCGGCGGCTCACCTGCGCTCCGGGACTCGACGGCGCAGCTCTCGTCGGCCGGCGGTTGGGTGGGCGCCCTGGTCGGCAACCCGCTCCGGGACGGGCTCGGGGGGTTCGGCGCCGTCACCGTGCTGGTGGCCGTGCTGGTGGTGGCCATGGTCGTCTTCACCGGCGTCTCCGTCAGCTCGGCCGCCCGTGGGGTCATGCGGGCCGCCCGCTGGGGCATCGCCGTGGCCGGCGGGGGACCGGCCGATGACCACGAGGACAACCTCGACGACGTCAACCCGACCGATCCCTTCGGCCGCGCCGTCAAGGCGGGGGCCGGAGACGGCCGAGGTGATCGCCGACCCGGTGGGTGACGAGACCGACGAGGTCGACGAGATCGACGGGACCGACGAGGTCGACCCCATCGTCGCCGACCCGGATCCTTCCGAGGCGACCCTGGTCCCCGCACCTGCCCGGCCGGTCAAGGGCTCCCAGCTGGAGATGAAGCTGGGACCGACCGTCGGTGACTGGCGCCTCCCTCCCGACACCCTGCTGAAGCACGCAAAGCCCCACACCGTCGACGAGCGGGAGGTCGACGCCGGAGGGGCGGCCCTGGTCGCCGCCCTCTCCGCCCACGGTGTCGACACCCGGCTGGTCGGCCGCACGGTGGGGCCCACGGTCACCCGCTACGAGCTGGAACTCGGTGCGGGGGTGAAGGTGGCCCGGGTGACGTCGTTGTCGAAGGACATCGCCTATGCCATGGCCTCGCCCGACGTCCGCATTCTGGCTCCCATCCCGGGCAAGTCGGCCATCGGGGTGGAGGTGCCGAACCGCCGACGTGAGCTGGTCGCACTGGGGGACATCCTGGCCTCACCGGAGGCATCCAAGGCCTCCCACCCCCTCGAGGTGGCACTCGGGCGCGACATCGCCGGCCGGGCGGTGATGGTCAACCTGGCCGAGATGCCCCACGTGCTGGTGTCGGGGGCCACGGGCTCCGGCAAGTCCTCGTGCATCAACTCGGTGCTGACCTCGATCCTGACCCGGGCCACCCCCGACCAGGTCCGCCTCATCCTGGTCGACCCGAAACGGGTCGAGCTCGGTCAGTACAACGACCTTCCCCACCTGTTGACCCAGGTGGTGGTGGATCCGAAGAAGGCGGCCAACGCGCTGAGCTGGGCGGTGACCGAGATGGAGCGCCGCTACGACCTGCTCGCCGAGGTGGGGATGCGCGACATCACCGGCTACAACGCGGGATACGACAGCGGCGACCTGGCCGACTACGAGGAGGCGTACCAGCTCCGGATGCGGGGCACCGGGGAGGAGGAGGCCGAAGAGGACGAGGTCGGGGTGGAGGCCCGCTACCAACGACTGCCTTTCATCCTGATCGTCGTGGACGAGCTGAACGACCTCATGATGGTGGCGGCCCGCGATGTCGAGGAGTCGGTCTGCCGCATCGCCCAGATGGCCCGGGCGGTCGGCATCCATCTCGTGCTGGCCACCCAGCGGCCCTCGGTGGACGTGATCACCGGCGTGATCAAGGCCAACATCCCGTCGCGGATGGCCTTCTCTGTCTCCACCCAGGCGGACAGCCGGGTGATCCTCGACCAGGGCGGGGCCGAGCGCCTGATCGGGAAGGGTGACATGTTGTTGTTGTCGGCGTCGTCCTCGAACCCGCAGCGCCTGCAGGGCCCCTGGGTGAGCGAGGAGGAGGTCCGGGCCGTGACCGCCCACTGGAAGCGCCAGCGGCCCATGGAGGTGGTCGCCGGCATCGAAGAGGTGGTCGGCTTGGGGGGGTCGAGGTCCGACGGTGAGGACGGGGACGATGACCTCCTCGACCAGGCCATGGAGCTCGTCGTGCGGTCCCAGTTGGGCTCCACATCCATGCTGCAACGCAAACTGCGGGTCGGGTTCGCCCGGGCGGGCCGGCTGATGGACCTGATGGAGCGCCGGGGTGTGGTCGGGCCCTCGGAGGGTTCCAAGGCGCGCGCCGTGCTCATGACGCCCGAGGAATTGGACGCCCGCTGAGCAAGGGCGACGGGCCCGATGTGGTGTTGTCGGCTCCGGCGGCGTCCGGAACGGCTGTGACGCGCCCGGGGCCGGAGGCTGCCGGCGAACCGGTTGCCACGTCGGCGGCCACGCCTCTGCTCAACGCGGATGCCGTGGACATCACCGCCTCCGAACCGTTGGCCACCGAACCGTTGGCCGGCAACCCGCTGGTCGGCAACCCGTTGGCCGACCCCGTCGTCACCGAACCGGTGGGAGCCACTCCGCCCGGGATCGGCGCCACCCCCGGACGTGTCAGGCCCCACTCCCGGAGCCACCGGACCCGCCGCCGCCATCGCCTCTGGCCGTGGCTGATCCTCGGCCGTGGGCGTGATCCTGGCGCTCGGCGGGTTGGTCGCCGCCCAGCGGATCAATCGGCCGCTGGCCAGTCCGAGGTTGGTGTCGTCCCTGCCCGCGTCCCTCACGGTGCCCGGAGTGGCCCCCGCCCTCCCGTGGCCGACGGTCGGACAGGGCGCGGTGTCGATCCCCGACGCTCGGGTACGCGGCGCAGTCGGGACCCGAGGTGTCGGTCCCCATCGCATCGCTGACCAAGATGGCCAACGCCGTCGTGATCCTCCGCGACCATCCGCTGGCCCCGGGTGCGGTCGGGCCCGAGATCACCGTCACCCAGGCCGACGTGGCCGAGTACGACTACGACATCGACAACGACGAGTCGAACATCCCCATCCAGCTGGGCGAGAAACTGACCGAGTTCCAGATGCTCGAGGCGCTGATGAACCAGTCGGCCAATGACATCGCCTACAGCCTGGCCATGTGGGATGCAGGGAGCGTGCCCGCCTTCGTGGCCAAGATGAACGCGCTGGCCGCGTCCCTCGGCGCCGTCCACACCCACTACGCCGACGCCAGCGGCTACGACCCGCAGTCCGTCTCGACGGCGGCCGACACGTTGCGCATCGCCGCCGCGGGGATGAACATCCCGGCGTTCGCCCACGTGGTGAGCCTGTCCACCGTGAGCCTTCCGCTGGTGGGCACCGTTCACAACATCGTGACCGAGATCGGGAGCAACGGGGTGGTCGGGGTGAAGTCCGGCTATACCTCCCAGGCCGGCGGGTGCATGGTGCTCGCCGCGTACCGGGTCATCGGAGGGAGGTCGGTCCTGGTGCTCGCCTCGGCGCTGGGCCAGCACGTCCCCGCCCCGGTGGCGCCCAAGCCGAGCCCGGCGGCGGCCGCCGCAGCCGGGGCACGCTCGGCCCACCCGCCGGCGTCACCTCGACCACCACGACCACCGTTCCGACCGAGCGATCTCGAGATCATGTACCCGCTCCGCTACGCCGGGCCCATCGTCGAGACGCTCCTCGATGCCTCCAAGGCGGCCGTGGTCCAGGTGCCGGTGGTCGCCCGCGGCCAGCTGCTCATGTCGGCCACCGCTGACTGGAACGGCACGTCCCACCGGGTGGGGGCGATCGCCTCGCAGAGTGCTTGGCTGCTCGGGTGGCCGGGGCAGAAGGTCGCCTCGGTCGTGAAGTTCGGCGTCGTTCCGCCGGGAGTCGTGGCCGGCCATCAGGCCGGTGACGCGCTCTACGCCCTGGGCCGGCAGATCGAGTCCGTTCCTCTCACGATCACCCGTACCCTGCCCGAGCCTTCGTGGTGGTGGCGCCTGGTCCACGGCTGACCGGTCCTCCCGGGGCCGGCGGGCGGACGGGCGGGTGGCCACCCCGGTTCCGCCCGTGGCAACCCACGACGAGTACCGTGTCGGTGTGCGCGCACGAGCTCCAGCGTCGGCTGCCAACCTCGGCCCCGGCTTCGACACCCTGGCCATCGCGCTCGACCTCTACGTGGAGGTCGAGGTGGAACCGGCCCCCCGGCTCAACGTCCGGTCCGAGGGCGAAGGAGCGGGCCTGTCCGACGATCCGTCCCACCTCGCCGCCCGGGTGGCCATCGAGGTGGCCGGAACCGAACGCCTCTCCATCACCGTGCGGTCCCAGATACCGGTGGCCAGGGGTCTCGGTTCCTCTGCCGCGCTGGCCATCGCCGCCGCCGCCGCCGCCGGCGCCGAAGATCCCCTGGGCGTGGCCGCCCGCATGGACGGTCATCCCGACAACGCCGCTGCGTCGATGGTCGGGGGCCTGGTGGCGGCGGCACGGGTCAAGGGCGGGGTCCAAGCGGTCCGGCTGCCCCTGGACGTGAGCCTGGCCTTCGTGGTCATCGTGCCCGACGTGAGCCTGTCCACGTCGCGGGCCCGCCAGGCGTTGCCCACCGAGGTCTCGCGCGAGAGTGCCGCCTTCAATCTCTCGCGGATGGCCCTGTTGATCGCCGGGCTGGCCGACAGCCGCGTCCTGATCAGCGAGGCCACCGAGGACCGCCTGCATCAGGACTACCGCAGCCCGCTCTTTCCCGCCGCTCCGAAGCTGCTGGCCGGGATGGCCGAGGGCGGTGCGCTCGCCGTCTGCTGGTCGGGCGCCGGCCCCTCCCTCCTCGGCATCTGCAAGCAGTCGGAGGCGCACAACGTGCAGGCCGCCGCACAGGGAGCGCTGGCCGCCGCGGGCATCGCCGGGCAGGTCCTGGTACTGCATCCCGACATGCACGGTTTGGTCATCGACCGTGGTGGCCCGGCCGACGTCTACGACTTCAACGCCGGCTGACGGCCCACGCCCTCACGGCCGACGCCCATGCCCAGCGAACCGACCAGAGAGCTTCTTGCCGTGGCCAACTCGCACCCCGGGCGCGACTACGAAGTCCGCTGCGAATGTCCCGAGTTCACCTGCCTCTGTCCCCTGACCGGCCAACCCGACTTCGCCACCGTCATCGTGTCCTACGTGCCCGACCGGTCGCTGGTGGAGCTCAAGTCGCTCAAGCTGTACCTGTGGAGCTACCGCAACGAGGGTGGCTTCCACGAGGACATGACCAACCGAATCCTCGACGACCTGGTGGCGGCCATCGCACCCCGCCGGATGACGGTGACGACGGACTGGCTGGTACGGGGAGGGATCCATACCGTGGTGGAGGCATCGCACCCGTAGGCGGGGCCATGGAGCCTTCGGGGTCCCCCCGGGAAGTTCGACCACCAGCCCCGGCCCGGTGCCGATCGGTGGCCGGGCCCGGTGCCGACCCGGTGCCGGCAGGGTCGTATCCTGGGCCCGGTGAACGAGCCGCCCCCCGCCCCCGGCGTCGACCCCGACCTGCGAACCGCTCGGCCGTCGCCGGAGCCCCGGACGTTCCACATCCGCACCTTCGGGTGTCAGATGAACGATCACGACTCGGAGCGGCTGGCCGGGGCTCTGATCGCAGACGGCCTGGTGGCGGCCCCGGACCTCGAGTCGGCCGACGTGGTGGTGTTCAACACCTGTTGCATCCGCGAGAACGCCGACAACAAGTTCTACGGCCACCTCGGCAATCTGAAGACGTTGCGGGAGAGCCGGCCCGACATGCAGATCGCGGTGGGGGGGTGTCTCGCCCAGATGGACAAAGAGCGGATCCGGGAGCGGGCCGCCCACGTCGATGTCGTGTTCGGGACCCACAACCTCACCCGGGCGCCGGCACTGCTCCGGCAGGCTGCGTCATCGGGCCCGGTGGTCGAGATCCTCGACGAGCCGCCGCCGACCGCCGATCCGACGGCCGGCGATCAACAGGTGGCCGCCCTGGCCGCGGTGAGGGACCTTCCCTATGCGGCGTGGGTGACCATCCAGACCGGCTGCGACAATTCCTGTGCGTTCTGCATCGTCCCGTCGGTCCGCGGTGGCGAGGTCTCGCGTCAGCAGGACGACCTGGTGGCCGAGGTGCGTGCCCTGGCCCGGCGGGGTGTCACCGAGGTGACGCTGCTCGGCCAGAACGTGAACTCCTACGGGCGGGACCTGACCCGTCGCCGCCCTCTGTTCGCCGAACTGCTGCGATCGGTCGGAGCGGTGGAGGGCATCCGCCGGGTGCGGTTCACCAGCCCCCATCCGAAGGACCTCCGGCCCGAGACGATCGCGGCCATGGCCGAGACGGCCGAGGTCTGCAACCATCTCCATCTCCCGTTGCAGTCGGGCTCCGACGCCGGTCCTCGCCGCCATGCGCCGCGGCTACACCGCGGCACGGTACCTGGCCCGACTGGGCGAAGCCCGTGCGGCCATCCCGGACCTGGCCGTGACCACCGACCTCATCGTCGGGTTCCCCGGCGAGTCCGAGGACGACTTCGAGCGCACGCTCGAAGTGGCGGCCGAGGCGGCGTACGACAGTGCCTACACCTTCATCTTCTCCCCCCGACCCGGAACGAGGGCGGCGTCCATGGAGGACCTGTTCGTGCCACCCGAGGTGGTGGCGGAGCGCTTCGGGCGACTCCGGGTGGTGGTCGAGCGATCGGCGCTGGCCCGCCACCGCCACCGGATCGGACGGGTCGAGGAGGTGGTCGTGGAGGGACCTTCGAGACGGGATCCCACACTGGTCACGGGCCGGACCGGCCAGAACAAGCTCGTCCACTTCGACCCCGTCGAGGGGTGCCCGGTGAGCAGTGGTTCGTTCGCCGACGTCGAGGTGACCGGCGCCGGCCGCCACCACCTCACGGGCCGGCTGCTCGACGTGACGGCACGGCCGTCGTATCGGGTGCGCATCCCGGTCGCCTCCGGGTGATCCGCGGGCAGCGCTGACGGTGCCCGTCGCTTCGTCCGCCATGGCTTCCGGCCCGCCGGTGGTGGCCCTGGTCGGCGCAACGGCATCGGGGAAGTCGGCGGTGGCACGCGATGTGGCCGCATCGGTGGCCGCATCGGCGGCCGGGTCGGTGGCCGCATCGGTGGCCGCATCGGCGGCCGGGTCGGACCGGTTCGAGCTGACCGGCCCGGCTCCGTTGCCGCTCCCGGTCGAGCTCGTCTCGGTCGACTCGATGGCCGTGTACCGGGGCATGGACATCGGAACGGCCAAGCCCACGCCAGAGGAACAGGCGGCCCACAGGTACCACTTGATCGACCTGGTCGATGCGGCGGAGGAGTTCACCGTCCTGCAGTTCCAGACAGCCGGACGGGCGGCCCTGTCCGGCATCGCCGGCCGCAACCACGGGGCCCTGCTGGTAGGAGGGACCGGGCTCTACCTGCGTTCGTTGGTCGACAGCCTCACGTTCCCCGGCCGCTACCCCGAGATCGCGTGCTCTCTCGAACAGGGGCTGGACGCCGCCGGTCCCGAGGGGAGCACCGGACAGGACCGGGCCCTGCGGGCGCTCCACGATCGCCTCGTCAGACTCGACCCAGTGGCTGCCGGCCGCATCGCCCCGTCCAACCGCCGACGGCTGGTCCGGGCCCTGGAGGTCACCATGGGGGCGGAGCGCCCCTTCTCGACCTTCGGTCCGGGACTCGAGCGCTACCCGCCCACCGCGGTCTCGTTGGTCGGGATCCGACTCCCCCCCGTCGAGCTCGACCGTCGCATCGCCGAGCGGTTCGACCGTCTCATGGAGCTCGGCTTCCTGGAAGAGGTCCGCTCGCTGGCAGCACGGCCCGGTAGCCTGTCGAGGACAGCCCGTCAGGCTCTCGGCTACCGCGAGCTGCTCACCCACGTCGAACAGGGCGTGCCTGTCGTCGAAGCCGTCGACCAGGCCGTCCGCCGGACCCGTGCGTTCGCCCGACGGCAGATGGCATGGTTTCGCCGCGATCCCCGTATCGTGTGGTTGGAGCGAGATACCGACCCGGTGGCAGCGATTGCCGCCCTCTTCCGGGAGATTCCCCGAGACGGTGCCGGGATGGGAGACTGTCCGACAGCACCATGAGTCAGCCGACACCGAACACCCGATCCCTGCACTTGACCAAGCATCATGGGGCCGGTAACGACTTCCTGGTTCTGGTCGACGTCGACGACACCTCGCCTCTGGAGCCGCAGGTGGTCCGGGCCTTGTGCCATCGGAGGTTCGGGGTCGGCGCCGACGGGGTCATCCGCATCCATGGCGACGAGAGCGGGGCGGATGTGGCCATGGACCTTCGCAACGCCGACGGGAGCGTCGCCGAGATGAGCGGGAACGGCATCCGGTGCCTGGCCCAGGCCGCGGTGGAGATCGGTCTGGTGAAGCCACCGACATTCACGGTGCGGACGCTGGCCGGCGTGCGGACCGTCGACTTCCTGCCGGGCGAGGCACCCGGTTCCGCGGTGGCGTCGGTCGACATGGGCGAGGCGGTCCTCGGCCCCGACCAGCCCCAGCAGTTCGCCGACCGTCGGGCCCGCCGGGTCGACATGGGCAATCCCCATCTGGTCCTCCTCGGCCCCGACCCGGCTGGCGTGGACATCGCCGATCTGGGCAGCCGGCTCCAAGAGGTGCATCCCGGCGGGATCAATGTCGAGTTCATCTCCGTCGGCCCGGGTCCGGACGCCATCACCCTGCGGGTGTGGGAGCGCGGGCGTGGGTGAGACCCGGGCCTGCGGCACCGGGAGCGCCGCCGCCGCGGTGGCGGCACGCAGTTGGGGAATGGTGGGCGAGACGGTCGATGTGCACAATCCGGGCGGCACCCTCCAGGTGTCGTTGGTGGCCGGCGACAGTGCGGTTGAAGGGACCGGTCAGGAAGGTGGCGGAGATCGACGTCGACCGCCAGGAGATCCTGGGCGCGGCCCGAACGTGACGCCGAGCGACTCTGCCTTCACCGACACCCTCATCTCCCGGACCGTCCGGGAGCGGATCGTGCTCGTGGGGGTCACCCTGTCCCACGAGACCCTCGCCGACACCGAGGCCGGGCTCGACGAGTTGGCGCTGCTCGTGGCCACGGCCGGTGCCGACGTGATGGATCGCGTCGTGCAGCGCAGGGTCACCCCGGACCCGGCCACCTACCTGGGCAAGGGCAAGGCCGAGGAACTCCGGGCGGTGTGCCTGGCCGTCGATGCGGACACCGTGGTCTTCGACGATGACCTCTCGCCGGCCCAGCAGCGGAACCTGGAGAGGATCCTCGGTCGCACCGCCATCGACCGCACCGCGGTGATTCTCGACATCTTCGCCCAGAACGCACGCACCCCCGAAGGCCGCGCCCAGGTGGAGCTGGCCCTGTTGCGGTACCGACTGCCCAGGCTGCGGGGCCGGGGCAGGTCGTTCAGCCAGCAGGCCGGTGGCATCGGCACCAGGGGTCCGGGCGAGACCAAGCTCGAGGTCGACCGGCGGCGCCTGGTGCGCCGGATGACGCGGCTCGAGTCCGATCTCCGCCAGCTCGACCGCACCCGGCGCACACAACGACGGGGACGGGCCCGGTCGCGGCAGCGGACGGTCTCCCTGGTGGGTTACACGAACGCCGGGCAAGTCGACGTTGCTCAACCGGCTGTGCCAGGCCGACGTGCTGGTGGAGAATCGCCTCTTCTCCACCCTCGATCCCCGCACCCGGCATCTCGACCTCCCCGGCGGGGAGCGGGTACTGGTCACCGACACTGTCGGCTTCGTGCGCAAGCTTCCCCACCAGGTGGTCGAGGCGTTCCGTTCCACCCTCGAGGTGGTGTGCGACTCCGACCTCGTCATCCATGTGGTCGACGGGTCGGCCCCCGACTTCGAGGGCCAGGTCGACGCCGTCCGGACGGTGCTGGCCGAGATCGGGGCCGACGGCCTCCCCGAACTGCTGGTCGTCAACAAGGCCGACGCCGTGGCCGCGCTGGGATGTGAGGCGGGCGAGGAGGCCCGTCATCTGCTCGCCGCCCATCCGGGCTCGGTGATGGTGTCCGCCCGGACCGGGGCGGGGATCGACCAGCTGCTGACGGCGGTCGGCGACCGTCTCCGGGTCGGCGACCTGGTCGTCGAGTTGGACATCCCCTGGGCCCGGGGTGACGTGCTGGCCGCGGTTCATCGCGAGGGGGAGATCGTCGGCGAGGTGGCCGGCGAGCAGTCGACCCGCATCCATGTGGTTCTCGACGAGGTCGGCAAGTCCCGTTTCGCAGAGTTCCTCGCCTCATGACGCCCGACGCCCGGCCGACCGGTCCTCCGGCAGGGTTCACCCCTCCGCCCTACCCCTACGACCGGCTGGCGACCCTCAAGACCAGGGCCGAGGATCGCTTCCGGACCGGCGGTGGTCTGGTCGACTGTTCGATCGGCACGCCGTGCGACCCACCCCCCGCGTTCGTTCTCGAGGCCATGGCCGACTCCGATGCCGAGCGCGGCTATCCGGCCTCGGCCGGGTCGACGGCCTACCGCCGCGCCGCGGCCGGTTGGTTGGAGCGGCGCTTCGGGGTGTCCGTCGATCCCGACACCGAACTGGCGGCGTGCGTCGGGACGAAGGAATTCGTGGCCTCATCGGCCCAGTACCTCCACCTGCGCAACCCCGAGCGCGACACGGTGCTGTACCCGGCCGTGTCCTATCCGACGTACGCCATGGGCGCGCTCCTCGGTGGTTGCCGTGCGGTTCCGGTGCGGGAGCTGTCCGGCGGTGGCCTCGATCTGGCCTCCATCGAGGCGGCCGACGCCCGACGCGCCCTGATGCTGTGGGCCAACTCGCCGTCCAACCCGACCGGCTTCCTCACCGACCTGGACGACCTGGCCCGGTGGGGGAGGGAGCACGAGGTCCCCGTCTTCTCCGACGAGTGCTATACCGAATTCACCTGGCGCGGCCGGCCGTCGACCGTGCTGGCCGCCGGGTTGCGCGGCGTGGTGGCCGTGCACTCGTTGTCGAAGCGCTCCAATCTGGCCGGCGTGCGGGCGGGTTTCTTCGCCGGCGACCCCGAGCTGGTGGGCTTCCTGGCCGACGTGAGGCGCCACGCCGGCCTCATGGTCCCCGGCCCGGTGCAGGCCGGGGCGGTGGCCGCCTTCGGTGATGACGTCCACGTCGACGGGCAGCGGGCCCGGTACGAGGAACGCCTGAACTTCCTGCGCCGGCGGTTCGACGGCGTGGGACTGCCGACTCCCATGCCCGCGGGCGGGTTCTACCTGTGGGTCCCGGTACCGGATGCGATGTCCGGGTCGGGGTGGGAGTTGGCCGAAACCCTGGCCCTCGACGGTGGTCTGCTGGTGAGTCCGGGAGATCTCTACGGCCCGGACGGGGCCGGCTTCGTGCGGGTTGCGGTCGTCCAGCCCATGGAGCGCCTCGAGCTGGCCGCCGAACGGCTGTCCCGCCACCCGGTGGCCGCCGGTTCGTAACCGGACACCGGGGGAGGGGTAGCGCCCGGCCGGGTCGCCGGGTCGCCAGGGCTAACGTCTGGCCAATGGCTACGCTCCAATCCCAAATCGAAGAGCTGTGGGAACGCGCCGCGGAACTAGGCCCGTCCGACGGTGATGCGCTGGCGGTGGTGACGGAGGCCATCGAGCTGCTCGACCGGGGAACGGCGCGGGTGGCCGAAGTCGATGCCGCCACCGACGAGGTCGTTGTCCACCAGTGGCTGAAGCAGGCCATCCTCTTGCTGTTCCGACTGCGGTCGATGGAGACCATCGAGGTGGGGCCGTTCGAGTTCGCCGACAAGCTCCCCTTGAAGCGGGACTACGCCGGGTCCGGGGTCAGGGTGGTGCCGGGCGCGTCGGCCCGATGGGGTTCGTTCCTCGGCAACGGCGTGATCTGCATGCCCAGCTACGTCAACATCGGGGCCCGGGTGGGGGCCGGCACCATGGTCGACACCTGGGCCACGGTGGGATCGTGCGCACAGATCGGCGAACAGGTCCACCTCTCGGGGGGGGTCGGTATCGGCGGCGTGCTCGAGCCGGCTCAGGCGGCGCCCGTGGTCATCGAGGACGAGGTGATGGTCGGGAGCCGGTCCATGATCACCCAGGGGGCGCGGGTGGGCCGGGGATCGGTCCTCGGGGAGGGCAGCCTCCTCAACCCCTCGATACCGGTCATCGACGCGGAGACCGGCGCAGAGCTGGGCCGGGGCCATGTCCCCCCATGGTCGGTGGCGGTCCCGGCATCCCGCCGCCGTGAGTACCCCGGCGGCGAGTTCTTCCTCCCGTGCCTGCTGGTCATCAAACGGCTCACTGAAGGGGAGCGCCACGACAAGGCCCGGCTGACGGACATCCTCCGCCAGCACGGCGTCTCGACATGACCACCGAGATGCCCGACGGCCTGTTCGGCCTGGCCACGGCGCTGGTCGCCATCCCGTCGGTCAGTCATCACGAGGAACTCATGGCCGACGCCGTCGAAGCCGCGCTCGATCTGTGCCCGTGGCTGACCGTCGAACGGGTCGGCCACAACGTGGTGGCCCGCACCGATTTGGGCAGGAGCGCCCGGGTGCTCCTGGCCGGTCACCTGGACACGGTCCCACCGGTGGGCGGCAACGAGGAGCCGCGTATCGAGGACGGCGTGCTGTTCGGCGTGGGTGCCACCGACATGAAGGGCGGGCTGGCCGTCTTCCTCCACCTGGCCGGAGCCGTTCCCGAACCGGCGGTGGACGTGACATGGTGCTTCTACGTGTGCGAGGAGGTCGAACAGGAGTTCAACGGGCTGTCGCACCTCTGGCAGTATCGGCCCGACCTTCTCCGGGCGGATGCCGCCATCCTCGGAGAGCCGACCGGCGGGATCGTCGAGGCCGGATGCCAGGGGACGCTGCGGGTCCGCCTGTCGCTCGGCGGCCGCCGGGCCCATACCGCCAGACCCTCCAGTGGACGCAACGCCATTCACCGTCTTGCTCCGGTGCTGACGGCCGCGGCCGGCTACGAGAGCCGAGCTCCGGTGCTCGATGGGTGCGAGTTCGTCGAGCAGCTCCAGGTCGTCGAGGTCGCCGGTGGGGTGGCCGCCAACGTCGTGCCCGACGAGGCATCGCTACTGATCAACCACCGGTTCGCTCCCGACCGCACCGTCGAGGAGGCCGAGTCGTCGGTCAGGGAGCTGCTCGGACCTCATCTGGAGGCCGGTGACCGCTGGGAGCTGGTCGAATTCGCGTCGGCTGCTCCTCCCGCCCTCGATCATCCCGTGCTCGCGTCACTGGTGGCGGCCACCGGCTCCGCGCCGAAGGCGAAGCAGGGGTGGACCGACGTGGCTTCCTTCTGGGCCCACGGGATCCCGGCGGCCAACTTCGGTCCCGGGGATCCGCTGCTGGCCCACACCCCCGGTGAGCACGTGAGCGGTGCCGAGCTCGAGCGCGTGGCGACGGTGCTCGACACCCTGCTTGCGCACCGGCCGGTAGGTTCCGGCTCCTCCCCGCTCCGCCTTCCCGTCCGCCCTTCCCGTCCGGCGCGTTTCACGGCGGATCAGAGCCTCCGCGTCGGATCAGGCCTCCGCAGCGGATCAGAGCCTCCGCAGTACGGTGACCACCTTGCCGTAGATGGTGATCTCGTCCGGATCGAACTCCATGGGTTCCAGCCGCTGGTTGGCCGGGGTGAGGACCACCACACCGTCCCGTGTGGAGAAGTACTTGACGGTCGCTTCGCCGTCGGGGATGCCCGCCACCACCACGTCGCCCCGCTCGGCGTCGGGCTGTTGACGGACGACGACGCAGTCGCCGTCCATGATTCCGGCTTCGATCATCGAGTCGCCCCTGACCTTGACCATGAACAGCGTGCCGGTCCCGGTGAAGTCCTCGGGCAGCGGATAGAGCTCCTCCACGTTCTCCTGGGCCAGCACGCCGGTGCCGGCCGCCACCTCACCGACGAGGGGGACGTGCCTGATCGGCCGGGCATCGGCGATGACCTTGGAGGAGGGGTCGTAGCACACCTCCATGGCCCGGGGCTTGGTCGGGTCCCTCCTCAGGTACCCCTCGCGTTGCAGCACGGCCAGATGGGCGTGGACGGTGGAGGACGACGTGAGGCCGACCGACTCGCCGATCTCGCGCACCGAGGGCGGGTAGCCGCGATCCCTGACCGCATCGGAGATGCAGTCCAGAATCTGCTTGCGCTTGGTGCTGAGTACCTGGGCCATTCGGTCACCTCGCCGTCGTGTGTCGCCGCCACCGGCGAACATCTGTTTGCAAGAACCTAGCCGTCGGGTGCCTCCGAAAGCAAACACCCGTTCGAAGAAGTGCTTGACAACGAACAGACGTTCGTGGTCAGATGACCTCATGGCGAACACAGGTTCGATGCACAGGAGCTCCCCGCAGCCGATCCGGAGGTCGGGATCGTGACGGTCACGTGGCTCGACCCGACCCAGGCGGACGATGCCTCATGGCAGGCCGGCGGCCCGTCGGGGCCTCCGCCTGGTCGGGGCGGCGGGAAGCGCGCTGCCTGGCGCCGAAGCCGAGGACGGCGACGACGGCGAGACGCGGGGCTCGCTCCGTGGACCCCGCCTCTCACCGTGGTCCCGGCCAGGCGGCACGGGGCAGCGGGAGGCGGCGCAGCTCGCCGGAGGTCCGTCGCCGGCGGACGTTGCTGGCCGTCATGGGCCTGCTCCTGATCGCACTTGCTCTTCCGCTGAGCGGAACCGGTGGCTACTCCCACCCCGCCGGTTCCGCTCTGGCGGAGAACCGGGGCCCGGTCGTCTATACCGTCCAGCCGGGCGATTCGCTGTGGTCGATCGCGGAGCGGCTGGACCCGACGGCGGATCCCCGACCGCTGGTGGCCAGGCTGGCATCACAGACGGGTTCGGAGTCGGTGAGGCCCGGAGAGCGGATCGTCCTGCCCTGATCCGCGGACGATGGCCGGCCGCCGGCTGACGGCGGTGGGGCCGATGGACTGGGCACTAGCCTCGTGATGTGCGTTGTCCTTGGTGCCTGGCTGACGACGACCGGGTGGTCGATTCCCGGATGGCCGAGGACGGTGCAGCCATCAGGCGGCGGCGCGAGTGTGCCGGATGCGGACACCGCTACACGACCTTCGAGCGGATCGACGAGATCCCGTTGATGGTCATCAAGCGCTCGGGCGCACGCCAGGCCTTCGACCGCGGCAAGGTGATCGACGGCCTGCGGGCGGCGACGAAGAACCGTCCGGTCTCCGAGGCGCAACTCGAAGTGGTGGCCCGCGAGGTCGAGGACGAACTTCGCGAGGATGGGTCGGAGCCCACCTCCGAGCAGGTCGGCCTGGCGGTGCTCGAGCGTCTCCGGGTCGTCGACGAGGTGGCCTATCTCCGGTTCGCCAGCGTGTACAAGGGATTCGAGGGTGTCGACGATTTCCGGCGCGAGGTCGGTCTGTTGACCAAGACGACGGCGCCCAAAGGGCAGGGTGGCTAGACCGTGGCCGAGCTCCTGGTCGACGTGCCGGCACGGGCGCTGGCCATCTACGCCCATCCCGACGATCCGGACGTCTCGTGCGGGGGCACCCTGGCGGTGTGGGCCAAGGCCGGTTGCGAGGTGACGGTGCTGTTGTGCACCGACGGGGGCAAGGGCTCGCCGCGACCCGTCGCTCGACCCTCGTGAGCTGGTCGCGCGGCGGGTGACCGAGGCCGCGGCCGCCGGCGCCCTGCTGGGTGTGGCCGGTCAGGAGTGGCTCAACTATCCCGACGGGGAGCTGGTCGACGACGCGGTGTTCCGTGAGGCGCTGGTGGCCGCGGTTCGACGCCTCCGACCCGAGGTCGTCCTCTGCCCCGACCCGACGGCGGTCTTCTTCGGGCAGGAGTACTTCAATCACCGCGACCACCGCCTGACCGGATGGGCGGTGCTCGACGCCGTGGCGCCGGCCGCCTCGCTCCCTCACTACTTTCCCGACGCCGGCCCGGCCCACCAGGTGGAGACGGTCTTGCTGTCGGGGACCCTCGAACCAGACGTGTGGGTGGACATCTCGACCACCGTCGACATCAAGGGCGAAGCGGTCGGCTGCCACCGGAGCCAGTTCCCCGACGGGGTGGAGTGGGCCTCGACGGCGGTCAGGCTGGGTGCGGAGGACGCCGGCCGCCAGGCCGGAGTGGCCTATGCGGAGGGGTTCCGGAGGTTGCGCCTCGGTGGCTGAGCGGCGGGCGGGGCCGACCGGAGTCGCGCCGACGGTGGCCGCCGGCTCGTCCACGTGGGATCGGGTGATCCTCCATGTCGACATGGATGCCTTCTTCGCCTCGGTGGAAGTGCTCGACGATCCGTCGCTCGCGCGGGCTTCCGGTGATCGTCGGTGGCTCCGGGAGTCGCGGTGTGGTCGCCGCCTGCACCTACGAGGCCCGGATGTTCGGCGTTCACTCGGCGATGCCGTCGTCGATGGCCCGCCGCCTCTGCCCTGCGGCGGTGTTCGTGGACGGACGGTTCCACCGGTATGTGGAGGAGAGCGGGAAGCTGCACGACATCTTCGAGTCGGTGACCCCACTGGTCGAGGGGATCTCACTCGACGAGGCGTTCCTCGACGTGACCGGTTCGCGGCAGCTCCTCGGAGACGGCGTGACCATCGCCGAGTCGATTCGCCGGCGGGTGGCCGAGGAGCTCGAGCTGACCTGCTCGGTGGGCGTGGGTCGCTCCAAGCTGATGGCCAAGCTGGCGTCGAAGGCCGCCAAGCCGGTCGCCGATCGGGGAGGGATCACCCCGGGCCCGGGAGTGGTCGTGGTTCCGCCCGACGGTGAGCTGGAGTTCCTCCACCCGTTGCCGGTGCGCGCCCTGTGGGGAGTCGGACCGGTGACCGGCCGTCGGCTCGACGGCCCTCGGGATCAACACGGTCGGAGACATCGCCGCCCTGGCTCCGGGCGCGCTCGAGCGGTATCTGGGCGCGGCGCCAGGGCGCGCATCTGGCCGCCCTGTCCCGTGGGCACGACCCCCGCCCGGTGGTGGCCGACCAGGCGGCCAAGTCGATCGGGCACGAGGAGACCTTCGCGTCCGACCTCTGGGACCGTGCCGAGCTGCAGCGACACCTGGTGCGCATGGTGGATGCCTCGGCCACCGCTCTCCGTCGTGCCGAGCTTTCCGCCCGGACGGTCAGTGTCAAGATCAGATTCGGCGACTTCACCCTCATCACCCGGTCCCACACCATGGGCACTCCGATCGACGCCTCACCGGCCATCGGAGCGGTGGCCGCCGCTCTCCTGGACTCGGTCGAGCTCAGGTCGGGGGTTCGGCTGCTCGGAGTCAGTCTGTCCGGCTTCGGTCGGGAGGAGGTGGGGACGCAGCTGAGCCTCGATCTCGGTTCGTTGGACCCGGGTTCTGACCACCGGACCGCCGGCGCCGGTGCCGGCGGGAGGCCAGGGCCGGTGCCGGACGACGCCGGTGGCCCGCCGTTCCGGTCTGCCGGCCCCGACCAGCCCGTGCTCAGGGCCGACGACGAGCTGAGCGGATCCAGCGCTCCTGGGGCCCGGTGACCGCTGCCGTCGACGCCATCCGGGCCCGCTACGGCGGGTCGTCGGTCGGACCTGCATCCCTGGTCGGGGCGGACGGGCTTCGGATCCGGCGCCGGGGGGAGGCCCAGTGGGGCCCGTCGGCGGCCGCACCCCGGGTCGGGGATGATGAATGACCCGCCACCTTGTAATATGGTGGCGGTGCTTGGTCAACGGTCGGGTGTGGTAAAGATTGCAGCAGGTCGTGGCCAGGGATTCGTGGGTGCGCAGTGTTTTCGAGTGGGGGTTGCGCGAGGATGAGATGGTCGGTTGCCACCGGCGTTGACGACCGGGCGAGGAGACGAGTAGTTGCCGCTCTCTGAACACGAACAACGCATCCTGCATGAGCTGGAGCAGTCCCTCTATCAGGAGGATCCGGACTTCGCCGAGCGGGTTCGCTCGGAGACGGTGTACCGGCATGCCGGGAGGTACTGCATCTGGTCGGCGCTGGTGTTCGTGGCCGCCCTGGTTTTCATGTTCTTCACCTTCTCGCGTTCGGTGGTCCTGGGATTCGCCGGCGTCGTGGTGATGTTCCTGTCCGGCGTGGTCTTCGCCAACAACGCGCGGCGTATGGGCAAGGCCGGCATCGATGACATCTCGCGATCGCTGCACAGCCGCAATCTGAGCAACACCGTCCACGATCCACGCGACTGGATCCGTGGCCGCTTCCACCGCGACGACTGAACCCTCCTTGACCGTCGTTCCCGAGGGTCGGTCCGGGGCGTGGGATGGCGGGGACCCGTGGGGCGGAGATGACGCCACCGTGTTGGCCGTGGACATCGGCGGGACCAAGCTGGCCGCCGCCCTCGTGGACGGCACCGGGTCCATCGTGGTCGCAGACCACGTGGCCACGCCCGAGACCCACGAGGCGGAGGCGGTCTTCGGCGCGCTGGCCATGCTGGTGGACGAGGTCAGATCGAAGACGTCGTCGGCCCCCGACGTCTGCGGTGTCGGATGTGGCGGACCGATGCTGCCGGGCGGTGAGTCGGTGTCACCGCTCAACATCGGGGCTTGGGTCGACTTCCCGCTGCGCGACCGACTGGCCGCGGAGACGGGGCTCTTGGTCGCCGTCGACAACGACGCCAAGGCGTTGGCGCTCGGCGAGGGTTGGCTCGGCGCGGCCCGGGGGCTGACCAACTACCTCGCCATGGTGGTGTCGACCGGCATCGGCGCCGGCATCGTGCTCGATGGTCGGCTGCTCGACGGAGCCCGGGGGAATGCCGGGCACATCGGGCACGTGGTGGTCGAGCCCGATGGCCGGCCATGCGTGTGCGGGGGACAGGGTTGTCTGGAGGCGGAGGCGTCCGGGCTGTCCATCGAGTCGATCACCGGACATCCCGCTTCGGAGGCCCCGGAGCCGATACGCCGGCGCACCGGAACCCTCACCGGCCGGGCCGTGGCCTCGGTCGCCAATCTGTTGGACCTCGAGTTGGCGGTGGTCGCGGGCTCCGTGGCCCTCGGGTTCGGGAGGTCGTTCTTCGACGCCGCCCAGGAGGAGATCGGGCGGCGGGCCCGGCTCGACTTCTCGAGGTCGACCCGTATCATCCCCGCCGGGTTGGGCGCCGACGGGCCGTTGGTCGGGGCGGCGGCCGTGGGACGCCGGGCCCTGTCCGTTGTCGCCGACCGGAGCCTCGCCGTGACGCCGGCAGGGTCCGGGTGGTCTGTCGCCGGAGCGGCACGTTGGCGATGGCCAAGACGGTGCTCCGGCGCCCGGACCTCTGGTGGGCCGCGCTCGGAGCCCTCCGACGCCTGGCGGCGCCCGGCTGGTGGAGATCCCCGCCGCACCTTCCGCTTCCCGACCGGCGACTGTGGGCCTTCCGGATGGTCACCGCCTACGGGAGCCCGGACGCGTCGCCGGAGCCGTCCGACGTGACCTCCTACCTCGAATGGTGTCGCTCCACGGACCGAAGCGGACGGACAGGCGCCATGCGGAGGTCGACCGGTTCGCCGCCTGGTCGCCTGAATGCGACCCACTCAGGCTAATTTTCGGATCGATGGATCGACGAACGAAGCTCGCGGCCAAGACGGCGACCTCCAAGAGGGTGGCTTCCGACGTATCCGAACCGGTGCGGTCACCGATGTCCCCGTCCCGGCGGGCCCTGGTGCTCAACGCCACGTTCGAGCCACTCGGGATCGTGTCCTCCCGGCGGGCGGTGCTGCTGGTGCTCGACACCAAGGCCGAGCTCGTCCACACCACCGAGCGGGTGTTCCGTGCCGAGCGGTTGACGGTTCCCGAGCCTTCCGTGGTCCGGTTGGTGCGCTACGTGCAGGTACCGCGCCACTACCGGGTGGCGGTGAACCGGCGCACGGTCTTCGCCCGCGACGGTTCGCGGTGTCAGTACTGCGGGTCGGCGGCCGAGAACCTCGACCATGTCATCCCGCGCAGCAAGGGTGGACCTCACACCTGGGAGAACGTGGTCGCCGCCTGTCGCCGGTGCAACACCCGCAAAGAGGATCGGTTGCCGCACGAGGTGGGGATGATCCTCCGGTCGGTTCCGGCCGCTCCTCGCCATCGTGTGCAGCTGCTGGCCCTGTGCGGGGGTGGGAGCGAGGACTGGGACACCTATCTGGGCGCGGCCGTTGACCGCCGGGTGCCGATGACGGCCTGAGCTCGGCCGGGTCGGTTCCGGCGGCTCCCGCCGGTGATGGGGGCTCCGGCGGTGATGGGGCTCCGGCGGTGATGGGGGCTCCGGCGGGTGATGGGAGCATGGTCGGGTGCCAGGTGAGTGGAGGGTCGAGGAGCGCACGGGGAGTGCGGCCGCCCTGCACGACGCCTGGCCGGGCGTCCTCGAAGATCCGGAGGTCCGGGCGCTGGCGGTGTGCCATGTGACCGAGGCGGCCGTGGTGCTCGGCTCCACCCAACCGGTGTCCCTGGTCGATGGAGCCAGAGCCGGTGCGGACGGGGTGGCGGTGGCCCGGAGGAGGTCGGGTGGGGGAGCCGTGCTGGTGACGCCGGAGGACCCGGTCTGGGTCGACGCCTGGCTGCCGGCCGGCGATCCGCTGTGGAGGGACGACGTCGGTCGGGCGTTCGACTGGTTGGGGGAGACCTGGACGGCCGCCCTCGGTCGATCGGGAATCGACGGGGTGTCCGCCCACCGCGAGGGATACGTGGCGTGCACCCGCTGGGCCACGTCGGTTTGCTTCGGGGGTGTCGGGACCGGCGAAGTGGTCACCGCCGACGGTCGCAAGGTGGTCGGTCTGGCCCAGCGGAGGAACCGCCAAGGCGCCTGGTTCCACGGGGCCTGTTACCTGCACTGGGATCCCGCTCGTCTCGTCGACCTGCTGGCCCTGTCGGCGCCGGAACGGGAAGCCGCCGCCGAGGGCCTGGGCGTTGCCGCCGTCGGGGTGTCGGACCTCAGCGAGCAGGCGGGTCACGGTCGGATCGAGGGACGTGAGGTCGCCCTCTCGGTGGTCGCCGCACTGCCCTGATCCGCCACCGGGCCGGCCATCCGCCGACCGGGCCGGCCGTCCCGACCGTCGATCCGCGCTCATGGTCTCCACCGAGCGCCCCCACCGCGGGCAGCGCCCACCGCGTCGCGGACGGCGATCCGCAACCGTTCCTCCGGTCCGCGCTGCGGCCGCTATTGGGTCGGAGTGGTTGACCGGTGGGGGTCAGGGGCGTAAAGTGGCGCAAAGTGGTGTGAAAGGGAGGAACCTGACAATCGGGTTCTGGGCACTGCGGGGAGCATTGTGGGAGCAATCACCAGTGGCACGGTTCTTCGGCAGGTACGAGCACTCGCTCGACGACAAGGGAAGGGTCATCCTCCCGTCGAAGTTCCGCGGACCCTTCGAGCACGGCGGCTACTTGACCGAGTATCAGGACGGGTGCTTGTCGCTGTGGACGCCGGACCAGTTCGAGCTGCAGATGGAGAGCATGCTGGAGCGGGCGGCGACGGGGAGAAGCGACCGCAACCTGGTGCGCCTGTGGGCCTCGACCTCGCACGAGCTGGAGATCGACCGGCAGGGCCGGATGGCCATTCCGTCCCGCCTTCGGGCCTACGCCGGCCTGGTGGGAGACGTCCTGGTCCTCGGGGCGATCGACCGGGTGGAGCTGTGGAATCGGGAGACCTGGGACCAAAAGGTCCTGCCCGAGGAGGAACGACTCACCCAGGGCGACGACGGCTGAGTGCCCCGGTGCGCCTCCATGTCGTGCACGAGCAGCATCCCGGGACCACCGTCCGGGTCCGGCGGCACCGGCATCCATCGGGCCCAGCCGAACGGCACCGGCCGCATCAGTCCCGACCACCCCGCCGGCGGAGCCAGGGGATCGGATGTCTTCGCCGACCGGAGCGGCATCCGGACCATCTCCACGTCGACGGCACCGTTCCACCCGCCGGTACCCGGAGGGCGGCCCGACGATGCCGCCGACCGACGCCCTTCGAATCGGGACTGGCCGCAGTGGCCCGTCAGGACGTACACATCGAGCGTGTCTGGCCCATGCGCAGTCCCTCGACCGGATCTCTGGAAGAATCCTCCTCCGCCTACTTCCAGAGTGAGCGTCGCGGCACTCCACCCGCAAGCATCGTGCCGGTCGAGGGACTGCGGATGAGCCAGACATTCGACCATGAGCCGGTCATGACCACCGAGGTGGTCGAGCTGTTGAGCCCGGTGCCGCCGGGCCTCGTCGTCGACGCCACGCTCGGGGGCGGGGGCCATGCCGCCGCCCTGCTCCGGGCCAACCCCGGCATCACCATCCTCGGGATCGACCGTGACCCACTGGCCGTGGCCGCGGCCACCGAGGAGCTGGCCCCCTTCGGGAGCCGGGCCGCAGTCCGCCAGTCCCGGTTCGACGCCCTGAGCGACGTCGTCGGTGAACTGCAGGACGGGTTCGGGTCGCCCGCCGGCCAACAGCGGCTCAGTGGGGTCCTGTTCGACCTCGGGGTCAGTTCACCTCAGCTGGACGTGCCCGGGCGAGGGTTCTCCTACCGCCGCGACGCGGTCCTGGACATGAGGATGGATCCGACGACGGGTCGCACCGCCGCCGACGTCGTCAACCAGTACGACGAGGAAGCCCTGGTCGAGATCTTCGCCGACAACGGTGAGGGACGGTTCGCCCGGCGCATCGCCCGCGCCATCGTGGCCGCCCGGCCCTTGACCACCACGGGCCAGTTGGCCGATGTGGTCCGGGAGGCCATCCCGGCCGCCACCCGGCGGACCGGTGGACATCCGGCGCGCCGGGTGTTCCAGGCCATCCGGATCGCCGTCAACGAGGAGCTCGACCAGCTGCCAGACGGCCCTCGCTGACGCCCTCGACCTCCTCGCGACCCGGCGGGCGGTGCGTGGTCATCGCCTACCATTCCGGCGAGGACCGGCTGGTGAAGACGTTCTTCACCCGCATGGCCACCGACGACTGCCAGTGCCCGCCCGGCCTTCCCTGCGTCTGTGGCGCCGACCCGCAGTTCCGCCTGGTGGCCCGTGGCGCGCGGCGCCCGACCGCCGGACGAGGTGGGTCGCAACCGCCGGGCCGAGGCCGCCCGCCTCCGGGTCATCGAACGCCTGCCCGGCATCGTCCGCCGGATCGGCCGCCGGCGGGGAAGTGGCCTGATGGCCCCACCGACCTCGGTCGCCCCGCGCCTCCCGTCGCGTGCCGCGCCCCGTCCCGAGCCGTCCCGGGACCGGCGCCCACCGCTGCGGGTCCTCGAGCCCGCCCGCCGCACCAGGTCGGCCACGCGGTCCGTCCGCCGGTGGACCATGTGGGTGTCGGCCGCCCTCGTCGTCGGGAGCCTCCTCGCCGTGGTGGTCGGCGACGCCCTGGTCAGCGAGGGCCAGGTCCGGCTGGCCGCCGACCCAGAGCCAGTTGGCGGCGGCCGTTGTCGACCCAGAAGTCGCTATCAGGTGGAGGTGGCCGAGAAGGCCGCGCCCCCGGTGGTGGTGGCCCAAGCCAAGCGGCAGGGCCTTATGGCCACGCCCTACGTGGTCGATCTGCCCCAGGTACCGCTCGACGTCCCGCTTCCCGTTCCCCAGACGGCGCCCCTCCCCAGCGCAGTGAGCCCATCCGTCCTGCTGGGCCGGCGCACCCGTGCCATGCGGCTGGTGCTGGTCCTGGTCTTCGTGGCCCTGTCGTCCGTCTGGTGGGCGTCCAGGAGTTCAGCCACCAGCACTACGCCTCCTTGTCCACCTCGGAGCTGGCCCAGACGGTCACCGTCCCCGCCGTCCGCGGTGCCATCTACGACCGCAACGGCGAGGTGCTGGCCGAATCGGTGACCAAGCAGACCGTGGTGGCCGACCCGCTGCTCATCACCCACCCGGCCGCCACCGCGGCGGCGCTCTCGCCCGGTCCTCGGGATCCCGACCGACCAGCTGCGGAGCGAGCTCACCGAGCCCTCGGGCTTCGTCTACCTCGCCCACCGGGTGTCCGACGCGGTGGCGGCCAAGGTGACTGCCCTGGCCTGGCCGGGATCAACCTGGTCCCCGAGTCGCAGCGGGTGCAGCCCGACGGGCAGCTGGCCCTTCCCGTGGTGGGATCGACCGGATGGAACGGGAACGGGACGTCCGGGCTCGAGTACCAGTACCAGTCGTTGCTGGCCGGGCAGGTCCGGCTCGGAGAACCTGTTGGAGTCGCCCGGCGGGGTGGCGTTGCCCGGCTCCGGCAGGGACTCGGTGGCCACCCGGCCCGGCACCGGGCTGGAGCTGACCATCGACGAGTCTGTGCAGTACGTCGCCGAGCAGGCCCTCGGCGCCGAGATCGCCGCCTCCCACGCCTTCAGCGGCATCGCCGTGGTCGAGGACGTGAAGACGGGCGACATCCTGGCCATGGCCGATCTCCAGGCGACGTCCGGGTCGGCGACCACCGGGGCCACCGCGGTCGGCAAGCGGGCACCCGAACCTTCGGGCACCGGGTCGACGTCCGGAGCCGACCCTGGTGTCCGGAGCGGACACCCTTCCGGCCGGGGTGGAGGAGGCGCCGTCGAACTCAGCCGTCACCCAGGTCTACGAGCCGGGTTCGGTGTTCAAGCTGGTCACCTTCTCCGCGGCCCTGGCCGACGGTCTGATCACTCCGGACCAGAGGATCGACGTCCCCGCCTCGCTGCAGATGGGCACCTACACGTTCCACGACGCCGAATCCCACGGCAACGAGGCCCTCACCGCGAGCCAGATCCTGGCCCAGTCGTCCAACCTCGGGACCATCGAGATCGCCCAGCGGTTGGGGGAGAACCCGCTCCTGGCCCAGATCAGCAACCTCGGGTTCGGCCATCCGACCGGTCTCAACTTTCCCGGAGAGTCGGAGGGCCTGGTGCCGGGGGCCGGCACCTGGACCGGGACCTCGATCGGCTCGACCCCCATCGGCCAGGATGACGCGGTCACCGCCCAGCAGATCCTCGATGCCTACAACGCGGTGGCCAACGGTGGCGTGTTCGTCGCTCCCCGCCTGGTCCGCGGCACCGTCAGCCCCGTCGGGCGCCGTGACCGCGGTCCGCCCGTCGGGCAAGCACCGGGTCATCAACCCGACCACCGACGCCGAGCTCGTCTCGATGCTCGAAGGGGTGGTGAGCTCGGGGACGGGGACCGAGGCCGCCGTCGACGGGTACACGGTGGCCGGCAAGACCGGGCACGGCGCAGATCCCCAACCCGAGCCACCTGGGCTACATCTCGGGGGCCTACGTCGGCTCGTTCGCCGGGTTCGCCCCGGCACAGGACCCGGTGCTGTCGGCGGTGGTGGTCCTCGACCATCCCACCCCCATCTACGGTGGTGCGGTGGCCGCGCCGGTCTTCTCCACCATCATGGCCTATGCCCTCCACCACTACGGCATTCCCACCACCACGGCGGGAACGACTTCGGCATCGAATTCTGCCGTCGGTGGCACGGGTAGCATCTCGGTGCCGGCTGGAGCGACCACGGAAGGGCCTTAGGTGGGCCCTGACCCCGATCGCAGTAGCCCTCCGTCGCGTCCGACCACCTGGAACACCCTCTCGTGCTGATGACCAAGCTGATCCATGACATCGATGTGCTCGATGTCCGCGGCGATCCGGCTTCCACCGAGGTGACGGCGGTGGACTTCGACAGCAGGCTGGTGGGCCCGGGGTCGCTGTTCTGCTGTGTCCCCGGCGAGCACACCGACGGCCACCGTCCACGCCGCCCACGCGGTGACCGGCGGGGCCACCTCGCTGTTGTGCGACCGGTTCCTCGATCTCGACGTGACCCAGGTGCGGGTGGCGCCCGGCGCGGTCAGGCCGGCCATGGCCACGGTGGCGTCGGCATTCAACGGGCACCCTTCGAGGACGATGAAGATGGTGGGTGTCACCGGCACCAACGGGAAGACGACGGTGACCCAGCTGGTGCGATCCATCCTGGCCCATTCGGGCGAACCGACCGGGGTGATCGGGACGCTGGGCGGGTCCCGGACCACCCCGGAGGCCCCGGTGCTCCAGGCCCAGCTGGCCGCGCTCCGGGCCCGCGGGACCCGGGCGGTGGCCATGGAGGTGTCCTCCCACGGGCTCGACCAGCACCGGGTGGACGGCATCGTCTTCGATGTGGCCGCGTTCACCAATCTCAGTCGCGACCACCTCGACCACCACCGGACGATGGACGAGTACTTCGAGGCCAAGGCCAGGCTGTTCGACCCGAAGACGAGCCAGAGTGGCGGCCATCAACGTGGACGATGCATGGGGCCGCCGGCTGGCCGACCGGGTGGCAGGTCACCGGGTGATCCCGGTCCAGCGATCGGACGCCTCCGACATCGTGCTGGCGGTGGGTTCTTCGTCGTTCCGCTGGCGGGGCCGTCCGCATGAGCGTGCCCCTGTCGGGGGCGTTCAACGTCGACAATGCCCTGATGGCGGCGACGGTGGCCGGCGCGCTCGGGATGGACGTGGACCAGATCGCCGCCGGCCTGGCCGGCGCGGCCCCGATCGCCGGTCGGATGGAAGTGGTGTCGGCGGGGTCCCCGTTCACGGTGCTGGTCGACTACGCCCACACCCCGGCCGGGCTGGAGGTTGCCCTGGCCGCGGCCCGGGAGCTGGCCGGATCGGGGCGGGTGATCTGCCTGTTCGGTTGCGGCGGCGATCGTGACCAGGGGAAGCGCCCGGAGATGGGTGCCGCGGCCGCACGCTGGTCCGACTCCATCGTGTTGACCTCGGACAACCCTCGGAGTGAGGACCCCGGGTCCATCATCGACCAGATCCGGCCCGGCATCGGCGACGGTGTGGAGCTGGTGGTCGAGCCGGACAGGGCCGGCGGCCATCGACGCCGCGGTCGGGATGGCCGGACCCGGGGGACGTGGTCGTCATCGCCGGAAAGGGTCACGAGACCACCCAGGTGCTGGCCGACGGGGTGGTCCCCTTCGACGATCGCCTCGAGGCGCGCCGGGCCCTCGCCGACAGATCGGCCGACCCCGAGCCGGACGGCGGCCGACCGTGATCTCGTTGATGACCTCCGGCGGCGTCGCCCTGTGGGTGGCGGTGCTTTCGACCCCGTTCCTCATCCGTTGGCTGTTGAAGCACAACATCGGCCAGCAGATCAGGGAGGACGGGCCCCAGGTCCACATCGCCAAGGCGGGCACACCCACCATGGGCGGAATCGGCATCGTGGCCGCAGTGGTCGTCGGCTATCTCGCCGCCCACGCCGTGCCCGGGGTGACCTTCTCCCGATCGGGAGCGCTGATCATACTGGCCCTGGTCGGCGCGGGTCTGATCGGGTTCGCCGACGACTGGATCAAGGTGCGCCACCGTCGGAGCCTGGGGCTCAACAAGCGGGCCAAGTTCGGCGCCCAGATCGGCCTCGGGGTGCTGTTCTCGTTGCTCGCCGTGTACTGGGCCCACGCCACCACCACCCTGTCGTTCACCCGATACGACTCGATCGGGTTCCACATGGGCACCGGCTTGTGGGTGGTCTGGGCCACCGTGATCATCGTCGCCTCGGCCAACGCGGTGAACCTGACCGACGGCCTGGACGGGCTGGCCGCCGGGGCGTCGACCTTCTGCTTCGCCTGTCTCGCCATCATCGGGTACTGGCAGTACCGGCACTTCGCCATCTACCACGTGGTCGACGCCCTCGACCTGGCGCTGGCCGCGGTGGCCCTGGCCGGTGCCTGCCTCGGCTTCCTGTGGTGGAACGCGGCACCGGCCAAGATCTTCATGGGCGACACCGGGTCGCTGTCCATCGGAGCGGCGCTGGCCGCCCTGTGCCTGCTGATGAACCTCGACCTCCTGCTGGTCGTCATCGGTGGCCTGTTCGTCATCGTCACCCTGTCGGTGGTCATCCAGGTGGTGAGCTTCCGGGTCTTCCACCGTCGGGTCTTCCTCATGGCCCCGCTCCACCACCATTTCGAACTGATGGGATGGCCCGAGACCACCGTGATCGTCCGGTTCTGGATCCTGGCCGGCCTGTTCGCCGCCCTCGGCCTGGGCATCTTCTACGGGGACTTCCTGTCGGTGGGGAAAGTCTGATGGCCAGGCTCCACCACCCGGGGGCCCCGGTGGACGAGGCTAGGGGGATGGACGCTGGGGCGGGAGAGGTCGGAGACGCAGGTGGGGTACCAGGGGCGGGAGAGGTCGGAGAGGTGGCCGTGCCACCGATCGGGGGAGGTTGCGGTGGTTGAGCGAACAGTGTCGGCCCGGGCGGTGACCCGCGGACGCCATCCGTCGAGCACGACCACCGCGGTGAGGCCTCGGGCCACCACCGGACCGGCTGACGCGCCCCCGAGCGCCGCCCGCCCCACCGCGGTGCCGGGGCCGGGGCGTCCGAGTCGAACCGCACGCCGCGGCTCGGGGCCGGTGCGGACTGAGGCCGGTGCGGCTGAGGACGGTGCGGCTGAGGACGGCACCGGCACTGGCCATCCTGGTCGGGGCCTTGTGCGTGTTCGGACTGGTCATGGTCGGCTCGGCGTCACCCGATCATCTCCCTCGGCATCTACGGGTCGCCCTGGGCGATCCTCATCCGTCAGGCGATGTACATGGGGGTCGGGACCTGCGGTCTCCTCCTGTTCGCCCGCATGGACTACCGCAAATGGCGAAAGATCCGGGGACCCCTGGTGCTCGTGACCATCGGGCTTGCTGGTGGTCGTGCTGGTGCCCCACCTCGGGGTGTCGGCCGGAGGATCGTCACGGTGGATCGGCTTCGGGATGCTGCAATTGCAGCCGTCGGAGCTGATGAAGCTGGCGCTGGTCGTCTTCGCCGCCGACCTGTTGACCCGGCGGGCCAATCCCGCGGCCGATCCGAAGATGGTCCTCGTGCCCGTCCTGGCCGTGCTCGGGATCTCCGGGGTCCTCATCCTGAAGCAACCGGACATGGGCACGGCGCTGGTCCTCAGCTGCATCGCCTTCGGCATCCTGTTCATGGGCGGGGTGCCGACGGCCCCGATCATGAAGGTCCTCGGCGCCTTCGCCGGGCTCGCCCTCATCGTCGGGCTGGCCGATCCCTACCGGCGAGACCGGATCCTCTCCTTCCTCAATCCCGGGGCCAGCAAGTCGGGGACGGGCTACCAGGTGTGGCAGTCGCTGATCGGCTTGGGATCGGGGCACATCTTCGGGTTGGGCCTCGGCGGCGGCCGTGAGAAGTACGGCACCCTGCCCAACGCCCACACCGACTTCATCTTCTCGGTGGTGGGCGAGGAGCTCGGCCTCATCGGCGCCTTCCTTCTCCTGGCCCTGTTCTTTGCTCTGGCCTGGTACGGGCTCCGGGCCGCGACCGCAGCGCCGGACCGGTTCGGCAGCCTGCTGGCCGTGGGTATCACCACCTGGATCACCAGCCAGGCGGTGATCAACATCGGCGCGGTGATCGGCGTCCTGCCGGTCACCGGCATCCCGTTGCCCTTCGTCTCCTTCGGTGGGTCCTCGCTGATCGTCACCATGGCCGCCGTGGGCATCCTCATCAACATCGCCGCCCAAGAGCGCTCGGCGCCCATCGCCGACCGGCCTTGGCGGCGGTTGTCCCCCCGGTGAGCGCGGCGCGCTATGCGCTGGTCGCGGGGGGTGGGACGGCAGGCCACCTCCAGCCCGCACTGGCCATCGCCGAGGCCCTGGTCGATGCCGGGCACGGTCGCGACAGCATCGAGTTCGTCGGATCGAAGCGGGGCCAGGACCGGGTGACCCTGGAAGGTCGCGGGTTCCCCTTCATGCTGCTGCCCGGCCGGGGTATCGTCCGCGGCCGGCGGGTGGCTGACATCTGGCGCAATCTCGGGGCGGTCACCGGGCTGGCGGTGGCCACGGTGCGCGCCTTCGCCCTGGTCGTTCGGGCCCGTCCCCGGGTGGTGGTCTCCGTCGGAGGCTACGCCAGCCTGCCCGCCTCGTCGGCCGCGGTGGTGCTCGGAGTCCCACTGGTGCTGGTCAACGTCGATGCGGTGCCCGGGGCCGCGAACCGGCTGCTGGGGCGCTTCGCCCGCGCCAGCGCGGTCGGTTGGCCGGGAAATCCGCTGCCGCGATCGGTCGTCACCGGCACCCCGGTACGCCCGGCCATCGCCGGTGTGGTCCGCGGGCCCGACGCCCGCCGCCAGGCGAGGCGGACCCTGGGCCTGCCGGTGGATCGCCCCACCGTGGCGGTGTTCGGTGGCTCGCTCGGGGCCCGACGCCTCAACGACGCCGTGGCCGGCCTGGTCGAACGCTGGAAGGACCGTGGCGACCGGTCGATCTTCCACATCGTGGGCCGGCGGGACTGGGACCAGTGTGGGCCGACCGGTGCGCACGCCGACGTCGATGGGGCCGACGGCGACCCGGGCCTTAGCGTGGTCAGGGTGCCCTTCGAAGAGCGGATGGAGCTGGTGTACAGCGCGTCGGACCTGGTCGTGTGCCGGGCCGGCGCGATGACGGTGGCCGAGCTGGCGGTGGCCGGAGTGCCCTCCATCCTGGTCCCGCTCCCCGGTGCGCCGGGCGACCACCAGACCGCCAACGCCCGTGTCCTCCAACGAGCCGGGGCCGCACTGCTCCTGCCCGATGCGGAGTGCGAAGCGGCGACTCTGGCCGAGTCGATCGACCGCCTCCTCGGTGACCCGCCCGGTCTCGAGGCCATGGGGAGGGCGGCCAGGTCGGTGGGGCGCCCCGACGCCGCCGCGGCCGGCGCCGGAGTCGTCGAGGCCAACGCCAGGCCGATGTCGGCCGGGAGGTCGGCATGACCGCCCCGACGGGTACGGGGCCGTTCGGTGATCCCGGCCACCCGCTCACCGTCCACGTGGTCGGGATCGGCGGGGCCGGCATGAGCGCCATCGCCACCGCCCTGCACGCCATGGGGCATACGGTGACCGGCAGCGACCTCAAGGCCTCGGCTGTGACCGAACGGCTGCGCGGGGCCGGGATCGCGGTAGCCATCGGGCACGCCGCGGCCAACGTGGGCCCGGCGGACGTCGTCACCGTGTCCTCCGCCGTCCCCGAGGACAACCCGGAGGTCGCAGAGGCGAGGCGACGCGGGATCACCGTGCTGGCCCGCGCCCGCGCACTGGCCTCCATCGCCTCCCTCAAGCGCTGCATCGCGGTGGCCGGGACCCACGGGAAGACCACGACCGCGTCGATGCTGGCCCTCCAGCTCGTCGAGGGTGGGTCCAGGCCGTCGTTCCTCATCGGCGGCGACGTCAACGAGATCGGCACCAACGCGGTCTGGGACCATGGCGAGTGGTTGGTGGTCGAGGCCGACGAGAGCGACGGCTCGTTCCTGTCGCTCGAGCCGGAGGTGGCCGTCGTCACCAATGTCGAGGCGGACCACCTCGACCACTGGGGGTCGTTCGGGGCCATGCGGTCGGCGTTCGAGGAGTTCGTGGCCGGTGCCCGCGGCCGGCGGGTGGTCGGAGGCGACGATCCGGTCGCCGCGGGGATCGGGCGGGACAGCGGAGCGGAGGTGGTGGGTCTGGCGCCCGAGTGCACCTTCCGGATCGTCGATCTCGACCTGGCCCGTAGCTCGATCTCCTTTTCACTGGTCGGTCCGGACGGAATCGGACTGGGCCGTCTGGCCGTGCCCGTGCCCGGCCTCCACAACGCCCGGAACGCCGCAGTGGCCACGGTGGCCGCCCTCGGGGCCGGGGTCCCGTTCGCTGCCGCGGCACGAGCCCTGTCCCGGTTCGCCGGGGTGGCCCGCCGGTTCGAATTCCGGGGCGCGGTCAACGGGGTGACCTTCGTCGACGACTATGCACACCTTCCCAGCGAGGTGCGCGCCGCGCTGGCCGCGGCACGCAACGGCGACTGGCGCCGGATCGTCGCCGTGTTCCAGCCCCACCGGTACAGCCGAACGGTGGAGCTCGGGGCCGAGTTCGGGCCAGGCGTTCGGCGACGCCGACCTGGTCGTGGTCACCGATGTCTACGGGGCGGGCGAGGCCCCGGTGCCGGGGGTCTCCGGCCGCCTGGTGGCCGACGCCGTCCGGCGCTCGCTTCCCGCCATGCCCGTGCTCTACGCACCGGCCCGCTCGGAGCTGCGCCGTACGGTGGGCGAGCTCCTCGAGGCCGGCGACCTGTGCTGCACGCTGGGCGCCGGTGATCTCACCTCGCTCCCCGACGAGCTCATGTCCGACCCGAGCTGGTGAGGGTCTGATGACGGCTCTGAGCGACGACCTGGCCGCCCTGGGGCTGGCTCTCGGTCCCGCCGTGCTCCACGACCATCCCCTCGGTGCGCTGACCACGTACCGGGTGGGCGGGACGGCGGCTCTGTACATCGCACCTCGGGACGAGGACCAGCTGCTCGAGGTGGGCCGCGCCCTCGGAGGTCTGAGGGTGCCGGTGCTGGTGGTGGGCAAGGGATCCAACCTCTTGGTGGCCGATCGTGGTTTCCCCGGGCTGGCCGTGGCCCTCGGGGGCGGGTTCGACGCCCTGTCCATGGACGGAAGCACGGTCACGGCAGGGGCCGGCCTCAGCCTTCCGGTGTTGGCCCGGCGCACCGCGGCGGCCGGGTTGCATGGTCTGGAATGGGCGGTCGGGGTGCCCGGCTCGGTCGGCGGCGCCATCCGGATGAACGCCGGGGGTCATGGCTCGGATACCGCGGCCACACTGACCGCCTACCGGTGGGTGGACCTGTGCTCGGGGGACGCGCACGAGGCGTCCGCCGAACGACTCGGGTTCGCCTACCGGCATTCGAACCTCAGACCCACCGACGTCGTCGTCTCCGGCGTCCACCGTCTCGAGCCCGGAGATCCGGCCGAGGGCAAGGCCACCATCGACGAGATCGTCCGGTGGCGTCGGGCCCACCAGCCCGGAGGGAGCAACGCCGGGTCGGTGTTCACCAACCCACCGGGGGATTCGGCCGGCCGGATCATCGAGTCGTGCGGCCTCAAGGGCTTCCGGTTGGGAACGGCGGAGGTCTCGCCCCGGCACGCCAACTTCATCCAGGCGGACCCGGAGGGATCGGCCGACGACGTGCTCCGGCTCATCGACCACGTGCGGTCGGTGGTGGCCGACGCCACCGGCGTGACCCTGCAGACCGAGGTGCGTCTGGTCGGGTTCGCCGTGACCGAGGACGGCACCGGATGACCCCGCCCGATGCCCCGACCGTGGGCGAACGTCCGGTCATCGACCCCCGCATCCGGCAACGACGGGTGGCCATCCAGCGGAGCCAGGGGCGCCGTCGCCTCCGGTGGATCGGGGGCACGATCGCGGTGCTGGTGCTGGTCACAGGGGTTGTGGGGCTCCTGCACACGCCACTGTTCGCTGCGAGGGCGGTCTCGGTGTCCGGCATCCATCCCCATACCACCGACGCGGCCATCGTGGCCGCCGCCGGCCTCGATCACCAACCCCCGCTGATCAGCGTGGACCCCGGTGCGACCGCCGAGCGGGTGGAGGCTCTTCCGTTCATCGCCACCGCGCAGGTGCACCGCCACTGGCCCGACGGGGTGACGATCACGGTCACCGAACGGGTGCCGAAGGTGGTCATGGCCGGTCCCGGCGCGTCGTGGTCGGTGCTGGACGCCTACGGCCGGACGCTCGAGGTGCTGCCGGCCCAGCCCCCGGGCCTCGTGGTATTGGCCGTGGCCACCGCGGGCGGGGCCGCGCACCCGGCTGCGGTGGGCGGCACCCTGAGGTCCGCCGGCTCGTTCGGACTGAACGTGTGCAGGACGCTGCCGCCCGCGTTCTCCGCCCAGGTGGTGTCGGTGACCGAGGCGGCGAATGCGACGGTGAGCCTGGGCCTCAACTCTGGAATTACCGTTCTGCTCGGGACCGACACCGACATGCAGGCCAAGTACGAAGACGTGGCCGCGGTCATCGCCCATGCCTCCTTGCACGGTGCCACCACCATCGACGTGACCGTTCCCGAGTCCCCGACGGTGACCGGTTGATCGCCGTCACCTGGGTCGATGCCGCCGGCCGAGGTGTCCTCCGTGTGTCCCCCGTGCTTGACCAGGTACTGCGCTGACCGTATCGTGGTCACCAACTCGCCGGTTGGAACGGTTTCAACCTTTGGTCGAGGGTAAGGGATTACATGACCGTTCCGGCACAGAACAACTATTTTGCCGTCATCAAAGTGGTGGGCGTGGGCGGAGGTGGTGTCAATGCCGTCAACCGCATGATCGAGGCCGGATTGCGGGGGGTCGAATTCATCGCCACCAACACCGATGCGCAGGCCCTGTTGATGAGCGACGCCGATCTGAAGCTGGACATCGGGCGCCAGTTGACCCGGGGCCTCGGCGCCGGAAGCGATCCCGAGGTGGGTCGTCTGGCCGCCGAGGAGCACCGGTCGGAGATCGAGGAAGCTCTCAAGGGCGCCGACATGGTCTTCATCACGGCCGGCAAGGGCGGCGGGACCGGCACCGGCGCCGCGCCGGTGGTGGCGGAGATCGCCAAGGGCCTGGGAGCGTTGACCATCGGCGTGGTCACCCGTCCGTTCACCTTCGAGGGTCGTCGCCGCTCGGTCCAGGCCGAGCAGGGCATCCAGAACCTGAAGGAGAAGGTCGACACACTGATCATCATCCCCAACGACCGTCTGCTCACGGTGTCCAACGAGAAGACTTCGATGGTCGACGCCTTCAAGATGGCCGACGAGGTGCTGATGCAAGGGGTGTTGGGCATCACCAGCCTCATCACGGTTCCCGGTCTCATCAACACCGACTTCGCCGACGTCAAGATGATCATGAGCAACGCCGGCACCGCCATCATGGGCATCGGGTCTGCCACCGGCGAGGGACGAGCGGTCAATGCCGCCCGGGCCGCGATCACCAGCCCGCTGCTGGAGGCGTCCATCGAGGGCGCCCGGGGCATCCTGCTCAACATCGCCGGGGGTCCGGACCTGGGCCTGTTCGAGGTCAACGAGGCGGCGGAGATCATCCACGGCGTGGCCCATCCCGATGCCAACATCATCTTCGGCAGTGTCATCGACGAGGCGATGGGCGAGGAGGTCAGGGTCACCGTCATCGCTGCCGGGTTCGAGCGCTGGGAGGCGCAGGCTCGGGGTGGCGCCGGCCATGCCGAGGCCACCGGGCGGGAGGAGACCCGCAGCCGGGTGCTGGGCTCGGACTCGGCCCACGAGGACATCTTCGCCACACCGACGGATGAGGAGCTCGATCTGGGCGACGACGACTTCGACGTGCCGTCGTTCCTGCGCTGACCCTGCCCGGCACCCCGATACCGATCGCCGGGCCCGTGCGGGCCACGTGGACCGGGGCCTCCTCGGGTGACCTGCGGCCGACAGGAGTGGCGGGGGGTCAAGCGGTGAACCTCGAAGAGTTCGTGACCCGAGCCACCGGCTCCGTCCGAGGCCGGGCGCCGGTCAGCCAGGTCCACTGGCTGGACCAGGTCCACGGGTCCGGTGTGGTCGCCGCCCACCCGCGGGAGGGGGCGACGGCCGGCGGCCGGCCCCCCGGTGTGACCGCCGTGTTCGCCGGATCCGGCGACGCCCTGGTCTCGGACTCCCCCGAGTGCGCACTGGTCGTGCTCACGGCCGACTGCGCATCGATCGCCCTCGGGAGCGGTGAGGGCGTCTTCGGAGTCGTCCATGCCGGTTGGCGGGGGCTGGCCGGCGGGGTGGTGGAGGGGGCGGTGGCCGCCATGAGGACGCATGGGCGCGACCCGTGTCGTCGGTGCGCTCGGTCCCTGCATCCATGCCGGCTGCTACGAGTTCTCCGAAGGTGACCTGGCCGGTGTGGCTGCCATCCGTGGCGACGGCGTCCGCGGCCGGACCGCGGGTGGCCGGCCGGCCCTCGACGTACCCGCAGCAGTCTCTTGCCGCCCTGGCCGCCAGCGGGGCCGAAGAGGTCATCGGGGTCGATGCCTGCACTGCGTGTGGAGGCGGCTATTTCTCCCACCGGGCGCGGGGAGATGCGCGGGCGTCAAGCCCTCGTGGTCTGGTCGGACGCCGCGCCCGGTGGCGGGTGAGCGGCCCGCAAGGCCGGTCCGCCGGCGCCGGGTTCACCGAGCGCCTCGAGGCGGTGCGCGGCCGCATCCGTTCGGCCTCCGCCGACCCCGGTGCCGTGCGCATCGTGGCCGTGACCAAGGGGTTCGGTGCTGACGCGGTGGTCTCAGCCCTGGCCGCCGGGCTCGCCGACGTCGGGGAGAACTACGCCGACGAGCTGGTGGCCAAGGCCGGGGCGGTGGCCAAGGCCGGGGCGGTCGCAGACGGGCCGGAGCCGGGGAGCGCAGGCGGTCGAGGCCGGGGCGGCTGAGGCCGGACGCGGAGCCCGTGGCGGACGGGTCCGCGCCGATGGGCAACCGGTGCCGGTGTGGCATTTCCTCGGGGCCGTGCAACGGAACAAGGTGCCCCGTCTGGCGCCGTGGGTGGCCTGGTGGCAGACGGTGTCCCGAGTCGAAGAGGGACGGGCGATCGCCGGACGCCACCCGGGAGCCACGGTGCTGGTCCAGGTGGACGTGGCCGGGCTGCCGGGCCGGGGCGGGTGCCCCCCCGACCAGGTCCACGAGTTGGTGGCGGCATTGCGTGACCAGGACCTCGATGTTGCCGGCTTGATGGCCGTGGGGCCGCCCGGGGCCCCGGAGGCGTCCAGGCCGGGCTTCGCCCTGGTGTCGGGTCTCGCCGACCGCCTGGACCTCCCGGTCCGGTCCATGGGCATGAGCGACGACCTGGAGGTGGCGCTGGCCGAGGGCTCGACCATGGTGAGGCTGGGCCGAGCGCTCTTCGGTGAGCGGCCCCTTCCTGAGGGTCGGCGATGACCCTCCTCGGAGGCAGGCGTTCCGCCGGGTTCGAGGGCCCGGACCGGAGAAATCCCACCCCCCGGGGTGTGCCCGGGTGGTCCACCGGTCCCTGAACCCAGGCACTACGCTGTGCGCAGGAGGACACGATGCCAGCTTCGTTCATGAAAAAGACGATGGCCTATCTGGGTCTGGTCGACGACGACTACGACGACTTCGACGACTACGAGCCCCGGGCGTCGTCGGCGGCGCCGGTCGCACGGGCGGGCCAGCGGTCCGTGGCGGTGGCCGACGACCTCGATGAGCCGACCACGGCAATCCCGAGCCCCCGGATCCGCACCCTCACCGCGGACGAGACCAGCGGATCGGCGGTGGCGGCCCCGGCTCGGGTCGGGCCCCGAACGACCGTGGGATCCTCGTCCGTCCGGCCCATCTCCCAGGAGGCATCGGGGGCCAGGGTGCACATCGTGGCCCCCGGGCGGTTCGCCGACGCCCAGGAGATCGCCAATCGGCTCATGAACAGTCAGCCGGTGATCGTCAACATGCAGAGCGCAGACCGCGACCTGCAACGGAGGATGATCGACTTCTGCAGCGGCGTGACCTACGCGCTGTCCGGCGGGATGGAGCGGGTCGCCGACGAGGTCTTCCTCCTCACGCCTTCGAACGTGAAGGTCTCCGACGAGGAACGCCAGCGACTCGCCGACCGCGGGCTGGTGAATCCCTGAGCGAGGACCTGCATCCCTGTTCCACGGCGCCGGGGGAGTGAGCTGACGTGTTCGCCATCATCGTCATCGTTCTCGAGCTCTTCCTCCTGGTCCTCTTCGCCTACTCCATCCTGAGCTGGGTGATCGCCGCCGGCCACATGGCGTATGACTCACCGGTGCGCAAGATCCAGAACGTGCTGTCGGCCATCTGCGAGCCGGTGCTGAGGCCGGTCCGGCGCCTCCTCCCACCGGTGCGGGTGGGCGGCGTAGGCCTCGACCTGTCGGTGATGATCGTCTTCTTGGTCATCCTCGTCGTCCTGATCCCGCTCTTCTCGTCCTGATCCCGCTCTTCTCGTCCTGATCCTGCCGGTCCCCTCATGACCCTGTCGGACCGGGGCGGCGGGGTGTCGCCGACGACGGCGAACGTGTGCAATCCGGTGCGTAATCCCTGGATCGATCGGTCGGCACCGCTAGCATGGACGTCCATGGACGCCTCGCAATCTGCCCTCGATTCACTTCGGACGGTCGAGTTCCGTGAGACCCTCAAGGGGTATCACCGGGACGATGTCGACGAGTACCTCGAAAAGGCCGCCGTCGAGGCCGAAGGGCTGCAGGAGCAGCTCCGACAGAGCGGGGAGCGGCTCCGCCAGGCGGCAGAGCGCATCTCACAGCTGGAGACGGCGCTCGAGCAGCAACCTGTGCCCCAACCGGCAGAGCCGGCCGTGCCCGATGACACGCTGCAGCGGACCCTCGTCCTGGCCCAGCAGTTCGTCGACCAGACCAAGGCGGATGCCGAAGCCGAAGCGGCGCGGACCATCGCCGACGCCGAGTCCAGCGCACGGAAGATGACCGAGCAGGCCCAGGCCCAGGCCTCTCAGATCGCCTCAGAATCGGAACAACGGTTGCGCGACGAGATCAACCGGCTCGAGGATTCGCGTAGCAGGCTCACCCATGAGGTCGAGGCGATGTCCCGTCACCTGGAGGGTGAGCGCAACCGCCTCCGGACGGCGTTGAGTGAGATCCTGCGGTGGGTGGACGAGAACGTGCAGCAGGTCTCCTCGCCCGCCGACGTCCAGGTGGGGAAGGAACCAGGGGGTGGATCCGGCGGGGCACCGGCACCGGCACCGGTCTCGGCTCCGGCCTCGGCCCCGGCTCCGGCCCGGCACCCGCGGCCGGCCGCCGCGCCGGCCGCCGCACCACCCCAGGATGCGCCGTCACCGAGCCCCGGCGGACCGGGCGCCACCGGGGAAGTGACCCAGATGCGACCGGCCGGTGCCACCCCACGCCCGGCCGCCACCGACGCAGTACTTCCTTTGTAGCGGTCGTTTCGGTCACCTGCCCCGCCCCGGCGACATCGCCGCCCTCGGCTCTCGCGGCAGCGGCCGAGCGCGTTTGACGGAGGCGATCACACCGGTATGGTCCCTGGGCACGTTTCAGTTCCCGGATTGCCGCATTGAGCTGAGCACGGTATCGTCACCCGCCCATCTGATGTCGGGGATGGTCCTGGCCACCGAGTCTGAGCGGTCCCGATCCCACGATGGGGCGAACCTTGAAGGAGGTCGAAGTGACGGCAGCGAAGAAGGTGGCAGCATCGTCGCCCAGGAAGGCCGGTCCGACGACCAGGACCGGCTCGGCGGCGAAGAAGGCCCCGACGAAAGCGCCGGCGAAGACGGCGTCGAAGGCCAGGGTGGGCGCCTCCAAAAAGAGCGCCGCGGCACCGAAGCGGGCTGCCGCTGCCAACAAGGCCACGAAGAAGGTCACCTCGGCCCCGAAGAAGACGGCACCCGGCGCGTGCCGGGGCGGCTGACAAGAAGAAGGCACCGGCCGCGAAGAAGACCGCACCGAAGAAGGCCGCACCCCCGGCCAAGGTAGCGGGCACCGGTGCGAGCGCCTCTCCGGCGAAGAAGAAGGCGGTCGCCACCAAGAGTGTGGCCACGCCGGCTCCGAAGAGGCCGACTGTCGGGCCCTACGCCAAGGACGCCAAGTTCTTCGAGGAGCAGCGCGCCCTGCTCCTCGAAGAGCGCGCCATCTACAGCGGACAGGCTGTCGACCTTCGGGCCGAGGCCGACTCGCTGGCCCTCGAGCGCGAACCCGGCGATGTCCAGTTCGATGAGGAGTCCGGCGAAGGCGGAACGGTCACCGTCGACCGTGAACGCAATCTGGCGCTCTCTGCGCAGGCCTCTGCCGCCGTGGAGGAGATCGATGACGCGCTCCGCAAGATCGATCGCAAGAGCTACGGAGGTTGTGAGCGATGCCACCAGGCCATTCCGAAGGCACGGCTTCGGGCCCTGCCCTTCGCCCGGCTGTGCGTGGCCTGCAAGAGCGGCGGCCTGTCACGCCGCTGACCGGTGAGCCGGCGGTGGGTGCGGATCGTCGTGGAGGCGACGGGGCCGGCGCCCGGCGCCTGTCGGTGGCCGTGGCCGTCATGGCCGCGGTGGTCCTCGTCGACCAGCTGACCAAGTGGTGGGCGCTCAGCCGACTGTCCTCGGGCCCCATCCACGTGATCGGGACGCTGGATCTCGAGCTTTCCCGCAACACCGGCGCCTCCTTCAGTCTGTTCCAGGGGAAGGCGGCCATCCTGGTCCCGGTCGCATTGGTCCTGATCACCGTGTTGAGCGTGATGGCCTGGCGGGCGCCGACGAACGGCCGGGCCGCCATCCTCGGGCTCATCGTGGGTGGTGCGCTGGGCAATCTCTGCGACCGCTTCTTCCGTGGCGACCATGGGGCCGTTGTCGATTTCGTCGCCCTGCACTTCTGGCCCACGTTCAACGTGGCCGACGCCTGCATCGTCGTCGGTTGTGCGCTGTTCCTGGTGTCGTTGGCCCGCGGACCCCGTCCGTCGTGACGGTGGTGACGGTCGAGGTCCCGGCGGCTCTCGACGGCGTGCGGGTCGACAAGGCGGTGGCACTGGTGGCCGACATGTCCCGGTCGGCGGTGAATGCCATGATCGCCGAGGGCAGGGTGCAGATCGACGGGGTGACGGTGCGGAGCAGGAGCATCGACGCTCCGATCCGGTCAGGAGCTGGCGGTGGACCCGGGTCCGGCGCCTCCCGAGCGGGCACCCGACGGCGACCCCTCCGTCACCTTCGAGGTTGTCTACGAGGACCGGGAGTTGATCGTGGTGGACAAACCCGCCGGCCTGGTGGTCCACCCCGGGTCCGGTCACCGGACCGGCACGCTGGTCAATGGGCTCATCCACCGGTTCCCCGAACTCCGGGCCTTGCCGGAGCAGCTTGGGGCCGACGTCGACCGACCGGGTATCGTGCACCGGCTCGACCGGGGGACCTCCGGTCTGATGGTGGTGGCCCGCACACCAGACTCCTATCGTTCTCTCGTCGGCCAGATGGGGGACCGCGCCGTGACCCGGATCTACCGGGTCCTGGTGCTCGGGCGGGTGGAGGAGGAGTCGGGGATGGTGGACGCCCCCGTGGGTCGGTCGGTCAGCGCCCCGACCCGTATGGCCGTGTCACGCAAGGGGAAGGAGGCCAGAACCCGGTACCAGGTCGAGGATCGGTTCTCCCGGCCGGCTCCGACCACCTTGATGACGGCCAGGCTGGAGACGGGCAGGACCCACCAGATCCGGGTCCATCTGTCTGCCATCGGCCATCCGGTGGTGGGCGACGAGGTGTATGGCCACGGTCGCTCGCTACCCGGCGCCGTGGTGTCCCGGCCCTTCCTGCACGCCTCTTCGCTGGCTCTCGAGCACCCTTCCACCGGGGTCAGGATGTCCTGGACCTCGGAACTACCGGACGATCTGCGCCGGCAACTGGACCAGCTCTCGGCGTGAAGCCGGTCCGCGGCCGTCCTGCCACGGGGAGCACGGTTGGTCAGGGGGCGGCACGGTTGGTCGGGCCGGCACGTGTGCTCAGGCGGGCCGCACCGTGCTCAGGCGGCCGCATTGCGGGTCAGGAGGCCGTGCGATGGGTCAGGCGGCCGACAGCGGTGAGCTCCGGCGCCCTGGCGGTGGGTCAGGAGCGAGCGCGGACGGGTCGGGCCACGGCGCAGCAGCTGAGGGGTTCAGGCGGCCTCGTGGGCGGCTTCGAGCATCTCGCTGTCGGCCAGCACCTCCAGAGCCTCGGCCTCGGCCTGGCGCACCTTGCGCACCCCGATCCCGAGGCGCTCGGCCGTGGTCTGCAATGAGGCCGGATCGCTCCCGTCGAAACCGAAGCGGTGCCGGATCACCTGGCGTTGGAGATCGGTCAACCGATCGACCGCCTGACGGACCAGGTCGAGCGTGAGCTCCGAAGCCACGTCGTCCTCGAAGTCGCTGAGGTCGGTCGAGACGAGGTCGCCGAGCGTCGCCGTCGAGTCGGTGGTGGCCGGTTGGTCGAGGCTGGCAACCACCCGGGCCACCCGGCTGAGGTCTGAACGTACCTCGGCGGTGGTGTTGGTGGCGTTGTCCATCTCCTCGTCGGTCGGCGGCCGCTGGTACTGGTGGGTCAGCTCCCACAGGGCCGCGTCCACCTGCTGGTTCCGCTCGGCGACCTCCATGGGCAGCCTGATGGTGCGGCCGTGCTGCTGGACGGCACGCTGCAGGGCCTGGCGGATCCACCAGGTGGCGTACGTCGAGAAGCGGAATCCCCGCTCCCAGTCGAACTTGTCCACCGCCCGCATGAGACCGAAGGTGCCTTCCTGGATGAGGTCGGGAAGATCCACGCCCCGGTCCTGGTACCGCCGGGCCCAGTGGACAACCAGACGGAGGTTGGCGGCCACCATCTCGCGCCGGGCCTGGTCGTCGCCCTCGGCCACTCGCTTGGCCAGTTCGGTCTGCGCATCGTGGTCGGGGAGTGGGTGGTGGTCGAGGTCACGCAGGAAGAGGCCGAGCGTGTCGGCGTCCGCACTCCGGCTGCGCCCGGCCGCGCCGGAACGTACCGCCCGCGCCGTGCCCGGTCGGGTCCGACCTTCCGTGTCCCTACTCGAAGTGCTCGTCGTCATCCCTCTCCTCATTCATCGTCACAGGGTCGACAGGGGTTTCAACGCCTGATCGGGCTGGGACATTCCAAAACTCTCATTCGGATCGGGATCGGCCGGACATGCCGTCCTCTCGCAGGTTCTCCCGGATGGGCCGCCCGGGACGGGCTTGCATTCTCCCTGGTCGGAGTGTTCGGCTGTCCGGATGACCGACCATCGATGCGTGGTGATCCGACACGGCGAGACCGAGTGGAGCCGGTCCGGCCGCCATACCGGGCGCACCGACCTGGCTCTCCTCCCCGAGGGCGAGGAACAGGCCATGGCCCTCCACCCACGATTGTCGGGCTACCGGTTCGCCGCCGTGTGGACCAGCCCCTTGGTCCGGGCCCGGGAGACGTGCCGGCTGGCCGGACTGGATGAGGGTGCCGTGGTCGACCCCGACCTGGCGGAGTGGGACTACGGCTCCTACGAGGGCTTGACCACGGTGGAGATCCGGCGTCGCCGCCCCGGCTGGTCCCTCTTCGACGACGGGGCCCCGGGTGGGGAACGGGCAGAGGAGGTGGGCCGACGGGTCGACCGGGTGATCGAACGGGTCCGGTCCGTTTCTGGCGACGTCGCCTGCGTGGCCCACGGTCACGTGCTTCGGGTCATGGCCGCCCGGTGGGCCGGGCTCGAAGCCTCGGCCGGCCGCTCCTTCCTCCTCGGCCCCGCCTCCCTGGGCGAGCTCGGCTGGGACCGAGAGCAACCGGTCATCTGCTGGTGGAACCTGGCGGAATCCCGGCGGCCGTGAGGCGTGACCTGATCGCCGGTCCGGGCCCGGGTGCCGTGGCCCCGCTGGGCCGGGTGGCCCCGCTGGCCCGGGTGCCGGGTGGCCCCGCTGGGCCGGCGACGAACGGAGGGGCCGGTCCTCAGCCGGCACTCTGGCGCAGGGCGGGCACCCTGCCCTGGGCGCGTGCGACCATGTCGGCCAGATTGAAGGAGTCGAGGTGCGTGCGCATGTGCTCGCCGAGGTCGGCCCAGACGGTGAGCAGGACGCACTGCCCCTCGTGATCGCAGGCTCCGTTCTCGTGCGGAAGCCCGAAGTCGCCGGCCACGATGGGCCCGTCGACGGCGGACACGATTTGGGACAGGGTGATCTCCTCGGGTGGCCGGGCCAGCACATAGCCACCGCCCACGCCCCTCTTGGAACGGACCAGGCCCGCGCCTTTCAGGGCCAGCAGGATCTGCTCGAGGTATGGCTGGGGCAGCCCGGTGCGCTCGGCGATGTCCCTGACCGCGGTCGGGCCTTCGCCATCGGTGTGGAGCGCCAGCGACAACAGCGCCCGGCTCGCATAGTCACCTCGAGTGGATACCTTCACATGCCCATGCTATTGCCTGCACGGGCGGTCCGGGCTCTGTCGTGATGGCCCGGGAGCGTTGCACCACTGACGCGGGCTCTGGCCAACCGGTCAGCGACCGCCCAGTTTTCCCGCCGCCAGGTCCTCGGCCATGGCCCACCCGAAGGCCACCAGACGGCCTCCGGCCCCGACGTCGACACCCTCGAAGAAGATGCTGATCTCAGACCCCACCTGCTCTTTGGGGCTCACGAAATCGAATCCTCCGGCCTCGCAGCCGTCGCCGACCACCACGAACGTGCGGTCGTCGATCCGGCCGTCGGCGCCGAAACGCTTGGCCAACCGGCGGCCCCATGCCCGTTCCTCGCCGGTGGCCTTGTGGCCCGGACCGGGTACGACCTCGGTCAACCCCGAGAAGGCACGGAAACCCTCGGCCCCGAGCAGACGGGTCCCCACCAGCACGTCTTCGTCCGGGAAGGCCAGCAGTGCCCGCCGGTACTTGTCGCCCATCATGGCCCGGAGCACCGTGTCGGCCCTCGAGGTGCGGTCGACGGTGGCCAGCCCGATCAGCAGGGACGGTGTCCCGCCGATGCGTTCCAGGGTGGAGAACGAATATCCCCGTAGCTTCGACCCTTCGCGCACCCGGGTGACGAGGACCCACTCCTCCCGTTGTTTCGACAGGAACCCGATATCGAATCGGGGCTCCCGCTCGGCGCATAGATCGGCCATCTCGGCCAACTCCGCGTCACTGATCGATGTGCAGTCCTTGGTCTCCACCTTGATCGACATATGCCGTTCCGTACTCCTCGGTCTCGCTGCGGTATCAGCCGCCGGCCCGGGTCTGGCGTCGACGCCCCCCAGCCGTCAGCCCGGTGAGGCGGACGGGTGTGTGGGCCTCCACGTCAGGAGCCGTCCCTCGATTTTACGGGATTTAAACGCCCCTGTCGTATCCGACCCCCGTGAGCAGCAAATATGGTGCTCAGTGGTGGTCCGGGACCACCGGCATCCTCGCTGCTGGTCTCAGCATTCGATGGCGTTGGGCCCGAGGAGCACCCTCAGCTCACCCACCAGGCCCCGGCGGCTGTCCACGTTGAATTCCGGGGGGAGGCGGAGCACCTTCTCGCCCACGTGCAAGAACACCGGGGAATCGCCCGGGTGTTCGGCCAGTAGGTGCTTCAGCCCGTCCACCGTGTGATCGGTCAGGCTGTTGATGGGCAGGGAGATCCGCAGATCGGTCGATCCATCCGTGGCCAGCTCCGGGCGCTGGACCTCCATGCACACGACCTTCAGCCGATCGTCGCGCATGTCGACCCTGCCCTTCAGGACGACGATGGCGTCATCGTCGAGGAGGGCACCGTAGTCGGCCATGGCCTTCGGGAAGACGAACACCTCGATGGAGGCGTTGAGGTCCTCCAGGACGAAGGTGGCCATGAGGTCGCCCTTCTTGGTGAACCGGCGGGTCAGATCGGTGACCACGCCACCGATCAAGCGGATCTGCCCCTCCCCGGCGTAACCGGCCCCGCCTCCAGGGCCGCCGCCGACGTCGGTGTCGACGTCCCGCAGCTCGGCCAGGGTGCAGTCGGTCAGCCGCGACAGCGCTCCTTCGAGCCCCATCAACGGGTGGTCGCTGATGTAGAGCCCGAGCATCTCCTTTTCGAAGGCCAGCCGCTGCGACTTGTCGAACTCGGCGTCGGGGATGGGCGTCCGGGTGTCGGCGAAGCCGGTGGCATGCCCGGCCGTTTCCGGTTCGAGACTGGCGAAGAGCGAGATCACGCCGGCGTCGTGCTCCCGCCGGCGTTCCGCCGTCCGATCGACGATGTCCTCGAATACCAGGCACAGGCCCTGACGGGGGTGGCCGAGCGAATCGAACCCACCGGCTTTGATCAGCGACTCGATGGTCCGCTTGTTGAGCACCTGGGGGTCGACCCGCTGGCAGAAGTCGTAGAAGTCGACGTAGGGCCCGTTGCGCTCGCGCTCCTCGACGATGAGGGCGACGAGCCCCTCGCCCACATTGCGCACCGCGGCCAGGCCGAAGGTGATGGCCCCGGGGCTCCCACCCTTCTCCCCGATGACTCCCTTCCCCCCGGAGAAGTCGGCGGCGAAGTCCGACAGCGACCGGTTGACATCGGGGACCAGCGTCTCGATGCCGAGCGATCGGCACTCTCCCAGATAGACCGCGGTCTTGTCCTTGTTGTCCCGGACCGAGGTCAACAAGGAGGCGAAGTACTCGACCGGAAAGTGGGCCTTGAGCCACGCCGTCTGGTAGGCGATGAGCCCGTAGCCGTAGGCGTGGGACTTGTTGAAGGCGTAGTCGGCGAACGGTTCGATGATGTCGAACAGCTCGGTGCCCAGCGACTCCTCGTACCCGGTGGTGACGCAGCCGGCCACGAACTTCTCGCGCTCGGCCTGGATGAGCGCCCGGTTCTTCTTTCCGCACGCCTTGCGCAGGTTGTCCGCCTCGGCCAGGTCGTACCCGGCGATCTTCTGGGCCACCCGCATGACCGACTCCTGGTAGATCATCAGCCCGTAGGTGTCGCCGAGGACCGGTTCGAGGTCGGGGTGGAGGTACGCGACGGGCTGGCGGCCGTTCTTGCGGTCGGCGTAGTCGCGGTGCATGTTGGCGGCCATGGGGCCCGGCCGGTACAGAGCCACCAGGGCGGCCACGTCGTCGAAGCTGGTCGGGGCGAGCGATCGCATCAGCGACCGCATCGGCCCACCCTCGAGCTGGAACACCCCCATCGAGTCCCCCCGGCACAGCATGGCGTAGGTGACCGGGTCGTCGAGGGGCACGCTGTCGATGTCCGGGCGGTTCCCGGTGGACACCTCGATGAGGTCGAGGGCCCGCTCGATGACCGACAGGTTGCGGAGCCCGAGGAAGTCCATCTTGAGCAGCCCCAGGTCCTCGACCCCGTGCATCTCGTACTGGGTCACGATGGGGGAGTCGTCGGGGTCGTTCCCGTCCGGTTTGCGCTGGACGGGAACGTACTCGGTCACCGGTTCGTCGGTGATGACCACGGCGGCGGCATGAATGCCGTCCTGGCGCCGCAGTCCCTCGAGGCCGTTGGCCACGTCGATGACCTTTTTGGCCTCGGGATCGGTCTCGTACATGGTCCGGAGCTCGGCGGCGGCGGCGAACCCGTCTTCGTGGCCTTCGGAGCGGGTCAGGCAGGCGGCCAGCGGGGTGTCGCGGCCCATGAGCAGGGGCGGCATGGCCTTGGCGATCTTGTCGCCCACGATGTAGGGGTAGCCGAGCACCCGGGCGGCATCGCGCACCGCGGCCCGCGCCTTGATGGTGGAGAAGGTGACGATCTGGGCCACGTGGTCGGATCCGTACCGTTCGGCGGCGTACTTGATCATGTCGCCCCGGTACCGTTCGTCGAAGTCCATGTCGATGTCGGGCATCTGCACCCGGCCCGGGTTGAGGAACCGTTCGAAGAGGAGGTCGTAGCGGATGGGATCGACATCGACGATCTGGAGGCAGTAGGCCACGCAGCATCCGGCGGCTGATCCCCGGCCGGGTCCGACCCGGATCCGCCGCGAGCGAGCGAAGCGGATCAGGTCCCACACCACCAGGAAGTAGGCGGAGAAGCCCATGTCGGCGATCACGCCCAGCTCGTAGTCGAGTCTGGTCATGACCTCGGCGGGGACGGGGTGGCCGTAACGGTCCTTGGCGCCCTCCACACTCAGGTGGCGGAGGTAGGCGGCGGCCCGCTCCTCGTAGGTGTCACCGATGAACTCGTCAGGCACCGGAAACCGGGGGAGGCTGGGTCGCCCGAACTCGATCTCCACCGAAGCCCGTTCGGCGATCAGCAGCGTGTTGTCACACGCCTCGGGCAGCTCGGCGAACAGGTGGCGCATCTCCGCGGCCGACTTGAGGTAGTGCTCCTCGCCCTCGAACTTGAACCGTTTGGGATCGGCGATGAGGGCCCCGGTCTGCACGCACAGGAGGGCGTCGTGGGCCACGTGGTCCTCGCGGTGCGTGTAGTGGCTGTCGTTGGTGGCCAGCAACGGTGCGCCGATGCGGCGGGCGATCTCGACCAGCGCCGGGTTGGTCTTGTGCTGCTCCGGCAGTCCGTGATCTTGGAGCTCGACGAAGAGGTTGTCCTTCCCGAAGATGTCCTGCAGGCGGGCGGCGAGCGCCTCGGCCTTGATCCGATCGTCGGCCAATAGCGCCTGGAGCACCACCCCGCCCAGGCATCCGGTGGTGGCGATCAGGCCTCTGCTGTGGCGTTCCAACAGCTCCCAGTCAAGCCTGGGCTTGTAGTAGTAGCCCTCGAGGTAGGCGGCTGAGGACAGCTTGAGCAGGTTCTTGTACCCCTCGGTGGACTCGGCCAGCAGGGTCAGGTGGTAGTAGAGCTTCTCCCCTCCGGCGACGTCCCCGCCCGTGTCGTCGATCTTTCCCTTGCGCACCGGGCGCTCGTGCCTCGACTCGGCGGCCATGTAGGCCTCGGTGCCGATGACCGGGTTGATCCCCGCCTGGCGGCAGGCGGCATAGAAGTCGAGGACGCCGTACATGTTCCCGTGATCGGTGATGCCGAGCGCCGGTTGACCGTCGGCTGCCGCCGACTGGACCAGGTCGGTGACCCGGGCGGCGCCGTCCAGCATCGAGAATTCGGTGTGGGTGTGCAGGTGTGCGAACGACCGTGTGACGACCAACGACTGGTACCTTCCTCGGCGAGCTCGTCCCATGGTGCGCCACTTCTCCACAGGGTGTGGACGAGTTACACCACTGTCATTCCGACGATAGCGCGATGGGACGGGCCCCGGGGAAGTTGTCGGTCAGGCCAGGTCGGGGGCCGGCGGTTCAGAGATAGGTACCCGGTCGGCCGACGGACGGATCGGAACCCTGGGGAAGTGACCGCTGGCGCATCTCGTCGAGTTGGGCCCGGGCGGCAACCTGCTGGGCCACGAGGGTGGCCTGGATGCCGTGGAAGAGCCCTTCCAGCCATCCCACCAGCTGGGCGTGGGCCACCCGGAGCTCGGCGTCGGAGGGTGTGGGGTTGTCGAAGGGGATCGAGATCCTGTCCAGCTCGGCGGCCAGGTCGGGCGAGAGGCCGTCGGCCAATTCGCGGATCGACTGCTCGTAGATCTCACGGAGCCGGCCCCGGCTGGCCTCGTCGAGGGGGGCGGACCGGACCTCCTCCAGCAGCTGCTTGACCATCGATCCGATGCGCAGCAGCTTGCCCGGGTGCTCGATGGATTCGCTGGGCTCGTCCGAGTCGGTGCCTCCGCCGGTACCGTCGGCCGACGGGTCGGCGCCGATCGTCACGGCCGCGGTCGCGGCCGGTGCGGACCCTCCCGGGTCGTCCTCGAGCACCTCGGGACGGAGCGGTTCGGGGTCGGTCGCCGCGGGACGGCTTGGGTCGGTTCCCATGGTCAGATACTCCCATCTCCAGCCAGCACCACCAAGGGGACCAGTAGTTCGTCGTCGGTCAGCGAGCCGTGCCGGCTGTGGAGCCGGTTCTCGCCGGTGTCGGCCGGGTCGATGAACGCGATCGGGGCATGCGGTAACAGGGCCACGTCGCCCACCCGGCCGAGCAGGTGATCGGGGAGCGGCCCGCCGAACATGCCCTCGGCGATGAGCTGGTCCCTCCCCATCACCCAGGTGGTGTCGCCGTAGAGATCTGCGGCGGCTGCCTCGAGCTCACCGGCCGCGCCCGCATGCGCATGCAGCCATCGGAAGCGACCCTCGCCGGACATGAACCTGACCATGGACATGATGTCGCGTCCGAGCAGTTCGATCTGGTCGACGTCGATCTCCCCGTGGTCGGCCGTCACGACCAGGACGGCTCCGGGCGGCAGCTCGGCCACCAGGTCGGCCACCAGCCGGTCGACGGCGCGCAGCTCGGCGTCGTAGAGGGCGCCGAGCCCATTCCCGTGGGCCACCTTGTCGATGCCGTCGTAGTAGGCGTAGACGAACCGCTCGCCCTCCCCCAGCAGACGCGCCACTTCGACCGGCAGCGAGGAGGGCACCTTGTACCCGCGCAGCGGGGAGTTGCCGAGGTGGGCGGCGGTGAAGCCGGTCCCGCCGAACTCGTCCTTCGACACCACCGGCACCGTCACCGCGGAGCCGGGAAAGGGAGGGCACGGCTGGAAGCTACGGGCGGGGACGGTGCGACGGGCATCGAGCACCCGGCCACTGCCCAGGGTCCACCGGAGCACATTGAGGATCTCGTCGTCGATGGCCAGGCGGTAGCCGAGCAGTCCGTGACGGCTGGGACGGCAACCGGTGGTGATGGATGTCAGGGCGCAGGCCGTGGTCGTGGGCGCCACCGAGGTGATGGGCCGGTCGATGCCCTCGGCGCCGGACAATGTCGGGGCCAATCCCGGCCGGGCCCGGAGCTGCTGCCACCCCAGCCCGTCGACGACCAGGAGCACCACCTGTTGAGCATGCCGCGCCGACTCCGGCAGCCAGGTCGGATCCCCGCGGTCGTCGGGGGGGCCGAGCAGCGCGGGGACCACGTTGGCGATGCAGGCGCCCTCGTAGTCGGGGAGGGCCAGGGTCGGCGACGATGGGTGCGGGTCGGGTGCGGGCATCGGTGCTGACTGTAGGCGACGAGGATACGGGGGTCAGCTGCGGGGGAGCACGGCGCGGATGGTCTTGTAGCAATGGCCGTCACGCGGCACGGTGATGGCCGCCACCAGGTAGTGGGGCTTGAATCCGAGCGCCGAGGCCAGATCCTTCCCCTGGAGGCGATCCCGGCGGGCCACGTCGAGGGCCCGTTCGGCGGCCGGATCCTCCACCGGCAGCCAGTTGTCGCTGCGTCCCCAGCCGAACCGGATCCACACCGACCGGTCCTCGATCCTCCGGAACAGGACCGGACCCTTGGTCGGGACGACCAGGGCGAGGGAAGGGCGGAACCCCCGGAACTCCCAGTACGGAGCGGATGCACCCGGGAACCCGAGTATGTGCTCCTCTGGGGGCGCGACCAGGCGATTGAGCATCCGGCGCACCCGCCGGCCGTGGAGGGTCCCGAGATGCCGGGGCAGCCCGTCGGCGGTGACGGCCTCCGGTTGGGCGAGGTCGTCCCGCTCGGGTTCGTCGGCCAGCCGCGCCTCGACCACGTCGAACGGCGACAGATCCGGCCCGTGGTCCTCGGGCCAGGCCACCCGCACCCGCACCAATGTCCCCGAGGCCAGGTCCACGCCCGTGGTGTCCTCGCCATGGCAGGACAGGACCAGCACCGTGAGCGACGAGCCGCCGGCCACCTCGATGCTGGATCGCGGCTTGATGTTGCGGACCACGTCGCGGGCGGTACCGCTCCGAGGGGTACGGGTCGATCCCCGGCTCATCGGACCGTCGCGGCCAGCTGGGACGACAAGGTGTCGGCATCGGCCGCCGGTAGCCGACAGGCGTGGTTCCGGCAGACGTAGGCGAAGGAGTCTTCCCGGTCCTGCCACAGCGGGGAGGGGGTCCGCTCACCCCAGGCGAGCACCGAGCCGGGCAGCCATCGCTTCCTGACCACGTCGACCAGGTCGGGGCGCGAACCGGTGATGACCACCTCGGTCCAACCCTCCATCAGATGGGTGGCGGTGAGCACCGTCTGGGCGAAGGCGGTCGGGTGCCGGAGCAGCAGATCGCCGAGGAGGTCCACCACCTCACGGGCGAGCGTGGAGTACCCGTCGTCACCGGTGAGCGCACCGAGCCGGGCCAGGGCCATGGCCGCCACCGCGTTGGCCGAGGCGGTGGCGCCGTCGATGACGTCCTTGGTCCGCACGATGAGGACTTCGGCGTCGTGGCCGGTGGTGAAGAAGCCACCACCCTGGTCGTCGTGGAACAGATCGACGAGGGCGTCGGCGGTCTCGACGGCCCGCTCCGTCCACCGAGCCCGCCCGGTGAGCTCCCCGAGCCGGGTGAAGAGGTCGATCAGCCAGGCATAGTCGCCGGCATAGGCCAGATGACGCGCACCACCACCGGGCTGCCAGCTCCTCAGCCACCGGCCGTCGTCCCCGACCAGGTGGTGGCAGAGGAAGTCACCGATGGCCTCGGCGGCGTCGCGCCACCCCTGGTCCCCGGTCGCCGCTGCCGCTTCGGCCATGGCCGAACCGTACATGGCGTTCCACTCGGTGAGGACCTTGTCGTCGAGCCCGGGCCTGATCCGCGCGCTGCGGGCCGCGAGCAGGAGCTGCCGGCCCATCTCGACGGCGGGGCCGTCGCGAAGGGGGGCACCGACCGGCCGGCGCAGGATGGTGCTGCCCTCGAAGTTCCCCTCGCGACCCACCCCGAACCAATCGATCACCGCATGGGCGACAGCGGCAACGTCGCCGGGGTCGCCCTCCACCTCGGAACGGCTTCCGAACCCCTCGGCCACCGCGGCCTCGATCTGATCGGGGGTCCAGACGTAGAACCGCCCCTCCACCCCCTCGGAGTCGGCGTCCTCGGCCGAGTACACGCCGCCCGCGGCGGTGGTCAGGTCCCGGCTCACGTAGCCGATGATGCCGGTTACCACGTCGAGGTAGTCGGCCCGGCCGGTCACCTGCCATCCGTGGAGGAAGGCCCGCAGCAGGCCCGCCTGGTCGTAGAGCATCTTCTCGAAATGGGGGACCAACCATTCGGTGTCGGTGGAGTAGCGGGCGAACCCGCCGCCGAGATGATCGTGGATGCCGCCCGCGGCCATGGCATCGAGCGTGGTGACGGCCATGTGCTCGGCCTGCGCCGCAGTCTCCTCCACCCGGCCTCGCAGCGACTGGTACAGCGCCAGGTCCACCAGGGTCGGTTGGGGGAATTTGGGAGCACCGCCGAACCCGCCCCACTGTGGATCGAAACGGCGGGAGAGCTCGTCGACCGCGGTGGCCACCAGGTCGGGCTGGTCCGCCATCTGCTCCGCCGTGTGCTGGCCGGCCGTCTGCTGGCCGGCTGTCTGTTGCCCGGCTGTCGCGAACAGTGAGCGCGATCCGGGGGCCCGGTGGATCAGGGACCGTGAAGCGATGGCACGGGACAGCTCGTCCGCCTGCTCCTCAACTTCGCCGCGCCGGTTGCCCCAGACGTCGGTCAGCGCGGCCAGCACCGTGCGGAAGGACGGCATTCCCGGCCGATCGTCGGGCGGGAAGTAGGTGCCGCCGAAGAAGGGCCGCCGATCGGTCGTCAAGAAGACGCTCATGGGCCATCCCCCCGAGCCGGTCATCGACTGCACGGCCTCCATGTACACGGCATCGACATCGGGTCGCTCCTCACGGTCGACCTTGATGCACACGAACGACGTGTTCAGCGCGTCTGCGGTCTCGGGGTCCTCGAACGACTCATGGGCCATCACGTGGCACCAGTGGCATGCCGAGTACCCGACGGAGAGGAAGATGGGCCAGTCCTTCTCCCGGGCCAGTTCGAAAGCGTCGTCCCCCCAGGTGTACCAGTCGACCGGGTTGGCCGCGTGCTGCAGGAGGTAGGGCGACAGCTCCACCGCCGCCATGTCTCTGATCAAAGGCAACGGGCCCCGCCTCCGTCGACGCCCGAGTGTCGTGGAGACCGCCGGCCCCGACCCGTGGCCCGGACGGAATTTCGCCCGCGCCGCCTGCTGCCGCACCGGGGCGCGCCGGTCCCGGGGGACGGGTGCTCCTGATCGGCGGGCGGGGCGGCATCCACGCCACCATTGTGCACCAGCCGTCCCGGCCGGCCGTCCCGGTGCGGATGTCTAAGGTGTCACGCCATGGAGCTGCGCCTTGACGGCAAGACGGCGCTCGTCACGGGTGCGTCCCGGGGCATCGGGCAGGCCATCGCCCTGGCCTTCTGCTCGTCGGGGGCGTCGGTGATGATCTCCTCGCGCAAGGCCGACGCCCTGGCCGGCGCCGCGGCCGAGATCGATGCGGCCAAGGGGGACCGGGCCGGCAGGGTGGAATGGCGGGTCGCCAACGCCGGCGACCCGGAGCAGGCCGAATCGTGCGTGGCGGCCACCGTCGAGCGCTTCGGTGCCGTCGACATCCTCGTCAACAACGCGGCCACCAATCCCTATTTCGGGCCGATCATGGACCTCGACACGGCGCGGGCGGACAAGACCGTGCGGGTCAACCAGACCGGCTACCTCGAATGGGTCCAGGCCGCGTGGCGGTCGGGCATGTCCGAACGGGGTGGTGTCGTGCTCAACATGGCCTCCGTGGGCGGGCTGTCCGTCGAGCGGGGCATCGGCTGGTACAACGTGACCAAGGCGGCGGTGATCCATCTGACCAGCCAGCTGGCCGGCGAGCTCGGCCCCGGTGTCCGGGTCAACGCGCTGGCCCCAGGATTGGTCAAGACCGAGTTCGCCCGTGCCCTGTGGGAGCCGGGCGAAGCGGCCATCGCCCGGAGGCTGCCCCTCGGCCGCCTGGGCCTGGTGGACGACATCGCCGGCGCCGCGCTGTTCCTCTGCTCGGACGCCGCCTCGTGGATCACCGGTCAGACGCTGGTCATCGACGGTGGCGCCATGTGCATCACCAGCGGCGGCATCACCTGACCCACCGCAGTCCCGGTCAGTCGGCTTCCCGGGTCACTCTGCCGGTCGGTCGGCGAACGCCGTCCGCCCCGACCCGCACTCCCGGTCAGTCGGCTTCTCGGGTCACTCGAGCGCCGCCCGCCGGACCTTGCCGCTCGGGGTCCGGGGCAGGGACTCGACCACCACGACCTCACGCGGGGCCGCCCACCGGGCAAGCGTGGCCGCGACCAGGTCCCGGAGCTCCTCGACGCCCGGGGGAGCCGCCGGGTCCCGCGGCACCACCCAGGCCACGACCCGCTCACCCCACTCCGGATCGGCGCGCTTCCACACCGCCACCTGGTCGATCCCGCGGTGCCCGGCCAGGAGCCGCTCGACGGGAGCGGGCCAGACCTTTTCGCCACCGGTGACGATCACCTCGGCCATGCGGCCGAAGACGGTCAGCGTGCCGTCGGCGGCGATCCGGCCCCCGTCCCCGGTGGGCAACCAGCCCCCGGCGACCTTCGGGTCGGTTCCGTCCCGGTAGGAGCGGAGCAGCATCGGGCCGCGGACGAGGATCTCTCCTGTCTGACCGACGGTGCCGTCGCCGATGCGCAACTCGACGTCACCGATCGGCGTCCCGTCGTAGACCACCCCGGAACCGGTTTCGGTCGAACCGTAGGTCGTCACGACGTTGGCGGAGAGCGCGGCAGGCGGCGCGGCACCGCCGAGTAGGACCCTTCGGTAGCCGGATGCGTCGGTCCGGGCGAGGGCCGTCGACACCAGCGAGACCAGCGTGGCCCCGAGACGGGCCTCGCGCTCCACCTCCGAGGCATCGAACCGCTCGAGCACGGTGACCGGCGTTCCCGTCACCAGCGACCGGGTCACCACGGACAGACCGCCGATGTGGGCCAGCGGGAGGCACGCCAGCCATCGGTCGCCGGCGGGGTCGACCCCCAGCCGCTCGGAGGTGGACCGGGCGGACGCCCCGACCGCGTCGTGGGTGAGCACGACACCCTTGGGTTCGCCGCTGGTGCCACTGGTGGCCACGACCAGCGCGTCGCCCGGGTCGACGGGCCGGCCCTCCGGCTGTCGGTGGACCCCGTCGGCGTCCACGATCGTGGCGGGCCGGAAGGCCGTCGACCAGGCGGCGCACCGCGGGCCGGGGGAGTCGCGGATCGAGCGGCAGTACCGCGTGGCCGGCATCCCAGGCGGTCTGCAGCGCCTCCACGAAGCCACGGCCGGCCGGAAGGTCGAGCGCTACCAACTCCGGCATGGCGGTAGCCTAGGCGACCGTACGAGTGCCGACTCTAGGAGTGATTGGTCGAATGGTTGCGCCGGAAGTGAACGGGGAGGCGGCGTCAGCCGGCCCGGAGCCCGAAACGGTCATCACCGGTCCGCCGGCCGACCCCGTCGACAAGTTCCGAGGCCGTCCGCTGCCCGCGTGGGAACGCCGGGGCGGACTACCGGGACATCCACTACGACGTGGCCGACGGATTGGCCAAGCTCACCATCGCCAGACCCGAGGTCCGCAACGCCTTCCGGCCCCAGACCCTCTTCGAACTGGCCGACGCCTTCAACGCCGCCCGGGACGACCCGTCGGTCGGTGTCGTCATCCTGACCGGGGAGGGTCCGGACGCGTTCTGCTCGGGAGGTGATCAGAAGATCCGGGGCGACGACGGCTATCTCGGGGACGACGCCGTGGCCCGCCAGGGCATCGGTCGCCTCAACGTCCTCGACCTCCAGATCCAGATCCGGCGCCTCCCGAAGCCGGTGGTGGCCATGGTGGCCGGTTACGCCATCGGCGGTGGTCACATCCTGCACCTGGTCTGCGACCTGACCATCGCCGCCGACAACGCCAGGTTCGGTCAGACCGGGTCCCAAGGTGGGCAGCTTCGACGGAGGGTACGGGGCCAGCCTGCTGGCCCGCACCATCGGCCTCAAACGGGCGAAGGAGGTGTGGTTCCTGTGCCGGCAGTACGACGCGGCGACTGCCCGCGACTGGGGTCTGGTGAACCAGGTGGTGCCGCTGGCCGATCTCGAGGCCGAGACGGTGGCCTGGTGTCGACAGATGCTGTCGCTGTCCCCGCTCGCGCTGCGGATGCTGAAGGGTGGGCTCCATGCGGCCGACGACGGGTTGGCCGGCCTCCAGCAGTTCGCCGGCGACGCCACCATGCTCTTCTACATGAGCGAGGAGGGCCAGGAGGGCCGCAACGCGTTCCAGGAGCACCGCCCGCCCGACTTCGGTCGCTTTCCCGCGGCGCCCGTGACGGCCGACGGCCCCGTCCCGGCCGCGCCCGGTGGCACCCGGACCGATCAAGCGCTGGGTGCTCGGCGCACGGCCGCGGACGCTCCCGGCCGCCGTCGTGCCGGTGCTGGTGGGAACGGCAGCCGCCCATCCGCTCAACGGGTTCAGCGGTTGGTCCGGCATCGCCCCGCTGGAGACGGCCCCGCCGGTCGGCGTGTGGTGGCGGGCCCTCGCTGCCCTGGTCGTCGCCCTGGCCATCCAGGTGGGGACCAACTATGCCAACGACTACTCGGACGGCATCCGCGGGACAGACGACGACCGGGTCGGGCCCGTTCGCCTGGTGGCGTCGGGCCTGGCCTCGCCGGGAGCCGTCAAGCGCGCCGCGCTGGCCTGCTTCGGCGCTGGCCGGAGTGGTCGGCCTCGGCCTGGCCTGGGCCACGTCGTGGTGGATCCTCGTGGTCGGGGCGGCCTGCCTGGCCGCCGGCTGGTTCTACACCGGTGGCCCCCGCCCCTACGGCTACGCCGGTCTGGGCGAGCTGTTCGTGTTCGTGTTCTTCGGGCTGGTGGCCACCGTGGGCACCTACTACGTCCAGTCCCTGCAGGTCGACGAGCCCGTGGTGTGGTTCGCCGCGGTGCTGGTGGGGCTGTTGGCCACCGCACTGCTGCTGGCCAACAACCTGCGGGACATCCAGACCGATGCCCGCACCGGCAAGCGGACGCTGGCGGTCAGGATGGGCCGCCGCGACGCAGGATGGTTCTACGTGGCCTGTGTCGTGCTGCCCTTCGCCGCGGTGCTGGTGTGGTCGCTGTCGTCGGTCTCCACCGTGCTGTCTTCCCCGCAAACGGTGGTTGCGCTCCTCCCGCTGGTGGCCCTGCCGCTGGTGGTGACCCCGGTGAAGATCGTCGCCAGCGACGCCTCGGGCCGTGCGTTGCTCCCCGTGCTGGCCGCGACCGGCCGGCTGCAGATGGTGTTCGGTGCGCTCCTTTCGGTCTCGGTGTGGCTCTGGATCCGATGACAGTCGAAAGGCGGTTCAGCACCCACCGCCCCAACGCTCGTGGGCCCGCACCAGTCTCGCCACTTCGTCGGGTCGTTGCAGGTGGGGGGCGTGCCCGGCCCCGTGAACCACCGCCCGGCTGGCGTTGGGCCCGATGGCCTGCGGCCATCCGCAGCCCGAGCGCGGTGAACTTCTCGTCGAGCTCACCGGAGATGATCAGCACCGGCATGGTCAGGCGGCCGATCGAGTCCCACAGCGGTCGCTGGGTGCCGGTTCCGGCCAGGCGCAGGCTCGACGCCAGCCCGGGGCCGGTGTTGCGCAACCGCTCGTCCAATCCGTTGGCGGACTCGCTGATGCCTGCGAACATCGGGTTCTCGAGCCAGCGCCGGACGAAGCGTCCCGACGGCCACGGGCGGGCCCGGAGTCCGAATCGGGTCGAGCTCCTCGGCCAGTTCGTCGTCCGAAGCCCGCCGCCGGTCGACGTTCGGCCTCGTCCTCGATCCCCGCGGTGCCGGATATGAGGACCAGGCCGCCGACCAGATCCGGGCGGGCCAGGGCCAGATGGAGGCAGAATCGCGCCCCCATCGAATACCCGAGGTACGTGGCCCGTCCGCCGACCCCGCCCAACAGCAGGGCTCCGTCCTCCAGGCCGGCGACCACGGGCGACGAGGCACCGTGGCCGGGCAGGTCGACCCGGACCACCTGGTGGTCTTCGCCAGGTTGCCGTCCATCGAGCCCCAGACCCGGCCGGTCTGGGTGAAGCCGTGGGCCATCACCAGGCGTGGGCCGCTCCCGACGGTCTCGGCATGCAGTGTCGGCGCCGGCCGGGGCCCGTGCGGAGGGGTCGAGGGTGGAGTGGCCGTGGTCATGGAGAACTCCGATGAGCGTACCGACGGCCGCCGGTGACACCGGACATGCCGGTCATGCTGGTGAAGCCGCAGATCCGGACGTCCAGGCTGCGTTCGCCTCGACCCTGGTCGACGAGTGGGTCCGGTGCGGTGTGGCCCACGCCGTGGTGTGCCCGGGATCGCGGTCGACCCCCCTCGCCGTGGCCCTGGCCGCCCACCCGGCGGTGGCGATGCATGTACGCCTGGACGAGCGGTCGGCGGCTTTCACCGCCCTCGGGATCGGCCGGGCCTCCGGGCACCCCGCCACTGGTGGTCACCACCAGCGGTACGGCCGCGGCCGAGCTCCATGCCGCGGTGGTCGAGGCCCATCTGGGCGGGGTGCCGCTGATCGCCTGCACCGCCGACCGTCCGCCGGAACTCCGCGACGTGGGCGCCCCCCAGACCATCGACCAGACCCATCTCTTCGGCCGCTCCGTACGCTGGTTCTGTGATCCGGGACTTCCCGACCGCGGCGCCCGCGCGTCGTGGCGGTCGCTGGCCGCTCGATCCGTCGCCGAAGCCAGTTCCGGTGCCGGCGGCCCCGGTCCCGTCCATCTCAACCTGCCTTTCCGGGAGCCGCTCCTCGGGGATCCGGCCGCCGGAGGAGGGGTGAGCCCGGGACGACCGGAGGACCTGCCGTGGCACCAGGTGGTCCACGGCCGGGTGGCTCCGCCCGAGGGTGCTGTGCGGGACCTTTGCGAATCCGGGTGTTTGGATCCGGCCCGACGCGGGTTGATCGTGGCCGGGGCCGGGTGCGGCGATCCGGAGGCGGTGCTGGCGCTGTCCGACTCCCTGGGCTGGCCGGTCCTGGCCGATCCGCGCTCGGGAGCACGCCAGCTCCGCCCGGGTGTCATCGGTGCCGCCGACGCCATCCTGCGATCGGGCCTCTTCGCCCGCGACCACGTGCCCGAGACCGTGCTCCGGCTGGGCGAACCGTGGGTGTCGAAGGTGGTCAACGGCTTCCTGTCCTCGGCGGCCACCGCCGGTGCCGAGATGGTCGTGGTCGACCCGTGGGGGCGTTGGCGCGACCCCGAGCGGGAGATGTCCACCTTCGTCCGCTCGGACCCGACGCTGCTCTGCCTGGACGTGGCCCAATGGTGGGGCGCCGGCGCGTCCGGTGGCCGGGACGGCAGTCGATCGGGAGGGTGGAGCGGGGGGCGGGACAGCGGGTGGCGCCGCGGCCGGGACAGCAGGTGGAGCGGCGGATGGGAGGCGGCCGAGTCGGTGGCCCGGACGGTGATCGCCGGTCTCGGTTCCGATGCCGGCATGGGAGGTACCGGCGGCTCGCTCACCGAGCCCTCACTGGCCCATCGGCTGTTCGCCCGGATGCCGTCCGGTTCGGTGCTGGTCGTGTCCTCATCCATGCCCGTCCGGGACGTGGAGGCATTCGCCGCGCCGCGCCCCGACCCACCTCGGGTCGTGGCCAACCGCGGCGCCAACGGCATCGACGGGGTGGTGTCCACCGCGCTGGGCGTGGCACTCGCCTCTTCCGTCCCGACCGTGGCACTGGTCGGCGACCTGGCCTTTCTCCACGACGTCTCGGCGTTGGTTCGCGCCGAGGGGCTCACGGCACCCTTGACCGTCGTCGTGGCCGACAACGACGGCGGCGGGATCTTCTCGTTCCTCGACCCTGCCGGGGTGCTCGATACGGACTCCTTCGACCGGCTCTTCGGGACACCCCAGCTCCCCGACGTGGCCTCGGTGGCCGCAGGCTTCGGGTGGCCCGTCGACGAGTGCGGCCCGGCAGCCGGCGCCGCCGGGTTCGAGGACACGCTGGACCGGCGGCTGGTCGGTGGATCGATGTCGGTGATCCGGGTCGGGCTGCCCGGGCGGCACGAGAACGTGGCCGTTCACCGCCGGATCAACGCCGCCGTCGTCGAGGCCATCGAGCGCTAAGCACGGCCGCGGGTGGACGGGCCGCGGTCAGCACGGCTGTGGGTCGACGGGCCGCGGTCAGCACGGCTGTGGGTCGACGGTCGACGGGGCTCGGTCAGCACCGCCGCCGGTCGACGGGCCGCGGTCAGCAGGGCTGTGGGTCGAAGGAGGGAACGTTCGAGGTCGGCGCGGTGGTCGCCGTGGTGGCGCCCGGCGCGGCTGCGGTGGCCGGGGCGGCGGTCTGGGCCGTGGTCGGGGCCGTCGTCGGGGCGGTGACCGGCAGGGCGACGGGGTTGCCGTAGGCGTCGAGCGGCGGCGTGACGATCGGTCCCACGGCGCCGCCGAGGAACTGGTTGATCATCTGCGCCGCCGCCTCGGGCTGCACCACTTCGACATCGCCCGCCGCCGAGGAGGCGGCGCCCACGGTGGGCAGTGTGTAGGTCTGGAGGGAGGAGCCGGAGAAGGCGTGGTACCGCTCGGCCAGGGAGAAGAGGTCGTCGGGGCTCAGCCCGTCGTCCTTGCTGAAGTCGTGGACCACCGAGGTCAGAAGCGTGTTGAGCCGGAACGGGTTGTAGGTCGACTTGGCCCTGTCGAGGGCCGCCGAGATGATGAGGTTCTGGCGTTCTATCCGGCCGATGTCCGAGGTGGGGTCGGAGTTCCATTGGCCATCGGTGTAGTACTGGAAGTAACGGGAGCGGGACAGCGCGAGGGCCTGCGCCCCGTCCAGCACCTGGCATCCCGGGGTGGGGATGTTGAGCCCGGAGTTGTTGTAGCAGACGCCGGTCGAGCAGTCCTGATCACGGACGGGGTACGGGAAGTCCATCGAGATGCCCCCGAGGGCGTTGACGGCGTCCTGCAGCCCGAAGAAGCTGATCACGATGTAGTGGCTGATGGGTATCCCGAAGGTGTTCTCGATGGTCTTGATCAGGGCGTCGGGGCCGCTGGCGAAGGCGGCGTTGATCTTGTTTGGGCCGGAGAGTTCGGTGCTGGCGGCCATCCCGGAGAGGGTCACAAAGGTGTCCCGCGGGATGGACAGGGTCGAGGCGGTGCCCGCTGGCGGGATCGACGTGGACGATCTTGATGGTGTCGCTCCGTTGGCCACCGGCGTTGGTGGCGTTGCCGAACTGCTGGGCCTCGGCTGCGGTCTCCCCGACCCGGCTGTCGGAGCCGATCAACAGCACGTTGTAGGGCTGGCCGTTGGCCGCGGCGACGCAGGAGGAGCATGGGCTGGAGGAGACCTTGCTCCACTGGTAGCGGAAGTAGCCGTAGCCCAGACCGGCCACGACCAGGAGGAACACCACCAGGCCGATGGCCACCCGCAGGAGCCGTTCGGCCGGCCGGCGCCGGCGTCTCTTCGCCCTGCGCATCTCGCGTCGGGACGGGACCTCGACCTGCCCGCCCAGGATGGGCCCCGGGAACTCGGGTCCACGACCATTCCCCCGGACCGGAACGTTCGAGGATGCCCGCGGCCGTCCGGTCGAGCCTCCTGAGGAGCTCCCTGACGGGCGCGACCCTCTGGGTGGGGGGGGTTCAGATGGTGGCAAGGGGGTTCGGGTCTCGGAACACTTGATCGAAAGTGCGATCTATCGGCAGTGGATGACTGCCCTGTCCATTGGAGACGTACAGTTTCCCACGACCGAAGTCGGATCTGGTGTCACCCCTGGTCGGGGGGTTACCGGCCCGTCGGCACCCACGATCCGTGAAAGCCGAACGGGACACGGACCGGGAGGTGGACGGTGGCCACCGGCGGCCCGCCGAAGGACGTGGCGTCGAGGATGACCAGGTCGCTGGCGTCCCGGGTGGCGTCGTAGACCACGCTGAGGATCCAGCCTTCGTCCTCGCCCCGGCCGTCGGCGCCCTTCACGAACACCGGTTCCCCGGGGGAGAGATGCTCGCCCGGGTCGAACCGGATCGACTCGTCGCGTACCAGGTCGTACTTGACCAGGCCCCGGTAGCCGGGTTGGTCGGCTCGGTCCGCGATCCGGGTGCAGTAGCCGTACCGATGGGGGAGTCCGGCCACGTCGTCGTCCACCCGCGGGAACTCGACCGGGGTGTCGTCGAGACGCTGCTCGGAGACCCGGTCGGAAGCGAGGTCGACGGTCCAACGGGCCAGCACCGGCGTATCGAGGCTGAGGACCTCTCCCGGCGGGGTGTCGAACGCCTCGTCGTAGCGGATGACGTCGATGACCACGCGGTCACCGTCGTCGTAACAGTTGAGGACGTGGAACACGTAGACGGGTCGATCCCTATCCAGCGGACCTCGGCGTTCCCACCGGTCCGTGGCATCACGCCGACCCGGGCCCCGGCCTCGGGCATCCACCGGTAGGGGATGGACCGACCGTTGGCGGCAAGCTCGAGGTCGAACACAACGGGCAGGTCGAGGAAGACCACCCGTGTCGCCGTCACCCCGAAGTCGTGGATCATCGTGGCCCGGGGCAGCTCGATCTCCTCGGTGCGGACCAGGGCCCCCGTGGCGTCGGCCACGTGGTACCGGAGGAACGGCGGCCCGAAGACGTCGGTGCCGAAGAAGACCAGCTCTCCGCTCACGGGGTCGACTTTGGGGTGCGCCGTCATCGGTGACGCCAGTGCGCCGTCGAAGTCGTAGACGCGGGCCCGACCCAAATCGGACGAAAGGGCGTGCGGGAAACCGGTCTCCACCAGGGCGAGGGTCGTGCCGGCATGCCGGATGACGTGGGTGTTGGCCGGCCCGTCGATCGGCTCGCCCGGTCCCCTGGGCGGCGGCGTACCGGTCTTGGCGGCGAGCGCCCTGGTCCGCACCCATCGATTCCGGTAGCCGGTGGCCCGGCTGCCGGCCAGCGAGATGGCATGGACCATGCCGTCCCCGCTGAACCAGTGGTAGTCGGACTCCTCGACGGGGATCACCGCCGGATTGGGACCGTTCCGCAACAGCCGTCCCTCGAGATCGGGCGGGATCACCCCGGTCACCGGGAGTTCGATGTCATCGCTACGTTCCTCGAGCACGGGCGCGAAGTTCCCTCGGAGATACGGATTGGGCATCGGGCGGTCCTCGGCGACGAGTTGGGTTGTGGTGCGGGACGGGACGGGACCAGATCGTAGCGGTCGGCGCGCGCCGTACCCGCCGCCCGCGGTGGTAGCAGACGGTGGTGCATCCGGGCAGGTGATGGCCGCGGTTCGGCGACGTGGCAGGCTGAGGCCATGGCCCATCTCGCCGATGACCTCCGGTTCAGGGGACTGATCCATCAAGTGACCGACGCCCAGCTCGAGAGGCACCTGGACTCCGATCGGCTGACCGCGTACAGCGGATTCGATCCGACGGCCGACAGCATGCACGTCGGGCATCTGCTGCAGGTCTGCAACCTCCGCCGCCTGCAGCTGGCCGGCCACCGGCCCATCGCCGTGGCCGGCGGGGGCACCGGATTCGTCGGTGACCCGGGAGGCAAGTCCGAGGAGCGGTCGCTCCTCAGCGAGGAGGCGCTGCAGTCAAACCTCGAGGGCATCCGACGCCAGCTGGAGCACTTCCTCGATTTCGGCCAGGACGACGGATCGGGACAGGCCCTGCTGCTCAACAACGCCGAGTGGCTCCGGCCCATGTCGCTCTTCGAGTTCCTTCGGGACGTGGGGAAGCACTTCACCGTCAACCAGATGGTGGCCAAGGACTCGGTGAAGACGCGCCTTGCCCGCGCCGACCAGGGCATCTCCTTCACCGAATTCAGCTACATGCTCCTGCAGGCCTACGACTTCCTCCACCTGTTCGACGCGTTCGGCTGCCGGCTCCAGTTGGGGGGCAGCGATCAGTGGGGGAACATCACCATGGGGACCGAGCTGGTGCGCAAGGTCCGTCAGCAGGAGGTATGGGGACTGACCACCCCGTTGGTGCTCAAGGCGGACGGGACGAAATTCGGCAAGACCGAGTCCGGGACCGTGTGGCTCGACCCCGCCCGGACGAGCCCCTATCAGCTGTATCAATTCTTCCTGCGCAGCGAGGATGCGGTGGTCGGCTCCTATCTGCGGTACTTCACGTTCCTCGACCACGACGCCATCCTGGCCCTCGACGAGTCCACCGCTTCGAGGCCCGAACGGCGCGAGTCGCAACGCGAGCTGGCTCGTCAGGTCTGTACGCTGGTCCACGGGCCCACCGAGACGGCGCGTGCCGAGCAGGCCGGGGCCGCCCTGTTCGGGGAGGGGGTCGCCTTGCTCGACGAGCGAACCTTGCTCGATGTGTTCGCCGACGCCCCGTCGACCACGTTGGCCCGGACCCGCCTCGATGGACAGGGCCTGGGGCTGGTCGACCTGCTGGTCGAGACCGGGCTGGTGCCCTCGAAGGGCCGGGCCACGACCACGATCGAGCAGGGAGGGGCCTACGTCAACAACCGCCGCGAGAGCGAGCCCGGGCGCCTGATCAGGCCGGACGACCTGGTGGCGGGCAGGTATCTGGTGCTCCGGCGGGGCAAACGGGACTACCACCTGGTGAAGTTCGACTGATCGGCACCAGGGCGCATCGGCGGCACTGCCCGGTGGCGGCCGGAGGTCCGGCGCGGCGGGAGACCGATCCCCCCGGTCCTACACTGAGCGCGATGAGCAGCCCAGGGACCGACGGGTCCGACAGGTCCGACCGGTCACCAGTCAGGCTCACGGCGGGCTTGCCGGAGACGGTGCTGCCCGAGGAGCCCGAGGCGGTGAGGTCGGGCCTGGAGGCGGCCATCGCCCAACCCGGTGAGCGCCGTCGCCACGCCGTCTCCGACGTCGTCCGTGCCGACCCCCGGTCGCTGACCGCATGGGCCGCCCTCGGATCGCTGGCCCGGGACGACGTCGAGGCCTACGCCTACTTCCGGGTGGGTTACCACCGCGGTCTCGACGCGTTGCGGTCGGCGGGCTGGAAGGGCTCGGGTCTGGTCCGGTGGGAGCACGAGTCCAATCGCGGGTTCCTGCGTTGCCTCGACGGCCTCCGTTCCGCGTCCGGGGCCATCGGGGAACACGGCGAGGAGGAGCGGTGTGCCCAATTCCTGCGCCAGCTCGAACCGTCCTGGCGTCCTGAGTGGACGGGCTTCCCGGCCTAGTGACGAGTCTGCCCTCTGGAACATCGATCGCCGCGCTCTCGGTCCTGTGGCGCCGCCGCCCGCGTCGACCCCGAGCGCGGCGGGCGGCCCCCGTGCTGACCGGCATGAGCATGGCCGTCATCTGCGCCGCGCTCGCCTCCGGGTGCACGCTCGACCAGTCGGGGCCGCCGGCCGCGCAGCTCTCCGCGCTGGATGACCACGTCCGGGGGTGGTGCCGCCATCGGACAGGTGGCGGTGGACAGCCGCAACATCGACCTGGCCCTTTCCCACCACAACACAGCCGCCGCGTTGCGAACGGTGTGCGCCCTTCTGACCAACGACGCCCAGACGGCGATCGGTGACCTGCCGAGCCCGGACACCCAGTTGACCGACCAGCTCAACGCCGCCTACGAGGACGCAGCTGCTGCGGGCAACGACTGCTACAACGGGGCCAATGGGAACGAGTCCCTGCTCCGGCGATCGTCGACCGAGCGGGCCAAGCTCATTCCCATGCTGCGCACCGCGGTCGAGCGCATCACATCTGTCACCGGGCACACACCGTCGACGTCAACCACGGCTCCGAGCGACGACAACGATGACCCGTTCGGAAACTGACCCGTGACCGCCCCGGCCGATGCCGGCTCCGACCGGGTGCCCGTCGGGTGGCCATGCCGCTCGTAGACAGCGGTGTCGGCCCGTACCCGGAGGGCCGCGATCGGGAGGAGTACGACCGCCTTCGCCGGCGGGTGCTGTGGTCGCTGCCCACCGGGCTCTTCGTGGTGGGGAGCCGGGCCGGAGCGGAGCGCAACATGATGACCTGCAACTGGGTCATGCAGGTGGCCACCGCGCCCAAGCTGGTGGCCGTGGCAGTGGAACAGGGCTCGGTGACCCGTCGGCTCATCGAGCAGGGAGGCAGCTTTTCGGTCAGCGTGCTGCCCCGGTCCGCCCGGGCCGTCGTCCGTCGGTTCGTGAAGCCGACCGACTCGGTGGAATTGGACGGGGCCGGGTCCGCCGTCTCCCTCCAGGGTGAACCGGTCCGCGAAGTGGCCGGCGGCCTTCCCTGCCTGGCCGTGGCCCGGTCGTGGCTGGCGTGCGACGTGCGTCACCTCCTCCGGTGGGACGGTGATGGGACGGTGGGGGTGGCCAGTCACGTCCTGTTCGTCGGCGAGGTCGTCGACGCGGGCGAAACCGAGGCTGGAGGGGGTGACGACGCCGCCGGGGGCGGGGAGCCCGGGGTGCTGCGCATGGAGGACACCAGGATGAACTACGGCGGATGAACGTCGGCGGAAGAACGCGGCGCCGGAACCGCGGCGCCGGCCGGACCGCAGGCCGCTTCGGTCTCAGCCTCCCGGAGCCGCGGGCGGGCGCAGGTCGATCCGGAGGGTCAGGATCCCGTTCTCGATCGAGGGTTCGGCGTCCCCGATCATGGCGAAGTCCATGAAGTCGGCTTGGGCCTGCTGTTTGAACCGTTCGCGGTCAGGCCCTTCGACGGGTGGCAGGCCCCGGGATCTCACCGCGTCGGCCCTGGCCCGGAAGCGTTCCACCATAGCCTGGGGGTCGAATTGATCAGCCATGGCCCGATGGTACCGGCGCGGCCGCTGTGCTACGAATGAGGGCGCCCCGCACTACACTGGCTCGCATTGGTGATAGGTGGTCACTCCGGCCCGAGGGTGGCCTGAGTGCGTGCCACCCCTGGTGGGGCAAGGAGTTGTTTCCGTGAAGAAGGGACGCCATCGCCGCTTCGAAGAAGCGCGTAGTTTGAAGCGATCCGTCGCAACGGCCAGTCGGCGCTGTCCCGAATGCGGGGCCGAGCCCGATGACAAGCACGCCTCATGGTGCCTGGCCACCGAGGACGACTACGACGAGATCCTCGGCACCGCTCAGAAAGAGGACACCTTCGCCGAGGACGATCCCCTGGCCGAGTAGTCCGCGCCGGCCGAGGGGTGCGGGGCCGAACGGCGACGCGGCCGAGGAGCCGGAGGTGCCGAGAAGCCGGAGGTGCCATGGAACCGGTACGGCCGGCGGTGCCGAGGAGCCGGAGGTGCCGAGAAGCCGGAGGTGCCATGGAACCGGTACGGCCGGCGGTGCCCAGCGGCAGACGAGATCAGCCGCGGAGGGTGGGATGGGTCAGGAGGGTCACCCGCACCCGGGGAGCGCGCCTCTCGTCGAGGTATGCCGCCAGCTTCTTGTAGATCTTCTTTCCCGCCATCGTCTCCAGCTCGGTGCGCATGCTCACGTAGACCGGTTCGTGGCCGACGAACGCAGCGGGGTCCTCGGTGCACCACCAGTGGAACTCGTCACCGCCCTCTCCCCAGTGGCGCCGGTCCCACTGTCGGACCACCGACGTCACCCGTCCGTCGGGCGCCGTCTCGTCCTCGCGGCGCAGCGGCAACTGCCAGCACACGTCGGGCTTCAACTCGACGTGGCTGCGTCCCTGGGCCAGTGCCGCCGTGTGAAGGGCGCATCCGGGACCGGCCGGAAATCCGGGCCGGTTGAGGAAGATGCAGGCACCGTCGACCAGGCGGGTCCCGAGCTCGCCGTCGGGCAGCTTCTTGACCACACCCTTGCGCCCCTGCTTGTGGAACTGCCAGATGTCGGGCGTGAGCTCGGCCGCCGCCCGTTCGACGTTGCGAGCGTCCTTCTTGCCGGTGAAGTGGGCACCGTAGGAGCAGCAGCCCTGCACCAGCTCGGGGGCCGGCCCGGTGAGCACGCCCTGGCAGCCCTGACCGAAGATGCACGTCCAGGAGCTGACCAGGAACGTCACATCGAAAAGCCAGGTCCGCTCCTCGTCCGGGTCGTCGAAGCTGACCCACTCGTGGGCGTTGGCCGGTTGATGCTTGTTGCTCGCTGCCACGCCCTTATGATGACAGGCATGAGTGAAGACCGTGAGGACGTCCGCCCGGTACTGACGATCACCGGTGACGCGCAGGCCACCGTTCTCGAGGTGCTGGCCAATGAGTCCGAGTCCGGCTCGCTGGCCCTGTGGCTGGAGATCAGTGGCGAGAGCAACGGCGCCTACGCCTACGACATGTACTTCCAGGCCTTTGCGGATGCCGGTCCGGGGGACGTGGTGCAAGAGGGCGACGAGCTGCCCGTGGTCATACCCCAGGCCAGCGTCGAGCGGCTCCAGGGCGCGACCTTGGACTTCGTGACCGATGCCTCCGGCGAGGGGGGTCTGGTCATCGTGAATCCCAACACCCCGCCGGCCCCGACCCTGAGCGGCCTGGCCACCGGGACCATCGACCTTTCCGACCCTCTCGCCCAGCGGGTCGTCTCCGTCCTCGACGAGCAGGTGAACCCGAGCATCGCCGCCCACGGTGGCCGCGCCGACCTGGTCGCCGTCGAGGATGCGTCCGTCTATCTGCGGCTGAGCGGTGGCTGCCAGGGGTGCGGAATGGCCAAGGCCACCCTGTCCCAGGGCATCGAGGTCATCCTGCGCGAAGCGATCCCGGAGATCGCCAACATCATCGATGTCACCGACCACGCCGACGGCACCAATCCGTACTACGAGCCGGCCCACGGCTGACCCGGGCGTCGGCTGAGCGCTCAACCGGCGTCCCGATCGGTAGGGGCGCCGCAACGGCGGGTGTCATCGGGCTGGACGACGGAGCTCGACGCTGGACACAGGGCTCGAGCTGGAGACGGGGCTCGGCAGCTCGACACGACGGTGAGGATCGTCCCGATACCCGTCCCGGCGGTGGGCGTCCGGTACGTTGCCTGTCGTGGACACACTGCTGGTCTCCGGCGCGACGGTCGCCGGTCTCCTGATCGGCGGTGCCCTCGATCCGCTCGGGCAGCGGTCCGCCGACCTCAGTCGGCTGGAGGACGAGCGTCGCCGGGCGTCCGGCACCGACGACTCCGACCGACCAGCCCCGGTCGAGGGCACGGTCCGGAACCTGCTGCCCTCGGGCTCGGCGCCGCTCCGAACGGCAGCGGCCGCGGTGGTGACCGCGGCCCTGTTCGGGGGGTCTGCGGCCCACTTCGGACGCGAACTGCTCCTTGCCCCGTTCTGCGTCTTCTTCGCCATGCTGGTGGTGATCTCGGTCACCGACCTCTCCCACCGTCTCGTGCCGCGTCGACTGCTCTACGCGGCCCTGGCTCTGATCGTCCCCCTCCTGGTGGGCGCGTCGGCCATGGACCACCACTGGCACGACCTGACCGGATCGGCCGTGGCCGGCGGCGTGGCCTTCGGCCTCTTCTTCGGCATCTGGTGGTTCGTCCCGCGAGGCATGGGATTCGGCGATGTCCGGTTGGCCGCAGTGATCGGGATCACCGTCGGCTACCTGAGCCTGCTCCACGCCTACGTGGCCTTCCTGTCCGGCTTCATCGTCGGGATGCTCTTCGGTGTGGTGATGATGGTGATCTCGTCGTCGGGACGCAAGACGCGGATCCCCTTCGCCCCGTCCCTGGCCATCGGGGCGGTGATCGCCGTCTTCTGGGGTGGTCCCATCGCCCAGAGCCTGTTCCATGCCGGATCCTGACCACCGCCGCCCCGAGTAGATTTCCCGGCATGCTCCGCTTCCTGACCGCCGGCGAGTCGCACGGGCGCGCCCTCGTGGTGATCGTCGAGGGGCTGCCCGCCGGCTTGCTGGTGACCGCAGAGGACATCCAGCGCGGGCTGGCCCGTCGGCGGCTGGGCTTCGGACGCGGCCCGCGGATGCGCTTCGAGGCGGACGAGGTGACCCTGGTCGGGGGGATCCGGCACGGAAGGACGCTCGGCTCCCCGGTGGCCATCGAGATCGCCAACACCGAGTGGCCCAAATGGGAGACCGAGATGTCGCCCAGCCCGGGTCTGCCCGCCAAGGTGCTGACCCAACCCCGGCCCGGTCACGCCGACCTCTCGGGCATGCTCAAGTACGGGCTCGACGACGCACGCGACGTCCTCGAGCGGGCCTCCGCACGGGAGACGGCCGCCCGGGTGGCGGCAGGCACCCTGGCCAAACTGCTGCTCTGGCAGATCGGCATCGACGTGCTCAGTCACATCGTGCAGCTCGGGCCCGAGCGGGCCGAGACCACCGCGCTGCCCACGGTGGGGGAGCTCATCCGGGTCGACGAGTCACAGGTGCGGTGTTGTGATCCTGACGCCGAGGCCCGGATGATCGCCGCGGTGAAGGCGGCCGCCAAAGACGGTGATTCGCTCGGCGGGGTGGCCGAGGTCATCGCCTACGGGGTTCCGGTGGGCCTCGGAAGCCACGTGCACTGGGACCGACGTCTCGATGCCCTGCTGGCCCAGGCCCTGATGAGCATCCAGGCCATCAAGGCCGTGGAGTTCGGCGACGGCACCGAGCTGGCCGGCCGCCGCGGGTCCGAGGCCCATGACGCCATACGGGTGGCCTCGAGTGGGGCCGAGGCGACGGATGGCGACCGTGCCGGGCTGGGAGGAGGTTACGTCCGCGACACCCACCATGCCGGAGGGATCGAGGGCGGCATCTCCACCGGCTCCCCCATCGTGGCCCGGGCCACCATGAAGCCGTTGGCCACCCTCAACCGGCCCACGCTGGGCACGGTCGACGTGGTCACCAAAGAGGCCACCGTCTCCTTCAAGGAGCGGACCGACGTGACCGCCGTCCCGGCCATGGGCGTCGTGGCCGAGACGATGGTCGCCCTGGTCCTGGCCTCGGAGGCCCAACGCAAGTTCGGCGGCGACTCCGTGGCGGAGTTCCGCCGCAACCGGCGCGGGTATCTGGACGCGCTGGGCGAGAGCCCTTCGGCGCCGCAACCGCCGGCCGATGGCTGAGCGGGTCATCCTGGTCGGCATGATGGGGGCGGGAAAGACGACCGTCGGCCGCCTGCTGGCCGATCGCCTCCAGTGGGGACACCTCGATTCCGATGCCCAGGTGATGGCCAGCACCGGGTCGAGCGTGCCCGAGCTCTTCGCCGAGCGGGGCGAGGAGGCCTTCCGGGCCGAGGAGTCCCGCGTGCTGGCCGAGGCGCTGTCGTCCCCGGAGCCGGTGGTGGTGTCGGCCGCCGCCGGCGTGGTGCTCTCGCCGGCCAACCGTGACCTCCTGCAGCGATCGGGAGTCGTGGTGTGGCTACGGGCCGACCCGCGCGCTGCTGGCCCGGCGGGTGGGCAAGGGCGAGGGCCGGCCGCTGCTGGGCGACGAGCCGGCGGCGAGGTTGGCGGATCTCTACGAGGTCAGGAAGCCCCTGTACGAGTCGGTGGCCGACGTGACCATCGACGTGGACGGGCTCACCCCCGATCAGGTGATCGATCGCCTGCTGGCCGAACCGGTGCTGGCGGACAGAGGCATCGGGGCGGCGTAGCCGATGATCGAGATTCCGGTGGAGCTGGGAGACCGCAGCTACCAGGTGGTGGTGGGTGGCGGCGCACGCGACGGGCTGGCGGGGATGCTGGCCTCTGCCGTTCCGGGCGCCCGGCGCGCCGCCGTCGTGACCCAGTCCGGCATCGGCGTCACCGTCGACACCGGTCTGCCCGTCCGACGAGTTCATCGTGCCGGACGGCGAAGGGGCGAAGTCGATGGCCGTGACCGAGGAGCTCTGCCGTGGCTTCGCCCGGGCCGGGCTCAGCCGGTCCGACGTGGTCATCGCCGTCGGAGGTGGCGTCGTCACCGACCTGGCCGGATTCGCGGCGGCATCGTTCCACCGGGGGACCGCCTACGTCAACGTGGCCACGACGCTGCTGGCGCAGGTGGACGCGGCCATCGGGGGGAAGACCGGGGTCAACATTCCCGAAGGGAAGAACCTGGTGGGCGCGTTCTGGCAGCCGAGCGGCGTGATCTGCGACACCGACCTCCTGTCCACGCTGCCGCCGCGTGAGTGGGCGTCCGGGCGGGGCGAGATGGCCAAGTACGCGTTCTTGGGTCTCCCGCAGACCGGACGGGGTCCCGATGCGTCGCTCCTCGAGCTGCCCCTGGCCGAACAGGTGGCCCGGTGCGTCGGGATCAAGGCCGACGTCGTGGCCTCGGACGAACGGGAGGGTGACCGGCGGATGGTGCTCAACTACGGCCATACGCTGGCCCACGCCCTGGAGGCGGCCGCGTTCGAGCCGGGTTCGGGCATCGATCTGCGCCACGGCGAGGCGGTGGCCGTCGGGTTGGTGTACGCGGCCCTCCTGGCCCGTCGGCTCGGACGCATCGACGACGCCCGGGTCGAACTGCACCGGAAGGTGGTCGGTGGGTTCGACCTCTCTCGCCGTCGTGCCCGAAGGGCTCGAGCCCGAAGCGCCTCGTCTCCTTCATGGCCCGCGACAAGAAGGCGAAGCACGATCTGACCTTCGTCCTGGACGGTCCGGCGGGCGTCGAGGTCGCCCATGGAGTCGATGAGGCGGATGTGCTCGCTACCCTTGCTGAGATGCAAGGTTCGGAATCCGGTGGCCCCAGGTGAGCAGGCCCGGTTCGATCCTGTTGCTGTCCGGCCCCAACCTCAATCTGTTGGGGGAGCGCGAACCGGCCATCTACGGATCGGACACCCTGGAGGACCACGTGGCCACCGCCACCGAGGCCGCCACCGCCCTGGGACTGGTCCTCGAGCACCTGCAGACCAACCACGAGGGAGATCTGGTCGAGGCCGTGCAGCGGGCACGGGGTCGCGCCGACGCCATCATCGTGAACGCCGGAGCCCTCTCCCACACGTCCTGGTCGCTGCACGACGCCCTGGCCGCGTTCGACGGCGTCGTGGTCGAGCTCCACCTGACCAACCCGGCGGCCCGGGAGCCGTTCCGGCACACCTCGGTGATCGCCCCCGTCTCCGACGGTTGCATCGCCGGCTTCGGGGGGTTGGGGTACCGCCTGGCCGTCGAAGCGGTCCACCGGCTCCTCTCGGCCGGATCCGCCGGAGAGGCGGGCTGATGGGTGCGACGACGGAGGGCGTGCCGACAGCCGGAGGCCTGGAGGCCTGCCCCCGCTGGACGTGTCCGGCCGCCTCCAACGCCTACGGGCGCTCTTCGCCGCCGCCGGCGACGACGGGCAGGCCATCGGGGGCCTGTTGGTCACGACGCCGGCCAACATCCGGTGGCTGAGCGGCTTCAGCGGATCGGCGGGATTGTTGCTGGTGACCGCCGACGGCGCCCTGTTGACCACTGACGGGAGATACCGGACCCAGTCCTCCGAGCAATTGCGGGCGGGCGGTGCCGGGCCAGAGATCACGTCCTGCGTCGGTGGGGTGCAGACCCAACGCGAGGCGGTGGTGGACCGGGCCGCGGGCGTCGGCGTCCTCGGGCTCGAGGCCGACTCCGTCACGTGGTCGGCGCAGCGCACGTGGGCGGGGCTCCTGGCCTCGGTGACCCTGGTGCCGACGGGCGGGTTGGTCGAGAGCCTGCGCATGGTCAAGGACGCGGCCGAGGTCGCCCGGATGGAGCGTGCCGCAGCCATCGCCGACCAGGCCCTCGAAGCCACTCTGCCCCTGCTGACCGCGGCCGGCCGCGGGCGTGCAGGCGACGAGCTGACCGAAGGCCGGTTCGCAGCCGCCCTCGACCACGCCATGCGCCGACAGGGTGCCGAGGACAGCGCATTCGAGACCATCGTGGCGTCGGGGGAGAACTCGGCCAAGCCCCATGCCCGCCCGGGCGACCGTCGGATCCGCTCCGGTGATCCGGTGGTCGTGGACTTCGGCGCCGTGTTCGACGGGTACCGATCGGACATGACCCGCACCTTCTGCGTCGGTGGAGAGCCGACCGGTGAGCTGGCCAGGGTCTTCGAGGTGGTGGCGGAGTCGCAACGGGCCGGGGTGCGCACGGTGGCGCCCGGGGCAACCGCCGGGTCGGTGGACCGGGCATGCCGCGACGTGATCGCGGCCTCGGGGTGGGCCGAACGGTTCGAGCACGGTACCGGGCATGGCGTCGGGCTCGACATCCACGAGGGGCCGTCGGTCGGACCCGGGTCGACTGCTATCCTCGCCCCCGGCACCGTGGTCACCGTGGAGCCGGGGGTCTACCTACCCGGGACGGGTGGGGTCCGTATCGAGGACACCCTGGTGGTGACGCCCGACGGTAGCCGATCGATGACCCTGTTCCCGAAGGAAGTTGCCGTCTGATGGCCGTCTCCACCAACGATCTCCGCAATGGCATGACGCTCGACCTCCCCGAGGGCCTGTTCGCCGTGGTCGAGTTCCAACACGTCAAGCCGGGCAAGGGCGGCGCCTTCGTGCGGACCAAACTGAAGAACCAACGGACCGGTGCCGTCATCGAGCGCACCTACCGTGCCGACGAGAAGCTCGAGCAGGCCATCATCGACAAGCGGGAGATGCAGTTCCTCTACCGGGACGGTTCGGACTACGTGTTCATGGACACCACGTCGTTCGAGCAGCTCCAGGTCGAGACCGGCCTGTTGGGCGACGCCGCCAACTACCTCAAGGAGGGGGACGACGCGGTCCTCCAGTTCTTCGGGGAGGAGATCGTAGGAGTGGATCTTCCAGCCGCAGTCGAGCTCACCGTGACCGACACCGAGCCCGGGGTCCAGGGGGACCGGGTGTCGGGGGCGCGCAAGCCGGCAACCGTGGAGACGGGCCTGGTCATCCAGGTGCCCCTCTTCGTCAATCCCGGCGAGAGGATCAAGGTCGACACCCGGTCCGGGGAGTACCTGACCCGGGCCTGACTTCCGCCGGCACCCGGGGGGACGACATCCGTGCCGCCCGCGGTCGGTCGACGTGCCCCCGACCGACGACCGACAATGGATCCCGCACCTCGACACCAAGCCCGCGAACGGGCCGTGACCCTCCTCTACGAGGCGGAGCTGAAGGGAAGGCGCCCCTCCGAGGTCCTCGACGAGCTGATGGTGGCCCCCGACCCCTACACGGTGGCGCTGGTGCGGACGGTGGAGGCACGTCAGGCCGACATCGACCGGCTCATCGGTGCCGCCGCCATCGGGTGGGAGGTCGAGCGGATGGCGGTGGTGGACCGGAACGTGCTCCGTCTGGCCGTTGCCGAGCTGCTCGACTTCCCCGACGTCCCCACCCCGGTGATCCTCAACGAGGCGGTGGAACTGGCCTCGGCCTACTCGACCGATGACTCCGGTCGCTTCGTCAACGGCGTCCTGGCCACGCTGGCCGAACAAGTCAGAGGTTGACGGTCGGTCGACCCCGCCGGTCGGGACCCGCAGTCGAGTGGGTCGGACCCACAAGTCCCGTTCGTCCGACCCGGTCCGTCGATCCGGTGACGTGTGGTGCGCCGGGGACCGCCTGGGTATACTCGGCTCCTGACCGTGAAGCGGGTCCCGTGAGGCCCGAACGGACAGGAGGATGCAGGTGGCCGAGCGCGAACGCAGTCATACCCGGCCGCGGGGTGCTGTATTCGTTCCCCGTGCGCAGGTCATGTCGGCGGACGACGTGCACCGGGCCATCACCCGCATGGCCCACGAGATCGCTCGAGCGCAACCGTGGACTCCAGCAGCTGGTCCTGATCGGCCTGCAGACCGGCGGAGTGGCCATTGCCGAACGGCTGGCCGGCACGCTTTCCGAACTCGAGGGGGCGGCAATCCCCGTCGGAACCCTGGACGTGGCCTTCTACCGCGACGACATCGGGCTCCGCCCCGTCCTTCCCGAAGCCGCCACCGACATCAGCTTCGACCTGACCGGTGCCACGGTGGTGCTGGTCGACGACGTGCTCTTCACCGGCCGGACCATCAGGGCCGCGCTCAATGCGCTGGGCGAGTACGGACGGGCCCAGATCGTCGAACTGGCCGTGATGGTCGACCGGGGCCACCGGGAGCTCCCGATCCGACCCGACTATGTGGGGAAGAACCTTCCGACCAGCCGGGACGAGATGGTCGACGTGTCCGAAGAAGGGGTGGCCCTCGGGGACCTGGTCGTCAGGTGAGCCCGTTCCCCGTCCACCTGCTCAGCATGGACGACCTGGGTTCGGAAGAGATCGCCGAGGTGCTCCGGGTGACCGACTCCTTCGTCGAGGTGGGCCGGCGGGCCAACCCGAAGGTCCCCACCCTGCGGGGCCGGACGGTGGCCACCTTGTTCTTCGAGGACTCGACCCGGACCCGGATGTCGTTCGAGACGGCGGCCAAGCGGATGTCGGCGGACGTCCTCTCGTTCGCGGCCGGGTCCTCGTCGGTCAACAAGGGCGAGTCGCTGCGAGACACCGTCGAGACCGTCGAGGCGATCGGGATCGACTCGGTCATCATCCGGCACTCGTCGTCCGGTGTTCCGGCCAGGGTGGCGGAGTGGGTCGACCACTGCGTGGTCATAAACGCCGGTGACGGCTGGCACCAGCATCCGACCCAGGCGCTGCTTGACCTGTACACGGTGCGACAGGCGTTCGGCGGAGGCGACACCGGTCTGGCCCGGTTCGAGGGGCTGCAGGTGGCGATCGTGGGTGACATCCGCCACAGCCGGGTGGCACGGTCACAGATCACGGCGTACTCGGCCATGGGCGCCGACGTCACCCTGGTGGCGCCGGCCACCCTGCTCCCACCGTCGCTCGCCGGATGGCCGGTCGCCGCGGTCAACCAGCACCTCGACGACGTGTTGCCCAAGGCCGACGTGGTCTCGTTGCTCCGGGTGCAGTCCGAGCGGGGGAGCGGAGAGTTCGTCCCGAGCCTCCGTGAGTACACGGCCGGTTACGGCCTCACCGCCCGCCGGGCGGCCATGCTCCAGCCCGGGGCATTGATCCTCCATCCGGGGCCGATCGTCCGCGGTGTGGAGATCGCCTCCGATGTGGCCGAGCTCCCGGCTGCCCTCATCACCGCACAGGTGAGCAACGGCGTGGCCATCCGGATGGCGGTGCTCTTCCTGCTCCTCGGTCAGGGGCCGAAGGAGGGAAGCCAGCATGCCTGATCGCATCGGTGACCGGCCGGGAGGTGACCTGCCCACCGTGGTCATCCGCGGTGGAACGGTGATCGACCAGCACGGCACGCGCCGGGCCGACGTGCTGATCACCCAGGGACTCGTCGCCGCCCTGGACGACGAGATCACCGGGCCCACCGGGGCGGTCGTGCTCGATGCCACCGGTTGCGTGGTCGCTCCCGGTCTGGTGGATCTCCACACCCATCTCCGGGAGCCGGGACGTGAGGAGTCCGAGACCATCGAGACCGGGACCCGGGCCGCCTCGTTGGGTGGTTACACGGCCGTGGTGGCCATGCCCAACACCGAGCCGGCGCTGGACTCGGCCGAGGCGGTCCGCAACGTGCTCGAGCTGGCGGCCACGGCCACTGACCGAGGTGGCGGTGGCCGGCGCCATCACCGTGGGCCGGGCCGGGGAGCGGCTGGCACCGATGGCCGAGCTCGCCGACCTCGGAGTGCGCCTGTTCACCGACGACGGCGCCGGCGTCCAGTCGGCCGGTGTCATGCGCAGGGCCCTCGAGTACGCCACGGGGATCGGGGTCACCCTGGCCCAGCACTGCGAGGACGGGTCATTGGCCGCCAACGGTGCCATGCACGAGGGCGAGTGGTCGAGCCGGCTCGGGATCCCCGGGATGCCGGCCGTGGCCGAGGAGGCGATGGTGGCGCGGGACATCGCCCTCGTGCGGGCGTGCGGGGCCCGCATCCACTTCCTCCATCTGTCCACCGCCACATCCGTGGAGATGGTCCGGCGGGCCAAGGCCGAGGGGCTGGCGGTGACCGCGGAGGCGGCACCCCACCACTTCTCGCTGACCGACGGCTGCGCGTCGGGATACGACCCCGTGTTCAAGGTCAACCCGCCGTTGCGACCGCAGTCGGATGTCGACGCCGTGAAAGCGGGCCTGGCCGACGGGACCATCGATGCCATCGCCACCGATCATGCCCCTCATCCGCCCGAGCTCAAGGACCTTCCCTTCGACCAGGCCCCCCCGGGCATGCTGGGCCTGCAGACGGCCGCCTCCCTGGCCATCGGCGAGCTCGGTCTGCCCATGGACCAGTTGCTGGCCCTCATGAGTTGGCAGCCGGCGAGGATCGCCCGGCTCGACCCGTCGAACGGCGGCGACCAGGGCGGTCCGATCGTGCCGGGGGCGGCGGCCAACCTCTGCGTCATCGATCCGGCGGCCACCTGGACCGTGGACGTTGCCGCCCTGGCCAGCCGGAGCCACAATTCGCCCTACGGCGGGCGCAAGCTCACCGGCCAGGTGCGGCACACCGTGTTCCGGGGCGAACCGGTGGTCGTCGACGGCGGGGCCCGGCGATGACGGGCCGGAGCGGAGCGCCGCACCGCACCGAGGCCGCCCTGGTCCTGGCCGACGGAGCCGTGTTCGAGGGCGAGGCGATCGGTGCCCGGCCGGAGCGGGGGGTGGCCACGGGAGAAGCCGTGTTCAACACCGTGCTCTCCGGCTACCAGGAGGTCATCACCGATCCGTCCTACGCCGGCCAGGTCATCGCCTTCACCTACCCCCACATCGGCAACTACGGGGTGAACCCCACCGACGACGAGGCCGCCCGCCCGCACTGCCGGGGGGTGATCGTGCGCGACCTCTGCGATCGACCGAGCAGCTGGCGTTCCACCGAGACCCTGGAGGCGTACCTGACCCGGCGTTCCGTCCCCGGCATCACCGGCGTCGACACCCGCCGGCTCACCCGCCACCTGCGCGACGAGGGAGCGATGCCGTGCGCCTTCGGTACGGCCGGCCTCCACGAGCTGCACGCGGCGGCGGGCACCGCCTGTTCCACAGACGGGGTCGACCTGGTGTCGACGGTGACGACGAGCGAGGTCTACACGAGAGGTTCCGGGCCCTACCGGGTGGTGGCCTACGACTTCGGCATCAAAGAGGCCATGCTGCGCCAGTTGGGTGCGATGGCCACCGTCACCGTGGTGCCGGCCTCCACACCTGCCCAACGGGTGCTGGACTTCGAACCCGACGGGATCTTCCTGTCCAACGGACCCGGTGACCCCGCGGCCCTGCCCGCCATCATCGGCGAGATCCGGGAGTTGGCCGACAGGGGCACGGTCCCTGTGTTCGGGATCTGCCTCGGCCACCAGTTGTTGGCCACCGCGCTGGGCGCGGTCACCTACAAGCTGCCGTTCGGGCACCACGGCGGCAACCACCCCGTCCGGCGACTGGAGACCGGCCGGGTCGAGATCACCTCGCAGAACCACAATTTCGCAGTGGCCGCGGACTCGCTCACCGCGACCGACATCACCCACGTCAATCTCAACGACGGGGTGGTCGAGGGGCTCCGCAGCCGGGACGCCCCGGTCTTCAGCGTCCAGTACCACCCCGAGGCCGGACCCGGTCCCCATGACGCCCGGTACCTCTTCGAGGAGTTCCGGTTGTTGATGGACGCCACCGGTGCCGGCGGGCCCACAGGAGCCCACCGCTGATGCCCCGGCGCGGCGACATCGACTCCATCCTGGTCATCGGGTCGGGCCCGATCGTCATCGGGCAGGCGTGCGAGTTCGACTACTCCGGCACCCAGGCCTGCCGTGTCCTGGCCGAGGAGAAGTTCAGGGTGGTGCTGGCCAACTCGAACCCGGCCACCATCATGACCGACCCGGCCATGGCCGACCGCACCTACGTGGAACCGCTGGACCCGGATGTGCTGGCCGCCATCATCGAGCGCGAGCGCCCCGATGCGCTGCTCCCCACCCTCGGCGGGCAGACCGCCCTCAACCTGACCATGGCCCTGGCCGAGCGCGGAGTCCTCGGTGAATTCGGGGTAGAGGTGATCGGGGCCAACGCCGAGGCCATCGCCACCGCCGAAAACCGGGAGATGTTCAAGGCGGCCATGCAGGAGATCGGGCTGAACGTCCCCGCGTCGGGCTTCGCCCATTCGCTCGACGAAGCCGTCGCCATCGGCGACTCGATCGGCTACCCGATCATGGTCCGACCGAGCTACATCCTCGGAGGCGCGGGCACCGGTATCGCCGCCACCCGCGACGACCTGGTCAAACTGGCCGGTGAAGGCCTCGACGCCTCCCCGGTCAACGAGGTGCTGATCGAGAGCTCGATCGCCGGCCAGAAGGAGTTCGAGCTGGAGGTGATGCGGGACAGTGCCGACAACTGCGTGGTCATCTGCTCCATCGAGAACTTCGATCCCATGGGGGTGCACACCGGTGACTCGATCACCGTGGCCCCCGCCCAGACCCTCACCGACGTCGAGCTGCAGTCGATGCGCGATTCGGCCTTCGCATGCATCCGGCGGGTGGGAGTCGAGACCGGCGGGTCGAACGTCCAGTTCGCGGTGGACCCGGTCGACGGGACCCAGGTCATCATCGAGATGAATCCGCGTGTGTCACGTTCGTCGGCTCTGGCCTCGAAGGCGACCGGTTTCCCCATCGCCAAGATCGCCGCCCGATTGGCCGTGGGCTACCGGTTGGACGAGATCACCAACGACATCACCGGAGCCACACCCGCCTCCTTCGAGCCCACCATCGACTACGTGGTGACCAAAATTCCGCGGTGGGCGTTCGAGAAGCTCCCCGGGTCCACCGACCAACTCGGCACCCGGATGCAGTCGGTCGGCGAGGTGATGGGTATCGGCCGGACCTTCCCCGAGTCCCTGCAGAAAGCCGTTCGCTCGCTGGAACAGGGCCGATCGGGGCTGAACGCCGATCCGGCCGAAGCGGGGCTGGACGCCGTGCCCACCGAGGAATTGACCAAGAGCGTGGCCCGGGCCACCCCCGAGCGGCTCTTCCAGCTCGAGGCCCTGCTTGCGCCGCGGCGTGCCCGCCGAGCGCCTGGCCGAGCTCACCGGCATCGATCCCTGGTTCCTCTCGGAGGTCGCGGCGGTGACCGACGCGCGCATGGCCCTCGATCTCCAGGTGACCCTCGGGGTCACGGTGGACGATCTCGACCGCCGGGCATGGCGCAGGCTGAAGCGGCTCGGTTTCTCGGACCAGCAGCTGGCCTACCTGTTCGGCGACCCGGTCACCTCCGCCGACATCAGGGCGGCCCGCGCCGCGTGTGGTGTCGGGGTCACCTACAAGACGGTCGACACCTGTGGAGCCGAGTTCGAGGCCCAGACGCCCTATCACTATTCGACCACCGAGGACGAGGACGAGATCCGGCCCTCCGAGCGCCGGCGCGTGATCATCCTGGGATCCGGTCCCAACCGGATCGGCCAGGGGATCGAGTTCGACTACTGCTGCGTCCACGCCTCGTTCGCGCTGCGGGCGGCCGGGTACGAGACGGTCATGGTCAATTGCAATCCGGAGACGGTCTCCACCGACTACGACACCTCGGACCGCCTCTACTTCGAGCCGCTCACCCCAGAGGACCTGGCCAACGTGATCGATGCCGAGCGGGCCGCATCGGTGGGGGAGGGGCGCCTTGTCGGCGTCATCGTCAGCCTCGGCGGGCAGACCCCGCTCAAATTGGCGGCCGGGCTTCCCGAGGAGTTGGTCCTCGGCACCTCGCCGTCCTCGATCGACCTAGCCGAGGATCGTGAACGCTGGAACGCACTGTGCAGCCGCCTCGGCATCCCCCAGCCTCCGGGCGGTACGGCGACCACGTCGGCCGAGGCCGTCGAGGTGGCTTCCTCGGTCGGCTATCCGGTGCTGGTCCGACCCTCCTACGTGCTCGGGGGCCGTGCGATGGAGATCGTCTATGACGACGAACGGCTGGTGGAGGCCGTCGAGGGCATGTCGGGCGTCGGCGGGTCGCTCGGTCGTGAGGGCGGGGTGACGCGGGAGCGCCCGGTGCTGGTGGACCGATTCCTCGAGGACGCCGTCGAAGTCGATGTCGACGCCGTGCGCGACGCCACCGGCGAGGTGGTCGTCTGCGGGGTCATGGAGCACGTGGAAGAGGCCGGGGTCCATTCGGGCGACTCGGCCTGTGCCCTGCCTCCCCAGACCCTGTCGACACCGGTGGTCGCCGAGCTCGAGCGGATGGTGAGGGTCATCGCCGAGGCGCTCCAGGTCCGCGGGCTGATCAACGTGCAGTTCGCGGTGAAGGACGATCGGGCCTATGTGCTCGAGGCCAATCCGCGCGCCAGCCGGACGGTCCCGTTCGTGGCCAAGGCGACCGGGGTGCCGGTGGCCATGATCGCGGCCAGGGTGATGGTGGGGTCGACGCTGGCCGAGCTGCGCCGCGAAGGGCTGCTCGTCGAGCCGGTGTCCGGCCACGTCTCGGTGAAGGAGGCGGTGCTGCCGTTCAACCGGTTCCCCGGCGTGGACACCCTGCTCGGTCCCGAGATGCGCTCGACGGGTGAGGTGATGGGCATCGACACCACCTTCGGGTTGGCCTTCGCCAAGAGCCAGATCGCCGCCGGCAATCGGCTCCCGGTCGACGGAACCGTGTTCCTCTCGCTGGCCGACCGCGACAAGTCGGCCGGCCTGGACGTCGCCCGCCAGTTCCGCGCCCTGGGATTCGAACTGGCGGCGACGTCGGGTACCGCGGCCATGCTGGAGGCCGAGGGCATCCCGGTGGGCACGGTGGTGGCCAAGATCGGGGACTCCCATCCCGGTGCGGTCGATGCCGTCGACCTGATCGCGGGAGGAAAGGTGCAGCTGGTGGTCAACACGCCCCGTGGGCGCGGCCCCCGGGCTGACGGTGTGCACATCCGGGCGACGGCGCTGGCTCATCTGGTGCCGTGCCTGACCACCGTGGCCGCGGCCCGGGCGGCAGCGGCGGGCATCGCCGACTGGGTCAGCCATCCCTTGTCGGTACGGTCCCTGCAGGAGTACCACCAGCGGTGAGCCGATGAGCGCGTCGGCCGGAGCCGGAGGCGGAGCCGGGGCTTCGGTCAGCGGAGCTCCGGTCAGCGGCGGGGCCGGGGCTCGGGTCGGCCGGGCCGGCCGGGCCTGGCGGGCGGTCACCGCCGGCGACGTCGACCTCTCGGTGCGGATCGGATCCATCGATCTCCCCAACCCGGTCATGACCGCATCGGGAACGGCGGGTCACTCCGACGAGCTCGGTGCCTACCTCCCGCTCGACGAGCTCGGCGCGGTGGTGGTCAAGTCCCTGTGCGTGGACCCGTGGCCCGGGAACCCGCCTCCCCGCCTGCATCAGACGGCATCGGGGATGATCAACAGCGTGGGCCTCCAGGGCCCCGGGCTCGAGTCGTGGATCGATCAGGACCTTCCCAGGCTGACCGCGCTCGGCGCCCGTGTGGTGGTCAGCATCTGGGGGCAGAGGGTGGCCGACTTCGCCAAGGCGGCCGCCATGCTGGCCGGGGTCCCCGGTATCACCGCGGTCGAGGTCAACGTGAGCTGTCCGAACATCGAGGACCGGCGCAGGATGTTCGCCCATTCGGCCGCGGCCACATCCGAGGTGGTGGCCGCGGTGGGCGAGTCCTGCCCGACTCTGCCGCGGTGGGCCAAATTGAGTCCGACGGTGGCCGATCTGGCCGAGGTGGCCGGGGCCGCCCTGGCCGCCGGGGCCGAGGCCGTCACGCTCGTCAACACGGTGTTGGCCATGGCCATCGACATCGAACGGCGGCGTCCGGTGCTGGGCTCGGGTGCGGGCGGAGGTGGGCTGTCCGGACCGGCCGTCCACGCCGTCGCCGTCCGGGCTGTGTTCGACGTGCGGGTCGCCCATCCGGAAGCCGCCATCATCGGGGTGGGCGGCGTGATGTGCGGTGAGGATGCGGTCGAGCTGATGATGGCGGGGGCGGACGCCGTGCAGGTGGGTTCGGCCACGTTCCGCGATCCCCGGGCGCCCCTCAGGGTCCTGCGGGAGGTCGAGCGGTGGTGCTCGAGCCACAGGGTCCGCAGGCTGGTCGAGGTGAAGGATGCGGCCCATGGGTGACGGCCCGCACATCCGCGGGTTTGCCGAGACGGTCGCCGCCGCAGTGGCCCGTTCGGGACCGCTGTGCGCGGGCATCGATCCGTCGCCCGCCCTGCTGGCCCGGTGGGGTCTGCCTGACTCGGCCGAGGGTCTCCGCTCGTTCGGCCTCCGCTGCATCGAGGCCTTTGCCGGCGTGGTGCCGGTGGTCAAACCCCAGGTTGCGTTCTTCGAGCGCTGGGGCTCCGCCGGTATCGGTGCGCTGGAGGCGGTGATGACCGCGGCTCGCCAGGCGGGTCTCCTGGTCATCGCCGACGCCAAGCGGGGTGACATCGGGTCGACCATGGAGGCCTACGCCTCGGCCTGGTTGGATCCGGCCAGTCCGCTCGTCGCTGACGCGGTCACCCTCACGCCCTACCTCGGGATCGGCGCGCTGCGACCGGCCCTCGACATGGCGGCGGCAACGGGCCGGGGTGCCATCGTGGTCGTGCGCGGATCCAACCCCGAGGGCCGGACCATCCAGGAGGCGACCACTTCCCCGGTTCCGGGTGGTGCCCCGGGCGTCCTGTCGGTTGAGGACGCGCTCCTCGGGGCCATCGGTGACCTCAACCGGGGAGGCCTGGCCGTGCCGGGCACTGTCGGGGCCGTGGTGGGAGCGACACTTCAGCCCTCGCATTTCGACCTCGCCGGGCTCGGAGGGGTCATCCTGGCCCCGGGTCTCGGGGCGCAGGGAGGGACGGTCGAGGACGCGGCCCGGCTGTTCGCCGGATGCGCCCTGCACAGCGTGCTGGCCAATGTGTCGCGCTCGTTGCTGGCCGCCGGGCCTGACGTCGGTCCGCTCCGAGAGGCGGCCCGCACGACCTCCGAGGAACTGAGCCGCTCCTTCGGATGAGCCGTTCCTTCGGATGAACCCAACCTTCGGATGGACCGTTCCTTCGGATGAACCCAACCTTCGGATGGACCGAACCGGTGGGTGCCTCCTCGGTGGTCCTCGGTCAGCGGTCGCTGGTCGCTCAGCGCTCAGCGGTCAACGGTCGGCGGTCGGGAGGTCCTCCGGGAACTGGATGAAGGCTGCCGGCGGCAGGTACTCCGCGGGGATCTCCTCGGCATGACGGTAGAAGTCGACGTCGAAGATGTTGGACAGGCCGGGGGCATCGGCGGTGCCGCTGAGACCAGCCTCGGAGGCGGACAGGAACGCCCGTCTGGAGTCGATGGAGCCCGATGCCAGCGCATCGTACGTATCCCTGGTGATCCGGGCCACCAGGCTGTAGACGCAGCCGTCTGCGGTGGCCCCGACCGGCCGCCCGATCATGCAGTGGCGCTTCCCGTCGTCGATCACGTACACCGTGGCGTCTCCGGCGCCCAGCCGGGCCCGGATGCGATCGGGATGACCGAAGAGGTGCGGCCACTGCTCGTGCCGGCGCTCCTTCATCGCCCAGAGGGGACTGGGCGGGACGACCCCTTCGGGCTCGTCCTCCTCGAGCGGGGTGGCGTCGACGGGGGCTGTGACGGGGAAGGTGTGGGCGGCTGTCTCCTTGATGAAGTGGAGTTGGCCGTCCTCCCTCGACTGGAACAGCTCGTCGTCGCCCGGGGCCGTGGCGCCGGAGTCCCCGTCCGGTCCGGTCTGATCCGCATCGCCCACTGCCGGCTCCTCTCGTTGGCGAAGGCACCTCGGTGCCCTCATGGCTGGCCAGAACTTGTGGCCCCCATGGTGCCACGGTCCGGTGGGGCGGCCGACCGAGTCTGGCGCCAGCCGCTCTTGGCGGGGCCGACGCGGAGGATGGAGAATCGGTCATGCCCGCCGGACGCCACCCCATCCGTCGGGCCCGTGCCGATGAGCTTGGCCAGCTCCGAGACATCGAAGAGGCAGCGGGCGGGCTGTTCGCCGACGTGGGCATGACCTACATCTCCGAACACGACCCTCCTCCCGTTGAAGTGCTCGAGCGCTACCGGCGGGACGGCGGTGCCTGGGTGTCCACGGACCCCGATGACTGGCCCGTCGCCTACCTGATTGCCGACCTGGTGGACGGCAACGTCCACATCGAGCAGGTCTCGGTTCATCCGGACTTCAGCCGACGGGGGATCGGCCGATCGCTCATCGACCACCTCGAGGCGTGGGCGGCCAGCCGGGGACATGCAGCCCTGACGCTCACCACGTTCGCCGAGGTCCCATGGAACGGCCCCTACTACGCCAGGTGCGGGTTCACGCCCATGGCGGACGCGGACATGGGGCCCGAACTCACCGCACGATGGGCCGAGGAGAGGGCTCGGGGCCTCGGCTCTCACCGACGGGTGGCGATGATCAGGCCGGTCCGGCCCGACGCCGACTAGATGTTTGATTCGAAGAGGCCAGTGGTCGTAGGCGACGGCGACGAGGGCCGCATCCGAAGGTCGGAGTTGTGGTTGTTCCAGAGCGCAGCGGTCGCTCCGCAGCAAGCGCTGGAAGATTTCGGTGTGAGATTGACTCCTGAGCACTGTCGTCGTCGACCACGTCAGTGATTGAGTTCCAACGCCCGGAGGCACGCCACGACGGCTTCTGAGTTGGGCGGGTCGATCGATTTGGGGGCTACTCCCGGCGCTCCAGCCGTGCCCGGGCCGGGCCCGGGCCGCGCCCGGCCCGGCGATCACTCCCGGCGGTCGAGCGGGGGCTGGTCGAACCGGGGTGGTCCGGTGCCCGGGGGCGGGGCCTCGGGCCTTCGCCTGCGCTTCGGTCTCGGTCGCTTCGGTTCGGTCGGGTGCTCGGGGGCGGTCCATACCCACCCCTCGTCGGACCGGGCGAGCTCGAACCCGCGGTGGGTCCGGTCCAGGTGGTGCCGACGACAGAGCCTGGCCAAATTGTCGAGGGCGGTGAGGCCACCCTCGGAGAAGTCGGTGACCCAGTGGTCGTTCTCGAGGCCCAGGCGGGCGTCACAGTTCGGCACCACACACCTCGGGTCCCGGAGGAGGAGGGCCGACCGGATCCGCTTGGGCACGTGGCGTCCGGCCGAGTAGACCGTCGTGACGTCGGTGCCCTTGGCGATGAGCACCTCGACGAGGGCCGCTCCCAAGAGCTCACGGGCGTACTCGACGCCCACCGGGCCGACGCCGGGTATCTCACAGCGCTCCCCCTCGCCCACCGAGCCCCGGCGCAGGGCCTCTGCGTCCACCACCACCGAGACGGTGGCCTTCGGGTCACAGGTGCACCCGCCTCGGGTCGTGCCTGTTTCCTCCCCCCTCGGGGTGAGGGTCCCGCGTCCGGTGAGGAGGGCCACCACGGCGTCGGCCCGGTAGGCGTCGGCGGTCTCGAAGCGGCCCTCTGTGCGGGCCTGTTGGAACTGCCGGTCGGTCTCGGCCTCCAAGGCGGCCGACACGCTGGCCCCGGCCTCGGGGGCGAGCACGGCCTGGAGGCGGAAGGCCCCGTCGTCGTCGGTGAAGGTCCGACACCTCCGGTCCTCGTGCAGCTTCTGGAAGTGGCGGGCCTCGGCCTCGTGCGAGCGTCCCTCGACCTTGGCCCGGTGACACCGCTCTTTCAAGGTGGCCTCGGAGTCGGACTCGGCGCTGTCGACCAGTTCGGCCTCTCTGGCCGGGTTGACCTTCGCCGCGTCGGACACCCGGGAGGCCCGTCGGTGGGAGAGCTTGCCGGCCAGGAACGACTCGGCCAGCGAGGGCTGCTCGATGAGGGCCTCCCCCAGACGGATCAGGTCCTTTGCCTCCCCGACGGTGTCCCCGGTGGTGGCGGCCAGGAACTCGGCCGCCGAGCGGTGGCCGGTGCGGGTGTAGTGGCTGCCCTGGGCCAGGCGGGCAGAGAACGCCGTCTTGTGGGCCACCACCTTCCGCTCGAGGCGGGTCAGCCGGCGGAGCACCTCGGTGGCGCCCTCCAGCGAACAGCACGCCGGGTCGGTGTCGTCGAGCGCATGCTCGGCGGCGTCGAGGAAGGCGAACAGGCCCTGGGGCCCGGTCTGCGACTGGCCGGGACCGGACTGTTCGGAACCGGACTGTCCGGTCTGGGGGGCGATCACGGCCATGTCACAGGATGGCAGGGGGGTATGACGCTGCGGAAAGAGACAGAGAGGGAGAGGGGGCGGGACGGCGACGGCGGGGGAACTCGGAATGCGGATGCCCGCTAGGTACCGGCCGTGGTCGGGAACCAGCCCGTGACCCGTTCGCCGAGCGCCCGCTCCCGTCTGGCCCGCTCATGGCGTGCCGTCGCCCGGTCGACGCTGACGAACTCCAGGGTGTCGCCCGGCTCGAGCTGACCGACGATCGGGAGGTCGACGCCGATCACACAGGCGACGACCGGGTACCCGCCCACCGTGGCATGGTCGGGCAACAAGATGATGGGGTCGCCGTCAGGGGGTAGCTGGATGGCCCCGGTGACCATGGCCGTGGAGGGGATCCGCACATCGAGCGTCGGAGCAGGGTGGTACCGGGAGGTCAGGCGGACACCGATCCGGTTCGACGCCGGACCTACGGTCCACGGGCCGGAGGCGAACAGGTCCCTGGCCCCGGGGGGGAGCCGGTGGGGTCCCTCGATGACTCTGATCACCCTCGGCTGGCGCCGTGCCGGGGGGCCGATGGGTTGCACGAGCTGCCCTCGGGGCCGGGACGGGTGACCGAGATCAAGCCGGTCGCCGCGCACGAGCGGTCCTGGGCCCAGTCCGGACAACAGGTCGGTGGACCGCGAGCCGACCACCAGGGGGGTCTCGAAACCGCCGGACACGGCGATGTAGGCCCGCAACCCGCCGTGAACCCGGCCCACGGTCACCACCTGCCCGTCCTGGACGGGTGACACGGCACCCGCCGCCACCGGGTGGCCATCGACCAGGACCCGCTGGCGCTCGGGCGACGGCGTCACCACGGCGACGTGGGCATCGCCGGTGAACCGGAGCGTCGGCCCGACGGTGGTCGCCTCCATGGTGGCGGCGCCGTCAGGGTTGCCCACCAGCCGGTTGGCCAGTCGCATGGCATCGGGGTCGGCCGGTCCGGCCCGTGGGATCCCCATGGCCGCGACCCCTCGACGGCCACCGTCCTCGATGAGGCTGAGCAGGCCCGGATCGAGGACCTCGACGAACCGGGCGGTGCGGGCCGGGATCGGTGGTCGAGTTCCCGTCCTGTCCGGGCCCGGCAGACCGGTGGCCGGGCTCTGAGCGACGTGGCGCCTCCCGGCCGGGTCGGCCCCGTCGCCGGCGGCCACCGACGCGAGGTCGGTGAAGCGAACGGTGTCCCCGGTGCGCAGGAAGGCATAGGGCGGACGGTCCGGGTCGAACAGCTGGACCGACGTGTGGCCGAGCAGGAGCCATCCGCCGGGTGTGCGCCGAGGGTAGACCGAGGCGAACCCTCCCCCCACGGCCACCGACCCGGCCGGCACCGTCACCCGGGGCGTGTCGCGGCGCGGGACGGCAGCCAGCTCGGGAGGCAGGCCGACGAGGTAGGGGAACCCGGGGGCGAACCCGACGAAGGCGACGTGCAGTTCGGCTCCGGTCAGGAGCTCGACGACGTCCGCTCTTGTCCCGCCGATGGTGGCGGCCACCTCATCGAGATCCTGTCCGTCGAACGAGACGGGAATGTCCACGTGGCGCTTGTGCACGGCGTGGCCCGGCTCCACCGGGTTCGCTTCCCACGCCCCGTCATCGATCAGCTCGATCAGCCATCGCTCGAGGTACTCGGCTCCGTCGGCGGCCGCGTCGATGTGGACCACCACGCTGGCCAAGCCGACGACGGTCTCTACGATCCCCTCGGGCCCACCTCCATTCCGTCGTGCCCGGTCGATGGCCGCAACCACCCGGTGGGCGGACGAGACATCATCGACATCGATCACCAGCGCGCTGTCGCCGTAGGGGCCGACCCGGGCCATCACGGCAGGTGGCCGTCCTCGGAGCGTGCGTCCGCTTCCGGAGCGAAGGGACGGAGATCGACCGCCTCGGCCGTCAGTGCCGACCTGACCCGGAGCGCGGTCTCACCCGCGCCGGGCGCGTCCCCGTGGATGCACAGGGTCTCCACGTCGATCCTCACCCATGTCCCGTCCAAGGCCTGGATGCCGCCCTGCTTCACCAGTGACACCGCACGACGGGCGGTGGCCGACGGATCGTCGACGAGGGCGCCGGGTCGGTCGCGGGCGGCGAGGCTGCCGTCGGCGAGATAGCCGCGATCCGGGAACCCCTCGACGACCACGCGGATGCCGGCCTGCGAAGCCAGATCGACCACCACGGTGCCGGCCTGGGCCACCAGTGCCGGGCGGCCGAGCCGGGAGACGGCGTCGACCACCGAGGCGGCGACGACAGGATCGGTGCCCATTCGGCTGTAAAGAGCACCATGCGGCTTCAGGTAGGTCACGGCGCCGCCCGCCGAGCCGACCTCTTCGTCGAGCGCGGTCCACTGCTCGAGGATGTCCTCGACCAACTGGGCGGGATGCACGACCACGTCCCGACGGCCGAACCCGTCCCGGTCGCGATACGAGACATGCGCGCCGATGACCACGCCGCGGCGCACCGCCGCCTCGGCGGTGGCCCGCATCACGCTGCGGTTCCCGGCGTGGAATCCGCAGGCAAGGCTCGCGCTGGTGACGGAGTCGAGGATCTCCAGATCTGTGGACGAGAGATCCTCGCCCTCGGCCAGATCGGCATTGAGGTCGACGGCAGCCATTACCACAGTATTGAACACCCCTCCCTCGCAATCTCCCCTTCCGTGGAGAAATCGGACCCCGGGCCGGCCCGGTGCCGACGCCACCGCAGGTCGTTCGGGGCCCATGGGCTGGGTCGTGGATGACCGGGGGCCGCAGAGGCGCTATCGTCTCGACCATGCCGCAACCGCCCGCACTCACGCCCGAACAGCGCCAGGCCGCCCTGGCCAAGGCAGCCAAGGTCCGCCGTGAGCGGGCCGAAGTCAAAGAGAAGCTCAAGTTGGGTTCGATCACCCTCTCTGAACTCCTCACCACGGCCGACTCCAATGAGACGGTCGGGAAGATGAAGGTCCTCTCTGTCCTCGAGTCACTACCGGGCCTCGGCAAGGTCAAGGCCCGTCGGCTGATGGACACCGTGGGGATCAGCGAGAGCCGCCGGCTGCAGGGCCTGGGCAGCAACCAGCGCGAGGCCCTGCTCCGCGAGACCGCTCGCTGAACGACACCGAACCGGGTCGGGCTCCGGTCCGGCGCGCACCCCTGACCTTCGTGCTGTTCGGGGCGGGTGGAGTTGGAAAGGGCACGATCGCCAGACGGCTGGTGGCCTCGGACCCGAACTTGTGGCTGAGCCGATCGTGGACGACTCGGGAACGGCGTCCGGGTGAAGACGAGGACGCCTACGTCTTCGTCGACCGTCCCACGTTCGAGGCCCGCATCGAGGCGGAGGGGTTCTTCGAGTGGGCCGAGTTTCTCGGCAATCTCTACGGCACACCCGCCGCCGAGCCCGAGGCCGGCCACGACGTCCTGCTGGAGATCGACCTGCAGGGTGCGCGCACCGTCCGCCGGCTCCGACCGGAGGCCACGCTCATCCTGTTGCGGGCGCCGTCCCCGGATGTCCAAGAGGAGCGGTTGCGGGCCCGTGGAGACGACGATGCGCACATCGCAAAAAGGCTCCAGACGGGGGCCGACGAGGAGAAGGAGGGACGGATCATCGCCGACGAAGTGGTGGTCAACCACGACGTGGCGCAGACCACGGCCGAAGTGGCCGGTATACTGGAGCGCTACCGTCTCGCCGCCCTTCGGGGCGCCGCTCCGGCACGGGGGGCCGCCGGCACTGCCGGCGCAACCTCGGAACCCATACCTGATACCGCACCCGACGACGTGACCGAAGGATCGTGATGGCCCAGACCCAGATCACACTCATGGACCCGCCCATCGAGGAATTGCTCGACAAGGTCGACTCGAAGTTCACCTTGGTGGCCTTGGCCTCGCGGCGGGCCCGTCAGGTGAACAGCTACTACAACTCCCTGGGCGAGGGCCTCGGAGTCGTGGTGCCACCACAGGTGGCGTCGGCCTCCGGCAAGCCGTTGTCGATCGCCTTCGAAGAGGTGGCCGCGGGCAAGGCGACCTACACCCGCCCCGACCCCGAAGAAGTGGCATTGGCCGAGGCTGCGGCACTGGCACTCCTCGAAGGTGAGGGGGGCGAGGGTACGCCGGACGTCGAGCTCGCCGAGGTCATCGAATCCGTCGAGGACGCCGAGCTCACCGGGTCCACGCCCGAAGAGACTTCCGACTAGTCGGCCGGGCCCGGCCGTGGTGAGGGGGGCGGGATGATCGAGGTCGCAGGGCGAGAAGTCGATGTCGCGGTCACGGCCGCAGGCGGGGCCGGAGCATGATGGCGGACCATGGCCCGGATACGCCGTTCGTGGTCCTCGGGGTGTCGGCGGGAATCGCCGCCTACAAGGCCGTCGAGGTCTGCCGCCAGCTGGTCGATGCCGGAATCCATGTCGCGCCGGTCCTGACCGAGCGCGCCACCCGCTTCGTGGGCCGGGCCACCTTCGATGCCCTCGGTTCGGAGCCGACGCAGGTGAGCCTTTGGGACGAGGACTCGGCCATCCCTCACACCCGTCTGGGGCAGCGTGCCGACCTCATCGTGGTGGCGCCGGCCACCGCTGATCTCCTGGCCCGGTACGCCGTCGGGTTGGCCGACGATCTCCTGACGGCGACGCTGATCGCCACCGCGGCACCTGTGGTGGTCTGCCCGGCCATGCACACCGAGATGTGGGAGCACCCTTCGGTCCAGGAGAACCTGGCCACCCTTCGCTCACGCGGTGTCACGGTGGTGCCACCCGAGCAGGGACGGCTGGCCGGCGGGGACATCGGGGCCGGGCGACTGGCGGACCCCTCGGTCATCGTCGGGACCGTGCTCGACGTCCTGGCCCTGCCCGGTCGGGACTCCCCGGTCGAGCGGGTCGAACCGCGGGTTGCCGCCCCCGGGCAGCACCGTGGAGACCTGGCCGGGGTACGCCTGGTGGTGTCCGCCGGCGGCACCCGAGAGCCGATCGATCCGGTCCGGTTCATCACCAATCGATCCTCGGGAAAGCAGGGCCACGCCCTGGCCGATGCCGCCCGCCGGCGAGGCGCCGAGGTCGTGTTGGTCACCGCGAGCACCCAACCGGTGGGACCCGGGGTGACCATCGACCGGGTGGAGACGGCCGCGGACATGGAGGCCTCCATGCTCCGGCACGCCGGATCGGCCGACGTGGTCATCATGGCGGCCGCAGTGGCCGACTTCCGCCCCAAGCTGGCCGCGGGATCCAAGCTGCACAAATCCGACGGTGTCCCCGAGCTGATCCTCGAGCCCACCCCGGACATCCTTTCGGAGCTCGGGAGACGCCGCCGTGAGGGGCAGGTCCTGGTCGGGTTCGCGGCGGAGACGGACCAGGTGGCCGAGCGGGCCGTCGGCAAACTGGTGGCCAAAGGGGGTCGACCTCATGGTGGCCAACGATGTGTCGGCAGTGGGGGCCGGGTTCGACCATGACACCAACGAGGTCACCATCTTCGGGGCCGATGGGTCCGTCGACACCGTCTCCCTGCGGACCAAGGCCGCAGTGGCCGACGCCATTTTGGATAGGGTGTCCGCGCTGTTGCCGGCACGATGACTCGTGGGCCATCGGCGGTGGGAGCCCGCCACATCCGCAGTTCGAGACCCGCACCGCCCGGTCGTCCAGGGCGAACGCCCCCGATCAGAATGGAACCTCCCGTGAGCACCCGATACACCTTCACATCGGAGTCGGTGACCGAAGGTCATCCCGACAAGATGGCCGACCAGATCTCCGACTCGGTCCTCGACGCCCTCCTGGCCGAGGACCCCGACAGCCGGGTGGCGTGCGAGACCCTGCTGACCACGGGGCTGGTCCTCGTGGCCGGCGAGATCACGACCTCCACCTATGTCGACATCCCCAAGCTGGTACGCAGCACGGTCCTGGACATCGGCTACGACGACGATGCCTACGGGATCGACGGGCGGACCTGTGGGGTGATCGTGTCGATCGACGAGCAGTCCCCCAACATCGGCCAGGGCGTCGACAACGCCTTCGAGGTCCGGGCCGGCACCGGCGGCGAGGATCTCCTCAACGCGCAGGGCGCCGGTGACCAGGGGATGATGTTCGGCTACGCCTGCGACGAGACCCCCGACCTGATGCCGCTTCCCATCTGGTTGGCCCACCGGCTGGCCCAGCGCCTGGCCCAGGTGAGGCGGGTCGGCGTGCTGCCGTACCTGCGTCCCGACGGCAAGACCCAGGTCAGCGTGACCTATGAGGACGGCAGGCCGGTGGCCCTGGAGACCGTGCTCATCTCGACCCAGCACGACCCCGGCGTCGACCTCGAGACCTTGCTGCTGCCCGATCTGCGCGACAACGTGATCAACCCGCTGCTGCCCCCGGAGCTGGACTGCAGCCGGCTCCGCATCCTGGCCAACCCCACCGGCGTGTTCGAGCTGGGCGGACCCCACGCCGACACCGGGCTGACCGGGCGCAAGATCATCGTGGACACCTATGGCGGCATGGCCCGCCACGGCGGAGGTGCCTTCTCGGGCAAGGACCCCTCCAAGGTCGACCGCTCGGCCGCCTACGCCGCCCGTTGGGTGGCCAAGAACCTGGTCGCCGCCGGAGCTGCCACCCGGTGCGAGGTCCAGGTGGCGTACGCCATCGGCGTGGCCCGGCCGGTGTCGGTGCTGGTGGAGTCGTTCGGCACCGAACGGGTCGACCCCGATCGGATCGCCGCCGTGGTGGACGAGGTCTTCGACCTCCGACCGGCGGCCATCGTGCGCGATCTCGATCTCAAGCGGCCCATCTACCGGAAGACGGCGGCCTACGGCCACTTCGGTCGGTCCGACAAGGAGTTCACCTGGGAGGACACGTCCCGGGCGGACGACTGTGAAGCAGGCCCTCGGGCTCTGAACATCCGCTCCCGACCAGAGGCGGCCACGGAGCGCCCCGGGGGAAGCGGAACGTCTGCCGGCGGCTCTGCCGATGCCGGCGCCGAGCCGGCGTCCCCGGTGGTTCGGGCGGGGGCGAACGCATCGTCCGGGTGGTGCCCGATGTCCCGGCCATCCACCGCCGGTTCGACTACTCCGTGCCGTCACGCCTGGCCACCGAGATCCGCCTGGGGAGCCGGGTGCGTATCGACCTCCACGGACGGAGGATCGGTGGGTGGGTGGTCGAGGACGACGTGGGGACCACGCCCGGGGTGGCGGCCAAGCCTCTCTCCGGTTCCAGCGGGATGGGCCCTCCTGCGTCGGTGGTCTCGGTGGCCGAGTGGGCGGCGTGGCGCTGGGCGGGTCCGATGTCCTCGTTCCTCGGTACCGCCTCCCCCAACCGTGTGGTCCGGTCGGCGGTCCGGCCGTCGCGGGTCCGAGCCGTCGCGGGCCCGGACCCGGCCGGACCGAGCCGGCCGGCTTCGCCCGGTGGGGGGTCGGTGGCCATCGTCGACGGCGCACTGGCCGCATCCGGCGGTTGCGCAGTCGTCCGGCTGGCCCCGGCCCTGGACGCCACACTGCGTCGTGCTGGAGCTGGTCCACCGCACGGGCCCGGCCGGTGTGCTGGTCCTGGCCCCGTCCCGTGCTCGGGCCGAGCAGACGGTCAGCCCGACTACGGGAGTGCGGGCGTCGCCGTGGCCCTGATGCCCGAGATGTGGGAGCGGGCCCGGACGGGTACTGCCGTGGTGGTCGGGACACGGGCCGCGGCGTGGGCCCCGATCGCCAGGCTCGGTGCCGCCGTCGTCCTCGACGCCCACGACGAGGCCTACCGCGAGGAGCGGTCGCCCACCTGGTCGGCGGTCGATGTGACGGTGGAGCGCGGCCGCCGCGACCAGGCTCCGGTGGTCCTGGTCACGCCGTGCCCACCGGTGGCCATGACCGAGGGGAGGCAGCTGGTCACCACGACGAGGCCGCTCGAGAGGCGGGGATGGCCGACGGTCGAGGTGGTCGACCGGACCGCGGACGACCCCCGCACCGGGCTGTTCTCCGAGCGACTGGTCCAGCTGGTGCGTTCGGAGCTCGATCGGGCCGACGGCCGGGTGGTGTGCATCCTCAACCGGACCGGTCGCATCCGGCTGCTGGCCTGTGCCCGGTGTGGGGCGCTGGCCCGCTGCACGCGGTGTGGAGGAGCGATGGCCCAGCCGGAGGCGGCCGGGGGCCTGCAGTGCCGTCGGTGCGGCGAGACCCGCCCGGGGGTGTGCGCAGTCTGCGACTCGAACCGCCTGAAGTCGCTCCGCATCGGGGTCACCCGGGCGGCCGAGGAGCTCTCGGCCCTCGCCGGGGTCGAGGCGGTGGAGATCACCGGCAGTACCTCGCCGGGGGACGGGGACGGGTCGCGGCTGGTGGTCGGCACCGAGGCCGCACTTCACCGGGTGAACCGGGCCGGTGTCGTGGCCTTCTTGGACATCGACCAGCATCTGCTGGCGCCCCGTTTCGGGGCCGGCGAGGAGACGCTGGCCCTGTTGGCCCGAGCGGCCCGGCTGGTCGGCACCCACGAGTCGGGCGGCCGGGTGCAGGTGCAGACCCGGATGCCCGATCACGAGGTGCTGCGAGCGGCGGTCCACGCCGATCCCGCACTCCTGGCCGTCCCCGAACGGGCGCTACGGCTGTCCCTCGGTCTCCCGCCATTCGGAGCCCTGGCCCTGCTCCGCGGCCCCGGCGCCGTCGCCTACGCCGAAGGTCTGCGGGCGGCGGGCGATGTGACCGTGTCCTCGATGGACCCCGAACGCTGGCTGGTCAGGGCTCCCGATCACACCGTCCTGTGCGATGCGCTGGCCGCCGTGCCCCGCCCCGCCGACCGGTTGCGGGTGGAGGTCGATCCCACCGACACCTGAGGGCATGGGCGATCCCGCCCCATGGACGCCTCCGGTGGGATCTCGGGTGCGGGCGCCCTCGTCCCCTCGCCCAGCCCGTACAATGTGGCCATGTCCTCGTACGCCGTCCGCGTCTATGGCGACCCGGTCCTCAAGCAGGTGGCCCGGCGACGTCGAGCAGTTCGACGGCTCACTGGTCCGTCTGGTGGACGACATGGTGGAGACCATGTACGAGTCGGAGGGCGCCGGCCTGGCCGCCCCCCAGGTCGGGGTGCAAAAGCGCCTGTTCGTCTACGACGTGGGCGAGGGCCCGCGGGCCGTGGTCAATCCCACCATCGTCGAGGTCGGCGGGGAGTGGTACTACGACGAGGGATGCCTCTCCATCCCGGGCCTGCGCCTGGGCATCGTGCGGCCCAACCAGGTCCACCTCCGGGGCTACGGGCTCGACGGCGAAGAGGTCTCCATCGAGGCCGACGAGTTCCTCGGTCGGGTATTCCAGCACGAGATCGACCACCTCGACGGGGTGCTCATGGTCGAGCGTCTCGAGGAGGACGAACGCAAGCTCGCCCTGCGGGTGCTGCGCGACCGCTCCCTCGGTCTGGACACGGCGGCCATGGAGGCCAAGTTGGTGTCCGCCGGCAGCGAACGCGAAGTCTGACCCCGGCCCGGCGGGGCCGGTAGCGTCCCGTCCCATGGCTCGGCTGGTCTTCCTCGGGACTCCCGACGCGGCGGTGATGCCGTTGCGGACGCTGGTCGAGCACGGGCACGAACTGGTGCTCGTGGTGAGCCGGCCCGACCGGCGGCGGGGCCGGGGTGGCGGCGCTGGTCCCGAGCCCGGTCAAGCGGGCCGCGCTCGATCTGGGCCTCGAGGTCACCGACTCCCTCGACGACGTGCCCGGGGCCGGGGCCGAGCTCGGGGTGGTGGTGGCGTACGGGCGGATCATCCCGGTGTCGGTTCTCGACCGCCTGCCCATGGTCAACCTCCACTTCTCCCTGCTGCCCCGGTGGCGGGGGGCGGCACCGGTGGAGCGGGCCATCCTCGAGGGGGATGCCGAGACGGGAGTGTGCCTGATGGCCGTGGAGGCCGGCCTGGACACCGGCGGGATCTACGCCGAGCTGGACACCGATGATCGGCGAGGAGGAGACGGCCGACGAGTTGCGGGCCCGGCTGGTGACCATGGGCTGCCAACTGCTGGCCGAGCACCTCGGCCGACGGGCTCGCGCGGGCTGCCCGTCCCTCGGGACCAGACGGGCGAGCCCTCCTACGCCGAGAAGATCGCTCCCGGCCGAGCTCGAGCTGCGATGGGAGCAGCCCGGCATCCAGATCCGCAGGGTGGTCCGGCTGGGTCGGGCGTGGACCACGTTCCGCGGACGGCGCCTCAGCATCCTGCGGGCCGTCGGTGCGCCGGCCGCGTCCGGCCGGCGACCGGGCTCCCGCCGGGCTCGCTCGACGGCCCCGAGGTCGTCGCCGGCCGACGGCACCCGGCTGCGGTTGGTGACCGTCCAGCCCGAGGGGAAGCGCCCGATGGACGCGGCGACTGGCTGCGCGGCGTGCACCCCCGACCCGGAGAGCGCCTGGGAACGTGAGCCGCCGGCGGACGCGTCCGTCCGGCCCCGTCCGCACCGGTGGCCGGCTGCTGGTCCCACCGGCCCCGCCGATAGGCTCACTCGCCATGGCGACGTCACCGACCGTGCCCGAGCTGCGGGTGGCCCCGTCGATCCTCTCGGCCGACTTCGGCGCCCTGTCCGACGCCATCGACCTGGTGGCGCCGGGATCGGACTGGCTCCACGTCGACGTCATGGACGGGCACTTCGTCCCCAACCTGACCATCGGCCCGCCGGTGGTCTCCTCGCTCCGGGAGCACACCGATCTGTTCTTCGACACCCACCTGATGATCACCGAGCCCGCCCGCTACCTCGAGTCCTTCCGCGATGCCGGTGCCGACGGCTGCACGGTGCACGTCGAGGTCGGCCAGACGGCCGCGCTGATCGCCCAGATGCGCGACCTCGGCCTGCGGGTCGGCCTGGCCGCCAACCCCGACACGCCCTTCGAGGCCATCGAGCCCTACCTCGACCAGGTCGACCTGGTCCTGTGCATGACCGTGTTCCCCGGGTTCGGCGGCCAGTCCTTCATCGCCGAGGTCATGCCCAAGGTGCGCCAGGTCCGCGATGCGGCCGCCGCTGCCGGCCTGACCATCGACGTCGAGGTGGACGGCGGTGTCGACGAGCACACGGTGGTCGAGGCGGCCCGCTCCGGTGCCAACGTCTTCGTGGCCGGCTCGGCGGTGTTCGGGCGGGCCCATCCGCTGGACGCGGTGTCGGGCATCCTGCGCGCCGCGGTGGACGCAGTGACGGGCGCACCGTCCTGACCACCGGTCCGGGTCCCGGCGGCCGGAGTGACGCCGACTGGATGGGCCGCGCCCTCGAGGCGGCCGAGTCGGTCAGGGGGCGCACCGCGCCGAACCCGTGGGTGGGGGCGGTCGTGGTCCCGTCCACCGGTCCGGAGGAGTGGTTCGCCGGTGCCACCGCCCCTCCCGGCGGGCCCCATGCCGAAGTGGCGGCGTTGGGGGCGGCCGGCCGACGGGCCGAGGTCCGGGACGCTCTATGTCACGCTGGAGCCGTGCGCCCATCACGGTCGCACGCCACCGTGCACCGAGGCCATCGTGGCCTCGGGCATCCGGCGGGTGGTGGTGGCCGTCGAGGATCCCGACACCCTGGTCGCCGGCCGCGGGATCGCCGGCCTGCGGGCCGCCGGTGTCGAGGTGGTGGTCGGGATCGGGGCGGAGGCGGCCGCCGAGCAACTGGCCGCGTACTTCAAGCACCGGCGGACGGGCAGGCCCTGGGTGGTCCTCAAGCTGGCCGCCTCCCTCGACGGGCGCACGGCCGCCCCGGACGGGACCAGCCGGTGGATCACCGGCCCGGCCGCCCGTGGCGACGTCCACCGGCTGCGGGCCCAGTCCGACGCCGTGCTGGTCGGCGCAGGCACGGTCCGGACCGACGACCCGGCCCTCACGGTGCGGCTGCCACCCGGGGACCCGTACTTCCGGTCCGCCGACCAACAGCCGGTGCGGGTGGTGCTCGGGCGGGCACCGGCCGGGTCGGCGATCCTTCCCGCCCTCGAGGTCGGCGGCGACCTCGGAGCGGTCCTCGACGGGCTGGGCGACCGGGGGATCGTGCAGCTTCTGGTGGAGGGCGGCCCCACCGTGGCCCATGCCTTCCATCACGCCGGACTGGTGGACCGCTACGTCCTCTATCTGGCTCCCGCCCTGTTCGGAGGGGATGACGCACGCCCGCTGTTCGCCGGGCCCGGGGCCGGGACGATCGGGCGCCTGTGGCGGGGCCGGGTGCGCTCGGTGACTAGCCTGGAGGGCGATTTGAAAGTGGAACTGTCTGCCGCTGACAGCTGACACCTTTTGGATCGGAGCCAGAAATTACCTAAGGCCGGCGCCGTGCGGGCCGACATAGAGAACAGCTGGTTCTCGGCTCGAGGCTGCACCGAGGACCAGTTCCCCGTAGCGCAGCTGGACGTGGACAAGACAAGGAGACAAAGGGTCAATGCCCTTCTCATCGGTTGAGGATGCGATCGAGGCGGTCGGTCGCGGGGAGATCGTCGTCGTCGTCGACGACGAGGATCGTGAGAACGAGGGCGACCTGATCATGGCCGCCGACGCGGTCACCCCCGAGAAGATCGCCTTCTTCCTCGCCCACACCTCGGGGCTCATCTGCGTCCCCCTCACCCCGGAGCGGGTCGAGCACCTGGACCTGCCCCTGATGGTGACCTCGAACACCGAGGTGCAGCGGACGGCCTTCACGGTGAGCGTGGACTACCGCCACGGCACGTCGACCGGCATCTCCGCCTCCGACCGCGCCGCCACCATCAAGGCCCTGGCCGACCCGCACATCCGCCCGAGCGACCTCAACCGCCCGGGTCACATCTTCCCCCTGCGCTACCGCCCGGGTGGGGTGCTGAAGCGGGCCGGTCACACCGAGGCGGCGGTCGATCTGGCCCGTGCCGCGGGGATGTCCCCGGCCGGTGTGCTGTGCGAGGTGGTGAGCGAGGACAAGACGGGCATGGCCCGCCTGCCCGAGCTGATGGAGTTCGCCGACAAGCACGGCCTGCACCTCATCTCCATCGCCGAGCTGATCCGCTACCGCCGGCAGAAGGACAAGCTGGTCCGCCGGCTCGACGGCGCCCGCATCCCCACCGACTACGGGGAGTTCATGGTCTACGCCTACGAGTCGGTGCTCGACGGGGAGCACCACGTGGCCCTGGTCAAAGGAGAGGTGGACGGTCAGGCCGAACATCCTGGTGCGGGTGCACAGCGAGTGCCTCACCGGGGACGTCTTCGGATCGGCCCGCTGTGACTGCGGACCGCAGCTCCAGGCGGCCATGGCCGCCATCGCCGAGAACGGCAGCGGCGTGATCGTCTACCTGCGCGGCCACGAGGGACGGGGCATCGGTCTGGCCCACAAGCTCCGGGCCTACAACCTCCAGGAGGAGGGGTTCGACACGGTGGACGCCAATCTCGAGATGGGGTTGCCGGCCGACTCCCGTGAGTACGGGATCGGGGCGCAGATCCTGGTCGACCTCGGGGTGACCACCATGCGGCTGATGACCAACAATCCCACCAAGTACGGCGGGCTCGAAGGGTTCGGCCTCGATATCGTCGAGCGGGTGAATCTCCAACCCACCCCCACCCCGGAGAACATCGAGTACCTGAGGACCAAACGGGAACGGATGGGCCATCTGCTCGAGGGCCTCGATGACGTCCTCTGATCTGACCCTGCTGCCCGCCGACGCCAAACAACGAGCTGCTGCACGGGTGGGGACCGCCCTGGACGGTGCCGACCCCGGTGCGGCGCCCGGCCTCCGGGCCGGCCTGGCCTGCGCCGAGTTCAACGGGGCCATCACCGACCGCCTGCTGACCGGCGCGCTCGACGCCTTGGAGGAGTCGGGGTGCGATCTGGCCAAGGCCATCGTGGCCTGGGTACCGGGCGCCTTCGAGCTCCCGGTGGTGGCCCAGCAGCTGGCCCGCTCGGGCGCCGTGGATGCCGTGATCTGTCTCGGGGCCGTGATCAGGGGGGACACCGGTCACTACGAGTTCGTGGCCGGCGAGTGCGCATCGGGCCTGCAGCGGGTGCAACTCGACACCGGCGTCCCCGTCGTCTTCGGGGTCCTGACCACCGACTCGGTCGACCAGGCCCTGGAGCGCTCGGGCGACGGCGGATCCAACAAGGGCCGGGAGGCGGCGCTGACCGCGGTGAGCACGGCCAGGGTGCTGGGCTCGGTCGCCGCCGCCACCTCGGGACACCGGGTCGGATTCTCCGTCGGAAAGCGATGATGCTTCGCCTGGTGCTCCCCAAGGGCTCGCTCGAGCGGGCCACGCTGGACCTGTTCGCCGCCGCCGACCTGGGCGTGATCCGATCGTCCGCCGTCGACTACCGGGCCACGATCGACGATCCCCGGATCGACGAGGTCAGGATCCTGCGACCCCAGGAGATTCCGCTCTACGTGGCCGAGGGAACTGTTCGACATCGGGATCACCGGACGCGACTGGGTGGAGGAGCGGGGCAGCGACGTGACCTCCCTCGGCGTCCTCGGGTACTCGAAGGCGACCGCCAACCCGATCCGGGTGGTCCTGGCCGTGCCCGCCGACTCGCCGGCGTCGTCGGTGTCGGATCTGGCCGGTTCGGGGACCGGCGCTTCCGGTGCCCTCCGGGTGTCGACCGAGTACCCCGAGCTGACCCGCCGATACCTCGAGAAGCACGGGGTGCCGGCCGAGATCAGCCTCTCCTACGGGGCCACCGAGGCGAAGGTGCCCGACATCGCCGACTGCGTGGTCGAGATCACCGAGACGGGAGGGGCCCTGCGCGCCGCCGGGCTCAAGATCGTCGAGACCCTTCTGGTCTCCCACACGGAGCTGATCGCCAATCCGGAGGCGGCCGAGGACCCGGACAAACGGCACGCCATGGGCCAGCTGTTCACGCTGCTCGAGGGAGCCCTGGAGGCGCGCGGGAAGGTCCTCGTCAAGCTCAACGTGGCCACCGAGCAGCTGCCCGGTGTGATCGAGGTGCTCCCGTCGCTGCGGTCGCCGACGGTGTCCGAGCTGTTCGGCGGCGGCGGGTTCGCGGTAGAGGCGGTGGTACCGAAATCGGAGATCAACGTCCTCATCCCGGCGTTGAAGGACCGTGGCGCCACCGACATCATCGAGCTGCCTCTGTCGAAGATCGTCCATTGAGCGCGTCCGGCCCCGAGAGGCAGCGCCGTTGACACCCGTCGGCTGGTCCGGACCGGTCGATCCACCGCCGGTGGGTCATGCCCCTCTGGTCGGGGATGTGATCGAGTTCGACGAGCCGCGGGGTCTGGGCGTCGTCGAGTACGGACCGGGCCGGAGGCTCGAGTTCCACTGCACGGCCATCACCGACGGCTCCCGGCAGATCGCGGTGGGAACGGTGGTGGCGTTCATCGTGTCGGCCGGCCGGCTGGGCCGGCTCGAGGCCCGATCGGTCAGGCCGCTGCCCGGCGTGGTGCCACCCGGGTCGACCCTCGAGCCGTCACGGACCGGACCCGAGGTGCGCCACCGGCCGGCCCCGCCGTCGGGTGATGCGGCCGTCGTGCCGCAACCGCCGGCGGAGCCGGACGCTCCCTCCGAGGCTCCGTCGTCCCCGGGCCCGGCCGTCCCCGAGGTCGTCGTCCCCGGGCGGTCCGGGTCCGGTCCCTCGTCCCCGAGCGTCCCGCCTCCGGACGGCCCCGCCGAGTCGTCCGGAGCCACGCCTGCGTCTGGGACCCCAGTGGTGAGGTCCCCGGCACCGGGCGGCCCGGACCAGGGTTCCCCGCGACCCGACTTCCTGTCGCCGCTGTCCAGGCCGTCGACCGGCCCACCTCCCACCTGGCGTACCCCGGTCACGCCGTCTCGACCTCCGTCATCGGAGCGCGACTGATCATCGGGTGGCCCGTCGGCCTCGGCGTCGAGTGAGGGCACGGTCAGCGGACCGCCGGTGGCGATCTCCTCGTAGGGATTGCCCAGGATGTTGCGGGCCATGTCGATGACCACCGCGCTGTCGGCGTCCTCCTCGGTGACCACGCCGAGGAGCGGCGCAGCCAGGAGCCCGGCGACGATCCCGGTCTCGGCCATGGACTCGGCCTGGACGATGCTCCACTCCCACAGGCGCTTGACCATGTCGGGGCTCGAGGCTCGCCGTGGCGGGTACTTGAGCCAGCAGTTGACGACGGCCTGGGCCAGGCCGGTGGCGGCCGGGAAGAGCCAGATGAGCCGGTAGTTGCCGGTGGCGTCGATCACCACCGCGGCGACGTAGGCGAGGACCACGCTGCACAGGTTGAACGGGGCCAACAGCACGCCGATCCGCTCGCCGAGCCCACCGGCGCGGGGGAGGAGCTGGAGCAGCAGCGGGGCCATCACGATGATGTAGGCACCGACCAGCGGCGCTCCGATGTAACTGAGGACCACGGCCTGCCACAGGTGGGTGTCGAAGTACTGCACCCCGGCCAGGACGGCACCGACCAGCGGCGCTCCGACGGCCAGCTGCATGGGGGAGATCCAGCGGCTGAGCGGGATCCCGAGGGCGATGCCGATGAAGAACACCGGAAGCCCGGTGGCCAGCCCGGCGATGGTCTGGGCGCTGGCCCCGGCGTGCAGGATCCTCTGGAAGAAGAGGATGGCCACGTAGGCGGTCGATCCGACCCCCGACCAGAAGAGCAGCGAGCCGCCGATCAGCACCTTGGCGTTGGGACCCGACAGGATGTCCCGGAGCTCGTCGCGGGTGGGCCGGGCCCGCTGCTTGCGGTCGACCTCGGCACCGTAGGTGGCGGTCGGCGCCTCGCGGACCAGGACGAAGACGGCGATGCCCACCGCGACCAGGATCGCCGCGGCCACCCGGAAGGGAAGGTTCCACGTCGACGGTTGGTTCTGGTTCCAGCTGGCGATGACGGTGCCCTTGATGGCGAGGCTGGCCACGGTGCCGAGCACCGTGGTCAACAGCAGCGCCTTGATCCACCGGCTGCGGCCGAACACCTCGGGCACCACGGCCACGTTGGTCAGGGTGAAGATGGCCGACGCCTGCCCGGCGATCAGGATCATCAGCACGAGGAGCCAGTACCCGCTGACCACGGTGAACATCCACGTGGCCACGCCCATCACGATGAGGCTTCCGGCCATGTACGGGGTCCGCCGGCCCACCCGGCTCTGGGTCCGGTCGCTCAGCCGTCCGGCCACCGGATAGGTGAGCCAACTGACCAGACGGTCGGCGGTCAGGGCGAAGGTGACGGCCAGGGCGCCCGACGCCCGCTGCTGCACGAAGAGGGTGATCAGAACCCCGGACACGGCGAGGTTGGCCCGCGGTCCGACCAGCCCGATGGAGAGGCCGATGAAGCTGCGGACCCGGGAGCTGTCGATGCCGCTCAGCGACCCCGGGGACAGGGGAGCTCCGTCCTGGCCGGCCGGCGTCGCTCCGGCCGTTCCACCGGTGGGATCCGGTACGATCGGCCGGCGGGTTCGGACTACCGCCGATACCCCCGCTCACCCGGGAGTTTCGTTCTCAGTCTCAGCGTCCGCCGGCGCCGGCCGGGCCTCACCGGTCGACTCTCCGTTGGCCCCGGCCGCCGAGGCGACCTCGGCCCCGGCGCGCTGGGCCCCGTCGATCTGCACGTACGCCAACCGGAGTTGGCTGAGTCCGTCCTTGAGCTGCTGCTCGGCATCACCCAGCCGGCCCTCGAGCCCCTCGAGGAGGCACCCCAGGGCGTCGATGGCCAGGCGGGCCTGGCTGAGCATGGCCGGCTGCTGGGACAGATAGACCGCAGCCAGCTCGAACAGCCCGTAGCAGTGGTTGGCCACCACCACCTCCACCGGCGAGTTGGCCAGCTCGGCTCGCATGGCCGCCATCTGCTGGGCCAGCTCCTCCTCGTCCATGCCCGGGGGGATGTCCGGCCGGTCCGGGCGGTCTCCCGGAGGCCCGCCGGCACCCGCCGGAGGCCCGCCGCCATCGGCTGCCGCCGGCCGTGCGACCGGGCGTTCGCCATCGGGTGTCCAAAGTGAGCTCACGACTGGTAGCCTAAAGCACTGATAGACGAGGAAGCGGAGTCCCGCAGTTGGGGGCTCCCACCCGGCCACGGTGCGTCGTGCACGTGTGCGCCGGGTCAACGCCACCGGCGGCCGACATGAGTCGGTGTGGTCGGTTGTGGCTCCGCTCCTTGCATGGAGGGCACGGGAGGTCCGTAGCCCGAAGACAGAGGAGTGAAGTCGAATAGCAGCCACCGTCACCACCAATGAGACTCGCATCAACGATCGTATCCGCGCCCGCGAAGTACGCCTGGTCGACCCCGACGGGGAGCAGCTGGGGATCAAGCTGCTGCCGGAGGCTCTGGCCATCGCCCGGCAACTCGACCTGGACCTGGTCGAGGTGGCCCCCGGGGCCAATCCGCCGGTCTGTCGCATCATGGACTACGGGAAGTTCAAGTTCGATGCGGCCCAACGGGCCAAGGAATCGAGACGCAAGGCGGTCCATGTAGGGATCAAGGAGATGAAGTACCGGCCGAAGATCGGGCCGGGCGACTTCGACACCAAGACCCGGCAGGTGGCCAAGTTCCTCGAGGAGGGTCACAAGGTAAAGATCACCATCATGTTCCGGGGCCGCGAGGTCTTCCATCCCGAGCTCGGGAAGAAGATCCTCGATCGGATCGCCGAGCAGATGGACGGAATGGGCAAGGCCGAAGCGGTGCCCCGGCTCGATGGCCGCAACATGGTCATGGTGCTGGCTCCGGACAAGCGGGCCAAGCAGTCGGCGGCGTCCAAGGGACCCGGTCACGCCGGAAACGGCGCCGGCCCGAGTACGAGGTCGACACCGGCCACAGAGCGCCGCCAGAGCACGCGGCCGGGACGCAGCGGTGACCCAGCGGCCGCAGAGGCGCCCGCCAGCGCGCCAGTGGCCGCAGAGCACCGGTGCACCGTGGCCGCAGAGGCGCCGACCGGAGACGTGGCCGCAGAGACGCCGGAGGATCAACCCCCGGCCGCACAGTCGAACACAGCAGAGGGAGAACACGATGCCGAAGATGAAAACTGACAGCGGGGCCCGTAAGCGGATCAAGGTGACCGGGACGGGCCGGCTTCGTCGTCGCAAGGCCTTCCGTTCCCACCTGCTGGAGGGCAAGTCGAGTGTCCGCAAGCGGCGCCTCGGTCGTGAGACCGATTTCGCCCCTGGCGACGCCCGCCAGGTCAAGCGCATGCTCGGCCGGTAACACCGGCGAGGTCCCGCCCTCGGGCGGGCTCAGTACCCGGTGGTCGTGGTCGGTCCGTGCCGTTCCTGCGTCGCGGGTGTCAGCGTCCAAGCCACCGCACCTCCGTCCGAACCACCCCACCATGCGGGTGCACCGTCACACCGGCCGCCCAGTAGCCGTCCGGCGTTCAGATGTCAGTTGTCCGATCAGGCCCACTCACGAAAAGGAGACACCCATGGCCCGTGTCAAGCGCGCTGTACATGCCAAGAAGCACCATCGCGCCGTTCTCGAGCAGGCGCAGGGTTACTACGGCAACAAGAGCCGTTCATTCCGCGCTGCCAACGAGCAGGTCATGCATTCGATGCAGTACGCCTACCGGGACCGTCGTGCCCGCAAGGGCGACTTCCGTCAGCTGTGGATCCAGCGGATCAATGCCGCCGCCCGCCTCAACGGGACGAGTTACAGCCGCTTCATCGCCGGGCTGCACCGGGCCGACGTCGAGGTGGACAGCAAGGTGCTCGCCGACCTGGCCGTGACCGAGCCGGAGGCATTCGCCTCTCTGGTGCAGGTGGCCACCGACGCGTCTGGCCACTGCTCCGGCGAGCGCAGAGGCCGGTTCCTGAGCCAGACCGGTCTCGCCTTCACCCATCATCGGGTCCGCCGGGTCAGGCAGCTCCTGCGCAAGCGCAGCCTGCGCAGATGCGGAACATGCGCTGGTGGTGGAGGGCGCCGAGCTGCTGTCGATGGCGCTGGAGGCCGGGGCCCCGATCGAATCGGTCTACGTGGCACCCGAGGGGCGGGCCAACCCCTCGGTCGCCGAGGTCGTGGAACGGGCCTACGCCACCGGTGTCCGCATCTTCGACCTCGCCCCCGGGGTCATCGATCGGATTTCGGACACCGTCGCGCCGCAGCCGATCGTGGCCGTGGTGGGTTTCGTCCCGACCGCCCTGCCCGAGCTCCGGGACGCATCCATGGTCATCGTGTGCGTCGACGTGCGTGATCCGGGGAATGCCGGCACCATGATCCGGACGGCCGACGCCGCCGGCGTGGACGCGGTGGTCTGCTGCGACGGAACGGTTGACCCCACCAATCCGAAGACGGTACGGGCATCGGCGGGATCGATCTTCCACATGCCGGTGGTCGTCGGAGGAGACGCGCCGACGGTGATCGCGACGCTACGCAGCTGGGGACTGACGACCGTGGGCACCGAGGTCCGGGGTGGCGTCGACTACTCCGCCTTCGACTGGTGCCGGCGGGTGGCCGTGATCTTCGGCAACGAGGCCTCGGGGCTCGAGCCCGTCGGTGACCGAGCTGGCTGGACGAGGGAGTCTCGATCCCGATGGTCGGCCGGGCCGAGTCGCTCAACGTGAGCGTCTCCACCGCCGTCGTCTGCTTCGAGGCCCTGCGCCAGCGCCGCTCCCACGGTGGCGCCCCGTCCTCCCCGGACGGCGGTGCGCCGCGTCCTACGATGCCGGGCATGGATGGGTCATCGGGCAGCCGGGGGGAACCGGCGGGCGGGGAAACAGGGGTCGGCGCACCGTGACCGAACCTGTCGACGTCGACCAGTTGGTCGAGCAGGCCCGGGCCGCCATTGCCGGCGCGGATTCGACCGAGGCCATCCGCCAGGTTTCGGCCTCGGTCTCCGGCAAGAAGTCGCCGCTGGCCCTGGCATCCCGCGGCCTCGGCTCCCTCGACGCCGAGGCCAAACGGGAGCAGGGGAAGAAGCTGCACGAAGCCCGTTCGACCATCGAGGCCCTCATCGAACGGAGGAGGAGCCAGATCGCCGCCGAGGAGCTCTCGCGGGAGATGGCCGGGAGCCGGCTCGATCTGACCGAGTTCGTCGCCGGATCGCACACGTCGCCCCCGATCCGTGGCCACCTCCATCTGGTGTCCCTGACCGGCGACGAACTCGAGGACGTGTTCATCGGCATGGGGTTCGAGGTGGCGGAGGGGCCCGAGATCGAGACCGATTGGTTCAATTTCGGGGCCCTCAACATTCCCCCGGCCCACCCGGCACGGAGCATGTGGGACACCTTCTACCTCAACCTCGGACCGCCGGAGTCGACGCTGTTGCGCACCCACACCTCGCCGGTGCAGATCCATCTCATGGAGGATGCGGTGGGGAAGGGCACCCTGCCCCTTCACGCGGTGATGCCGGGACGCTGCTACCGGCGGGACACCCCCGACGCCCGCCACCTCCCGGTGTTCCACCAGATCGAGGGCCTGGTGGTGGACAGGGGGATCACGTTCGCCGACCTGGCCGGCACGATCGAGGTCTTCACGACCGCGTACTTCGGCCCCGACATCCATTCGCGCCTGCGCCCGGCCTACTTCCCCTTCACCGAGCCCTCGGCGGAGTACGAGGTCACCTGCACCATCTGCCACGGTGAAGGGTGCCGGACGTGCTCGCAGACCGGTTGGATCGAGCTCGGCGGCTGCGGCATGGTGGACCCGGCCGTCTTCGGCGCGGTGGGGATCGACCCCGAGGAATGGACCGGGTTCGCTTTCGGCTTCGGGATCGACCGGTGTGCCCAGATGCGCCACCAGATCGCCGACATGCGCGCCCTCACCGAAAACGACATCCGCTTCCTGCGTCAATTCTGACGCGCGACCTCTGAAGGGAAGGCCGTGCGCGTACCGCTTTCGTGGCTTCGAGACTTTGCCCCCTTCGACGGGGACCCGGCCGTCCTGGCCGAGACCCTCGACGACCTCGGGCTGGTGGTCGAGGAGACCGAGATGGTCAACCAGGATCTCGGCGACGTGGTGGTCGTCCGAGTCGACCGGATCGACCCCATCGCAGGGGCCGACCGGATCCGGATGGTCGTGGTCGACGACGGTTCCGGGCCGGTCGAGGTGGTGTGCGGGGCATGGAACTTCGAGGTGGGTGACCTGGTCCCGCTGGCTCCGGTCGGTGCCGTGCTCCCGGGCGGGTTCGAGATCGGCCGGCGGAAGATGAAGGGTGTCGTCTCGAACGGAATGCTGTGCTCGGGCAAGGAGCTCGAACTGTCCGACGACCACGAGGGGATCCTGCGGCTCAACGACGTCGAGGGCGCCGCGGTCGGCCGTCCGCTGACCGAGGCACTGGGGATCGAGCCTGATGTGATCTTCGACATCGCGGTGGAGGCCAACCGCCCCGACGCGTGGAGCATCGCCGGCGTGGCCCGCGACCTGGCCGCCCGGCTGAGGCTGCCGTTCGCCATTCCGGAGACCGCGGAGCTGGCTCCCATCCTCGCCGGCGGTGCCGGCGCGGTGGGGGAGCACGTGGTCGGCGCCGATGGAGGGGGAGGTGTACCCGTCGACACGCTGGCCACCGCCCGGGTCGACGATCTCGATCTCTGTCCCCGGTTCACCTGCCGGGTGCTCACCGGGGTCCGGTCGGCCCCGTCGCCGCAGTGGCTGTCCCGACGACTGATCCTGGCCGGAATGAGGCCGATCAACAACATCGTCGACGCGTCCAACTACGTGATGCTCGAGCTCGGTCAACCCACCCACCCCTACGATCTCGACCGGCTGACCGGCGGTGGCCTGATCGTCCGGCGGGCCCGGCCCGGCGAGACGGTGGTGACCCTGGACGGGATCGAGCGCCCGTTGGGACTGGCCGGCCCCGGCCTCGGGGATACCGGTCAGGACTGCCTGATCTGCGACGCCGAGGGTTCGCCGGTCGGTATCGGCGGTGTGATGGGGGGCGCCTCCTCGGAGATCGGCGACGGCACGTCCCGGGTGCTTCTCGAGGCTGCCTACTTCGATCCGATGTCCATCGCCAGGACGTCGAAGCGATTGGGGCTGCGGACGGAGGCGTCGGCCCGCTTCGAGCGGGGATGCGACCCGGCGGGGATCGACCGCGCCGCGGTGCGGTTCTGCGAGCTCCTGGCACTGACCGCCGGCGATGCCATGTCGGTGGCCAGCGGGGTGATCGACATCCGGGGGCAGGTGCCCGAGCCGGTGCAGCTCGACGTCCGGCCGGCGAGGATCAACGCGCTGCTGGGCAGTGATCTCACCGCCGGTACCATCGCCGGTCTGCTCGCCCCGCTCGGCATCCAGGCCGTTCGCAGCGCGGTCGGGGACGGGGAATCGCTGCATGTCACCGTGCCCACCTTCCGGCCCGACATCCGGACGGCTCCCGCGGGCGAGGCGGACATCGCCGAGGAGGTGGCCCGGACCTACGGCTACTCGCGGATCACCCGGCGCACACCGTCGTGGCCGCAGCCGGGGCGGCTCACCACCTATCAACGGGAACGGAGGTTGCTGAAGGACGTGCTGTGTGGGCTCGGGGCCCTGGAAGTGTGGACGACGACGTTCGTGAGCGAATTCGACCAGATGAGCTCGGGTTTCGACCCCCCCTACGTCGAGGTGACGAACCCCCTGGTGGAGGCCGAGCGGTTCCTGCGCTCGTCGATGGTCCCCGGGCTGATCCGGACCGTCATCTACAACACCGACCGACGTCAGGGCGAAGTGCGGCTGTTCGAGGTCGGAAGCGTGTTCCGCATCGCCGACGGCGCGATGTCCGAACCGGGTGACGGCCTGGCGGCCGAGACCTCCGAGCGCCTCTGTGCGGATCTTCGCCGCCGAGGGTGATGACGCGTGGACAGCCGTGGCTGCATGGCACGCCATCGCCGACGCGCTCAGGATCGACGACTGGATGCTGGGTGACCGGTCGGACCTCGGTCCGGTGGGCCGGTCGCTCCACGCCCACCGCTCGGCCTCCGTGTCGAGCGTCGTCCGCGCCCTCGGACGGGAGCGTCGAGGAACACACCGCCGAGATCGGAGCGGTCGGGGAGCTCGACCCCGCAGTTGTGAGCCAGTTCGGCCTCCTCAACCCCGACGGTCGCCCCCGCCGGGTGGGATGGATCGATCTCGACATCGGCATCCTCCTCGACCGCAGCCGGGTGCCCCGTCGATCGGAGGAGGCCGCGCCGGTGACGCGCTTCCCCTCCTCGGACATCGACCTCGCCTTCGTGGTCGAGGAATCGGTCCCCGCCGGGTCGGTCGAACGGACGCTGCGCCGGGCGGGAGGGGAGTTGCTGGAGTCGGTCGGGCTCTTCGACGTCTACCGGGGGCCGTCGGTGGACGAGGGCTCACGGAGCTTGGCCTTCAGGCTGCGGTTCAGCGCCTTGGACCGCACCCTCACCGATGACGAGATGGGCCGGCTCCGCGCTGCGTGCATCGAGGCGGTGGAGACCGCCCACCAGGCCCGGCTCCGCTGATCCTCGGAGGTCGGGCTGGGCCGGTGCCGGCTGGAGGTAGACGTCGCCGGGGGCATCGAGGGATTCCAGGGTGGCCAGCGAACGCGGGCCCAGCCACGGGACCAGACGACGACGGTCCTCCGGTGAGAAGCAGTCGAAGAAGGCCAGACCGATCAGATCGGCGGCCTCGTCGATGTCCTCGGCCGCGTCGAGGTGGGCCTCGATGATGCCGAGGGCCCGCTCCAGCACCGGGCGTCCGGTTTCGAGGAGGGCCAGGCGGGCGGCCACGAAATCGGCCAGTTCGGCGAAGACGACCGGCTCACCCGGATCGTCGTCGCAGGCCTCGGCCAGGGCCAGGTAGGCGGGCACGAACTCGGGCAGGTGGCCGGCCAGGGCATCGAAGAGGGCCTGGCCGGATTCGTGGTCGAAGGGCCCGGTCTCCCGGACGGTGTGGGTGCCTGGTTCAGGCGGCAGATCGGCCTCTGGCTGCGGCGGCAGATTGCCTGGTTCAGGCGGCAGATCGGCCTCTGGTTGCGGCGGAAGGCTGCCTGGTTCAGGCGGCAGGTCGGCCTCTGGTTGCGGCGGCAAGGTGGCACTCCCTGGGTCGAGCAGCGGAGGCCGTCCGAGCCGGCTGTCTCCCTGAGAACGGCGAGACGGGATGAAGCGACAGAGGCTGCCGGTGAAGGTACCGGGCCGCCCAGAGGGAGTCAAGGTCTGTCCTCGCCGTCGATGTTGCATAAGCATGCGGATTTGTGAATATACTTGCAGAACAACGGAGCCGGTCGCAGCGGACACGGACAACTCGGACAATGCCGGAAGGACCCCGACAAAGGGACCCGGACCCCGGACGGACCCGGACCCCGGACAGCCCCGGACCCCGGACAGCCCCGGACCCCGGACGGACCCGGACCCCGGACAACACGGAGTAGGCACGATGAGTGGGATGGCATGAAGGTCGGAGTGGTCGGGGCCTCGGGTTATGCCGGCGTGGAGCTGCTCCGTCTGTGCGCGGGGCATCCCGACCTCGAGGTGGCGGTGGCCACCGCGGGGGAGCACCGCGGGGCGCGGGTGGCTGCTCACACGCCATCGCTGGCCGCCTCCTACCCGGATCTTTCGTACTCGGCCACGGAGGTGTCCGAGCTGGATGGGCTGGACGTGGTCTTCCTCGCCCTTCCCCACGGCCGGTCCCAGCAGCTGGTCCCCGAGCTGATCTCTGCAGTGGGGCTCATCGTCGACCTGGCCGCCGACTTCCGGCTGCACGAGCCGTCGCTCTACCCGACCTGGTACGGGGAGGTCCACGCCGCCCCTGACCTGCTGGGCTCGTTCGTCTACGGCCTGCCCGAGCTCCACCGCGACGAACTGGTGGACACACGTCTGATCGCCGCTCCCGGCTGCTATCCGACCGCGGCCATCCTGGCCCTGTGGCCGCTGATCCGGACGGGGCTGGTGGACGTCTCGGGAACTTCCGGGTCCACCGGTCCGGGTGGCGGTCCGCTGCCACTCATCGTCGATGCCGCCAGCGGCGTCTCCGGGGCGGGAAGGGCGGCATCGGAGCACCTCCACTTCGGCTCGGTGGACGAGGACTTCGTCGCCTACGGCCTGCTCGACCACAGGCACACCGCCGAGATGGAGCAGAGCCTCGGCACGCCAGTCCTGTTCACGCCCCACCTGGCCCCCATGGTCCGGGGGATCCTGGCCACCTGCTACGGCCGGACGGGAGCGGCGGCCGGCGGAGCCCCGGGCGTCACGACCGCCGACGCCATGGACATCCTGCACGAGGCGTACGACGGCGAGCGCTTCGTCGTGGTCACCGATGACCCCCCGTCGACCAAGGCGACCAGCGGGTCCAACTGCGCGCACGTCACCGTCCGGGTCGACGAGCGCACGGGCTGGGTGCTGGCCATGGCCGCCATCGACAACCTGATCAAGGGGGCGTCGGGCCAAGCGGTCCAGTGCGCCAACCTGGCACTGGGCCTGCCCGAGGGAACCGGGCTTCCGACAGCCGGGGTCTACCCGTGAGCATCACCGCCCCCGAGGGGTTCACCGCCGCGGGGATGGCCGCCGGCATCAAGGCCTCCGGGGCGCTCGACCTGGCCCTGGTGGCCGCGGCGGACGGCGAGCCCGTGCCCACGGCCGCCACCTTCACCTCCAACCTGGCCGCGGCCGCGCCCGTCCAGGTCAGCCGCGACCACCTGCGGGCGACGGGCGGCCTGGCGGCGGGGATCGTGGTCAGCAGTGGCAACGCCAACGCGGCCACCGGCGCCCAGGGGCGGGCCGACGCCCTGCGTATGTGCGCGCTGGCCGCGGCCGGCCTCGGCGTTCCGACCGATCAGGTGCTGGTCTGCTCGACCGGTCTCATCGGCATCCCGTTGCCCATGGGTCCCATCGAGGACGGCATCCCGGCGCTGGTGGCGGCCCGCTCGGGTTCGGCCCGGTCGGCGCAGGAGGCCGCCACCGGCATCCTCACCACCGACTCCGGGCGCAAGGAGGTGCTCATCGAGCGCCGCACCTTCTCGGTCGCCGGCATGGCCAAGGGCGCGGGGATGCTGGCACCGGACATGGCCACCATGTTGGCCTTCCTGACCACCGATGCCGCCGTCGAGCCCGGTCCCCTGGCCGACCTGCTGCGCATCGCCGTGCGTGAATCGTTCAACTCGATGACGGTCGACGGCTGCACCTCGACCAACGACACCGTGATCCTCATGGCGTCGGGCCGGGCCGGGCCGGCCGATCCCAATGTCCTGGTCGACGTGGTCACCGAGGCCTGCTCCACCCTGGCCGGCCAGATGCTGGCCGACGCCGAGGGGGCGTCGAAGATCTTCCAGGTCCGGGTGACCGGGGCCCGGTCGGACGGCGAGGCGCACCGGGCGGCGCGAAAGGTGGCCGATTCGCTGTTGGTGAAGTGCTCGCTCAACGGCGGAGACCCGTACTGGGGCCGGGTGGCCAGCGATCTCGGCTCGGCCGGCATCGACTTCGACATGGACCGCCTGGACATCGCCTACGGCGGGGTCACCGTCTGCCACGAGGGGACGGCCGCCGATCACGACGAGTCGGCCGTGGCCGCGCACCTGTCGGGGCCGATGATCGACATCCACTGCCGGCTGGGTCTGGCCGACGGCGACGGCGTCGTCATGGGAGTCGACCTCGGCCACGGCTACATCGACGAGAACCGGACGACCTCGTGACCGGTCCGTCGGTTCGCGCTTCGGCCGGGGATGCCGTGGCTGCGCGGCTCGCCCCGGGCGACAAGGCCTCGGTGCTGGTGGAGTCGCTTCCCTACATCCGCCGGTTCTGGGGCAAGGTGGTCGTGGTCAAGTACGGCGGCAACGTGCTGAGCGCCAAGCCGGGCGAGGACGAGGTCGACGAGGCATCCGCCCTGGCGTCGTTCGCCGAGGACATCGTGCTGATGCGGTCGGTGGGCATGCTTCCGGTGGTCGTCCACGGCGGCGGACCCCAGATCGGCGCCCTCATGGAGCGGGTGGGCAAGGAGGTCGAGTTCCTCGACGGCTTCCGGGTCACCGACGCCGAGACCATCGACCTGGTCCGGATGGTGCTGGTCGGCAAGGTCAACCGCGACATCGTGAGCTCCATCAACGTCCACGGTGCGCTGGCCGTCGGACTCTCGGGCGAGGACGCCAACTTGATCACGGCCACCGCCCGATCCGAGGCCCTCGGATACGTGGGCGACGTGGTCCATGTCGACCCGGTCATCGTCCACCAATTGCTGGCCCAGGGACTGATTCCGGTGGTGGCCACCATCGGGACCGACCAGTCGGGCCAGGCGTTCAACATCAATGCCGACACCGCCGCGGGCGCCTTGGCCAGCGCTCTCGAAGCCGAGAAGCTGGTGTTCCTGACCGACGTCTCCGGGCTGCGGTCGGTGCCCGAGGACCCCGCCACGTTGATCCATCAGGCCACGGTCGAAGATCTCGAACAGCTGGTGGCGTCGGGCGCGGCCACGGGGGGAATGATCCCCAAGGTCGAGGCGTGCGCCCGGGCCGTCAGGTCCGGCGTCGGCCACGCCCACATCCTCGACGGGCGTACGCCCCACGCCCTCTTGCTCGAGGTCTTCACCGACGAAGGGGTCGGAACCATGGTGGGGGCTGCCCGATGACCGGACCGGACCTGCCGCCACCAGCCCCCGGGGCCGCCACCGCCGACGTCGGTGTGGACCGGTCCGCGCTCATGCACAACTACGCGGAACCGGCGGTCACGTTCGTGCGCGGCGAGGGCTCAGTGCTCTACGACACCGAGGGAAGGCCGTACCTCGACTTCCTCTCCGGGTTGGCCGTGACCTCGCTGGGCCACGCCCACCCCGTCGTCGCCGACGCCGTCGCCGAGCAGGCCCGCACCCTCTCCCACGTGTCGAACCTGTTCGGGAACACGGTCGGCCCCGAGGTGGCGGTCACCCTCGACCGACTCATCGGCGGCGGCACCGAGCGTGCCGGCGGCCAGGTCTTCTTCGGGAACTCGGGCGCGGAAGCCAACGAGTGTGCGCTCAAGCTGGCCCGCCGGTGGGCCGGCCCGGGCCGGTTCGCGCGTGGTTTGCACCTGGGACGCGTTCCACGGGCGGACGTTGGCCACCCTGGCCGCGACCGGGCAGCCCGAGAAGCAGCAGGCCTTCGAGCCGCTGCCGGAAGGTTTCGATCATGTCCCCTTCGACGACCTCGACGCCATGGATGCCGCCTGTGATCCGGCCCGGGTGGCGGCCGTCATGGTCGAGCCCATCCTCGGCGAGGCCGGGGTGGTGGTGCCCTCGTCCGACTACCTGGCCGGACTCCGGCAGCTGTGCACCGACCGCGACATCCTGTTGATCGTGGACGAGGTCCAGACCGGCCTCGGCCGGACCGGACGCTGGTTCGGCTTCCAGCACCTCGGTGTGGAGCCCGACATCGTGACCATGGCCAAGGCCCTGGGCAACGGCATGCCGGTCGGGGCCTGCTGGGCTCGGGCCGAGGTGGCCGCGGCCTTCGTGCCCGGCGACCACGGCAGCACGTTCGGGGGGCAGCCGCTGGCCATGTCGGCGGCCAGGGCCACCCTGGCCGTGATGGAGTCCGAGGACGTCCCGGCGCGGGCCCGCGCTGCCGGGTCCAGGCTGAGGGCCGGGCTGGAGGGCCTCCCCGGTGTGGTCGCGGTACGGGGTGAGGGCCTCCTGCTGGCCGCGGTCCTCGCCGGGCCCTACGCCGCCGCCGCCTGCCGTCAGGCGCTCGACGGAGGGCCTGATCGTCAACGCACCGAAGGCCGACGTCCTGCGGCTGGCCCCCTCCCTGCTGGTCTCGGACGGGGAGATCGACCGTGCGCTGATCGCCCTGGGTCGGGTGCTGGCCCGGTCGGCGACGGCGGCCGGCCCCGGCGTGTCCGGTTCGCGGGCGGCGGCCACGGCACCGAAGGGCGGCACCGATGGCCACTGAGTCCACAGCCCCCCCGGGGGGCGCCCGGCCCACCCGCCACGTGCTGGAGATCGACGACCTCGGGGTCGACGGCCTGGCTGCCGTGCTGGAGCTGGCTCGGAGGGACCCGGTCGATCTGTCCCGCGTCCTGGAGGGCGAGGGGGTGGCGCTCCTCTTCGAGAAGCCCTCCAACCGGACCCGTAACAGCTCGGAGATGGCCACGGTCGCCCTCGGTGGGCATCCGGTCTACATCCAGGGCCACGAGGTCGGCCTCGGCGTCCGCGAGCCGGCGGCCGACGTGGCCCGGACGCTGGCCTGTTACCACGCGGTGGTCTGTGCTCGTGTGGTCGATCACGCATGTCTGGTGGCCATGGCGGCGGCGCTGGACGACGCCGGCGTGGCCGTGCCGGTGGTCAACCTGTTGTCCGATCGGGCCCATCCCTGCCAGGCCGTCGCCGACCTCCTCACGCTCGGAGACGTGTTCGGCACCGGCTCGCTCGACGGCCTCACCGTGGCTTACGTCGGTGACGCCAACAATGTGTGGAGATCGTTGGCCATTGCCGCATCGATGAGCGGGATCTCCACCCGGATCGCATCGCCGCCCGGGCACGGCCCGACGCCGGCGGAGGTGGAACTGGTCAGGTCCTTCGGCGGCGACCTCATGGTGACGTCCGATCCGGCGGCGGCGGTCGACGGCGTCGATGCCGTCTACACCGACGTGTGGACGTCGATGGGCCAGGAGGAGGAGCGCGAGACCCGGCTGGCCGCCTTCGCCGGGTTCACCGTGAACGAGGAATTGCTGTCCAAAGCCGCGGACCATGCCGTCGTGCTCCACTGCCTCCCGGCCCACCGGGGCGAGGAGATCAGCACCGGGGTCGTGGACGGACCACGGAGCGTCGTGTGGCGGCAGGCCCGCAATCGGATGCACGCCATGCGCGGGGTGCTGGCGTGGGGGAGAGGGCTCGCGCCGGTGCCGGCGGTGGCGATCGCCATGACCAAGCACCAGCGCCAGCACCGCATCACCAAGTTGCTGGAGACCAAGGCCGTGGGCAGCCAGGCTCATCTCGTCGAGCTCCTCGGTGCCGAGGGGATCGAGGCCACCCAGACGACGGTGTCGCGTGACCTCGAGGAACTGGGTGCCCTGAAGGTCCGCCTTCCCGGCGGGGAGACGGCCTACGCGCTGCCCGAGTTGCCGTCACACCAGGTGGCGCCCGAGGACCATCTCCGTCGGGTGCTGGGCGAGTGGGTGGTCGAGGCCGACTACTCCGGCAACGTGGTGGTGCTGCGGACACCGCCGGGTTCGGCCCATGTCGTCGGCTCGGCCCTCGACCGGAGCGGCTTCCCCGGAGTGATCGGAACCGTCGCCGGGGACGACACCGTCCTGGTGGTGGCATCCGAGGCGTCCGGGGGCGCGGCCGTGGCCGACCGGTTGGCCACGGTGGCCGGGCTCGACCCGACCTCCACATCGTCAAACAACACGTCGAGCGAGGCGCCGCGCCAGCCGCAGGCTCCACGAGCAAGGGGTAGATCATGACGAAGCGAGTGGTACTTGCCTACAGCGGCGGACTGGACACGTCGGTCGCCGTCCGGTGGCTGATCGAGAACAAAGGGGTCGAGGTGATCGCCGTCGCCGTCGACGTCGGCCAGGCGTCCGAGACCGGCGGGGAGGACTGGGAGGCCATCAGGAGCCGGGCCCTGGCCGCGGGGGCAGTCGAGGCCGAGGTGATCGATGCCCGGGCCGAGATGGCCGAGGACTTCTGTATCCCCGCGCTCATGGCCAACGCCAAATACGAGGGCAAGTACCCCCTGGTCTCGGCATTGTCCCGTCCGGTGATCGTCAAGCATCTGGTGGCCGAGGCCCGCAGGCACGGCGCCGGTGCCGTCGCTCACGGGTGCACGGGGAAGGGCAACGACCAGGTCCGCTTCGAGGTGGGGACCCGTGCCCTGGCCCCTGATCTCGAGGTCATCGCCCCGGCCAGGATGTGGGGGCTCTCCCGCGAAGACTGCGTCGAGTACGCGGCCAAGTGGGACATCCCGCTGTCGGTGACCAAGGAGAAGCCGTACTCGATCGACGAGAACCTCTGGGGAAAGGCCATCGAGTGCGGGGTGATCGAGGATCCCTGGAACAAGCCGCCCGAGGACGTCTACACCATGACCAGGCCCACGGCCACCGAGCCCACCGAGATGGTCATCGGCTTCGAGGCCGGCGTGCCCGTGTCCATCGACGGAGTGTCACTCCGTCCCGAGCCGTTGATCGCCGAGGTCAACCGCATCGCCGGCTCCTACGGGTTCGGTCGCCTGGACATGGTGGAGAACAGGCGGGTGGGCATCAAGAGCCGGGAGACCTACGAGTGCCCCGGTGCCCTGGCGCTCCTCCTGGCCCACGCCGATCTCGAAGATCTCACCCTCGAGCGCGACCTGCACCACGAGAAGGCCAGGCTCGAGCCGCGGTGGTCGGAGCTCGTCTACGACGGCCTGTGGTTCTCGCCGCTCAAGAGGGCCCTCGACGGCTTCATCGCCGAGTCGCAGCGCCATGTCACCGGTGAGGTCCGCCTGGCTCTCGACACCGGTCGTTGCTGGGTGGAGGGAAGGCGGAGCCCGGTGAGCCTCTACGACTACGGGCTGGCCACCTACGACGCCACCGACACCTTCCGCCACACGGACGCAGAGGGTTTCGTCAGACTGTGGGGACTGGGTGTCGCCACCTGGTCGGCCGTGCAGGGGGGGAACGACGGTTCGGGTGGTCCGGCCTGATGACCCTCTGGCACGGACGGCTCGGCCAGAACACGGCGGACGTGGTCATGGACTATTCGTCCAGTCTTGACGTCGACAAGGAGCTGGCCCTCGACGACCTGGCCGGATCCCGTGCCCACGTACGGGGGCTCGGACGGGTCGGCCTGCTCGACGACGCCGAGGTCGCCGCGCTACTGGACGCACTCGACCAGGTGGAGGGCGAGCTGAACTCGGGGGAGTTCGGCTTCGCCCCCGACGACGAGGACATCCACACCTCGGTCGAGCGGCGGGTCACGGAGATCGCCGGCGACACCGGCGCCAAGCTGCACACCGGTCGGAGCCGAAACGACCAGGTCGTGACCGACCTCCGGCTGTACGCCAAGCGCGAGCTCCGTGCACTGGCCACAGAGGTCGTCCTCCTCCAGGAGGTGCTGCTGAACCGGGCCGAAGAAGCCGGGGACGCCTACCTTCCCGGCTATACGCACCTGCAACGGGCCCAGCCGGTGCTGTTGGCCCATCACCTGCTGGCCCACGGCTGGGCGCTGTCCAGGGACGTCGATCGGTTGCTGGCCACCGTCGTGCGACTCGACGTCTCCCCGTTGGGGGCGGGCGCCCTGGCCGGCTCCTCGTTGCCCCTCGACCCGGACGGCGTGGCCGACGACCTCGGCTTCCACGCCCGGTTCGAGAACTCGATGGACGCCGTCTCGGACAGGGACTTCGTGGCCGAGGCGCTCTTCGATCTGGCCCTCGTCGGGATCCACCTGTCCCGCATGGGCGAGGAGCTGGTGCTGTGGACCACCGAGGAGTTCGGGTTCGCCGTGCTCGACGATTCGTTCGCCACCGGCAGCTCGATGCTGCCCCAGAAGAAGAACCCCGACGTCGCCGAGCTGGCGCGCGGCAAGTCGGGTCGGCTCATCGGCAACCTGGCCGGACTGCTCGTGACCCTGAAGGGCCTCCCCCTCTCCTACAACCGTGATCTGCAAGAGGACAAGGAGCCGCTGTTCGACTCGGTGTCACAGACCCGCCTGGCGCTGGCCGCGCTGACCGGCCTCATGGCCACGGTGACCTTCGACGTCGGCCGGATGCAGGCGGCAGCCGATGGTCCCACGGTCGCCGCCGTTGACCTGGCTGAGTGGCTGGTCCAGCGCGGGATGCCGTTCCGGCAGGCCCATGGCGTGGTCGGCGGTCTGGTCCGCGACTCGGTCGAACGCCATGTGCCCCTGGCCGAGTTGGTCGAAGCCCATCCGGCGCTGGGCGCCGACGCGGTGCCGCTGCTGGAGCCGGGTGTGGCCGTCACCCGCCGGACCACACCCGGGGGGGCGGGCCCGGCGGCGGTCAAAGCCCAGTTGGAGCGGTTCGTGCACCGGCTGGAATCCGACCGGAGCCGCATCCTGGTCGAAGGCTGAGCCCGCTCGGCGGCGGCATCCGAGGGGCCGGTGAACAGATGACCCTGCCCGGTCGTAGTACTGCACGATGAACTGCGACGACCTGGACAATGGATGGGTACGACCCCGTGAGTTGGCACCGCCAGGCCCGGCACGACCCCGGGACCCGAATGCACCCGGGACGATTGGAGGAAGGTGGACGCCCATGAGCACGCGCCCGAGCCGTAGGACCCCGCGGTCGACAATGTCATCCAGGTGGTTGGTGAGGAGCGCGCTCGGAGTGGTCCTGCTCCTCTCGGCCGCGTGCGGGTCGAGCGCGGCGACCCCGTCGACGACGACCGCCGGCGGGAGCGCGACGACCTCGGCGAAAGCCTCCGGATCGGGACTGGTGGCCGTGACTCGAGTCGGATCCTTCGGCCCCGTACTGGTCGACAAGGCCGGGATGACGCTCTACCGGTATACGCCGGACGGAACGGACAAGTCGGTGTGCACCGGTGGCTGCGCCTCGCTGTGGCCCCCGCTGACCGTTCCCGCCGGCATCGCGGCGGCGACGGGCGGCGCCGGGGTCACGAGCTCCGACCTCGGCATCATCACCCGAGCCGACGGCACGCATCAGATCACGTACAAGGGGATGCCCCTCTACACCTACACCGGTGACACGAAGGCCGGGGAGGCTTCCGGCCAGGGGGTCGGCGGAACGTGGTTCGTCGTCACGAACACGTCGACCTCGTCCCCCGCGACCGGTGGTGCGCCTCCGTCGACCACGGCAAAGTCCTCCGGTGGATACGGCTACTGATCCAAGCACCATCTTGATCAGATCCGCCCGCCGAAAGGCCGATACTGTTCCGGTGGTGAGTGCGTCACGAAGCTCGACGCCCTCGGCCGGCGACGCTTCGGAACCGAGCCCGATGTTGGCGGATCAGCAGGGGTTGAACGACGCCTACGTGGCCTACCGCTCCGAACTGACGGGGCTGGCCCGGAGGGCGCTCGGGAGTTCCCACCTGGCCGAGGAGGCGGTGCAGGAGACCTTCGTGAGGGCCTGGCGTTCACGCGATCGATTCGATTCCTCCCTGGGGTCGCTCCGGACCTGGTTGTACTCGATCGAGCGCCACCTGCTCGTCGACATGGCCCGGTCGCGGCAGCGTCACGAGATCCACGATGCCCGGATGGGGCACGAACCCGAGCCCATCGTCGACCACGTCGAGCGGGCCATGGCGGCCTGGCAGGTGGAGGAGGCGGTCGGCCATCTGACCGAAGAGCATCGGACCGTGGTCATCGAGATCTATTTCCGGGGCCGCACTAGCAAGGAGCTCGCGGACCACCTGTCGGTTCCCGAGGGGACGGTTCGGAGCCGGCTGTTCTATGCCCTCAAGGCGCTCAGGCTGACCCTGCAGGAGATGGGGTGGGCGGAGTGAGCGGTCGGGAGTGCTCCGAATGGCAGGGGATCATGGCCATGGACGCCATCGGGCGTACCAGCGCCGACGAATCGAGGGAGTTGGCCGAACACCTCGAGCATTGCGAGGAGTGCCGCGGCGATGCCGCCGACGTGCGCAGCGCGGCCGAGGCGCTGACCCTGCTGGACCTCGACCAGGTCGACGGCCTGGGCCGGGAAGCCGATCGACCGGTCCCGTCGGTCCCGTCGGGTCTGTCGGGCCTGTCGGTCCCGTCGAGCCTGGGAGCCGAGCGGCCGTGGTCGGACGGCACCGTGGCGGGGCCGACCCCGGTCCTCCCCGACGGGGTGGCCCGGACAGGACCCGGACGGACCAGGCGCCGCCGGATGGTGGGCGCCGGGGTGGTGGTCGGGGCCGTGGCCGCCGCCGTCGTGGCCGTGGTGCTTCTGGGCGGGGCTCAGACACCCCCGACCAGGACGGTGGCCCTGACCGGACAGCGGGGAGTGGTGGCCTCGGTCTCGCTCACCTCGCAGTCGTGGGGCACCCGGGCCACGCTCCGAGAGTCGGGACAGGCCGGCGGGCAGGTCTTCACCGTGGCCATGAAGTCCGCATCGGGGCGTTGGTGGGTGGCGGGAAGCTATCGCACGACCGGTCGGTCGGGTACGGTGGAGGTACCGTTGTCGTGCGCGGTCCAGGTCGGTCAGATCACCACCGTGTGGGTCAGTGACCAGGCCGGGCACAGGGTGCTGAGCGGGTACGTGAGCTGAGTCGACCTGCCTCCGATGACGCCCGATCGCCGCTCCCGGGGCCGGAATCGGGCTCCGTACCCTGGTCTCCCCCTGATTGACACGACCCCAACACATGAGATA
>CAVUZI010000005.1:0-315264 GCA_963745955.1 uncultured Acidimicrobiaceae bacterium | reverse complement strand
TCTTGCCTCTGCCTGTGGTCATTCCGGCACCAACGCCTGTTCGGCATGTGCCTGGTCGCTTCTTGAAAACGGAATAGTGATAGCCAAAAGTCAGTGCGGGCGATCGTGGGGAAATGGGGATCGCTAGTCAATTAAAGCATTGAACGGACAATGTCTGTTCTTTGCCAGTATTCAGTTGACCGAGAGGATCAGTGTCCTTGAGGTCAGCTCTTCGATTTCGGTTGGGCCTTCGGGTCTGGACGAGGTCTCAATGGAGAGTTTGATCCTGGCTCAGGACGAACGCTGGCGGCGTGCCTAACACATGCAAGTCGAACGAGGTCCAACCGGTAGCAATACTGGTGAAGATCAAGTGGCGAACGGGTGAGTAGCACGTGAGCAACCTGCCCCGAATACCGGGACAACACCGGGAAACCGGTGCTAATACCGGATATCCCCACCGAGTCGCATGGCTTGGTGAGGAAATGGATTCCGCTTCGGGAGGGGCTCGCGGCCTATCAGCTAGTTGGTGAGGTAACGGCTCACCAAGGCTTCGACGGGTAGCTGGTCTGAGAGGACGATCAGCCACACTGGGACTGAGACACGGCCCAGACTCCTACGGGAGGCAGCAGTGGGGAATCTTGCACAATGGGCGAAAGCCTGATGCAGCAACGCCGTGTGAGGGACGAAGGCTTTCTGAGTTGTAAACCTCTTTCAGCAGGGACGATTGTGACGGTACCTGCAGAAGAAGCCCCGGCCAACTACGTGCCAGCAGCCGCGGTAATACGTAGGGGGCAAGCGTTGTCCGGATTTATTGGGCGTAAAGAGCTCGTAGGCGGCTTGGCAAGTCGGATGTGAAACCTCCAGGCTCAACCTGGAGTCGCCATTCGATACTGCCATGGCTAGAGTTTGGTAGGGGACCACGGAATTCCTGGTGTAGCGGTGAAATGCGCAGATATCAGGAGGAACACCAGCGGCGAAGGCGGTGGTCTGGGCCAATACTGACGCTGAGGAGCGAAAGCGTGGGGAGCGAACAGGATTAGATACCCTGGTAGTCCACGCCGTAAACGTTGGGCACTAGGTGTGGGGACCTATCGACGGTTTCTGTGCCGCAGCTAACGCATTAAGTGCCCCGCCTGGGGAGTACGGCCGCAAGGCTAAAACTCAAAGGAATTACGGGGCCCGCACAAGCGGCGGAGCATGTGGCTTTATTCGAGCAACGTGAAGAACCTTACCTGGGTTTGACATGTAGGGAAAAGCCGTAGACATACGGTGTCCTTCGGGGTCCTACACAGGTGGTGCATGGCTGTCGTCAGCTCGTGTCGTGAGATGTTGGGTTAAGTCCCGCAACGAGCGCAACCCTTATTCTATGTTGCCAGCGTGTAATGGCGGGGACTCGTAGGAGACTGCCGGGGTCAACTCGGAGGAAGGTGGGGACGACGTCAAGTCATCATGCCCCTTATATCCAGGGCTGCACACATGCTACAATGGCTGGTACAACGGGTCGCTAATCCGCGAGGAGGAGCCAATCCCCAAAGCCAGTCTCAGTTCGGATCGCAGTCTGCAACTCGACTGCGTGAAGTCGGAGTCGCTAGTAATCCCGGATCAGCAACGCCGGGCGAATATGTTCCCGGGCCTTGTACACACCGCCCGTCACACCACGAAAGTCGGCAACACCCGAAGCCGGTGGCCCAACCTTTTAGGAGGGAGCCGTCGAAGGTGGGGTCGGTGATTGGGGTGAAGTCGTACAAGGTAGCCGTACCGGAAGGTGCGGCTGGATCACCTCCTTTCTAAGGAGTCACTGTCTGGGCCAATCCGGTCCAGATACTCCTAGTCGATCACTGACTATTCGCTGTCACGCTCATCCCGCCCCTGGCGGACCGCACATCGATGTTGATGTCCCGTCCGTGAGGCCTGTGGGCTCTGGGTGTGACACCGGGCCATCACTATTCCGTTTTGAGGGAGCGACCCCCGGACCCTGCCCCATGGGTAAGCCCGAGGCGATTCCACCCTCCGACGCGATGCTGTCCGGGCCATCGGCCCAGGTCAGCCTCCCGCCCGCATCGGTCACACCCGCTCATCGGTCTGTATGTAGATGTCCGAGGTCCGGCCGGCGCGCAGTGCGCACCTTGAGAATTCCATAGCGAGCACGAGCATCTATGTTCTCCAAGTTATAAAGAGTCAACGGCGGATGCCTTGGCGCCTGAAGCCGAAGAAGGACGTGGGAGGCTGCGATAAGCCACGGGGAGCTGCCTACCAAGCGCGGATCCGTGGATGTCCGAATGGGGAAACCCGACACCCGTCATGGGGTGCCACCCTGGCCTGAATGTATAGGGTCAGCGGAGGGAACCGGGGGAATTGAAACATCTCAGTACCCCGAGGAGAGGAAAACAACAGTGACTCCCTGAGTAGCGGCGAGCGAAACGGGATGAGCCTAAACCGAGTTGGTGTTAAAGCCTGATGGCGTTGCCAATTGGGGTTGTGGGAGCCGATAGAAGGTGCATCAGAACCTTCACGGAGTTACAAAACCAACTGTCTAGTGGAAGCATCCAGGAAAGATGCGCCGCAGAGGGTAACAGCCCCGTACACGAAAGACATTGGACTCCGATTGGATTTCCCGAGTAGCGCCGGATCCGGGAAAGCCGGCGTGAATCTGCGAGGACCACCTCGTAAGGCTAAGTACTCACAGGCGACCGATAGTGAACTAGTACCGTGAGGGAAAGGTGAAAAGTACCCCGGGAGGGGAGTGAAATAGTACCTGAAACCGTTGACTTACAATCAGTCAGAGCGTCGTCGGCACTTTGTGCCGGCCGTGATGGCGTGCCTTTTGAAGAATGAGCCAACGAGTTACGGTGTGTGGCGAGGTTAACCCGCGAGGGGGAGCCGAAGCGAAAGCGAGTCTTAATAGGGCGAATTAGTCGCATGCTGTAGACCCGAAGCCGAGTGAGCTAGCCATGGGCAGGCTGAAGCGGGGGTAAGACCCCGTGGAGGGCCGAACCCACCCTGGTTGAAAACAGGGGGGATGACCTGTGGTTAGGGGTGAAAGGCCAATCAAACTCGGTGATAGCTGGTTCTCCCCGAAATGCATTTAGGTGCAGCGTCGGGCGTTCAGCATCGGAGGTAGAGCACTGAATGGGCTAGGGGGCCTACAAGCTTACTGACCCCAATCAAACTCCGAATGCCGATGCTTTAGAGCCTGGCAGTGAGACTACGAGGGATGAGCTTCGTTAGTCGAGAGGGAAACAGCCCAGACCGCCAGCTAAGGCCCCTAATTTTTGACTAAGTGGAAAACGATGTGGGAACGCAAAGACAGCCAGGAGGTTGGCTCAGAAGCAGCCATCCTTAAAAGAGTGCGTAATAGCTCACTGGTCGAGTGGTCCTGCGCGGACAATGTAACGGGGCTCAAGTCAAAAGCCGAAGCTGCGGATTTCCGTTCCGCCTGAGTAGCGATGTTGAATGCGGTTCGCCGCGGACGATGTCGGAATTCGCTCGGGAATCACGGGACGGGAGTGGTAGGGGAGCGTCGATCCTGCTGAGAAGCGGCGGTGGAAACCGTCGTGGAGCGTGGTCGAGTGAGAATGTTGGTATGAGTAGCGAGAGAGGGGTGAGAAACCCCTCCGCCGTAAGCCCAAGGGTTCCTGGGGAAGGCTAATCCACCCAGGGTAAGTCGGGAGCTAAGGCGAGGCCGAGAGGCGTAGTCGATGCACAACTGGTTGATATTCCAGTACTTCCGTGTCCGCGCCAATTCCAATACCGGTGTCCTAAGGGGCTGTCCTTCGGGGCGAACCGACCGACCCGGTGGCGGAAAGCGAAGGAGGGACGCAGGAGGGTAGGTGAGCCCAGGCGTTGGTAGTCCTGGGGTAAGCGTGTAGGAGGAGGTCTAGGCAAATCCGGACCTCATGAACTCTGAGACGCGATGCCGAGCCACACCAGGTGAAGTCACTAATCCCATGCTGCCGAGAAAAGCTTCTAGCGAGCTGGCACGGAACCCGTACCCCAAACCGACACAGGTGGGCGGGTAGAGAATACCAAGGCGATCGGGAGAACTGTGGTTAAGGAACTCGGCAAAATACCTCCGTAACTTCGGGAGAAGGAGGGCCCCACCAGGATGACGAACTTCGCGTTCCGAGTCCGAAGGGGCCGCAGAGAATAGGGGAAAGCGACTGTTTACTAAAAACACAGGAGCGTGCGAAGTCGAAAGACGATGTATACGCTCTGACGCCTGCCCGGTGCCGGAAGGTTACGGGGAAGGGTTAGCCCTCGGGCGAAGCTCTGAACCTAAGCCCCGGTAAACGGCGGCCGTAACTATAACGGTTTGTAAAAGGGCCGTTAGAAAACCCCGCTATATGCTGGAACATCCGAGTATCCGGTGGTACTCGTCCATGTCACACCTGTCTCAAGGGTGCAGACGTGGGCAGTGAAAATCCATCCGGTGCGGACAATCAGCAGGAAACTGCCAGACGTCTGGCGGGATCCTCAGAGACTGCACGCGAGGCGCCGTAATCGTTTGATCTCCAGTTCCCACTGGAGCCAAGCGATGAAGGCTGAAGATACAGTCCGACCCCCATGGCGACATGGGGAGCCAGGGAGAAATGATCTGGCCGCTCGACGGTGACTCACCCGCATGAGGGTGGGAGCAATCGAGTAGTAACAAGAGTGCCTAAGGTAGGGATGCCCCTTTGCAGGCAAAGGGGTGCTGCCCCTCGTATTGGTGACAATACGTGAGCAGTCGGCTATTTGCTGGAAACTCCGTTGCATCCTCCACTACTCGCCTTCCTGGTCTGATACAGCTGTTTTGTATCGTCGCAGTATGGAAGGCAGTAACAATGTGAGAGGTGCGGACAATCAGCAGGAAAGACTCTGGATCTACGGATGGATAGCTGGTTTCGTTGATGGGGAAGGCTGTTTTAGTGTCCCCATCTTCCGGAATCACAAAGCGAAGCTTCGCTGGCAGGTACAGCCCCAGTTTGTGGTTGCACAGTCGGCGTCGAGTCGTGATGCCCTGGAAGAACTTGTCAGCATCTTCGGGTGCGGCAAGGTGTATCTGAATCAGAGGCACGATGATCACAGGGAACAATTGGCCCTGTTCAGCGTGAAGAGGTTCGCCGATCTACGGGATGTCATTGTCCCGTTCTTTCAAGAGCACCAGCTACGAACGTCGAAGCGTGAGAGCTTTGACAAGTTCGTGAGGGTTCTGCGTCTCATGGAGGAGCGAAAGCACCTTACAATTTCGGGATTGATAGAGATCGCCGAAATCGTCGAGACGATGAACCGTCGAAAGCCATCCAATGTCTTGAGAATCCTCAGAGACCATACGCCGACCAACTCATCAGAATCATGGTGAGTTGAAGATATGGTCCGAGCCCTGTGGCGACACAGGGAGGCCGGCGGAAACGACCGGTCCGCTAATCAATCGAATGTGATTGATTAGTTGTAACAGCACTAAGCGAAATTCCTTGTCGGGTAAGTTCCGACCTGCACGAATGGCGTAACGACTTTCCTACTGTCTCAACCACAGACCCGGCGAAATTGAAGTACGAGTAAAGATGCTCGTTAGCTGCATCAGGACGGAAAGACCCCGTGGACCTTTACTACAGCTTGCTGTTGAGTTTTAGTACATATTGTGTAGGATAGGTGGGAGACTTTGAAGCATTGGCGCCAGCCAGTGTGGAGTCAACCTTGAAATACCACCCTTTATGTGCCGGAACCCTAACCTCGGTCCGTTATCCGGATCAGGGACAGCGTCAGGTGGGTAGTTTGACTGGGGCGGTCGCCTCCTAAAACGTAACGGAGGCGCCCAAAGGTTCCCTCAGGCTGGTTGGCAATCAGCCGTCGAGTGCAATGGCACAAGGGAGCTTGACTGCGAGACCTACAAGTCGAGCAGGTGCGAAAGCAGGGCATAGTGATCCAGCGGTTGCTTGTGGAAGCGCCGTTGCTCAACGGATAAAAGGTACCCCGGGGATAACAGGCTCATCTTCCCCAAGAGTCCATATCGACGGGAAGGTTTGGCACCTCGATGTCGGCTCGTCGCATCCTGGGGCTGAAGCCGGTCCCAAGGGTTGGGCTGTTCGCCCATTAAAGCGGTACGCGAGCTGGGTTTAGAACGTCGTGAGACAGTTCGGTCCCTATCCGATGCAGCCGTAGGAGATTTGAGGAAGGCTATCCCTAGTACGAGAGGACCGGGATGGACGAAGCTCTCGTGTGTCAGTTGTCCTGCCAAGGGCACTGCTGATTTGCGACCTTCGGGTGGGATAAGCGCTGAAAGCATCTAAGCGCGAAGCTCGTTCCAAGATGAAATCTCCCACAGGGTTAACCTGGTAAGGCCCGTGGCCAGACGACCACGTTGATAGGCCGGAAGTGTACGTGCGGCAACGCATTCAGCTGACCGGTACTAATCGGCCGAGGGCTTGGGAACTTGCTCGTGCTCGCTATGGAACGCTCAGGGGTGGCCGTCATCGGCCACACCGGGCTCGGATGCCGCCCCAGGTGGGTGGTCGTCCTCGAGCCCCGGGGGAGCGCACAGTTTCCGGTGGCCATGGCGGCGGAGAGACACCCGTTCCCATTCCGAACACGGCAGTTAAGCCCGCCAGCGCCGATGGTACTTGGGGGGTAGCCCCCTGGGAGAGTAGGACGCCGCCGGGATTTCTCCAGACAATGCCCCCGCCCGTGCGGGGGCATTGTCGCGGTTGGCGGTGAGGGCCGCTGGGGAGGGTGTCCCGTTCGCTGTTGAAGTTCAGCGGTGGCCACTGGTTGTTCAGGCTGCTGCCTGATCGTACTTGGTGGGTGTGACAACGTCGGTGCCGACCTCTCGACGGAGCGCTTCGACGAGCGTCTTCATGTCGGCGTGCCCCTTCACTCGGCGGAATGACCGCTCGGCCTCGAGCATGCCCGCTGCGATCCACCGCTTCTTCATCGAGCCGTCCTTCCAGCGGGTCACCCGGCCGGTGGTGCGCCGGGTGATCGAGATCATCGACTCGATGCAGTTGGTGGTGGTGAGCGTCTTGGCCAGCGTGCCTCCGACGCCTAGGCGTCGGACGGTGAACATGTCCTCCAGCCCCTCGCGTAGCGAGGCTGCGGCGTCGGGGTGGTCGGTTTCGAGCTCGTTGGTCAGTCGCTTTGCCGCATCGAGACCCTTGCGCCAGTCGGGCTGGGCGAAGATGAGGGCCAGGCGCCGGTCGACAATGCGGGCCATCTCCGTGGGCAGGTAAGAGTCCAAATTCCGGCGCTTGTGGATGGTGCATCTCTGCACCTGGGCCGCTTCCCCGAAGACCCGCTTCACCCCGGCCGCCAGCGCTTTGCCGCCGTCGAGCACGCAGAGCACGCCGTTCTCGGTGGAGAGGCCCCGGGCCACCAGATCGGCCAGAAGGTCGGTGACCACCACCTTGTTCTCGGTGTCCCCCAGCCACAGGCCGACGGGCACCTTGGTGCCGTCTGCGGTGAGGACCAGGGCGACCACACAGCACTGGCCGGCCACGTCGAGCCCGTCGATCATGAGGACGGCCACGTCGAGGTCGGCGAGGCTCCGGGCCATCAGGTCCTCCATCGCCTTCTTGGTGGCGGCGACGAACCGTCGGGAGATTGCGGACTTGGAGGTGGAGCGGGCCCTCGAGTCGATGTCGGCGCCTACTGGCTCGGCCACATCTGCGTGGCGCCGGGTGGCCACGCCGGCCAGCATCCGTTCGACCACGAGCGAGTTGAGCAGGTCGGCCGAGCTGAATGCCTTCCAGGTGTCGAGCTCGATCTCACCTCCGTCGGTGCTCCGGCCCCGGGGACGCGTGGTCGTCACCGTCCGGCCGCCGAGGACGACCGGGCCCGAGGTCGACCCGTGCCAGTTCCCGCTGCGCTCAGCGGCCGGGATCCGGGCGTGCTTGGGCCCGATCCGGCTCTCGAGCTCGGCCTCCATCATCTGGTGCATGACGACCAGTCCGGTGGCCGAGGCGAACGCCATCAGTCCGTCCTTGATCGCCCCGGCCACGTCGGCCAGGGCCACGGTCGCCTCCACGGGCAGGTCAGCCACTCGGGCCGCCTCCTCCGCCTCGGCGACGGTCACAACAGCTACTTTCTTCTTCACGGTGGTCCCCTTCCTATTGGGTTACTTGGTCGTGCCCGATCCCTACCAGTTGGCAGGTCTCAGGCGGGGGACCACCGCTTCACTTCAACAATGTTCGGGACAAGCTCTGAGCTCCAGCGCCGGGTGGTTGCCGGTGCGATGTCCGAGATGCTCGGACGGGGCGGCAAGACCGCGGTGGCAGTGGCCTCGGGGATGAGCCGCAACACGGTGATCAAGGCCGAGGCCGAAGTGAAGTCGGGAGTCGAGCCGTCGAGCCGTCTTCGTGCTCCGGGTGGTGGTGACAAGTCGCTGCTCGACACCCAGCCCGGACTGCTGGAAGCACTCGACGAGCTGGTGAACCCCGAGACCCGCGGCAACCCCATGTCGAAGCTGCGCTGGACATCCAAGTCCTCGACCAAATTGGCGGATGAACTGGGCGATCAGGGCTTCGAAGTGTCCTCCCGTTCGGTCCTCCGCCTGTTGCACCGTCTCGGGTACTCGCTCCAGGCCAACGCCAAGGTGACCGAAGGGCGGCAACACCCCGACCGGGATGCCCAGTTCCACTATCTGAACGACATGGCAACGTCCTTCATCGACGACGACCAGCCGGTGATCAGCGTCGACACGAAGAAGAAGGAACTGCTCGGCGACTACGCCAACGGTGGCAACGAATGGTCACCCGAGGGTCAGCCCGAACGGGTCCAGGTCCACGACTTCGCCGACCCTGCCCTCGGCGAGCACGCCAAGGCCATCCCCTATGGGATCTACGACATCGCCAACAACGAGGGGTGGGTCAACGTCGGGGATGTCGCCGACACTTCCGAGTTCGCCGTCGAGTCCATCCGGCGCTGGTGGAACCAGATGGGACGTGACCGGTTCCCCGATGCCGACCGCCTCTTGATCACCGCCGATGCCGGCGGCTCCAACGGCTACCGGGTCCGGGCCTGGAAGGTCGAGCTGGCCAAGCTGGCCGCCGAGACCGGTCTGCGCATCACCGTCTGCCACTACCCGCCCGGCACCTCGAAGTGGAACAAGATCGAGCACCGGATGTTCAGCTTCATCACCATGAACTGGCGGGGCAAGCCCCTCACCAGCCTCCGCACAGTCATCGAGCTCATCTCCGCGACGGCGACCACCACGGGGCTCACCATCAAGGCCGATTACGACTTCAACTGGTATCCGAAGGGTGTGAAGGTCACGAACGCCGAACTGACCGCGGTGCCACTGGTGCCCCACGCGTTCCAAGGGGCATGGAACTACACCATCAATGCGCAATCAGATGTGGCGTGAGCCCTTAGATCAAAGGTGATGAGGCAACGCCTCCAGCTTCCTAAGAACATCCCTAGCCGGGGCCACCTTCATCGGAGCTAGGAGACACTGATTGGTGGTCGGACCAATATCTACTCAGAAGCCTGTAATGAACGGGCACAGATCGAATCGGTGTCCGCTCATGACAACAGGCTCCAAATGCACAACCCGACCCGCAGGAGGCTGACCGCAATCCCAAGGAACCCTGTTGCCCTCTTGTGGGCCATGCATGATTCCTTGCACTTGTACTGCCCATCCCGATCTTGAACCCTCGTCGATCTCATCGGCTCCGAATGCGACCACGCTTTCGTGCACCGACGTCGCCGGAACCTCGTGCTGACCGAGGCAGATCGAGATCGAAGCTCCATCGGAGGTGTACTGCACGGGAAGGATCGCTGGCAGGGCGTTAATCGACAGCGCCAGCCGCCCAACTGATCCCACTGCAAGCAGCCCCCAGCATTCCTGCTGACTCAGCGCTCCAGCCTTCTCCATGATCTCACACTATCCGGTGGTCCCAGGATGCCCTAGAGGCGAAAGACCCTCCGTGGCAGCTGATAGCTGATCGCACCGGACGGTCGGATGAACCAGTTCAAGCGTCAACCCGTATCCCTGTCACCCGGCAGGGTTTGGTCCCGAAGACGCCCGAACACGGTCAGTCGGATCTCATTGATGGCCACATCCAGTTCGGCGATGACGTGACGAAGGCCAGCGACAAGGTCTTCTTCAAGCTGATGGTCGCTGAGCGCAGCCGTAATGGTCAAACCACAGCCGTGCAGAAGTCGAATGACCTGATCGAGATCTTCAGCCATCTGCCCGAACTCGTTGTTGAGGTCCCCGTCGGAAGTATCTTCGGGCCGATGCTCGAGTACCTCCGTCGTAAAGATCATGGCCCCTTCGCCTCGGCTCAGGGCGACTGAGCTGAGGCTGAGGTGCACGGTTTGCTCGGAACCATCAGCACGGACACCGGAAGCGAATGTCCCTACCGTTGCGATTTTCGTCGTTTGATCGGCTACAACCGACTTCAGCTCCTGTTTCATCGGTATCACCTGATTGGGAAACAGACACTCAACGGATGCACCGATGAGGCTGTCGTGTGAGTAGCCAAACGTCTTCTCGGCTTGGCGGCTGGCTCTCACGATCAGCCCCTCATCGTCGACGATGATGATTCCTACGGGAGCCAGCTCCAACACGGCCTGAGCAAATCCGTCCCCCAATCGCTCGGACATCTCTGCGTAATACGCCGGTACCGACCATCCATCTCCGGTCTCGGTTGACTCAACGCTCTGGAACAGGCGGTCACGGGCAGTGGGATTCACGAGGGGTCTCGCCTGGGCCAGAGACAGCGTGACCGTCGCCCCGAGGCAAGAGCCATCATCATCCAGTCGAGACGAGATCAATGTGTCGAACCAGCGAGATGTGTCGGGACTGTGACAGGGCACTTCCAGTGTCATAGGCGCAGGTAGCTCTCCCTGCAACGCTGCGGTGATGGCTGCGGCAACCTCTCTGGCGACCGGATCGTCCCCAGCCGCCGAACAGGCGTCGAGGTACGACGCTCCGACACCCATCAGGGACGGATCGCCCCCATTGGCTTCGCAAAAGGCGTCCCATGCAGCGTTGACGGACACAATCACGCCGTTTCGGTCCAGCAATGCGACTTCGACAGGGGGTTCGGGCGGTTGAGCAGGCACGGAATCAGGACCGAAGCCGGGTCGGTCCTCACTACCTAGGCGCTGCATCAGTTGTGGCCTGACTTGCTCACCGCCGAGCGTCCTCTCGGAACTCTAACGACTCGACCGTAGGGGGACGGTCACCTCTGTCGGAAGGAACCTACCATTTGGTGCCTCCAGTTGACGACGAAGGAGCCACCAGCCCCGCAGACTGGGAACGGCCATTCCGGTCCTGGTCGGGACCGAAAATGGCCGTCCAAGTCCCTGGCAATCAGGTCTCCCTGGTGATTGACTTAGGGTGCCACGTTTGCGGGATGAGCTACACCGAGGTGTTCCAGTGCCTTACCGTTCAATCGAAGATCCAGCCAAGCTTCGAAGGGTCCTGGAAGCGACACTCCTGGTCGAGGCCGATCTTGAACTCCCGGTCCTGCTTCACCATGTCGTCGACGAGGCCATCTCCATGACCAATGCCCGTTACGGGGCCATTGGGGTCCTCAACGAGGATCGCACGGCCCTCGCCGAGTTCATCATTGTGGGGCTGACACCCGAGGAAGAGCAGCGGATCGGTCCCCGGCCGACCGGGCGTGGTGTGCTGGGACTACTGATCGCGGATCCCGAGCCGCTGCGGGTATCCCAGATCGGGTCACATCCGGACAGTTTTGGCTTTCCACCAGGCCATCCTCCGATGAGTTCGTTCCTGGGCGTGCCCATCAAGGTTCGAGACGAGGTCTACGGCAATCTCTATTTAACCGACAAGATCGGCTGGTCGGAGTTCACCAGCGATGACGAAGCTCTGGTCGGAGCCTTGGCGCTTGCCGCTGGCATCGCCATCGAGAACGCCCGACTTCACCAACGGGTCCAGGAGATGGCCGTCTTTGACGAACGAGACCGGCTGGCCCGTGATCTCCACGACACGGTCATCCAGCGTCTTTTCGCCATGGGTCTGTCGCTCCAGAGCATCGCCGGTTCGATCACTGCACAACGAGAGGCCGACCGACTGCTTCAGGCCATCGCTGACATCGACGACACCATCCGTCAGGTGCGGACCACGATCTTCGAGCTCGGACTCGACAGCACCAGCCAAGGTACACGAGCCTCTATCTTCGCTCTGGTCGAAGAGCTGACCCCGGTCGTTGGATTCGAAGTCAGCACATCAATCAGCGGTCCGATCGATGCGACCCTCTCCAACCAGATCGTCGAGCACCTTCTGGCCACCCTTCGAGAGGCGCTCACGAACATTGGTCGTCATGCCGAAGCCAGCAGGGCCAGCGTGATCCTCAGCGTGGACTCCGAGATTTGTCGCCTTCAGGTCCTCGACAACGGGCATGGCATCCAAGGAGCGGGACGAGAAGGAGGCCACGGATTGGTGAACATGCGGAGACGAGCAGAGAAGTTGAAGGGAAGCTTTGAGGTCGAGACTCCAGACGATGGCGGAACCCTCCTGATCTGGCAGGTTCCCGTTCGTCGGTGACCCTGCAAAAGGACCGAACCACAGCTGGAGTTGATGATCCAGGGGGGGTGCGATCTGACCTGAGCCAACCAGCCGTGGGTCTCTGCCACGACGGAGAAACTCCTACCTCCGGTTTCGGTGGCGAAGCTTCTCCAGATACATGGCCTCATCAGCCCGATGGAAAAGGCTCCCTGCGCTCTCTATGCCATCCCAGGTCGCTGTTCCTATCGAGTAAGCAACCTGTGGGTGCCAAGAATGTCATCCGGGTACCTTGATCATGACTTTCGCAAATCGGATCGGAACGCGAAACTGAGCCATGGCTCTTTCGTTTCTCTATCTCGCCTTCGTCAGGATCCTTCAGCTGCTACGCCTGAGCCGACGTGACAACGGCGATCTGGCCATCGAGGTTGTCATGCTCCGACACGAGGTGGCCATCCTTCGTCGGCAGGTGGCCCGCCCTGCTCTGCGACCAGAGGACCGAGCGGTCCTTGCCGGCCTCAGCCGGCTGATTCGCCGGAAGAAACTCCATCGGTTCTTCGTCCAGCCCGACACCTTGCTCCGATGGCATCGTGAGCTGGTTCGTCGCAAGTGGACCTACCCGAAGCGTTCCGGACGCCCGAAGATCCCCGCGGGAACGGTGCAAGTGGTGGTCCGTCTGGCCCGGGAGAACCCAACGTGGGGCTATCGTCGGATCCACGGCGAGCTTTCGGTCCTGGGGATCGACCTGGCATCCTCGAGCGTCTGGAACATCCTCCAACGTCACCGCCTCGACCCCTCCCCGAACAAAACCGGGCCGACATGGGGCGAGTTCCTGAAGGTCCAGGCGACAACGATGCTGGCCTGCGACTTCTTCACCGTGGATACTGTGCTCTTGCGCAGGCTGTATGTCCTCTTCTTCATCGAGCTGGACACTCGCCGCGTGTATCTGACCGGGATCACTGCTCATCCGACCGGAGCATGGGTGATACAGCAGGCCAGGAACCTGTCCTATGAAATCGCCGAGCGCGCCGAACCGGTCAAGTTCCTCATCCGCGATCGAGACACCAAATTCACCGCCAGCTTCGATGAGATCTTCCGCTCCGAGGGCACCCGGATCATCCGAACACCGGCCCGGGCGCCTCGAGCCAACGCCTTCGCTGAACGCTTCGTCGGGACGATCCGGCGTGAATGCTTCGATCGGATACTCATCTTCAATCGTCGACACCTCGGAGCCGTAGTCCACGAGTACGTCGAGCATTACAACCGCCACCGGCCTCATCGATCGCTCGGTCAGCAGCCGCCTCAGCCGCAGGACCGGGCTTCGGCACGGCCTACGAATGTCGATCCGTCATGGCTGAAACGGGCGAGCCGACTGGGCGGAGTGATCCATGAGTATCGCCTGGTCGCGTGACGTGGATGATGTTCTTGGCACCCACAGGCCCAGATGCCACGAAAACTGGTGACGACGTCGAAGGTCGCGTCGTCCCATGGCAGGTCCAGCATGTCGCCAGCCCGCAGGTCGGCCTCCGGACTACGGTCTCGGGCGACGGCAATCAGACGGGGCGACGCATCGATCCCCGCGCACCGGGCGCCCCGCAGGCCAGCCAGCTCGACGGACAGTCCGGCCCCGCAGGCGACGTCGAGCAGCCGGTCACCAGCGCCCACGCCCAGGCGGTGGTGCAGGGCGACGTACTCCCGGCAGTTGGTCGGTTCACAGAGGGCGGCGAACTCCGCGGCTTGTCGACCCCAGCCTTCGTCGACCCCTCTCCATTGGTCCCCCACTAGACCCACCTCGACAACGATACGACCGGACGTCGGGATGCGTCCACCAGTGGCGAACCGGCAAAGTGACCCGGGAACCCATTGGGAGCCAGGTCCTGGAAGGGATCGGCACTGGGCTCACGGCGAGGAGCTCGTTCTACCCGGCCTCTCCATGATGCTTGGCCGGGAGCCGGACTGCGGAACCCGGCTCGACCGGCCCAGCCAGCCGACCATACGGCCGTGTCGGGACGCCCCCGAGCAATGGGTAGGGGGCTGGGGGCGTCAGTCCCAGGGCAGGGGATCGGTGAGGACCACCGACAATGGGAGCGACCAGGCGAGCCTACCGCTCAGTCATACCTCGGGCAGAAATCCAGTTCGCCCTCGTCGCCAGCCGTTAAATCCCAAAGAGATTTCCATACGCCCGGATGTGCCGGTCGGTAGCAGCTCGCGGACCGCGAGCACCGGTCGCTCCCGAAGAGAAAATAACCGCCCCGGTCCCGGTGTTGCGGGGCACCCTTCGAGGTCCCCGCTCAGCGCCGGCCCATGGCCGGATCGTTCCCGGTGAAGTAGACGGTGTCCTGGGCGTAGAGGCTGTCGTGGGCCGGCGATCCCGAGGATCTGCTCGGGCGCTGCCAGGCAGGGGGTGTCGTAGGCGCCGGCCGTCTTCTTGCAGGCGGACAGCTTGTCGACGGTCTTGCCGTTGGGCTTCAGGAAGTAGACGGTCCCGGCCGGGACCTTCAGGCCGTAGAAGAACTTGACCACGGCCACGATGGGGGCCTTGCTTGTTGGTGTAGGCCGAGAAGTTGCCGAACGCCTGGATGATGTTGCCCTCGCACTTGGTCGACCCGGTCGGGGGGCACAGAGCCGGCTCGGCCGAGGGGGCGAGCGACTCGAGGGTCACCGCCACCGGCGGGGGGCTCTCGACGTGGTGCCGGCCCGCGAGGCCCAGGGCCACGCCCGGCCCGGTCGCCGCCTTCTTCCTGATCTTGATCTTGCCTTGGGCAGGGTCAGGGACACCGAGGCCTTGGCCATCTTCAGGGGCTTCTTGGTGCTGACCAGGGCGATCCCGGGGACGGCCACCGCCTTGGTGCCGTTCCCGCTCTCGACCACCACCACCCCGATGGCCCCGAGGGTGGTGGCCTGGGATCCGGCATTGGTCGAGGTCACCGTGGCCGACCCGGTGATGGTGGTGCCTGGGGCCAGGCCGGTGGTGTCGACCAGCACGTCGAGGGTGTCCGAGGCCCCGGCGGCCAGGTTCCCGATCGTACAGGTCAGCTTGCCCGACCCGGCGTTGGCGCAGTTGGTCCCCGAGGCGGCCATGCCGGCCAGGTCGAAGGTGAGCGGTGCCCCGCCGTCGGTGACGCTCACGCGTGGCCGTCAGCCCGGTGACCGTGGCCGTCGAGGTGTTGGCGATGGTCGCCCCCCACCCGCCGTCGGTGCCCGCGCTGACCTGGTTCTGGAGGGGCGGGGTGGAGGAGGGCACCTGGAAGGTGGGGGTGGGCGGCGGCGGGTTGACCGTGGTCGAGCCCGAGGGCGGCCACCCCGGAGGGGGGCGTGCAGGAGATGGACTCCGTGGTCGGGGTCCCGCTGGATCACGAAGGTGACCTCGGCGTCGATGTCCCCGGGGGTGAGGAAGACCTTGCCGGTCCCCGGGCCGGTCTGCCAGGTGACCGGGTTGTAGGTGGTGGCGTAGGTGTAGGGGGTGTCGGCCGCCAGGGTGTCGCTCTGGGGCAGGTCGGAGGCCGAGGCCGACTCGGTGTTGGGGCTGACCGCCCCGCTCGGCGACCCCCCGACCGCGGTGAGCCCGTCGAGGGCGGTGGTCTGGGAGGCGACGGTGAGCGAGGTGGCCCCCTGGTCCCGATGAAGTGGTCGATGACCGAGGCCGGGATGGTCGACCTGGGCGGCCGGGGCGGTCTGGAAGGTCCCCCCGGCGTCGATGCTGGCCGGAGGGGCCGGGGACTCGGACACCACCACCGGGAAGCTGGTGGTGCCGGACATGCCGGACACGGTACAGGTGTAGCCGGTCCCGAGGGAGGCGGTGCCGTTGAAGGTGGCCCCGAACAACGTCATCGAGAAGCTGTCACCGTTCTTCACCGGGCCGAACACGGAGTACTGGTTGCCGAAGGTGAAGGTGATCTGGTTGTTCGAGTACGACGAGATGACCAGCCCCACGCAGTCTGCCGCCCTGTCCGGCCTGCCAGGAACCGGAGAGGTCGGAGAAGTAGAAGTTGTTGCCGTAGTTCGCAGCCGGTCCCACGCGCCGTCGGGGGCTGCCGGCTCCCGAGGTCGGCCAGGTTGCCGAACCCGGTCCCCGACACGGTGACCGTCGGATTGGCGGGGTCGCCCCCGAAGGTCACCCCGTCGATGGTCGGCGTCGCCGGGTAGGGGACGGTGCCGTTGTAGGTGGTGCCGAGCACGGTCATCGGTGAAGCTGTCGCCGGGGGAGAGGACGCCGTACTGGCCGACACCGGTCCCGTAGCCGCTGCCGAAGGTGAAGACGACCTGGGTGTTCGTGTACGACGAGATGTATGACCCCGGTGCAGTCCCCGAACGGTCCCGACCCCTCCCCGGCCCCCCACCCGTCGGAGATCCACAGGTTGTTGTCATAGTCGAAGCCGGTATTCCGAGCAGTAGGCCGGCACCGGTGAACCGAGGTCGTTCTCGTTGCCGAATCCGGATCCCGTGACGGTCACCGTCGGGTTGGTGAGGGCCCCGGTGATGGTGACCGAGGAGATGGTCGGCGCCGGAGAGAACGGGGGAACCGAGCTGTTGTAGGTGGTGCCGAGCAGGTTCACCTGGAGGCTGTCGCCGTAGCCGAGGGCGCCGTACTCGTCGGGGCTCGCGCCGTTTCCGTAGCCGTTCCCGAAGGTGAACTGGATCTGGGTGGGCGAGTACGACGTGATGGTCACCCCGGTGCAGTTGGTGCCCCCTCCGGCCAGCCACCCGGCGGTCACCTCGGAGAAGGAGAAGTTGCCGTAGTCGGAGCCGGTGTTGGAATTCGAGCACGACGTGGCGGGCACCGGTGCGCCGAGGTCGGCCTGGTTGCCGAATCCGGATCCGGAGACGGTCACCGTCGGGGTGATCAGGCCCCCGGTGACGGTGACCGAGGAGACCGAGGGGCTGCCGAACGAGGTTCCGTTGGTGTCGTAGGCGCCGGCGTCGCACGAGCCGGACGTGGGCCTCGCCGCACCCCGCTGGTCGGTGGCCGGGCACTGTGCGGCTGCTCACCAGGCTGATGGCCGGGCTCCCCGGCTCCAGGGCGATGGTCTGGGTGGGCCCCCCGTTGTTCTGGAGGCCTGACGGATCCAGACCGGCGGGGGTGTCAGAAACATCCCCGGTCGCTGTCAAGTTGCACGAGCCGTCGTCGTCGAGGTTGTAGCCCAGGTCGTTGAAGGTGCCCCCTCCCAGGACACAGTCGCCACCTGAGGTGCTGTCGGCCACGATGGTGGCACCCAGGTACAGAATGCCGGCGTCGTTGTCGATGCCGCCACCGTTCGATGCACCGTTGTCGAAGAAGGTGCTGTTGGTCACGGTCAACGTGCCGGCCGGGTTGTAGATGCCGCCGCCGTAGGTGGCGCTGTTCCCGGAGAAGGTGCTGTCGCTTACGGTCACCGTGCCACCGCCGCCGTTGACCATCGCACCGCCGTAGTAGCCGCTGTCGTTGGAGAAGGTGCTGCCGGCCACGGTCACCGTGCCGGTGTTGTAGATCCCGTTGGTGCTGTCGTTCGACAGGGTGCTGTTGATCACGTGTACCGTGCCCGTGTTGTCGATCGCGCCGCCAGCGGAGCTGGTGTTGCCTGACAGTGTGCTGTCGGTCACGGTCGCGGTGCCGGTGTTCTCGATTGCACCGCCGAAGTAGCCGTAGTTGCCCGAGAGGCTGCTGTCGGTCAGGGTCAACGTGCCGTAGTTGTCGATCCCGCCGCCCGCCCCTCCACTGCTACCGTTCGTGATCGTCACGCCGTCGATGGTCACCGCGCCGCCGTTGATGGTGAACACCGATGCGGCCGCTCCGCCGTTCATCGTGGTTGCAGAGGCTCCGGCCCCCACGATGGTGAGCGAGTCAAGCGACGAGGCGTTGACGGTCTCGGTCTCGGTGTAGGTGCCAGGGCCCACGTCGATGGTCACGTCGTCGCCGGCGTAGGAGCCGCCGGTTGCAGTGCTGATGGCCGTCTGGATCGATCCGCAGGCGTTTGCCTGGCTCGAACAGTCGCCGGTCCCTCCCGAGGCGACGTACAAGGTGCCAGAGGTCTGCGCCCATGCCGGCGTCGAACCGCCGATCACTGTCGCAGTCACAGCACTGCCGAACAACAACGGCCCGGTCAACAAGATCCTCGCCAGAACATGCCGATGCTTCGCCTGGTTCTTTCCCACCATTGCAGTCATCGTCTGACTTCCAATCCGCCGCACCCCCGTGCTGCCGCACCGATATCCGTACTCCACGGTCGTTCGGGCGTGTCAGGTCGTTCCCTTAGGCACGACCTGCACTTCTCCAATGATCTACCCGGTCCGACCCCCAACGAAGCGATGGGCGACGGCTACTGCCGAGACGGATAGGCGATGATCGACGGCAGGGAGTGGTCAGAGCCAGCCTCTGAGTACCCGACTGCACCGTCACACGAGCTTTCGTGCGTCCATTGCCATTGAGTCGGGGTCGTCCGGTTCGGCTTCGCCGTCGGCGTAGGCAGCAGTAATCATCACGCCCGGGTGTGCCGGAGCGTGGCGGTTCGCGGAGCGCGAGCACACCCCGGTCGATAACGCGCCCACAGCCGGGGTTCAGAGACACCCGCAGCCCATTCTGGACCGAAGAGCCAACACCCTCCGGGCTGAGTCGGCCACTCTCGGCAACATTGGTTGTCGCCTCTGACGAGGTACTGGTTGTCGGTTCTGACATTCCGTGTTAGGAAGTCGCTAGGCGGGTGCGGTAATCGGCGGCGCCCAAAGGCGAAGGGATTGCATCAAATGGGTGTTCATTTTGGGAGAGGTCTGCGCGCCATGCTGGCTGGTTCGCTGGTCTTCGGGAGCGTGGCAGTCGGCTTGGTCCTGTCCACCGGCTCAGTTGCCGGAGCGTCACCGTCTCCATCCATCTCCGCCGTCCTCTTCAGCGGCAGCGTGGCGTCGCCCACGATCACCGTCACCGGCTCCGGCTTCGGCACCGAGGCGGACCTGGGATCGCCGCTGCCAGCGGGTTGCGGGGGGTTCACTGGCTCGGACTATTCGAACACCTTGAATTTCCGCGACAACACTGAGGCGTGGCAGGCAGGGTCGGCGGCAGGCGGCAACTGCATTGGGCTTCTCATCTCGTCGTACTCCAATAGCAAGATCGTCTTCACGCTGGGCTCCTTCTACGCCCTTGGTTACGATTTGAATCAAGGTGACAGCTTCACCATGAGCCTGCTCGGCACGAGCTTCTCGGGCATTGTCTCCTACACAACGACCGTCAACTGCAACGCGGGCGGCAACCTGCAGACGGCCATCAGCAACGCTCCGCCAGGCTCGACGCTTATCGTGCACGGGACCTGCACCGGGAACTTCACCATCGGCGAGAACCTGACCCTGCAAGGTTCCGGCACCCTGAGGGGGAACGGGTCCAGCGGGCCGGTGTTGACCAACACCGGCGGGACCGTCTCTGTGAACAACTTGACGATCAAGAACGGCGACAACACCTCCGGCAACCCCGGCAACTACGGCGGCGGCATTCTCAACTACGGCACGCTGACCCTCACCAACAGCACCGTGTCGGGCGACACCGCCTACTACGGCCTTGGCGGGGGCATCTACAGCGGTTACGGCACGACGCTGACCCTCACCAACAGCACCGTGTCGGGCAACACCGCCTACGAAGGCGGCGGCATCTTGGCCGAGGGCACGACGACCCTCATCAACAGCACCGTGTCGGGCAACACCGCTGACTACGGCGGCGGCGTCGCGAACTTGCCGGGCGCCGTGACCCTCACCAACAGCACCGTGTCGGGCAACACCGCCAACGAAGGCGGCGGGATCATCAACGGCGGCACGGTCACCCTCACAAACTCGTCCATCAACAACAACACCGCCACCAGCGACGACGGTGGGGGCATCTGGAACGACGGCACGATCACACAACCCACCACCGACAGAGGCGGGGTGAGCATCAACGGCAACACCTCCGGCGGCAACGGTGGTGGCATCTACAACAATGGTGGCACAGTCAACCTCCCCAATGCAGCCGTCAACAGGAACAGCGCCGTGAACGGCGGCGGTGTCTACAACGATGTCCTTAACGGCACTCTTGTCGGTGCGCTCATTGTTAGCCACACCTCCATCAACCGGAACACCGCAAGCGGTGATGGCGGCGGCATCTACAACAACGGCGGCACGGTGGGTCTCACTACCTCTGTGAGCGTCAACTCGAACACCGCCGTCTCTGGCGGCGGCATCTACAGCACGGTCGCCCTCTCCATCCCCGCAGGCGTCGTGAGGTTCAACATCCCCGACAACATCGTCGACTAGCCACACCGGCGGGGGGGGGGGTGCCCCCATGGCCGGAGTGTGGCAGTTCGCGGATCGCGAGCAAGGGTCGCTTCCAAACAGAGATAACGCGCCCCGGTCCCGGTGATAGAGGGCACCCCTGGCCATCGTCCGTGGTGGCCCGGTCACTTAGCGAGAACACGCGGTGACGGCAGAGTGACACTGGTTGCTGGCGTGGTCTTCCGGTGGTACACCTGCGTTCAGGAGGGTGCGGTGTCGGCGGCACCCCAAGAGCGGAGGGTGTTGATCCATGGGTGTACGTCGTGGAAGAAGTCTGCGGGCCGTGCTGGCTGGCTCGCTGGTGTTCGGGACCGTGGTGGTCGGCTTGATGGTCGGCGGCGAGGTGCCCGCCTCGGCCACGCCCACAACGGTCGTGAACTGCAACACAGGCGACAACTTGCAGACAGCCATCAGTGGCGCTGCGTCAGGAGCGACGCTTATAGTGCACGGGACCTGCACCGGGAACTTCACCGTCTCACAGAGCTTGACCCTGCAAGGTTCCGGCACGCTCCGCGGGACCGGGTCCAACGGGCCGGTGCTGACCATCACCAGCGGGACCGTCTCGTTGAACAACTTGACGATCGAGAACGGCGACAACACCTCCGGCGTCTTAGGCGGCGGCATCTTCAACAACGGCACGCTGTCCCTCACCAGCAGCACCGTGTCGGGCAACACCGCCACCTATTCCGGTGGCGGCATCTACAACCTCGGCACGGTCACGCTCACCAACAGCACCGTGTCGGGCAACAGCGCCAACTGGGGCGGCGGCATCTTCAACTACTACGGCGCAACGACCGTCACCAACAGCAGCACCGTGTCGGGCAACACCGCCACCCATTACGGTGGCGGCATCTCCAACTTCGGCACGACAACCCTCACCAACAGCACCGTGTCGGGCAACACCGCAGCGTACTTCGGCGGCGGCATCCTCAACCTCGGCACGGTCACCCAGCCCTCCACCGACAGACGTGGCGTGAGCATCAACAACAACACTTCAAGTGGCAACGGTGGTGGCATCGAGAACGAATACGGCACGATCAGCCTCAGCAATGCAACCATCAACAAGAACAGGGCCGTGAACGGCGGCGGTGTGTACAACGAGGGCTCCTTCTCCCTCGGCTCGCTCGGTGCCAGCAACACCTCTATCAACAACAACACCGCATCCGGCAACGGCGGCGGTGTGTACAACGAGGGCGGCACGGTCAACCTCCCCAACGCAACCGTCAACGGAAACAGTGCCGTGAACGGCGGCGGTGTCTACAACGATGTCTATGACAACACCTACGTCGGTTCGCTCACAGCCAGCAACACCTCCATCAACCGGAACACCGCAAGCGGTGATGGCGGCGGCATCTACAACAACGGCGGCACGGTGAGTCTCACCACCTCGGTGAGCGTCAATTCCAACACCGCCGTCTCTGGCGGCGGGATCTACAGCACGATCGTGCTCTCCGTCCCCGCAGGCGTCGTGGTACACAACATCCCCGACAACATCGTCGACTAACGGACGGCCCGGTGGTGTCCCCAGGGTGCCGTTCCGGGGCGGGGAGCTTTTGTTCGACTAGCTCGTGCTGAGGGTGGCCAGCGCCCTGTGGGTGCCAAGAACCTCATCCACGTCAGGCCACCAGGCGATATTCGTGGATCACCCCTCCGAGCCGATCCGTCCGTGTGATCAGTGAGGGATCGGCATTCTTGAGCACTGCCGTGGCCACCTCCTTCGGCCAAGGCGGTAGCTGACCGAGCGATCGGTGAGGTCGGTGGCTGTTGTAGTGAGCCACGTACTCTTTGACGACGAGCTCCAGATGACGACGACCGAAGGTGAGCATCCGGTCCAGACATTCACGCCGGACGGTGCCGACGAAGCGTTCGGCGAATGCGTTGGCCTGAGGTGCCCGAATCGGAGTGCGAACGATTCGGATGCCGTCGGAACGGAACACCTCGTCGAAGGTGGCCGTGAACTTGGTGTCGCGATCCCGGATCAGGAACTTGACTGGTCGTGCACGCTGGCTGAGCTCATGGGACAGATTCCTGGCCTGCTGCACGACCCAGGCGCCGGTCGGATTCGCCGTTACCCCAGTCACGAAGACTCTCCGGGAATCTAGTTCGATGAAGAACAACACGTAGAGCCTCCGCAGCAGCACCGTATCGACAGTGAAGAAATCACAGGCCAGCATCGTTGTGGCCTGGGCCTTCAGGAACTCAGCCCACGTCGGTCCGGTCCTGTTCGGGGACGGGTCGAGGCCGTGACGCTGGAGGATGTTCCAGACACTGGCTGGTGCCAGCTGGATGCCCAGGACGGAAAGCTCTCCGTGGATCCGGCGGTAGCCCCAGGTCGGATTCTCCCTGGCTAAACGCACGACAAGTTGCACCGTCCCCTTGGGGATCCTCGGGCGGCCTGAGGACTTCGGGTAGGTCCACTTGCGACGAACCAGGGCACGATGCCAGCGCAACAGTGTGTCGGGCTGGACGAAGTACCGATTGTGTTTCGACCGGGGGATCAGCCGGCTGAGACCGGCCAAGATCGCCCGATCCGCTGGCTGCAGAGCAGGGCGGGCCACCTGCCGTCGGAGGACAGCCACCTCGTGCCGGAGCATGACGACCTCAATGGCCAGATCGGATTCGTCGGACCGTTGTAGGTGAAGGATCTGGACGGTCCGGACGAAGGCGAGATAGAGGAACGAGAGGGCCACGGACCATTTTCGCCGTCATGTCCGTACAGAAGAAAGTCCCAGCTCAACGCACCGGATGAGGTTCTTGGCACCCACAACATCCCGGACCCTACGGGTGCTCTCGCGGCTGGCGGCCTGGGCGGTTGAAGAGGGGATCGCCCTCGATGCTGAGTCGATTCTCGATCCGGACACAGTCGAACGGTTCGTCACCTACGGTCTGACCGGAGAGTCCTCCCGGGCCACCTACCGGTCAGTCCTTCGCCGGATCGGCCCGTTGCTAACCAGGACGGCACCGTGGGAGCCCCGCCCAGCCACTATCGCACGCCGGCAAGTGGCTCAACCGTATGCAGCGGTGGAGATCGAGACATTGGTCGCGGATAGCGGGCGCCAGAGCACTGCGGCAAAGCGGCGGGCAGCGCGGGCCCTCCTCGCTCTCGGCGCCGGTGCCGGGCTCGACGGTCGCTGGGTCACCCGGGTCCGAGCAGAGGACGTTGTCGTCGATGACCAGGTGGTCTTGGTCCGCGCCGGTGAGCCTGGACCCCGTTCGGTGCCGGTGCTGGCCCGGTGGGAGTCCGACGTCATCGAGCTGGTCTCGACGGCCGGAGACGAGTACCTGGTGGGTGGCCACTCGACATCCCGGAATCGGGCCAGCTCGTTGGCCTCTGGTCTCGCGGTCCCTCCCGGACATCCACGATTGTCGGCTGCCCGTCTGCGCTCAACCTGGCTGCTGTGGCATCTGTGTGCTGGCACCCGGCTGCCCGAACTGGCGACGGCCGCCGGTCTTCAGGGGGTCACCGTGCTCTCCGACCTGCTTGACCACGTGCCACCCATTTCTGAGGCGGAGGCGAGGCGCCTCCTTCGAGGCGCGGTGCGTTGAAGCGCCCACCCCTCGATACCAGTGGAGGCCGACCGACCAGTGGCGCCGATCTCAATCTGGCCCGCCAACTGATCGAGCGTTCGGGAATCCTCGAGGTTCTTGCGCCCTTCATCGACTCCGAGGTGGGACGACCTCGCCACCTGAGCCTCCTGGGCTTTCTGGTGGCCTGTCAGCTCAACGCCCTCCATCGGCACCATCAGGCCCACGTCGTCGAAGTGACGCGGATCATCAACGCCCTTACCGATGAGCAGCGTGAGAGCTTGGAGGTCTGCTGCTGGAATGGTTCGGAGTCCTACTCGAGGACCGAGCGCCTGTTTGTGAAGCTCTGCGGAGTCCTGGACTCGGGCGAGGCAGGCGTTGACGCGCAGTGGTTTGCCGATCAACTGGCTCGAGCCGCCATCCCGAAGGACCTATTATCCAGCAGCTCCGTGGCGGTCGACGGAACCGACGTCGAAACTTGGGGCGCGCTGCACGGCGAAGCTGTCACCGTCGACCTCGATGGTGAAGCAACGGAGACCCAGATACCAGACGGTGGGCCGAAGCCTCGAGCAAAGCGGCCCATCCGTCGGGCGAAGGTGCTCGGAGTGGGCCCCGACGGTCGCAAGTGCTACACGGCCGATCCGGATGCTCGAGCCGGACACCGGTCGGCCACCAACAGCCGGCCGGCAGGACCGTTTGTCGGCTATGAGCTCCACTTGGCTGTCCAGGCCCGGGATGTCCGATGGACCAACTCAGTCGACCGGACGACCCTGGAGGCGGAGGCACCCGGTGTCGTCACGTCCTGCAACCTGGTGCCCGCCGGAACCCATCGGGGGAAGGCGGTCGTCGACAGCCTGCTGGCCATGAAGAGTTCCGGCCTCCGACGTCGACGATGTGGTGTGGGACCCTGGGTACTCCCTTTGCCAGCCCAGTTCGACCGCCCACCCCCTCAATCAGGCCGGCATCCACCAGACCTTCCAGCCGGTTACCCACCAGCGGGGGAGTAGGCCCTTCTCCGGCGAGGCCCTGCTCATCGACGGTCAGCTCTTCTCTGCCCACCTCCCACCAGAACTCCGGGAGCTCCCCGCTCCTCCGCGCGGTGCGTCAGAAGTCGAGAAGCTTGTCTACGAAGCCAAGTTCAACCAGCGGGCTCGTTGGCGGCTGGTCCGTCACTCCGGTCCGGACGCAGACGGGGTCACCCGGTGGCGCTGTCCGATCTGTGCCGGTCTGCTCCGCAGCCGACAGGTCCCAAAGTCCATGCGACGCTCCCGCCGGGCCCCTCTGGTGGTACTGCCCGATGGTGTTAACGGTTGTTGCTCGGGGATCCTTTCGGTTTCCCCAGCCGAGCTAGCTCTCACCCAACGCATCCCCTACGGCACCACCGCCTGGCGGATCTCCATGGGCAGACGTCAGGTCGTCGAGTCGGTGAACTCGGCCCTGAAAGGTGCCTTTGTCGACCTGGCTCGGGGGTTCTTCCGGGTGTTCGGAGAGGTGAAGATGACCGTACTGCTGGGCTTCACTGTGGCCGCCTTCAACCTCGACCGGATTCGGAGCTACCGGGCCAAACTGGCTGAGGAGGACGAGGCCACCCTCCGTCCGAGGGCCAAGCGCCGGCAGGGCACTTGGGTTGATGTCGTCTCGGCTCCACCCACTGTGGTTTCGGCCTCGGGAACTGACCCGCCCGACTAGAGGACTCCCGATCGGGGAACCAATAACGGCCATAAAGGCCGCTATTGACGCGTTCCGAACGCAGTCGCCGTGCCGGCCACAGGGCGATGGCGATCAGTCGCCCCCCGTAGCCCGACCACATCGGTCCTCTGACAACACGAAACCTCGCCGGAGTCGTCCTGACGAGGGGTTTCATGAACACTCGGGGCGTTCTTTCATGAACACCCCATCGTGGAGGTGGCGGGAATCGAACCCGCGTCCTCCGGCTTCTCAGTAGGTCTTCTCCGAGCGCAGCCGGTGTTGGATTGTCGGGATCGGCGCCGCTACCGGCGGCAGCGCCGTTCCGTATCCGACTGAGTTGTCCCTGACGGCCCGTCGGCGCAGCCGGTCAGGTAAGCCCCACTAGATGGCGCCCGGTTCCGGCCCGTGGGACTGAGACCGGTCGGACGTCGCAGTTTCTAGGCTGCGAGCGCGAGCTGAGGCTCGGCGTTTATTTTTTGTTCCGGCTCTTTAACGTGGCTCCGGAGACCACGGCTCGCTTCTCCTACATCGACGACCAGAGTCGAAGCCTGTCACCCCCTGGGGTTGGTCACACGGTCGGGCGGATTGCCCGATCCGACAGATCCAGCCTACCGTCTCCGGGTCGGCCCGGGCCCCGGCCTCATCGGCCCGCACTACCCCTGGCCGCGGATCGCGCCTCACGTGCCGCCTCGCGGCTGGCATCCCGGGTGGCGATGGCATGGCGTTTGTCGTACTGCCTGCGACCCCGGGCCAGCGCCACCTCGACCTTGGCCCGACCGTCCTTGAAGTAGATGGACAGGGGCACCATGGTCAGCGACTGCTGCTGGGACTTTCCCATCCACTCGTCGATCTGGCGGCGGTGGAGGAGCAGTTTCCGCCGCCTGTCAGGTTCGTGGGCGCCGAACCCGTTGGCCTGGGCGTAGGGCGGCACGTGGACGCCGAACAGCCACATCTCGCCATCGATGATCCGGGCGTAGGAGTCCTGGAGGGCGATCCGGCCGGCCCGCAGCGATTTGACCTCGGAGCCCTGGAGGACGATGCCGCATTCGGCGGTCTCGATGATCTCGTAGTCGTGCCGGGCGCGCCGGTTGGAGGCCACCACTCGGTTGGCCTCCCCCCGGTCCTTGGTCGACCCGGGCTGGCTTTCCACTGGTCCTGGTCTTCTGCTTCGCCGCTGCCATGCCTATCGGACGGTAGTCGCCCGATTCCGACCTCGATTCCTCTAGCGTGCAACCACCATGCTTTACCTACCCAAGTTGGTCCACGACCAGATGGTGGCGCACTGCCTGACCGGGTTGCCCGACGAGGCCTGCGGCCTGCTCGGCGGAGAGCTGAGGACCGGGGAGGTCGTCACCTGCTACCCGACCCGGAATCTGGCCGCTTCGGCCAAGCTCTACACCGTCGACCCGAAGGACCACCTCCGTGCCGACCGGGACGCGGAGGCGTCGGGGACCTCGATCATCGGGGTCTTCCACTCCCATACCCATACCGAGGCGTACCCCTCGCCCACCGACGTGGCCCAGGCGCCGGATCCCGAGTGGCACTACGTGCTGGTCTCCCTCCGGGACATCCAGCCGGTGGTGCGGAGCTACCGGATCGTCGACGGGACGATCACCGAGGAACCGGTCCGGTTGCTGCCCAGGTAGAATCCTCACCGGAGTAGTCAACTTTCGCTCCAGCCGAAAGCCCGAACCAATACCCAGAGGAGAGCCCGTGCCCGTGCAAGTCAATCTGCCGACCATCCTGCGCTCGCACGCCGGGGGGGCGAAGACGGTCTCCGTGGAGGGATCGACGGTCGGCCAGGTCCTCGTGGCCCTGGCCGGCTCCTATCCGGGCCTGTCGGGCCAGGTCATCGACGACAAGGGGGGGCTCCACAAGTTCGTCAACGTCTACCTCAACGACGACGACGTCCGCTACCTGTCGTCGCTCGACACCCCGGTCAAGGACTCGGACGAGATCTCGATCCTGCCGGCGGTCGCCGGAGGGGCGATCCCCACGGTGACAGCTTCCCTCTGATGACCTCGTTCGGCTCCGTCCTGGACCTGATCGGCAACACACCGCTGGTGGATATCAGCTCCGCTGAGCCCGAATCCCGCGGTCCGTCTCTTCATCAAGCTCGAGGGGCAGAACCCCGGCGGTTCGGTGAAGGACCGGATCGCACTGTCGATGATCGAGGAGGCGGAGAAGGAAGGCGTCCTCGAACCCGGCCAGACGCTGATCGAACCGTCGTCCGGCAATACCGGCATCGGCATGGCCATGGTCTGCAAGGTCAAGGGGTACCACCTCAAGGTGGTGCTGGCCGACAACGTCTCCATCGAGCGCCGCCAGCTCCTCGAGGTGTGGGGGGCCGAGATCATCCCCTCACCGGGCTCCGAGGGATCCAACGGGGCCGTGCGCCGGGCGCGCGACCTGGCCGCCGAGCATCCCGAGTGGGCGTTCCTCTACCAGTACGCCAATCCGGCCAACCCGAAGGCCCACTACGAGGGCACCGGGCCGGAGATCTGGCGGGACTGTCCCGAGGTGTCCCACTTCGTGGCCGGACTGGGCACGTCCGGGACCCTGCTCGGTGTCGGCCGCTACCTGAAGGAACAGAACCCGGACGTGAAGGTGTGGGCCGTCGAACCGCCCGCCGGCGAGCTGGTCGACGGCCTGCGGAATCTCGACGACGGGTACATCCCACCGATCTTCATCGAAAACGGCGGCAACGAGCTGCTCGACGGCAAGCGGATCGTGCGTCCCAAGGAGTCGATCGAGTGGACCCGGCGGCTCATCGACGTCGGGATCTTTGCCGGCCTGTCATCGGGGGCGGCTCTCGCCGGAGCGGCCAAGACGGCCGCGTCGCTCGAATCGGGCACCGTCGTGGTGGTCTCCGCCGACGGCGGATGGAAGTACCTCTCGACCGGTGCGTGGACCGGCGACCTCGACGAGGTGGCCGAGCGGGCCAGCCAGATCACCTACTTCTGAGGGATCCCCGGCCGTGCCTCCCGACCACAGCACGGCCGGATCCGACGCCACCCGCTCGGGGTTGTCACTCGTCGTGGTCGGGTGCGACGGAAGCTGGACCGGCCCGGGCGGCGCCGGCAGCGGCTATCTGGTCGTATCGGGAGAGACCACCGTGCTGATGGATGCCGGTCCCGGCACCTTCGCCAACCTGCAGCGGCCATGTCGACCCGGCAGCACTCGACGCCGTGATCCTCAGCCATCACCATCCTGACCACTGGACCGATCTCTATGCCCTGGCCACCCATGCCCAGCTACGCCCTCGGCCGTCGGGGTGTCGCCGTCTATGCCCCGGCCGGCCTGGCCGCGCAGGCCGGGCTGTCGGATTCGTCGGCCCTGGCCTGGCACGAGGTGACCGGCGGGGACACCGTGGCCATCGGAGCCCTGGCCTGCACCTTCCACCGGACGGACCACACCTTCGAGACCCTGGCCGTCCGCGTCGACGGCGGTGGCCGGGCGCTGGGGTACTCTGCCGACACGGGTCCCGGCTTCTCGCTGGCCGAGCTCGGGGCCGATCTCGACCTCCTGCTGTCCGAGGCCACCTACACGTTCGAGCACGAAGGGACCGCCGATCACATGAGTGGACGCCAGGCCGGTGCACAGGCCCGGAAGGCCGGGGCCAAGCGCCTGGTGATCACCCACAGGTGGCCGACGCATCGGTCAGGCGGCGGTCGCCTCGGAGGCCGAGGCCGCATTCGGGGGTCCCGTCGAGCAGGCGGTCATCGGAAAGGAATTCGTACTGTGAGTGGAGGAACGATTGCCCGTCGGGTCACCGGACGGGCCGATGGACGGGCCACCGACGAGCTACGACCCGCCTCCTTCGAGCGCGATTTCACCGTGTTCGCTCCCGGGTCGGTACTGGTGTCGATGGGACGCACCCGGGTCCTGTGCACCGCTTCGGTCGAGGAGCGGGTCCCACCGTGGATGCGGGGGAGCGGCAAGGGTTGGGTCACGGCGGAGTACTCGCTGCTGCCCGGGTCGACGGGTGAGCGGGTCACCCGCGAAGCAGCCAAGGGCAAGCAGTCGGGGCGTACCCAGGAGATCCAGCGGCTGATCGGGCGATCCCTGCGATCGGTGTGCGACATGGTCGTGCTGGGTGAGATCCAGGTGACCGTGGACTGCGATGTCCTCCAAGCCGACGGCGGGACCCGCACGGCGTCGATCTGCGGCGCCTACGTCGCCCTCCACGACGCGTTCACCCGGCTGGTCCAAAAGGGCACGCTCCGGGCCAATCCGCTGTCGGAGGCGGTGGCCGCGGTCTCGGTCGGTGTCGTCGACGGTGTGTGCATGCTCGACCTGCCCTACGAGGAGGACAGCCGGGCCGAGGTGGACATGAACGTGGTGATGACGTCGTCGGGCCGGTTCATCGAGGTTCAGGGAACGGCCGAGGGCATGCCCTTCACCAAAGGGGAGCTCGACGAGATGCTCAGCCTGGCCGAGCACGGCATCGCCCAACTCCTCGATCTGCAGACCGAATCGCTGTCCGATCCGCCCGCACCCCGGTGACCGGGGGGCTCCGGCTGGTGCTGGCCAGCGCCAATCCCGACAAGGCGGCTGAGATCTCGGCGATCCTCTCTGAAGTGCCGGGTCTGGTGCTGCTGCCCGAGGCCGTCGTCTGTTCCCGACGTCGAAGAGACCGGCGACACACTGGTCGACAACGCCAGGCTCAAGGCCCGTGCATTGGTCGAGGCCACCGGGCTGCCCGCGGTCTCCGACGACACCGGACTCGAGGTCGAGGCATTGGGCGGGGCTCCCGGGGTGTACTCGTCCCGGTACTCCGGTGAACACGCGACCTATGCCGACAACGTGGCCAAGCTGCTTGCCGAGCTGGACAGGGTCGGGGCCGGCTCACCCGATCAGCGGCGTGCGAAGTTCCGTTGCGTGGCCATGGTGGCCTACCCCGATGGCAGCGACGTGTGGGAGGCCGGCGAGGTCACCGGCGAGATCACCCCCGAGGCGGTCGGCCGATCGGGTTTCGGATATGACCCGGTCTTTGCCCCCGACGGCTTCGAGGGCCGGACATTCGCCCAGATGAGCGCAGAGGAGAAGCACCGGGTCTCCCACCGCGGTCGTGCCTTTCGGGCCCTCGCGGCACGGCTGGGCGCCGCCCGCCAGTCCTCTTGAATCCCGACCCGGCCGAGTAGCGTCGAGCGCAGGACCCGACGGAGGAGCTCCCGTGAGCGACGTGCGGCAAGGACCGGGTTGGTGGCTGGCCTCGGACGGGAAGTGGTACTCGCCCGACCAGGTGCCCGGCCCGCTGCCGGTGACCCCGGCCTACCCTGCCTCCGGCCCCACCGCGCCCCCCGGTTCTGTACCGACGGTGGATCCGGCCTCCGGCCCGACCGTCCCCGCGGCGGTCCTCGACGGCGGGCTCCCGGGCGGGCCCGGCTCCTCGCCCTCCGACGCCGCGTGGTACCCGTCATCGGCGCCCACCTACGGACCGCCACCGTTCTCCCCCCGTTACGGCCAATCCGGTTACGGCCAATCGCCATCGGCCTCGACCTACGGCCCGCCGCCCGTGGCTCCGGGCTACGGCTACCAGCCCGGGTACTCCGCCTACGGTTACGTTCCCCCGGCGAAGACAAACGGCCTGGCCGTTGCCTCGCTGGTGTGCTCGCTCCTGTGGATGTTCGGATTGGGAGGGGTGTTGGCCGTCATCTTCGGGTTCGTCGCCCGCTCACAGATCAAACGATCCGGTGACGGCCAACGGGGGACGGGCCTGGCCCTGGCCGGCATCATCATCGGCATCGCCGGTGTGTTGGCGATGGCGCTGTTCATTGCCGTGGCGGTGGCGGTGGACCACCACTGCCATCAACTAGGCAACTGCACGTTCACCACACCGAACACGGAGGCCTGACCGAGCGGCACGGCGGCCGGCGGCTCAGGCCGCTCCGTCGTCGTCCCCGTCGGTCGGCGTGGTGCTCGGACCCCAGGGATCCCCGGCGATGGGGGGTGGCATCATCGCCACTTCGGCCAGGCCGCCGAACGGCTCGCCACGGTCGGGGGCCGATGAACCGGCTCCGGGTGGAGGCGGGAACGGCGCCCGGTCAGCGGTGCCGAACTCCTCCCGGTCGGCGGCCAGACCGTTGCCCGAGGTGATCCCGTACGATCGTGCCCCGTCCACGGCCGGGCCTCCGTCCAACTCGACGAGGTGGGCCGTGTAGAGGTCCCGGAGGGTGCGGAGGCCGACGATCTGATCGCCGCCGATCCTGTCGAGGACCGACTTGACCGTGTTGCCGTTGCTGCCGATCGTGGTCAGCACCCGCCACTGGTCGCTGCGGATCTGGACATCCTCACCGGGCGGATCCGGGCACAAGGTGACGACGGCTTCGATCGGGACCGCCTTTTGGAGCGCCCTCCACTCGTCCACCTGAGGGCCGACCTCGCTCAGGACCACATCGACCGGGACAGGTGACTGGCCGTTTGAGGACGCAGGCCCGGAGGTGAAGTAGAACCAACCCTCGGTCAGGCAGGCCAGTTCGAAGACGGCCTCCCCGATGGTCGACGCCGTTCCCACGTGGGCGCCCGAGAGCTCGCCCCGGTCGAGCCAGACCCGCCCGTCCACCTTCTCGCCGACCACCTGGACCTCGCCTGTCTGAGCGGTGGAGGAGAGCATCGAGAGGATGTCGGAGAGGGCGAATACCGACAGGGAGCCGACCAGCGACGCGGCCGGCGCCTCGTCGGAACGTTCGACCCGTCTCATGGTGCCCGTTCCCTCGCCGGGTGGGGAGGTGGACAGCCGTGACATGGTCGGGTCGGTCCGGTACTCCACTGGATCGGCAGAGCTGCCCGGCATCGTGAGTCGATCCACCGTCAGGTCCACCGTTGCCCGTTGGCTTTCCATTGCCGATCCTCCTGAGGACCCACGTCTCCTGACCATCTCTGTGTCCTTCGATCGAGACCTCTCTGGCCACCTTAACCGCATTGAGTGAATATCTCCACACCTAAAGTGGTATTTCAGTGAAATTCCGGCCGACTCCGCAGCCGCCCGAGAGGATCCGAACGCCGGTGCCTGGCCGAGGGCGGTCCGGGCGGCCACGGCTAATCTCGCATCCATGCCGAGCACCCGATGGAAACCGGCCATCGACATCGTGCGACGCGCCCTCGTCGACGTGGCCAGCCGGTACTCCGGAGGCCGGCGGGTGATGGCGGTCACCGGACGCGAACTGACCGGAGCCGCCGATCGCGGCCTGGCTCTCGCCCAGGCCAGACAGGCGGGCATCGCCGACACCTACGGGGGCAGCTACTTCGGTGAAGGGCGTGACGCTTCGGGAGATCGTGCCGGACGATCGGGGTACGCCGCGCTACGACCGGACCGCCTCCAATGCAGACATCGCCGGATGGCTCCTGTGGCGGAACTTCCAGGTGTCGAATTCCCTCGATGTCGGCTGTGCCACCGGGTTCCTGGTCGAGGTGTTGCGGGAGCGGGGCATCGACGCAGAGGGATGCGACGTCAGCCGGTTCGCCGTCGACCACGCCACGCCCGGGGCGGTGGGTCACATCCGGGTGGCCAACCTGTTCGCCGGCCTCCCGTGGGCGGACGGGGCCTTCGAACTGGTGACCGCCCTTGAGATCCTCGAGCACCTGCCGCCCGATCGGGTGGCAGGTGCCCTCACCGAACTTCGCCGGGTGTGCGGCGCCTACCTCTACGCCACCATCCCCTCCTTCGGACCCAATGTGTCGGGGCCGGACGGGCACTTCGAGGGCAAGGTGCGGCCCGAGCGGGTCGAGCACTACCGCCGGCTCGGTGCCGACTACCTCGGACCGGTCCCCGAGCCGGACCTCGCCGTGGACGCCGAGGGCCAACTGGTCGAGGGCCACCTGACCATCGCCTCCTTCGACTGGTGGACCCGGCAGTTCGAGCTGGTGGGATTTACCCGCTGCCCCGACGTCGAGCGGCGGCTGTACGCCGACATCGAGCCGGGAGACCTGGCCCCCTACTGGAACATCTATGTGTTCAAGGTCGACGGAGCGGCGGATTCGGTGGCCGAGCCCGTCCAGCCCGATCACTCGCTTGTCGAGCTCGGACTCGACCACCCCCTGTTCGAGCGATGAACGAAGCGCCGCCACCCGAGGTCTACTCGTCCTACGAGGACTTCGGGAACCTGAGGTTCGAGCGACCCGACACGGGTGTGCTGTTGATCACGATCGACCGCCCGGAGGTGCTCAACGCGGCCGACGAGCGGTTGCACCGCGAGCTCTCGGAGGTCTGGGCGGTGGTGGACGCCGACGACTCGGTGGCGGTGTCGGTGATCACCGGGGCCGGCCGGGCCTTCTCGGCCGGTGGCGACCTGGCCATGGTCGAGAGGATGACCAGCGACCATGCCGCCGTCGTCGAGCAGTGGCGGGATGCCAATGCCGTGGTCGAGGAGATCCTGGCGTCCGTGAAGCCGATCGTGTCGGCCATCAACGGGGTGGCCGTCGGGGCGGGGTTGGCTGTCGCCCTGCTGGCCGACGTGAGCATCATCGGCGAGTCGGCCCGCCTCTCGGACGGCCATGCCCGGTTGGGTGTGGCCGCAGGTGATCACGCCGCGTTGATCTGGCCGCTCCTGTGCGGGATGGCCAAGGCGAAGTACTACCTCATGACGGCCGACTTCGTCACGGGCACGGAAGCCGAGCGCATCGGCCTGGTGACCCGGTGCGTGCCGGATGAGGATGTGCTTACCGAGGCACTGGCCGTCGCCGGCCGTCTGGCCATGGGGAGCCGCACCGCGGTCCAGTGGACAAAGCGGGCCCTCAACCAGTGGCTCAAGTCGGCCTCGCCCGCGTTCGGAGAATCGTTGGCCCTGGAGATGCTGGGTTTCCTCGGGCCCGATGCCAAAGAGGGGGTGGAGGCCATCCGCGAGCGGCGATCTCCCCGGTTCCCGTCGGCGAGCCCTCCGAGCTGAGCGTGAGCGTTCGGCCCGGGTGGGTCGCGGTCAGGAGACGGTGACCAGTGTCCCGATCGGTGTGAGCGGGAAGACGACGGCAGCGTTGGCCGGAGGCATTTCCACGCATCCGTCGCTCTGCGGGAAGCCGTAGCTGGCTCGGTCGAAACCGTGCAGTGCGTCGCCACCGTTGAAGTAGCTGACCCACGGGATGCCCGGATCCGAGTAGTGCGATCCGTCCGGATTGGTGCCCTTCATGGTGGTGACCACGAAGCGCTCGTAGACGGGGTAGGTGCCCGTTGCCGTGGCGGCGGCGGGGACTCCGGTGTTGGCCAGGGTGGAGTAGACATCGTTTCCGTTGCTGTAGACGGTGGCCGTCTCGGGCAGGGATTCGGTCACAGATACGTAGTTGTAGGGGTCCGGGTCCATCGTCCCCGCGGTCGCATCGGCCAGGAGCTGCTGCCAGACGGCCGGTCCGGCCACCCCGTCGGTCTTCATGTTGTGCTGAGATTCGAACGCCATGACTGCTCCCGTGGTGATGACGTTCCCCGAGCCCGTGCTCCACAAGCTGGTCAACGAGCCCGGCTCACTCCACCGCCAGCCGAACGAACCAGGCTGGGGCTGGGCCGCCTCCTGTGGCGCAGACAGTGGACCGGCCGGCGTGAAGGAGACCGGAAGGTACCCGAGCTGGGCCAGCAGCTGCTGGAGCCGGAGCGTGCTGCCCTCGGCCACCGTGAACTGGAAGGTGATGCCCGTGGCCAGGTTCCGCCCCGTCGCGCTCGTCACCCCTCCGGCACCGCCCGGCACGGTCACCGTCTCGGTCGCCGACGGGACCAGGGGCGCGGTGGCCACGAACGCATAGGTGTCCGGGGTGACCACCTGCCAGTCCCCGGCGACGGCGGGGGTCAGTGACGGAGCGGGGGAGTGGGCGCCGAGGGGCTCGGAGAACCGCACGGAGATGGTTGCGTCGCTCGGCACCTGGGTCGTCCCGCTGACGGGGGTCTCCGAAATCACGCGGAACGGACCCCGGTGGGTCGTCACACCGATTTCGGCCGCAAGAGACGAGGTCGGAGAGGCGACGGCCCGGTCGGAATCCCCCCGGACGGCCACCGCGGCACCGACGACGCCCACGACGGCTACCGACACCAGGGTGATGGCGATTACCCATCCCCGGTGTCCCGCGGAGGGCGTTTTTGGGCGCGAACGCCTCTTGAGTGAGTGGGCTCCGGACATTTTCTCCTCGACAGAGAAATCTACCAGCCGCCGGCACGATCCCGACACCACCCCGTCGCAGCTCTCCCGACCCTGCGGCTCAGCCTTCCTGGTGCTCGGCCACCCGAGCCTCGATCGTCCGCTCGAGTTTTCCGATCAGGCCGGCGTCGGTGAGCTTGTCGCCGTCCGGGCCGCGTACATAGAAGGCATCCACCACCGCTGATCCGAAGGTGGAGACCTTGGCCGACGTCACGTCGAGGTCGCACTCGACCAGCGCCTGGGTGATCCGGTGGAGTTGGCCGACCACGTCTTCGGCCCGGACCTCCACCACCGTGGCGGTGGCCGAGGCGTTGTTGTCCACGGTGACCTCGGTGGAGACGAGGTTGGGCGTGATCACCCGCCGCTCGCTCCGGTAGGTGCGGGCCCGCTCGGCCAGCTGGGCCTCGACGGACAGGGTTCCCGCCATGATGGCGGCCAGGTCGTCGGCCAGGCGGGCCGCCGAGGGCCAGCGCCCCTTCGACGGCTCGACGGTGAAGATCTCGACCGCGACCCCGTCCTCACCGGCGACGACGGCCGAACGGACGTTGAGGCCGTGGAGGGCCAACACCCCGGTGACCTCGGCCAGCAGTCCCGACCGATCGGCCGCCACCACCATGACGGTCGGATCGTCGACGGACAGGGCGGGCACTCCGTGGGTGCGGACCGTTTCCATGATCATCCGGATCTCGTCGGTGATCCACGGGGTCGGGGGGGCCACCGGTTCTCCGGCCAGCAGGCGGCTGGTCTTTTCGACCAGATCGGCCACCAGTCCTGCTTTCCACGATCCCCACGCCGACGGGCCCGTGGCGAGACTGTCGGCCTCGACCAGCGCGGCCAACAGATCGAGGGTCGTCCGGTTGCCCACCTCGTCCGCCACCCGCTCGGCGGTGGCCGGATCGTCGAGATCCCGGCGGGTGGCGCTGTCGGGGAGGAGCAGATGCAGCCTGACCAGGGTGACCAACGTGTTGACGTCGTCGGGCGGGAACCCCAGCCGAACGGCGATCTCGCGGACCACGGTCATTCCCACCTCGGTGTGATCGCCGGGAAAGCCCTTGCCGATGTCGTGGAGGAGGGTTCCGATCAGGAGGAGGTCCGCCCGGCTGACCCGGTGGGCCAGCGTGGCGGCGTTGGCGGTCGCCTCCAGGAGGTGCCGGTCCACCGTGAACCGGTGGTAGGGATTGCGCTGAGGCTTGTTGCGCACGGCGGCCCATTCGGGCAGGTACCGCTCGAGCAACCTCCGTTGGTCGAGGGCCTCGAGGGCGGGGATGGCGGCAGGCCCGGTGGCCAGGACCCGCACCAGGGTGGCGCGGAGATCTGTCGGACCAGGGAATTGCCGGAACCGGCGCTTTCCGGCCGAGCAGGTTGAGCGCCTCCCGGGCGATGGGCAGATTGCGCTCTGCGCTCACCGCGGCCAGGCGGAGCGAGAGAGACGGGTCGCCTCCGGCGTCCGCCCGGTCGGTCAGCACCACTTCGTCGTCGGTCACCCCGATGTCGGGGTCGCCGGGGACGGCGGCCACGGGACCGTCCGGGCCGGGCTTCGGTTCCCTCCGGCCTCTGGACCGGAGGAAACCCCGGGGGGTGCCCTGCTGGCGGGACCACGCCCCCCGGCGGCGCCAGGCGTCGTCACCTTCCCAGGCCACGGTGCGCCCGGCGGTTGCCACAGTCAGCATCAGCGCGTCCGAATCGGCCGCACCGAGGGCGCGGGCCACCTGGTCCTGTTCCTGGAGGAGCAACTTGTTCTGCTCCCGACCGGCCCTGCGGTGCAGCTCGACCCGGATCGACGTCAACGCCGCCCGGGCGTCGTCGATGGCGACGGTGTCCACGTAGTCGGCCAGTACCGGAACGGCCTGCATCAGAGCGGTCAGTGCGGCGACATCCCGCAGGCCGCCGTGGGCCTCCTTGAGATCGGGCTCCAGCAGGAACCCGACATCCCCGTACGAACGGTGCCGCTCGATGACTAGGTCGGCGAGCACCCCGAGCCACGGTGGCTTCTGCTTCGCCCATCGGTCGCGGGCGCCCTCGAGCATCGGCTCGGCCACCTTGGCATCACCGCAGATGACCCTTCCGTCAAGCAGGCCCAGCGCCACCCGCAGGTCTGCGCCGGCCAGGTCGAGGGCTTCGGCCGGCCGCCGGACGCTGTGGTCGAGTGAGATCCCTTCGTCCCACACCGGGTACCAGATCTTGTCGGCCGTGGCCGAGACGTCGGGCTTGCCCCGGTGGACGAGCACGACGTCGAGATCGCTGAACGGGCACAGCTCGCCCCGCCCGTAGCCCCCCACGGCCACCAGCGCTATTCCCCGGGCCTCGGAGCCGGCGGCCTGGTCGAACAGCCCCGTCAACCACTCGTCGGCGGCCCGGGCGTAGGCGTGGCAGAAGGCATCCCCATGCAGGTCGTCGCGTTCGATGAGCGCTTGGCGCATGGCGCGCAGGGACACGGGCGGACCGTACCACCGACCACCTCGGAACGGCCGGTCTTTCCGAACCGTCCGCCCGCGTCCCCCAGCCGGCGGGTATCGATTACCCTGGATGCGTGGCCAAAGGACAGCAGATCGAGCAACGGGGCGAGGAGCACAGGGGGCTGAGCCTGTTCGACGGGGTCCTGATCGTCGGCGGAGGGCTGATCGCGCTCTTCGTCGCCTTCGCGGTTCTCGCATTTCGTGGCGGGAATCATCTGGTTCTTCGTCAAACTCGTGATCGTCGTGGCTCTCATCGCCATCGTGGCCAAGCTGGTGTTCCGCCGCCGATCGTGATCCGGGCGGCCGGCATCGCGGCTCGTCCGCGGAACCGGCCGAGGTCAGGCGATCATCGACTCGAAGAGCTCGATGTGCTCCGCCACCATCCGGTCGGTCGAGAAGTAGCCCTCGACGGCCAGTCGGCAGTCGGAACGGTTGAGCTCGCCCAGTCGGCCGATGGCCGCCACCATCTCCTCCTCGTCCGCACAGAGGAAGCCCGTACGCCCGTCGTCGACCACCTCGGGTGCAGCCCCTTCGGTAAAGGCCAGCACCGGCGTGCCGCAGGCCATCGCTTCGATCATGACCATGCCGAAAGGCTCGTTCCAACGGATGGGGAACAGAAGGGCCGAGGCCCCGGACAACAGTTCGAGCTTCCGCTCATGGGACACCTCGCCGAGATAGTGCGCATCGTCCCCGAGCAATGGCTCGACATGCTCCGAGAAGTAGTGCATCTCCCAGGGCTCACGCATCTTGGCCGCGAGGTAGATCCGGATGCCCGCCTTACGGGCTGCCCCGATGGCCCGGTCGGCCCCCTTGTCGGCCGACATCCGGCCGAGGAACAGCACGTACGGTCCTTCAGCGTCACCAGAGCCGTCTCCCACGGGGAAGCTCGACGCGTCCACACCGTGGTGGATGACCTTGGAGATGGGGATCTGCGGCGCGGCCCGTCGCTGGGCATGGGAGATGGCGATGATCGGCACACGGTCCGCATTGGCCCGATAGAGATCGGTCAGCTCCTCGTTGAACGGACCATGGATGGTGGTGGCCACCGGCAGGTCGGGAAACCGCTCGGAGTAGAAGGGTCCCATCATCGTGTGGTCGTGGACGACGTCGCAGTGGCGGACCGCCTCATAGGCGTGGATGACGTGGCGGATCTCCGGAACGACCATTCCTATCCTCGTGCCTTCTGCGGCGGGGAGGACCCACTGTCGGGGGACCGGGCACGTCGAGTCGCCGGTGGCGAAGAGGAGCACCTCGTGGCCCGCGTCCTGAAGCCCACGGGCCAGTTGGTCGACCACCAGCTCGATACCACCGTAGAGGAGCGGGGGGATGGGGGTCCAAGGTGGGGCGATCATTCCTATCCGCATTGAAAGATTCAAGCATCTTGACGGGGAGGGTGTGATCACCGGGCACCATGGCGGCGTGGACGAGTGGTGTAGACAGGGGCCTGCAAAGCCCGTTTGGCAAATGCCCGATCGCTGGTGATCCTGCCATTACCCGCCTACGGGTTGAAGCAACGCATTCGTGAGCTGAAACTTGATGCTCGTGCGAATCACCTCGAATCATGCAAGCGTAGGGGTACCTGCCCGAAACCGCCTCCCCAACCGGACGTGGTCTTGGCGCGCAACTCACCGGCTCGAAATCTGTTTGGTCGGTCAAACGATGCTGGAACGGTCCCTCGAAGAGTTCTGATCGTTGTCATCCCACTCTCGACTAGGAGTTCGTCGGCAGCCCTTTCGACCACGCCCTTCAACCAATCCTCTATGTGGCAGGGCACATCGTAGGGATCGGCAGGAATCGCCTCGATGCGGTCATCTGAAACGAGCGCCTCGATCAAGGCTTCCGCTCCACGGACGTAGGTCCAAGCCAGGTCGATGTCGCTGGCCACGAACCAGGATCTATCTTCAGGCCACCCCAAGTTTGGAGTCTGGCCCGAATCTGCCAGACATGCTGATGCCATTGCCGATTCGACCTCTTTCCACCGAACGAGCTTGTCACCATGTTCTGGCGTTTCGACGGGATGCGGCATCCGGGTATACAACTCGAATCCCGAAGGCGCGATTGAGGTCACGGTGGTCCCGAAGTCGGAGAGTCGGTCAGCTATCCAGGCTGCCGGTTCGACGGCGTCGCTCCAAACGGGTCCTGACGGCTTGTCCATAAGCATTTCAGAAATGGGTACTGGAGGACGGAGGCTGAATCACGAACCCGAATCTACGATCCAAGCCGTAGGCGGTGAGCTAGTTGTGATCAAGTTGGCACCACATGGAGGAGGAAGGACCGGGTTGACGGGTCGAGCGAGTTCGTTGTATCGATCGTGATCGGGAAGCTACCCGTGACCTTGGGGATGCCTGAGAGCACACCCCTTACGAATTCCACTCCCTTGGGCAATGTCCCGTGTCAGGGATCATCGGAGTTGGCTGGCAGGTTACGAGCGAATGTCGCCGAGATCGAGGAGTTGCCCGGCGCTTCACTGATCGACAAGGGCCAGGACAGAAGGGACCTTGGACCCTATCTCAGCTTCAGGTCTGGTCTCAGAGTGTAACTAGAGAGCAAGGAGGGTCCTATGAGCGTCTACTCGCCAGCAAGAGCCGTAGAGACAGAGAATCGCCTGGCCATGGGCGGCGTATTGTTGGCAGTCTTGGCAGCGATTGGCTTCGTAGTGTGGATGGTGCTGCCGGGATCGACGTTTGACATGGCTATTGTGAGCCTCGCCGGGGTTCTGGTCGGAGTGTCCATCGGGCTTGGGATCGCCGCTCAGGTAGTCCTCAGGTCGAGCGACGGCTCTGGCGGAGCAACCCTTCCGATGACGGCGACAGTCGTTGGCGTCATGGTCGCCATCGGGATGTTCGTAGGATGTTGGTGGGTTCTCTCATCGGGATACCAGCCGTAGGAAGTCCTGGCGGATGAGTTCTTCGATCATCAAGGCGTCAGATCTTCTTATGGATCCTGATCTCAAGCTGGAGCAGAGCTGGGAGGGCAGTGCGAGGCGAATTCCCTTCGCACGAAATGCGACAACCAATCACTCATCGGCACAATTAGCTACAAGACAGCGAGTCGCCGCTCTCGCCGAGGCGGCACTCCTACTGCGGAATGCTCAGCCTCCTCGACTGCGAACGAGCCCAGCCACCCGCCGCAGCTGCGGCATGATCAACACAACCAACCTGTCCGCTGGACCGGGGGAAGCAGTCACCCGTGTTGATCTCGAAGTTGACATCGGCTGTCAGCGGAGGAGGTGGTTTTATCGGGGTGTGCGGACATGAGTGTCCGTGTCCGAATGTGCTCGGAGGCTATTCTAAGGCCTCTCAGATCGCTTGTAGCGGCTTGAAATGGGGGAGCCGATAGTTTCCCGGTGCCGAACTGTGTATGTCGATATAGGCCCAGTTCAGAACGCTAGATCTGTGCACAGAAGGGGCCCTCATTTAGAGGAATTGATGGAACCCGTCATGTAGATGAGGCCAGACCCGACCCTGCATTTCTCGGCACCGACGTCGTTGTAGCCTCAACCATTTGTGCGTCCAGACAGTTGGAGGTGATGCGATAGAGCAGATCTGACAACGAGAAGCTCGTCGTCGCCTGCCGGTGCAAGTCCGGTCCGGGTAGCTACCAGGAGGCCCGGTAGCAGGCTGGCGGCTCGGTCTGGAAACGGCCCGGGTCGAAGCCCAGCGTCGAAAGCCCCTTTGGGGGAAGCAAATGTGCGGTCCGCAGCATCAAGCGAAGCCTGCCGCGTCGTTAGAGGCCCTGCTTTCGGGCGGGGGACAGGGAGAGCCGAGCCCGGGAATTCGGGGTGAAGGCCATGGAAGCGGTGAAGACCCTGGAGGTGCAGCCGCCAAGAACTCCCCGGCGTATGGGGCGTGGAACGTACAGAAGGTGGCGACGGGAACTGGAGAGGCCCTCCCCGGCCCGATGGTCTGCGAAACGAACCATCGGAGCGTCGAGCCCTATAACCGTTACGCCGGGAAGTGGGCATCGAGCCGGGTGGGCGTCGGAGGCGGTCGTAGTACCGATCGAGCCGAGCGGACAACACAACCGCCGGTGAGGGAAGGGCCGCTACTTCGTCGGTGCGTTTCGAAACAGGAAAGGGCTGGTGAGTGCCTTCGTGGCTAGTCCCGCCGAGTTGAACAAAGTCCAAAGTCTGCAACGAACGCTCTACCGGACGGCCAAGGCCGACCCCGGACGACGGTTCCATGCGCTCTATGACAAGGTCCATCGCAGGGATGTCTTGGAGCGTGGATGGTTCCAGGTGCGTCAAAACTACGGCGCTCCTGGCATCGACCGCAGGACCATCGACGACATCGAGGAGTACGGGGTGACCCGACTCCTCGATGAGTTGGCTGCGGAGCTTCGGGATCATTGCTATCGGCCACTGCCGGCCCGCTGTCCGTGGCCAGATCTCAGTCCCCGCTTTTGGCCACGAGAAGTCCCCACCCCTCAGAGCGGATGTTCTGTTCTAGCCCAGCGTAGGTCGGTCTCCTTTCTGGCGCGCTTCCTTCATTCGGAATGACTCCCCGGCGGTGACCACGGTGACGCTGTGATGGAGCAGCCGGTCGAGCAGACTGACCGCGGTGGTGTGCTCGGGGAGGAACTTGCCCCAGTCCTCGAAGGGCCAGTGCGACCCGATGCCGAGCGACCTGCGTTCATAGGCGGCAGCCACCAGACGGAAGAACAACTCGGCTCCGGTTCCGTCCATCGGAGCGAACCCGATCTCGTCGATGAGGATCAGGTCCGCTTTGAGGATCTGGGTGATCACCTTGCCCACCGAGTTGTCGGCCAGTGACCGGTAGAGCGTCTCGACCAGCTCGGTGGCGGTGAAGTAGCGGACCCGATATCCGGCATCGACGGCCTGATGTCCGAGGGCGACGAGGAGGTGGCTCTTGCCCGTTCCGGCCGGTCCGACCAGACAGAGGTTCTCCTTGGCCCGGACCCACTCGAGGCTGGCCAGGTAGTCGAAGGTCTGCTGTTTGACCGACGAGGCGGAGACGTCGAACTCCTCCAGGGTCTTCCTCACCGGGAAGGCGGCCACCTTCATGCGGGCCCGGGCGTTGGACAGATCCCGGGAGTCGATCTCGGCTTCGATCAGTGTGCGGAGGAACTCCTCGGGCTTCCACCGTTGGGTCTTGGCCGTCACCAACAACTCCGGTGACAACGCCCGGATGGCGGACAGCCGCAGCCGGCGCAGACCGGCCTCGAGATCGGGGGCCAACGGCGGTGGGGTTGCGGTCATGACCCACCCCCGATGGCGTAGTCCGACAGCGATCGCACCGGCACCGTCGGCAACTCGACGATGAGGGCTTCACCGGGCCTCGTCGGCCTGGGCACACCGGCGCCGGAGTTGAGGATGGAGACCACGTCGGCCGAGCGGAACCGCCCGAAGGCGACCGCCCGTTCGAGGGCACAGATGACCACCTTCCGGCCGTGGATGGCCTCCAGGGTGGAGAGCTCCTCCAGGTCCCGGGCGAGACCGGTCATGCCCTGGGCGGCTGCTCCCTTGATGAAGGCGTCGGCCACCTCGCCGAGGGCACAGAACGTCTTCTCGGCGGTGCTCCTCGGTCGGACCAGGCGGCGTGGCATCGGTCGTGGTCCTCCGTAGTGGTCGTCGTTGATGGAGGTCTCACCAGGGGAAACGACCAGATGCTCGGCGACGATCTCGCCCAGGAACACCACCTGGATCACTCCGTCTCTGATCCGCAGGCTGACCTCTTTGCCGATGTGGTCGTTCGGCACCGAGTAGCGGGCCGAGCCGAACCGGACACAGCTCAGCTTGTCCACCTTGCGGGTGACGATCCTGCCGATCTGGGCCCGCAGGGAGGGAAGGTCGCTGAACAGCTCGCGCTCGGCTTCCAACCGTTCACAGGGGACGGCACAGATCTCCGAGTGGACGACACCGTTCACCTCAGCGCACCAGAGCCTGGCTTTGGCATTGGCACCGGCCAGATCGGTGACCGACAGCGCTTCGGGGATCATGAGGTCGGACTTCACGTAGCCCACCAGGTTCTCGGACAGGCCTTTGCTCTCGGGGTCTGCCCCCTCACAGAAGTCGGGCCGGAACCCGTAGTGGGTGGAAAAGCGCACGTAGGCCGGCGTCGGGATGACGAGCCCGGCGACCGTCCCGCCCTTCAGACAGCCCATCCGATCGGTGAGCGCGGTCTTGGGTACACCGCCGATCGTCTCGAAGCACTCGGCCAGAGCCCCCATGGTGGCCTCGGCGCCGAGGTTGTCGCTGAAAGAGACGAAGCGGAACCGGCTCCAGGCCACGACCGCACAGAACACGAACAGCGGTCCGATCTCCCCCCAGTCGAAGACCACCATGTCGCCCGGGGACCAGATGCCCGGTCGTCTCCCGCGGTGGTTCTTCGACCGCCATTGCTCCTTCGCCTCGGCCACCAGCCGGCGGAAGTTTCGAGACGAACCGACGTAGTCGGCGGCTCTCGCCACCGGCAACAACCGCTTGGCCGTGATCCTGCCCTTGGTGCGGGCCACGCTCTCGGCCACGAGGTCACTCACCCCGTCGTAGTTGTGGCAGACCTCGCCCGGGACGGGCCCGGTGTCGGCTCTCTTGGCTGCCTCGACCGATCGCTTCACGGTCTTCGGCGTGGTCCCGCAGATCTCGGCTGCGGCCCGGTAGGAGCCCACCTCTCGGTAGGCGGCATGCATGTCCATGTGTTCCCTCACTGATTTCATAGAGGTGTCCCTTGGTCGGGGGCGGATGCTGGTTTGCACCGCAACCGTCACCGGTCAGGGGACTTCTCAGGTGGATACCTCAGTGAGGGGTGGGGACTTCTCGTGGCCAAAGGCGGGGACTTTCGTGGCCACCAGCGGGGACCTCAGATGGCCACAACCGGGGACTTTCTCGTGGCCACGGACGGCCCGCCGGGTGTGGATTCCCAAACCCGGCTCGATCGAGCGGCGGCCGTTGTCGATTCCCGCAATCCGTGACCGCATCGTGCAGGCAGCAGTGAAGACGGTGATCGAGCCGGTCTTCGAGGCTGACTTCGAGCCGTGTAGCTATGGGTTCCGACCCAAGCGCTCGGCCCACGATGCCCTCCAGGTTCTCATTGACGAGGCCTGGCGGGGACGCCGATGGGTGGTCGAAACGGATATCGCCTCGTGTTTCGAGGCGATCCCGCACGACCGGTTGATGCATACGGTTGAAGAACGGATCTGCGATCGCCAGATCCTGAAACTCCTGCGGGTCATGCTGGCCGCCGGGGTGATGGACGACGGAGTGGTGCACCGTGCCGATACCGGCACGCCCAAGGTGGGGTGGTATCCCCGTTGCTCTGCAACGTCTACCTGAACCGGCTCGACCGGGCGTGGAAGACGCGGGGCGTGGGGAAACTGGTGCGTTACGCCGACGATCTGGTGGTGATGTGTGCGACCCGCCAGCAGGCGGAGCATGCCCTCGGGCTGCTCACCGATCTGCTGGCCGATCTCGGTCTGGAGCCGAAGGCTTCCAAGACCCGGATTGTCCACCTGGAGGAGGGGGGCGAGGGATTCGATTTCCTCGGCTTCCACCACCGCTGGGTGCGGGCTCAATCTCAACACGCTCGACAGGTGATGTTCCTCGCCCGCTGGCCGTCGGACAAAGCGATGCAGAGGGTCCGCAGCCGAGTGCGTGAGCTCACGCCCCGGCGACGCCTCCGGGTGCCGATTGAAGTGATCGTGGAGGACCTCAACCAAGTCCTCCGTGGCTGGGCCGGGTACTTCCGATACGGGAACTCGACCCGACACTTCGAGAAGGTGCGGAACCATGCGTTGGAACGCCTGGCGCTTCAGGTGGCCAAACGCCACCACCGCTCCCGGCGATATGGCTGGTCGGTCGTTGCCTTCCAGTCTCCCAACCAACTGGGTCTCATCACGCTGTCCGGGACCGTCATTGCCCCCAGGCCCTTTCGGGACTGGCGGGGGAGATCGAATGCCGGCGGTGAACGGCGTCGGTGAGCCGTGTGCGAGAGAACCGCATGCACGGTTCGAGGTGGCGGGCGCTGGAAACGGGGTGGCCCGATCGGCCATCTGCGGGCTCCGGGTCGGTGGCTGAGAAACGCCTCCACGATGACCTGGTCGGGGCCCAGCCGATCGATCAGCCGCAACCGCGCCAGCGCCCGACCCTACATCTATTGGAAATTCGACCTGGCCATAGCCATCGATCTGAAGGCTTCAAGTCACAGAAAGGCGACTGAAATCTCGTGCCACTGTCGTGCCACAGTGAGTGGCACGCTCGAAAATGAGCGAGAGATTCTCGGCGGGTGGAATCACCGGTGACCTGGGAGGGTAGGATCACCGAGCACCATGGCGGCGTGGCCGAGTGGTTTAGGCAGGGGCCTGCAAAGCCCCGTACGGCGGTTCGATTCCGCCCGCCGCCTCCAGTGGAAGAGACCAGGTCAGCGGTCATGACCATGTGATCAATTCGCCGAGTTTGCTGACCAACCATCCCGCGGTCATCCCGCGGCGTCACATTGCGACGACAGGCATGGAAGGCCTGACGGGAGGAGAGATCTGTCGTGACCAGGGACGAGGACCATCAGCACCTTGCCGACGATGACTTTCGGCGCGAACGCGTCTGGCTGGCACCGTCGGCCTTCGCCCTATCCGATGGCGATGATCCTCCGATTTCGGACCTGATTCCTGAGGCGACATGGGACCATCTCGTCCACCTCTCGGACGATGTGGCGATCCGTACGACGAACTGGAAAGGGAGCCGAGTGGAGCTGCTCCACCAGGTGTCGGCACAGTGGCTTTTTGCGACGCCTGTCGACCCCGATGGAGCACCGTATGCTCCCGAGCCGGCATTCCTCGCAGCCGAGGAGTTCGAGGCGCTTGAGTTCAATGCGCTCCACGGCTATTACCGACAGGCGCTGGGGTGTCTTCGCAATGCGCTCGAGACCATGACACATGCCGCAGCGCTGGCAGCGACAGACAGGGGCGACGATTTTGTTCTGTGGCGCAAAGGGGACCTCGAACTGCGCTTTGGTGATTCCCGGAGAGCGATCGGCGCGAGCTCCATCGGACGCTATATCGAGGAAAGGCTTGGCGGTAGCTGGCTTTTCGGGGACCTCGATATCCCCGGTTGGCTTGCCGCCTTGTATCGGAGACTCTGCGCGTACGCGCACTCACAGGCGGGGTTCAACAATGCCGACTTTTGGGAAAGCAACGGGCCCGTCTACCGACCCAATGCATATGAACTCGTCATCGATGAGCTTCGGGAGACCATCTCCGTCTGCTACGTGCTCCTCGGCATCTGCTGGCAAGGATTTTCGCTTCCAAACGACCTCTCGACACTTCTCGACAACCCCGCATTGAGCGACTGGCCGGATATCGCCCGGCGATCGCTCGATGCCGCCTTCACCTGATCGCGGGTTTAGAGATCGGTCCGCGCGCATCACGTCCGCGACAGGCGAGTGACCTTCTGGGTCCTCTCGACGGAGTTGATCTGCTGATCGAGGTAATCGGCCACGGCCTGATCTCGTTCCTCCGTGGCGTGCTGGTAGATAAGGGCGGCCCGGGGCGACGAGTGCCCGGTCCTGGCCATGAGCTCCTTCGTGGTCACTCCCGGCATTCGAGCCATCGAGGTGGCGGCATGGTGGCGGAGATCATGGATGTGGAGGTCGGCCGGAGCGTCCGGGACGGCGGCCCTCCATGCCTTCGAGAGGTCCGCCCGCCGCAGCGGTTCGGTGCCGGCCTTGTTGGGGAACACGGGCGAATCCGGATCTGAGCCCGTGTGCCCCGTCAGGTGGTCGGCGAGGGCGGCCATCACAGTCCTGGGGATGGCCACGGTGCGGAGGCCGGCCTCAGACTTCGGCCCGGTGACGACCCGAACAGAGGCCTGCTGGCCGGCGTGCCTCCTTGCCTTGCCCGCCACCTCGTGCACTTGTCGACGGATGTGGACCACTCCGTGAAGCTCGTCGACATCGAGCCGCCTCAGCCCGAGCAGCTCGCCGCTGCGAAGGCCGCCGAAGCCGGCAAGGAGCACCAGCGCCCGGAGCTCCTCGGTGATGGCGTCCGCCAGGTCCAGGACCACCGAGGTCGAGATCATCGGGCGCTCGGCCGTTGCTTCGATCCCACCACCTCGGATCCTGCACGGATTGCGGCCGATCCGGTCGTCCTCGACCGCCGTATTCATCATGGCCCGGAGGAGCCGGTACGCCTTGGCAGCCTGGTCGGCGCCGGCCGCTGCCGTGGTGGCCGAGTACCACTTCCGCACTTGCTCGACGGATATCTTGCGTAGCTTGGCCGATCCGAATGTCGGCTCGAGGTGTCGACGAAGGAGTCCGTAGTAGCCGCGTCGCGTCATTGGGGAGAGCGGCCGGCCGGCCCTTCACCAATCGAGTCTCGAGCCACGTCTCGGCGAAGTCGGAGAAGGTCAGGTCGCCCGCTCTCGGGTCCACGTTCGTCCCGGAGAGCTCTCGACCCTCGATCTTGCGCTTCAGGGTCTCGGCCGCGCTCGCGGTCGTGGCCATCTCTTCGACTGGTCGACCGTGGACCCGGTAGCGGACGTAGAACCGGTCCTTGCCGTTGCTCAGAGTGCGCTTTCGGATGGATGCCATCAGCCCTTGGCTCCCTTCGGATTGAGTGCCGGCTCGAGCTCCTCGAGCAGGTTGCGGGTGACGCGGCCCCGAAGGGCCTGGATGGATCGTGTCGACTTGGATCCGACGTTGCCGAGTCGTGCATCTCGCTCGACGGTCAGCGAGTGGCCCCAGAGCCGTATCGCGGCGGCAGTGAGAACCTGTGCATCGACACCAATCTTCCGAGCTGCCTTCTGCTCGGCTTCACCTGCGGCGGCAGTAGCGGCCAGCTCCCTGTTGGACTCAGGAAGCACTTTGAGGGCGTGCTGCCCGGGCGGCAACTCCTTGCCGGCCAGAACGGCTCGCAAGACGGGGAGGCTGATCGACGAACGCTCCGAGAGGCGGACGCTCCCGCCGCCCGCGAGCAGGTCGGCCACGGAGACAGCAAGGGCGAGCGAGGCGAGCACCACCTCCCCTAGATCGAGAGTCTTCGTGCCGGCCTCAACGGCCGTGACGGAAGAGCGGGACCACGGCAGTCCGACCCGTCTTGCACTCGCTGCGATCTCATCCTGAGAGAGTTCGAGCTGTGCCCGAATGCCCCGAAGATTCCGACCAACCACCTCTTCGAGGGTTCTTTCGTTGTTTGCCATCGTCGTCACAGTAGACCTCAAGCTCTCATTTGTAAACGCTTGACATCCACTTGCGTTGCTGTCACGATCTCAAGCGTCCGGAACCTGCCGACCGAGAGGGCGCCTATGGATGAGCTGCTAACGACCGAAGACCTGGCCCGGATCTGCGGAGTGCCAATCGGGACTATCTACCGGTGGAATCACCTCGGCACAGGCCCCACTCGGATCCGAGTAGGAAAGCATCTGCGGTACCGAAAGGAAGTCGTGGACGCGTGGTTCGACAAGCGCACCGCTGAGAACACGGACGTCAAGCGTGCCAGCTGAGGCTCGATTGCTCGCTGCGATCGCAGCTCTCGATGCGGCCCGCGAGGTTCTCGAATCGGCCATCGATGAGCCCAGCAGAGTGACGGACGCTCGGCCGGCCTTGATGCTCAAGTTCGACGAGGCAGCCGAGGTAGCCGGGTTGAGCCGTACCGCGGTGTTCGCAGCCGTCAGGCGGGGCGATCTCGCTGCAGTTGATTGCGGGGCTGGCCGCCGTATTCGAACGGCGGACCTCGAGGCATTCGTCGCCGGCCTCGAGCCTGTCGGTTCGAAAGTGGCTCCGATCTCAGATCGGCGACGCCGGGCGTCGTGAGTCCGCACGGAACACGCGATCGACGAGGGGGCAGGAATTGAGTGATGTCGAGCGCGCCTTCGTCTGGGATCACTCGCCGTACAAGGGCTCTGAGAAACTGCTGCATCTGAAGATGGCGGATCTGGCCAATGACACCCACGGCCGCCGTCTCTGGATCGGCGACAGGACCCTGGCCGAGAAGGCGTCGTGCGACGAGCGCACAGTCCGACGATTCAAGGCTCGGGCGATCAAGGACGGGTACCTCGAGGACCTCGGCCGCAACGCCGAGACCGGATTCAAGGAGTACCGATTCCTGATTCCGGCTAGCTCGGAGCTAGCGGACAATTTGTCCGGTGCCGACCGGACATCTCGTCCATGTCCCGTTCGCTGTTGAAGTTCAGCGGTGGCCACAGCTTGTTCAGGCTGCTGCCTGATCGTACTCTGGTCGGGTGTGACAACGGTCGGTGTCGACCTCGCGGCGGAGAGCGTCGACGAGTTTGGGCATGTCCTTGTGGCCGCTGCACTCGGCGGAAGGACCGCTCGGCTTCGAGCATGCCGGCTGCGACCCAGCGCTTCTTCATCGAGCCGTCCTTCCAGCGTGGTCACCCGGCCGGTGGTGCGCCGGGCGATCGAGATCATCGACTCGATGCAGTTGGTGTTGGTGAGCGTCTTGGCCAGTGTGCCGCTGACGCCGAGGCGGCGGACGGTGAACATGTCCTCCAGGCCCTCGCGCAGCGAGGCTGCGGCATCGGGGTGGTCGGCTTCGAGCTCGTTGGCCAGGCGCTTGGCCGCGTCGAGGCCCTTGGCCGCGTCGGGCTGGGCGAAGATGAGGGCCAGGCGCCGGTCGACGGTGCGCGGCCAGCTCCTTGGGCAGGTGGCCGGCCAAATTCCGGCGCTTGTGCAATGGTGCACCGCTGCACCTGCGGCCGCTTCGCCGAAGACCTTCTTGATCCCGGCGGCCAGCGCCTTGGCGCCGTCGATGACGCAGAGCACGCCGTTCTCGGTGGACGAGGCCCCGGGCCACCAGGTCGGCCAGCAGGGCGGTGACCACCGTCTTGTTCTCGGTGTCGCCCAGCCACAGCCCGACGGGGACCTTGGTGCCGTCGGTGGTGATGACCAGGGCGACCACGACAGCACTGGCCGGCCACGTCGAGGCCGTCGATCATGAGGACGGCCACGTCGAGGTCGGCCAGGCTCCGGGCCATCAGCTCGGCCATCGCCTTCTTGGTGGCGGCCACGAAGCGCCGCGAGATGGCCGACTTGGACATGGAGCTTGGAGCGCTCCGTCGATCTCGGCGCCGACCGGCTCGGCGACGTCGGTGTGGCGCCGGGTGGCCACGCCGGCCAGCATGCGCTCGACGACGAGGGAGTTGAGCAGGTCGGCCGAGCTGAACACCTTCCAGGTGTCGAGCTCGATCTCGGCGCCGTCGGTGGTCCGGCCCCGGGGGCGCTCGGTGCGTCACCGTGGCGGCCGCCGAGCACGACCGAGCCCGTGGTCGTGCCGTGCCAGTTCCCGACTGCGCTCGGCGGCCGGGATCCTGGCGTGCTTGGGCCCGATCCGCTCGGTCAGCTCGGCCTCCATCATCTGGCGCATGACGACGAGCCCGGTCGCCGAGGCGAACGCCAGCAGGCCGTCTTTGATCGCCCCGGCCACTTCGGCCAGGGCCACGGTCGCCTCGAGCGGCAGGTCAGCCACTCGGGCCGCCTCCTCCGCCTCGGCGACGCTCACAACAGCTACTTTCTTCTTCACGGTGGTCCCCTTCCTATTGGGTTACTTGGTCGTGCCCGATCCCTACCAGTTGGCAGGTCTCAGGCGGGGGACCACCGCCTTCACTTCAACAATGTTCGGGACAAGCTCTCTCGTCCCGATGACCGGACATTTCATCCCGACTCACCGGACATTTCGTCCAACGCACCTCTTATCAACCAAATTGGAACCAAAGAACCAATTCGCGCGATCGCGCGCGAAGACGAATTCGATCAGACCTGGGACCACTACCCGCGTCGCCTTAACCGCAAGGCAGCGCTCCGCTCGTACCTAGCTCGACGCGATGAAGGCACCAGCGCCGGTGACCTCCAAAGCGCCACGGTGAACTATGCCAAGGCGACAGCACATTCTGATCGCAAATTCGTGATGTACGGGTCAAGGTTCTTCGGTCAGGACGAGCCCTTTCGTGATTACGTCGACGGAGTTCCGCAGCTCGAGTCCGCAGACAGCGGCTCATCGAGCTCGCCGGCTCCGATCCAGAGCGGGGCCGAGCAGCTCGCGGTCTCGCTTGCTCGATCCGATATCGGTGAGCAACAGGCCCTTCAGGAGATCGCCGAGCACTGCCACTGGACGCCGGCCGAGACCGGGCCTGCCGTCGAGGCGTTCCACCGGACACGGCGATCGATGGGACTGACCGCGTGACGATCATGGACCGGGAGATGGTCGAGCTACTGCTGGCTGAGATCACCAACCTGTGGCCCGGGCCGATGAGCGACTTCGAGCGAGCTCGGTGGATCCGAGTGTTCTGGCCGAAATCGGGATCTCGGCTCGACCCTGACAATGCCGCCCAGGCGTTCATGCTGCTGCACCTCCAGCCGGCCTTTGAATCGGTCAGACCGACAGTCGAGGCCTTCGACTGGGCCTACGAGGAATGCGTGGCGGCCAGAGACGTCCCGTACGTCGATCCGGAGTTGTTTCCGAAGGACATGAATCGAGCGATGGAACACCTCGATCGATGCCGAGCTGCACTCGAGGGTTCGGGTATGCCGGCAACAGGCAACCATTCCGAGATTCACCCCGAATCGTCGGACGAAAGGAAAATCCAGTGACCAGACTCAGCGAGGACGCCGCCTTCGAACGGTGGATGAATGGCCAGGCCGATAGAGGCGATGAGACCGGAGCGGTGGCGCGGATGGTTCGTGGTGGTCTCATCACGTTGACCGGCAGCGACCTTCCGACGCGGAAACGGCACATGCGCGATAAGGCTCGCAGGGAGTTCAACGAGCTCCGGCGAATCGGTGACATCCAGCTGGGTGCCGACGGCAGCATGAGGATGAAGGGAACCGCCATTCGCGGCCGCCGAGCCCGGCCGTTCGATGTGACCCGAACCGAGCCGGTTCGGGCCCAGTCGAGCTCGAGGAAACCGTCCGGACTGCACCGCGGTCCCAATGTGGCGTCGGCTGGCGCCAGTTGACACTCACAGACGAATCGACCGTGACATTTTCGTTGCCCGAGCACCAACTCGTCACAACGAAGCAAGCGTGCGAGCTCCTAGCCGTATCGCCGCGGTCGTTCGACCGGATCGTGTCTCGAGGTGATCTCAACGCGGTCCATCTCGGTCCTCAGATCCGCCGCTATCGATTGAGCAACGTCATCGACCTGGTCGCCGCTCGGATCGGCGGAAGCCGCGACGATGTGGTCAAGGCGGCACTCGAGTTCATGGCAGAGCGACAAGCCGAATCCGAGCGATCGTTGTGTCCACAGTGCGTTCGTCGTCATGTGAATCGTCGAGGCGATTTCTGCACCTTCTGCCAACAAGAACGAGAGACACAAACGACGAAAGGCAGGGAATGATGGGCAGCAAACCAGGAGAGCGGTCGTATCGAATGAAGTCCGCCTGGCGCACGAAGACCAGGCGGGAGACGCTGGCGAAGACTGGCGGCCGGTGTGCCATGTGTGGGTGGCCCGGTGAAGATGGCAAGGGTAAGGGCATGATGCAGGCGCACGTCGTGCCCCACGGCGCCGGCCCAGACGACTCGACCAACCTGATCCCGTTGTGCCCGTCGTGTCACGCCCGGTTCGATGCGCCCATGCGCCGGCCGGCCGCAAAGAAATCTCGTGAAACGCTGCGAACCGGTGGCCCAGGCCGGCCGCTGTTCTCGGGTTCTCGATCGATGCACGACAGCCACCCAGGTACCGGGGACCAAGGCGGCGATCAATGACTGCATCAGCGGCAGCTACTGCCGGCCCCGATACCCCCACTTCGATAAATCGTTGGCCGGCGATCCTCTCACCGTCGCCCATGGCCAAACGAACGACCGCGAAACTGGAAGTTTTCAGGTGAGACGCAGTTCGGAGGGTCGCCATCCCTCCCTCCGGTCGGGCGTGATTCGGCCGGAATCACCCGCGAATGAGCAAGTTTCGGGGTCCCGGTGAAGGGTCGAAAGCCCACTCCGACGCCGCTGAAGCTCCTGAAGGGCAATCCGGGCAAGCGACCGCTCAACAAGAGGGAGCCGAAGCCGGCGCCCGGAGCTCCCGCCTGTCCAACATGGCTGTCGGTCGAGGGGAGGGCCGAATGGCGCAGGGTGGTCCCCGCTCTCGACAAGTTGGGGATGCTGGCGAAGGTCGACCGTGCCGCGCCGGCCGTCTACTGCGAATCGTGGGCCACTTTCGTCCACACTCAGCGCCTGGTGCAGAAGCACAACGTCACAATTCACGTCCTCGACGAGATCTCGCCGGATGGGATGACGATCGTCGTGAAGCCAACGAAAAACCCGGCCGTGGCAATCGCCAGGGACGCAGCGGCCACGGTTCGGCTCTTCGCCGCCGAGTTTGGGCTGACTCCGAGCTCCCGGAGTCGCCTCGAGATCCCCGAACCTGACGACGCCGAGGTCGATTCGCTCTTCAGCTGACCATCCGGTGCCCCGGGCTAACCGGGCCGGAACTCTAGCCACCGCTCACTATGCGTGCACCCATGCGAGGTATAGGAGCCGTTTTTGCTCCTTTCGCAGCCGACCTACCCCAAAGGAGCACCGTGATCACCCGCCAATTCATCGACAGACAGCGTCACAGGGCCGAGAACACGTGGGTTTGCGAGACGGCGAGCGGCGTCGTCGTCATCGCCCACCCCGGCCAAGAGGTCGAGACGGACCCGGTCAAACTCAAGGCCTTCTTCGGAGTGCTGCCCGGCTATCCGGTCATCCGGCTCATCGATTCGATCGAGGCACCCCCGCTGGAACGGCTCGAGATCCGGATGGCCGAGCAAGAAGCCGAGCAGGAGGCCGAACAGGAGAAGTTGCTTGCCGCCATGAAGGGCCGGCCCGCCGCCCGACGCGGATCCGGTGCCTCAGACACGTCGACCGCCGGCCAGTAAGCCGAGCTCCGCGTGATGGACGAGGACGACCGGGAGCTGATTCCCGTTTCGCCCGACGGCCTAGAGGCATTAGAAGCGGCCGCGGTGGCGCGGGGACTGATGCGAAGTCGCCCCCTCGATGACGAGGCCAACCTCCTGGGTCAGGACCCGGAGCTCCTCCAAAGGGCGGTCAACTTCGTACTCGAGGGCGAACCGGCGTCGAACGGGGCCGTCTGTCGATTGACCTGTCTGCTCGCCAGCTTGGTCTATGAGCTTGGCAGGTTCGATCAAACCATGACGAACGACCGATGCAGGGCCACGATCGACCTACTTGCCGGAGACGGGTCCCGACTTTAGGCGCACCTCGAGGCAATGGAGGCGACCAACCCGCTTTCGACGTTCTGAGGTGGGAGCTAATACGCCACCCCGTGTGGGGCCGAGGAGGCGCAGAAGCGACCGGGTAGTCCGCACCGTGGTGGTGATCACGGGCATAGGCGACGACGAGGTCGCCTTTGGCCTGGAGGTCCCAGCTGTAGGTCGTCGTCCCCGGACGAGCTGACCGCGGTGGGGCTAACCCCTGGAGCCTGACGTACAGCGGCGGCTTTGCCCGGCGTCGGCACCCGAGCCGGTGTCGGGGCCGACGAGATGGGAGGGCATGAGGGCGACGGCCAGGACGGGTTCGTGGCCGAGGAGCGGACTACCGAGTTTACCTCCAAGCCCATATCGCCCCCGGCGTTGGTAGTGGGTCAGTTTGAAATTCGACGGCAAGCCCACGACACCAGCGATGGCCGCTGGTGTCGCTGACCACGTTTGGTCAGTCTGGGAAATCGCCGAACTGCTGCTGGACTGACCCTTGGGGTGCGTGTTACAGATCAGGCCATGACCCAAGAGCACGAATGCAGATGCTCGACGTTGCCGGTCGAGTGGGAGAGGTGCGGCAAGACCACCAAGGCGACATGGTCGCCAGGGTGCGACTCTCGAATGCTGGAGAGCGCTTTACGCCATCTGGGCCTCAAGGACCGCGCCGCCTTCATCGATTGGGCCGCCAGCCAAATGCCTCAGGACTAGGGCCGAGATTGGCGACCGAAACGGCCAGCGCCGGTTTGACAGCGTTTTACCGAATTTCAAACTGACCCACTATCCCGGCGTTCGTGGCAATGTTCACCGCCGCTGGCCGCAACGCCGTGCCGGGGCTGGCCAGCCTGCCGTTCATCATTGCCAGAGACCGTCCTGGGGAGTCTGTCACCGCCCGGTCCGTGGCCGAAGACTCCAGCCTGACGGGAGTCTCGGCAGGATAACGACCCCGTCCCGGCCGCTCTGGACGTTCTGATTCTGGCGGAATCACCGACCAGGCCCCGGAGCGACAACAAGGTCAGGTAGCGAACCGGTCGGTGTTGGGGCCTTTGGGGCCTTTGTTCCCTATCCATCCTGGCTGGAAGAGCACAGGGTGTCGCCATGACTATCGAGGGGGACACGGTCAGGTGCGACGCCTATGGCTGCCGTGCCGTGACATTTCTGGAGGCCGGTGCTCTCGCTCTGTCTGTTGAAACCATCCGCATTCGGCTTGCGATAGAGGGTTGGCGGACGGCTGGCGACAGGGGAGAGCTGGACTTCTGCCCCCGGCATGGCTGAGCAGTAGTCTCGGAGCCGTCACTCTCGGCGTGGGTCTCACAGCCGATGGCGGGATTGGCGCCCCTGGCTCCTACCCGTTGTTCGGGGGCGTCCCATCAGCCCAGTCGGCTGCTGCTGGCTGGTCGGGGCCGGGGCCGCCGACCCGACCCGGCCCCCTTTCCCTTGTCCCAGCCGAATGCCGTCACCCCTTGGGCCGGGCGACGTCACCCGTGGCACAGTGTGGACCTCAACGGGTCAAATTGACAGAGCAAGCGACCGCCGTCGGCATAACTCGCACCCTAGTAGATGCTCGCGTTAATATCAATGATGTGATTTCATGGGGGTATGCGACTTCCTCCGTTGAAACTTCGCCGGGGTGACCGAGCCGAACTCGAACGTTGGGAACGCTCGAGAACCCTGGAGGCTCGTAGTGTCCAGCGCGCCCGGATCGTGTTGCTGGCGGCAGACGGTTGGTCCAACCGGGACATCGGCGCAACCGTCGGACTGCACTACAACCAGGTAGGTCTGTGGCGGAAGCGCTATGAGGAATTCGGGATGGCGGGACTCACCGATGAGGATCGACCGGGCCGTCCCCCGGTGTATGACCATTGGACTTGATCCGGTTCGACGGACAGGTTGCTTCAGTTGATTATGCCGCCTGACGGTCGGCGTTGTGGTGGAGCATTTCGTACTCGACCGGGCTGAGGTAGCCGAGCGTCGAGTGCAGCCGGCGGGTGTTGTACCAGCCCTCGATGTACTCGAAGACGGCACGGTGGAGTCCTGGCCTCGTCGGCCAGGCCCGGGTGTCGATGAGCTCGCGCTTGATGGTGGCGAAGAACGATTCGGCCACCGCGTTGTCCCAGCACTCGCCCTTCCTCCCGACCGAGAGCACGACGCCGTTGCTCCGGGCGAGGTCGGCGAAGTCCTGACTCGTATATTGACAGCCGCGGTCCGAGTGAAAGATGACTCCTTCTTCTGGTGCCCGGTTGGCGAAGGCCATCGTGAGTGCGTCCTCGACCAGTTCGGTCCGCATGTGGTCGGCCAGTGACCAGCCCACCACCTTGCGGCTGGCCAGGTCGATGACGGTGGCCAGGTAGGCCCAGCCCTCCCAGGTGGCGATGTAGGTGATGTCCCCGACATAGCGACGGTCGATCTCCTCACCCGGTCCGAAGTGGCGCTGGATGAGGTCCTTGGCCGCCTCGGCCTCGGGGTCGGCCACCGTGGTCTTCCGCCACCGCTTCTTGCACCGTCCCTCGAGGCCGGCCAACCGCATGAGCCTGGTCACCCGTCGCCGGCCACAGACCACGCCCCGGTGGCCGAGCTCCTGGTGGACCCTCGGGGATCCATAGGTGCCCTTGGACTCGTCGTGAAGACCTGGTGATCTGGTCGGTCAGCTCGGCGTCGGTGACGGCCCGGGCAGAGGGGACACCAGTTCTGCGCTGGTAGTAGGCGGAACGGGAGACCTCGAACAGGCCACACGTCTTTTGGACGCTGTGACCTGCGATCTTCTCCGCCTCGATGAAGGGGTCCAGCTTCATCGGGTCTCCTTGGCGAAGAAAACCGTCGCACGCTTGAGGATCTCCACGTCCTCTTTGAGGGAGCGGTTCTCCCGGCGCAGGCGGGTGAGCTCCTCTTTCTCCTCGGTGGTGAGACCGGGGCGTTCACCCTGGTCGATCTCGGCCTGCTTCACCCAGTTCCGCACGTTGGTCTCGGTCAGATCGAAGTCCCTGGCCACCTGGCCGATGCTGCGATCGCCGCGCCGGCACAGCTCGACGATCTCAGCCTTGAACTCCGGTGTGAACGACCGACGGGGGCGGGGCTTCTTCCTCTCCATGGTCTCCATTTTGGACATCCTTTCCGGGGCGTGCCCCTGATGGTGGATGTCCGTCAAACCGGAGGAAGCCCACATGACGATGTGTTGTTGCTGGTGAAGTTGGTGACCGAACCTCCCCCGGACCACGCCACCCGGTGGTCAATGGAGGCACTGGCCGAGGCCATGGCCGACCACGGGGTCCCCATCTCGGCCTCCCAGGCGTGGCGGATCTGCAAGAGCCTGGACTTGAAGCCCTGGCAGGTGGAGTCCTGGATGACGAGCCATGACCCGGACTTCTGGGAGAAGGCCTCCGACGTGTGCGGGCTCTATCTCGATCCGCCCGAGAATGCCGTGGTCTGGTCCGTGGACGAGAAGTCGGGCATGCAGGCCAAGTCCCGGGTCAATCCCACCAAACCGGCCGTCCCCGGGAAGCCGGTGCGCCGGGAGTTCGAATACAAGCGCAACGGGACCCAGGTGCTCTTCGCCGCCCTCGACGTCCACGACGGTGGCATCTCGGGCTGGGTCACCGACTCGACCAGGTCCGAGAACTTCGTGACCTTCCTCGGTGATCTCGTGCGCCAGACACCCAAAGGCCTCGACCTGCACTGCATTGCCGACAACCTCTCGGCCCACAAGACCGGCCAGGTCGCCGACTTCTTGGTCGAGAACCCTCACGTCCATATCCACTACACACCCACCCATGCCAGTTGGTTGAACCAGGTGGAGCTGTTCTTCTCCATCCTGGAACGTCGGCTGCTGCGTCGTGGGGAGTTCGCTTCGGTCGACGACCTGGCCCGCCGAGTCATCGCATTCATCAACGACTACAACAAGCGGGCCGCTCCGTTCCGTTGGACCTACGACGGTCGACCACTAAAGGTCGCGTAAGTCACAATGAGTTACGCGCGAGAGCACTAGGTGGCATCCCTCTCACTGTGCGGAGGTGCTGGCCTGACTGTCTAAACCAGCAGCGGGAGCGACGATATCCCAGGGTTGCTAGCCGGGCCGGGAGCAGGAAGGCGGTCCCCACTCGACCGGCCCGGTAGCTCGACCCTATCTGCGTTTGGCGGAGAGATTCCTCGGTACTGTCGCTCAGGCAGGCGGGAGGGGCGCTCGAGGCCCTATCTCGAGGCCGTGGAACTCGCCCGGAATCACCGGAGCACCTAGCGGACGAAGGATCGGGAGACGAAGCGGACGTGGACCCAGCCGTCCCACTTCGGGCCGCCCCACCTGATCCATGCGTCGGCCGTGAACGCCTCGTGCATCCCCCTCATGGTTCGGCACCCGCTCGCATCGGTGCCGACCCTGGAACCGCGACAGGTCCTCGAAGACGCTCCCGTCCTCCGGGGGAAGACTCCCCCTTGCGGCCTGGATTTGGTCCGGGCAGTTCACCGAAGGGTCATCGTACCGAGACGCTCAGGCCGGCGGGAGGAGCCGCAACTGGCCGGGCCGATGCCCAGGCTCGGGAGCGGGTCCCGGGCCGCCGAGGGAGATCGCCCTGACGGCCTCGCCGGCGCTGGCACGGTCGAAGGCGGTATAGACCGCGGTGGTGCTGAGCTCCGCGTGGCCGAGCATCTCCTGGGTCAGGCGAATGTCGTGGGTCTGGACGTAGAGCGTTGTCGCGAACCAGTGGCGCAGCTGGTGCGCCGACGCGGTAACCCCAGCGCTGTGGAGGAACCGGTTGAATTCACAGGAGATGGCGTTGGGCGAGTAGGGCCCGCCGCGGGGTCGGGAGAACACCCGACCCGATCGGACCAACGGCAAGGCCCACAAGGCTGCGAACACGTCCTGATGGAGCGGGAGAATCCGCTCGGCGCCTCCCTTGCCTTTGACGACCCGGAGCAGTCCCTGGTCCTCTCGGATGTCATCCCGGTGCAGTCCGGCGATCTCTTGGCATCGAAGCCCTTGATAGGCAGCCAGGAGCACCCAGCACCGATGACGAGGCGACGCTGACTCCAGCGCTCGTTGCAGCTCGGCGGCGTCGGCCGGGCGTGGCAGGCCCCGGCGATACTTTGGGCGGATGATCCGAACCGTGGGATCGTCGGTGGTCAGCTCCTCCCGGACGGCCCAGTCATAAAACCCGTGCAAGTGAGTGAGCCAGAGGTACCGGGTCCTGGCGACCATTGTGCGCCCGTCCAGGAATTGCTCGACATCCCGGCCTGTCGCCGAGAGCAGCGATCGTGGCTCAAGATGACGGGCGAAGAGCTGGACGAATCGGTCACGCTTGTGGATCGAGCTGGCCAGGAGTCCACGGCGCTCCTGGTCGAGGTGGTGGCCCTCGAGGAGCTCCGCGTTGTTCACCGGTCGCCTTCGTGCGGTTGAAGTTCGCTTCGGATCTGTTGGAACCGCTCACCGCTGATGGCGAGGAGGATCTGCTCACCGTGCTCGATGACGGAACAGTTCTCCGCCTCGACCACCAGACAGGCGATGGCCTCCTCGAGCAACAATCGCAACTCGGACGGGGCCTCCGCCGGCAAGAGGTCGGTGAGGATCCCATCGACGGCGTTCCACGCCATCGCGAACCTTGAAAGATTGGCTGCCACGCCCCGCATCATGCGAGCAACGCGAACCCCCGTCAACCGACACTTTCGAAAACGGGACAGAGTGTCCGGGCGCTTGACACTCTGTCAGCTTCCGATACGGAAGAGAGAGTGTTCATATGACACTCTCCGTGCCGTATGGCACTTTCCGTGTCCTATCCCACTTCCGCGAAAAAGACTTCGCCGACCGCAAAATCGGAGCCAATTTCGCCCGGCCACCACCTTTGGCGCTTCTCGATTCCGGCCGAATCGGCCGCCCTGCGACCGCCTGAACTATCTAGCCGTCAGTAAGAGTGCTCACATGCGACCTAATCAGCTCGAGCCGGGCACCCTCCTCACGGCCGCCGAGCTCGCCAGCGTGCTGAAGGTGAATCCGCACACCATCAGCCGCTGGGCCCAGACCGGTAGGATCCCCGTGGTGAAGCTTGGGGCGAGGACGTTCCGGTACGACCGGGACGCGGTGGTGGCGGCCTTCCCGGGTGCCGAATGACCGACGCCGACGTCCTCGAGCGCAAGCCGCCGACCGGCGGTGCCAAGTGGAAACCCGTGACGGTGAAGACGCGGAACGTGGTCGACGCCAGTCACGGCAAGCTCGAGGTCGAGTGGATCCTGAGCGCCGATGCCACCGACGAGTGGGCGGCCTGTCTGATCAATCAGGACGCCGGCGACCTTCAGGGCTTCGCCAGAGCGTCCGGGAGGACCCCACTGTCGATCGCCGACGGTGTCATCACCTGGGACACCTACAACTTCGGCACGCTTGCTCAGGCCAACGACCACGTGCGGGCCCTGATCAAAAAGACGAACGAGTATTTCCCGCTCTTCGTGCGCCGGGCCGAGACAGACGCTCACCGCCAGGCCGAGCTCGCCAGACGGCGTGACGCCGAGATCCGTCGGCGCCAGATCGAGCTCGACCAACTCGAGTGGTAGGTGAGACCTGAGATCTCGACCCCGGGGTGCTCGCGGTCTGTCATGGGTTCATGATTGGCCATCCGGGCCAATCCCTCCTGAGCGTCTCGGGGTCGTGAGTCTGCCGGCGGTCGGGGTGTCGTCGAAGCCCCCGACCGCCGGCGGGCGGCCTCAGCCCCGCTCTGCTGAGCTACGGGAGTCGGGGTACCCGCTCAAGGAATCGGCAGCACCCGCCGATGAATCAGGGTCGGGCCCGGCTAGCGGCAGGCTCCGGGCTCGACGATGCTCCTCACACACCCCTTGGTCACCGGATCCGCCCAGCGGCTTGCCCCTCGAAGCTGGTCCGGTGACTCTGGGGGCACGCTCGGCGACGGCCAATCTCAAAGCGTTGACGCATCCTTGGCCGCCCGTTCTGGTCGCGGGGGCGTCCGTCGGCTCAGAATGGCTCGGCGGCGGGTGGAATCAGCTTGTGCACCTCGGCTTCGATCCGCCGGTACTCTGCCCAGAAATACCGCTTATCGTCCGCGTCGACCGCCCCCTGCGACGCGAACATCGCATCCCTCATTGCGTTGAGGTAAATCGCGATCTGAGCCTGCTCCTCTGGACTGAGATAGACGAGGGGATCGTTGGCCATCAGCCGGTCGAAGCGGCGGCCGGAGGCAGGCCCAGGTCGTGCCGGAGAGCATCGCTGTCTGCCTTCTCGGTGCCCTCGTCATTCTCGACGTTCTGAACGACCGATTCGGAGGGATCGGTGATCGCCTGTTGGGCGTCTACCGAGAGCTTCTCGAGGATGGCCACCTCTGCCTTTGCATCCGCGCTGGCAGCCGGTGGATAGTCGAGGGCCTGGAGCTGCTGGGCGCCCGTGTCGAAGGCGTTCGAGGCCGCCGTATAGGAGGCGTTGCCGGAGAGCGTCTTAGCGTGCTCGATTGCCGCCTCGCCGGCCGTGAGGATGGCCAAGACCTTCTGGCCCACGGCGGTAGTGCTCACCGTTGTGGTCACCTGCACCGTGGTCGGCGTGCCGGCCCCCGTGGATGCGGTGCCGGCCGCTGTGGGGGTCGACGAGCTCCCGGACGAGCACCCGACCAGGGCGATGCCGGCTGTCGCGATCAGAACGATAGAGAGGGTCCGCCTCACGGTCCTTCAGGCTAGATCGATTCGAAGATTGACGCTCTGTGTCGAAGGGTGGTGATTCTGCCGGAATCGATCCCACGCTCATCCCGCGTGTCCCACGATTCGGGAGCGTTCGGGAGAGTTTCGCTCGGCGCCTGACCTGGGTATATCGTGCCCAGAAGTCTCTGGTCATCGGGTGCCGAGCGGCCTGCAAAGCCCCGTACGGCGGTTCGATTCCGCCCGCCGCCTCGAGATCAAGGACAGTCGAGCGTGCCGTTCGTGGACGCATGACCGGCGTGGCACGTCGACCGGAAGCGCGACAGGCGAGGGCTTGGTCACGAACATTTCAGTTGAATCTCCTAGCGGCCGGGCATATCCTTGCCGCGTCGCCAGTCGGGGCGGCCTTATCAGGGGCAGTCGGGATGCGTTCGAGTGCGGGATTTCCGAACCAGGGTCGTCGTCTGTCCGTGCTGTGGCGCCCCGGACGACGCAAAATTGATCAAGCCGTCACCGGAGAGTGGGCTCGTTCGCCAGTGCTTGGCGTGCGGTTACCGGTGGTCGATCGATGGATGCCGCACGCTCGTCCTCAGTGACGGTTAGCACCGGGTAGCCCGGCTCCGACCCCAACGGTTGCGGCCCTAGAGGTCCGGGGGCTCGGCGTAGTCCCAGATGAGATTGGGATCCTCTCTGGCGTCGAGCAGGAGATTTGCCGGTATCTGTTTGTCGATGTGACCGATCAGGCCCCTGTAGATGCCGTAGCCGACCAACTGCTGCAGCCTCGGCGTGAATTTCCGCACGGTCTCGATGGGTAGTCCCAGCTGCTGGTTCTCCTGTTGGCGGATGTAGCCGGCGCAGTAGTTCATGGCAATGCCGACCCGCCGGGTCGATGTGGTGTTGGCTCCGCCTCCGTGCCACAGGCTGCCGTGCCACACCAGTACGCTGCCCTTGGCCATCTCCGCGGGTATGGAATCGTAGGTACCGAACAGGTCAGGGGACTCGGGGGCCGTGTGGGTGCCGGGGATGATCCGTGTGGCTCCGTTCGCTTCGGTGAAGTCGGTGAGAGCCCACATGGTGTTGCACACGGTCGGAGGGTGTGGCTTGGGCAGCGGGATCACCTGATCATCGGCGTGGATGGGTTGTGGCGTCTCGTCGGGTCCGATGGCGATCGAGGACAGGGAGGACACCAAGAGGCCGGGGTCGAGGACTCGTTCGCAGATCGGAAGAATCGTCGGGTGAACGGGGACCTGCTCGAATACGGATCCGTAGGCCAGCAGGTTGTAGATGCGGGTCGTGTGGACGCCTTCGAATTCGTTGGTGGCCGGGACGATGCCCAGGTCGTGCTCGAGCCGCAGGAGACTATCGTCGAGGGCATCGACCAGATCGAGGTCGATGGCATCCTCCACGACGGTGTAGCCCGTCTCTTGGATGCGGCTCACATGAGTGTCGATGTCGGTGCCCATTTGCTTGCTCCTCCGTCGGGATGGTCCGAGCCTATTGTGCATGGATGGCCCGGAAGAAGCGACTGGACAATCGCTATGAGCTGTTCACGTGCGCATGGACCGGTCATGCCCTGGTGGGCACCGATGCCGCCACCGTCGTTCCCGAGGACTCGGCCATTGTCAGACAGGTCGGTGGAGTCCGGTGGTGCCGATGCCTTCGCTGCGATGCCTGGCTCCCGGTCGAGATCCCCGAGCACCCCGGCTCGGAGCGGGTTCCCGGCCGCGACGAGATCGAGCTTCCGGCACGGGGCCCGATCTTGCGCGACCGCTACGTGCTTCGACTCATCGCCATCGACCGCGCCGTCCACGTGATCGTTCTCAGTGTGTTGGCCGTCGTTCTGTTCACCTTTGCCGGCCATGATGCTGCGCTCCACAGGGACTACAACAACATCATGAACGACCTGTCGGGCGGCAACCCTGGGGCGGCCCAGCTCCGAGGCGTCCTGGGTTACCTGAAAAAGGCGTTCACGTACTCGCCCCGACATCTCATCCATCTGGGCCTGGCTGTCACCGCCTACGCCGCCCTGGAGGCGACGGAGATGGTGGGACTCTGGTTCGCCAAGCGCTGGGCCGAGTATCTGACGCTTGTGGCCATCACTGTCCTGGTTCCGATCGAGATCTACGAGCTGACGCTCAGCGTGAGCGCGTTCAAGCTGATCACATTGGCCATCAACCTGGCCATCGTCGTCTATCTGCTACTGGCCAAGCGGCTCTTCGGACTGCGAGGCGGGCACCGGGCCGAGCTCGAGCGCCGGCGCGAGTTCGGCGGTTGGGAGGCGATCGACCGAACGAGCCCTCCTGTGCCGAATGCGCTCCGCTGACGCTTCGTCACCGAGGTGACCCTCCGCCGTCCTTCAGCAGTTCGTCAATGATCGGCGGTCCCCCCGGCGCCGTATCCGGCGAGTGGTATCGTCGAGCGTCACGGGCCGTTGGCGCAGTTGGTAGCGCACTTGCATGACACGCAAGGGGTCGTGGGTTCAAGTCCCGCACGGCCCACCGCAAACTCCCAGGTCAAACCGGTTGTCTGTTCTGGGGTTTGTCGCGTCTACGGTGGAAGAACCCCGAAAGCAGCAACGACTGTGGCAACGGGGTTGTGAGAAATTCCGAATGCCTGGGAGAGGAAGTCGAACACCGGGGGCTCGATCTACCAACGGTCTTCCGACGGCCGATGGATCGGTGCGGGCCCGAGGACATGACGAGGTCGAGTGCCAACGCATCGAGGTCCGGATCATTGAGCTCTTCGAAGACGAAGCCCGAGATCGCCCGCCAGATCGGGTATCGGAACAGGACTCAGGCCGTACCGACTGATCGACAAGATCATGACGGAGGACATGGTCGGTGCCGGAGGAGATCGGTCGCGGGTCGTCCACCTGGAGTTGGTGAAGGGACCGGTCGAGGAGCTCCACAGAGTCCTGGAACTGCTCGGGTTCGCGTCCGAAATGTCAAGACCCACGACCGGCCGGCATCGTCGATTCCACTCGGACTCACAGCCGGAGAAGGGTCATCCATTAGGCTTGTCGGCGTGGGTCTGAGGGTGGTGGCGTAAGGGGGCTTATGGCTGAGCCAATCACCGTTGAGGATCAGTCTGGGTCACCACCCCCGGCGCGCACTCTTGCTCCAGGGGACGGAGCTGGCACGCCAACTGGGGATCGGAAGTTCCGTCCGGACGTACAGGGTATGCGGGCGGTCGCGATCCTGATGGTCGTTCTCTTCCACGCCGATGTACCTGGCCTGAGCGGTGGCTACGTCGGAGTAGACGTTTTCTTTGTCATCTCCGGCTTCGTCATCACCGGGTTACTGCTCAGGGAATACGAATCAACGGGACGCACATCGGTTCGTTCCTTCTACGGTCGCCGGACCCGTCGCATCCTCCCGGCGGCCACGTTGGTCATCGTTGCCACTGTCCTGGGTGCCTACGTTGTCATCAACTCGGTCACCGGCCGACAAACCGCAGTCGACGGCCAATGGGCGTCGGTATTCCTCGCCAACTTCCACTTCGCGGCATCCGGTTCGAACTATCTCGCATCGCAAAGCCCACCGTCACTCCTGCAGAACTTCTGGTCCCTTGCTGTCGAAGAGCAGTTCTATATCGTGTACCCGACGGTTTTCCTGATCGCGGCTCGGCTCTTCTCGCGATCCTCGGTGCGTGTACGGGTCGGCCTCTTGCTGGGAGCCGTGGTCATCGGCTCCTATGTGCTTTCGGTCGTCCTCACCGCAGCCGACCCGTCGAGTGCCTTCTTCTCACCATTCACGCGTGCGTGGGAGCTGGCGCTTGGTGGCCTCGTCGCCGTGGCCAGCAGCTCCTTGCTGCGCCTTCCCAAGTCGATCGCCGCCGCCGCCACCTGGCTTGGTTGCGGTGGGATCTTGGTGGCGGCATTCACCTTCACCTCAGCCACTTCCTATCCAGGTTCACTGGCTGCCATACCGGTCGTCGGCACCGCTCTCGTTATTGCCGGCGGAACGGCACAGCCAACGTGGGGTATCGAATCACTGCTGCGACTGCGGTCGTTCCAGATGCTCGGCCTTGTCTCCTATTCGCTGTACCTCTGGCACTGGCCGATCCTCATGATCGCCGCCCAGGCTCGCGGATCGGCAACACTGCCAGTCAGAGACAATCTTCTCTTGCTTCTGCTGTCGCTGGTAGCAGCCGTCGGAACCTACATTCTGATCGAAAACCCCGTCAGGCATTCGTCGTTGCTGATGTCGCGGAAATGGGCGAGCATCATCATCGGACTCTGTCTGATTGCATCCAGCTTGGCGTTCACGACCTTTGCGGTCGATAACACCCAACCAGCATTGACGGGAAGTCTTGCTTCAGCATCTACGGGCTCCACGTGCCCCCTACCATCGAAGCGCCGGATCGCCAGATTGCGCTTGCAAAACAATCTCGAGCAGCAGAAGAGCCAAGACAACTCGTCCCGCCACCTCCGGATGCTCGTCATCGGAGATTCGACGGCCTGCAGCATGCTATTGGGACTCAGCTTGGTCAGCCCTTCATACGGAGTACAAATCGAGTCCGGTTCGGTGATCGGGTGCGGCGTGGTCAGCGACACACTTGCGCCGTATTACTACAACAACCGCAATTTTGTGGCCTATACGTCGACCTGTCAGAGGCGAGCGGTGCGAGCTGAAACGGGAGCGCAAATCCACGGGAAGCCTGACGTCGTTCTATGGGGAAGCACCGATGAGGCAAACTCGATCGTCGATCCTCCAGATGGGAGCAGTGTGCTCGCCATCGGAACCCCTGCCTGGAAGAGAATCATGAGTCAAAGGATTGAGGCTCGGGTTGCACAGTTCGTCCGAACCGGGGCGAGGGTCGTCCTTTTGCTGGAGCCACCGAGGGCATACAACCCACATCAGAGTCGATTGGAGGCAGAAGCCGCGAAGATCGAAAAGATGAACGAACTGCTGAAGCAGGAAGCTGCACGTCATCCCCGTCAGGTCGCCGTGGTCGACCTCGCTTCGCGGGTCTGTCCATCTGGCCCACCTTGCCCTTTTGTGGTGGACGGGGTCGGGAAGGGAATGCTCGCATCAGCTGCAGTGCGCCCCGATGACCTTCACTATGGTCGTGCAGGGTCGATTTGGGTGGCGAAATGGCTCGTTCCACAAATACTCGCTGCTATCAGGCATCTTCAATAACGCGACCCGCAGCATCGGTCAGGGGTACCCTGCAGCTACGCTCGGCCGAATGCGGGACAGTGATAACGCACCGACATGTCGCCCGCTATTCCTCCTGCAAACGTCGGTTTCCCGAAGGCGGCCATCTACGGTCAGAGGCCGAGACCTTCGGATTCAACGAACTTCGGATTCAACGGATGGAGATCGTCGTCTTCAGCGGTAGGTTGGCCGACGAGTCGCCGACCATGATGCGGTAATGACCTGGCGTTTCCACCCAAGCCTGGCCGTTGGTGTCCCAAATGGAGAAGGACTGCGGCGCGAGTGGGATGCTGACCGTGGTGGTCTGGCCTGGATCCAGCGCAACCTTGTCGAAGCCCTTCAGTTGTTCCGGAGGCTCCCCGGCCGAACTCGGATCTCGGACGTAGACCTGCACCGTGTCGGCTCCCGCTACAGATCCGGTGTTTGTCACGTCGACGGAAGCCGTCGTGCTGCCGCGTTGGGACAGAGTGCTACTCGACATCCGCAGATCCGAAAATGAGAACGACGTGTACGACAACCCGAATCCGAACGGAAAGAGTGGGGAGATCTTCTTGGCGTCGTACCAGCGGTAGCCCACCAAGAGGCCCTCTGAGTAGTGGACCTCGCCATCCACCCCGGGCCACTGGGCGGCCGTGGCCGCAGGAACGTCGGCAAGGCTCACTGGAAAGGTAACCGGTAGCTTCCCAGACGGATCGACTTTTCCGAAGAGTATGTCGGCGATCGAGTCGCCGTCTTCCTGGCCCGGATACCAAGCTTCGACCACAGCCCCGACTGAGCTCAGCCACGGCATCGTCACTGCCGATCCAGTATTGAGCACGACAATGGTGTTGGGGTTGGCCTGGGCGACCGCGCTGATGAGCTGATTTTCGGCTGGCGACAGATCGATGCTCGAGAGGTCGGTACCCTCCTGCTCCTTCAGCCCTGCGAAGACGACGGCTACCGTGGCGGACCGCGCTGCCTCAACCGCCTGTGCCTGCAGCATCGCGTCGCCGTTCGGCTCGGTGGGCGAATAGCCCTGAGAATACGACACTGTGGTACCGCTCCCAGCGGCGGCGGCGATGCCCTCGTAGGGCGTCACTATGTGCGGAGCAGTCACCGTGGCGCTCCCAATGCCGCTCGTCAAGGCGTCCGGGCCGGCATCGTCGCCAATGACGGCGATCGACGAGACGCCGGCTGACAGTGGGAGCGTTCCACCCGAATTCTTCAACAGAACCGTCCCCTCGTCGGAAACAGTCTGAGCAACTGCGGCATGTGCAGGGGATGTGACGACAGCGCCTATTGATCCCGTGTCGGGCCGGTTGAAGAGACCAAAGGCGAACATCGTGGCGAGTACCCGAGTCGCCATGGTCTTCAGCGTCCTCAGCGCAACCTGTCCATCCGTGACGGCTTCTACCAGAGGCGTCCCAAAGTACTGACCAGAGGGGCTTTCCATGTCTTCGAGTCCTGCGTTGGCCGCGGCCACAGTCGAGTGAGTGGCATCGTGGTCCGACTGAACGTACCCAGAAAAGTGCCACTGCCCATAGAGGATGTTGGTGAGATACGGGTCCTGGCAGGCGTAGGTCCCGTTTATCTTCGGGTACGAGCACATCACGGCGCCCGCATGCCCTTGTTTGATCGCGGCCTGAAAGGCCGGCAGGTAGATCTCGTGCTCAACCCGATCCGATACGATGACGTCATCTGCTCCGGTGCCGCGATAGGTCTCCTGGTTGTAGAGCGCGAAATGCTTCACCATGGCGATTGGGCCTTTGCTCTGGATCCCGCCGATATCAGCTGCCGCAATCTGACCGGACAGATATGGATCTTCGCCAAAGGTCTCGAATGCTCGGCCCCACCTGGGGTCACGAACGATATTGATCGTCGGTGCCATCGCGACATTCACACCTTTTCCCGCCATTTCGCTTCCGATTACCGTGCCGTATGCACGGACGGTCGAAGGATCCCATGTCGAAGCGGCGCTGACTGGAGCAGGGAGCTGGGTCACCCCTGTCGGAATCGAAAAGGAAACTCCGGCCGGACCGTCTGAGATGTGCAACGCCGGTACACACAGAGAAGGTATTGCGGGTGTGTTTCCTTCGTAAGGCCCGGTCACCCTGTGGACCATTTCATCGAGCTGAGAGAGGTCCATCCGGTCAACCACCATGGCGGCGCGTGTCGCAGGAGTTGCTGTAGAAGTTAGCCAAGGGCAACTTTTGGCCTTGGTCGTTGGAGAGTGGGAGTCAGTACCGATCGGGTCCCCATGTGACGCTTCCGTCGTGGGACGTGGTGTGGGTCCACGGCTCGTACTGGCTACCGACGAAGGCATTGCAACGCCCATGGCAAGCACAAGCCCAAAGCTGACAATGAGGACGTGCTTCCAGAGCTTACGGACAAGTGATCTGCCAACCATGACCCCGACCACCCCGATCACCCCGATCACCCCGATCCGCCGATTGCCCCGACCCACCGATCCACCGATCACCCCGATCCGCCGACCCACCAATCCGCCGGTTGAATCTCGACCGAGCTTAGACCCTTTCTGGTCACGTAACTAGTCGGCGGGTGCCGACATGTCGTCCCAGTAGATGACGGTACCTTTCGTGGCACCGGAGGGCCGGGCCGCATGCCGGCGTACACCTCTCCCGAGGCGATCTCACTAGCAGGGCTGGTTCCATCACCGCCCGTGCGCTGCGCTGTAAATCGACCCGGCATGCAGGGTTACCCAATCGCCTCCCCGGCTAGAGTTGCAGCCGACGCTACAGGGGATCGCGACCGAAAGACGTCGAGGGCTGGGAGGCTGCGTGGCGATCAAGGATGTTTTGCCGAGGAGGTTGTCCCTCAGTGGCTCGGACGCTGATGTAGCCAGTACCCATCCCCTTGCACTTCCCGAGTCGAACGACAGGGCGAAATCGTTCCGGGGTTGGAAAGCATTGCTGCTGGCGTCGGGTGCGTACTTCCTGCTTTCTGTCTTCATCTGGTCGAATCTTTGGACGAACCATCCGACGTCGACTACTACCTGCGGATGTGGCGATAGCTCGCTGTTCACCTGGTTCATCGAATGGCCGGCCTATGCGATGGCTCACGGTTTGAGCCCGATCCATTCGACTTTCATTCACTATCCAAGTGGGATCAACTTGCTGGCCAATACGAGCGTTTTGGCTATTGGGGTTCTGCTCGCTCCGATCACCTGGCTCTTCGGGCCAATCGCGACGCTGAACGTGGCGCTCACGCTGGCACCAGCGCTCTCAGCAATAGCCATGTTCATCCTTCTCCGACGTTGGGTGTCTTGGGCTCCGGCCGCCTTCGCAGGGGGTCTGTTCTACGGGTTCTCGCCATTCATAATTGTCAGTCTCGATGATGCTCATCTGATGCTCGGGATGGCGGTAGTCCCCCCGCTGATCGTCGCTTGCCTTGACGAACTGCTCATCCGGCAGCGTCGGCGCCCGGTGCCGACCGGCGTGCTTCTCGGACTCCTGATCGTGCTGCAGTTCTTTATCGGTGTGGAGATGCTGTTGATCACCGGGGTCATGACGGTCATCGGCGTCGTCTTGATCGTCGTCTATGCGGTACTCACTCGTCCTGAGGTGTTGAGGAGAAAAGCTCGTTTTGCCCTGGTGGGGACATCCACTGGCGCGGTCGTGGCGTTCGCCCTTCTCGCCTACCCGGCCTGGTTCGCACTCAACGGACCGAACCACCTTTCGGCAGTGGTCTGGGCGGGCTCTTTCAAGGACTTGGGGACAAAGAGCGCGTCGCTGCGAGATTATGTCGACCCGTGGTCGGCACACTTGACGAACCTGACTCAAAGGGAGTCCAGGAGGTTGGGTGGCTATCAGGGACCTGTACGTTCCAACGAGTACTTCGGATACGGTGTGCTCGCTGTCGTGGTCGGTGGCTTACTCATCTGGCGACGAGACAGACGACTCTGGCTCTTCGGCGCAGTGGCGCTTCTTTCGGTTCTGTGCTCGTTGGGGACGAGCAAACGTGTTCCACTGCCGTCACGGTTGTTCAGCCACCTTCCAGTGGTCAAGGACATCGTGCCGTACCGTTTCGTCGTCGTCGTGTACTTCTGTGTTGCGGTGATGCTCGCCATCGTCGTCGATCGGGTCTATCGAGTAGTCGACAGGAGCCGCGAGTCGGCCTCGGTCGATCTCACCGGAGCGGCCTCGAAGACCCGATGGTCGCGGCTCCCGCGCTGGTCCGGTGCTTGTGCAGCAGTGATTGTGGCTGCGGTCGCCCTCGTACCCACAGCTTCTTCCCTTGCCGGGACGATACCGCTGACAACCGAGCCGGTCGCGGTGCCGACCTGGTTCAAGACCGTCGCCCCGCATCTACCCGCCCACCAGGTCCTCCTCGTCTTTCCCACACCGTTCATGTCGTTCGACAACACCATGACCTGGCAGGCGGTCGCCGGCATGCCCTATTCGATGGTGGGCGAAGGAGGTCCGGGTGGGACGTTGGTGTACAGCGGGCAGGAATATCCTGGGGCGGTTGTGATCTCCTGGGCATCGCGACCGACCACTCCACCCGAAATCGTGTCGGCTGTTGCCGTCTCCAAGGTCCGACGGGCACTTCGCGAGTGGAAAGTGACGATGGTCGTCATCCCGGATCAACGGAATCTGCCTATCTATGATCGAGTTGATTCCGTGACCCAGGACGTAGCATTGATGACCGCAGTCATCGGAGCCCGTCCCAGCTATCAGGCGGGTGCCTGGGTGTGGACAGGGGTCGATCACAAAGCTCCTTCGACGCACCTATCCGCCGCCAAGACCTCCGAGTGCTTGAGGGAGTCGCATCTCGCGGAATGTGAGGTGTTGACAGGGCCACCAACTGCGTGCTGTCGACGGCTGGTGGTTGATGCTCTCGTGACGCAAGGGCCGAGACGGGGAAGGAGTTGAGCCCGGAGAACCAGCGTGGCGTTCGACAGCGGCGTTGGGCTCCTGACCTGTTGGGTATCGCTTTCGTCCTCGCTGCGGCCGGTCTGCTGATGGCGCCAGCCCTTGCCCACGGCCGGTTGCTCGGTCCGTTCGACCAACTCTCACAGTTCGGCCTGACGAGCAAGCTGCATATCAAGATCCAGAACGACCAGATCTCCGACCTGATTCGAGAGATCATCCCCTGGACGACGCTCTCATGGACGCAGGTTCATGCGGGATTCCTGCCGCTCTGGAATCCCTATGGGATCTTGGGGGCACCTTTGGCCTTCAACTGGCAGTCAGCCACCTTCAGTATCCCCGCCCTGGTGGGCTATCTGGCCCCGGTACGTTTCGACTTCACGCTGCAGGTAATTCTCACCCTTGTCATCGGCGGAAGCGGAGTGTACGTGCTCGGACGGATTCTGCGTCTCGGCATCCTCGGGGCAGCGATGGGTGCCACCGTATTCGAGCTCAACGGGGCATTCATGGCCTTGCTGGGTTGGCCGATCGCGGCAACGATGTCATGGGCGGGTTGGCTGTTCGGGTGCGCGATCCTCGTTGTGAGGGGCAACCACAGACGGCGGAGCACCGTACAACTCGCGATTGTCCTTGCGCTGGCGATCTATGCAGGACAACCGGACACCCTGGTCCTCCTCGCAATCTCACTTGCCGTGTTCCTCGTTGTCCTCCTGGGTTTCCGGGCCGGGCGGATGGGATGGTCGAATGGCACGCTCCGCCCCGGGCTCGACCTCGGCATTGGAGTCGTCGCGGGGTTGGGGCTCGCGGCACCGTTCGCCTTTCCTGCCGCTCAGCTGTCTTCAGGCTCCGTTCGTGCTGCCGGACGACACAACGCGTATCCGATCCACGACGTTCTCCATGTCATCTTCCAGAAGTTCAACGGCTGGCCGTTGGGTCGAAGCAAATACTTCGATGTTCACGGAGTTCAGTATGTGCCGACCGCGGTGTATGTGGGTGTCATTGCATTGGTCCTTGCCGTGGTTGCGCTCGGCGTGCTGCGACGCCGGCCGGCCGTGATCGGGTTCGGCTGCGTCGCCGCTGTCATGGCCGCCCTGGTCTTTGTGTCGCCTCTCGTCTCTCTGCTCAATGGATTGCCAGGTTTCGGTGAGATCCGATGGGTTCGCGCCATTCAACTCCTCGCTTTTGCACTGAGCGTGCTTGCCGGAGCGGGTCTGAACGAGGTTGTCCGTTCGCACGGTGGCCGCCAGGTTCGCAACTGGATGGGTGCGGGGTTCGGCTCGATCGGTGTGCTGCTCATCGTCATCTGGTTGTTCGGCCGTGGCAACCTTCCCCGCTTCGAGGCTTCCATACGAGCCAGGAGCTTCATCTGGCCGGCTGTCGAAGTTGCGGTCGGCCTCCTGGTTTTCCTGTATCTCGTGGCAATGGGCCGCCGGGTCCATGCCGACACGGGCAGATACCGCTTGCTCACCGATCCGGGTTGGACGGCGGGAGGGGTCCTACTGCTGGTGTCGACGGGCTGCCTGGTAGCCATCGGCACGCCGTGGTGGCCCTCGAGCAACTCCTTTCTCGTCCCCACGCCCAATGTGACGAGCCTGCAGCAAGCTGTGGGAAACTCGGTCGTGGGGTTCGGGCCCGCGAGTTGCTACTACACACCGGCATTGGGTATCCCACCAAATGTCAACCTCGTCTATCGGGTACACGAACTCGATTACTACGATCCGCTGATCCCAGAGTCGCTGTACAAATCTTGGATTCGCTTCACCGGGCAAAGTCCGACAGCAGTCGGTCCTCTCGCCGATGTATCCCCGATCTCGATGTTCTGCCCGGTCATCACGACGGCGGCTCAGGCCCGCCTGTTCGGAGTCACCTATGTCCTCGAGCAGCGCCTCAGAAAGAGTGGTCCCGTAGGGAGCGTCTACGTTACCTCGATCGGTGGCGAGCGGCTCTACCGCATCCCCGATGCTTCCGTGGCCACGCTCACCCGACTTGGTGCGGGTGGAAGGTTGCCGTCCGTGGAGGCAACAGGTAAGCCACTCAGTGTGACGTATCCCAGCCCGAACTCCTGGAAGGTCGTAACCCACTCCGCCACCTCACAGGTGCTCCGGCTGCGCCTCACCGACGTTCCGGGTTGGCACGCCTCGATCGACGGCAAGCCGCTGCCTCTGATGCCGTTTGCAGGGGCGATGCTTCAGGCGAGGGTCCCGGCCGGTACGCACACGATCGAGTTGCACTATTGGCCCGACGCGTTCAACGTTGGAATCGCTGTCGCCGCCTGCAGCGCGATCGGGCTCCTGCTGCTGATCACCGTCGGAGCGAGGATTCGACACCGGCGCCCGGGACATGCAGAGGCCTGAGCTCCCTCAAGCCGTACTCACTGCTTCCTTCTGTCTTCGTCTCCTGAAGAGTCGGGAGGCAGCCGCGGCCCCCAGAATGATGACCGTGATTCCGGCCAACACAATCCCGAGCGTGAAGGAATCCGGCCAGTAACGGAGTTCGATCGTGTGCGTTCCGGCCGGGATCCTCGCTTGGAGCATTGCGCGGTTGAACTCGAATAGCTGCAACGGTTTGCCATCGATCGAGGCGTGCCAACCCGGAACGTCGGTGAGGCGAAGCCGGAGGACTTGGGGGGTGGTGGAGTGGGTCACCATGTTCCAGGACATGGAGTTGGGGTACGTCACCGTCACCGGCGTTCCGGTCGCTTCGGCAGGTGGCAACGAAGCGTGGGAGGGAGCCGGAGTGAGTGTTGCAACTGCCGCCCCCGGAATCCGGTACAACTCCTCGTTGCCCACCTTCATGTCGAAGACGCTCCCGGGCGGCCCTTTGGCACCTCGCGGCTCCAATACGAAGCCGACTCCGAACAAGCGCGCCGATGCAGTAGTCGTAACAGCTGGGCAGAACATTGTCGGTAGCGCGGACGGGTATCCGTTTGGGCCGACAGGTACCGCGCTTTGCCCGGTCGACGCCTTCCACGCTCCATAGAGCTTCCGTGGGGTCATCGGCTCGTAGGTGTCGAACTCGTGGATCCCGTACACGATATTGACATTCGGCAAAATTCCGACGGTCGGAGGGAGCTCGCACGATGAAGTGCCGAACCCGACTATCGAAGTACCCACCGCCCGTTGCAGCGCGGTCTCCGATGCGGTCGGTGCGAGGTACGTGGTGTTCGCCGACCACCATGATGCGCCGATGGCCACGAGAAGGGCCGTGGAGCTGACCAACAGGACAGTCCCGGCGATATGGCTCGGGTCGGTGTACCAGGGGCTATCGGACGGTTCTCGATTTCGCCGGCGAGAGGCGACGAGCACCAAGAACGCGAACACCACAAGCCCGATGACGACCTCGATACCGGGCCATATGAAACTCCTCGTCCGTATGGTGGCGTCAAGCGGTGAGAGGTTTCCCCGTTCAAAGCCCAATATGAAGAGCAGCAACAGAGCAGATCCGCCGAATCCCGCTCCCAACCAACGTCGCACTGCCGGCTTATTGCCTGAGCGCACGAGCTTGTCCAACCCTGCGCCAGCTAGGAGGGCGAGCGAGAACCCGACGAGCTGGATTCCGCGATCCCAACGAATCTGGCCGAGCTTTGGAAAGGTATTGAGAAGAGAGACGAGGGGAGAGAAGTAGGTGAGGAGGTATCCAACGATGGCCACAGCACCGAGAGCGTTCACTGCGGGCCGACGCCGGATCGTGATCAATGCCACCAGGGCGAGCACGACGGGGATTACCCCGATGTAGTCGGCGGTTGAGACCAACCCCAGACCGGGAGGTTCGAAGGACCGGCTTCCTGCCAGCGACGAACCGTCGAACGTCGCAAACGTCAGATTTATGATCTGGTAGGCGGGAAAGGCGGTGTGGTGGGAGGTGGCTCGCACCGCGCCGGACAACAACTGCGAGCCCGGGAGGATGAGTGGTGCGGCGAGACCCACTCCCGCGGCTGAACCGAGGGCCATGTCCAAAAGAGGGCGGCCGACGGCTTCTTTCAGCTGGAACGTCCGGGTGCGTTGCACGAGGATGGCAACGAGGAATACGCCAAGCCCGACGAGAAGAACCACCAGCGTGTCCGGTTCACCCGCATAGACAGCGAATGCCAGGACGAGGGCGAACAAGGCGATATCGCGTCCGCGGTTTCGGCCTAGTACGACGAGGATGGTGCACGCGAACATCCAACCGGACCACGACATGACCGCGGCGATGGGCCACCCGAGGATCGCAAAGAACGATCCACCGAGCTCGAACGTCGTCGCGGCCATGGTCGCACCCAGTACGCCCAGCCGCATGGTCCGGCTGAGTACGTAGATTCCTGTACCACCGATGAGCAGCGTCACGAGCACCTGGAAGGTGTAGGAGTAGCGGAGGGGGATCAGATAACCCAACAAAGCCGGGAGACTGAAGGCGCCCGACTGCCAGTTGAAGGCCAGTGGAGCCCCCAAGGTGCTGTAGGGATTCCACAAGGGCAGGAGCCCGTGATGTACCTGCATCCACGAGAGCGTTGTCCAGGGAATGATCTCTCGAATGAGGTCGTAAACCTGTGTGTTGTGAACCGTCGTATGAGGGCGTTGGGTCAGGCCGAACTTCAGGAGTTGATCGTACGGTCCGAGAGACCAGCCATGGGAAAGTGCCGGCGCCATCGCGACGCCTGCAGCTACGACGACGAACACGATGCCCGCCAGGTCGGGGAGCCATCGGCGATGTCCGTCTGTCGGGGCAGGCGACTCGACCACGCTCCCCTCGGCAGCGACAGGACCTGCCGTCAGCCCCCCGGTGGTCGTCAAGACACTTCCCCCGTCACGCTCGATTCACCCGACGAAGCGTTGCTGCTGAGCACCCCAGATCTCCTGCCGTCCGGCACCGTTGCACAGAGAATTCCTGAGTCAGGGATCGTACAGCATCGATGGCCCGGGGGACCGGCGCTCCGGACAGTCGAGCTCGTTGGATCAAGCTTGAAGCGGAGCGCCGGGAAGTCTGGTCGTCACTGGAAAGGGTAGCCGCAGGGATGAGACTGGTCCTCGTCGCCGGTGACGATCTACAAGAATGAAGCGATCCCCCCATCATTCCCTGCCTTCGAGTCAAGTTCATCTGATTGGCAGCCGATGTCATGTCCATGGCAGCTGATCCGATTGTGCCGGTGCGGACCAATGCGGAACAGACCGTTTCTACGGTGGAACCCGAGTACAGGGCTTGGCACCAGACGCGGCTGTTCCTGACCAGTCAATCGCGCTCCCGCAGGGTCACCTACTACACAGAACTCGTTGCGGTTCACGCTGTCGCCGTTGAGGACGGGGGCCAAGCCGCCGAGACTCCGTGCGGTCTTGCCGTGCAGGTGGATGTCACCGGTGAGCGCAACTTCGATCAAACCCAACCGATCAACAGGTGCGAAATGTGCGCACGTGCTCTCGGGCTTCTATCCGGGTGACCCGGTGCCATGGGATGTTGACGTAGGTGGCGCCATCCCCGGGGTGTGCTGGTCACTCCCCCACGGGAAGGCACGCCCTCTGGGGCTTCTGGAAGGGTCTGGGGAACAGGAGCGGTAGTGACGTGCCCCAGAGATGGAGAACCCGGCCCCGCGGCGCGTTGTCCCGACCTCCACCCCGGCCCTGTCGCCGGGGCAGTCTGACCTGTTGAAGGGTGGATCAGGTGACAGTGAGGGGAATGGTGGCCTCAACCGTCGTCTTGGTCCTGACCTTCTTCTTGCCGTTGGGCGTCGTCACCCTCTCCGTCACCTTGACGGTGATCGAACTCGTCCCTGCGGCCAGCTTCTTGCGCGGCGTCCCAGACAGCACCCCGGCCTTGGAAACCTTCAGCCCCGTAGGCCCATAGACCTTCTTCCACTTCAGGCTGGTCACGTAGGGGCTGACGCTGACGCCGACATTGGCGGCGTGGAGGGTCACCGCGGCGTAGGGCGTTCCAGGCGTGGCATCCGGAAGGGACGTGGTTGCGATCTTGAACGGGGCCACCGCGGTGGCCGGAGAGGCTGGACCAGCGATCCCAACCAGCACCGGGGCGGTGAGCACCGCGCAGAACAGCAATGACCCGGTCAGAACAGCTCGCATGCTTCTCCGATGACGTACACCCATGGATCGACTTCCCTCCTGCCTCGGGGTGCCTGTCCGCACGCCCGCCCGGGTGAAGAAATAACACGGAAGGGCCACGTCGGCAACCAGTGTCACGCGTCGTCACATACTCCTCACCCTGAGCGACACATTGCGCCTGACTCGCCGTTCTGGTTGCTGCGCAGAGGGTCAGCACCGCGACCGCAGCGAACCTCTTTGGGCCTCGACCAGTCATAGTTCAAAGAAGTCCTACTCTCGGACCTGGGAGATCGGGAACCATGTCTCATCCACGACGTGAATTGCGGGCGCCTTGAGACGCCGGTGGTCAACCATGACGGCAGCCTCGCTGTTGGCCCTGGTCAGCACTTTCTCTGCTTGTTCCTCCAATTCCGGGACGGCCACTCGGCACAAACCCCCGAGCAGCCTGATCACCGTGCCCAGAGGGTGGAAGACGTACACCTACGGCAAGGCCGAGATCTCGGTGCCGGGCGACTGGGTCGTCCACCGGACGTACCCCTGCGTGGACCGCCCTGCTCCCGGCACCTTGGAACTTGGGAGGCCGATCGTCTTGTCCTCCTGTCAGGCCATCTTCCGAGATGCCACCACTGTGACCCTCTCGCCGATCCCAGCCGGCAGCATCAACCGGTCCTTCGAATGCCCACCGAGAGAGATGAACGGACAACAGGTCTACGTCGGGCCGTGCACGACGAGCAACCCCGCGGGCATTGTCGAGTATCTGATCCCAGCACTCGGGGTCGAGGCGGTCGGCACCGGCGACAGCAAGGAGAACGTGACGGGACCCGGTGCTGCAACAGTTGTCGGTCGGGTCCTCCACACGCTCCGAAGGGGATAAGCCTCGAATCGTCCTTCCGATCGGCTTCCACGCGCCATCCGAGAGTGGAAGATGTCTGGGATGGTTCCAGGCCCTGCCGAGCAACCGCGAGCCAGAGTCACGATCGGATACTCGGAACCTCGACGAACGTCCTCCTTCGCCTCTTGCCATCCCCGGCAGTCGATCCGGAACCCTGGTGCGAGAGCCCGCCCCATCTGTCGCACATGCCGAGTATGACACTCGGCCTTTGTCGAGCATTCCCGGCTGTCCGGTACGAACCGGACGCCGGGTGTCCCACCCCCCATGTAGCCGAGTGTCCCACCCCCATGCAACAGGGCAGTTTGGGCGTTATCAGGGGAAGGTGGGGCGCTCGAGGTGGTCAACGGAGTTGGCTCATGATCGGGGAGGGATGGTTACTGGTGCGACGCGCGTAGGGATGCCCCGGTGGAGGTTCATCCGGCATGATGTCAGCCATGGGCATGCGGACAGCATCCGTGACGCCGGAACGGAGTGCTTCTGATGCCGATCGGTGAGCCACCACCACGGTTCGACCAGATACTTCGCCAGGCGGCCGGAAAGGCACGCGAGCGGAAGAGGTTCGATGCTGTCTGTCGCGAGGCCATCCGAGGGAAATCCCGAGATGAGGCGCGGGAGATCATAATCGAGGAGTACCGAAAAGTGGGCAAGCAACCTCCCGGTCAACCTATCCTCGACCGACGCGTCGACATACTCCTTGCCCCGCGTACGCCGGAAAGCGCGGTGACTGGCCTTGTCGAAGGAGTATCGATGCTGGTCGGTGCGGCCACCCGATTCAAGAGAATGCTTCAGGACTCCTCGGTCATCGACGAGCAGGTCAGGCATCGCCCGGACCTCTTCCTCAAACCAGACTGGCACCGCACCTGCCGGGTTGATCTTGTGGACGATGCACAGTCTTGGATCGGGGTTGTCCCACTCACAGGGATTCTCTCCTTTCGAGACATCAGCATGATCATGGTCAACGTTCAGGCCACTGCACCTCAGGACGAGGGTGGCGCCCTGTTGGTGAAGGTGGGCGAGAGGACAGTGGGGTCGGTGGCGGGGGCCGGATCGGAACCACTCTGGGAAGTCCTAGAGGTCAAGATCGGTGATGAGTTTCCCGTCGGATCGACGTCCGCGCTGCGGACACAGGATTCCGATGGACTCTGGCGGCTGGATCTGGGTGCCCCTGAGGAGGTCCGGCACTGGCCGCAGTTCGATGATCGGCAGGATGACGGAGAGGTCTAGCCCGACGACCGGTGGGTGGGGTGAGAACCGGTGCCGCGCCGATTCGGAACGGAGGTGGAGCTGTGGATCTCGCCGGCCTTACGAAAGCTCGAGCTCTCCAGCGAGCGAGGCAAGGTAGTCGATGTGGGCGTCGACGGATTCAAGCCCGAGGCCCATCGTGACCACTGTGGCGTGGGTGCCGCCTGCCGCGCGCCATGCGTCGATTTCCCCGATGAGGACGGGTACGTCGCCCCCGCTCAGCGCCACATAGTCCCCGCCGAAATCCTCGACCGACCGGCCGGCGCCGGCAACACGGTCACGTAGTCCCGTCCAGGCGTCGATGGCGTGGTCGACACCCCCTCCGAAGAAGATGAAGCCGTCGCCCAGCCGAGCGGCCCGGTCGAACGCCTTCTCGCCGGATCCACCGAGCCAAATGGGGATGGATCGGGCCGGCTTGGGTAGGAGCGAGGCCCTGTCAATCCGGTCGAAACGACCCGAGAAGTCGACGACTGATTCTGTGAACAACCGACGGAGCAACCCGATCTGTTCCTCCTGGCGAGAGCCACGGGTATGAAAGTCCTGGCCGAGGGCTTCATATTCGACAAAGTTCCAACCGACCCCCACGCCCATCCGCAGCCGGCCACCTGACAGTAGATCGACGTCGGTCGCCTGGCGTGCCACGAGCGCCGTCTGGCGCTGAGGTAGAACCAGGATGCCGGTGGCGAATCGGAGTCGCTCGGTGATGCCGGCCAAGTGGGCGAACATCACGAACGGGTCATGGAATGGGTCGCGTTCGGTGTACGGACCCAACAGTTGTGGTGTCCGATCCGCATGGACAGCCCCGAGTACATGGTCATAGGCCAGCAGATGGTCAAAGCCCAGATCCTCGACCGCTCTCCCGAACTGCCGGACGGCGGACGGATCTCCGTGAAGTTCGATCTGGGGGTAGGCGACGCCGATGTCCACGAGGCTCAGTGTCTCATGGGGTCACGTGTTTGGAAAGCGGAAGCAAAGTCGGTGATGGGAGTGAATCGGGGGAGTGGGGTGGGATTGGACCCGTCGACCGGAGCGAGACCGCTACACCCCGCGGCGAATCCATCGGGTCCACGGAACCGGCCGACCCCGACCACAGCATCACCGGGCTGACGGCAGGAGATGCATCGGACTGAAGCCCTGTGCTACTCCGCCTCCGCCACCTGCTTGATCGCCGCCAGGGTCCCTCGTATCCCCTGATGTGCGGCTTCGGCCCGCTTGGCGATCTGCGCGTCGGCATCATCGCCGAACCGTTCGTGGAAGCTGACGAGCCCTCGCGGAAGGAACCTCCAGGTCTCGGTCACCCTGGTACCCCCGAGAGCACTGGCGAACGTGTACGAGAATCTCATCCACGACCCGGCGACGACATAGGCGAACTCCCGACCGCGGTTTGCCACCGTCACCTCCGATCGGCTCTCCCATTGAGATCGCGTGTCGCCGGAACGGTCGGGAAACTCGTTTCGTCCGACGAACCAGGCACCGACATGAGGGCCGCCTTCTTCTTCCCACCAACATTCCTTGCAGACAGGACTCCACTCGCTCATCCGCGTGACGTCGGAGATCAGGTCGTAGAGAACGTGAGGCTGCCGGGCGATGACGATGGAATCGGAGAATATGGGGACATCCACCCCTGAAGTATGAACCCATTGGGGCTCGGTCGCATCGGGATGCCCATAGAGTTCGAGGACATGGCCCCGTCAGACCGCCTGCCTCCACCGACCCGGGATCCGGGCGGGTGGCACCGGATGGCGGCATCCCTCGGATCCGGTGAGCCACCGGCCGACGTTCTGCGACTCACCGGCGGACTCGAGTGTGAGACCTACCTCGTCAGACTCGGCGCCGAGCGCCTGGTCGTGAAGGTGTTCACAAACACCGGGTCCCGTGCTTCCACTGAGTTCGGAAATCTGTCGACGGTTTCCGCCGCCGGCGTACCGACCCCCGAGCCCGTGCATTTCGATCGCAGGGGAGACTGGTTCGGCGCTCCCGCCATCGTGATGTGCGCCCTACCCGGGAGGCCGGATCTGCACGCCACTGACGTCGGGCGGTGGGTTAGGGGTGCTGCGACCGGACTTGCCGCCATCCACGAAGTCGACCCCGGGATGGCTCGAAGGGCGAAGGTCCCCCGGTGGCAGAGGTGGCGACCCACCTGCGACGGCTTGGGTGATCAGGCGGCCGCCGTGGAGGTGGTTCTGGCCCGACTCTATGAACGGGCCGGTACATACCCCACCGTGTTCAGCCACGACGACTACAACCCCGGTAACGTCCTCTTCCACGACGGGGACCTCTCAGGTGTCGTGGACTGGGCCGATGTGACGGTCGAACCAGCCCAGGCCGCAGTCGCCCAGTACCGCCACCTTCTGGCTATCCACCCCGGTGGTGCGGCCCCCGACCAGTTTCTGACCGCCTACCTGGCCCGGACCGGTCGGCATCTCGCCGATATGCCCTTGTGGGACGTCCTCTACGGGCTCAGAGGTCTTCCGACGGTCGACCACTGGGTACTCGCCTTCGACGGGCTCGGGGTGACCCTGACGGTGAGTGACATCAACACACGGTCCCGGAACTGGATCGGACGGGCATTGCACCAGCCGCTGCCCTGATCCGAGGTCGGCTTGGACAACCCATGAACGTGGCGACACAGTGAGAACGATTCGGCAACACCAGTGCTCAGAGCGTCTCGTAGAGGGCGGCGATGAGCGCCCGATTCCTGGTGCTCTGCCACCGGGGGATGACATCGTTCATCACGTAGCCGAAGGCGACGCCCGACTGGGGGTCGGCGAAGCCGACCGCCCCACCTGTACCGAAGTGGCCGAAGCTGCGCGGATTGGGGCCGAGGGGCCTCCGAGCCGTGGTCGGGGTGAATCCGAGCCCGAAGGTGACCTCTTCGCCCAGCACCGGGCAGAAGCCGGTGGACTGGGGTGTTGTCGCCTCGGCCAACAGATCCGCCGACAGGAGACCAGGTGAAGCGGTCAGGGCCGCGTAGAGGAGCGCGATGCCGCGAGCGGTACCGTGGCCGTTGGTGGAGGGCACCTCCGTACTTCGCCAGGTCGCGGTGTTGACCACCCCGACCGACGAGTAGCCGGCGGGGTTGAAGTAGCTGACCATGGTCATGAGCTCATCACCGGTGAGGGCCCCGAAGTCGACCTCGATGTCCGTCGAGCCGTGCCACACCACATCGGCACATCTCGGGTGCAGTCGCGGGGGAACACCGAACCAGACGTCCGCGCCGAGCGGCTCGGCGATCGATCGGAGATGATCGCCGCACGACATCCCGCCCACTCGGCGGACGATCTCGCCGATCAGATGGCCGTAGGTGTTGGTGTGATAGGTGTGGCGGGTGCCCGGTTCCCACCAGGGTTCCGACGCCGCCAGCGCTCCGGTCATCCGATCCCACTCCCAGAGATCCGCATTGGTCAGGGCCTGGCGGATGGCCGGCACGCCCGCCCGGTGGCACAGGGCCTGGCGGAGCGTGACGACGTCTTTGCCCCCGGATGCGAACTCGGGCCAGACCGAGACGACCGGGTCATCGAGGCCGATGAGACCCTGGTCGACGAGGCGGAGAGCGAGCAGGGCGACAAATGCCTTGCCGACCGAGTAGAAGTTGACCAGCGAGTCCGGCTGCCACGGTCTGGTCCGTCGGTCGTCGGTCCAACCGCCGACGAGGTCGACGGCGATGTGCCCGTCGATGAGCACACACACTCCCGCCCCGACCTCTCCCCGTTCGGTGAAGTTGCGTACGAACTCGTCTCGGACACCTTGGAACCGGGAATCACACGTTCCACTGACCGGCACGTCCATGTCGACCGGTACGTCCATGGCTTGCAGTCTTTCACCTGCCGGGGACGGGTAGGCCCGGGCCTGCAACGCTGAATGCCAGGAGCAGGGGCAGGCGAATCAGCCGGAACACCCGATACTGCGCAACGCGCGGTGGGTCGGAGTCGAGCATGATCGGACCCGGTCCGGCGGCCGGCAAGTCATCCGCCCACTCAGTACTGGTTGCGACCTTGCCGCCCAGTGGGACCCGTGTAGTCAGGTGCGGAAGTGACCGCGAGGAGGAAGAGAACGGCACAGAATGTGATCCCGTCTCCGACACCGCGGAGAAACCCCTGCCGGTATGCCCCCCACGCCAGCAGGCCGATCACCGTGCCCCACCCGATGGCGAACACAGCCGCCCGCTTCACTCCGTCGGCGAGAGAGTCGCCAGGCAGGAAGATTCGACGCCTTGCCCGCCTGGTCAGACCCAGTATGAACCGCCTGGCCGGACTCGCCTGCGGTTGTCCGAGCACTCGCTCACTTGTCCGTGGCATCGGTACCTACGCTTTCGACCACGAACGCTAGCCGACGGGTGAATCTGGCACCGAGGGCCCATTGAATGGCCGGGAGGGAGGACCGGGGCCCGGGACCCCTACCCTCAGGTTCCGTTGGCTGCCCCCGAGGACGGAACCAAACCCGGCGGGTCGGGTGCCCAGAACGCGCCCTTGGAGGGCTGGTAGGTCCACGTGATGGCCTCGTCGTGCCCACTGGCGCAGTCCGGGTCGCAGTTGTCGTAGGTGGAGAGGAGCCGCCCACCATGGAACTGTGGATTCCCGCTTACGACGTCTGACGTCGGGAACGGCCCGGTGTTCCGGACGAACCGCCACGGACCTCCGTCCTGGGACACCACGACACCGGGAGTGGTGCTGGCCGCCTGGAGCGGGATGAGGAAATCCGGACGCCCATCACCGGTGACGTCGGCGACGGAGACAGGGAGCCCGGTGTCGAGAGCCAACAGATGCGTGTTGCCGAGCGGTTGTGACGGCGGACCCAGATCGGCCCCGATGGCGGCGACGATCGACCACCGCCCACCGCGGTAGGAGAGGACCTCCACCGGTTTCCCGGTCGCCGAGTAGGAGAAGGCGGCCACGGCCACGATCGTGCCCCGATCATCGACCGGCGAACTGTGGATGCTCACCGCGGGGCTCGATTGGCCGGCGCTGGATGCTGCGCTCGAGGCTGCAGAAGCCTGCTCGGCCACGAACGCGTCCAGTGCGGCGACGGTTGCCGTGGTGATGTTCGCAGGCGGGACAGTCGTGGTCGGGGTCGTGGCTGGGGGGACAGTCGTGGTCGGGGCCGTCGTGGATGGAACGGTCGTGGTACCGAGCGCCGGGGCGGTGGTCACGGTGTGGGTCTTCGACGCAGGCACGACCGTCGACGATCCCTTCGGCCACAGCGCAGCGGTGCTGACCGCCCCGACGATCACGATGGCACAGAGGACCAATGCTCCCTGCCGGCGACGGCGACGGTGTCGGCGATCGCTCACCGCCCGGACTGCGGGCCCGGACGGAAGCGGGACGAGCTCGGCCTGTGTGGCCAAGCTCCGCAGACGGCGTTCGAGCTGATCGTTGTTGTCGTTCATCCGATCGCCTCTTCCGACATGAGCGCGGACAGGTGGGTCCGGCCTCTGGCCAGCCGGGCCTTGATCGTGCCCGCGGGGGCGCCCGTCTGGTCGGCGATCTGCTCGATGGTCATGCCGGCCAGGTAGTGGAGGACGAGGGCTTCACGCTGGGCGACGGGTAGGCCGCGCATCGCGCTGGCCAGGACCAGGCCGTCCGGACTGGATTCAGCCACCGCCGGTGCCGGCCCGTGCCGGACCCAGGCTCGCACGGTGTTCCGGGCGCGATGCCAACGGTTGATGGCCAGGCGCCACGCCACCTGGCGCACCCAGCCTGCAGGGTCCTCATAGGTCGAGATAATGGGCCAGCGCTGCCAGGCGCGCAGATAGGCCTCCTGGAGGCAGTCCTGCGCTTCGTCCATGTCCCCGCACATGGCATAGAGCTGTCCTAGGAGCGGTCGGCACGTCGACCCGTAGAACGCGTCGAAGCCGGAATCGTCGTCATCGATGAACACCGACCCGCCGTCACCCATCGCATCTCCTGGGTTGCAAGCAACACCGCCCTACCTCGACGATTTGCTTGCCGTCAGCCGGGGCTTCCGAAGAACCCGGCACCGCCGAAGGCGAAGACGCCCCCGTCGGCGGCCACGAAACGGTAACCGAGCGCCGCCGGCCCGCCGGCCATCCCGGTTGCCGGTTGGTCGAGGCGGGTGCCGGCCGTAGAGCCCAAATAGGGCGCGTCGAAGGCGAACAGCCCCCCGTCGGCAGCCACCTCCCAGTACCCGCCGGTGGCCGCGTCGACGCTCATGCCCACCACGGGCTGGTCGAGGGGTTGACCGGCCATCGACCCGTGGAATTGGGCGTCGCCGAAGCTGAAGATGCCGCCGTCGGCCGCCACCTCCCAGTACCCGTACCCGTCAGCTGTCGAGGCGATCCCCACCACCGGCTGGTTCGGCTGCAGGTGGAGCCCCGCGAAAGAGTGTGCATCACCGAAGGCGTAGATGCTGCCGTCGGCGGCCACCTCCCAGTAGCCGTTGCCGTTGGGCGTGGGGGCCATGCCCACCACCGGCTGGTCGAGCGCCAGGCTGCCCATGGAACCGAGGAAGGGCGCGTCACCGAAACTGAACACGCCTCCGTCCGCAGCCACCAGCCAATAGCCCTTCCCGTCGGGGGTGGCGGCCATCCCCACGATCTGGTCGGTCGGGACGATACCGAGGCCGGGCAGTGATCCGTAGAAGGCGGCGTCACCGTAGCTGAAGACCCCGCCGCCGGACTGGACGAGCCAGTAGCCCCGGCCGTCCACCGTGGTGGCCATGCCGACAAACCGTGACGGCTGAGGCGTGGTGACCGTGAAGGGGACGGACACGGTGACCGCGGTGGCCGGATCATTGGTTGTGTCGCAGGTGACCGTGAACAGGTAGGCCCCGGGCGACACGGTCACACCGGTGTGGGCCGAGGGTGTGGCCAGCACGCGGGGGATCACGAAGTCCTCGCTTCCCGATCCGACGATGGAGGGGAGGGACTGGAAACCGGCGGTGTATCCCGCCGTCGGCGTGAACAGCGGCTCCCCGCACCCGTCACCCGAGGGACCGAATCGAACGGTCACCACCGAACCGACCGGCCCGGATCCGGGGCTGACGGAGAGGGTCGGTGGGACGGTCGCACCGGCGATGGTCGGAGTGCTGGCGACCAGCCCGGCGATCACGAACATGGCCACGGTCGTCACGGTCAGGAGGCGTGTCTTCATACTTCTGACACCGCTGGGGCCCCTCGAAGGTTGCATCGAGCCCGCCAAATGGTGCGAGATCCCGCTCCGTCCGGTCGAGGACTCCTCAGTCGCGTCGCCTCGGCTTGGCGCTGTCGATCACCTTGGCTGTGGTCTCGACCACCCTGGTGGTGGGTCGGAACGCACCCTGTGCCAGCCGCCGGTCCCGGTACCGGGGCGAGACGACCATCATCAGGTGATTGACGGCCAGGGCCACCACGGCAGCGAGGACGGCCACGAGGAAGATCCCGACGATCAGTACCAGGATCCCGATGAAGAGGATGATTCCGATGACGGAGGCGACGCCCAATGCCAGCGAGCCGACAACACCCCGACTGGGACTGGGCCGGCCTCGATTCGACGTGTGCACGACCAGTTTCTCCATGTCACCAGCGTATGGCGACGGATGGGGCGTTGGTACGTCGTCGGTGCCGGCGGGGACGGAAGGGGACTGGCCGAAGGGTCGAATGGCCGTCAGACACATCCCCTGGCTGCTCAGAGGCTGTTCGTCCCCGGATCGCCGTCGAGATCGATCGGCCCGAGCAGCTCGGGCCGGTCGTTGCGGGTGCTCCCGACCTCCTTGCCCACCGGGTGATGGACGAGCGTGCCGGCCGCGGTGGGGACGAGCAGGTGCGCCAGCTCGGCTCCGCCGGTGATGCCTGGGTCGAGCCACAGATCCCAGTTCTCCGGTTCGAGGACGACGGGCTCCCGATTGTGGATGGGCATGTCCGGTCCGGCCTCTGTCGTGATGATCGTGGCCGTCCGAAGCTCTTGTCCTTCGGCGTCACGCCACCACTCCCTGAGGCCGGCGAAGACGACCGGCGCGCCGTCGGCGCGCCGAAAGACATACGGCTGTTTCTCCTTGGGCCCGAGCTTCTGCCACTCGTAGAACGCGTCTACCGGAACGAGGATCCGCCACCGTTCGAACGCGGATCGGAACATCGGCTTGGTAGCCACGGATTCGGCACGCGCGTTGAACGTGCCGGTGACGGCGGCAGGATTTTTTGCCCAGCTCGGGACCAGTCCCCATTTGTAGGCGCCGAGGATGCGCCGGCCGTGTCGCTCCGATACCCCGAGGATCGGTGCCGTGGGCCCGACGTTCCAGCTCGGACGCCACGTTGCCATGAGTTCTGGGTCCACCCCGGCATCGAGCAGCCGGGCCAGTCGGTCCGGGTCGTCGTAGAGAGCGATTCGACCGCACATGGACCGCAGCCTACGGCCAGGTACCTGTGGCCCGAGCCGACAGGGACAGGCGAAGCGGTTCCAGTGGAACGGCTCTGCCTGTCCACAGACCCCGGCGCGGTCGGCCGTACGGCACGAGTGGATCTGTATCGGAGACGACCGGGCCGACGCCGGAGGACTTGTCGCTCCGGCCTTCGGACCGTAGGCTCCCGTGGGCACCGCGGAAGGGGGGTCGAATGAAACGCCGGCAACTGCGTACGGTCGCACTTGTGCTGCCGCTCGTCACGGCCGCTCTCGTGCTGCCATCGTCCGCCGGCGCCACCGGGACCCCTGCGGGGCAGGCGCCCCTGACAGCGGCCGAGGCCAAGGCTCTTTCCACCGACGTCTCCGACAAGGTCATCGTGGTGCTCAAGAATCAACTGCCGACGATGTCCGACTCACCGCGGGACGAGGCCAACCGTGCCGCCGCCGTCGGTCATGTGCAGGCCGGCGTCGTCGACGAGCTGGCGCGCACCGGAGCCCGTCAGGTGAAGCGGTTCCAGCTCATCAACGCCGTGGCCGCCACAGTCTCGCCGGGCGAGGCTCGACGGTTGTCGGCCAATCCGTCCGTCGCCGAAGTGGTGCCGGACGAGCCGATCCCTCTCACCAGTTCGGTGCCGAACCCGGCCCGCACCCCCCACAGCGGCATCGCCCCATTGGCCGGAGCGTGCCCACGCCAGGGCCAGGTGCAGGTGGATCCACAGGCCGTGGAGGACATCCATGCCGCCACCCAGTCGGGAACCGGCCAATCCGCCCAGGCCCTGGGCTACACCGGCGCGGGGGTGAAGGTCGCGTTCATCGCTGATGGCATCGACATCGACAACCCTGATTTCATCCGATCCGACGGTCAACACGTCTTCACCGACTATCAGGACTTCAGCGGCAGCGGGACCGATTCGCCCCAGGACGGTGGTGAGGCCTTCCTCGACGCCAGCTCGATTGCCGCCCAGGGACGTGAGACCTACAACATCGCCGACTATGCCGTCGGGCTCGACCGTGCGTGCGATATTCGCATTCTCGGAGTCGCACCCGGGGCGAGCCTGGTCGGATTGAACGTGTTCGGAACGGCGGCAGTGGTCTTCAACTCGGTCTTTCTGGAGGCCATCAACTACGCCGTCAACGTCGACCACGTCAATGTGCTGAACGAGTCGTTCGGCGCCAACCCTTTTCCCGACCGGGCCAGCCTCGACCTCACCGACATGGCCAACAAGGCTGCGGTTGCGGCCGGCGTGACCGTGACCGTGGCCAGTGGAGATGCCGGGGTGGCCGACACGATCGGGTCGCCGGCCACCGACCCGGCCGTCATCTCGGTCGGGGCGTCCACCAGCTACCGGGCCTATGCCCAAGCGGGGCTGGCCGGAATCACGATTCCCGGGGTGACCGGCTGGCTCAACAACAACATCAGCGGTCTCAGCTCGGGCGGTTTCGATCAGACCGGCCGAACCGTCGACATCGTCGCTCCGGGCGACCTCAACTGGGCGCTTTGCACGGCCGATCCCGCAGCGTATGCGGACTGCACCAACTTCGCCGGTGAGGGATCGGCAGTCCAGCTCACCGGCGGAACCAGTGAGTCGGCTCCCCTGACCGCCGGGGTGGCGGCCCTGGTCATCCAGGCCTACGTGCAGTCCCACGGCGGTGCCTCCCCCACACCGGCTGTGGTCAAGCAGATCATCGTCTCGACCGCGGAGGACATCAATGCTCCCGGCGACCAGCAGGGGGCCGGTCTCCTCGATGCGTACCAGGCCGTGCGGGCGGCCAGTTCCTATCCCGGAACCACCGCCCATCCAGGGGGAACGGCGATACTGAAGCGGTCGACCCAGTTGAACGCGGTCGGCCAGCCGGGCAGCATGCAGCGACTGTCGGAGACGGTCGTCAACGACGGTGGCCGCCCGGCCAAGCTGAGGATTTCGAGCCGGACCATCGGCGCCTACGCCAGCCTGGGCGCCACCACGCTGACCCTGGCCGATGCCACGGGCGACTTCGACATCGTCGGCTTCACCGTGCCCGGCAGCCAGGCCAGGCTCAGTGTTTCGATCGCCTACCGGGGCGCGGGAACGTCCAGCGACATCGATGCGGCTGTCAATCTCAGCCTCTTCTCACCGGACGGACAATTGGCGGAAACCAGTAGTCCTCAGGGCACCGCCAATTTCGGCAATGCCCAAGTCGCCGATCCCGCTCCCGGCAACTGGACGGCCCTCATCTTCGGTGCCCCCTCAACCGAGGGGGGAACGGTCGGCCCGGTCCGGATCGGTGCGAGAACCGCCCCGTGGGAGACCCTCGGGAAGCTCTCGACCTCGAGCCTCACGCTGGCTCCGGGCGCATCAGGATCGTTCACCTTGACCGTCCCCGCCCCGAATGATCCCGGGGACCAATCCGGCTCCATCGTCCTGGCCGACGGTACCGGTCCGTCGTTCGCCGCGGTGAGCACCGTACCGGTGACCCTCCGTTCGCTGGTTCCGACCCCCAACCCGTCCACCACCTTCGCCGGCACGTTGACGGGCGGCAACGGACGGCAGTTCACTACCGGCCAGACGGCGTACTACCAGGTCTCGATACCCTCCGGCACCCCGGTGCTCAACGCCGAGATCACCACGCCCAACCCAGCCGACACCTTCATGGCCGAGCTCGTCGACCCGGTCACCGGCGAGGTCGCCTCGGCGGCAAGCAACGATCGGGAGGAAACGACCGGCGGCGGGACCGAGTTGGTGCGCCAACTCGGAACCCAGCTCCACGTCCTGCATCCGGATGCAGGTGACTGGACCCTCATCGTCGACTTCTACGACCAGGTCGACGGTACCTCGCTGTCCCAGCCCTTCGCCGTCACTCTGGACCGGTTCGCCGCCCCCGTCAGTGCCCCCGGGCTTCCCTCCTCTCGCACCACGACGTTGATCGACGGATCACGGAAGACGGTGGACGTGACAGTGATCAACCGGGGCACCACGCCGGAGGCCTACTTCGTCGATGCCCGTCTCGACCGGTCCGTCGAGCTGAGCCTGGCCTCGTCGACCGGTGCGTCGGTGACGGTCCCGGTGCCGTCGACCACGGTGCCTCAATACCTGGTCCCGAGTCACACCACCTCGATCACAGCTACCGCGTCGGCGAGTGCGCCGATCTTCTTCGACTACTCGTGGGCGTTCGGAGATCCCGACCTCATCTCCTCGGAATCCGGCAACAGCGACACGCCGAGCGGGACGTTCACCGATCCCTTCGTGGCGTCGGGGGACTGGATGATCACCCCATTCCAGGACGGACCCGACGGGGCGAACGGCGTGCCGCCCGTCACCGCCACGACTTCCATGTCGGCCACCACGGCTGCCTTCGACCCGGCCGTCACCTCGACGACCGGCGATCTCTGGCTGGCCAGCACCGATCCATCGGCTCCACTCAAGGCGGTGGTGGTCGGACCGGGGAAGTCCGTCGAGCTGCCGGTCACGATCACGCCCTCCGGTCCGGTCGGTAGCACGGTGAGGGGGACCCTCTACATCGACGATCTGTCGCCGTCCGATGCCCAGGTCACGCAGGATTCCGAGCCGGGGATCACCACCGACGCCAGTGATGTCGCCGCGTTCAGCTACGCCTACACGATCGGAACGCCTCCGAAGTCCTGACACGGCGACGGTCGCCCCGGGCCCGGAGCGGGTTGTCCGAGCCCCGGGGCCCGGTGTCCAGGTACGAGAAGGGCAACCTCGAAGGCCGGCTCAACGGCTGTCGGTGGCCAGATCGAGCTCCATGAACCTCGATGGTCCGTTCCGGATCGCCCCTCACCACTTGCGTTCCCCCGGCGAGGTGCAGACCCATCCTCAGATAGGCCGAACGCGCCTCGATCATTCCCTTCGAGCACTCGTAGACGCAGCGATGAGGCGCCTTTCGACCGGGCCCAGTCGGCCACGGCGCGGACGCAGACCGTCGGCGATCCGTCTCCGTCGATGGGAGGGTGCCACCCACATGCCCACCAGCTCGCACCGATCGTGGTTCTTCCGGTGGGGAGGCGAGTACGCCGGCAACGGCCACCGTCTCGTCTCCGTCGAAGGCGACGAACCACTGACAGGATGCCGCACGGTTCGTGCCAAGTCACCTCGTCGAAGGAGCGCTCCCGTTCGTAGCTCGAGGTGAAGGCGTGAGGGGCATCGGCCAATGCCCGCAGTCGAACGTCCCGGATGGTCCGCCAGTCATCGACACCCAGCGGGGTGATCCGGGGCATCGGCCGAGCGTACCAATCGGCCAGTGCCGGCCGCAGCCGCCAGCACAACGCGGCGACCTCGGAATGCGGTGGCGGGTGGGCCGCGCCTGTGCGACCATGTGCGCAAGGTCGGCCACCCTGGACCGGCTTCGGGGTGAGCCGGGAGGGGTGAGCCGGGAGGGGATGTGCGCCCTTGCTAGCGGCCCCGCAGTTGCCTGGCCCGGTCGATGGACGAAATGTGGGATTGCGAGATGAGCCATCCGTTGGCACGCGTCAGCTGCTGTTGGCGGGGGGCATGGTGGTTGCCCTCCGGGCCGTCGGTTTGCGAACCGCAGCGGCGACAGACCGACATTCGCCCGTTGGTCTCCGGGAGGTGGTGCTCGTCGAGCCGAATACCGACGTACGATGTTTCGGGCGAAACCATGGCTCTCCGATCCGTCGGCACGCACTGGGCGCCGAGCCGGAAGGGCAGGGACTTGCCCGCCGATGAGCGAGATTGCCCTTCGCTCCACTCTACGCCCCAGCCGGTCGACCGGTGGCCCCAATGGATGAGGGCGCAGCCCTCAGACCGTCGGCCATGGCTCGACCACGTGGCCGCGGCACTGGGTCCGGTGGCGTCGTGCCGGCCCTCTCGGTGGACGGGTGTGGCATGTGGTGGTCGGCCGGCGTGAGCTGGTGGTCAAGGTCGGCCGCGGCGCGCTCGATGAGGCAGACGGGCTCAGGTGCCTGTCGCAGCTCGTCGGTGCGCCTCCGGTGCCCGACGTCGTCCTGGCCGAGCCGGACCTGCTCGTCACCACCTGGGTCGACCAGGCCGCCCGCACCGCCGGCCACGAGGTCGCGCTGGGTGAGATGCTGGCCCGTCAGCACACCGTCCCCTGGTCGGAGTGGGGTGGGGGCTCTTCGTGGATAGGCGAGTGTGCGGTCGATCCAGCCCCTGCTCCGGACGCGGCCACCTTCTACGGAGCCCGCCTGCTCGAGCTCGCCGGCCGATGCGATCTGGAAAGACCGGTGGCGTCGCTGGTCGGCCACCTGGGTGAGACGATCCCACCGGACGGGCCGACGCTCGTCCACGGGGATCTGTGGTGGGGAAACGTTCTCTGGGGAGACGACGGCCGACCCTGGCTCATCGATCCGTCGGTCCATGGTGGCCACCCGGAGGAAGATCTGGCCATGCTGAGCCTCTTCGGCCCGATCCCCGAACGCACCATTCGGGCCTATGCCGAGGTCCGCGCCTTGTCACCCGGGTGGATGGAACGAGTGGAGCTGTTCCAGCTCTATCCGCTCCTCGTCCACGCCGTGCTCTTCGGCGGGGGTTACCGGACCCGGGTGCAGTCCATTCTTCGCCGACTCACCTGACCGATGTCGCTCCGAGGCGGACGTCCAGTCCGCGACCCGGAGCGGATCGGCTACCGGCAGGCGTGCCGCCACCGGCGTCGGGTACGTGAGATCAGTGGACGCACACAGTAGCAATCCCGGTCCGCTCTGCGCGGTCGCGAAATATCGTTCGGCCACAATGGTTTTCCATCGGCGAATGGTCGTTCCAACAGCGCCCGATGGGGAACGTCGGCTGCACCATTCGCCACGGTATTCACCAACCCGTCGAGTAACGTCGAGCCGTGATTGCCGGAGACGCTCGGACCGACGATCAGAACCGACCGCGACGGTGGCTCCCCGATCTCTTGGGCGTGGCATGGGTGATCGTCGCTGCGGGTGCGGTGATGGCGCCCGCCCTGTCCCACGGTTGGTCGCTCGGACCCTTCGACCAACTGTCCCGGTTCGGACTTTCCCAGCCAGCGCTCACGTGAACCCCTACAACACCCAGATATCCGATCTCATCCGCGAGATCATTCCGTGGACGACGCTTGCGTGGACCCAGGTGCACCACGGGATCCTGCCTCTGTGGAATCCCTACAGCGCTCTCGGGGCTCCGTTGGCTTTCAATTGGCAGTCGGGGGCGTTCAGCCTCCCGGCACTCGTGGGCTACCTGTCGTCCCATTGCGGCTCGATTTCACCGTGCAGGTGCTCACCACCTTTCTCGTTGCCGGGACAGGGATGTATGTGCTCGGCAGGGTCATGCGGCTCGGGGTCCTCGGCGCGGCCATGGCGGCGACGGTGTTCGAGCTCAGCGGATCGTTCATGGCCGTGTTCGGGATGGCCCATCGCCTGCGGTCATGTCGTGGGCCGGATGGCTGTTCGCCTTCTCCATTCTGGTCGTCCGGGGCGAGCATCGTCGTCGGAAGTGCCTCCTTGTTCGCCGTGGTCCTGGCCCTGTCCATCTATGCGGGACAGCCGGACACCTTGTCGTTCTCCTCGTGTCGTTGCTCGCGTTCCTCATCGTCGTGTTGGGGCTACGGCTCCGCCGGTTCGGGTCGCAGGGCGATCTTGCGTCCCAGCACTGGATCTGGCCATTGCCGCCATCGCAGGCCTCGGTCTCGCCGCCCCCCTCTGCCTTCCTGCCGCAGCAATTGTCGTCGGGATCCATTCGGGGGGTGGGTCGCCACGCCGCCTTTCCCATCGACTACCCGCTGAACGTCGTCTTCCAGAAGTTCAACGGACTGTCGCTCGACGGCCCGATCTACTTCAACGCCTCCAATATCAACGGCTTCAACTACGTACCGACAGCTGTCTACGTCGGTGTCATCGCCGTCGTCCTCGCCGCCGTGGCGCTGGTCACCATCCGCCGCCGGCCGGCCATCGTCGCCTTCGGTGCCGTGGTGGTGGTCAGCGGCTGTCTCGTCTATCTGCACGCCTCTCGTCTCGTTCCTCAACCAACTCCCCAGCACTCGGAGAGGTCCGATGGGTCCGCGCCATCCAGGTGCTCGTGTTCGCCTTGGCCATCCTGGCCGGGGCCGGCCTCGACGCCCTGGCCCGTTCCCGCGGCAACCGGTCGGTGCGCAATTGCCTCGGGGCCGGGTTCGGCGTCGCGCGCGTCCTGCTCCTCCTGCGTGTGGGCCTTCGGTCGCGGTCACCTCTCGGCCGTGGACACCACCATCCGCTCGAGGAGCTTCGTCTGGCCGGCGGCCGAGGTCGTGCTCGGGCCTGGTCGTCTTCGGGTTCCTCGTGGTCATGAGGCGCCGAAGGGCAGCGGGATCGGGACGGCATCGCGCCGCGCTGCTCGGTGATCCCGAGCCGGGTGGCCGCGGTGTTCCTGTTGGTCAGTTCGACCGCCCTTCCTCGCCGCCCTCGGGGCACCGTGGTGGTCTTCGACCACCAGCTACCTCACACCCACCCCGGCCGAGACGGCCCTGCAGAAGGCGGTCGGGAACTCCATCGTCGGGTTCGGGGTGTCGTCGTGCTGGTATCCGCCCACGCTCGGGATCCAAGCCAACGTCAACATCGTCTACGGGGTCCACGAGCTCGATGTCTACGACCCACTGACCCCCCAGGCGCTCTACACGAGCTGGAAGGACTCGACAGGTCGTATCCGCAGACCGGTCGGCTCCTACGCCTACGTCGTGCCGCTTCTCGATGTTCTGCCCCGTCGTCGACTCGACGGCCACAGCCCGCCTGTTCGGGGTCAGGTTCGTCCTCGAGCCCCACGGAGCCAAGGGCCCGCCCGGCAGTGTCTTCGACCAGCGGGTGGGCAACGAGGAGCTCTACCGGATCCCCGGTGCCTCGGTGGCCACGCTGTCCGCCCTCGGTGTCCACGGGTCGCTGCCACCGGTGGACGCACCGGGCACGCCGGTGGCGGTCACCTATCCCGAACGCCGCGTCCTGGAAGCTGGTCACCCATGCCACACGCCCCCAGGTCCTCCGGCTGCGGCTCACCGACGTCCCCGGATGGCACGCATCGATCGACGGGAAGCCGTTGACGCTGGTCCGTTTCAACCGGATCATGCTCCAGGCCGAGATCCCGCCCGGGCGGCACACCATCGAGCTGCACTACTGGCCCGAGACGTTCACTGCCGGGATCGTGCTGGCCGGTACCACGGCCGTCGTGCTGGTGTTGGCCCTCGTCTTCGGTGGACGGTTGTCACGTCGACGGAGGGCGCGGCCAGCGCGTCGGGCGCTTCTCCCGCGTCTCCCACGTCCCCGATCTCGGGTTGAGCTCGCCGCGGGTTCGAACCTGCCGCGGCACCACGCGGACCGTCGAGGTGGACGGAAGCGGCTCCATCGTCGTCCGGCACGTGGAAACGTGGTGACCGCTCTCTGCGACGGCGTCAACCATGCCGCGCCGCCGGCGTCGGACGGATCGCCTCGGCGGGCTCTCGGAGCTCCCATCCGGCCGAAACAGCCGCCCGGAACTGGCCTTCGGAGATCTCCGGATCCGAGGACGGTTCCGGGCCGTTGGGACGGCCACCGCGGACGAGTCCGGTGAGACACGCGTGCCGGTCGGCGGGTGGAGGTCGGCGGCGGTGGCGGGCAGCGGGTGCCCTCGGTGGTCGGCGGGTGGAGGTCGGTGGGCGGCGGTCGGCGGGTGGCGGTGGGCGGGGGTGGTCGGTCGCGGGTGGCGGTGGGCGGGGGCGGTCGGTCGGCGGTGGCGGTCGGCGGGTGCCGGTCGGCGGGGTGGCGGTCGGCAGGTGGCGGTCGGCGGTGGCGGTCGGCGGTCGGCGGTCGGCGGTCGGCGGGTGGCAGCGCCTCCTGTGGTGTGTCCGCACGACACGCATCCTGTTGGACACAATCGCGTCCGGGGGCGAACGCAGCACGACAGTTCGTATCAGGCGCGGCGCCCGCCCACCCGGGCCGCCGCACGAAGACGATGGGATGGATGTGGTTGGTTCAGGGCAGTGCCGGCTTCGACGCGCCCGAACGCCGGTCCGCGCCCTCCGTCGACGCGACAACCGTCCACCGAACACGAGGGCCAACACCAGCACGATGGCCGTGGCACCGGCCACCACGATCCCGGCGTTGAACGTGTCCGGCCAGTAGTGCAACTCGATGGTGTGCCGCCCGGGCGGGATCTCCGCCTGGAGCATGATCCGGTTGAAACGGATCAGCGTCAACGGCTTCCCGTCGATCGATGCGTGCCAGCCCGGGACATCGGTGAGCCGCAGCCGGAGGACCTGCGGGCGTGAGGCCTGGGTGACCAGCTTCCAGGACGCGGCGTTCGGGATAGGTCACCGCCACCGGCGTGCCGGGGCATCCACCGGCGGCAGCGACCCGTGGACACCGAGGGCGGAGAGCGTGGCCACCGAGGCGCCGGGGATCCGGTAGAGCTCCTCGTTGCCCACCTGCTTGTCGAAGACGCTGCCGGGCGGGCCCTTCGCCCCGTGGGGCTCGAGGACGAACCCGACCCCGAACAGGCGGGCCGTGGCTGTCGAGTCGACCACCGGGCAGAACATCGTGTTCTCGGCCGCCGGTATGCCGTCGGCCCCGATGGGCAGGGGGTAGCGGCCCGATGCCAGCCGTCCAGGCCCTGTAGAGCTGCTTCGGGGTCAGCGGGTCGTAGACATCGAGTTCGTGGACCCCGTAGACGATGTTGACGTTGGCTTGGATCCCGAGTGTCGGGGGGAGGAGGCAGGACGAGATCCCGAACCCGACGATCGAGGTTCCGACCGCCTTCTGCAGGGCCGTCTCGGCCGGGGTCGGTGCCGAGGTAGCTGGTGTTCGACGACCACCACGATGCGCCGAGGGCAACCAGGAACACGGTCGAGCTGACCAACAGGAACACGGCGGCCACGCGGCTCGGGATCACCGAGCACGCGGGGCGACGCCGACCCCGTCCCGATCCCTTCGGCCCATCACCACCAGGAACCCGAACACGGCCAGGCCGAGCACCACCTCGGCCGCCGGCCAGACGAAGCTCCGCGATCGGATGGTCGTGTCCACGGGCGGGAGGTGGCCGCGGCCGAAGGCCCACACCAGGAGGAGCAGGAGCGCCGCCGGCGCCGAAGCCGGCCCCGAGCAGTTGCGCACCCGCCGGCCGCCGTGGGAGCGGGCCAGGGCGTCGAGGCCCGCCCCGGCCAGGATGGCCAGGGCGAACCCGAGCACCTGGATGGCGCGGACCCATCGGACCTCGGCGATGCTCGGGAAGTGGTTGAGAAACGAGACGAGCGGCGTGAAGTAGACCAGGCAACCGCTGACCACCACCACGGCCCCGAAGGCCACGATGGCCGGTCGACGGCGGATGGTGAGCAGCGCCACCGCGGCGAGGACGACGGCGATGACGCCGACGTAGTCGGCCGTCGACACCCACCCGAGCCCGTGGGCGTCGAAGGACCTGCTGCCGGCCAGCGACGACCCGTTGAATGTCTGGAAGATCGCGTGCAGCATGTCGTAGAGGGGGAAAGGCTCTGTGCTGTCCGGCCGCGCGGACCGAACCCGACGACAGCTGGAGACCGGGCAGGACGAGGGGAGCGGCGAGGCCCAGACCGGCGGCCGAGGCGATGGCCATGTCCAGCAGTGGGCGCCCGACGGCCTCCGTTCCCTCGAACCGGCGGAAGCGAAGGCCGAGCAGGACGACGAAGAAGACGGCGAGGGTCACGATGAGGACGACCAGGGTGTCCGGCTCACCCGCATAGATCGACAGGGCCAGAACGACGGCGAACAGACGAGATGTCGCGTCGGCGGTGCCGGCCCCGCACGACGAGGATCGTGCAGGCGAACAGCCATCCGGACCAGGACATGACCGCGGCGATGGGCCAACCCAGCACCGCGATGAACGAACCACTGAGCTCGAAGACGGTGGCCGCCATGGCTGCGCCGAGCACCCCGAGCCGCATGACCCTGGCCGAGCACGTACATGCCCGTTCCGCCGATGACGAGGGTGGCGAGCACCTGGACGGTGTAATCGAGGCGCACGGGGACCAGATAGCCGACCAGGGCCGGGAGGCTGAAGGTGGCCGACTGCCAGTTGAAGGCCAGGGGAGCGCCCAGGGCACTGTACGGATTCCACAGCGGCAGGAGCCCGTTGTGCACCTGGGTCCACGAAAGCGTGGTCCAGGGGATGATCTCACGGATCAGGTCGAAGACCTGGGAGTTGTGGGGGAGCGGCTGGGGGCTGTTGGGTCAGGCCGAGTTGTGACAGCTGATCGAAGGGGCCGAGTGACCATCCGTGGGACAGGGCCGGGGCCATCACCGCGCCGGCGGCGACGATCACCCAGGCGACACCCAAGAGGTCGGGGAGCCACCGGCGGGAGTGGATGGTGCGGCTCGGTCATCGGCAACTGCCGTGGGGATCACGGGGGGTCATGACGGGCATCTCGTGCTTCAGCGCTGATGCGAGGTCCCCGGAGGCGACAGGACGCAGGCCGTCGCCCGGCGGACGGCGTGGGCACCGCGGGCCTCGACCGCCGGTCGTGCATTCGGCGAGCCGGGCGGTATCCGCTTTCACGACGGGACCGGAATGCTCGACACCGGTCCATACCCAGGCATCCGCCTGATGGACGGGGACGCCGCCCGGTGGCCGCCGTGATCAGGGCGGCGGCAAGCGTCACCGAGGAGATCTGGTCATAGGTGGGCAGGTCGGCCTGATCGGGGATGACGACCATGGTCACGCCGCCAGTCGTGGAGCGCCTGGCGGACCTCGGAGACATGGCCTGCGGTGAGGGTTCCGGGCCTGGGGGTTTGCGACGAGACCTTGGCGAGGACCTGTGCGCCCTTCAGCTCCGTTCCGGTTTCCACCAGCATCCCGCCGGGACCGCCTTCACCCACCATCGAGAAGTCCATGTGGTCGACGCGCCTGCCAGGTCATCGAGTTGTCGAACGAGGTGAACGGGGCGGGGAGGATGAGGAGGACCTGGTGCGGGGCAGATGCGGGGCGACGGCTGTGAACCAGGTGGGGAGGGCCACCGGGACGGTGGTCATGGGGATGGTCCGGGCCAGGTAGGAGGCCGGTTGGACGAGGGCGATCACGGCCACGACGGCGGCGACGCGGCAGCCCGTCCATTGGGGCAGTCGGGCCCAGAGGCTCGTTCGCCTTCGGCACCGGGGCGCCGGTGCCGCGTGCGCCGCCGACGGTTGACCGCGACGTAGATGTGCTCGACGATCAGCCCGAGCATGACCGCCACGGCCAGATCGGTGATCGAGGACCAAGCGGTAGGGCACCACGTTCTCGAGGATGCGGCAGGTTCTCCAGCGCCTGCCACGGCAGCCAGATGTCCGGTCTCGTGCCCGAAGGACAGGACGCGCGGAGATCACGGCGATGGCGCCGAACAGCCAGAGACGGCGGTCGCGGCGCCAGACGGCGACGCCTCCGAGCACGACGGCCGTCATCAAGGTCCCGAAGTACTGATAGGAGAGCGAACGGCCCCTGGTATCCGCCCAGCACGCGGTTGTGAGAGGTTGCCACCATGCCGTTCCAGCGCTGACAGCGGGAAGAAGAAGAGGCTCGAGCGACGTGCGTTGCTTCCGTGCGAGGTGGCCGTAGATGCCGGGCCACACCGTGCTCCCGAGGTGGGCGGGCCCGGACAGCGCGTACGCAAGCCGGGCCGGCCAGGAGGACGAGCGCCACGGCCAACCCGGCAGACAGCCCCGTCGACCGCGTAGCGGGCGTGCCGGCGGAGCTCGGCGGACGCCGCCATGCCGCGTACACCGACGACGATGACGATCCCGACGACCCCCATCGCCACCATGATCACGAGGACCTCGGTGCCGATGAAGAACTGCAGCGCCATCAGCACGCCGAGGACGATCCCCGTGGGCACCGGCCGCCGCCGCTGGCGGAACAGCAGCTCGTCCAGGCAGGCGACGATCAGTGGCGGGATCACAGCCATCCCCAGCATCAGGTGGGCGTCGCCGAGGGTGACCAGGATCGAAGCGGTGAGAACCCGTAGAGCAGGCCACCGACGAAGGCGGCGGGTGTCCAGGTGACCCATCGGCGCAGGAGGACGAACATGGACAGGGCGGACAACGCCGGTGCCAGGGTCAGTGCCACGTTGAGGGTTGCGACCGGCCCGAAGAGCCAGGTGACGGGGGCGAGCAGGACTCCGATGGCAACCACGCTGGTGTTGGCCAGCAGGTTCACCCCGACCGGGACGTGCATGGCGGTCGAGTAGAACGGATTGAGGCCGTGGGAGATGGCATAGGCCGGCCACTCGAGGAACCAGGTGAACAGCGAGGTGTCACCGCACCCACAGGTGGTGGTCGAGGTCGGATGGCGCCATGCACTTGACCACACGAACACCGAGAGGAGGAGATAGGTGCCGGCCCCGAGGAGCAGTGTCTTCCAGCCGTGGGAGCCGGTGGACCCGTGCCGGCCTCGGGGTGGTCGGCCGGTCTTCCAGAGGCGACTCGTGGCCTGGCGCGTCCGCGGAAGACACTGCGGCCAACTCGCCGGTTGCTGTCACGACATCACCCCCCCTCCGACACGCTCCGTCACCGAGCTTCGCCCCCGAGACTGCTGCCACGACCGACCCCGGACTGACCGGAGCCGCCGCCGTCGGCACCCCTGTGCGGACTGCACCCGTCATGAACCAGCGATCGTATAATACCGGGTCGGAGGCCTAGCGGCGTGGGAGACACGTACCCGGGCGCGGCCGCTCGGGACATCGGTACCGACGGTGGCCGATGGGCGGCCGTCACCGGAGAGCGGCGACCGGTGGGCGCCGCATCGTGCACGACTAACCGCTCGGCACGATACCAGCCGGCGGCCGCCGATGACGGGTGAGGCCCTGGTCTAGGTGCCGGCAGGCAGGGTCTGCACGGTTGCTCCGGACGGAGGCGAGAACGTGGACGCCGGCGGGTTGGCCGTGAACGCGGTGAGCGTGACGGTGGTCCCGTTCGCGCTGGAGTAGGTGAGGATCCCGCTCGAATTGGCCACGCAGTAGGTCACCGGCTTCGGCTGGCCGTTGCTCGTCAACGTGGCGCAGCTCGAGGCCAGGCCCCCGTAGGTTGCCGAAGAGGTGTGCACGCTGATCCCGGCGGCCCGGGCAACGGCCTCCGCCTCGATCCTCTCGAGGGTGGTCGTGAGGACGCCGGGTGAGAAGAGGTCGGTGAGCGCGCCCAGCGACGAGCCGAGGCTCGACGACAGCGACGTGCAGGTGGCACTGGCCCCGGAACCCTGGCACGCGGTCACTGACGAGCCGTCGATGTAGAACGAACCGCTGGGCGTCACCACCGCCGATTTGGGCGAGGACTGGGCGAACGTCACCGTCTGGCTCTTCCCGGTGGTGCTGTCGGCGGTCACGTAGGTGGCACTGAAGGTGGCGCCCGAGCCCCTCTTGATACCGCGCACGATCGACGCCAGACCAGAGCCCGATCCCGCTGCGGCCCGTGGTCGAGGGACTTCCCGACGACGAAGTCGTCGTCGTCGAAGCGCTGGTCGAGGACGAGCTGCAGGCCGCGGCGAGGACCCCACCGGCCAGGACGATGACGGCCGCCAACCCCCCACGACGCATCCCCTGCCCGATCCTCCCGCCCGATCCAATCTGTCGCATCTGAGCTGCTCCTCGGCTTCGACCCGCCACGCGACCGGACGTGCCGGCCACCATAGCCAACCGGGGGTCCGGATTCGTCGATGGGGCGGCCGACCGCGTCCCCTCGATCTGCCGCGGCGCACCAAAACTCGGGGAAGGTCGGATCGTCGGCCCAAAAGATCGCTACCGTGGGGGGTGACCGGCTTCCCGCCTGTGTGCAGCCCGACCCGTCGGGCGCACCGGATGGACCTGGCGTGCCGGTCATGACGGCTGGAGGAGACCATGGCCCAATCGGAGTCCGGATTCGAGGTGCGGGGGATCAACCACCTGGCCCTGGTGTGCAGTGACATGGCCCGGACGGTTGATTTCTACAGCGGTGTACTCGGGATGCCGCTCATCAAGACCATCGAGCTCCCGGCCGGGATGGGTCAGCACTTCTTCTTCGACTGCGGTGGCGGTGACGCCTTGGCCTTCTTCTGGTTCCCTGACGCACCGCCGCCGGCTCCGGGCATCGCCGCCCCGACCGGCCGCCCCGACCAGGGCAGCCTCAACAGCGCCATCGGCTCGATGAACCACGTCGCCTTCGCGGTGCCACCCGAGCTGATCGACGAGTACCGGGACCGGCTTCGGGCGGCCGGTATCGACTGCACCGACGTGGCCAACCACGACGACAGCGAGTGGGGCGTCGCCGACACCAACCATCCGGGGGTCTTCGTCCGGTCGATCTACTTTCAGGACCCGGACGGGATACTGCTCGAGTTCGCATGCTGGACTCGCCCGCTCACCGCTGCCGACATCGCCCATGTGCCGGCTCGCGCCTCCGACTCCGCGCCGGTCTGAGAGGCACCGGTGCCCGACCCCGACGACCACCTGGTCGACTCGACCGCGCGACGAGCAACGACACCGGCCCGGGGACGAACCCCTGTGGAACGAGTCCTACTACCTCGACTTCGTGGCCGAGGACGGGGCCCTGGCCGGCTACGCCCGGATCGGCCTCTATCCCAACCTGGGTGTGACCTGGTGGACAACGATGATCGTGGGCGCCGACCGACCCTTGGTCTCGTCGGTGGCCTTCGATCTCCCCGTTGCCGCAGGAACCGGGTTGAGCATCGAGGCCGACGGCTTCGATGTGACGGGCACTGTCGACCAACCGCTGACGGCGATGACCGTGGCCGGTACCGCCCCGGGGGCGGTGCACCGCGACCCGGCGGCGATGTACCGGGGAGATGCCGGATCCCCGACGACCGTGGGCCTCGACCTGACCTGGACCACTGACGGCGTTCCCTACCATTACCAGGTGACGACCCGCTACGAGATCCCATGCCTCGTCTCCGGCGAGATCACCGTGGGCGGTGAGCGGATGGCTGTCGAGTCACACGGCCAGCGTGACCATTCATGGGGGGTGCGGGACTGGTGGGCGTTCGGCTGGTGCTGGGCGGCGGCCAGGTTGGATGACGGCACCAGGGTCCATTTCGCCGACATTCGGATGCCCGGTCAACGGATCCCCCTCGGCTACGTGCAGCCACCCGACGGGCTGGTGCACCCGGTGGGGACGCTCGACATGTCCGAGGAGCTCGGGGACGAGGGACTGCCCGTGCACGGTCGCGCCGTGATCGAACCGGGTGGGCTCGACCTCGACATCCGTCCCATCGCCTTCGGACCGGTGCTGCTCACCGCTCCCGACGGCCGGACCAGTCGCTTTCCCCGGGCGGCAGCCCGGTTCGTCGCCGGCGACGGTCGCCGCGGCACCGGTTGGATCGAGTGGAACCAGCCCACTCCGCCCGCAACCTGACGGTAGCGTCCCGATGTGCGCCTCTCTCTGACCCCCTCCACCGATCCCGCCGACTACTCGTTCGTGCACCGCATCCGGCCTCGGTTCGCCGAGACGGACGCCATGGGGATCATCCACCACAGTGCCTACGTCCCCTATCTCGAGGAGGCCCGGGCATCGTTGCTGCGCCACGCCGGTTACCCCTACGACGAGGTGAGGAGCAGCGGCATCGACTTCGCCGTACTCGAGCTGTTCGTGCGCTACCGGCGCCCCCTGTACTTCGACGACGCGGTGGACATCTACGTGGCCGCAGACGAACTGACCCGGACCACCTTTCAGGTGGGGTACCTGCTCCAGGTGGCGGAGCAGACCCGTGCCACGGCGGTGACCGTCCACGCCGCCGTCGATCCCGACGGGCGCCCGGTGCGGATGCCGTCGTGGCTGGCCGCGGTGATGGAAGGCGACCAGTCAGGAGGTTGATCGGCGCGCCGGTCGGGGTCGGGGCCCGCTTGCCCGCGGGCTACGCTGGGAGCGGAGCGCCGGGAAGTCTGGTCGGCACGGGACGGTCGCCTGTGGCCGCTCCCTGCGGAGGAGCGCGGTGACCGAACCAGAGAATGCGAACGCGGGCGGCCGGATGCCCGAGGGTCACGACGGGCAGTTGCGGCTGCCCAGTTGGCGGTGGGAGGCCCTGCGGACGACCTTCTGGGTGGTGCCGACCCTGCTCATCGTGGTGGCCGTCGTCCTGTTCGTGGTCACCTTCGAGATCGATCTGGCTGCCTACCACCGCCACCTGAGCCTGCCCATGTGGGTCAGGACCGGTAGCCCCGACGCCGGCCGGCAGGTCCTGATCGCCATCGCCGCGGCCATCATCACCACTGTCGGGGTGGTGTTCTCGATCACCATCCTGGCTCTGACCCTTGCCTCGCAGCAGTTCGGGCCCCGGATGCTCCGGAACTTCATCCGTGATCCGGGCAACCAACTGACGCTCGGGGTCTTCGTGGGGACCTTCGTCTACTCGGTGCTGGTTCTCGGTTCCATCAGCAGCCCCGGGACCGCCTTCGTCCCCCACCTGTCGATCACGGTGTCCGAGGCGCTGCTGCTGGTGGACGTCGCCGTCCTCGTCTACTTCATCCATCACATCGCCAAGTCGATCCAGCTCCCCGAGGTCATCGCCAGCATCGCCCGCGACCTCGACCGGGCCATCGATGCCGAGTTTCCCGGTCCGCCAGGGAGCGATCGACGGCGAGCAGTCGTCGGCCGTCACCGCCGACCTCCTCGAGAAATTGAACGTCCGGGGGGCCGAGGTCACCGCCGAGCACAGCGGCTATCTCCAGTTCGTCAGCTACAGTCAGCTGGTCGACATCGCCGAGAATCTGGACGCGGTGATCCGACTGGCCCACCGGCCCGGCCACTTCATCGTGGCCAATCGCCCGCTGGCCAACGTCTGGCCCGCCGGTGCGGCCGGTCAGGTGGCGGCCGCTCTGGACAAGGCGCACGTGACCGGTCCCCATCGCACCCTCACCCAGGATCCGGTGTTCGCCATCGACCAACTGGTGGAGATCGCCATTCGGGCCCTGTCGCCCGCCGTCAACGACACCTTCACCGCGCTCACCTGCATCGACTGGCTCTCGGCCGGCCTGTCGGAGATCTCGGCCCGGTCGCTCGACGAAGGCGTGTACCGGGGCCGCAGCGGGAAGATCCGCCTGATCGAGTCCGACCCGAGCTACGGGCGGATGGTGAACCGGGCGTTCGACAAGGTCCGCCAGGCGGGTCGGTCGATGCCCGCGGTGATCATCAGGATGATCGACGCCCTGTCCCACATCGCCGAGAACACCACCAGCGAGCGGCAGCGAGCGGTCCTGGCTCGCCAGGCGGAGATGATCCTGCGCGGCGCCGAGGCGGAGGTGCCCGAGGAGAACGACGTGGCCGACATTCGCGTGCGGTACGATCGCTTCGTACGGGTTTCGGAGCAGGTGAGCGCCAGCCAGCGAGGGGCCACGAACGGTGACCCCTGGACGACATCGTGACCTCGAATCGTAAGCTGGCGCTGCATCGTAAGCTGGCGCCGCAAGGCCCCGGTCCGACGAGGTCGCTTTCCGGCCCGCATGGGATCCGGCGTGAGATGCAGTATCAACCTGAGACGCAGTACAACCTGAGACGCAGTACAACCCTGAGACGCAGTACAACCCTGAGACGCAGCAGCACCCTGAGATGCAGTAGCACCCCCAGATGCAGTACCACGGAGCCAGCAGCTACAACGAGGAGAACGACCATGAGCATCGCCGTCGGCGACAAGATTCCCGATATCAAAGTGATGACGTCCGGTCCCGATGGTCCGGTGCACGTGCAGACGGGCGAGGTCCTCGGTTCCGGCAAGGTGGTGCTCTTCGCCGTGCCCGGCGCGTTCACGCCGACCTGTTCGGACTACCACCTGCCCAGCTACGTCATCCGGCATGACGATCTGCAGGCCAAAGGGGTCGACACGGTGGCATGCATCTCGGTCAACGACCCCTTCGTGATGGCCGCGTGGGGCGAGGACCAACACGTCGGCGACCTGGTGGTGATGCTGGCCGACGGCAACGGCGAGTTCACCAAGGCCGTCGGGCTGGAGATGGACGGCAGCGGCTTCGGATTGGGCACCCGGTCGCAGCGTTACGCCATGGTCATCGAGGACGGAGTGGTGACCACGCTCAACGTCGAGCCCGGGCCGGGTCTGAGCGTGAGCGCCGCCGATGCCGTCCTGGCGGTGCTCTGAACCGGGCACCGTCCTGGTACGACACGTGTCCGTTCCGCCACTACCGTCGGGGGCGTGGAACTCATCGAAACCCTCCGGACAACCGGGGCCGTGCGCGACTTCGTCGGCGCCGAGGTCCCAGACGACACCGTCTACCGGCTGCTGGACACGGCCCGCTTCGCGCCCAACGGCGGGAACCGCCAGGCATGGCGGGTGATCGTCGTCAAGGACGGACGACTTCGCCGGGCCCTGCGGGACGCCTACCTTCCGGGATGGTACGAGTACCTGGCCCAGGCCGGGGCCGGTCTCACCCCGTGGGCGGCGGTCACCGACCGCGAGCTGGAGCGGCGGGCGGTGGCCGGTGCCCCTGCCATCGCCCGTTCCGCAGCCGATGGACCGGGCGGCTTTGCCGAGCATTTCGATCAGGTCCCGGTCATGCTGGTGCTGCTGGCCGACCTGGCCGGCCTGGCCACCGTCGATCGTGACGTCGACCACTACACGATGGTGGGCGGGGCGTCCATCTATCCGTTCGCGTGGAGCATCCTGTTGGCGGCCCGCGACGAAGGACTGGCCGGGGTGATGACGACCATGCTGGTGCGGGAGGAGGAGTCGGTCAAAGAGCTGCTCGGGATCCCCGAGTCGGTATCGGTGGCCGCCGTGCTGGCCCTGGGCCGGCCGGTGCACCAACCCACCAGGCTGCGGCGACAGCCGGTCGAGGCGTTCGCCACCGTCGACCGGTTCGACGGGGCTCCGTTGGGACCGGTCATGAGGTCCCGCCCGTTCCGTCCGAGCCGGATTCGGGATCCGCGGTGAAGGTCCGCATCGGAGTGGGGATGGGCCTGACGCCGGTCGCCGATGGGGGCGAATTCGCCAGGTTGGTCGACGACATCGATCAGCTCGGGTTCGATTCGATCTGGCTGCCGGAGATCCTGACCGCGCCGGCCCTCGACCCGCTCGTGGGCCTGGCCTTCGCCGCGGCCCACAACGACCACCTGAAGTTGGGCACCACCATGCTCCTGCCGGGGAGGAACCCGGTGCGTCTGGCCAAGGAGCTGGCCGGCTTGGACCGCCTCTCCGGTGGCCGACTGCTGGTGACCTTCGTGCCCGGCCTTCCCCGTCAGCCCGAGTCCGCGGCCACAGGTGTCGCAGGTGGTGTCAAGGGCCGCGTCATGGACGAGATGCTGCCGGTGCTCCGAAGGCTGTGGTCCGGGGAGACCGTCACCCATCATGGTGAGGCCGCAGATTTCGAAGGGGTCACGGTGTCGCCACTCCCGGTGCAGGATCCACTCGAGTTCTGGACCGGAGGGATGGTGCCCGCCGCCCTCCGACGTTGCGGTCGATTCGCAGACGGGTGGCTCCCCTCCTCGTGCACGCCGTCGGAGGTGGCCGAGGCGAAGGTGGTCATCGACGAGGCTGCCGCCGAGGTCGGGCGCTCGATCTCCCCTGAGCACTTCGGGGTGTCGATCGCCTATGCCGGTGGCCCCCTGTCGCCGAGAGCCAAGCGGGCGCTGGCCACCTTGCGTCGCGGCGTCGACCCCGAGGACGTCGTCCCGGTGGGCATCGGTGGGTTGCGCGCCATGCTGGAGCGCTTTCTCGAGGTGGGCTTCTCCAAGTTCGTGGTCCGACCTCTGGAGAGCCCGGACTCCTGGCGGACCGAGCTCAGCGCACTGGCCGACGGCGTCCTCGACCTCCAGACATGACCCGGAGCCGGCCCGTCGAGCTCGAATTCACCGACCACGATGATCCCGGGCTCCTGGCCCGGATGGCCGAGGTGGTGGCCAAGGGGACGGGATGGATCAACGTCGAGCCGGTCATCGAGCGAGGAGCACGAACCACCGCCGCCGGGGCCGTTCGCCTTCCTCGGGGGCTCGACCCACCATGTCCCCACCGTTACCTGGATGCCCGGAAAGCGCTCCGCCAACGGCGACGGTCAAACCGACCACCGTCGGGTTGCAGCATGCGTCCGGTCCCAGGGTGGCCTGGAGGCTCCGGGACCTCGGATGCCCGCTGCCCGAGGGATGGCGGGTCACCCAGGACCACCCGAGACGTGGGCTGGTCGTCCAGGTGCCGGCCGGCGCCGACGACCGGGTGGTCATCGATTGGCTGTTGCGGGCGGCCTCTCTCGTCTGCACCGTGCCCTCGACCGGTCGCTGGAGGGCGTCGGTCCACGCCGGCCTTCCCTAGGTAGCTGATTCATAGGTGGTGTCCGCTGTGGGCGGGCCCTCGTCTTCACGCAGCGATGACGCCCATGGTCGGCGGTGCCTAAGCCCAACACAAGCCGGGAGACATCTGCGCCAGCCGCATCGGCTTTCTTTTCGGATTGCGGTTTGCCCTTTGGGTTTGGGGCTGCACCTCGTCTGCACCCCGGGCGGGCTCCCGGCACCTTCGCCCCGGCCGACCCCGAGATCGACGACATGCCCGTCGGCGCCACCAGATGGACGCCGACCTATTCGTTCCGCCGGTCCCGTTTCCGCTTGTCCCGTTCCTCGTCGGTGTCCATCCCGAGGCCCGGTTCCTGCCCGAAGGGGGGCTGGGGTTCGAATCGCCATCGGGGTGTGCCCTTCGGTCCGGTCCCCTCTTTGGAGAGGACCCAGCCCTCATAGGTCTTGAGGAAGTGGTGGTGGTGGCAGAGCAAGGCAAGATTGTCGAGGGTGGTGGGGCCGCCCTCGGCAAAGGGCACGATGTGGTCGATCTCGAGCCCGAAGGAGGTCCCACATCCCGGCACCACGCAGGTGGTGTCCCGAAAGACGAGGGCCGTCCGGAGCTGTCGGTTGATGGTGCGACCCATATGGCAGACGGCCCGGATGTCACCGGCCTCGTGGAAGACGAGACGGAGGAAGGAGTCGTTGGCCAGGTCCCTGGCCATGGCCACCGGGATGGGCCCCTGGTTGTCGATCTCGCAGCACTCGTCACCCTCGGCGTGTCCCCGCAACAGGGCGTCTCGGTCCACCCGGACCATCACCGAGCAGGTCGGGGGCCCGTCGATGAGGGAGCACGGATCGTCCGGTGGTCGGCCGTCAGTTGTGGCAGTGGAACCGGCGGTGTTCTCGGTGGCGGTGGCATCGTCGGTGTCCTCGGCAGGTGGCAGAAGCTCGACCCCGGCGTCGGCGTCGTCGTCCGCCGGGATCCGGCCCGGAAGCCGAGCCGGTGGCCGGCGTGGACCGGGGACCGAGCGGTGCCCCGGAGTCGGGGTGGCGTCTTGTGAGAAGGGCGTAGAAGGCGTCGGCTCTGACCGCCCGTTCGGGGGTGTCCTGTTCGTCACCGGCCGCCCGTCGGGCCCGGCGCAGCCGGGTGGCCACCTGGCCCAGGTGGGAGAGGATCTGGGCCCCCCGGTCGAGGGTGTCCCGGCCCTGGTAGCAGAAGGCCCCCTCGGCGTCGGTCCACGACGAGAAGTACCGGGCCGCCCTGATCCGGACGACCCTGGCCCGTGGATCCTCGGTCCCCGAGGTGGCCCGGGACCGCCGGCACCGCTCCCGCACCGCCTGGAGGGGAGCCTCCTCGGCCCCGGCCAGCAACTCCGCCTCCCGTTCGGGGGCGAGGATGCCGGCCCCGGTCAGCTCGGTGACCTTCGGTCCCGAGAGCACCCCGGTGCGCAGCGCGGCTTCGGTGCCGGGCAGCTGTCCGAGGCGCTGCCCGTTGGACAGGGTGCTCTGGGCCTGGCCGGTGGCCACCCCCTCCAGGGAGGCCAGCATCACCGCCGCCGAGCGGTGCCCACCGTCCCGCCACACCCCAGAGGCCTCGATCCGGGGGGCCAACAGCGTCTTGCCCGGCATTGGTCAGCCGCTCGATGGCCACCAGGGACTCGTAGAGCCTCGGCGGCGTCCGCCCCGGTCAACCGGGCCGGGTCGAGATCTGCCACCACCGAGGCCAGACCGGAACGGGCCGTATCCAACCGGGCACCGAGGCCGTCGGAACCACGGTGACCGTCGGAGCTGTTGAGGCCGGCACCGGCAGCAGCGGCACTACCGGCACCGGCACCAGCGGAACCGGCAGCGGGAACCCCCGACCAGCGGTGCCGACCGCCACACTTTCCTTCACTGCACATGCCACCGGGGTCATGGTCAGATGTTTCCAGGGGGGTGTCACAACCGGGGCCAGGGGGGGTGTTGCAGCCGCGCCGGAACCCGGCCGCGTTGCCAAGGTCGGCCCGAACGAGTCAGGCGGGTGGGCTCGACGGAACTTCGCAGGCAGGCCTCATGAGTGGTTTCGGGCACCCCGGCCGATCAGCCACACATTTAACGGACGTCCTCCCGGACCGGCACCGGTTGCCCGAGCACCGTCGCCACCGGCCCGGTCGCCGTCGGCGCCAGCGATTCGGCCGCAGTGGGCTGCGACACCCTCCCCGGCACGGTTCTCCAGATGAACGCCACCACGACCAGCCCGACAGTGACGATCGATGCCGCGGTGACGAAGGGCAGCCACGAGGCGATGGCGAAGGCGGCGCCGGCTGCGGCGGCGGCGACTGCAGTGAAGGCGGTCTGGCTGGTGGCGAACATGCCCTGGATGCGTCCGACCTCCGAAGGTGCTGACCCCTCGGTCAGCAGGGACTGGACGGCCGGCATGGCCGCGGCGAAGCCCATGGCCTCCGACGCCCCGAGCAGGACCAGGGCGGGCACACTGCTGATGAACGGGTACGAGGCGCACAGGACGGTCGAGGCACCGATGCCGGCCACCACCAGCTTGCGCCGGTCCATGTGGTCGGCGAGCCAGCCACTCGGCTTGGCCGCCAGCACGAAGGGAACGGCGAACAGTGTCCACGAGATGCCGATCTCGAGCCCCGAAGCGCCCCGGGACAACAGGAGCAGTGTCCAGCAGATGTCGTAGACACCACTGGTCAACCCCAATGTCGCGCCACAGATCAGTGCCCCGGCCATCGGGGGTCTGATCCGGACCCGACGCAGGGGCACCATGGTGCCGTCGGCCCTCGTCCTCGCCGCCCGTCGTTCGGCCTCGTCCGCGGGCTCGCGGATGCGGAGGGCGGGGAAGCAGGCCCCGAAGGACAGCAGCCCGGACGCCAAGAACATCGCCCCCATGTACCGGACGCCGACGATGCTCCCGACGAGGGGGCCGATGGCCATCCCGGCCAGCTCGCCTGCGTAGATGGAGGCGAAGGCGCGTCCGCGGCGTTCGAGCGGCACGGAGCCCGCGATCATGGCCAGGGAGGCGACTGTGGCGGCACCGGCGCCGACGCCCTGGAGGGCCCGCAGGGCGATGGCGGCGTCGGCGGTGATGGGGAGGAGGAATGAGAGACTGGCCACTGCATAGGTGACGAGACCGCCGACCAGGACGGGGCGTCGCCCGATCCGGTCGGCCAACCGACCCACGGGGTACTGCGAGAGCACGCCGGCGGCGAAGAACGCGGCCATCACCACGCCGGCCAACGCGTCGGAGCCGTGCAGATGCCGGATATACACCGGAAGCATGGGGATGAGGGCGGTGGCCCCCATCCACTGCAGGAGGATGGTCAGGGTCAGGGTCCGGATCAGCCGCACCGACCGGTCGGAATCACGTCCTGTGATGCCGCTACCCGTGCCGGTCCCGATGCCGCTACCGGCGTCGGCCGCCGTCATGACCCACCTCCGGCCAAGCGGGCCAATTCGAGCTCGACGCCGGCTCGCAGGGTGGCCGAAGGCGGCGCCAACCCGAACAGGTCGCACAGCCAGAGTCCGTCGCAGGCCAGCCGCAACACGGTGGCCACCGCGGGGTCGAGCCCGTCGTCCTCCAGGCGGGACTGCCAGCGGTCGGCGGCCACCTGGAGCGGCTGGAGCAGCGCGGGCTCGGCCGCGGCCGCGGCGATGAGCGCCGCGCCCAACCGGTCCTCGCGGTCGGGCCGGGTCGAGCTCGGGGTCATGGTCGCCCGGATGTAGGCCCGGGCGAACTGGCCCGGTCCCGGGACATCGCCCAGGTTGTCCTCGATGTCCCGATCGAACTCCTCGATGATCTTGTCGACCATGCCGGCCACCAAGGCGTCCCGGGTCGGAAAGTGGTAGAGGACACCGCCCTTGCTGAGTCCGGCCTCTGCCGCGGCGGCATCGAGGGTCAGGCGGGCCACCCCGTCGCGCAGCACCACCTCCTCGGCCGCGTCGACGATGCGGGCCTTGGTGTCGGCCCCCCTGGTGGGGGCCTGGTCGGCGGCCGCATCGGTACCCATACCCGGGACTATACCGTCCGGACGGTACAGATGGGCGGGAGCGCAGACGTGGGACGACAGAGGGCAGAACAGAGGGAACTGAAGGACGAAATATCGGGGCCGAACAGCCCCCGTCGGGATCAACCCCGGGCGATTGCCGAGGTGCCACCCGGAGCAGATCCGGCACAGATAGGGGTTGAGATCCGCGCCCGCCTCGAGGCGCAGCTGGAGCGACGACCGATTGGCCTCGGCCTGGTTCGGGTAGCGGGTCTTGGGCGTGCCGTCCGCCCGCCAGTGCTCCCGGTTACCGGCCGACGCCTCTCGGTGCGGTGCCGGTCGGGCGCGTCCCACGTCGGTGGGATTTGGCCATGGCCCTGGTCACTCCGTGTAGATCGGCGGTCGCTTCTCCTTGAAGGCGGCCGAGGCTTCGTTGAGGTTGCCGGTGTGCCCGGCCAGTAGCTGGGTGCGGTTCTCGAGGTCGACGGCAGCCCGGAGGCTGCCCACCTCGAGCGACGCCCAGATGGTGTCCTTGGTCAGGCTGAGGCCGAACGGGCTGAACGCACACATCCCCTCGGCCACCGCGACCGCATGGTCCAAGAGCTCGTCGTCGTCCACCACCCGGGACACGAGGCCGATCCGGAGGGCCTCCTCGGCGTCGACCTTCTTTCCCGTCAGCAGGATCTCGGCCGAATTGGACGTACCGACGGCACGGGGCAGCAGCCAGCTCACCCCCAACTCGGTCCCGCTCAACCCGTTGCTGATGCCGGCCCCGCAGAACATCGCCGACCGGCCGGCCAGACGGATGTCGGCCCCGAGGGAGAGGCACATGCCGCCCCCGTAGGCGGGGCCCTTGATGGCGGCCACGATGGGCTGGGGTATCGAGCGCATGGCGGGGACGATGCCGCCCATGTACTCCATGGCCCGCATGCCCAGACGGTGACGGCCGAGGTCGTCTGTGCCCGGGGGGAGGCCGGCGTGTTCGAGCTCGAGCCCGGAGCAGAACGAGCGCCCGGCACCGGTGAGGACGACCACACGGCAGCTGTTGTCGGCGGCCACCTCCTCGAGGGCGGCGTAGAGGTCTGTCACCAGGGCGAAGGACATCGAATTGAGCCGGGACGGATTGTCGAGGGTGATGAGGCGGACATGGGCGTGGACCGAGTCGACGGAGACGAGTGCCATGGACCCAGCCTCACCGAACCGGGCCATTGGCGCCACTCGGCCGATCGGGTGCGCCATCATCAAGAGGTGCCGATCGATCCGTTCAGCGTGTTCGAACCCTACGGGGGCGCCGTCCCGCCCGAGCGGTTGGCCGGGCACCTGCTGGTGGCCGCCCCCCGCCTGGCCGATCCCAACTTCTCGCGGCGGGTCGTGCTGGTCCTCGATCACGGCGAACCCGGCGCCCTGGGCGTGGTCCTCGATCGACCGGGTGGGGTCCCGGTGGGTGAGCTGATGCCGCAGTGGCAGCGATGGGCCACTGCGCCCGCCGAGCTGTTCACGGGTGGACCTGTGGCCCGCAACGCGTTGATCGGGCTGGTCCGCCTGGCTTCCCGGGACTCGTCGCTGGACGGTTCGGCCCTGTGCCCGTCCGGTTGGCGGCTGCTGGTCGACGGGGTCCGTCCGGTGGGGACGGTCGACCTGGCCGAGGACCCCGGCCCGGCGGCGGCAGCGTTCGTCGGGGCCCGGTTGTTCTCCGGCTACGCGGGCTGGGACTCGGGTCAGCTCGAGGCGGAGATCGAGGACGGATCGTGGTACGTGGTGCCGGCCGAGGAGGCCGACCCCATCTCCGCCGATCCGGAAAGCCTGTGGCGTCGGGTCCTTCGGCGACAGGGCGGCGCGCTGGCCTTGGTGTCGGGATTTCCCGACGACCCGGCCATGAACTGAAGGTGCCCGGCCTTGAACCGAACGACCCGGCCATGAACTGAAGGTGCCCGGCCTTGAACCGAAACGACCCGGCCATGAACCGAAGGCGGTAGGGCTACCATCGCCGGGTGCAACACGAACCCGGCCGCCCGGCCGTGCGCGGTGCAGTGGCCGCCGACATCCCGTCCCTGGCGTCCATGCTGGTACGCGCCTTCGCCGACGACCCGGTGGCCAATTTCATGTTCGCCGGCGACCGCCGAAGGCAGCGCGGCCTCCATGCCTTCTTCACGTCACAGCTCCGCCACGAGTACCTTCCCCACGGGCACGTCTACACCACCGACGACGGCGACGGTGCCGCCTTGTGGGGCCCTCCCGACGTGGCCCGCAACGGGCTGAAGGAGCTGCTCCAACTCCTGCCGGCCGCACCCTTCCTGGTCAGCTCACACATCCACCGGGCCCTCGGGCTGTTGTTCGAAGTGGACGGTCTCCGACCCAAGGAGCCGCACTGGTACCTGGCCACGCTGGGGGTGGAGCCACCCCGCCAGGGGCACGGCGTGGGCTCGGCCCTCCTCCTCTCCACGCTGGACCGCATCGACGAGTCCGGCCGACCCGCCTACCTGGAGTCGTCCAAGGACCGCAACGTCCCCTTCTACGCCCGCTTCGGTTTCGAGGTGGTCGAGGAGCTCCATCCCGAGGCCGGCACCCCGACCATCTGGCGCATGTGGCGCGAGCCGCGGGTTCCCGGGAGCTGAGGCGCAGCGCCGTCCCGGTGCTCAGCCGGCCACGTGGACGCCGTCGGGCCTGCCGTCGGGCACGGCGACCACCGCGTTCAAGAGCTCGCTGAAGGCACGGGTGGGCGCCGAGGGCAGGCCCCGGCTCCGTTGGGCCAGCCCCACCCGGCGCCGCGGGAGACCCTCGATCGGGACCGGGTGGAACTGGCTGCGCAGGACCGAGGGAATGGCGGTGGCGGGCAGGATGGCAGGACCGTAGCCCTCGAAGGCGAGCGAGGCGATGAGCCGGAGCCCGTCGATCTCCGCCGCCGGCAGGAGGGTGATGCCGAGGGGCCGGGTCACCGCGTCGAGCTCGTCGCGGAATGCCGTCCCCGGCAGCGGGAGGATGAGCTGCATGTCGGCCAGGTCCTCGAGCCCGAGTGGGCGGCCCGGGTCGACCATGGCATGGCCCTGGGGCACGACCAGCATGAGGTCCTCTTCGAACAGGAGGCGGGCCACCAGGTCCCGGCCCGAGACCGGCAGGTGCAGGATGGCCAGGTCCAGCTGACCGCTGGCCAGCTGGGGCTCGAGCCCGGTGGTGTTGCCCTCGACGACGACCAGGCGGAGGTTGGGGTGGCGTTTGCTGGCCATGTCCATGAGGCGGGGGACCAGCCATCGTGCCGTCGTGCCGATCATTCCCACCCGGACCGTGCCGGCCACCTCGTCCTTGCAGGCGGCGACATCGGAGACGAGGGCGTCGAGTTCGGAGAGGATCCGTCGGGCCCGGGCCACCACCACCGTGCCCTCCTCGGTGAGCCGGCCGTCGGCGCGGTCGAAGAGGGGAGCGCCGAGCTCGCGTTCGAGGCGGGCCACGTGTGCGGAGATGTTCGACTGGACGGTGTTCAGATGTTCGGCCGCCGCCGAGAAGGTCCCGTGGTCGCTCACCGCAGTCAGCGCCTGGAGGTGCCGCAATTCCATCGCTTCGAATGATAGCAGTTATCAACTTTAGCTGCTTGACTGATTGCTCGCGTTTGTATACGATGTTTTCAGACCACAGGATGTAAGGAATCCCCCTCCTATCCTTGTTGAGTCAGTGCAAAGGGACCGCCTCCCCCCTGGCGGCCCCTTTGCCGCGTCTGGGGGGCGTTTCGCATCGACCCGACGGCAGTTGCCCAGGCTCCTCCCGCCGGCGGTAGCGTGAGGGCATGCCTGCCGCCGGTGCCGTCTTCGTCGATCTGGACCGTACCTTGATCCGGTCGGCCAGTGGACCCGTCTTCCACCAGGCCATGGAGGCCGAAGGCGTGCTTCCTCCGGGGCGCCACCTGCCCGGGGACGGCCTCATGTACGGGTTCTACAACCGGTTCGGCGAGTCGGTCCCCTTCATCGGCCTGGCCCGGGCCGCGGCCGCGGCCATGCGCAACCGGCCCGCAGAGGCCACCCGGCGGGCCGGGAAGCGCTCCGTCGAGGCGCTCGTCGACCTTGTCCAGCCGTGGGCCCTCGAGGCGCTGGCCGCACACCGCAGCCAAGGCAACCGTCTGGTCCTGGCCACCACCTCGCCCGTCGACCTGGTCTCCCCCCTGGCCGACGCCCTCGGCTTCGATGGCGTCGTCGCCACCCGCTACGCCGAGCGTGACGGGCGCTACACCGGCAGACTGGAGGGCACGTTCGTCTGGGGCATGGGCAAGCGGGCCGCGGTCACCCGCTGGGCGGCGGACAACGGGGTCGACCTCGGTGCGTCGCACGTCTACTCCGACAGCGTGTTCGACATCCCGTTGTTCCTGGCCGTCGGCCACCCCCATCCGCTCAACGCCGACCCCCGACTGGTGGCGGTGGCCGTGGCCAAGCGGTGGCCCCTCGAGCACTGGGACCGGGCCCCGGGAATCCCGTCGGTGGTCGGGCTCGAGCCCTACCACCTGGTCCGGCCCTTCTTCCGGCCGGAGGCGTTTCCCTATGCCCGGTTCGGGCTCGAGGGCATGGAGAACCTCCCCCGATCGGGCCCGGTGCTGCTGGCCTCGAACCATCGGAGCTACTTCGACGTGGCCGCCCTCGGGATCGTGGCCTCCCGCCTGGGCCGGCCGGTGCGGTTCATGGCCAAGCAGGAGGTGTTCGACGCCCCCGTCGTGGGCCGCCTGGCCCGGATCCTGGGCGGCATCCAGGTGGACCGGGGCAGTGGGTCGGGGGACCCGATGCGCCGGGCGTCGGCCGCACTTCGGGCCGGGGAGGTCGTCATCGTCCTGCCTCAGGGGACCATTCCGCGTGGGGAGCATTTCTTCGACCCGGTCCTCGTCGGGCACACCGGCGCCGCCCGCCTGGCCGCGGAGACCGGGGCCCCGGTCATCCCCATCGGCCTGTGGGGCACCGAGCGGGTGTGGCCCCGCTCGTCGAGGGTGCCCAATTTCGCCAACCTCCAGCACCCACCTCACGTGAGCGTCAACGTGGGCCCACGGGTTCCGCTGGGTCTCGAGGACGCGGTGGCCGACACCACCGTGCTGATGGCGGCCATCGCCGACCTGCTGCCCGAGGAGGCCCGCATCGAGCACATCCCCACCCAGGAGGATCTGGACCGCACACGACCACCGGCGTGAACGTCTCGGCCCGCCCGGCACCGGATACCCTCCCGGGTCGGGCCGCGCTCGCCGTCGAGGCCCTCAAGCTCTCCAACCGGCTGTCGAGGGCGCTCGGCCGGGGGCGTGGCACGGTGGCCGGCGGGCGGGTGGGCCTGGCCCTCGACCCGACGCTGCTGGCCACGCTGGCCCGGGGCAGAAGGGTGGCCCTGGTCAGCGGGACGAACGGCAAGACCACGACGACCAGGATGTTGGCCGCGGCCATGGCCGGCGAGCGGCCCGGCCCGGTCGCCACCAACGACACCGGCGCCAACATGCCCGCCGGGCACGTGTCGGCCCTGGCCGGGTCCCCGCCCGGGGCGGATGCGGTTCTGGAGGTGGATGAGGGGTACCTGGGTCGGCTCATGGCCGAGACGTCGCCGCGGGTGGTGGTGCTCCTCAACCTGTCGCGGGATCAACTGGACCGGATCTCGGAGGTCCGGATGCTGGTCGACCGGTGGCGGGCGGCCATGGCCGGGCTGCCGCGTGCGACCGGCCCCGACGGGGACGGCACGGTGGTCGTGGCCAATGCCGACGATCCGATGGTGGTCTGGGCCGCCACCACTGCTCCGGACGTGAGGTGGGTGGGAGCCGGCCAGGTGTGGCGCAACGATGCGGTCGGCTGTCCCGCCTGCGGGGGTGGGATCGACTTCGACGAGCAGGGGGGCTGGGCCTGTGACCGGTGCGAGTTCGCCCGCCCCGCGCGGGTGGCCTGGCTGGATGGGACGGACCTGGTGACGGCAGACGGCGCTCGTTGTCCGGTCGACATCCGGCTCCCGGGCCGGTTCAACCGGGCCAATGCGGCGATGGTGGCCATCGCCGCCCCGGTCATGGCCGCCGGGGACGGGAGTCCGGGAGCCCCCGGTCCACCCCTGACCGCGTCCATGGCGCTGGCCCGCCTGTCCGGGGTCGACGAGGTCGAGGGCAGGTTCGCCCGGACGGTGCGGAACGGCCATCCGGTCCGGCTCCTGCTGGCCAAGAACCCGGCCGGCTGGACGGCCATCTTCGACCTGTTGGAGGAGGACGGCCGCGGCGACGCTCCCGTGGTGCTGTCCATCAATGCCCGCATCGCCGACGGTCTCGACACCAGCTGGCTCTGGGACGTGCCCTTCGAGCGCCTGGCCGGCCGCCCGGTGGTGGCCACCGGGGACCGCCGCCTCGACCTGGCTGTGCGCCTCCGGTATGCCGAGGTGCCCTGCACGGTGGTGCCGGATCCGCTGGCCGCCCTCGATCGGGCCATGGCCATCAGCCCGTCCGGGGTCGCCGGTCGCCCCGGGACGGAGCATGTGGGCGCGGCGCCGGTCGACTTCCTCGGCAACTACACGGCGTTCGCCGAGCTACGGAGCCGTCTGTGACCTCCGGTCGGCGTTCCCCGTTGACCATCGCCGTTGTGTTCCCCGACCTGTTGGGAACCTACGGCGACGGTGGGAACGGGCTGGTCCTGGCCCGCCGGGCCTCGTGGCGCGGCATCGACGCCGAGCTCATCCAGGCCCACTCGGGGCGGCCCCTCCCGTCGGCCGACATCTACTGCATCGGGGGAGGGGAGGACGGCCCCGAGGTGCGGTCGGCCGAGGCGCTGCGGGCGGACGGCACGCTGCACCGGGCGGTCGGGGACGGCGCCGTGGTGCTCGGGGTGTGCGCCGGCTACCAATTGCTCGGCCGGACCTTCCCCGACAGTCACGACCAGCCGCACGAGGGTCTCGGGCTGCTCGATGTCACCACCCGCAAGGGCACCGGAGCTCGGGCCGTGGGCGAGGTGGTGGCCACACCGACCGGCGACGCCCCGCGGCCGGCCGACGGGCAGCGCCTGCCCACGCTCACCGGCTTCGAGAACCACAGCGCAGTGACCGCCGTGGGCCCCGGGTCACGACCGGTGGCCGAGGTGGTCAGGGGAGTCGGCAACGGAGGCGGCGACCGGACCGAGGGCGCCTGGTCCGGTCGTGTGCTCGGCACCTATCTCCACGGGCCGGTCCTGGCCCGCAACGTCGCACTGGCCGATCTGCTGCTGGGCTGGGCCCTGTCGACCTCGGAGGGCCCGGCACTCCTGGACCCGCTGGACGACGAGGAGGAGACGGCCCTGCGCACCGAGCGACTGGGTGCCGTCGGGACACCGGCGGGCAACACCTTCTTCCGGAGATTGACCGGCCACCGCGCCCATGACCGGCCACCGCACCGGAGAACCGGCATCTGCACCCTGCCCTCAGCGATCGCGCTTCGGCCACTCGACGCTGTCGTCGGTGTCCCGTCGACCGGGGTCGGGGGCCAGCATCCACGAACGCCGCCAGGCTGCGGCGTCCGGTCCCTGAAGGGGGGGAGTGGTCCCGGCCGCGGCCTGCTTGCGGGCGGTCCACCAGTCGGAGGTGGCTTCGTTGGCCATGGTGGCCACCGCGGCCTCGATGCGCACCGCGAACCGGCGGGCGTTCTCGTCCTCGCCGGGCCGCATGGGCGTGCCGAAGGTGATGGTGGTCCGGGTCCGCCGGAGGCCCTTGCGGCCCTTGGGCAGGATGTGGCGCGTTCCGTCGAGATGCACCGGCACGACCGCGGCGCCGGTACGGGAGGCCAGGTAGGCCGCGCCGCCGGTGAACTCCTGGGCCCATCCGTCGGGGGACCGGCCGCCCTCGGGGAAGATGATCAGGTTCCAGCCGTCGGTCAGCAACCCGCCGGCCAGTTCGGCCGACCGCCGGTTGACCTTGGTGCGCTCGATGGGGATGGCGGCGAGCAGGAACGAAAAGGCGTCGGCCTTCCACCGGCGGTCGAAGAAGTAGTCGGCCGCGGCGGCCACCACCGTGTGGTGGCGGAACCGCTGGGGGAGGGAGCTCAACAGCAGGGCGGTGTCGACATGGCTGGCGTGGTTGGCCGCGAAGATCACCGGGGTTTCGAGATCGGTGAGCCCTTCGTCGCCCCGGATGACCGGGGAGGCCAGCGCCCGGGTGAGGGGCCGGGCCACGTTGTCGAGCACCATGGCCCGGGCCAGGCGCACCGGGTACCGGCGCGACCAGTCGGTGTCGTAGTGCGCACCCAGCTCGGGCTCGGGGGCCGGCCGGGGCACGGATTCGGGCCAGCTCGGGGGGGCGACCGGAAACCGGGCCCGGCCGAGCCGCGCCGCCAATGACGACGGCGACAGCCGTCCGAGGGGACTGCCGGCCAGGTCGTGGCCCGTGCCGCCGCCGAGGGCCGAGTCGACGGCGACCGCCCGCCGGGGACGCAGGGAGTTGGACGATCCCTTCCTGGCTGTCACTGCACGTCGGCCATCAGGATCGGCGGCGCGTGGAGGTGGATCAACGAGGGCGACCGGCCCACCACGTCTTGGGCCATCTCCAAGGCGTCGGCCAGGGTCGACGCGGCCCGGAACCCGAGCCGGTGGACCGAGGCGCTGTCACCGCCGACCACGATGACCGCACCGAGGTGTTGCAGGGCGTGGGCACACCAGTACCACATGTAGAACGGGTGGACGCCGTGATACGCGTGACCGGTGCGGTAGAGATGGATGTACCACGGGTCGGTGGCGAAGGACTCCTCGAACCGGTCGGCCACCTCGATCGGATCGGTGGTCTCGGTCAGGACCTGCTCGAAGAAGTCGATGTAGCTCGGATGGTGCACCGGGTTGAACTCCCACGGGGTGGGATGGGTCATGATGAGCACGCCGCCCTCCCGGACCAGCGGCTTCCCGCGGTAGAGGTTGAAGAAGTATCCCAACCCGAGGCAGGCCACCAGGATCGGGTTGAGGATCGAGTTCACGTTGTAGGGGCTGATGTAGGGGAGGCCCATCGTCAAGATGTCCGACTGGCCGGCGACCGGGACACCCTGTTGCTCCCAGACGCGTTCGGTGGTCAGGGCGTGGACGGCCTCGACCTCGCCGGCCTGCACCGAGGTCATGCGGTGGGGGGCCTTCACCGACTGGAAGATCTGGCGGGCGAGACGCGGCGGGGTCCGGTTCAGGGCCTTCGACGAGGCCAGGTAGCCGAGGCGGTCCTTGGCCCCCCACTCCCACTCGCGCTTCTGCAGGAAGTCGAAGGCGGGCGGGAAGGTATCGTTGTTGAGGGTCGTCTCGATCTGGAAGACGGTGACGCCGCTGTCGGCGATCAGCCTGCCCATGCGCCAGTTGGAGGAGTGCAGCTCCGAGCGGTGCTGGTCCATGAACGACCGGCTCTTCTGCATGGTGAGCGGGTTGTGGTGGTGGCGGAGGCTCTTGTAGCTGGCCAGACCGGTGGCCACGCTTTTGTGCCCACCGTCCATGGCCACCAGGTTGATGTTGACGTAGACCAGGAGGTCGCTCTCCGCGGCCCGCTTGTTGATCTCCACGTCCTCGCCCTGGTCGGTCAGGCCCAGATGGACCAGTGCGTCGGGGTCCTCGGCGTCGTGTTGGGTGAGCAGGCCGTTGGGCGCGAATGCGTCGTAGATGCGATCGCCGAGGGCGTGCCGGAGCTCGGCCTCGGTCATCCGTCGATGAAGAGCGAGGGCCACGATCAGCGCCACGTCGTCCACGCCGGCATCGGCAGCCATGTCGAGGACCTGCTCGATGACCATCTGGCGGATGTCGGGCCGCTCCATGGGCGGCAGGGGCAGCGAGATGTCGTCGAAGGCGATGGTCAGTTTCATCCCCGGGCGCAAGAGTGCGGGCAACGGGTCCCGATCGCCCACCGGATGGTTGAGCGCCGAGCGGATGGCCGCCGGCGCGTCGGTCAACGGATCGATGGGCTCGGGTGCGTAGACGACCCTGCTGCCTTCGGGCAGCCGCTCGAGGCTGAACCGCTCGCCGTGCCAGAACAGCGTGGGCGGCGTGGAACGGTCGACGTCGAGCACGAATCCGGGCCTGGGGCTCATCGGGTGCTTCCTTTCGGCTTGCGTAGGTCGAAGACCACCTTCACCGCGCCCCGTCGGCCGGCGGCACCGGCGTGCCCGATGGCCTCCTCGTACCGTTCCAGCGGGTACGCCGCGCTGACCAGCGAGCCGAGCCCGGCGGAGGCCACCAGCCCGATGGCCAGGTCGAACGTGCGGCCGGCGTCGGCGCCGGCGGGGGAGACCTCGGTGCCGTAGGCGTAGGCACCGACAACGCTCAGCTCGCGGTGCCACAGCGGCGCCAGATCGATCGAGACCCGGCCGGGCATGCCGACGAGCACCACCCGGCCCCGGGGTCGCACCATGGCCAGCGAATGGGTCAGCGACTCGGAGGTGCCGACACAGTCGAGGACCACGTCGGCACCGTTGGTGAGGCGGCCGGCCAGCACCAGCGAGCCCGACCGGCGGCGTACGGCCCGGGCCAGCTGGTCGGGAGCCACCACCGTGTCGGCACCGAGCCGCTCGGCCGTGCGCGCCTGGTGCGGGTGCTTGGCCCCGACCATCACCGTGCACTGCGACTCCGGTCGGACGAGGTGGTCCAGGGCCGCGACCACGGCCAGTCCCAGGGTCCCGGCGCCGACGACGGCGACCGTGTCCCCGCCGGCGATGCCGGCCGACAGGACGGCGTGGACCGCACAGGCGGTGGGCTCGACCATGACGCCGTCCTCGTCGGAGAAGCCCGCCGGGACGGCGTGGAGCTGTGAGGCGTGCGCTGCGAGGCCGGCGTGGGACCAACCGCCGCCGGTGTCGGCGCAGAACCCGGTCTGGAGGCCGGGATCGATGTCGCCGAACGCCACGTTCCCGCACAGCCCGGTGTGTCCCCGCGCGCACTGGGGGCAGAGCGGGCGGATATGGCGGGGGGCACAGCCGAGGACCGGCTCGATGACCGCCCTCGTGCCCGGGTCCAGTTCCCGCCCGGCGTGATCGGTCCCACCGGCGTCGAGCACACCCACCACCTCGTGCCCGGGCACGAAGGGGAAGCTGACCATGTCCTCGAAGTAGCGGGAGCTGCGGCCGTCCAGGGTGGCCAGGTCCGACCCGCAGATCCCCGACAGGAGGGGTCGGAGATGGAACCAGTCGTCGGCCGGAAGCGCGGGCTCGTCGGCGTCGAGCAGTTGCAGGGGTCCGAGTCCGGCACCCCGGCCCGAGCCGAAGACCGAGGCCAGGCGCGAGGCGGCGAAACGCGGCAGGTTACGCTCGAGGACCAGGGCCTTCATCGGCGCGCATCCGCCGCCGACCGGCGGATCGCCCCGGCCAGGGCCGCCTGGCTCGAGCAGCCGCGACGCCGCGTGCCCCGCCGGTCGAGCGGGCCGAGGGGGAGTGGCGGCTCCGCCCCGCCGTCGGCCTTGGTCCAGTGCTCGACGTGCCAGCCCCGCCGCCTGGCGATGGCGGCCAGCTTGGCCTCGGGATTGACGGCCACCGGAAAGCCCACCGCCTCCAACATGGGCAGGTCGCTGGCCGAGTCGGCATAGGCCATCGATTCGTCCAGCTCGAGCCCCTCGGCCTCGGCGTAGTCGCCGAGCACCAGGGCACGCGCCTCTCCGATGGGGGGCAGCACGTCGAGTCGGCCGGTGAACTTTCCGTCGGCCTGGCCCAGGCGGGCGCAGACGATGTCGTCGAAGAGCGGTCGCAGGGGCTCGACCACCAGGTCGAGGGCGCCGGTGATCAGGATGGTGCGGTGACCGAGGGCCCGGTGCCGGCGGACCCGGGCGATGCCGGCCGGGAACGACTTGGCCAGCAGCAGATCGGAGAAGAGCTCCCACCCGTCGTCCCGGAGGCGGTCGACCGGAGCTCCCTCGTAACGACGGTAGAACGTGCGCAGGAAGTCCCCCCGGTCGCGTCGGTCGAGCACGAGCAGGGCCGGCGCCTCGCGCAACAGATCGGCCACGAAGGCCGCCCGTTCGGCGACGGGCAGATGACGGGAGGCCAGCCAGGCGTAGGAGTCGACGACGTTCGAGGCGATGAGGGTGTTCTCGAGATCGAAGGCGGCCAGGTGGCGGTCGGGGGAGAGGATGGCCTGGCGGGCCCGGTCGGCCCGGCTGGGCTGGTTGGACCGGCCCGGCGCCGTCCGCACCCGAGCGTGCTCGATGACCGAGGGAAGGTGGATGTCCGGCACGTAGGAGTCCCAGTCCACCGCGGCGGGGTCGAGGCAGAACGACCGGCGGTCGTCCCCGTCCATCCGGTCCCACAGGGCCATGAGGCGGTCGACGCGGTAGCGGGCCTCGGTCTCGGTGTAGGCCCCGTAGAGCTCGACGTAGCCGAGGGCCCGGTCGGCCAGCAGGTGCTTCTCCTCGAGGGCGGCCACCCATGTCGCCTGGCGGCCGCGGATGGGGAGCGAGCCGACCACCTTCTCGGCCACGTCCATGGCCTTGCTGGCCCGGGTGAGTTGGCGCTGGACCCGTCCTCTCCCCGGGAAGGACCACGCGGGTACGACGATGGGCTGACCGTGGCGTCGTACAGGGGGTGCTCGGTGAACCACCCCTGGACCAGGTCCACCAGGCGCCCGTAGCGGAAGGGATTCCGGACCCCGGAGGCGACGTGGTAGACGGTCGGGCCCCGGTACTCCTCCACCGGGCGCACCACCGCTTCGGCGGCCACCGCGATGATGGCCGCCACCACCAGGTCCACCGGGATCACGTCGGTCACGCCTTCGGGCACGCCGGGAAACTCGCGGAGCAGTCCGCGGGCGTAGGACACGATGATCGGCTCGGCCATGCGGAAGCCGCGTATCCACCCGGGCCGCGGCTCGGCCAGGGCCGACTCGATGATCGAGGGGCGGATGATGGTCATCGGCACGGTGTCCCCGAACTGTGACACCAGGGCACGCTCGCCGAGTGCCTTCGTGTAGGGATAGGCGTCGGGCCATCCGAGCGACTGGGCCCGGGCCTGGCCCGAGGCGACCATCTGCTTCTTGACCCAGTCCTCGCGCAGGCGTTCGGCCCGTTCGGCCAGCAGATGGAGCCCGGCACCGCCCAGATCGCGGCGCGCCTGCTTGGCGAACCCGGCCAGCCGGGCCGAGCCCCGCGACTCGGCGTCGAAGTCGCTGCGCTGACGTCGGGCCGCATCGACCTCGGTCCGCCAGTCCACGTCGACGCTGAACCGGTTGTCGTCGATGAGCTCCTCTTTGGCCTCGCCCTGGTGGGTGCCGGCCACGTAGGCGGTGGAGACGGGCAGGAAGTGGACCGGCCCCGCCCGCCCCTCGTCCGCGGGCCCGCTGCCGGGCCACCGCCATCGCCGAGGCCACCCGCGACGGTCCCAGCAGGTTGACCTCGACGGCGGTGTCGAGGGGCGAGTCGAAGCTGACGGTGGCGGCCGAGTGCACGACGATGTCGCACTCGGAGAGCAGCTGCATCCCCTCGTCGTCGAGGCCCAGGCCGTCGGTGGCCACGTCGCCGGCCACCGAGGACACCCGGGAGGCCACGTCTGCCTCGAAGCGGTCACCGTGCTCCGCCCGCAAGCGGTCGAAGCAGTCGTTCTTCAGGATCTCCCGGGTGGCCCGCTGCTGTGGCGTCGTCCGGCGCCCCGGACGGATGAGCAGCACCACCCGGCTGTCGGGAACGGTGCGCAACAACCGTTCGACCAGGGCCGTTCCCAGGAACCCGGTGGCGCCGGTGATGAAGAACTGCTTGCCCCTCAGCGAATCACGGACGCGGGTCACCGGATCTGTCTACCATATGGTAAGTGACCGGGTCGAGCATCGGAGGACAGCAGAGCCCGGGACGGGATCGGAGCCGACCCCGCCGGGTCCCGGCCGTCGGAACGGCCCGGAACGGGGGCGGCGACGACCTCCGAGCGGATACTGGACGCCGCCCTGGCCTCGTTCGCCACCCGGGGCTACGACGCGTCGTCACTCGACACCCTGGCCGCCGGCCTCGAGATCCGCAAGCAGACCATTCTGTACTGGTTCCCCTCCAAGGAGGTCCTCCTCGAGGCGGTCATCGATCGGAGCGCCATCGAACTGTCGGCCGCGTTGGAGGAGTCGCTGACCCGGGCCGGCACCGGCTGGTCCCGGGTGGAGGCGGTGGTGCGCTCGGTGTTCCGACTGGCCGCCCGCCGGCCCGAACTGCTCGGCCTCGTCCGCGAGATGGGCCGGGCCGGCACCCCGGCGGCCACCCGCCTGGTGGCCGCGCTCGAGCCGCTGGTCGCCCGGGCGACGGAATTCCTCGAGGCGGAGATGGACGCCGGCCACATGCGGCGCCACGAGCCGAGGCTGCTCCTTCTGGCTATCTACTCCACCGTGATCGGCATGCTGACCGAGGTCGAGGTGCTCCGGGCCTTCGGGGAGGAGCCCACCGGCCGGTCGTTGGTGCGCCGGAGGAACGAGATCCTCGAACTGCTGCGCTCGGCGCTGGTCACCGAGTCGCGGTGACCAGCGTTCGGCCGGCTTCAGTCGGAAGCGTCGGCCGCCTTGCGCTCCCGGCGTGAGGGCTTGGGTGCCGGTGGCGGAGGACGCTTGGGCGTGTAGCGCTTGTTGGCCTCGGGCTTGGCCGGTCCCTTCTGGCGCGAGCCCGCGGTCGACGAACGCGACGAACCGGCCGGTCGTGTGCCGTTCCGCGCCGAGGCCGTGGTCGTCGACGAGCTCTCGGCCCTTTCCGCCCGCAGCTTGGCCGTGGCTTCCTTTTGGATCTTGTACGAGCGGTACAGGAGCCACACGGCCAGCACGAGAAAGGGCAGCCCGAAGAAGAGGGTGGAGGTCCCGAACAGCAAGAAGGTGAACAGCGCGACGAAACCGACCGGAGCGCGGCGGCCGAGGAAGGTGGCGCCGAGCAGCAGGCCTCCGCACACGATGCCGAGCACCAGCGTCGTCTGTGGGGTGAGCTGCCCCTTGGCCAGGCGGAAGTTCTTGTTCTCGGTCTCGTAGAGGTAGAGCAGCACTCCGAACGCGGCCGCGGCGCCGGCGGCGACGAACGAGAAGCGTCGCTCACGGCTGTCGAGCCTGTCGACCGCCCACTTGGCGGAGCGAGCGGACCTGGCTGGTTCGGTCCCGTTCGGATTGGCCACGGTGTCAGGCTACCGGTCCCGGCCCACCGGCTCGATTCGGCCGGGAGCGGGGACCGTACCCCGGCGCCGCACTTCACCCCGGGGCCGCACTTCCCGCCGCCCTCACTCGGCTCGCAGGGCCAGGCGCATCCCGGCATTGTCCTCGGGCGGGAGGACCCAGTAGGTGCCGGGCCGGTCGTCGTCGCCGCTGCCGACGCCAATACCGGTCGTTGATCGGTCATCCGGATGCGCCCCGGGGATACCCCCAGGATCTTCGACGCTGAATTCGAGATGGTGGACTCGACCGGTTCGGCCGCCGAGCCACTGCCGGAGCGATGTGCCCGGCGCTCCGACCGGGGAGAGGAGGCGCAGCCCCATCGGGCCGCCCCAGGTCAGCTCGGTCCAGCGGTGGCCGGGGCCAGCTCCCTCGCCGGTCACCTCGCCCCCGAGCAGGGCGACGAACAGGGGGGAGGCGGTCTCGAGCTCGGCCACGACGTGGGTGACCCATCGCAGCGATGCAGGTCGGGTGGGTCCGGTCCCGTCCCCGCGCTGTCGTCGGTCGGTCGGGAAGTCGGCGGGTGGGGGACCGGTCCACCCGTTGGCGGCCTGGGCCAGTTGGACCACGACCCCCGTGGCCTGTTTCGGATGGATGAATGCCTCCATCCACTCGGGATCGCGGAGATCGATGCCGATGGGCTCGTACCCGGCCCTTCGGGCCTGCTCGAGGGCCTGGGCCAGATCCGGGACCTTGAAGGTCAGATGATGGGGGCCTGGACCGTTGCGGGCAATGAACCGCTCGAGGAAGTCGTTGGTTCCGCTGTCGTTGGGCATGAGCAGTTCGAGCCTCGCCCCGTTGGCGAACTCGACCTGACCGGGCGCGAACCCGGTGGCCAGACCGCCCGAGCTCCAGGTGGCGCCGAGATCGACGGCGTACCGGCGCCAGACGTCCTGCCAACGGGGCACCGCGTGGGCCACGTGGTCGAGCAGGACATCGTCGATGGCGGCCCGGGTCATGGGCACAGACTGGTTCCCGGCCGCCGCGGTTGTCGAACCCGAGAGCCGGCACCGGTGGTGTGTCGTCGGTGGTGGTGTCGGGGACGGCGCGGTTGTGGGTCCCATCCTTCGCCTGTACGGTCCAGATCATGGACTTCCGTAGCGAGTCAGTGGTCGAGCTGGGCCGCGGGGTGCGCGAGGGCCGGCTGAGCGCGGTCTCCTTGGTCGAACACGCGCTCGACCAGATCGCCCTGCACAATCCGAGCCTGAACGCCTTTGTGGCCGTGGACGGTGAGCGGGCCCTGGCGTCGGCCGATGCGGTCGACCGGAAGGTTGCCGCGGGCATCGACCCGGGGCCGCTGGCCGGTATCCCCCTCGGGGTGAAGGACCTCGAGGATGCGGCCGGTTTCGTCACCACCCACGGTTCGCCGGTCTTTGCCGAAGGGCAGGTGGCGGCGTCCGATTCGCCCATGGTGGCCCGCCTGGTGGCCGCCGGATGCGTGGTGGTGGGCAAGACCAACACACCGGAGCTCGGATGGAAGGCCGACACCGACAACCCAGTCTTCGGGCCCACCCTCAATCCGTGGAACCTCGATCACTCGCCGGGCGGATCCTCGGGAGGGAGCGCGGCCGCCGTGGCCGCCGGCATGGTGCCGTTGGCCACCGGGTCCGACGGGGGCGGTTCGATCCGTATCCCGTCGTCGTGCTGTGGCCTTGCCGGAGTGAAGCCGTCACTCGGGCGGGTGCCGAGTGGTGGCTCTTCACCGCCTGATTGGCAGCACCTCTCGACCAAGGGTCCGATGGCCCGCCGTCTCGCCGACGTCGTGGCCGCCCTGGACGTCGTGGTCGGGCCCGATCCCACCGACTTGCGTTCCCTCCCGCGGCCGGAGGCGTCGTGGTTGGCCACTCTCGAAGATGCCCGACCGCCCCGCAAGGTGGCATGGTCCCCGACGCTCGGATACGCCGAGGTCGACTCCGAGGTGCTGGGCATCTGCGAGCGCGCCGTGGAGGTGATGGCGTCGCTGGGCACAGAGGTCGTGGAGGTCGAGACGGTGTTCGAGACCGACCCGGTGGACCAGTGGCTGACCCTGTCCGGTGTCTACAACCTCCGGACCCACGCCGGTGTCCGGGGGACGGAGCTGTGGGATCGGATCGATCCCGTGCTGGCCATGGTGGTCGACAGCGCCGTGTCCACCAGCGCGTTGGATCTGGTCAAGGCCGAGGATTCGTGCCACACGCTCAATCTTCGCCTGGTCGAGCTGTTCCATGATGTGCGCCTGCTGATCACGCCGACGGTTGCCGCCGAGCCACCGCTTCGCTCGCTGGAGGGCTCGGGGATGATCAACGGGACCGCGGACTACAACTGGGTCAAGTTCACCTATCCGTTCAACATGACCCGATCGCCGGCTGCGTCGATCCCTGTCGGGCTGACCGCCTCGGGGTTGCCGGTCGGGCTGCAACTTGTGGGGCCTCAACATGCCGACCTGGTCGTGCTTCGGTCGTCGGCTGCGCTGGAGGCCGCCATCGGGTTCGACGAGGTGGCACCGTTTCCGGCCCTGGCCCACAACTGAGCTGTCGGTGGAGCTCCCTGACGGTGGGTCGGGCTACGATGAGCGCCTGATCCGCCACTGCCTCTCCGGCTGTGGCTTGGGCTCGGGCGTTTAGCTCAGTTGGTTAGAGCGCAGCCTTCACACGGCTGAGGTCGGAGGTTCGAGTCCTCTAGCGCCCACCAGCTCAGAGGCCATAAATGGAAGCCGGGGGACGGAAGAGCGGCCGGAACCCGGCCTAGGGCCGGGGAGACACCGGCGGAGACGGCGTCCTTCGATGCCCTCGGCGACTCTTCAGCTATCAGCGAGGTGCGATATCTCCTTCACCGCTGCGCTCGCCATCGGGACGCAGGGATTCTCCGACTCCGCGGAGGTGCGTCTGCGTCACCTCCTAAAGGATGACCCCGTTTGGGCCGATGTTGACCAGACCACGGTGGGGCCGAGCTCCGCCGGAGCCCGACACAGAGGAGGGTCCATGGCGATCCAACAGCAGCCCTTGCGGGAGGGGTACGACACGCCCTCAATCGATCCGGGGACTTCCCAGGAGCCGAGCCGTCACCAGCCCACCCTGCGATCGATCGGCCGCCTTGGCCCGCTTGTCCTCCCCATCGTATGGCTCGTGGCCTGGATTCTCGCATTGGCCGGGGTGCAGGCATCGGGTTACCACGCCACTCAGGGGTTCTCGGTGAACGCCTTGCGGTGGATGTTCTACCTGCCTGCTGGCTGGATGTTCATCGTCAGCGGGCTCATGCACACCAAATACGCAGAAAAGACAGCTGCACTCATCGGATGGCAGACCAACGGCTTTCAGTACGAGCTCGGTTTCGTCTCCTTCGGCCTCGGAGGAGCCGGGATCTACGCCTCACTGCACGGAGTTGAGTCCTGGATCACGATGGCCATCCCCACCTCGACCTTCTTGGTGTTCGCCGGAGTCAACCACGTCATCGAGATGGTCCGCGACCGCAACTTCAATCCCGGCAACACGTTTGTGTGCATCAGTGACTTCGGGTTACCGATCTCGATATGGGCCCTCCTGTTGGCTTCGCACTCGGTGTGACCCCAACACCCGTATTCGTCCTCGAACACTGAGGACAGGGTCTCGATCCAAGAAGCCGGACGGTAACAATGCTCCATGGCTCCAGCCATCTGGGGGCACCTCGCCCAGCTACCTGCACCACTCCATAGTGGGCCAACGATGAGCCTTTCCCCGCACAACTTGGGGTATCCCGTGCTGATGGGATGGCCATCTGAACCTCCGTCATCTCGTTTGGTGGGATGCGGTGGAGCGCCCCGACCGCTGTCGAGCACGCTGTCCCGCCCGCAGCTTCATTCACATCACGCAGGACGACGACGAAATGCACGGTTGCGCCCGGTGCGACCGTGATCGTGGCGGGCAGCGAGTCGGCTCACAGAGCGCATGACACCCTCCAGTAGTGAGGTTGCAGTGACGGTGAGCCTGCCGGACGGTCATGCTCTCCACACCCCCGGAGGTGCCCGGGGACGATTCACCCGCGCCACGGGTCGGTGTAGCGGCGGAACGGCTGACATCGCTGCGCGCCCTCCGATCGGTAGGTTGGGCCCGATCCTGTGAATACGACCCCTGTCAAGCCCAACCGGCGGACCCGACCGAGCACCCCCAGTCGGGTCCTGCTGGCGCTGGTGGCCCTCGTGGTGTTCGTCGTGGTTGTGGCCCAGGTTCCGCCCAGCACGGTGGCGGACCACCTCGCCGATGCCACCGGGGGTGCCGCCACGCCGCAGGGAGCCACCGACTCGAGCTGCCCGTGGCTCGTGTCCGCCATGGCCCGCAACCTCCAGCCGTCTGCGCTGGCCCGCATGGTAGTTGCGCGCATGACCCTCGGCGAGAAGGTTGGCGAGATCGTCCTGGCCCCGACGCGCTCCTACGAGAACGCCAATGCCGGGGTCCCTCGACTGTGCATCCCGGCACTCACGCTCCAGGATGGCCCGCAGGGGGTGGCCTTCGGAGCTCTCCGGGTGACACAGCTCCCCGCACCCCTCGGTATCGCCGCCACCTTCGACGCCGCGGAGGCCCGCTCGTACGGTCGGGTCATCGGGACCGAGGCCGCGGCCAAGGGAATCGATGTCGTCCAGGGTCCCGACCTCAACATCGACCGGGTGCCGCAGAACGGGCGCTCCTGGGAGGGCTTCGGGGAGGACCCGGCGCTGGTCACCTCCATGGGAGTGGCGGACATCGAGGGGATCCAGGCGGCTGGGCCGATGGCCATGGCCAAGCATTTCGCCGCGTACAACCAGGAGACCCAACCGCGGCCAGATCGACGCGGTGGTGAGCCGGCGGGCCCTCGAGGAGATCTATCTGCCACCCTTTGAGGCCGCAGTGACCCGGGCCCACGTCGCCTCCGTGATGTGCGCGTACCCCCGGCTCGATGGGGTGTTCGAATGTCAAGACGCCCAACTGCTCGGCCTGTTGCGGCAGTGGGGCTTCACCGGCTTCGTACGGTCGGATCTGGACGCCGTGCGGGACCCGGCGGCGGCCCTGTCCGCCGGAACCGATGTGCTCAAGCCGGCGGTGGCCGGGCAACTCGTGGCCCTCGTGCACCAACACCTGCTGCCCGTGACCGTGCTGGACGGCGCAGTGACCAGCGTGCTGGCCGAGATGTTCGCGCACGGGCTTATTGGTCGGCCCACGACGGGCAGGGCGTCCGCCGCCGCCGACTTGGCCGGGCACGCCGCCTTCGCCCTGGCCGCGGCCGAGCGCTCGGCCGTGCTCCTCAAAGACAGCGGGGCGGTGCTTCCCCTGTCGGCGACCCGTGTTCACAGCGTCGCCGTGATCGGTGCCGACGCCGCCTCCGACCCTGAGACCAGCGGGTTCGGCAGCGCGCAAGTGGTGCCGCCGTTCACCTCCACGCCGCTGAGCGCCATCCGACGCCGTGCCGGCGGGGGCGCGTCGGTGACCTATGTCGACGGCGGCAGCACCACCGCACCCCTGGCACCGATTCCTGACGGCATCCTCACCCCTTCGTCGGGTAGTGGACACGGGCTCACCCTCACCCTCGTCCGGCACGGGCCCAACGGCGACGGTTTCCTGACACCGGCCACCATCCGCACCGTGGAGCCCACTGTCGAAACCGCCGTGGTCCCGTACGGCGCGAGCGGCCAGTTGCCGCCGGCATCACCCGGGACCTCCCGGGTCGTGCTGCCCCAGGGGTGGTCCGACGCCACCGCGAGTTGGACCGGCACCCTCACGCCGCGCCGCAGCGGCGTGTACACCCTCTCCCTCGAGGGATCCGGAGGTGACAGCGTGACGATCGACGGTCGGACTGCGGTCTCCGATCTGCTCAGCCACAACCAGGGGGTCTGGTCCCGCACTGTCGCCCTCACCGCTGGCCGCCACTACCGCATCGATGTCGGCTGGGAACCGTTTGGAACGTCGACCCCCTACGGTCTGTCCTCCGCGATCCCGGGCACGATCACCCTCGGCTGGAGTTACGACACCGGCCAGATTCGGTCCGCAGTCGATGCCGCCCGCCGGGCCGACGTGGCGGTCGTCTTCGCCGCTGACTACGAATCCGAGGACTTTGACCGCCCGAACCTCTCGCTCCCGGGGGACGAGAACCAACTCATCTCCGCGGTGGCCGCGGCCAACCCCCGCACGGTGGTGGTGCTCAACACCGGTGGTCCGGTACTGATGCCATGGCTCAACCGGGTGGCCGGTGTCATCGAGGACTGGTATCCCGGGGAAGAGGACGGGGCGGCCATCGCCGCTCTCCTCTACGGAGACGCGGATCCGTCTGGGCGGTTGCCGGTGACCTTCCCGGCAGCTGAGGGCGGGACCGGGATCGGCACGCCGGCCCAGTGGCCCGGGGTCGATCTCCGGTCGGACTACACAGAGGGCCTCGACGTCGGCTACCGATACGACCACGCGCTCGGGCTTCCGTGCGTTGTTCCCGTTCGGGTTCGGGTTGGCCTACACCACCTTCGCCCTGGGCGGATTGGGCGTCGTGTCGTCGGCTGCGGGGGTCACGGTGTCGGTGCATGTCACCGACACCGGTGAGCGGGCGGGGACCGATGTCCCGCAGGCGTACCTCACCTATCCGGCGAGCGCCGGCGAACCCCCGGCTCAACTGGTGGCGTTCAAGCCGGTGACTCTGGCCCGGCACGGGAGCAGGACGGTGTCGCTGTTCGTGCCTTGGACGTCATTCCGAGCGTTCATCGGCGGTGCGTGGACCACCGTCCCCGGTCGCTACCTGCTCTCGGTGGGTGAGTCGTCGTCGGACCTGGAACTGACAGCACCGGTGATCCCCGGCTGACAGCTCTCCACTCGGGGATCAACGTGGTCCGCCCCGTCGGCACCCCTGGTTGAGCAGCCCGGTCTCCCATGCGGGGGATGGATGATGACACGACGAATCATGACGATGGTACGGATGGATGGCTGTCGATGTAGGAGCCCGTCTCGGACCGTACGAGCCGGATCAGATTTCCCATTTCAAGATTCGGATCGTCGACGTGGAGCCCCCAGGCTGCACTCGGGGTTGCGGTCAGCTGGGGAGCACCGGATGCGGCAGGCTCTACGAGCAGATAGTTGAATCCAGGAGCACCCGGTTACGAGAACGACGAACGTGCCGAGAAGAATGATCGGCCGCCGGAGCACGCGGAATGTCCCTCCGCCACCGGGAATCAGCATCAACCCAATCATGCCAGGTAGCGCAGTCTCATTCCGAGAGCATCCCCGAACTTCGGCTTCGGACTCCTGGCGACACCGCGGTGTTGAGATCGGCGCGGTGTTGAGATCGGCGGTGCTGACCGGGCCGTGACCTCGGATTCCCTCGGACGCCTGGTTCGTATGGTCGGGGTGGCGGGGAAGACGAGACCATCGGCGAGACGCTCGGCCTGAACGCTTGGCCTTTCGTGCGCGAACCAATCGAAAAGTCGGCAGGAGATCCACGCCCACTGCGGATGGAACTTCCCAGCCGATCTCGGCCTCGGTCGACCAATCAAACGTTTGGGAGTTGATCTGTCCGGGTATAGAGCCGGTAAGCCGGAAAATGTCCGAGTCATTACCTCACAAGGGGGACGTTACATGCGTCGAACGATTGTGGCGGCTGCTGCATTGGCTGCACTGGCCACGCCGGCATCACTATTCGTAGTCGGAGGATCCACGGTTGCCGGGGCGGCCACCCCGAAGAGCCTGGTCTGCACCAAGGTGTCGGGATCGGACAAGAGCACCGTGACCATCTCTGGGTGCGCCGTACCATCGGCCGACAAGAAGACCTACGCCAGCGCCAGCGGAAAAGCCGCGAGTTTGGAAAGCGGGGGCACCATCACCTGGTCTTCGAGCAAGAAGACCACCGTCTTGAAGCTCAAGGTCACGAGCAGTTCGGGTTGCGCCGTGGGCGACATCACAGAAAAGGCGACCGGTTCGGTGACCGGTGGTACTGCTACGAAGGCGGTGACCTCCAAGGGTCAAGCGGTTTCGTTGACAGTGTGTGTCAAGGTTTCCAGCGGTGCTATCAGCCTCAAGCCTGGCACCAAGGCTGACATCTAGGAAGGACGCCATCCAGCGGGCGCTCTTCGATGGAAGAACGCAAGTGCCCTCCCTCCGGGGGAGGGCACTTGCGCGTTCGGGCACGGACCCCGAACGAGCCTCCCGAAGTTCGTCGCTTCGACGACGCTCAGCGAAGCGACATGGTCCAACACAAACCATCCTTCCCGATGACGTTGCCAATGTTGTGACTCGTATGAAACAGGAGCCCGGAAGGGATCTTGCCATCATCGGGAGCTCGGTCCTCGCGTCCACCCTGGCCTCGGACGGCCTCATTGACGAGTATCGATTCTTTGTCGTGCCCGTGCTCCTCGGTGGTGGCAGGCGGTTCCTTGACGGCTTACCCAACCGAGTCGACCTCACACTTCAAAACACTCACCTGTCCGGATCGGGTGTTGCCGCCCATTACTACTCGCCAACGCCCGCAACGTCCTGAGTGCCCCGGGGATGTGCCGTAGAGTGAGTCGGTGGAGTTCAGCCGGGAACTTCGTGCTTCAGTGTTGTCTGGTGATATCACGGTGTCGTTCCGTCTGTGGCGACGGCCGCAGGTGAAAGCCGGGGGTCGATACCGCGTCGGTGACGGCCAGATCGAGGTTGACTCGGTCGAACTGGTCCCCTTCGCATTCATAGACGACGCCGACATCCACCGAGCGGGCGAAACAGACCTCGAATCACTCCGACGACGGGCCGCCCATGCTGGGCCGATCCACGATGAAACGGTCCTGTATCGGATCGCGTTCCACGTCGTTGGATGAGCCACGTCGTTGGATGAGCCACGTCGTTGGATCGAGTGGCCGACATCAGTTTCCCCGTTCCCGGGTGTACCGGGTGAGTCCAGGTCCAGGTGGGGATTGGACTTATCGGGCGGCTCGGCGCACTGCATAATGGTTTGATGCCGACCATTCGAGAGCGAATGATGGGCCACCGCCGGAAACGCCTTCGATGCGAGGCGCACCGAGGAGAGTTCGGATGCCCGACTCCGGACACGCAGGCGGCATCACCGGATCAGGGATCGTCCGGTTTGGGGTGGGCTCGTCAACCAACCGCAAATCGCTGAAACGTGACCGCGTATTCGCAGCCCGACAGCATGCCCGCGTATCCCGCCATGGAACGGAGAAAATCGTCGGGATCGAACGTGCTGCCAAGACCGTCGATATAGGCCTGGTGCGCCCGAAGCGACGAGATCCCTTGTTCGATTGTCTCTCCGACGTCAACGAAATGGGTTGGTTGGTTTGCTGCTGCCACGTAGACGAACTTGATTCCCGCCCACGGCTCACCCGCGTCGGTGAAGATCCATCGGTTGGCAGCATCACGACAGGCGTCCAGAACCGTCGATCCGACGGCCCGGTGATCGGAGTGGTTCACACTTCCGCCGTCGCCCCAGGTCAGTTCGAAGTTCATCGTGATCACGACGTCAGGCCGCAGTCGGCGAAGGGCGTGCGCGAGATCCCGCCTGAGTTCGATCCCGGATTCGACAAGTCCGTCGGGGTGATCGAGGAAGTCGACGGAACTGGCGCCGACGATGGCGGCACCCCGCCGTTCCTCCTCCTCGCGCAAAGGACCGGCTATTGAGGGATCCATTCCGTCGATCCCGGCCTCTCCGCTGGTTGCCAACAAATAGGCAACTTCCTTGCCCTGTGACGTCCACCGGGCGACGGCGCTGGCGGCGCCGTACTCGAGATCGTCAGGATGCGCGACAACGGCAACTGCCCGGTGCCAATCTTCCGGCATGGGTTCCATGCGGGTCACAGTAGTTTGCGGACCCGACGAGGTCATCGGGTATCCCCGTCGGTGACCGGGATCGGCTGGGCCAGCTGACCGGTTCGGCCTGCGGCCTAGCCGGCGATTGCCCCTTCCTCATGATCGATTACCGCTTCAGCCGGTGACACCCTGGTCGCACTCCCGAGTACCCAAAACCCAATGGCGGCCAGGAGGAGTCCGGCCGTGAAGGCAACACCCCCGGCAATGAGCAAACGGTAGTGCGGATAGAAGGCCGATGCCTGTTGGGGGAATCGCAGGAGCTGACGGCGATTTTCGTAGGTCTGATAGGTCTGCGCTGCTGGTGCTGCCGCCAGCACCAGCGATGCGGCGGCCATCCATCGGGTCGGGCCACGAAGCATGGTCGGACTTGGAGAAGTGGCCGTCCAGCGCCAGCAGGCAAGTCCGGCCAGTCCGATTCCAAGGGCGAGAGCTGCCTGGTAGACCGTGATCTCGACGTGGTACGGGTCCATATCCCAGTACGAGACAATCCAGGCCACACTGCCGCCGACCACACCGAGGTAGCCGAAATCGAGCAGGAGGGCGCCGATTCGGCGGCGACGGGGCATCCCGGAAGCGTACCCAGTGTCACCAGATCGGATCGAGGACAGTGTTACTTTGCCCCTGTGGGCACCCAGGTCATCGTCTTGAACGGCATATCTTCGTCTGGCAAGACATCGATTGCTCGGGTTCTTCAAGAGATGTTGGCGACACCCTGGCTGTTGCTCGGCGTCGATGACCTGATCAGGGCAATGTCTGACAAGGGGATCGAGGACGGGTCCCTGCTGCATATCGGAGAGACCGGGCAGGTCGAGATCGGTCCCGGGTGGCGGGACCTTGAAGCGTCCTGGTACATCGGCATCGCCGCCATTGCCGCCAGCGGGACTGGCGTCATCGTCGACGAGGTGTTTCTCGACGGTGTACGTAGTCAGGAACGGCTGCGAACGGCGCTTGCCGGACTGGGGGTGCTGTGGATCGGCGTGAAATGCGATCGCGAAGTTGCAAGAGCAAGGGAGGCGTTGCGGCCAGATCGCGTGGCCGGAATGGCTGAGTCCCAGGCGATCGTTGTCCATGAAGGCGTCGTGTACGACCTGACTGTCGACACGACCCATGGCTCGTCCGAGTCGTGCGCGGCCCGGATCCTGGCCCAGACTTCGACCGTGGCCTAGTCGTCCCACCGGGCCGGTGATTCGGGGATCCTCAGCCTCTCGCCGGTCCCAGCTTCCCGGCGCTCGACTCCGCCCGATGATGATCTACGCGTCTGGATTCGGTTGATGTTTCGATCGAGCGGGGATGGACGCGATCGAGGCTGTGATCGTCACGTTGGCTCCGCCTCCCGTCACGTTGGCTCCGCCTCCCGTCATGGTGTGCCGAACCAGGTAGCCAGGGCCTCTCGCAATCCGGGAGCCGTACCGTCCGCCACCCAGGCGACATAGCCGTCGGGCCGGATCAACACGGCGGTGGGAGCGGTGACCGCGCCAACGACCGGAAGCTCCCACTGACCGCCGTAGTGAGCATCGATCAGCTGCACCCGGTCAGCCCATGGAGTGATGTCAAAGGTGCCGGGCTCACCAAGGTTGAGCAGCACCGGCCTGGCCCCGTGCAGCAGGCTGAAGGTGCGTAGCGGGCCGTCGTCGGCCACGAGGTCCAGATCGGGCATGCGGCGACCCAGCAGGGGATGGCCTTCGCCGAGGTCGTAGTGAATGTCCAGGCCGGAAATGATCCCGGCGAGCCATTTGCGGGGCTCGTCCATTCTCGCCAGCTCCGACACCACATCGACCAGGGCCTTGGTGCGCTCGTCCCCCCGTTGGAGCAGACCGAGAGCCATCGTGTGCTGAAGCGCACGGGCGGCGACGGGGTGGCGTTCGTCCCGATAGGTATCCAGAAGGCTCTCCGGAGAGGTCCCATCGACCACCTGCGCCAGCTTCCATCCCAGGTTCACCGCATCTTGCACACCGAGGCTGAGGCCCTGTCCGCCCGCCGGGTAATGCACGTGCGCCGAGTCGCCTGCGAGGAGGACCCGCCCGGCGCGGTAGGCCTCCGCCTGACGAGTCATGTCGGTGAACCTGGAGATCCACGTGGGGCTGTGGATCCCGAAGTCGGTGTCGTACACGGCGGTGAGCGCTTCGCTGAGGTCGGTCAGGGTCGGCTCGCTGCTCGGCCCGAGCTGCTGCTCGGTCACGACGACCCGCACCGTCCGCCCGTCCTCCATCCGGTGGAGAGCATGGATGCCCGCAGCGTCATGGCGAACGCCCCGCGGCGGTTCCTCGGTCACCTCGACCTCGGCGATCAGGTTGCTTTTCGTCGGACCCCACCCCGGGAAGCCGATCCCTGCAGCTTTACGGATGACGCTGCGCCCCCCGTCGCACCCGACGAGGTACTGCGCCCGTAGAGACTCGCCGTCGGACAGTTCGACGTCGACCCCGGTACCGTCCTGCGCGAAGCCCGTCACCTCATATCCGTAGTTGATGCGTACCGGGAGCTCAGAGATCCAGGCGGCCATGATCCTCTCGATCTGGTTCTGCCAGATCCCGAGGGAGTAAGGATGACGCGTCGGGAAGTCGCTCATGTCCAACACGGTGGAGGCGATCATCACGGCTTGAGCCACCTGGCCCTCTGCGAGGAACCGATCAGCGACCCCACGTTGGTCCAGCACCTCGATCGTGCGCGAGTGAAAGCCACCGGCTCGGGAGCCGACGAGTACATGATCGGGACGCTGCTCCACGACGGCCACGTCGAGCTTCGCCAATGCCAGCTCGGCAGCCAGCATCATTCCCGTCGGACCGCCTCCGGCGATCACCACCGCATGCTCGGTCATACGCCACCCCTCCTGTTTCTGCAGGTTCTGTTCGGACCGAAGATTCTGCACACCGACCGAGCCCTTGCCGCAAGCGTCCGATGCGCGCTACATTGACAATGGCGGGCAGATGTTTCTCTCCTTCGTCCGGTGCGGGCGGGAAGGCCCATTGGGATGCAGCTGAGCGGCGCGTTCGGAAACGCGGCCCTGTCTCGGAGGTCCCGCGGGTCCACGGATGGAGCGCCCGGAGCAGCGGTCTGCGCTCACCTCGACGGATCAGCCGGTGACCCCGGACGATCCCGTGTTCGAGCCTTGCGGAGACTCGACAATGGATCATGCGGAATACCGAAGGAGGCGTCATGGCAGTCCAGCTCAACCACACCATCGTCCCGGTACGGGACAAGCAGGCCTCGGCCGACTTTCTCGCCGACATCCTCGGTCTCGGTCCCCCGAAGGCCTTTGGGCCGTTCGTCTGCGTCGAGACCGCCAATGGCGTGAGCCTCGACTACGACGATCGATCGGCTCCGGCCCACCATCACTATGCCTTCCTTGTCTCCGAGGAGGAGTTCGATGCCATCTTCGCCCGGGTGACCGACCGTGGCATCACCTACTGGGCCGACCCCGGCCACCAACAGGAGAAGCGGATCAACAACCACGGACGGGGCTTCTACTTCGAGGACCCCTCGGGCCACAATCTGGAGGTACTCACCCGACCCTACGGCAGCTGACCTCCCGCCTGTCGACTCGGTTCCGACGCCCGGTGACGGCCGGGTTCTGTTCCTCGGGACGCGGGAAGTGTTCACGCCCTCTCGCCGCCCATCATCGACCGATCCCGGCGGCCGGGTAGCTCAGCTCCACCACGTGCCACGGCTCCTTCGGCCCAACCCTGCGATCCACCGAGCGCCTCCCTCAGCACCGCCCGGGCGGGGCGACCCTGGGTGTCGAGGTTCACGTACAGGCAGGCGACTGCTTTGAACTGCGAAAATGTCCTCATGGCCAGATCAATCGTGCGGCGGCTGGGCGCCGTTGATTACGGACTCGGTCAGTTGCTCGACATCTATGAACCTAAACGGCCTGGTGGGTCCGTAGCCGTTCTCCTGTGGCATGGCCGCGGCCCGAACGAGCGAGACGTTCTCGAGCCGCTGGCCCACCAGATCGCGGCCGCCGGAGCAATGACGATCGTCCCCGACTGGACGAGTGCTGACGGCGGAAGGGGACGACACCATCTCACCGCTTCGCTCGCCTTCACCCGTGACTTCGCCGAGGCCATCGGCATCGGTCGGGTCGTCCTGGCCGGGTGGTCGCTCGGGGCAAGTGCTGGATTGGATGTCGTGTTGCGCACGACGAACCTTGGGGGCTGCGTCCCGCTCGTTTCATCGGGCTTTCAGGAGGCTTCGATGACTCGCCCTTCCGCGAACGAGATCCCTTCGGCATCGCCGTCGACCCTTCTGTCCCCCTCCTGCTCATCCACGGGACCTTCGATGAGGTCGTGCCCGTCCAGCGGGCTCGGATCACGTTCGATGCGCTTTCCGGGGCTGGATGGGAGATCACGCTCCGAGACGTGGAGACAGACCATGCCGGTGCAATCGGCACGGTCTACGATCCCACTGATCGCCGGTGTGTTCCTTCCGACGACCCCGGACGCCAGGCGTTGCTGACAACTGTCGCCAGATGGATTGCGGATTTCGCCTTGAACGCCTGATCGGTACTCCTGGCGCAGCGGACCTGCGAGTGCCACCGCCCGGGTACTCGAGTATCTCGCGGGTCGGTGGCAGGAGCCGTTCGACCTGCGCAGAACCCCGCATTCCGGCTCAGGTACCGGTGTCGCCCGGAGGATGCTCGGCGAACCACTGTGCGATGTCCGGCATGCGTGGCTCGAAGTTGCCGGGGACCGAGATATTGAGCACCCCGGCACGTTCCGAGCCACGGTTCTCGAAGTCATGGGTGATGGTCGCCGGCACCAGGACAAACGACCCTGTGCTCGCCTCTATCCATTCGGTGCCTATCAGCACGCTCATGGTGCCGCCGATGACGTAGAAGACATCGTCCTCGGGATGCGAGTGCGCACCGGGTCCTTTCGTGTACGGGTCGAGCCACCACTCGGAGATCGAATACCGTTGCCCGGTCTCCGCACCGTCGGCCTTGAAGACCGTCGAGATTCGACCCATCGGATACGTCCGACCGTCGCCTGGTCCGAGAACCACAGGGCAACGGCCGGCGGTGCTGGCGCTGTCGGTCATCGTCGCTCCTTCGCTCGGCTGAGGATGACAAAGAGCCTGCCATGAGCGGGAGTCAGGAACAACGGGCAGGCCATTCCGGATAGCCGTGCCGCGCAGGTGGAGGACGCCGGCACCGCCGCGCTTGAAAACCGGTTCCGACGGTTACCTGGCCTTGCTCGGCGTTGACCGGTGCACCGCTGGCTCAGCCGACCCCGCCCTGAAGGTGATCCCCGTCAGGGCACAAGCGCCCAGACGAGCTGGATGTGATCCACCTCGCCGGACACCAGGTGAATGTTCTTCGGCCTGCTGCACCGGCCACTGGTCGCGCCCGACGCCGCAGGACCGCAACCGATGACCGTGTAGGAGCCCGGCGAGAGTGTGATATCGAAGTGGCCTGATTTGCCCACGTGCTTTTCGAGGACAAGGGGAACGGACTTGAATTCCACCTCGACTGTTCCAGCCGTGGGGTGGAACCCACCAGGGGCTGCACCCCCTTCGATGCCCAACTCGCCGACGAGTGCAGATCGATGTGCAGAAGTGGTGCCTGCGTCGGCCGGAACGGTGTGAAGCCCGACTACGGCGATGCCGATCACAGACAGCGCGAGGGCCAGTTTCTTCAAACGGGACATGATTCTCCTTTGCTTTCCACTGTTCCACCTTCGAGTGCTGCCACGCCAAGACGGGGGTTCCGGGAGTCCACCATGGGCCGCCCTCCGGCAGGTCGCCTTCGACTTACAGCGGTCACGCAGCTACGTTGACGTACTCCACTGCCACGGTGGCTGCCCGAGAGGTGGGCGGACTCTGCGGGTAGGGCACGAAGGTGACGTGACCGGTTCCCGCGCAGGGCAGTTCCAGCGACGTGGGGATGGACTTGGCGACGCCGTACTTTGTGAAACTCACTTGTCCGGGCCCCTCAGAAGCGGGTGGGGGCGCCCCGAAGAACGCGTCGATGGAGGTGGCCTTCTTACCCGTATAGCCCGAGGTGGAAAGGACCGCCTTCGGCTCGGTAACCTCCAGCCTCTGCCCCACCAAGGGATGTCCGGTCCGGCTCGCCGGCCCAGGGCACACCACCTTGACGATGGCCGGGTGTCCGACACCGATCGACCCATTGACCAGACCGTCAAAGTATTGATGCGGACCAATCTTGTCGTGGGTCGCCGCGCCAGCGGGTGCCGATCTAGCCCCCGAGGCGGCGAAGGCCAGGCAGGCCACGAGTACCAGAAGTCTTCGACTCATTGCTGCTCCTTCTCAGGGGTTCTCGTCGGACCAAATTCCGACGCCGGGGTTCCGCTCCCACGTCGCCGATCCCGGCACGAGTGGTGCGAGCCCGTCGGACCTGGATTGCCATCAACCACCAAGAACAACAACGGTCCATCGGCGGGTCCCGTTACACGGCGGCGCCTCATCGTCGTGCCCGTTCCGGTCACCCGTCGGTGGTGGTCGCCGTGCTCAGCAGCCTGAAGACCTCCCGGTCGAGCTCCAGGCCGCCTTTGATGGCCGCAATCGCCGACTGTCGAGCACGGGATTTCGAAGCAGCATGTGCATCTCGGTCCAGAGCCGCGAGCTCAGTCGCCACCGCGGCTGCAGTCTGGGCCAGGCCGGGTTCCTCGACGACCCGATCCAAGAACCCGGCTGCGACGCCGTCGGCAGGTTCATAGGCCTCGGCGAGGATCACCGCCCGGTTGAAGTGTGCCGGTGCCAGGCGTTGGCGACAGATCTCGATGGCAGCCCACGGCATTGTGAGGCCGATGGCCACCTCGTTGGCGACCAATCGGAATCGGCCGTTGACCCCGATGCGGTAGTCGCCGGAGAGGAGGAGAAAGCTTCCCATGGCCACGGCGTGACCGTTGCAGGCGATGACCACAGGTGTCGGGTGTTCGAGAACCCGGAGCGCGAGCAGGAAACCCTGCTCGAGCATGCGGGCCGCGTCTGACCCACCCGAACGCAGCACGTTGAGATCGAAGCCCCCGGAGAAGATCCCCGTTCGACCGGTGAGCACGACGACGGCGCCATCGGCGATGGCCTGATCGAGGGCTTCATTCACAGCCGAGAGCATCTTGAGCGAGAGAGCGTTCGCCTTGCCGTCGTCCATGGTGATTGTGGCAATGCGATCGTCGCAGTCATACGAGACCAGTTCAGGCATGGCGGAATCCTCCCACCGGGTGATCCTATTGCCGGGTTGCGCCTTCCGCCGTGCCGCACGCCGAAGCCCAGGGTGAGCGATGCTGGGTCCGGTGATCCCCTCGTCCGGTCTCTCCTGGCAGCTTCTGGGTCGCCGGGGCGCGACGACCGGAGTCGGGGCCGATGGCCGGCGTCCACCCGGGCAGGACACCGTGGCCTCCGGGGACACCGGAGCCTCCCGGGGCACCAAGGCCTCCCGGAACAAGAAAGCCTCCCGGAACAAGAAGAGGCGGGTGCGCTCCTGGCGAACCACGGTCGAAGTGGCACTGGTCGGCGCCCTGGCCGTGGGTGGCGTGGTCGCCTCCTGCGGCTTCGAGAGTACGAAGGTGGCCACAGGTCGCACCGCTCTCCGGCATCCCGCGGTGTCCGCCCGCCGGCCCGTCCCGCCGGTACCGACGGGACCACCCGCAGCGCTCGACTCGGTCGCGTGCCCGAGCGTCTCGGAGTGCATCGCCGTGGGCGGCGCCGGGGGTGTCCAGGTGAGCCGAACCGGAGGGCGATCCTGGACTCCGGTGGTTGTTCCCACCGACCACTTCCTCTACGGCGTGGCCTGCTCCGACCCGGCCCACTGCGTCGTTGTCGGCGACGCCGGGACCGCCCTCCTCACCGACGATGCCGGGACGAGGTGGATCATGGAGCGGACTGGTGTCGACCAGCCCTTGTCGTCGGTGGCCTGTGCGGGTTCCGGCCGGTGCTACGCGGTCGGCGATGGTGAAACGGTCCTCGTGACGGACGACGGCGGGATCCGGTGGCACACGGTGTCGAGCGGCTTCGGGGTGTTGGACGGCGTGGCGTGCAGGGCCGCCGTGCAGTGTGCCGCCGTCACCAGCTCCGCGGTCACGGACCTGACCACCGCGGACGGGACCATGTGGGCGGCGACGCCCGTGCCCTTCTCCGCCCTCGACTCGCTGTCACCGCTCAACGGTATCGCCTGCTCCGGTCCGACCTGTCTGGGTGTGGGCGGCCACGGCCTCCTGGCCTGGTCGGACGACGGCGGGGCCGAATGGTTCCCCGGGTACACGGATACGTCTGAGGACCTACAGGCGGCGGCGTGCGCCTCACCGGATCAGTGTGTGGCAGTCGGTCAGGCCGGAACGATCCTGAGCACCGGGGGCCCCGGCTCCCAGGCGACACCGGAACCGTCGCCCACCGCAGAGGCATTGCTCGGGGTGTCGTGCCCGAGCCCCGAGGAGTGCGTGGCCGTGGGGAGCGGGGGTACGGTCCTCATCTCCACCGACAGCGGTGCGGAGTGGGCCGTGCGGGCCGGCCGGCCGGCGCCGGTCCCCGCTCTCCGGGTGCTGGTGGTCGGTGACTCGTTTGCCCACACGCTCGCCCTGGGACTTGCTCGCAATGCCTCCGCCTACGGTGTCACGTTGATCGATGGGTCGCTCGACGGGTGTGCCATTGCCCGGGGGAGCCCCGTCCTCGTCGGCGGTCGGCCCTACGCTGTCACGGGTCCGTGCGCCTCGGCCGGGCCGGGCTGGCAGGCGCAGTACCAGGCGGACGTGGCCACCGATCGACCGACGCTGTCACTGCTCGTCCTCGGTCCCTGGGACCTGAGCACCCGCCTCATCGCCGGCCGGTGGAGCTCGCCGGGCCAGGCGGGCTACGACGCCTACTATCGCCAGCAGGTGGTCACCGCGCTCCAGATCCTCACCGCCGCCGGGGGACGGGTCGCCATGACAACGGTGCCGGCGGTCCGCACGTCCGGCCCCGAGCAGTGCGTGCCGCTCCCGGCCACCAGCACGGACTGCCCGACGGAGACCGGCCGGGTGGATGCGCTCAATGCAACGGCCGGGCAGGCGGCAGGCCAATTCGCGGGGCGGGTCACGGTGATCGACCTCGGTCACCGGCTCTCGCCCGCCGGCACCTTCGTCAGCGAGGTGGACGGCGTGATCGTGCGAGCTGCCGACGGGGTCCATCTGAGCGAGCCCGGGGGAGAGTGGCTGACACCGTGGTTGGTCCCCCTGCTCGTGGCGGCCGCCCGTTGATCGCCCCCGGCGTGGTCGCGTCCGAGCCCCGACGGAGAGAGCCACAGCCCCGACCCGGACGACCGTCAGCGGAACTCCTCGAGGCCCCGGTTACCATTGCCGCCCATGTCAATGGGATGTCGAACTCCTCGATCAACTTCCGCACCGGAGCTACGACGACGGTGGGACTCACGTCGTCGAGCTCGACATCACCGATGAGATCCGAGGTCCGCGGGGAGCCGTTCACGGAGGCCTCATCGCCTGCCTGGCCGACAGGGCGGGCGCATACGCGGCCGTGCGTTCGAGCCGCCGACCTGTCGTCACATCGAGTGTCGCCCTGAGCTACATGGCGTCAGCCAAGGTGGGCCCGTTGCGTGCCGTTGCCGTCCCGCTTCGGATCGGTGGCCAGCAAGGAGTTGTGGAGGTGCATGTCTACGACAACGGGGAGGACAACCGTCTGGTTGCCACCGCGCTGCTCACCATGAGCTTCCTGCCCGGCGAGTTCCCTGCACCCGCTCCGTCGTCCTAGACCGGGGAACTCGTCCCCTTCAGATATTCGTCCGCCAGGTGGGAGGGGGCGCACGCCAGCCATCCGTCGACCAGTGCGTCGCGCAGTCCCTTCTTGCGTACGGTCTCGAGCCGGATGAGAACGGCCGAATAGCCGTCGAAGTGCGGGATCGTGAAGAACCCCGGTGCAGAGATGGCGAGAACGGCCTCCTTTTCCACCAGGTCCTCGACCCGAACCGCGATGATCGGTCCCGCCGGCGGCGTTGTATCGCCGAAGCGCCTGATGTCCGCCTTGGTGAACGGCCGCTCCCAGGCGAATGCCTTCTTGCCGACGTACCACGTGAGATTCCCGTGCCGTTCCCCCTCGGTGACCCCGGGGAGTGCCGAAGCGAGTGCCCGGACGTCGTCAAGCGTCGCCACGTCGACCCCGATCCCCCGAGCGGCGGCAGGTGGACGGTGCCCCGAACGCCGTCCTCATCCCGGGCCCCTTCCGCCGTCGGCGAGCGCCCACATCGCCTTTCGCTCGGCTGCACTCATGTGGGAGTCTGCCGTCTTCCACTTGACGACCTCAGGGAGCCGGGCCCGGATCTCGTCGACGTCGAACTCGTCGAGAAATGCTTTGATCAGGATCGATCTTCCGCGCCCCATGAGCGCGGCCTGGATCTGTCCGGCTGGAATGGCTCCGGCTGCCAGCAGCACCCAGGTGACGGCGATGTCGGAGTCCGCGTCGCCACAAGCGGCATTGGGCCAATCGATGACGACCGGGCCGGTCGGCGCCAGGATGATGTTGAGTGGGTGCAGATCGAGATGCACGAGGTGATGGCCGCGGCCACCGGGGGCATCCTTGATCCATTCGGGAGCCGGGATCTCGTGCAGTCGTTTGTGCAGGTCGGCGAGCGACCTTCCCTGCTGGCGGAGTGTCCAGGGGCGTCTGCCCAGAACCGTCACCATTGACGGGCCGTCGATGCGTTCCATGATCAGGTCCGTGCCGTCCTCACTGATCTCTTCGACCGCAGGGACCGGGTACCCGTGCTCGCGTACGTAGTCCATGACCCGGGCCTCGGCGGCCATCGAACGACCGGCACGGGAGCGTCGGAGCACCATCCCATGGCCACATTCGTAGATGTCGGCGTCCCGGCCGGAGGCGAGCAGCGGGCCGGGAGTCCTCACCGCCACAAACTACGCCGATCGTGGGAAGCCCGGTGAGCGGACCGACGGACCGGCGTGGCCGGGGCTGGTCACCCGAGCTTTGTCATCACCAGCAACCCCGACTGCACCCCTCCGAGCGTTCCGTCAGCCGCCGGCGGGTACAGCTCCGCTCCGATCACCCGGGGATTGGCCAAGGCGAACTCGCGTTTGGGATCGGGTCCGCTCTCGTGGGACTCGGATTCGGGCGTCAGGTCGTCCATGACCAGAATGCCGCCGGGGACAACGATATCGAGGAGGAAGGCCGCCGACGCCGCTTCGTTCAGCCGACGGCTGAACCCGCTGTCCACGAATACCAGGTCGAATGGTCCTCGAGGAGGCAACAGCTCCTCCCATCGCCCGGTGAGGACCTCGATCCGCGGGTCGGAGCCGAGAAGTGATCGGGCCTCCCGAGCCCGGCCGACGTTCGATTCGACGGTGACGAGCCGCGAGTCGGCGTCCATCCCGGATGCGATCCAGGCTGCTGCCGCGCCCAGTCCGGTCCCGAGCTCGGCAATCCGAGCCGATCGCCGCGACGCGGCCAGGACGGCGAGCAGTGCACCGGTGCCCGGACGGCTGGAGAGGGTAGGTCCGTCGCGTCCGAAACCACCCTGGCGGGCCCGCTCGTAGGCATGGGCGGCAAGATCCGGAATGGCCACGGGGAACCGTCGCGCTGGCGTCATGGGGCCAGCCTGCCAGATCGTCGGTCGCGTCGACCGGCACGCTTTCTCCTGCTGACCGGTCGGGTGGTGCAGCCCGACCCCGGATCGACGCAGTTCGACCGGATCGACCCCGGGGGGCGGTGGGTCGGCGACCGGGGGGAGCGAGGCGCGCGGTGACGGTAGCCTCACTACCCGTGCAATCCGACCCCGACGGTGACCGGCCATGACCTACGTGCTCATTCACGGAGGTGGGGCCACGGCGCGCTTCTGGGATCGACTGCTTCCTCATCTCGACCGAGCGGCGATCGCGGTCGACATGCCCGGCCGGGCCGGGAAACCGGCCGACCTGGCCGCCCTCTCCGTCGACGACGAGGTGGCCTCCATCGTCGACGATCTCGAATCCTCGGCATCCGGAACTCCCGATGACACTGGTCGCGCATTCTTCGGGGGGTCTGGTGGTGCCCGGGGTGGTGTCCGCCCTCGGTGACCGTGTCACGTCGGTGGTGCTGAACGCCGCGCTCGTCCCCACAGAAGGTGGGTGCGGGATCGACTGCATGAAGCCGCGCCATCGTGAGGGCCTCGTCCTGGCCCGGGAGGCAGCCGAGCGCGACGGCACGGCCATCACGCTCCCCGGGCCCCCCGAGGATGCCGAGTCGTTCCGCAACGCCTACGGCGGCGATCCGCTGGACGACGACACGCTCGCCTTCGTGGTCGATCCCCTCCGATGCGTCCCTGACACCGTGCACCACTACTTTCAGCCCGTGCACTGGTCGGCGGTCGCCGGCGTGCCCATCCTGTACGTCCTCAACGAGCGCGACCGTCCTGTTCCACCGGAGACCCAGGAGGTGATGGCGGGGCGCCTGCCGGATCCGTCGGCCGTTGTTCGGGTGGATTCGGGTCACCTGCTCCCGGTGACTGCCCCCGGCGAGTTCGCCGCCATCCTGGCGTCGACTCCCGGCTGAGGGGAGCCGCGCCTCCACTCCGGTCCGGCGCCCGACACCATCGCGCACACAGAGCGGCCCGGCGTCTCGGTCTCCGCGGTCCCGGGGTCGGCGCCCTCAGGTCGGGAGCGGACGGTAGAGGCAGGATCCGCCCCCCGACGCGTGGAGTCGTCCGCCGGGAGACCACACCCGGGCGGTCCAGCCGAACAGTCCGGCAGTGGAGAGCGGCGCCTCGCCGTCGCACAGCAACCACTCCTGGTCGAAGGTGGGGGAGTGGAAGGCCACGTTCAGGTCCAGGGTCGGGGCCGTGTACGGGGGGTTGGTCCACGCATGCGGGCGATGGGCCGACGGCCAGCTGGGAAGATCCACGAGGATGAGACTGCGGGCTGCGTCGATCCAGGGGTCCTCGAAGGTCGAGGTGGGCAGGAAGCGCAGCCACTGCTGCCAGCGCGCCGGGCGGGGGTCGGGCGGGGGCCACACGGGGTCGAATTCGATGGGCTTGGCCTCGAAGTTGCCCCAGAAGGGGTAGCGGGGCCGCTCCTCTTCCGGTACGAGCTCGTGCATGGCCGGCAGCCCGAGCGGCCCGGGCACAGGTGGGGCGACCGTCTCGTCGTGTTCCAAGCCGTCGACGTCGCCGGCCGCGCTCCACACCATCCCGTCGAGGATTGGACGTCCCTCCTGCTCCACCTCGACCCGGTAGGAGCTGGCCGACCTTCCCTCCTTGCGGGGTTGGACACGGATGTCGACCGGTGCGAAGCGGGCCACACCGAGGTAGTGGCAGGAGAAGGCTGCCGGTCGCGGGTGATCACTTGACGCACCGACGGCGCGCAGGGCGCAGGCCGCCACGTATCCGCCCATCGGACCCCAGATCTCCCAGTCGCCGTTGAGTGTGGCCTCGAACCGTCCGGCGCCCACCGGGCGGACCGACGTGTCGGACCCCAGATCTCCCATGGGCGCCAGCGTGGCCCACTGGTCGGCCTCAGGCAAACGGATCCGGGCGTTCCCGTCCTCCGCTCGGCGGGGGAGAGGGCTCCGGACCGCAGGAGTGATCGACGGATGACGAACCCTAACCCTCACTGTTCGGTTGAGGGTAAAGATAAAGTAGAGGGTTAAGTGAATCGAGCCTCGAGGAGATGTCAGGTCGGGATGATCGGAGGTGGCTGGTGGCGTGAGGTTCATGGGCCCCGACCCCCGATCCTGTGGATGTCACGATGGCCCGGACACGTGTCCCGAGGACCTCCGTGGTTCGGGAATTTCGTCCCCGGATCGGGCTCGGAAGGGTCCCCCAGTTCGTGTCCCGGACGGGCCAGGATGGGCGGATCCCCCCGAGTCAGGAGGTCACCGATCGATGAGAGAGCCGGCCCGGACGACGTGCCATCGATGTGGAAGGCTCTGTGCCGTCCGCTATGGGGACACCTGCCGGAGATGCCTGGCTTCCGAGGCCAAGTCGAGGTCGCGTTGACCTGACCGCTTCGGTGGTGCGACGGCGCGGCTGGGTCCCGGATCGGAGCGATGGGGCCGCGTGCTCCGGATCAGGCCGCGGCCGGCCTCGAGTCGCTAACGTGACCCGGTGGGACCACCCGAAGCGGGCGGCCGCCGGAATCGAGGAGGTAGGTCATGGGAGCCGCAGAGGATGCCGAACGGGTCGTGCGCGAGCTGTGCGACGGATTTGCGAAGCATGACGCAGAAGCGCTTCGGCCTTTGTTCACCGATGACATCGTGTACCACAACATCCCCATGGACCCGGCCGTGGGCATCGACGACACCATCGCCTTCCTCAACGGGTTCTTCTCGATGTGCCAGAGCATGCTCATCGAGATGCGCCACCTGGCAGTGGAGGGCAATGTGGTGCTGACCGAACGGGTCGACACCATCACCGTCGGGGACCGGGTCGGGGCACTGCCCGTCATGGGCACGTTCGAGATCCGCGACGGCAAGATCAGCCGCTGGCGTGACTACTTCGACATGACGCAGATCACCAACATGTTGTCGGGGGATGCCTGAGGTCGGGACCACCGGATGTTTCGAACGGCTGTGGCATGGCCCCGATGGGCCCCGCCGGCATGGTATCCACCGCCGGTCGGTGCGACTCGATGATGATGGGCTCACCATGGCACAGGGGTACCAGAACAAGGAGGCATCGTGTTTGACGCTCGAAAGCTGATCGCCGAATTCATTGGGACCGCGATCCTGGTGTTCGTGGCCGTGGGAACGGCCACGCTGTCGTTCGGATTCAAACTGTTCGGGACGAGCTATTCGGCCGGTGTCGTCACCACCGCATTGGCCTTCGGTCTGGTGCTGATGGCTCTCGTCTATGCCATCGGGCCCATCTCGGGTTGTCATGTGAACCCCGCCGTCTCCTTGGGATTCGTGGTGTCGGGCCGGATGCAGGTCCAAGAAGCGCTCGGGTACTGGATCGCCCAGGTGGCGGGAGGCATCGCCGGGGCCTACTCGTTGTGGGCGGTGTTCAACGGGTCGCCCATCTATTCGAAGCACGTGCAGGGCCTCGGAGCCGACGGGTACGGCAGTGCGTCGAAGATCCACCTCGCAGCCGGAAGCGCCTTCGCGGTCGAGGCCATACTCACCTTCATCTTCGTGATGGTGATCCTGTTCGCCACGTCGAAGGTGGCACGTGAGGCGATGGCCGGCCTGGCCATCGGCGTGACGCTCGTCTTCGTCCACCTCGTGGGCATCGCGCTCACCGGAACGGGGGTCAACCCGGCCCGCAGCATCGGCCCGGCCCTGGTGGTCGGCGGAACCGCGCTCAGCCAGCTCTGGCTGTTCATCGTGGCCCCGCTCGTCGGTGGGTTCATCGCCGCCATGGTGTACGGGCTCATGACCCGGAATGCGACCATGGACGTGCCGGCCGACGCGGTGCCCCCCGACGACGGGCTGGCCGGCTGAGCCAGCCGCCCGCGGCCACGCCGACCAGGTTCGGCGCGTACCCCTCTTGTACCATCGCGGTCACCTCGACGGAGGGGGGATGATGGACAGGATCGACCGGCGGACGTTTCTCGCCACCGGGATCAAAACCGGCGCAGCCCTGGCCGCCATCGGCGTGGTGGCCGACGGCGCGGTCGACGTCGCTGCACCGGCCACCGCCTCGGCCGCGGGGAAGAGCGCTCGGTCACAGGATCCGCCCGGGCCCCCGACCAACCTGACCACCACCGGGGTGGCCGGACCCGTGGGTGTCGATCCTGACGATGTGCAGTTCGCCTGGCACGTCGCCGACGGCCGTCGGGGCGCCGTCCAGTCCGGCTACCGGATCGAGGTCACCGGGCCCGACGGATCCTCATCGACGGTATGGGACTCAGGTGAGGTGGCGTCCGGCCAGCAGGCCTTCGTCGGCTACGGCGGTCCACCCCTGTCTGGCGACGCCCGCTACCGCTGGACGGTACGGACGGCGGACAAAGCCGGTCGGTGGGGCGCCCCCGCCACCGCCGCCGCGTTCACGACCGGCCTGCGCACCGGGGACTGGACCGCGCTCTGGCTGGCACCCGGGCCTGCCCACCCGGGCCAGGAGGAGTACAGCTACCTCCGCACCACCAGGGCACTGCCCGACGGCACCATCACCCGGGCCACGGCCTACGTGGCCGCCGCCCACAAGTACCAGTTGTGGGTGAACGGTGCCCTGCTCGACACCGGCCCCAGCTTCTGTTTCCCCGACGAGCAGTACTACCAGGCGACCGATGTCACCTCGGCGCTGGTCGCCGGGCACGACAACGCCGTCGGCATCCTGCACCACTGGTACGGGCCCGGCCAAGGCCGTCCCGCCTCGGCCCCGGGGCTCCTCGTCCAGGTGGGTGTCCACTATGCCGACGGCAGACAGGTCACCCTCCGATCGGACGGCACGTGGCGGACCACGAAGGCGCAGTGGCTGCCTGCGCCGCAGCGCAACAACGATGTCGGCGACTTCGTCGAGTGGATCGACGGCCGCCTCACCCCGGCGGGTTGGTCCCATGCCGGCTTCGACGACGGCACCTGGTCGCCGGCCGCCGTGAGGGGCCCGGTGGGCACGGAGCCCTTCACCCGTCTCTATGCCCAGCGGACCCGGATCAGCGAACACCCGGTGGGCCCGGCGTCCGTCCGGGTCCTGCCCACCGGCTCGGTGGTCGTCGACTTCGGCAAGGTCTATGCCGGGAGGCCCACCGTGACGTTCCTCCACGGTGTGGACGGACATGTCGTCCCGCTGCACGTCGGCTACACCCTCGACCCCGACGGAGCCGTCTCCACCACCCACAACACCCAGCAAACCGACCTCTCCTACTCCTACACCCAGCGTTCGGGAACCCAGACGTTCGAGCCGTACTGCTTCCTCGGGTTCCGCTACCTGCAGATCGACGATCCGGGCGAGACCGTAGGCGGTGACCAGGTCACCCTCATGGCCCGGCATGCCACCATGCCGGAGGTGGCCGCGGCCACCTTCTCGTCGTCCGAGCCGATGCTCGATGACGTGTGGGCCATGTGCGCGCATTCGGGTCTCTACACCTCCCAGGAGCAGTTCATCGACACACCCACCCGGGAGAAAGGCCAGTTCCTGTGGGACTCGGCCAACGAGTCAGAGACGGTGATGCGGACCTACGGTGACCAGAACCTGAGCTGGCAGGGGCTCCGTGACATGGCCCGGGCCCAGGCCCGCTACTGGTCGAGCTCCGGGCAGGTCAACGAGGTCTACCCCAACGACGACGGGCCCCAGAGCTATCCCCTGTTCACCGCCCGCTACCCCGAGTGGGTGTGGCGCTACCACCTGTCCACCGGCGACCGATCCACGTTGGCCGGTCTGCTCCCGACGCTCGAGCGGCTCTCCGATTACATCGTCGGGACCATCGACGCCTCGACCGGCCTCATCTCCGGACAGCCCATGTCGACGAACGGCGACCAACAGTACGGCTATGACTACAACACGAATGCCGACACGACCCTGAACATCGAGGCGGTCAACGCCTTCCACCGGATCGGCGATATCGCCACGCTGCTCGGAGAACCGGAGGTGACCTCGATCCAGGGCCAGCGGGCCGGGGCCCTGGCCTCGGCCGTCAACTCCCTCCTGATCGGCGGGGACGGCCACTACGTCGACGGTCTCTACTCGGATGGACGACAGAGCGCCCATTCGTCCCAGCTGGCCAACGCGGTGGCCCTTGCCTACGGCGTGGTCCCCCCGGCACGGGTTCCGGAGGTGGCGGCCTACGTCGCATCGCTCGACATCCACCTCCAGCCGGACCACGGGATGGAGCTGTTGCGGGCCCTCCACGCCGGAGGGCGCGATGCCGACCTGGTGAGGATCCTCACCGACACCTCGTTCCCGGGGTGGGCCTTCATCATCAAGTCGGGAGGGACCTTCACCTGGGAGACGTGGACCCCGAGCGATCTGATCGGCGACAGCATGTCCCACGGGTGGGGGTCCTCGGCGTTGGTGGCCATCCAGGAGGCACTTCTCGGGGTCGTCCCCGCCGTTCCCTCGTCGGGAGGGCCGCCGACCCTGGTCACGGTCACCCCTCCCGCCGGCGGGCTCATCCACGCCGCGGGCACGTTCCCGACACCGGCGGGGGAGTACTCGGTGGCATGGCGGTCCGCCCGCGCCGGGTCGGGTCTGCAGATCACCGTCCCCCCCAACGCCGGTGCCCTGTGCCGGTTGGTGGGCTCGCAGGTGAGCGAAGGCGGGGTGCCGGTCGGGCAGGTCCCCGGTGTCGACGTCGTGAGCCGCTCCGGCGGGGAGGTGGTGGTGGCTGTGGGCACGGGGAGCTACGACTTCACGTGGTCGGCCGCCTGACCGCTCGGGACACATCAGCCCGCCTCGGGCAGCTCCCGCACCACATCGGCTTGACTGTCGGAGTAGATCAGCGCGCCGACGGGCGATATGGTCAGCCCGGCCGGCTGCAGGAGTCGTGTCTGTACCCAGGTGGTGTCGTCGTGGAGCGAGCCCGTGCTCACGGCACCGGCCGCCGTGTACATGTCGCCCGCCTGCGCCGGTTTGCCGAGCAGGGTGGTGGCGACGGCGGGGACGAACCGGATGGCGTGCATGGCGCCGTCGGCGATGGAGAGGTTGCCTCGGCTGTCGACGGCGATGGCGGTCGGGAAGTTGAGCTCTGCGGCGATGCCCTGGGCGGACAGGCCGTCGACCAGGTAGGGGCCGTAGGACCCGTCACCGGCCACGGTGCCCAGGTGACCGGCGGCGATGGGCACGCCGTAGAAGGTCCCGGTTCGGGCCGCCAGTTCCCTGATGGTCCTGTTCCCCTGGTCGGCCACGAAGAGGTCGCCGGAGGCATCGAGGGCCAGTGCCCCCGGGTCCCAGACCTCTGCGTCGGTGGCCGGACCGCCGTCCCCGGCCGACCCGCAGATCCCGTTGCCGGCCACGGTGTAGATGTCCCCCCGGACCACGGGCACCCCGAACCGGGTGCCGTCCGCGGCGGCCACCAGGCGCACCCGGCAGTTCGCGGTGTCGGCGATGAGGAGATCTCCGGCCGCATCCACCGCCAAACCGGTGGGATCATCGAGCTGGCTCTGTCGGGCCGGCGCCCCGTCGCCGGCAAACCCGGCCACCCCGGTGCCGGCGAGCGTCGTCGGGGTGCCGGTGGCCGGAAGCTCCTCCACCCTGGCCGCCGATCCGAAGGCGATGAACAGGTCGCCGGCCGGATCGAGGGCCAGCGCCACCGGTTCCGGATTGCGGCTGGGGTCGGAGCACGGCCCCCCGGCGACGGTCACGATGTGACCGGCCTGCACGCGGATGCCGAAGGAGGTGCCCGACCTGGCCGGAACCTCCCGCACCCGGCAGTTGTCGGTATCGGCGATGAAGAGATCGCCCGACCTGTCCTCGACGACACCGGTCGGAGCGTTGAGCTCGGCGTCGGCAGCCGGTCGCCCGTCCCCGGCAAACCCGGGCGACCCGGTCCCGGCCAGCGTGGTGGCTCCCGGCGCATGGGCGTAGGGGTCGGCCGCCAGTCGGACCGGGGCAGCGGACTGCGGCGAGCCGCCGGACACCAGGAGCCCGGTCACGACAGCCACCACGATGAGGACGGCTACGACGACCAGGGCGCCGATCCGGCGACGTGTCACCGGGCCCCCCAGAGGGGGTCGCCGCCGCCGTCCACCGTGCCGTCCATGTCCCAATGATGCAGCACCGGGGGCCCGGGTGCCGGGTGCCGGGTGACGGCCGGCCACTGGGTCGGACGTGCGCCGGAACGACCCACCCGCGGACCTCCTCCATGATGGGCTCTAACGGGCGAAGAGGTGCCAGCCGAGCCACGCCCACCCCACCACGAGCAGGACGCGCCCGGTGTGGGTGGCGGTGATCCGCACGACCAGAGCGCCCGGCCCGGGGAACCGCCCCCGGGTCAGGCCGGCCGACACCAGGCCGGCCAGCACCACCAGGCCGAGCAGTCCCCACACGAGAAGGGTCCACTGATGGGAGGTCATTGCCGGACGAGGTACCAGCCCAGTGCCAGCCACAGGACGAAGGCCAGGGCCTTGCCGCCGTGGCTGGAGTCGAGCCCGTCGGTCAGGGAGCTCAACGTCGGGTGTTGTGACCTCGGCCCGGCCGTGTAGCAGTAGACCTCCCACCCGGCGACGAGGGCGGCTGTCACCGCCCACGCCGACCACAACCGGTTCGGGGTCGGAGCCGGGCCCGTCGGCGTCGACCACCGGTGCGGGACGCCACGAGGACCGCATCCGCACCAGCATAGCCGCCAAGGCGACGACGATCGGCAGCGCGGTCACGATGTCCGCTCCGTCGGTGAAGGGGTGGGTCAGTGAGGCCAACGACGCGTAGGCCAGCGCCGCCACCAGTGCCACCGCCACCGCCCACCGGTGTACGCCGGTCAGTCCGTGGGTGCGGGTCACGGGGCCACCTCGGCGCCCCCCGCGGCCGGCCAGAATTCCTCGGGCTCGTGGCCGCGCGTCTCGGGGAGGAACCAGACCAGGCCGCTCAGCGCCATGGCTGGAAGGAAGGTGACCACGGCTGCGGGCGCGAACCGGCTGCCGGCGTCGGCGACCGCGCCGAACAGGAGCAGCCCGGCCACCGCGCCGAGCACCGCCCCGGCCACATTCCATCCGGCCACCGATGCGCGCACCGGGGTGGGGAACAGCTCATTGACGAAGGCTCCGGCGGCCGGGGCGATGACCCCTCCGGCGGTGATGCCGAGCAGGTACCCGACGACCAGGGCCGGCCCGCTGCCGCTGTAGCACAGGATGCCGCACGCCCCGATGCACACCATGGCCCCCATGGCCGTCGGCCGCCGGCCGATCCGGTCGGCCAGCCGCACCCCGGCCAGGAGGCCGCCGAAGCCGAGGATCCCCGCGCCGACGACCATGGCCGACTCGGCATAGCCGGGGAAGTGCTTCACGTTCTGGGCGTAGAGGAACACGAAGCTGTTGGCCGGCCCGGTGATGATCCCGAGCGAGAAGGCCAGCGAGGTCACGAGGACCAGGCGTCCACGGTAGCGGTGGGCCACGGCGCCGAGCACCGGCCGCCGCCGCTCCGCCGACCGCTCGGCCTGCACGAACCGGTCCGGCTCCGAGACCCACCGGGCCACGAAGGGCAGGGCCAGCATCGGGACGAGGGCCAGCAGGAAGACGCCCCGGTATCCGATCGAGTGTCCGATCGCCCCGTAGATGACGGCGGTGGCGCCGGCCCCGACCGCATAGCCGGCGGCCACCAGGGCCACCGCCGCCGCCCGCTGGGTCGAACCGGTCTCCTCGGCCGCCCCCACCTGGGCCACGGCGTACGCCGCCGACAGGAACGGCCGGCCGACGGCGAAGATGACGACGAACCACCAATACCCGGGACTGGCCGCTGAGGCCGCGGTGACGGCGAGCCCGAGACCACAGGCGAACAGCAGGATCCGGCGCCGGCCCACCCGATCGGCCAGGCCGGCGATGGGCAGGCCCCCGAGTGAGGCCAGTCGGATGATGGCCAGTCCGAGGCCGAGCTGGGTGCCGGACAGTCCGGCCTCGTCGGTGATCGACGTGCCGTGCAGCACGTGGCCGAAGTGCCGGGCCACGTCGCCGAGCGTGGCGGTCAGGCCGAACTGGCCGAAGCCGGCGGCGAGGGCCACGATGCCGAGGCCCACCACGGCCGGGTCGGTCCAGCCGTGGAGGAGCAGCTGGTGGCGGCCGGCGGCCCCGGGCTCGTGTGGCTCCGGCCCGCCGGCCCGCCCTCCGCTGTTCACCGGGCACCGGCCGCGACCGTGCTCCCGCCGGCGGGGTCGGCAGCCGTGATCATCGCACCAGTCTCCCCGTTCGTCGCCGGGCTCAGGGGCAGCGCCCGGATCGGGGGCTGCAGGCCCGTGGGCTCAGGACGCCCAGGCGACGGGTTCACACACCGTGGATGCTCCGGGCCCGGTGGTCGACTCAGACGGTGGACAGGGGCTCGGGGAAGTGGCACGCCACGGGATGACCGGCGCCGCGGTCCACCAGCTGCGGGTCCTCCTCGGCGCAGAGGTCCTGGGCCTTCCAGCAGCGGGTCCGGAAGCGGCATCCGCTCGGGGGGTGCTCGGGGCTGGGCACGTCCCCCTCGAGGACGATGTGGGTACGCGACCGTTCCCGGCGGGGATCCGGGACCGGCACGGCCGACAGGAGGGCCTGGGTGTAGGGATGTTCGGCCCGTTCGTAGACATCGGTGCGGTTGCCGATCTCCACGATGCGCCCGAGGTACATCACCGCCACCCGGTCGGAGATGTGGCGGACGACCGACAGGTCGTGGGCGATGAAGAGATAGGAGATCCCGAGCTGCTGTTGGAGATCCTCGAGCAGGTTCACCACTCCCGCCTGGATCGACACGTCCAGCGCGGACACGGGCTCGTCGAGGACGAGCAACTTGGGCTCGAGGATCAGCGCCCGGGCGATCCCGATGCGCTGGCGCTGGCCACCGGAGAACTCGTTGGGGAACCGGTTGGCATAGTGAGGCTCCAGCCCCACCAGCGACAGTGCGTCGGCAACCTGGCGCCGGCCCGAACCGCGCTCCCACAGGCCGTGGATGTGGAGGGGCTCGGCGATCGAGTCACCCACCGGCATCCGAGGGTCGAGTGATGCGAAGGGGTCCTGGAAGACCACCTGGATGTCCTTGCGGACGTCTCGCATCTGCCGGTTGCCCAGTCCCACGAGCTCGCGGCCGTCGAAGCGGACCGAACCCGAGGTGGGCTCGACCAGCTGCAGCACCGACCGTCCCGCCGTCGTCTTCCCGCAGCCGGACTCGCCCACCAGGCCGAGGGTCTCGCCCCGGTTGATGGTGAAGTCGATGCCGCACACCGCATGCACCACGCCGACCTGGTGGCGCACGAACGAACCGCCGCGTCTGGGGTAGTGCTTGACCAGTCCGGTGACCGACAGGAGCGGCTCGCTCCCGTCGTCGGTCACGGTCCCGGCCGGCGACGGACCCTCCTCCGGCCCGGCCGGGGCGGAGGAGCTCACGGCGCCACCCCTTCCTGGTCGACCGAGGTGTCGGGGAACATGGACGCCACCGGCAGCCGGGCCACCTGGTCGGCGAAGTGGCAGGCGGACAGGTGTTCAGGTGCCGACCGGCCGTCGACGGCGCCCGCGACCGCACCCGCCCCGCCGTCCAGCGGCGAACCCGGGCCGGCCGTGGCCATGGCGGTCACCGGACGCAGCTCGGGCTCCTCGTGGTCGCAGATGTCCGCCCGCAGCGGGCATCGCGGTGCGAACGGGCAGCCGGTCCGGGTCCCGATCATGGACGGCGGTGATCCGGGGATCTGGCGCAGCCGGTCGCGGCCGTCGCTGTCCAGTCGCGGCAGTGAGCCCAGCAGCCCGTGCGTGTAGGGCATGGACGGTTCGTAGAAGATCTGTTCGACCGTCCCGATCTCGACCGGTCGGCCGGCGTACATGACCAGCACCCGGTCGGCCAGGCCGGCGATGACCCCGAGGTCGTGGGTGATGAGCAGCAGGGACGCCCGGGTCTCTTCGAGGGCCGTCTTGAGCGAGCTGAGCACCTGGGCCTGCACGGTCACGTCCAGGGCCGTGGTCGGCTCGTCGGCCAGGATGACCGCGGGGTCGTTGGCCATGGCGATGGCGATGACCACCCGCTGGCGCATGCCGCCGGAGAACTCGTGCGGGAAGTTCCCCACCCGCTCCGCGGCGTTGGGGATCCCCACCGTCTCGAGCAGCGACACCGCCTTGGCCATGGCCTCGTCCTTGCTGACGTCCTGGTGGGCGCGGATGGCTTCGACGATCTGCCAACCGACGGTGTACACCGGATTGAGGGCGGTCATCGGGTCCTGGAAGATCATGGCGATCCCGACGCCACGGATCTTGGCCAGCTCGCGTTCCTTCAGCCCCAGCATCTCCTGGCCGTCATAGGTGACCGACCCGCTCACCCGGGCGTTCTTGGGCAGGAGGCCCATGGCGGCCAGCGCGGTCACCGACTTCCCCGATCCCGACTCGCCCACGATGCCCAGCACCTCCTGGGGAGCCAGCGAGAAGCTGATTCCCCGCACCGCGTGGACCGGTTCGCCGGACGTGGCGAAGTCGACCACCAGCTGGTCGACCGCCAGTGTCGGTTCGGTCATCTCAGGCCCGGACCCTGTTCTTCTTGGGGTCGAACGCCTCCCGCAGACCGTCGCCGATGAAGAAGACGGAGAGGATGAGCACCATCAGGAACACCACCGGGAAGACGAACAGCCACCATTCGGTGGTGGCCGAGTCCTGGCCCTGGTCGATGAGCAGGCCGAGCGAGACGGCGGGGGCTTGGATGCCGAGCCCGAGGAAGGACAGCGTCGACTCCAACGAGATGGCCAGGGCCACGGTGATGGTGGCGTTGACGATGATCGGCCCGAGGGCGTTGGGCAGCATGTGGCGCAGTGATGAGCCGGCTGTTGCTGGCGCCGAGGGCGCGGGACGCCTCGACGAATTCGCGCTCCCGGAGGGTGAGGAAGTCCGCCCGCACCAGCCGGGCGATGTAGGTCCACGAGACGGCGCCGATGATGATGGCCAGCCAGAACCAGTTGTCGGCCTGCTTGGCCACGATGTTGGCCAGCACGATGAGAATGACCAGGACCGGGATGACCAGGATGAGGTCGACGAAGCGCATGAGGGCCGAGTCGACCCGGCCACCGTAGAAGCCGGCGATGGCGCCGACCAGGGCCCCGAGGACGGTGGCCATGAGGGCCACGAGGAGGGCGATCTCGATGTCCTGGAGCGTGCCCCGCATGACCTGGGCGAACATGTCGCCGCCGATGGTGTTGGTCCCGAAGGGATGGGAGAGGGAGGGCGGGGCGTTCAGGGTGTTGGTGATGCTGGTGTAGCTGTACTTCCAGAAGAGTCCGGTGAGGATGGCGGCGATGGCCATCCCGAAGAAGAGGACCAGTCCGATCACGGCCTGCGGGTCGTGGATGAACCGGTGGGCCACCGTGGCCAGCTGGCCCCGGGTGTCCTCGGTCATCCCCTGGCTGTCGTCGTCGGACCCGGCGCTCGGGGCCGCTCCGGGCAGGGTGTGCATGCCGGCTTCGGTCATGGCCACGCCTTGGCGGCGTTGCTGGCGGGGAGACAGATCCGAGGTTTCAGTCATAGCGGATCCTCGGATCGAGGAAGGCGTAGAGGATGTCGGCCAGCAGGTTGAACAGGATGACGAAGACCGCGGTGATGAGCAGGTAGGCCAGCGAGATGTTCATGTCGAGGGTGGTCACCCCGTTGAGAACCAGACGCCCAGGCCCTGCCAGCCGAAGACGATCTCGGTGATGAGCGCCCCCCCGAGGACGGCGGCGAAGTCCAGGGCGATCACCGTGGTGACCGGGATGAGGGCGTTGCGGAGGACGTGGCGCATGAGCACCCGCCGGGGGGAGATGCCCTTGGCCCGGGCCAGCCGCACGTGGTCGCTGTCCCTCATCTCGATGATCGACGCCCGTTGGTAGATGGCCCACGACGCAGTAGGTCACCAGGATGAGGGTGATGGTGGGCAGGGCGGTGTGGGCGGCGTAGTCGGGCAGGCGGGAGAGGAACGAGCCGGTGAGCGTCGGGCTCTGCTCGCCGTTGGTGTAGAAGACGATGCGGTTGAGGTGCTGGTTGATGGGAATGGCCACGAAGTCCTTGAGCAGCAGGCCGACCACGAAGACCGGCGCGGCCAGAAAGATGAAGTTGGTGACCGTGGCCACCCGGTCGCCGAGCTTGTTCTGGCGGAGGGCGGCGTACACGCCGACGGCGATGGCCAGCACGATGGACAAGCAGGGTGGCCAGGATCACCATGCGCAACGTGACCAGCAGGTGGGAGACCAACAGGGGCCTGACCGACTGGCCGGCGATGTCCAGTCCGAAATTCCCCTGGACGGCGTGGCTCAACCAGATCCAGTACCGGTCCCAGAGCGGATGGTTGAGGTTGAGGAGCTTCTCCCGGGCCACGATGGTCGAGTGGGGGATCTTCGGATTGGACCGCAACAGAGCCAGCGGGTTGCCCGATTCGGCCACCAGCAGGAAGACCAGGATCGTGGCCAGGAGCAGCACCACGACACTGATGGCCAACCGCCGGAGGACGTAGGAGATCATGGGCGGGGGCGTGCGTGGGGGGAGGGCGGTCTCACCGGGCGTGAGCCGAGGGACGGGCCGCCGCCGTCCGCCCCTCTGCCCTCAACAACGTGGCCGCCGGCCACCGCGGTCATCGACCCGACCTAGGCGGACTTGACGCCCCAGAGGTTCCCGTTCCACGGGACGCCCACTAACGACGTGTTGGGGATGACGTTCCCGTAGGTGCTCGTCCAGGCGAAGTACTCGGGGGTCTGGTAGAGCGGCAGGGTGGCCATGTCCTGCCACAGGATCTTGTCGGCCGCGTTGTAGTCGGCGGCCTCCTGGGTCGACGACGACGCCGCCGATCCCTCGGCCATCAACTTGTCGACCTGCGGGTTGGCGTAGTGGATCCAGTTGTCGCCGCACATGTTGGTGTTGGTGTACGAGCAGTAGATCGACTGGTTCCCCGACACGAACGGCGACGCCACCCAGGCGAATTCGGCGATCTGGTAGGTGCCGTCGGCCAGGTTGGTGCCGAAGAAGGTGTTGGCGTCGTAGTTCTGGATGTTGATCTTGATGCCGATCTGCTTCATCTGGGCCTGGAACAGCTGCTCGGTCTGGGACCGGACGGCGTTGCCGGTGGTGGACTGGATGGTGAAGGTCAGGTCCTGGCCCTTCTGCGGCCCGTAGTTGGGCTGGAAGTAGCCGTCGGACGCCTTGGTGAACCCGAGTCCCTTGAGCAGCGACACGGCCTTCGAGTCGTTGACGGAGGCGTACTGGCCCCCGTTGTCCACGTACTGGGGCTGGGTGTTGACGAACATCCGGTTGCCCAGCGGCTTGATGCCGGAGGAGATCTCGCCCACGGTGTGGCTGATGATCTCCTGGCGGTTGGTGCCGTAGGCGATGGCTTGGCGGACCTGGAGCTTGGCCAGGTACGGGTCGGCCTCGTTGAAGTCCAGGTGCTCGAATTCCAGCCCGGGGACGATGGCCTTGGTGACGTTCGGGATCTGGGCCGCGGTCTGGACGATGGATGTGCTCACCGAGGTGGGGTTGATGACCTGGACCTCGTTGTTCTGGAGGGCCGGCACCTCCTGGGTGTCCTCGTTGAAGAAGCTGAAGATGATCTTGTCCAGCTTGCCCGGGGTACCCCAGTACTTCGGGTTCCGGACCAGGACCACCGACTGGTTGTTGGTGTAGCTCTGGATCTCGTACCAGCTCCCCGAGATGGTCTGGGAGGGACCGCTGAACCCGGTGTTCCACCCGACGGTGCGGGCGATGTGGGCGGGGACCAGATTGAGGAAGAGGCCCTGCCAGTCGGCGAAGGGCGTGGAGAACTTGACGGTGACCGACTTCCCGTTCGGGCACAGCCCGACATTGCGGTCGGCCGTCGAGCCGGGGTCGCAGGCGGCCCCGTTGGGCGGGTTCGACCCGGTGACCGAGGCGATCTGGCTGTAACCGGAGGTCGAGGCGGCGTCGTAGGCCTTGCCGCCCACGTCGGTGTAGGTGGAGATGCCGCTCTGGGCCTGCCAGTTGTAGATGAAATCGTCGGCGTCGATGGGCACGCCGTCCTGCCAGACCGCCTTGGGGTTGATGTTGTAGGTGATGGTCTGCGGGTTGGTGGTCACCTTCACGCTGGTGAGCAGCTCGGTGTTGAGCACCGGCTGGAGGGCGGCGTTGACGATGTACGGCTGGGGCCACACCACGTCGAGGATCTCCTGGAGGACGTATTCGCTGGCCGCCGAGGTGTTGATGTTGAAGCCGGCCAGGTTCTCGTCCAGGGCCATGGTCATCGAACCGCCGCTCTTCACCGCGCTGGCCGATCCGCTGCCCCCGGCTCGAGGCCGTGCTGCCCCCGCCGCATGCGGTCAGGGTGAAGGCGGCTATTCCGATCGCCGCCGCCGCCGTGAGAATTCGCTTTGGTCGTGCCATGGAAGCTCCCATCCTCTGGCCGCAGCAGGCGGCATGCCGCATCGTCATCCCATGGGACGAAACGAAGATCCCGTGGGATGAAACGAAACGGTAACCCATCTGTCACCCAGAGGTGGGATTTTGCCAAACGGAACCGGACGGCCCGTCCCGTCCGCTGCCCGGCTGGCCGCGCGGTGCCGGCCCGTTGACCAGGGGTTCGGGCCATGCCGGCGGGCCGGTCGGGGTCGACCGACCCGCCGGATGGAAGCCGGTGTGTTGCGTTCGTGTGAACGAGGGCGACAGGTGCTCCGACCGCTCAGACGGTCACCCCGGCCTGCAGGCGCTCGGTGGCCTCGAGGTACTCCTCGACCATCGAGAAGACCACGTCCTTGGCCTTCCGGACGGTGGTGGCCCGGCCGATGACCTGCCCGCAGGGGTTGAAGTTCACGTCCTTGGCCTGCTCCGGGTACCGGTGTCCCCGCGACACCGCCTCGATGGCCACCATCATCTGGAGGGGCATGGGCAGCGGATCCGGGGTGTCCTCGGCCTCCCACGCGTCGGTCCAGTCGTTCTTCAGCATCCGGCACGGCTTGCCCGTGAACGAACGGGAGCGGATGGTGTCGCGGCTGGTGGCGGCCAGATAGGTCTCCATCTGCTTGGGTGGGATGTCGGCCTCTTCGACCGTGAGCCACAAGGTGCCCGACCAGACCCCCTGGGCGCCGAGGGCCATGGCCGCGGCCATCTGGCGTCCGCTGCCCACCCCGCCGGCGGCCAGCACCGGGATGGGGGCGACCGCGTCGACCACCTCGGGCCACAGGACGATGCTCCCGACGTCGCCGGTATGTCCACCGCCCTCCGATCCCTGGCAGATGATGAAGTCCAGGCCGGCGGCCTTGTGGTTGAGGGCGTGCTTGACCGACCCGGCCAGCGCACCGATCATCAGCCCGGCACCCTGGACCCTCTCCACGACATCGGGCGGGGGAGTGCCGAGGGCGTTGGCGATCAGCTTGACGTTGGGATGGCGCAGGGCCACCGTCAACAAGCCCGGCCGCGTGGGCGGCCGTCCACCCGATCATCCCGTTGGAGGACCGCTCGTCCTCGGGGATCTCCGGCACGTGGTGGTCGGCCAGGATCTTGAGCGCGAACTCCTTGTGCTGGGGCGGGACCAGCGCACGGATCTGCGCCTCGAGCTTGTCCGGGTCCATCTCGTCCATGCCCTCGTACTTGGCCGGGATCACGATGTCCACGCCGTAGGGCCGATCGCCCACGTGCTCGTCGATCCAGGACAGCTCCACCTCGAGCTGCTCGGGCGAGAAGCCGATGGCGCCGAGCACGCCGATCCCGCCGGCGTTGGTCACCGCCGCGACCACGTCCCGGCAGTGGGTGAAGGCGAAGATGGGGAACTCGATACCGAGTTTCTGGCGGATCTCAGTGTTCATGACATGGCTCCTTCGGTTTGCTCTTCGATCAGTTCGGTGCGGGCGTCGCGGTTCGGTTGGGGCGATCAGGTCGGTCTCCAGTCCGACCAGGGCGCTCAGCCCCCGGACGGCCAGGTCGTCGCTCACCACCCCGGGCTCGAGCCGGCGTTGCATGGCCAGCCCGGTGAGGAGCGCCTTCATCAGCACGGCCAGACCCTCCGGCTCGGCCGCGGGACGGGAGCCGACCGCCGACGTCCACCCGGCCAGCTGGTGGGCGCTGAAGCGGCGGGCCTCGGCGTCGCGCTCCCGGATCACGTCGGCCACGTCCCGGTCGCGTGCCGCCCGCATCCACAGCTCGTGCTCGAGGAGTGCCCATCGCCCTGATTCGGCGTCGGCGGTGTCGGCGACGTTGTCCCACACCGCCGCCAGTTGGCCGCGGGGCGACTCGGTCACCGCCACCTCGGCCAGCAGCACGGTGCGCACCGAGTCCTTCCACGAGTCGAGGAGGGCGAAGAGCAGACCCTGCTTGCTCCCGAAATGGGCGTAGACGGCCCCCGAGGTCCGTCCGGCGGCTTCGGCCACGGCGTCGACGGAGACCGCGTCGACACCCTGGTCGGCGAAGAGCTCGGCGGCCGCGGTGAGCAGGCGTGCTCTCGTCTCGGCCTTGCGTTCCTCTTGGGTCTTTGCCATGTCCCCCGCTCGGTGTCCCCCCGGTACCGGCCCACCGTACATATATCGGAAGCGTTATGCAATGCCGGTCCGTGGCACCCGTCCGGCGGCGCGGTCAGAAGCCGAACTTGTCATCCACCAGCCCCAGATAGATCTGGGCGGCATCGATGTAGGTCTTCTCGCCGATGAAGACGTGCTGGGTTCCGGTGTACATGTCCCGAAACGCCCGTTCGAGCCGGCTCCCTTCGCGAATGGCGGAGGTACCGGCGGCCAGGTGGGCCCACTGGACGATCTCACGGCTGGCCTCGGTGGCGAACGTGGCCGCGACCCGGAGATCCGCCCGCATCGTGGGGGTGAGCGCCCCGCCGTCGGTGACGGCCCGTTCGACATCGCCGAAGGTGGTCACCACCAGCAGGTGGGCGGCTTTCCACATGGCCAGGTGGTGGGCCAGGTTCCGCTGGAAGGTGGCGCGGTGGGCGATCGACGCGTCGTCCCCCATCCGCACCTTGGTGGCGGCTAGCTCGGTCACGTCGTCGAGCATGCTCTTGGCCACCCCGAGGGCCCACGAGGCATGCCCGGCCGCGGTGATCGGGATCAGTCCCATCCGGAAGGCCGCCGACGAGCCCCGGTACGGCGTGCGGCTGAACAGTTCGAAGGTCCTCGACGCCGGGACGAACAGGTCGGTCACGTTGTAGTCGTAGGAGCCCGTTCCTTTCAGCCCTTGCACGTTCCACCCGTCGGTGAACACGATCTGGTCACGCGGGATGACGGCGACGAGTAGGGGCGGGATGCCGTCCTCGCCGGTGACCATCTGGCCCTCGACGGTCGGGATGAACCCGGCGGCCACGAAGGCCGAGTGCCCGGTTCCCGACCCGAAGCTCCAGGACCCGGAGAGCCGGTAGCCGCCGTCGACGGTCTCGGCCAGCCCGTTGGGGAAGAACTGCCCGCCGACGGTCACCCGGTTGTCGTGGGCGGTGAAGACCTCGTCGAATCCGTCGGCCGGGAGGTAGGCGGCACACGCCGCCGCCGAGGGCAGGTTGGCGATGCCGATCCAGCCGAGGGATCCGTCCTGCCAGGCCAGTTCGATCCAGGTGCCGATCATCTCGGGGAAGCTGGGTTCGCTCCCCCCCGCCTCGAACGGATTGGTCCAGGTCATCAGCCCGCTGTCCCACAGGGCGTCGACGGTCCGTGCGTTGAGGGTGCGGTTGCGTTCCGAGTCGGCGGCCTCCTCGGCCACGAGCTCGCGCAGGGTGCGGGCCGCCTCGACTCCCCCCACGGTGGGCGCGTCGGTCATCGCTCGGTCGTGCATCGGGATGCTCCTTGTCCGGTCAGGTCGGAAGTCCGGTGATCATGTGGTGGCTCACGTCACCGACCAGGTCGACCAGGTACCGGCGCTCCACGAAGCGCCATCCCGCTCCGGCCGGCCGGTCGAATCGGTCGTGGTAGCGCCCGGCCAGGATGGGTTGGAGGGGAAGGCCGGGCACGGCCTGGAGGACCGTCCAGTACGAACGGGCCGAGGCCGTGCCGAGGTCGTCGTCGATGTCGAGGATGAGATTGGTGGTCACGTGCTTGGTGCCGGGTGTGCCGTCCGGGTGGATCCGTGTGGTCGATTCGTAGAGGGAGCGTATGGCGTCCCGCCCGGTCAGCAGTGAGGAGCCGTCCTCGGTACCGATCGCCGCATCGGCCAGCAGTTCGCTCACCCCGCCCAGATCGCCGGCATCGATCAGCTCCGCGTAGCGGGCGATCAGGTTGCTCAACTGCGTGCTGCTGTCGGTCATCGTGCGGTCTCGGATCTCATCGTGGGGTCGGTCTCGTGTGTGCCGGTGCGGTGCCGGTGGGGCCGGTTCCGACCGAGGACGGAAAGGTCACGGAAAGGTCAGGTCGGCCTCGTCCCAGTAGGCGTGGACGGACGTGAAGAGGCCGTCGGCGTCGGTGGTGAAGACCTCGATGCCGTCGATCACCATGGTGGACCCGCCGGTCTGCACGGCGATCTCGAAGTCGATGGCCACGTGGGCGGCGCAGGTGTGGACGGTCTTGGCGGTGAAGGTCCACGAGTCGCTGGCCGCGATGCTGCTCTCGAAGAACGAGGCGATGGCGGCCCGACCGACGTTCGGGGGGTTGGACGCCGGATCGGCCTGGACGGCGTCCACGGTGAAGAGCGCGGCGATCTCGCCGGCATCGCGCCGGTTGATCGTATCCACGTAGTCCACAATCCTCGCTCGCAGTTCGCCGGGAGTCGGCATGTCCGTCCTTTCGTCTCGCGGGAGGGTGATGGGCGCCGGCGCCGCTCCTCCGGGTGCTGTGTCGGTCACGCGCCGACTGCGTGCACCCCTCCGTCGACATGGAGTATCTCGCCGGTGGTCATGGGCAAGAGATCCGACAGCAGCGCGACGCAGGCCCGTGCCACCACGTCGGTGTCGAGGACGTCCCAGCCCAGCGGGGCCCGATCGGACCAGGTGTCCTCGAAGGCACTGAAGCCGGGGATGGACTTGGCCGCCATGGTCTTCACCGGCCCGGCCGCCACCAGGTTGACACGGATGCGCTCGGGGCCGAGGTCTCGAGCCAGGTATCGCGACAGCGATTCGAGCGCCGCCTTCGACACCCCCATCCAGTCGTAGGCCGGCCACGCCACCGTGGCGTCGAAGTCCAGTCCGACCACCGAGGCTCCGGGCCGGCCGTCGGCCCCGGCCGCCACCAGGAGGGGTCGGAAGGCCTCGACCAGGGCCTTCAGCGAGTAGGCGGAGACGTGCAGGGCCACCTGGACCTGTTCCCAAGTTGGCGCGGAACATGTCGCCCCCGAGGCACTCGGGGGGTGCGTAGCCGATGGCGTGGACCAGTCCGTCCATGCGGTCCCATCCGTCGGCCAGTTCGGCCGCCGCCGCGGCCAGCAGGTCCGGTTCAGCGACGTCGATCTCGAGCACATTGGCTTCCTCGGGCAGTTTCCGGGCCGTCCGGCGGGTCAGCGACAGGCCGCGGCCGGCACCGCTCAGCACCACTGTCGCCCCCTCCTGTTGGGCCAGCCGGGCCACGGCAAAGGCCAACGAGGCATCGGTCAGAACGCCGGTGACCAGGATATGCTTTCCCTCGAGGAGTCCCATCAACGGGTCAGGTTATCGTCAACCAACGATTCCGCCCGACGGGGCGTCTGTGCAAGGGTGGGGCGATGCGAATCGGAATTCTCGGAGGCACCGGACCCGCCGGCAGGGGACTGGCGGTCCGGCTGGCGGCGGCCGGCGAAGAGGTGGTCATCGGATCCCGCGACCCTGCACGGGCCGACGACATCGCCTCCGGCCTGGTCTCCGCGTGGCCGGACCACTCCCTGAACATCCGTGGTGCGCCCAACGAGACCACCGCCACGTGCGATCTCGTCGTGGTGGCCACCCCCTGGGACAGCGCGGTGGCCACGGTCAAGCCGCTGGCGTCGGCCCTGGCCGGCACCGTGGTCGTGTCGATGGCCAACGCACTGGTCAAAGAGGGCCGGGAGTTCATGGCCCTGCATGCCGCCGAGGGGCTCGGTGGCGGCCTCGATCCAGGCGGTGCTGCCCCATTCGCTGGTGTCGGCGTCGTTCCACCACCTGCCGGCCTCCGAGATGGAGAAGCTGACCACTCCGCTGGTGGCCGACGTGTTCGTCTGCTCCGACCATGCGCAGGCCTCGGCGGCGACGGTGGCCCTGGTCGAGTCGATCGACGGCCTCCGCGGCGTGGATGCCGGCAGCCTGGCCCAGGCCGCGCCCATCGAGGCGTTCACCGCCGTGCTCATCACCGTCAACATCCGCCACAAGGTGCACGCGGCCGTGCAGCTGACCGGATACGGCGAACGCTGACCGGTGGCCGGGGGAGAAGGGGTGCGGCTCTACGACACGGCGCGCGAGGAGGTCGTCCCTCTCGAGCCCGGGCCGCTGGTGACGATGTACTCGTGTGGGATCACCCCCTACGACTCCGCCCACCTCGGTCACGCCCAGGTCTATCTCACGTTCGACATCCTCCAGCGCCGCCTGCGCGACCTCGGCCACGAGACGCGGTGTGTCCGCAACATCACCGATGTCGATGACGACATCCTTCGCAAGTCGAGGGAGCTCGGCGTCCACTTCCTCGATCTGGCCGCCGAGGAGATCAGTCGTTTCGACGCCGACATGGCCGCGTTGGGACTGCTACCCGCGTGGTCGGAGCCCAGAGCCACATCGGCCATTGCCGACATCCTCACCCTGATCGGCTCGGTGCTCGATTCGGGGCGTGCCTACCAGGTCGGCGGAGCCGTCTACTTCGACGTCACCACCTTCCGGGCCTTCGGCTCGGTGAGCCACCTCGACGAGGCCACCATGCTGGCCCTGGCCGCGGAGCGCGGTGGCAATCCCGACGACCCCAACAAACGGCATCCCCTCGACTTCGTGCTGTGGCAGCCGTCGCTGCCCGATGAGCCGTCATGGGAGTCACGGTGGGGGCCGGGTCGACCCGGATGGCATATCGAGTGCTCGGCGTTGGCCCTGCGCGAGCTGGGGGAGACCATCGACGTGCACGGCGGCGGCCGCGACCTCATCTTTCCCCATCACGAATGCGAGACGGCGCAGTCGGAGTCGGTGACCGGCCGGCCCTTCGTTCGCCACTGGCTCCACGTCGGGCTGGTCGGCCTGAACGGGACGAAGATGTCCAAGTCCCTCGGCAATCTGGTGTTCGTCGGCGAGCTGCTGAAGGACTGGGAGGCGGGTGTCGTGCGCCTGGCCCTGCTCGACCACCACTACCGTCCCGACTGGGAGTGGACGGACGAGGACATGCCCAGGGCGGCACGACGACTGGAGGAGTGGCGGGCGGCGCCCGGACCTGCCCGCTCCACCGGGGTCGGGACCGGAACCGAGGCCGGGGTCGGGAGCGACCGCGGGCTCGAGCTGGTCCGGGCCGCGCTCGACGACGATCTGGACACGCCGGGCGCGCTGGGTGCGTTGGACGCCGAAGCACGAGCGGGACGTCCCGTGGTCGATGGAGCCTCGCTCCTGGGCGTTACCCTGTAGTTCCGTCACCGCGCTCTGCCGACCGCGTCGGGCCCTCTCGGGTGCCCATCCCGACAGGCGCTCCACCCCGGACCGAGAAAGGCAAACCCATGGCAGTCGTCACCGTCCGGCTTCCCGATGGCTCGACCAAGGAGTTCGAAGAGGGCACGACCGCCTACCAGTTCGCCGAGAGCATCGGCCCACGCCTGGCCAAGGCGGCCGTCGCCGCCACCTTCGACGGGATCGAAGTGGATCTGGACACACCCCTGCCCGACGGCGTCAGCGTGGCCGTGATCACCTCCGACACCGAGGCCGGGCGGGCCGTGCTCCGTCACTCGACCGCCCATGTGCTGGCCCAGGCCGTGCTCCGGCTGTGGCCGGGGGCGCACTATGCCATCGGCCCGGTCATCGAGGACGGCTTCTACTACGACTTCGAGCTTCCCGGTGGTGCCCACTTCAGCGATGACGACCTCGGGCGCATCGAGGCCGCCATGCGCGAGATCATGGCCGAGGACCAGCCCTTCGTCCGTCACGTGCACACCATCGAGGAGGGCCTGGCCCTCTTCGCCGACCAACCGTTCAAACAGGAGATCATCGAGGCGGTCGGGGCCGGTCACGACGAGGTGGATGCCGCCGCCGACGCCGGCGGCGTGGAGCCCGTGTCCACGTACTGGAACTCGCCCGCCTTCACCGACCTGTGCCGCGGCCCTCACGTCCCCTCCACCATGCGGCTCGGGCACTTCGCCCTCATGCGGGTGGCCGGGGCCTACTGGCGTGGCGACGAGAAGCGCCAGCAGCTCCAGCGCATCTACGGCACGGCGTGGGAGTCGGACAAGGCGCTGGCCGAGCACCTCCACCGCCTGGAGGAGGCGGAGCGCCGCGACCACCGCAAGCTCGGTGCCGAGCTCGATCTCTTCTCGTTTCCCGAGGAGATCGGCTCGGGCCTGGCCGTCTTCCATCCGAAGGGGGGCACCGTCCGCCGTCTGATGGAGGACTACTCCTATCAGCGCCACCGCGCCGCGGGCTATGAGTTCGTGACCACACCGCACATCTCCAAGGCGGATCTGTTCCAGACCTCGGGCCATCTCGAGTGGTTCGCCGAAGGGATGTTCCCTCCCATGGAGGTCGACGGCGGCCAGACCTACTACCTGAAGCCGATGAACTGCCCGTTCCACGTCCTCATCTTCAAGAGCAGCCAGCGTTCCTACCGGGAGCTCCCCCTCCGGCTCTTCGAGTTCGGATCCGTCTACCGGTACGAGAAGTCCGGTGTCGTGCACGGGCTGACCCGGGTGCGGGGCATGACCCAGGACGACGCCCACATCTTCTGCACCCGCGAACAGATGGCGGGCGAGCTCCACACCACGCTGACCTTCGTGCTCTCGCTGCTCCGCGATTTCGGGCTGGAGGAGTTCTATCTCGAGCTGTCGACCCGGCCCGAGGGCAAGGCCGTGGGAACGATGGAGGAGTGGGACGAGGCGACCGAGATGCTGCGGGCGACCGCCTTGTCGATGGGCCTCGAACTGCGAATGGACGAAGGCGGCGGTGCCTTCTACGGACCGAAGATCTCCGTGCAGGCACGCGACGCCATCGGTCGGACCCACCAGATGTCCACCATCCAGTTGGATTTCCAGACACCCCAGCGTTTCGGGGCCGAGTACATCGGGTCCGACAACGTCCGGCACCTCCCGATCATGATCCACCGGGCCCTCTTCGGATCGGTGGAGCGTTTCTTCGCCATCCTGCTCGAGCATTACGCCGGGGCACTCCCCACCTGGCTGTCGCCCGAACAGGTGCGTGTCCTCGGAGTGCGCGACGACCACGAGCAGTACGCCCACAAGGTGGCGGACCGGCTGCGGGCGGTCGGGGCCCGGGTGACGGTCGACCCGGCCGACGAGAAGCTCGGAGCGCGGATCCGCAAGGCCAAGGTGCTCAAAGTCCCCTACATCCTGGTGGTGGGGGACGACGACATGAATTCCGGCACCGTCGGGGTCGCCCGTCGGGGCAGCGATCGCCCCGAACGGGATGTGGAACTGACCGAGTTCACCGACATGCTCGAGCGGGAGATCGCCGAGCGGCGCCTGCCCGAATCCGGTCCGTGACCCTCGACATCCTGTGGGCGGGATGGCGGAGCGAGTACGTCACCACGGTGGCCTCGCCGGTGCGCACCGCCGCCCCCGACCATCCGGGGGACGACCCCGCCCGGTGCGTCTTCTGCCGGATCGTGGCCAGCGGGCCGCCGTCGGCCGACAACGGGGTCCTCTGGCGGGGAGACCTCACACTCGCCGTCCTCAACGCCTATCCCTATGCCTCCGGCCACCTGATGGTGGTACCCAACCGCCATGTGGGCTCGCTCGGCGCGGCTCACCGACGAAGAGGGCACCGAGATGTGGTCGGTGCTGAGACGGGGGGTGGCTGCACTCGAAGAGGCGTTCGGCCCCGAAGGGATCAACCTGGGTGCCAATCTGGGGGAGGCGGCCGGGGCGGGCATCCCGAGGCACCTCCATCTGCATGCGGTGCCCCGCTGGGTGGGTGACACCAACTTCATGACCACGGTGGCCGGGACGCGGGTGCTCCCCGAAACCCTGGCCGTCACCTGGCAACGACTCCACCGGGTGTGGCCCGAGTGAGTCGCGGCGAGCCGTAGCGGCCAGGAATCGAACCGCGACCGCCGGCGTTGACGGGATGGAGTGGTGGCGAGGGCGGTGGCCGCCCGGCCGGACAACGCAAGCCGCGGGAAACGCAAGCCGCGGGAATGGGCCGAGGTCGACAGAGACGGGAGTGGGGATGCAGGTCAAAGAACTCGGGCACCTGGTGCTCTACGTGAAGGATCTCGAGCGCTCGGCGGCCTTCTACGGCCAGGTCCTCGGATGGGATCCGGTGTTCCCTGACACCCTCGGCGTTCCCGCTGCCGCCTTCTCGTCGGGCCGCACCCACCACGAGCTCCTGCTCATCGAGGTGGGGGAGGGGGCGGCGCCCCAGCCCCGGGGACGTCACCTCGGCCTGTACCACTTCGGCCTCAAGATCGGCGAGAGCGACGACGAACTGCGGGAGGCGGTGGTCCGCCTCGAGCAGGCCGGTGTGAGCATCGTGGGAGCCAGCGACCACACGGTGACCCACAGCCTCTACATCCTCGATCCGGACGGCAACGAGATCGAGCTGTACATCGACGTGCCCGGGGTGGACTGGAAGACGGATCCCGAGTTGATCATGGCCCCGATCAAGCCCTTGGTGCTCTAGGGGCGGACCTCGCATCCTGCCGGCGCGGTGCCCTCGCTGTAACGTTGGCTCCGTGCATTCGGGTGGGGCTCGAGAGCGGTGAGGCGCAGACGACCGCGCCGCAGACCGCGCCGCCGGAGGCGATGACCTTGCGTGTCGAGGTCGCCGAAGCCGTCATGGCGGACGTGGCGGGGGCAGTGAATGGGGCCGCATCGTGGTGACCGAGGCGGTGGCCCGAGTCGACGAGCGTGGTGCACCCGACGCCATGTCGCCGCCCACCGCCGACCGGCTCGGTCGTCGACGTTTCACGTGGGCGGTGACGACCGGGGCCGTGGTGGCGGCCGTTCCGTACGTGTGGGTTCTCTTCGTCGATTGGGGCAAACGGCCCAACCTGTTGCGTACCGTCTACGGGACCGTCTTCACCGCCAATTTCTACGACCTTCAGGCGAGGGCCATCATGGCCGGGCACCTGTATGTGCCCAGGGCTCCGCTGCAACGCGAGGCATGGATCCACGACGGACACGCCTACACCTACTTCGGCGTGTTCCCCTCGCTGCTGCGCATACCGGTTCTGCTCGTGACCCATCGCTTCGACGGGAGGCTGACCGCCCTCTCGCTCCTGTTGTCGTGGGTGCTCACCGCAGTGTTCATCTCCATGCTCTTCTGGCGCGTCCGAATCATGGTGCGGGGAAGCGTCCAGCTGGGGCGAGCCGAGGCGACCGTGTTCGGGGTCCTCGTGGCCTCGGTGCTCAGTGGTTCCGTGCTCATCTATCTGGGCTCCAACCCCTACGTGTACTCGGAGGACGCGGCCTGGGGGGTGGCCCTGTCGGTGGGCGCGTTCTTGGCCCTTCTCGGTGTCCTCGAACGGCCTTCGTGGCGCGGGGTGATCATCTCTGCACTGTTCATCGCGGCCTGTAACCTCACCCGCCTCACCGACGGCTATGCCTGTGTGCTCGGCGCCGTGCTCGTGGCGGGGTGGTTCGCCATCGGACGAGCCGGGGAAGAGAACCGCCGATGGTGGCTTCCGGTGCTCGGGGTCGCTGTCGTCGCGGTAGCCGCCGGGTGTGCGGTGAACTGGTTGAAGTTCGGCACCTTCTTCGGGTTGCCGCTCAACGACTACGTGGCCTACCAGATCCATCACCAGAGCCGTATCAACGGGGGGCGCTACTTCGACTTCGTCTACCTCCCCACGACGTTGTGGGTCTACTTCGCGCCGAGAGGAGTGCGGTTCACCCACATCTTCCCCTGGGTCGCCCTTCCCTACCTTCCGGTGAAGCCCTTCGGTGGCGTGAAGTTCGACTTCATCTTTCCCTCCTCGGGTGTCACGGCGACGATGCCGTTGTTGCTGGCGCTCAGCTTGGTCGGAATCGTGAGTGCGTTCAGGCGCCGCGCCGGTCAGGTTGCCGGCGCGTTCCGTCTGCTGTTGATCGCGGCAGGGGTCGGTACCGCCGGCGTGCTCCTCTTCGGTTCGCTCTCCAATCGGTACCTGGCCGATTTCCTGCTCCTCCTCGTGTTGGGCAGCGCCATCGGCACCGTCTTCTTGTGGGAACGGGCCGAGCGCCGATCGAGAAGGGTCCGGGTGGCCGTCGTTGCCATCGTGATCGCCCTCGGGACCTACGGGATGGTGGTCAACGTGGGGCTGGCCGTGGCGCCCAAAACGTCGTGGTCGAGCGTCCAACGGAACGACTACCACCGGTTCGAGAGGTCCGTGCAGCGTTTGACCAGTGGTTTCTAGGACCGGGTGGGGGAGCGTCCGGTCCACCGGTCGGCAGCGGCCCTCATGACCGACTCGGCCGGCACCGCCTCACGCTCCTCGGGATCCGGGTCGGACCGGGGCTCGTGGTCCCACTCCCGGCGGCCGGGCTCACGTCGGCCGGCGACCGCACGCCCTCGGCCGCTCGTGCCGTCGCTGCCGGCGGGTCCGACCGGACGCCCGCCGCCATGACCACGAACGACCAGATGACCACGCTGGCCAGCAGGGACACCTGGGCGAACTCGGTGGTTCGGTAGGTGCTCTTCAACCACTGGTGGATGGGCAACGCCCCGAACACATAGGTTCCGCCCAGCGCCAGCAGGCTCCAGCCGATGACCACCCACAGCCAGGCGGGGCTGGCGACGCGGAGCCTCTGGCGCTGGTGCCGGAAGCCGACGGTCCCGAGGATCAGGACACCCACGGCGACTGGCGCCAGCCAGAGGTGGATGGCCAGGGCGGGGACCGTCTGGTCGAACCGGGATGGCACCGATGTCTGCACCCCGCGCCCGGCACCGAAGAAGTCGCTCGTGATGCCGAGGGCGCGGATCGCCCCGGCCCAGATGATGGCTGCACCGAGCGGTAGTGCCGCGGCCCCGGCCAGCCATGCCCATCGCCGGAGCCCGAAGCCGACGACCGTGTCGCGCAGTTCCCGGGGTCGGAGCGTGGCCACGTCGAGTGGAGGGCCGAGGTAACGGAAGGCGATGAGCGTCGATATCACGATGCTGACCAGGAATCCCTCGTTCTTGGTCAGGGACGCGGCCACGACGCACACCCATGCCAGGGCCAGAGTCCGGCCGCTGCGGGGCAGCACCAATCCGAACACCACCGCGGCCAGAGCCGCCGCCGCCCACGTCAGGTCGGCGGAGCCGTCGACGGTCGAGGGGCCGCCGACGCCGAAGGTGCCGATGCAGAACCCGCAGGCCACCACGAGGGCCAGCCACCGCCGTGCCAGCGTGCCGTTCGCCGGTACGATCCGAAGGAGGCCGGTGGCCACAAGCCCGACCATGCTCGCATTGACGATGGCGAGTACCTGGAGTGCGGGGCGTTGGTCGATGTGGCCGACCGTCGAATAGGTCAGCGAGCCGACTGCCGGGATCAACGGTGGGTAGTCCGGGTTGGAGAAGGCGTAGGCGGGGTTCGTGAACGCGTCGATCATGGCGTGGTGCCCGCCGAAGATCATGTCCGCGTGGAGCAGCCACACGGCGGCCGTGTCATAGCTGGCGATCGGTGTCTTGAGCACGTAGAGGGGCCACGCCACGGCCGCCAGGAGGAAGGCCAGGCAGACTCCCTGCCACCACAGTGGACCGGGATCCCCGAGCTCTTCGGCGGGGGAGGACCGGTCCCCGGAAGTCACGCCGCGACCCCGGCGGCCGTGCATGGCCAACCAGGTGGCTGCCGCGGCGTTGGCCAGCACGGCCACGACGATGAACCATCCGGCCAGCGACCCGGCCACGACGATCTCGAGACAGGCGGCGACGGCCGCCATGGCCGCCCCCATGAGCGGGACGAGGAACGGGGTGGTCGGCGAGTTCCCGCTGATGACGAAGGCCGGCAGGAGTGCCGGGACGCAGAGGACCACCAGGGCGACGACGGTGCTCATCGTCTGCGCACCGCGTGAATGGTGATGCCCGCGCAGCGCCCGCGAACGAGCGAGAGCGTCCAGTCGGCGGTTGCCTTCGGCGTCGGCACCGCCGACAGGATGATCGCCTCGACGATGGTCCGCTGGGTCTGCCTGGTCCGGCCGGTGTCGTAGACCTTGGCGCCCCTGGGAACGACCTCACGGGCCACAGTTCGGAGGCAGGTGGCCTTGGCCAAGGTGGCCACGTACTGGCGGTCGACCGCCGGGGCCGCCAGGGTGGCGTCGAACCGGGCCTCGTGGACGGAGTAGAGGCCCACGCACACGAGCGCGGTCACGATGATGGCGATACCCGACAGGTCCCTCCACCGGGAGGGCCGGACCGTCCGGCGCCGAGCGGTCGTCGCGGGTCGGTGCGCCGATGGCGGCCGTTCGTCGGCCCCGGTCGCTTCGCCTGCCCCCACGCGGTCGCCTCCCTTTCCTCCGGAGGCCCGAGATCCTACCGGCCTTCGACCAGCCGAGTCCTGCGAGGGGGAACCGGCGGCGGGGTGGCTCTCCCATCTGCTTGCTCCAGCTAGCAGATGCTAGGGTTGATCGAGCTTCCTGGAGGGAATTCATGTTCGACGGGCGATGGCGCGGTGCGGTTGACCGGAGTACCGGTCCCGTCGGTCAGAGGCTGCATCGGTACGGTGTCACCGCCGACATGCTCACCGCCACCGGGCTCGTGTCGGCCACCGCCACGGCAGTGGCGGTGGGGATGGGCTACCTCCATCTGGCCGTCGTGTTGTTGATCCTGACCGGTCTCCACGACCTGTTGGACGGTCCGGTGGCCAAGGCGTCGGGCACGACGTCGGTGCGGGGCGCCTTCTTCGATTCGGTGACCGACCGGGTGGCGGACGCCCTGATCCTCGGCGGGGTGGCCTGGTACCTGGTGTCGACCCATCCCGGCCATCTCGTCCTGTTGCCTTTCGCCGTCCTCGGCGCCACCTCGTTGGTGTCCTACCAGCGGGCCAAGGCCGAATCCCTGGGCCTCTCGGCCAGGGGCGGGCTGATGGAGCGGGCGGAGCGGATGATCCTGCTCGGCATCGGGTTCTTGTCACCGCTGTTCCTGGTCCCGGTGCTCTGGGTCATGCTGGCCCTGACCATGGTGACGGCGGTGGGACGGTTCGCCAAGGTCTGGCGGATGGCCGAGGCCCCGGTCCCGGTGGCCACGCCCCGGCGGCATCGTCGTTCGCGCAGCGTCACCCGCTCCGGAGGCCGAAAGACGTCGGCGTCACCGTCGCGTTGGCGGGCCCGCCGCCAGGGCGAGTTGTCCAGCCGGTCGGGCCGGGCCTGGCGAGCCCGGCATGCGCGCCAGGGCATCCGGCAACGAACCGGACGCCGGCACACCTGAGTCGGCCCGGCCACCGACAGATCGAGGACGAGGGCTCGTGAACAAGGGGCAAGCGGTGTTCCGCACGTACACCACGCTCGGCCGGTGCCTGTCCGCGCTGCCCGAACCGGTGGCACTGGGCGTGGCCAACCTGGCCGGGGACGTGATGTTCAAGGTGCGCAGCGACCATCGTGAGATGGTCTCGACCAACCTGCAGCGGGTCCTCGGAGCCGATCCCGACGACGCCGACGACCGGGTCATCCTCGACCGGTGGGCACGGCGGTCGTTTCGGGCCTACGCTCGGTACTGGGTTGAAGGAGCCCGGCTCGGACGGACGCCGCCGATCGAGGTCGAGCAGCGCACGTTGGTCCAGGGCCTGAGGTATCTGGTGGAAGGGATGGCAGCCGGAAAGGGCGTCATCATGGCACTACCGCATGTCGGGAGCTGGGAGTTCGGGGGTGCGTTTCTGGCCACGCAGGGCCTGCCCATGACCGCGGTTGCCGAGCGGATCGAGCCCCCGGAACTGTTCGAGTTCTTCGTCGAGCAGCGTGCCGCCATGGGGCTGACCATCGTGCCCCTGGACGCGTCATCGGGAAGTTCGGTGATCTCCACCCTGCGCCGCGGCGGACTGGTCGGTCTGCTCAGCGATCGCGACCTGGCCGGCAACGGCATCGAAGTGGAGTTCTTCGGCGAGACGACCACCATGCCGGCGGGCCCGGCCACCCTGGCCATCCGGAGCGGTGCACAGCTGGTCACCGGTGCTGTCTACAGCGGTCCGGGTCGCGACCACCGCGCCCTCGTGCAGCCGCCGCTCGACACGACCCGTCGCGGCTCCCTGCGGGAGGACGTGACCCGGCTCACCCAGGGGATCGCCACCCGCTTCGAGGGACTGATCCGGCAGGCTCCCGATCAGTGGCACGTCTTCCAGCCGCTGTGGCTGGCCGATCGGGTGGCGGCCACGTGACGAAGTTCGAGAGCCGCCCCCTCGCCGGGGACGCCGAGTTCGAGGCGCTCGGACATCCGGTGGCCATGAACCGTGTTCCGGAGCGGACCGCCCCGTCGCGTCCGGTTCCCGACCTTCCGGTCGGCAATGGATCGCGGCCGGCGGGCGAGCCGCGGTTCCACTCGCTCAACGAACAGGACTTCGACGTGATCGCGGTGATCGGCGCCACCGGCCGGTTCATCTTCGTGAGTGCGTCGGCCGAGCGCCTCTTCGGCTACGACATCAGCAATGTCGTGGGGCTCGATGCGTTCGGGCTGTTCGACTCCTTGAGCGTCGAGCCGGTGCGCGCCCTGTTCAGCGACCTGGTGGCGCGGCGCCGGCTGTCCGTCTCCCTCGAGATGCGCACGGTCCGGGCCGACGGGAAGCCGATCGATCTCGAGGTCGTGGCGGCCAACCATCTCGACGATCCCATCGGCGGGATCGTCGTCAACATCCGTGACATCACCGAGCACAAGAACCTCGAGCAGCGGGTCCTCGACGTGGACCGGCGCCAGGCCACGATCATCGAGTCCCTGGCCGATGGGGTGATGATGGTCGATGCCGACGGCACCGTGGTCCGGGTGAACGAGGCGTTCGAAGTGATGTTCGAAGCCCCCCGAGTGCGTCTGATCGGCCGGCGCATCGGGGATCTCATGGATGCTGCCCGTTCGCGAGGTCTCGAGGTCATCGATGTCGAAGGTGAGACCGTGGACGGGCGGGCCGACCCCATCGGGCAGGCCCTGCAACACGGCCGGCGGTCGGTCGGGGTCGTGCACGGACTCCTGCGCAAGGGGCGGCCGGCGATGTGGGTCCGGAGCAACACCCAGGCCATGTTCGGCGCGGACGGCCAGATCGCCGGTGCGGTGGCCTCGTTCAGCGACGTCACCGCGGCGCGCCGGTCGGCGGTCGAGCTCCGCCGGGAGGAGCAGTTCCTCCAGGTGCTGTTGGACACGCTCGAAGAGGGCATCGTGGCTTGTGACGACGAGGGGCGCATCACCGTGTTCAACCCGGCGGCACGCCAGCTCCACGGGTTCGACCGGGAAGACGACCCGATCGGCACGATCCCCACCGACCAGGGGCTGCGCCGGCCGGACGGGTCGCCCATGGCCCAGCGTGAGAACCCTCTGATCAGGGCCATGTCGGGCGAGCAGTTGCGCGACATCGAGATCATCCTCGAGTCGCGCAACGGCGATCAGCGCAAGGTCAGCGTCAACGCCCAGGCACTGGTGGACGAGGAAGGCTCGATGCTCGGGGCGGTCGTGGCCATGCACGACGTCACCGAACAGAAGCTGAACGAGGAACGGCTGGCCGAGATGGCCCTCCACGATCCTCTCACCGGGCTGGCCAACCGGACGCTGTTGGCCGAGCGGTTGCAGGAGGCCATCGACGCCCTGGCCCGTCGCCTGCCGGGGTTGTACCCCGGAGAGTCCGGCGGCCAACCGGGGGTGGCCGTCTTCCTGCTCGACCTGGATGAGTTCAAGGAGATCAACGACGTGCTCGGGCACGACGTGGGAGACGACATGCTGGTGGCCGTGGCCCGCAGGCTCCTGGCCATCGTGCGCCCCACCGACACGGTGGCCCGGCTGGGTGGGGACGAGTTCGTCGTGGTCTGCGACGTGGAGAGCGGGGAGGAGGAGATGCTCCGCATCGCCGAACGCATCTCGACCGCCCTGGCCCGGCCCTACCGCATCGACGGACGGACCCTGTCCGTCCTGGCCTCGGTGGGCGGCGTCTTCGCCGACAATCCCGACACGGACCCGTCCAGGCTGTTGAGCCGGGCGGACGACGCCATGTACGGGGTCAAATGGAGCCGCCGGCGGGAACGCCGATCGATGATGGACTGACCGGTTGGTGGAGATCGCCGGCCCGTCGACATCCTCGTCACTCCGCATCGCGCTGGTCTGTCCGTACAGCCTGTCCCGGCCCGGTGGGGTCCAGGGTCAGGTGATCGGGCTGGCCCGGGCCCAGAAGGCCGCCGGTCACCGTGTCACCGTGTTCGCCCCGCTGGACGATGCCGGGGACGCTCCGACCGGCGTCGACCTGGTGGCCACCGGCCGCTCGGTCTCGCTGCCGGCCAACGGCTCGGTGGCTCCCGTGAGCCTCTCGGTCCGATCCGCGGCGCGGGCCCTCCGCTCGCTCGAAGTCGATGTCCTTCGACGTGGTCCACGTGCACGAGCCCTTCACGCCCGGCCTGCCCTACGGACTGCTGGTGGGTCGGGACGTCCCTCCCATGGTGGCCACGTTCCACCGCAACGGCGGCAGCGCCCTCTACACCGCTGCTCGGTCCGTTGGTCCGTCGGTTGGCCGGACGCCTGGCCGTCCGGACGGCCGTGTCCGAGGCGGCGCGGGCCACCGCGTCGCACGCACTCGGCGGCACCTACGAGGTCGGGTTCAACGGGATCGAGCTGGACCGCTATCGAGACGTCGTCCCGTGGCCGACCGACCGACCGACCATCCTGTTCCTCGGTCGCCACGAGGAGCGGAAGGGTTTGCGCGTCCTCCTCGAGGCCTTCGACCGGCTGGTCGACCGACCGGGAACGGACCCCCACGGCGGCGACCGCGGCGGCGACCGCGGACGGCCACGGCTTTGGATCGCGGGTGACGGGCCCCAGTCCGACGCCCTCCGGCGTGACCACCCCGGGTCGTCCGACGTCGTCTGGCTCGGCGTCCTCCCCGAGGACGAGAAGGTGCGACGGCTGGTGGCGGCCGACGTCCTGTGCGCACCGTCCCTCGGTGGTGAGTCGTTCGGCATGGTGCTGCTCGAGGCCATGGCGGCGCGGACACCGGTGGTGGCCAGTGACATCGACGGCTACCGGTCGGCGGCCGGTGGGTGCGCGGTGCTGGTTCCTCCGGGCGACGCGCCGCAGCTGGCCGACGCCCTGGCCGGGGTCCTCTCCGGGGAGCTGGCCGTGTCCGGCTGCGTGACCGGGCCGGATCGGGAGGCCACCGCGCCAGTGCTGGCTCTCGGCCGCAGCCCGTCGGGCCGATGGATGGTCGATGGAGCGGTTGGCCGGGTGGTACGAGGGTTGGTACCGCTCGGCGATGGTCGGGCCCCGGCCCTGAGCGGCCGTACACTGCTCGGACCATGAGTGAATCCAAAGATCCCTCCGAGCCGGCCGGCCCAGCGGGGAGGCCCGGTGCCCGGGGTCAGCCGTCCACCGGCGGTCGGAACCCCTCGGGTCCCGGCGGTCCGGCGGGATCGGGTTCGGGCCGGTCCTCGAGTTCGAACAGGAACCGCAACCGCAACCGCAACCGGGGGGGCGGCGGGCGGTCGAGGCGCCGGCGGGCCGTCCTCGGGCGGGAACAGGGACTCGAAGGCAGGCGCCGGACAAGGTGGCGGACGGGCCGGGTCGTCGTCGGGCGGCAAGGGCGGTGGGGGGTCGCGGGGCTCCGCGGGGAACAGATCGTCCTCTCCGTCGCTCGAGATCCGGCGGCCAGGGCGGTGGGGGCGCGAAACAGGGCCCGCGGACGGGTGGGACCGCCCCGCCGCGGACCGCGGGGTCGACACCGCCGGCGTCGGCCGTGGATCGCTCGGGCGAGGGCAGCGAGGAGGCCGCCGCCGTCCACGCCAACCGACGGCGGGCCATGGTCATCTGCTTGACGCCCGCGCTGGTGGCCGGCGTGTTGGTGGCCGTGGTCCTGGCGCTGGCCGGGCTCCTGCTGGTCGGCGCCGTGGCACTGGTGGTGGTCACCGTCGTCCTCTCCGTGTGGTTGTGGCGGGCTGCCCCTGACGTTGTCGTGCGGGCGGTCGGAGCCACCCCGACCGACGAGTGGGAGTATCCGCGGCTGGACAATCTGGTCGACGGGCTGTGCGCCACCATGGGCCTGCCCCGACCGACCATCTGCGTGGTCGAGAGCGCCGTCCCGAACGCCATGGCCGTCGGGCGGGATCCCGACTCGGCCAAGCTGGTGGTGACGTCCGGCCTCGACGAGTTGCTGACCCTGGTCGAGCTGGAAGGAGTGCTGGCCCACGAACTGGTCCACATAAAGCGGCACGACACCGTCGTCGCCGGCCTCGCCGTCGTCGCCACCGTCCCCTGGGCTGTGGTCCGGGGAACCGAGTTCGGGGCCGACAGGGTGCACACGCTCGTCGGGCGGGGCCGTGAGTTCTCGGCCGACCAGCGCGCCGCGGTCGTGGTTCGCTATCCCCCCGGCATCGGCTCGGCCCTCGAGACGATGGTGGGCCGCACGGTGACCCCACAACCGTGGCCCCCGGGCACGGGCCGGATCGCCGCCCTCACCCGGTGGCTGTGGATCGACCCGCTGGCCGGTGCCGATCGCGCCGCCCCGGTGGAGGGCAACCTCGACGACACCCGGGTGCGTGCGGCCGCACAATCACTCCGCTGACCGGCGTCACTCGCGCTGACCGGCCGGTCCCGGCTGACAGGCCGGACTGCCGGGAGCTGATGTTCAGTCGACCCCCGGGCACATGTCGGTGTCCTCGTGCGCCAGTGCCCACTCCGAATTGCTGGCGAACAGATGGTCGCGGAGCTTGCGGAGCAGGACGGCCAGGGTCTCTTCCTCCTCGGCCGTGAAGAGGTTGCTCAGCAGCTCGTCGATGTGGGCCAGGTGGTCGGGGATGGCCCGGTCCATCAATGCCTGACCGGCGGGGGTCAGCACGGCGAACGCGCCCCTGCGGTCCTCGGGGCAGACCCTCCGCACGACCAGATCCTGTTCGACGAGGCGGTCGACCGACCGGGTGAGCCCGCTCGGTGTCAGCGAGGTCTGAGCCGCCAACTCGCTCATCCTCAGCTCCGAGCCGGGGGAGCGGGCCAGACGGATGAGCACGTCGAACGACTGGTTGGAAAGCGCCCGCTCCGACTCGAACCGGCGTTGGAACACCCTTCGAAGCCCGGCCGCCGATTCGAAGAGGAGGCCGACCGTGGTCAGCCGTTCGTCATCCGTCACCACCGTTCGTCCCATGTTTGCCATTGTACAAGATGGGTAATGGTACTTGCGACAACAAACAATCTTAGATATAGTTGTTGGTGCAAGCAACTTCGGGCGCCAGGGTGCGGCCGGAGGAGGAGGCACCGAGGACGAGTACCCGACAGCGAGTGCCGAGGACGAAAGAAGGAGCAGACATGACAACAGAGACCACAGTAACCAGCAGGAACGTCAACGGGGTGGAGTACCCGGCGGTGGGGACGTACGTGATCGACCCGTCGCATTCCGAGTTGGGCTTCGCCGTGCGGCACCTGGCCGTGTCCAAGGTGCGGGGCCGGTTGAGCAAGTTCGAGGGCACGCTCGAGCTCGCCGAGGACCCCACCCGGTCCAAGGCGACGGTGACCATCGACGCGACCAGTGTGGACACCCGTGAGGAGACCCGGGACAACCATCTGCGCACCAACGACTTCTTCGACGTCGAGAACCACCCCTCGTGGACCTTCACCAGCACATCCATCGAGGCCGAGAGCCCGACCGAGTTCAAGGTCGTCGGTGACCTGACCATCCGCGGCGTGACCAAGCCGGTGACCCTCGACGTCACCTACGAAGGTGTGGTGCAGGACCCGTGGGGCAACCAGCGGGTGGGCTTCAGCGCATCGACGTCCATCAACCGTGATGAGTTCGGCGTCTCCTTCGGTGCCGTGGCCGACGCCAGCGGGAGCATCCTCTTGGCCAAGAAGGTGGACATCCAGATCGAGCTCGAGGCGGTGCTCCAGGCCTGAGCCCCTGCCGACCAGCCGGAACGCATGCCACACCGGCCGCCCCTCGGGGCCGGCCGGTGTGGCATGTCCGGGCTCTGGTCGTGATGGCGGAGGGTAGAATGGCCCCATGGGTGACCCGATGACCGAAGCACGCACGTCCGGGGACGAACGTCCGACCGGCACCTTCACGGTCAAACGGGGCCTGGCCGAGATGCTGCGCGGCGGGGTCGTGATGGACGTGGTCGATGCCGAGCAGGCCAAGGTGGCCGAGGACGCCGGGGCGGTGGCGGTCATGGCCCTCGAGCGGGTGCCGGCCGACATCCGGCGCGACGGCGGGGTGGCCCGGATGAGCGACCCCGCGTTGATCGAGGGGATCAAGGCTGCGGTGACGGTCCCGGTCATGGCCAAGGCCCGCATCGGCCACTTCGCCGAAGCCCAGGTGCTGGCGGCACTCGGCGTCGACTACATCGACGAGAGCGAGGTGCTGACACCCGGCCGACGAGGCCAACCACATCGACAAGTGGGTCTACGACGTGCCCTTCGTGTGCGGCGCCACCAACCTCGGGGAGGCACTGCGCCGGATCTCGGAGGGTGCGGCGATGATCCGTTCCAAGGGCGAGGCAGGGACCGGCAACATCGTGGAGGCGGTCCGGCACCTGCGGTCGATCCTCGGGGACATCCGTCGGGTGACCGAGGCCGACTCGGCCGAGCGGTACGGGTGGGCCAAGGAGTTGGCCGCACCCATCGGCCTGGTCGAGGAGGTCGCCGCCACCGGTCGCCTCCCGGTCCCGCTGTTCTGCGCCGGCGGGATCGCCACCCCGGCCGACGCCTCGCTCGTCATGCAGCTCGGAGCCGAGGCGGTGTTCGTGGGGTCGGGGATCTTCAAGAGCGCCAACCCGTCGCGGATGGCCCGTGCCATCGTGGAGGCCACCGCCCACTACACCGACGCCGGCCTCGTGGCCAAGGTCTCGACCGGCCTCGGCGATGCCATGGCCGGTCAGGAGATGGGCACGCTCGGGGTGCATCTGGCCGAACGTGGCTGGTGACCGCCCGCCCGGTCGGCCGCGCCGAGGAGGGTGAGGATGGGACTGGGCGTTCTCGCCCTCCAAGGTGATGTCCGCGAACATGTGGCCGCGGTCGAATCGCTGGGCGAGCGGGTCCGGATGGTGCGGGAGCGGGCCGACGTCGACGGGCTCGAGGGGCTGATCATCCCCGGTGGCGAGTCGACCACCCTGTCGATGCTCTTGGAGTCCTCCGGCCTGTTCGATCCCCTGGCCGAGGCGTTGGCCGCGGGGCTCCCGGTGTTCGGCACCTGCGCCGGGATGATCCTGTTGGCCGAGACGGTGCTCGACGGCCGTGACGACCAGCGGCGCTTCGGGGCCATCGATCTGACCATCCGCCGGAACGGGTACGGCCGCCAGGTGGCGTCGTTCGAGTCCGACATCGCGGTGTCCGGGCTCGGCGACGAGCCGGTCCACGCCGTCTTCATCCGGGCCCCGGTGGTCGAGCGGGCCGGCCCGCAGGTCGACGTGCTGGCCACGTTGCCTCCGGCGCGGGACGGCCGGGACGAGGGTGGCGGCGGTCCGCCCCCGCCGCAGCGTCCGGTCGTCTGCCGGCAGGGCCCGGTCCTGAGCCACCTCGTTCCATCCCGAGTTGACGGGCGACCGTAGGCTTCATCAGCTGTTCGTCGAGATGACCAAAGAGGGGAGGCACTAGCCGTGTCGGGACACTCCAAATGGGCCACCACCAAGCACCAGAAGGGGGCCAAGGACGCCGCCCGGGCCAAGGTGTTCGCCAAGATCATCCGCCAGGTCGAGGTGGCCGCCCGCGAGGGCGGGAGCGACATGACCGCCAACGCCAGCCTCCGGACCATGTACACCAAGGCCCGGGATGCCTCGGTGCCCATCGACACCATCGAGCGGGCCATCAAGCGGGGCTCCGGCGAGCTCGAGGGCGTCCGCTACGAGTCGATCTCCTACGAGGGCTACGCCCCGGCCGGCGTGGCCGTGATCGTCGAGTGCCTGTCCGACAACCGCAACCGCACGGGATCGGAGATCCGGAACCTGTTCAACAAGAACGGCGGGAGCATGGCCGAGCCCGGCGCGGTGAGCTGGCAGTTCGAGCGTAAGGGGGTCATCGCCGTCCCCAAGTCCTTCGACGAGGACCAGGTCCTCGAGGTGGCCATGGAGGCCGGCGCCGAAGACCTGAGCGACGACGGGGAGCAGTGGACCGTCACCTGTGCGCCCGCCGACCTGGTGGCCGTCCACGACGCGCTGGAGGCGGCGTCGTTGAACCCGGGTGCGTCGGAGCTGACCATGGTGCCCACCTCGGCCGTCGAGGTCGCCTCCGAGTCCGAGGCCAAGCGCGTGCTCCGGCTCATCGAGGCCCTCGACGACCACGACGACGTGCAGAACGTCTACTCCAACTTCGACATCCCCGACGCGGTGATGGCCGCCTACGAAGGTTGACCAGGGACGCCACCCCGTCCCCGGGTCACCGATCCCGGGCCATCCCTCCACCGTCGACCCGGGCACGGTAGCATCGAACGCATGTTCGTCCTGGGCATCGATCCCGGTCTGTCGCGTTGCGGGTACGGCGTCGTCACCCGCCGGGGCGGGTCCCTCGCCGCGGTGGCCGGCGGTGTGATCTCCACCGAACCCACCATGCCCCTGCCCGACCGCCTCCGGACGCTGGCCGATGAACTGCGGGCCCTGGTGGCGGAGTTCAAACCCGAGTCGGTGGTCGTGGAGCGGGTGTTCTTCCAGGTCAATGCGCGCACGGCGATGGCCACCGGGTCAGGCCGCCGGCGTGGCCCTCGTGGCCGCGGCCGAATCGGGGTGCCAGGTGGCCCAGTACACGTCGAACGAGGTGAAGCAGGCACTGGTCGGGTACGGCGGCGCCACCAAGGAGCAGGTGCAACGGATGGTGGCCTCGGTCCTCGGCCTGGCCGAGCCGCCGCGTCCGCCCGACGTGGCTGACGCCCTGGCCCTGGCCGCCTGCCATCTGACCACCCAACCGCTGCGCCGTGCCGTGGCCGTGGCCACCGGGGAGGCGCCGTGATCGGTTCGTTGCGAGGGGTGCTCGTCGACCGTCCGTCTCCCGGCGAGGTCATCGTCGAGGTCGGCGGGGTGGGCTACCGGGCCTCGGTCCCGACGTCGGTGTCGGCGAGTCTCGGCGGGCAGGGGAGTGAGGTCTTCCTCCATGTGCACACCCACGTGCGGGAGGACGCCATCGTCCTCTTCGGCTTCGCCCACGCCGACGAGCGGCGCTGTTTCGAGGCCCTGCTCGGTGCCCACGGGGTGGGCCCGTCACTGGCCCTGGCCATTCTGTCGTCGATGTCTCCGGCGGCACTGTCCACCGCGGTACTCGAAGACGATGTGGACACGCTGTGCCTGGTGCCCGGCGTCGGGAAGAAGACCGCGGCCCGCCTGCTCCTCGAGCTCAAGGCCCGGCTCGATCTCCCCACCCTGGGGGGCGACGCCGGCGGCGGCGGTACCGGGGGATCACCCCGTGGCGAGGTCCGGGCGGCCCTGGTCGAGCTGGGCTACGGCCCGGACGAGATCCGCGAGGTGATGGACGTGGTCGACGAGGATGACCCGGTCGAGGAGATGGTACGTAGCGCACTGCGCCAGCTGGCTCGGAATCGATGACGCCCCAGGCGAGGCGCGAGGTGCTGACGGACGGCGTGTCGGCGGCCGCGGCGCCGGCCGGCGGGATCACGCGGGCACCCGACGGGGGGCCGGGTGGGGTGCGGCCCGTCGATCCGGAGGTCGGGCCGGCCGAGGAGGCGGAGGACGCCGGGCTCAGGCCTCGCACCCTCGACGAGTTCGTCGGGCAGGGCCAGCTCACCGAGCACCTCCGCATCGTCATCGAGGCGGCGTTGAAACGGCAGCAACCGGTCGACCACCTGTTGTTCGCCGGGCCCCCGGGTCTGGGGAAGACCTCCCTGGCCGGGATCGTGGCCGCGGAGATGGGAGTCGGGCTCAGGATCACCGCCGGCCCTGTGCTCGTCCGGTCCGGTGATCTGGCCGCACTCCTCACCGATCTCCAGGAGGGCGACGTCCTGTTCATCGACGAGATCCACCGGCTCCACCGGTCGGTCGAGGAGATCCTCTATCCGGCCATGGAGGACTTCAAGCTGGACATCCTCATCGGCAAGGGCCCGACGGCGCGGAGCATCCGTCTCGACCTTCCCCGCTTCACCCTGGTCGGGGCCACCACCAGGACCGGGCTGGTGGCCGGTCCGCTACGCGACCGGTTCGGGTTCGTCGGCCGCCTCGACCACTACGACGTCGACGAGCTGCAGGCCATCGTCACCCGTTCCGCCGGCATCCTGGCCGTTCCCATCGATGTCGAGGGCGCCCGCCGCATCGCGGAGCGCTCACGGGGCACCCCGCGCATCGCCAACCGGCTCCTGCGCCGGGTGCGGGACTTCGTCGAGGTCCGGGCCGAGGGGACGATCACCTCGGCGGCGGCCGTCACCGGTCTCGAGGTGTTCGGCGTGGACGAGCTCGGCCTCGACAAGGTCGACCGGTCGATCCTCGACGTGCTGTGCCGCCGATTCGCAGGCCGGCCGGTGGGCCTCACCACCCTGGCGCAGTGCATCGGCGAGGAGCCCGACACCATCGAGGATGCCTACGAGCCCTACCTCCTCCAGCAGGGGCTGCTCCAGCGCACCACCCGCGGCCGCATCGCCGCACCCCGGGCGTGGGCCCACCTCGGTCTCAGCCCGGTCGAGTCCACCCTGCTCTGAGCGACTGGTGCTGGCTGAGCGACTGGTGCTGGCTGAGCGATCGGTGCGGCGGAGCGAGCGATCGGTGCGGCGGCCTGACCCGAGGAGCCCGGTCGCACCGGACCGACCACAGCGGGACATCGGCCATCGACACGAGGAGGACGACCGGGTCTGCCACCATGGTGGCCATGTCGGAGCTCATCTCGGACCCGGTCCTCCGGCACCCAGGCGTCCCGGCCGGGGTACCCATGGACGCGTACGACTACGGCCTCCCCGAACACCTCATCGCCCAGGAGCCGATCGAGCCGCGGAGCGCGGCCCGCCTGCTGGTCGACCCCGGCCTGACCGGTGACGGAGCCGTCGGGCATGCGACCGTGGCCGACCTCCCCCGGCTGCTGCGACCCGGCGATGTGGTGGTCGTCAACGAGACCCGGGTGCTGCCCGCCCGACTGGATCTGGTCAAGGCCACCGGCGGGCACGCCGAGGTCCTCCTGCTCGAGCCGGTGGACAGCGCCGCCGTGGTGTGGGAAGCACTCGTCCGTCCCGCTCGGCGGTTGCCCGACCCCACGCCTACTGTTCGAAGCGGTGTCCGGGCCGCCGGTGCTGGAGGTCGGGGCCGCGCCATCCGGGGCCGACGACGGCCGGCGCCTGGTCAGGCTCATCGACCCTTCGGTGGTGGAGCGCGCCGGCCGGGTGCCGCTGCCGCCCTACATCCACCGCGGCCTCGGTGATCCGGACCGCTACCAGACGGTGTACTCGAGGTCGCGGAGCCTGGGCGAACAGTCGGTGGCCGCCCCCACCGCCGGACTGCACTTCACCCCGGAGCTCCTCGACGCCTGCCGTGGCGCCGGGGCGACCGTCGTCGGGGTGGACCTCGCCATCGGCCTCGACACCTTCCGACCGGTGACCGCCCCCACCGCCGAGGAGCATGTGATCCACTCCGAGCGTTACTCGGTCCCCGCCGCCACCATGGCCGCCTGCGCCGATGCCGATCGGGTGGTGGCGGTGGGGACGACGGCGGTGCGGGCCGTCGAAACCGCGGCCGCCACCGGGGTGCTGAGCGGCCGGACCGATCTCTACATCCATGGCCACTACGACTTCTCCGTGGTCGACGTACTGGTCACCAACTTCCACCTGCCGCGGTCGAGCCTGCTGTTGTTGGTCGAGGCCTTCTGCGGACCGGTGTGGCGCCAGCTCTACGCCACGGCCATGGCCGAGCGGTACCGGTTCCTCTCCTTCGGCGACGCCATGGTGGTGGGCCGTGGTTCCCACCGCCGCGGTCCGGGATGAACCGGATCCGGGTCGAGATCACCTCCACCGACGGCGCGGCGCGGACCGGGCTGGTGCACACCTGTCGGGGCACCTACTCGATCCCCGCGTTCATGCCCGTGGGCACCCGGGGGGCGGTCAAGGCCCTGGACAGTGCCGACCTCGACGTGCTGGGGGTCGAGACGGTGCTGGCCAACACCTACCACCTGATGCTCCGTCCCGGCGCGGCCACCGTCGCCGCCCTCGGTGGCCTGCACCGCTTCGCAGGGTGGTCCGGTCACACCCTGACCGATTCCGGCGGCTACCAGGTCCACTCGTTGCGACCGACGGTCGACGACGACGGCGTCACCTTCGCGTCGGTCTACGACGGCCAGCGTGTCCGGCTCACCCCCGAATCCGCCGTCGTCGCCCAGGGCCTCATCGGTGCCGACATCCAGATGGTGCTCGACGTGTGCGCCACCCTGCCGGCGCCGACCGAGGCCCTCCGGGAGGCCGTCGAGCGGACGGCGGCGTGGGCCGCCCGGGCGGCTGTGTGCCATGACCGGCTCGATGCCAGACCGGAGGGCCAGGCCCTCTTCGGGATCGTGCAGGGGGGCACCGATCCGGGCCTGCGGGCGGAAAGCGCCCGGCGGACCGTCGAGCTCGGCTTCGACGGGTACGGGATCGGGGGCCTGTCGGTGGGCGAGCCCCGCCCCGCCATGCTCGAGGCCCTGGCCGCCACCGTGCCCCATCTGCCCGCCGACCGCCCCCGGTACCTGATGGGGGTGGGGGATCCGGTGGGACTGATGGAAGCGATCGCCCTCGGGGTCGACCAGTTCGACTGCGTGGCCCCCACCCGTCAGGCCAGGCACGGGGCCATGCTGACCAGCACGGGTCGCCTCAACCTCCGCAACGCTGTGCACGCGCGTGACGACGGGCCCCTCGACGCGGCCTGCCGCTGTTCGACCTGTGCGCGCTGGTCGAGGGGGTATCTGCGCCACCTGCTGGTGGTGGGGGAGCCCACCGCCTGGCGCCTGCTCAGCATCCACAACCTGGCTTTTGTGCTCGGATTGATGGCCGAGGCCCGCACGGCGATCGAGCACGGGCGCTTCGACGAACTGCGGGTGCGGACGGCGGAGGTGTGGACGGCCTGAGGGCGGCGGCATCTCATCCGGGATGCCCTGGGCTAGAGTCGGAACGCTGTGCCCACCTCCGACCCCTTCCGTGATCTCCGATGATGGCTGCCCTGGTCCTCCCCACCCTCGCGGCTGCTGCGGCGAAGAAGTCGAGCGGGAGCCCGGCGCTCTTGATCTTCGTGATCATCGCGGCCGGCTTCTACTTCCTCATCTACCGCCCGCAACAGCGCAAGGCCAAGGCGGTCCGGGAGCAGACCAAGAGCTTCGACGTGGGCGACGAAGTGCTCACCGCGGGCGGCATCGTCGGCCACATCATCGACATCGAGGACGATCGGGTGACCTTGGAGACGAGTGTCGGCGCCTCGTTCGTGGTGCTCAGGCAGTACGTGCTCCGCAAGCTGGAGGAGCCCGAGGCCACCGAACCGGACGAGGACCTGTCCGACGACGGCGAGTACGACGGCGAGTACGAGGACGAGCACTCGGACGTCGCCGAGGCCACCTCGGCGGACGAGTTCGACGACGAAGACGATCAGGAGGACACCGAGACCCACGGGACGTCCCCCACCGAAGACCACCCCGCCGGACACGGCGGCGCCAACCCGACCGGTGACGAGAACCATGGCCCTGACGGATCGCCGATCACCTGAGCACCGATGAAGAACAAACGCTCGCTGTGGGTCAGTCTGCTCTCGGTCATCGCCATCGCGGTGATCGCCCTGACCGCCACCCTGGCTTCGGGCTGGTCGCCGAAGCTGGGGCTCGACCTCGACGGCGGGCTGTCGGTCGTCTACCAGACCCACACGCCGGTCAACCAGGCGCAGCTCGACACCATCGTGACCATCCTCAACAACCGGGTCAGTGGCGGGGGAGCCAGCGGGGCCACGGTGGCCAGCCAGGGGAAGAACCAGATCTCGGTGCAGATCCCCGGTGAGAAGAACACCCAGCAGATCCTGGCCAACCTGGGCAACACCGCCCAGCTCTTCTTCCGGCCCGCCCTCTGCTATGCGCCACCGCTGACGGTGGCCAAGGGGAAGAAGCCGTCGACCGGCCCGCTTCCCACCTGCACGGCGGCGACCCAGCTGACCGCAGCCAATCTGCAGGTCACTCCCGACTCGAACAACGTCAACGGCTACACCAGCAACACCAACATCGCCGCCGACCCCACCTTCGCCACCTACAAGTCCACCTCGCCGCTCGACGACAACAAGAACGACACGGTCCTGCTGCCGGGTACGGCGGCCGAGGGCTCGGGCCGGTACGTGCTGGCCCCGGCCCAGATGACCGGCACCGCCGTCAAGTCGGCCAGCGCCCAGCTCAACAACGGCCAGTGGACGGTCAACCTGGTGCTCACCGGCCCGGGCTCCACGGCCTGGGACACGCTGGCCAAGCAGCAGTTCCACGCCATCATCGCCATCGACCTCGACGGCCAGGTCATCTCCGCCCCCATCACCCAGCCCACCCAGGCGGCGTTCACCCCGTTCAACGGGCAGGTGCAGATTTCGGGCAGCTTCACCGAGGACGAGGCCAAGACGCTGGCCACCGAGTTCACCTACGGAGCCCTGCCGGTGAAGCTCGACCGGCTGACCGTCGAGACCGTCTCGCCCACCCTGGGCAAGGCCTCGCTGCACGCGGGTCTGATCTCGGGCCTGGCCGGACTGCTGCTCGTCCTCTTGTACGTGATCTTCTACTACCGGCTGCTGGGCGTGGTGGTGGTCGCCGGGCTGGCGGTGACCGGCGCCTTGCTGTGGTCCATCATCTCGATACTGGGGCAGAGCTTCAACATCACCATCGACCTGGCCGGCGTGATCGGCATCATCGTGTCGATCGGGATCACCGTCGACTCCTACATCGTGTACTTCGAACGTCTGAAAGACGAGGCGCGGTCCGGGCGGACCGTGCGGAGCAGTGTGGACAAGGGGTTCGCCAGTGCCTTCCGCACCGTGCTGGCCGCCGACGCGGTCTCCCTCCTCGGTGCCGTCGTCCTCTACGAGTTCTCCATCGGCCCGGTACAGGGCTTCGCCCTCTTCCTCGGGATCTCGACGCTGCTCGACGTCTTCGTCACCTACTTCTTCACCCGGCCCTTCGTCATCCTCCTCGGGCGCAGTCGGAGCGGCAGTGAGGTCCGGGGCATGAGCGTGGCCAGCGGCCTCGGCGTGACCGCGGGGGCGACCCCATGAACCGCCGGCGCTCCAACGGCAGCAACGGCAAGGGCGACGCCGAGGCCGGGGCCAACGGCCACGGCGAACTGCCCGAGGAGGAACTGCCCGAGGAGGAAGAGGCGGCCCTCGAGCTGGACGAGGCCTTCGACGAGGAGATCGAATTCGCGGCCGAGGAACAGGATCGCGAGGCCAGGGGCGAGAAGCGCCACAACGTGTTCATCCGCCTCTACCGGGGCGAGACCTCGTTCGATTTCATCGGCAACCGCAAATGGTGGTTCGGCATCTCGGCCCTCATCATCCTCCTCGGCATCATCTCCCTCAGCACCCGGGGCCTCAACGAGGGCATCGACTTCAAGGGCGGGCAGTCGTGGCTGGTCTCCTCGCAGACCCTCACCGTGGCCCAGGCCACGGCGGCGGCGGAATCGGCCGGGGTCACCCAGCCGACCGTGGTCCAGCTGACCGACCAGCTCACCCACGGCCGCCAGATCCAGGTCACCGTCGACCTCAACTCGAAGCCTCCCAGCCAGCGCACCCACATCGAAAACAAGGTGCAGGACGCCCTGGCCAAGGCGGCCCACACCACGCCGGACAACGTCAACTTCAACGACGTCGGCCCCACCTGGGGAGGCCAGGTCACCCGCGACGCCATCAAGGCCCTGATCATCTTCTTCATCGCGGTGACCCTGTACATCTCGGTCCGGTTCGAGTTCAAGATGGCGGTGGCCGCCATCGTGGCCGTGATCCACGACATCCTGGTGACGGTGGGCATCTATTCGCTCACCGGGTTCCAGGTGACTCCGGACACGGTGGTGGCCGTGCTCACCGTGCTCGGCTATTCGCTCTACGACACCGTCGTCGTCTTCGACCGGATACGGGAGAACGCCAAGGGACTGGGCGCCTCCGGGCGCATCACCTACTCCGAGATGGTCAACCTGTCGATGAACCAGACACTGGCCCGGTCCATCAACACATCGTTGGTGGCCATCGTGCCCGTCCTCTCGGTGCTGGTGGTCGGCTCCTTCTTCCTGGGCGCGACGTCACTTGCAGGACTTCGGGCTGGCGCTGGTCATCGGGCTGACCAGCGGTGCCTACTCCTCGATCTTCATCGCCTCGCCGCTGCTGGCCATGATGAAGGAGCGTGAGCCCCGCTATACCACCATCCGCCAGCGCCTCGAAGCCCGCGGGGAACGGGGCGCGGTGCTCACCCCGGCCGCGGCCGCGGCCATGGCCGGGGCTGCGGGGGGGAGCGGGCGGCCCCAGGGCCGTGCCGCCAAGCAGACCGGCGTCATTCGGCCCGGAGCGGGTGCGTCGTCCCGCCGGGGCACAGCAGGAACCCGCAACGGCGGCGGCTCAACCACCGAGCCGGTCGGGGCCGCGGCCGGATCCTCGAGCGGTGGGTCGCGGGCGTCGACCGGGGGCGGCCGCACCGCCTCCGGTTCCACCCGGCCCGGGGGCAACCGGCCTCCACCCCGTCCCCGGAAGGGAAAGGGCAAGGGCGGAAAGGGCAAGCGCCGCTGACCGGGCGGCCCCGATCCGCTGACCCGGGGCCCGCCCGAGGTACCGGTGCGCCTGTCGGGACAGGTACCGTGTAGGCATGGCCCTGGCCACACCAGTCCCTGCTGAGGGGGCCGCAACCGAGGTCGAGGAGTACGTCGCGGGGTCCTCGCTGCCGGCCGCGGAGGCGGCGCTGCTGGTTCCGGTGCTCCAGTCGTTCCTCCGCCGGCATCCCGGTGACGACACGTCCCTCATGGTGCGGGCGGCGGAGACGGCCACGGTGGCCCACCGGGGCCAGCTCCGGCGGTCGGGGGAGCCGTACATCACCCATCCCATCGCCGTGGCCGGCATCGTCGCCGACCTGGGATTGGACGCCCAGACCGTGGCGGCCGCCCTCCTCCACGACGCGGTGGAGGACACCGGGGTCACCAACGAGATCATCGACCGGGACTTCGGTCCGTCGGTCGCGCTCATCGTGGACGGGGTGACCAAGCTCGATCGCCTCCAGTTCGACTCCAAGGAGGCCCAGCAGGCGGCCACCGTGCGCAAGATGTTGGTGGCCATGGCCAACGACTGGCGGGTCCTGATCATCAAGCTGGCCGATCGGCTGCACAACATGCGGACCCTGTCGGTGATGCCGGAGTGGAAGCAGCGCCGGACCGCGCAGGAGACCCTGGACATCTACGCCCCACTGGCCCACCGGCTCGGCATCCAAGAGGTCAAATGGCAACTCGAGGACCTGGCCTTCGCCACCCTCCACCCCAAGCGGTACGCGGAGATCGAACAGATGGTGGCCAGCCGCGCCCCGCTCCGGGACGAGTTCTTGGCCCGCGTCCTGGTTGCGGTCCGGGAGCGGATGGCGGCTTCGGGGGTGACCGCCGAGGTCACCGGCCGCCCGAAGCACCTGTGGAGCATCTACGAGAAGATGGTCGTGCGGGGCAAGGAGTTCGACGACCTCTTCGACCTGGTGGGGATCCGGGTCATCGTCGAGTCGGAGAAGGACTGCTGGGCCGCCCTCGGATCCATCCACGCCATCTGGCCCCCCGTGCAGGGCCGGTTCAAGGACTACATCAATTCCCCCAAGTTCAACCTCTACCAGTCGCTGCACACCACGGTGATCGGCCTCGACGGCAAGCCGATCGAGGTGCAGGTGCGGACCCACGAGATGCACCGTCGGGCCGAGTACGGCATCGCCGCCCACTGGGGGTACAAGGAGAACCCGGGTCGGCCCGATCGCAACGCGCCGCCGGCCGGCAAGCCGGGCAAGGAGGCGGGTGCGGCGGGGAAGGGCCGGGGCAAGTCCGCCCTGAAGGACGCCCCGTCCAAGTCGTCGGCGGCCGGCGGGGCGAAAGGGGAGGGCGGCAAGAAGGGTTCGTCGGTCACTGCGGCCCAACGTGCCGAGCTGGCCGAACGGGACCGGCGGGCCGAGCGGTTGGCCCTGGCCAAGGAGACCTCGTCGACGACGGCGGAGATCGAATGGATGCAGCGGATCGTCGACTTCCAGAACGAGACCACCGATCCCATCGAGTTCCTCGAGGCGCTCAAGCTCGACCTCGAGGAGGACGAGGTCTACGTCTTCACCCCCAAGGGCAAGGTCATCGCTCTCACCGCCAACGCCACCCCGGTCGACTTCGCCTATGCCATCCACACCGAGGTCGGCCACCGCTGCATCGGCGCCAAGGTCAATGGGCGGCTCGTCCCGCTCGACACCCGGCTCAGCTCGGCCGACACCGTGGAGATCTTCACCTCGAAGGCGCCGACGGCCGGCCCCTCCCGCGACTGGCTCGGCATGGTGGCGTCCTCCCGGGCGCGGAGCAAGATCCGCCAGTGGTTCTCGCGTGAACGGCGCGAGGACGCCATCGAGGTCGGTCGCGACGAGCTGATCAAGGAACTCCGCCGCGAGGGCCTTCCCGTGCAGAAGCTCGCCTCGGAGCATGCGCTGGCCGATCTGGCCATCGCCATGAACTACGCCGATCTGGATGCGCTGCACGCGGCCATCGGCGACAACCGGATCTCCGCCCGCGCCGTCGCCCAGCGCGTGCTGCGGGACCTCCGGGGCGGCGTCTACGAGGAACAGCTCCCCGTCACCGCCCGCCAGCAACCCACCGCCACCCGACCGGGCCGCGGTTCGGCGGTCGGCGTCTACGTCGAGGGACTCGACGACCTGATGGTGCGCCTGTCCCGGTGCTGCACACCGGTGCCCGGGGATGAGATCGTGGGCTTCGTGACCCGCGGCCGGGGTGTGTCGGTGCACCGGGCCGACTGCGCCAACGCCGCCTCGCTGGCCAGCCGTTCGCGCGAGCGCCTCATCGAAGTCGAGTGGGACCACCGGTCCTCCGGTGTGTTCGTGGCCACGATCGAAGTGGTGGCCATCGACCGGTCGCGGCTCCTGACCGACGTGACCAAGGTGGTGTCCGAGCACCACCTCAACATCGTCAGCGCCAACACCCAGACCGACCCCGACCGCATCAGCCGCATGCGGTTCGACGTGGAGTTGGCCGACCCGGCTCATCTCGAGTCGGTCCTCAACCTGATCCGGCATCTCGACGCCGTCTACGACGTCTACCGGATCCTCCCCGGCAAGAAGGACTGAGCCCGCCGTGCCCGACGAGACCAGGGCCGCGCGCGCCCCGAGTGGCACCCACGACGTGCTGTGGCCGGAGTCGACCCGGTGGGAATCGCTGGTGGCCACCTTCGCCTCCCAGGTCGAGGCGGCCGCCTACGGCCTCGCCCACACCCCCATCTTCGAGGACGCCCGGGTCTTCCGCCGGGGCATCGGCGAGGGCAGCGACGTGGTGGGCAAGGAGATGTACGAATTCGAGGACCGCGGCGGCCGCACCCTGGCCCTCCGGCCCGAGGGGACCGCGCCCCTGGTTCGGGCCTTCGTCCAGCACCGGCCTCCGTTGCCGTGGAAGGCCTGGTACGTGACGCCGGCCTTCCGGTACGAGCGGCCCCAGGCCGGGCGCTACCGCCAGCACCACCAGTTGGGTGTCGAGGCCCTCGGGTCACCCGATCCCGACCTCGACGTCGAGGTCATCTCCCTGGCCGACGGGTTCTTCCGTTCCCTCGGGCTGGCCTCGTTCGACCTCAGGATCAACTCGATGGGCGACGGCGTGTGCCGCCCGGGCTACCTCCAGCTCCTCCACGCCTATCTGGACGAACGCCGCGAGGAGCTCTGTGCCGAGCACCGCGGGCGGCTGGATGCCAACCCCCTCCGGGTCCTCGACTGCAAGCGCGAGGAGTGCCGGGCCGCGTCGGCCGGGGCCCCGAACCTCATCGACCACCTGTGTGGCCCGTGCCGCCAGCATCTCGATCGGGCCTGCGACGGCCTCGACGCCCTCGGGGTGCCCTACGGGTTCGATCACCGCCTGGTCCGGGGGTTCGACTACTACAGCCGAACCACCTTCGAATTCGCGTCCGCGGCCCTCGAGTCGGCCCAGAACGGGATCGGCGGAGGGGGCCGCTACGACGGGTTGGTGGAGATGCTCGGCGGTCCCCCGACGCCGGGGATCGGCTTCGGGATCGGCATCGAGCGGGTTCTGCTGGCTTGCGACGCGGAGGGGGTCTTCGCCGTCGAGCCCACCCCGCCCGACGCGTTCGTGGTCGACGTGACCGGGGGACGGTCCGCCCGTGACATCACCGCCGAGCTCCGCCGGGCCGGATTGCGGGCCGACCGGGCCTTCGACGACCGCTCGATGAAGTCGCAATTGAAATCGGCCGACCGTTCCGGTGCCGGGGTGGCGCTGATCGTGGGAACGGAGGAGTTGGCAGCGGGTACGGTGTCCCTGCGACCCATGCGGGGATCCGGGGAGCAGCGCACCGTGCTGCGATCCGAGGTGGTGCAAGCCGTGCGTGACCAGTCCGGTCGTGGGTGACCGGTCCGGCCGCCGCGGTACGGAACCGCCACCCCGCGAGCCCGAGCGGCCCTGATCGGGCCCGCAGCCGAAAGGACCACCCGCTGTGACCTCCTCCCCACCGTCGGCCGAGACCACGTCCATGCGCACCCGGCTGTGCGGGACGCTCCGCGCCGAGGACGTCGGCTCGACGGTCACGGTGTGCGGGTGGGTGGCCAAGCGTCGTGAGCACGGCGAGCACCTGGCCTTCGTCGACGTGCGCGATCACACCGGCATCATCCAGTGCGTGGTGCCGGGCACCGTGGACGTCCGCAGCGAGTACGTCGTGGCCGTGGAGGGTGTGGTCCGGCACCGGCCCGAGGGCACCGTCAACCCCGAGATCCCCACCGGCGAGGTCGAGCTCGGTGAGTGCACGGTGACCCTGCTCAACGCGGCGGAACCTCCGCCCTTCGCGGTGGACGACCGCGCCGAGGTCGATGAGGTCACCCGCCTCCGGTACCGCTATGTCGACCTGCGGCGGCCGCGCATGCAGTCCAACCTCCGCCTCCGGGCCACCGTGAACCGTTCCCTGCGGGCGGCCATGGACCGCCAGGGATTCGTGGAGGTGGAGACGCCGCTCCTGTGGGCGCCGACCCCCGAGGGGGCACGGGAGTTCACCGTGCCCAGCCGGTTGAGCCCGGGCTCGTGCTACGTGCTGCCCCAGAGCCCGCAGCTGGCCAAGCAGCTGCTCATGGTGGCGGGGGTCGACCGCTACTTCCAGATCGCCCGATGCCTCCGGGACGAGGACCTCCGGGCCGACCGCCAGTTCGAGTTCACCCAGCTCGACGTGGAGGCCTCGTTCGTCGACCAGGAGGACGTGCTCGAATTCGTGTCGGAGGCCGTGCTCGATACCGCCGAAGCGGTCACCGGCGAGCGTCCCCCGGCCATCCCGAGGATGACCTGGGCCGATGCCATCGACCGGTACGGATCCGACAAGCCCGACCTGCGCTTCGGGATGGAGCTGATCGAGCTGTCGCCGGTCTTCGACGGTACCGAGGTCAAGGCGTTCGGCGCCCCGTGCGTGAAAGCACTCGTGCTGGAAGGCGGTGCCGACCTCAGCCGTTCCAAGCTCGACGGGCTGACCGAGCGGGCCAGGCAGCTCGGGGCCAAGGGGCTGGCCTGGTTCAGGGTCACCGGCGTGGACGGTGGGGCCGGCGGACCGGCCTCGGCCTCGACTCACCCCTCGACCGGTTCCTCTCCGACGACGAGCGGTCCGGCCTGCTGGCCGCCACCGGCGCTGCGGCCGGCGACCTGGTCCTGGTGGTGGCCGACGAGCACCGTCTGGCCTGCGCCGTCCTCGGTCAGCTCCGCGTCGACCTGGGCGGCCGACCGGTCAGCGAGGGACCGTACCGGTACCTGTGGGTGGTCGACTTCCCGATGTTCGAAGGCGAGGACGAGTCCGGCACGCCGGTGGCGGCCCACCACCCGTTCACCATGCCCCATCCCGACGACATCGACCGCCTCGAGTCCGACCCCATCTCGGTCCGCTCGCAAGCCTACGACCTGGTGCTCAACGGTTGGGAGCTCGGATCGGGCAGCGTCCGGATCCACCGTCCGGACATCCAGAGCCGGGTGTTCGCCGTACTGGGCATCGGGGAGGAGGAGGCGCAGTCCCGCTTCGGGTTCCTGCTCGGCGCCTTCCGGTACGGCGCCCCGCCCCACGCCGGGTTCGCCATCGGCCTCGACCGGTTGGTGGCCATCTTCGCCGGGGAGGACAGCATCCGCGAGGTGATCGCCTTCCCGAAGACCCAGTCCGGATCGGACCCGATGACCGGTGCCCCGAAGCCCGTGGCTCCCGGGGTGCTGGCCGACCTCGGGCTGCAGCCCATACCGCGGAAGGAGTGAGCAGCCCTGGTGGCCGATGACGATCTCTTCTCCGGTGCGGCGGCCGAACGGTTGTCCGCCCGTGCGCCCCTGGCGGCACGCATGCGGCCCCGCACCCTGGACGACATCATCGGGCAGCAGCACCTGGTGGGCCCGGGAGCGCCCCTGCGCGCCCTCATCGAATCCGACCGGCTGACCTCGGCCATCCTGTGGGGACCACCGGGAACCGGCAAGACCACCCTGGCCTCGGTCCTGGCCACGGCCACCGAGAAGCGGTTCGTACCCCTGTCGGCGGTGAGCGCCGGGGTCAAGGACGTGCGCGAAGTGGTCGACGGGGCTCGACGCCTGCTCGGCGAGCAGGGGCGGGGCACCATCCTCTTCCTCGACGAGGTCCACCGGTTCAACCGTGCCCAACAGGACGCCCTGCTTCCCTCGGTCGAAGAGGGGCTGATCGTCCTGGTCGGCGCCACCACCGAGAACCCGTTCTTCCAGGTCAACGCCCCACTGCTGTCGCGGTCGACGCTGTGGCGCCTCGAGCCCCTGTCGGCCGACGAGCTGACCGAGGTGGTGGCCCGCGCCCTCGATGTCGAAGGGGCCGTCGCGGACAGCGATGCCGTCGCCGCTCTGGTCGGGCTGGCCGACGGGGACGCCCGGGCGGTCCTGACCACGCTGGAGGTGGCGCTCGCCCTGGCCGGACCCTCGCCCGTGACGCTCGCCGACGTGGAGCGGGCTCGCCACTCCCGCCTGCAGCACTACGGGGAGGACGACCACTACGACCAGGTGAGCGCATTCATCAAGTCCATTCGCGGATCCGATCCGGACGCCGGCCTGTACTGGTTGGCCCGGATGCTCGAGTCGGGGGAAGATGCCCGCTTCATCGCCCGCCGTCTGGTCATCCTGGCCAGCGAGGACATCGGTGAGGCTGATCCGCTGGCGCTGGTGGTGGCCGACGCGGCCGCCAGGGCCGTCGAGTTCGTGGGCCTTCCCGAGGCCCAGCTCAACCTGGCCCAGGCCGTCGTGCACCTGGCCTGCTCCCCGAAGTCGAACCGGGTGACGGTGGCTCTCGGTCTGGCCCAACGCGATGTGCGCGAGGGCCCCCGGGGGGACGTGCCCGGCCACCTGCGCGACGCCCACTACCGAAGTGCGGCCGTCATCGGCCACGGCGAGGGGTACGTCTACCCCCACGACCGGCCGGACGCCTTCGTCGACCAGCAGTACCGTCCCGACGAGCTGGCCGGGAACCGGTACTACGAACCGAGCGGACGGGGGCACGAAGCGGTGCTGTCCGAGCGGCTGCACCGGTGGCGCCATGAGAACCCCGCCGAGGAGTCGGTGGGCGGAGGTGACGGAGACGACCCGCCGGAGCCGGGTGGCGGCGCGGCCCCATCGGCGGGCCCGTAGTGGAGACTGAACCCATGATGCCGGAGCACCGGACCCTGCCTCCGGGCGGTCATCGCTCTCGCCGGCGCCATCGGCTCCGTCGCCGGTGGCCCCAGCGGGCAACCCACCTGGGGCCCCGGCGGTCGCCCCACCTGTGGTCCCGGCGGTCGCCCCACCTGCCGCGACACCTGGGGTCCTGGCCCCGACCGACGCTCCGACTGGTGTCGTTGGCGTCGGTCAGTCTTGTCGTGACGGGCCTGCTCGTCACGCTGCCGTCGTCGGGAGCCGGTGGCGCGGTCCCGTCGCCGGGAGCCGGTGGCGCCGGAGTGCCGCCGGAGGTCCGCATCTCGGGAGCGCTCCCTGCCCTCCCGTCCGGCGCGCACATCGTCGGTCCCGCCGACGGCGCCACCACGATCACCGCTGACGTCACCCTCAATCCTCCGCACCCGGCTGCACTCGATGCGTACGCCGACGGCGGTGTCCGACCCGGGCTCGGCCCACTACCGTCGCTACCTCACGACCCGGCAGTTCGCTACGGCATTCGGGCCGCGCCCGGCCACGTTGGTCGCCGTGAGGGCCTGGCTGGCGTCGGCCGGTCTGGAGGTCGGCCCGTTCGCCCCGAACGCCCTGATGGTACCGGTGACGGGTACGGTGGCGACGATGGAGCGGGCCTTCGCCGTTCCGCTGGTGGACGCCAGTCTCGGCGATGGCCGGGTGGTCCGGGTGGTCACGGCCGAACCACAGGTTCCCACCGGCCTGGCCAAGGCCGTCGGAGGGGTGATCGGGCTCAGCACGGTGGCCGTGCTCCACCCCCAGGTCCGGATGGGGCCACCCGCCCCAACGACCTCGACCCCCACCGCCGGCGCTCCCGTTGGGCCGGTGCACGGCTCGGTGGGGCCTCACGCGGCCGACACGGCCCACGCCGGTCCACGGGCCTGTGCGGCGGCCGACGGAGTCGCAGCCAGCGGGGGCTGGACGGCTGAGCAGCTGGCATCCACCTACGACTTCGATCCGCTCTACGCCCAGGGGAGGCTGGGGGTCGGGCAGCGGGTGGCCATCTTCGAGCTGGAACCCTTCACCAGCACCGACGTGGACACCTACGAGGCCTGCTTCGGGGTGCATGTCCCGGTCTCGACCGTGCCGGTGGACGGAGGAGCGGTCGGATCACAGAGCGGGGAGGCGGCCCTCGACATCGAAGCGGTCGCCGGACTCGCCCCGGCCTCGTCCGTCGTGGTCTACTCCGGGCCGAACGTGGGAACCGGACCCATCGACACCTACACGGAGATGATCGACGACACGTCGAACCGGGTCATCACCACCAGCTGGGGCGAGTGCGAGGGGGCAGGGGGGATCGATCAGGCACAGCAGGAGTACGAGTACAGGCTCTTCCAACTGGCCCGGATCCAGGGCCAGACCGTGTTGGCGGCGGCCGGCGACGCCGGATCCTCGGACTGCTATGCCCCGCCGGAGAATGCCAACACGGCGCTGTCGGTCGACGATCCGGCCGATCAGCCCGACGTGACCGGCGTCGGCGGCACATCGTTGACCTCGATCGTGTCCTCTCGGCTGACCGAGACGGTGTGGAACGACGGTGCCGGTGCCGGCGGGGGTGGGGTGTCGAAGGACTTCGCCGCACCGCCGTGGCAGCAGATCCCCGAGGTCCGGAACGCCTCGTCCGTCTACACCTGCGGATCGGCGAAGACGGAGCAGTGCCGCGAAGTGCCCGACGTGTCGGCATCGGCCGACCCCGACCACGGGGACGTCATCTTCTTCGACGGCTTCTGGCAGCGCATCGGCGGCACCAGCGCCGCCGCGCCGTTGTGGGCGGCCCTGACCGCGGTGGCCAATCAGGGGTGCGCCTCGTCGGCCGGATTTCTCGATCAGCGGCTCTACGCCGCCGGGACCGGACCGTCGCCGCCGTTCAACGACATCACCGTCGGCAACAACGACTTCTTGGATCCGTCGTCGCCGAAGCCCGACTACCCGGCCACCGCCCACTACGACTTGGCGTCGGGCTGGGGCTCGCCCCGGGCCCTGGCCCTGTTGGGCGTGTTCTCGGGATCGAGCTCCGGCTGTCCGTCGGTCACCGGGCTCGAATCCTCGTCGGGCCCGGCCACCGGGGGGCGGAGCGTGGTCGTCAGCGGCAGCGGGTTCGGGACCGGTGTCCCGACGGTCCGGTTCGGGTCCATCCGGGCGAGGATCACCCGTCACACCCCCACCTCGGTGACCGTCGTCACGCCCGATGTCCGGTCGGCCGCCAGTCTGGCCGTCACCGTGACCACCGGCGGCACGGCGGGGGGGACCAGCGCCGTGGTGCCGGCCGGTGTCTACACGTTCATATCGCCCGTGGTCCGGGCCGTGATCCCGGACAAGGGACCGACAGCCGGCGGCGAGCAGGTCACCGTGTTGGGGACGCACTTCTCCGGCACCACCTCGGTGAGGTTCGGACCGGTCCCGGCGTCGTTCACCGTGACGTCGCCCACGACCCTGCTGGCCCGGGTGCCACCCGGCCCGTCCGGGGGCGCCACCGTGCGATGTCACCGTCACGAGCCCGGATGGGGTCAGCCCCCTGGTGGTCGGCGACCGCTACACCTACGCGCTCCCCGGCTACTGGCTGGTCGCCTCCGACGGCGGCATCTTCGCCTTCGGTGACGCCGGTTTCTACGGCTCGACGGGCGGGACCCCCCTCAACCAACCGGTGGTGGGCATGGCCGCCACCCCCGACGGCCACGGCTACTGGCTGGTCGCCTCCGACGGGGGCATCTTCGCCTTCGGCGACGCCGGCTTCTACGGCTCGATGGGCGGGACCCCCCTCAACCAACCGGTGGTGGGCATGGCCGCCACCCCCGACGGCCACGGCTACTGGCTGGTGGCCTCCGACGGGGGCATCTTCGCCTTCGGCGACGCCGGCTTCTACGGCTCGACGGGCGGGACCCCCCTCAACCGACCGGTGGTGGGCATGGCCGCCACCCCCGACGGCCACGGCTACTGGCTGGTGGCCTCCGACGGGGGCATCTTCGCCTTCGGCGACGCCGGCTTCTACGGCTCGACGGGCGGGACCCCCCTCAACCGACCGGTGGTGGGCATGGCCGCCACCCCCGACGGCCACGGCTACTGGCTGGTGGCCTCCGACGGGGGCATCTTCGCCTTCGGCGACGCCGGCTTCTACGGCTCGACGGGCGGGACCCCCCTCAACCGACCGGTGGTGGGCATGGCGCGACTCGCTGGGCGGCCACGGCTACTGGCTGGTGGCCTCCGACGGCGGTCTCTTCGCCTTCGGCGACGCCGGCTTCTACGGCTCGACGGGAGGGACGGCCCTCAATCGGCCGGTCGTGGCTATGGCCACGTCCTGACGGGCATCTATGCTGCCGCCGTGACGGTCGGCCGCCCCACCCAGACCGAGACACCGGCATGACCGACACGATCGATATCAGTCGGCCCCGGGCCGAGCCGGTAGAGGCTGGACCTGCGCTTCCCTCGCCCCACGTCGCGCTTCCCTCGCCCCCCGGCCCGCCCCGACCGCCCGGTCCGGTGGCGACGTCCCGCCGGGTGCGACGGAACCGGTGGCTGTGGGGACTCGGCCTGCTCGCCTTCCTCGCCCTCCTGGGATGGTGGCTGGCTCCGTCGTCGCCTGGGACCGCGGCCCCGAACCGTCACCCGCGCTCCGGGGCCGGTCACGGTCATCATGCGGCGGTGACGTCGAAGATGCGCCTCGACCCGGACTGGGAGGGGGACGGGAAGCCGGTGACCTTCGCCTTCGCCGGCGACAACAACTTCCCTTCGGGCAGCACGCTGGCGGTCCGGCTGGCCGATGATCCGGCCACCGCCCTCGGACCGGGGGCGCGCCAGCTGCTCGGAGGCGTCGATCTCTCGATGGTCAACCTCGAGACCGCGCTCACCGACGGCACGTGCCCGGACCCCCAGGACAAGCAGTACGTCTTCTACGCCCCGGCCGCCGCCATCAGTGCGTTCCGGGGGGCGGGGGTGACTCTCGTCACCGAAGCGAACAACCACGGCGAGGACTGCGGACCGGCCGGCCTGCAGATGTCGCTGGCGGCCAGGCAACAGGCCAAGTACACCATCCTCGGCATCGGCCAGGACGCCGCCGGCGCGTTCGCCCCCTTCCGGGTCACCATCGACGGACAGAAGATCGCCATCATCGCCGCCACCCAGGTCATCGACTCCGATCTCCAGACGGCATGGACGGCCACGTCCACCCAGCCCGGCCTGGCCTCCGCCTATGACGTGCCCGACCTGGTGAGGGCGGTCGAGTCGGCCCGGAAGGTGTCGGACACGGTCATCGTGTTCCTCCATTGGGGCACCGAGCTGGACGCCTGCCCCAATCCCGACCAAGAGCCCCTGGCCAACCTGCTGGTGCGGGCCGGCGCCGACATCATCGTGGGCAGTCACGCCCACGTCCTCCTCGGCGGCGGGTATCTCGGCACCGCCTACGTCGACTACGGGCTCGGCAACTTCGCCTTCTACAACGACCCGCCTCCCACCGACCAGAGCGGATCCCTGGTGGTCACGGCCACCGGACGCCACATCGACAGCGCCACCTGGAGACCGGCGATCATCGAGAACGAGGTGCCAGAGCCCCTCTCCGGTGCCGCTGCCACCTCCGCCCTCCAGAGCTGGACCTCGGCCCGAACCTGCACCGATGCCAGTGCCACCCCGCAAGCCTCCCTGGCCACACCCTCGAGCGAGACGTCGCCGGCCTCAGCCGCCGTGACCCGGCAACTGTCTGTGGACTCGCCCTGACATCTCCCGGGCCGGCGGCGGCCCGACCGCCGGGCGGCTGCGGCGGCGACGGGCGCCGGTCCCCGGTCCCGACCATCTAAGCTCGCGGGATCATGTCTGCCGGAGAGATCGCCGTCCTCGTGGCCAGCGTCGCCAGCCTCGGCGCCGTCATCGGCCTCCTGGTGACGGTGAGCCGGCTGCGGCGGGAGATCCGCCGGCTCCAGGTGGTTGCCGAGCAACTGGAACACCAGACGGTTCCCCTGGTCGCCGATGCGCACCGGGTGGTCGACCAGGCGGCCACCGAGATGGAGCGTGTCGGCGCGGTGCTCGATTCCACCGAGTCGGTCCATGCCACCGTGGATTCGGCGTCGAAGCTGGCCTACCGGGCCTTCGCCAATCCGGTCGTGAAGGTGCTGGCCGTGCGGGCCGGCGCCGCCACCGGTATCCGCCGGTTGGCCACCGGGTCCGATCCGGCCCCGCACCCCGGACCGTCGGGCAACGGCAACGGCAACGGCGTGCACCGATAATGCCCAAACGGACGTTCTGGCTGGCCACCGGCGTGGCTGTTGGCGCCGGATCGACGCTCTGGGCGGAGCGCAAGGTCCGACGCACCTGGCAGGAAGCCGCGGCCCGACTCCAGCCCGACGCCATCGTGGTCGAGGTGGGGAGATCCGCCCGACAGGTGGCTGTCGGCGCCGGCGACCGGGTGCGGGACGCGGTCTCGTCCGGACGGGAGGAGATGCAGCGACGCGAAGAGGAGCTGTGGGCCGAGCTGGCCGCACAGGGCACCGGAACCGAGCCTCCGCCCCACGTGCCCTCCGATCGGCCGTCATCGGACAGCCGACGCGCGGACACTGCACCCGCGGGTACCCGACCGGCGCGCTCGGGCACCCGACCCGCGCGCACCGGACGTGCGGACGGCCGACGCGTGGATACCGGACGCACGGACACCGGACCCGCGGACACCGGGCGTTCGAGGTCCGGGCGCTCGAGGTTGGCCAGATTGGGCCGCCCGCTGGCAAAATCGCTCTCTTACCTGGGCAACTAGGATCCGACGTCGTGACTTCCGGCACGGCGATGGACGCCGACCAGCTTCGCGCCGCGTTCACGCGGTTCTTCACCGAGCGTGGCCACATCGCGGTGCCGTCGGCCAGCCTCATCCCGCACGACCCGACAGTGCTGTACACCATCGCCGGCATGGTGCCCTTCAAGCCGTTCTTCGTGGGCGACGAGGTACCGCCCTGGAAGCGGGCCACATCGGTCCAGAAGTGTTTCCGGACCGTGGACATCGATGTCGTCGGCTCCACACTCAGGCACTGCACGTTCTTCGAGATGCTGGGCAATTTCAGCTTCGGCGACTACTTCAAGGCCGAAGCCATCCCGTTCGCCTGGGAACTCGTGACCGAGGTGCTGGGTATCGACGGGGACCGGCTGTGGGTCACCGTTCACGAGAGCGACGATCAGGCCGAGCAGATCTGGACCGAAGGCGTCGGGATCCCTGCGCACCGGGTCCAGCGCCTGGGGGAGGACAACTTCTGGAAGATGGGGGAGACCGGGCCGTGCGGCCCGAGCTCGGAGATCTTCTTCGACAAGGGTGCCGCCTACGGTGACGAGGGAGGACCGGCATCCGGCGGGCCCGAGCGCTTCGTCGAGATCTGGAACCTCGTCTTCATGCAGTACAACCGGACCGAGGACGGGGTGTCCGAGCCCCTGCCCCGTCCGAGCATCGACACCGGCGCCGGCCTGGAGCGCATCCTGCCGGTGCTCCAGGGCGTCGACTCGATCTTCGCCACCGACCTCTTCCTCCCGATGATCGAGACGGCACAGTCCCTGACCGGCCGCACCTACGGGGAGGACGAGCGGACCGACATCGGCCTCCGGATCCTGGCCGATCACGGTCGGGCCATGTCCATGCTGGTGGCCGACGGGGTGCTGCCGGCCAACGAAGGCCGCGGCTACGTGCTGCGCCGGATCATCCGCCGGGCCGTGCGCCGGGCCCGCCAGCTCGGCGTCGACGAGCCCTTCACGCCCAGGTTGGTGGACAGCGCGGTGGCCATCCTCGGTGCGGCCTACCCGGCGATGGCCGAGCAGCACCACCTGATCGCCGAGGTGGTGTCCCGGGAGGAGGAAGGATTCCTGCGCACCCTGGCCACCGGTTCCACCATCCTGGAGGAGGAGTTGGCGTCCGGGACCCGATCGGTCCCCGGCGACCTGGCCTTCCGGCTCCACGACACCTACGGGTTCCCGGTGGAGCTGACCGTCGAGATCGCCGAGGAGGCCGGTGTGACCGTCGACCTCGAGGCCTTCGAGGAGGCCATGGACCGTCAGCGCACCCAGGCTCGTGCCTCGGCCCGAGCCGGCAAGACCGTAGCCGGCGAACAGGCGTACCGGTCGGTGCTCGACACCGAGGGGCAGACCGTGTTCGTCGGCCAGCGCCCGGACGGTTACTCGGCCCCGGCGCGGGTGGTCGCCGTGCTCGCCGACCTCGACCCCGACCACGCCGGCCAGGCCGAGATCTTCCTCGACCGCACCCCGTTCTACGCCGAAGGCGGCGGCCAGGTGGGCGACACCGGGACCATCGTCACCGAGACGGGCACCGCCCTCGTCTACGACACCGTGTCCGCCCTCCCCGGCCTGACCTCGCACCGGGCGACGGTGACCGGCGAGCTGTTCGCCGGCCAGGACGCGCTGGCCACCATCGACGGGGTCCGGCGCGGACGCGCTGCGCCGCAATCACACCGGCACCCATCTGCTCCACGCCGCACTGCGCACCGTGCTCGGTGATCACGTGCGACAGCAGAGCTCACTCGTGGCCCCCGACCACCTGCGTTTCGACTTCAGCCATCACGGCGCCCTGGTCCCCGAGGAGCTGTCGGCGGTGGCCGCCATGGCCAATGCTGATGTGCTCTCGGATGCCGAGGTGACGGTGGTCGAGACGACCAAGGCCCAAGCCGATGCCATGGGTGCCCTGGCCTTCTTCGGGGACAAGTACGGCGAGCGGGTCCGGGTCGTCCGGGCCGGCCCGCACTCCATCGAGCTGTGCGGCGGCACCCATGTGGGCGCCCTGGGCATGATCGGCCCCATCACGGTGGTGTCCGAAACAGCCATCGGGTCCAACAAACGGCGGATCGAGGCGGTGACCGGCACCAGTGCCTTCGACCGCATCGTCGCCCGCGAGGGCCTGCTGGCCGAGGCATCCGCCCTGTTGCGCACCGAGCCCGAGCACGTCGCCGAGGCCATCGAACGGCTCCTCGAACGCCAGCGGGCGGCCGAGAAGTCCCTCGCGCAGGCCCAGAGCCGCGAGCTGCAGGCCGAGGCGGGCCGGCTGGCCGCCACAGCCGAGGGCGGGGTGGTGGTGGCCCGCAGGGACGGGCTCGATGCGGACCTCCTCCGGGACCTGGCCCAGACGGCCCGCACCGCCGGCGGTCTCCGGGTGGTCGTCCTCGGGGGCAGCCCGGACGGCACCCGGGCCAACCTGGCCGTCTCGGCCGCTCCTGCCGGCGAGCACCCGGTGGATGCCGGGAGGTTGGTCAAGGACGTGGCGCCCCTGCTCGGCGGGGGTGGCGGCGGCTCGCCGGAGATGGCGGTCGCCGGAGGAAAGGAACCGAGTGGCATCGACCGGGCGCTGGACGAGGCGCGTCGTCTTCTCGCCCCGGAGTGACCGACCATGAGCGGGAGCCGGCTCCGGCCAGGGCGGGCCCTCGGCATCGACCTGGGCACGCGGCGGATCGGTATCGCGGTGAGTGACTCGGCCGGAACCATGGCCCTGCCCCGGACCACCTTGTTCCGGACCGGCGACGCCGAGGGCGATCGAAGGCGACTGGTCGACCTCATCCTCGAGGAGGAGGCCGTCGTGGTGGTGATCGGACTGCCCCTGTCACTCGACGGCTCCCACGGCCCTGCCGCCACGGTCGGCGTCGGACGAAGCCGCGAGCCTCCGGGTCATGCTCGAAGGAGCACGACGTCGATGTCGAGCTGTTCGACGAGCGCCTGACGACGGTCACCGCCCATCAGGCGTTGGCCGAGGGGGGGACCCGGGCGCGGGGCCGGCGCGACATCGTCGACCAGGCCGCCGCCGCCGTCATGCTGACGGCCTGGCTCGAGACCCGGCCGGGTCGGGAACGAACGTGACCGGGCCGGACGACGATCTCCCCGGACCACCGGGACCGGGCTCTGGATCCGGAACAGGCGCCGAACCCGGCGCTCAGCCGGGTGGTCCCCGACCGACCGGGCGACGCGCGCCCCCGACGCCGGGCCCGATCGCCAGCCGAGCGACCGCCGGGCCTGGTACCGCCGTCCGTGGCGGATCGCCGGGCTGGCCCTCGTGGCGGTCGGCCTCGTCGTCATCGTCGGCGGTTACCTGTGGGTCGCCTCGGAGGCTGACCCGGGCGGTCCTCCCGGGAGTCAGGTCATCGTGACTGTGCGATCGGGCAACGGGACGGACCAGTTGGCCTCCGCGCTGCAGTCCAAGGGCGTGATCGGCAGCGCGCTGGCCTATCGCATCTGGAGCGTCTTCCACACCGCCCCGAGCCTCCTGTCCGGCTCCTATGCCTTCAGACGGAACAGCAGCTTCTCGACGGTCGACGCCATTGTCGGTGCCGGCCCCAACGTGTTCCCCCTCCAGATCCCTCCCGGCTTCACCGTGCGGGAGGTGGCCGAGCGGGTGGGTGATCTTCCCGGCCACGACCAGGCCGCGTTCGCCGCCCTGGCCGCCAGCGGGACCCTGCACTCGCCCTGGCAGCCGGCCGGTGTCACCAACCTCGACGGCCTCCTGGGCACGGGGACCTATGTGGTGGTCCCCGGCGAGACCGACCGCCAGCTGCTGACCGACATGATCGACCGGTTCGACACCGTGGCCGACGGACTGGGCCTGGCCGCAGGATCGGCCAAGCTCGGGCTGACGCCCTACCAGACGGTCATCGTGGCCTCCATCGTGGAGAAGGAGGGCGTCATCGCCAAGAACCTCGGCCCGGTGGCCCGGGTCATCCTCAACCGGTTGGCCGACAACATGCCCCTGCAGATGAACTCCACGGTCCTCTACGCCGAGAACCGGGACGGCGGCTCGGTGACGGCCAAGGACCTCGCCCTGAAGACGCCCTACAACACCTACCTCAACGTGGGTCTCACCCCGACGCCCATCTGCTTCCCGTCCCCCGCCGCGCTGCAGGCCGCCCTCGACCCCCCACAGGGAGCGTGGCTCTACTTCGTGCTGGTCAAAGAGGACGGCACCGAGGCATTCGCCGACACCTACGCCCAGCAGCTGGCCAACGAGGCGCTGGGTGCACGGCGTGGCCTGCCCTGATCCGGCCGGCCTGGACCAGACTGCCCCCATGCCGACCACCGGTCCCGATCCGCACCCGCCCCGCCTGTCCGCGGCCACCACGGTCGTCGGCGTGATCGGGGATCCGATCGCCCACTCGCTCTCACCCCTCCTCCACAACGCCGCCTTTGCCGAAATGGGCCTGGACTGGGTGTCGGTGGGGTTCCGGGTCCCGGCGGGATCGGCCGGGGACGCGATCGCCGGTGCCCGGGCCCTCGGTGTCCGCGGGTTGTCGGTGACCATGCCCCACAAGGCGGCGGCGGCGGCCCTGGTGGACGGCATCTCGCCGTTGGCCGAGCGCCTGGGCGCCGTCAATTGTGTGACCTTCGGCGGGCACGGGACGTTCGGTGACAACACCGACGGTCCGGGCCTGGTGGCCGCCCTGCGCCGGGGCGACCGGTTCGACCCCGCCGGGCGGAATTGCCTGGTCGTCGGCGGAGGCGGCGCGGCGCGGGCGGCCGTTGCCGCCCTGGCCGATGCCGGGGCGGCAGAAGTGGTGGTGGTCAACCGGACCCCGGAGCGGGCGATCTCGGCGGCGGGCCTGGCCGGTGCCGTGGGACGCGTGGGCAGCCCGGCAGACGCTGCCGGGTGCCAGCTCGTGGTCAATGCCACGCCCCTCGGCATGGTTGGCGGCGACGGGGGGAGCTCGCCGTCGTGGCCCGTCGACCCCACGTTGCTACGGGCCGGCCAGGTCGTGGTGGACCTGGTCTACCATCCGAGGGTGACCCCGTGGCTCGAGGCTGCGCGTGGCCGGGGTGCCGCGGTGTCGAACGGCATCGGCATGCTCGTCCACCAGGCTGCGCTGCAGCTGGCCGGTTGGACGGGCCTCGAACCGCCGGTCGAGGCCATGTGGCGCGCCGTGAGCGAGCCAGGCCCGGACGGGTGACCGGGTCCCTCCGGGTGCCTGAAGCCCTCGCCGGTGGCCGGGTAGCCTGTGGGACCGGAGCACCTTGGTGAGCTACGCCCCTGCAACTGTCGCCGTTCGACCGAGGCACCTGTTTGCGCGGTTCGACCTCGTCCTGGTGGGCACCGCCCTCCTGCTGGCGTCGCTCGGCGTGCTGATGATCTATTCGGCCACCCGGGGCTGGCTGGCCCACGCCGGTGACGATCCTCACTACTTCCTCAAGCGCCAGGCCGCCTTCATGGTCATCGGGGTGCTGGTCATGGTCGTCCTCGCCCTCATCGACTACCGAAGACTCGAGGAGATCAGCACCGTCCTCTACGTGGGCATCCTGCTGGCTCTGGTGGCGGTGCTGGCCACACCGGAACGGCAGGGGGCACAACGCTGGTTCCCCCTCGGTCCCCTCCAGCTGCAGCCCTCGGAGTTCGCCACACTGGTGCTGATCATCGCCATCGCCACCTACTGTTCCCGACGGCCCGAGGGCCTCGACCTCCGCGACCTGATCCGCCTGGTGCTGATGGCGGCCGTGCCCATCCTGCTGGTCTTCAAACAGCCAGACCTGGGCACGGCCATCGTCATGACCGTCGTCCTCATGGTCATGTTGGCCGTCGCCGGCATGCCCGGGAGGTACCTCTTGTTGCTCATCGTGGGCGCGGTCCTGCTGGTCCTGTTCGCTCTCAATGTGGGGCTGCTCCAGCATTACCAGATACAACGGCTGACCAGCTTCATCTCACCCAACGGCGCCAGCCAGGCCTCCACCTACAACGTGGCCCAGGCCAAAGAGGCCATCGCCAACGGCGGCGTGTTCGGCAAGGGCCTCTTCCGCGGTTCCCTGACCAATCTGGCCTACGTGCCCTCCCAGCAGACCGACTTCATCTTTTCGGCGGTAGGGGAGCAGCTCGGCTTCGTGGGCGGTGGCGTCCTGATCCTGCTGTACGGGGTGGTGGGGTGGCGGGTGCTGCGGACGGCCCAGCTGGCCCGCGACAGCTTCGGCCGGATGCTGTGTGCCGGGTCGTTCGCCCTCATCGTCTTCTCCGTGTTCGAGAACGTGGGGATGAACATGGGCATCATGCCGGTGGCCGGCATCCCCCTCCCGTTCCTCTCCTACGGCGGTTCGGCCATGATCGCCTTCTTCGCCGCCGTGGGCATCACCGTCAGCGTGCATGCCCGGAGCGTCCGGTGACGGATTCCCCGTCCGGTTCCCCGGCCGGTTCCTCCGCCGGCTCCTCGGCCGGCTCGGTGGATGTACCGCCGACGCCGCCACCTGTCGGGCCGCCCGTCGACACCCTGGCCGCGGCCGAACCGGCCCTAGAAGCAGCCGAACCACCGGCCGCCGAGGAACCGGCCGCCGAGGAGGCCGCCGAACCACCGGCCGCCGAACCACCGGCTGCCGAAGAACCGGCCGCCGAACCGGCCGACCGAGCCACCGGCGGGTTCACCTCCCGTCGTGGGTGACTTCCGGATGGCACTGGTCTCCTCGGTCTCCGTCGACCTGCCGAACCAGCACCCGTCGGTGGTCCTCCGGGAATCGGAGTCACCGCGGAGGCAGCTGACCTTCTCCATCGCCTTTCACGATGCCGTGGTCCTCTCCCATGCCCTTCGCCGGATCTCCACTCCGCGCCCGCTCACCCACGAGTTGCTGACCGGGATCCTCCAGCGGTTCGATATCGACGTCGTGGCCGTGCGCCTGGTTGGTCGCCAGGGGTCCGTCTACTTCGCCGAGCTGGACCTCATGGGCCGCAACGGTCGGTCGGTGCAGTCGTGCCGTCCCTCGGACGCCCTGACCGTCGCCCTCCTGCAGCCGGTGCCGGTGCCCATCCTCATCGATCGCCGGCTCTTCGAGCAGGCGGGTGACGTGACCCCCGTGGGTGCAACCATCACCCCTGGGTGACGCCCTCGGCCGGCGCCCTCAACGGCCGGCCAACAGTCGATGCCGGCGCTCCTGGCTCTGCTCGTACTGTTCCTGGTCCGCCGAATCGACCGAAGCGCCACCTTCGTCGGAGATGCGCATGAGCAGGGCGATGAGCACGTAGTTGGCGATGAGGGCGGAACCTCCGTACGAGACGAAGGGCAGGGTGATCCCGGTCAGAGGCAGGAGCCGGACGATGCCGCCGATGATGAAGAACGCCTGGAAGCCGATGATCATGGTGAGGCCCACCGCGGCGAGCTTGGCGAACTCCGACCTGGCCGCCTGGGCGATGCGCAGCCCGGCCCCCACCAGCAGCAGGAAGGCCACCACCACCATGGTCGAGCCCAGCAGGCCCATCTCCTCGCCGATGACGGCGAAGATGAAGTCGGTGTTGGGCACCGGGATCTTGTAGGCGCCGATGCCGAGGCCGAGTCCGGATCCGCCGATGCCGCCGCTCCCCAGTGAGTACCACGACTGCACCAGCTGTTCGCCGCTGGTCGATGGCATAGCGCCACGGATCGAGCCAGTCCTCCACGCGGATATGGGTCTGGTACGAGGTAGCGCCCGGACAGGAAGGCCCCGATGCCGAAGAGGACGACGCCGAGGACCAGGTAGCCGGTGCGGCCCGTCGTGACCCACAACATGCCGATGAACAGGGTGAACAGCAGGGCCGAGAACCCGATGTCGTGCTCGAGGCTCATGACGCCGATGGCGAAGGCCCAGGCCAGGAGGATGGGGACCAGGGGCCGGGGGTCGAGGACGAGTCGGTTGCCCAACCGTGCCGTCGGGATGGTCAGGAGCTCTCGCTTCTCGACGAAGTAGGAGGCGAAGAAGATGCACAGCACGATCTTGGCCAGCTCGACGGGCTGGAATTCGAATTGGCCGACGTGGACCCACAGCCGGGCCCCACCGATGGTCCTCCCCAGGTGCGGTACCAGGGGGAGCAGGAGGAGGATGACCCCGAGGGCCAACAGGATGTAACGGTAGCGGTCGAGATCGCGGGATCGGCGGACCAAGGCCAGGGTGAGGACGTAGGCGGCCACCCCGCCGGCCGTCCACGCCGCCTGCAGGGGGGCGTAGTTGCTTGCGTTGGCCAGGTCGATGCGCAGGATCATCACGTAGCCCAGTCCGTTGAGCAGGAAGGCGATGGGCAGCACGACCGGATGGGCGCTCGGAACGAAGATCCGGTTGGCGATGTGGGCCACCCCGCCGAGGGCCAGCATGACGGCCAACAGGGGCGCCACGTCGTTCGGCACCTTGGCCGTGTTCCCGTAGATCATCAGGGCATAGGCGCAGGTGATGATGACCGACGCGGCCACAAGTAGCCCGAGCTCGGTGCGCCGACGGGCCTTGAAGGCCCGTCGGATGGCCTTGGACTCCGGGTCCAACAGGGAGGTGGCCGACATCAGGGGCTGAGCCTACCGGCGGGCGGCTCGAAGGCGGGGGAGCCGTCCGTACCGGCCGGCGGTACGATGGCACGGCGATGAGATCCCTGCGATGACCGGACATCATTGACGGAGCAATCGGTCTCCGCAGTGACGGAGCAATCGGTCTCCGCGCCCGACCGCACCTCCGCCACCCGGCCGCCGGGCGCTCGAGCCTCCCGGGCCGGCTCGAGGTACGACCGGCCCGTACGCCCGTCACCCCCGGATCAGGCCGAAGCCGACCTCGCGGACGGGACGGCGTCGCTTCTCCGCGACGACCGCTTCATCAATCGTGAATTGTCCTGGCTGGAGTTCGGCGCCCGCCTGCTCGAGCTGGCATCGGACGATCGCATCCCCCTCCTCGAACGGGTGAAGTTCCTGGCCATCTTCTCCGAGGGGCTCGACGAGTTCTTCCAGGTCACGGTGGCGGGCCTCGAGGACCAGGTGGCGGCCGGACTCCGGACCCGGTCGCCCGACGGCCTCAGCCCCCGCCAGCAGCTCCTGGCCATCACCGGTCGAGCCCACGAGCTGGTCAAGCTGCAGAGCCAGATCTTCTCGGAGCAGGTGGCGCCCGCGCTGGAGGCGGCCGGCATGGTCATGTCGGACTGGCACACGCTGGACCAGGACGACCGCGCCCACCTCGACGATGTCTTCAACCGGCTCATCTTCCCCATCCTCACCCCCCTGGCCGTCGACCAGGGCCATCCCTTCCCCTACATCTCCGGTCTCTCGCTCAACCTGGTGGTCCGGGTGGTGAACCCGGTCACCGACGAGGAACGCATCGCCCGGGTCAAGGTCCCCCCGTTGCTGTCGCGCTTCGTCGTGATGCCCGACGAAGAGCGCTTCGTGCCCGTGGAGCAGGTCATCGCCGCCCACCTCGACAGCATCTTCCCGTCGATGACGATCGTCGAGCACCACGCGTTCCGGCTGACCCGCAACGCCGACCTCTCGGTCGAGGAGGACGAGGCCGGGAACCTGCTGGCCGCGGTCGAGCTCGAACTGCACCGGCGACGGTTCGGGCAGGCGGTCCGGCTGGAAGCTTCGGCCGGCATCGCCACCGACCTCCTCGACATGCTGGCCGCCGAAGTCGACGTTCCCGAGGAGAGCGTCTATCTCTTCGATGTCCCGATCGACCTCGGTGGCCTGCGCGGACTCACCGACTGGGAGCGAGCCGACCTGCACGCCTCATCCTGGACCCCGGTGACCCCGTCCCGGCTGGCCGGTGGGGCTGACATCTTCGCCGTGCTGGCCGAGCACGACGTGCTGGTCCATCACCCCTATGAGTCGTTCGCCGCCTCGGTCGAGGCTTTCGTCACCCTGGCCGCCGAGGACCCCGACGTGCTGGCCATCAAGCAGACCCTGTACCGGACGGGTGACGACAGCCCCATCGTGGCCGCACTGGTGCGTGCCTCGCAGGCGGGCAAACAGGTGACCGCGGTGGTCGAGCTCCAGGCGCGGTTCGACGAGCAGACCAACATCGGCTGGGCCCGGACCTTGGAGGAGGCCGGCGTGCAGGTCATCTACGGTCTGGTCACCCTCAAGACCCACTCGAAGATCTCGCTGGTGGTCCGGCGCGAGGGGGACCGGATCCGCCGCTACTGCCATGTCGGGAGCGGCAACTACAACTCGGAGACGGCGAGGCTCTACGAGGACGTCGGGCTCCTCACCGCCGACCCGGACATCGGCGCCGACGTCGGGGAGTTGTTCAACATGCTCACCGGGTCGGGGGATCCGCCCAGCTTCCGGCGCCTGGTCGTCTCACCGGTGTCGACCAGGTCGATGCTGCTGGCCGCCATCGACGCGGAGACCGAAGCGGGTCCGGCCGGCCGCATCGTGCTCAAGACCAACGGGCTGACCGACCCGGGCATCATCGACGCCCTGTACCGGGCCTCGCAGGCCGGTGTCCCCGTCGACCTCATCGTCCGCGGTCGGTGCTGCCTGCGACCCGGTGTCCCGGGCCTGTCGGAGTCGATCAGTGTCCGCTCCATCGTGGGCCGGTACCTCGAGCACTCGCGGATCTTCCGCTTCGGCGGGGAGAACGGTCGCCCACTGCGGATCTCGATCGGGTCAGCCGATCTGATGGAGCGGAACCTCGACCGGCGGGTCGAGGTGATCGTGCCCATCGACGACCCGGGAAATCAGCGGCGGCTGACGGAGGTCCTCGACGACGCGCTACGCGACGAGGCCAACTCCTGGATCCTCGGGGGCGACGGGTCGTGGACCAGGGTCGCGCCGAGCGGCGAAGGCGAAGATCTGGGTTTCAACCTGCAGGATCACTGCCAAAAGCTGGCTCTCGAATCCCACCGGGATCTGCGCAGTATGACCCCGAACGCAACGTCGGCCCGAACGGTGCCGCCGGCGGAACCGGCGCCTGTCCCGTCGGCGGGGACGTCATCGACATGGCCGAGCCGGTCACGGTGGTGGCGGCCGTGGCTCCGCCGCCGCCGGTGATGCTGGTGGCGGCCGGGTGCCGGGCGGCCCGGCCGGTGGCTCCGACCGTCGGCCGGGGAAGGTGGAACCGGCGCCGGAGGTAGTCGCGGAGCTTCTGGTAGGCCGGCCGGCGCTCGAACTCGAGCGATGCGTAGGCCAGGCCCCCGAAGGGGATGGGAAGCCAGAAGTTCACCGCCCGGTAGGCCAGGACACCGGAGAGGGCCTCACCGGCGGTCGGCCCGAAGCCGGTGATCATCGAGATCAGCACGAACTCGACGACGCCCAGGCCTCCGGGCGTGATGGGGATGGCGGCCAGGATGTTGGCCAGGCCGTAGGCCACCAGGAGGTCGACCGGCGAGATGAAGTGGCTGAAGGCGGCCACGAAGACCCAGAGCGACGCCGCGTCCAGCAACCAGTTGGCGGCCGCCCAGCCCACCGCCCTCCTGGTCAGCGACCGGTCCTTCATGAGGGCGGCGAAGCGATCGGCCAACCGCTCCACCAGCGCCGCGGTCCGGTCGGCGTCGAGGAACCGGATGCGTCCGGCGACCCGGCGGATGACCCGGCTGGCCTGCTCCTGGCCCCTCGTGAGCAGGTAGAACAGGCTGCCGAAGGCCCCGAGCAGTATCACGCCCACACCCGCGGCCACGATGACCAGGATGGACGCCGACTGCGACTGCCCGCCCTGATGGCTGGTCGGGACGTGGAAGCCGTGGGTCACGAGGAACGCCACCAGGGAGAGCCAGAACATCACGTTGAGGACGACCGCCGACCCGATGCCCTGGGTCCCGAGGGCGAACCCGGCGTCGGACCCGCTCACTCCCGACTGGGTGAGCAGCCGGTAGCCCAGCGCGGCGCCCGGGGCCGTGCCACCGGGGGAGACGTGGCTGAGCGAGAGGGTGGACATGTTGATCCGGAACAGCCGGAACCGGCCCGGGCCGTTGCTGGGCAGGACGGCGTGGGTCAGCTGGGTGTAGGCGGCCAGGGCGGCCGATCTCCAACAGGACGCCGAGGGCGAGGTAGGCGATGTTGATATGGGCCAGCGCGTTGACCTCGGGCCGGTGGCTGGCCAGCAGCGGGAAGGCGACGTAGAAGACGAACAGGAAGACGAGGACGGTCCCGACGCTCAGCCTGACCTCACGGCGGACGAACGGTCCGCGGTACCACCACCGACGGTGCCGGTGGGTGCCCTTGTCTGCCGGTTCGACCGCCATCACCTTCATGTTGGCACGCCGAGGGCCCATGGACCTGACATGCTGATTGTGTGGTTGACCCGGCCGAGAGCGAAAGCGGCGTCGAATCCCCTCCCTCGAGAGTGGCCACGGGCACCGGATCGGACGGCGCGGCCACACCCGGACCGGTCCGCCGGGTGCCGCCGACGGGGACGACGACCGTCATCAACGAGACACCGGTCGAGATCCTCGACCGCGAGGTCGGGCCCGACGCCCCGCGGCGTGAGCGTCTGTTCGCGGCCGCCTCCGGGAAGGGCGTTCCCCTCCGCACCATCCTGACCGTCGATGCCGTGGTCATCGCCACCTGGGTGCTCTACCGGCTGATCGGGCGCCTGCGCGAGGTCATCCTGTGGATCCTGATCGCCGCCTTCATCGCCCTCGTCCTCAACCCCGCCGTCAATTTCCTGCAACGCCACCGGTTCAGGCGGGGCGTGGCCATCGGGTTGGTCTTCGCCGCAGCTGCCATCGTGTTCGCCGGGTTGTTGGGCCTGTTCGGCTACCCGCTGGTGAACTCGCTGACCCATGTGGCCCAGAGCCTCCCGACCAGGGTCAACCAGGTGGAGAAGGGGCACGGATGGCTGGCCCACACCCTGCAGCGCTTCCACCTGCTGTCCTGGGTGCAGAAGAACGCCCCGAAGCTGGAGACGGCGGCGAAGAACCTGGGCAAGCCGGCCCTGGCCGAGGGGACCAACCTGGCCGGCGCGGCCTTCTCGACGATCCTGTCGCTGTTCACCATCGCCTTCTTGTCCCTGTTCATGCTGCTCGAGGCCCCGAGGATCCGGAGCGGGTTGCTCGGGACGATGCGGCCCGATCGCCGCCAGACCGTCGCCGACATCGCCCACCGCGTCTCCCACCAGGTCACGGCCTACGTCATGGGCACCATCGCCCTCTCGGTCATGTTCGGTGTGGTCGTGCTGATCACCATGTTGATCCTCGGCGTGCCCTTCGCCCTGCTCGTCGGGTTGTGGGTGGCCTTGGTGGCCTTGATCCCGCTGGTCGGCGGCCTGATCGCCGCAGTGCCGAGCGTTGTCATCGCATTGCTCCACTCGCCGACCTCCGGGGTGGTGATGCTCATCGTGTTCTTGGGCTTCCAGCTGGTCGAGAACCACTTCCTCTATCCCGTGATCATGAGCCGCTCCGTGCGGATGAACCCGCTCTGGGTGCTGCTGTCCGTGCTGGTCGGCGCCAACCTCGGGGGGGCCTTCGGTTCCACGCTCGGGGCGCTGGCCGGCGCGGTGGTCGCCATACCGGTCGGGGGCGCGATCCAGGTCATCTTCAGAGAGGTCTGGAGCCAGACCAGGGCCACCGGCACCGCGACGGACGATGAGCTCGTGGGTTCCGGTGCCCCATCGGTCGAGGTTGACCAGGTATCCCAGGACCCATCTCCTAAGCTGCCCGCATGAACGTACTGGTGGTATTGCCCACCTACAACGAGTCGGAGAACATCGACCGCGTCGTGCGCCGGATCCGACGGGCGGTGCCGGCGGCCACGGTACTCGTCGTGGACGACGGGAGCCCGGACGGGACCGCGGACATCGCCGAGCAGCTCGGCAAGCAGCTCGGCAACATCGAGGTGCTGCGCCGGCACGAGAAGTCCGGACTCGGCAGCGCCTACCGGGCCGGATTCCGCTGGGGACTCGAACGGGACTTCGACGTGTGCATCGAGATGGACGCCGACCTCCAGCACGAGCCCGAGGCGCTTCCCGAGCTGATCGCACCGCTGAGCCGGGGATACGGTCTCGTGATCGGGTCGCGTTACGTGAAGGGCGGTTCGATACCGGACTGGTCATGGCACCGGCGTCTTCTCTCGCGTTGGGGCAACATCTACGCGTCCGTCCTGCTCGGGCTCGGGGTGACCGACTCGACCGCCGGATTCCGTGCGTACACGGCCTCGGTGCTCGAGAGCATCGACCTCGACCAGGTCCGGGCCGAGGGCTACGGGTTCCAGATCGAGATGACCTATCAGGCCAAACAGGCCGGCGCCTCGGTGCTTGAGATCCCGATCCGGTTCTCCGAACGGATGGACGGGCAGTCGAAGATGTCCATGTTCATCGTCGTCGAAGCCCTGGCCCTGGTGACATGGTGGGGCGCACAGCGACTGTTGGAGGGTGTCCGGGAGCGGCGACCGCAACCTGTGAGCACCTGAGCCCCTTGCCCGGACGGAGCCAGTCCCGACCGGTTCGACCATGAGGGGCGAGACGCTGGTTTCGACCGACAGGGGAAGTGGCCCGCCCGTGGTGCTGCTCCACGGTCAACCGGGGTCAGGCGCCAGCTGGGATCCGCTCAGCCGTCTGCTGGAGCCGGAGTTCCGGGTCCTGGCGCCCGACCGTGTCGGCTACGGAGCGACCGGTGGCGAGGCCCGGGGCCTCCGCCAGAACGCCGACATCGTGGCCGACTTCATCCGTGATCGGGACTGCGGCCCGGCCACCGTGGTGGCCCACAGTTGGGCCGGCGGCGTCGCCGTGCTGCTGGCCAACCACCATCCCGAGGCCGCGCAGAGCCTGGTCCTGGTGGGGGCGGCCTGCACACCGGACAGCCTCAACGCACTGGACCGCTGGCTCAACGTCCCCGTGGTCGGCGACGTGTTGACCGTGGCCGGACTGGTCGGCATCATCGAGGTGCTGCCGCGGATGAGGTTGCTGACCCGATTCGCACCGGCCCGGTACCGCCCGCTCCTGGAGTCGGTCCTGCCCGATGAACAGGTGGTGCAAGGCCAACATGGCGCCCTGGGCCGCAACAAGCGGACGTTCATGATCGAGCAGCGGGCCCTCACCGCCGAACTGCCCACCGTGACCGCCCACCTCGCCGATCTCAGACTCCCGGTGTCGGTGGTCTCGGGTGAGTGGGACATCGTCGTCCCGCCGCGGGCGTCCGAGAGCCTGGCCCGGGCCGTGCCCGGCGCCGAGTTGACCTGCCTTTCCCGGGCCGGTCACTTCGCCGCCCGCGACGACCCGCAAGGGCTCGCCGACGTGATCCGGCGGACCGCCCGGGCGCGGCTCCCGAGGCCGTGAGGTCCGCGGACCTCAGCCGACCACGCTGTGGTGGGTCCCCTCCGCCGGCGTGATGGTGAGCCCCGGAGCCAGCACATCGAGCACGGCGCTCAGCTTGAGGTTGGTCTCGGCCAGCTCGGTGGCCGGGCGCGATCCGTCGACGATCCCCACCCCGGCGGCCAACCTGGCCGTCAGGCCGTCGATGGCCATCGCCCGGATGCCCACCATCCAGCGCCCGTCGCCGGCGGCGTCGACATAGCCGACGGGGCCGGCGTAGTGGCCCCTCGATTCCGGTTCCAGCCGGCCGATCACCGCCCTGGCGGCCGCGGCCGGGACACCTCCGACGGCCGGGGTGGGGTGGAGCGCCTCCACCAGGTCCAGGGCGTTGGGAACGCGTCCATCTGGGCGCCGGGCCAGTGTGCCGGTGAGCGACGTTCCCAGATGGATGATGTTGCGGAGGTGGACCAGGTCGGGCTGCGAAGGTGCATGCAGTTCGGAGCAGAGGTCCCTGAGGGTGGTCTCGATGGCCTCGACCACCAGGCGGTGCTCGGTTGCATCCTTGCGCGACTCGAGCAGCTCGCCGGGCAGAAGGCTCCCCTCCGATCCGACGAACCGTTCCGCCGTGCCGGCCAGTGGTCGGCTGCGGACCCCGGTTCCGGTGCGCTCCACCAGGAGCTCGGGGCTGGCCCCCACGAACTGCCCGTCGGAGGTGGGCACGGAGAAGATGGTGCAGGTCGGTTCGAGACGATGCCAGCGGTCCAGAAGGGCGGGCACGTCGACCGGCGTGGACATGGTCACGTCGACCTGGCGGGCCAGCACCACCTTGACCAGCCGGCCATGGTCGATGGCCTCCAATGCGTCGGCCACCATGGCCAGGAAGGAGGCGTCGGACGAGCGCGGTTCGATGCGCGGTCCCGGTCGATCGCGGCCTGGGCCAGGCCCCGGGTTACCGTCCGGGTCCGGCCGGGTATCGCGGTCCGGCTCGGACGAAGGCCCCCACGGAGGGGTGCCTGCACGGGCGAGCCGACCGGGAACGGTCCCGGTGGTCAGCCACGATCGCAGGCCGAGGGGCGAGGAGGGGAGCGCACTTCCGTCGGCGGCCACGACGGTGACCCACTCGCGGCCGTCCGGGTCCGCACCGAAGATGACCTCGGGGAGCACGAGAGAGGCAGGTGCCGAACGCTCGAAGGGCAGCGCCGCGAAGGCGACCACGCCCGAGGAGGTGGAGTCGAATCGATCGTCGCAGGGCACAGAGGCCAGGGCCTCGGTGGCCCGTCGGATGTCACTGACCGAATCGAGGCCGCGAGGCAGCCCGATGGTCAGCGCGGTTCCGAGGCCGACCAGCACCCTCCCTTCGGCGTGGAACAGGATGCCGTTCGGACCCGGCCAGCGCGAAGGGGTCGATCGGCGGCCCGGGGTCGAGTGGGAACCGGACTGCGGCCGGCCGGGGTGAGGGACCGTTCACGGGCGACCCTTGCGTGTGGCGGTGATCAGCTGGCTGAGGCCGCCGGACAGGGCTCGGCGGTTGACGGCCGAGAACCCGGCCTCCACCAACATGGAGCGCAGCTCGGCCGTGGGCGGCAGGTACGCCGTGGATTTCGGGAGATACCGGTAGGCGGCCCGGTCGGAGACGAGGCCGCCGATGACGGGCACGACGTGGCGGAACCAGATGCGGTCGCCGACCAGGAGAAGCCCGCTCTCGGGTTCGGCCACCTCGAGGAGGCTGATCCGACCGCCCGGCCGGACGACCCGTCCGAGCTCCGCGAAGACGGGGCCGAGCCCGGTGAAGTTGCGGAGGGCGTAGCCGCAGGTGACTCCGTCGACGGCACCACTGGCCACCGGAAGGGCGGCGCCGTCCGCTTGGGCCACGGGCTGACCGGAGCGACCGGCCACCAGCATCCCCCAGGACAGGTCCATTCCGAAGGGCCGCAGCCCGGAACGGTTCAAGATGGTGAGGAAGTCACCTGTCCCGCAGGCCAGATCGAGCACCCGCGATCCGGCGGGCAGGCCGAGGGCTCGAGCTGAGCGACGCCGCCAGCGGACGTCGAGCCCGAAGGTCATCATGCGGTTGACCATGTCGTAACGGGGTGCGATGGCATCGAACATCGAGCGAACCATCACCGTCTTCTCCCGGCCGGTGGGGAGATCGGGGTCGGCGTCCTGCCCGCCCGCGGCCAGGGGCCGGGGCGAATCCAGGGGCCCGGGCGGTTGGGGCGCCGAGTTCACCGGCGTGGTGCCGATGTGGGTACGCCGACCTCGACGAGCTCTCCGGCCCCGATTCCACCGATCTGATCAGAGATGGCACGGCGCTCGGCGTCGGAACCGGACCGCTCGACGTGGTCGAGGGCCGTGTTGACCAGCGTGCGGGTGAAGTGGTTGGCGACCAGCGTGTTCACCGCGGGAAGCAGCTCGGAGTAGGCCCGGACCAGGCGTTCGACGTCGGCATCCGGTGGCGGCCCTCCCGGTCCGCCGGCGGCCGGCGGGTGCTCGCCACGGAGAGGTCGTCTCACGTAGGTCGAGAAGAGGTTCACCGCGTCGCGGGCCACGGCCTCGGTGGCTTCGTGGTGGCGTCGGGCCAGATCGAGCAGGGCCGAGAGCGGGATCCCCCATTCGAGCAGCAGAAGGCCGGCGTGGGCCGCAGCCACGTCTTCGGCGGTGTAGCGATCCTGGCCCCCGATATGACGCGGGATGAGCAGGCCCTCGGCTTCGACGGCCTTGAGAAGGGCCAAGGGGACCCCGGTGGCGGCGGCCAGCTCCTCGATGGTGAACACGTCGTCACCCTGGTCCACCCGCCCCGACTCCGTCAGCCTGTGACCCCGGCCCGTCCGGCGGGTTGGGTCCTCCCGGTGACCCGGCTCCTCCTCCGGATTCGTTGAGCCCGGAGATCTCGCTCAGGAGGGCCTCGTCGGCGGCATCGAGATCGCCGGACACCAGGCGGGCGATGGTGGCCAGCGTGAAGCCCTTGTGCTGGAGGGAACGGATGCGCTCCAACCGGTCGACGTGGCCGTCGTGGTACCAGGCCACCCGTCCCTGGCGCCTCGGTGGTTCGAGCAGCCCTTTGCTCTGGTAGTAGCGGATGGTGTCCACGGACATCCCCGAGCGAGCTGAGAGTTGTTCGACCCGCATCTCCATGGACCACACTCTAGGAGTAACTGCTCACATTGTTTGAGCGCCCTTCCCGGGTCGGAGCGCCGAGGGCCCTCCGGGGCCACAGCAGGATTCCGGGCGCAGAACCTCGGGCGCCGGATGCCGGGCGCAGCGGAGTCAGCCCGGGCTCGGGAGGATCCCCCGCTCAGCCCAGCCTCAGCAGGATTCCGGGCTCAGTAGAAGTACCGGTAGACCACCTGGGCGACGCAGCTCGGCTTTGACGACCCCTCGGTTTCGAAGGTGAGGTCCAGGGCGACCTGGACGCCCCCGTTGACGTCCTCCACCTCGGCCACGGCCACCCCGAGGCGGAGGTTGCTGTCGACGGGCACCGGGGCCGGGAAGCGGACCTTGTTGCACCCGTAGTTGACCCCCAGCGACGCTCCTTCGACCACGACGACCTCCCCCAGCAGTACAGGGGCCAACGAAAGGGTCAGGTAGCCGTGGGCGATCGTTGCCCCGAAGGGGCCTCCTTTGGCTCGCTCCGGATCAACGTGGATCCACTGGTGGTCACCGGTGGCCTCCGCGAACAGATTGATCTGGTCCTGGTCGATCCGGTGCCAGTCGCTGTAGCCGAGATGCTTCCCGGCCAGGTCCTGAAACTTGTCGATGCCCTTCACGGTGGTAGCCATGGCCAAGACTGTATGGGACCCGGGACCCGCTGACCACCCGCTCGCGGGTCCGTCGCCCGAAGACTGAGGTTCTCCTTGGTCGAAAGTTCAGTGCGTCCTCAGTCGGACCCGCTCGGTACGCTGCTCGATGTGGCCGATTCCCATCGTCACCGGAACCTGCAAGGCGGCGGAGCCCGCGCCGCTGTCTTCGGCGTCAGCGACGGCCTGGTCTCCAACGTCGCCCTCATCCTCGGCATGGCCGGCGCCCATGCATCGGTGGGCGCCGTTCGTCTTGCCGGCATCGCCGGTCTGGTCGCCGGCGCGTTCTCGATGGCCGCAGGGGAGTACGTCTCCATGCGGGCGCAGTCCGAGTTGATGTTGCGGGAGCTTGACGTCGAGCGACAGGCCATCCGCCACGACCCCGAGGACGAGCGGAGGGAGCTGGCGGCCATCTACGAGAGCAGGGGCATCGACGCCGACATGGCCAACGAGCTGTCGGTCAAGATGATGCGGGATCCCGATCTCGCGCTCGAGACCCATGCCCGGGAAGAGCTGGGCATCGACCCGGGGCAGACCGGCAAGCCGCTGCAGGCAGCTGCCTCGTCGTTCGTGGCCTTCGGCGTCGGGGCGTTCGTGCCGCTCCTTCCCTGGCTGATCACGGCGGGGACGACGGCCACCTTGTGGTCGGTCGCTCTCGGCGCCATCGGTGCCTTCACCGTCGGCGCCGGGTTGGCTCACTTCACCGGCCGCTCGTGGCTGTGGTCCGCCTCCCGCCAACTGCTGATCTCCGGTATCGCCGCCGCGGTCACCTTCTCCATCGGTCGCCTGGTGGGCGTGGGCTGAATCGCGGCCCCGGCGTGGCCTGAGTCCGGGCTGAGCGCAACCGGGTCGCGGGCTGATCCGGCCCGGTTCAGTCCAGGCGTCGGACATAGGCCCGGTCGACATGGTCGTCGACGAATCCCATCGACCGGTACATCGACACGGCGGCGACATTGTCGGCGTCCACGTAGAGCATGCCGACGCTGAGACCACGGTGAGCCAACCAGTCGAGACCCGCCTCGGTGAGGGCGCGGCCCCAGCCGCGACCGTGGAATCGGGGGTCGACCCCGATCACGTAGATCTCACCCATCGGCGGATCGGTGTCGGTATGGATCTTCGTCCAGCACGAGCCCGCCACCTGCCCGCCCTCCTCGAGGATCAAGAGCCCCTCGGGATCGAACCAGGGCTCCTTCTCGCGCTCCACCAACGTGGCCAGGTCCCACTGGCCCTGCTCGGGATGGGCCGCGAAGGCACGGTTGTTGGCGGCCAACCAGCCCTCCTCGTCGACTCCGGGCCGGAACGGGTGGGTCCGGATGCCCGGTCCGGGGCGGCGACGCCCATCGGGCACCGGCAGCACACACCGCATCTGGATCAAGTTGCGTTCGACATCGAACCCGTGCGCCGCGGCTCTCTCGTCATCCTTGGTGGAAGCCTTGGCGGCCCAGAGGCGGAGGGATCCGCCGCCGAGCCCGGTGACCAGGTCCAAGGCCGCATCAACCAGGGCATCGGTGATCCCCGGGGCATCGGCGGCGGTGGGGTCGACCACCACCTCCGTGGCGTACTGCTGCGCGTGTGCGTCTCCGATCACCGGCGCATAGCCGAGGACACGGCCGCCGGATCCGGCCACCATGGCGGCGACGAAATGGGAGTGGCCGTTGCCCGGCGAGGAGCCGTCGACGGCATGCGTCAGTGCGGTGCGCTTGGGCTCGCCCAGCGCGGCATGGCCCGTGGATCGGGCCACTCGGTCCAACAGGTCGGTGACCTCATCGGCCAGGTGCTGGTCGGGCGCCGTCACCACGGACAGTTCGGAGCCCTCCATGAAAATGACGCTACCGCTAGTCTCGAGCCGATGGCCCGACCGCGCACTCCGGCAGGCCGGGCTCGGGTCACCGACGAACGGTTGGCCGAGGTCTACCCCGGGACGGCGAGCACGTTGTGTGCGCTCGATCACAAGGACGCGTTCCAATTGCTGGCCGCGACCATCCTCTCGGCCCAGTGCACCGACGTCCGGGTCAATCTCACCACTCCGGCGCTGTTCGCCCGATATCCCGATGCGCCGTCGATGGCCGCGGCCGATTTGGCCGAGGTCGAGACGCTGATCCGCTCGACCGGGTTCTTCCGGTCCAAGGCCCGCAACCTGGTGGGCATGGCACAGGCGGTTGTGGCGCGCTTCGGAGGCCAGGTGCCCCCGGCCATGGCCGATCTGGTCACGCTGCCCGGGGTGGGCCGCAAGACCGCCAACGTGGTGCGGAGCGTGGCCTTCGGACTGCCGGGCCTTCCCGTCGACACCCACGTGCAACGTCTCTCCCGTCGGCTGGGGCTGACCGACGAGACCGACCCGGTGAAGGTCGAGAACGTCCTGAACACCATGGTGCCGGCAGCCCATCGTGGGGCCTTCAGCCTCCGGTTGATCCTCCACGGGCGGGCCGTCTGCTCGGCCCGATCGCCACGATGCGATCGCTGCGTGCTCGCCGACTTCTGCCCTTCAGCGGCCGTCTAGGCCAACGCCGACCACCCGGCCCCGACAGGCCCGGACGGTTCTCGTGCCGTCACGACCGGTGGCCGCGGCCATGTCGCCGAGCACCGCCGGGTGACCACCCGCCGGGTGACGACGCCAACGAACAGGGCACGGGAAGAAGTGGGACGCTACCTGGACATTTACGAGCGAAACGTCGGATCCGGCCGGCGGGATGAGCAATTTGGTGGCGCATGACTGGAATTTGGCAGAAAAAAGTGGTGTCCTATGGAGGCCGGAACCGGTTCCCGCCAACTGGTTCCGCTGAGCGTTGTTCGGGATCCGCCGCCCGAGCCGCTCGCGCGAAGGCACCCTTCGGGGTGCCTTCGCCGCGTCTGGGCCCGGTTCGGTCGAGCAAGGACCCGGCTCCCGGGCGGCGACCTCATGCGGGAGCAGGGGCACCATCACGCGAACCATCAGTCCCGACGCACCCCTTGGGCCGGGGACCAGAGGCGCGGCGCCGTCATCTTCGGCTGAGTGTTGCCGACAGCCGGGTCAGCCTCCGGTTGGCACTGGTCAGGGCGCGCTCGATGGCGAACAGCTCGCGTGCCGTCTCCTCGTCCTTGGCCACGTCGGCGGCGTCGGCGTGAGCGGTGACGCGACGAGTCAGTTCGTCGAGGGCGGTGGCGAGCGATGAGAGTTCTGCGGGGCGGGCGGACATCGGACGATCATGGCACCCTGCGCCGGGTCGGGCGGAGCGGGTCCGGCCCCGGCCGGTCGGGTGGTGCATGGCTCCGCCGCGGCTCCGGTCTGGCGACGGCCCAGGTCCGGTAGCATCGACGGGCTATGGCTCTGCGTCGGCTCGATCTCCGCGGCTTCTCCGGCGACCGCCGGGCACTGGAACGAGCGCTCCCGCGTCCGGCCGATGTCGATGATCGCGGCGCGGGCGAAGTGGCCTCCATCCTCCGCCAGGTACGCGAGGAGGGCGACGCCGCCGTACGCCGGCTCACCCGCAAGTTCGACGGCGTGGACATCGACGTGCTGCGGGTTCCCGAGGAGGAGATCCAGGCCGCCCTCCGCCGGGTGCCCACCGACCTTCAGGACGCGTTGGACGTCGCCCACGACCGGATCCTGGCCTACCACGCTCATGAGTCCGGCGACTCGTCAGCCGAGGACTTCGAGTCCGGTGGCATCGAGGTGCGGCATCTGGTGCGCCCGGTGGCGCGCGCCGGGTGTTACGCGCCCGGCGGTCGCGCCCGCTATCCGTCGACGGTGCTCATGTGTGCGGTGCCCGCCCAGGTCGCCGGCGTCGACGAGATCGTCCTGTGCGTCCCGCCCGGGCCGGACGGCCGGATCGACGACGCCACGTTGGCGGCGGCCGCGGTGGCCGGCGTGGGAGAGGTGTACCGGGTGGGCGGGGCCCAGGCCATCGGGGCCATGGCCTATGGGACCGAGTCGATCGACGCCGTCGATGTCATCGTCGGCCCCGGCAACCGCTATGTGGCCGAAGCCAAGCGCCAGGTGTCGGGAGTGGTGGGCGTGGCGTCGGCCTTCGCCGGACCGTCCGAGGTGGTGGTGATCGCAGGTCCCGAGACACCTCCCGAGCTGGCCGCCATCGATCTCGTCGTCCAGGCCGAGCACGGACCCGATGGACTGGCGTGGTTGCTGACCTGGTCGGAGGAAGTGGCCGAGGAGGTGGTGGCCCACGTCGCCCGCATGGTGAGTGCGTCGCCCCGGCGAGCAGATCTCGAGGCCACCCTCGATGCGGGCGGGTTCGTGGTGCTGGTCGACGATCTCGAGCAGGCATGTGCCGTGGCCAACGTCGTGGCCCCCGAGCACCTGGAGCTACTCGTCGATCGAGCCAAGTCGGTGCTGCCGCTCATCTTGTCCGCAGGGGCCGTCTTCCTCGGCCCCAGCTCGCCGGCCAGCATCGGCGACTACCTGGCCGGACCCAACCACGTGCTGCCCACCAACCGCACGGCCCGGTTCGCCAGCGCGCTCAGAGTGGACGACTTCAGGCGTCACATCCACGCCGTCACCGTCAGCGAGAAGGCCCTCGAGGTGCTCGGCCCTCACGTGGTCACACTGGCCGAGACCGAGGGCCTCTCCGCCCATGCCGAGTCGATCCGCCTGCGATGGCAGCAGTAGCACCGCGCCGCCACGACGGACCGGCGCGGCCCGCGGTCCGGCCCGATCTGGTCGCCCTCACCGGCTACCACTCGGCGCAGGTCGACGTCGACGTGCGCCTCAACACCAATGAGTCGCCCCTGCCTCCACCTCCGCAGTGGTTCGACGCCTTCCGCGCCGGGCTGGCCGGCATCGCCTTCAACCGCTATCCGGACCGTGAGGCATCCGAGCTCCGTCAAGCGCTGGCCGAGAGCCACGGGGTCGGGCCCGACCAGATCTTCTGCGCCAACGGCTCGAACGAGGTCCTCCAGTCGCTACTGCTGGCCTACGGAGGGCCCGGCCGCACGGTGGCCGTGTTCGAGCCCACCTACACGCTCCACCGCCACATCGCCCGTATCACCGGCACCGAAGTGGCCCTGGGCAGCCGCACGGACGACTTCGTCATCGACCTCGACGAGGTGAAGCGGGTCGTCGATGGACACCATCCCGTCATCACCTTCCTGTGTTCTCCGAACAACCCGACCGGCCGGGCCGAGACCCCGGAGCAGATCGAGGCGGTGGTCGCGGCGACCGCCGGCCTCGTGGTGGTGGACGAGGCCTACGGGCAGTTCGCCGGTTCCTCGGCGCTGGACGTGGTGCGAAACGGTGGCCCGGGCTCGGATCGCACCGTCGTGGTCCGGACCTTCTCGAAGACGTGGTCGATGGCCGGACTGCGGCTCGGCTACCTGGTGGGCCCGCCGTCGGTGGTCGAGGCGTGCGAGATGGTGGTGCTCCCGTACCACCTCGACGCGGCCAAGCAGTTGGCCGGTCGCCTGGCCCTGCGCTTCGTCGACGAGATGGAGGCGCGGGTGGCCATGCTCAAAGAGGAGCGCGGGCGCATCGCCGCAGCGCTGGCCGAGCTCCCCGTCCAGAGCTGGCCCTCGGACGCCAACTTCATCCTCTTCCGGCCCACGGACAGGGGGGCACGGGAGGTATGGGCCAAGCTCCTCGACGCGTCCGTCCTCGTGCGAGACTGTTCGGAGTGGCCGGGCCTTGCCGGATGCCTGCGGGTCACGGTCGGTCTCCCCGAAGAGAACGACCGCTTCCTGGCCGCACTGAGTGAAAGCCTGCAATGAGCGCCACGACCACCACGCCCGCCGCCCACCGGACCGCCGAAGTGCACAGAGCGACCAAGGAGACGTCCATCGACGTGGTCGTCGACATCGACGGGACCGGCCTCACCGACGTCTCCACCGGCCTCCCGTTCTTCGACCACATGGTCAGCCAGCTGGGTCGGCACGCAGGGTTCGACCTCGAGGTGTCGGCCCGCGGCGACCTGGAGGTCGACGCCCACCACACCGTCGAGGACGTCGGCATCACCATCGGCGAGGTCCTGGCCGCGGCTCTGGGCGACAAGGCCGGCATCCGGCGGTTCGGATCGGTCGCCGTCCCCCTGGACGAAGCCCTGGTGGAGGTGGCGCTGGACCTGTCGGGCCGGCCGTTCCTCACCTATGACATCGAGTTTCCACCGGACACCATGGCCCTCGGCACGCCGCCCTTCGACCCGCAGTTGGCCGAGGAGTTCTGGCGGGCGTTGGCCACATCGGCGGGGATGACCCTCCACGTCCGGCTGCGCTCGGGCAAGAACACCCACCACATCGTGGAGGCTTCCTTCAAGGGTGTGGCCCGGGCCCTTCGTGATGCGGTCCGTCACGAGGGTGGCGGCATTCCCTCCACCAAGGGGACCCTGTGACCCACCAGAGGACCTCGTGATCCACCAAGGGGTCCCTGTGACCCACCAAGGGGACCCTGTGACCCCGGCGGTCCGGCGACCCCACCCGGATAGCCCCACCGGCTCCGATCCCACCGGCCACCGGTGATCGCCGTCCTCGACTACGGCATCGGGAACCTGCGCTCGGCGGAGAAGGCCCTCCAGTACCTCGGAGCCGACGCGTCGCTGGTCGACGACCCTGACCGCGCCGCCGCCGCGGACGCCGTGGTGCTGCCCGGTGTGGGATCGTTCGGTCGCTGCGCGCAGGCCCTCCGGTCGAGCGGTCTGGACAAGGCGGCGACCGCCGCCATCGAGCGGGGCGTGCCCTTCCTCGGGATCTGTGTCGGATTCCAGCTGCTGTACGAGGGCTCCGAGGAGTCCCCGTCCGAACAGGGGCTCGGCGTGCTCCCGGGAACGGTCCGGCGATTGGCGGAGGGCGTCAAGCGTCCCCAGATGCAGTGGAACGTCCTGGACACGCCGGATCCTCCCGTCGGTGGCCTGCTCGAGGGCGTGCCCAGCCCCGGCCTGGGTCTACTTCGTGCACTCGTATGCACCGGAGCCCACCGCGCACACCTCGTCCACCTGCGACTACGGCGGACCGGTGACCGCGTCGGCCGAGCGGGGCACGGTGTGGGGAACCCAGTTCCACCCCGAAAAGTCCGGCTCGGTCGGCCTCGGCATCCTGGCCAACTTCGTCCGCGCCGCGACCGACGCGCCGCGGTGATGGACCTCTACCCGGCCATCGACATCCGCGACGGCGGAGCCGTGCGCCTGGCCCAGGGGGACTTCGGCCGCCAATCCGACTACGGCGACCCGCTGGAGCTGGCCCATCGGTTCGCCGCGTCCGGCGCACCGTGGCTCCACGTGGTCGACCTCGATGCCGCCCGGGGCGGGGATCCGGTCAACCGCCCGACGGTGCTGGCCATCGCCGCCGCCGTCGGTGTCCCGGTCCAGTCCGGCGGAGGGGTGCGCATCCGAGGACGATGTCCGGGAGCTGCTGTCGGGCGGGGTGAGCCGGGTCGTCCTCGGCACGCTGGCCCTCGACGATCCCGGCCTGGCCCGCACGCTGGCGGCGACCTTCCCCGGCAGGGTGGGCGTCGGGATCGACTACCGCCTCGACGCCGACGGTCGCACCGAGGTTGCCGTCCGGGGGTGGGAGCAGGGCAGCGGGCGGACCGTGGACGAGCTCCTCGGCGACCTCGCGGGCGCCGGAGTGGCCGCGGTGATCGTGACCGCCATCGAGCGTGACGGCATGCTCACCGGCCCTGACGTGGGGGGACTGCGCCAGGTGCTGGGGTCGACCGACATCCCGGTGATCGCCTCGGGGGGCGTGGCCGCGGCGGCCGACATCGAGGCGCTGGCCCGACTCGAGGTCAGTGCCGGGGCGGCGCCGGCCGGCACCGGCGGATCGGCGCGGCGGCTGTCCGGGGTGATCAGCGGCCGGGCGCTCGTCGACGGGCGACTGACCGTCGAGGAAGGGGTGGCCGCGTGCGCACGGTACGGGTGATCCCCTGCCTCGACGTCGACGCCGGACGGGTCGTGAAGGGCGTGCAGTTCACCGACCTCTTCGACGCCGGCGATCCCGTGGAGCTGGCCGGACGCTACGACGCCCAGGGCGCGGACGAACTCGTCTTCTTGGACATCACGGCATCGTCGGACAATCGACGGACCATGGTCGAGGTGGTGTCGCGGACCGCAGAGGCGGTGTTCATCCCCTTCACGGTGGGCGGGGGGATCCGGTCCGTGGACGATGCCCGGCTGCTGCTGCGGGCCGGTGCGGACAAGGTGGGGATCAACACGGCCGCCGTCGACCGGCCCGAACTCATCGCCGAGCTGGCCGATGAGTTCGGAAGCCAGTGCGTGGTGGTGGCCGTCGACGCCCGGCGCCGGCGCGGGCAGGCGGCGGGGCAGTCGGGCGCGTCCTGGGAGGTGTTCACCCACGGCGGGCGCACCCCGACCGGCGTCGACGCGGTCGAATGGTGCCGGCGCTCCTCGGCCGCGGGCGCGGGCGAGATACTCCTGACCTCGATGGACCGGGACGGGACCAGGGACGGCTTCGACCTCGAACTGACCCGGACGGTGGCCGAGGACTGCCCGGTCCCGGTGATCGCCTCCGGGGGAGTGGGCACGCTCGACCACCTGGTGGAGGGAGCGGTCGAGGGCCGCGCCGAAGCGGTGCTGGCCGCCTCGATCTTCCATCTGGGTGAGTTCACCGTGGCGCAGGCCAAGCAGCATCTGGAGGCGGCCGGGGTGCAGGTGCGGCCGGCGTGACGGTCCGTCCCGGCCACGCGTGGGCGGCCCCGCCCCTGCGGTAGCCTTTCTCCTGTGGCCATGACGACGCCAGAAGTACCGACGACCAGCCAAAATGGCGACAACCCGGCCAAGCTGGCCATCACCGTGCTGGCCGATCGGGTGTTGGTCCAGGTCGGCCAGACCGAGGGGGAGCGACGCTCGAGGTCCGGGATCCTGATCCCGGCCACCGCCCAGGTCTCCCGGCGCCTGACCTGGGCCGAGGCGGTCGCCGTCGGTCCGCACGTCCGTTCGGTGAAGGTCGGCGACAATGTCCTGTTCAACCCCGAGGACCGCTTCGAGGTCGAGGTCCAGGGGGACGAGTATGTGATCCTGCGCGAGCGGGACATCCACGCCGTGGCGGCCACCCGCATCGACGGCGGCACAGGCCTCTACCTATGAACGCCCATTTGCACTAGGCGGGACCGGGTCCGGCTCCGACCGCCGCCCCGACACCCAGGCAGTGCCGCCCCGACGGCCAGGTCGAACCAGCACCGAAACCAATCCACCAGGGAGCACCTCTCGTGAGCAGCACCGGGACAACCGACTACACCGCCACGCCGATCGATTTCACCGAGGACGAGTTGGAAGGGGTGGCCTTCAACGCGGACGGGCTGGTCCCGGCCATCGTCCAGGACGCGTCCGACCACGCCGTCCTGATGTTGGCGTGGATGAACCGCGAGTCGCTCATCAAGACCCTCGAGACCGGGCGGAGCTGGTTCTGGAGCCGGAGCCGGCGCGAGTTCTGGTGCAAGGGCGAGACGTCCGGCGACCGCCAGTACGTCCGGAGCGTGCGCTACGACTGTGACGGCGACGTGCTGTTGCTGGTCGTCGACCAGCAGGGCGCCGGCGCCTGCCACACGGGCAACCGAACCTGCTTCTACCGCGCCTTCGGCGACCCGACGACCGGGGCATGACCACCCCGTCCGGCACCGGGCCCGAGGGGCCAGGGAGCGCCGGGTTCCACACGCTGGCCGCCAAGCACCGCGTGGTGCCGGTCTGGCGCGAGCTGGTGGCCGACACGCTCACGCCGGTGGCCGCCTATCTCCAGATCGCCGAGGGCACCGGCACCGGGTTCCTGCTGGAGTCCGTGGAGGGTGGCGAGCGGTGGGGCAGGTACTCCTTCGTGGGCCGCAATCCGCTGGCCACCGTCACCGCACGCGGCGATCTCGTGACCACCGACGGGGACGTGGATCTCGACACGCTCACCGGCGACCGGGTCACCGGCAACGGGGGGGTGCTGGCCGCGCTCGAGACCATTCTCGACGCTTTCGACTCCCCGGACCTTCCCGAGCTGCCGCCGCTCCATGCCGGGCTGGTCGGCTACCTGGGCTACGACGTGGTCAGGGAGGTGGAGCACCTGCCGAACACCCCGCCCGACGACCACGGCCACCCGGATGCCGTCCTGGCCATGATCGGGCAGCTGGCCGCCTTCGACCACTGGCGTCAACGGGTGGTGCTCATCGACAACGTGGTCATCGACCCGGGTTGGGGGCCCGACGAGCTGGACCTCGCCCACCGCGACGCCCTGACCCGCCTCGACCGGTTGGCCGCCGACTGCTTCCGGCCCCTCGACCAACCGCCGAGGCTGTTGCCGGAACGGACCGGACCTCCCGCTGACGTGCGCCGGACCATGACCGACTCGCTGTACGAGGACGCGGTGCGGGCGGCCAAGGAGCACGTGACCGCGGGCGACGTGTTCCAGGTCGTGCTGTCCCAACGGTTCGACCTCGCATCGCTCGGGGTCGATCCGTTCGACGTCTACCGGGTCCTGCGGCTGGTCAACCCGAGCCCGTACCTCTACTTCCTCAGCTTCCCCGAGATCACCGTGGTCGGCGCCTCGCCCGAACCCATGGTCCGGCTCCGCGAGGGAACTGTCGTGTCGCGGCCCATCGCCGGCTCGAGACGACGGGGTGTCACCCCCGAGGACGATGCCAGGCTCGAAGGGGAACTGGTCGAGGATCCGAAGGAGTTGGCCGAGCACGTGATGCTGGTCGACCTGGCCCGCAACGATGTGGGCCGGGTGGTCAGCTTCGGTACCGAGGTGGTCGAGGAGATGATGGTGGTCGAGCGCTACAGCCACATCATGCACCTGACATCGCAGGTGTCGGGGCGCCTGGCTCCGGGGAAGGGACCCATCGACGTCCTGCGGGCCACGCTGCCGGCCGGGACCCTGTCCGGCGCGCCCAAGGTCCGGGCCATGGAGATCATCGACGATCTCGAGCCCACCAAGCGTGGGGTGTACGGGGGCGTGGTGGGCTACCTGGACTTCTCGGGCAACCTCGATACCGCCATCGCCATCCGGACCATGACCGTGCATCCTGACGGATCGGCGTCGGTGCAGGCCGGTGCGGGCATCGTGGCCGACAGTGACCCGGCGGCGGAGAACGCCGAATGCGGGGACAAGGCCGCAGCCATGCTGTCGGCGGTGGCCATGGCCCGGGCCGCCGGCTCGGTCCGGCCTCCGGCCGGCGCGGTCGGGCCGGATCGGGCGCCGACGGCGACCTCGGCGAGCGGATGAGCGGGGCGGAGCTCATCGACGAGATCAGGGAGGGCTACACCGCCCTTCGGCGCACGGCGGCCGTGCGCCGGCTGGCGCGAGACGTGCTGTCGGTGTCCGGACCCGATGCCACCTCGTATCTGCAGGGCCAGTGCAGCCAGGATGTCTCGGCCCTTCGGCGTGGGCGGCACCGCCGAGTCGCTCCTGTTGAGCCCGCAGGGAAAGATCGATGCCTACCTCCGGCTGACCCGGACGGCCGACGATACCTTCATCGTCGACACCGACCACGGGTTCGGGCCGGTGGTGCAGGCCAGGCTCGAGCGCTTCCGGCTGCGGATGAAGGTGGTCATCGAGCCCGTCGACTGGATCTGCGTCGCCCTGCGGGGCCCCGATTCCCTCCGGGGTGTGACCGGCGTGCCGGATCTGGTGGCCGCGGTGGACTGGCCGGGCCTGTCCGGGGTCGACCTGCTCGGCCCGGCTCCTGCCGGCGGTCTGTCGGGATGGGTCGACGACCGGGTCGTCCGGTGTGGCGAAGACGCCTGGGAGGCGGCCCGGATCGAAGCCGGGCGTGCCGGTCAACGGTCGCGAGATCGTGGAAGGCTCGATCGCGGCCGAGCTCGGCCTGGTCGATCGCACCGTCTCGTTCACCAAGGGCTGTTTCACCGGCCAGGAGCTGGTGGCCCGGATCGACGCCCGGGGATCGAACGTCGCCCGGCGGCTGTGCGGTGTGGTGGTCGATGGGCCGCCCGGCCGTGCCTCCGCGCCGGTCGGTGCCGCCGTGCTCACCTCTGACGGCTCACGCGAGGTGGGGCACCTCTCGTCGGTGGCCTGGTCCCCGGGAGCGGAGGCCACGGTGGCGCTGGCCACGCTGCACCGGCGGGTGACCCCTCCAGAGGCGGTGCTGTTGACCTGGGACGATGGGGACGGGACCCACATCCTCGAGGCTGACAGCCGGCCCCTTCCGATGGCGGGACCTCCATCGGATCTCGCCGGCTGAAGGGGAGACCGGGTCTGTCCCCAGCGGCGAGCGAGGTGCTAGACCATCTCCCGGGCCGACACGGGTGACACCGGTGGGGAGATCGGGGGAACGTTGCCGCGGAGCACCGTGTGCGCTCCTGGTTCCGTCGAGCGCGACCTGCCCCAGGTCCGAGTTGTTCCGCATGCCTGCGAACCGACGACGCCGGTGGCCACACACGAGACACAACGACCACATCGGAGGCAGGGATGAGCACAGACCGGACGGCGCCCACGGCGGCATCTCGGGACAACGCGGTCGAGATGGACGCCGAGCACATCACCACATCGACACGCGATCCGGCGGAGTTGGCCGAGCGGCTCCGGGTGTGGCTGGGCGACCGGCTCGATCCCGGGAAGCCGCCGGTCATCAGCGAGGTGTCCAGCCCCGAGAGCAACGGGATGTCGTCCGAGACGCTCCTGTTCACCGCGGTGTGGGACGAGGACGGCGGGCCGACCGCCCACCGGCTGGTGGCGCGGATCGAGCCGCCGGCCACCGACTACCCGGTGTTCACCACCTACGACCTCGGCATGCAGTTCCAGGTCATGCGTCTGGTCCGCGAGCACACCCGGGTGCCGGTGCCCGAGACCTTCTGGTACGAGCCGGATCCGTCCGTCCTCGGCGGCTCCTTCTTCGTCATGGCCAGGATCGAGGGGCTCGGTGCCCCCCGACGTGCTCCCGTACACGTTCGGTGACAACTGGGTCTTCGACGGGAGCGACGCCGACCGCCGGAAGGTGCAGGAATCGGCCATCCGGGCCATGGCCGGCATCCATTCCATCACTCCGGACCGTTACGACCTCTCCTTTCTCGAGCACCCGGCGCCGGGCGAGAGCTCCCTCCGAGCGGAGCTTCAACCACTGGCGGACGTACTACGAGTGGGTGGTGAAGGACGCTCCCTCCCCCCTGCTGGCCGAGTGCTTCGACTGGCTCGCCGACAATTTCCCGACCGAGGCCGGCGGGGACGCCCTGTCGTGGGGAGACGGCCGCATCGGGAACATGATGTTCCGGGACAACGAGGTGGTTGCCGTCCTCGACTGGGAGATGGCCGGGGTGGCCCCACCCGAGGTCGATCTCGGGTGGATGTCCTATCTCCACCTGTTCTTCCAGGACCTGGCGGTGGACCTGGGCGCTCCCGGGCTGCCGCGGATGTTCCGCCCGGCCGACGTGGTCGAGTCCTACGCCAAGGCGTCCGGGCACGAGCCCGCCGATCTGACCTGGTACATCGCCTTCGCCGCCATCCGGCACGGCGCCATCATGCGACGGGTCACCGAGCGGTCGATCTTCTTCGGCGAGGCGGAGCCGCCCGATGACATCGATGACCTGATCATCCACCGGGCCACGCTCCGCGGCATCCTCGACGGCAGCTACTGGGCCGGGGTGGCCCTCTGACCGACTGGTCGGGACGGGCCCGGTGCGGCTGGCTGTGATTCCGACCCGGCCGCCTGAGCCCGGTGCGGCTACCAGAACGACGAGTCGGCGTCGAGGCCCAGTGCGGGATGGGCACCGGTGACCATCGGCTGGCAGTTGCCCTGGCCCACGGCACCCGAATCGAGGTCGCGGACCACGACGAAGGTGTCCCGGATCTGATGGAGCTGGCGGGCCACGTCGGGCGGGCGGCAGTCCTCGATGCGCTCCCCGTCCACCTGGAGCTCCCCGCGCCATTCGCCGTGATGGTGGCCCTGCCATCCGAAATAGAGCCCTGTCCCGAGGTGGAATCCGGTGGCGGTGGGGACCTCCATCAGGAAGGAGCGCACCGACCCGTCGTCCATGGTCACGGTCACGTCCCCGCCCAGCAACCTCCGGTTGGCCGGGTCGAAGGCCAGATTGGGTCGGATATCGGTCATCCGCTCGACCCGCCCGTCATCGTGCTCGATGGCCCCGGTCACCGTGCGCCGGTGGTGGCCGAACCCGATCATCTCGATGAGGTGCATGAACAGGCCCCACCGCGTGCCGTCCGGGTCGGTCATCAGGATGGGACTCCAGATCATCTGGAAGTTCATCTCCGCGACCGGATTGAACGGGTCGGTGTCGGTGGGCGGCGTCCCCACGTCGTAACGGACACCCCACGAGTGGTCCCGGGTCGACACCCACTGGTCGGAGGTGATGTCCTCGCGCTCGCCGTCGATCTCGACCCAGCCCGACGCGGTGCCGATCTGGTGGTACCGGACCAGGTCGGCGCTGACCCGGTAGCCGAGAGGCGTCCGCTGGTGGGTCCGCTCCTCGGTGGCCGGCGGCAGCACACCCTCGAAGACCCAGTCGAACGCCAACGGCTGGCACGGGTTCGGATCGAGGACGAATCGCACCCGCTTCATTGGTTCGAGCACTTCGTAGTGGATGGGTCCGACCGATGAGTCGTCGAACCGGGGGAAGAGCCGGCGGCTTCCCCGGACGGTGATCTGCTCCGCGCCCCGCGACAGGCCGGCGTAGCCGTCGAGCACGTTGCGGTTGGTGTATTTGCCCATGCCGAACCCCAGCTGCAGGCTCCCGTCCCGTCGCGCCGCCATGGCGCAGACCTTCTCCGTCCAGGACGGGTCACTGAGGCCGACCGTCGCGAACGTGTCGGCGATCTGGTGGTCGAAGCGCTCGTCTGCGGGGCCCAGCGGGCCCAGCGGGTTGGCCATGCCCTGCCTCCTTGCACGCCTCGTCCTCGGTGGCAGAGGCGTCAGACGCCGAGGCTACCCTTGGCCGCCCGCTCGAACAGCCGGTACGGCAGCAGCCGCTTGCCCATGATCCCGATCCGCTCGTCGAACTTGCCCACCGACATCCGCCGGGGTGCGCGTCTGGCCTCGAGCGCACGCTGGACGACCGCGGCCACGTCGTCGGGCGGCACACCGTTGGCCTCGTCCTCGATCATGGTCCCCACCGCTTTGGCCGTGGCCGTCCTGTAGGCGTCGTCGTCATCCGTCACAGCCACGTCGCGCCGGTTCTGGGTGAAGTCGGTACGGACATTTCCCGGCTCGACCAGAGTGACCTGGATGCCGAACGGTTCCACCTCGTAGGCCAGCGATTCGCCGTACCCCTCCATGGCGAATTTGCTGGCGCTGTAGAAGGACTGGAAGGGGATGCCGATGATCCCACCGATCGAGCTGATCAGGACGATCCGGCCCCGGCCCTGTCTGCGCATGACCGGTAGTGCCTGTTGCACCACCCGCACCGCCCCCCAGAAATTGGTCTCCATCTGGTCCTTCGCGTCACCGATGGGGGTCTGCTCGGCCGCCCCGGCCAGCCCCCAACCGGCACAGGCCACCACGGCGTCCAGCCGACCGTGCTCGCCCAGCAGCGCCTCGACGCCGGAGGCGACCGAGGTGTCGCTGTCGACGTCCATCACCAAGGGCGCCCAACCTCCCGAGGAGACGCCCCGCCTGCTGGCCCCGACCACCTTCCATCCCCGGGCGTGTTGGCGGTCGGCACAGGCCTTGCCGATTCCCGCCGACGCCCCGGTGATGAGAATCACGTCATCCATTGGATCTCCCGTTCGTAGTGATAGCGGCCCCACCGGAATCAGCCCGTCCCCGGCGAACCGGCAGGCCCGAGGACGCAGCCGGGCCCAGGGAAACCTCCCACCCGGCCAGCCTGACCCCGTCGTGCCATTGTGACGCAGTCATCCGGCCGTGCCATTGTGACCCAGTCATCCGCCACCGGGTCGGTCACCGGGGCCCACGACCACCCCGGTAGGCTGCAAAGGCCATGCCGGCGTACCTGGACTCCATCCTCGCCGCCCATCGGGCGCGTGCGGCCACGGACCTCCGCGACCTCGACGCGGCCGTCGAGGCGGCCGGATCCGCCGGACCCATCCGGTCGTTCGACGATGCCATCATGACCGCGTCGACCCGCGACGGGATGGCGGTGATCGCAGAGGTCAAGCGCCGGTCGCCGTCCAAGGGCGATCTCGATCCCGATCTCGATCCAGCCGCGGTCGCCATGGAGTACGAAGCCGGTGGTGCCGCCTGCCTCTCCGTCCTCACCGACCGAGAGTTCTTCGGAGGTAGTGTCGAGGACCTCGGATCGGCCCGTTCCGCCTGCTCGCTTCCCGTCCTGCGGAAGGACTTCACGGTGAGCGCCCTCGACGTGTGCGATGCCCGCACCATGGGCGCCGACGCCGTCCTGCTGATCGTGGCCGCGCTCGGCGATGGTGAGCTGAAGTCCCTGCTCCTCCTGTCGGAACGGTTGTCGCTGACAGCGTTGGTCGAAGTGCATGACGAGCTCGAGCTCAAGCGAGCCCTGGGCGCCGGGGCCCGCATGATCGGCGTGAACCAACGCGACCTCCGCACCTTCGAGGTCGATCGCGAGCGCGCCCTGGCTCTCGGTGGCTCGATCCCGGCCGAGGTGGTGGCGGTGGCCGAGTCGGGGATCCGCAACGCCGACGACGTGGCCGCGTTGGCCGGTGCCGGGTACCGGGCCGTGCTGGTGGGGGAGACCCTGATCCGTTCGCGCGCCCGGCAGGACGCCATCGCCGACCTGCTCAGGGCGGTCCGGTGATCTCCTTCGACGGAGGTGCGGAGGTCGGCGACGTGTTCGTGAAGATCTGCGGGGTGACCACCGAGGCCGACGCCCTGCTGGCCGTGGGCATGGGGGCCTCGGCGGTCGGGTTCGTCTTTGCCCCGTCGCCGCGCCAGATGGCACCGTCGGCGGTCGCCGACATCGTGAAGCGCATCCCATACGAGACGATGACGGTCGGGGTCTTCCGGGACGAGGCGCCCAAACGGGTCATCGAGATCGCCAACCAGATCGGACTGCGGGCGGTCCAGCTCCACGGGGTCGAGTCCATCGACGACACCCGATGGATCGCCGACCGGGTGGGTCTGACCATCAAGGCCTTCCCGGCCGGCAACCGCAGGATCGAACGGTTCGCCGAGTACGGGGCCCAGGTGTTGATGATCGACGGGGCAAGTCCCGGATCGGGCGAGCTGTTCGACTGGCGCCTGGCCGAAGGGGTGGTCGATCCGCGCCGGCTGATCGTGTCGGGAGGCCTGCGACCGGAGAATGTGGGTGCCGCCATCGCCCATCTCCATCCCTGGGGTGTCGATGTGTGCAGTGGGGTCGAGGCCTCGCCCGGAGTCAAGGATCCGGGCAGGCTGCGCGAGTTCATCTCGGCCGCGCACGAGGCGGCCCGGGCGGCTGCGGCCGCCGACCGCGGGTACGTCGGGGACCCGCTCGACGGCGGAGCCGACGGCGCCGGCGCCGAGGCCTCTGGCCTGTTCGATTGGCAGAGCGAGTAGTGGCCCCCGAGATCATGGGGGATCCCGGCCCGACCGGCCGGTTCGGTCGCTTCGGTGGGCGCTACGTCCCCGAGTCGCTGGTTCCGGCATGCCTGGAGCTGGAGGCGGCCTTCCGCTCGGCCTGGGTCGACCCGTCCTTCCGCACCGAGTTCGACGGTGTCCTCCGTCACTACGGCGGCCGTCCCACGCCGGTCACCGTCTGCGACCGGCTCTCCACCGAGCTCGGCGTGCGCATCCTGCTCAAGCGGGAGGACCTGGCCCACACCGGCTCGCACAAGCTCAACAACGTCATCGGCCAAGGGCTGTTGGCCCGGCGCATGGGGAAGAACCGGCTGATCGCCGAGACCGGCGCCGGGCAGCACGGCGTGGCCACCGCCACCGCGGCGGCCCTGCTCGGCATGACCTGCGTGGTCTACATGGGCGAGGTGGACATGCGACGCCAGGAGCTCAACGTGTTCCGGATGGAGCTGTTGGGCGCCGAGGTGCGGCCGGTCTCGAGTGGCAGCCGGACGCTGAAGGACGCTGTCAACGAGGCCCTACGCGACTGGGTGGCGTCGGTCGGTGACACCCATTACTGCCTGGGTTCGGTGATGGGCCCGCATCCCTATCCGTGGATGGTCAGGGAGTTCCAGCGGGTCATCGGCGACGAGGCCCGGGAGCAGTGCCGCGTCCTCCTCGGCGGCGACGACCCCGACGTGGTCGTGGCCTGTGCGGGTGGCGGCTCCAACGCGGCGGGGATCTTCGCCGGGTTCGCCGACGACACGGTGTCGGCGTTGGTGGCCGTCGAGGCGGCCGGCGGGTCGGCGATGACCACGGGCATACCCGGGTGTGCTCCACGGCATGCGGAGCGCCCTCATGCAGGACGAAGCCGGCCAGATCCTCGAGGCCCAGTCCATCTCGGCCGGCCTCGACTACCCGGGAATCGGGCCCGAGCACGCCTACCTGGGCGAGCTGGGCCGGGCCCGCTACGAGACGGCCGGTGATCAGCCGGTGATCGAGGCCTTCCAGCGGCTGGCCCGGACCGAGGGGATCATCCCCGCCCTCGAGTCGGCCCACGCCATTGCCTGGGTGATCGCCACTGCGGGCACACCGGCGCTGCCCGCGGGCTCGACGGTGCTGGTCAACCTGTCGGGACGCGGCGACAAGGACGTGGCCCAGGTCCGTGACGTACTGCGGGCCGGCTCGTGACGGAGTTCGGGCCCGGCCCCGGGGACCAGCGGCCCGGGACCAAGACGGTGGTCGCCCACCGCCCGGGCCGCCTGGAATCGGTCTTGGTGGCCCGGCGCGATGCCGGCCACAAGTTGCTGGTCCCGTACGTGACCGGCGGCATGGACGACGGCTGGCTGCTCACCGTCGAGGCGCTCGCCGGGGCGGGGGCCGACGCCATCGAGGTGGGGATCCCCTTCTCGGACCCGATGATCGACGGTCCCACCATCCAGGAGGCGTCGCTTCGGGCCCTCGAGCGGGGCACCACGCCCGACGGGATCCTGGCCGACCTGAGCCGGATCGACGTGGGCGTGCCCCTGGTGGTGATGACCTACTACAACCTCATCTACCGGGCGGGGCACGCCCGGATCGCCGGGATGATGGCCGAGTCGGGTGTCTCCGGCGCGATCATCCCCGACCTCCCGCTGGAGGAGATCGGACCCTGGTCGGAGGCCGCCGACGGGGCCGACGTGGCCACCGTCCTGCTGGTGGCACCGTCGACTCCCTCCGACCGGATCCGGGCCATCTGCGACCGGTCCCGCGGCTTCGTCTACGCCGTCGGACGGATGGGAGTCACCGGGCGAGCAGGCCGTGCTGGCCGATTCGGCCCGCGAGGTGGCCGAGCGGATCGGCGCCGTCACCGAACTGCCGGTGTGCGTGGGGATCGGGGTGTCCACCCCTGAACAGGCCGTCGAGGTCTGCCAGGTGGCCGACGGGGTGGTGGTCGGATCGGCCCTCGTCCGGCGTCTTCTGGAGGGGGAGGGGCCCGACGGAGCCGCCGAGTTCGTCTCCTCGCTGCGTCGCGCGCTCGACGCCGGTTGAACCGGGATCGGACCGGGCTCCGTCGCAACACCGGCCGGGGCCGGTACGACGGAGATGATCACCGGTCGGGCCGGATGAGTCGGTAGAGGGCCTTGGCGAACGAACGGCGGCTCCGGCTGTCGGCCCGCTGCTCCAACCGGCGTCGGATCAGCTCCCGGCGCTCCTGGAGGTCCCGGAAGGTGATCGATTCGTTCTCCTCGGTGAATCCCATGGCGGCGCGATAGCCGTCGAGGTCGACCGGGCTCTCGAGGAGCTCGACGCCGATGTCCCGGGCGATCCGCTCGCCGTGCCGCTCGGTGAAGTAGGTGACCACGGCCAGGATCTCGCCCAGGATGTCGACGTCCGGCGCCAGCGTGGCCATCGAGCCGTTGAGGAAGAGGATGTCCTTGACGAAGAGCATCAGCTCCTTGGGCAGCCGGGCACCGTAGCCGAGGAGCGCCTTGGTCACCTCGCGCAGTTCGTCCACCATCTCGTCCGCGGTCAGCGTGGTGGGGTCGAGGGCTGGCCGGTCGAGACCGAGGTCGCGGATGACCGCGGTCACATCGGAGTCCGCCGGCAACGCCCCGAGGTCCCGCAAGGCCTCGACCTGGACCTCCAGGTTGTTGGTGGTGGCCCCCATCTGCAGGCGGAGGAAGGCCAGCCGCTTCCGCTCGTCGAGGCGGCCGGTGATCCCGAAGTCCAGCAGCGCCACCGTGCCGTCACGCTGCACCATCAGGTTCCCGCCGTGCAGATCTCCGTGGAAGACCCCGTACAGGAGGGCGCCCTCGAGGAAGGCGATCAGGCTCGACCGCAGCACGGCGGCGGTGTCGATGCCCGCGGCCCGCATGCCATCGGCGTTGCCCCAGGTGAAGCCATGCAGCTGCTCCATGACCAGGACCCGTCTGGTCACCAGCTCGGGGTGGGGCCGTGGCACCACGATGAACCGTTCGCCGGTGACCGCGAACACCTTGGCGATGTCCAACATGTTCTGCGCCTCGAGCCGGAAATCGAGCTCCTCGACGATCGTCTCCGCGAACAGCTCGACCAGGGCCGGGGGATTGGTCAGGGCGGTGATCGGGATGCGCCCCACCAGCAGGGGGGCGATCCACGACATGGCCGCGATGTCCAGCCGGACCAGGGAGGCCACGGTGCGACGCTGAACCTTGACCACGACCCGTTCGCCGGTCCGCAATGTGGCCGCGTGCACCTGGGCGATCGAGGCCGACGCGATGGGCACGCGGTCGAACGACACGAACACCTCGGCCAGCGGCCGTCCGAGGTCCTCCTCGATGGTCCTGCGCACCGTCGAGAAGGGCTCGGGCGGGACCCGGTCGCGCAGCAGCCGGAACTCGTCGACCAGCTCCTCGGGAAAGATCCCCTCGCCCGACGAGATGATCTGGCCGAGTTTGATATAGGTGGGACCCAGGCGCTCGAATGCCGGGCGCAGCCGCCGGGAGAGCCCTGACCTCGAGGTCGGCGTGCCCCGGTCGCGTAGCCCCCAGCCGAGGAGGGCCAGCCCGAGCCGCACCCCAACGGCCATCACCCTCGCCGCCGAGGGCAGGCGCTCGGGGGCCACCAACTGGCGGGCCAGGGTGGCCGCGTCGCGTCGCAGGTTGTCGATGTCGCCGCCGGTCTCGGCCGGGAAGCGCCACGGCATGGCCGCCGGGTCCACCGTCCACGGGCCGTCGGGGGTGAACGCGCCGATGGCCAGATCGGGGCGTGCGCCCCGCTCGGGGACGGGCTCGGAACGGGTCAGTTGCTCAACCATGTCGACTCAACGGTAGGGGGCGCGGCGGGCATCCGGTCCGCGGTGCGGTCGCCGGAGCACCGGCCAGACGGTCGGCGACCGGTCGCCGGCGCACGGTCGGACGTCGGGTCCGGGCCTATGACGGTGAGATCACCAGGCAGCCGTTGTGGCCACCGAAGCCGAAGGAGTTGGAGAGGACGGGCGCAGGGTCCCAGGGCCGGGCGGAGCCGGCCACCACGTCGAGGTGGATGTCGGGGTCGGGCTGCTCGTAGCCGGAGGTCGGCGGGATGAGCCGATGCCCGATGCTCAGGACGACGGCCACCGCCTCGATGGCTCCGCACGGCGCCCAGCCCGTGTCCGGTGATCCCCTTGGTCGAGGTCACCGGAGGGGAGGTGGCTCCGAACACCTTGGCGATGGCGTCCGCCTCGGCCCGGTCGTTGAAGGGTGTCGACGTGCCGTGGGCGTTGATGTGGCCGATCTGGTCGGGCGTGACCGCGGCGTCCTCCATGGCCAGGTCCATGCAGGCGGCGGCGCCCGGATCCGCCCGGGATCGGTGCCGTGATGTGGTGGGCGTCCGCCGTGCTCGCCGAACCGGCCAGCTCCCCGTAGATCCTGGCCCCGCGGGCCACGGCATGGTCCCAGGCCTCGAGGACCAGGGCACCGGCACCCTCGGTGATGACGAAACCGTCGCGTCGGGCGTCGAACGGTCGCGAGACGCCCGAGGTGGACAGGGCGGTCATGTTGGCGAAGGCGGCCATGCCCACACCGGTCATGCCGGCTTCGGCCGCACCGCCGATGGCCACATCGCAGCGACCCGACGCCACCAGCCTGGCCGCGTGCCCGATGCTGTGGGCCCCGGCCGCGCACGCCGTGGTCACCGTCTCCGAGGGCCCGTGCCATCCGAGCCGGATGGAGATGGAGGCGGCGCCGGCATTCGACATCATCATCGGCACCAGGCGGGGGGAGACCCGGCGCGGTCCCTTCTCGCCGAAGATGAGGATCTGGGTCTCGAGCGTCTCGAGCCCCCCCACGCCGGTTCCCATGACGACGCCCGACCGCCCGGGATCGGCATTGATCTCCCCGGCGTCGTCGAGGGCCATGGCCGCCACGGCCACGGCGAACTGGGCGAACCGGTCGAGCTGGCGGGCCTCTTTGGCGGTGACCCAGCGCTCGGGATCGAAGTCGGGGACCCGACGCTCGCCGGCGGGGGGTGGCCCGTTGAGCCCGGCCCACAGCGCGTCGGTGCCCGACACCGCAGCATGAGACGACCCCCATGCCGGTGATGGCCACCCGCCGCCCGGCGACCGGGCCATCGGGGCCGATGCCCAGCAGCATCAGAGCTTGGCGGTGATCAGGTCGAAGGCCTGGCCGATGGTCTCGATCCCCTCGAGCTCGGTCTCCTCCACCGAGACGTCGAACGTCTCCTCGAGAGCCATCACCAATTCGACCAGGTCGAGGCTGTCCGCATCGAGGTCCTCGGCGAACCGCGCCTCCCTGGTCACCTTGTCCGCAGGCACCTGGAGTACCTCGACCGCGCACTCCTTGAACTTCTCGAATGCCTCGTCTTCACTCACGCACTTGCTCCTTTGGTCATGGATTCTTCTCTGGCACTGCTCGGTTACCTGGCACTACTCGCCCTACCTGGACTGCTCCGACTGCTCGATCTGCCCGGATCGTGACGGCCCCTGTCACAGACCCATGCCCAGACCACCGTCGACGGGGAGGACAGCGCCGGTGATGTAGCCCGCCCCGGCCGAGGCGAGAAACCCGATGGCCTCTGCGATCTCCTCAGGCCGGGCCACCCGGCCCAACGGCACCTGGGATTGGAATTCGGTTCGTCGTTCCTCTCCGAGAGCCGCGAGCATATTCGTTTCGACCAGGCCCGGAGCAATCACGTTGACCGTGATGGAACGGCTGGCCACTTCACGGGCCATCGAACGGGCCATCCCGACCAGGCCGGCCTTGGAGGCGGCGTAGTTGGCCTGTCCCGGCGAACCGATGAAGGCACCTACCGACGAGACCATGATCACCCGGCCACGATGGAGCCGGATCATCTTGGCCAGGGCCCGCTTGGTCACCCGGAACACGCCGGACAGATTGGTGTCGATGACCTCGGACCAGGCGTCCTCTCCCATGCGCAGCACCAGCGTGTCGCGGGTGACGCCGGCGTTGGCCACCAGGACCTCGACCGGTCCCCAGGTCTCCTCGATGGTGTCGAACGCCGCGTCGACCTGGTCCGGATCGGTCACGTCGCAGGCCAGCGCCAGGAATCGGTCGGCGCCAGGCCCGGCGCCGGACCCGCGTCGCCTCCGGCGTCGCCTTCGACCGCTCCCGATCGTGACGTCACCGCCACCCGGTCCCCGTGGTCGAGGAACCACCGGGCACTGGCCCACCCGATGCCACGGGTCCCCCCGGTCACCAGGACCACCCGACCTTCGCCCGGCAACGGCCTGGTCATCGCTCACGACGTGCTCCCGGCGGTGCGGATCCAGGCCACGGGCTGGCCCTCGACCACCCGCTCACCCCGGACGGCCAGCCACCGGACCAGGATGCCGTCGAACGGCGTCCGCACATCGGTCAGTCCGACGGTGCCCACCCGGTCGCCGACGGCCAGGACCGACCCGGGCTCCGTCCCCTGCCCGCTGCCCGGGGCGGCGGTGGCCTCGGCCAGCGCCGTGCTCTCCAGCGCGGCCAGGTTGACGTCGGGTTCGAACACGCCGGGCGTCGGGCTCACGATGACCCTTTCTGAGGTGTAGAGATGCTCACCTTGATGTGCGGGACCCGATGCCGTCCACTCGTCGGTGCCGGCCAGCGTGTCCATCAGCTTGTCGAGGTCGGCAGGGACGGCGACGGCCACACCCCGCACGTCGGGGATGGTCCGTCGCACCATGCCGGTGAGAACGCCTCCGGGGCCCAGCTCGGCGATGAGGGTCGCCCCCCTCCCTCCCAGGGCTTCGAGCGTCTGTCGCCACCGGACCGGGCTGCACAGCTGCGCCGAGAGCAGCGCCGGCCATTCGGCCGGGTCGGTGTGCACCCTGGCGTCGACATTGGCCATGACCGGAACCTCGGGGGAGTGGAACTCGACGGCGTCCAGCGTCCGGCGGAGCCGCGACCGGGCGGGGAGCATGAGCTGGGTGTGGAATGCACCCGATACGGGAATGGGCAGCACCTTGCGGGCACCGAGCTCCTTGGCCCGTTCGGTGGCCGACGTGATCCCCTGCACCGTGCCGGCGATGACCACTTGGCCCGGTGCGTTGTAGTTCGCCACCCAGACCTCGTCCTCCGCTCGTTGGCAGGCTGCGTCGGCGTCCTCGTCGGCGATCCCGATGAGGGCGGCCATGGTGCCGGGGTGCTCGTCGGCCGCCGCCTGCATGGCGTCTCCGCGCTCGATCACCAGCTTGGTCCCGTCGGAGAGGGAGAGGGCGCCCGACGCGACCAGGGCCGTGTACTCACCCAGACTGTGCCCGGCACACGCGGCGGGGAACAGGCCGAGGCGCTCGACGGCATCGAGGACCACCAGGCTCATCACGAACGTGGCCAGCTGGGCGTTGGCCGTGCGGGTCAGTTCTTCCATCGGGGCCTCGAGCAGCAAGGCGGTGAGGTCGCGCCCGGCGATGTCCGATGCCTCGGCGGCCACCTCCCAGGACGGGTGCTCGACCCATGCATGACCCATCCCGGACCGCTGTGATCCCTGTCCCGGGAAGGTAAAGGCCAGCACCTACCGACTCCTCTCGAATGCTCTCGGCCGAATCCGGCCACGGTGGCGGGTCAAGTGTGGCACGGCGGTGGGCGGATGAGGGGGTTCCCGGCAGCGTTCTCCCCCGGCCCGCCGTCTCGATGGGTCGGGCCAAGATCCACTGAGCACGCCGACCGATAGTTTTCTACGATTCCAAACGTGTTCAGCAAGAAGAAGCGGCGGCAGGCGGTGGCGGCTGTGTCGATGACCTCGGCGGTCCGGCGAACAGGGGTTGGACCGGTGCGGGCGCCGTTGTCGGCGGCTGTACCCAATCCGGCCACACCATCACCGAGTCCGCTCGGCCCACCCAATCCGGTCACACCACCGAGGGCCGCAGCGCCACGTATCTCCGCTGACTGGCTGGCCTGGCCGACGCTCAGCGAATCGCCATCGGGACCGGGCGTGGTGGGCGTGAACTTCTACAAGGCCGAGCTGGCCGTGATCATGAACTTCTGGGGCCCACTGCTCATGGCCGAGCTGGTGGTGGGCCCGAAAGGCGAGTTCTCCGAACCGGTGAATCTGGTGGTCGGAGGCATCGCCGTGGGCAATGTGCCCCACCGGATCGCCGAGGACTACAGGCAGGCCGTAGGGGAGCTCCACGGGGCCGGGAAGCGGGCCATCTGCCGGATCTCGGCCACGCCGGGCCCCGTCGCCCCGCGGCTGCTCATCCACGGCGCCCCCCGACCCCGGCGGCTCGGGGACCCGTTCCTCCCCCCGGCCGGACCGGGCGAGCAGGTGGTCCTGGATAGCGAGGGGGCCGACGGGCTGGAGGCGGCGTTGGCCGACGGGGCCGGGCGCTCCATGTCCAAAGGAGCAGAGCACCTGACCACCGCCACTCTTGTCCCCCGGGTCGGCCGGCTGGACGTGCAGCTCGGCGGCCGCCGGGTGGGACGCCTCACCGGCCGGTACCCGCTGGTCGAAAAGGCAGCCGGGTTCGAGTACCCGCTGACCTGTCGAGCGTCGTTCCAGCATGACCCCGGCGAGAGCTTCCGGCTCCGGGTCTTCGTTCCCCGGTAGGGCCTGTAGTCCCCGGCAGGGTCGGCAAAGCGCGTAGCAGCGTCAGGCCCCGGCAGGGTCGGCAGGTCCGGCAAAGCGCGTAGCAGCGTCAGGCCGCGGCAGGTCCGCACCACAGGAGCCCCCGATGGTGGCCGCCAGTTCTCCGACCCCAAGACGGACAAGGGACGGAGGTCTATCGACCTCGACCCTCAGACCGTGGCCGTGCTCAAGGCCCGGCAGGCTCGACAGAAAGAGCACAAGCTCGCCATGGGCGCGGGATGGTCGAACGACCACGACCTCGTGTTCACCGGGCCTGACGGCAGCCCGCTCGATCCCGAGTCAGTGGCCCAGGTGTTCAACCGGCGGGTGGCGAGGAGCGGGCTCCCTCGGATCCGGTTCCATGACCTCCGCCACACCCACGTCGCCCACCTGATCGCAGCGGGGGAGCCCTGATCGCCCATCGGCTTGGCCACCACTCCGCCGTGTTCAGCCTCGACCGGTACGGTCACCTCCTCCAAGAGGCGGGCGCACAGGCCGCCTCAGCGGTGGCTGCCATGGTGGATTCCTAACAGGCCGGAGGTCGGTGCATAACAGGTATTTGGGGGCGCTTGTCCTTGGATGATCCCCTCGGCTTGATTGAAGATTCGGTGCGGTCAGATCGGACAGGACTGCTGCTCAGAGCGGCGGAGCGCCTACCAAGAGTGGCGATCTCAGCAGCTGTAACGAATCGGGCGGGATTGTCGTTCTTGAGTACCGAGAGCCAAAAGTGGGTCTCGGCGACACGAACATCCCAAAGGGGGAACATCAAGTATGCGACGTCATCTACCAGCACGTTTTGCCGCTATCGCGGCGATGGTGGCAGCAGGTTCGCTTGGCTCTGTAGGCTTTTTTGCGACGGGGGTTGCAGGTGCAAGTGCGCCGACGGTGACCTGCACTGGGTTCAGTGCGAACATAACCGGTACCGGGAAACTCACTGGCTGCAATGACACTGCGAATACTGGAGGCAAGGGAACGATCAAGACCAATATTACGAAGAGCACCACGGTGGTCACATGGAACGGGACCGGGACCACGACGTCCAAGTACACCGACAAGGCTGTGACGCCGAACAAGTGCAAGTCGCCCGGGATCGAAATCAAGGAAACGTCCACGACTACTGGCGGCACGGGTAAGGCTTTGAAGTCGATCCCGAAGGGCCAAGTGGCGACCTTGCTCGTTTGCGAGAATACAAAGGCCAAGACTGTCACCCTCCTGCCAGGACAGAAGATCAAGGTCTAGGTAGGTACAGCATCCAAGACAGAACAACCTGCGAAAGTCCGCAGCGTTCGACGCAGCCCCTGGCATTTGACCAGGGGCTGCGTCGCGTACGGGGACCCGGCGAAAGGTGGTCGGTTGTCGTCCAGGTTGAGCGCCGGAAGGGTGGCCCACTCGTGTTAGTTCACGAGCTATCCACAGGCCCGGAAGTGACACGGGGCAGACCACAGTGCAGGCCACGGGCTTGTTACCGCGTTGTTACCACGGGCGGCATTTCATTGCCTTTCATTCCCTAGTCACAGCGCCCTCGCCTGCGATAACGTCATAAAACCCGAGTGCCCGGGGCGGGATTCGAACCCGCACGCCCTTTCGGACAATGGATTTTGAGTCCATCGCGTCTGCCATTCCGCCACCCGGGCTGGTGGGGGCGCAGCCTACTTCCACTCCCGCGTGGATCGGGACCGTCGCGAACGGCTGCCCGTAGTCTTCGGAGGTGGCGATCGACGGCGACCAGGGCAGCCTGCGACGGACCTGGGCATCGGTCGGGTCCGAGTCCGGGCTGACACTGGATGCCGTCGAGCTGTGGTTGGTGGACGCCGGGTTCGCCCATCCCGTCCGGACGGCAAGGGGCGAGCACAGGAGTCGGCCCTTGGTGCTGGTGCAGCTGCACGGCCACGCCGGCGGATCACCCATCCAGGGCTGGGGGGAGTGTGCAGCCCTGGCCGATTCCACCTATGACGACGAAGATGCGGCGTCCGCGCTGGCCACGCTCGAACGGTCGCTGGTTCCCGCCCTCGTGGCCGGGGCGGCCCGGGCGGGTACTCTGGTGCCGAAGCCGTCGGAACTTGCCTCGATCCGACGGACCGCGCCCGGCGCCCCGCTCGCCTTCGCCGCGCTCGAGATGGCTGTGGTCGACGCGCACCTTCGGGCCGAGGGCCGGTCCCTGGCCCGGGTGCTCGGCGTGGAGGGCCGGCCCGTCCCCATCGGTGCTGTCCTGGGGCAGTTCGGCTCGGTCAGCTCCCTGGTGGCCGAGGCGGCCAGGCTTGCCGACGAGGGATTCACCAGGGTCAAGATCAAGATCGGGCCCGGATGGGACTTCGAGGCGATCGAGGCGTTGAACCGGGAGATTCCTGCCCTGCGAGTGCAGGCCGACGCCAACGGCAGCTACACCAGTTCCGACATCGGGTACCTCACCGGTATCGACCGGTTCGGGCTGTTGTGCCTCGAGCAACCCTTCGACCGCGGCGATCTGGACAGCCACCGTCGCCTGGCCGGGCAGATGACCACGCCGGTCTGCCTTGACGAGAGCATCGACTCGGCGGGTGCCGCCCGCCGGGCCCTGGCCATGGGGGCCTGCTCGGTCGTCTGCATCAAACCCGCCCGGCTGGGAGGCTTGGGAGCGGCATTGGATCTGGTGCAGTCGTGTACCGACGCCGCCGTCCCGCTGTGGATGGGGGGGATGTTCGAGTCCGGCTACGCCCGCGGGGTGAACGCCACGCTGGCCGCCCTCCCCGGCTTCGCCTGGCCGGGCGACCTGAGCCCGGCGGGGTCGTACCTCGAGGTGGATCCGGCCCCCGGGACCGTCCCGGCCCGATCAGGGCCGGGCGGCGCCCTGTGTGTCCTGCCCCCGGCCGGCGGCGGGCTCGGGAGTGCGCCCGATCTGGCGATCCTCGAGCAGCGGTGCGTGGAGCGGCGCCGGATCGAGGCCGACGGTCGGTGAACACCGCGATGACCAGCTTCTTCGGACTTTTCGGGGCCGGGTCCCGGGTTGTGCATGACGACACTCCTGCCGTGCGTAGAATTGCCCCCCATGCATCGTGCCATCGTCGAACGTCGCCTCAGTGATGCCCACGATCGGTTGGTCCGCGCCCGGACCGAGTTGGCCGTGCTCGACGAGCAGTTGGTGGTGGTCAACGAGATCGCCGACGACACCCGCCTGAGGGCGCTGGTGGCAGAGACCCCGGTGGCGTCCAAGGAGCACGACGAGGCCAGCCGGCACGCCACCGCCATGCGCCAGACGCGCCAAGCCCTCCTCGACCGGATCGCCGAGCTCGAGCGCAGGCAGGACGAGCTGCTCGACCGTCTTGTGGTCGGTCCCGGTTGATCGCCCGACGGCCGCACCGACTCCGTACTGTCAACCGACGGCATACTCTCCACCGACGGCATACTGTCAACCGACTCCATACTGTCAACCGACTCCATACTGTCAACCGACGGCATCCACCCAACCGACGGCATCCACCCAACCGACGGCGTCCACCGATGCTGTCGACACCGGTTTTGGAAGGACCCCGACAACCATGAGCAGGCGAGTGGTCATCGCGGAGGACGAGGCGATCATCCGTCTCGACCTGAAGGAGATCCTCCAGGACGAGGGGTACGACGTGGTCGGGGAGACGGGCCGGGGGGACGAGGCAGTCGAGCTCGTCCGTCAGCACCAGCCCGATCTCGTGATCCTCGACGTGAAGATGCCGGGCTCCGACGGGCTGGCCGCGGCCCGCTCCATCCGGGATCTGGGCATGAAGGTGGCTGTCCTCATCCTGACCGCGTTCAGCCAGCGGAACCTCATCGACGAGGCGCGCGAGGCCGGTGTGGCCGCCTACCTGGTCAAGCCGTTCCAGCGGATCGAGCTCATTCCGGCCATCGACCAGGCCGTGGCCCGCTGCGAGCAGGAGTGGGCCATCGACGCCGAGGCGCGCAGGCCTCCGCCGACGGGAATTCCGATCACCCGGTCAGCGCCGAGGACAAGCTCGAGACGCGGCGATTGGTCGACGGGGCGAAGACCGTGCTGATGGACCGGGCCGGGATGTCCGAGACGGAGGCGTTCGGGTTCATCCAACGCACGGCCATGGGGACGAGGTCCCGGATGATCGATGTGGCCCGCCAGGTCCTCGAGGGCTCGCTCGCGCCCTAGCGCGACCTGTCTGTTGAACGTGGCCGGCAAACCCTCCGCGACGAAGCGCCCTGCGGCCTCACCGCCGGACGGGGGAGCGAAGGACGTGCCCTCGGGTCCCCTGATCCTCCTGGACGGGATGTCCCTCGCCTTCCGGGCCTATTTCGCCCTGCCCCCCGATCTGGCCACCAGCAAGGGTGTGGTGACCAACGCCGTGCACGGGTTCACCTCCATGGTGGTCAACCTGGTGCGCGACCATCATCCGGTGGGCCTGGCCGTGGCCTTCGACCTTCCCGGCGGAACCTTCCGCGATGAGATCGCCGAGGACTACAAGGGCGGCCGGTCCGACACCCCACCCGACCTCCCGCCCCAGTTCGAAATGATCCGGTCCGTACTCGGGTCCCTGGCCATACCGGTGGTCGAGGCCGAGGGTTTCGAGGCTGACGACGTGCTGGCCACGCTGGCCACGGAGGCCAGGGACCGCAAGCACCCGGTGATCATCGTCACCGGCGACCGGGACGCATACCAGTTGGTCGAGGACCCCTACATCCGGGTGCTCTACAACCGAAGGGGGGTGAGCGACTACGCCCTCTACGACGAGGCCGGTATCGAGGAGCGGACCGGGGTGCGGCCGGAGAAGTACCCGCTGCTGGCCGCACTACGCGGCGATCCCTCCGACAACCTTCCCGGGGTTCCCGGCGTGGGGGAGAAGACGGCCGCCAAACTGGTCAACGAGTACGGCGACCTCGACACCATCCTCGCCCACCTCGACGCACTGCCACCGAAGCTCCGGGCCAACCTGGCCGCCCATGCCGAACAGGTGCGGATCAATGCCGAGGTGATCCCACTGGTGCGGGACGTCCCCCTCGATGTCCACGTCGACCAGTTGACCCTCGGGGGCTGGGACGCGGACGAGGCCAGGGGAACATTCGAGGAGTTCGAGCTCCGCACGGTGTGGCCCAGGTTCTCCTCCCTGATGGGCGAAGGGGCCTTCGGTCCGCCGGGCGGGTCGGGGGTCGGGAGTGGAGCCGGTTCGGCCGGGGCCGGTTCGCCCGGAGCCCCTTCCGCTGGGGCCGCCGGCGGGCCGGGGGTCGGCCCCGCGGGTGGAGCCGCCGTGGGGACGCCCGAGTGGCTGACCGAGCCCGAGGTGGAGGTGCCGACCACGACGACGGCCGCCCGCGAGGCTCTCGAGCGGATCTTCGCCTCGGCGGCGGCGTCGACCGGCAATGTGGCCGTTCTCGCCCGATGGTCGGGGGATCCGGGTCGATCGCCGATCGTCAGCCTCACCCTCTCGTGCGAAGCCGCGCCCGGCGATCCGCCGACGGCCATCGTCCACCTCGGCCCCGATGGCGACGGCCGGCCCGTGCTTCTGGGTGACCCCGCGGTCCTCGGGGCTCTGACCTCCGGCTTCGGTCCGGGAGGGGTGGGCGTGGTGGCCCACGACGCCAAGGAGATGATGCGGTCGCTACTGCCCCTCGGTGTCGACATCGTCGGCCTGACCATGGACACCGCGGTGGTGGCCTACCTCCTCGACCCGTCCGTCGACCGCTACCGGCTGGCCGATCTGGCTTCGCGCTTCTTGGAGGTGACCGTCGACGACGGCACCGGCGGGAAGGGACAGGGCACCTTCGCCCTCGATGAGCCGGCCGACCGACCTGAGCGGGACGACGGTATCGGGGAGGAGGACCTGCGGGCGATCCGGCTCACCGCGGTGCTGGCCCGGTTGCGTCCACCGTTGGCCGAGGCACTGGGCGCGGTGGGGGAGGACGCGCTCTACCGGGACATCGAGCAGCCGCTGGTCCGGGTGCTCGCCCGCATGGAGGTGGTGGGCATCCCCGTCGACCGGGTCGTCCTGCGGTCGATCGCCGCCGGGCTCGCGGAGGAGTGCGTTTCCCTGGAGCTGACCATCCAGGATCTGGCCGGAACCCCGTTCAAGGTGAACTCCGTGCCGCAGCTCCGCACCGTGCTCTACGAGACGCTGGGCCTCACGCCGGTGCGCAAGACCAAGACGGGATTCTCGACCGATGCGCGGACCCTCGAGCTCCTGCGCGGCCAGCACCCCATCATCGAGGCGCTGCTCCGCTACCGCGAGGTCGAGAAGCTCCGGTCCACCTACGGCGAGAGCCTGGCCGCCGAGGTGGCCGACGACGGGCGTATCCACGCCACGTTCCGCCAGACGGTGGCCCGCACCGGGCGGTTGTCGTCCGACCGGCCCAATCTCCACAACATCCCGGTCCGTACGGTGGAGGGCCGCCGGTTCCGCGAGGCGTTCGTGCCCTCGCCCGGGCGGCGTCTGCTGGTGGCCGACTACGACCAGGTCGAGCTCCGGGCCATCGCCCACCTCTCCGGGGACCCCGGTCTCAGCGCAGCCTTCGCCGCCGGTGAGGACATCCACCGTACGGTGGCGGCCCAGGTCTTCGGCGTCGAGCGCGACGAGGTCACCCATGCCCAGCGTTCGACGGCCAAGATGGTCTCCTACGGCCTGGCCTACGGCATGGAGGCGTACGGGCTGTCCCAACGGCTTGGCGTGCCGGTCGACGAGGCCCAGGCCATCCTCCAGGCGTTCTTCACCGCCTTCCCCTCTGTGCGCGAGTACATGGAGCGGGCGGTGTCCGAGGCCCGCACGGCCGGGTTCACGGTGACCGCCTTCGGGAGGCGGAGGCCGCTGCCCGATCTGCTCTCGACCAACTACCAGGTGCGTCAGGCGGCCGAGCGCCAGGCCATGAACGCGGGCATCCAGGGTCTGGCCGCCGACCTGTTCAAGGTGGCACTGATCAGGCTGGATGCCGGACTCGAACAAGGCCGGTTGGCTTCGGACCTGGTGCTCCAGGTCCACGACGAGGTGCTGGTCGACGTGGTTCCCGAGGAGGCGGACGAGGTGGCCGCCCTCACCGAGCGGGCGTTGACCGGCGCGGCCGATCTCAGTGTTCCCCTGAAGGTGGCCATGGCCTGGGGATCCTCGTGGGCCGAGGCCAAGGAAGGCTGACCGGGACGAACCGAGGTCCGCGGCGGGCGTGACCAACGGTTGCACTCGACCTGGCCCGTACCGCCATACGAACTGGTGAAGTATCATTGTCCGCCGGCCACAACGGTTGTGGCCCACCTTCACCTCCGGAGCCCCGAAGCGGGCCCGGTGGATCCGTCCGGAAAGCGAGCTACCTACTACATGTCCGATACTCAAGTCGTACCCGAGGGCACAGCCCTGTTGTCTCCCGAGGCAATGGGCAGCTTCGATGAGAACGGCGTCTACATCCCCCGCCCCGTCACCGAAGACGACCTCGGTGGGGCATCCCTCGAGGATGCCATGGCCGGAACCATCGTCGAGTTCGAGGACGGTGACCTCGTCGAGGGAACCGTCGTCAAGATCGATCGTGACGAGGTTCTCCTCGATATCGGCTTCAAGTCCGAGGGCGTCATCCCGGTGCGTGAGCTGTCCATCCGGAACGATGTCGATCCTTCGGAGATCGTGACCCTGGGCGAGGCCATCGAGGCGCTCGTCCTCCAGAAGGAGGACAAAGAGGGTCGGCTGATCCTGTCGAAGAAGCGGGCGCAGTACGAGCGGGCCTGGGGCACCATCGAGAAGCTCAAGGAGGCGGACGAGGTGGTCACCGGACCGGTGATCGAGGTGGTCAAGGGCGGTCTGATCGTGGACATCGGCCTGCGCGGCTTCCTGCCGGCATCACTGGTCGAGCTGCGCCGGGTACGCGAGCTGCAGCCGTATGTCGGCCGCACCATCGAGGCGAAGATCATCGAGCTCGACCGGAACCGCAACAACGTCGTCCTCTCGCGGCGGGCGTGGCTCGAGGAGACGCAGAAGGAGCAGCGGGGCGAGTTCCTCGTCAATCTCAAGCCGGGCGAGCGCCGCAGGGGTGTGGTCTCCTCGGTGGTCAACTTCGGCGCCTTCGTCGACCTGGGCGGAATGGACGGGTTGGTCCACGTCTCCGAGTTGTCGTGGAAGCACGTCGACCACCCCTCTTCGGTGGTGTCCGTCGGCGACGAGATCGATGTCGAGGTGCTCGATGTCGATCTCCCGAAGGAGCGGATCAGCCTGTCGCTCAAGGCCACCCAGACCGATCCCTGGCAGGAGTTCGCCAACTCCCACCAGGTGGGCGAGCTGGTCTACGGGCGGATCACCAAACTGGTCCCGTTCGGCTCGTTCGTGCAGGTCGGCGATGGGATCGAGGGCCTGGTGCACATCTCGGAGATGGCCGGGCACCATGTCGACCTCCCCGAACAGGTGGTCACTCCGGGCGAGGAGCTGTGGGTCAAGATCATCGACATCGACCTCCAGCGCCGGCGCATCAGTCTGTCCATCAAGCAGGCGGCCGAGGGCGGCGAGGTGTCCGAGGAGTACCGCGAGGCGTTCGGTGAGCATGCCTACGACGCCGAGGGCAATTACGTCGGGCCGTTCGAGTTCGCAGAGGCCGAGTTCACGCCCGAGACAGAGGCACAGGCGGCGTGGGCCGACTACGTGGCCGAGCACGGCACGGGCGAGGGTGCAGCTGACGCCTCCGCTGATGCCGTCGCTCCCGCAGAGACGGCTGCGCTCGATGCGCCCGCGGCCGATGCGCCGGCGGCCGATGCGCCCGCGGCCGATGCGCCCGCGGAGGCTGCTCCGGTGGAGAGCGGTTCTGTGGAGCCTGCTCCGGCCGAATCTGCTCCGGGGGGGACGCCTGTCGCGGCGGCCCCCGAGCCGCAGCCCGTTCCGGCGGAGGTCGCCGTGGACCACGGCGAGGAGGGCGCCACCCAGGCCGGCTGAGCCGTCCGGCCCACCCCTGTCACCCCTGTCAGGAGTGGGCCGCACCCCTGTCAGGGTTGGGCCGCCTCCGGGTCTGTGGTCTCGGAGCCGTCTTTGCTCTCGGTGAGGGGGAAGTGGCAGGCCACCTTGTGCCCGGGGGCGATCTCGCGCAGGAGTGGCTCCTCCGCCGCGCACCGGTCCTGAGCGTACGGGCACCGGGTGCGGAACCGGCATCCCGAAGGTGGGTTCAGGGGTGACGGGAGCTCCCCGGAGAGCCCTTTGTGATCGGTGCGCAGGTCCGGGTCCGGCTCGGGGATCGATGCCAGAAGCGCTTCCGTGTAGGGGTGGGCGGCGAACCGGTACAGGTCGTCGGACGGGGCGATCTCGACCAGCTTCCCGAGGTACATCACCGCCACCCGGTCGCTCACGTTCTTGACCACGCCGAGGTCGTGGGCGATGAAGACCACGGTGAGGCCGAACTTGACCTTGAGGTCGGCCATCAGGTTGAGGATCTGGGCCTGGACGGAGACGTCCAGGGCGGAGACGGGCTCGTCGCAGATGAGGAGCTCGGGGTCGGCCATCAGCGCCCGGGCGATGCTGATCCGTTGACACTGGCCGCCGGAGAACTCCCCGGGGCGGCGGTCCCCGGCGGAATCGGGGTCGATCCCGACGGCTTCGAGCATCTCGTTGACCTGGGCCGCCCGTTCCTTCTTGTCGCCGCGCCGCCAGATGACGAGCGGCTCGGCCACGATGTCCCGCACCCGGCGGCGCGGGTTGAGCGACGAGATCGGGTCCTGGAAGATCATCTGGATCTTCGTCCTGGTCCTCCGCAGCTCGCGGGAGGACAGGGAATTGAGGTTCTTCCCCCGATAGGTCACCGCTCCCGAGGTCGGCGGCTGTACCTGGACGAGGGCCCGGCCGGTGGTGGACTTCCCACAGCCCGACTCGCCGACCAGACCCAGTGTCTCCCCGACCTTGACCGAGAAGCTGACACCGGAGACCGCATGGACGGTCTGGCGGCCGCTGCGGAACTCCACGACCAGGTTGTCCACGTCGAGGACCACGTCGTCGCGGGTACCGTCAGGCGGAGCGGATCCGGTCGACAGATCGGTCATGGCGTGGGGCCCTCTCCGGCGGACGGCGCTCCGGCAGCGGCAGAAGGCGCCGGGCCGTTGTCGGACCGGAGCCGGACCGGAACCGGAGGGCGCCGGGACCGGAACCGGAGGGCGCGGTGGAGACCCCGTTGACCAGGGGAAACCAGCAGGCGAAGAGATGGTCGGGTGAACCGGCCGTGCGCAGCGGCGGCTCGCTCTCCCGGCACTTGTCCTGGACATAGGGACACCGGGGTGCGAACCGGCAGCCCTTGGGTGGGTGGATCAGGTCCGGGGGACGGCCGGCGATGGCGTGCAGCCGGGTGCCGCTCGGGTCGGACAGCCGCGGGATGGAGTCCATCAGCGCCTGGGTGTAGGGCATGTGGGTGTCGTGGAAGAGGGTGTGGGTGGGGGCACGCTCGACGACCCGCCCGGCGTACATGACCACGATGTCGTCGGCCCGGGTGGCCACCACCCCGAGGTCGTGGGTGACCAGGATCACCGCCATGTGGCGCTCGCGTTGGAGGTCGGCCAGCAGATCGAGGATCTGGGCCTGGACGGTGACGTCCAGCCCGGTGGTGGGCTCGTCCGCCATGACCAGGCGTGGCGCGCAGGCCAACGCGATGGCGATCATCACCCGCTGGCGCATGCCCCCCGACAGCTGGAACGGATACCATCGGATCCGCTGCTCGGGCGAGGGGATGCCGACCGATCGGAGCAGTTCGATGGCGTTGGCGTTGGCCTCGGAACGGTCCATTCCGAGGTGCAGGCGGAGCGACTCGGTGATCTGCTTGCCGATCCGCTTCACCGGATTGAGGGCGGTCATCGGGTCCTGGAAGATCATGCTCAATTCGGCGCCCCACACCTGGCGCAGCTCGTTCGGGGTCATGGCGGTCAGGTCGTGTCCGGCGAAGTGGACTGTCCCGCTCCGGATCACGTCGCGAGGGGGGAGCAGACCCATGATGGAGCGCGACAGCACGGTCTTCCCGGATCCGGACTCCCCGACGATGCCGAGCGTCTTCCCCCGGCCCACCGACAACGAGACCCCGTCCACGGCCCGCACCGTGCCCCTGCCCGTGCGGAACGACGTGTGCAGGTCCTCGACCATCAGGAGCGGTTCGCCGGGCACGCCCACATCGGCGAACTCGAACGCCTTGTGTCCCCGCCCCTTGCCGGTGATGCTCTTGAACGGCGTCACAGGAGTCCCTCACGGATGTCGAAGCGCTGGCGCAGGCGATCGCCGATGAGGTTGATGGACAGCAACAGGAGGAACATGGTGAGGACGGGCCAGATCATGATGTAGGGATTGGTCTGGAGATTTCCGTTGGACGCACCTTCGGAGATGATGTTGCCCCACGACGGGGTGGGGAGTGGCACCGACAGGCCGAGGAAGGCCAACGATCCCTCGATCACGATCACGCCGGCCACCGTGATGAGCCCGAAGGTCACCGCCACGGGCACGACGTTGGGCAGGATCTCGCGGAAGATGATCCGCGACGTGCTGGCCCCCATCGTCTTGGCCGCGATCACGAAGTCCCGATTGGCGAAGGCCAGGCTCGAGGCCCGGACGACCCGGTACAGCAACGGGATGACGGCCACACCGAGGATGAGGGTGATCTTCGGGAGCGTCTGCCCCCAGAAGGCGACGATGGCGATGACGGCCACGATGGCCGGGAAGGCGAGCAGCACGAAGGAGCCGGCGTTGAGGGCCACGTCCAATCTCCCGCCCTTGTAGCCCGAGATGAGGCCCAGTGTGCCTCCCACCAGCAGGCCGATGGCCACCGAGACGAATCCGACGATGAGGGACACCCGGGCCCCGTAGATCACCCGGCTCAGCAGGTCACGTCCGAGGTCGTCGGTGCCCAACAGGTGGTGGATGCTGGGCGGCGCGTTGATGGCCGCGTAGTTCTGGAAGTCGGGGTTGGGCAGGGGGAGCAGATTGGCGATGACGGCCAGGATGACGATCAGTGCCGACCCATCCCACCGCCAGCCAGAACAGGATGCCGAGCGGCTTCGTGACCCGGATGTCGTCCTGGTCGAGGGGCCCGTCCGCGGGTCGCTGGACGCGACACCACCATCTCGTCCACGGCAGCGAGGCCGGGGGTCTGGTCGCTCATCAGCCGGCCCTGGGACCGGGTGTCGCTCAGCTCACGATCGTCAGGCACGGATCACTCCCTTGTCACCCTCGGATCGACCACCGTGAACACGAAGTCGATGATGAACTGGAGGACGACATAGGCGATGGCGACCACCAGGGAGATGCCCTGCACGACCAGGTAGTCGCGCTGCTGCACCGCCTGGACCAGTGAGTACCCGAGGCCGTCGATGGCAAACAGGTACTCGACGATGAAGGTCCCGGCGATGAGGGCGCCGATATTGACCCCGGCGGCGGCCAGCAACGAGTAGGACGACGGTCGGAACGCATGGCGCCACATGATCCGGCGGTTGGACAGGCCCTTGGACCGGGCCATGGTGATGAAGTCCTCCTGCAGCGTGCTGATGAGGTCGGACCGGAACAGCCGGTAGTAGACGGCGATCGAACCGGCGGTGATGGCCAGCGAGGGCAGGATCATGTCGTGGATGTTGGTGGCCAGGTCCTGGGTGATGGGCACGTACCCGGTGGCCGGGAACCATCCCAGGCCGACGGCGAAGACGGCCACCATGACGGGTGCGATGACGAAGGGCGGGAGGGCCAGCAGCCCGAAGGTGGTGGTGGTGGCCACGTTGTCGACGGGCCGGTTGGGCCGGCGGGAGGTGATCAGGGCCAGCGGGATGGCCACGGCGAAGGCGATGACCTGGGAGATGACGATGAGCTCGACATCGATGGGCCACCCGGTGGCGATGATGTGGGTGACCGGCTCGTGGTCGAGATAGGACTGGCCCAGGTTCCCGTGGAACACCGCACGCCAGCCAGATGAAGTACTGCTGGATGAGCGGTTTGTTGAGCCCGAGCTGTTTGAAGAGGATGGCCCGGTTGTGGGGGTTGTCGTTCGGCCCGAGGATGACGACCGACGGGTCGCCGGGGAGGAGGTGGACGAGCAGGAAGGTGAGCACGGAGATGATGAAGGCCACCACCACCAGTTGGACGAATCGTCGTAGGAAGTACTTGCCCATGGGCCGTCGATGTCGATCCGGTCGCCCGACCCGCTATCGGGCGAGCCAGGTCTCGACGGGGAAGAACACACCTTCGTCGAAGCTGTACCCGGGCATCCCGTTGGGCAGGGTCAGGTGGTTGAAGTTCTGGACCCGCTCCGAGGCCACCTCCGAGAAGAGGTACTGCCTGATCCAGAGGTAGGGCAGGTCCGCGGCCAGCCGTTCGTTGACCGTCCGGTAGGCGCTCACCCGGGTGGCCTGGTCGGTGGTGTGGCGCCCCTCGAGCATGGCCGACTCGATCTGCGGATCGTCGAGCCTGGTGAAGTTGAGACCGATCTGTCCGATGGGGGAGATGGTGGTGGTGCTCCACCACACGTAGTTGAGGTCGGGATTGACCGCCCCGAACTGGTACGAGGTGACCGCCTGGAACTTGCCCAAGCACGAAGTCCTCGATGATGGTCGCCTGCTCCACCTCGGACAGGGTCACATCGAACCCGACCTGTTCCCACATCTGCTGGACGGCCTGGACCACCTTGATCTCCAACGGGTCGGGGATGGTGAGCAGGTTCAGCGTCGGGCGTCCCGTGGGCGGCCTTGTACGTGTTGACCAGCTCCTTGGCCCCGCTGGGATCGTAGGTCGGGTAGTGGGTGTCGCTGTAGTAGGGCGAGCCCGGGGTGAAGATCCCGGTGGCCGGCTTGGCCGGCGGTCCGCCGATGATCTTTTGCACCTCGGCCTGGTCCATGCCCTTGGCCAGCGCCTGGCGGACACCGAGGTCGTCGGTCGGAGGGACCACCGTGTTGAGCATGATGAAGGCGAAGGTGGGCTGGCCGATGACCCCGGTCTGGCTGTCGACCAGTTGGAAGCCCGAACCACCCGAGCCCGAGAAGTTGGTGATCGTGGTCGGGTCGGCCGACTCGATCATGTCGACCCCGCCCGTCCGGAGGGTGGACTCCCGCTGGCCCGTGTCGGGGATGGGCTTGAAGGTGATCGAGTCGAGGTAGGGGAGACCCTCGCGCCAGTAGTTGGGATTGCGGGTGGCGGTGAAGAAGTCGTTCGGCTGCCACTGCGAGTAGATGAACGGCCCGGTGCCCACGGGGACCAGCGTGCCGGACCCGCCGGCGGCGGCTTTTTGGATCATGGCCTCGCCGACCGGGTAGCCGACCTGGGTGGTGAGGCCGGACGGGAAGGTCGGGTTGGGGCCGGTCAGGGTGAAGACGACGGTCATGGTGTCGGGGACGTCCACCGATACCACCTGCTTGAGGGCCGGCCCGCTCAACGGCGAGGCCAACAGGGCGTCGAAGTTGGCCTTGACCACCGCCGCGGTGAGCAGGGACCCGTCGCTGAACTTGACGCCCGGCCTCAGCGTCATGGTCCACACCTCGAAGGTGGAGTTGCCGGTCATCGACTCGGCCAGGTAGGGCTGGATGCTGCCGTCGGCGGCCACCGCCATCAGCGGGTCGTAGACGGTGTTGGCGTAGAGGAAGCCGTTGGTGTCCCAGTGGTTGGTGGGCGGGTAGAACCCGTCGATCTCGGCGATGGTCCCGACGGTGAGTGCACCGCCGCGGACCGGTGATCCCTTGCCCACGCCGGGCGATCCGCCCGCGGCCGTCGTGCTCGTCGACCCGGTGACCCGGACGAGCAGCCGGCCAACAACGACGAGGCACCGGCTCCGAGGGCCACGGCTCCGCCGGCGGCCATGCTGCGGGACAAAAAGGTACGACGACTCAATTCATTGCCCAATGTCACAGGCATCCCCCATCCTTCTCCCCCTGCCCAGTTGGCCAGAACTGCTGCTCACAAGACGGATGCACTCTGCCACAGGTTGACCTCATCGTGCGGGCACGTTACCGCCAAGGGGTGCCCGGGTCCACGGATGGGTCGGGCCGGTGGAGGGCGGACCCGCACCCCGTCCGCGCCGCTGGGTACCATGCCACCCATGGATGTGGCTCCCCCCTCCGCCTCGGTCGTCGAGACCGAGGTGGAGACCCCTGCGCCCGGATCGGAAAACGAGGTCGACGGGACCGACGAGACCGGCGAGGCCCTCCCGACCGACGCGGGCGGGCCACCGCCGCGCTCGGGCGGGGCGGGCTCCCCGCCCCCCACCGCGCCGTCACGGTTCGGAGGATCCGCAAGGACCGCCCTTCAGCCGGACGACCCGGCGACTGATGGCCGTGGCCGTGGCCGTGGTCCTGGTGGCGGCGGTGGTGCTGCGCTTCTGGACCACCTCGGATCTGTGGCTCGACGAAGCCCTCACCGTCAACATCGCCCGCATGCCGCTCCACGAGATCCCCGGGTTCCTGCGCCGGGACGGCTCACCCCCGCTCTACTACTACCTGCTCCACTTCTGGATCAGCCTGTTCGGTTCGTCGGACCTGGCCGTGCGTTCGCTCTCCGGGGTCTTCGGCGTCATCACCCTCCCGCTGGTCTGGCTGGCCGGCAGACGGCTGGGCGGCACCACCCTGGGTTGGATCGCGCTCCTGTTGCTGGCCTCGTCGCCGTTCGCCGTGCGTTACGACACCGAGGCACGGATGTACTCGCTGGTGGCGCTGCTCACCGTCCTCGGATTCCTGGCCCTCGACCGCTCGCTCCGACAGCCACGCCCGGGCAACCTGATCGCCGTGGGCGCGGTCACCGGGTTGCTGCTCTACACCCATTACTGGTCGCTCTACCTCGTGGGCACGGTCATGCTGTGGTTGCTCTGGGAGGCGTGGCGGGGCCGGCCCGAGTGGCGGGCCGGGGCCCGGGCCTCGTTCGTCGCCACCGTGGTCGGATGCCTCACCTTCCTGCCCTGGCTGTCGACCTTCTGGTTCCAGACCCGCCACACCGGGACCCCGTGGGCGACCACGGCCACCTTCGCCTCCATGGTCAGCGCCGTGTCGTCCTTCGCCGGCGGGGGCTCGAGCTCGGGTCGGGCCCTGGCCCTGATGATCTTCGGACTGGCCGGGTTGGGTGTGTTCGGGATGGCCTCCGACCGCCGTCACATCGAGCTCGACATCCGTACCCGCCCGGTGACCCGTCCCCTCGCCGTCGTGGTGCTGGGCACGCTGGCCGCCGCCCTCGCCGGTGGGCTGCTGGCCAAGAGCACCTTCGACGCCAGGTATGCGTCGGTGGTCTTCGTCCCGCTCATCCTCCTGGTCGCCGTGGGGGTGACCAGCTTCCTCGACCGCCGGGTCCGGTTGGCCGTCCTTTCGCTCGCCGTGGTGGTCGGCCTGGCCGGTGCGATCCCCGACGTCACCACCAACCGGACCCAGGCCGGCCAGGTGGCCGCGGCCATCGCCACCTACGGGAAGCCGGGCGACATCGTGGCCTACTGCCCCGACCAGCTGGGCCCGGCCGTCAACCGGCTCCTGCCCTCGGGCCGTTACCAGCAGACCACCTTCCCGCGCCGCAACGGTCCCGCCATCATCAACTGGGTCGACTACGCCGCCGCGGTCAAGGCGGCCTCGGCACCGGCCTTCGCCGACTACCTCGAGTCGATGGCCGGCTCCGGCCGGCAGATCTTCCTGGTATGGGGCGGCGGCTACCAGGGGTTCGGCCTCAGGTGCGAGGGCATCGTCCAGACCCTGCAGGAGGACCCCCACTACCAGGCCCAGCAGCTGGTGATGGGCAACGCCGTCAAGTTCTATCAACCCATGTGGATGGTGCGCTTCACACCGACCAGTCCCTGAGCGCGGCCCATGTCCGCGCCCGGATCCCGAACAGTCGACGGAAGCCTGACCCAGAGCGCACCTCCCCACCCCCCGCCGACGAGGGGCGGTCCGCGGGTCCGGGACATGGCCCGGTCGTACGGACGGGCGGTCGTCCAGGTCCTTCCGGCGTGGGTGGCGGCCCGGGTGCTGGTGGCGTTCAGCCTGGTCCTGGCCCATCTGGTGGTCAACGTGGCGCGGCCGGGCAACGCCGGAGCCCACCTCCGGGTGCACGAGGGGCTGCTGGGCTGGGACGCCGGCTGGTACGAGGCGATCGCCGGTCATGGCTATGTCGCCGCCGGGGCGCAGTCGGTCCGCTTCTACCCGGCTACCCCATGGCCGCCCGGGCGCTGGCCTGGATACCGGGGATCTCCGTCGGGACCGCGCTGCTGGTGATCTCCAATCTGTGCGCACTGGCCGCCCTGGCCGCGCTGTTGGTGCTGGTCCGCAACGACCTGGCCGACCCCGGGCTGGCCCGGCGCTCGGTCTGGCTGCTGGCCCTGGCCCCGTCGGCCTACTCGCTGGTCCTGGGCTACGCCGACGCCGCCCTCATGCTGTGTGCCATCGTCACCTTCCTGGCCGCCCGGTCCGGCCGGTGGTGGTGGGCGGCGGCGGCCGGGTTGGCTGCCGGGCTGGTCCGCCCGGTGGGCGTCTTGTTGGTGGTGCCCGTGCTCATCGAGGTGTGGCGGGGCCGACGGGCCCGTTCCTCCTTCGGCGGATGGCTGCCCGCCGTGGCTGCGGTGGTCGCCCCGGTGGCCGGGACGGGGGCCTATCTGGGCTGGGTCGGGGCGCAGTTCGGCGACCCGTGGCTCCCGCTCCGGGTCCAGCAGCAGAACGGCCACCGCGGCGCCATCACCGTGCCGCTCACGGCCATGTGGCACAGCCTCGACTCGGTGGTGCACGGGCATCACGTGGGGAGCGCCCTCCACATCCCCTGGGTGGTGTTGAGCGTCGCCCTCCTGGTGGTGGCCTTCCGCCGTCTGCCTCTCTCCTATGCCGCGTTTGCCACCGCCGTGGTGGCCGTGTCGGTCACCAGCTCCAACCTCGACTCGTTCGAGCGCTACGCGCTCGGTGCCTTCCCCCTCGTCATCGCCGCGTCGACGCTGACCAGCCGGCGGGCCGTGGAGCTGGTCGTCCTGGCCGTGGCCGGCGCCGGGCTGGTCGGCTACGCCTTGCTGGCCTTCCTCGGGGTGGTGGTGCCCTGACCGATGCCCCGGCCGATGCCCCGGCCGACCGGTTTCCACCGTTCGGGCCCGGAGACCAACTAACCTGCGACTGCCCACTGAATCAGCGGGGTGCCCCTGTCGGGTGGGCACGCCGCAGCGGTCCTGTTGGAGGCGGGCCCGCGAACATGATGCTCCGGTGCGGGGATCCCCGGACCGACGAGTTTCGGACGGTTCGGTCCGGGGGTACGCGGCGGAAACGTCGACGGGCTCCGCCGAGCCGAGACCAGAAGAGAACCACCACCCACCGCAGCTGAATCGAGAGGACCCCGACGCAGTGCCGATACCCGATACGCCCGAACCGCATTCCACGAACACCTCCGGCCCCCCGGGCGCGGACGGCGATCGTTCCCCGGCCCGCGGCGCGGCGCACGCCACCACACCGGCAGGCCCCGTCATGGTCATCGGCGGGGGACCGGCCGGGCTCACCGCCGCCCACAAGCTGGCCCAGGCCGGTGACCCGGTGGTCGTCGTCGAGGCGGACACCGTCGTCGGAGGGATCAGCCGGACCGTCGAGCGCGACGGCTGGCGCTTCGACATCGGCGGTCACCGGTTCTTCACCAAGGTGCGGCCGGTGGAGGAGTTCTGGCACCAGGTGCTCTCCCCGGAGGACTTCCTCCTCCGACCCCGCATGAGCCGCATCTTCTACGACGGCAAGTTCTACGACTACCCCATCAAGGTGGGCAACGCCCTGTCCAACCTCGGGGTGGTCGAGGCGTTCCTCTGCGGCCTCTCCTTCCTGTGGGTTCGGATCCATCCGCCACGGGACCTGACCACGCTCGAGGGGTACATCGTCTCCAACTACGGATGGCGCCTCTACCGGCACTTCTTCAAGACCTACAACGAGAAGGTGTGGGCCGTCCCCGCCTCGGAGATCTCGGCCGACTGGGGTGCACAGCGGATCAAGGGCATGTCCCTGTGGAGCGCGGTGTGGGAGCCCATCCGGTCCTCGGTGGCCGGCAAGCGCCGGGACAAGTCGAAGCAGGTCACCAGCCTCATCGAGGAGTTCGAGTACCCGAAGTACGGGCCCGGGATGATGTGGGAGCGGTGTGCCGACCAGGTCGTCGACATGGGGGGCACGATCCGCATGGCCACCTCCGCGCCGCGCCGTCCACGTCGAGGACGGTGCCGCGGTGGCGGTCACCGTGGCCTCGGGAGGCGACCGTTCAGCGCATCGACGTCTCCCACGTCATCTCCTCCATGCCGCTCACCGCGCTGGCCCGGATCGTCGACCCGCCCGTCCCCGACGACGTGCTCGTCGCCGCCCACGACCTCCACTACCGCGACTTCCTCACGGTGGCCCTGGTGGTTCCGGAGGAGCGCGGCTTTCCCGACAACTGGATCTACATCCACTCGCCCGACGTCAAGGTGGGCCGCATCCAGAACTTCGGGGTGTGGTCGCCGTTCCTGGTCAAGGACGGTCGCACCTGCCTGGGCATGGAGTACTTCGTCTTCGAGGGGGACGAGCTGTGGACCTGCACTGACGACGACCTGATCGCCCTGGCCACCAAGGAGCTGGCCTCCATCGGCCTGATCGAGCCGTCCGACGTCGAAGCCGGCTACGTGGTGCGGATGCCGAAGGCCTATCCGGTGTACGACGATGTCTACAGCGACAACGTGGCCGTCATCCGCCGCTGGTTCGAGGAGCATGCCCCGAACATCCACCCGGTGGGGAGGAACGGCATGCACAAGTACAACAACCAGGACCACTCGATGTACACGGCCATGCTCACGGTGGAGAACATCCACGGGTCCCACCACGACATCTGGGCGGTGAACGTCGAAGAGGAGTACCACGAGACGAGCGACGGGCGGGCCGGATCGGGCTCGAAGGGGACCGGGCGCGACGCGCCGATCATCCCGCGCCGGGCCGACAAGGTCGAGACCGTCACCACCTAGTGGAGGTGGGCACCGGGGGGTCGGCCCTAGGCCAGGCGGATGCCGGGGGGTCGGGGGCCCTCGGGCGCGCGGGCGCCGGGGAGCCGGGCGCCCTCGGGCGCTCCTTTCACTGGTGGATCGCCGGTGCCTGCGTCGTCGGGCTCGGCCTCCGCCTGGTCTACGCCTTCGTGGTCAAGGCGGGCGCAGTGCTCCAGGGCGATGCGTACTACTACCACCACCAGGCGCAGTTGAACCTCGAGGGCCATTGGTTCGTCGACCCCTTCGTCTTCTTGGCCAAGCACCACCGCGACGCGCTGGTGCCCTCGGCCCAGCATCCTCCGATGTTCACCATGCTGCTCACCTTCGGTGACCTGCTCGGGCTGAAGAGCACCGATGCCCAACTGGTGCGTGATCTGCCTCATCGGCACGGCCACCATCGCGCTCACCGGCATGGTGGCCAAAGACCTGGTCACGCCCCGGGCCGGTGTCATCGCCGCCGTGATCGCCGCCCTGTACCCGGGGTTCTGGGTATTCGACGGCGAGGTCATGTCCGAGGCGTTGGTGATGCTGCTGGCCGCGGTGACCATCCTGGCCGCCAACCGGTGCTTCCGGCAGTTCACCACCGGCCGGGTCGTGGTGCTCGCCCTGCTCACCGGGATATGCGCCCTCACCCGAGCCGAACTGGTCCTCCTCATCCCCCTGGTCGCCCTGCCCACCGTCTGGTGGCAGCGTTCCCTGGCCCGGCGCCGACGGATCGCCCTGTGCGGTCTGGCCGTGGCCGTGGCCGTGGCGCCGATGCTTCCGTGGTTCGCCCGCAACATCGCCGTCTTCCACCATCCGGTGCTGCTCTCCGACCAGCTCCAGGTCACCGTGGCCGCCGCCAACAACGCCCAGACCTACCACGGGCCGCTCACCGCCTCGTGGTGCTACACGTGCCTGCTGACCGCCCGGTTCCCCGTGGGCGACGACGAATCCGACCAGGCCGACTACTGGCAGAGTCAAGCCGAGCACTACATTGCGGCCCACAAGATGAGGGCGCTCGAAGTCGCCGTCGACCGGGTCGGCCTCGAATGGGGGTTCTACGCACCGTTGATCCATGCCGATCAGGACTTCCTCGAGGGGTGGCCCATCCCGGTGTCCGATGCCTGGCTGGCCTGGTACTACCCCCTGCTGGCCCTGGCCGCGTGCGGCGCCGTGATCCTGCGGAGACGCGGTCAGCCCATCTATCCCCTCATGGCCATGTTCATCGTGGCCACGCTCACCGCCTTCGCCACCTATGGCAGCTACCGGTTCCGGAGCGAGGCCGAGGTGGCCATCGTGGTCCTGGCCGCCGTGACCCTGGACGCCGTCTGGTCGTCCCTCGCAGGCCGGCCCGGCCCGGCCCATCGGCTCGGGCGCCGGCAGCTGCCGAACGCGGGAGTACGGCCCGATCGCTCCCGGCAGGAAGCGATCGTATGACGGGTCCGCCTACCGACGGGCAGGAGCAGGAGGGGAGCGGCACCCCCGCCCCTGCGGGGGAGACGTCTGCCGCCCCGGGAGGCACACCCGCGCCCCCAGGAGACACCTCCGCCGCCGATCTCGAGATGATCCTCGAGGAGATCGACCAGGTGGCAGAGCCGGTCACCGAGTCGGTGGGCATGGCGCCCGCCGTCGGTATCGCCGTGGCCGGGGGACCGATGATCACCCTGCCCGAGGAGAATCGGCCTTCGCCCCCCGCGGGCGGCGCCGACTCGATTCGCTCGGGTCTGACCCAGGCCGGCCCGGTGGCCGTCGCCGGGTTGGTCGTCAACGGGGCCGCCGCGCTCCTGGTCATCGCCGTGGCCCGGCTGGTCACTCCCCAGGCCTACGGGGCCATCGCCCAGCTGTTGGGCCTGTTCTTCATCCTGTCCATGCCCGGCTCGGCCGTGCTGGTCGGTGTGGTCCGACGGGTGACCGCCCTCCGGAACTCGGGCCAGGCTCACCTGGTCAGGCCCTGGGTGGCCAAGGTCCACCGGATCGGCCTGGCCTGCCTGGCCGTGGAGGTGGTCGTGGTCGTCCTCCTCCAGGGATGGATCGCCCGCCAGCTCTCCCTGCCCAACAGCCAAGGGGTCGTCCTCGTCCTGGTGGCGGCCGGCATCTGGGTCCTCCTGTGCGTGGATCGCGGGCTCCTCCAGGCCCATCGGAGCTACCGCGGGTTGGCCGGCAACCTCCTCATCGAAGGCGGGGTGCGGACGGCCTGCGTGCTCGGGCTGGTCGTCGCCCATCTGGGCGTGGCCGGGTACGGCCTCGGGCTCTTCCTGGCCGAGGTGGTGGCCACCATCCACGCCCACTGGCTGGCTTCGAAGACATGGACCCTCGAGCCCGACACCGCCCGCGTGGCCGGTGCCGACGTACAGTCCGAGACCGGCCTGGAGCGCCGGAAGCTGATGGCCGACGTCTCGGCCGCGTTCGTCGGGCTGGCCCTCCTCGGCCTGCTCCAGAACGTGGACGTGATCCTGTTGGGTCGGCTGGACCATGCCAACGTGGGGCCGTACGCGGCCATCTCGGTGGCGTCCAAGGCCCTCGTCTTCGGGGCTCTGGCCCTCGGCCGCCTATCTCCTGCCCGAGGCCACCATCCGGTGGAACGAAGGTGGGCACGCCATACGCCAGCTGGGTGTCACCCTCGTCTTCCTGGCCGTGCCAGCCGGAGTACTGCTGGTCATCTCGGTGTTCGTCCCCCGCTGGTTCCTGACCCTGATCTTCTCGGCCAAGCTGAGCTCCGCCGCACCTGCCTTCGCCCCTCTGGTCGGCGCCATGATCTGCCTGTCCTTCTCGGTGCTGGTCACCAACTATCTGTTCGGCACCGGTTCCCGGTGGATCGTCTTCTTGCTGGCCGGAGGTTCGGCTCTCGCCCTGGGACTGGTCGACGCGGCCGACGGGCAGCCGCTGGCCACGGCACGGGCCGACCTGGTCGCGCAAGGGGCACTGGCCGTGGCCATGGCGGTGGCCTTCGTGGCCATCCACCGCAAGCATCGAGGGCAGCACTGGTCGCTCCGACGCGGCCGTTGACCCGCGGTCGCCGACGACCGCGGGGAGCGTGGCCGCGACCATTTCCGGATCTCGTGGCGGGCACCGGTACACTGACCCGCACATCGGTGGCAGGCCGCAGACCAGGATAGGAACGGGGAGATCCGAGTATGAGGCATGGGACCGGGGGGATCGGCGCCGCTCGGGATGTCCGCGTAGGCGTGGACGAGGGGCGGGTTGCCAGCCCGGATCCGGCCACGACACCGGATGCGGCTACTGCTCCCGGTCCGGCCACCCTCCGGTCCGGCCAACGCGTCCGGTCCGGACCGCGTCCGGTCCGGCCACGCGTCGGTCCGGCCAACGCGTCGGATGCCGCCGCTCCGGCGGCCCCCATGGTCGGATCGCCCTTCAGCCAGCCCGGTCTCCACCAGTTCGCCGGTCTGTCCATCGGCGAGATCGCCGAGCGGGCCGGGCTCAAGCGGATCGACGTGGTGGCCTGGCGCGACTTCGACGATCCCGAGGCCGGCGGATCCGAGCTCCATGCCCACCGGGTCATGACCGCATGGTCGAGCGCGGGCATCGATGTGTCGATGGTCACGTCATCGGTTCCGGACGGGCCGAAGGAGGTCCGACGGGACGGCTACCGTGTGGTCCGGCGGGCCGGGCGGTACGCGGTGTTCCCGCGGACGGCGCTGCTCGGGGCGTTGGGGCGGATCGGATCGGGCGACGGCCTGGTCGAGATCTGGAACGGGATGCCGTTCTTCTCGCCCATGTGGGCCCACTCCCCTCATATCGTCTTCCTCCACCATGTCCATGCCGAGATGTGGAAGATGGTGCTCCCCTCCGGTCTGGCCCAGAGCGGGTATGCCATCGAGCACCGTCTGGCCCCGCCCGTCTACCGACGGACTCGGATCGTGACACTCTCGGCCTCGTCCAAACAGGAGATCGTCGACCAGCTCCACATCCCGCACCACCGGGTGTCGGTCACGCCGCCCGGCGTCGAGCCCCAGTTCTCGCCCGGGGGCGAGCGTTCGGGCACCCCTTTGGTGGTTGCGGTCGGCCGGCTGGTTCCGGTCAAGCGGCTGCACCTCCTCATCGAGGCGCTGCTCCGGTTGAAGCCGGACCACCCCGAGCTGACGGCCGTCATCGCCGGCGAGGGGTACGAGCGGCCGGCCCTCGAGGCCCTCATCCATGGAGCGGGGGCCGAGTCGTGGATCTCGCTACCCGGCTATGTCTCCGAGGACGACCTCATCGATCTCTACCGCCGGGCCTGGCTCGTGGCGTCCACCTCGCTCCGCGAGGGTTGGGGCATGACCGTCACCGAGGCCGGCGCCTGCGGGACTCCGTCAGTGGTGTCGAGGATCAGTGGCCACGAGGACGCAGTTCGGGACGGGATCACCGGCATCCTGGTCGACCACCCCGATGAGTTCGCCGGTGCCATCGACACCGTCCTCCGCGACGACGTGCTGCGGAAGCAACTCGGGATGGCCGCGCTGGACCATGCCTCACGGTTCACGTGGGACGCCACCGCCCGCGGAACCCTGGCCGCCCTGGGCGCCGAGGCCCTGGCCCGGCGGTAAACGACGACGGGACGCTCGACGGCTGATTCATAGATGGTTCCCGCTGTGGGCGGGCCCTCGTCTTCACGCAGCGATGACGCCCATGGTCGGCGGTGCCTAAGCCCAACACAACCCGGGAGACATCTGCGCCAGCCGCATCGGCTTCTTTTCGGATTGCGGTTTGCCCTTTGGGTTTGGGGCTGCACCTCGTCTGCACCCCGGCCGGGCTCCCGGCACCTTCGCCCCGGCCGACCCCGAGATCGACGACATGCCCGTCGGCGCCACCAGATGGACGCTGACCCACTCGTTCCGCCGGTCCCGTTTCCGCTTGTCCCGTTCCTCGTCGGTGTCCATCCCGAGGCCCGGTTCCTGCCCGAAGGCGGGCTGGGGTTCGAATCGCCATCGGGGTGTGCCCTTCGGTCCGGTCCCCTCTTTGGAGAGGACCCAGCCCTCATAGGTCTTGAGGAAGTGGTGGTGGTGGCAGAGCAAGGCCAGATTGTCGAGGGTGGTGGGGCCGCCCTCGGCAAAGGGCACGATGTGGTCGATCTCGAGCCCGAAGGAGGTCCCACATCCCGGCACCACGCAGGTGGTGTCCCGAAAGACGAGGGCCGTCCGGAGCTGTCGGTTGATGGTGCGACCCAGATGGCAGACGGCCCGGATGTCCCCGGCCTCGTGGAAGACGAGACGGAGGAAGGAGTTGTTGGCCAGGTCCCTGGCCATGGCCACCGGGATGGGCCCCTGGTTGTCGATCTCGCAGCACTCGTCACCCTCGGCGTATCCCCGCAACAAGGCGTCTCGGTCCACCCGGACCATCACAGAGCAGGTCGGGGGCCCGTCGATGAGGGAGCACGGATCGTCCGGTGGTCGGCCGTCAGTTGTGGCAGTGGAACCGGCGGTGTTCTCGGTGGCGGTGGCATCGTCGGTGTCCTCGGAGGTGGAGAACTCGACCCCGGCGTCGGCGTCGTCGGCCCCGGGATCCGGCCCGGAAGCCGAGCCGGTGGCCGGCGTGGACCGGGGACCGAGCGGTGCCCCGGAGTCGGGGTGGCGTCTTGTGACAAGGGCGTAGAAGGCGTCGGCTCGGACCGCCCGTTCGGGGGTGTCCTGTTCGTCACCGGCCGCCCGTCGGGCCCGGCGCAGCCGGGTGGCCACCTGGCCCAGGTGGGAGAGGATCTGGGCCCCCCGGTCGAGGGTGTCCCGGCCCTGGTAGCAGAAGGCCCCCTCGGCGTCGGTCCACGACGAGAAGTACCGGGCCGCCCGGATCCGGACGACCCTGGCCCGTGGATCCTCGGTCCCCGAGGTGGCCCGGGACCGCCGGCACCGCTCCCGCACCGCCTGGAGGGGAGCCTCCTCGGCCCCGGCCAGCAACTCCGCCTCCCGTTCGGGGGCGAGGATGCCGGCCCCGGTCAGCTCGGTGACCTTCGGTCCCGAGAGCACCCCGGTGCGCAGCGCGGCTTCGGTGCCGGGCAGCTGTCCGAGGCGCTGCCCGTTGGACAGGGTGCTCTGGGCCTGACCGGTGGCCACCCCCTCCAGGGAGGCCAGCATCACCGCCGCCGAGCGGTGCCCACCGTCCCGCCACACCCCAGAGGCCTCGATCCGGGGGGCCAACAGCGTCTTGCCGGCATTGGTCAGCCGCTCGATGGCCACCAGGGACTCGTAGAGCTCGGCCGCGTCCGCCCCGGTCAACCGGGCCGGGTCGAGGTCGGCCACCACCGAGGCCAGACCGGAACGGGCCGTATCCAACCGGGCACCGAGGCCGTCGGAACCACGGTGACCGTCGGAGCCGTCGAGCACAGACCCACCAGCACCGCCCGAGGGAACCCCGGGCACAGCGGTGCCCACCGCCACACTCTCCTTCACTGCACCTGCCACCGGGGTCATGGCCAGATGTTTCCAGGGGGGTGTTACAACCGGAGCCCAGGCCGGGGGCAGGGCAGTGAGCGGGCGGCGGCGTTTCCGCCGCCCGGCGTTTCAGACAGTGGGTTGAACCAGTCAGACTGCCACTGCCCCCGGTTGGTTCAATCCTCCTGGACGGTGCTCCCGGTCCGGCGTGAGCCACGGCGGCGCCGTCGCAGCACCACCTCGACCACTGCGTCGGCCCCCAGGAAGACCACGCCGGCCCAGGCCAGATTGCTCGCGGTCTGGAAGGACAGCGGCCACGAGCCGTCGGCGGGTACGTGCAGCGCGGCCTGATGGGCGGCCGTGTACCACCCGGATGCGGCGATACCGGCCACTGCCGCCAGCCCGAGGAGGATCCGGAGGCGGGGGACGAGCAGGACGACCACGCTGGCCGCCCCGACCGCCAACCCGACCTTGGGCGCGGCGATGACTGCAGCCACCGCGCCCGTTATCACCCCGGTGACCAGGGCCACCCACACCGGGGCCCGCGGGGACTCGGACCCGAAGGGCACGGCCAGGTAAGCCCCCCCGGGAACAGCGGGTTCGGACCAAGTGGGCGCGGGTTCGGACCCACTGGGCCCGGGTTCGACGGGTCTGACGGGTTCGACAGGAGCGGCTGAGCCGACCGGACCGTCCCACGGTTCGCCGGATCCAGAACCGCCGGATCCGGATCCGCCGGATCCAGAACCGACGAACCCGGTGCCGTCAACCCCGGCAGTATCGGCGCCGCCCTTCGGGCTGTGCCGGCCCCGGCGCCGGCGACGCCTGCGACGCACCGGCACGAAGGCGAGGACCACGCAGGCCACGATGGCCACCAGCGAGACGATGAGGGCCAGGTCCACTCGCTTTTGGGGCTCCCAGGTCAGCACCACCGAGAGGGTGCCGTCGTGGACGGCGTGTCCGAGCGACGACGGGTCCAGGAGCCACCCGTTGCCGAACCCGTCGATCAGGGTCGGGGCACCGAGGGCGCCCGCTCCTGCCACCGATGCCTTCCACCCGACATTGACGCTCTCACCGAGGACGAGGAAGACCGGCGCCTGGCCCGCACCCGTGGTGACACCGTGCACCGACAGGTGGAGGGTGGTCGCCGTCTGGCTGTCGACGTCCACGACCGGTGAAGGTGACGCCGGCGGAGGGGCCAGCGTGGTGGGCGATTCGAGAGGCATCGGCCCCCCTCCGGGGGCCGAGTCGAAGGCCAGTTGGTCGATGTCGAAGCCGGTGGTCTGGCCGGGGGTGGCCTCCAGCGTGTGCTGGCCAGGTCCGAGGGCCACACCCCCGGCGTCAGGACCGCACGGGGACACCGTCAACACCTGGCGGTCGAGCGCGGTGGTGGTGGAGCCGGTGACCGACACCCACAGGGGGTTCCCGTCCAGGGTCAGCAGGTCACCGAGACACGAGGACGGGATCTCGGCCGGCAGCGGCGCCGCGTGCAGGCCGGGGATGCCCACCTCGGCAATGCCGAGGGGCATGGCGATGGGCTGCTGCGAGTAGTAGTTGAGGGTGTTCTCGAAGCGGACGGTGTCCACGGTGATCTGGATGTCGGCACCGGTCAGCGCCGGGAAGGACACCGGCACGTCGACCACCGAGCCGGGCACCCGGCTGTCGGCCAGGGGGGGCAGGGCCACCGCCGCGCTCTGCCCGCCGGCGGTGACGGTGATGCTGGTGGGCACCGAGTGCTGTCCGTCGGCCACGATCTGGAGGTCCAGATGGTCGAACGTGATCGGCTCGGGCAGGCGGTACTGGAGCCAGTCACCGGCCTGGTGGGTGGCTCCGAAGCCGGGCTCCCAGATGGTGGAGGGGTTGCCGTCCAGTGTGGCGATGGCCCCGGCCCGGAGGTCACCGGGCAGCCGGCCCAGCGAGTAGGCCACGATACCGGTGCCGTCGGACCCCGGGCGTCCCACCAGGCGGTCGATCATGTCGTCGGGGATGAGCGGCGAGACGGTGGCCGAACCGGTCAGGGAGAAGTTCCGTGCCGTAGGCAGCCAGAACGTGCGGTCGAGGGTGGTCTCGGTGTCGTAGAAGGGCGGGGTGCCCGAGCTGCGGAGCCGGGTCATGATCAGGCTGAGACGGTCGAAGGCCGACGCCTCACCGGCCGCCCGCAACAGGTCCTCGGGCATGGAGATGACCTCGGTGGCGGTCACCCCGGGGATCTCCACCTCGGCGAATCCCACCGAGCTGCGCGACGTCACCGGAATGGCCGGGTTGGCCACGACGGTGCCGGTGATGGTGATCCGCAGGGTGGTGAAGGTCCGGGCCGGGAAGGTGACCACCTGCCCGGGAGGGGACAGCGACGCCGTCCCGAGGGCCACCGACACCGGGTCCCGACCGTCGAAGGTCAGGGTCACCCGCGAGATCGCCCGGTCGGGGTCGCCGGTCTGCGGCTGGATGAGTGTCAGCGAGCTCTCGGTCTGCGGATGGTCGAGGACCACCTGCCACCACTGTCCCTGCGGGGCGGCGAACGAGTTGTCCTCCCAGGCGGTCTGCGGGTTGCCGTCGATGGCGTTGTAGGGCCGGTCCTCCGGCAGGTAGGTGATCGAGGACCCGTACGACGACGCGTTGACCGAGGAGATGCCCTGGTACACCGCGGTCGTCTGGGCGTCGGGCGGGGCCTTCGGGAACAGGTTGAGGGGCTCGTCGGCGGGGTTGGACTTGTCGGGTCCCTGGGCCGCCGTCTCCGTGGAGCCGGTGTCCTCCGACAGGGTGTTCCACTCCATGGCCTGCTTGCGATTGGTGTCGGTGACCACCAGGTCGGCCGGTGAGCGGAGCGTGGCCTTCCGCAGTTTCCGGGTCGGTGTCCAGCGTGCCCGCGTAGAGGATGGTGGGGTTGCCGGCCAGCAGCCCGACCGAGGCCGCGTTGACGATGCCGTTGGCGTCCCCGTCGACCACCAGCGGGGTCCTGGTGGACTCGGTGCGGACGATCGGGCGCGGATCGGTGACGGCGTACGAGACCAGGGGCGCCGTCCATCCCTGGTTGGGTGGCCGGGCCAGGGCGGCCTCGTCGAAGTGGGGGGTCAGCGGCACGTTGGGGCGGGGAGCGCCGTAGGAGACCGGGTCGGTCAGCCCTGCCGGGGTGGTGGCCAGGTCCTCGGCCACCTGTTGGGGATTGGCGATGTCGTAGCGCTCATAGGCCTCGTCGTACTGGACCAGCACGTTCCCGGCGCTCATCAGGGACGCCATCGGGGCCAGGGCGTTCCAGTCCATGGTGCCGTTCTGGAGGGGCGTGTCCACCGCCTGGAGGACATCGGCCGTGGCCAGCGAGCCCATGATCTGCTGCTCGTGGGTCACGAAGGGCCGGGTCATGAGACCCGGATAGACCGTGTCGATGGTGTCCCCCCAGCGGTAGGCGGCGAAATTGTTGCCGGGCAGGGCGTACACCCGCGTCGTCGGGTTGGTCTTGTCGAGGGCGGCGGCGGCCTGGCGGACGTAGAGGGGCGGCGCCGCCGGCTGGGTGAAGCCGTTGGCGATGATGGCCCCGGTCCACAGGGGCACGGTGGCACCGGCCACGGCGGCCACCGCGAACGCCCCGACGATGAGCCCGGTCTTGCGCACCCGGGCGGCCACGGCGCTGACCCCGGCGCCGAGGAACACGGCCAGACCGAGGATGACCAGTGGCGAGGCCCGGTCGGTCGAGCGCAGAGCCAGCCCGGCCGTGGTGTCCACCAGGAACGACTTGATGGCCGAGCCCACCTCCGACGGATCGGCATAGGGGTTGGGGCCGACGGCCAGCACCATGCCCACCACGGTGATCAGCACGAAGTAGGCCCGGTACCTCCACCGTGAGAAGGTGGCGGCGATGAAGCACAGCACCGGGACGGCGAAGCTGGCGCCGATCAGCCACAGGTTCTGGGTGTAGGCCACCGCCGCCTGGGTCCAGGGCCCCAGCCGGTCCGTCCCGTAGAAGTACCAGTAGCCCAGTCCGCGGATGATCTCCGAGGCCAGCGAGGCCCCGCTGGTGGCCGGCACCGTCTCGGTGTACTTGAGGACGTTGACCCCGTAGGCCGCCTCCACTTGGAGCCCGACGGCCCACCACAACGAGACCAGGGCACTGAGCAGGCCGATCTTCCACGCCGCGCCCCATGCCCTGCGCCAGGTGGCCTCGCGGGCCACGACGACGGCGTAGGGGAGCCACAGGGCCGGCGCGATGCCCACGAAGAGGATCGAGCTGGCGTTGATCCCGCTGACCAATGCCACCACCAGGGCGAACAGGGCCGGGTACTTCCAGCCCCCCAGCCGCAGGGCCAGGATGACGAAGGCCACCATCCAGGGCAGGCCCGACCACGGCAGCAGGATCACCGAGATTCGTCCCGAGTACTGCAGGACATACGGGGTGAACATGAACCCGATGGCGGTCACGTAGCGGCCGGGTCCGCTGAGGCCGATGGTCCGGCACAGGTAGAGCGCGCCGGCTCCGGCCGCGAACAGCAGGCCGGCCATCCACAGGCGTTGGGCGATCCACAGCGGCACGTGGAGCTCGGCCATGGCCCAGTAGAAGGGGCCCATGGGCAGGAGGTAGCCGATGTTCTGGTGGGTCACCGTCCCGAGGGCCACACCGGGGTCCCACGCCGACGCGGCCTCCCGGACGTAGCGGCCCGGGTCGAGATAGAGGTAGGTCTTGGTGTCGTCGGACACCAGGTCGGGCCGCGTGGCCACCATGGGCACCACGGCCAGCACGGCCAGCGCCGAATAGTCGACCACCGCTCGCAGCCGGCTGGGCGACCGGAGGCGGCGGTAGAGCGTCCGGACCCGGCCGGCGGACCGGCCTGGGGGCGCGACGGCGGAGGGTTGGGGATCCGGCACGAGTGATCGGTAGTGTAAACAACCGACGAGCAGCGATGGAGTCATCGCCGAGCCGCGCGCCGCCGGCCGGCCAAGGACATCGGGAGCCCAGATGAGCGAGAACAGTCCCGATTCCGGGAGCCAGGGGGTACTCGAGGCCGGCGGTCGGCACCGGTCGGGCAGCCGGCTCACCGGTGAGCGGCCCATGGAGGGGGTGACCCCGGATTCGCTGCTCGCCCTGCATGCCGCGGGCTACCGCACGGTGATCGAGCGGCTCGGACCGGGGACCATGCTCGATGTGGGCTGCGGCCAGGGGTTCGAATCGGCCCGCTTCCTGTCCGCCGACCGGTCCGTGGTCGGGGCCGACTACAGCCCGGAAGCGGTCGCCGCGGCCCGAGACCGGTGGGGCCGGGAGGGGTTGTCCGTGGCCCAGATGGACGCGTTGGCGCTCGGGTTCGCCGAGGGGAGCTTCCGGTGGGCCTGCTCGTCGCACCTGATCGAGCACTTCGAGGATCCCGAAGGCCACGTGCGCGAGCTGTCCCGGGTGCTGGCCGACGACGGCACCGTCTTCTTCCTCACCCCCAACGCACCGGCCGACTTCGAGAACCCGTTCCACATCCACCTCTTCGAGCCACCGGAGCTGGAGGAGATGCTGGGCCGCCACTTCCACGAGGTCAGCGTGCAGGGTCTCGATGCCGTGCCCCACGTCAAGGCCGACTTCACCGCCCGGCGGGTCAAGGCGGACAAGGTGCTGGCCCTCGACGTCTTCGACCTGCGGCACCGGATACCGCGCTCGTGGTACGTCGGGGTCTACACACACGTGCTGCCCCTGGCCTACCGGATCATCGCCCGCGGCGACTCGGGGGGCACGACCGGTATCACCGCCGACGACTTCTTCGTGACCGACGACCTCGATCGCACCACCATGGTGCTCTTCGCCACCGCCCGACGGCCACGGCGCCCGGCCTGATCGGGTCGAGGGTGCTCACGGTCGGGCTCACCGGCGGTATCGGTGCGGGGAAGTCGACGGTGGCCGGGCTGCTCGTGGACCACGGGGCCAAGCTCGTGGACGCCGACCAGGTGGCCCGCGAGGTGGTGGCTCCCCGGTGGCCCCGCCTACCAGCCCCTGATCGACCGCTTCGGCGCGGACATCGTCGACGCCGACGGCACCATCGACCGGCCCAAGCTGGCCGAGCGGGTCTTCGGCCACCCCGAGGCCCTGGCCGACCTCAACGCCATCACCCACCCGGCCATCGGGGTCGAGATGATCGCCCGGCGCGACCGGTTCGCGGCCACGGACGAGATCGTGGTCATGGACATCCCCCTGCTCAAGAGCATCCACCGCGAGACGTTGTCGCTGGCCGCGGTCATCGTCGTGGACACCCCCACCGAGCTGGCCCTCGAGCGGCTGGTCACCCTGCGGGGGATGGCCCGCTCCGATGCCGAGGCCCGCATCGGCTCGCAGATCGACCGTGCCACCCGCCTCGAAGGTGCCGATCTGGTCATCGACAATTCGGGCGACCACGGCCATCTGCAGTCGGAGGTGGACCGGGTCTGGGCCGCGCTGGCCGGGCTTCGCAGCCGGGCCGACCGGGCCGGGGGAGGCGCGGCCGGGCCGGGCTGAGGGTTCCGATGTCACACCCTCCCGTTACCATCGACCTATGCCTGATTTCGAGGTCGTCTCCCCGTTCCGCCCCGCAGGCGATCAGCCCGAGGCCATCGCCGGGCTGGTGGCCGGGCTCGAACGCGGCGACCGCTACCAGACGCTGCTGGGCATCACCGGATCGGGGAAGACGGCCACCATCGCCTGGACCGTCGAGGCCGTCCAGCGGCCCACGCTGATCATCGAGCCCAACAAGTCCCTCGCCGCCCAACTGGCCGCCGAGCTCAAGGAGTTCTTCCCGCACAACCGGGTGGAGTACTTCGTGTCCTACTACGACTACTACCAGCCCGAGGCCTACGTCCCCTCGTCGGACACCTACATCGAGAAGGACTCCTCCATCAACGACGAGATCGACCGCCTGCGCCACGCCTGCACCTCGTCGCTGCTGCTCCGACCCGACACCATCGTGGTCGCCTCGGTCTCGTGCATCTACGGACTGGGATCGCCGGACGAGTACCGCGACCGGATCGTGGCCCTGCAACCGGGGCAGGTCCACGACCAGCGCGCCCTGCTCAAGCGTCTGGTCGACCTCCAGTACTCCAGAAACGACGTCACCCTGTCCCGTGGCCAGTTCCGGGCACGCGGCGACACCGTCGAGATCCACGCCGCCTACGAGAGCCACGCCGTCCGCATCGAGTTCTTCGGTGACACGGTCGAGCGCATCCGGCCCTTCGACGTGCTGACCGGTGAGATCGGTGACGAGCTCGAGGAGCTGGTCGTCTTCGCCAATACCCACTACGGCACCGGTGACGAGCGCATGCGACAGGCGGTGATGAGCATCGAGACCGAGCTGCGCCAGCGGCTGGTCGAGTTGGAGGGGGCCGGCAAGCTCCTCGAGGCCCAGCGGCTGCGCATGCGGACCGAGTACGACCTCGAGATGCTGGCCGAGACGGGGGTGTGCAGCGGGGTGGAGAACTACAGCCGGCACCTCGACGGGCGCGCCCCGGGGGAGGCTCCCTTCACCCTGCTCGACTTCTTCCCCAAGGACTTCCTGGTCGTCGTGGACGAGAGCCATGTGGCCGTGCCCCAGCTCCGGGGCCAGTACGCCGGCGACCGCTCCCGCAAGGAGACGCTGGTCGACCACGGGTTCCGCCTGCCCTCGGCCCTGGACAACCGCCCGCTCCGCTTCGAGGAGTTCATCGACCGCACCGGCCAGGCCATCCTCTTGTCGGCCACACCCGGCCCGTGGGAGCTCGAGCACAGTGCCAACGTGGTCGAGCAGGTCATCAGGCCCACCGGGTTGGTCGACCCCGAGGTCGATATCCGGCCGACCACCGGTCAGATCGACGACCTGCGGGAGCGGATCGAGGCCACCGTGGCCGGGGGGAACCGGGTGCTGGTGACGACCCTGACCAAAAAGATGGCCGAGGACCTGGCCGACTACCTCGCCGAGCAGGGCGTCCGGGTCCAGTACCTCCACTCCGACGTCGACACCATGGCCCGGATCGAAATCCTCCGCGAGCTGCGCCTCGGTGCCTTCGACGTGCTCGTGGGCATCAACCTCCTCCGGGAGGGCCTCGACCTTCCCGAGGTGGCACTGGTGGCCATCCTCGACGCCGACAAGGAGGGATTCCTCCGATCGGCCTCGTCCCTCATCCAGACCATGGGGCGGGCGGCCCGCAACGTCAACGGACGGGTGGTCATGTACGCCGACTCGATCACCAACTCGATGACCGTCGCCATCGGCGAGACCCAGCGCCGCCGGGCCCGTCAGATCGCCTACAACGAGGCCCACGGGATCGACCCGCGGACCATCACCAAGTCGGTGACCGACATCCTCGAGCGGGTGCGGGGCGACGGCATCGGGTCGGCGGCCATCACCTCCGGACCGAACAGCCGGGCCGCGGCCGACCGGGCCCAGAGGGCCAGGGCCGGCGGCGTGGATCCGCGAGCGGCGGCGGCCGACATGGCCCGGGCCGTCGGGCCGGACGCCGACGAGCTCTCGGCCCTCATCCACCGGCTGGACGTGGAGATGAACAAGGCCGCCGAGGAGCTGCGTTTCGAGGAGGCCGCGCTGCTCCGCGACGAGATCACCGAGCTGCGGGCGCTGCTGACCCGCGACCCGGTCGACGGCTCGGCGGTGCTGCCGGGTGCCACCGCCGACGTCGAGGCCACGGCCGATCTCTGAGCGCGGGAGCCGGACCCGCGCACCGGTATCCTCGACCAATGGCTGATCGATTGGTGGTGCGCGGCGCGCGCGAACACAACCTGCAGGACGTCTCCCTCGACCTGCCTCGCGACCGGTTGATCGTCTTCACCGGGCTCTCCGGCTCGGGCAAGTCCTCGCTGGCCTTCGACACCATCTACGCCGAGGGGCAGCGCCGGTACGTGGAGTCGCTGTCCGCCTACGCCCGCCAATTCCTCGGCCAGATGGACAAGCCGGACGTCGACTTCATCGAAGGGCTCTCGCCGGCCATCTCCATCGACCAGAAGTCTGCGTCACGGAACCCTCGGTCCACGGTGGGCACGGTCACCGAGGTCTACGACTACCTCCGGCTGCTCTACGCCCGGATCGGCAAGCCCCACTGCCCCAACTGCGGCCGGCCGGTGGCCCGGCAGAGCCCCCAGCAGATCGTCGACCGCATCCTGGCCATGGACGAGGGCACCCGCTTCATGGTCCTGGCCCCCGTGGTCCGCGGTCGCAAGGGTGAGTACGGCGCCCTGCTCAGCGACCTGGCCAAGCAGGGGTTCGCCCGGGCCAGGGTGGACGGGGCCATGGTCGAGCTGGCCGACCGCGCCGACCTCGACATGGCCCGCTACGAGCAGCACACCATCGAGGTGGTGGTCGATCGCCTGGTCCGCAGGAACGACATCCGCCGGAGGCTCACCGAATCGCTCGAGACGGCGCTGTCGCTGGCCGAGGGCGTGGCCGAGATCGTGGTGGTCGACGCCGACGGCACCGAGGAGGAGGCCATCACCTTCAGCCAGCACCTGGCCTGCACCTACTGCGGGCTGAGCTTCGAGGACCCGTCCCCGAGGAACTTCTCGTTCAACTCGCCCTATGGCGCCTGCCCGGCCTGTACGGGGCTGGGCACCCGGTACGAGGTCGATCCCGACCTCGTGGTGCCCGACCCCACCAAGTCCCTGGCCGAGGGAGCCCTGGCCCCGTGGTCGGGGGCCCGGAGCGAGTACTTCAACCGCCTGGTCGCCGCCGTGGCCGAGCTGGGTGGCTTCTCGCTCGACGATCCGTGGGAGAAGCTGAAGAAGTCGGACCGCAAACTCATCCTCTACGGGACGGGAACCAAGCAGGTGCATCTCAAGTACCGCAACCGGTACGGGCGGCAGCGGTCCTTCCACACGCTCTACGAGGGCATCGTCCCGTGGCTGCGAGCGGCGCCACTCCGAGGCCGAGTCCGACTTCTTGCGGGACAACCTCGAGGGCTATCTGCGCGAAGTGCCCTGCCCCGAGTGCGGCGGCGCCAGGCTCCGTCCCGAGTCCCTGGCCGTGACGGTCGGGGGCTACTCGATCTTCGCCCTGTGCTCCCTCCCCATCGGCAAGGCGGTCGACGTGGTGGCGTCGCTCGACCTCTCCGACCGGGACCATCTCATCGCCGACCGGGTCTTCCGCGAGGTCCGGGAGCGGATGCAGTTCCTCCTGGACGTGGGGCTCGACTACCTGACCCTGGCCCGCTCGGCGGCCACCTTGTCCGGCGGTGAGGCCCAGCGCATCCGGCTGGCCAGCCAGATCGGCAGCGGCCTGGTCGGGGTGCTCTACGTGCTGGACGAGCCGTCCATCGGGCTCCACCAGCGCGACAACCAGCGGCTCATCGGGACGCTGAAGAGGCTCCGCGACCTGGGCAACACGGTCATCGTGGTCGAGCACGACGAGGAGACCATCCGGGTCGCCGATCACGTGGTGGACGTCGGGCCGGGCGCGGGGGAGCACGGCGGCCGCATCGTGCACTCGGGCCCGGTCACCGGACCCGGGGGCCTCGAGTCCAATCCCGACTCGCTGACCGGCCAGTACATCTCCGGGGCCAAGTCCATCCCCGTCCCCGCCCTGCGACGGTCCGGGAGCGGGGACGTGCTCTCGGTCGAGGGTGCCCGCGAGCACAACCTGCACGACATCGACGTCGACTTCCCCCTCGGCCGGCTGGTGGCGGTGACCGGGGTGTCCGGCTCGGGCAAGTCCACGTTGGTCAACGACATCCTGCTGCGATCACTGGCCAAGCAGGTCCACCGGGCCAAGACGCTTCCCGGCCTCCACCGGACCATCCGCGGCGTGTCCCACGTCGACAAGGTGGTCGAGGTGGACCAGGCGCCCATCGGCCGCACGCCGAGGTCGAACCCGGCCACCTACACGGGCGTGTTCGACCACATCCGCCGGTTGTTCAGCCAGACCCAGGAGGCCAAGGTGCGGGGCTACCAGCCCGGCCGGTTCTCCTTCAACGTGAAGGGCGGGCCGGTGTGAGGCCTGCTCGGGGGACGGCACCATCCGAATCGAGATGCACTTCCTCCCCGACATCTACGTGCCCTGCGAGGTGTGCCAGGGGGCCCGGTACAACCGTGACACGCTCGAGGTCACCTTCCGGGGCAAGACCATCGCCGACGTGCTCGAGCTCTCGTGCGAGGAGGCGCTCGGGTTCTTCGCCCATCAACCGCCCATCGCCCGCCATCTGCAGACCCTGGTCGACGTGGGCCTGGGCTACATCCGCCTGGGCCAGCCCGCCCCCACCCTGTCCGGCGGGGAGGCGCAACGGGTGAAGCTGGCATCGGAGCTCAGCCGCCGATCGACCGGGCACACCCTCTACGTCCTCGACGAACCGACCACCGGGCTCCACTTCGACGACGTGCGCAAGCTGCTCGACGTGCTCAGCCGGCTGGTCGACCAGGGCAACACGGTCATCGTCATCGAGCACAACCTCGACGTCGTGAAGAGCGCCGACTGGGTCATCGACCTCGGTCCCGAGGGCGGCGACCGGGGCGGATCGGTGGTGGCCATGGGCACGCCCGAGGAGGTGGCCAGGGTCAGCGGCAGCTACACCGGCGAGGTGCTGGCCCCGCTGCTCGGCATCGAACGGAACCGGATCCGGGCCAAGCGGGTGGCCCGCCCGAAGGTCGCCAAGGCGGCCAAGCGGCCGTCCCCCCGCCCGAAGGCCGCGGCCTCGACCCGGTAGACCGCCCACCCCCGTTACAGCCGGCGGAGCCGCGGTCAGACGGTGGCCAGCATCCTCTCGAGAGCCACACGGGCCCATGAGGCCGTTTCCTCGTCCACGGTGATCCGGTTCCGGACCTCCCCGGCCACCAGCCCCTCGAGGACCCAGGCCAGGTGGGCGGCGTCGACACGGAACATGGTCGAGCAGGGGCAGACCAGCGGGTCCAGGGAGACCACCGACTTGTCGGGGGTCTCGTCGTCGAGCCGCTTGACCAGGTGGATCTCCGTGCCCACCCCGATCACCGATCCGGAGGGGGCCTCGGCCACGGCCCGGATGATGAAATCGGTCGAGCCGGTCAGGTCGGCGGCGGCGACGACCTCGTGGGAGCACTCGGGATGGACCACCACGATGCCGTCGGGATGCTCGGCCCGGAAGGCGTCGACATGGGCGGGGGAGAACCGCTGGTGCACGGAGCAGTGCCCTTTCCACAGGAGCAGGGTGGCCGACTTGAGGGTGGCGTCGTCGAGGCCGCCCCGGTCGAGACGCGGGTTCCACACGGCCATGTCGTCGGCGCCGTAGCCGAGCTCGAAGCCGGTGTTGCGGCCGAGGTGCTGATCGGGGAAGAACAGGACCTGGTGCCCTCGTCGGTGCCCGTGGTCATCGGGCCCGAGGGCCCAGCTGCAGTACGGCCCGGGCGTTCGACGACGTGCACACCAGGCCACCGTGGGCACCGACGAAGGCCTTCAACGAGGCCGCCGAGTTCATGTAGGTGACCGGGACCACCCGATCGATGTCGGTCACCTCGGCCAGGGAGTCCCACGCCTCCTCCACCGAGTCGATGTCGGCCATGTCGGCCATGGAGCAGCCGGCGTTGAGGTCGGGCAGGATGACCTGCTGGTGGGGGCCGGTGAGGATGTCGGCCGATTCGGCCATGAAGTGGACCCCGCAGAAGACGACGAATTCGGCCTCCGACTGGTCGGCGGCGATGCGGGACAGCCCGAACGAGTCGCCCCGGGCGTCCGCCCACCTCATCACCTCGTCGCGTTGGTAGTGGTGGCCGAGGATGATCACCCGGGACCCGAGGTCGGCCTTGGCCGCCCCGATCCATCGCGAGAGCTCGTCGGGGTCCGCCGTCGTATAGCGGTCGGGGAGTGCTGTCTGTAGCCGGAGCATGTCGTATGACCTCCTGGGGAGGCGCTCCGGTCTGTGGCCGGCGGGGACAGCCTGGTCGCCCATCCGCGGGGTTGTCGGCCCCGGAGCGGTAGATGTCGCCGGGAACCAGGCCGGCTTGCCGCCAGTGTAGGCGGTCGGCCTGTCCGCTGCGCGGTGGATCGGTTCCGGTCCGCGCACGGCACACTGGAGGAGTGGTGACCCGACCCCTCCCAGGCTCGATTCCCGACGCCCCCGGCTCCTACCAGTTCATCGACGCCCACGGCCGGGTGATCTACGTGGGCAAGGCCAAATCCCTCCGGCAGCGCCTGAGCTCGTACTTCCAGGACCCGGCCGGGCTCGGCCCCCGGACGGCGCAGATGGTCAGCCAGGCCGACCACGTCGAGTGGGTGGTGGTGGACAGCGAGTCCGAGGCGCTCTTCCTCGAGCACAGCCTGATCCAGCAGTTCCAGCCCCGCTACAACGTGCGGCTCAAGGACGACAAGAGCTACCCCTGGCTGGCCCTGACCGTCAGCGACGAATGGCCCCGACCGGCCGTCGTACGGGGGCGCAAGCGCACCGGGGTCCGCTACTTCGGCCCGTACCCGAACACCGGGGCCATCCGGGAGACCCTCGATCTGCTCCTGCGCTCGTTTCCGGTCCGGACCTGCTCGGATACCAAGTTGAAGCGGCACCAGCGCCTGGGCCGGCCGTGCCTCATGTTCCACATCGAACGGTGCTCGGGCCCGTGTGTGGGTGCCGTGGACCACGCCGACTACGACCGCATGGTGGCCGATCTCATCTCGTTCCTCGGCGGCGACACCGCCGCCCTCGAACGTGACCTGGTGGCGACCATGAAGCAGGCGTCGGACGCGCTCGAGTTCGAACGCGCCTCCGTGCTCCGGGACAAGCTCGAGGCGGTGCGGGCCGCCGACGCCGTGCGTCAGATGGAGCTCGAGCGTCCCGAGGACCTCGATGTGTTCGGCCTCTCCGGTGACGAGCTGGAGGCGGCCGTGCAGGTCTTCCACGTGCGGTCGGGCAAGGTGGTCGGGCGGTCGGCCCTCTTCGTCGACAAGGCCGAGGACCTCACGCCGGCCGAGCTCATGGAACGGATCCTGGTCGACGTGTACGCCGATCCGGTCTCGGGCGTCCCCCGACAGGTGCTGGTCCCGACCATGCCCGCCGACGCCGACGCGGTGACCGCGTACCTCGAGGACCGACGCCAGGGCCCCGTGGCCCTCCGGGTGCCGGTGAGGGGGCGGAAGCGGGCCCTGCTCCAGACGGTGGAGAACAACGCCGGCGAGGCCTTCATCCGTCATCGGCTGCACCGCACCTCCGACCACAACAGCCGGGCGCGGGCCCTCGAGTCCCTGCAACAGGAGCTGCAGCTCCCGGTCGCCCCCCTCCGCATCGAGTGCTACGACATGAGCCACCTGCAGGGCACCGACTACGTGGGGTCGATGGTGGTCTTCGAGGACGGGCTGCCCAAGAAGAGCGACTACCGCCATTTCAGGGTGGCGACCGTGCCCGGCAACGACGACTATGCCGCCATGGAGGAGGTGCTGACCCGGCGGTTGACCTCCCTCCTGGCCGACGACGAGGTGGACGGGCCCGGGAGCGCCAACGGTTCCGGCCCCGCGTCCGCCCGGGGCCAGGCCCGGCGGCGTTTCGCCTATCCGCCGCAGCTGCTCCTCCTCGACGGGGGGCTGGGTCAGCTCAACGTGGGCATACGGGTGCTGGAATCGCTGGGGCTGTCCGAGCGGATCCCGATCGCCGCCCTGGCCAAGAGCTTCGAGGAGATCTACCGGCCGGGCAGCTCCGAGCCCATCCGCCTGTCCCGGCAGTCCGACGGGCTCTATCTGCTCCAACGGCTCCGGGACGAGGCCCACCGCTTCGCCATCTCCTACCACCGGACCCTGCGGGGGAAGCGGATGACCGCCGGTGCCCTCGACCAGGTCGGTGGCCTGGGGCCGAAACGCCGGTCCCGGCTCATCGACGAGTTCGGGGGCCTGGCCGCGCTGCGCAAGGCATCCAAGGACGAGCTTCTCGGCCTATCGTGGTTACCGGCCGAGGTGGGCGCGGCCGTGTTCGACCGCCTGCACACACCGATGACCCCCGATGGAACCGCCGACCGGAACGCAAAGGTGGACCGATGAGTGAGTATCTGGTGGTGACCGGCATGTCCGGCGCCGGTCGATCGACCGCGGCGGCCACGCTCGAGGACATCGGCTGGTTCGTGATCGACAACATGCCGTCGGCCCTCATGTCGAGGGTCTCCGACCTGGTCGACGCGACCGGGTCGCAGATGAAGCGGGTGGCCTTCGTCGTGGGTCGTGGTGGGGGAGGCCTCGACGATGTGCTCCCCGCCGTCGACGCCCTCGAGTCGGGCCGGAACCGGGTGCGGATCCTGTTCCTGGATGCGGCAGACGATGTGCTCATCAGGAGGTTCGAGGGCACCCGCCGCCGCCATCCGCAGGCGGCCCGGGGGGTGGTCGACTCGATCGCCGACGAGCGCCTCCTCCTCAAGAGCCTGCGTGACCGTGCCGACCTGGTCATCGACACCGGTGACCTCAATACCAACCAGCTCCGGGTGCGCCTGATGGAGGCGTTCGGCGGCGAGGGGCCGGGCAGCACCATGCGCACCTCGGTGCTCTCGTTCGGCTTCAAGCACGGCGTGCCCCTCGACGTCGATCTGATGTTCGACTGCCGGTTCCTCCCCAACCCCTACTGGAACGAGCCGTTGCGGGGGCTCAGCGGCCTCGATGACGAGGTCAGGGACTTCGTGCTGGGACGCCCGGAGACCATCGAATTCCTCGACAAGCTCGACGACCTGCTGGTCATGCTCATCCCGTCCTACATCAGGGAGGGGAAGTCCTATCTGACCGTGGCCATGGGGTGCACCGGCGGCCGTCACCGGTCGGTCGTCCTGGCCGAGGAGCTCTCACGCCGTCTCGGCGACCACGGGATGTCCACCACGGTCTTCCACCGGGACGTCGACCGGTGACGGAGCCGAGGGTCGTCGCCATCGGCGGCGGGCACGGTCTGGCCGCCACCCTGCGGGCTGTCCGCAGGTACACCGGCCAGGTGACGGCGGTCGTGTCGGTGGCCGACGACGGCGGCTCGTCCGGGCGCCTGCGGGAGCTCCTGCAGATCATCCCCCCGGGGGACCTGCGCAAGTGCCTGGTTGCGCTGGCCGAACCGGGATCCCCGCTGGCAAGGGCCTTCGAGTACCGGTTCGCAGAGGAGGAGCTCGCCGGCCACGCCCTGGGCAACCTCATCCTGGTCGGCCTCATCGAGGGGGCCCCGGACCCCGTGGCCGCCCTCGACGAGGCCTGTCGTCTGCTCGGCGTCCGGGGCCGGGTGTTGCCGGCCACCACCGAACCGGTGGTCCTCAAGGCCAGGAGCGCCGGCGGCCAGGTGGACGGCCAGGTGGCGGTGATGGCGACCGACCACATCCGGACGGTCTCCCTCGTGCCTGCGGACCCGAAGGCGCCGGTCGATGCCTTGGCCGCCCTGGAGGAGGCCGACCAGATCATCCTCGGCCCCGGGTCCCTGTTCACGAGCGTCCTGGCCGCCATCGCCGTCCCCGACATCCGTGAGGGCATCAGGCGGTCTCGGGCCCGCAAGATCTACGTCTGCAACCTCCGTCCCCAGGTCCCAGAAACCGAGGGATTCGACGTCGGCATGCACATCGAGGCACTCGCCGTGCACGGCATAGCTGTGGATATCGCGGTCTGCGATACCTCGGGACTGCCACCCGGAACCCCCCGTGTGGAGCTGGTGGACACCCCGCTGGCCCGGCCCAGCGGCCTGGCCCACGATCCCGCCAAACTGGCGTCGGTGCTCTCGGATCTGCTCGGATGATGCGTTGAACCGTCAGAATGCCCTAGCGTGGTTGGCGGTTTCCTATTCTCAACGGGGCACCAGGGAACAGCGGCGTGGGGTTGGTCGCATGAACTTTGAAGGGTGAGTACACGGGTATGACCGTACGGATCGGCATCAACGGCTTCGGGCGGATCGGTCGCAATTATCTTCGGGCGGCGCGGTCCATGGGGGCGGATCTGGAGGTGGTGGCGGTCAACGACCTCACCTCTGCTGACACCCTCGCCCACCTCCTCCGCTACGACTCCACGCACGGGAGGTTCGGCAGCCCGGTGGAGGTGGTCGACGGGTCCATCGTGCTCGACACGGGCCCGATCGTCGTACTGGCCGAACGGGACCCCAAAGCCCTGCCGTGGGATGAGATGGGCGTCGACGTGGTGATCGAGTCCACCGGCCTGTTCACCACGCGGGACTCGGCCGGTGCCCACCTGGAGGCGGGTGCGACCCGGGTCATCGTGTCCGCGCCGGCCACCGACGTCGACGCCACCTTCGTGGTCGGGGTGAACGACTCCGAGTTCGATCCGGGCAAGGACTTCGTCGTGTCCAACGCCTCGTGCACGACCAACTGCTTCGTCCCCATGGTGAAGGTCCTCGATGACGCCTTCGGGGTCGAGAGCGGGATGATGACCACGGTGCACGCCTTCACCAACGACCAGAACCTGCTCGATCTCCCGCACCGCGACCTCCGGCGGGCCAGGGCCGCGGCCACCAACATCATCCCCGCCTCGACCGGCGCGGCCCGGGCCACGGGTCTCGTGCTCCAGTCGATGAAGGGCCGGTTGGACGGCAGCGCCCTCCGGGTGCCCGTCCCCGACGGCTCGATCACCGACTTCACCGCCGTGATCCCGGGATCGGTCACCGTGGCCCAGGTCAACGCGGCCTTTGCCGAAGCCGCCACCTCGGGTCCGCTGGCCAAGGTCCTCGACTACACCGAGGACCCCATCGTCTCGTCGGACATCGTCGGCAACCCGGCGTCGTGCACCTTCGATTCCGGGTTGACCATGGTGATGCCCTCCGCCTCGGGAATTACCCTGGTGAAAGTGGCAGGCTGGTACGACAACGAGTGGGGGTACGCCAACCGGTTGGTCGATCTCTCGTTGGTGGTCGGTCGTCCGGGCTCGTGAGGGCACCGGGTGCGTAGGGGGAGCGACGAGGGGATGATGGGCGATGAGAGAAGAATCTGACAATCCGCTGCTGGACGGCCTGCCCCTCCTCGGCGACCTTCCCGATCTCGACGGGGCCAGCGTGCTGGTCAGGGTCGACTTCAACGTGCCGCTCCGGCCGTGTGCCGACGACACGTTCTCCGTCACCGACGACTTCCGGATCCGCGCCGCCCTGCCGACGTTGAACTACCTCATCGAGCAGGGTGCCAGCGTCACCGCGTGCACCCATCTGGGCCGGCCGAAGGGGGCGCCGGACGCCCGCTGGGACCTCGGACCGGTGCGGGAGGAGCTGGCCAGGCTGGCTCCGCAGGTCGAGCTCCTCGAAAACCTCCGATTCGACCCGGGCGAGGAGCACAACGACCCGACGTTCGTCGAGAAGCTCATCAACGGGCACGACGCCTACGTCAACGATGCGTTCGGTGTCTCCCATCGGAGCCACGCCTCGGTGGTCGGCCCGCCGGCCCGGCTGCCCAGCGCGGCCGGCTTCCTCCTGCAGCGCGAGGTCGAAGTACTGGGCGGGCTGCTCGGGCAGCCGGACCGGCCGTTCATCGCCGTGGTGGGCGGGGCCAAGGTGGCCGACAAGCTCGGCGTGCTGGCCGCGTTGCTCGAACGGGTCGACGCCCTCATCGTGGGCGGAGGGATGTCCTACACGTTCTTGGTGGCGGCCGGCCACGATGTCGGCGATTCACTGGTGGACGAGGACAGGATCGCCGACTGTGCCGCCTTGCTCGCCTCGGGCAAGCCCATCCTGTTGCCGACCGACATCGTCGCCCTCGAGCCCGGCGCCGAGTTCGGCTGTGACTGCGCCGACGGGGAGGTCCGGATCGTCGGGGTCGACATCCCCTCCGGCTGGCAGGGCCTCGACATGGGACCGGCCACGGTCGAGTCCTTCGCCGCCCAGATCGGCACCGCGGCAACCGTGTTGTGGAACGGGCCCATGGGTGTCTTCGAGGATGCACGGTTCAATGCGGGGACCGCGGGTATCGCCCGTGCCGTCGCCGCCAGCGACGGCTTCACCATCGTCGGCGGGGGAGACAGTGTCGCCGCCGTCTACGAGCTCGGGCTGGGCGAAGAGATCAGCTTCATCTCCACCGGGGGTGGAGCCTCCCTCGAGTTGCTCGAATACGGCGACCTGCCCGGGCTGGCCGCGCTGCGGGGGGCGGTCAACGCACCGCCGGTCAAGGGTCGTGCCGGGAAGAGCCATCCGGAGCTGTGACGGCAGCCGCTCTTCGCCGGCCGCTGATCAGCGGCAACTGGAAGATGAACTTCGACCACCTCGAGGCTCTGCACGCGGCACGCGACCTCGGGCTGCGGCTCCAGCCGTCCGATGCCGGTCCCGTGGACATCTCCATCCATCCGCCGTTCACCGACATCCGCACCGTGCAGTCGGTCATCGAGCCGGACGGCATCCCCGTCTCGCTCGGGGCGCAGAACTGCGCCATCGAGGACGCGGGCGCCTTCACCGGGGAGGTGAGCCCACTGATGCTGGCCAAGCTCCACGTCGAGTACGTGATCGTCGGTCATTCCGAACGGCGCCGGATGTTCGGCGAGACGGACGAGATCGTGGCCGCCAAGCTCAAGGCGGTGCTACGGAACGGCATGACGCCCATCTGCTGCGTCGGAGAGTCCATCGAAGAGCGGGAGGCGGGCGTGACCAAGGACCGGCTGGCCGGCCAGGTCGAGGCCGCGCTCAGCGGGGTACCCCAGGACGCCGTCCCGGGGGTCGTCATCGCCTACGAACCGCTGTGGGCCATCGGCACGGGTCAGGCGTCCACGCCCGAGGACGCCCAGGACGCCTGCCAGTGGATCCGCGAGGTCGTGGGCCGGTGCGCCGACCTGGAGGCTGCGGGCCAGGTCCGGGTGCAGTACGGGGGCTCGGTCACCGAGGACAACACCGAAGCCCTGCTCAGGTGCCCGGACGTCGATGGCGCACTGGTGGGCGGGGCCAGCCTCGACGCCGGTGCCTTCCTCGGGATCATCAGGGCCGCGGCACGGACCGTTCGGTGAGTTTGGTAGCGTCTTCAGCGGTCACAGGCCCAGGGAGGAAGTGCAGATGCTGACCGCAATCATCGTCGTCCTGCAGATACTGGCGTCACTGGCGCTCATCTTCCTCATCCTGATGCACAGTGGCAAGGGCGGGGGACTCTCCGACATGTTCGGAGGCTCCGTCGGGTCTGCCGCAGCAGGATCGACGGTGGTCGAGAAGAACCTCGACCGGATCACCGTCACCGTCGCAGTGATCTTCGCCTTCACCAACCTGATCCTCATCCTGCGCCTGCAGTGAACGAACACGGCGCCGAGTCCGTCGAGCGCCGACCCCGCATTGCAGCGCTGTGGCGCGAGCAGCGCGCACGTTGGACGCTGCCTCTGGTCATCATCGTCATCATCGGGCTGGTGGCGATCGTGGACCATCTGGGCTCCCATCGCATCAGCCATCTGGACGACCAGAACACATCGGCGCTGGTCCCCGCGGCCGGGGGCGCGGCGACCGTCGAATTCGATCGGCCCTGGGACGGGTTCAACCCCAACACGCCGGCCGGAGCGGCATCGACGTCCCCCGCACTGCTGTCCGCGGTGCTGCCCAGTGCCTACGTGATGAACGCCAAGATGATGCCCGTGGTGAACAGCGCTCTGCTGCTGAGCGTGGAGGTCCAATCGACGTCGCCGCTGACGATCCAGTACGTGATCAACCCCTCTGCCGTCTGGTCGGACGGGGTGCCGTTCAGCGCCGCGGACTTCATCTACGCCTGGCAGTCCCAGAGCGGGGACGGGCTCGATGTGGACGGCCAACCTGATCAGGTCGCGTCCACGCTGGGCTACCGGGATGTCTCCTCGGTGACCCCCAGCCATGGAGGGAAGACCGTGACGGTGGTGTTCTCCGCTCCGTTCACCGACTGGCGGGTGATGTTCAGCGACATGGTGCCCGCTCACATCGCCAGCCGGGTGGGCTGGAACCACGGGTTCGACACGTTCGATCCCGCCATCGACCTCTCTGCCGGACCACTGATGTTGAAGTCGGTCTCATCGGAAGGCACGGCCGTCCTGGTCCGAAATCCGAAATGGTGGGGAGTCCCCTCGGTGTTGGACAAGGTGACGGTGAAGGTGGCGCAAGATCAGGCCGCCTGGACCAGGGCACTGAGCGACGACAATCAGGCCGTCGCCCAACCGACCAGGTTCGACCTCGGCTCGCTCGGAACCGTGTCCTCGCTCCCGAACACCCAGAGTGAGGTCAAGCCCTCGCTCGATCTCCTCGAGTTGGACTTCAACGTCGACACCGCGGTGACGTTCCGGACCGTCGCCCGCGAGGCGATTGCCCACGCCATCAACCGAACCGTGCTCCTGGAACAGACGTTCGGCTCCATCGACCCGGCGCTGGTGATCAACCAGGACCACCTGGCCGTCGCGTCCCAACCCGGCTACAACCAATCGTCTGCCTCCGGCGAGTACAGCGTCGAGGACCTCGCCGCCACCGACCGGCTGATGAAGAGCATCGGCTATCACAAGGATCCCAAGGGCTACTACGCCGACGGTGCGGGGAAGAGGTTGATGGTCCGGATGGCCGTCGAGTCCGGAGATCCGTGGATCGACCAGGTGGCGGAGGAGATCACGACGCAGCTGCGCCACGCCGGCTTCGACGTGGTGACGTTCCCCGTCGACGGGACGGAGGGGATGGAGGCGGCATCGGCCACCAACTCCTACGACATGGCCCTGGTGACCCGTACGGCCAGCCCCTTCGAGACGACGACAGCCGCGTGGTACTCGGACGGGTTGGGGCCGGCGGACTCGATCGGCAGCCAGAACTGGAGCCACCTGAACGACCCCGAGGTGGACCAACTGTTCATCCAGGCCGCAAAGGCGCTCAGCCCGGTGTCGGGCGGGGCCATCTATGCCCAGGTCGACGATCAATTGTGGGACCAGATGGTGGCCCTGCCCCTGTTTCAGGAGCCGGCCCTGGTGGCCAACGGGGTGCAGCTGGCCAATGTCCAGTACAACGCCACGGGCGACGGGATCATGTGGAACGTGGTCCTCTGGACGCTCTTGAAGCCGGGGCCGCCGAATCACTAGCCAGTGGGCGGTCACCGGGGGCCGCGACCGTCCTCGGAGGCCGCTTTGGATGGTCCAGGCGAGGGCCAAGGGCCGCGGAGGCCCTGTCGTGAGGTGAGCCGGGGGCGCGCTACCATGCCTGTCGCCCCGGTAACGAACCGGAGCCACTTCGTCGGAGTGGCGGAATAGGCAGACGCGCTAGCTTGAGGGGCTAGTGCCCGCAAGGGCGTGGGGGTTCAAGTCCCCCCTCCGACACGCTCCAGGTCCACGCCCTGCAGGCCTGGGACCTGGGAGTTTCTAGCGTCGCCGTTTTCAGCGACTCGCTCCAGGTCCACGCTTCGCAGTGTTGACGTCAGCTGGACCTCTTCGGTGGAACCGATGCGCCGGTACCGCACAGTCAGCCCGAGTGCCTGGTAGAGCGCAGCTCGGTCGGCCTGCTCAATGCGCCCGAGCAACTCGGGCAAGTCTCGCAGTGCCGTGAGCGTCTCGACCACCTCGTCGAGACTGAGCGGCCTCGGGGCCGGAGGGGCGGTCGCCAACACCGACTGGGCGGCGTCCTTCTCCCGCTGGGTGGCCGCTATCCGAGAGGCGATGACGTCGGCGGGGATACCGGCCTCCAGGCCGTCGAGGTGTTTCGACAGTTTGCGCTCGCACTCGGTGAGCGTCGCCCGGGCTCGGGTGATCGCCGGATCTTCTCGGTGCCCCTGGGAGTCAACATCGACAATCTGGGCTGCGGTTGCCTCAATTCGCTCCGGTGCGAACAGGCCGCACAACCAGGCGTCCACGTGGGGGAGGAGACGGTCCTCACGCACTGCCAAGGTCCGAGGGTGGTCATTGACCGCCACCGGGTAGTCGCTGCTCACCTTGCAGCGGTAGAAGGCGTGTCCCCGGACCAAGTTGCCCTGGAGCTTCTTCCCGCAGCAGTCGCAGACCACCAGGCCGGCCAAGCGGGTAGCGCGACGGTTCGGACCGCCGCACCCCGCTATGGCTCCGGCGCTTGGCCGGCGTGATGGCCTTGGAGCGGGAGTTGGCCGCAATGAGCGCCGCAACCCGGTGCCAGGTCACCTCATCGACGATGGCGTCATACGTCTGTACCGAGGCGGTGACCCACTCGGCCCGGTCCTGCCATTGCTGCTGGGTCACATGGCCGAGAGCTGGGACGTCGGGATCGAGGAGGATGTCCGCCTTCTTGGTGCGGCCTGACACGTGGTACCCGAGGTACCGGGGGTTGGCCAGGATGCTGCGAACCGCCGACATTGCCCAGGCATGGCCAGATCGATGCGAGTTCCGACGTCGGTCGTGAGCGGATGGACTCAGAATCCCTTCGTTGGTCAGCACGGTTGCGATCTGCTTGTAGCCCGCCCCGGCAAGGTACGAGTCATAGATGCGCTGCACGACTGGCGCGGTCACAGGGTCGGGGGCGAGTTGATGGAGCCGGGCGCCCGAGGCCGCCTTGGATGGGTTCGAATGGGGTCCGTGATCGGCGATCAGATAGCCGTAGGGGGGACGCCCACCGAGCCAGCGACCGGCCTGTGCATGGGCTCGAACGGCATTGGCGACGCGTAGCCGGGTCCGGTTTCGCTCCGCACGGCTCATGGTGCCGTAGTTCGAGAGCGCCATGTAGTGCCCGTCGTTATCGATATCGACAGCCCCGCCCAGTTCGGGCACCCACAACCCAACGCCATAGTGGGCGAACTGGAACAGGATTCCCTCAAACTGGGTGCCGGAGAAGGCACGCTGTGGCTCGGCGATGACCAGTGCATCCCAGCCTCGGTTCATGTCCTTCAAGTCACGGAGGATCCGGGAGGCTTCGGGGCGGCGGTCCCAGGGCAAACTTCTGCTCTTGTCGATGTCGTGATACGTGGTGACGATCTCACCATGGGGAGCGACGAGGCGAGCCGCGACGTCGGTCTGCCAGCGCAGGCTGTCGGCCGGGTCCTGCAGGTCGTCAGTAGACGTACGGGCGCTCAATGCGAACCGGATCACGCTGCCTCACGTTTCTGGTGGTCGCGTAAGGTCCGCACGATGCGGGCCAAGACGGCGGCCACGTTCGGGGTCACCTGGGGTGCGTCCTCGGCCATGAACCGAATTGGCTCACGGTGGTCCGAGCCAGACGACGGACGACCCCCCACGGTACCCCGAGGTGCGTCGGCGAATGGCGGAATTGCCTTCATGATCGCCGCCTCCTTCGCCGCCTATGGGGCACTACGCGCACTCTTGTTCCAGGAGGAGCTTCTGGACGAAGTCCAGGAGGCTGGTTCGAATGACGAGCCGACGGCGTCCGACTTTGACGCTCTGGATCCTCTTGGTCATCACCAGCTCATAGGTCCTCGTCCGGCCCAGCCGGAGGACGTCGGCCGCCGCTTCTACCGAGAGCAGCAATTGGGTGTCCATCTGCATCGTGTCTTCTTCATCGGGCAGGGTGGTGCTTCCACCCTCTTGTCGGGGTCGGGGCGTGTCCGTTCGGGACCAGGGTCCGCTCAGTCGGGCTGCCTGGGTGGCGGCGGGCAAGCCTGACGGGTCGGCTCTGCTCGTACCCGGCCGGTTTGGCTCAAGTTCCCTCAGACGCATCGTCAGGCCACCAGCCGATCGATGGTGATCTGGCGCCGGCGCCGGAGATGACCGGCGGGGAGTCCGGCGAGCTCGGCCACCTCGGTCAGGGCCATGCCGAGGACTCTCGTCGCGTAGAGCACAGCGGCGTCGGAGACCTTGAGGCCGTGTCCGGTCGCCTCGGCGAGAGCAGCGGCTAAGAGCTCCTCGCCCGTGCGACCGATCGATGCCGGGAGGGCGTCCAATTCACCGAGGCTGCCGCTCTGACGGGAGCGGTGCCGACGTTCACTGCTCTGGAGTGTGCGCAGCCGGGTGCGGACCCCTGACAAGAGGTCACCGGCGGCGTAGGGGCGGTGGGTGCCCGACCACCTGGTCGTGAGCTCCCAGAGCGCGGAGATGGCGTCGGCATGGAAGGCGTCGAGATCGCACCACGGCCCCTCGGCCAGGTCGAAGCGCCGGGGGAGGGCGAGCACCCCGGGGATGAGGGCTTCCATGATGGCCCGGGGGACGAGGGCGTCGACGTCGGCACTTCTCAGCATGGCCGTGATCACCTCGGCGGACTCGTTGCGGGACAGCTGGCCCGAGGAGAGCGACAGGGCGGTGACCAACTCGGCCAGGTTGTCGACCTCGAGGTCGGCGACCACCGGTTCGCACTGAGCCAGGCGATGACAGGCGGAACTCGATGGGGGAGCGGTCCCGATGGCTAGCCATTCGCTGCGGAGATGTCTGATCGTGGGGGTGTCCATGCCCGCCACGATGACGATCGGGGTTCATCAAACCCCTCATCAAATGCCTCATCACTCGAAGAAATCTGAGAAATCTTCGATGGCCGACGAAGCCCCTGGTCAAGAGGTTGCCGGTCGTAGCGGCGCGGATAACCCCTGCTCAGAGGGTTCATAACTTTCATCATGAGGGGGTTCATGATGACGGCATCAGATCAGTCGTTCGTGAAGCTGTAATGGCTCCGAAATGGTGATGAAAGCGCCATCGTCGCAGCTCAGAGGGTTCATCACTTCGAGTTGTGAACCCCTCACAAACGCTGCTGGGCTTCGTCGACGGCGGGATGATCGTGTCGGTGTCCGTTCAGGTGCGCTCGGTGATCCACGACGCCGCCGCCGTTCGGCGCTCAGCGTGATCGGAGGCAGTGCGGCGGACCTATTCGCTGACCGGCGCAGGTCGTCGGTTGGTGCCACGCCGTCGCCAGCCGTCAAGGGCCGCTGCGGAATACGGCTCGACCCCGGAGGTCGCCGGCACGCCGGCGCCGGGGTCGGCCTTGATGTCCTCGCTCGGCCTCCGGCCGTCCCTTGACTGCCGGCACCGGTGTGGGAGGTCGGCTCCCAGCGCTCGATGGTGGACCAGGCGGGACAAAAGGCGCCCCACCCGCCATCGACCAGGTGATCGACAACAACGACACGGCCCGGCACCGCGTTGGTGTCGACGAGGACGCGGGCGAGGTGGTCCTGGCGCGGTTGGCTGCGATGTCGTGAACGACTGGTTCACTCCGGGCGCCCCCGCCTTCTTCACCGAAGGGCTCCCGGCTGTTCTTCCATATGGCGCCGGATCGACCCAGTTCTTTCCATGAGCCAACCAACGAAATCCCACCCGGGCGCCTCGTGTGCCGGAGACAGCACCAACCATCTGACCGAAGGGTCCGAGAAGAGCAGCGCGGTGAACGCCCAGCCCAGAGGGTTCATCACTCCGATCATGAGACCAACCATGAGACCGGCCATGAGCGCGGACCGGCGATCACAGGTCCAATCGACCCGTTCGATCGTTGGGGCACCTGATTCGGCATCGTCCCAGCTCAGAGGGTTCACAACTTCAACCATGAACCCGATGATGACCGTCGGGCAGGGTTCACAACTTCGGCCGACATCCGGGCAGAACAGGGCACCTGATTCGGTATCGTCCCAGCCCAGAGGGTTCACAACTTCCCCTCCCGGGGAACACCTGTGGCAAAGCAGCCCGTCGAACCGTTGCCCCTCTCCTCCTTCGGTGCGAACGATCTCGCTCTGCTCCGTCTCCTGTCCGACGCCGGCCCGTGCAGTCGACCGCTTGGCGAAGGTCTCGGTCCCCGTCAACACCGTGATCGACGACGACATACGTCCTGGTCACAGCGCGATCGAGCCGACGACATCACCAGTACCGGCTTCTGGTCGCGGCTCGACAGTCGCGTCCTCGCTCCGTTGCCAAGTCGAACGAGAACGAAGAACGGCGAGCCCGGAGGGCTCACGGTCCAATGTCCCATCGCTCGGACTGCACTCGTTCACGGGACTGCAGAAGAGCGGGAGCAAGATGGTCAAACAGGTCCCCTGTTTGAGACGGCGTTGCCGTTGGCCCCTGACGGGCCCGGTCCCCGAGGTCTCCTCGTGGTCGCTGCGCTGGGCGTCATGAAGCGTCCGGTGGCCGACCGGACGGCAACGACTCCAGCATTGAGACGCACGTCGAGGATGGCCACGGTGACCGGTGGCCGCCACAACGTCGTGAAGGTGCGGCTGTCCGACCGGGAGCTCGGCCAGCTCAAGGAGCGAGCAGAGCGGGCGTGCGTGTCGCTCCAGCGGTTCCTCTTCGAAGCGGCCATGTCGGGATCGGCGGCCCAGTCCGCCCAACGCCGCCAAGCCGCCGGTGATGCGCAGCGGGCCCGGATCGTCCTCACCGGTTTGGCGAACAACGTGAACCAGTTGGCCAAGTGGGCGAACACCAACCACGTCCTCCCCGACGGGTTCAACGACGCCCTCGACGAAGTGCGCCGGGCCACGACGGTGCTGGCCGAGACGACCGAGCGTCTCCAGGCCGAGTTCGAGCCTCCCCGATGATCGGGAAGATCACCACGGGATCGTCGGGCCGGAGGCTCATCCGGTACCTGTTCGGCCCAGGCAAGGCGAACGAGCACACCGACCAGCGCGTCATCACCTCCGGGCTCGTGCTGGGCGGCGAGGCGCTGGCCGGCAGCAACCTGTCCCATCGCCAGATCGCAGACCTCGGTGCCGGCCTCGATGAGGCGCACGAGATCTTCGGCACCGACCCCAAGGGTGGACACATCCTCCACCTGTCACTGTCTCTTCCCCCCGAGGACCGTCACCTGAGCGACGACCAGTGGGGAGAGATCGCCAATGTGGCGATGACGGCACTCGGCTTCGAGTCCGATGGCGTGCAACCTGCCGCCTGGGTGGCGGTCGGCCACGGAACCAGTGCGAACGGCAACCAGCACGTCCACATCGCAGCAACCCTGGTCCGGATCGACGGAAGCCGGGTCAATACCTGGCAGTCCAAGAAAGTGCTGTCTGGGGTCTGTGCCGAGATCGAGGCCTCCTACGACCTGACCGTCGTCGAGGGCCGAGAGGGCAGAGGGATGCCCTGGGCTGTCCAGAGCCGAACTGGAGCGGACCGCACGGGAGCAGCGAACTGAACCACCACGGACCGCCCTTGCCCGCATCGTGCGGGAGGCATCGGTCGCCTCGAAGGACGAAGCCGAGTTCGTCCGGCGCCTCCGGGGGACCGGGGTGCTCCTGCGCCCACGATTCGAGACCGGGGGACAGGATGCCGTGGTCGGCTACTCGGTCGCGATGAGGACCCAGGATGGGGAGACGCCGATCTGGTTCGGCGGCGGGAAGCTGGCAAAGGACCTGACCCTGCCCAACATGAGGCAGTTCTGGGAGCAATCAGCCGGGGATCGGACGGCAGCGGTCGTCGAATGGGGGAGCTGCCAAGACGGTCGCCCCGGGCCGGGAAGCGATTCGTGGCGGCCCGGATGATTGGATGCGGGCGGTGGCGGGCGTCGAGCAGTCGGTCGAGAGGCTGAAGGCCGTCCCGGCATCGGACCTCGCTGCGTGGCGGGGGGCGGCGAGGGAGACCGCCGGAGTATTTGCTGCGTGGTCGAGACGTTTCGAGGGGGACAGCCCCGGGCCGATGGCGGAGGTTGCAGATGTCTTGGCCCGATCGGCGCAGAACAGGCCAGACGATCCTGTCCCGGACCGAGCGGCGGTTCGTGACTTCCGGGGGGTGGCGGCGATCGCAGCCCGATCCGCGGTGGACAAGAACTCGCCGATGGTCTGGGCCTCGTTGGTCGACCAACTGGGGCGGACCCTCCGGGCCATCGGTGATGCCCATCACGCCCGAGGGGAAGCAGAGATGGCCAAAGCGCTCTGCGGCCGCCTGTCGGACGAGCTCAACGAGCTCCATGACCGTTTCACGACGAGCACTGCCCAGGAGCTGGTTCCCGGTGAGCCGATCCACGTGGACTGGATCCCTTCGGCGTTTCTCGATCTCGATCTCGACTCTCGACGATCACCAATCGGAAGTCAGCGGGAGACACCGGTTGAGTCAGGACCATGGCTTCGAACGCTGACCCGCATTGCGGCAACGAATGGTCTATTGGTGTGTCGGAGCAAGAGTTCGTGGCCACGAGAAAGTTCACGGGCATAGCCAGTTGAGGTCCCCACTGGTGGCTACGAAAGTCCCTGCGTGTGGCCCCGCACACGCCGGGACCGTTGACTGGGTCTGTGGCCTCTGCAATGCCAATGTCTGCCCGCCTTGATCGAATCCTGATGTAGGCCGCAGTGGCCGGAACGGTGCGCACCAGCGTGGCCAATCCGTGACTCCAAGGGCCACGCCGAACGCCGGTTCGGAGCGTGCTCGTCGGAGTCTCACGAGTCCTTCAGTCCCGGGATTCTGCACCGGCGACGACAGAATCCTATCCCTCGTTCTGGTCGGGGCCTTGAGGCTGAGTGTCGGAGATCGTCACTTGCTGTTGACTGTTGAGGACGAGCTCCGTAGCGGCCTCGACGACCTGGTCCTTGAGGCCTTTGGCACGCACTCGCGGGCCCGGCGGGAGCTCGGGAATCTGCTCGCCGGCGATCCCACGAATCGCCGGACGGATTGTTTCCATCACGTCGGACAGCTCGATTGCCCTCTTGAGGTTGTCCAACTGGAGCGATTGCATCTCGAGTCTGTGGCGCTCGGTGGCGCCGCTTTCGCTGTGATCGTGCTCGGGGGTTACTGATGTGGCTCCTCGAAGGGCGGAGGCGAAAGAGGAGCATGTGAGGGCAGCGCCACGAGCACGAGTGCTGCGGCGACCAGGGCGACGATGGCGCCCACGGCGAGCGACACTTCGTTGCCGCTCATGAAAGCCGTTCGCGCTGCACGTGCCAACAGATCCCCCGTCGAGCCCCCCGCCCTGGCCGCGACCGTCAGCGCACCACCCAACGATCCCAGGATCGTCTGCGCGACAGGCGTGGGCACGTGTCGACCCGAAAGAAGAGCATTCATGTGATCCTGGTAGCGGGTCAACATGATGCTCCCGATCACGGCGACGCCAAGCGCACCTCCGACTTGAAGGGCGACCGTATTGGTGGCCGATCCGATGCCCGAGTCGCCCTGGGGTACCGATCCGATGACCGAGTTGGTCGCAGTCGGCAGCATCAGCCCCGCTCCAAGACCGATCGAAACGAGACCGAGAACGACATCGCCGTACGTCGTCTCGAATCCGGACGCCGCCGACACCTGCCACAAGCCGGCTGTGATCAGCAACAGTGCGGCGGCGAGGGTGAACTTGACTCCGACGAGGCGAGCAGCGAACGGGGACACCGCGGCGCTCGACGATCAACGTGGCAGCGATGGGGAGGATGCGAATTCCCGCGGCCAAGGGAGAGAGCCCGAGGTCGAACTGGAGGAACTGGGTAGAGAGGAACAGCGCTCCCATGAGCCCGAACACCCCGAGACACTCCGCGGCGAGCGCCACGGAGAAGCTGCGATCACGAAAGAACTTCAGGTTCAGCATCGGGTGCGTGCAGCGGGATTCCCAGGTCACGAAACCGGCGAGAACGGCCAAGCTGGCGAATCCGACTCCGAGCACGGTCGCCGACGACCATCCATGGGTCGGGCCCTCGATGATCGACCAGAGCAGCAGCCCCAAGCCGGCGATCGAAAGCACGGCCCCGACGGGATCGGGCCGATTCACGTGCGGGTTCTTCGATTCGGGCACCAGAAACACTGCTCCGACGATGCCGAAGCACACGATGGGGACGTTGACCAGGAATATCGATCCCCACCAAAAGTGCGAGAGCAGCAAGCCACCGGCGATGGGGCCGACGGCGATCCCGAGCCCTACGGTCCCGGCCCACGCACCGATGGCACGCGCCCGCTCGGCTCGATCACGAAAGGAGTCGTTGATGATGGACAACGACGCCGGAATGGTGAGCGCAGCCCCGGCACCCATAAGGGCCCGACAGGCGATCAAGACAGGGACGGAACCCGAGAAGGCCGCACCGATCGATCCGCCCGCGAAGACGGTCAGCCCGATCAGAAAGAAGCGCCGGCGTCCGAATCTGTCGGCCAGACTGCCTCCGACAAACAACAGCCCGGCGAAGACCATGGCGTAGCCGTCGACGATCCACTGCAGCCCGCTCGACGTCGCTCGCAGATCCCGGACGAGCGTCGGAAGGGCCACGTTGAGGATGGTGTTGTCAATGTTGATGATCAGGGCCGCCAGCCATCGATGGCCAGGGCAAGCCGCCGATGTGGGTTCGGTTGACCTGGCGACGTCGCGTCGGTTCGGGTCAGCAGGCTCACTGGCCCAGTGTGGCGCCGGACGAGCTATCCGGCCAGGGCCATAAGTCATCGGGCGGCCGAGGGAGGGCCCCTGCATTCGTCGTTGCCCATTTTCGCCGAACTGCTACAGGATGGCGCCTGGAGGCCAGTTCGGGTGCCCAGATCGGGAGTGCGCTCGTTGGCACTGCCCGCGCTTCATGACGTGGCTGTCGAATGCATCGGGCATCCGACCAAAGGCTCTTGGTTGCAATTGGCGACGGCCGCAACAGTTCAGCTTCCGACCCTCAACTGGGGTAGCCCCATAACGCGCGCTTGAGGAGGTGCCGTTGTATAGCTCTGACGTGCCTGGTTGAGGTAGGGGCGCTGCAACAGGAGCAACCGCGGGAGGACGCCAGCGCCGGCCGAACAGCATGGGGATCGCGCTGCAGCCGATGTTGTAGGTGCCGCCGGCCGCAGCGGCTCGGGCGCCGAACGACGCTCCAGAACGACGGCCGGCGCCACCT
>CAVUZI010000004.1:0-43453 GCA_963745955.1 uncultured Acidimicrobiaceae bacterium | reverse complement strand
CGGCTCGACCGACGAGATGTGCATCGGTCTGGCCTGGATATCGGGCTCGCTTCCGAACGTTCACGACTCCGTCTGATTCACAGACCCCCGCCCGGGGGAGCGGGATATCCCGTCGCACGACCCCCCGGGTTCCTACTCGAGTTCCTTCCAATGCGGCCGTCTGAACAGGCGGGCAAATCGGGCATTCAGGGATGGCCCCTCGTCGTAGGTGGCGTCGAGGTGGAGCACCGGCGGACCGTGTGGTGCCGGAAGCGATGCGGCCTGTTCATCCGACAGCGCGCAGCGCACCCAGGTGGTCGTGATCTCGGTGATCTGGTCCCGGTCGACGAACGATGACCGTCTTTGGTGGACACGACGATGCCGTCGAATTCATCCAACTCCGGTATCTGCAGTACGTGCGCCACCGTCCCGAACTCGGAACCGGACGAGCTGAGCACGGGCGTACCCGTCGCCAGGGCAAGGTACGAGATCGGTTCGCCTTCGTCCACGATGGCCTCCTTCGTGTCGCCGTTCGAGACTCTACTTTCCGGCGTCGACGGCCACGGTCCCCGGTTCCCGGGTGGTCGGGCCCTCCTCGGGCCGCCGGCGGGTGACGGTATTCGCCCACCATCTCTCTGTAGAGTTGAGGGCGGTGTCACTCATCCGACGTGCTCTGGTTCTCTCCGCCGTGGTGGTCGTGGCCCTCGGCGCCGCCCTCATGCTCGAGACCCCGACGGCGGCATCGCCCACCCTTCCTCCCAGCAGGCCGAGACCGCCCAGGCGGGCCGGGCTCGTCGTCCCTTCGCCTCTGCTTCGCCACACAGAAATGCGTGCCGGCCAACCACCCGGGCAGTTCGGGAACCGTCGCTCCGGCTCTCGCCTACGGCTTCATCGGCGCCGTGGCCGTGGTGCTGGCCGAAACCCGTCGCCGCCGGCGGGGACCATCGGCCGACCGACGCCCTCCAGCTTCTTCCCGGCAATCTTCAGGCCTCCGATCGCGAGCTAGTCGTCCAGCCACGCGGACCAGGGTCAACGCCCTGTCCGCGGTACGACACGGCAATCGAACCGATTGTCCATCTCACTCGCGCGACATGCCCACCGCGGCATGTCCCCTTCGGAAGGTCTTCATCATGTCCTCGTTCAATTCGTTCCCTCGCGTCGCCCTGCCGTGAGGCTCAGTCCCACCCTGCTGGCGTGGGGAGCAGTCGGCCTGGTCATCGTGACCGTGGCCGCCCTGGTCATCGTCAAGATCTCCGCCGGAACCGGCCCGACGACCAGTTCACACCAGGCGGTGCTTCCGGCACCGGCGGCATTGGTGCACGAGATCTCGACGGTGCCGCCCATCGGTGTTCAACACGGTCGGCGTCGGCATCCCGTCCGAATTCGCAGGCGATCGCACCCATCGTGATCTCCGGCCAGCCGCCTCTCTCCCTCGACGGGAAATCGCCCACGATGATCTACTACGGAGCCGAGTACTGTCCGTTCTGCGCGGCCGAGCGTTGGGGAATGGCCGTCGCCTTGGCACGATTCGGGAGCTGGACCGGGCTGGACACGACGGCTTCGGGTCTCCTGGACGGGGACTTCAGCACCCTGTCGTTCCGAAACGCCAAGCTCACCAGCCGGTACGTCAATTTCGTGCCCATCGAGACCTGCACCAATGTCGTCGATCCCGGTGCCACCGGCTGCAGCGGCTACAAGCCCCTGCAGAGCCCGACCAAGGCGGAACGGGCCGTGCTGGCCAAATATGCGAGCTCCAAGTTCGTGCCCGGCGACACCCAGGGGATCTCGTTTCCCTACATCGACGTGGACAACAAGGTGCTCTACTCGGGTTCCACCTACGAGCCGACGGTGCTCACCGGTCTGACCCAGGCACAGATTGCCGGCGGGCTGACCGATGCCAGCAATCCGGTCACCCGGTCGATCATCGGTACCGCCAACTACCTGACGGCATCCATCTGCGCCAGCACCAGGGACGCCCCGGCTTCGATCTGTACCAGCCCGGGGGTCAGGGCCGCGGATGCGGCACTCGGGCTCACCCCATCCGGCGGATGAGTTGAGCGGCCGGTCGGCGTTCGTCGCCCTGGATGCAGACTTGCGGGTACCATGGACAGCCACTGGCATCCCTCTTCCGGTGAGAGGCATCGTCCTCATCCGACTCGCAACGAGCCCTGGCTGATGACCCCCCGAACCCCATCCTCCGGTCAGTCCCCCGACACCGATGTGCGCCAGCCGGCGCGGTGGCGGCGAAGACGCGCCGTCATCCTGACGGTGGTCGCCGTCGTCCTGGTCGCGGCCGCGGCCACCGGCTATGGCCTGGCCGACCGGCGGGCGTACGGGCCCAAGGCATCGGCGCCGACGACGTCGAGCGGACAGACCGCCTCGAGCAGGCACCATTCCACGCCGGTGCCCTCGACGGTGACTCGGGCCACGGCTGCGGGCACGACCACATCGTCGACGGCCGCGCCCCCGACGACCTCCACGACTCCGACGACGGCCGCGTCGACCCACGGCCCGATCACCTCCCCACCCCTCCCGGCCCCCGGGGCGGGATTCAACGAGGGCCAGGTGACCGCCGTGGGCGACTCGGTGATGCTCGACTACCAGGCTCCTCTGCAGCAGGACATCCCCGGCGCCAACGTGCAGGCCGCGGTGAGCGAGCAGTGGTCGGCCGGTGAAGCCGAGCTCGCTCAGCTCAAGTCCGAGGGCCAGCTCGGCGCGGTGGTCATTGTGGGCCTGTCCACCAACGGGCCGATCTCGAGCACGGACTTCGCCAACATGATGAGCATTCTGTCGGGGGCATCGCGGGTGGTCTTCGTGACCATCCATGTCGACCGCCCCTGGCAGGACTCCAACAACGCCGTGCTGGCTGCCGGAGTCCGACAGTACCCGAACACCGTCCTGGCCGATTGGTACGGCCTCGTCGAACAGAATCCGGGCTGGCTGTACTCCGACGGCACCCACCTGCCCATCGACGGGCCGGGAGCCCAGGCGCTGGCCAACCTGGTCGCGGCCCAGGCGTGAACGGTCCAGGCCGCCGGTCAGTCCCCGCCGCTGCTCTCGCCGAACGCGTCCCACACCGCCACCGCGGCGTTGGGATCGAAGATGCCGTCGGCATCCTCGTTGTCGGCCCGCAGCAGGTCTTCCCCTTCGGTCGGGGCCTCCTCTCCGATCGGCTCGATCGGCTCGAGCCGACCCTCGAACGGGGTGCTCGGCGGAGGGTCCTGCGACTCGACTCCCCCGTCCCTGACCAGCGCGGTCGGCGCCCCGTCGGAGATCCAGCGCGCCTCGTGCAGGCGGTAGGGGTCGTGGTACCAGCCCTCGGCCTTCATGGTCTCTCCCTCCTGGATCTCGGGCCGAAGTCTATCGGCGTCACCCCGCCGTTCCGGACGCCGGCCGTCGTCGGCGCCCGGCCGGGGGCGGCCGATCGGAGGTGGGATCCGGCCCCGGCGGTCACGCCCAGCCGAGCTCCTTGAGCCGTTGGTCATCGATACCGAAATGATGCCCGATCTCGTGGATCACCGTCTTCCGCACCAGCTCGACGACTTCCCGGGTGGTCTGGCATGCCCCGCAGATCGTCGCCATGTAGATGGTGATGCGGTCGGGAGTGGACGCCGAGTAATGGTTCCCCCGCCGGGTGAGGGGCACCCCTTCGTACAGCCCCAGCAGCCGCCCGGAGGGGCTGAGGTCGTCGACCACCACGGCGACGTTTTCCATGGCCCTCCCCAATTCGTCAGGTATCCCGTCGAGGGCGTCGGCCACCAACGCCTCGAATTGTCCGACCGACATGGTGATCACACCCGCCATCATGGCAACCTCCTCGGCGCTTGCCGTCGCGCCCGGCGAAACGGGCCCGATCGGGGCCGGTGCCGGGCTAACGGCCCGCCGTCCCACCTTCGGGGCTGCGGGGGTCGGCGGCACCGACGAACTGGTGCCCGGCCCCGTCCGGGCGGTCGACGACGGCGATGATCTGGGCACACCCGACCGCCACCGGATCGAAGGCGCCGATCGACTGCACGTGGTGGCCGCGGGCGGCCAGGCCCTCCTTCCATCCGGGCGGGGCGTGGGACTCCACCTGCACGGTCAGATCGTCACCCCACCAGAGCCGGAACGGTCCTGCCGACGGAGCATCGAGGGCCAGGCGCCCCCCGGCCACGGCGGTGGCCGGATCCTGCCCGCCGCGGAGCATGCGGGCCAGGAGCTGGAGGAGGATCTGGGGCTGGGCATCGCCGCCCATCGCCCCGACCAGATGGGTCAGCGATCCGTCGGTCGTGGTGGCGAGCATCGGGGACAGGGTGTGGGGTGGCCTGCGCCGCGGCCCGAGCTCGGCCGGATGACCCTCCTCGAGGGAGAAGCCGACCCCGCGATTGTGGAGGAAGATGCCCGTCGACCCGGCCACGAGATGGGATCCGAAGTCGAGGGCGTTCGACTGGGTCAGGGAGATGCCGAGCCCGTCGGCGTCGATGGCGCACAGGTGGGTGGTGTCCCCGTCGCCGATGCGGGGGACCGGGTTGCCGGCGGTGCCCTCGGGGACCGGCCCGACGTCCGGGGGAGCGGCCCGGTCGGGGCGGACCCGTCCGGCCGCGGCCTGCAACCGGCGCTCGGCCAGGAGCGCCTGCCCGTCCGCCCCGTCGTGCAGCACGCTCGGGCGGTCGTGTCCGGCAGCTCGCGCCGACTCGACGACGAGGTGGGCCCACAGGGGATCTGCCGGGTCGTCGCCGATGCCCAGCTGTTCGGCGATCCACGAGCCGGCCAGTGTGAGGTAGCCCTGTGACGGGGGAGGAACGGTCCACAGGTCACGTCCCCAGACGGTGAGCCGCACCGGCTCACACCAGTCGGCGACCGGATGGGCGAGGTCGGCGGCGGTGAAGACGCCCCGTCCCAGCTCCACCAGGGCCCGTCCGAACTCGCCCTGGTACAGCCCGTCGCGACCCTCGGCTGCGATGGCGCGAAGCGTGCGGGCGATGCCGGGAAGCCGGACCAGGTCGCCCGGTTGGAGTGGGCCGTTGGGGCAGAGCTCCCGAGCGCCGGGCACCCCGGACACCAGGTGGCTCGAGAGCGCGAGGAGGATCGAAGCCACGAACCCGTCCTCGGCCAGCTCGATGGCAGGACCGAACACGGTGTCGAGGGGGAGGCGGCCGAAGCGGTCATGGAGCGCCAGCCAGCCGTCCACCGCACCGGGCACGGTGACGCTGCGGACATCGCCTCGGAGGGGCATGACCGACAGGCCCTCGGCCCGCATCCGCGCCGGGTCGACTCCCGACCCGGCACGCCCCACCGCCAACAGAGCTCGAGGTTCGGATCCGGGGGCGTCGACCATGGCCAGCAGATCCCCGCCCATACCGCACAGGTGGGGGCCGGTGACGGCCATGACCGCGGCGGCGGCCACCGCGGCGTCGGCCGCGGTGCCGCCCCGCTCGAGAGCCGACACCCCGGCGATCGATGCCAGCTGGTCGGCGCTGGTGACCATTCCCCGCAGTCCGGTGCGGGGTGCGAACGGAGCGGACGGAAAACTCATGGGCCAGGCCTAGCATGACCCAGGCGGGGAGATCACGGTTCCTCCGCCCCGGCGCAGGGCCAGGCCTCTCCGGACCGGGGCGACCGCCCCTGCGGCACGCCTCTCGGGTCAGGGGTCGCGGAGATCTGGCGTGGAAGACCAGCACCGCCGCCACGGCGGCTCCGGCCAGCACCACGGCCGAGATGCCGAACCGCTCGCTGAGCGGTCCGGCCACGATGGCGCCGAGTGGAACGGTGCCGCCGAAGGCCATGACCCACAGGGCCATCACCCGGCCTCGCACCGAGTCGTCGAGCCGCTTCTGGAGCACGGTGGCCAGCGACGTGACCGTGACGAAGTAGAACAGACCGAGGACGAACACGACGGGGTAGGCGGGCCCGGGGCTGCGCAACAGGCCGAACGCAACCAGTGCCACCGCATAGCCACCGAGGCCGACGCGGACGATGGGCTCGAGCCGCCGGCCGGCGAGGAAGGTGCCGATCGAGAGGGCGCCGACGACAGCTCCTGTGCCGAAACTGGCATACAGCAGACCGTAGGCGATGGTACTCGTGCTCGATCCGGAGGTCGTTGTGGGCGAGGACCGGCATGAGCACGGCGATCGGGAGGCAGAAGAACGAGAAGAGCACCATGGTGCTCAGGCAGCGTCCGACGACACGGTCGCGACGGGCCAGGACGAACCCGTCGAGGACCCGCCGCCATCCCTGCTGCACCACCGCGTGGCGGGGCGGGGAGGCGCACGGTGGCGAGAGCGCCGATGAGCGCGACATAGGACACGGAGTTGCCGACGAATGCCCAGGGGGCACCGACCTTGGCATAGAGGACACCGCCGATGGCGGGTCCGATGACCCGTGACAGGTTCATGTTGGCGGAGTTGAGGGAGATGGCGCCGGGGAGGTCCCTGCGCTCGACCAGCGTGGGAATCAGGGCGGAGAACGTCGGCGCATAGAACGCCTGCCCGATGCCACTGGCCAGGACGGCAACGAACAGCGCCCCGATGCGGGGGTCGTGCACATGGGTCAGCCAGGCGATGACCAGGGCCACCAGCGCCTGTTCGACGGTGACGATGACGAGCAACGTGCGCCGGTCGAAGCGGTCAGCCGCCATGCCCCCGATCGGAGCGAGCAGGAAGAGGGGTCCGAGTTGGGCCAGCGTCATCAGCCCCACATCGGTGGATGATCCGGTGATGTTGAAGACGAAGGCGGCGAGAATGACGGTCTGCATCCAGCTTCCGATATTGGACACGAGAGCCGCCAGGTAGATCCGGCGGAAGACCGGGTAGCCGAGGGCCGCCCTGGCCCCGCCGACCTGGATGACGCGATCGCCCTCGAGCAGCGCGTCCTCCACATCCTCGGCACCGGATTCGATCGACCTCGGGTCCCCCCCGGGCAGGGGATCAGCCAAGGGCTTCGAGCGTGGTCTTGGCCGCCCTGCCGGCCGCCATCGATGAGTCACGGCCCAATCGCACCAACCCCGGGATGCGGTTGGGCCTGGTTGCCATCAGGCGGAGGGCGGCCCACATGTCCGCCGAACCGTCGGGCCGGAGCGTTCCGAGCACCGCCCCATCGGTGTACCCGTCATCGGGCCGATCGCTGATCACCCTGACCACGCTCCACGGCACGCCGCGGTCCTCGCATACCGATGCGACCCCTGTCGACTCCATCTCGAGGGCGATCACACCTTGATCGGCCAATCCGGCCAGGCGGGACGGGTCCACGATGAGCTCGTCGACGGTCCCGACTTTGCCACCCATGGCCATCCCGCCGAGAGGCGACGGGCGGAACTCCCGTCCCGACTTCACATCGAGCACGACGTCCGGCACGATCACCGAGCCGATGGTGGAGGCGGGAGCGATTCCCCCGGCGATGCCGCTCACCACCACATGGTCGACGGCGAACCGGTCGAGGAGCTGTTCGGTTGCATGGGCGGCCACGGTGGGTCCGACCCCGAGCTGGGAGACGATGATCTCGACGGCGTGCTTTCGCCCCACGAACACCTTGGTCCCCGCGCGCCGTGGACGGGCGCGCACCGAGGCGTTTGACGATGGGCCTGAGCTCCATGGCCATGGGGGCCAGGACCAACGCCCGGCGGATCGAACTCACCGCCCCAGCTTGCCCGATGCCGGCGTCCGGTGCCCGGAGACCCTCACAGGCGCCCTGACGCCGAGAAGTATCTCCGCATCGGATCGAAGTACCGCTCCTGCCATTCGTCGAGCTCGTAGCTCGGATGGCCGTCGGGAACGTCGGTGTGCCGAATGGTGATCCTCGTTCCCTCCGCGACCGGCTCCAGCACCACCTCGATCTGCGAGTCCGCTTCGTCCTCGGAGAACTCCGACGTCCTCCACGATTGGACGATCCGATGCCCCGGTTCGAGGGAGAGGGTGCGACCGACGATGTAGCCGTCGCATGCTTCAAATGCTCCGCCGACGTGCGGGTCGACAATCGCCGGCGATCCGGTCATGGCCGTGTGACCCGCGCTGGACATCCACGCGTCGTAGACCGCCTGCGGCGTTGCCGGGATCACATCGGACAACTCGAAGCCGTACGCCATCGGTGCACTCCTCCTGGCCGGGTTGGCGGGTTCCCCGGACAGCGTAGGCAGACCACGGGGTTCCCACCGGGGCCGGAGCGGAGCGTGCAGACTCTCGCCGCTCCCGTCCCGATTAAACTGTTCGGCGAAACGGACCGCGGACTGGCGCCGACGACCGACGACCGGCGACAGACGACCGACGACCGACGACGAGGAGAAAGCGGCCAACGATGCGACGACGGATGGTGAATGGCAAGATCCACCGCGCACGGGTGACCGATGCCGATCTCAATTACGTCGGGTCGATATCCATCGATCCGATCCTCATGAAGGCCGCCGACATCCTTCCCAACGAGCAGGTCTCGGTCTACAACCTGATGAACGGGGCCCGGTTCGAGACGTATGCCATCGAGGGGAGTGACGGGCAGATCTGCCTCAACGGCGCCGCCGCCCGGCTGGCGCAGGTGGGTGACCTCGTGATCATCGTGACCTATGTCGATGTCGACGACAGCGAGGTCTCCTTGCACCAGCCGTCCGTGGTCCTCGTGGACGAGGAGAACCAGCCGACGGATCCACGGTGACGGCACCCGTCCGGCGGGGCGTGGCCGGCCATCCTGACGGTTCATTCCGACATACCTGCTGGTCACGAGCGTCTCCGCGGGCCGGATAGGACGGGTGACTGCCGAAAGTGCCAATCCAGCAGCTATACTTGGGGTTGCTCGTAAACGGCTGCCGAGCTGCCGAACGGGGGAGTCTCGGCCCATAGGTTTCGGCTCGATGCATGCGAGCAACCGAGTCGTATTGGTAGAGGCCGATGTTGCGACGAAGGGGCCTTTGATGCAGAAGTGGGCACAGGGATTGAGGCAGTGGTCGCTGTGGCTCGTCGGTGAAGGCACCACGCCCGACCGGAGTGCGGGTCTGATGCTCGGGGCCACCGTGGCGGTGGTAGCGCTACTCGGAGCAGGTGCCGCCTTCGCGTTGAAGAGTCCGCACCCGTCGAAAGCGACAGGTGCGAGGAGTGAAGCTGCGGCGCTCTACAAGGCCGCGTTGGCTCAGAAGAAGGCAGCGTCCAGGCATCAGACCACCGCTGCCACGCAACCGAAGAAGAAGAAGAAGAGGACCTCCAAGACCGTCGCCACCAGGCGTGAAAGGGCGGCCGAGTACGAGAAGGCGCTCGCACTGGCCGTGGCCGAGAAATCCCATCACAGGGCCAGGCGAACGGGAACCAAGGTCCGCGTCAAGCACGCTCACCATCATGTCAACACCGGTGCGGACAAGCAGAGCACAGAGGCCAGCGCCGCTCCCTCCAGTCCGCCGGTCGGCGACGCCCCGGACATCGCGTCCACCCTTCTCGACCCGGTCTCCCTCGCACCATCACCGGCCGCTCCGACGGCTCCCACCATCATCGGCACGGTGTCCGGTTCCGCAGGAACCCGGGTCACGTGGTCGGCGCCGACCGAGGGAGGGTCTTCCCCCGTCGCCGGATACAACCTCTATATGGGCGTCAGGCCGGGCGCCCAGTACACGACGCCGGTCAACGGGTCGCAACTGATCTCCGGCCGGAGCTTCGTGGTCAACCATGTCATCGCGGGCACGACGTACTCCTTCACGGTACGGGCCATCAACGCAGTCGGGATCTCGCCTCCTTCCAACCAGGTGTCCACCATCCCGCCGGTCAGCTACCAAGCGGTCGGCACATTGGCGGCTCCGGTGGTGGCGATGGCCTCGAATCGGTGGGGTACCGGGTACTGGCTGGCCAACTCCGCCGGTGCTGTCTCGACCCACGGATCGGTGCCCTACTACGGATCGACGGCAAACGTCCGGTTGAATGCCCCCATCATCCAGATCGTCTCCACGGCAGACGGCCGGGGCTACTGGGAGGTGGCCAGCGACGGGGGGGTGTTCGCCTACGGCGACGCCGGATACTACGGATCGATGGGCGGCCACCCGCTCAATGCGCCGATCGTCGGGCTCGCCACCACCACCAACGGTCGCGGCTACTGGGAGGTGGCCAGCGACGGGGGTGTGTTCGCTTATGGCGATGCGGGATTCGGAGGTTCGATGGGCGGCCGCTCGCTCGACCAACCGATCGTGGGAATCGCCCTCGACCGGGGGACGGGTGGGTACTGGGAAGTGGCCGGCAACGGTGATGTCTTCGCCTTCGGCGGTGCGCCGAATCTGGGATCTCCCTCCCCGTCGGCGGTGAACGATACCGTCGTCGGCATTGCCGGCGCTCCCGCGGGTCACGGCTACTGGGAGGTGACCAGCGACGGTGGGGTCTACCCGTACGGCTCGGCGCCGTTCCACGGTTCGGTGACGGGGCAGGTACTCAACGCTCCCGTCGGCGGCATGGCGGTCGACGAGGCAACCGGTGGGTACTGGCTGTTCTCGCTGGACGGCGGCACCTTCGCGTTCAGGGCGCCTTTCTACGGGGCCGGCTGAGCCCGAACGGGATCTGCCCCGTCGGCCTCAGTTGCCGAGCATCCGCTCGAGGGCCCGCGACCGCCAGGTGGTTCGCCCGGTCCTGTCCTCGGCACGATCGGCGCTTCCGGCCAGCCGCAGCCCGGCATTGATCCCGAAGAAGCGTAGGGGTTCGGGCTCCCAGCGCCTCGACCGGTGGTCCACCCAGGGCAGCGCGATCAGATCGGTGTCATGCCGGAGGATGAGATCGCGCAGTGTCCGTCCGGCCAGATTGGTCGTCGACACCCCGTCACCGACATAGCCACCGGCCCAGCCGAGGCCGGTCCTGTCGTCGAGCCCGACCGACGGGAACCAGTCGCGGGCGATCCCGAGCGGGCCACCCCAGCGGTGGGTGATCTCGAACCCGGACAGCGTGGGGAACAGATCGATCAACGTCATGTGAAGCGCCTTGTGCACGTCCCCGTCGCGATCGAACGCAGGCCGGATGGCCGAGCCGTAGTGGTAGGGGGCTCCGCGGCCACCGAAGGCCAGCCGGTCGTCTTCGGTCCGCTGCCCGTAGATGATCAGATGACGATGGTCGCTGAACGTCTCCCGCCGGGCCAGACCGGCTGCGGACCAGAACTCGGCAGGAAGGGGCTCGGTGGCGATCATCAGCGAGTACACGGGGACCAGCGAACGTCCTTCCCCCTGCAGGGTCCGGGTGTAACCCTCGGTGGCCCGGATCACCGAGGCCGCCCTCACCGTTCCTCTCGACGTCTCCACGAGCCCCGGTCTGATGGCCCTGGCCCCGGTCTGCTCGTAGATGGAGACCCCCCGTCGTTCCACCGCCTCGGCCAGGCCCCGCACCAGGCGGGCCGGGTCGATCGTGGCGCAGTGGGGGGTGTACGTGCCTCCGAGGACATCGGCCGCGCCCACTCTGGCCGAGGCCTCGGCCGCCGACAGGAGCTGGAGGTCGTCCTCGTCGATTCCCCGGGCCCGGGCGGAGGCCACCTCGTCACGGGCGCGCCGGAGTTGGACGCCGGTCCGGGCCAGCACCACCGTGCCGCCCCGGACGAAGCCGCAGGCGATGCCCTCCGAGGCGACGACCCGGCCGACCTCGGGAACGGTCGCCTGCATGGCAAGGCGCATGGCCTGCCCGGAGCCCGGGCCACAGGCGCCGTCCAGTCGCTCCCCGGAGGCCGCGAACAGCGCCGAGCACCATCCTCCGTTCCGCCCCGATGCACCGAAGCCGACGACGTCCCGCTCGACGACGGCGATGCGGAGGGCCGGGTCTGCCTCGGCGAGGTAGAACGCCGTCCACAATCCGGTGAGGCCGCCACCCACCACCGCCACATCGACGTCGACGTCGCCCGGCAGCGGTGGCCGGACGTCGATGGGGCCAGGGAGGCGGTCCCACCACAGCGACAGTTGCCGGTAGCCCTCCCCTGACGGCCGGTTCAGATCTGCTTCCACGCCTCGGTCAGCACCGAGCGGAGTATCGAGGTCATGACCTCGAACTCCTCCTCCCCGCAGGTGAGCGGAGGTGCCAACTGCACCACCGGGTCACCGCGGTCGTCCGCCCTGCAAATGAGGCCGGCCTCGTACAACGCGCCCGAAAGGAAGCCGCGCAGCAACCGCTCCGACTCATCCTCGTCGAAGGTCTCGCGGGTGTCCTTGTCCTTGACCAACTCGATCCCGTAGAAGTAGCCCGCCCCCCGGACGTCACCGACGATGGGCAGATCCCTGAGGGTGTCCAGTGACGCTTTGAAGGCGGCCTCGTTCCTCCGCACGTTCTCGAGCAGGTGCTCCTTCTCGAACACGTCGATGTTGGCCATGGCCACCGCCGTGCTCACCGGGTGCCCACCGAACGTGACGCCGTGGAGGAAGCTCTGTCCGTTCACAAAAGGCTCGACCAGACGGTCGCTGACCGCCATGGCGCCGAGCGGGGAGTAGCCACTGGTGAGCCCCTTGGCCATGGTCACGATGTCGGGCCTGTAGTCGTAGCGCTCCGCTCCGAACCAGTGACCGAGCCGGCCGAAGGCGCAGATCACCTCGTCTGACACGAGGAGCACGCCGTAGCGATCGCAGATCTCGCGTACCCGCTGGAAGTAGCCGGGCGGCGGGGGGAAGCACCCACCCGAATTCTGCACCGGCTCGAGGAAGACGGCGGCGACGGTCTTCGGGCCCTCGATGAGGATGGCCTGCTCGATGGCGTCGGCGGCCCACCGCCCGAAGGCCTCGATGTCGTCGGCGAAGTACTTGGCCCGGTAGAAATTGGTGTTGGGCACCTTGATCGCCCCTGGGACCAGGGGTTCGAAGGGCGTCTTGATGTCGGAGAGGCCGGTGATGGACAGCGCTCCCATGGTGGCCCCGTGGTAGGCGATGTTGCGGCTGATCACCTTGAGGCGATCCGGCTGACCGGTCACCCGGAAGTACTGGCGGGCCAACTTCCATGCCGACTCCACCGCCTCGGAGCCACCCGTGGTGAAGAAGATCCGGTTGCAGTCGCCCGGGGTCAATCCGGCCAACCGGTCGGCCAGCTCGACGGCCATCGGGTGGGCGTAGCTCCACACGGGGAAGTAGGCGAGGGTGCCGGCCTGGCGCGCCGCGGCCTCGGCCAACTCGGTGCGACCGTGGCCGATCTGGCTGGTGAAGAGCCCGGACAGGCCGTCGAGATAACGCTTCCCGTGCTGGTCGTAGACCCAGACGCCCTCGCCCCGGACGATGACCGGGATCTCGCCGGAGCCGGACATCCGGGTGAAGTGCATCCAGAGGTGGCGCCGTGCGCTCTCTTCGAGTGCTTCGTTGGAAAAGGCGGTCATCTCGTCCCCCAGGTGTAGGTCTGCTTGGTCAGTCTCAGGTACATGAACGTCTCGGTGTCACGCACGCCCGGAATCTGGCGGACCACCCCGTGGAGGAGCTCGAGGATGGTGTCCTCGTCCTCGCACACCAGCTCCACCAGAATGTCGAACGACCCCGTGCACATCACCACGTAGTCGATGTCGTCGATGGCGGCCAACTGCTCGGCCACCATCCGCGCATCGCCGTCGGTGCGGATGCCGACCATGGCCTGGCTGCGGAACCCCACCTGAAGCGGATCGGTGACGGCGACGATCTGCATGACCCCTGCGTCGCGCATCTTCTGCACGCGCTGGCGCACGGCCGCCTCCGAGAGCCCGACCGCCTCCGCGATCGATCCGTATGTCCGACGTCCGTCCTTCTGCAGCTGTTCGACGATCGCCTTGTTGACGTCGTCGAGCAGCCCGTTGGCTGATGGAACAGGGACCGATGAGCCCATGGTCAGGCGCCCGAGCCCCACTTCCGCTGACCGACTGATCTTCCGGACCGGCGATTTCGAAGTGTGATCATGTACCGCCTTTTATAGCAGTTCAAGCAGAATCGGCGCGGAAAATCGATTGGAATCGTAGGTGAGAACAGATTCACGCCAAAAAAAACTTGTCTGGCGGGAATTCTTCGGCCACTATGACCTAACGGGTGGTCGTGGATCGCCGTTGGAGCCGAAACGAGGACGCCGATCGGGCAGAGCGTTCGGCGCCCTGGGGAGGGATGAGTGAGCGACGACAGAGCGGAGCGGGGACCGTCGGATCGGCGAACGCCTGTCCAACTTCGTCGGCGGCCGGTACGTCGAGACCACGGACGGCACCGCGGCCGCGCTGATCGACCCCAGCACCGGCGAGGAGTACCTCGAGGCTCCGGTATCGGGGGCGAAGGACGTCGACCTGGCCATGACCGCGGCGGCCTCGGCCTTCCCGGAGTGGCGGGAGGCGACGCCGTCCGAGCGCAGCCTGGCCCTGTTCCGCATCGCCGATGCCTTGGAGGCCCGGGCCGAGGACCTGGTCCGCGTCGAGTGCGAGAACACCGGCAAGCCGATCGCCGTCACCATGGCCGAGGAGATCCCGCCGCTCGTCGACCAGATCCGCTTCTTCGCCGGAGCGGCGCGCCATCTCGAGGGCAAGTCGGCCGGTGAGTACATGAAGGACCACACCTCGATGATCCGGCGCGAGCCGATCGGTGTGTGCGCGGCGGTGACGCCGTGGAACTACCCGTTGATGATGGCCGTTTGGAAGTGGGCCCCGGCCCTGGCCGCCGGAAACACCATGGTGCTGAAGCCGTCCGACACCACACCGTCCTCATCCCTCCTGATGGCTGAGATCATGAGTGAGTACCTGCCGGACGGGGCCTTCAACGTGGTGTGCGGCGACCGGGGCACCGGGCGTCTGCTGGTCGACCACTCCACCCCGGCCATGGTGTCGATCACCGGGAGCGTCAGGGCGGGGATGGAGGTTGCCGCCGAAGCGGCGACCCAGGTCAAGCGGGTCCACCTGGAGCTGGGCGGCAAGGCTCCGGTGATCATCTTCGACGACGCCGACGTCGGTGCGGCCGCCGAGGCGATCGCCATCGCCGGGTACTTCAACGCCGGGCAGGACTGCACCGCGGCCACCAGGGTGCTGGCCGGACCCCGGGTCCACGACGACTTCGTGACCGCACTGGCCGACCAGGCCCGGGCGCAGACCGTCGGGGGGCTCGATGTGGAGGATGCGGACTTCGGCCCGCTCAACAACGCCTCCCAGCTGGCCCGGCTGACCGGCTTCTTCGAGCGGCTTCCGGCGCACGCCGAGGTGGTCACAGGTGGGACGGCGGTGGGGGAGCGCGGCTACTGCTTCGCCCCGTCGGTCATCACCGGGCTGGACCAGGGTGACGAGATGATCCAGGACGAGATGTTCGGCCCCGCCATCACCGTCCAGCGGTTCTCCGACGAGGAACAGGCACTGGCCTGGGCCAACGGTGTCCGGTACGGACTGGCCTCGAGCGTGTGGACCCAGAACCACGCCCGGGCCATGCGCATGGCCAAAGGCCTCGACTTCGGCTGCGTGTGGATCAACACCCACATCCCGATCGTGGCCGAGATGCCCCACGGCGGATTCAAGCAGTCGGGCTACGGCAAGGACCTCTCGACCTACGGATTCGAGGACTACACCCGCATCAAGCACGTCATGAGCTACATCGCCAGCTGAGCCGGTACCAACGAGGGCGCACCACCGACCAATTCGTTGCAGGGCCTATCGACAAGGGGAGACCAGATGAGCACGGACGTCGTTGACAGCACCGGGCAGCCGCCGGAGGTCCCCGGTCCGTTCGGGGCCCCGGTGCCGTCAGGAGAGGCGGGACCGACCCTGCGGGCGGACACGCTCAACCTGTTCGACTCCACGGTGGTGGCGGTGTCCTCGGTGGCCCCGGCCTACACACTGGCCGCCACCATGGCGGTGCTCTTCCTGACCGCAGGGATCGGATACGCGGGGCCGGCCATCATCTGGATCGCCTTCGTGCCGGTGCTGTTCATCGCCATCTCCTACTTCCACCTCAACCGGCGGGATCCCGACTGCGGGGCGTCCTACGCCTGGCTGTCCAAGCTGGTTTCCCCGTACGTCGGCTGGTTCAACGGCTGGGTCCAGGTGGCCACCAGCGTCATCTTCTGCGTGTCGGCTCCCATCGTGGCCGGCCAGTACACCCTCCAGCTGTTCAACGAGTGGGGCTGGATCTCCTCCTCGACGGCCAACTCGGTGGGCACAGCCGCGGTGGCGGCCGCCTTCTGGCTGGCCCTCATCACCTTCATCTGCATCTGGGGCATCCGTTGGACGACCAATTTCCAGTGGGTGCTGCTGATCATCGAGTACGTGGCCGTCATCGGCTTCTCGCTGTGGGGGATCATCAAGGTGGCCGTCAAGCACCCGGCCGGCTCGACCGGATTCCACTGGTCCTGGCTCAGCCCGGCATCGATCGGCAGCTTCTCCGCACTTTCGGCCGGTCTGGTCCTCGGCGTCTTCTTCTACTGGGGTTGGGACACGGCGACCAACCTCAACGAGGAGTCCAAGAACTCCACCAAGACACCGGGCCATGCCGGCATCATTGCCATGTTCCTGCTCTTGTTGATCTTCGCCATGAACATCATCGCCGCCCAGATGCTGCTCCCAGCCCGCGCCTGGAACGCCAACCAGTCGACCATCCTGTTGTACTTCGCCCAGCAGGCCGCCGGCCATTGGGCGGGGTACGTCATGCTGATCGCGGTGCTCTCCTCTACCGTGGCCACCACCCAGACCACCCTGTTGCCTTCGGCCCGCATCACGCTGTCCATGGCCCGGGACAAGGTCTTTCCCCAGGTCTTCGGAACCATCCAGGGAAAGCTCAAGACGCCGATGGTGGGGACGTTGATCCTGGCCTTCGCCTCGCTGCTCGGCATCGTGCTGGTCAGCAACGTGAGCTCGGTCAACAACGTGTTCCAGAATCTCATCTTGAGCATCGGCGTGCTCATCGCCTTCTACTACGGCGTGACCGGCGTGACCTGTGCCTGGGCGTACCGCAAGGTTGCGTTCCAGCGGGCCGGCTTCTTCTTCACCGGGGTCCTGTTGCCCTTCGTGGGTGGCGTCGTACTGCTCCTGGTCGGGGCGGACGTGATCAAGACCGGCGGGTGGAGCGGTTCCTACGCCGACATCATCACGCTGGTGGCGGGCGTCCCCCTGGTCATCCTGGCCCGGTTCACCACCAAGGGAAACTTCTTCAAGCAGAAGCCGATCGCCTACACCGAGATCGGCGAATGAGGTCCGAGGCGTGATCGTCGGCGTGCCCAGGGAGGTCAAGGACGACGAGTACCGGGTGGCCATCACCCCGGCCGGCGTGCGCGAGCTCACCTCGGCCGGTCACCTGGTCTACCTCGAGCAGGGAGCCGGCCTGGGCTCGTCCATCCCCGACGCCGACTTCATCGCCACCGGGGCCAAGGTCATCGAGGATCCCGACGACATCTGGGCCGAGTCCGACATGATCCTGGGTGTCAAGGAGCCGATCCCCGAGGAGTACCCCCGGCTCGGGCTGCACAAGGGTCAGGTGCTGTTCACCTACCTCCACCTGGCCGCCTCGCGACGGTGCACCGAGGCGCTGGTCCAGGCGGGCAATACAGCCATCGCCTATGAGACGGTGCGTCTCCCTGACAACTCACTCCCCCTGCTCACGCCCATGAGCGAGGTGGCCGGACGGATGGCCCCGCTGATGGGTGCCCACCACCTGATGAGCCCGGGTGGCGGTCGGGGGGTGCTGGTCTGCGGGGTGCCCGGGGTGCGCTGCGCCAAGGTGGTCATCCTGGGAGCCGGTGTGGCCGGCATGGCCGCGGCCACCTTGGCCGTCGGGATGCACTCCGAGGTCTACATCCTCGATCGCAATCTCGAACGCCTCCGCCAGGTCGACCACCACTTCCGAGGTGCTCTCGAGACGGTGGCCTCGAGCACGCACGCCGTCGAGGAGTGCTGCATCGACGCCGATATCGTCATCGGCGCGGTCCTGGTCGTCGGGGCCAAGGCGCCCAAACTGGTCTCCGATGATCTGGTGGCCAAGATGCGGGACGGGTCGGTCCTGGTCGACATCTCGGTGGACCAGGGTGGGTGCTTCGAGTCGACCCGGCCCACCACGCACTCCGATCCCACCTTCGAGGTCAACGGCTCGCTGTTCTACTGCGTGGCCAACATGCCCGGTGCCGTCCCCCACTCGTCGACCCATGCCCTGGTCAACGCCACGCTGCCCTACGTGCTCGAGATCGCCGACCGCGGATGGCGCGACGCGGTGCGACACGATGCCGCCCTGGCCGAGGGGGTCAACGTGGTCGAAGGCTCCGTCGTCTACGGGCGGGTGGCCGATGCCCACGGCATGAGCTCGGTTCCGCTCGCCTCCGTCCTCGACTGATCGGCCGTGCCGTTCGCCGTGTCAGCCCGCCTCCAGATCGCGCAGGGGCATCGACCCGGGTGCCGGCTCTCCCCCGGACAGATGATCGGGAACGACGATGCCGGGGCGGAGGGCGGGATCGGAGACCGGATCGAGGCGGACCGTCCGCAACGGGATCTCCCCGGCCCACACGTCGAGCCCGGCGTCGGGGCCGTCGCCGTCGTCGGGTGGACCCCGCCGGACCTTCACCGAGCACTCGTCGAGCACCATCCTCAACACGGTGGTGGCCGCCAGCTCCCGGTCCGACGGCGAACGTGCGTACTCCCATTGCCCGGGCGCGACCTGGTCGCTGATGGCCCGGAGCCCCCTCAATTTCTCGTCGGCCTCCTCCAGCACCTCGGGCGTGCCGTACACCATGGCGCAGCGGTAGTTGACCGCATGTTCGAATACGGACCGGGCCAGCACGAGACCGTCGACATGGGTGACCGTCACGCACGCCCTGATCGGTTCCCGGGCGGCACGCAGGCTCCGACTGGCCACCGATCCGTGGAGGAAGAGCCAGTTGTCCTGCCGCGCGTAGCTGGTGGGCACCACCATCGGCCACCCGTCCAGGAGGAGGCCGAGATGGCAGACGAACCCGGCGTCGAGGACGGCGTACAGATCGGGCCGCCGGTGCGATCCCTGTTCGGGGAGGCGCCTGAGGCGGGTTCGTTCCGTGACGGGGACCTCATCCCCACCCGGGTCCGTGCCGCCGGGTCGGGTCGGGTCTGACATGGGACGATTCTGCCACGTAGCCTCCGACAGGCTGTTCGGACGATGAGCACACGGGTGCCGTCAGGAGACATACGGTGAAGCAGATCGGATTCTCGGGCGAGGGAGCCGGGGCGAGGACCGCTCCGGTGTTCGACCCCGCGTCAGGGGAACAGACCGGGGTCGTCGTTCTGGCGTCGCCCGCCGATGTCGGGGACGTGGTGGCGGGAGCTCGAGCCGCCTGGACCGAATGGCGAGAGGCGTCGCTGACGGCGCGAACCCGCATCCTCTTCGCCTTCCGTCAACTGGCCGATCGGCACCGTGACGACCTGGCCCGCCTGATCACCGCCGAACACGGCAAGGTCACAGAGGACGCACGCGGTGAAGTCTCCCGCGGCATCGAGGTGGTCGAGTTCGCCTGCGGGATCCCCCATCTCCTCAAGGGTGAGTTCTCCGAGGATGTGTCGAGCGGGGTGGACGCGTCGTCGGTCCGCCAGCCGCTCGGCGTGGTGGCCGGTATCACCCCGTTCAACTTTCCGGTCATGGTGCCCATGTGGATGTACCCGGTGGCCATCGCCTGCGGCAACTGTTTCATCCTGAAGCCTTCCGAGCGCGATCCTTCCCCGTCGCTGCTGATCGCCGATCTGTGGCGCGATGCGGGCCTGCCGGACGGAGTCTTCTCGGTCCTGAACGGCGACGCGGTGGCCGTCAACGCACTTCTCGATCACCCCGACGTGGCTGCCGTCTCGTTCGTCGGTTCGACTCCGGTGGCCCGACAGGTGTTCGAACGGGCCACGTCCTCGGGAGCGCGAGTGCAGGCGCTGGGCGGGGCGAAGAACCATGCCGTGGTCATGGCCGACGCCGACGTCGACAGCACCGCCGATGCCCTCATCGCCGCCGGTTACGGCTCGGCCGGTGAGAGGTGCATGGCCATCTCCGCGGTGGTGGTGGTCGGAGACGGCGACCAACTGGTCCAGGCCCTCCGCGCCCGGGCGACGGCCCTGACCGTGGGGCCGGGAACCGACCCCGGCTCCGACATGGGGCCGCTCATCACCGAGGCCCATCGCGACCGGGTGGCGGGGTACGTGGAGTCGGCCGAGCGCCAGGGCGCAGACCTGGTGGTGGACGGGCGCCACGTCAAGGTGCCCGGATGTGACGGTGGGTTCTTCCTCGGCCCGTGCCTGGTGGACCGGGTGACGCCGTCGATGGAGGTCTACCGGGACGAGATCTTCGGCCCTGTGTTGTCAGTACTCCGAGTCGACGATCTCGATCAGGCCATCGATGTGGTCAACTCCAACCCCTACGGAAACGGAACCGCGATCTTCACCCGGGACGGGGGCGCGGCCCGTCGGTTCCGGCGGGACGTCAACGTCGGGATGGTCGGTATCAACGTGGCCATCCCCGTGCCGATGGCCTACTACTCCTTCGGTGGATGGAAGCAGTCGCTGTTCGGCGACGCGCACATCCACGGGATGGAGGGCGTCCGGTTCAACACCAGGCTCAAGTCGGTCACCACCCGTTGGCCCGAGCTCTCGGCCGATGCCGGCGCGGCCATCGCCATGCACTTCCCGTCGGGAGACAGCCCGTGAGCCGGCTCGGCCCGTGGCTGGCTGTCCTCGATCGTCGACCCTGATCGGTTGACCCCTTATCGGTCGCCCTGATCAGTTGACTCCTGATCGGTTGACCCTGATCAGTTGACCCTGCGCTCCCTCCCCTCCCAGTACGGGGCCCTGAGCCTGAACTTCTGGAGCTTTCCGGTCGCGGTCCGCGGGAGTTCGTCGCGGAACTCGACCCGTTTGGGACACTTGTAACCGGCCAGCACCGAGCGGCAGCATGTGGTCACGTCCTCCTCGGTCAGCAGGCTGCCCGGAACCTGGACCACCAGGGCGACGACCATCTCGCCCCAGGTGTCGTCGGGAATGCCGATCACCGCCACCTCGGCCACCCCCTGGAGCGAGAAGATGGCGTCTTCCACTTCGATGGACGACACATTCTCACCCCCGGTGATGATCACGTCCTTCTTCCGGTCGAGGATGCTCACATGTCCCTCGTCGTCGATGACCCCGCCGTCACCGGTGTGGAACCACCCTCCGCGGAGGGCTGCCTCTGTCTCCTCGGGCTGGTTCCAGTAGCCGTCCATCACCGTATTGCTCTGGACCAGGAGCTCGCCGTCGGCGTCGACCCGCACCCCGGTCCCCACCGCCGGCGCCCCGGCCCGCATCAGCCGGCGAGCCCGGTCTCCCGACGCCAGGTCGTCCCATTCCGACCGGTTCCGGTTGACGGTCAGCAGGGGTGAGGTCTCGGTGAGACCGTAGATCTGGATGAACTCCCATCCGAGCTCGGACTCGACGCGCTCGATGGTCCTGCTCGGCGGCGGCGCCCCGGCGACGACGATGCGGGTCCGGTCCCGGCCCGGGATGGGGCGGTCCCATGCCGGCAGTGCGTCGAGCACGGCGTTGACCACGGCCGGGGCGGCGCAGAGCAGCGTGACTCCGTGGCGCTCCACCCGGCGGAGGATCTCGGTGCCGTCCACCTTGCGCAGGACCACCTGTGTGCACCCCACCGCTGCGGTCGACCAGGGCATGCCCCAGCCGTTGGCATGGAACATCGGGAGGGTGTGGAGGTAGACGTCCTGGTCGGAGAGCTGGAGATGCCAGCCGAAGATCGAGGCGTTGATCCAGCAATTCCGGTGGGTGAGCTGCACCCCTTTCGGTCGTGCCGTGGTGCCCGATGTGTAGTTGATGGTGGCGGTGGCCTGCTCGTCCGCCGCCCACGGCTTCGGGTCGGCGCCGGATGGGAAGAGCAGCTCGTCGCTGGCCGCCCCGAGCTCGAACCGGTGACGGGCCTCGATCCCGGCCAGGTCGTCGGCCAGCTCGGGATCGACCAGCAGCACCGAGGCCCCGGAGTGCTCGACGATGTACTCGACCTCGGCCGGGGCCAGGCGGAAGTTGATGGGTACGAGGATGCGGCCCCATCCGCACACCCCGTAGAACGAGGTGAGCAGGCGCGAGGAATTCTGGGAGACGACGGCCACCCGTTCCCCGCGCCCGACACCGAGACGATCGAGGCCCGCAGCCTGGGCACGGGCCCGGTCGGCCATGTTCGGTGAAGGTGAGCGGCCCCCATGGCTGGGCCGGCTGTTGCGGCTCGTCGATCAGCCCCACGCGTTCGGGATAGGCGACCTCGGCCCGGTCGAGGAAGTCCCGGACGTTGAATTGAACGATCATCGATCCCCCGATCGGTCAGGTGCCGGTCACCCCATTGAATCAAAAAGAAGACAGACGCGGACGATCGGCCGTCCTGGTGGCCGGCAGGCCGGGATCGATAGTCTGCGGTCCATGAACGCGCCCCGCATCGCCGTCGGCCCCGACGCCGCCCAGTTCGCCACCGACGCGGTGGTGGCGGGCGGAGGGTCGGTGGTCGAGATCTCAGAACGTCCTGATGCCCTGGTCTGGCTCAACCCCATGGAGGTGAAGGGCCTCGCCGACCAGTTGGCGGTGGCCCCCGATGTGCGCTGGGTGCAGCTCCCGTTCGCCGGAGTCGAGCGGGTGCTCTCGTTCGGCCTGCTCGACCATGACCGGATCTGGACGTGCGCCAAGGGTTCCTACGCCGAGCCGGTGGCCGAGCACGCCCTGATGCTGGCGCTGGCCGGTCTGCGGCACCTGCCCACCCGCATCGTGGCCCGGTCGTGGGGCAAGGCCGCGGCGACCAGCCTCTACGACCAACGGGTGACCATTCTCGGGGGAGGCGGGATCACGTCGGTGCTCCTCGAGCAGCTGGCCCCCTTCAGGGTCGACACCACCGTGGTCCGCCGGAAGGCCGATCCTGTCCCGGGTGCCACCCGGACCGTCCCCGTCACCGCGCTGGAGGAGGTGCTTTCGGGGTCGCTGGTGGTCTTCTTGGCCCTGGCGCTCACCCCCGAGACGACCGGGATCATCGGCGCGCCGGAGCTCGCCCTCATGGACGAGACGCGCATGGCTGGTCAACGTGGCCCGGGGCGGGCACGTGGACACCGACGCGCTGGTGGCGGCCCTGACCGCCGGTTCGATCGCCGGTGCGGCGCTCGACGTCACCGATCCCGAGCCGTTGCCCGACGGACACCCGCTCTGGGACATCGAGAATTGCATCATCACCCCGCACACCGCCGACACCATCGACATGGTGATCCCCCTCCTGGCCGAGCGCATCCGCACCAACGTGGGCCGATTCGCGGCCGGGGAGGAACTGGTCGGGCTGGTGGATCCGGACGCCGGGTACTGAGACGGGGGTCCGCGGCCGTCAGGCCGCGAGGTACGGGGGTCGACGGCGGGCGGGTCGACGGCGGGCGGGTGGACGGAAGGCGGGTCGAAAAGGGGCGGCCCCGGAGCGCGGTCGGCGGAAACCTTGCTCAACGGGGCCACCGTGGAAACATCCTACCGGGGAGAAACTCAAAACGAATCAAAATTCGCCTTTTGGAGTTATTTTGGTCTCAATCTGAGAAAATTCTTACGCTTTTATTGAATTCCGTGGGTGTCCAGCACTGGAAATGCCGCTCGGAGATGCGCCGAACCCCTCGGTGTGCTGCTCCGACTCCGGACCGCCCCGATGGCCAGCGGCGGGCCGCCCGCTGTCACACCCCCGGTCCATGATGCCGGAGTCATGGAACACACCATCGATTCACCGAACCGAGGAGCAACAGCCATGCCGCCCACCGCAGCCGTCCCGACCGCCGTGCCGACCGCCTGCCGACCGCCGTCCCGACCGCCGTGCCGGTTTCCGCACCGGGCCTCAAGTCGCATCGCCCGCCGGACACCTCCGAGGCCTTCACCATCGACTGCGCCGACTGCCGGTACCGCGGGACCTCGGTGTGCGAGGACTGTGTGGTCTCCTTCATCGTGGGGCGCCGGCCCGAAGACGCCGTCGTGGTAGACGCCGGCGAGGCTCGGGCCGTCCGCCTGCTCGAACAAGCAGGTCTCGTCCCCGGTGTCCGGCACTCCCGCCGGGTGAGCTGAGCGGGCTGCGGGCCTGGGCCGAGCCGGGTCCGTCGTGACCGCCCGATCAGAGGCCGTCGGTTGCTGCGCGACGATGGAGTGTGTCCCGATCAGCAGTTTCTGAGCCGCGCCGACCGGTACCGCCCACGGATGGGCCCGATCTGAGCGAGGTCCTGGTCGACCTCGGACTTCGTTCCGGCCTGTGCGCCGTGGGTGTGACCACCGCCGATGTGTTCGAAACGACCCGTACGGACCTGGTCGAGCGCAAGGGTCTCGGGCTCGACGGGGGGATGCAGTTCACCTACCGGAACCCGGAGCGGTCCACCGATCCCGGCCGGATCCTTCCCGGGGCCAGGGCACTCGTGGTGGGCGCGTGGAGCTACCGCCATGAGGAGCCCTCCGCCGGTGAGGTCCGCTTCCTGCCCGCGCGGCCGACCGGCCACGTGGCCCGGTACGCGCGACGGGACCACTACGCCTCCCTCCGTGGGGCACTGGCCGTGATCGCCGAGGCCCTCGGGGGGCAGGGATTCCGCGCCAGGGTGGTGTCCGACGACAACGGGCTGGTCGATCGGGCCGCCGCCCACCGGGCCGGGCTCGGCTTTTTCGGCAAGAACTCGCTCCTGCTCATTCCGGGGTTCGGCTCCTGGTCGGTGTTGGGCTCGGTCGTCACCGACGCCCCGCTCCGGCCCACCGCCCCGGCAGTGCCCTCCCCCCACGGGCGCGGGTGCGGGAGTTGCTCGCGCTGCATGACCGCCTGCCCGACCGGGGCGCTGGTGGCGCCGGGGGTGCTCGATGCCCGCCGGTGCCTGGCCTGGTTGGTACAGGCGCCCGGGTCGTTTCCGGAGGAGTACCGTCGCGCACTGGGGGATCGGATCTACGGGTGCGACGAGTGCCAGCAGGTGTGCCCCATCAACCGGGTCGCGGACCGACGGGTGCCCCCGCCCCCGCCGGGCCCCGACAGTGAGCCCCGGGTGGATCTCCTCGAGATCCTCGAGCGCTCCGACGCGGAGCTCATGGCCGCCCACGGCAGGTGGTACATCGCCGGTCGCGATCCCCGCCATCTGCGCCGGAACGCGCTGGTGGCGCTGGGCAATGTGGGCGACGGAACCGACCCGGCCACGGTGCGGGCACTGCGCCGCTGGCTATCCGTCGACGACGGGATGATCGTCGAGCACGCGCGGTGGGCGGCCCGGCGCTTGGGACGCGACGACCTGGTGGGAACCGACGGGTGACCCACCTGCTGGTGACCAACGACTTCCCTCCCAAGGTGGGAGGGATCCAGGCCTACCTCTGGGAGCTGTGGCGGCGCCTCGACCCCGATACCTTCGCGGTGCTCACGGCCAGCTCCCACCCCGACGCCGCGGCCTTCGATCGGGACCAGGCCGCTCGCGGGGTGCGCATCGAACGGGTCCCGGGTCGCGTGCTCGTACCCGGGCCGACGTTGGTCCACCGGGTCCGTGATGCGGCACGACGGATCGGCGCGGACCTGGTCGTCCTCGATCCCGTGTTCCCCCTCGGTCTCGTCGGCCCCCGGCTCGGGATCCCCTACGCGGTGATGTTGCACGGGGCGGAGGTGGCCATCCCCGGACGCCTGCCGGCCGGTCGCGAGCTGGTGGCCCACGTGCTGGGGCACAGCGTCCTGGCCGTGTCCGCAGGTGGCTACCCGGCCACCGAGGCCCTCCGCACCCTGCGCCGGGGAGGACGGGTTCCGCCGGTGGTGGAGATCCCCCCGGGCGTCGACCTCCAGCGGTTCCGACCACTCGCGGCCGGAGAACGCGCCTCGGCCCGGGCCCACTTCGGGCTCCCGGCGGACGGACCGCTGGTGGTGAGCGTGAGCCGGCTGGTCCCGCGCAAGGGGATGGACGTCCTCATCGATGCCGCCGTGCGGCTCCGGGCCGAGGTACCGGACCTGACCGTCGCCATCGCCGGTCGCGGTCGGGACTCCGACCGGCTCGTCGGCAGGATCGCCGAGTACGGCGCACCGGTACGACTGCTCGGCGGTGTGTCCGACGTCGGGCTCCCCTCACTGATCGGCGCGGCCGACGTATTCGCCATGTTGTGCCGGAACCGGTGGCTCGGGCTCGAACAGGAGGGGTTCGGGATCGTGTTCCTCGAAGCCGCCGCGGCCGGGGTGCCCCAGGTGGCCGGGGCATCGGGTGGCGCCGGTGAGGCGGTGGCGGACGGGGAGACCGGTCTGGTGGTCAGGCGTCCGACCGATGCCGGCACGGCGGCCCGCGCCATCGGCCGTCTGCTCGGCGACGGGGGTCTGCGACGGCAGATGGGGACGGCATCACGACGGCGAGCCGAGGCATCCTTCGACTATGACAAACTCGCCCCTAGGCTGGCTGCGTCGCTGGCTGACGTGACAGGCTGAGGCCCCCATGGCCACGGCAACCGATCGAGGAGGAGGGCCGATTGTGGCGGAACTAGCCACTGAACGAATGGTCGTATCGGCTACACCGGAGCGGTGTTTCGAGGTCAGCTCCGACATCGGTGCCTACCCGCTGTGGGCGGCGGACATCAAGGACGTCACCATCGACGAGCGCGACGAAGAGGGACGTCCCCACCTGGTGACGTTCCGGGCTGCCGCGTTCGGCCGGAGTACCAACTACACCCTTGCCTACGATTTCAGCCAGGCCCCACGCGTGCTCTCTTGGGTGCAGACACGCGGTGACATCACCTCCAAGCTGGACGGTCGGTACGAGTTCGCCCCCAACGGTGCCGGGGGGACGGAGGTCACCTACCACCTCGAAGTGGAGATGAAGGTACCCCTGCCCGGCTTCATCAAGATGCGGGCTCAGAGCCGCATCATGTCGATCGCCCTACGCGAGCTGAAGGCCCGGGTCGAGTCGACGGCGTGACCGGCGCTGCGCCGGGGGGCGTGCGGGCGCGGTGAAGGTGGGGATCACCCTGCCGCAATTCCGCGGCGAGTCGGACTCGGCCCTCGACGCCGCCCGCCGGGCCGAGGACCTCGGTCTCGACGGGGTGTTCTGCTTCGATCACCTGTGGCCCATGGGCCGGCCGGACCGGCCCGCCCTGTCGATGGCCCCGCTGCTCGGTGCGCTGGCCGCCATCACCTCTTCGATCTCGGTGGGCTCGTTGGTGGCCCGGGTGGGCCTGGTCCCCGACGAGGTGCTGGTGGCCGTGCTGTCGAGCCTCTCGCTCATGAGCAACGGTCGGATGATCGCCGGGCTCGGGACGGGGGACCACCTGAGCAGGGCGGAGAACGAAGCGTTCGGACTCCCGTTCGAACCCGCCGACGAGCGGCGTTCCCGACTTTTGGCCGTCGGCTCCGCCGTGGGCCGGGACGGGATCCCGGTGTGGGTGGGGGGTGGGCTCCCGAAGACGGTCGAGCTGGCCCGGGACCTCGGCGCCGCCGTCAACCTGTGGGAGGGCGACCCGCTCCGGATCGCCGAGCTGACCGGGTCGGGCCTGGAGGTGACCTGGGGCGGCCCGGTGGGCAATTCGGTGCCGGAGGTGGCGGCGCGCCTCGGCGAGCTCGCCGCCGCCGGTGCGACCTGGGCGGTCTGTGCGTGGCCCGAATCGCTCGACGCCGTCGCCCGGGCGGCCGTCCTGGCTGCGGAGCGCCGGCTGAGGCCACGACGACGGGGAATCCCGGGGTCTGGATTCACCCGACGGATCGGTCCGGGGGCCGGGGGATCGGGGTGTGCATCGGCAGGGGAGTCCGGCGGTAACCTCGGAGCATGGAGTTTCGCCGGATCAACGGACTGCCCCCGTATGTGTTCGCCACCATCAACGACCTGAAGGCCGTGGCCCGGCGGGATGGGCGCGACGTCATCGACCTCGGGTTCGGGAACCCCGACCTGCCCTCGCCCGACGTGGCCGTCGAGAAGCTGGCCGAGTCCGTCCACAACCCTCGCAACCACCGGTACTCGGCCAGCCGGGGGATCCCGAAGATCCGCCAGGCCATCGCCGATCTCTACCTGCGCAAGTTCGAGGTCGAACTCGATCCCGAAACCGAGGTGGTGACCACCATCGGGGCCAAAGAGGGTCTCTCCCACCTCATGTGGGTGCTGGTGGGACCGGGCGACACCGCCCTGGTCCCGTCTCCGTCCTATCCCATCCACATCTATGCGCCGCTGTTCGCCGGCGCCGACGTTCGCCACGTCCGGCTGGATGCCCCCGGGGCCGACGCCGGTGGGAGCCCGGGCGCGGCGTTCTTCGACAATCTGATGGAGGCGTGGGAATCGGCGTGGCCCAAGCCGCGGGTGGTGGTGCTCTCGTTCCCGCACAATCCGACCACCGAATGTGTGGACCTGCCCTGGATGGCGCGCCTCGTCGAGTTCGCACGCGAGCGCGAGATCGTGCTCGTCCACGACTTCGCCTACGCCGACATCGCCTTCGACGGCTACACGCCTCCGTCGATCCTGCAGGTTCCGGGGGGCAAGGACGTCGCCGTCGAGCTGTACACCATGACCAAGTCCTTCTCGATGGCCGGATGGCGGGTCGGCTTCCTCGTCGGCAACGCCGCCATCGTGCAGGCGCTGACCAAGCTCAAGAGCTATCTCGACTACGGGACGTTCCAGCCCATCCAGATCGCGGCCATCGTGGCCATGAACGAGGCGCCGGACTACCCGAAGTGGATCAACGAGACCTATCAGGCCCGCCGCGACGCGCTGTGCGACGGGTTGCGCCGAATCGGCTGGGACATCACCCCGCCCCGGGGGACGATGTTCGTCTGGGCCCGGATCCCCGAGCCCTATGCGGACATGGGGTCGCTCGAATTCTCCAAGTTCCTGGTGGAGAAGGCCGACGTGGCCACCTCCCCGGGGGTGGGCTTCGGGCCCGGGGGCGACGACCACGTGCGCTTCGCCCTCATCGAAAACGAGCAGCGCATCGGTCAAGGTGTGAGAAGCCTGCGCCGGGCCCTGACCCGGCTGCACTGAGCCTCCGGCGACCCGGCTGCACTGAGCCTCCGGCGACCCGGCTGCACTGAGCCTCCGGCGACCCGGCTGCACTGAGCCTCCGGCGACCCGGCTGCACTGAGCCTCCGGGGTCAGGGAAGGCCGGCTCCGCCGACCTTCACACGGGCCTGCTCGATGCGCCCCGACCGGTCCACGCTGACCACCGACTCGGTGCTGGTCGGAGCGGTCATCACGTAGAGGGTGCGCCGGTCGTCGCCTCCGAGCATGCAGGCGAAGCTGTTCAGGGAGGTGGCGACCCGATCGAGGATCTCACCACCTTCGGCCACCAGCATGCACTCGCGGGAGATGGCATTGGCCACCCACACGTGCCCCTCCGCGTCGAGGCAGATCCCGTCCGGGGCGCACCAGGTGAGCGATGCCCACACCCGGCGCCCGGTGAGCTCGCCGTCGTCACCGACGTCGAACGCGGTGAGCCGGCCGGCCAACGTCTCGGCCACGATCAGCGTCCTCCCGTCCGGGGTGATGACCGTCCCGTTGGGGAAGGACAGGTCCTCGGCGGCGATGTGCGCCGAGCCGTCGGGATCGATGCGGATCAGGGCCGTGGTCGGCGGACCGGGCGGCTCCACCAGTGCCGCCTGACCGCGCTCCTCGATGTAGCCGTCGAGGTCGAACCCGAAATTCCCCACGTAGGCCCGGCCCACCGAGTCGACGACCATGTCGTTTCCGTAGAAGCCGGCCGTCGGGTTGAGATCTCCGTGCTCGACCAGCCGGCCGTCGTCCTCGACCCGGAGCACGGTACGCGGCTTGCGGGCCACCACGAGGAGCCGGCCGTCGGCCAACCAACCCAGGCCGGCCGGCTCTCCGGGCACCTCGACCTCCACCCGCACGTCCCCCGACACTCCCGTGGACCGCACCGTGCCGTCGTAGAAGTCCGAGTACCACAGGCGCCCTTCATGCCATCGCGGGCACTCGCCGAAGTGGAGCCCTTCGATGAAGGGCAGCGCTTCCTGTGTCGCCATGTCGGTCATGCGATCCTCCGGGCCAGCGTCGAGTTCTCCAAGGCCACGTAGCCCTGACGGCAGAAGGCGATGACGGCGTCGGCTACACGATCGGCATCTTCCCCCTGCTCCAGAACCAGTACCCGGGCCAAGTGGGCGGTCACTCCGAGGATCGCCAAGGTCAGGATAACCGGGTCTTCGCCGCGGAGTATCCCCGCCGTGATGCCCGCGCTGACGTGGGGGAGGGCATCGGCCACCGTCTGCTGGTCCCCCTGGCGCATGATCGGCGCGAACCGCTCCTCGCTGCGGGCGAACTCCATCAGGATGAAGAGGTGACGGTGCTCCGACAGCCAGTGGAGTGAGGACCGGATCCCCTGTTCGATCCGACGGGCCGGATCATGCTCTCCGGCGATCGCCTCGCGCTGGGCCTGGCGCATCGAGTGGAGCGCGTCGACGAGGATCTGGGTGAGCATCTCGTCCTTCGATTCGAAGTACCAGTAGAAGACACCCTTCCCGACCCCGAGCCCGTCGACGATGCTGGTGACCGAGGTCGTGTGGTAACCGTCGGCGGCGAAGCTGCGGGCGGCGAGGTCCATCAGGTCAGCTCGACGCTTGACGCCCTTCGGTGTGAGACGACGAGACATGGTCCCCAGACGCTACGGGCCCACCGGAGCGCGGTCAATGCGAACCTGCACGGGAAAGAGGAGTGACCACCCGGGCACCTTCGAACGACGCCCTCATCACTGCGGCCGATGACGAGAACAGCGCCCGTCTGGGCAGTCCGACGGCGCGCAGCTCATCGGCCATCGGATGGTCGCCGAGCACCAGGGTGGCTCCGCCGGGCCGGCCGGTGACGCCCTCGGCCGACGTCGTCCACGTGGTGCGGCGCAGCACGCCGTCGCGGAAGGAGTAGCTCGGGGGTGCGTTGGACGGCAGCCGGAGCCGGCCTCCGGCGGCGACGGCCAGCGAGAGCACGTGGACCCCGTCATCGACCAGACGGACGCTGGTCCCGGTGCCGGACCGGGTCGAACCGGCGGCGGGCTCGTCGATGTCGATCGTCGTCACCCACTTGGGGAAGCCCCACACGTCCCGGCCGGCTGCGCACGAGAACTCACGGTCGACGGGGAGGCGGTGGATGTACGCACCGACGGCTCCGGAGAAGAACTCCCGTACCCGCTGGCCCGCCGAGGCATTCGGCGGCGCGTCGTGGGGCCGGACGACGAAGCTGACGGCCACCTCGTGGTACGGGCCGAGGTCGGTGTCGTCGTAGCGGCACACGGCCAGGGCCACCAGCGCCCGGCCCGGGAACGGCCCGGTGACCTCGAGTCCGGTGGGGTCGACGATGCCCTGGGCGGCAGCTGCCGGCACCAGGTACTGGACGCCCCACTGCCGGGCCCGGCGCACCTCGACGGGCAGCGTGACCGTCCGTCCCATCACCGTCCACGACCCGGCAGGCTCGGCGGGGCGGGTGCCGCCATCACTCCCGATCGGCTGATCGTCGGTCTGTTCGTCCTCGTCGTGCGCGGTACTCGGCATGGGGTGCAGTCCATCACAGTGGGCGGTACCGTTGCCCGTGGCCTACTGGATCCTGAAGGTGCTCCTGACACCGGTCTTCTATCTGTTGTGGAGGGTCAGGGTAGAAGGGCGCGAGCACATCCCCGTCCACGGTCCCGCCGTGCTCGCCGCCAACCACCAGTCGTTCTGTGATTCGTTCTTTCTGCCCCTGGTGGTCCGCCGCCGGGTGACCTACGTGGCCAAGGCCGAGTACTTCGACAGTTGGCGCACGGCATGGTTCTTCCGCGCCGCCGGTCAGATCCCGATGCAGCGGGGCGGTGGCGACGCATCGCAACGGGCGCTCAACACGGCCATGGGGGTGCTCGACGAAGGGGGTCTGCTCGGTATCTATCCCGAGGGAACCCGTGCTCCCGATCCGCGTCTGCACAAGGGGCACACCGGGGTGGCCCGGCTCTCACTGGGCTGTGACGTTCCCGTCATCCCGGTGGGCATCGTCGGCACCCGGGCGGTGCAGCCCCCGGGGAGCAGGATGATGCGACCGTTCCACGAAGTGACCGTGCGCTTCGGTCCGCCGTTGACCTTCCAGTGCAACGGACGGGCGGTCACGACCGGCGACTGCGCCGGGACCGGCCGAGGGTGCGGGTGACCGGACCGACGGCTCCGAACTGGTCCAGCTCCGGGATCTGACCGACGCGCTGATGTCGGAGATCGCCCGTCTGTCCGGCCAGGAGTACGTTGACCACTACGCCACGAAGTCCAAAGCCCGCTAGGTGTGGGCCGAGATCGGATCGACGAATGGCCGCGATCGTGTCGCCCGATGTCGTAACCGGCCCGAAACAGTCCGTACACAGTGACGGCCTAGCCTGAACCCGTGTTCAACTACCTGATCAGGGTGAAGCTCCCCGATCGGCCAGGTGCACTGGGGGCGGTGGCCAGCCGGATCGGCTCGGTGGGTGGGGACGTGGTCTCCATCGACATCCTCCAGCGCGAGAACGGCGTCGTGGTCGACGAGCTGGGGGTCGGGCTGGCCGGCGACAATCTGATCGAGCTCCTGCGGGACGAGATCCTCGAGGTCGACGGTGTCTCGATCGAGTCGGTCCGAGCGGTGGAGGGGGCGATACCCGACCACTACACCGAGCTCCTCGACGTGGCCGCCGAGCTGTTCAAACAGACGTCTCCGGCGGGCCTGCTGGAGCACCTGACGGCCCGGGTCCGCCGCAGCCTGGCCTCCACCTTCGCCGCCATCGTCGAGGCGGAGGGGCCGAGGATCGTGGTGTGCGACGGTGCGGCTCCCGACGACGACGACTGGCTCGGGCTCGTCGCCGGGCCGGAGCCGATGCCGCCCGATGGTCGGCCCGACCTGGCCGTGGCCCCCATGGTCAGGGCGGGCAAGCTCCTCGTCGTGGGTCGGACCGAACCCGTGCTGCGGAACCGCGAGCGGCGGTGGATCTCGACCATGGCCGACCTGGCCGACTACGGCTGGCGGGATGTGAACTAGACGCCACCGACCCAGCCCCGGGACCGGTCGAGGGCCCGGAGCCATGCTCCGTGGGCCGACTCGGCCTCGGAGACCGGCGCCGAAGGCGTGAACTCCTCGTCCGCGGTCCACCGGGCGGCCAGGTCGTCGAGCGAGCCCCAGACCCCTTCGGCCAGGCCGGCAAGGCCGGCCGCGCCGATGGCCGTCGTCTCGACGGAGACGGGCCTGACCACCGGGAGGCGGGTCTGGTCGGCCACCAACTGGAGGAGCAGCGACATCGCCGACGCGCCGCCGTCGACCCTGAGCACGGTGGCGGCCGTTCCCGTGGCCGCCATGGCATCCACCACGTCGCGGATCTGGAAGCCCATGGCTTCGATCATGGCTCGGGCCAGGTGGGCGCGACCGGTACCGCGGCTGAGCCCGACGATGGTGCCCCGGGCTCCCGGGTCCCAGTAGGGGCTGCCGAGTCCGGTGAAGGCCGGGACCACCACCACCCCCTCGCTGGTGTCCACCGTGCGGGCCAGCGGCTCCATGTCGCGGGCGTCGTCGATCATGCCCAGGCCGTCCCGCAGCCACTGCACACCGGCCCCCGACACGAACACCGAGCCCTCGACCGCATAGGCGACCGGTGATCGGCCCCCGGAGGCCGCCGACCCGTCGTCGGCGGCCATGGCGATCTGGCCGTCGGTGCCGAGGTCCCAGGCCAGGGTCGTGATCAGCCCGTCGACGGGCGCCGGCGCCACCGGGCCGGCGTTCATGAGGACGAAGCTTCCCGTCCCGATGGTGGCCTTGGTCATGCCCGGGTCGAAGCAGGCCTGCCCGAAGAGGGCGGCGTGCTGGTCCCCGGCCATGCCGCTGATGGGGACACCCCGGAGCGGGGAGTCGCCTCCGAACGCCGAGGCGGCCACCCGGCCCAGGCGGCCGCACGACGGCCGAACATCGGGGAGGACCTCCGCGGGGACCCCGAAGAGGTCGCACAGTTCGGCCGACCACCGCCGCACCACGATGTCGAAGAGCATGGTCCGCGAGGCATTGGTGGCGTCGGTGGCCAGGACCCCGCCGTCCACGCCACCGGTCAGGTTCCACAGGACCCAGGAGTCGACGGTGCCGAAGGTCAGGCCGCCGCCGGCCGAGAGGCCACCCTCACCCAGCAGCCACTGCATCTTCGTGGCCGAGAAGTACGGGTCGAGGACGAGGCCGGTCCGTTCCCTGATCAGGGGGAGATGGCCGGCCTCGACCAGGGCGGCGCAGGCCGGCGCGGTCCGGCGGTCCTGCCAGACGATGGCCCGGTGCAGGACGTCACCGGTCCGCCTGTCCCATGGCACCACGGTCTCCCGCTGGTTGGTGATGCCGATGGCCCGGACGGCCCGGCCCCGGTCGGCCAGCCGCCCCGCCACCTCGGCCAGTGTGGTCCGCACCACCTCCCAGATCTCGGTCGGGTCGTGCTCGACCCAGCCCGGCTTCGGGTAGTGCTGGGTGAGCTCGCCGTAGGCCACGTCGACCACCCGGGCCCGCTCGTCCACGACCAGGGAGCGGATCCCGCTGGTGCCGGCGTCGACGGCGATGGTGACGGGCGAGACCGGGGGACGGGAGGCCACAGGGGGGACTGTAGCGACGCCCCGGAGCCCGGGTTCGTGCTCGCGCGCAGCAATCATTTGCAATTCTTCGCGAACACATTCTCATCAGGGACTTCGTCCGCGCCGGCGACGCCGATTTCAAAAGAATTTGTTGACAGGGGTGTAACTACGCTGCTGTAATAGACCCACTATCTCGTACCTCGGGGGAGGGTCTACCACTACATATAGTGTTTCGGCGGCAAGTGGGCCGTAGCAGGAGTCGGGCGAGGTCGGAAGCCTCCATGGCGTTCCGGCATCCGCACCCGCCCCACCAGGCCAACGTTCGCCCCGAGAGGAAGTCCGTTCCACGCCTCCACCGACCACCGTACCCAGACAGCCGATTGCCCCACTGAACCAGCCGACCACGACCAGCACCAGCGACCAGCCAGAAGAATCCAGAAAGAGGTCCACCGCATGACCATTGCCCCCCAGCGCATCGGCATCGGCATCCGCCGCCACTTCACCACCCCGGAGGTCCATCCCTACGACGCGGTCACCTGGGAGCGGCGCGACGCCCGGATCACCAACTTCCGGGACGGCGCGGTGGCGTTCGAGCAGCTGGATGTCGAGGTGCCCGAGGACTGGAGCATCAACGCCACCAACATCCTGGCCCAGAAGTACTTCCGGGGCACACCCAACACCGACGAGCGCGAATGGTCGTTGCGCCAGGTGGCGGATCGGGTGGTCGACACCGTCACCACGTGGGGCATCAAGGACGGCTACTTCGTCGACGACGAGGAGGCGGAGACCTTCCGGGCCGAGTTGAAGCATCTGATCGTCCACCAGATGGCCGCCTTCAACTCACCGGTGTGGTTCAACATCGGGGTGGCCGGCGTCCCGCAGCAGGGCTCGGCCTGCTTCATCCTGGCGGTGGACGACACCATGGACTCGATCCTCAACTGGTACACGGAGGAGGGGGTCATCTTCAAGGGCGGCTCGGGCGCCGGGGTCAACCTGTCGCGGATCCGCTCCTCCCACGAGCTTCTGAAGGGCGGCGGCACCGCGTCGGGCCCGGTCAGCTTCATGCGAGGGGCAGACTCCTCGGCCGGAACCATCAAGTCGGGGGGCAAGACGAGCCGTGCCGCCAAGATGGTGATCCTCGACTCGGACCACCCCGACATCGAGGACTTCATCTGGTGCAAGGCCATCGAGGAGCGCAAGGCGCGGGTCCTGCGCGACGCCGGGTTCGACATGGACCTCGACGGCAAGGATTCGATAAGCCTCCAGTACCAGAACGCCAACAACTCGGTGCGGGTGACCGACGAGTTCATGGACGCGGTGGTGGAAGGACGGGAGTGGGCCCTGACCAGCAGGGGTGACAACCAGCCCCTCCGGTGGGTTCCCGCCCGCGACCTGTTCCGTCAGGTGGCCCAGGCGGCATGGGAGTGCGCCGACCCGGGCATGCAGTTCGACTCGACCATCAACAAGTGGCACACCGCCTCCAACACCGGGAGGATCAACGGGTCCAATCCGTGCTCCGAGTACATGCACATCGACAATTCGGCGTGCAACCTGGCCAGCCTCAATCTGATGAAGTTCCTCGGCGACGACTCGTCGTTCGACGTCGACGGATTCAGGTCGGCAGTCGAGGTGATCTTCACAGCGCAGGAGATCATCGTCGGCAACGCCGACTATCCCACCGAGAAGATCACCGAGAACTCGCGTCGGTTCCGCCAACTCGGAATCGGGTACGCCAACATCGGCGCCCTCCTGATGGCGCAGGGACTTCCCTACGACTCGGACCAGGGTCGGGCCTGGGCCGGTGCGATCACCGCGCTCATGACCGGGCACGCCTATGCCACCTCGGCTCGGACCGCGGCACGGATGGGGCCCTTCGCCGGGTACCACGAGAACGTCGAACCCATGCTCAACGTGTTGCGCATGCATCGCGACGCGGTGGCCGGCATCGACGAGGAGGCCGTCCCCACCGATCTGCTCTGCGCCGCCCAGGAGGCGTGGGATCTGGCCGTAGAGCTGGGGGAGCAGTACGGCGTCCGCAACTCGCAGGCCAGCGTGCTGGCACCGACCGGTACCATCGGCTTGCTCATGGACTGCGACACCACCGGTGTCGAGCCCGACCTCGGACTGGTCAAGACCAAGAAGCTCGTGGGCGGCGGGACGATGTCGATCGTCAACCAGACCGTGCCCCGGGCGCTGAACCGTCTCGGGTACTCACCCGATCAGGTCGACGAGATCGTGGCCTACATCGACGAGCACAAGACCATCGTGGGCGCACCGTACCTCTCTGCCGAGCACCTGGCCGTGTTCGCCTGCTCGATGGGCGACAACACCATTCACTATCTCGGCCACGTGCGCATGATGGGCGCGGTCCAGCCGTTCATCTCCGGGGCCATCTCGAAGACGGTGAACCTGCCCGAGGACGTGACCGTCGAGGATGTCGAGCAGCTGCACATCGATGCCTGGCGGATGGGCATCAAGGCCGTCGCCATCTACCGTGACAACTGCAAGGTGGCCCAACCGCTCTCCACCACCAAGAAGGCCGGTGCCGACGCCGGGCCCGGGGATGTGCCCGCCGGCTCAGAGGCCGAGGCCCACGCCCGCGAGCTCAACGAGAAGATCGCCGGCCTGGAGGCGGCCCTGGCCCACGAGCAGGCCCGCCCGTCGGAGACCGTCGTGGTCGGTGCGGTGCGAGAGCGCCTGCCCCGTCGCCGGAAGTCGTCGACCTTCGCCTTCCGGGTCGCCGACTGCGAAGGCTATGTGACGGTCGGCGAGTACGAGGACGGTCGCCCGGGCGAGGTCTTCATGAAGGTGTCCAAGCAGGGGTCGACCCTGGCCGGGATCATGGACGCGTTCTCCATCTCGACGAGCCTCGGCCTCCAGCACGGCGTTCCCCTGGCCACCTATGTCCGCAAGTACACCAACATGCGGTTCGAGCCGGCGGGGATCACCGATGACCCGGATCTGCGCATCGCCACCAGCCTGGTCGACTACATCTTCCGGCGGCTGGCGGTCGACTACCTCGCGGTCGACGAACGCGTCGAGCTCGGTGTGCTGTCCACCTCGGAGCGCATGCAGCCGACGCTGCCCGGGGTGGAGGAGACGGCAACGACGTCGAGCGGGGTGGTCGAAGCGGAATCCATCGATCCGGTCATCGCCACGGTCCTGGACGCGAGCGCGGGCGACGTCAAGGTCACCGGCGCCAGCACGGCCGCCGACGGCACCGCCCCTCTGTACGCTCCGAAGCCCGTCCCTGGGGCGTCACCCGACCAGCCGATGGCCCGGGCCGAGCCACGGGACGCCCCGTACTGCTACCAGTGTGGCAATGCCATGCAGCGGGCCGGGTCGTGCTACGTGTGCGCCAGCTGCGGCACCACCAGCGGCTGTTCGTGACGTTGCCGGCACCGGCGATGCCGTCCTGAGGGATTCGCCGGCCTGAGGCACTCCGGACCCTCCTTTACGCATTCTTGACGCCGACCGGGGGATTCTTGTCGACCTCTTTACGTGGACCAGGCATAGCCTGGATTCCGATATGGGAGGTACCATGACCCAGAACACGCTGTTGCTGGCCATCGACCAATTCGATTCGGGCCAGGCGGCCATCGATTTCACCATCGGGTTCGCCGGAAGGTCCCGGGCAGATGTGAAGGTCTTCCACGTCAGGGAACTTTCGAGGTTCCTGCGGATGCCGCCCTTGGAGACGGTGATGGAGGCCGAGGTACTCGTGGACGAGGCTGTCCAGCGGCTGCAGACGGCGGGAGTGAAGGCCGAGGGACGAGTCCGTTCCGGTCGGGAGAACGGCGTGGGTCATCTCATCGTCGAAGAGGCGTCCGCGGCCGAGTGCAACGCCATCGTTCTCGGTTCGCTCCGACTGCGAGGAGCTCAACGCATCGCAAGCCACGGAGTGCGGGAATGCGTGGTGCAGCACACCTCGCTGCCCGTGATCATCACCCCGACCGCTCTCTCCTGCCGCCGTCTCACCACGCGATCGCTCGCACACTGAGCCCCGGCCACCGGGGGAGCGGATCAGCCGCCTCCGGTGAACGCGCCCTTGGCCACCTCCCGACTGAGATAGGCGGCGTTGGTGGGGAGTGAACCGGATTCGAGGAGATGCTGGGCCGCCTGGTACATCGCCCCATAGGCCACCCGGGCCAGCGCGCCGCCGACGGACAGCCGACGGACACCGAGCTCGGCGAGCTCCTGGCGCGATGGCCCCCCCGGCGCCAGAAGTACGTTCACCGCGCCGCCGACCTCTCCGACGACCCGGGCGACGGCAGATGTGTCGGGCAGTGCAGGTGCGTACACGACGTGCGCTCCGGCATCACGGAAGGCACGGAGCCGGGCGATCGTGTCGTCCAGATCGTCATGTCCCCGCAGATGGTTCTCGGCGCGGGCGGTCAGCACGATACCCTCCCGGTCGGCGGCAGCCGCCGCAGTGGCCACACGCTGCGTGGCCAGGTCGATGGCCTCGATCATCGCGCGCTCCGGGTCCCAGTCCTCGATCGAGCACCCGGATGCTCCCGCACGGGCGAGATGCCGGACCGTGGCGGCCACGCCGCCTTCGCTCTCGGGGAAGCACTGTTCGGCATCCACATTGACCGGCAGGTCGGTCACCGAGGTCAGTGATGCGACGTGCTCGACGAGCTCCTCGCGACCGACAGTCATGTCCATCCGACCCTTCGAGGTGGCAAAACCGCCGCTCGTCGTCGCCAGCGCCGGGAAGCCCAGATGTTCCAGCAGCCGGCAGGACCCGGGGTCGAATGCGTTGGGCATGAGAAAGGTTCCGGCGGCGTGGAGGTCACGGAAGCGAGCGCGGATGTCATCGATGGTCATGGATGAAGACTGACTGAGTCCGCCAGGCGGAGCAAGCGGTGATCCGACATCACCGTCGGCGACCCCGATGCTCGGTGTCGATGACCCCTGCGGTGTGGGAATGTTGGACTCCCATGCTGCGCCGACACGCTCGCCGAATCCCGACGCGGGGAATGCTCGACCCCGACGCGCCCATGGTCGTGGCGGTGGGGTTGGTCAAGCGGTTCGGGGACTTCTCCGCCGTCGACGGGATCGACGTACGGATCGAGCAGGGTGAGACCTTCGGCTTCCTCGGCCCGAACGGGGCCGGCAAGACCTCGACCATGAAGATGATCTCCTGCATGTCCCCGTTGAGCGACGGGACCCTCCGGGTGCTGGGGCGCGATCCTGCGACCGACGGGCCGGCCATCCGGGCCCGTCTCGGCCTCGTCCCCCAGGACGACACCCTCGAGCTCGAGCTGTCGGTGCTCGACAACATCTACCTCTACGGGCGCTACTTCGACCTGCCCCGGAAGGTCATCCTCGAGCGGGCCGACCGTCTGCTCGACTTCGCCCAGCTCGGTGATCGCCGGGACGACAAGGTGGACGCACTGTCGGGAGGGATGAAGCGCCGACTGACCATCGCCCGGTCGTTGATCTCCGACCCCGACCTGCTCATCCTGGACGAGCCCACCACCGGGCTCGACCCCCAGGCCCGCCACCTGCTGTGGGAACGCCTCTACCGGTTGAAGGCCGACGGGGTGACCCTCATCATCACCACCCACTACATGGACGAGGCCGAACAGCTGTGCGACCGATTGGTGGTCATGGACCACGGGCACATCGTGGCCGAGGGCCCGCCGCGCCAACTGATCGATCGCCTGTCGACCAAGGAGGTGCTCGAGCTGCGCTTCGGCCTCGACAGCCACGAGCTCTCGGCCCGGCAGGTGGCCGACGTGGCCGCTCGGATCGAGGTGCTCCCCGACCGCCTGCTCCTCTACGTCGACGACGGTGACCAGGCCCTGGCCGCGGTGCACGCCAGGGGGCTCCTCCCCGAGAGTGCGCTGGTCCGGCGGTCGACCCTCGAGGACGTGTTCCTGGCCCTCACCGGCCGCACCCTGGTGGACTGAGCGGGCCGCGGGACATGGCCACCGACGCATTCACCGCCCGGGGCCTGAGCGAGCCGCGGGCCGGGTGGCCGACCTGGGCCCGGTCCCTCTGGCACAACTGGTTCGTCTACTCGAAGACCTGGCGCTCGTCCCTCACCACCAGCTTCTTGCAGCCGGTGATGTACCTGGCTGCGATGGGGCTCGGCATCGGAAGCCTGGTCGACCACCACAGCGGCGGGGTTGACGGGGTCTCCTACCTCGCCTTCGTGGCCCCCGGGCTGCTGGCGGCTTCGATGCTCCAGATGGGAGTGGCCGACTGCTCCTATCCGGTGATGGGTGGGCTCAAGTGGGAACGCACCTACTGGGCCAAGGTGGCCACCCCCCTGTCGGTGGCCGATGTGGTGATCGGCCATCTCGGCTGGGAGGTGGTGCGGTTCGCCTCGGTGTCGGCTCTCTTCCTCGCCGTCATGGCCGCCTTCGGCGTGGTGGCATCGCCCCTGGCCCTGCTGGTGGTGCCGGCGGCCGTCCTGTCGGGAATGGCCACCGCCGCCCCGACGGCAGCCTTCTCGGCCACCCAGGACTCCGACTTCGGGATGGCCCTGCTGTTCCGGCTGGGCGTCCTGCCCATGTTCCTGTTCTCCGGCGTCTTCTACCCGGTGACCCGGCTCCCGCACTGGGCCCAGGCGCTGGCCGAGATCGTGCCCCTCACCCACGGGGTCGACGTGTGCCGCGCCCTGACCCTCGGGAGGGGGCTCGGCTGGGGAATTCTGTTCGACCTCGCCTACCTGATCCTCTGGGGCGCGGCGGGAGTGCTGCTCGCCCTCCGGACCTTCGGCCGGAGGCTGGTCGAGTGAACAGGCTGGCCACACCCCTGCCGTCGAGACTGATCCCACCGCTCGGAAGCCGGCGCGCCCTGCTCCTGTTGGAGCGGAACGCCCGGCTGTATCTCCGTCACCGGGTCCTCTTCCTCACCGGCGTTCTGGAACCGCTCCTGTTCCTCCTGTCCATCGGCATCGGCCTCGGCGGCCTGGTCGGGCCCATCAGGGTTGGGAACACCGAGGTGCCGTACGCCGACTTCGTGGCGCCCGCCCTGCTGGCCACCTCGGCCATGAACGGCGCGATGATCGACTCCATCTTCAACCTGTTCTTCAAATTGAAGATCACCCACCTCTACGACTCGGTGCTGGCCACCCCGCTCGACGCCAACGACGTCGCCCTCGGCGAGGTCGGATGGGCGGTGCTGCGCGGACTGTTCTATGCCGCCACCTTCGTGGTCATCATGGTGGCGCTCGGGGATGTCCGTAGCTGGATGGTGGTGTTCTGCCTGCCGGCGAGCGTGCTCCTCAGCGCCGCGTTCGCTGCGGTGGCGATGGCGGCGACCACCCACATGCGGAGCTGGCAGGACTTCGACATGGTCTCGCTGGTGTTCATGCCCCTGTTCCTCTTCTCCGGCACCTTCTATCCCATCAGCGCCTACCCCGCCTGGCTGGCCCACATCGTGGCCGTCACACCGCTGTACCAGGGCGTGGAGATCAACCGGGCGTTCTCGCTGGGGCAACTCCACTGGAGCCTGGTGGCCAACGCCGCCTACCTGGTGGCCCTGTTCGGCGTCGGCTACGGGATGGCCAGCAGGAGGCTCAACCGGCTCCTCCTGCCGTGAGGCCGACCGGTTTCTTCCCAGGCGGCCGTTCCTGGCTGCGATGTCGTGCGTTTCCTTGCCGCGGATGCAGACCTTGCGGCCGCGACGATGCCAGAATCGGACGCCGACCGATCGACGTTGCGCGGCCGGGCCGGGCGATGAGATCGGGCCGACCGAAGCTGAAGCCCTCTCCGCTCCAGGGAGCCCATTCCATGCACTCCATCTCCATGGCATCCGTCCGCAGGTCGACGGAGTGACCCAGCACGAACCGCCCAGCCCGTTCGAGCCGGACAACCCGCATGCGGTGCTGTGGTTGTCCGACTACGTGTACGGCACCATCTCCACGCTGGTGGCAATCGCCGGCCTCACCTTCGAGACGCACCCGGAGGCGCTCACATCCGCCGGGGTGGTGGTGTTCGGTGCCCTGGCAATCTGGCTGGCCCACACCCTGTCGCGGCTGGTGACCACCAGGTCCTGGCAGCACTTGACGCTCAAGCGCTCGGACGTGAGGGCTCAGCTGCTGGGCTCGTGGTCCATTTTGGCCGCGGCCATTCCGGCCACCGTGATCTTCACATTGTCCGGCCTCGACCTCTGGAAGGTGAAGACAGCGTTCATCCTGGCCGAGGTGGTGGGTGTGCTCGGTCTGGCCGTGGTCGGGATCGGGACCGCGGGCGGCCGCGAACGCCCCCTGTGGCGTCGGATCCTCTACGTCGTCGGCTTGGTGACCGTGGGGGTCATGATCGTTGCCCTCGAGCTGGTGGTCCACCTGCTCTAGATGCCCGAACCACTCAGGCGGAGTCCACCGGTGGGGGCCGCTGGTTGCGCAGGCGGTTGTGGAACCGGCACAGCAGGCCCCGTTCTCCTGGGTGGTGAGACCACCGAGGGCCCAGGGCTGGATGTGGTCGACCTCACTGAGCGGTGCGCTGACATCGCAGAAAGGGTGGGTGCACCGGCGGTCCCGGACCTCGATGGACCTTCGGGTGGCCCCGGTGAAGAGCCGGTCGGCGGGGTCGATCTCCACCCGGCAGGCGGGGTTGAACACGGCCCGCTCCAGATCGGCTGCGGTGACCGGGGAGCTGATGCCGGTGGAGAGCCGGGTGGTGCAGCCCATGGCCACCTTGCCGCCGGGCCTGAACACGGCCCGCTCCACATCGGCCCCGTCCAGCCAGGGAAGGAGTGACCCAGGAGGGACCACGGTGCCATTCTCCAGCTCGCAGATCCGCCCGTGCAGTGTCTCGTAGTCCACGAGGACGGTGAACAGGGGTGCCGGCCTTCTGGCGTTGGCCGGGCAGCTCTTCGAGCGGGTGGCCATCGCCACCAGGGCATCGGCCTGGCGCTGGCCGGGGGTGCGGGCCAGGCGGTCGCCGGGGCCCGGGTCCCGACCGAGGAGCGCTCTGGCCTCGGCCCAGTCGGCCTCGAACAGCTCACGCTCCAGGCGTTCGAGCTCTCCGGCCACGATGGCCCCGTTGACGGGATCGAGGTTCATGGCCCCGAGCCAGGTGCCGGCGAAGCTCTGGACCAGGTAGACGTCCCGGCGGTCCCGGTGCCGCTCGGCGTCCTGGTCGGCCCCGTCGGGATCGGCCAGCTGCCTCCAGTAGG
>CAVUZI010000003.1:0-149635 GCA_963745955.1 uncultured Acidimicrobiaceae bacterium | reverse complement strand
TTCAGGCGCACCAGGTCAGTGTGCCGTCAAGGGTGATCCTTTCCGAATTAGTTCCGGGTGATCCTTGAAGCAGTTCCGGTAGTTGCTTGACGCAGTTCCGGTTGATGCTTGACACCTCGACCCCACCATTCCTGCGCTCTCAAGAACGAAGGGGGTGACCGAGGGCTTGGGTCTCGGTTCGCCGAAGAGGATCCCTTGCAGGACGCCCGTCAGCCGGTTCGTCACAACTTCAGGAGGGCGATCGGACCGGCGCATCGTCGGTCAAGAAGCATTGACTTCAGCAGGCAGGGACTGAGAAGGGGAGGAGGCGCATGACCTCCTCCCCTTCTTCCGATTCTCACGATGTCTTGCCCCCGGTGACCTACTCTTCAGGTGCGGCCGCAGCTAGGACTTCGTCAGCGTGGCGACCTTGCTGTCGACCTTGCCAGCGATGTTGGTGAACACGGCACGAAGATGCCAGTTGTCCTCGACACTGGTAAGCCTCGCCGTTCGGAGCATGGTCGAGGTTGCCCCGGCGATGTTGTGCCACCCGTGAACCGACCAGAGCTGCCACTGCACGGTGGGACGTGGTGCGCCGCTGGCGGTCGACGTGAAGGTGAGCACCTCCCCCGAGGTATAGGTCTGACTCCGCGGCTGTGTCGTCACGACTGGGGCCGTGGCCAGTGTCGCCGTCGCCGGGCTGCTCGCGGCCGTGCCGGATGAGTTCGTGAACACGGCCCGCACTTCCAAGCCGTTCTCGCTCCTGGTGAGCGCCGGCGTTTGGAATGTGGTCGAGTTTGCCCCGGGGACGTTGGACCATGAGGACCCGTGATTCGTCGAGTCCTGCCACCGCACGGCGGGAGTCTCGTTCCCCCTTGCGGCGGCCGAGAAGGTGAGCTTCTGCCCTGAAAGGTAGTACTGGCTCGTCGGCGACGTTGTGACAGCTGGGGCTCTGCCGGCGTTGAACTCCACGGCCGGGATGTAGTACGGGGCCGTACCTTCGCCGAACGTGAGGTTGTCGGTTGTGTCGACAGCGGGGGTGAAACTGTTGGCAGGAGACGTCAGCGTCAACGAATTGCCGTCACCACTGACCGAGAGCACCGTGTCGTTCGCCGGTATGTGCCCGTCGGCGTCCGTCACGGTCTCACCGGGGTAGACGCCATCGAAGGCGTCAGTCGCAGGTTGTGTGGCCGCAACCGTGGCGGAGCCGCTCGACACCGTGCTCTCGACGGTGTCGTCCTCGGACCAGCACCCGGGCGAGCCCGGCGAGTCGAAGCGGAACGTCCCCACATCCGTGCCGCCCGTGCCACCGCCGTCGCAGTAGAAACCGGCATAGGTGGTGTTCCAGAACACGGTGCCCGCAGTGGGATCGGATCCCACGGTCAGGTTGGTCGGGTCCAGGGTGAGCCCGAGGTTGAGCGAGTCGATCGGGCATTCTGGAGCGCCACCGGTAGCGGGATAGGCCAGCGTGAACGACGAGCCCGAGACAGACGCCACGGTGTCGCTCGCAGGGATGTTCCCGTCGGTGTCCGAAACGGTGTCACCGAAGACAACTCCGGCGTACCCGCCCGCAGCACTGGTCGATACCGATGTTTGGCCGCTCGTGACGGTGTTGTCGGCAGAGAAGGATTTGGTGTTGGTGCTGTTGCAGTTGTTCGCCGGATCCTTCCCGGGGATTCCGTAGTTGGAGGTTCCGTAGGCAACGCCGTACACGACCGTATTGGGAAGGATGAGGTTCTGGGAGCTCAAGTCAAATGTCACGTTGTCCGACTCCGAGTAGTAACAGTCGGGGGGGGTGGCCGATGCGTTGTACCACGTGTCCCCGTTGCAGTTGGAGTCGCCGTCGAAATTGACGGGGCTGGCCGACGGGCGGTACGGGACGTTGAACGTCTGGCTGTCGCTGGCGATCAGGCTGCCGGGCTCACACGGAGTATCCGATGGGGTGGAAGGGCAGCCGCCGGGGGGTGGGTTGTAAATGTTCAGGGTCAACGGCACACTGAACGTCGCCCCCGGGTTGGTGACACAAGCACCGGGGTTGCCGTAGACAGGGCCGCCGTAACCGCTGCCGCTCTGACACCCGTAGGACGACATCGTCGCGACGACGTTGTTCAGCTCACGTGCCGCGCCGGCGAAGGTGATCTCATTGCCGAACTCTGACGCCGATGTGGCTTCGAAGCCAAGGCTCGCCGTGGGGCCTGCGGACCCGGTCAGTCCGCCGATATAGGAATTTGAGTGACCATTGTGCAAACATGCCCCAGCGCAACTTGGTTCGCCCCAGAACCATCAGGTCTGTTTGCGGATTCCTGCTAAGGGCTCACGCCACATCTGATTGCGCATTGATGGTGTAGTTCCATGCCCCTTGGAACGCGTGGGGCACCAGTGGCACCGCGGTCAGTTCGGCGTTCGTGACCTTCACACCCTTCGGATACCAGTTGAAGTCGTAATCGGCCTTGATGGTGAGCCCCGTGGTGGTCGCCGTCGCGGAGATGAGCTCGATGACTGTGCGGAGGCTGGTGAGGGGCTTGCCCCGCCAGTTCATGGTGATGAAGCTGAACATCCGGTGCTCGATCTTGTTCCACTCCGAGGTGCCGGGCGGGTAGTGGCAGACGGTGATGCGCAGACCGGTCTCGGCGGCCAGCTTGGCCAGCTCGACCTTCCAGGCCCGGACCCGGTAGCCGTTGGAGCCGCCGGCATCGGCGGTGATCAAGAGGCGGTCGGCATCGGGGAACCGGTCACGTCCCATCTGGTTCCACCAGCGCCGGATGGACTCGACGGCGAACTCGGAAGTGTCGGCGACATCCCCGACGTTGACCCACCCCTCGTTGTTGGCGATGTCGTAGATCCCATAGGGGATGGCCTTGGCGTGCTCGCCGAGGGCAGGGTCGGCGAAGTCGTGGACCTGGACCCGTTCGGGCTGACCCTCGGGTGACCATTCGTTGCCACCGTTGGCGTAGTCGCCGAGCAGTTCCTTCTTCTTCGTGTCGACGCTGATCACCGGCTGGTCGTCGTCGATGAAGGACGTTGCCATGTCGTTCAGATAGTGGAACTGGGCATCCCGGTCGGGGTGTTGCCGCCCTTCGGTCACCTTGGCGTTGGCCTGGAGCGAGTACCCGAGACGGTGCAACAGGCGGAGGACCGAACGGGAGGACACTTCGAAGCCCTGATCGCCCAGTTCATCCGCCAATTTGGTCGAGGACTTGGATGTCCAGCGCAGCTTCGACATGGGGTTGCCGCGGGTCTCGGGGTTCACCAGCTCGTCGAGTGCTTCCAGCAGTCCGGGCTGGGTGTCGAGCAGCGACTTGTCACCACCACCCGGAGCACGAAGACGGCTCGACGGCTCGACTCCCGACTTCACTTCGGCCTCGGCCTTGATCACCGTGTTGCGGCTCATCCCCGAGGCCACTGCCACCGCTGTCTTGCCGCCCCGTCCGAGCATCTCGGACATCGCACCGGCAACCACCCGGCGCTGGAGCTCATTGGTGTGAGGCAGGACCACCTCGAAGAATCGCGCGAGCCCATCCTCGGTGACCTCCACACCGCCAGGATACTACGCGCGATCTAATCAGGCGTGGACCCTAACCGGCTGCATCTTGCTGCATTGGCCGCACGAATGCAACTAAAGATTGCAACGGCTATTTCAATTTAGATTGCAACGGCTATTTCAAATTAGATTGCAACAGCTATTTCAAATTACCTGAAACACCTATTTCAATTAAGTCGCAACACCTATTTCAGCTGTTGACGCGTGCCGCACTCACTACGAACACGTCGACCTGACGGGTAACCGTTCACCTGTTCGGTCCACCGTCCGGCGCCACCGAGGACAGCGGCCTCCGTGACGGGGATCGAGAGGTGAGATCGTCCCGCCGCGCCAGATTCGAACCCGAACAGGACCGCTGGGCACGATGCCTTCAGGTGTCGCTCCGAGCCTCTTTGAGAAATCGACCGGCAAGTTGGCGTGAGATTCCCCACACTTGCGCGACCTGCTTGATGTTCATTCCTTCATCCACCTGAGCGGCGATGACCAAGGACCTGGTGCGGTGTCGGTCGGCCTCGAAGGTCCTCAGCGCATCGGCCAGTTCGGTTCGCGCCTGTGCGACATCGACGGCCGTCAGTGCTTTGCTCATCTCGGTACCGGACCGGAGCAACCTGAGCGTATTTCGGTAGACCTCTTCATTGGCCCGAATAGCAACCTGGAGGTCCTTCGCGGCATCGACGAGCACTTGGATTCTTTGTATCGCGGCTTCACGGGACTCGGTCATGGCAAACGCTTGTGGGGCGTGCTCGGGGTGCCGGAACCTTGGCGGGTCAGGGTCCCGCCGATGGTGAAGGTTCCGGTGCAGGTCCCGCGCGTGGTGGGTATCGCTCCTGGCCAAGCGGCATTGACCGCCGCCTGGAAGTTGCCGCCCGCGTGGCAGTTCACGGTCGTTGGGGGATGGTGGCCGACGCAGGCGCCGCATCGCCGATGACCGAGCCGACCACTGCGCACCCGAACACCGGCGAGGCGGTCAGCACAGCCCGCGGACTTCTCTCACGCCGAACAGACATCACTCCACGCCCACCGCCTTTGGGTCCCGCAACCACATCCGCCTTCCGACACATAACACGGATCGTCGGAGACGGCAACCCTGCCCGCCGGGAGTGACTGTCTCAATCTTGAGGATGTTCGACCGTGGGCTCAGCTCAGCGGGGAATGATGCCCCACGAACCGGTCCATCGGCCGCCTGGTCGCAACACGGCCACATCTATGCCGGACCGGAACGCGTCGGGTGGACAGCTCATCGGCTCCACGGCCAGCGCCGTACGACGGTGCTCGGCATCGAGGGTGTCGCCGGTGTAGATCATGAGGTAGGAGAACCGCTCGTCGACCCACAGGGTCGCCCCACCGGCTCCATCTGGATGATCGAGCTCGACCCGCGCCCGGCCGTCCGCTCCCCTCCGCAGATCGGTGAAGGCGGTGTCCAGCCTGGTCACCCCGATGAGCCGGCCCCGACTGAAGTCGTACTCGGTTCCTTCGATCGGGCCGCTGCCGGTCGGGATTCCCCGGTCGTCGGCGAACAGCCTGCGCTGGGAGGGGATCTCCAACCGGATCTGGTCGACGGTCGGGGTGCCGACGGTGAGATAGGGATGGAAACCGATACCGAAGGGAAGGTCGGTGGGTCCGATGTTGTCGGCGTCGACGACCACGGTGAGCCCGTCCCGACCCAATCGATACTCGACCGTCAGCCCCAGGGCGAACGGATAGGCCGGAGACGGGCGCAGCTCGAGGGCCATGCTCACCCGGTTCTGCGCCCGACCCACCATGCGCCACGGCATCCAACGCACGAGGCCGTGGATGGCGTTGTTCGCCGGGAGCTCGTTGAGGGGCGCCTGGGCATCGGTGCCCTCGAAGGAGTAGCGCCCGTCGCCGAGGCGGTTGGGCCAGGGGGCGAGCACCTGGCCCTTCCCCCCGTGACTCCACTCCTCCGGTCCGAAGCCGTCGATCACCGCCCTGTCGCCGACCGTGAACGACCGGAGCGTGGCCCCGACCTCGGTGATCACAGCCCGCTGGTGCCCATGGCCGATCACCCACTGGTCCCCTGTGCTGGAGGTGGTCTCGGCCGGTCGTTGATCTTCGGCAGGTGGTCGGGTGCTCATGGGCGTGGGATATTGTTCCTCTGTCCAGCCAACCCCGGGGTCGCTGACGTCGCCCGGTATGGTAGGCGAAAGGGCCGCGGGGGCCCGACGGACGGGCAATCCGACCGCCACTTCGCCCGGCCACGGCCCCATTTCCTGCCCCGATCGACGGGAACGTCCTGTATGCGCATCCTCATCACCAATGACGACGGCGTGTTCGCGCCGGGCATCGCCGCCCTGGCCCGCGGGCTGGCCGCCGACCTCGGCGACCGCCACGAGCTGTTCGTGGTCGCTCCCCTGGCCGACCACAGCGGGGCCGGAGCTGCGGTGGGTCCGGTCTACGAACGGGAGTCGATCCCCTACGAGACGGTCGAGATCCCCGGCCTGGCCGACGTGCCGACCTTCGGGATCGAGGGCCCACCGGCCCTCGCCGTCATCCTGGCCTGCATCGAGGGCTTCGGCCCCCGCCCCGACCTGGTCGTCTCGGGAATCAACCACGGGGTAAACGCCGGGCGCTCCGCGCTCCACTCGGGAACCGTCGGGGCCACCCTGACCGCAGCCCAGTTCGGTGTCCGCGGGCTCGCGGTCAGTATCGCCTGGGGAGAGGATCCTGTCCCCTGGGAGACGCCGGTGTCCCTGGCCGCGGGAATCGTCCCGGCCCTGGAGACGATGGCCCCGGCCACCATTCTGAACCTCAACGTGCCCGCGGTGGCACCCCACCTGCTCCGGGGTCTCCGCCACGGAACCCTCGGCACCGTCGGGCTCATCCGATCCGTGCGTCCCGAGCACACCGCATTCCCGGTCAGAGGTACGCCGGTCGATCCGACCTCCAAGGCCATCGTCCTCGCCCTGCGCGGGATGGGGGTGGCGTCGGACCGTCTGGCCGAGCGGGCCGAGCTCGAACCCGACTCCGATGCCCTCCTCGTGGCCGAGGGGTGGGCCACCCTCACGCCCCTGCTCGGTGTACGCGAGGACGCCTCCGAGCTCGGCCGGACCGCCCTCGAGGCGGCACTGGCCACCTACCGTCCGACCGGCCCCTGAGCACCGCCCCGACTAAGATCCTCCGCCGACCCGGCCGGCGAAACCAGGCTTGGGCGCCGGCCTGAGAAGCGCTTCGTCCCAGTTGATACCACTCTGAGTAGTTATACTCTTACTGACAGCACTATTGGCCGAACGTCGGCATACCTTCGACCTCCGAGGAGCCCCACGAGGTGCCCAACCCACGCTCGCTTGCGGCTGTCGGTGTGTCCATCGGCCTCGCGGCCGTGGCCATGGTCGTCTTCCAGCCCTCGGCCACCGTGGCAGGGGCGTCGGGGGTGTCCCTCTCCCACCAGACGGGCCAGGCCGGGAGGACGGCCGCCCAGGTCGGATCCCGACTGTTGATCGACAGTCTCTCGGACCCGGCCCCATCGGCGGGAGGCCGATCCGCTCCGCTGGGCGGTGCCGGGTCCTTGACGATCGCCCTGGCTTCGCTGCACCTTTCGGCCCCTGTCGGCCACCGCCCCGCCCGTCGATCGGCCTTGGCCGCTCCCCCTGCGCTTCCCGTGCCCACGGCGCCGGCGGCTCCGGCACCGGCACCGGCACCGCCTCCTCCGATCGCCCCTGTCCCCCCTGTGGCCCCTGTCGCCCCTGTGGCCCCTGTCGCCCCTGTGGCCCCTACGGCCCCTGCAACTCCTGTGGCTCCCACTCCCGGCATCTGGGCCGAGCTCCGCGAGTGCGAATCCGGCGACAACTACACCATCGACACCGGCAACGGGTACTACGGGGCATACCAATTCGCGGCCGCCACCTGGCAGGGGCTGGGCTATCCGGGCCTCCCGAACCAGGCCCCCCCGGCCGTCCAGGACCAGGCCGCCGCGCAGCTGCAGGCCCGTAGCGGCTGGGCCCCGTGGCCCGAGTGCTCGATCAAGCTCGGCCTCTGAACACCGAGCAATCGGCCCCGGCTACCCCAACTGGTCGTCCAGCCAGTCGAAGGTCACTTGCGCGGAGAGTCGGATGTTGTCGGACTGGCAGTGGGTCGAAGCGCCGTCTTCGGCCCGGAAGACGACCGCGGCCACCGGGCCTCCGACTCCGTCGACGAAGGCGTCGAATTGGGCCCGCGGCTCAGGTCCCTCACGATCGCCGATCAGGGCCAGCACCGGGCACCGGATGGCCGACACCATGCCGTCGAGCCGGTAGGAGTCCATGGCCTGGCGCCAGGCATGGAACGACGGCACGCCGAATCGATGGCAGATCGCCCCGATCCCCCACTGCATCTGGCGGGGCATCAGGTCCTCGGGGACCCCGATGACGTCCTCGGGCCGGATGTCGCGGGACATCCGGTAGACGTCGGAGCCGACCCACGCCTCCATGTACCGGCCCATGTCGACGATCGGTGGGTTGGCCACCAACGCGGCCACCCTGGCATCGGTGGCCGCACTTCGGGCGGCGAAGTATGAACCGAAACTCTGGCCGGCCAGGGCCACCCGGGCCGGGTCGATGTCGAGGTGCGCGGTGAGGTGGTCGATCACGGCACCGATCGGCACCTCGTAGTCGGGTCGGAAGGTCATCAGCGGATTCAGCCGCATGCAACCGGGTTGACCGGGCCCGTCGAAGACGAACACGTTCCACCCGCGTTCGGCCCCCGGCGCACCCAGGTGGAAGTAGAGCTCCTCGGCGCTGGAATCGAACCCTCCCACTGCCACCAGGGTGGCCGGCCGCCGGCCGCCGGTCTGTCGATCGCCGACGGCTGGGCGGACCAGGTAGCCGGGGAGCGACCCGCCCTCATAGGGGACCTCGATCCGCTCCACCGGCGGATCGCGGAGCCTGGCGCCGGCGGCGAAGCAGGCCTGGCTGTGCTCCCCCATCCGATGCGATCCGCCGCTCGGGGCGTCGGCGTAGTACTCCGCGGTCCGGTAGTAGGTCGACGCCCGTAGCAGGTGGTCCCGGGCACTGACCCGGCGACCCGCCTCGAGGCACGCCCGGCCCCGGTCCTCGACCCGCCGGGCCAGGCGCTCGAAGGCGAGAGCCCAGCTGCGTGGGCTCCCGTCGGTGATCTCGGCCACGACGGCCAGGCACTCGCCCACCGTCGAGCCTCCGTAGTCGGCGACCCCCATGGCCCGGATCAGCTGGTAGTCGAACTCATCGTCCCGGAACCCCTCCACGCGGACGGCGCTCCGGACGACATCGGAGTCTTCGAAGGACACGACCCTCATTTCTGCTCGGCCCCGGCCTCGGCCCCGGGGGCGGAGCCACGCGGCAACTGCTGGTCATTGTGCCCGAAGACCGGCCTACCCTGTGTCATGCGCGTCGCCGCGGTCCAGACGACAGCCGGACCCGATCGCAGCCAGAACCTCGAGGCGGCCGGCGCGCTGGTGGAAGAAGCGGTCGCGCGGTGGTGCGGAGCTCGTCGTCCTCCCCGAGTACTTCTCGGTGGCCGGGGACGCCGAATTCCTGCGCCGGAACGCCGAACCGCTGGCCGGTCCCACGGTGTCCTGGGCATCCCACCTGGCCGAGCGGACGGGAAGCTGGCTACTGGCCGGCAGCTTTCCCGAGAGGCCCGGCGACGATGCGGTACCGGACCGACGGCTGTCCAACACGAGCTGCCTGATCGGTCCCACCGGGTCGATCGAGGCGGTCTACCGGAAGATCCACCTGTTCGACACGGACGTGGTCGGCGCCACCTTCTGCGAGTCGGCCACCATGGCACCGGGCCATGAGCTCCAGGTGACCCTGTTGGGCGGGCCGGACCGACCCGGAAGCCCGGGCCAGGTGCTCGGACTGTCCCTCTGCTACGACCTGCGCTTCCCCGAGATGTACCGCATCATGGCGCTGCTCGGAGCCACGGTCATCGCCGTTCCCGCCGCGTTCACCGCGGCCACCGGGCCCGCCCACTGGGAGGTGCTGCTCCGGGCCAGAGCCATCGAGAACCAGGTGTTCGTGATCGGCGCCGGCCAGGTCGGCCGGCTCCCGGCAGGGATGCCGGCGTGCCACGGCCACTCGATGATCGTCGATCCGTGGGGTTCGATCCTGGCCGAGCGGACCGAGCCCGATCCGGGCGTGGTCCTCGCCGACCTCGACGCCGGGCGTCAACGGGAGATCCGGTCTGAGCTGCCCGTTTTGGCCAATCGCCGTCCCGACGCCTACCGTTGGCCCGATGAGGAGACCGGGGGCCCTGGGGGGCGCGGGGGGTAACGGGGACGGACACGGGGGCCAGACCCCTGCCGCGACGCCCTTCGAGGTCGGCTTCTTCGACGTGGAAGGTTCCCAGCTCTACTACGAGATCCACGGGCATGGTCCGCGCGTTCTCGTGTTCATGCACGGGATCCTGATGGATTCCAACATGAACCGCCGGCTGGCCACCGATCTGGCCGCTACCGGCCATCGGGTGATCCTGCTCGACCTGCCCGGCCACGGACGGTCGGAGAAGCCCAAGCGGGCGTCGTTCCACCGGATGGACACCTACGCCGAGCACGTGGTGGCGCTGCTGGACCATCTGGCCATCGAGCGCGCCGTCGTCGGCGGTGTCTCGTTGGGGGCCAACGTCAGCCTGCTGGTCGCGGCCCAGGCACCGGAGCGGGTGCAGGGCATGGTCCTCGAGATGCCGGTGCTGGAGTGGGCGGTGCCGGCCGCGGCCATCACGTTCGTGCCCATGTTGCTCGCCGTCCACTTCGCCCGCCCACTGGTCCGGAAGGCCGCGTCGGTCTTCCGACGTCTGCCCCGCACCGGCATCGGCGCCCTCGACAGCACCATGAACTCGCTCTCCAACGATCCCACCGAGACGGCCGCCGTACTGCACGGCATCCTGGCCGGACCCATCGCTCCCACGGTGCGACAGCGTGCGGCCATGGACGTCCCGGCGCTCGTGATCGGGCACCGGGTGGACCGGATCCACCCGTTCCACGACGCCGAGCAGCTGGCCCGGCGACTCCCGCAGGGCCGGCTCATCCAGGCCAACTCCATGCTCGAGCTGCGGGTGCACCCCGAGCGGTTGACCGGCGAGATCGCCCAGTTCCTCGACGACGTCTGGGAGCTGCCGGCCGAGTCGGGCCGGAAGGTCGGCTGAGGCGCGCCGCCGATCGGTGCCGTTCAGTCCTCGAAATCCGGTCGCCGGTTGCGCTTGCGTTCGGACAGCTGTCGCTTCTCCTCCAGGCGCCGCTCCTTGGCACTCCGGGAAGGCCGGGTGGGCCGGCGTGGCTTTTCGACGTGGAGGGCACCGGCCACCCGGGCCCGGAACCGCTCCACCGCCAGCTGCCGGTTCCGCAGCTGTGACCGCTCGTCGTCGACGGCGATCCTGACTTCGGGGCCGAGACGTTCCAGGAGCCGGGCCCGCTGCCTCGGCCCGAGGGTCGGCGAACCGGCCACGTCGAAGCGGAGCTCGACCCGGGTGCTCACCTTGTTGGCGTGCTGTCCACCGGGACCTCCGCTGGGACTGAACCTGAATTGCAGTTCGGAGAGGGGGATGGCGAGGGAGGGGGTGATCCTGACCCGGCCGCCATCGTCGCCCGGCGCGCCCCTCACCACCCGGTCCGGTCTCCTGCGACCGCCGGCTCGTCCACCACCGGGTTCGTCAGCTCGCCCACGCCCTCGATCCGCACGGTCACCGAGTCGCCGGCGGAGAGCCACCGGGGTGGGTCCTCGCCGGCGGCCACGCCGGCCGGCGTTCCGGTGGTGATCAGCATGCCCACCTCGAGGGTGAACGCGGCCGACAGATGCTCGATCATCTGGGCGCAGGTGAAGATCATGTCCGCGGTGGTGCCATCCTGGCGGATCTCGCCGTTCACAGAGGTCGAAAGGGCGAGGGCCTGTGGGTCCCCGACCTCGTCGACGGAGACGATCGCCGGTCCGGTGGGCCCGTGGGTGTCGAAACCCTTCCCCATCATCATGGTCGGGGTGCGCCACTGCCAGTCCCGCACGCTGACATCGTTGACCACGGTGAAGCCGGCCACCACCTCGAGGGCGTGGCCGGCGGGCACGTGCCGGCACCGGCGCCCGATGACCATACCGAGCTCACCTTCGTAATCGACCGACGAGGACACCCGCGGGACCTCGATCGCCTCTCCCGGCCCCACCACACAGGTCGGCTGCTTGGAGAACCACGTCTGGAACTCGGGGCGCTCGTGCCCGAGCTCGGCGATGTGGGCGCCGTAGTTGCGGGCGATGGCCAGAAACGAGGGAGGATGACGGACCGGCGCGGTCAGCTGCACCTCGGCGGCGGTCGACCGCCGCGCCCGGCTGGCCGGCGCGCGCCGCAACGCCCCGAGGGCATCGGAACCGAGGGCCAGCAACCCCACCATGTCGCCGGGCAGCCCGATGGCCGGATCGGTGAGGTCGACGATCTCATCACCGACGACGAGGCCGGTCCGCTGGCGCGCCGTCGAACATGCTCACCAGTCGCACGGACAGAACCTAGGCGACGCCCGGTCGTACACTCGCGCCATGTCCGATCCGCCTCCGTCCCCGTCCACCGCCCGCGACGCCGCCTTCGAGGGACAGACCGTGCTCGTCACCGGCTCCTCGTCGGGAATCGGGGCAGCCACCGCCCGTCTGTTCGCCGCCTCCGGTGCGACCGTGGTCATCAACTCGTCGACGTCCGTGGATGCAGGTCGTGCACTGGCCGGCGAGCTGGCCGGTGCCAGCTACGTGCAGGCCGACGTGTCCGACGAGGACCAGGCCCAGCGGCTCATCGATGAGGTCGTGGCCCGCCACGGCGGACTCGATGTTCTGGTCAACAATGCCGGCACCACCGAGGTCATCTCCCATACCGACCTCGAAGGCGCATCGCCCGACATCTGGCGGCGCATCTTCGACGTCAACGTCATCGGCACCTGGCAGGTCACGGTGGCCGCGGTGGCTCATCTGCGCTCGTCGGGGCGGGGCCAGATCATCAACGTCTCCTCGGTCGCCGGCGAGCGGCCGACCGGGAGCTCGATCCCCTATGCCTGCTCGAAGGCGGCGGTCAGCCACATGACCAGGCTGCTGGCCAACTCACTCGGGCCTGCCATCCGGGTCAACGCAGTGGCCCCCGGACTGGTCGACACCCCCTGGACGGCGGACTGGGACTTCGTCCGCGAGTTCGTCAACGCGCAGGCACCCCTCCAGCGCACGGCCCAGCCGGAAGACGTGGCCGAGGTGATCCTCGGGCTGGCCCGTTCGGCCTACGTCACCGGAGAGGTGGTGCTGGTCGACGGCGGTCTCCATCTGCGCTGAGGTCACAGCCCGGCACTGTGCGCCCCGCCGACTGCCACTCCCCTCGGCCCAGCCTCCAGATGCCGTGAGCCGTCTCCGGATAGCTCGACAGCACACGCTCGTCGAGGAAGGTGAGCCCGACGCGGCGGGCAACGGCCTGTGAGCGCTCGTTCTCGGGGAGGATGACGCTGAACACCTCGTCCACCCCGATGACCTCGAAGGCGTAGGCGATCGATCGGACCGCCGCCTCGGTCGCATACCCCTTTCCCCAGTAGGAGGGATGGAGCGTCCAACCGACCTCCATGCCGGGCCAGTCGGGTAGTTCGGGACGGTGGAGACCGGCCCGTCCCACGAAGTTCCCACTCGATCGCTCGGTGACGGCCCACTGCCCCGAGCCGCGCAGCTCCCACTGGCCCCGCCATTGAGCCATGCCCCGCCACGCATCGCTGCGCGAATAGGTCCTCGGCAGCCGCAGCGACCTCCGCACCTCCGGCTCCATCAACATCTCGGTGTAGGCATCGAGATCCGATTCCTCCAGGGGGCGGAGGGTCAGGCGTTCGGTCTCCAGTGTCGGACAGGCGGTCATCGGATCAATCGATCATCCCGCAGGCGACGGACACAGTGTGATGTGAACGAGGCGATGTGAACGCAGAGTCATGTGAACGCAGAGTCATGTGAACGCAGAGTCATGTGAACGCAGTGTCGATGGTCAGACCGGCCCGCAGGGTCCGCGTCACCGGGGTCCGGTCGGCGATCTCGGCCAACCGCCGGCGCTGCTCGTCGGTGAGGTCGCCGGACACGGTGACGGTGCGCTCGATCCGCTCCACCTTGGTGGCTCCGTCCCCGGTGCGCAGCAGCTGGGCGCGTACGGCCACCTCACCGAGGACCCAGCCCTTCCGGTTGGCGTACATCCGCAGTGTCGCCGCCGTGCACTGCACCAGGGCGGCGAGGAGCAGTTGGTATGGGCTCGGGCCCTCGTCGTCGCCGCCCACCTCGGGGCCTTCGTCGGCGACGAAGCGGTGGCGCCCGGCGCGGATCTCCCCGCGGTAGTCCTCGCTACTCGTCACCGATACCATGGCGATCGGCTGTTCGCCCTCGACCGGTGCGGCCTTTGTCGCCGTCATCGGGCCCTCACTTCCATCCCGCCCTTCGTAGCATCTGAAGGGCGTGGGCGCGTAACAGGCCCATGAAAATTTGGATTCTCCCACGCTGGAAGGTCCGCCATGCCCTACTCAGCCGGTTTTGATCGTGCCACAGTAGGGTCGTGGGTACCGTGACCAGGCCCGAGCGATGGCAACAACGACAGGACACCGACGCTCAGCCGTCCGCCGCGGCCCACCGGTCCGGCGTGAGCGTCGGCACCTGGGTCATGCTGGCCGCGGTCGTCGCCCCCATCGTCACCGCCGTGGTGCTGATCCCCTGGCGGTCACAGCTCGATACGGCCGACACGGCCCTCTTCCTCGTCGTGGTCATCGTGGCCGTGGCCAGCACGGGCCGCCGGATGGCCGCCGCCACCGCCGCGCTCGTGTCCGCGCTCTCCTTCGACTTCTTCCTCACCCGCCCGTACCAGTCGTTCCGGATCACCAGCCACTCCGACTTCATCACCGAGATCTTGTTGCTGGTGGTGGGACTGGCCGTCGGTGAGCTGGCCGCCCGCGGCCGTCATCACCGTGACGCGGCCTGGCAGGGCCGGCGCCAGATGGCCCAGCTCCACTCGGTCACCGAGTTGGCCGCCACCGGCAAGGATCCACAGGTGGTGGTGGCGACCGCGTCCAGGGAGCTCCTCGAGCTCCTGTTCCTGCGGGACTGCCGGTTCACCGCCCACGGCACCGAGCAGGCCGTGGCCCGGGTGACACCCGACGGCCACGTCACGGTGGGCCAGGACACGTGGTCGACCGACGACCTCGGGCTGCCCCGCAACGTCGACCTGCCGGTGCGGAGCGGTGGCTGGCTGCTCGGGCACTTCCTGCTCACACCCACGCCCGGGAAGCCCGTCTCGTCCGATCGGCTCCTCGTGGCCGTGGCCATCGCAGATCAGGTCGGTGTGGCCCTGGCCGGCGAGGACCCGCCCGACGGACTGGCCCGGGTGGGTGCACCCCACCCCGGCCCAAGTGCCGACGACTCCGAACCATGAGGACGTTGTCATAGCGGCACCTTCGTTACGAACCAGCCAGAGTCACAGGTGGCGTCGGGTCGAGGCAATCCTGCCGAACTCCCACGTGGGCGGCCCGTCCCGGCATCGGATCGACCTGGATCGAGGCCGGGCCCAACGTCAGTCGTCCCGACTGACTGTGCTGGTGGTGATGACAGTCGCCCTCGCCGTCAGCGCCTGTGGAAGCTCTTCGACCTCCTCACCCACCACCGCGCCGACGACGGCCGGGACCGCGACGGTCACATCGACCACTCAGACGAAGGCCGTCGTGTCCAATGAGGTGATCGCCGGCTACCGGACCATGTGGGCCGACCTGGTGACGGCGGCGGAGACGTCAGACTTCCAATCGCCGCTCCTGGCCCAACACGCCACCGGCGATGCGCTCACCCTCTTGGTGCAGGGACTGGCCTGGGACCAGCTGCACGACATCGTCACGAGAGGTGTGACGGCTCATCGCCCAGCGGTCACCTCACTTTCGCCGGCCTCGGACCCGACCCAAGCAATCGTGACAGATTGCTTCGACGACAGGCGCTGGATCGAGTACACCACCGACGGGAAGCGGGCCAAGAACACCCCCGGTGGCCGCCGGTCCACCACCGCAGACCTGGTCAAGAAGGACGGCACGTGGAAGGTGAGCGAGCTCACCGTCGAGGCCGTCGGTACCTGCTGAGTCGCCCACCGATCATCTGGCAGTCCGCCGATGCGGAACCGCCGCGCCGCTAGGACTCGTCGGCCGCCTCCACGTAGAATTCAGAGTCGGCGAAGGCATCTCTTCGGGCGATGATGTGCACGTCGATGGCCGCCGGCGCAGACAGTCGTGCGATCTTCCGGACGATCGAGCCCCCGCCGAGGAGCTCTTGGAACCGCGATCGACCGCTCGAGCCGACCACGATCTGGGTGAAGTGCCGCGACCGGGCGAAGTCGATGAGGGCCTGGGCCGGGTCGTCGCTTCTGACCTCGTTCCACTCGGCGCCGACATCGGCGGTGACCTGTCGGAGCGTGATCAGCTGGTCGTCGGGGAACTGGCCGGCCCGCCTCGGGGCGAGGACGTGGAGGACCTGGAGGTCGGCCTTGATGCGGGAGGCCATGCGGGAGGCCCGGCGCACGATGGCGTCGGTGCCCGGTGCGGTGGTGACCCCGACGAGGATGCGCTCGTGGGTCTCCCAAACGACATCCTTGCGCTGGTGACGGAGGTACTCGAGGAGCTGCTCCTCGGTCTCGTCGGCCAGGAAGCGCAGGGCCAGTTCTCGCAGGGCGGTCAGGTTGTCGGTCCGGAAGTAGTGAGAGAGGGCCTGGGGGACCTTCTCGGGAGGATAGATGTTGCCGTGGATCATCCGGCGGCGGAGCTGCTCCGGTGACGAGTCGACCAGTTCGATCTGGTCCGCCTTGCGGAGCACCCAGTCGGGAACCCGCTCGCGGATCTGGACTTCGAGGATCCGCTCCACCGCGTCGGCGATGCTCTCCAGGTGCTGGATGTTGACGGTGGTGACGACGTCGATGTCGGCGCTCAGGAGCGCCATCACATCCTGCCAGCGCTTCTCGTGACGGCCCGAGCCGGGGATGTTGGTGTGGGCGAGCTCGTCCACCAGGACCACCTGGGGCTGGCGATCGAGGATGGCGTCGAGGTCCATCTCCTCGAAGCGTGTTCCCCGGTAGTCGACGGCCCGCCGAGGGATCACCTCCATGTCGTCGATGAGCTCCTCGGTGCGCTCCCGACCGTGGCACTCGACGAACCCGATGACGACGTCTGCGCCCCGATGCTTCCGCCGGAGCCCCTCGCTCAACATGGCGTACGACTTGCCCACCCCGGGGGCCGAGCCCAGGTAGATCCGGAACCGCCCGGTGGCCTCGACCGAGGCCGCGGCGTCCGGGCCCTCGCTCGCCGACCCGTCGATCCCGTTCGACTGTTCCAACCTCAGTCGGCGATGTTCATCGCAGCTTGGCGAGCGCCTCGTTCAGCTGCAGCACATTGATGTAGCTGCTGCCGAGGAAGCCCAACTGCGCGCCGTTGTTCTCACGGGCGATGAGCGCCCGCAGCGTGGCGGGAGCGATGCCGGTGGCCTTGGAGACCATCGGGATCTCGGCCAGTGGCATCGGCCGCGGTGATGTCGGGATCGATGCCGCTTCCCGAGGTCGTAACGAGATCGGGAGTGGGATTGACACCCCGCTGGTGCCAGTAGGCGACCAGCTCCTGGGTATTGCTCAACAGGACCTTGGACCGAGGACCGAGGTTGCTTGCCCCGGACTCGCCAGAGTTCAAGACTCCGGGCTTGCCGGGGACGTTGTTGGCCCCAAGCGGGTTGTCCCCCCCACCGGCCACCGGGTTCAAGGAGCCGGCATAGGGACCCACGGCGTCGGGCCGGCCCTGGAACACGCAGCTCCCGAGCAGGTGGCCGGGGCACCTGGTCTGCGACCAGTTCTGGCCGATGAGGGTCGAGCCGTTCGCGGTGATCGAGCCGTCGGCCTGGTGCTTGAACAGCACCTGGGCGACGCCGGTCCCGACAAATGCGTAGACGAACCCGAAGAAGACCGTGATCATCACGATCGAGATGAGTGAGCGGCGGAGATGGACGAGCATCAGAGGGACTCCATCAGTAGGCGTGCAACGCGACGAGGATGAGATCGATGAGCTTGATGAAGATGAAGGGGGCAATGATCCCGCCCACTCCGTAGATGAAGACGTTCCGGCGCAGGATGGCCGCCGAGCCGGCGGCGCGGAACCTCACGCCGCGAAGTGCCAGCGGGATCAGCGCCACGATCACCAGTGCATTGAAGATCACTGCCGAAAGGACCGCGCTCTGCGGGCTGTGCAGCTTCATGATGTTGAGCGGCTCGAGCTGCGGATAGGTAGCGAGGAACAAGGCCGGGATGATGGCGAAGTACTTGGCCACGTCATTGGCGATGGAGAAGGTGGTCAGCGAGCCCCGGGTGATGAGGAGCTGCTTTCCTATCTCGACCACGTCGATGAGCTTGGTCGGGTTCGAGTCGAGATCGACCATGTTGCCGGCCTCTTTGGCCGCGGTGGTCCCGGTGTTCATGGCCACCCCCACGTCCGCCTGGGCCAGGGCCGGGGCGTCGTTGGTCCCGTCGCCAGTCATGGCGATCAGCTTCCCGCCCTCCTGTTCGGACTTGATGAGGGCCATCTTGGCCTCGGGGGTGGCCTCGGCCAGGAAGTCGTCGACGCCCGCCTCCTGGGCGATGGCCGCCGCGGTGAGGGGGTTGTCGCCGGTGATCATCACGGTGCGGATGCCCATCTGGCGCATCTCGTCGAACTTCTCCCGGATGCCTTGCTTGACGACGTCCTTCAGCTCGATGACCCCGAGGATGTCCCGACCGTCGGCCACCACCAGCGGGGTGGACCCGGCCCGGGAGACCCGCTCCACGATGCCGTCCAGGTCGGCGGGGACGGTCCCGCCCTGCTCGGTGACCCAGCGCTTGACCGAGTCGGCCGCACCCTTCCTGATCTGACGGGGGCCGACGTCGAGGCCGGACATGCGGGTCTGGGCGGTGAAGGGCACGAAGGCATGCCCCCCTTCGAGATCGCGCTCGCGGATGTCGAAACGCTCCTTGGCCAGGACCACGATGGAGCGGCCCTCGGGTGTCTCGTCGGCCAGCGAGGCGAGTTGTCCGACGTCGGCCACGTCATGTTCGGTGTGGCCTCCGACCGGATAGAAATCAGACGCCATCCGGTTGCCCAGGGTGATGGTGCCGGTCTTGTCCAGCAATAACGTCTGTACGTCACCGGCAGCCTCCACCGCCCGTCCGCTCATGGCCAGCACGTTGCGCTGGACCAGGCGGTCCATGCCGGCGATGCCGATGGCCGACAACAAGGCCCCGATGGTGGTGGGGATGAGGCACACCAGCAGCGACACCAGGACGACCACCGAGACTGTGGCCCCGGAGTAGTGGCCGAACATCTGGAGTGTCACGACAACGGGGATGAAGACGATGGTGAGCACGGCCAGCAGGATGGTGAGGGCGATCTCGTTAGGGGTCTTCTGTCGGTTGGCGCCCTCCACCAGGGTGATCATCCGGTCAAGGAAGGTGTGGCCTCGCTCCGCGGTGATCCGGATCACGATGCGGTCGGACAGAACCTTGGTCCCACCCGTGACCGCCGAGCGGTCACCTCCCGACTCACGGATAACCGGCGCCGACTCGCCGGTGATTGCCGACTCGTCGACGGAGGCGATCCCCTCGGTGATCTCCCCGTCGGAGGGGATCAGGTCGCCCGCCTCGCAGATGACCAGGTCTCCCTTGCCCAGCTCCGCGGCCGGTACCAGCTCCTCGGTCCCGTCGGCCTTCAGCCGGCGGGCCTCGGTCTCCGACCGCATCCGGCGGAGGGTGTCGGCCTGAGCCTTGCCTCGGCCTTCGGCCATTGCCTCAGCGAGGTTGGCGAAGATCACCGTCAGAAAGAGCCAGATGGTGATCGACCAGGTGAAGGTGCTGGGGTGGGCGATGGCCTCGATGAAGGTGATCACGGTGCCCACCAGGACCACGAACATGACCGGATTCTTGATTTGGATTGCCGGGTTTAGCTTCTTGAACGAGTCGACCAGAGCCTGCCGGAGGATCTCGCCGTCAAAGAGGCTGCGGGCCTCAGCGACGCCGTGGGCCTCGGTTCCTGGACCCGGTTGACCCGGTTGGGTGGCGGTCATGGTCATCAGAAGAACTTCCCGTGGCTGAGCTGCTCGACGATCGGGCCGAGGGCGACGGCAGGGAAGAAGGTGAGACCACCGATGATCACGATCACTCCAATAGTGAGGCCGACGAACATGCCGTTGTCGGTGCGGAAGGTCCCGAGCGACTCGGGGACCACGTTCTTAGCGGCGAGAGAACCCCCGAGGGCGAGGGCCGGGATCATGATGCCGAACCGACCGATGAGCATGTCGATGGCACCAACAACGTTGTAGAAGGGGGTGTTGCCGGTCAGTCCCGCCATTGCCGAGCCGTTGTTGTTCCCCTGTGAGGTCAGCCCATAAAGAATCTCGGAAAACCCATGGGGGCCGGCGTTTAGGGGGCCGGCCCGGCCGGCGTGGATCGACACGGCGATCGCCGTGAGGATGAGCACGATGATGGGCATGACCAGGGCACCGAGGCCGGCCAGTTTCACCTCCTTCGCCTGTATCTTCTTCCCCAGGTACTCCGGAGTTCGCCCGATCATGAGGCCACCGATGAACACGGCGATGATGGCATAGATGAGGATCGTGTAGAGCCCGCTTCCGGTCCCCCCCGGCGTGACCTCGCCCAGCATCATGCCCGTCATCGGGCCCATACCCCCGATCGGGTTGTAGGAGTCGGTTGCGCTGTCCACAGCACCGTCGGAGGTCTGCGTCATCGAGACGTTGAAGAGCGCGCTGCTCGTGTCCCCGAAGCGCACCTCCTTGCCTTCGGTGTTCCCGACCGTCGAGTGGATGCCGGCGGCGACCACAGCGGGGTTCTGCCCGTGCTCGGCGTAGCTGGTGAAGCCCACCCAGACGCCGAAGATGATCACCATGGCTGCGAGCAGGGCGGCGCCGTGGCGGACGCTCTTCACCATCTTTCCGAAGGTGTAGGTGAGCGCGAACGGAATGGACAGGGTGAGCCAGATGTAAAGCAGGTTTGTCAACCCCGTCGGGTTCTCGAGGGGATGGGCCAGGTCGACGTTGAAGAACCCGCCGCCGTTCGTCCCGAGTTGCATGATGGGGCCCATAAAGCCGGCGGGACCAAGGGCGATGGTCTGCCTGACGCCGTTCAGCGAATCATGAATTGATACCGGCCCGGCCAGGGTCTGCACGGCCCCCTGACCGACGACGATCAATCCTGAAATAAATGCGATCGGCAGGAGGATGTAGAGCATGCAACGGGTGATGTCGACCCAGAAGTTGCCGATCGTGGGAGAGTTCCGGCGGGAGAAACCCCGCACCACAGCGATCGCTACGGCGATCCCGACGGCTGCACTCACGAACTGTTGCACAGTGAGTACGCCGATCTGCGAGAAGTACGACATCGCCGTCTCGCCGCCGTAGTTCTGCCAGTTGGTGTTGGTGACGAACGAGGCGGAGGTGTTGAAGCTGAGCGCTGATCCCACCGCCCCGAAGTGCTGCGGGTTGAGCGGTAGCGAACCTTGGATCCTCAGAAGGAAATACCCGACGCCAATGAACGCGGCGGAGAAGATCACGGCTGCTCCGGCGTAGCGCTTCCAGTTCTGCTCCTGCTCCGGCTCGGGACCGGTCCCGAGCAGCCGGTAGAAAGGGCGCTCGGCCCAGCGCAGGAAGTGCACGCGGCCCTCGAAGACTGCCGCCATGTAGGAACCCAGGTACCGCCAGGTAAGGCCCAGGGCGATGACCAGGATGACGATGGTCCAAGTGAAGCCCATATCAGAACTTCTCAGGCTTGAACATGGCGACGCCCAGATAGATGAACATCAGCGTGGCGATGCCGAGGAGAATGCCCTGGGTGGCCGTCATACCCGGTCCAGGGCCCAGATGAGTCCGAGCATCGCCAGGGCGAAGCCGATGATGCCGAGCACTGCGAGGAAATCTGCCATGGGAACGAGTATCCGCCTCCCGCTCTGAACAGACTCTTCACAGTGGCCGGCGGCCCTGAATAAAACCTGAACAGGCTCCGGACCCGGGGGCCGGAGGCCTGGATTCGTACGACAATGGTCAGGTGCACAGGCGTCTGATCGGTTCGATGGTGGGGATCGCCCTCTCGTTGGGGCTCGGGGCCGCGCTCCTGCCCCTGCGGGACAACCTGAGCATCGCCGTCGCCGCCCTGGTCTTCGTGCTCCCCGTCGTGGCCGGGGTGATCATCGGCGGCTTCACGGCCGGCGCGTCGAGTGTTCTGGCCGGTTTCGTCGTCTACGACTACGGGTTCATCCCGCCCTACGGCCGGCTCGGTGTGGAACGGGCCCAGGACTGGGTGGCCCTGGCGGTGTACACCATGGTCATGCTGGCGGTGGCCCGGGTGGTGTCCAACCTGGAGTCGGCGCGCTCGGAGGCCATGGTGAGGACCGTCGAGGCGCAGCGGCTCTTCGAGCTGTCCGAGCTGCTGGTCGACGAGCGGTCGGTCGAGGAGCTGCTGAAGACCATCGTGCGGGCCGTCGGCACCATGTTCGACGTACCCGGGGTGATGCTGCTCGTCCCCGAGGGCAACAGGCTGGAGATCGCCGCCTCGTACGGCGAGGCGCTGTCGCCTGATGAGCTCGGCCAGCTCGATCCCCAATCCGGCGTGCCGGTCAGCCTCGGGACCGCGCCGGGGGCAACGGACGGGATGGGGACCGTGGCCCTGTCCGCCTCCGGACGCCCGGTGGGGATTTTGGCCATGCGGGGGATGCCCGCCTCGGAGGCCGACCGGGCCCTGCTTCGCACCTTCACCAACCACGCCGCCCTGGCCCTCGAGCGGGCCCAGCTGCGCGAGCAGGCCTTGCGCTCGGAGCTTCTGGAGGAGATCGACCGGCTACGGCATGCGTTGATGGGGGCGGTCTCCCACGACCTGCGGACCCCGCTGGCCACCATGAAGGTGGCGTCGTCGACGCTGCTGCATCCGGTGTTCCCGCTCTCGGAAGCGGACATGGACGAGCTCCACGGCCTCATCGACGTCGAGACCGACCGGCTGACCCGCCTGGTCACAAGCCTGCTCGACATGACCCGGATCGACGCCGGCGTCCTCGAGGTCCGGCGAGGCCCCACATCGGTGGCCGCCCTGGTCGACGAGGCCCTCAGCGGGCTCCATTCGACGCTCGGCGACCGTCCCGTCGAGATCTCGATCCCCGACGATCTGCCCGACGTCGACATTGACCGCCTCCTGATCGGGCAGGTACTCGCTAACCTCTTGGACAATGCCAACCGCTACGCACCCTCTGACAGCCTGATCACGGTGGCCGGTGAGGTCCGCGGCGACGGGATCGTCCTCTCGGTCACCGATGGTGGGCCCGGCGTCCCCGCAGCCGAGCGGGAGGCGGTCTTCGACCGGTACGTGCGGTTCGACACCGGGGGCCGGGCCGGACTCGGACTGACCATCGCCAAGACGTTCGTCGAGGCCCATGGTGAGCACATCTGGGTCGAGGACGTACCCGGCGGTGGGGCCCGGTTCGCCTTCACGTTGCCGATGGCGGCGACGGTCGGCGCGGGAAGATAGCGAAGATGGCCAAAGTGCTCGTCATCGACGACGACCCCTCCCTCCTTCGGGCCCTTCGCCTCGGCCTGCAGGCCGGCGGCCACGAAGTGGTCACCGCCGTCAACGGCGAACAGGGGATCTCCCAGACCGCGGTCACCTCTCCCGACATCGTCGTGCTCGACCTCGGCCTGCCCGACGTCGACGGTCAGGCCGTGTGCAAGCGGATCCGGCAGTGGAGCGAGGTGCCCATCATCATCCTGTCGGCCAGCGGCAGCGAGGACCGCAAGGTGGCCGCCCTCGACGGCGGGGCGGACGACTATGTCACCAAGCCCTTCGGCATGGCCGAGCTCGAGGCCCGGATCCGCACCGCGCTGCGCCACCGGAAGTCCGATGCCGACGAGCCGTCGCCGGCATCGATCACAATCGGCTCGCTCGATCTCGACCTCGTCCACCACGAGGCCCACGTGCGGGGCGGCGCGGTCGACCTCACGGCCAAGGAATTCGACGTGCTCTCCTTCCTGGCCCGCCATTCCGGCAAGACATGCACCCACCAGATGATCCTGGCCGCGGTGTGGGGGACGGGTTATGGACGCGAGGCCTCGTACCTCCATGCCTACGTGCACCGACTGCGACAGAAGCTGGACGACGGATCGGGCACGCTGATCCGGACCATCCCCGGCGTCGGCTACAGCCTCAACCCCGATCCGGTGCCGACAGCGTGACCGTCGCGGTGGGCCGGACGGACTCGATGGGTCGGACAGGAGAACCGAATGCCGGGCGTAACCTGTCCATGAGCGCCGTGGTAGCTGTCAGCGCACAGCCTGCGCACGACGCCGGGCTCCAGCGGGCGCAAACGCGTCCCGTGGATCAACCGTAGGGTCAGGAGGCGATCGACTGTGGCACGGGGAAAGCTACGGCTGTATCTCGGCGCCGCCCCCGGGGTGGGCAAGACCTACGCCATGCTCAACGAGGGCTGGCGCAGGAAGGAGCGGGGCACCGACGTCGTCATCGGCTGGGTGCAGGACCACGGGCGGCCCCACACCGACGCCCAGATCCGCGACCTCGAGATCTTCCCGCGGCGTACCGCCGAGTACCGGGGCCAGACCCTGGAGGAGATGGACGTCGACGGACTGCTGGAGCGCCGGCCCGAGCTGGTGCTGGTGGACGAGCTGGCCCACACCAACGCGCCCGGATCGAAGCACGCCAAGCGGTGGCAGGACGTCGAAGAGCTCCTCGACGCCGGCATCAACGTCATCTCGACGATCAACCTGCAGCACCTCGAGTCGCTCAACGACGTGGTCGAGGGGATCACCGGGGTGGTCCAGCACGAGACGGTGCCCGACCCGGTGGTCCGGGCCGCCGACCAGCTGGAGCTGGTGGACATGGCCCCGGAGGCGCTGCGCAGGAGGCTCGCCCACGGCAACGTCTACCCGCCCGAGCGCATCGATGCCGCCCTGGCCAACTACTTCCGCACCGGGAACCTCACCGCCCTCCGCGAGTTGGCCCTCCTGTGGGTGGCCGACCGGGTCGACGAGGAGCTCAACGACTACCGCGAGCGCCACAACATCGCCGGGCCGTGGGAGACGAAGGAGCGGGTGGTGGTCTCGCTCACCGGCTCACGCGGCAGCACCGTGCTCATCCGGCGTGCGGCCCGGATGGCCATGCGGACCAAGGCCGAGCTGGTCGGGGTACACGTCCGCACGGACGACAGCCTGACCGGACCCGGGTCGCAGGGTCTGGTCACCAACCGCGCCCTGCTCGACGACCTGGGCGGGCGCTATGTCGAAGTGGTGGGGGCCGACGTGGCCCCGGCCCTCGTACAGGTGGCCAGGGCCGAGAACGCCACCCAGCTGGTGATGGGAGCCACCCACCGGAGCCGGCTGAACGAGTACCTCCGCGGCTCGGTCATCAACTCGGTCATCCGGGCGGCCGGCGGCTCGTTGGACGTGCACGTCATCGCCACCGAAGGGGAGATGCACGCCGACTCGCATCCGGACGGGGAGGACGACTCCGAGCTCGACGGAGCACCTGGCGACAATGGGCGGTCGAGGGGCCATGGGCCGTCGAAGAACCATGGGCAATCGAAGAAGGCAAGGCGCTACCGGCCCAGCCTGCTCTCACCGCTCTCCCTGCGGCGCCGAGTGGCCGCGTTCCTGATCGGTGTGGTCGGATTCCCGCTGCTCACCCTCATCCTGACGGCCGACCGGAGCGGTGCCGGCCTGGCCACGGCGCTGAGCTCCTACCTGGTGCTGGTCGTCGTGGTGGCCGCCATCGGCGGCGTCTGGCCGGCGGCCCTGGCCGCCCTGGCCGGATTCCTCTTGTCCAACTACTACTTCGCACCGCCCATCCACACGTTCACCATCACCGATACCCGGGACATCCTGGCCCTGGTCATGTTTCTGGTCACCGCCGGGGTGGTGAGCGTGCTGGTGGACCTCTCGGCCCGCCGGACGGCCACCGCCATCCAGGCCCGCACCGATGCCCAGACCCTGGCCCGGGTGGCCGGTCGGATGGTCGCCCCCGAGGGCAATCCACTTCCGGCGTTGCTCGACGAGCTGCTGGTGGCCTTCCGTCTCGATTCGGCCGCCGTGCTCCGGGCCGAGCCCGATCACCACGGCCCAGCCCCGGCCTCGGGCGGGAACGTGGCTCCGGCCGAGGGGTGGTCGACCGTCGTGAAGGCCGGCGATCAGCCCCCACGGGCACCGGCCGAGGCCACCCTGGTACTCCCCCTTACCGGGGCCGAGCTCCTGGCCCTGCGGGGTCCGGGCCTGACCGCCGAGGACCGCGAGATCCTGGCCGCGTTCGCGGCACAGCTGGCCACCGCTCTCGAGAGTGACCGCCTCCACGCCGAAGCGGCCGAGGCCGACTCGTTGGCCAGGGCCAATCAGCTGCGGTCGGCGCTCCTGGCCGCCGTGAGCCACGACCTCCGCACACCGCTGGCTTCGATCAAGGCGGCGTCGTCCAGCCTGCTCTCCGACCAGCTCGAGTTCGGGCCCGACGAGACACGGATCCTGCTCCAGACCGTCGACGACGAAGCCGACCGATTGAACTCCCTGGTGGAGAACCTCTTGGACATGAGCCGCCTCCAGACCGGCTCCATGGACGTCCTCCACCAGAGCACCGACATCGTCGAGCTGATCGACGCGGCCGTCGACAGCCTGGGCCCGCGGGGTGACCAGGTCGTCGTCGATGTCGAGGATGACCTCCCCCGCATCCACACCGACCCGGTGCTCCTCGAGCGGGCCCTGGCCAACCTCATCGACAATGCACTCGTCCACGCCGGAGGGAGCGGGCTCCGGATCGAAGCCGGTCCGGTGGCCGGCCGGGTGGACATCCGGGTCATCGACCGCGGCCCGGGGATCCGGCCCGAGGACCGCGACCGGATCTTCCGCCCCTTCCAGCGCCTCGGGGACTCGGAGAACCACGGCGGCGTCGGGTTGGGGCTGGCCGTGGCCCGGGGCTTCGTGGAGGCGGTGGGTGGGGACCTCGACGTCGAGGACACCCCTGGCGGCGGCACCACCATGGTGGTGCGCATCCCCGATGTCGATCCGATCGAGCTGGCCGGCGAACCGGTCAGCGGGACCAACGCGGCCGGGTCTGCCCCACCGGCACCGGACTCCCCCGTCGGGGCCGGCCCACCGCCCCCCGGAGCCACCACCACCGCCGCCGCCTCCCCGGTGGCCCCGGCGCCGTGAACGCCACGAGCACGGTACCGCCCTCCACGCGGGGCGGGGCGGAGTCAGGCACCAAGGTGCTGGTCTGCGACGACGACACCTCTTTGCTCCGGGCCCTGTCCATCAGCCTCACGGCCAAGGGCTATGAGGTGATGGTGGCCCGCAACGGCGAGGAGGGGCTCGACCGGACCGCCTCCCGGCACCCGGATGTCGTGCTGTTGGACCTCGGCCTCCCGGGGATCGACGGCGTCGAGGTCATCCGGGGCATCAGGGGCTGGAGCAAGGTGCCGATCATCGTGCTGTCCGCCCGCCACCAGAGCGTGAGCAAGGTTGAGGCCCTCGACGCCGGCGCCGACGACTACGTGACCAAGCCCTTCGGGATGGACGAACTGCTGGCCCGGCTCCGGGCGGCGTTGCGCCGGTCGTCCGATGTCGTCGAGGCCCCGCGTGTCGAGCTGGAGAGCTGCACCGTCGACCTGGTCGAGAAGCGGGTGACCCGTGACGGGGTCGACGTCCACCTCACCCCCAAGGAGTGGGACATCGTCGAGGTGCTGGTCCGGAACGCAGGGCGGCTGGTCTCGCAACGCCAGCTGCTCCACGACGTCTGGGGTCCCGGCTACGAGGCGGAGACCGAGTACCTCCGGGTGCTCATGGGACGGGTCCGCGGCAAACTCGAGGTCGACCACTCCCATCCGCGCCACTTCCGGACCGAGCCCGGGATGGGGTATCGCTTCGAGCCGTGAGCGGGGCATGAGCGGGTCCCCCATAGGATCGGACCCGTGGACCGGGCCACCGTGGGCATCTATGAGGAGCGCGGCCTCGACTGGGCGGCCACCCATGCCACCGCCGGCCGCCGGATCGAGGCGGAGGCGTTCGGCCAGCGGGTAGCGGCGGGGTCCGTCCGCCTGGACGTGGGGTGCGGGGCGGGCCGCTACCTCCCCCACCTGGGGACGCCGGTGGTCGCCCTCGACGCCTCGGCTGTCATGCTCGACGCTTGCCGCAACGAGGTGCCGGAGGCCCTCTACGTCCGGGCCGACGTCGAGCACCTCCCCTTCGCCCGCCATTCCATCGGCGGCGCCTGGTCGTGGATGACCCACCTCCATGTCCCCCGACACCGGCTACCGCTGGCGCTGTGGGACCTCCACCGGGCGCTGGCCGTCGGCGCACCGTTCGAACTGCAGGTGCTCGAAGGCGAGTATGAAGGCAGCGACCTGCCCGGCGACGACATCGGGGGGCGCTACTTCGCCGGATGGTCCCCGTCCCGACTGGTGGACCAGGTCATCGGCGCCGGGTTCGATGTCGAACCCGGCTCACTCACTGTCTCCGGGGACGAAGTGCGGCTGCGGGCGGTGCGGGCCTGCGCGCTGGCCGACACCGTGACCACCGGTATGCGCCTGTTGGTCTGCGGGATCAACCCTTCGCCGTACTCGGCCGATGTCGGGATCGGCTATGCCCGTCCCGGCAACCGCTTCTGGCCGGCCGCCCTGGCTGCCGGCATCGTCGGCCGGGACCGCGATCCGATCGATGCCCTGATCGGGCACGGCATGGGGATGACCGACTTCGCCAAGCGGGCCACCCGCACCGCGGCCGAGGTGACCGCAGACGAGTACCGCCAGGGATTCGCCCGGGTCGAGCGCCTGGTGGAGTGGCTGCAACCCGGTGCGGTGTGCTTCACGGGCCTCTCCGGCTGGCGGACGGTGGTCGACCCGAAGGCGGTGGCCGGCCTGCAGCCCGTGCCCATCGGCGGGCGCCCGGCCTATGTCATGCCGTCGACCAGCGGCCTCAATGCCCGGACCTCGCTGGCCGAGCTCACCGAGCATCTGGCCGCCGCCGCCCGGGTTGCGGACGGCGATTGAGCCGGTGGCTCAGGTCCGGATCACCCCGCCCATGGACCGACGCCACCGAAACGCTCGGGTGTGATCCTCATCACGTAACCCAGCTGCGGATCGTCGACCGGCGGGAACTTCACCCCCGGCCCGAGATACACACCGGCCAGACGCTGTAGGAGCGGTGCGGCTCCGCCTTCGACCACCTCGGCGTGGCCGTGGACGACCAGGTAGTGATCGAGGCCCCGTGCGTCCCTGCCCTCGGCCTCCATCGAGAGCGCCACCCGCGGATCCCGCTGGAGGTTCTGCACTTTGCGCCACGCGCCCATGTGGCCGGAGACGATCTGATCCCCGTCGATCCCCACCCAGACCAGCGAGACCTGGGGGCTCCCGTCGGGATTGAGGGTGACGAGATGGGCCAGGCGGCCGGCCAGCAACACCCCCGCCACCTGCTCGTCGATCACCGCGCTCACCAGACCTTCCCGGTCGACTGTCCCATCGTTCCCGTTCCCACCGTTCCTGTTCCAACCGTTCCGGTTCCCACCGTTCCCGTTCCGACTGCCTGGTCGGCTCAGTCCAGCCCGTCGACCGGCACAACGTGGTCGACCAGGGGTGGAGATTCGAAGTAGGGCCCGATCAACGAGCGCCACTCGAGAAACGAGTCCGACTGGCGGAAACCCACCGTATGGTCCTCGAGGGTCTCCCACTCGACCAGGAGCAGGTACCTTTCGGGCGTCTCCACCCCGCGGTGGAGCTCCAGGGAGACGAACCCGTTACACCCGGCGATGACCGACCGGGCCCGGAGCATGGCTCCCTCGAATTCCGCGGCCGTCCCCGGTCGGATGGTGATGACAGCATGCTCGAGGACCATGACCAGAACCTACTGGCCGGACCCGCTGGAATACCAGGGGAACCGTGGCGTTCAAGAGTCTGCGGGGCGAGTCGCCTCGAAGAGTCGGGAGTGAGTGGTGAAGGTAGAGATCTGGTCGGATGTGGTGTGCCCCTGGTGCTATGTGGGCAAGCGGCAGTTCGAGGATGCCCTGTCCCGGTTCGAGCACGCCCGACAGGTGGACGTGGTGTGGCGGAGCTTCGAGCTGGACCCCACCTCCCCGACCCTGGTGGGCCTGCCCATGAGTCGGATCCTCGAACGCAAGTACGGCATGACGGCAGAGCAGGCCCGGGCGGCCAACGAGCGCATGACCGGGCTGGCCGCGGACGTGGGCCTCGAGTTCCACCTCGACGATGTCCAGGCCGGCAATACCTTCGACGCCCACCGGCTGATCCACCTGGCGGCGCGCTACGGCTTGGCCGACGCCATGAAGGAGCGGCTGTTCGCCGCCTACTTCACCGAAGGGCTCTCGATCGGCGACCCTCCGACGCTGACCAAGCTGGCCGCTGAAGTGGGCCTCGACCCCGACGAGGTCGAGGCCACCCTGCACGGTGACGACTTCGCCGCCGAGGTGCGCGAGGACGAAGCCACCGCGGCCGCCCTCGGCGTCGGCGGCGTGCCCTTCTTCGTGATCGACGGTGCCTACGGCGTCTCCGGTGCGCAACCGGCGGACGTGCTGCTCGGGGCCATGGAGCGGGCCTGGTCGGAGTCGCACGTGACCTCCACCGGGTCCATGGTGGGACCGGGCGTCGGCGACCCGGGCTGTTCGGACGGGGTCTGCGAGCGCTGAGCCGGTGACCCCGGCTCAGCTACCGAGCATTCCATAGGCGCGGGTGGCGGTGAGGGTGGCCACAAGCCGCGACTGTTTCACCATCTCGGTCCGGAACTCGTCCCAATCCGGGTGGTCACCGCGAGCCGTCCGGTACATCTCGACCAGCTCCCCGACGACGGCATCGCCGGTGGCCGCGGCCACCGGCGAGAGCGCCACCTCCCCCTCCAATACCACGTAGGCGAAGAAGTCGTCGCGGGTGACGTGCAGCGACGCCCGCGGGTCGCGGCGCAGGTTCTTCGTCTTGGCCCGGTCGTCGGTGACGGAGATCCGGACCGAGCGGGCGGCGCCGGCGATAGTAGAGGATGTTGGACAGTTGAGGTCGCCCGTCGCGGCGCAAGGTGACGAGCACCCCGCGGCTGTGCCCGTCGACGAACCCGAACGCATCGTCCAGCGAGAGAGCCATGCACTCACCGTACCGGCTGGGCTGACCGGCATGACACGGGTCGGCTCACCCCAGGTCGAACCGACCCCCGGCCACCCGCACCCTGGCCCCGACCAGCTCCTCGAGGGTGCCCTGGGCGGCCAGGGCCGCGTCGTCGCTCATGGCCACGCACCGGGTTCCGTCCACCGTCCGGCAGATGGCCACCGTGCGGGTCGGGCTCCATCCCGTCGAAGGTCACCGTGTAGGTGACCACGGTGGCGTCGCCGGCATACTCCTCGAGCGTCTCGAGGACTTCGATCACACCGGTCGCCGCCTCGCTCTCGGCGGCCAGGTCAGCCACCAGCGGGGGCCGGCCGTCGGGTCGGGCCGACCACGCCCCGATGCCGGGTTTGGTCAGAAGACCGCTGACCGAGGTGACCACGCCGAGGGCTCCGGGATCGGCACGAACCCGGGCCACCACCTCGACCATCGCCTGCAGGACGAAGTTGTTGAACGGTCCTCCGGCAAAGGCCATCCCCCCGGTGACCGTCGGGGCCGCTTCGAGCGGCAGCCCCAACTCACGCTGCTGGACGCGGACAGCGGCGGGAAAGCAGCTGTAGACCTCCAGGACCTCTGCCTCGGGGATCGGCCGGCCGATACGACCGGCCACGGCGCGCCCGAGCACACCCATGGCCGGCCACGCGTGCGGCTCCGTCCTCCGCAGGAGGGAGACGGCGTGACTGGACTGGACGGCGGCCAGGGGGAACACCCAGCGGTCGGCCGGCACTCCGGCGGAGACAGCTGCTCCGACCGAACACAGCAGAAGCGCGGCCGCCTGGTTGACCGTCCACTGGGTGGAGTGCCACTTGTTGTACGGAAAGGCCAGCGGGCGGTTGGACGGGGACGGCGTGTCCAACCAGTGGGCGTCCACGGGCTCGGGGAACGCCGCTTCGGGGTTGCCGCGTGCCACCCGGTTGAAGGCCTCCCACAGTCGGGCGATCTCCGATCGGTGCTCGGTCAGGGTGCGGCCCTCGGCGGCCCGGAGGGCGTTGTCGATCATGGCGTACTGCTGGACGGGGTCCCACAGCCGGTGGGCCACCTCGACCGGCTCCATCAGTGGCCCGGCGCGGCGGTGCACCACATCGGGCACCACCCCGGGCTGGGCGGTCTCCACCCCCTCCCTGCCGGCGCGGACCAGGTCCCGCGCCCAGCGCTTGGCCTCACCGCCCACCACCGCGGCGACCTCGGATTCTCCCGCCGCGATGGCGAGCACCGCATCGTTGATCAGTGCCTGCTGGGGGATGCCCAGCTCCACGAGGTGGCTCCGGGCCGCCAGGGCTCCGACGCCATCGGCCACCAGTCGGGCCGGATCGGGATAGGTCCAGCTCCCCTGGGGCACGGCCACCCGGTCGATGAGGGCCAGCAACCGGTTCGAACCGGAATCGGAACCGGCGGCTCCGAGCGCCCGGATCATCAGCTCGGTGGCCTCGGCATCATCCGATGCCGAACCCACCCCGACCAGCACGGGCGTCCGTGGGTCGAGTGAATTCGTTCCGACCCTGACCGGCCGGGACCGGTTCACCGGCTCACCGGTTCACGGGATCCAGTCCGGTTCACCGGTTCACGGATCCAGCACCGGTTCACCGGTTCACCGGCACGGCGCGGCCGTTGTCACCCGACGGCGGTTCCGAACGGCGCTGGCGCATCATCCGGCCGAGCTGACGCCAGGTCACCGCAACGGCGCCGAGGGTCAGGGCCTGTTGGCGGGACCGTTCGGGCAGGTCGTAGTGGGACTGGTGCGGTCGGCTCTCCTTGTGTTGGAACCATTCCCGCCTCATGCCCAGCAGCGACGCGAAGGCGTGCAGCTCCTCGTCGCTGTCGGCCACCAGATGGGACCAGCGGTCCTCCACCGGACCCAGCCGGGCCGGTTGGCGCCAGTCATCCAGGTAGACGGTCACGAAAGGTCGGCGAGGTCGGCGAGGTCGGCGCTCAGATGATCCGTCCGGCGCCGCCGCCGTCGGTGACCACAGGCAGGCCGGCCGCCTCCCACGCCAGCATCCCACCGGCGACGTTGCGCACGTCGAATCCCGCACCGGCCAGGGCGGCGGCCACCGTGCCGGACCTTCCCCCGACCCGGCACACACAGACGATTGTCCGATCGTCGGGGATCTCGTCGATCCGGTCGGGGACGAGCCCCATGGCCAGGTGGACCGCATCAGGAGCGTGCCCCGCCTCCCACTCGTCGTCCTCGCGCACGTCGAGCAGAACGGCGCCACCCTCGACGAGTCGGCGGCCCTCGTCGGGCTCGATGTCGGCAATGGCGACCGGGTCGGTTGGCACGCCACCACCGTACCGGAAGCCCGGCGGGCGGCCCGTCTCCAGCCCGCAGGGCGGGCGCGGCTTCACCCGGGCAGGTGCATGAGCTCGATTCTCACCCCGTCCGGATCGGTGCAGTAGAGGAAGTCGAGCCGGCGGCCCGAGACATCGAAGGTGGTCCGGGTGTCTCGGACGACCGTGCCCCCCAACCTCTCGATGGCCGACGCCACGTCGTCCACGTCGTCGACCCGAAGGGAAAGGTGGGTCAGACCCAGCTGGTTCATCGGGCGGCGGCGGCCGTCACCGGTGTGCGCCGGCGACACATAGCCGAGGAGCTCGATGGTGACACCGTCGCGCGCCAACATGCGCGACTCCACCGCAACCCCCTCCAGCTCCATCAGGGCGCCGAACTCCTCTCCGACCCGATGCGACGCCACCTGTTCGAACCCCAGACCTTCGCCGTAGAAGCGCAGCGACCGCTCCAGGTCCGAGACGCAGATGCCGAGATGGGAGAACGACAGTGTCACGGTGGTCCTTCCCCGGCATGGGGCGCGGACGGGGCCGGGGGATCGGGACGGTCGCCGAGGTGGGAGGTGACGAACTCACCCACCGCCCGGTAGACCTGCCGGCTCGCCTCCGCCCACGGCATGAGGATGGGGAACACATGGAACATCCCGGGTTCCTCGGAGGCGACCACGTCCACGCCGGCCGCGTCCAGGTGGGCCACGAACCGGCGGATGGAGTCGCGGAACATCTCGTCGCCCCCGTAGGAGACGAAGGTCGGCGGCCATCCACTCACATCCTGGTCCACGGCGGACACCGACCCGGCGTCCGGTTCGCGGCCGTGCAGGTACGGGGAGGTCGGGATGTTCCACGGCAGGATGTCCCGATCGGCATTCTCGGTGATCGACGGTTCGTCGAGGACGAGGTCGAGCTCCGGTGAGAACAGCACCACGCCGGCGATGGGCCGATGGTGCGTCGACCACCATCGAGTAGATGAGGGACGAGACCAGTCCCCCGCCGCTCGAGTCCCCTGCGACGAACAGATGCGAGGGATCGACCCCTCCGGCCAGCAGCGCCTCGAGGACCAGCACGGCGTCCTCCAGGTCGGCGGGGAAGGGGAACTCCGGGGCCAACCGGATATCGGCAACGAAGATCTGGCAACCGGTACGACGGCACAGCCACGAGACGAACAACCCGTACATGCGGGGCGAGGTCCCGACGTACCCACCGCCGTGGAGGTAGAGCATGGTGGCGCGGGATCCGCCGTGTCTCGGCCGATACCAGATCCCGGGCACGCCGGCCACGGTGTCCGCCTGCTGCACGATGTCGACCGAGCGCACCAGGGGGGGCATGATCACAGCACACAGGTCGTCCAGCACGACCTCGACCGATCGCCACTCGGCGATGGGGAGCGCGGACGAGTACCCCATGAACGACCGGAGCGTCTCCCGGGTGACGGCCACGGCGACGTTGTGGGGAAGGTTGCCGTCCCCCGCCCACGGCCTGCGGAACGGAACCCGGACCATCGCCGTCGACAGCTGGCCGGCCAGGCCCAGGAGGTCGGTGGTGGTGATCGGCCACGACGAGCGGGCCACCCCGGGCCGTCGTCCCATCACCACGGCGGGAACGCCCCGTTCAGACCGGCTCGGAGGCCAGGATGGCCCCGAGCTGGAGCAGCTGCTCGGTGGCACCGCCCAGGGTCAGCTCGAGGTGCTTGGTCATCAGGAAGTACCGGTGCAGCGGGTAGTCACGATCGACCCCCACGCCGCCGTGGAGGTGTACGGCGGCGTGCACCACCCGCTGGCCCCCGTCCGCGGCCCAGAACTTGGCGATTGCCACCTCCTTGTCGGCGGGCAGCCCTTCGGCGATCCGCCAGGCCGCCTGCCACGCGGTGAGGCGGATGGCCTCGGTGTCGACGTAGGCGTCGGCGGCGCGTTGGCCGACCGCCTGGAAGGTGGCGATCGGCTTGCCGAACTGCTCCCTCGACTTGGTGTACTCCGCCACCAGGGCGAGCGCAGCCGAGGCCGCACCGGCCTGGGCCACGGCCACGGCGGCGGTGGTCCGCTGGACCAGCCACTCGATGATCGAGGAGCCTTCTTCGACCGATCCCAACAACGCGTCGGGGCCGACCGGCGTGCCGGCCAGGGTGAGCACCGCTTCCGGCTGGCCGGTGTTGGCGTCCTGGCGTTCGCGGGTGACGCCGGCCGCCGACGGGTCCACGATGAACACGGCGACGGAGCCGGGGTCCACCCGGGCGGTCACCAGCACCGCGTGGGCGACCGTGCCCGAGGGGACACACGACTTGGACCCCGAGAGTGTCCAGCCCTCGCCGACTCGCTCGGCGACCACCGACGGGGAGCCCGGGCTGCCGCCCAGCTCCACCAGAGCCGTGGTGAGCACGGTGTCACCGCTCACGACGCCGGGTAGCCACTTCCGGCGCTGGGCCTCGGTGCCGAAGCGGGCAATCGCCGGGGCCGCCGCGGCCAACGTCTCGATGACCGGAACGTAGGCCGCGCTGTGGCCGGCCGCCTCGACCACGAGGCACGTCTCGACGAACCCCAGACCGGCGCCCCCCACCTCCTCGGGGAGGGCGATGCCGAGCAGGCCGGCGGCGGCCAGCTCGGCCCAGATCTTGCCGTCGAACCGATCGCCGTCGGGCTCGGACTCGATCTCACGCAACCGCTCGTGCGTGGCCAGGTCGGTGAAGATCCGGCCGGCCAGCTCCCGGACGGCCTCTTGTTCTTCGCTGAAGGAGAAGTCCATGGTTGTCCTACCTCTTCTATCGGAGCGACAGTTCTATCGGAGCGAACGGGGCAGACCGAGACCGAAGATGGCGATCAGGTCGCGCTGGATCTCATTGGTCCCACCGCCGAAGGTGAGGATGACCAGGCTGCGGGCGTACATCTCGAGCCGCCCGGCCAGGACCGCCTCGGGGCTTCCCCGAGTGAGGTAGCCGGCCTGGCCCACCACCTCCATCATCAGCTTGAAGGCCTCCATGTAGAACTCGGTGCCGAACACCTTGGTGGTCGAGGCGTCGGCCACGTCGAGGTGGCCCTGGGTCGCCGTCCAGGCCACCTTCCAGTTGATGAGCTTGAGGAACTCCAGGCGGGCATTGATGCGGGCCAGGTGCACCTGCACCCACTCCTGGTCGATCACCCGTCGCCCGTCGGCCAGCTTGGTGTTCTGGGCCCACGCCGTCACATCGGTGACGGCCCGCTCGATGATCCCGGCCGAGCACAGGGTGACCCGCTCGTGGTTGAGCTGGTTGGTGATGAGCGACCATCCGTTGTTCTCGCCGCCGACCAGGCTCGTGGCCGGGACCCTCACGTCCTCGTAGAACGTGTAGTTGATGTTGTGGTCGCCGAGCAGGTGCATGGGCACCACCTTGATGCCGGGCGTGTCCATGGGCACGATGAACAGCGAGATGCCCTTGTGCTTGGCGACCTCCGGGTCGGTGCGGGTGGCCAACCAGATGTAGTCGGCCCCCCCGGCCAGGGACGTGTAGATCTTCTGGCCGTTGATGATGTACTCGTCGCCGTCGCGGACGGCACGGGTCTGCAGCGAGGCCAGATCGGTGCCCGACTCCGGTTCGGTGTACCCGATGCAGAAGTGGATGTCACCGGCGAGGATCTTCGGGAGGAAGAACTCCTTCTGCTCCGGACTCCCGAACTGCATGATGGTCGGCCCCACCGTGTTGATGGTCAGCATGGGGACCGGCGCCCCGGCGCGCATGGACTCGTCGAAGAAGATGTACTGCTCGATGGCAGAGCGGCCCTGGCCCCCGTACTCGGTGGGCCAGCCGATGCCGAGCCAGCCGTCCGTGGCCATCTGCTTCACCACTCGTCGCATGTCGGGACCGATCCCGTGGCTGTCGGCCAACTGGGCCTCGACCTCCGGGGTGAGCAAGTTGGCGTAGTACTCGCGGAGGCGGTCCCGGAGAGCCTCTTGTTCCTCGGTGTAGCCGATCTCCATTGGGTCCTCCCCTTCGTGACTGCGATTCCGGCCCGGAGGGCCTCCCCCGGCTGCCCGCCCCGTGGACGGTCCGGCCCCTTTGACTGTAGAGCCCAGGGCACCGCCCCGACGACGCCACGCGGCGATCCAACGGCGAGAATCGGACGACTAGAACACGTTACATTCACCTCGGGCCGGAGCGCCACCGGCGGTCGGAGGTCTGCGACCGGGTCAGACCCGGTCGCGCCCAGTAGCCTGCCCGACGGATGTCCGGACATGCGCCGCGCCGGGCACCGCTAGGGTTACCACCCGGTAACTTCAGACCAGTCCCGAACCGCCAGCGCGGCCCCGCCGCCGAGTCCCGAGGAGCACCACATGCCCGAAGCCGTCATCGTCGCCACCGGCCGTACCCCGATCGGACGCGCCAACAAGGGCTCGCTGGTCGACTGCCGGCCCGACGACCTCGCCGCCCTGGTGATCCGCGAGGTCCTGGCCAAGGTTCCCCAGCTCGACCCGCAGTCGGTGGAGGACGTGATCATGGGCTCGGGCCAACCGGGCGGGGAGGCGGGCTACAACGTAGGTCGGGTGGCCGCGCTGCTGGCCGGCCTGCCCGACGTGCCCGGGGTCACCGTCAACCGCTACTGCTCCTCCTCCCTCCAGACCATCCGCATGGCCGCCCACGCCATCCGGGCCGGAGAGGGGGACATTTTCGTGGCCGCCGGCGTGGAGACCGTCAGCCGCTATGCCCACGGGGCCGCCGACACCGGTCCGCACAACGAGCTGTTCGCGGAGGCGGAGGCCCGCACCGTGGAGCGCACCCCGGCCGCCGGCGAGCCGTGGACGCCGCTGGCCGGCCTGCCCGATGTCTACATCGCCATGGGCCAGACCGCGGAGAACGTGGCCGAGTACAAGAAGGTAAGCCGTGAGGAGCAGGACGAGTTCGCCCTCCAGTCCCAGACGCGGGCCGTCGCCGCTCAGGAGTCGGGCTTCTTCGACCGGGAGATCATCCCGGTGACCACCCCGAACGGGAATGTGGTGACGAAGGACGACGGTCCGCGGCCGGGCACCACCCTCGAGGGACTGGCCGCCCTGCGACCGGTGTTCCGGGACGGCGGCACCGTCACCGCCGGCAACGCCTGCCCGCTCAACGACGGGGCCGCCGCCGTCATCGTGATGAGCGACACCAAGGCACGCGAGCTCGGCATCACCCCGTTGGCCCGAATCGTGGCCAGCGGGGTCACCGGGCTCAACCCCGAGATCATGGGACTCGGGCCGATCGGCGCCATCCGGCAGACCCTGACCCGGGCGGGCATGACCATCGACGACATCGATCTCGTCGAGATCAACGAGGCGTTCGCCGCGCAGGTGGTTCCCTCGGCCAAGGAGCTCGGTATCAGTTACGACAAGTTGAACGTAAAGGGTGGGGCCATCGCCCTCGGCCATCCCTTCGGACAGACCGGTGCCCGCATCATGACCACGTTGCTCAACGCCCTCGAGGACACCGGCAAGACGATCGGGCTCGAGTCGATGTGCGTAGGGGGCGGCCAGGGGATGGCCATGATCGTCGAACGCCTTTCGTGAGGCCGCCGGTCTGACAAGGTCGGCCACCCGGACGTGAATCCCAACGCGCGTGGGGTGTCCCGGCGGCATCTTGAGTCGCCGGAATTGCCTTAATTATCGCCTGCAGCCGTTAGCTGGAGAGCTTCCCTATCGCCTACAGCGTAACTATTCAGCCCCTGACCAGGGCAGGTAGTCGCCCCACTGAAGGGCGTGTGGTGGGGTCGGCATCCGGGCAGTGTGGGCTTAGCCGCTGCCATTGATGGCCGGCATCCAGGGGTCGCCGAGCGCCAGGCGCCGGAGGGCGTCGAGAGGGCTCTGGCCCTGCTTCATCACCGTGGCGAGATAGCTTCGCAGCGCCAGCCAGGAGGTAGCGCCGCTGGTGGTCCGGAACCCGCCCGAGATCTTCTGTTGGACCTTGACCATCCTCACTTGTCGCTCGGCTTCGTTGTTGTCGAAGGGAACCCTGAAGTCGGTGGCGAAGCGGAGGACGTCGGCTGGGAACTTGTCAAAGCGTCGGACGATGTTGCCCGCAGGTGAGCGTCTGGGCCTGCTCCGGGTCATCAGCAAGTCCGCCGGAGTGGGCTCGGGGTCGTCCAGCGGATTGGCCGCGTGGCCGGCCTCGAGGATGCGGAAGAAGGCGGCCCGCAACGAGGCCAGCTCATCGGGGCCGAACGAGGTGGCACCGTCCGCTTTGGCCACTTGGACCCGGTGCCAGGTATCGGCCAAGAAGGCCACCATGTCACGGGCCCACTCCTGGCCTTTGGTGTCCTTCACGGCGTCGAGCTCTCGGAGGTGGTGGGCGTTGCACAAGGCATGCTCCACCTCATCGTGGTGGGCAAAGGTGCGATAGGGGAGCCAGCCGTCATGGACCACCACCCCCCGCAGGTGGGCGAGGATGTCCATGGCCTCGATGGCGGTCGGGCCCCGTCTCGCATCGAGGTGGTACAAGGTCGAGTCCTGGGTCGAGACGGAGTGGACCCAGTGCAACGAGGCGGCCACCCGCAGGCCGGTCTCGTCGGCATGGACGACGTCGGCCGAGCGCAACTGGTCCCGGAGCGAGGACAAGAAGTCCTCCAGGCGCTCCGCCCCCTCACTGACCATGGCCACGATGATCCCGGTCGACACCGGGATCCCGTAGGCGTCCCGCATCAGTTCGGCCACCCGCTTGATGGGGAGGTGCTGGCGGACCACCAGGTAGCAGATCAGGGCCCGGAGGTTGGGCCCGTAACAGGCCGGGCCGGTGGCCGGAGCCGGGAACGGGGCGGCGGTCTCGGCTCCACAGCGACAGCGGCGACGCTCGCAGCGATGCTCGGTGACCAGGGCCACCACCGGGGGCAGATCGAAGACCTGGCGGGTGATGACCTTGGTCACCGGGGCGGAGGCCAAACTTCCACCGCATTCACCACAGTGGTCCGGATGGTGGTCCACAACCAGGTCAGGGTCTGCCACCTGGGCCAGGTGTTTGCCGGGGTCGCCCGGCTGTTTCCCAGGCTTCTTCCCCGAGCGGACCCGGCGGGACTTGGGCGCGGGTTTGGCGTAGCCGTCGCTCGAGGGAGGCTTCGACGAATTCCGCGAGTTCGTGCTCAGACGGGATCGCAGCCGAGCATTGTCCGCCGTCAGGGCCAGCACCGTGGCTTCGAGGGTGGCCAACCGATCGGCCTGGTCGACCAGGGCGGACCTCAGCTCGCCGTTCAGGGCCACCAACTCGGCGTAGGGGGGCGCCCCGGAGGGCTCAGAGGGAGGGTCCTGGGTCGGAATTCCCCACGGTACGCGCGTTGTCTGCCCAGGTGGGGGACCCTCCGGTCAGGGGCTGAATAGTTACCCTACAGCCGATAATTAGGCCAATTTGGAAAACTGAACATGGCACACCTGCGGCACCCTGACAGGTCCTCTCGACTCCGGCGTCGGACCTTCCTGGCCGGCGCTACTCCGGCGTCGGGCCGCCCTGGCCGGCGCTATCGACGGACCTCGGTGATGAAGGCGTCGAACGCCGGCTCCCACTCGTCGGTCCACAGCGATTGGAGGGGCGGCGGCATTCCGGCCAGCATTCCGTCCCGTTGCTCCGGCGTGAGGCTCTCCCGAACCAGGCCGAGCGCCAGCCACGGCTTGTCCCCCCGAAACGACTGCAGGGCGTGACCGGGGAGCTGGGACCACTCCTCGGGGCTCATCCACGCCGAGGCGATGGGCAGCACGGTGTCCTCTTCCTCCTTCAGGTGGGGACGCAGCGTGGTGTCGACGGTCGAGATCGCGTCGACGACCGCCTGACCTGCGTCGGCCGAGGGGCTGGCGCGCCAGGCGCCGATGGCGGCCCAGGCCGCCTCCATCGGTTCATAGAGCAACTTGTGCTGATCGTCGATCCGCTCGAGCAGCGCCTTCTCGTGCGCGCACCGCTCCTCCAACAGCGGGTAGATCATCTCGTCCTCGCCGGCGTGATGGACGTGCAGGAACTCGAGAACGTTGTCGTAGAACGACGCGATGATCTCGACCCGACCGGGATCGGCGCCGGCCTTGCCGACGAGGTCCGGCGCCGCGTCCAGGGATCCGAGGAGCGCCTGGTGGACCGCGATCATGTCCGAGGTCTGGGTGTTGAACTGGCCAAGTGTCGTCATCTTCCGCCTCCCGTCGTCGCCGGTCTCCGTTGCCCGCGCTCGGGCCGGAAAATTACCATGGGTGACGCCGGCCGGTGACGCCTGAACTCGGCCCCGGCGGGATCCCTCAGTCCGGGATCTCGTCGATGGCGTACTCGGGGCAGTTGGCGATGGCCAGGCGCGCCTTGTCCTCGAGATCCGCTGGCACCGTGCCGTCACCCACCACGGTGGACAGCCCGTAATCGTCCACGTCGAAGAGCTGCGGAGCCAGTCCGTAGCAGCGGGCGTGGCCCTGGCACTTCTCCGGATCGACCCGGATCCTCATGGGAACACCACCGGCAGCCGACGTGGCCCCCGGACCTGGCCGCCGGCCCAGGTCACCTCGGCGCTGTCGGCCAACCTGAATTCGGGGATGTGCCCCAACCACTCCTCCAGTGCCACCCGCAGCTCCATACGGGCCAGATTAGAGCCCGCGCACCGGTGGATACCCGAACCGAAGGCCACGTGGCGGTTGAGCTGACGGTCGAGGACCACGTGGTCGGGGTCTTCGAACGCCTCCGGGTCGCGGTTGGCCGCCGGGAAGTTCATCAGCACCTTGTCACCGGCCTTCATCGGGCAGCCCCGGAACTCGATGTCCTCGGTCACCACACGGGCCATGGTCACCGGCGAGTACGCCCGCAGGAGCTCTTCGACGGCCAGGGGCATGACCTCCGGTTCGGACACCATCCGCCGACGGTCATCGGGATGGGTGGCCAGGTGCCAGAGCGAGGACCCGATGGCGCTCCAGGTGGTGTCGACCCCGGCGATGAGCACGAGGGCGGCCACCCCGAGCACCACGCTCTCCTCCACCGGCGCCCCGTCGACTTCACTGTGCAGCAGTTCGCTCAACAGGTCGTCGCCGGGATCACGCTTCCGTCGGGCCACCTCCTCGACGAAGAACCCGATGAGCCCCTCGACGCCGCGCCGGCGGAGCTCGGGTTGGTCGGCGAACTCGAGGACGTCGCGCACCCAGCCGGTGAAGGTGTCCGACAGTGAGCTCGGCACCCCGAGGATGGAGGCGATCACCCGCACCGGGATCTGCTGCGCGTAGTCGCCGGCCGCGTCGGCCGATCCCGATATGACGAAGCCCTCGACCAGCTCCGCGCACAGCTTGCGGGTCATCGGCTCGTACCCCTCCACCCTCCGGTGGGAGAACCACGGCAGGAGGAGCCGCCGGGTCCAGGTGTGCAGCGGCGGATCGGCGGAGATCGGGGGCACCCCGTACTCGAGCACCGGCTCGTCGGCCGGCTCGCCGGCGAAGGGGATCACCGTGATCTCCGTCGAGCTGAAATGGCCGATGTCGTGGGCCAGGTCGACCACGTCCTGGTACCGGGTGGGCAGCCAGGTGCTGCCCCGGCGGTCGGTGTGGGCCACCGGACAGGTCCGGCGCAACTCGTCCCAGATGCCGAACGGCTCGGCCACGTAGGCCGGGTCCAACACGTCGAAGTCGGTGTCCCAGTGGGTCACCGGGGGTAGTTCGGACATTGTGCTCCTCGAGCCGAGCCCGATCCATCGGGCGCCGGCGATCGGGTCCATCTTGACACGCGGCCCATCGGGCGGCTCCCACCCGCCCGGGCCCGGCCCGTCGGCGTGGTCCCTTCTGCCTCAGATGGTCAGCCCACCGTCGACCGAGAGGACGGCACCCGTGGTGTACGACGACTCGTCCGAGGCGATGAAGGCCACCGAGGCGGCGATCTCGGCAGGAGTGGAGAACCCCATCGGCGTCATGATCTTGGTCAGCTCCTTGACGTCGGCACCTTCCGGCAGCTCGAAGGTGCCGATCAGCGGGGTGTCGACCCCTCCGGGAGCCACCACGTTCACCCGCACCCCTCGGGACAGGTACTCGGCCGCCAGGGCCTTCGAGAACATGAGGAGGCCGGCCTTGGAGGCACAGTAGGCAGCCGAGTACGACTGCCCCATCAGCGCGGTGTTGGAGGCCACGTTCACGATCGATCCCCCGCCCTCCAGCAGGTGGGGAAGGGTGGCCCGGCAGACCAGGAACGGGCCGGTCAGGTTGACGGCCAGGATCTGCTCCCAGCGGTCGAGCGGCATGTCCGCCGTGTTGTAGAAGCCGCCGATGCCGGCCACGTTGCACACCACGCTCGGAGGTCCGAGGGCGGCGGCGGTCGACTCCACCGCCTCGGCCACCGACGACTCGGAGGTGACGTCGCACCGGTAGGCGGTGGCCGTGCCCCCGGCCGCGGCGATGGCGTCGACGGTGGCGACCAGGTTGTCGACGGCCACGTCGAGGGCGGCCACCCGGGCCCCTTCGCGGGCCAACCGGCGGGCCACCGCCCGCCCGATGCCGGAGCCGGCCCCGGTCACCAGGGCGACCTTGTCCTCGAAGCGGCGGCCGGTGTGCGAGCTGATGGCCGCGTCGGCGGCGTCGTGCTCCGCGCCCCCCTGGCCCAGTGTGACCCGCTGGATCGGACTCATGAGCCCCCCTTGTTCGATGGCGAAGGCGAGTAGGTCTCGCGCAGTGCGTGCTTCAGGATCTTCCCGGCCGGATTGCGCGGCACCGACGCCACCAGCTCGAGCTGCTCGGGGATGGCCTGCACCCGGAGCCCGCTGCTCCTCAGGTACCCGGTCATGTCGTCGAAGGAGAACGTGGCCCCCTCCTTGAGCGCCACCACGGCGCAGGCCCGCTCACCGGTCTTCGGGTCGGGGAGCCCGATGACGGCCACATCGGCCACGGCCGGGTGGGCGTAGAGGAGGTCCTCCACCTCCTTGGCCGAGATGTTCTCGCCGTGCCGGATGATCACGTCCTTCAGCCGCCCGGTGATGGTCACGTAGCCGTCCCGGTCGACGATCCCGAGATCGCCGCTCCGGAAGTACCCGTCGTCGTCGAAGGCCTCGGCGTCGAGAGAGGCGTCGAGGTAGCCGCGGATGACCTGGGGCCCCTTCAACCGGATCTCCCCCTCCTGGCCCGGCTCCGGCCCGCTCGCCGTCGAGGCCGACCACGATGAGCTCGACCCCGGGAGTGGGCCGGCCCTCGGTGTCGGCCAGCTTCTGGTCGGGGTCCTCGGTGGTGGCCATGACCACGATGGGGGCCTCGGTGAGGCCGTAGCCCGAGACGATGCCCACCCCGCCGATCTCGCGCTTCAGGTCGTAGTGGAGCTGCGGCGGCTTGGGGGCGCCACCACCGGGGTAGGAGCGGATGTGGGGGAAGATGGAGCTCCCGCCGGCCGCCCGCTGTGCCTCGAGGTAGGCCAGGTGGAACGTGGTCCCCGACCCGGCCAGCGTCACCTGGTTGGCAGCCAGGTAGGCGGGTGTGGCCACCGCGTTGAAGGACTCGGTGATGAGGAGGCGGCATCCGGTGAACAGCGCGGCGATCAGCCATCCGATCCCGCCGATGTGGGTGAAGGGGAACACCAGACCGGAGACGTCGTCGGGTCCGATGTCGAGGCATTCGGACATGGCCAGCGCCGACGCCATCACCGTCAGATCCGAGTGCTGGGCCCCCTTGGGGTCGGCGGTCGTGCCCGAGGTGTAGAAGAGCCAGCGGATGGGCGCGTCGGCCGCCGTGGGCGGGGGTGCCTCCACCTCGGGCAGGTCGGCGGGGTCCCCGTCGGGCAGGTCGCGGTCGACCACCAGCACCGACAGTCCGTGCCGGGTGCCGGCGATCTCGAGGGCCATGGCCTCGTAGTCGAAATCCCGGTAGATGGTGGGCACGATGAGCAGCGAGGCCTCGCTCTGGGCGGTGATGAAGCCCACCTCGCGGGTCCGGTAGATGGGGATGAGGGGATTCTGGCGGGCTCCGAGGCGGGCCAGGGCGCCGACCAGCACCAGCGACTCGTTCCAGGTGGGCAGCTCCCAGCTCACGCTGGTGTCCCTGGTGACCCCGTAGTCGTTGAAGAGGCCGGCGGCCGCCCGCAGGCAGGCGTCCCGGTACCCGGCGAAGGTGAGCTCCTTGCCGGTGTCCTCGTGGGCCAGCACGGCGTCGGGGGTGGCCGCGGCCCGGCGCTCGATCAGCCCCCACAGGGTGGGCGCCCCGACCCAGCCCCGGGCCGCGGTGCGCCGGTCGAGCTCCTCGATGAAGTCGGGCATCAGGCCGTCGTCGACCACAGCTGGTCGGTGTAGGTGTCGGTGCCCGGGACGGTGCCGATGAACGGGCGAGGCCCACTGCACCCGGCCGAGGCCCGACCCGGCGAGGGCCTCGGCCTGGTGGGCGAAGACCGTGTCCCACGAGGCGGCCGGTGCCTCGTCGAGGAACCAGAGCAACAGCAGGCGCCGGTCCACCGACTCGGCGCGGGGGACGTCCCCGGGGGCGTCGGCCAGGAGGGGAAGTGGGCTGAAGGCCAGCACCGTGGCCACCGCCGACCCGGGCAGCACCGAGGGCAGGTACTCGTCCCGGTACCAGGCACCGACCTGCTCGGGGGTGGCTCCTTCGGCGGGTTCGATGAACACGGAGACCATCCCCGGGAACCGGTGGTCGAGGGTGAGCTCCGCCGGCACGCCGTCCTCGTCCCGGCGGTGCTCCCATTCGAAGTGGTAGAGGCCGGTGTGGATGTGGTCGCGATCGGTGAACATCCGCCCCGCGGCGTGGAGCACGTTGACCTGGTCGACCGCCCACCGGTTCCACTCGTCGTGGTGGCCCTCGAGCACGTAGTAGAGGCCGAGATAGCTGCCCGTCTCCGGATCGGAGACCAGGGCCGCGGGCCCCGCCGGGTAACGCAGGGCCTTGAGCGGGGCGGTGGCCACGAAGCGGGCCCCGGCGAAGTTGTAGGCGCCGATCTGGCACCCGGCGTAGAAGTGGTCCCGCTCGTACCACCGGTTGTAGGCCACCTCCCGGCCCCGGTGCGGCTCCACCAGGGTGTACAGCATGGTGCCGATGCGGATGGGATCGTCGGTCACGCCCCCCTGGGCGGGGATGGATCTACCGGTCATGGTGCTCGTACTCCGTTCGTCGGCCGTCAGGGCCATGGTCCGCACCGCTCTCCACCGCACCGCCACCGGCGGGGCCATGGATGCGGCCCGATCGGCCAGGGTCCTCTTGTCTACCTTCATCATCGAGGTCAGGGGAAGGCTGTCGACCACCACGAGCCGGTCGGGCGCCTTGTAATCGGCCAGGGCGGCGCGGGCCGCCTCCCGCAGGTCGGCCAGCAGCCGGTCGGCCGGGAGCCGCTCGCCGCTCGCCGGAACCACGAAGGCGACGCCGATCTCGCCCAGTACGGGGTCGGGTGCACCCACCACCGCCACCTGTTCGACGGCCGGGTGGGCACCGAGCACCCCTTCGACCTCGGCCGGATACACGTTGTACCCGCCGCGGATGTAGAGCTCGTTGGCCCGGCCCACCAGGTGGAGGCAACCGTCGCCGTCGACGAAGCCGAAATCGCCGGTGGTCAACCAGCCGTCGCCGGCCAGGACCGCTCGGGTGGCATGGCTGTCGTAGACCAGCCCGTCGGCCCCCGGACCGACCGGCGGTCCGCCCCAATAGCCGCGCATCACCGCGGCCGAACGCAGCCGGACCCGCCCCACCTCGCCGGACGCCACCGACCGGCCGTCGTCATCGGCGATGGACAGCTCGACCCCCGGCACCGGTCGCCCCACCGAGTTGGCCACCACCTCGTCCGGGTCGCCAGGGACGGTCCCGGTGCCGAGCGACGCCTCGGTCGAGGTGTACCGCACCACCACCGGCACCCCGAACCGAACCCGCAAGGCGGCCACCAGATCCGGTGGAACCCGGGACGCTCCGGTGCCCACGATCCGCAGCGAGGAGAAGTCCGTCGCCTCGAGATCGGGGTGGGCGAGGACCAGCGCCCACTGGGTAGGGACGCCCTGGGCCACGCTGATCCGCTCCTCGCCGATGACCCGGATGGTGTCGGCCGCCCGCCACGGGGTCGGGGTGATCACCGTGGTCACCGCGTTGGCGATCTCGTCCCAGGTGCGGGTCATGGAGCCGACATGGGCGAACGGGAGCGGCGAGAGTCGCCGGTCGCCCGGCTCGGACAGCACGTCGGTGCCGGATGCCACCGCGGCCAGGGCGTCATGGTCGAACACCGCCCCCTTGGGGAGTCCGCTGGTGCCACTCGTCCACACCACGGCCACCGGATCGGTCGGCGACAGCTCGGGAAGCCGGGGCGGCGGCGGGCCCGTCATGGCGTCGGTGACGGCCGACCGCCGGAGCACCTCCCCGGTCGGCCCGGCCGGCGGTGTGGCGTCGTCGTCGACCACGGTGACCACGGGCCTCGTCCGGTCGAGGACGGACAGGACCTCGCGTTGGCCGAGGCGGAGGTTGATGCCCGACGTGATCGCCCCCAGCCGGGTGGCGGCGGCGAAACAGACCATGTAGTCGATCGAGCTGGGAAGCATCAGGCAGACCACCGTGCCGCGGCCCACGCCGCAGGTGGCGAACAGCCCGGCCACCCCGTCGGCGGCCCGGTCCCACTGGGCGAAGGTCAGGTGCCGGCGGGGGGTCTCCCCGGTCGCGGGCTCGACGTACGCCTCGATGTCGGGATTGACCGTCGCCGCGGCCCGCAGGACCTCCACCACGGTCTGCCACTCGCCGGCAATCTGACGCACCGTCATACCGGTGCCGACTGTAACAGGGCCGTCGCGGCCCGCTCCGCGCCGCCCCGGCCCTCAGAAGGTGAGGACGCCACGGGCCAGCTTGCCGGCCTCCATGTCCTCGACGATGTCGCGGAACCCCTCGAGGGGGCGCTCCTCGGTGACCAATTCGTCGAGCATCAGCTTGCCGGACAGGTAGAGCTCGACCATGAGGGGGATGTCGTGGTGCGGGCGGGCTGATCCGTAGCGGCACCCGAGCAGGCCGCGGTCCACGTAGGCCAGGGCGTTCACGTCCACCGACACCTCCGTCCCCTGGGGCGGGATGCCGATGGCCAGCGCATTGCCGCCCCAGTCGAGCACGTCGAGGGCGTTGCGGAGCACGGCCGGGTGGCCCACGCAGTCGAACGACCAGTTCACCCCACCGGTCCAGCCCAGGGCCCCGGTCACCCGCGCCGGCCCAGGGGGGACCAGCTCGCGGATGGCTGCCACCGTGTCGGTGGACGAGGCGTCGACGAAGTGAGTGGCTCCGAACTGGCGGGCCAGCCCCTCCTTGGAGGCCAGGGTGTCCACGGCGATGATCCGGCTGGCGCCGGCCAGGCGGAGACCCTGGATCACGTTGAGGCCGACGCCGCCCACGCCGAAGACGGCCGCCGTCTCCCCCGCCTGGACCTTGGCCCGGTTGAGCACCGAGCCCACGCCGGTGAGGACCCCGCAGCCGATGAGGCAGGCCGAGGTCATGGGCACGTCCTTCGAGATCTTGACCGCCTGCACCTCCTTCACGATGGTCGACTCGGTGAACACCGACGTCCCGGCGAAGTTGGAGGCCGGCTCGCCTTTGAACGTGAAAGGCTGGGACACGTTGCCGAGCGTCTTCACGCACCAGGTCGGATGGCCGGTGCTGCAGGCCCGGCAGTTGCCACAGCTCTGCAGGGTGGCGATCACCACGTGGTCGCCGACCTTGACCGCTCTCACTTCGGAGCCGACGGCCTCGACCACCCCGGCACCCTCGTGACCGAGCACGGAGGGCGCCTTCCATGGGATCGTCCCGTTGATCACGGACAGGTCGCTGTGGCAGACACCGGCGGCCCCGATGGCCACCCGGACCTCGGTGGGTCCCGGGTCCCCGACACTCAGCTGGTCGGTGACCTCCACGTCGTCACCCGTGTACACGATGCCTCGCATGGCATCCCTCCCTCTCTTGTCTTCCTGATCGGAACTCGTCGAACTTCTGCTGATCGGAACCCGCCGAACGACTGATCGGAACCTGCCGGACCGAAGGCCGGCGCGCCCGGGTCATTCCGGCCGTGGGTACCCGTCCCGCAACTCTCGCTTCAGCACTTTGCCGCTGGCGTTGACGGGAAGCGAGTCGACGGCCACCACCTGCCTCGGCACCTTGTAGTTGGCCATCCGTTCGCGGGCCCACGAGATCAGACCATCGTCGAGGTCGCCCGGATCGGGACCCGGGGCCGGCACCACCACAGCCAGGCCCACCTCGCCCAGCCGCCGGTCGGGCACGCCGACCACGGCCACCTGCGCGACCCCGGGGTGGAGCCGGAGGACGGCCTCGACCTCGGCCGGGTAGACGTTGAACCCACCGCTCACGTACATGTCCTTCAGACGGTCGGTGATGGTGACATTTCCGGCACCGTCCATCATCCCCACGTCACCGGTGTGCAACCACCCGTCGATGTCGATGGCCTCGTCGGTGGCCTCGGAGTCGTTGAAGTACCCCCGCATGACGTTGTACCCCCGCACGACGATCTCGCCGGCCTCACCCCTCGGGAGCTCGACCCCGTCGCCGCCGATGATCCGGACGTCCACGTCGGGGATGGCCCGGCCCGACGTGCCCGAGATCACCTCGGCGGAGTCGCCCCGGCGGCACATGGTCACCGTCCCGGTCGCCTCGGTCAGCCCGTAGGCGGTGAGCACGGTCTCGATGCCGAGGTCGGACCACAGCCCCTTCACCAGCTCGACCGGGACGACGGCGGCGCCGGTGACCACGAGGCGCAGCGACGAAAGGTCGAACCCCTTGCGTTCGGGGTGGTCGAGGATGGACTGGAAGATGGTCGGCGGGCCCGGAAGCACGGTGATGCGTTCGGTCTCGACCCTCGACATGACCCGGTCGACGTCGAAGACCGGCTCGGGCACCATGGTGGCCCCGGTCATCAGGCAGGCCAGGATGCCGGCCTTGTAGCCGAAGGTGTGGAAGAAGGGGTTCACGATCAGGTAGCGGTCCCCGCGGCGCAGCCCGACCACCTCGGACCAGGTGGCGAACGTGCGCAACGTCTGACCGTGGGTGGTCATCGCCCCCTTGGGAAGCCCGGTGGTCCCCGAGGTGAACACCAGGTCGGAGAGGTCCCCCGAGGTGATGGAGGCGGTGCGGCCGGCGGCCACGTCGGCCGAGCACGCCCCACCCTCCTGCAAGAAGACCTCCCAGTCGACCAGCGGGTCACCCTTGGCCGTCGACGGGCCCGGGGCTCCGTCACCCCGGCGGAGGACCACCACCCGCTCGAGCTCGGGCACCTTGGCCCCCGCGGCCACCGCGTCGTCGAGGAGCCGCGTGTAGTCGTTCCCGAGGAACCCGTCGACGGTGAAGAGCAACCGGGCCCCGGACTGGGCCAGGATCTGCGCAGCCTCGGCCCCTTTGAACCGCGTGTTGAGTGGCACCAGGAGGGCCCCGGCGCCGACCGCGCCGAGGGCGGCGACCACCCACTCGGCACAGTTGGGCGCCCAGATGGCCACCCGGTCGCCACGTTCGATCCCGTTGGCCACGATGGCCCGGGTGGCCGAGGCCACCTCATCGGCCAGTCGGTCGAAGGTGAGACGGATGGTCGAGCCGTCCGGTCCGTGGACGTCGACCACCGCCTCCAGCTCACCGAACCGGGCGGCGGCATCCTCCACCAGCCCCGGGATGGTCCCCCACTGAAGATCCCCTCGGGGATCGGTCACATCTGACACTCCGTCAGGGTAGTTCGATCGCCGGCTCAGGGATGCTGGCTGCTCACCGAGACCACCTCACCGGTCATGAAGGTGGCGTACTCGCTGGCGAGGAAGGCGATGACGTTGGCCACCTCCCACACCTCGGCGCCGCGACCGAAGACCTCCCGCCGGCTCAGTTCCTCCAGCTCCTCGTCGGCCATGACCTTGTTGAGGAACGGGTGGACGGCCAGGCTCGGGGAGACCGCGTTGATGCGGACGCCGTGGGGAACCGCCTCGACGGCCGCGCAGCGGGTGAGCGCCATCACCCCGGCCTTGGCCGCGGCGTAGTGGGACTGCCCGGCCTGGGCCCGCCAACCGAGCACCGAGGCGTTGTTGACGATGACCCCTCCCCCACCGCGGGCGTAGAAGTGGCGGAGGGCGGCCCGCATGCAGCGGAAGGTCCCGGTCAGGGTCACGTCGAGGACGAGGGCCCACTGGTCGTCGGTCATGTCCACCACGTCGACCTGCCCACCGAGCCCGGCGTTGTTGACGGCCACGTCGAACCGGCCATGGTGCTCCGCCGCCGCGTCGTAGAGGTGCCCGACCTGGGACTCGTCGGTCACGTTGCAGGGCACGGCCAGAGGCCGTTCGCCGGCCAGCTCGGCCAGCGCGTCGGCCGCCTCCCCCAGCCGACGCTCGTGAGCGTCCGAGATGACCACCGTGGCCCCTTCCTCGACGCACCGTCTGGCCGTGGCGAACCCGATGCCGGTGCCGGCCGCGGCGGTGACGACCACCACCTTGCCGTTCGAGGAGCCCGTGCCCGGAGGGTGGATCCGGGATCGTGGGCCCGCCCGTGTCGTCGTCGGTCATGCCGTCCCCTTCGGTTCGGGCGGCAGGCCGAGCACCCGCTCGCCGATGATGTTCTTCTGGATCTCGTTCGAGCCGCCGTAGATCGTCTCCGACCTGCTGAACAAGAAGGTGCGCTGGAACTCGTCCAGCTCGTAGGGAAAGCCCTCGGCCACGACGCCGGTCGGGCCCAGGACGTCGATGGCCAGCTCGCCCATCCTGCGGTGCCAGCTGGCCCAGTAGAGCTTCATGATCGACGCCTCGGGTGGCGCCACCGGCCCGTCGATGCCCGACAGGCTGCGCAGCGTGTTGTACCGGAGGATCTCGAGCTCGCCGAAGGAGCGGGCCAGGCGCTGTCGGATGACCGGATCCGATGCCGAGCCGTTGGCCCGGGCCACGGCCATGAGATGGTCGAGCTCTCGCCGGAAGGAGAGCTGGTGGCCGAGCAGCCCCACCCCGCGTTCGAAGGCCAGGGTGGCGAGCGCCACCCGCCAACCGTCCCCCACCTCGCCGACCACGTTTGCCGCCGCGGTGCGGGCACCGTCGAAGAAGACCTCGTTGAACTCGGAGGTGCGGGTGAGCTGGGTGATGGGACGGACCTCGACGCCGGGCTGGTCCATGGGCACGAGCAGGTAGGAAAGGCCTCGGTGGCGGACCGACCCCGGCTCGGTGCGGCAGACCACGAAGCACCAGTCGGACTGGTGGGCCAGCGACGTCCACACCTTCTGCCCGGTCACCACCCACTCGTCCCCGTCGAGCACGGCCCGGGTCTGCACATTGGCCAGGTCACTGCCCGCCCCGGGCTCGGAGTAACCCTGGCACCACAGCTCCTTGCCGGCCACGATCGGGGGCAGGAACCGCGCCTTCTGCTCGGCCGTTCCGTAGTGGATGATGGTCGGACCGATCAGGCCCTCCCCGAGGATGCTCACCCGGCCCGGCGCCCTGGCCTTCACATACTCCTCGTTGAAGATGACCTGGTGGGCGACGGACGCCCCGCGACCTCCGTACTCGACCGGCCAACCGATACAGGTCCAACCATCGGCGGCGAGGACCTGCTCCCACTCGAGGCGGGTCTCGAATCCGAAGGTTTCGTCTCCCGATCCTCCCCGGCCGCCGAGGGCGGCGAAGTCGCCGACCACGTGGGCGTCCAGCCACGCCCGCACCTCGGCGCGGAAGGCCTCGTCCTCGGGTCGGTCTCGAAGGTCCATGGTGCGGTCCTCTGGCGTCTGTCGGTCGGACGGGCGGACAGGAGCCCCGATGGAGCCCGCGTCCGGCGGACCCTGCCCCTCGAAATCTGCCGAGACGCTACCAAACAGGTTTCGGGATTCCCCCCGGCCCGGCGCACCCCACGACACGGGAACACACCGTGACCTGCGAGCGTTTCACCTAGTGATCGTTGTCGACCGGAAGTGGGATGGATTCTTCCCTCCCCCCGGCCGGCGGGAAGAGAGATGGAATGGAAGAGAACACCGGAACAGACACCGGCGAGCGGGTCGAGTTCACTGACGAGGAGTGGCGGGCCAGGCTCTCCCCCGAGCGCTACGCCGTGCTGCGCCAGAAGGGCACGGAGCCGGCGTGGTCCGGGGAGCTCCTGCACGTGGAAGGGAGTGGGATGTTCACCTGCGCCGGGTGCGGGGCGGCGCTGTTCCCGAGCAACACCAAGTTCGACTCCGGTTCGGGGTGGCCGAGCTTCTACCGGGCTCTCGATGACGGTGTCATCAACGAGCACACCGATCGGACCTTCGGGATGACACGGACCGAGATCACCTGTGCCAGGTGCGGTGGCCATCTCGGCCACGTGTTCCCCGACGGACCGCTGCCGACCGGTCAGCGCTACTGCGTGAACTCGCTGTCGATCGAGTACGAGCCTTCCGGGGACTGAGCGCCGACCGGACCGGCACGGGACGGTCCGGCTCCGGTGGTCTGGGACAGGCCGGCGAGCTGGGACTCGTCGGCGAGCCGGAGCAGGTCGGCCGGCCGGGACAGGTCGGCGAACGGGACCTCGTCGGCCACCATCCGGGCCTCGAGGAGCTCGAACAGATCGCCGAGGGCACCGGCCTCCCGCGTCCGGCCGGCTCGCACCAGGCAGCGGTCGGCATCGGCCAGTGCCTGACAGGCGGAGAACACCTCCCCCTTGGTCAGGCGCACCGACGGAGCGAACAGGACGGGGATCAGCTTCCCGCTCCCACCGCTTCGTCCTCGGTCCCGGTGCTGCCGTTGCCGGGGCTCTGGTCGCCGTCGATGCCCTGGTGGCGCTCGACCTTGTGCACGTCGACGGTGGCGAATCGCAGGCTGGCGCCGACCTCGTCGGCCACGATCTCCACCTTGAACCGCCGATCGCCCTCCTCGGTCTCCCAGCTCCGCTGCTCGAGGCGGCCGGTCACCACCACCCGCATGCCCTTGGTCAGACTGAGGGCGACGTTCTCGGCCAGGTCGCGCCATGTCACCACGTCGAAGAACGAAGTCGACTCCTCCCACTCGTTGGATTCGCGGTTCTGCCACCGGCGGTTGACCGCCACGCCGAGGGAGGTGGTGGCCTGCCCGTCCCTGGTGTAGCGGATCTCGGGATCACGGGTCAGGTTGCCGGTGATGGTGGTCGTCGTCGAGCTCATGGCGTTCCTCTTCTCTCGTCTGCACGAGTGTCGTTGCCGGCGGGCCCCCTCATCGGGAGTCGGCCGGGTCCCCCGTCCGGGTGACGGGTCGATGATGGGCGGCCGACCTTGCCCGGATGTGACTCCGCCAGTTGGCGGGAACCTTGCCCGTCCACCAGGGGGACCTTGCCCGCCCGTGCCGCCCACCTGCGACGGGACCGGTCATGACCGAAGGGCGTCGTCCTACACTGTCGTGCCATGGACGCAGAGAGCCGGGCCGACGACGACGCCGCGGCGGCGATGGCCGCGGGCACGTTCTACGGCTCCGACCTGTACACCGAGCCCGATGGGGATCCCGACACCTTGTCCAACCTCGGACCCCTGGCCCCGCTGGCCGGGATCTGGGAGAGCGCGGGTGGGGCCGACGAACACCCGGCTGCCGGCGGAGCCGAGCAGAACGCCTTCGTCGAGAGGTACGAGCTCCAGCCCATCGATCGCCAGACCAACGGACCCCAACTGTTCTACGGACTCCGCTACCACACCCACATCGTCAAGCCGGCCGAGGTGGAGACCTTCCACGACCAGGTGGGATTCTGGCTGTGGGAGCCGGCCACGAACGCAGTCCTGCTCACGCTGGGCATCCCGAGGGGCCAGGTGCTCCTGGCCGGGGGCACCGCCGAGCCGGACGCCACCACCTTCGAGGTCCGGGCCGAGGCCGGCTCCGAGATCTTCGGGATCCTGTCCAACCCGTTCCTCCAGCAGGCGTTCCGCACGCTCAGCTACCGGATGTCCGTCACGGTCCACCCGGACGGCACCTGGTCGTACGAGGAGGAGGGCGTGCTCGACATTCCCGACCGCACCGAGCCCTTCTCCCACATCGACCGCAACACGCTCACCCGGGTCGGCGCCCCCACGCCGAACCCGCTGGCCCAGGTCTTGGCCGCAGACGGGAGTCTCGGCATCGGCAATCTACGACACGAAAGCAGGATGCTCCCATGAACCACCTGATGCGAGAGCTGGCCCCGATCACCGACGGTTCGTGGCAGCAGATCGACGCCGAAGCGACACGGTCGTTGAAGCACTTCCTGGCCGCCCGGCGGCTGGTGGACTTCTCCGGCCCGTTGGGGTGGGAGTACTCCTCGGTCGACGTCGGCCGGGTCGACAGCCTGGACAGCGGTCCCCTGGGTCCGGTCGAAGCGTCGCTCCGCAGGATCAAGCCGCTCATCGAGCTCCGGTCCCCGTTCTCACTGTCCAAGTCCGAGCTGGCCGCGGTCGACCGGGGCGCGACCGACCCCGATCTGGACCCGGTGATCGTCGCCTCACGCGCCGCGGCCGTGGCCGAGGACCACCTGGTCTTCCACGGGTACGAACAGGGTCCGGTCGCCGGTATCGTCGCCACCTCCCCCCACGAGCCGGTGATCATCAGCGACGACTACAGCCACTATCCCGGACATGTGGCCAAGGCAGTCGCTGCGCTCCGGGCCGCCGACGTGTCCGGCCCCTATGCCATCGCCCTCGGGCCCCGTTGCTTCACAGGTGTCACCGAGACAACCGAGCACGGCGGCTATCCGGTGTTCGAGCACCTCCGCCAGATCCTCGACGGCCCCGTGGTGTGGGCGCCGGCGGTCGACGGTGCCGTGGTACTGAGCCAGCGCGGTGGTGACTTCGAGCTGACCGTGGGCGAGGACTTCTCGATCGGCTACCGCGCCGACGACGCCGCCTCGGTCGACCTCTTCATCGAGGAGACACTCACCTTCCACATCAACACGCCGGAGGCGGCGGTGCATCTCGCCCACCGCTGACGGCCCGCAGGGTCGGGCTCTCGCTCAGCCCCCGCCGAGGTCGGCCAGCAGCTCGCTCCGGGTGGCATCGCCCAGTTCGACGCCGGGCACGCCCCCGGGGTAGTTCGGATGGTCGACGGCAAGGAGTGCGGGACCGGCACTGAACGCGGCGATCTGCTCGTCGGTGAACGGGAAGCGCACGTAGTGGACGGCCGAAGTGGTCTCCTCCCGGGTCAGATTGGCCTGATGGGTCGACTCGGCCACCGAGCGGACCACGGTGAGGTCGTCCCCGCTCCCGATGCGTATCCGACATGCGCTCTCGATGCCCACCAGGCGCGGCAACCAGGTACGGAGGTCCTCTTCGCTGGTCAGTTCGATGAACAAGGTGGCCGACAGCTCGCCCGGCGTCGGGAGCAGCCGGTTGTAGACGTCCAATTCGTGTTGGATCTGCTCGTCGGTGACCATCTTCTCAGCCCGGGCCATCTCCTGGACCTGGAACCGGATGGTCAGCCGGCTCTCGAAGACCAGGGTCACCACCGGCCCCACCGACACCCGCCGGAGCTTCTTCGCCGCGATGACGTTCGAGCGGAACTCGTCCCGTTCGCGCTCGTAGGCGCGCTGGTCGGCGATGTCCTCGAGGGTGAGCGGTCCCGTCGTGGTCATGGTGATCTCCTCTGGGGCGTCTGCGAGCCGGGCCGTCCGACCACACCGGCCCCGGCTGGCGCAGGGACCGGTGTGGGCCGGTGTGGTGCGGGCACCGGGCCGGGTGCTAGGAGACCGAGGCCAGGCCCTCGGTGAACCGACCGGCGTGGCTCTTCTCCGCCCGGGCCAGGGTCTCGAGCCACTCGGCGATCTCGACGAATCCCTCGTCGCGCGCCGTCTTGGCGAAGCCCGGGTACATCTCGGAGTACTCGTACGTCTCACCTTCGATGGCCGACTTGAGGTTGTCCTCGGTCGGTCCGACGGGAACGCCGGTCACCGGGTCACCCACCTCGCGGAGGAAGTCGAAGTGGCCGAAGGCGTGTCCGGTCTCACCCTCCGCCACCGAACGGAACAGTGCGGCCACGTCGGGGTAACCCTCGACGTCCGCTTTCTGGGCGAAGTAGAGATAGCGCCGGTTCGCCTGGCTCTCGCCGGCGAAGGCCACCTTGAGGTTGGCCTCGGTCTTTGAATCCTTCAGTGCGGTCATGGGGGGGTTCCTTTCATGGGTGTTGTGGCAGGCACCACGGGTTGCTTAGTGGGACGGTGACAATGAAGCGCTGCTGGAAGATGCCCGGTTCCGACGGCGTCCGGGCGGCCGGCACTCGGGGCACAATCCCCTGAAGACGATCTCCGCCGAGCCGACGACGAAGCCGAGGTCGGCGCCTTTCGGGATCTGCACATCCGGGAAGTCGGCCACCAGGTCACGCACCCGGCCGCAGCTGCGACAGACCAGGTGATGATGGGGATGGTCCACGTTGGGGTCGAACCGGGTCATGCCGGTTCCCACGTCCAAGGAGGCGATCTCCCCGAGCTCGGCCAGGTCGTGGAGTGTCTGGTAGACGGTCTTCAAGGAGATGGTCTCCATCTCCCGGCTGGCTTCGGCATGGATCGCCTCGGCCGACGGGTGGGTCTCGTTGCCCTGCAGGAGCCGGAAGATGCACTGGCGCTGGGCGGTGACCTTGCGACCGGTGGACCGGAACAACTCGGTCAGCTCATCGGGCGTCCTCACGGTCTCCACTCTACCACCAATGATTGTTTTTCAACAATCATTGTAGATAAGCCCTCCGTCGGAAGAGGTGCTCCATCCGCCCCCGACGGAGACCCACCGGCGACGGGGTTCCCGTCCACCTGTGGCAGGCTTTGTCCATGCCCGACCGCGTCCGCGTCTCCGAGCCGAGCGCCGGTCGCTTCCAACGGGACGAGGCGCTGTCCCGGCTGGCCTCGGAGTCGTTCGACGTGCTGGTCATCGGCGGTGGCATCACCGGAGCGGGGGTGGCCCTGGACGCGGCCAGCCGGGGCCTCAAGACCGCGTTGGTCGAGAGGGACGACTTCGCTTCGGGCACCTCGTCCAAGTCCTCCAAGCTGGTCCACGGCGGTCTCCGCTATCTGCAGCAGAACGAGTTCCGTTTGGTCTACGAGAACCTGGCCGAACGTCAGCGCCTGCTCGACAACGCCCCCCATCTGGTGTCGCCGCTCCCCTTCCTCATCCCCTTGTTCGGACGCGACGGGGTGGTCAACCGCGGCGTGGCCCGTGTCTACCGGACCGCCCTGTGGCTGTACGACCTGACCGGAGGAGTCCGCATCGGACGGCGTCACGAGAAGGTGACCCGGGCCCAGGCCCTGGCCCACATGCCCAACCTGCAGGCCGACCGGCTGGTGGCCGGCTTCCTCTACTGGGACGCCCGCACCGACGACGCCCGGCTCACCCTCACCGTGCTCCGCACCGCGGTGCTCGACCACGGCGCCGTGGCCGCCAACCACGCACCGGTGACCGCCCTCACCACCGGAGCCGATGGTCGGGTCAACGGGGCCACGGTGACGCCCGAGGATGGACCGTCCTTCGTGGTCAACGCGTCAGTGGTGGTCAACGCGGCCGGGGTGTGGGCCGACGAGGTACGCGCCCTCGACGAGGGGCGGAACCCGCATTCGATCCGGCCGGCCAAGGGCATCCACATCACCGTGCCCGAGGCCGCCTTCCCGTGCGACATCGCCGCCGTCATCCCGGTGCGGGAGGACCGCCGGTCGATCTTCGTGGTGTCGTGGGGTGACCAGGTCTATCTCGGGACCACCGACACCGAGTGGGACGGGCCCCTCGACGATCCGAGCTGCCTGCCCGAAGACGTCGACTACATCCTCGACGCGGCCAACGCCATCACCACCACCCCGATCCAGGGGACCGACATCGCCGGCATCTGGGTCGGGCTGCGGCCGTTGCTGGCCCCGATGGATGGCGGGCACGCGCCGAGCGAGCGGACGGCCGACCTGTCCCGCCGCCATACCGTGCGGACCTCCCCCGAGGGGATGGTCACCGTCACCGGGGGCAAGCTCACCACGTACCGCAAGATGGCCGAGGATACCGTCGACGCCGCGCTCAAGGTGCTCGGGCGTCGATCCGGCCCGTGCGTGACGAAGACCCTCCGGCTGCGCGGGGCGCCGGCCCGGACACCCCGGGCCCGGGCGCCCGGGGTTTCCGGAGCCGGGCCCGCCGGTCGCGTCCCCGCCGGCCCCGCCGGCCCCGCCGACCGTGCCGACCGTGCCGACCGTGCCGACCGTGCCGACCGTGCCGACTCCGCGGCAACGGTGGCCGCCCATCTGGCCGGCCGGTACGGCACCGAGACCCCGGCCGTGCTGGCCGTGGCCGACGGGCGACCGGAGCTGCTCGACCCGCTGGTCCCCGGCCTCCACTACCTGGCCGCCGAAGCCGTGTATGCGGTGGAGGAGGAGATGGCCCGGTCGGTGGCCGATGTGCTCGACCGACGGACCCGGGCCTCACTGCGCGACGCCCGCGGCGCGGCCGAGGCGGCCACCCGGGTGGCCGCCCTCATCGGCCCGTCGCTGGGCTGGGACGATGCCCGCGCCGAGCACGAGGCGGAGGCGTACGCCCGGGATATCCGGGCGCAACTGGTGCGAGCCGGGCTCGACCCCGACGCGGGCCCGTACACCCATGCCGTCGTCCACGGGACCGAGCCCGGGTGACCCAGCCCACGCCGGTCACACCCATCGACGCCACCCCGGACCGGGTCATCGACCACCTGGAGGGGCCACGGGTCGAGGTCGACGACGATCTCCGCCGGCGGCTGGGCGAGATCTGCGCCGTGGTCGACGACGACGCCTCGCGGGCCGAGGCCGGTCGCGACTGGTGGCCCGTGGCCATCGGATGGGCCGTCGACGGGCAGGTCCCGTCCCGCCCCGCGGTCGTGGCCCGGCCCACCGACACGGCACAGGTGGCCGGGGTGCTCGGCCTGTGCCATCACGAGCGGATGCCGGTGACACCCGCCGGTGGGCGCAGCGGTGTCTGCGGCGCCTCCATCCCCCTCTTCGGCGGGGTCGCCCTCGACCTGTGCGGGCTGGCCGGGGTCGTCCACGTCGACACCCTCTCGCTGGTGGCCGACATCCGGGCCGGCACCTTCGGCCCCGACGTCGAGTCGGCCCTCCGCGGCGGCTCCGGCGTCACCCTCGGACACTGGCCCCAGTCGATGGACCTCTCCACGGTGGGCGGATGGTTGGCCTGTCGCGGCGCGGGCCAGTACTCCAACCGCTACGGGAAGATCGAGGACATGGTCATCGGCCTCGAGGTGGTGCTGGCCGACGGACGGGTGGTGCGGACCGGTGGGCACGGGCCGAGGTCGGCCACCGGCCCGGACCTCACCCAGCTGTTCGTGGGCAGCGAGGGCACGCTCGGGGTGATCACCGAGGGTCGGTTCCGGGTCCACCCGGTCCCCGGGGGTGAAGGGCGGCGGGCCTTCGGGTTCGCCTCCTTCGCCGACGGCCTCGACGCCTGCCGGGGCATCCTGCGCCGCGGCGCCACTCCGGCCGTCCTGCGCCTCTACGACCGGACCGAGTCCGGGCGTTCGTTCGACCAGCCCGACACCAACGTCCTGATCGTCCTCGACGAGGGCGACCCGACCCTCATCGAGGCCACCCTGGCCGTGGTCGACGAGGAGTGCGGGAGCGCCCTACCCCTCGGGACGGACCTGGTCGAGCGCTGGCTCGGTCACCGCAACGACGTGTCCGCCCTGGCTCCGCTGTGGCGGGCCGGCGTGGTCGTCGACACCGTCGAGATCTCGGCCCGGTGGCGGGCGCTGCCCGGGCTCTACGACTCGGTGCTGGCCGCCCTCGGCCGTGTCGAGGGTACGGCGGTGGCATCGTCCCACCAGTCCCACGCCTACACCGACGGCGCCTGCCTCTACTTCACCTTCGCCGGCCGGCCCCCTGCCGACCTCGATCCCGCCGCCCACCGGTCCTGGGTGGCGCAGTACTACCGGCGGGCCTGGGACGAGGTGACCGAGGCCACCATGGCCGCGGGGGGCGCCATCAGCCATCACCACGGCATCGGCATCAACCGGGCCCGCTTCCTGCCCGGTGCCCTCGGCGCCGGCTTCGAGGTGCTGGCCTCCGTCAAGCAGGCCCTCGATCCGCACGGCATCCTCAACCCCGGCAAGCTCGGCCTGCCCAGCCCGTTCGGCGTGGTGGGCTGGCCGTGAGCATCCTGGTCGTCGACGTCGGCACCTCGGGAGTCCGCGGCGCGGTGGTCCGCCCCGACGGCACCGTCGAGCACATCCACCACGTGCCCGTGCTGCCCGACACGCCCTTCCCCGGGCTGGTGGAATTCGATGCGGAGGCCATGGCCGCGGCGGTGGTGGCGGTGGCCTCGCAGACCCTGGCCGAGGGCGGCCCCGTCGACGCGGTCGGGATCGCCGACCAGCGGGCCTCGACCATCGTCTGGGACCGGGCCACCGGCTCGCCGGTGGGACCGGGGCTCGGTTGGCAGGACCTCCGGACGGTCGGTACCTGCCTGGAGCTTCAGTCCCGGGGGATCAGGGTGGCACCCAACGCCTCGGCCACGAAGGTGGCCGCACTGCTCGACCTGGCCGATCCGGACCGCTCGCGGTCCGAGCGCGGGGAGCTCGCCTTCGGCACGGTGGACAGCTGGGTGGCGTGGACGTTGTCGAACGGGAGCCTCCACGTCACCGATGCCTCCAACGCCGGTGTGACCGGCCTCGTGCACGCGGACGGATCCGGGTGGAACACCGAGGTGCTCGCCGAGCTGCGCATCCACGAATCGCTCATGCCCGAGATCGTCGACTCGTCCGGCGCCGTCGGCCCGGCGGAGATCCTGGCCGGACGGCCGTTGATCGCGGGCATGGCCGGCGATCAGCAGGCATCGCTCATCGGACAGGGATGCACCCTCCCGGGACAGGCCAAGGCCACCTTCGGGACCGGGGGGATGCTCGACCAGTGCGTGGGCCCGGGCCGACCGGTCCAGATGGCCCGGGGGCCGGCCGGCACCATCCCCATCATCGCCTGGCGCCGCGGCGGCAAGGTCACCTGGGGGGTCGAGGCCATCATGCTGTCCGCGGGGACCTGCGTGGAGTGGCTGCGCGACGACCTGGCCATCATCGACTCGGCCGCCGACTCGGCCGAGGTCGCCGCCCGCTGTGCCGACACCGGCGACGTGTGGTTCGTACCCGCCCTGCTCGGACTGGGCACGCCGGTCTGGGACTTCGGAGCACGCGGGACCTTCACCGGTCTCACCAGGGGGAGCGGGCGACCGGAACTGGTCCGTGCCGTCCTCGAGGGAGTGGCCCACCGGGGCGCCGACCTCCTCGAGGCGGCCGCGGCCGACTCGGGCCTGCCCATCGCCTCGCTCCGGGTCGACGGCGGGATGTCCGCCAACCCGGTCTTCACCCAGTCCCTGGCCGACGCCTGCGGCCGGCCCGTCGAGATCGCCCCCGTGCTCGAGGCCACCACCCTCGGGGCGGCCTACCTGGCCGGCATGGCCGTCGGCACCTGGTCGGACGAGACCGAGGTGGCTGCGGCATGGGCACCGCGCCTGGTGGTCGACCCCGCCGTGGGCGACGACCGACGAGAGGCGGCCCGGGCCCGTTGGCTCGAAGCCCGCAGCAGGTCGGAGGCCACCATCCCCGAGCTGTCCGCCCTTGACTTCTGAGCCCATCCCCAGGCCGGACCCGGGCATGGCCGGATCCGGCCATTGAACCGCAACTCCGGTGACGCCTAGGGTGGGTGGACTACCACGCACGGCGCCGGGATCCGCGGACGGGTGGGTGCAGGAGAGGCAGGGGAGCGCATGAGCACGAGCACCGGCATCGGAACGGTGGGTCGTGAGCCGGCGGCGGTCGGCGGTCCCGTCCCGTCCATCGACGAGGCGGTGGCCACGGCCTCGGACCTGCACGTGGCCCTGTCGGAGGTGCTTCTCGGGACCCCGAGGGCGGTCACCTTCGCCGTGGTCGCGGCCCTGTCGGGTAGCCATCTCCTCATCGAGGACGTCCCCGGCGTGGGCAAGACCGTCCTGGCCCGGGCCCTGGCCACCGCGCTCGGGGTCCAGCTGTCACGGGTCCAGGGCAATCCCGACCTGCTCCCCTCCGACATCACCGGCGTGACCGTCTTCTCCCCCGACACCGGGACGTGGGATTTCCGACCCGGACCGGTGTTCGGACATGTGGTCCTGCTCGACGAGCTCAACCGGACCCCGCCCCGGACCCAGTCCGCCCTCCTCGAAGCCATGGAGGAGCAGCAGGTGTCGGTGGACGGCGAGTCGTGGCCACTGCCCCGGCCCCACATGGTCATCGGAACCCAGAACCCCATCGGCCAGCTCGGCACCTACCCGTTGGTGGAGAGCCAGCTCGACCGGTTCGGGGTCTCCACCTCCATCGGGTATCCCGACACGGACGTGGAGACCCGCCTGGTCCTGCACCAGGGCGGTCGCTACGCCCTCGACGCCCTGACCCCGGTGGCCGACCCGGCCCGGTGGGCGAGGGTCATCAACGCCACCGCGTCGGTGCAGGTGGTCACAGCGGTGGCCGAGTACGCCGTCGCGCTGGTGAGGGCCACCCGCACCGCCGGCACCGTGCGCCTCGGCGCCAGCCCGCGGGCGGCCATCTCGCTGATCCGCAGCGCCCAGGCTTACGCGGTGCTGTCGGAGCGGGCCTACGTCAATCCCGAGGACATCCAGGCGGTGGCGGTGGCATGCCTCTCCCACCGGCTCATCGCCGAGGGCGGTGGCGGCGACGGTCCGGCGCTCGTCACCCGGATCGTCGAAGAGACACCCGTCCCGCCCACGTGAGCCAAGCGGGCGCCGACCGCCGTCCGCTGCTGCGGCGCACGGTCGGTGCGATCGCCACCGGACTGGTGGCCGGCGTGTGCGTCGTGGTCGTCATCCGGGCCGTCTTCGGGCCCGCCGTCGTGGTGGCCGGGGCCGCCGTCGGGCTGGTGGCCACGCTGGCCGCCGCCCTCGTCTCGTGGGGCGTGTTCGCCCGCCGGTCGGCGCGCTCGGATCCCGACCGGTTGCCCGGTGGCGTCCGGCTCCGCGCCCGGCTGCACCCGGTGGCCTGGCTGGCTCCGGTGGTCGGCAGTGCGGTGGCCGTCCTGGCCTGGGCCGGGGTGGCGCATTCGAGCGGATCGGGTTGGGTGCAGGCCGTCGGTGCCCTGCTGGCCGCAGTGCTGGTCATCGGCCTCCTGGCGCCGATGGTGCCGGCCCGGAGCGCCGGCGTGACCTGTACGGCCGGCCCATCGGACGGCCAGGCGGGTCGGACGGTGCGCGGTGACCATGGAGGCCAGCGGCCCCATCCGCATCCGGCCGCGGCAGCCGGTCGGGCCGGTGGCCCGTGCCGCGGGACCGGTCCGGGGGCCGCGGACGGTCGAGGTGGCCTTCGTCCCTGCCCGTCGCGGGGTCATCGCCGAGGTCGCCGTGGAGGTGGCCTCCTGCGCTCCCTTCGGGCTGTTGTGGTGGGCACGCGAGATCAGGGTGCCGCTCCCCCGACCGCTGCACGTGGCCCCGAGGCTCGGCGAACCGGGTCCCCTGCCGTCCCTCCCCGAGAGCTCGATCGGTGACGCCCCCCTACGGATCCCGTCCGGTGCCGGTGAGCCCCGCGGCGTACGCCCCTACCGGCCCGGGGACACCCGCCGGTCCGTCCACTGGCCGGCGACCTCGCACGTCGGGTCGCTGATGGTGCGCGAGAAGGAGCGCCAGACCGACGATCCGGTCGTCGTCGAGCTGGTGCTCCCTCCGGACCCGATCGCCGCCGAGGCCGAATCGGAGCGGGTCATGGCCGCTCTCGCCCACCACCTGGCCCGGGGCCGGCCGGTCGTGCTCGGCACCATGGAAGCCGACGGCCACGTGGTACGGGTCGTACGCGACCGGATCGACCTCGGACGGCGCCTGGCCCGGGCCGTGGGGTCCCCGCCGGTCCACCGGGTCCGCCGGGTCCACCGGGTCCGCCGGGTCCACCGGGTCCGCCGGGCCGCCGGCGACGGTGGAAGCGGTCCGGCGGCGGGGATCGTCGTGACCCTGTGGCAGCGGGTCGTCCAGGCCAACAAGCCGGGGCCCCCGGAGCATTCGGTGCCCTTCCGGGTGGCCTCGGCGGCCACGGTGGTGGTCGCCGCCGCCGCCTGCTGGAGCCAGGGTGAGCTGGGCCCGGCCATGGCCGTCTTCGCCATGGTGGCGACCGTCGTCGGCAACACCCTGTCCTACTGGCGACGGGAGCGACCGTGGCCGGCGGTCAAGCCCATCCTGGCCGTCTGCGCCCTCGGTGGCTTTGCCTGGTTCATCACCACCGTCAGCCGCAACGCCACCCCCGGGGACATCTCGACCGTCGAGAGCCCGCTGGCCGTCCTGTTCGCCTGGGTGCTGTCCACCCACTCCTTCGACGTCCCGGCCCGGCGCGACGTGGCCTACTCGCTGGCCGGGTCGGCCGCCCTGATGGCGGTGGCCGCGGCCCAGTCGGTCGACCTCACCCTGGGCGTCTACGTCGTGGCCTGGCTGGTGTTCGGCGTGTGGGCACTCGTGGCCATGTGGCAGTCGATGGCGGGCACCCGCGGGATCCCGTGGCTCGCGGTGGGGGTGGCCGGGACGGCGGTGGTGGTGCTGGCTGCGCTGCTGGTGACCGTACTGCCGGCCCCGACCGTCTCCACGTCGCTCATCTTCCCCTCCTCGGCGGCCGACTCGTCGCCGGTCGACAGCCCGAGCAACCTCACCGACGGTTCCCCGTCCCTGCCCGCCCACGCCGCCAGCCCGAGCGGTCCCACCAGGGTGGGGGGGTTTCTCGGATTCGCCAAGTCCCTCGACACCGGGGTGCGGGCCGCTCTCGGCGACCAGGTGGTGATGAGGGTCCGAGCCAGCCGTCCGAGCTTCTGGGTCGGGCAGACCTACGACACCTGGAACGGTCAGAGCTGGCTGGAATCGGTGCCCACCAAGGGCCGGGGGGTCGTGGAACTGGAGACCGGGTCCCCGTTCGAGATACCGCTGGCCCCCGACCAGCAGGCGGACCGATCCACCGGCGACACCGATGTCCAGACCTTCTACGTGGCCCAGTCGGGGCCGAACCTGGTCTTCCACGCCGACAATGCCGAGCGGGTCTACATCCAGTCGCGCTCCCTCTCCCTGACCGGGGACGGCACCATCGTCTCGTCCACCTCGATGGGGTCCGGGACCATCTACACGGTGGTCTCGGCCGACAACACGGCCGACGCCCAGCAGCTGCGGGAGGCCACCGTGCCGGTCACGCCGGGCGGCGCCGAGAGCCAGACCCTGACCACGGCGCAGATGACCCGCTACCTCCAGCTCCCCCATCCCTACCCCCGGGTGGCCGCGCTGGCCCGTCGGATCACCGCCGGCATCGGGACCCCCGACGATCCCGACCCCCACACCTACGAAAAGATCGAAGCCATCGAGGCGTGGATGGCGGGCCACATCCGGTACACGACCGACATCCCGCCGCTGGCCCCGGGGGCCGACGCGGTGACCAGCTTCCTCTTCGGGTCCCGCCTGGGCTACTGCGAGCAGATCTCCACCGCCACCGTGGTCATGCTCCGCTCCCTCCACATCGCGGCCCGGGAGACCGTGGGCTACGTGCCGGGCCCCTACGATCCGATCACCGACCTCTACGACGTGCAGGCCAAGGATGCCCACGCCTGGGTGCAGGTGTGGTTCCCGGGCTACGGCTGGCAGAGCTTCGACCCGACGGCCGCTGTGCCCCTGGCCAACCCCTCCCCGGGTTCGGTGCTGGCCGGCACCGCAGGGCGCGCCCTCGCCCACCTCCCGTGGATTCCCATCGGCATCGTCGGTGGCCGTCGTCGCCGCCTTCTTCGAGGTCCGCCGGCGGCGGCGGCGGCGACCGCCCACCTGGGCCCACCAGATCGCCGCCGACCTGGCCCGGGGAGGGGCCCGGATGGGCCGCAGGCGACGGGTCGACGAGACCCTGTCCGCCTACGGCCGGCGACTGGCCGAAGACGACTCGCGCTACGGTGCCGGCCTGATCGGCTCAACCCAGTTGGTGGAGCGGTACACCTACGGCGGCCTCGAGCCGTCGGCCGAGCAGATCGCCGCCGCACTGGCCTTCACCCGTGGGTACCGGCGGGCCCACCGCCGAAGGTCACCCGGTGGAGCGTCACGATCGTGCCAGCGCCAGCGCCTCGTCGAAGGAGGCACCGGCGGCCAGCAGGGGACGGTAGGCCATCAACAGGCGCGGCGGCTGAAGGCCAGCGCGGCCCGCAGCCGGTCGCCCCGCCGGTACAGGGCCACCAGCTTGCCCTCGGCCGACCGAGCCTTCCACCACGACCACCTCGTCGTCGGGACCGGGGAGGCCGATCACCTGGATCTTGGTCTTGTACTGGTCGGACCAGAAGAACGGGACGGGATCGTAGGGCTCGGCGGCGTCGGACCCGGCCAGGAGGTTGCGGGCCGCGGCGGCACCACCCTCGGCCGCGTTGGTCCAATGCTCGACGCGTACCTGCTCACCGGTACCGGGCCGGGTCCACCGGGCCACGTCCCCGGCGGCCACCACACGGTCGGCCGCGAACAGCGACTCGGTGCAGACCACACCGTTGTCGAGGGCCAGGCCCGAACCCGCCAGCCACCCGACCGCGGGGACGACGCCGATACCCACCACCACCAGGTCCGCATCGCAGGCCGGTCCCATCGGCCAGATGGACCACCAGCGGCGCAGAGCCGCCGGGTTCGGACGAGATCCGCTCGACACCCACCCCGGTCGAGACGGTGACCCCGTGGTCGCGATGGAGCTGGGCGCACGCCTCACCCATCTGGACGCCCAGCACCCCGGCCAGCGGGGTGGGGAGCGCCTCGACCACGGTCACCGTGGCGCCGAGCCCTTGACAGGTGGCGGCCACCTCGGAACCGATGAACCCGGCACCGATGATCACGACCCGGGCACCGGGTCCGGCCGACTCGAGCTCGGCCCGGATGGCCAGGCAGTCGTCGAGGGTCCGCAGCGTGTGGACACCGGCCATGCCCTCGGTGCCGGGCAACGGGCGGGGCTCCGCCCCGGTGGCCACGATCAGCCCGTCGTAGTGCAGCTCGCTCCCGTCGTCGCAGACGAGGTTCCGCGCCTCGGTGTCGAGTGACAGCACCCGTCGGCCAAGGCGGAATTCCAGCCCGAGGGTGTCGAGCTTGTCCGGTGCGTGGTGGTGGATGCGCTCCACGTCCCAGGTGCCGGCCAGCAGCTGCTTGGACAGTGGCGGCCTGTCGTAGGGGACGTGGAGCTCGTCGCCGAAGATGACCACCGGTCCGGCATGGCCTTCGTGGCGGATCTCCTCGGCGGCGCGCAGGCCGGCCAGCGAGGCTCCGACCACCGCGATGGTCGAGCCGTTGTCCTGGGGGTCGTTCATCGAGCGTCATCGTAGGTCCGACCCACGGCGCCCCCGTCCCCCTCAGCTTCCGAACATCGTCATCCACTGCTCGGGGGTGCGCAGCCGGAACACGTAATTGTGGGCACGGGTGTACCCCATGGTGGCCGACGGCTCCGGCGAGTAGAGATGGCCGGGGAAGAGGACGGTGTCGTCCGGCACCCGGGCCAGCTGGGTGGTCAGCGACTCGTACAGCGCCTCGGGGTCACCGCCGGGCAGGTCGGTCCGTCCACAGCCTTCGAGGAACAGGGTGTCGCCGGCGATCAGCCGGCCGTCGACCAGGAAGCACTGGCTGCCCGGCGTGTGGCCCGGCGTGTGGACCAGCGTGATCGGAACCGAGCCCACCTGGACGACATCCCCACCCCGGTGGGTGGCCAACTCGTGCGGGCCGACCCCGGTGGCGCGGGCGACCCAGGGTGCTTCGTCCGCCTGGACGTGGATCGGTACCTCGGCCACCTCCAGGAGCCTGGTGATCCCCTCGATGTTCCAACCCATCATGTCGCCGCCGATGTGGTCGGGGTGGAAGTGGGTGGCCAGGGCGCCGACGCACTCCATGCCGTCGGCCCGGAGGATCCCGAGCAGCTCGTCGACGCCGTAGGCGGGATCGACGATGAGGGCCTGTCCGGTCTCGGCATCACCGATCAGGTAGACGAAATTGACCATCTGGCGGGCCAACTGGTCGTCGACGGCGAAGTCGCGTCCGGCCAACAGTTGGCGGAAGTAGAGCGCGGTCGGTGCCGGGAGACGGCGGGGCCGCCGAGGTGGTGTCGTGTCACCGCCACAGCTTACGGGCGGTGGAGCAGAGGAGGCGAGACGAGGCACGCGGGACCGGCCGGCTGATGCCCAGACGCGGTCCGGACCGCCTCCGGAGTACCATCCGGGGGCCATACGAGGGGCATCGGGGACACCGTCAACAGGAGGGGGCAGGGATTGGGCACCGACCGAGCGGACCAGGCGGCTCCGGCCGACTACCTCTCCGCAGCCGACATGATCCGGACCTGGGCGCGCCGGACACCCGACGCGCCCATGCTCACCGAAGGTGCCGTCACGCTCACGTGGTCGGACGTCTTCGATCGGGCCAAGCGGGTCAGCCAGGCCCTGGCCGAGGCAGGTGTGTCGGCCGGCGACCGGGTGGCCTTCGTGGACCGGAACTGCATCGAGTATTTCGAGGTCTTCTTCGGATGCGCACTGCTCGGAGCGGTGAGCGTGGCCGTCAACTGGCGACTGGCCCCGGCCGAGATGGCCGCCATCATCGAGGACGCCCGAGCCCGGGTGGTCTTCTTCGGCTCCGATTACGCCACCGCGGTGAAGGAGCTGACCCCGTATGTGACCTGCGTCCGCACCTGGGTACCGCTCGACAACTTCGACCAGTGGCGGGACGGGTCCGGGCCGGCCGAGGTGCCGGACCCCGGGTTCCGGCCGGGTCCCGATGACGTGGTCACCCAGCTCTACACCTCGGGGACCACCGGGCTCCCCAAGGGCGCCATGATCTCGGGGCGGAACATCTCGTGCATCCTGACCCAGGCGGACCAGGTCTTCCACATCGGTGCCGACACCGTCTCGCTGGTGGCCATGCCGCTCTTCCACATCGGTGGCACCGGTTGGGCGCTGTGCGGCATGTCCCGGGGAGGACACTCGGTCATCCTCCGGGACATGGACCCGGCTGCGGCACTCCGGCTCATCGAGGAGCACCGGGTCACCGAAGCGTTCGTCGTCCCGGCGGTGCTGATGTTCTTGTTGGCCACTCCCGAGCTGGCCACTGCCGACGTGAGCTCGCTGCGCACCATCTTCTACGGTGCATCCCCGATCAGCGAGGACGTGCTGGTCCGGTCGATGAGCGCGCTCGGTTGCGACTTCGCCCAGGTGTACGGCCTCACCGAGACCACCGGGTGCCATCACTTCGCTCATGCCCTCGGACCACGATCCGGACGGCCCCCGGGCCGGGCTGCTCCGGTCGGCGGGACGTCCGTTCGACCACATCGAGGTCCGTATCGTCGACGCCGCATCGGGTGAGACGCTCCCGGTGGGCGAGGTGGGTGAGGTGTGGACCCGATCCGACCAGAACATGCTGGGGTACTGGAACAGGCCCGAGGAGACGGCGGCCATCCTCTCCGACGACGGCTGGTTCCGGACCGGCGACGCGGGCTGGATGGACGCAGAGGGGTACCTGTTCCTCCACGACCGCATCAAGGACATGATCGTCTCCGGCGGGGAGAACATCTACCCGGCCGAAGTCGAGAACGCGCTCCTCGCCCATCCCGCGGTGGCCGACGCGGCCGTCATCGGGGTGCCCGACGACCGCTGGGGTGAGACGGTCAAGGCCGTCGTGGTCAGGTCACCGGGAGCGTCCGAGGACGACGAAGGCCTGGCCATGGACATCATCGCCGCCACCCGGTCCCGCCTGGCCCATTACAAGTGCCCGACGTCTGTCGACTTCGTCGACGGACTGCCGAGGAACCCCTCGGGCAAGGTGCTCAAACGCGAGCTCCGTCAGCCGTACTGGGCGGGGCGGGAGCGCAACATCTCCTGACCGACGGCCGGTCCGGCCGTCCGGTGGGACGGTGGGGTGGTGGTCCGGTGGGGTGGTGGTCCGGTGGGACGGTGGGATCAGAAGAGCCCGGGTGAGGCGTCGTCGCGGGTCGGCTGCCCGTCGACCTCGTATCCGGAGGGATCCTCCTCGATGTCCACCTCCTCGATGTCCACCTCGATGACCTCCACCACGGAGACATCCTGCTGGCCGATCGCCTCCAGACGGGGAACGAGCTCCTCCACCTGGATCCGGGTCCGCCGGAGCCGCCGATCGAGCTCGTCGACGATATCGGTGGCCCGCTGCAGCTGGTCGACCAGGCGGTCGACGTCGATCACTCCCGTCTCGAACTCCTCGATGATGGCGTCGAGCTCGGCGCCGGCGTCCGAGTAGCTCAGATCGCCGACGACCCGTGGCGTCATCCGGCGGTCCGGTGCTGTTGCGCCCGCCATCGCGTGTCGTTGCCATCACTGTGTCCCTTCGTCATGGTGGGTGGTTGCTGTCGAATTTCGGGGTGCCGGGTCCGAGGTGCCGGTCTCCTCGACCGTCGAGACCAGCTCGCCGTCGTTGACCCTCGTCCGCAGGCGCGCCCCGGTGTCCACATCGTGAACCGATCGGACCACCCGTCCCGACGCATCGCGTGTCACCGAATACCCCCGCTCCAGCTGGCGCTGGTAGTCGTAGGCGCCGAGCAGTCTGCGCCACTGGTCCAGGCGCTGATCCTCGGCCAGAAGCTGGCGTCCGGGCAGCGCGGCCAGCCGGGTGGACCGGCCGACGAGGGCTTCGTCCTCTGCCCGCAGCGCGCGGCAGGGCGGCCACGATCAGCGCCTCACCCCGGGCGGACAGCCGGAGGGCGTGGGTGTCGAGCTGGCCCCTCGACACGCCACGCAACGTGCGGGCCCGGTGGCCCAGCCCGTCGCCATGGCGGTCGAGTTGGGCACGTGCACCGATGGCCGCCGCCCGTTGGCGGGAGGCCAGGAGCCTGTCGGCGGCCAGGACCTGATCGCGGGCCATCCGGGCCACCGCGGCACCGGCGTCTTCGACCCGCCTCCAGTAGTCGATGACCAGGAGGGCCAGTTCCTGCCCGCACTCGGTCGGGGTGATGAACGAGCGGTTGGCCACTTCGTCGGCGACCGACTGGTCGCCGGTGTGGCCGATGCCGGTCCAGACCGGGACTACGGAGGTGGCGATGGCGCGGGCCACACGCTCCTGGTCGAAGGCGGCCAGGTCGGCCTTGGATCCCCCTCCCCGCACCACGACGATGACGTCGAGGGGTTCGGCCTGCAGGTTCGAGATGGCGGCGGCGACCCGGGCCGGCGCCACCTTGCCCTGGACGGCCGTCGGCGCCACGGTGACCTCGAAGGCCATTCCCGAGCTGCGCAGGCCCCCCAGGAAGTCGTTGTAGCCCTCGGTGTCCGGGCTGGCCACGAGGCCCACCCGGAGCGGGAGGGCGGCAACCTGCAGCCGCCGCTGGCGGTCGAAGAGACCTTCGTCGACGAGCGCCTTGATGAGCCGGGCCCGCTCGGCGGCCACCTTGCCCAGGAGGGCGTCGGTGTCGAGCTCGGAGAGGATGAAGTCGACGCTGCCCCGGGCCTTGTAGAACTCGACCTTGCCCCGGGCCCGCACCACCATGCCGGCGTCCAGTGTGATGCCCAGGCTGTCGAGAGTGGTCCGCACGCTGCGCCACCGGGTCGACCAGCACTTCACGTTGAGCGTCGGGGCGCCGCTGTCCTGGGCATTGGTCGGGTCGACCAGATCGATGAAGCAGTGGCCCTTCGGGAGGACCTTCATGGTCCGGATCTCCCCGGTGATCCAGAGCTCACTGGAGAACGCCGATCGGAGGGCCCGGTCGACACGGTTGTAGAACTCGGTGATGGAGAGCGCGTCGGTACCCGCGCCCTCGGGCGCAGGGCGGTCGGGGTCTGGTGACGGGCGAACCACTGGGCACGGCGCCAGGTTAGAGCCACCCTGTGACCCGGACTGTCGTCGGGACCGGCCTGTCCTCGGCGGGCATGGGCAGGGCCTGGTGTGGGACGATGGTGGAGACGGTGAGTCGGCCAGGTGGTCGCGGTCCGTCCAGGTGGGGGTCACCCCCCTACCGGGAACGGATCGAGGAAGGTCGGGACTCCAAAGGGCAGGGTGCTGGCTAACGGCCAGTCGGGGTGACCTGCAGGAAAGTGCCACAGAGAACAGACCGCCGATGGCGATGCCCCCGGGCACCGCACAGGTAAGGGTGAAACGGTGCGGTAAGAGCGCACCAGCGATCGGGGTGACCCGCTCGGCTCGGTAAACCCCACCCGGAGCAAGGTCGAACAGGGGGACGGACGGCCCGTCCGGTACTCCTCCGGGAGTGCCACCCCCAGGTGGACCGCTCAGATGGATGACCACCCAACCCTCGTCAGAGGGTGGACAGAATCCCGCCTACAGGCCGGCTCACCGTCACCACCTGCCGCTGACTGCTCGGTCGCTGGAAGTGCTAGCATTGCTAGCAGAGGTGGACGAGATGGCCGCAGTGAGCATTCGAAACTTGGATGACAAGGTGAGAGAGCGGCTCCGGGTGCGGGCTGCCGCCCATGGTCGGTCGATGGAAGCCGAAATGCGGGCGATTCTCATCGAAGCGGTTCGGGAGCCAGACGACGACGAAGACCTGTTGGAAGCACTCGCGGCCCGATTTGGTGAACTCGGCGGTGTTGACCTCGACCTTCCGCCCCGTTCAGCAGCGCCACGAGCTGTCGACTTCACAACGTGATCGTCGCCGATACCAACGTGGTTTCGGAGCTGATGCGGGTCGAGCCCTCACCCGAAGTTCGAGCTTGGGTGTCCGCACAAGGCCGTCACGAGCTGCGAATCACGACCATCACGGTGGCCGAGATTCTGTACGGCATCGCACGGCTACCCAGCGGCAGACGGAAGGACGCGCTGCGGGAAGCTGCGGTGGATGTGTTCAGCCGGTTTGCTGACGATGTGCTCCCATTCGATGTAGCTGCGGCCACGGTCTACCCAGAGATCGTCGACCATCGCGATCGTCAAGGAACGCCGATCAGTGGTTACGACGCCCAGATCGCTGCGATCTGCCAGGTCAATAACGCGTTTCTGGCAACAAGAAATGAAAGGGACTTCGCCGGAGTCGGCGTTGAGCTCATCAACCCTTGGTCGTCTGGATAGCTTCGAGGCATCTTCGCGCTGGCGCCCCAAGCCGGTTGGTCGGGGGCAGTGTCCCCAACCTCCATCAGACGTGTGCAAATACCTCCCGGATGGTTAGGTCAAGCAAGGCAACGTCTGGCATCGGAGGCACCGGATACTCGGCGGCCTTCTCAGCGTGTTCTTTAGTCTCAAAGACCAGAACAGAGGCCCCAATACCATTGACGGGTTCCAGCCAGTAGCCGCTGACGATGCCTGGAGCCCGAGAGACGAGGGCTTCTCGGGCCTCCGGAAGAAGGAGTCGTGCTTCGTCGGGGTTTTCAACGCTGACGTTGCTGACGATTGCGTACATGGGTCATCTCCTTTTTCGACCGGTATCGCAACGGTAGAAGCTTCGAGGACTGGGTACCCACCCATCCAGGTGGTTGGGGGCAGTCCTCAGTGATCCTTGGTACGGTCCGATCACGATGGACCAGGAACTCATCGGGGGCGATCCGCTCCACCGCCCCCGGCGGGGGGATGCCGCTGGCTGGACGGTGCAGAGGGAGGTCGAGACTGGTGAATGGGTGCCGTCGCAGTGGACCTCACGGCGGGGTAAATGACGGCTCCAGCCTGTACCCTGTCGTTACAGTGCCGGTGCGTGTCAGTCCACCCGAACCTCTCGTCACGGCTGTCACTCTCGCCGAGTTCTCCGTCGGCCCCCTCGTTGCGGCAGATCCTGGCGAGCGAGCGACTCGCCAGCTTCGTCTACAGCAGGCAGAGGCCGACTTCGACCCCCTTCCCATTGATGCAGCGGCGGCCCGAGCGTTCGGCCGCGTCGCAGCGTCGCTTCACCGTGCGGGGCGCAAGACCGGTGCCCGGTCCTACGACGCGATGATCGCGGCCGTGGCGCTCGCCAATGGTCTTCCGCTCTTCACGTGCAACCCTGCCGATTTCGAACACATCGGCGGGTTGGATCTGAGATCAGTTCCGCGTCCAGACCAGGCACCGGACACGTAAAGGACGGCTCGGTTTGTCGGGGACCCCGGGGTAGCCACCGAGCCGGCGGCGACAGACAGGTCAGAAGGGCAGCAAGAGCAACGAGTCACCTGTCGATGTTGTGATTTGAGCGAACCACGATTGGGGACTCGGACCTCCTCCGACATCTGCCGTATCCGCCACTGCTTCCAACCCTGTTGAGATGCTGATTACGGGTGCGCTGAGCAGACCCACACCGGAACCGCTGAACACCGCCTCGCCAAACGCAAACACTCCACCATCCGACCCAGCCAAGAAGTAGCCGGAGGGCGTGGAGGCGATCCCCACGATCGGTGCGCTCAGATGGTGACCAGCCATCGAACCGTAGAAGCCTGCATCACCAAAGGCGAAGACTCCGCCATCGGATGCAACCAGGTAGTAGCCCTTCTGGTCCGGCAATCCGAACTCGTTGGTCATTGGGGCGATCCCCACGATGGGTGCGTTCAGATGCTTACCAGCCATCGAGCCGTAGAATCCTGCATCGCCAAAGGCAAAGACTCCGCCATCAGAGGCCACAAGCCAATATCCCTTGCCGTCGTCCGTGGTGGCGATCCCCACGATCGGGACATTCAGATGCTTGCCTCCCATCGAACCGAGGAACGATGCACGACGGAATGAAAAGACACCACCGTCGCTGGCAGCAAGCCAGTAGGCCGCAAAGCTCCCCTCAGATGGAGCTTCACCAATGGGAGTCGTCGGTGCGATGCCAATGATCGGTGCCGCCAGAGGGTGCCCGTTCATCCCTTGGGTTTGAATCCCATCGCTGTAGACCGTGCCCGTGCTCGTCACTGCGAGACCGGAGGCGCCATCAAAGCCAACGATCGTCGGAGAGCCGCTGGGACAGGCTCCTGGCAAACTCAAGTCCATGTCCTTGGCGTTGGTGACACACTGGAGCTCTGGCGCGACTGCTCCTGCTGGGATCGCCAGTGCTGGAACCATTGGTAGGGATCACGGATTACTCCCCAGACTCGATCACCGAAATTCCCCAGTTGTTGAGCGGGGCAGCGAGCTTGTGGTGAGTGTAGGTCAGTCGGTGTCGACCACCTCCTTGTCGTGCTGACGAGCGTGCGCGATGAGCTGGTCGGGACCGACCCGATCGTGACAGGTAGTGCAGTGGTGCATGACCTTCCAGCACGCCGGTAACAGGCCCATCGGCGATGCCGGGGCGTAGTAGGCGGACGTGCGATAGATGGTTTGCTTCCTTTCGTCGGGGTCGGCCGTGGGCGTGTCGGCGGTGCGAGGGTCGTTCATGGTCCGGCCACCGCCTTCCGGCTGGCCTCGGCCCGGGCCCGGTGACTGCGCATCCGGTAGCTGTCACCGTCGATGTTGAGGACGACGCTCCGGTGGAGGAGCCGGTCCAACATGGCGCCGGCCACCATGGGGTCGTCGTTGAAGACCTTCCCCCAGCTGGCGATCCCGAGGTTGGTGGTGAGGGCGATCGAACCCTTCAGGTAGCGCTGGCTGACCACCTGGAACAGGGCGGCGGCCGCTTCGGCGGGAAGGGGCAGGTAGCCCACCTCGTCGATGATCAGGAGCCGTGGCCCGGCATAGAAGCGCATGGTTGTCGCCCACCTGCCCTCCAATGCCGCCCGGTGGCACCGGGCCGCCAGCTCGGCGGCCGTCGTGTAATAGGTGCGCATCCCCGCGGCCACGGCCGCATGTCCGAGCCCGACGGCCAGCATGGTCTTACCCACCCCCGGCGGTCCGATCAGGAGCACATTGGTGGCGTCCTCGACGAAGCGCAGGGTGGCCAGCTCATCGATGATCTTCTTGTCCACCGACGGCTGGGCCGAGAAGTCGAAGTCGGCCAGAGTGAACGGCGAGGGCAGGGAGGCGAACCGGGACAGGCTGGCCCGCCGTCGCTCGTCCACCGCGGCCACCTCGACCGACAGCAGGCGTTCCAAGAAGTCCTGATGGCTGAGCTTGGCTTTCACTGCATGGTCGAGTTCCGTCGGCAGTGCTTCGGCCGCCGCGGTCATCCGCAAGAAGGCCAGATGGGCCCGGAGCTCTTGGTACTTGGAGTGCTCGCTCATGCCGGCACCTCCCCGGCCTCGGTCGCTCCGGGGAAGGCCAGGGCGATGATCTCGGCCATGGCCTCGAGGTCGACGCCCGGTTCCGTCCCTGCTCTATGGACCAGGCGTTCCCGTTCGGACAGTGCGGCCGGGCCGGGGGGCTTGTTGGCCTTCCGGTCGCAGGGACGCTGGGTGGAGAACTGGGCGAGCACCACGGCCTCCAAGGCCACCCGGTGGGCCTCGGTGCGCACCATGGCGCCGGCACCGGCCAGGGCCAGGCGGTGGGAGACCAGTTCGACGCCCGAAGGGGCAAAGACCTCGAGGCTGCCGGTGCCCAGGCGGTGCCGGAGGGTGACCTCGGCTCCGCCCATCCCCGGAGGCACCGAGTAACGGTTGCCCCGGAAGGCCACGCTGGCCTTGTCGTCGACGACCTTCGTCACCTCGATGGTGGCCGGATAGGGAACCGCGGGCAGGGCCATCAGCTCCTCGGCGTCGGCCAGTTCACCGACGGTCGGCCACCTGGGGCGGCCTTCTTCTCCGGTCAGCTCCTCCGGATCGAGATAGCGCCCCGGCGGCCGCAGTCGGGCATCGCCGGTGGTCGACCAGAAGTGGTCCATGCTCACCTGGGCCTCAGCCATGGTGGTGGCCGTCATGGTGCGCCACCATCGGCCGCAGCAAAACTTCACGCCGCACTCGACCGCTCCCTTGCGGTTCCCCCGCCGGGGCGGGCACGGCGTGACGATGGCTCCGTAGTGCTTGGCCACCGGAGCGAAGCTGGCCTGCACGTCGGCGGTGCCGGGAACGATGACCGTGGCCAGGCGGTCGGTCCGCCACTTCCGGGCGGTGCCGCCGAGGCGCCGCATCACCCCATCCATGGCCTCGACGAGATGGGGCTGGTCCATGGACTCGGCCAGCACCCCGCGGGTCTTTCCCGAGTGGGACAGCGTGCCGAGGAGCCCATAGGCAGTCGCCCCCCACGGAGCCTTCCGCCGTTCGAACCAGTCCCACTGGATCTCCTCACCGGAGGGATGGTCGATCTCGATGGTCTCTCGGCCCTTCACCCCCGAACACGCCTCGCAGTGCGGGCGCAGCCCGGCCAGGCGGATCTGGCGGGCGAAGCTCACATAGGACGAGGGATACCCGAGGGCCACCACCTCGTCGAAGAGGGCCGAGGCCCACAAGTGCGGGTCGTCGGCGAACCGGGCGACCAGGTAAGCCCGGTACTCCTCGAGCGGGTCGGGCAACTCCGACCGGCGGACACCTGGTGTCCGTTCGCCCGACAAATAGGAACGGATCGTCTTGCGGTCACGACCCAGGTGACGGGCGATGGCCGAGACGGTCCACCCCCGTTTGAACAGTGCATCTGCTTCCACGTCTTCTCCCACTGAGAACATGGCAGGGGGCTCCTCGGGCTGGCTGGTTTGGACGCCGCCAGCTTCGAGGGGCCCTCTACCGGATTGGCGGACCCTTCAAGTGGCCCGCCACCCGGCTCAGGGGGTGGGGAATTTCAGTGATCGAGGGTGGGGAATTTCAGTGATCCGCAGCACCATCCCGATAGTGATCAGTGCAAGAGTCATTGAGGACAGCCGCCGCACCGGGAATCGTTTCATCTGTACTCTCCGCTCCGAATCAAGTGGGCTGTTTACCTGTGCGCCCAGCCCGTCGCCAGCCACCCAAGCGGACGGTGCCGCATTCAGGAGTTGGTATGACGAGTGTTCACAACAAGTTCACTCACCGGAAGTCGCAGCGGTTGCCCCAGTACCACTCGCCCGAGGGATACTGGGCGGCCCACGATATTGACCGCCCAACCGAAGCTCGGGGTCACGACCCGTCCCGATTGTCCCTGCTGACCTACGGCTCACCCCTATCTAGAGCCCGTGCTGTAACGGTGCTCACCAACCTCAGTCGCAGACGTAGTCGTTGACAACTCGGATTTCGAGCACCCCGTGGTCATCAAGTTTCCTGGTCTCGCCTAGCCCGGGAGGGGCGGTAGGCCACGCACGATGGGCGGCCCACTCTCAGTGGTCCGGGACCCGAGCGCTGAAAGTACGCTGACGGCATGGGACGGGTCGTCGTCATAGGCAATGGGGGTGGCGGCAAGTCGACGCTTGCCAGGAGGCTCGCTGAGCGACACAACCTTCCCTGGTGTTCTGTCGACCAGATCCAGTGGGGGCCCGGTTGGGAGCCGGTGTCAGAAGAAGAGGTTTCAGAACACCTCCAAGCTGTCATGGCCGCCGACCGCTGGATCATCGACGGTTGGGGGCCATGGTCATCTCTTGAAGACCGAATGGTCCTTGCGGACACGATCATCTTCGTGGATTTGCCGCTCTGGATGCACCTTTGGCTTGCCGCCGAGCGGCAGATCGCAATCGCTCAAGGTGAAGGCCGAACCGACCCCGTTGAAGGCTGCGATGACCTCGCCATCACTCGACGACTGTTTGAGACGATCTGGCACGTGGACCAGGAGCTGAAGCCACGGCTGATCCGGTTGGTCGATCGTTATGCGTCGAGTCGTGAGTTCCACCATGTGACGACGCTGGAGCAGCTCGACCGTCTGGCCACAGTCGGATGAGCAACTGACTGCCCCACCGACCCGGTGATCGGGGTCACCCTCAAGAACCGATGACCTTCCTGCGACGGCCGACGCGCCAGCCGCGAGCGAGGTGGTTGGAAGATGCCAGTTGGATAACACGACTTGACCGAACGTCAGCCGCTGGCGGCTTGCCGAAGTGGAAGTTTGTGCCATCTGGACACTCAGGTGATGGCGACCCCGTCTGGCTCCCTACCGACCCGCACCGTCTTCACCACCCTGTAGGTGGAGGTGTCGATCACACTCACCTTGTCGGAGCCGAAATCGGCTACATAGGCATCGTTCCCAATGGGGGTGATGGCGACGGCGCGTGCCGCAGAGCCTACCGTCACCGTGTGGGCCACCGTGTGGGTGGAGGTGTCGATCACGCTCACGTAGTTGGAGCCGAAGCTGGTTATGTAGGCGTCGCTCCCGTCGGGGGTGATGGCGATCGAAACTGGCTGGGCACCGAACATCACCGCCTTCACCACCACCCTGTTGGTGGAGGTCTCGATGACGCTCACGCCGTTGTCGACCACGTAGGCATACCTCCCGTCAGGGGTGATGCCAACCGCGTCTGGCGATCCGTTAGTGACCCCCACCGTCTTCACCACCGCGTTGGTAGAGGTCCTGATGACGCTCACGGATTTGAGACCGGCGTTGGCCACGTAGGCATAGCTCCCATTGGGCGTGATTGCGATCCCTTCTGGCACACGGCCGACCGGAACCGTCTTCACCACCGCGTTGTTGGAGGTGCGGATGACGCTCACGGTGTTGGAAGCGACGTTGACCACATACGCATGGCTCCCATCGGGGGTGATTGCGATCGCGCTGGGCTCGCGACCGACCCTCACTGTTCGCACCCGGATGTTGGTGGAAGTGTTGATGACGCTCACGTTGTTGGAACCCGAGTTGGCAACGTAGGCGTAGCTCCCGTCCGGGGTAATGGCGATCCCGTCTGGCCCGCTACCGACGGGCACACTAGTGACCACCTTGTTGGTGGAGGTGTCGATCACGCTCACGTTGTTGGACATTCCATTGGTGACGTAGGCGTAAAGGGGTGTCATGGCAGTCGCTGGTGGCGCTCCCACAAGCGTCGGTGCAAGGACGGCGAGTCCAACTGCACTGACCACAGCACACAGGCTCATCGCCAACCGGGCCAATCGGGACTCAACGAGCTGCGCCATGTCAATACCGCCTTGCTGATGGTCTCGGCGCGACCCCACGTGGATGTGTAACCGCCAACCCAAGAATCCTAGCCCGATGGAGTGGTCGGCGCCCGGGGGCAACTTCCCTAGCCTGCAAGTGCCGTCTGGGGCAGGGCATTGGTGGTAGGAGTCACCCCCAGCCCATTCTCTACCGAAAGAGTCACCACCCTCGGGTCTGAGATTGCCACTCTCGGTTGCCGCCTCCGACGATCCGTGTTAGCAAGTTTTCCAGGCGGGGGCGTGATCAACATCCTGGAGCGGAGGGTCCTGATTGACAGGTATTGGTCGTCGGAGAAGTCTGCGGGCCGTGCTGGCAGGTTCGCTCGCAATCGGGGGACTCGCCGCCGTGTTTCTCGCCGCGACCAGCGTGCTGATGCTGGGCCCTGCTTTGGCCAGCACCAAGCCGTTGTTCGCTTCAACCGTCAGGGCCGCATCGGAGGCACCCGGTTACCCCGTCGGGGCAGGGTCGGCCCTTTCCCGATCCGGCGGCTCGCCACGGCGGGGCACCCCACCCGGTGCGCCGAGCGATGTCACGGCGACCGCCGGTGATGCCAGTGCCACGGTCAGCTGGTCGCCTCCGGCTTCGGACGGCGGCAGCGCCATTACCGGCTACATCGTCGTGCCCTCGAGCGGGTCGCCCGTCACCGTCGCGGACGTCACCAGCGATGTTGTCACCGGCCTCGCCAACGGGACGTCCTACACGTTCGTCGTGGAGGCGGTCAACGGGAAGGGCGTCGGGACGGTCTCGGCCCCGTCCGACGGCGTGACGCCCAATCCACCTTTGACGCCCAATCCACCATCGACCCGCAGCGCGCCGTCGTTCCTTCTGCCCCTGTACGACAGCAGCGGGGCCGACTGGTCGACTGCCTGCACTGGCCTGACAGGCACCGGTTCGTTCGTCGTGGCCGACATCGGCAATCCCGGTGGCCCCGGTACTGCGGCGAGCGGGGCATGGGCGTCCAAGATTAGCGATTGCGGCGCTGCGCACGTCGGGGTGCTCGGCTATGTCGATACCGGGTACTGCCAGATCTCGCTGAGCACCGTCGAGAACGAGGTCGACGACTGGTACAGCTGGTATGGCACGGACGGATTGACCGGCATCTTCTTCGATGAGGTAGCCAACCCGTCCAACCCGTCAGCCGCTACTGACTGCCTGTCGCGGTCGAGCTCGGCAGTCAGTTACTACCAGGCGATCGCGGCATATGTCCATGGCGTGGCAGCGGGCCAGACCGTCACGTTCAACTTCGGTGCCAACCCGGTGAGCAGCTGGCCCTTGTCGAGCACCTTCCCCAGCCAGAATGCCGACATCATCGTCATCTTCGAGGACCCCTACAGCGAGTACCTCGACTACGGCGGGTCGGGTGTGGCGTGGTCACCCGCGCCGTGGGAGGCAGGGTATGGGGCGCAGCACTTCTCCCTCCTCACATATGACGCCTCGGGGATCGACCTGCCAACCGAGTTCTGCTCGACGGTGTCGAGTCAAGACGTCGGCAATGTATACGTCACCCCGAATGCCGGCTGGGAGAGCCTTCCGCCCCGTGCGTACTTCAACGGCGAGCTGGCCACCTGCTGACGTCGCTCCGAATGAGAGTCGCACAGGCGCAAGCAGCCGTAGATCATGAAGAAGCGGTCATTGCGCTCGACCAGGTACTTGTCGGGAAGGCCATAGCGGCTGAGAATACAGCCCTAGTCGCAGACACTGGCCGGTCAGCGGAGGTCGGACCTTGGAACAACGACCCGTCCGTCCGAGCCTTTGATAGGCTGTTGATTGCTCAGAAGTCTCCGCTCCGACCGGAAGACGCGGCGCTCGGCGGAAGCCAGATTGAGAACAGCCAGTCCGTACAGGGCCGGTCAGCCACGGTCGATAACGCCCGGCTGATCCGGTGGCTGGGGCATGTTCCGAAGTCGGAGTTCAGTGCGGGGTGAAGCGGCGAACCATCCTTCTCTCGGGATGCGTTGGGTCTGGGTTACTGGTCGAGCCATCATCGAGGAAACCATTCCGAAGATAGAACCTGATCGCACGATCATTCGACTGCCGCACATGAAGTGCAATCCTGTCTGCGTCCATGTCCATCGCCCACAGGACTACCGCCTCGACAAGTGCCTCGCCAACCCCGCTTCCACGATTCTCCGGGGCGACCCACATAGAAATGAGCTGGACTTCGCCATCCAGCGGGGCCGTGCCACTCGCCATGCCGATCGGCCGACCGTCACGAGCTGCGACGACATTGAATGGGACGCTGACGAGTCGAGCACGCCACCGCACCTCCACGTCTCCGTCACCTGTCCATTCCGCAAGTGTCGATTCAAATGCATCGGGTGCGTCAGCAAGCGCCGATTGACGCAGCTTCCGCCAAAGGGCCCAGTCATCGTCTGTCAGCTTGCGAGTAGTAATCATCAACCCCGAGCGTCACGATAACCCACGGTCAGGCTCGACAAACGAGGTCGTAGCGATGCGCCGATCATGGGCAGTTCTCGGAGCGCGAGCACCGACGCTTTCTGAACGAGAATAACGCGAGCCTCAGCCGGGGTTGGGGGCCACCTGGTGGCCAATACTGTTGTTGACTCCGGATTCGCGCCGACCGGCGTGACAGGATGACGGTCTCAACCTACACCGCCCGGAGGGCCCAGCTTGGCACCTAACAAGAAGCAGTTTGAAGCGTGGAACGGTGGCGAATCAGTGCACTACGTAGACCACGCCGACCGCTACGACCGCCAACTAGCGCCGTTCACCGAGGCGCTGCTCGAACAGATCCGGCTGGCTCCGCATCAGTCGTTGCTCGACGTGGGCTGCGGGTGCGGCGCACTCACCCTCGCGGCAGCTCGCTTCGCCGACTCGGCGGTCGGTATCGACATCTCCACGCCACTGACGGAGGTCGCGTCCGAGCGGGCCTCCACGGCGCGGATCGACAACGTCGAGTTCGTCGTCGCCGACGCCCAGACCCACACCTTCGCTCCGGGCACGTTCGACCTTGTGGTCAGCCAGTTCGGGCTCATGTTCTTCGATGACCCGCTGGGGGCATTCTCGAACTTGCGGCGGCTCCCTCGCTCCCGGCGGTCGGCTGGCGTTCGTCAGCTGGCAGGGCATCCCCGCGAACGAATGGCTCACGGTCATCGCCAGCCAGGTGGCGAAGTGCGTCGAGGTCCCCGAGTTCGGCGGCCTTTCAAAGGGGCCCGGGATGTTCGCGCTCATGGACCAGGACGAGACGACGGCTCTCCTCGAAGCAGCGGGGTTCACCGAGGTGGCATTCGAGTCGCTCGCACCGACCATCCTCATCGGCGGGGGCGGCACGGTCGACCAGTCGATGGAGTTCCTTCTCGGGATGGGAATGGTCCGAGGTCTGGTCGGCCTGGCGGGGATGGACGCTCATGACGAGGTGGTCGAGGCCGTCCGCTTCTCCCTCGCCGAGCGCTACGAGCCGGGTGTTGGTGTGCGGTTTGGGGCAGGCGCATGGATTGTCACCGCGCTTACCTAGCGCATCGGTTCGGGAGGCCGCCGTCCCCGATCGACAGACGGGGCTGCGTCAGGATCGATCGGGCGACCTGACTTATCTGCCCCCGATGTGCTGTCGATCATGGGCAGTTCGCAGACCGCTAGCACCGGGCGCTCCTGAACGAAGATAATGCGCCCGGTCTTCGTCAACCGTTCCGTGAGTAGGCCGCGATCCAGGCCACGTCCATGTCGACCTCTGCGGGCGTCGTGCTGTTGGCGCACGCTTCCCAGGTGCTGGTACCGCGGCTGCCACGCCTGGGTCTCTGCATGGCCATCTCCATCGCACGCTCAACGTTCCGACGAATACACAAGCGCCAGGTGAGCTTTGTAATTCGGCCCTTGAGGAATTGAGGTGCTCGGGGTCCCGCTCCAGTTCTGTATCAGCTCCCAGTTGACCAGTGACCCTTGAACACACGCCTCTGGTTGTGGACCACTGTATGGTTCCCATGTCCATGCCAGATACGATTCATCGTTCGCATCGGCCCACGTCATGTAAGCGTTCATATAGCTGGTGCTGCAATCGTCCTCGCCGAGCTCGCCTGTGACCATCGGGATGTTGGCCGCGTTGAGCTGTGCCAGGTTGTAGTTCCACGACGCAACCGACGTGTCGTTCGAGGTGGTGTAGGTGTGGAAACTGATGATCAGCTGGTGTAGTGGGTCGACCGGGAGGTTGGAGAGCTCAGGACAGGCAACATCGTCACCCCAGTTGTAGTTGTAGCCACAGGGATCGGTTGCGTACTCAAGTCCACCCAGCAGGATCGGTTGAGTCGCTCCGGTCGCTCTCACTGTGGTCACAAGCTGTTGCATCCCGGCCGTTTGGTACGTGATGTCACTCTTACCCCCGGTGACTTCGCAACCCTCGAGCCAACATCCCCAAGGCGTTGATGCCAACCCACTGGTTGGTGAGGTGACTGAATTGCCCTGACCGATATATGGTTCGTTGAACAGATCGAATATGACAGCCGGATCGGACTTGAATGTAGTAGCCACAGACGTCCAGAAGGCAGGCGAGTGATCTTCGTCGGCCATCGGCCACTGTCCAGTGGCTTGATAGGTTCCAGGGGCCGAGTACTGGAGGTCGAGGATCGTGATGATGCCGTCAGCGTTGAGAGCTGCGACCCAGTTCTTTATTGCCGTCTGGTAGTTCGCTCCCGAATAGGCCGCGGGCGCTCCGTTGATGCCCAACCAGCAGTCCTCGTTGAGTGGGATACGAACGGCATTCATGTGCCATGAGGCGATGCCGGCGGCAGTCACGGCGTCCTCGGCTGGCGTGTTGCTGGACCCCCACGAGATGCCCCCGTTTTGTATGCAGGCATCCTCGGTGCCGGTGACGTCAACGCCGAGTAGACGCATTTGCTGACCAGAGCCGTTGATCAGCTCATTCCCATCGACTCGCACACTGATCCCCGACGACGGATCGGTCGAGGTGGTCGTCGTGGTTGTCGGTGGATCCTCCGTCGTCGTCCTCGTGGTGGTGGTAGTCGGTGGGTCCTGTGTCGTCGTGGTCGTCGGTGGATCCTGCAGCAATGTCGTCGTTTTGGCGGACGGTGCTTGCGACGGTTCCGCCGTGATGGATTTTGTCCGGTGTCTCCAATGTCTGGCGTGACTCGAGTATGCGAGAGTCCGACCGACTGCGGTGGTGGTGGTGGTGGGATCCTTGCTTATTGTCGCAGTGCCAAGGACACTCACGAGAATTATCACGACAACGGATACTGCCCACATCTTGCCCCTGCTCACAATTATGCAATCGTCACGACGTAGCCCGAACTTTAGGGAATTTAGGGGCCGCTCGTCCTCGCTCCGGACTCCGACGCCAGCCCACGAGCGATGGTCAGGACGATTCAGAGCAGATGGCTAGGACCAGGGGCGCCATTCCCCGGAGCGGAGGTGCGATCCACGCCGTTGGGAATGACATCACGCTTATGCGTTGGGCTGACCGGTGTTGACGATGGTGGTGCCTGGGCCTATGGAGACTTTCGGCGTCGAATCTGGCACCCTGCAGCCGAAAAGACTGGGCTGGTTGGCGTAACCGAGTGCTCTAGAACAGTGACAGCGGTACGGAACCTGGTTTCACCGGCGTTTGAATGTACGGAAGGATCGCCGTGGACGGTCTTTGCTCTTGATCGCACCAAGCAAGTCGGGTGGCCGAGGAAAGAGGCGCAGACGGGTTGACACCTCGTCACCATCGCGAAGGATCTGAAGCTCAATGACCTCTCGCGGCCGGTGGCGCACCTGGATGTAGTCCGTCGCGGTACGGGCCACCGCGCATTCAGAGACGCCGTCCACAGCGCAGATGATGTCGCCGACCCTGAGATTGGCTTTGGTCAGGCGGGCGATCTGTCGCACTTCTCCGATGCGAGACGCGAATGCATCAGGGGAGAGACCGAGGGACGCCTTCTCCGCCGTAGAGATGGGATTCGACATCGCATACGTGATGCTCGATACGCTGTCCGGTAGTCCGGCGGCGTGCCACCTCGTTGGGTCATCGGACCCGGGATCGAACCGCGCGTGTTCGATCAGGTCAAGGACCGTTGGGCTGCGCGGCACGTCGAAGATCAGATGCGTTCGGACGGCATCTCCGTTTGTGACGGCGTGCATCCGCTGATTGTCGAACGTCCAGGCCTCGCCAACGGCAAGATGCTTTGACCTCCCCTCGGAGAGAAGGTATGCCCCGTCGTTGGTGATGATTGGGACGTGTATCCGGAATGGCTCGAACCACGCCGGGTCACTGTCAACGTGGGGTCGGGTGACGCCGAGAGGCTTCATCCGGAAAATGAACGCTTGGTTTGTCCCGCCGAACGGACCCGACGTGCCGATGAGCCATCGGATATAGGGGAGTCCGTCCAAGATTTCGTGATCGACGTTGTCGGAGCCGGCGAAATCCCCCGCCGTCCCCTGCCTTCCCCCGCGCAACAGCACCATGTTCGAGCTGCAATGGATATCCCAATGAGAGCTGGCCCAGGCCTCTTGTGGTATGGATCGATAGTCCTCAATCAGGCGCTCGACGTCCACCGTCACCGGAAGCTGCAGAAAAGACTGCTTCCCAAGGTCCGACCTTGTATCAGTGTCACTCATTGGTCTCTCCCATGCCGGAGGGCATTTTGCCACCTTCCAGACGCGAATCGCCAGATTGGCGCCCGAGGGCGATCGACTCGGCGGCGGTCAGGTGCAGCGACATGGTGGTCAGTCCGCCGGGCGGCAGTCCATAACAGCGAAACCAGACACGAGTGGGGTCCAGGACTCGACCCGGAGGCCGCTGCGGATGGCAAGGGTCTCGTACTCCCGGCGGGTGCGTTCGCGAGCTCCAACGAACACGAGCATGCGAAGGTCCTCTTGCGCGGAGCCGAAAGCCAGATCGTACGGCTTCTCGATGACCAGGACACGGCCGTGCGCCCCGGCGGCCCGCCGGCAGTGCCGAAGTATGGTCATCGTGTGCTCATCGTCCCAGTCATGCAGGATCCAGCTGAGCAAATAGGCGTCGGCGACCGACGGGACATGGTCGAGGAAATTCGCCTCAGCTACCTCGCAGCGTTCAGCACAGACGGCATCATCCATGGCATTCTTCGCCCTCTGAACGGCGTCGGCGAACTCGATGATCGTCCCTGTCTTGTTCGGACAAGAGTCCAAGACGATTCGGAGCAGTTCGCCGCTACCTCCGCCGACGTCGGCGATCCGTGATACATCATGCCAGTCATAGTTTTCAACGAGAGCTGGACCGATCTCCCTGGCGTGGCTCGTCATCTGGGCGTCGAAGGAGCTCATGAGGAGCGGGTCATTCGCCAATTGCTCCCACAATCCCTCGCCATGGACATGCGGATAGGCTGGCTCCCCGGTGCGAATGGAATACATCATCTGGGCGAGAGCCGACTCGAAACGCGGCATTATCCCGGTCAACTGGAAATACTGATGGCGACCACTTGGGTTGCCGGAACGCAGCAATTCGCCAACAGGTGTCAAGCCCACCGAAGACGGTGTCGTTTGGACGAAAATGCCGCGTCCGACCAGATGGCGTGACAAGCGGGACAACGCGTCTCGGTTCACTCTCACACGCGTAGCCAGGTCGTCCAACTCGGTGACTCCCGCCGCGATCAGGTCGGGGATGTCAAGCGTGGCCACGACTCGGACCGCCTGCGTTGTAACCCAGTTCTCGTTGTCCGTGGCCAGCTCGAGTTGTATGAGATGGGAGGTCCGCCGTGCAAGGGCCATCTGAATGGCGCTACCCAGTCGCAAAAGGACGGCATCGCGAAGCGCACGTCTGCCCGCGGAGGATCTGAGTTGGACGCGCGCCCGTGACGTGTCGAATCGGAATCGACCTCTCAACATCACGGGTACGATAGTGGCTTCTCGCCGGAGGCACCTGGGGCTTCGGTGACTCCCCAACCAAGAGGGGGCACGCCAGGTTCTCGCCGTGCTCGGCTGGCTTACCGACCGTGGCGTAGGCGGCGAAGGTTGGCGATTCGAAGTGCACGGGGCACCACTGTGCCCCCAGCATCCGGGTGAAACAGTCGTCGCTCGGGGGCCAAGGTGACCCTGGGTCAAACGTCGCAGACGGCAATCGCCGGCGCGTCCCGGCGGGCCTTGTCAGTGGCCATCGCCAAGCCGGCCAAAGGAGCCAGTCATCAGAGCGACCCAGAAGCTTCGGGGAACTTCGGTGAGAGCTTGTCCATGGCCCCTTCGAATTCGCCGAAGCTCGGATTGGCTCCCTGAAACGAGCCCAGCCGTCCGTTGTCGAGCGTCTGGCAGCCGCTGGCTGCATACCAGAGTGCGGCGTCGGGCCGTGAAGCGTATGAAAATCCGATCAATGCGACAGTGCCAACACTGGCGGGGCAGGTGAAAGCACCGGTTGGTGGCCGGAGACTCAAGTTTCTCACGGCAGTGGTCAGCACGCCCGCCTCTTGGGAGCCGAGCCGCACCTGTCGTCCCAGAGACGCCGGATCGGGGGTATTGCTGCCGTTGTACCAACACACAAGTCCACTAACCGGGGCCGCCTGGGGAACAAGCGGCGGGCCGGGGAAGGTGTTGACAACATCCTCGTAGTGCACCAGTGAAGCAGGGCAGCCTGCGCTGACATGCAGACTCAGCTTTGGTGATCTCGATAGCGGCCAGGGCGTCACGATCGAATGGGAGACGGATTGCGGGCCCGTGCCACAGCTTGCCAGGACAAGAACTATTCCAATCAGAGAGATCGTCGCCACCCTTGGCCGCCTGCGCACGACCTTCATCATGCTGCACCACGGCCCAGTCGGCGATGTCGCTCCCGCCAATGGCAGGGTAGGGTGCCAATGGCAGGGTAGGGTCCCATTGGCAGAGTAGGGTCGCCACTCAGACGAGATTGCCAGATACCGCTCGGGTGCGGGTGACCCACATGTGCCTGGTGGCAGTTCGCGGACCGCGAGCACCCATCGCTGGATAACCCGCCCCGCTCCCGGTGCTGGGAACTCACCCCGGACCGGTTCGTAGCTCACCAAGTTGGCAGCAGGAGTGTGGCGAGCTCAGCAATGATGGGAGCGAACGGAAGGAGGAGCCAATGTCAAGGTTGCTCGTGCGCAACCTCTCGATCTCGCTCGATGGTTACGCCGCTGGGCCCCATCAAGATCTCGACCATCCGCTCGGTATCGGGGGCACTCAGCTCCACGAATGGATCTTCGCCACCCGCAGCGGCAATCAGATGATCGGCGGAGAAGGCGGCAGTGAGGGACTCGACGACGACTTCTTCTCGCAGCGGGAATCCGGTGTAGGTGCCACCATCATGGGTCGAAACATGTTCGGCCCGATACGTGGACCGTGGGGCGAGAGCGAGTGGACCGGCTGGTGGGGAGAGGAACCCCCTTTTCATCACCCGGTCTTTGTGCTCACTCACCAACCGCGTGCCCTTATCGAAATGCAGGGGGGAACAACCTTCCATTTCGTCGACAGTGGGATCGAGGCAGCTCTCAGTGCAGCCCTCGAAGCGGCCGGTGAGCATGATGTCGTTGTCGGAGGTGGCGCAGCCACCATCAGGCAGTACCTTCGTGCTTCGCTCATCGATGAAATGCATCTTGCGATTGTGCCTGTCTTGCTGGGTGGCGGCGAACGACTCTTCGATGATCTCGGCCCCAGTACAGGAAACTACCGCTGCGTCGAACGCGTCTGTTCGCCGGCCGTTACCCACGTCCGCATCGCACGGACCTGGTCGTGATGTCGTCGGCGGACTGCAACGCTGAGGGGATCAACATCGTGCTCGAATCGGTTCCCTGACCCCGATACCCATGGTGCCTGGTAGGGGCACTCAATAATCCTGACATCGCCAAATCCCGAGCAGCCAGGGCAGGGATGCGGGAGCCCTCGATCCGGCTACCCCTCAGCAGCCATCGGTACCCGCGATTGTCCGTTCGACTGAGGACGTTCTTCGGACTGAAGGGGCCTTCATGGCTACAACACCCCAGCTCAGGGGCCATCTGGGACGGTGCCCCGCCTGCAGGCCGGCTCACCGTCAACCAGGGATCTTGTCCTCGGGAGGGCAACGGCCGTCGAGGGCGCGCGCACTGGGGCCCACCGGGGATCCGCTACCGAGACAAAAGAACGACGGTTCCGTCGGGTATGTCACGAGGCCACCGTCCACTGACCGGCGACAACCGCCCGGCGCTACAGTGATCGGTCGTGGACCGAGCCGACACCGCTGCAGCGGAGTTGAGCTTCCCCCAAGGCTTCCTCTGGGGAGCGGCGACCGCAGCTCATCAGGTCGAGGGCGGCAACGTAAACAACGACTCTTGGGCAAAGGAGCACGACCCAAACTCCGGTTATGCGGAGTCGAGCGGGGACGCATGTGATTCGCTGCATCGCTGGCCCGAGGATATCGAGCTCATTGCAGGCATGGGGCTCGGGGCCTACCGGTTCTCACTCGAGTGGAGCCGAATCGAGCCGGCTGAAGGCGAATTCTCCATCGCCGCAATGGACCACTACCGCCGGATCTGTGCGGCGTGCCGCGCACGGGACATCGTTCCCGTGGTGACCTTCCACCATTTCACTACCCCTACCTGGCTCACCGAGCGAGGCGGGTGGGAGGCAGTGGACGCGCCGGAGGCATTCTCCCGTTTCGTGACCCGGGCCGGCGCTCATCTCGGCGACCTCATCGGTTGGGCTTGCACGATCAACGAGCTCAACCTCATCGGCGTCAGGGCCTACGACCTCGGGGCCTCCTCGCCCGGGTTCGAGGACAACTTTGTTCGCCACATGGCGATCAACGAGGCCATGGTGCGAGCACACCGCCTGGGGGTCGACGCCTTGCGGTCGGGGCCCGGCGACTTTCCCGTAGGCCTGACCTTGTCCATGGACGAGATGGTGGCAGATCCGGGTGGGGAGAGCGTGCTCGAAGGGGCCCGTGAGGTTCTGGAGGACAGGTTCTTCCGGGCTACCGGAGGAGACGACTTCATCGGGGTCCAGTGCTACTCGCGTGTGCACTTCGGACCCGAGGGTCAGGCTCCCAACGACCCGGGAGTGCCCACAACCCAAATGGGATACGAGTATTGGCCGCAGGGGGTCGAGCACTGTGCCCGACGAGCTGCGGCGATGACCGGTATCCCAGTGCTCCTCACGGAGAGTGGAATCGCCACCGATGACGACGTCGAGCGAATTGCCTATCTCGCCGAGGTCTTGGGTGGCGTGCGGCGCGCTCTCGATGATGGAGTGGACATACGCGGGTACTTCGTGTGGAGCCTGCTCGATAACTTCGAATGGTCCCACGGGTTCGGGCCCAAATTCGGACTACACAGCGTCGATCGGGAGACATTCGCGCGCCACCCCAAGCCCAGCGCATCGTGGTTCGGGTCGGTAGCCAGGTCAAACCGCTTGGTTCTCCGTTGATGCCGACGCGGTACGCGGAAAGCGCAGTCGATCTGGGCCTTCCGCGGCCCGACGAGCTCGGCGAGATTGCTGGCGTCGTCGGCACATCCGCTTCTCCATATCGGTGGCCAATTTGAGGCTGGATTTCGTCCCGGTGTCGGCACATGGGCACGGACACGATCATCGGCGGGATCCCCTCGCCTGGTTGGACTCCTACACCCGGCAGAAGGTCTTGCTGCGGTTCACCCGGCCATAATCCTGACCATCGGGTCTCGCTGCGAACCGGCAGTGGGTCCACTGGCCGGCTGGAAGGGACGCGGGCAGCACGGCTTCAAAGGGGTTCAGCTCCCGTTGCGGAAGCGGCCGGCGCATCCCCTGCCGTTTCAGCGTCTTTCGGGACGCGCTCGATTGACCCCGGCGCCGCTTCCCTGACGGTCTGCCTGGTCTCGCCGTGTTCCCCGAGGCCACCCTCTCGGTGGAGGACCGGCCTTTCGACGGCACAACACCGACACGGAATCGGTTGTAATCCCTGGTCAGGGCCAATCCCATCCAACGAGGATCACCCAACTGCCGATGGGGCCAATGATCAGGGTCAATGGGGCTGGGCGGCGTGCCGATAGTTGAGAGGTGGATGACGGCGCTTATCCAGATGTGCCTGGCGAATCGCTCTCGCCGGGTCTGATCGGTCGGCTCTCGGGGGCCCTCTGGATCGCGTGCGGACTCCTGGTCGTCTCCACGATGCCCATCCTTTCCTTCCCACCGGGAGCGGACCCCGATGAGGTCCTCTTCATCGGGCTCCTCGCCGTGTGCTGCGGCATCGGAATATGGCTGCTGCCTTGGGATGCCTGGGGACGATCGGCCACACTTTGGATCGTGCCGCTGGCCTTTGCGGCGATCGCGCTCTTCAGTCAGTTCAGCCAGGATGAGGGATCTCTCGCGGGCTTGTTCTACCTGGTGACGTTCGTGTGGATCGGGCTGGCCCACAGGCCCGGCACCTCGTTGCTGTTCGCTCCCCTGGTCACCTTGGCCTATGTGGCACCTCCGTTGGCCGCGGGTGACCTGCCACGAGGCTTTGGCGCGGCATCGGTCGCCTATGTTGTCCCTTGCTGCGTCGTGGTTGGAGAGACAGTGGCTTGGGTCAGCACCCGGCTGCGAAAATCAGAGGTCGCCCTGGCCGATGCTGAAGCCCGCTTTCGCAATGCGTTCGAGTTCGCCCCGATCGGCATGGCCATGGCTACGATCGACGGTTGCCTCCTACGGGTAAACTGGGCGTTCGCCGACGTGATCGGGCACCAACCCGGGGATCTCGCAGGAGTCCCCCTACGAGACATCACCCATGTCGAAGATCAGGACCTCAGTCTCTCCGAGTTCGAGGCGTGCGTCGCCGGCACGGTAGATCGCTACCAGATCGAGAAGCGATACCGGCACATGAAGGGCCACTATGTGTGGGCTCTGGTCAGCGTTTCCTGCGTTCGTGACCCCCGGGGTGCACCCCTCTATCTGATCGGTCAGCTGGAGGACATCACTGAGCGCCGAGCTCTCCAAGACAGTCTGACCCATGCCGCCATTCACGACTTGTTGACCGGAGTCCCAAACCGGGTGCTGTTCATGGACCGGTTGGAACTCGCCTTGCAGCGTTGCCAGCGTGAACATCACGAACTTGCCGTCATGTTCTTGGATATCGATCGATTCAAGCTGGTCAACGACAGCCTGGGCCATGACGCGGGAGACCGGCTGTTACAACAGGTCGCTCAGCGTCTTCAGCAGACCTTGCGTTCCGGCGACACGTTGGCCCGTTTCGGCGGTGACGAGTTCACAGTGCTGTGCGAGGTGACCGACGAGTCTCACGCGGTCGAGATCGCCCAGCGGCTGGCGAAGACGATGGAGCAACCGCTCGACATCTTGGGGAGCGAGGTCTTTGTCTCAGCCAGCATCGGGATCGCCCTTGCCATCAACGGGAAAGAGTCAGGGTCCGAACTGCTTCGAAGCGCAGATGTGGCGATGTACCGAGCCAAGGTGCTCGGATCCGGGCATGTCGAGGTGTACCGGCCCAGTGACGACGTGAGTCATCTTCACCGATTGCGCATGTCCAGCGAGCTCCACGGCTCATTCGACCGCGATGAGCTTGAACTGCACTATCAGCCGATCGTCGAGCTCCACAACAACACATTGGTTGGCATCGAGGCACTCGTCCGTTGGCGACACCCGGTCCGTGGGCTGTTGATGCCAGGGGAGTTCATACCGCTGGCGGAAGAAAGCGGACTGATCGTTCCGCTGGGAGATTGGGTGCTCAACGAGGCATGCCGGCAGACCGTCATCTGGGAGCATCGCCGAACCGCCGTTGGTCTCGACCAGGCCCGGCTGAACATGTCGGTGAATGTCTCCGCCCGTCAGCTTTTTGACCCGGCCTTTCCTCAACAGGTCCGCCACGCCATCGATGAATCCGGCATCAACCCGGAGCGCCTCTGGCTTGAGATCACCGAATCGACTCTGATGTCCAACAACGAAGAGGTGATAGGTACATTGCAGGACCTGCGAAGTCTTGGCCTCCATTTGGAGATCGACGACTTCGGTACCGGCTATTCATCTCTCAGTCGGCTCAAGCTGTTTCCGGTGGAAACGCTCAAGATCGACCGCAGCTTCATCGACGAGATCGACAACGACATGGGCGACGTCGCTATCGTTCGAGCCATCATCGCACTGGGTGAGTCGCTCCGCCTCTCCGTCATCGCCGAAGGCGCTGAGCGGAGAAGCCAGGTCGAAACGCTGACCCAGCTGGGCTGCTACATAACCCAGGGGTACCTCTATGGTCGTCCGATGCCAGCAAACCTCATCGAGCCGTTTCCAGCCGACGATCTGAGCAACTGGGTGGTTGCTCTTCAGTCCGCCACCGCCTGATCGTTGCTACCGCTGAGACCGGATGGCAGCGTCCCCGATCAGGGATCTCTCGCTCGACGAGAGATCGTGACGGGCGCCCGGTGAGCCATCCCTCTGCGGACATCACAACCCACCCCTCGGACGGATGGGGGTCAGCCCGGAAGTTGGGTGGTCGGGGGCTCCCCGATCCGTGCAGCTCCGAGTGCGCCGGGGTCGCTCACCTTGTTGCTGAAGATCCCGAGCCCTGGGGTCACGAGTGAGCTGTGCCTCCAGATCACGAAGACGGCAACGGCAGCCAGGTACACCGATTCGACCAGGATGCGAGCAGCCGACCCTCGGCCACCAAACGAGCCGAATGTGCCGGGTGCCGCGATTGAAAAGACCAGGTAGATCGAGACGATGGAGGCAACGAGTAACACCAGGATCGACACGAAGGCAACGACGGACACGTAGCTCTGCCCAACGCGGCGGGACGGGCTCAACGATGAGTTGTCCGCCCGAGCAAGTAGGAGCCCACGCCGGATGTGGAGGGTGAGTAGGGCAAGGCTCACAAGGGTAATGAGAATGCTGACCAGCAGCAGTCGATCAATGCCGTTGTTCGCTGATGACGAGTGATTGGCCGTGAGCCAGAGGATTGCTCCCACGATGAGTGCGGACCCGGCGATCGCGGTCGTGATCGTGACGAACGAGACCACGAAGAAGTAGACGGATTGAGGTCGGCGCCCGGTCGGATCGGGATCGGCTCGATTGGCGACGACGGCGATGATGAGGATGCCCACCAATGCGGTCATGGCTACGACCGCCACGAGTTCGACCAGGGCCCCGGCCAGCGAGGACAGACCCAATGCTGAGCCGACGAATCCCGATCCTCCGCTGTTGACGATGTTCTGCGAAGCCGAGGCCGAGGAACCTGCCGGGAATCCCGGAACTGAGCCGTTCGCCGTCAATCCCGAAATGGTTGTGACCGCACCTAGCACACCGATCACTGTGCACCGCCTTTACCTTGCTTGCGATCCGACCAGGCGACACTACCGAGCAGTCGTGGCCACCTGGTGGATGGCTGGTAGCGGAATGGGCTCACTTCTGTACCCGTTGACCGCTCTCACGTAGAGACAAGGTGGCGAACAGGCCGGTCGCGCCCAGGGAACAGGCGACGGCAGGGATCGAGCGACCAGGTGCTGGCCAGAGTGGGCTGGTTCCGTGCTTGTCTTCCCGGCTCCCGGCTCACCGTCTGCCGGCAGCGGCCCGGCTCGACCCGCATGCACTAGCGTGGTGGTCCATAGGCACAACCAGTTTGCGAACATGACAGATCGCTTACGGGCGGATGAACCTTTCATGGCAACCCCCATTGGCGCGGATGGATTCGCTCGAGCGGCCCCTTATAGTCACCGGTTGCCAGTCAAGGGGGCGGGCGAGTACCGACAGCCCGCTCCCAACGACTGGCGCCACTCATCTCTCCCCCTCATGAGTGGCGTCACACCTCAGCCCTGGCTGGCCCGATCGGTGCCGGTCGGCTCCCTTCAACACCAACCGGGCCCGGCAGCATTTGTGGAGCAACGTCGAGCGGAATCGGGGCATTCGGAGTACGGTCGGCAGTCTGCTCGCAGTGGACGACACGGCGATCTATGAGCCGAGGTACGGCAGAAGGGAAGAGCATGGTGATTCGTGATGGCTACCTGCGGCATCTCGCCTCGGTACCTCTGTTCTCGAACTGCACCAAGGGCCAGCTACAGGAGATTGGCAAAGTAGCCGACGAGTTGGTTCTTCCTGTCGGGAAGGTTCTGGCTTGTCAGGGTGAAGTCGGATTTGAAATGTTCATACTCCTCGATGGGACCGCAGCAGTGACCAGGGATGGACAGCATGTGGCGACAGTCACCGCTGGCGACGTCGTCGGGGAACTGGCCGTTCTTTCGGGACACCCTCGCAACGCCACTGTTGTGGCCGAGACCGAACTGCGGGTTCTGGTACTCACCCATCGGGGCTTGAACCAACTTCTTGACGATATTCCCGGTCTGGCCAAGCACCTGCTCTACGAGGTCACGACCCGGATCGTGGACGGCAGCAGCGGCGATCAGGGGTTCGCCCGAATCATTGACGTGAACGTGGGATTTCTGCACTTCCACAACGTCACCTAGCCCAGACCGTCGGAGGTGGACATCGGCACACGTTCCGCCAGGGGCCATCCTGTCGATCAGAGACGAGGGCGGACGCAACGGACGTCCCAACAGGGCACAGGCTGTGGCTTCGGCCGCCTCGGGACGCACGGCCGCGTCTCTCCCGGTCGAGGCGGGTGAAGTCACCTCGTCATCTTCGATCGTGATCACCTACGCCATCGCCACGTGAGCCAACAATCCCGCAGGTTGCGAGCCATGCCCCGAACCGGTCTGCCGGCCGGCAGATTCATGTCGATCTCATTGGCCCGAGCCTGCCGGCGGTTTGAATTCCGGGTCCGGCTCCAAGAATTGGTGAACGAGGGCTTCCAATCCGACGGCGAAGAGCGACCATTCCTGGTCTTCTCCGTGACGCCCGGTCGGTCGAAGTATCACTTCAAGATCGTCAATGGTGCGCTGACGCAGCGAGCACCCCTCGGAGTACGCGGTGACCGCCATCGTGAACTGCGACATGGTCCAGGGCTGGCGGATGCGCAACCCCAGGATCTCCATGAGCGCGGCATAGTTCTTGTTCCAGAATTCGGCGACGGATTGGTAGCCGCCCATGAGCGCCGTCTTGATTCGACGCTGCTGCTCCGGTGTGGTCGTCGCGGTCGCCATGGCGATGACCGTGATCCAGAGCGACCAGTTGGTCGACTTGGCGATGGCAGCACTACTGGCGTTGCCACCGATCCGACAGACCTCACGAAGCGCTCGGCTGCGAGACTCGGGTGTCGACAGGTCGAGATGACCCAGTTCGGCCGCGATCGCGTCGACCGCTCCCCCGACCTCCGGCCTGGCCTCATCCTGGGCAATGGCAACCAGCACATCGGCCTGGAACTCGGACTGGTTATCCCACACCCGCCGGATCACCGAGGCGTTGGTGATACGCACGCCGGTATTCATCTCGACCCGTTCGAAGACCTTCTTGAAGGTGAGGTTGCTCGAGCCAGCATCGAGTCCTTCCTCGATCAGGATCTGCCGTCCCTCCTCCAGGAGTGTTCTGCGTAACTCGTCTCTACTCCGCCTCGGCTGGCGCCCGGCGGTCACCGGTCTTCGCCCCGAATTCTTCCAACCGGATCACAGGTCCGAGTCACGGCAACATCCTGGGTCGATTTCGGTGCTCTGTCGAGGACGCGAGCGTCGAGGTCACCCTGAGAGGATGTCGTGCACGGCGTCGCCGAGAAGATCGCCCAATTCCTGATTGGACGTCTGCGCGAAGGCGTCACCGGACATGAAGAGCCCGGCGAAGATGGCACCGAAAGAGCAGGCCATCCGGACCCTGTCGCGGAGCGGCAGCCGCGGGTCGGCGAGAACTTGGCGGAACTTGTCCTGGATGTCGTCGTGCTCGGCGTCGTGGTCCTCCCGGTGCAGTTTCTCGAGAGCGGCCTGGTTCCGCTCGTGCATGAGAAAGATCTTGCGCTGAGCCAGCATCTGACCGACGATCTGGTCGAGCAGCGTTCCCCACACCTCGAGGGTGACCGGCTCCTCGGTCATCAAGCTCAGCGCTTCCTTGCCGAAATCGTGGAGACGCATGTGCAGCGCCATCAAGATGTCGTCCTTGGATGCGAAGTGGTAGTAGAGCGCCGCCTTGGTGACACCCAATCGCTCGGCTATCTCCCGCAGGGAGGTCCCGTCGAACCCCTTCTCCGTGAACAGGTCGAGGGCCACATCGAGGATTCGCTCCTTGGTCGAGGCCCCCCGTGGCCCGTCCTCGCCGCCGCCAGCTTCCTCCGCCTCTTCGATCGACTCACCTGATGCGGCGTGGGCTGGCGCTTGCGTCACGGTTCACATCCTACAGATTGGGTCAAGGATTTACTTGACGGCAGGTAAGTTGTCCCCCTACCATACCGGTTGAGGTGCGAGCATACTAACCGGCAGGTAAGGAGCAGACGGATGGCTACTCCCGAGTTGATGATCCAGGCCGAGGGCCTCACCAAGTCGCTACGGCCAGACCCGGGCTCTGGCCGGCGTGGATTTCTCCGTGCCGACAGGCACGATCCTGGGGCTGCTCGGGCCCAACGGTGCCGGCAAGACCACTGCGGTGCGGATTCTGACCACCCTGGCCCGTCCGGACTCGGGCCGCGGCACGGTGGCCGGGATCGATGTCGTCGCCCACCCTGGAGAGGTACGGCGCCACATCGGCGTCGCCGCCCAGGACGCCACCTTGGACGGGCTCCTGACCGGACGCCAGAACCTGGTCCTGGTGGGTGAGCTGAGCGACATGGGGCGCGCTGCATCCCGGGCACGAGCCACGGAACTGCTGGCGGAGTTCGACCTGACTGACGCCGCCGATCGGGTGCTGAAGGGCTATTCGGGTGGCATGCGCCGGCGTTTGGACCTGGCGGCCAGCCTCATGACCCGGCCTCCGGTGTTGTTCCTCGACGAGCCCACGACGGGTCTCGACCCGACGAGCCGCCAGCGGGTGTGGGAAGCCATCCGCGTACTGCTGAACGAGGGTGTCACCGTGCTGTTGACGACCCAGTATCTCGACGAGGCCGATGCCCTGGCCAACCGGATCGTCGTCGTGGACCATGGCCGGGTCATCGCCGACGGAACGCCGATGGAGCTGAAGGAGGCGAGCCGGAGCGCGCGCCTGGAGGTGACACTGGCCACGGCTCATGATGGCGCCGCTCCGGCGCTCGCGCCTCTCGTCGCCGGTCAGATCCACGTCAGCGACGACGGGCGGCGGCTCAGCGCCGCGGTCGACAGCTCCCCCGGGTTGGCCACATCGGTGGTGCGCGCGCTCGACGGGGCGGGTGTACTGGTCGACGACATCGAGGTTCGCCAGCCGTCACTCGACGATGTGTTCTTCTCCCTCACCGGTGGGCACATCGAGGAGGACGAGGACGAGGCGACCGGGGATGGAAGCGCCGAAAGGCAGGCGGACCGACCCAGGCTGGAGGAAGCCACCGCATGACGACAACGACACTCACGCAGACCAAGGTCGGAGCGGCTTCCCGCGGCAGACCCGCAGGGGTCGTCTGGGGCCGCGTACAGGACGTGTGGGCCATGACCCGGCGGAACCTGGTGCATATTTCACGCGAGCCGATGCAGCTGTCCGACGTGACGATCCAGCCCGTCCTGTTCACGGTGCTCTTCGTCTTCATCTTCGGCGGCGGCATCCCCATCCCCGGAGGCGGGAGTTACAAGGACTTCGTCCTGGCCGGGCTCCTCGCCCTGAACCTGGTGACGTCGACCATGGGCACGGCGGTGGGTTTGAGCACCGACCTCCACGAAGGCATGATCGACCGGTTTCGCACCTTGCCGATGTGGCGGGCGGCCGTGCTGGTCGGGCGATCCATCGCCGACCTCATGACCTCCGTGCTCTGCGCGGTCATCGTCGCCCTTACCGGCCTCGCCATCGGGTGGCGGGCGGACGCCAACTTCATGTCGATCATCGGGGGATTCGCCCTGGTGCTCTTCTTCGCCTATTCCTTGTCGTGGATCGCGGCATGTGTCGGCCTGAACAGCAAGAGCCCCGAGTCGGCCGCCTCGTTCGGTTTCATCGTGCTGTTCCCGCTGGCCTTCGTCTCCAATGCCTTGGTGCCCACTCAGCACATGCCCGGATGGTTGCAGGCGGTCGCCGACTGGAATCCGGTGAGCGCAGTGACGGCAGGAGCCCGCAACCTGTGGGGCAACCCGAACCCGTCCGGCACCATTCACGCCTGGCCCATGCAGCACCCGGTAGAGGCCTCCTTGATCTGGTCCGTGGTCATCCTGGCCGCGGCAGCCCCCCTGGCCTCCCACTTCTTCCGTCGACGGACGACCGAGTAGCCGCCGGAGTCCCTCGGGGCTCGACGTCGCCCACCCTCGACCACCACGTGAACCCGTCCTGGACGACCATCTGAACGCTACCGGGCGTGCGGTCGTACTCCCTTGGGGCAGGGTCGCCGGAGCATCCCGAGCGCGGCAACGCCGGCCGCCCTCGGGTCCCGGCGGCCGCGGACGGATCCGGTCGACCTGGATCCGCGCCTCAGGTCTTCGGAGCGTCGATGTGGGCGCACTTCCTGCTCCCGCGGTGACACGCGGGTCCGAGGCGAAGGGCTCGACCCGGCGAGGAGTTCCACGTAATGTCTGCACCGACACTGCTCGGCCCGGGCGTGAGCAACGGGACGCCGCAAGACGGGGGAACCTGGTGAATCTGAGCCGACGGCAGTTCCTGGGGGGAGGTCTGGCCGGCGCCTCGGTGGTGCTCGCCGGCTGTGGGAGCCAGTCGTCCACACCGACCACCACCACGTCGACGTCCCCGAAGTCGAATGTGATCAGACAGCCGGGTTCGCTCCCCCGGCCCGATCTGCCGGCAGGCACCGATCAGGTTCCGGAGATCGAGCACATCGTGGTGGTGATGATGGAGAACCACTCCTTCGACAACCTCCTGGGCCTCATCGGGAGGGGTGACGGCTTCACCCTCGGGCCGGACGGCACACCGACAGCGAAGAACCCCGACGGGCACGGGAATTACGTCCACGCCTTCCACATGCCCACCGAATGCCAGACCACCGGGGTCCGGAACGACTGGACGGCGGCCCACGAAGCGTTCGACGGCGGAACCTGCCAGGGGTTCGTCACCAGTTCGACCCCCGAGGCCATGGGCTACTTCACCAAGGACGATCTCCCGTTCACCTGCGGGATGGCCAGCGTCTTCCCCATCGCCGACCGCTACTTCTGCTCCGCCATGGCCCAGACCGACCCCAATCGCCGGTACCTCATCTCCGGCACCTCACTCGGGCTCATCACCGACTCCTTCCCGCTCACCCTGCCACCCAACGGGGTCATCTACGAGCAGTTCGACAAGCACGGGATCACCTGGAAGGACTACTACTCGAACGCGCCGACCCTCGGGGTGTACCTGCCCTACCTGGGGGCGGACAGTCCCCTCCTCAAGGGGGTGACGAAGATCGACCAGTTCTACGTCGACGCCGCGGCCGGGAACCTCCCGTCCTACTGCCTGGTGGAGCCCGATTACAACCATTCCTCCGAGGAGGACCCCCAAGACATCCAGTTCGGGGACCAGTTCATGGGCAAGGTGGTGAACGCGGTGATGTCGAGCCCCAACTGGCCCAAGACCATGCTGATCTGGACCTACGACGAGCACGGGGGCTACTACGACCACGTTCCACCCCCGGCGGCCATCCCTCCCGACGACATCCCTCCCGACCTGGCCCCGGGAGACCCACCGGGCACGTTCGACCAGTACGGGTTCCGGGTTCCGGCCGGGGTGGTCAGCCCCTACGCCAGGAAGGACTTCGTCTCCCACACCGTGTACGACCACACCTCGATCCTCAAGACGGTCGAGGAGAAGTGGAACCTGCCGGCACTCACCCGTCGCGACGCCAACGCCGCCGGCCTGTTCGACATGGTGGACCTACGGTCCAAGCCGGCGTTCCTGACGCCGCCCAAGCTCCCGGCCGCCGCTGACCCGGCGGCCAAGGCCGCGTGCCTGAGCACGGGCCCCGGCACCATTCCGCCGCCGTCCGCGGTGACCAGGGCCTGACCGCTGACCGCCGGTCCTCGATCGTAGGGACGCCTTGTTCGCGTCCCCTACAGCTCGGCGGCGATCGCCCTCGCCTGGTGCCCGGTGAACGCACCCGAGATCTGCACCCGACCGTCGAAGGAAGTCCATGAGGCCTGGACGGGCTGGGTGATCGGAGCCGAGATCACCCGACCGTTGAGGTCGATGCCGATGAGCTGGTGGAACTGCTGCCTGGTCAACGCGTCCCAGGCCGTGGACCCGGCAGGAGTGAGGACGAGATCGATCGTCCACAGACCGTTGATCACCCGGGCCGAAGCGGATTTGACACCTCGCTGGGTGAGAGCAGCAGGTCCGAGCACGTAGCGCCCGGAACCTTCGGCTGCGACTCCGGGCAGGAGCACCACATCGTCTTGGTTGGCCTCGTCGGTCGGAGTCGACGGATAGGTGGCGAATTGCGGATCTGCCGGGATGTTCGTGTTGTTGCTGTATCCGTTGACGTTGCCGGAGTTCGGCGTCACCTGAAGGTTGGACGTCGTCAGCTCGGTCGAGGCCGAACAGGCGGGCAGCGCACCGGTGGAGGCCGCCTGTCCCACAGCCAACGTCAGCGGCGGCGCATAGCAGAGCACGGGCCGGAAGCTCAGGTTCACCGCCGGGTATGCCGTTCCTCCGGCGGACACCGGAACGCCCACCGGTGTCGGCAGCCGGCCACCGCCTCCCCCCGACGTGAGTCCCAGCGTGACCACGATGAGCACGAGGAGGACCAACGTCGTGATCCCCGAGATGAGCCATCTCCGCTTCCGCCGCTGCTTCGCTTCCTGGAAGAGAAGCTGAGCGTCGTCGGTCTCTGGAACCGTCCGCGGTCGGTCCACGAGCGTCATTGGGAACCCGAGCCCGTGGAGCACATAGAACTACTATGCCTAGTACCATGTTCGTTGTCAAGGTCGACCGCCCGGGCCCGGCGGGTAGCGGTCAGGTCGTGTCCACGATCAGCACCGAACAGGGCGCTGCATGGGCAACTGAATTCGGGACGCTCCCGAGGATCCGGCGGCTACCTTTCATGCCCTTGTTGCCGACGACGATGAGGTCCACATTCTCCTGTTCGGCAATTCGGACGATTGCCTCCGCCGGGTCACCGGTTGCGGCATGCACGACCACCTCGAGCCCGTGCTTCCGGGCCATCGTGGCGAGCTCATCGAGGAGCAGGTCCGCCGGATGGGTCGTGGTCGAGAGTTGAAGCTCACGGGGCAGGTGCTCGGGGCGCACCGTCTTCGGGTCGTAGGCGGTGACGATGTGAAGCTTGCCTCCGGCCAGTTCCGCCATGGCGGCTGCCGCTTCTACCGCCTGGCGGGCGGTTTGGGAGTCATCGGATCCCACGAGTACTGACTCAAACATTGGTGACGGTTCCACGTTGCCGACCTCTCAACGAAATCGTTGGTGCCCACCTGCCCGACAGCTCCACTTGACTGGCGGAATGATAGTTGTGGTGGCAAGTTCGCACCAGTGCAGGCGGCCAACACGAACCCGAACCCGGACTATCTGCGGGTCCTCTTCGTCGTCACTCTGAGGTGCTCGATCTTCAGCCGAAGATCGGCGATCTCCGTCCTGAGCTCGTTCACCAACTGATGGTCACTCCCGTCGAGATCGGTCATCTGTTGCGTCAGGGCATCGAGCGCGTCGGCCAACAGGTACACGCCCCGGAGGGCGGCGGCGGCTATGACCCGTGCCTGGCCGGCGGAGTTGGTGGCGTCGGCGTACTCGGGTTCCAACTCATCGACAAGGGTGTCGAGATCCCGCCGGATCGTCATGAGTGAATCGTGGGCCACCGGCCGGTGTCCGTCAAATGCCGCCTGGCAAGTAGCCACTTGTCGTGTTGGTGCCACGCCGTTCTGTGGTGATCAGGCCCTCCACGGATCGGGAGGAGCCTTGATCGATGGGAGTGAGACCTGATCCAATGCAGTGGCATGCGGCTCAATCAGGTGACCGTCGGCGCAGTGGACCTTGCCCGTTCCCGACGCTTCTACTCCGCGCTCGGACTTCGGCTCATCGTCGAGGATGACCACTACCTTCGGTTCGAGTGCCCCGAGGGAGAGTCGACGTTTTCCATCGACAGAGTCGAATCGGTGCCCCAGGACGAGCAGATGACCGTCTACTTCGAGTCGGATGACCTCGATGGCCTCTGTCTCCGTCTGGTCGGTGCCGGCATCGAGTTCGACCAACCGCCACAGGACATGGACTGGCTGTGGAGGGAGGCCCGACTGCGGGATCCGGACGGCCATCACCTGTGCCTCTTCCACGGTGGAGCGAACCGCAAGAACCCTCCTTGGCGGCTTCCCTCGGCAGAGTGACAGCCGTCGTCACGTCTCAACGGTGGTCCGAGGGAGCGCGGCCGGCCAGGAGAGCGAACCCTCGCCAGCGCCACAGGCAATCGACCTGGGAGAGTCCGGCCTCCCGCATCCATCGGAGTTGGTCTTCGACACCGGCCAGTCGGTCCTCGGGGTCGTTCTCGGCCCGGCCGATCAGATCCAGGAACTGGCGATGGAGCTCGGGAGTTGCAGAGGCGACAACTTCCAGGTTGGCGAACAGCCCGTCGGGATTGAGCTGCCGCGCGATCTCCCCGAACAGGGCCTTCTTGCGGCCATCCTCCAGATGGTGGATCGAAAAGCCGGCGATGACCACGTCGAACGCCCCGAGAGGGGTCAGCGGATCGTCCAGATTCCACTCTCGAACGGCAACCCGTTGGTCCCCGGCAAATCGGCTGCGGGCGTGTCCGAGCATGGCTGCCGATGCGTCCACCGCGACCACTTCTTCCACGCCGGGGCGCTGGTCGAGCACGAGTGCCGCCAGCCTTCCGTCCCCACATCCGAGGTCGAGGACAGACCGGGGTGAGTCCGGCAACAGCGTTGCCAGCACCTCCTCCCCCGCCGACGCGTGGCTCCAGGCCACCGATCCGGGCCAGGTAGCGCGCCACGCATTCAGGATCACTCCAGGTGGCTTTCGGACAGGGGTCAGGGCTAACCGCCACGTTGCCATCCTGGCCGATGGGGCACCCGGGCGCCCGATCTGACCTGCATCCCGTCAGGTGCGCCACCCCCGATGGCCGGTGATCCGTCAACCGGAGGCAAGGGCCACCGCTACGGCCACGGCCTCTGCCGGGTCGTCCATCGGCACGATCCCGCCGTCCGGGTGACCGTTGGGTCGGGTCAGGGACCACGTCCCGATCCCGATCACCGGTGTGCCCGAACGCAACGCCAGGGCTATCTCGGAGAGGGTCCCGTACTCTCCGTCAACTGCGATGACGGCCGACGCGCAACCAACGACAAGCGCATTGCGGGCTTCGCCGATACCAGTCGGGATGACCACGTCGACCCAGGGGTTGGCAGCAGTCGGGTCACGCCCGGGCAGCAGCCCCACGGTGAGCCCGCCTGCCGACTTGGCGCCACGACAGGCAGCGGCCATGATCCCGCCGAGCCCGCCGCAGACCACGATGGCCCCGGCACCGGCCAGCGCGAAGCCCACCTTCTCGGCCACCGCGATCTCAGACGCCGGCGGTTCCGTTCCTCCTATGACAGCGATCTGGGTCTGCATGGTCGGTCAAGCGTAAGCCCCCCGTCCCGGCCGTGCCCGTCCGGAGCTCGGCGAATCCATCCGCCGGCAAGACCTACCGCCGGGTCGTCTGCTCTCGCCGGCCACCGCGGATGACGGGAAAGTCGACGACCTTCGCCAGCGTGGGGCGGAACAGATCCCGGATCCTCGACCAGGGCGAGGGTCGCGGCGGTCTGCCGGTGGACTCTCGATCTGGCTGGGTCGCGGCATCGCCAAGCGCCTCCGCCAGCAGGCCGATCAGCGCGGGAACTTCGGCAAGGTCGATGGGCGTCGACGCCACGCAGACCCCATCTCGCCAGTGGCTCAGCACCACCTTGTGCTGCCGTGCGTGCCTCGTCACCCGTAGCGACGCCCCGTGACCTCTGCTGTCCGGGATGCTGAGGCGGTTCGGGATTGCACCCACGCATCCGAGTATGCACCTCGGCCCACGCGATTGTCGACCGGTACGTGCCGGCGCACACTCCGGTGTGCCGGCACGTCGACGCAGCTCACCCGTCCCGATCGGTCCGATAGGCCATGACCCATTCGGGCGGGACTGTGTCGGGGATCCCCACAGGGCGTCCGGTCGGACGGCACTCGGCAACCCCGTCGCCCTCGGCCTCGGCCTTGACTGCCCGCCAGATGCCATGACCGGCGAGACCGAACAGTCCACCGAGGAATACCACCAGTCCCGACATGGACAACAGTGTCACCGAAGCTCCTCCGATTCGCTTTCGACCGATCCGGTGGGGATCAGCCCGGCCCCCGTTCTCGGCCTCCCGACAGGTCCGACAGTGATGCCTTCTCCCACCGGACAGACCAGGCTCCTCGGTCGCATCACCGGAAGATCCCCCAACGAGCCTCCAGGATACCCGCTCTCCGATGATTGCGGATGCCTCAACTCGCCCCGGCCGCGTCGGAGTCATCGACTGGGCAAGGATGGTGCTGTGGAGTTGTCCGAACCATGGATCGAGGCACTTGACCTGGCCTGGGAAGCGATGAGGATGGGAACGACCCCGGTGGGTTCCGTGGTGGTCAACGGTGATGGACGGATCGTGGCTCGGGGTCGCGGTCGGCGATACGTCCGGGACCCGGCGCCGGGTCAGCTGTCCTACAGCCACCTCGCCCACGCAGAGCTGAACGCTCTGGCCCAGCTCTCTCCCGACCCTTCGCCATGAGGACCTCACCGTGCTCACCACACTCGAACCGTGCATCCTCTGTATGGGCGCGGCGATCATGGCAACCGTAGGGAAGGTCGAGTACGCCGGGGCCGACCCCTACGGTGGGGCCGCCCGTCTCGAGCTCCACAATGCCCACACTGCTCGCCTGATGCCCCGGGTCGTCGGACCGGACCCCGGACCGCTCGGCACGATCGGGGCGCTGCTGCACTATGCGTTCTACACCGAGCGAAACCCCGGCGGTGCGGTGGTGGATGCCTATCGGCGGGATCTGACCGATTTCACCAGGGAGGTCGACGAAGCCGGCATCACCGGGACAGTGCTGCGACTGAAAGCAGAGCAGCGGGATCTCACCCGGGTGTTGGCGCTCGTTTCCTGACCACGCCCTCCGCCCGGTGTCGGCCACCGCCAACGGCCGCCGGGGCGTCAGACCTGCTCGTCTGGGACAATGTCGGTATGTCGGTGGAGTCACGCGCTGGCGACCCGTTGGGTCCGATCTGCCCGAACTGTCGTGAACCGCTTCGGGAGAACCTCCGCCATGAGCGAATCGACGCTCGGGGCGGATCCGAGCATGGACCCTCCCCCATCGAGTTCGTGTACTGCGGTTCCTGTGGGTGGCCCCTTCGGAGTGAGCGGGTCGGCGCCCGATCCATGATGGAGGGTGGCCGGATTGAGGCGGAAGTGGCCGTGCCGGCAGATGGGAGCACACTCGAAGGACAGTTCCATCTCCGTTGCGGCGACCTCATCGCAGAGATCCGGGCTTTGGGTTTCGACCCGTTCGTATGGGTTGGGCTGATCAATGATCTCGGCGCTGTCCGAGCGGCCAAGACCATCCTCACGCAGCACGGCGTTCTCCCGGTCACCCGGTGGCTCGTCGACCGGAACCGCTCGGAGCTGACCTTGGAAAGGGAGATCGAACAGACCAGGTGGGCCGACCTGTTCGACGACACGGAGCGCTCACTGGCCGCTCGCAGGATCGCTTCGGTCACCGGGCGCGATCCGGACCGCTAGGAGCACCGGTCGGGTCAGCTGTCGTGCCTCAGCGAGGCCCAGGTCCGGCCCCACGGACGCTTCAGTCCGGTGCAGAGGTAGACGTGGCCGCCCCACTCCTGATTGTGGATCCCCGCCCCGTTCCTGATGGTGGCCACCACGCGAACCTCTCGGAAAGAGCGCCGCAGCTGGTCGGCGTAGCCGGTGACGTCCACCGGGCCCGGCGCCACGGCGACGACGGTCGTCGCCGTGGGATTGCCGGGACCCCAGAACCACTCGTTGTTCTGACCGCTCACCGCCGCGGGCAGCCCGCTCCCCCGGCCGAGCTCGTTGATGGCGCCGGCTTCGCCATAGTCGGCGGTGAAGATGACGGCACGGTGGCGCTGATCGGCGGGCAACGAGTGCCACACGGAGCCGACCGTCTGGACCAGCTCGGGCCACCCGACCGTCTCACCGAGCTGCTGATTGGCGCCGTAGGTCCAGCCGATGTCGCCGGCCGGCAGCACCGGGAGGACCAAAGGGAGGGAGAGGGCGGTGGTCAGGGCCGTCAGCGCCAGGAGGCGCCTGCGGCGCACCGGTGCGGCATCGAGCCAGTTCTCGACGCTGACCGCTCCCGCGGCCACGAGATAGATGTAGGCGGCGGCCAGGTAGTAGACCTTGCTCCCCGTGGTCAGGGCGAAGAGCACGAAGAGCAGGCCGTAGGCCCACACCAGCGCCCGCCACAGCGGACGGTCCGATCGCCACAGATACCGGATCCCCAGCACCCACACCCACACCAAGCGCCAGGTTCGCCTCGAACAGCTGGCCGACGATCCAGGTGCCGATGTTGCCGATCCCGCCGTTCTCCTGGTTCAACCGGTGGGTCATCTCGATGGTCGGCCAGTGGTGGGTCGCCTGCCACCAGAGGTCAGGCGCCGTGAAGGCTGCCGCGATCAGCGCTCCGGCGGCGAACCAGCGGTTGGCCAACTGCCGGCCCCCGCCGCTGGCCACGATCCCCACCGCCAGAGCGACGGCGAACAGCCCGATGTTGTGCTTGTTGGCCAACCCGAACCCGAGGACGATGCCGGCGGGAATCCACAGCCTCGAGTCGCCGGTCCGACCGATGCGCACGACGAGGAGGGACAGGGCGGTCCAGAAGAACATGTCGAAGCCGGTGGGTCCGAAGAGGTGGTCGGCTCCGAGCAGTGCCGGCATGGTGGCCGCACCCAGGGCACCGAGGAGCTGGGCCGTCCGCTTCCCGCCGAACTCGCGGGCCAACAGACCGGCCAGGACCACCGTGCCGGCCCCGGCGAGCGCCGACCACAGCCGCAGTCCGGGAAGCGAGACACCGAATGCCCACAGGGAGAGTCGGGCCATGAGCGGGGTGAGGACGGGCTGGTCGACGTAGCTGGCGGCGAGGTGGCGGGCGCAGTCGAGGAAGTACAGCTCATCACGGTGGAAGCCGTATCGACCGGAGAGGGCGATGAGGACGACGAACAGGGCGCCCGACACGACGTAGATCCGCCGGTCCACCGGAGCGAGCTCGGGGCCGGGTCCGGCCTGATGGCCACCGTCAGTCCCGGTGCCGATCGGCTGGGCGTCGACGCTGACGGTCATTCCGGCCCCTTCTTCGACTCCGGGACGTCGTCGGGGATGAAGGCGGCGGCAAGGAGATAGAGCACGCTCTGCCTGGCCGCGCCGTCGTCCACGTCGATCGGGGCGGGATGCTCCCTCCGATGCCATGCGAACCAGGCCACCGTCTCGACGATGAGCTGGGTGGCGAGGGCCGGGTCCGGAAACGGACGGAGATGGCCCGATCGTGACCGGCGTTCCACATACTCCGCCAGCATCTCGACCTGCCCGCGCCGTGACTTGCCGAAGTACAACTCCCTGAGCTCGGGGAAGTCGATGGCAGATCGCTCGAGCAGGGCGAGCAGAGCACGGTTGTCCTCGACCACGGAGTAGCACTCGTCGACGACTCCGTTGAACTCGCCGCGGATGTCACTGCAGTCATCTGCGGTCAGCGCCGCCCTCAGCACGGGAAAGGTGGTGTTGCCGGCGGTCCAGTCGGCAAGAGGTTTGAGCGCCTCGCCGGGAGCAGGTGTCGGCAAGGGGCTCGGGAGCCCGACAATGGCATCGGGGGAGATGGCATAGAGCAGGGCCAGCTGGAAGAGCGCCTCTTTGCTCTCCACGTGCTTGTACAGCAAGGCATGGCTCAGGCCCAGCTCCTCACCGATGTCGGTCATCAGGGTTCGCCGGTAGCCCTTCTCGGTGAAGACCTTGCCGGCGGCCTGGGCGATGTCCGCCAGTCGGCTCGGCGGCGTACGCCTGGGCATGAGCGCAGATTAAGACTGACTCAGTTAGTTAGTCAAGCGGCGGATGATCTCCCCGGAGCGGGCCCCGCGGCGGAACCCCCGCCCGAGACCGGCAAGCGCTTCTCCCCTCAGGGGGTCGTCACCGGGTTCGGCTCGGCGGGGACTCGGTGCGGGCCCACCGGGCTTCAGCGGGCCGCCTCCAGTTCGATGGCGAAGACGCCGGATCCGATCGCCACCGGGCCGCCCGGTGGTGTCAGGGCCGCCATCGCGGCCCTGGCGTTCTCCTCGGCGTCGAACTCGAAGAGGCACACACCGGTTCCGTGCCCGTCATTCAACCATGAGGCCAGTTGGAAGCCGGGCAGTCCGGTCACCTCGGGAACAACGGCCTGCTCGAGCATCGACTGTCGGTTCCGGGCGTCGAGTCCGGGGTCGATCTTCACCTGCAGCACGACGGCGTAGGGCATGTCAGTTCCCTGGGCCGGCGTCCGGAGTGGGCATGATCGGTGTCCGGTCGACGATCACGACGCCCCGAGGAACGGAGCCCGGAAGCTGAATATCCCACCGTCGGACGCCACCTCCCAGTAGCCGCCGGTCGAGTTGTCGGCCGCCATGCCGACGACGGGAGCGGCCAGCACCGTCCCGCCCATCGAGCCGGAGAAGCCGGCGTCGCCGAAGGCGAAGATACCGCCGTCCGAGGACACGAACCAATACCCCAGCCCGTCGGGCGTGGCCGCCATCCCGTTCACCGGTTGGTTGAGGTGGATGGCCCCGGTGCTACCGAAGAAGGGGGCGCCGAAGGCGAAGATCCCACCGTCGGAGGCCACTTCCCAGTAGCCGCCGGCCGGGTCGGCGGACAGTCCGACCACCGGCGAGTTGAGGACCTGTCCCCCCATCGACCCCAGGAACCGCGCATCGCCGAACGCGAAGATGCCACCGTCGGATGCGACCAACCAGTAGCCGCGGCCGTCGGGCGTGGGCGCCATGTCGACCACCGGCTGGTTGAGATGCCGACCCCCCATCGACCCGTAGAAGCCGGCGTCCCCGAAGGCGAACGTCCCGCCGTCGGAGGCCACCAACCAGTAGCCCTTTCCGTCGGGAGTCGCCACGATATGGGTGATCGGCTGGTTGAGTTGCAACTGGGACGCATCTCCGTAGGTCTGTGCGTCTCCGTGGACGGTCACGTCCCCGTTCGACCATGCCAACCAGTACCCACCACCGTCCGGGGTCGAGGCCATCCCGACGGCCGTGGCCGACCCTGCAGGCGGCGGAGGTGGCGCCGACGATGCGTAGTCCAACAGGACCGCCGTACCGCTGTTGGGATCGTTGGTATCGATCAGGACCAGGCCGCACCAGGGGTCCCCCTGTGCCACCTGAGCGGGCGTCGGGGGGCAGACCGCGTTCGGGTCGGGCGCCACGAACGGATCGGGAACCGTGAACGAGGCAGTGAGGCCTCCATTCCCGTCGGCGGTGAAGGTCTGGATGTTCGGATCGATGTCGGCACCCGAGTCCGACGAGAGCGCGAGCGGGCTGACTTCGGCGGCCGCGATCGGCGCGTCGGCCGCCCACCCCGAACAGCTGATCGCCACTGCCGACCCCGGTACGACGTCGGGAACGACGTCCGTGACGCCGTTGAACGTGCACGACGGTTGAGCGTCGGAGTGGGCACCGTGCCCGGCCCGCTGCCGGTCGGCGGGCCGAAGCCCCGGGATGGTGGCGGACGGGTGGTGCCGTAGGTCGGCGGTGACCATCGCCTGAAGGACCTGCTTCGGGGCCGACCCGCCGGGCGGGTCCGCCCCCGCCGATGCGGCCGGCACGAGAGCCAGGGTCGCGCCGAGGAGGCCGGCCAGGATTCCGATCACCCTCGGATGCCGCCGGTGGCACCGGTGCTCGGAGGAGTGCTCGGACCGGCCCGTTGACCTGTACCGATCGAACATGTCCGCCCCTCCCCTCGGTTGCGCCGACGCGCCACTTCCGGATACGAAAGTAGCAGGGATGGGGTGTGCGCCGATAGGACCTGGCCGAGGACCGCGCCCCGAGGGGAAGATGGGCAGGCGCGTCGAAACACCGGGTGATATCCTTGATGTCGTGCGTTGTTATTGGTGGTTTAACGAGCCGGCTCTGGATGGGCCTCGGAGCGCTTCCACGCACTGATCGCGCACTCATCTAGGACCGGCTACGAAGGCAGAGGCGTTGAGCCTCTGCCTTTTGCTTTGCCCATGACGTGGCAGGCCGGTCATCCACGGATCGCTCGGCCTGCGGGAAGGAAGAGGAGACCGTGGACCCGAGGCATCTGGCCCAGAACACGCGTATCGCCGATATCCGTAGCCTCATCTCGCCCCGGGGGCTCGCCGACGAGCTCCCGGCCAGCAACGAGATCGCAGACGTCGTCATCCGCTCCCGCCAGGCTGTGGCATCGATCCTCGACGGGAGCGATGACCGCCTGCTCGTGGTGGTCGGACCCTGTTCGATCCACGACCCCGTGGCGGGGCTCGACTACGCGGAACGACTTGCGAGCCTGGCCGACCGCTTCGCAGACGAGCTGCTGGTGGTCATGCGGACCTATTTCGAGAAGCCACGCACGACCGTCGGGTGGAAGGGGCTCATCAACGACCCGGGGCTGGATGGGAGCTTCAGGGTCAACGACGGCCTGTTCGCAGCCCGGGCCTTCCTGCTCGACGTGGTCTCGCTCGGGGTCCCGGTGGGCTGCGAGTTCCTCGACCCGATCACGCCGCAGTACCTGGCCGACACCGTGAGTTGGGGGGCAATCGGCGCCCGCACCTCGCAGAGCCAGATCCACCGGCAGTTGGCCAGCGGTCTCTCGATGCCCATCGGTTTCAAGAACGCCACCGAAGGTGACGTCCAGGTGGCGGTGGACGCCATCGCCGTTGCCGCCGGCGCCCAGGTCTTCCCGGGCATCGACGACGAGGGGCGGGCGGCCATCATCACGACACAGGGGAACCCCGACGGGCACCTCGTCCTCCGGGGCGGCGCGGCCGGACCGAACTACGACGTGCCCAGCGTCGCCAGTGCCCTCGAGTGCCTGGAACGGGCGGGACTCGCCCGTCGTGTCATCGTCGATGCCAGCCACGGCAACAGTGGGAAGGACCACCGCCGGCAGCCACTCGTCCTCTCCGACCTGGCCAGACGCCTGGCCGGAGGTGAGCGAGGCATTGTCGGCCTGATGGTCGAGAGCTTCCTCGTCTCGGGGCGCCAGGACCTCGGGGTGGGCCCCCGGGTCTTCGGTCAGAGCATCACCGACGCGTGCATCGGCTGGGAGGACACCGTGACGGTGCTCGATCGACTGGCCGGGGCGATCTCCCGACGGCGGGAAACATCCGGCTCGATGGTGCGGGGGTGAACGCGCCGGCTCACACCACCGCCTCCTGCCGGTCTGCCGACACCTCGGTTGGGGCATCGCCTGGTCGGGGAGGTGGTGCGCCGAGGAACCAGAGGAGGATCACGATCCATATCCCGAGGCGCAACTCGGCGAATCCCTCGACGGTGTGCCGCGTCACCTCCTGCCCGTCGCCATGCCACGCCACCAGCATGGAGAGGATGCCGATGACGATGAGGGCGAGCACCATACGCCACACCCCCTGTCGCCATGCCCCTGACACCACGCTGACCAGGGCGGCCACGGTGGCCAACGCCACCAGCGCGATGAGGGGCGGCCACATCACGAACGTCAACGGTGATGCCAGGCCGTCCGTCGACGACGCGTAGAACGTGAGGTCCCCGTTGGCGAAGTTGTACGACCGCTCCGGCCGCAGGAGCGGCTCGGTCACCACGTAGCCGGGATGGGTGAGGAGCCAGCGGAGATACGTACCGGTGCCCTTGGAGTGGATCCAATGCTCCAGCTGGGCGAAGACCGGGTCCGAGACGGGGAAGCCGACCACCTTGGCGGCACCGGGAGCCGCGGCGGTCGTCCGGGCCAGCTCATCGATCTGACGCTGCTCGGGCATCCCGTGCGCGGCAAACCACGCCACTCGGCTGGGAAACGGAAATATCCGGACATAGAGGGCGTCGGCCATATTCTGCTCGGTCCGGTGCGACGAGACGGTTCCCCATCCGGTGAGCGCCACGACCCCGGCCAGGCAGAGGGACAGCGTTCCGGCCCGCAGGGCCGCCTTGCGCTTCTTGCCCGCGGCCACAATCGCACCGGCGCCGACGGCCACGGCCAGGAACGCGACCGTCCAGATCTGAGCGTCCCTGGTGGCCGCGAAGCACAGGCACACTGCCGTGGTGGCGGCCACCCTGGGCCAGGTCAATCTGCGGGCCGTCCAGATCAGGGTGGCGAACACCAACGCCAACAAGCTCATCGAGAGCGACTCGGAAAGCACCGACCGGTTCCACAGCGTCACCGGGAACGCGGTGGCGAAGGCGAGAATCGTCCAGGCCGCCGCGGTTCGTCGCCATCCTCGGCTGACCAACCGGCCCACCGTCCAGGCCAGGAAGCCCCACGAGAGGGCGGCGATCAGCGCCTGGGCGGCCAGAAACCCGCTGGACGAGCCGGTCAGCTTGATCAGCAACGGTGTGGCCGGCGGTCGCTGGCCCGCCCAGAACCCGATGCTCCACAGTGAACGGGACGCGATGTGGGCATAGACCGCCGAGTCGTTCCAGGTGATGGCCGGTCCGGCCAGTGCCTGCGCGAACAGGTACCAGGCGAAGATGCACCACCCGGCCAGGGCAACCGCCGGCGCCGCCGAGGTCGGTGCGAGCAGACGGCTGCGCCAGCTTGATGCGGAGGTCACGCCGAGATGTTGCCACGACGACCGTTGCCCGGACGGGGACCGGTCAGCCGGTTGCCGGTGCCGTCCACCGTCCGGCGTTCATGTCGACGGGGAGCGGGGGAGGCCGAAGGCCTCGCCCACCGCGGCGATGCCGGCGGTGTCCGCAAAGGCAAAGCTGAAGATCACCTCGTCGGCGCCGGCCTCGATGTGACCGGCCACCAGATCGGGGATCTCGTGGGGCTGGCCGATGGTGAAGCCGGCAGTCTCCTCGGGAGAGCCGCTGGCTTCCACCATGGTCCGCACGTCGGCCGTGTTCTCTTCGGACGTCGTGAGGATCAAGGGCGTCATCCATGTCACATCGATCCCGCCGGGGTCGCGCCCGACGTCGGCGCAGTGGCGATGGAGGACTTCGATCTTGTGAGCCAACGTCTCCGCGCTGCCGCTCACGTTGCACTTGTCGGCGTACTCGGCCACCAGCCGCAGCGTGCGCTTCTCTCCACCGCCGCCGATCATGATCTTCGGACCGCCGGGTTGCACGGGTCGGGGCAGGTTGCGGGCGTGATCCAACCGGAAGTATTCCCCGGTGAAGCTCACGTCGTCGCCGGTGAACATGGCCCGGCAGATCTGGACGGCCTCGGCCAGCATGTCCAGGCGAACTCCGTCACCCGGATAGTCGATGCCGAGTCCCTGGTGCTCGACGTCGTACCAGGCACCGCCGATCCCGAGGATGGCCCGACCCCGCGAGATGACGTCCAGCGTCGTGACGATCTTGGCCAGGATGCCGGGGTTCCGATAGGTGACCCCCGTGACGAGGGTTCCGAGCTGCACCCGCCGGGTTCGCGCCGCCACACCCCCGAGGAGCGTGTACGACTCCATCATGGGCTGGTCCGGGCCTCCGAGGGGTGGCAGCTGGAAGAAGTGGTCCATGACCCACACCGAGTCGAACCCGGAGGTCTCCGCGGCCAAGGCCAGGTCGACGATGTGCTCGAAGAGGTCAGCGGAATCGATTCCCGAAAAGTTGGGCAGCTGGACACCGAAGGTCGTCATGGGGCCACGGTAGTACCACCCGGGCGATCGATCCCCCGTCCCCGGCCTTCTTCCCCTGACGTCCACCGGATGTTATGTTTCGCGGCCGAGAGGAGTGTCGGGATCAGCCGGTTCGCCCGGGTCGGCCCCTCCGGATGCGGATCGATGGGGGACTCCTTTGTATGCACTGACCGGCTACCTCGATTTCCCACCCGGCGAGAGGGAGGAGACCGTGGCCGCCCTGAAGGCGGTCGCCGGCAGGAGCCGCCAGGACCGGGGTTGCGTGGACTACTGGTGGTCCGAGGATGTCGAACAACCGTGCCGGTTCCGGTTCTTCGAGTGCTGGGAGTCCGAGGAGGCGTTCTCCGCCCATCAGGCCCAGCCCTACGAGCACGACTTCATGGCCGACCACGTCTCACGGATCGTCGGCGCGGATGCCCACGTGCTCACCGTGGCCGAGCGGACCTCCGTCACCGGCACGTAGTCCGATGCGCGGAGTGAGATCCACACAGGACGGCATCCGGGTGGTCGCCACCGACGGTGGTCCGGGGGTTGGCGTCCGGGTCTCGGTGGCCAGTTCGGGGATCTGCGGATCCGACCTCCACCTGGTCTCGTTCGGCCCGTCGTCGGTGACCCTCGGCCACGAGTTCGGCGGCCGGCTCGACGACGGAACCCCAGTGGCGATCCTGCCCGCCGTGCGCTGTGGGCGCTGCGAATACTGCCTCGCCGGGTGCGAGCAGCAATGCCCGTCGGCGCTGGGGGCGATGTACGGGGTCAGCCTCGACGGCGGTCTGGCCGACGAGGTGTGGGTGGATCCCGGGTGCGCCAAGGTCCTCCCCGAGGGGCTCGACCTCGAACACGCCTGCCTGGTCGAACCACTGGCGGTGGCCCTCCACGGCATCAACCGTGCCGGCGTCGAGCCCGGCGCCCGGGTGCTGGTCATCGGAGCAGGCCCGATCGGGCTGTGCACCATCACCGCGGCCCGTGCTCTCGGCGCCGAGGTCGACCTGGTGGCCAACCACGCCTTCCGGGTGGAGGCGGGCGAGCGTCTCGGGGCCGGCACCTCGACGGCCACGGCCTACGACATCGTGCTCGACGCGGCCGGAACCCAGGGGTCGATGGACAGGGCCTTCGAACTGGTGCGACCGGGTGGCACCATCGGCGTGATCAGCACGTTCTGGGAGCCGATCCGGTTCAGTCTCCTGTTCCAGTTGAAAGAGGTCACCTTGGTGCCGGCCTTCACCTACGGCCACCATCACGGCGTCTCCGAGTTCGACCATGCGGCACGGATGCTGGCGGCCGAGCCGGATCTTGCCCAGGCGGTCATCACCCACCGGTTCGACCTCGATGATGCCGCCGAGGCGTTCCGCGTGGCCGGCGACCGCAGCAGCGGGTCCATCAAGGTCGTGGTCCACCCGTGACCGGATCACGCCTCGTTCTGGTCAACGCCACCGTGGTGGACGGCGATCATCCGGCCCTCGCCGACGCCCACGTGGTCGTGGAAGGTGAGCGGATCGGCGCCGTGGGCCCCGGCCCGGTGGCCGACCCCCGGCCCGACGACCGGGTCGTCGACCTGGGCGGCCGCACCGTCATGCCCGGGATGGTCAACTGCCACTTTCACGCCACGTACCACAACCTCGGCGCGGTCCCCGCTCCCTTCGGGCTCGAAGAGCCGATGGCCCTGCAGGCGGTGCGGGCGGTGAACAGTCTCGGGCTCCTGGTCGAGTGCGGGTTCACCAGCGCCGTGTCGGCAGGCGCCCCGTTCGCCATCGACGCGTCCATGAAGGTGGCCATCGACCGGGGCCTCATCCCCGGTCCGCGCCTGGTGCCGTGCAGCCGTGACATCAGCACGACCGGTCACGCCGGCGACCGGAGCTACCCGCCGCACTGGCAGGTCGGCGCGCTCGGGGCCATCCGGCCGAGCGACGGCCCCGACGAGTTCCGGCGGTCGGTCCGCGCCGAAATCAAAGAAGGTGCCGAATTCATCAAGATGTTCGTGACCGGAGGGCACGGGACCGTCGGCCCGAAGGAGCAGATCGAGATGACCCGGGATGAGCTGGCCGCGGGGATCGAGGCAGCCCACCTTCGGGGTGCGAAGGTGCGAGGACACATCGCCAACCGGGAGGCGATCATGATGGCCCTCGATCTCCGGATCGACGTCATCGACCACGGTGACGGCATGGATGACGAGTGCATGGAACGCATCGTGGAGACGGGAACCCCACTGGTGCCGTCGATGATGTTCCCAGCGCGCTTCCTGGCGTCGATGGGTGGATCGTCACTCGGGTTCACCGATTCCATGAAGTCGGACATCGATGCCATGGCCGACATCCTCCCCAAGGCCAATGCCGCCGGCATGCGCATCGTGCTCGGCGATGACTACGGTGCCATCTTCTTCCCCCACGGCTCCTACGCCGAGGAACTGGCCTACTACGTCGAAGAGGTCGGTATTCCCACATTGGATGTGATCCGGTGGGCGACGAAGCACGGTGCCGAGCTGATGGGTCGGGGCGACGAGCTCGGCACCGTCGCCGCGGGGAAGCGGGCCGATCTGCTGGTGGTCGACGGGGACCCTCTGGCCGACATCCGGGTCCTCCAGGACCGGTCCCGCCTCCTCGCCATCATCCAGGACGGCCGGATGGTCAAGGACGATCTGGTCGGGCTCATGGCCGACTGACAGGTCCCCGCTCCCACCCTCCGGCGCCGGCCGACCACACCCGGGGGTCGAACCGACGCCTGCGGCAGGATGCCGGTCGGCCGATGGGAGCCTCACCCTAGGCTGACGCCGTGAGGGGCATCGCTGAAGGTTCAGACGCGAGCGGAGACGCGGGCGGCGGCAAGAGGGCCGGCGGCGAGCGGTCGGGCGGCAAGAGGGCCGGCGGCGAGCGGTCGGGCGGCAAGAGGGCCGTCGGCGAGATCAGCGACTGGACGGGGCTGGCCGGAGCGCCGACCGACCGGCGCGGCGCACGCGGGCATCGGTCCCGCAACCTGATCATGGACGCGGCGATCGAACTGATCCAGAACGGAAATCCGGCACCGACGAGCCACCAGATCGCCAAACAGGCCGGCCTGTCGGTCCGTTCCCTCTTCCATCATTTCCACCACGTCGAGATCGTGATCAGGAACGCCACTGCCCGGCAGTTCCATCGCCACCGGCAGTTGATCGCCTTCGTCCCTCCGAACGGGCCGACCGACGTGCGCGTCCAGGCCACCTGCCGTCAGCGCCGTCAGCTGTACGAGGCCATCGCGCCGATGCTCAGGGTGGCGTACACAAGGGCCTACACATCCGAGGGAGTCAACGCCGTCCTCGTCGAGAAGCGATTGCTGCTGCGCCGGCAGGTGGCCGTGACGCTCGGACCCGAGATCTCCGCCCGAGGATCGAGCGCCCCGCCCCTCCTCGACATGCTCCTCCTGGCCAGCGGCTGGCAGAATTGGGACATGCTCCGGTCCCACGGCGGCTACTCTGCGACCGCGGCGGAGCGCCTCATGGTGCGCTCCTTCACCGATCTTCTGAGATGACCGGCATCGAGCCCGTCGCCGCCCCCCTCAGTCCGTTCTCGGAGGCGGTGTCTCGTTGAACCGGTTGAGGACGGGTCCATCGGCACCCCAACTGATCCGGGTGACCGAACCGGTGGCCAGGTAGAGCCGCCACGCTCCCTGGTCGCCGAGCCCGAGGGCCCAACAGGTCGCGGCCTTTATCGGAGACACGTGGCTCACCACGACCACCGCTCCCCGACCCCGCGCCCCTCCTCCTTCGACGGCGAAGAGCTCCTCGCACGCGGCACGGACCCGGGCGCCCGCCTCGGAGAGCGTCTCGCCGCCCGGCGGGCGGAAGTCCGGATCCGACCGCCAGCGGGCCCATATCTCCTGGGGAACCGACTCGAGCGGCGTACCATCGAATTCGCCGTAGTCGACCTCGACCCACCGATCGTCGATCTCGACCGGCAGGCCGGTGGCCAGTGCCGCAGCGGTCGCCCGGGCCCGGGCCAGCGGACTGGAGATCACGCGTGTGGCGCCGGTCAGCCACGGACCGATCGCTTGCGCCTGCGCCAGCCCGCGGTCGGTGAGAGGGGCGTCGATGCGCCCGAGGAGCAGACCGTTGGCGTTACCGGTCGACTCGCCATGGCGGACCAGGATCAACATCGCCGCTCGGAGCCGACGCCGGGGCGCCGACTCAATGGACCAGGATGCGGTCGCACTGGGTGCAGGTGGCGAACTCGTCAGGCGGGAGGCGCCGGATGCGCTCGATCTCGACGGAGGACATGGTGAGGTGGCAGCCGTCACACCTGTCGCCCACCAGTCTGGCCGCCCCCACCCCGCCCAGTCGGGAGCGCAGCACCTCGTACCGCTGGGCCAGATCCTCGGGGAGCCCCGCGGCGCGCTCGGCCCGCGCCGCCTCCTCGGTGGCGATCGCTCCCACGATGGACTTCTCGATGTCGGCGATGGCCGCTTGGAGCCGGAGGGACTCGGCCGCCAGCGCCGCCGACTCGGCCTGATGGGCGGCCAGCACCGCATCCAACGGTTCCTCCTCCTCGAGCAGTGCGATCTCCTCCTCCTCGAACTGCGTCTGGCGGGAGGCGAGCTGGTGGACTTCTTTGTCCATGGCCTGAAGATCGCGGGAGGCGGACACCTCCCCCGTCTCCATCCTCGACTCGATCTCGTGGCGCCGCCGGGCGGCCGCGGCGATCTGCTCTTCCAGCCTCCGCTGCCGGCCGGCCAGCTCATCCACCTGGTCCGCGACCTCGGCCATGGCCGCGTTGACCGCATCCTGTCGCCGCTTGACGTCGGCCAGCTCGGAACGCTCGGGCAACGCCTCGATCCGGTGCCGCAGCTGGTCGATGGCGATGTCGTGGTCCTGCACCACCATCAGGGTGTCGAACGGTTCGGCCATCGGATCCCTCCTCCCTCTCCCTGTTCCCGGATCACCCGTCCCGGGGATCCTCGATCAGCCGGTGTGCCGACCGGAGAGCCCCGACCAGTGCATCGTCTGCGATGTCGGTGGCACCCTCCCAGCTGAACCATGCCACGTCCTGACTCTCTCCGGGGGCGGGACTGGGATCCTCGTCCGGAGCCCACACCAGGTAACGCAGGTCCAGATGGACGTGTTCCTGGGCGGATCGGTGTACGTCCAGATGGATGAGGATCGGCCCGGCCGGCGGATGGGTCACCGCCAACCCCGTCTCCTCGACGCACTCGCGGATCACCGCCTCAGCCGGCGTCTCGCCGGGGTCGAGATGGCCTCCGGGCTGCAGCCAGCGGTGCAGGCGGCGATGCCGGTGCAGGACGACCCCCCTCCCACCGACGACGATGGCCGACGCGGTGAAGTGGGTCGGGTCGGCCTCGCGGTCGAAGGGTCGGTCGAGCCGGTCCAGCTCGACCAGCATGATGGCCTTGGACAGCGCCTCGCGGGCATCGCCGGCCTCATGCGCCTGTAGCTCACCGCGGAGGCGGTCGACGTCGGCCACACCTACCGGCGACGGCGGTCGGTCCGACCCGTCGGCGACCGGAACCGGGGCCCATCGGGCCGCCGGCCGGCAACTCCGCCCGGTGTCGTCCGCGACCCGCCCGCTCAGGCCGACTTGCGGCGCTGCCGATGGATCCGGCGGCGCTCACGCTCGGTGGTGCCGCCCCAGACTCCTTCGCGCTCTCGGTTGGCCAGAGCATGCTCGAGGCAGGACTCTCGTACTGCGCACTGGTCGCAGATCGACTTTGCCTCGCCGGCCTCCTCGTCGGAGACCGGATAGAACACATCTGGATCGATGCCCCGGCAGGCTGCATGCTTGCGCCAGGTGGCACTCATGGGAACGTCACTTCCTAATTACTGTTGGGATCACTGGTCGAACCGCACGGCAGAAGCTCGGTGACCTGGTAAAACGCAGCCTACCGGCGAAAACGGGCGGAACAGACAGTATGGCCCACCCGAACCCGGGATGTCCACATCCGGGGCAGACTTCCTGGGGTCCCCGAGGGCCGCCGGCCCAGGCCCGCGGCCATCCGGCGGTCTTCGCCCCCGGCGTCTGCCCACCTCACGGGCCGGGCAGTAGGATCGCCCGGCGCCACCCCCTGCCTCTCGAACAGCACATCAGGCCAAGGAGCCCGCCCATGCCATCGGAACCCCTTCGGGACACGTCCATCGTCGTCACCGGCGTCACCGGTCAGGTGGCCGAGCCGGTGGCCGTCGCCCTGGCCAAGGAGAACCGTGTGGTGGGGGCCGCCCGGTTCAGAGACGATGCCGCCCGTCAACGGCTGGAGGCGGCGGGGGTGCGCTGTGTTCCCATCGATCTGGCCTCCGGTGACGTGGGTGGGCTTCCCGCCGATGCCGACTACGTGATCAATTTCGCCGTCTCCAAGACCAACAACTGGGACCGCGACCTCCAAGCCAACAGCGGCGGCCTGGCCTGGCTGATGGAGCACCACCAGAACGCGGCCGGGTTCGTCCACTGCTCGACCACCGGCGTGTACAAGCCCCTCGGCCACCATGTCTTTGCCGAAGAGGACGAGCTCGGCGACAACCACGGGGTCTGGCCGTTCCTGCGCACGTACAGCATCTCCAAGATCGCCGCCGAGGCCACGGCCCGGTGGGCGGCGGTCCGCTACGACCTACCCACCACGGTGGCCCGGTTGTCCGTGCCCTACGGAGATCGGGGCGGGTGGCCGGCCATCCACCTCGAGATGATGCTCAACAGTGTCGACATCCCCGTGCACGTCGACGCGCCCAGCGTGTACCACCCGTTGCACGAGGACGACATCATCGCCATGATCCCGGGACTGCTGGCCGCGGCGACGACACCGGCCACCACCGTCAACTGGGGCGGCGACCAGGCGGTCAGCATCGAGGAGTGGTGCGGCTTCCTTTCCGAGTTGACCGGGACCCCGGTGCGCTTCTCCCCCACCCGGGACACCATCGACAGCGTCCAGATCGACCTGACCCGGATGCACGAGCTGATCGGGACCACCACGGTCACCTGGCAGGACGGCATGCGCCGGATGGTGGCGGCCCGCCACCCCGAGCTCCTGGCCGACTGACCGCGCCCAGCGCCGACGGGCCGGAGCGGCCGCTGCCGGCTCGCGGCCTTGGTGGTTCAGACCGAGGCGCCGGGCATGCAGTAGACGTTCCCCACCGACCACGCCTTGCTCATGGCGTCGGGAGTGACCTTCACCTTGGCTCCACCCTCGAACACCGCGGTCAGCTCGCCGTCGGCCGAGGTCCACAGCCAGCGCATGGTCGACGGGTACAAGCGCCACCAGCGGGCCGAGGGCGTCCGAGCGCTGCGGGTTGAGGTGGTGGATGCTGCCGTTGAGCTCCAGGGTGAACGGGATCCCGATCACCACCTCGGTGGTGCCGAACTGCAGCCGCGACTGATCGTCGATGCGGATGTAGGTGAGAGCCGGATCGTCAAGGACGAATTCCTTTCCGCCGTCCGGCAGCTCTCGTATCTGAAGGCCGTCTGCCACCGGTCCATGATCGCACTTCCCCGGCGGTGGCGCACGTTCCGGCCGCGAGCCGGGCGGGCGGGGACCGGAGCCCTCAGCTCCCGCCGATCTCGGGTCCCCAGTCCCAGAGCAGTTGGGTCAGTCGGGCGACGAGCTGGCCGAGCTCGGTGGCCGTCGACCGGTACCCGTCGAGGGTCCCCCCGTAGGGATCGGCCACCTCGTCGGCCACCGACCGGTGGGCGAGCGAGGTCCGGGTCCGGTCCCCGTGGACCGCATCGATCCACGAGCGGATGTCCTGGCCAGGGAGCCTGGGCCCCAGCTGGTTGCCCCGGCGGACCAGCTCCTTCAGCATGAACGCCCTCGGCCAGCACGACGGATCGAGAAGGACCGCCTCTTGCACATGGCGCCGGGCCATGCCGATGATCAGGTCGGCACCGGCCACCATCGGCTCCGTCAGCTGGCGGCTCCGGTGATCCCGGAGGTCGATCCCGTACGGCCTCATCACCTCGAGCACCTCGTCGGGGACTTCACCGGGCGCCGACCTGGCTTCGGCGAGCAGGCCTGCCGACGAGACCTGCACCGAATCGGTGAGGCCCCGGGTCTGTGCGGCAAAGAGGGCGGCTGCCATCGGTGACCGACAGATGTTGGCGGTGCAGACGAAGAGGAACTGGACGTGCGGATTGTAACCACAGGATCGGCAGGGGTGGGCGTGTCAGCCCGGTCGCCATCCGGTGTCGGGCGTGGTAAGCAGCAGGTCGACCACCCGACAGGAGAGAGCTTGTGCCGTCCGAAGAGGACACGGGAAGGACCGCCGGCGGTCAGGGCATCATCGACTCCGGCCGGTTCGCGCTCGTCCACGACTACCTCACCCAGCGGGGGGGCGCCGAGCGGGTGGTCCTCGCCCTGGCGGAGGCCTTCCCCGGGTCACCGGTCCACACCTCCCTCTACGACCCGGACGGGACCTTTCCCGAGTTCTCGGACGTCGATGTCCGCACCCTTCCCCTCGACCGCCTGGCCACCTTGCGCACCCACCACCGTCTGGCCCTTCCGGTGCTGGCCCCGGCCTTCTCGAGGCTGCACGTCGAGGCCGAGGTGACCGTCTGCTCGTCGAGCGGTTGGGCCCACGGCGCCTCGGTCAGCGGTCGCAAGGTCGTCTACTGCCATACACCGGCCCGATGGCTCTACCAGTCCGATCGCTATCTGGCCGGGCGGTCGCGGGCCTCGGCCTCGATGTTGTCGCTGATGGCCCCCTCGCTGCGTCGCTGGGACCAGCGGGCCGCCGCCTCTGCGGACCGGTACCTGGTCAACTCCAACGCCGTTCGACGGCGGGTGTCCGATCTGTACGGGATCGATGCCGAGGTGGTGCCGCCGCCCGTCGACGTGGACCCCCACGGCCGGCAGGAGGCCGTGGCCGGCATCGAGCCCGGCTTCGTCCTCTGTGTCTCCAGACTGCTTCCCTACAAGAACGTCGAAGCAGTCACCGCTGCGTTCGGGCTCCTCCCCGGGCAGCGGTTGGTCGTGGTCGGGGGCGGTCCCCTGGCCGATCAGATCGCCTCGTCCTCCCCGCCCAACGTGACCGTGCTCGGGCAGGTCGGTGACGCCAACCTCCGCTGGTTGTATGCATCCTCGACGGGACTGGTCGCCGCCTCGTACGAGGATTTCGGACTGACCCCGGTGGAGGCGGCGTCGTTCGGCCGGCCCACCGCCGCGCTCCGGTGGGGTGGGTTCCTCGACACCACGGTCGACGGGACCACCGGCGTCTTCTTCGACGAGCCGCTTCCGCGGCTCATCGCCGAAGCCGTCGACCGGATGTCCACGGTCTCATGGGCCACGGACACCCTGACCACCCACGCCCGGCAGTTCTCGAGGCAACGGTTTGTGGAGCGGATGCTCGCCGTGGTGGACGAGGAGCGCTCCGCCCACTGACGCTGGTCGCCACACCGACACAGGCTCGCCCGACCGCAGGCTCCGGCGGGGGCGGACGGTCAGGAGGCGCCGCGGCCCCGGAAGATGGTGCTCGGCGTCTGCCAGAGGATCTGCATGTCCCACCAGAACGACCATGAGGCCACGTAGAGATAGTCGAGCCGGCACAGTTCGAGGTGGGAGAGCTCGTTGCGCCCCGACACCTGCCACAACCCGGTCATGCCCGGCCGGGCCTCGAACCGCTTGCGGGCCCATCCCTCGATCTCCATTGCCTCCGAGACCACGAACGGCCGTGGACCCACGAGCGACATGTCACCCTTCCACACGTTGATCAGCTGGGGGAACTCATCGAGGCTGGTCCGGCGCAGGAAGCGTCCCACCCGGGTCACCCGGGGATCGTTCTGGACCTTGAACAAGGGCCCGTCGACCTCGTTGAGGTGGTCGAGCTCGTGACGCCGGGACTCGGCGTCGCGGTACATGGTGCGGAACTTCATCATCGAGAACGGCTGTTCGTTCCGGCCGGTGCGCACCTGGCGGAAGAAGACCGGTCCGGCACTGGTCGCCTTGATGGTCACGGCCACGGCAGCGAAGAAGGGCGCGGCCAGGAGGAGGATCGCCGACGACGACAGGATGTCGAAGGACCGCTTGAGGAACCGCGATCCGAGGCTCAGCGAAGCCGGGGCGATATCCAGCATCGGCAGCCCCGACAGGTCCTCCACATGGGAGCGGCTGGTCATCAGCTCGTAGTACCGCGGAACGATGGACACGCCGACCTGTCCGGCCAGGCCCTTCAGCATCTCCGTCGTACGCTCGGGATGGGTTCGGGAGAAGCACACCACCACCCGGGCCACCGAATACCGACGGCACAGCTCGGGAAGGTCCTCGAGCTCGCCGAGCACGTCGTTGCGCCCGAGGGGATTGTCGTCCACGAATCCGACGAAGTTCACGCTCGAATGAGCCCGCAGGTGGCTGGCCACGGTCTGGGCCAGCTTTCCGGTACCCACCACGATGACCGGTATCGACCCCACCTTGAACAACCCGAAGGCCACCACCCGGGCCAGCGGAACGGCGATGACGGCCACCAGGCACATGGCCGCCACCTTCCCGACGGTCAGGGCGGCGAGATCGGTGTTCTTCCGCGTGACGTAGGCCACGATGGCGTAGAGGAACCCACTGATCATCACCGCGTGCACGATGTTGCGCAGATCGGAGAAGACGCTCATCGAGATGCGACGGGTGACGCCCCGGTACAAGCCGTACAGTGCGAACACGCCCACGAACATCGGGATCGCGGCCAGGTCGAAGAGGTAGATCCTGCCGCTGCGGCTCGCCGCGCTGGCCGGATTGCTGGAGACGGCCGACACCAGCAGCGGACCGAGGAAGGCGGCGAGGGCCAGTCCGGAGACATCGGCCAGGAGCAGGCGGGAGAGACCGTGCCGGCGAACCCGGGTCAGGGCTACCGTGTGGTCAGAGACATCACGCCGGCGGTCACTCGGCGGCGCCACGTGAGGCACCGGCTCCTCGAGCGCGCGTTGGATCTCCGAATCGAGTATGGCCATCCCAGCCAGCCTGCCCTTCCCTGTGCTGGTCATCCACTGCCCCTCATCCGACACGTCCGAGAGATCAGTCACCACGACTGCGTCCGCCAACGTCAACTACGCTAATCCGGCCCCGCTGACCGGCACAACAGCGAACTCCCCCGATCGAGAACCGGCCGGTCAGCACCGACCCGGCGCCACCACAAGCCTGTCGAGGGCATCCGACCATCGGTTGGGAATCGTACCCCCAAAAGGCCTCGGGCCCGGGATGGTCGGAGCAGTCCCCGCGGACCTCCGGAACCGTCGGACGTCCGGCTGACGGCCGGGCACGCCGCGACAAGTGCGGAACCGGACGGCCGGGACCGAATTGGGCATGACTCATAACCCGACTATCGGCTCGTCCGGAGCCCGCCTGAAGGGTGAATGAGCGGGCCGCCCCGGTGCCTCCACAGGGGAAGAGCGGACGCTCCGGTTACCCACCCGTTACTTCGAGGACGCTGGCCCTGATGGCGGCGATCGATTCGAAGGTGGACCTCTTGAGCATGGTCTCGGGGAACTCGAAGTCGAAGACCTCCTCCAGGGCGAGCATCACATTGACGCTGGCGTGCGAGGTCATCCCCGCGTCGAAGAGATCGGCGTGCTCGTCGAGCGAGCTCGGGTCCGTCGCCAAGCGGCCGTGTTCGGCCAGGACGAGTCGGATGGTTTCCTCCATTGTCACTCCCTTCTCCTACCAAGTGTGTCCGGGGCCACGGCACGGTCCCCGCCCCGGCAGACCCCGATCACGACGGCTGCGGCCGTGAACTCCTCGTGGGTCAGGCTCACCGCCAGGTGGTCGATGCCGGCTTCGGCGGCCAACAGGTCGGCCCGGCCCGACAGGCGGATCTCGGTCCAGCCGTTCCGGTCCCGGTACACCTCGATATCACGCCATTCGGGCCGAGGGCCGACCGGCCGCAGCACCTTCACCACCGCCTCTTTGGCCGCGAATCGTGCGGCCAGGGACTCGGAGGAGTAGCCGGCGACGGTCCCGGGTGTCCGGCCCCCGACCCGGCAGCAGTCGACCTCGTGGGGCGTGAAGATCCGGTGCACGTACTGGTCCCCGAATCTCCTGACGGAATCGGCCACGTCGGACACCGAGACGAGATCGATGCCCACCCGAAGCGACGACGCATCCCGGTGTCCCCGCTCCGGACGGCACGGCACGGCATCGGGGAGGCTGGTGGCCAGGTCGTCGGCCAGGGCAAGAGCTGTGGTCATCGGACCGATCTTCCCTGATGGGCGGGAGCCCTGCCATCCAGCGGCGTGTCATCCAGCGGCGTGTCGTCACGAGGCGTGTCGTCCAGCGGATCGACATCGGGGCGTGATTCGACAACGGACGAGTAGACCTCCCGGTACCGCTCGGCGATCTCCACCCAGCCGAACGACCGGACCCTCAGGTACCCGGCATCGGCGATCCGCCGCCGGCGATCGGGATCGAGCAGGAGGCTCTCGAGCACACCGGCGAACGCTGTGGTGTCGAACGGGTCCACCAGCACGCCGTCATTGCCGTCGCGGACGAACTCGGGAGGCCCGCCGCGGTTGGTCGCCACCACCGGCGCTCCGGCCCGCCACGCCTCGAGGATGACGATCCCGAACGGTTCGAGGCGGCTGGGCATGACGAACAGTGTCGCACCGGCCATGGCCTCGGCCACCTGCTGTCGGGACAGCCGACCCACGAAGTGGACCCGGTCGGTGATGCCGAGCGCCGAGGCGGTCTGGTGGAGGCCGACGATCGCCTCCCCCTGTCCGCCGACGACCAGATCGGCCGTCCGGCTGGCCTCATCGAGCGCCGCGTATGCGGCCAGCAACAGATCGAACCCCTTCTTCTCCACCACTCGTCCGAGCGCCAGGATGTAGGGGCCGTCCGGTCCGCCCTCCATGGTGGCGAACGGCCCGGAACGCCCGCTCGAGCGAACACCGCTCGGTCGGGCACCGGCCTCGAAGAGGTCGACCCCGTTGGGGATCACCCGCCCTCGGCCCGGTGCCAACCCGAACCGTTTCTCGGCATCGGCCAGGGTGAAGGCGGAACAGCCGGTGACTGCGGCTGCGGTCCGCAGTGCCGCCCGAAGTGAGGAGCGCAGGACACGCGAGTCATCGAAGATGTCGGTGTCGTCCATCAGTGTCTCCCCTTGCAGGCTCACCACCAACGGGAGTCTGGTGATGCGGGACAGAGCGTGGGCGTAGACACCGTTGGGCCCGAAGCACTGCACGTGCAGGACGTCGGGACGAAAGGCCGCCACCGCGCTCCGCAACGAGAGCAGCGAGCGGGTGCCGGTGATGGCCGAGCGGCGCACAGCCGACCAGTGCGTGGCCGGCAGCGGCATGGGCAGGCGACGGACCACGATCCCGTCGAGGAGCTCCGCTGTCTCCGGCGCGCTGTCGTCGCGGTGCCCGGTCCATACTTCGACCTCGTCTCCGGCTGCGCTGAGCGACAGGGCCAGATGTCGGGTCAGCTCTTCGACACCGCCGAGCGACGGAGGATACGAGCTGGGGAGGAGGGCGATGCGGGTCATGACGTTGGTCGGGTCGACGGCCGCGACGGACCCGGGGTGGGCGTCGGCAGGGCGGAGGGAGACAGGACGGGCAGAGGTGGACGGGACATGGCAGGAGGGTCAGGAGATGGTCGGGTTCAACCAGGGCTCGACGGCGGCCAGAACCGCCCCGCTCGGCTCAGGAGCGATCTGGCTCCAGTCGCCCACGCCCGGCGACCAGTAGTTGGAAAAGGCTGATGCGTACCAACCCGACAGGAACCCCTGTTCGGCGCAGTCGCAGTTGGGTGCCCAGCTGGCTGGGTGGATGCCCAGGATGTTCTCGATCTGTGTCTCGCCGCCCTGGGGCTCGACGGCCGCCGCATCGACCTCGTGGCCGATTTCGAAGGCGGTGATCCCCGCCAGCTGGTCGATCGTCTCCCCGGGGTAGACGTAGAGCACCGAGGTGCCTCCGGTTTGGCCCCAGGTGAAGGTGGTGTTGCCGTAGAAGCCCGGCGACGGTGCGTCGGCGATCGGGAGGAATTGGATCGAGTACCCGGGGATGTTCTGCCACGGGTACCGGACGAGGGCGAGGGCCTGAGCCCCCATCTGTGAAGGAGTCAGGTCCGCAGCCGGCGGAGGCGGGGCCGTCGTCGTCGGAGCCGGGGCCGGAGCCGGAGCCGCAGCCGGGGCCGGTGCCGGTGCCGGTGCCGGTGCCGCGGCAGCCGGCGCGACGGCCGCCGCCGGCGTGGCGGTGGCCACCGGAGCGGTGGTGGTAGGAGCGGGGGAAGTCGTCGGCACGTGTCTTGCCGGAGTGACCGGCGCCGGGGCGGTCGAGACACGGGCCTTGACCCGAGGTGTCGCAGCGGGTGTGGTTGCCGGCCTGACCACTGTCTTCATGGCCCGATCGGCGGCGGATCCTCCGCCACTGGCCAGCATGATCGACGCTGCCACCAGCCCGGCCACCACAGCCACGACCGCCACCTCGAGCTTCAGCAGCGAGCGACGGGCTCCGAAGGTGGCCCGGTGGAGCCGGGCCAGGGGACCCGACGCCCGGCGGTCGGGACCGATGTACCCCGTCGAAAGGACCAGCCCGGGGTCGTCGAGCTCGTCGCGGAATGCGGACCGAAGCGCCTCTTCGTCGCCGGGCCGGCCGCCGTCGAGGCCTTGTGCCAGGCGCGGATCGGCGGACTGCTTCAACAGGGCGTCCCAGGCCGATGTGGCGGATTGGTCGACGGCGCCGACAGAACCGCTCTCGGTCAGGGTTGAATCCATGCCGACAAGATCGGCAGATTGGCGCCGGAGCTGAAGTCCCGGGCGCTCAGCGCTTGCGGGCCCGTGCCCGTTTGACCAGCTCGTGTCGCCGGATCGCCGCCTCGCGCCGCACGGCTGCCTCGTGCCGAACGGCTGCCTGCTGCCGCACGGCCGCCTGGTGCCGCACGGCTGCCTCATGCCGCACGGCTGCCTGGCGCCGGACACGTGCGGCGCGTGCGTCACGATGGCGGGAGGCATCAGCCTGGAGCGCCGCTGCCCGTCGTGCCGCCCTCTGCCGGGCCAGTTGGGCCCGGGCCGCCGACCGCGCCGCCCGGCTCCGGTAGCTCGTGGCCGCCCGCCCCGGCGTGGCCCTCCCGAGCGTGCGGGGTGACGAGGGCAGGTATGCCGCCGGGGGGTGGCTCGACGTCCCGGCCACGGCGGCGTGCGACGCCAGGAGCGTGAGGGGGACGGCAACGCTCAAGGTGACCAGCACGACGGCAAAGACCTGCGCCGCCCTCAGCGTCGACCCGTGCCCGACCCGTTCGCGGGCCGGGCGGACGGCCGATATCCGGCGGTCCGCACCCACGTAGTCAGGCGTGATGATCAGCGGGTGGACGTAGAGGTCTTCCAGGAACTCCTCAGGTACGTCGATCTCCGACGGGCGGACAGGAGCATCGACAGGGGCCGCCAGGAGCTGGAACGCCGTCGGACCCGAGGCGCGCTTGTCCGCCCCGCGGGCTCGCTGCCCACCCCTCAAAACAGACTCCACAGTCTTTCTTCGGCACGTCGCGGGTCAAGCTGAAGCGGTGATGGTGCGCCGTGACCGGTGTCGATGCCCCGCTCAGACGCCCACGCCCAGGGACCGGTAGACGTCCGCCGTGGCCCGGGCGGAACGGCCCCAGCTCAGGGTCTTCACCCGCCCTCTGCCCCGGAGCGCCAACTCGGAGCGCATTCCATCGTCTCGGACCAGCTCGCGCAACGTCGCCGATAGGCCGTCGACGTCTCCTGGTGTGAACGTCCTGGCTCCGTCGCCCACGATCTCGACGATCGACGGGACCGGCGTGCTCACCACCGGAGCGCCGCAGGCCATGGCCTCGACGGGGGGCAGCCCGAATCCCTCGTACCGGGACGCGTAGCCCACCAACGTGGCCGCTCCGTACAGCGCGGCAAGATCACCCAGGGGGATGTGGCCGATCTCGACCGTCCCCGCAGGTGGTCGGTGGCCCCACAGGCCGTGACCGGTGAGCACCAGCGGGATCGGCACCCGCCTGCAGGCCCCGGCCAGTGTGGCGATGTCCTTGCGAGGCTCGATGTTTCCCACGTGGAGCACGAACTGCTCGGGCAGGGCGTAGTGCTTCCGCACCCTGTCCACGTCCTCCGCCGACGGCGGCGACATGGCGGGGCTCGGAGCCGAGTGGACGACCACGGCGTCGAAACCGAGGAGCGCCTTGATCCGCTCGGCGGTGAACGACGAGACGGCGATGATGGTGTCGGCCCGCCGGAGTGCGTGCCGGACCAGTACCCGCTCGCCGATGACCCGGCGCCGCGGGAAGGCCCACGGCGTGTCCAGAACGGCCAGGTCGTGCACGGTCGAGACCGTGGGTCCGGGACGCCGCACGGGCAGATCGACGTCCAAACCGTGGGTCAGGTCGGCCCTGCCGAACCCGATGGCGCCGGTCAGGGCCCGCCTGACCCCGCGCCCGTCGGCCTTGATCAACGGTTCGACGGCATCGGGCAGCTCGGAGACGCCCGCCGGATGGACCGCGGCTGCGAAGTCGGCGTCGACCTCTGCCACCATGGCGGCCAGGAGCTCCCGGATGTAGGTGCTGACCCCACCGCCATGGGCGTCGAGCGGCAGCGCGTTGTAGACGATCCGTGGTCGTGCGGCCTTCACTCCGGTCACTGCAGAACCGGCGTGGGCCTCAATGGGCCGGAATGATGTGAGTCATGACCCTCTTCAGGCCGGTCGACCGGTCGGCTCCCGACGTCGCGGCCTCCCTCACCCCGGCCACCGCCCGAGCCAGCGATGAACGAATGCGCCGCCGGGACGGTTCCGGGGACGAGCCCCCGGGGGCGATGACGACCGGCGCGGCCAGCAGATCCGACTCCCACGCGCGAGCGCCCCGCGCCATCCTGTCCATGTCGGCCATACCCAGGGAGATCCCGGCGATGATGAACGGTGCGATCGTCGAGGCGCCGATCCAGAAGATGTCGAACAGCCCGTCCACGTAGTGGAACACGAGAATGACCAGACCGAGCGTGCCCAGCGCGTACGGGAGCCGGAACATCGTCCGCACGGTGACCCAGACCATGAACAAGAAGGCCAGCGATCCGATGATGCCGGTGGAGGCAAGGTTGTCGATGAAGACGTTGGGCGGAGCGGTCACGGTGATGAACTGCGAGAGATTGTAGAAACGCATCCCCTCTCCGAGGATCGGGCTCAGGTGCCAGACGTGCAGGGCGGCCGAGATCTGGTCGACCCGGGTGGTCACCGAGTTGAACTGGGGATTGTTGCGGGCCGCGATGGTGAAGCTGAAGTAGAGGACCACAGCCGCCGGGAATGCGGCCAACATCAAGAGCTTCGACCTGGCCCGCAGCTCGGGGTTCAAGAAGGCGGCCAGCGCGATCGCCAGTATGAGCAGGATCACCGACTGGCGGCTCTGTGAGGCCAGTAGTCCCCCGATGCAGAGGTACTTGTTCACCCGGGCCTCGAGCCGGCCGATCCCGGTCCAGGGGGGATTGATCTGGGCGACCACGATGGCGATCCACATGATGGCGCCGATACCGTTCTTCTGGTAGACGCCCCACTGGGCCGGCTGGAAGTGGCCGGTCACGGCGTGTTCCATGGCGATCAGGGCCAGGATCGAGGAACCGGCTAGAAAGAGACGGAATGCTTGCCTGGTCCGGCCGTTCGTGGCGATCACCCAGCCGACCAGCACGCTGCCCCCGACATAGGACCAGCGGTGGAACCACTCGACGATGTCGTCACGGAAGGGGTGGGCGATGACCACGAGGAGCAGGACGGCCTGGAACCACACGATGCCCATCAGGAACTGCCGCAGGTACGGCGCCTCCCGCCAACGGATGTACGTGAGGGAGACGAGCGCGGCGATGAACACCAGGAGGTCGGCGGCGCTCAGATTGGTGGTGGCGCCCCCCACCCGCTGGATCAGAAGGGTCCCCGGCAGGGCGATGACGACGACGAGGAGCGGGTCGGCGATAAAGATCCCGAGGACGAGGACCAAGCCGGCCAGCACCAGTCCGATCTTCCGGTTTCCGGCCACCGCGATCCCGATCGCTCCGGCCACCACCACGGTGGTCATCCACCCGGCCACGGCCCCAGCACGCCGGTTCCGCCGTCGCTGGATCCGCCTGTTGTCGACAGCCCTGGCCGAGGCCGGGCCGTTGGTGCGGCTCATCGTGTCGGCACGCTCTCGCTCATCGGTCCTCGGAGACTTCAGTGATGACGGCCTCCGTAGCGTAGCCGCCGCCGCATCGGCAACCATGCCCCATGCAATTGGATCTCAAGGTCTCACGCTCCGGTGTCGACGCTATCCACGAGCCCCGGCCCATGGGGATTCACACCTTCGCCCACGACGCAGGGTCGGACGATCGCCCGGCTGGCCGCGATGAGCCGGCCGCGATGGGCCTGGCCGCAATGGGCTTGGCCGCAATGAGCCTGGCCGCGAGGAACAGGGCAGCGAGGAACAGGGATGGCTACGCAGGACCCCGCCGACAGCATCGCACTCAGAGACGAACGAGGAACTGAGGCCGTGTCACTTGTGGTGTGCTCGCTCGAGCCTTGGGGGGACGTCAGAAGGAGGATCAGGATCCTCGTCGACGAGCTCGTCGAGCTCGACCCGACGCTCAACGTCCTCTTCGTCGCCCCAGCCCTCGACATCCCCCACCAATTGCGGACCGGCGGGTTCGCCGGCGTCACCGGTCCGCGCCTCTGGCAGGCCAATCCCCGCATCCACGTGCTCCGGCCCCGCAAATGGCTTCCACGACTGGTGGGGCCGTTCGCCGACCGCTCGCTCGAACGCCAGATCCTCGACGCCGTGTCCGAGCTGGGATTGACGCGGCCCCTGCTGTGGATCAACGACGCGTCCTATGCCCCGTTGGCGGTCCGCACCGGATGGCCCAGCCTGTATGACATCACCGACGACTGGCTCCTCGCCCCGATGGCCTCCCGACAGCGGAGCCGGCTGATGGCCAACGAGAACATCTTGATGGAGCACAGCCGGGAGGTCGTGGTCTGCTCGCCCGATCTGGCCCGTTCGAGAGGCACCAGCCGGTCGGTCGAGCTCATCCCCAACGGCGTCGACGTGGATCTGTTCCGCACCGTTGCGCCGCGGCCCCCGGATCTCCCGCCGCCACCGGTGGCCCTCTACGTCGGGACGCTGCACGCCTGGCGCGTCGACATCCCGCTCGTGATCGAACTGGCCGGGGCGCGTCCCGACCTCCAGGTCGTCCTGGTCGGACCGAACAGCCTGCCGAAGGACGTGAGCGCCCGGTTGGAGGGCATCGCCAACATCCATGTCCTCGGGGCGCGGCCCTACGACCGGATTCCGGCCTACCTGCAGCACGCCGACGTGGTCGTCATCCCCCACCTCGTCAATCCGTTCACCGAGAGCCTCGATCCGATCAAGGCGTACGAGTGCCTGGCCGCCGGCCGGCCCACCGTGGCCACGCCGGTCGCCGGCTTCCGCGAGCTCGGGCCTCCGATCGTCGTCGCCGACAGGAGCCGGTTCGTCGAGGCCACCTCGGCCGCGCTGGCCACGGCGAGCCCGCCGGGCACCCCTCGAACCTCCGGGAGCGCAACCATCCCGACATGGCACGAGCGGGCAGAAGCGATGGCGACGGTGATGGACAGGGTGCGCGACGAGGGCGGGAGCCGATGATGCCGGCTCCCCTGTGCTCCTCCGGACCCCCCGATCCGGCCGGTCCGATCCACCCGGCCGAGGCGAGGGTACAGCTCTCGCGGGTCCCGACGCCCTATCCTCGCCTGGAGGACCACCGGCTCCCGAAAGCGAGAGACCACTGACTTTTTCCGAATTCCTCTCGACGCTCTGGCGAAAGCGGCTGATCATCGTGGTCAGCGTCGTCGTCGCCGTCGCCGCCGCGTTCGCCTACTCGAAGCTGCACACCCCGACGTACCAGTCGACGGCCCTGATCCAGATCAACTCCACGACCAGCCCGACCGGCCAGTCGTCGACGCCGGTGACGCTCCCCGACCCGGTCCAGGCCCTGAGCAGCACTGCGGTGGAGCTGCAGGCGGCCAAGATCCTCGACGATCCCAATGTCAGCGCCGTGGCTTCGGACGTCACGGGGACGGTGGACCCCACCACCGGCGCGCTCAGCATCACCGCGTCGGGTTCCACCCCCAAGAAGGCGCAGGCGGTGGCCAGGGCCTATTCGCAGGCCTACGTCAACGAGACCCAGACGATCGTGGACAACCAGAGCGCCAAGATCTCGACCGTCCTCGCCGGGTTGGATGCCAAGCTGGCCGGCCTCGAGACGCAGACGCCGAGCGGGGTGACCAGTGCACAGATCAGCGCCCTCGAGCAGACGGTCAGCGCCCTGCAGACGGAGCAGGAGAACATCACGCTGGGCGAGCCGTATGCATCCATCCAGGTCGCCGCCGGGTACCCGACGTCCCCGGCCGGGCTGAGCAAGGCCAAGCTGGGCGGCATCGGATTGATCGCCGGCCTCCTCGTCGGTTGCGGGATCGCCCTGGCCCGGGACCAGTTCGACACCCGCCTCCGGACCACTCCGGACATCGCCTCGGTCACCGAGTCGCCCATCCTGGCCGAGCTGCCCGAGGACAACGAGGTGCGTTCCGGCAAGGTGGCCATCGCCATGCTGCAGGCACCCCAGTCCCTGATGGCCGAATCGGTCCGCGAGCTCCGGACAAGTCTGAGGGTCATCCTCGACGACACGCCGTTCCCCGTGCTCATCGTGACCAGCCCGGAGCCGGGCGACGGCAAGACGTTCGTCACCGCCAACCTGGCCGCCGCCTGGGCCATGAGCGGGAGCAAGGTGATCGTGGTCTCGGCCGACTTCCGGCGGCCGAGGCTGGAGGAGATATTCGGGCTGGAGGTCGCCGGCCAACCCGGGCTGTCCAATCTCATCAGGGCCAACTGGAAGAACTCCGACCCCGCCCTGGTCCCGGGCGGGCTCCGGGCCGATGTCGTGGCTCCGACACCACCGGGCGATCGCCGGTTCCCCGGCGTCGAACGGCCGGCACCCCCACGGTCCAGGCGCGAGTTCTCCCCGGTCTCCGATCAGCCTTCGATCTCGTCGTTGCTGGTGGAGAGCGGCATCTGGGGCCTCCAGGTCCTCCCGGCCGGCACCCAGCTCGAAAATCCCAGCGAGTTGTTCGGGAGCCCGGGGATGCAACCGGTCCTCGACCAGATCCAGCTGCTGGCCGACGTCGTCCTGTTGGACACCCCGCCGGTTCTGGCTGTGCCGGACACCGCCATCCTCGGCAGCATGGCCCGGGGGGCGGTCATCGTGGCCTCGGAAGGCCGGACCGACCGCAGCGACCTCGAGCGAACGGTGCGGCGCCTCGAGAACACCCACTGCCGGGTGCTCGGAATCGCCATCAACCGGGTCAAGCGGGCCTCGACCGACTCGTACCAGTCCTACGCCTACAAGCAATGACCCATCCCGAGCCGGCCCGGGCCAACCGGTCGGTCAGCGAGACGCCGGTCGGCCGGACCTGCGTGCACCCCGACCGACGGGCGCACTGATGTCGGGAGGCCTCGACGTGGTGGTGGTGGCGTTCGGGGCGCCCGAGCTGCTGGACGACTGCCTGACCCGGATGGAGGACCGGTTCTGCGTCCTGGTCGTGGACAACTCGTCCGACCCGTCGGTCCGGGCGGTGGCGGAGGGCCACGGCGCCACCTACATCGATCCGGGACGCAACCTCGGCTTCGCCGCCGGCGTGAACCTCGGCCTCGCCCATCGCCGGTACCACGAGGATCCCGCCGGCGACGTGCTGCTGTTGAATCCCGATGCAGCGATCACGCCCGACGCCATCTCGCGCCTGCACGACCACCTCCGGGCCGACCCCGGCCTGGCCTGCGTGGCCCCGGGCCAGGTCGACCCGGTGACCGGTGACGCGGCGCGGGTGGGTTGGCCGTTCCCCACGCCGGCCCGGGCATGGCTGGAGGCGCTGGGGCTCGGGCGCCTTGGTGGGCGCACCGACTTCCTGATCGGCTCGGTCCTGTTGGTGCGAGGGGCGGCGTTGGGCGATGTCGGACCCTTCGACGATCGTTTCTTCCTGTATGCCGAAGAGACCGACTGGCAACGGCGGGCCGCCGAGCTCGGATGGAGCGTGGGGCTGTGCGCGGATGCGGTGGCCACCCACATCGGGGCGGGAACCGGCGGGGACCAGTCGGCACGCGACATCCACTTCCACGCATCGAACGAGCGGTACGTGCGCAAGCACCACGGTCGGATCGGCTGGCTCGTCTTCCGCTCGGGGGTCATCACGGGTGCGCTGGTGCGGGCACTCATCCTTCCCGGCGATCGGGGCCGCCTGGCGGCCACGAGGTTCCGGCTCTACCTGACCGGACCCTCGCGAGCGGAGGCGGCTCTGACCACTGCGCCGTAGCGGGTCCGACGGGGGCGCGGGGGACGGCGTCAGGAGAACAGGATGTCCTCCACCTGGCGCATGACGCGGTCGCGGCGATAGGGGGCGACCGACGATGCGGCCTCTTTGCCCCAGGCCTCCAGATCGGCGCGCCCGGCCGTGGCCAGCAGACCGGCGAGCTCCTCCACGTCGTAGGGGTCCTCGAGGATCAGTCCGGTCCGCCCGTGGCGGACCGCCACCGATGCGCCGGCCAGGCGGCTCGTGATCACCGGCACGCCGCTGGCCAGGGCTTCCACTATCACCAGCCCGAACGGCTCGTACTGGGTGGGCAGCACCATGAGGTCGGCGGCGGCCAGGTGCCAACCGACGTCACGGGTGGGTCCGTGGTAGTGGACCCGGTGGTCGAGACCGAGACGGCGGATGGTCGCCTGGTACGGACCGAGCCCGGCCTTGCCCACCACGTGCAGGGTCATCCGCGGGTCGCCGTTGAGGGCCATCGCCTCGAGGGTCTGGCCCAATCCCTTGCGGTGGAGCTCGTTGGCGATGAACACCAGGGCCAGGTCGTGATCCGCGATCCCGAGGTCGCGGCGCGCGTCGGTGCGGTCCCTCGACCGCCGCTCCGCATTGAACCGCTCGGGATCGAACGGATTGGGGACGACGGTCGCCAAGGCCGGATCGACCTGGTAGAGGCGGGCCAGGTCGTCGACCTCACGGTTCGACGTGCAGAGAATGTGTCGAGGGTGCCCCCGGCGGAAGTACTGCGACTCCATGGCCAGCAGCACGCGATGGCGGGGCATGGCCAAACGGACCCGGGCCGGAAGCCGGACCCTGCCCATCTGTATGGTCCGGGCCGCCTCCAGCCAGGCCCTGTGCACGCTCGGCACCCACAAGACGTCTCCGGCGGGTACCACGGACCCCATGGTCACGGTGAGCTGCGGGCGGAGCGAAGCCAGTACGGTCCCGGTGCGGGCCCGCCGCACCCACATCCCGACGGGCCCGGGGTCCGGTCGGCCTTCGACCGGCACCATCCGAACTCCCCGGGGCAGGCCTTCGGGGGCGCTCGTGCCCACGAAGACGGTGTCGTGCCGCGGACCCAGATAGTCGAGGAGGTCCCAGCAGACGCGCTCGATCCCTCCGCTGCGATGGACCTGCGGGAACACGACGGCAACCTCGGGACGATTCACGGGCCCGGTGGCGGGACCGGTCACGGGGACGGTCGTCCGAGGGACGGTCGTCCGAGGGACGGTCGTCCGAGGGACGGTCGCATGAGGGACGGTCGCATGAGGGACGGTCGCACGGCGGACACCGGCCCACCTGTGGCCGCCGTCGTTCGCCGGTGCGTGTGGGGCGCGACCACTCAGGCATGATAGGAGGGGCATCCAGGATTCCGTGGCATGGGCCCACCCGTCCGGTGATCCCTGCCTCTGGCGCACCCACAGCCTCGGCGGGCCCGGCCACGGGTCCCTTGCCGGTTGACGAGAGGAACCGATGGACGTCGAGAGCAACGGGAACCGACAGCCCGATCCCGAGCCGGACCCGGGTCCCCGGACCGCGCCGGCCAACCTCTTGTCGGTGGTCCAGGTCGTGCGCAGCGATGCCTTCGCGGGCGTGGAGCGGTACATGTGCCAGGTGGCCAACGGGCTCGCCGCCCGAGGGCACCAGCTGACCGTCATCGGCGGCGACGCCGGCCGGATGCGTTCGGAGCTGAGCGATCAGATCGAGCACCGGGAGGCCACGACCGTCCTCCAGACCGCCCGCGCCCTCGCCGCCCAGCGCCATGCCGATGTGGTGCACGTGCACATGACGGCAGCGGAGGGGGCTGCCTGGCTGGCGCGGCCCTTCCAGCGCGCACCGATCGTGGCCACGCGCCACTTTCCCACCGAGCGGGGACGCGGCAGGGTGGCGCAGTCGCTGGCCCGCCTCGCGGCCCGGCCCATCGCCCGCGACATCGCCATCAGCCGGTTCGTCGCCGGTGGCGTCAGCGGACCGACAGTGCTCCTCCACAATGCGGTGCCCGATCAGGCCCAGGCCGGCCTGGAGCTGCCGACGGTGCTGATGCTGCAGCGGTTGACCGAGGAGAAGAGTCCCGAGCTCGGTATCAGGATCTGGGCCGACAGCGGGCTCGGTGCAGCCGGGTGGCGCCTCGTCGTCGCCGGCACCGGTGACCGGCAACGGGCCATGACGGAGCTGACCGACGCGCTCGGGCTGGCCGACAGCGTCGAGTTCGTGGGTCAGCGATCCGACACCGACCGGCTCCTCAGCCAGTCGTCGGTCGTCCTGGCCACGGCCCCCGAGGAGCCTTTCGGGCTCTCGGTGGTCGAGGCGATGGCCCACGGCGTTCCCGTCGTGGCGGCCGAGGGGGGCGGTCACGTGGAGACGATGGGCCGAGACGGCATGCTCTTCCCGCCCGGCGACGCCCGCGCCGCCTCGCGTGCGCTCGTCCGGCTCGCTGCCGACCGGGACCTACGGCGTCGCGTCGGAGAGCGCCTCCGTGAACGCCAACGGCGGATGTTCTCGCTGCGACAGCATCTCGATGGCCTCGAGCGCCTCTACGGCGAGGTCATCGAGGAGCGGGGCCGGCGCTGAGCGTGGGCGCCGTCAGGTTCGGGTCGACGGCTCGGACGGGCCCGACGTGACCGCACGGTAGAGCGCCATCTGGGTGTCGGCGATGCTCTCCCACGAGTAGCGCGCCACCTCCGCCATCCCCGACTCGCGCAGCCGGGCCCACAGCCCCGGCTCGTCGAGAAACCGGCGCAACGCCGCGTGGAGGGCGACGGGGTCGTTGGGCGGTACTAGGAGTCCGGACTCCCCGACCACATCGGGAAGGGCGCCGCTGGCGCTGGCCACCACGGGGACGCCCGAGGCCTGGGCTTCGACCACGACCCGACCGAACTGCTCGATCCAGCTGGCCAGCGGAACCGAAGGCACGGCCACTACGTCGACCTGCGAATAGACCTCGGGTATCCGTTCCTCGTCGACGTGGCCGTGGAACCTGACACGATCGCCTATGCCGAGCGCGTCGGCCATGGCCGTCAACCGTTCGGATTCGGGTCCGGCGCCGAAGATCTCGGCAGTGAACCGGTCGTCGAGCGCCACCGCGCCGAGGAGGACATCGACACCCTTGTGGCGAATGAGACGGCCGACGAATCCGATGGACAGGGATGCGGTCGGAGGCTCACGGTGCGGAGCCCGGAAGCGCTCGACGTCCACTCCGAGGGGCAGGAGCGCCCACTCGCCCTCGAGTCCCTTCCGTCGGAGGATCCGGCCGGCTTCGGTATTGCACGAGTAGGCCCCGGCCGCGCGGCGCAGGGCGGCGCGTTCCAGCCAGCGGAAGGGTGGAGGGTACCGCTTCTCGATGTTCTGGGCCGAGGAGAAAATGAAAGGTACACCCGGGGCTCGCAACCAGCGCAGGAACAGAACCTCGGCGACCGCCAGCCCGAACGGCTCCTCGTGCAGATCGATCAAGTCCCAGTGACCGGAGCCGAGCAGCCGCCATAACGGTCGGGGGTCGTACAGGAAGAGGTTCGGATGCCGGCCCAGCGTCCGCACCGGCTCGGCGAAGAGATCCCCGTCACGGGAGAATTCCACCATCGAACCGCCCTCTTCCCACCGTGCCGCCGCCACCAGGGTCAGGTCGGCACCGCGGAGTCGCAACTGGCGTTCGCGTTCCCGCCAGGCGGTGACCACGCCGCTCTTGGACACCCGGAGCACCCGGAGCCCTCCGGCCTCGCCGCGCTGATCAGCGGTGCGAACGCGCCTGGAAGACCGACTCACCGGTGGGATCGTAGTGCGAAGCCTCCCGAGGCCCGGCACCCATCCCACCATCGCTCTTCCACTGTCGTCGCCCCACGGTGAGAACTTGTGGGGCCGTCTCCCCACGGTGAGAACTTGTGGGGCCGTCTCCCCACGGTGAGAATTTCGGGGTCTCCGGGCCGCCTTTCCCTAAAGAAATCCGTCGTCGGGTCGATGGGGAACTGTGATGAGGGCATCGGATCGCCGGCCCGTGTTACCCCATCGGAGAGGGACCGGCCGGGCCCTGGTCGGGGTCATCGTCCTCGTGGCCGTCATCGGAGGATCCCTCGGCGCGGCCCATGCCGGGTCCCCCACTCCGCAGATCAGCGGCAGCGTTGCCGCACCCAGCGCCGCCGACATCAGCCCCATCTGCGACGCACCCGACCCGACAGGGATCCTGGGTCCCTCCTCGAGCGTGCCCTCCGATCCGACCAGCACGCTGGTGAGCCCACCGGGTGGGGTGGTGAACTTCACGGCGACCTCAACCGACCTGTATGTCGACACCGGCAGTCAGCTGGTCACGTACACGCTGGCCGGCAGCGAGTTCCGCTCGTTCAACCTGCCGTCGGTCATCGTCGACCGGCAGGGGAACGAAGTGTCCCAGCCCGTCATCGACCCCTCGGGGGACATCTACGTGGCCAGCTACTACGACCAGATCCTCGACAAGTTCTCGCCCACCGGCCAGCTCCTGTGGTCCGTCGACCCCGGAAACGGAAACCCGACCGGGATCTTCTCCATCGGCGTGGGCTCGAACTTCGAGCTGGCCGTCAGCGTCGTACAGGACAGATCGGGCAGTGACCTGATCAACCTCTCGACGGGGGCGGTGGGCGGATCCTTCCCGCTCTTCGACGACTTCGACGACGTGACCCAGGAGTCGGACGGCAATCTGCTCGTCTCGGGCAACGGCTACGTCGAAACGCTCGATCCGACCGGCGGCGTGCTGTCCTCCTTCGGGTCGAGCCGGGTCGAGGGGGCCGGGGTCCACACCGGTTCGGGGGCGCAGTTCTACTACCCGGCGCAGGCCGCCCAGGGACCGGACGGGACCATCTACACGGCCGACCCGCTCAACACCATCGAGGCCACCAGCCCACAGGGTTACCTCGAGGGCAGCACCACTCTCAGCCCGGGCGACAGCACCAGCTACACCCTGGCCATGGGCGGCCACAACTTCTATCTGGTCGGCTCCACCTTCTTCTACCAGGGCGGGCCGCCCTTCAACAGCGGCGCCGACAACATCTCGACGGTCTCCCTGGCCACCGTCACCTCCTACCTCGACGCCGCCCACGTACCGACCGACACCCTCGGGTGGGGAGCCGGCCTGTCGTCGTCGGCCCCGGCCAACTATTTCGCTCCGGGGATCACACCCGATGTGTACGCCTCCTTCGATGCGTGGTGGCTCACGGACGCGTCCCACCTGCAGCTGTCCTACTCCGTGGAGGACACCGCCTCGCTGGAGGCCGAGTCGGTGCCTTCGCCCACCACCGTCCCCCTCCCCACCTCTGCCGGCGGCCTGGCCAACATACCCCTCGCCATTCCGGTGGCCGATCGCCGGCCCGGGCCCTACCTGGTGCGGGCGTCCCTCTTCGACACCAGCATCTCGCCGTCGACGCTTCTCGGGACCACGTGTCTCCCCTACACCGTCGGGGCCGACGGGGACCAGCTCGACCTGGGCAGCCTGCCGGCCGGTATCGGCGCCGGTGGCCCGGGCGATACGCGGGGCGTGGCCCTCAACGCCCAGCTCGGGCTCGACGGATATCGCGGGGCCACCATCAACTGGAGCACCTTCCTCCCCCACTGCTCGCCCTCGGACCCCACCGCGGCGACGTGTGGACCTTCGGCCATGACGTTTGCCGGTGCCACCACCGACGCCTTCAAGGCGGCCTACCTGGCCCAGCTGGACCACGTGACCTATTGGCTCCAGGCCAGTGGCGGCTCGGGCGGGTCCGTCCCCACGGCGCTGGTCGACAACGGGTGGTGGAAGGACGACGTCACCGCTCTGGTCAGGTACTACTCCAGCGTGCCGGCCGGATGCGGCCAGTGCGCCCCGGTGACCATGTGGGAACCGTGGAACGAGCCCAACAACACCGGGTGGAGTACCGGCGGCCAGTACGTCACCCAGGTACTCGAGCCCTTCCACGAGGCGGTCAAGTCGGTCCTGCCCGGCTCGGCCTCGACGGTCATCGGCGGATCGTCGCTCAACGTATCGATCGGTTGGTGGCAGCAGCTGATCGCGGCCGGAGGTCTCAACGACCTCGACGTGGCCTCCATCCACCCCTACACGGGCAACAACGACTCGTTCGAGGAGGACGGGATCCCCGCCCAGGTCCAGGAGCTCGAGAGCATGCTCGGAGGCAAGCCCCTGTGGTCCACCGAGGTCGGGTGGTGGAGCAACGGCGACTACAACTATCTGAACCAGGCCAACGCGGTGGCCCGGGCGATGATCTGGCAGAAGGTGCTCGGTATCCCGGTGTGGAACTACTTCTTCGACGAGGGGAACTGGGGCAACGACGGGGTCTCGTTCTCGCTGATCCAGGCGTCCGACACCGACGACTATGTGAAGCCTGCGGCGCTGGCCACCATGGCCACCTCCTCCGAGATCGCCGGCCGCCCCTACCTCTCGATGCCGGCAACCGGCATACCCCAGACCTACGAGGCGTCCTTCGGCGCCGCCTCCGGTGGTCACGACAAGGTCGGCGCCGTGTGGTCCGACGGGCTGGACGCCACCGGCTCGGTCACCGTGACCGCTCCGGGCGGCGGCTCGATTCCGGTGACGGTGACCTCTGAGTACGGCAACGCAACCAGCGTCACGGTGGCCTCCGGCGCCGCCTACAGCCTGCCCATCTCCGACCAGGTCACCTACATCACCTACCCGGTGGGCGACACCCTCACGGTCGGCCCCACCGAGGGATACGGCGCCAACCTGGCGCTCGTGTCGGCGGGAGCCACGGCCACGGCCACCTCCGGCAACGCCTCGGCGGCCATCGACGGACTCCAGGTCGGCTACGACCAGGGCTGGAGCTCGGGCAAAGGGGATTCCACGCCGAGCCTGACCGTAACGCTGGCCGGCCGGCCCACCATCAATCGCATCGTGGTCGATACCCAATCAATCGGGAGCACGGCCACCGGTGTCCGCAACTACACGCTCGCCGTCGACGAGCCGTCGGGTGGCTGGACCACCGTGGCCACCGTGGTCGGCCAGTACCGGGCCCACGAGGAGCAGCTGGCCTTCGCCCCGGTGACCGCCACCGCGGTCAGGATCACCGTCTCCGAGGTGGACTTCGGCGGCGAGTACGGCGGCGGCATCCCGCCCTGGTGGTCACCCACCCTGGTCGGCCCGGCCTTCCTCCACGCCCTCCAGGTCTACGCGGGAACCGAACCACCCGGCACCATCGACGGCTCCGGCCTGGCCCCGCTGACCTCCGGCGGGACATCGCCGCCTCCACCGCCTCCTCCTCCTCCGCCGCATCCCACGACCACCACGACGACGACCGATCCGCCGCGGAAGACCACCCCGCCGAAGAACACCCCGCCGAAGAACACCCACCACGGCGACGGCGACGGTGCGCCGCGAAGCCTCCCGACGGATGGGGGCTACTGGCTGACCACCAGCACCGGAGGCATCTACGCCTTCGGAAGCGTCTCGTTCTACGGGTCAGCGGACGTGGCGCCGCTCGACGCGCCCATCGTGGGCATGGAAGCCACCCCGGGTGGCTCCGGGTACCGAATGGTCTCCAGCGACGGTGGGGTCTTCACCTACGGGAATGCCGGCTTCTACGGTTCGACCGGCGGGCTCGCCCTCAACCGGCCCATCGTCGGGATGGCCTCGACCCCGGACGGGAACGGGTACTGGCTGGTGGCCTCGGACGGCGGCATCTTCGCCTTCGGGGACGCCGGCTTCTACGGTTCGGCCGGCGACCTCGATCTCGCCGCACCCACCGTGGCCATCTCGTGAATCGCACGCCGACGGAGCGCTGACCGGGCCCGATCACCAGGAGATGGTGGTGGGCGCCGTGTCATCGAAGGTCCGGCCGTTCGCAGTCCACTGCTCTGCGGGGATCCGCGCCGAAGGGACGACGGTCATCGAGCCGTTGTGGCCCGGCATCCGGAACCGGACCACCACCGTTGTGGTGGCACCTTCGGGAATGGCCAGCGGGGCCGCCACGTCCCAGACAGGTCCATCTGGTCCGTCGACTTCCACCGCGCCGGCTCCGGTCATCGTGATGTGCCTGGCCGTCGCGGGCAGGTTGACCGACACCAGCCCGAAGTACCCGCCGTACTCCACCGGGACCCCGGGAAAGGGCCCGGCGATGAACTGCGACTGGCCCGGTGGGGTGGTATTGCTCACGCGGGTGGTCATGGTGACGGTCGTATCCGCACCCGTGGGGGCCGTGGCCACCGCCACCTGCACCGGCACGTACTGGTCGAGCTTGTTCCCTCCCCGGTTGATGAGCGACACGTCGACGGAGCGGGCGGTGAGGGTACCGCTCACCCCACTGATCGACCAGGCCGCCTGATCGACCGGATTGCTGGACCACATCATCAGGTTGCGCCCGGCCACCGCGCTGGACACGGCCTGGCCGAGGGTACGCAGGTTGGTGGACTGGCTCTCCAACTGGTGGAGGACGACATTGGTCAGCGCACCCAGGGCATCCAGGCGCTGGGCGCTGCCCGAGTCGGTCAGACCGACGTACTGGTCGTGGAGGAGGTACTGCTCGACGTTGTCCGGACCGATCGTCTGACCGCCGACGACGACGGGACCGGTGGCCTCCAACAGCTGCTTGACCCCCGCGACATCCATCGCCATGACCCCGTTCACCGGCTGACCGGTCAATGCGGTCCACATCTTCGCCGCCAGCGGTGCGGTCACGTCGAATCGGGGTGTCAGTCCCAGGTTGCGGAAGTCCAGGCCCGGTTGGAGCCACCCCCAATTGGCCTCGAAATCACCGGTGGGGTTCACCGCCCCGGGGGGCAGCGTGTGGTCGCCCGACGGCTCGAACGCCTGCAGATTCACCGAGCCGTCGGAAGTGGTGGCCACGCCGACGTCCAGGAAGGCGCCGGAACCAGCTCGCATCTCCGCGTTGTTCGCCGCCAGGACCAGGTAGGTCTCGGGACCCTGCAGGATGGTGGCCACCACGGCCGACACCGCGGCCGCCTTGGCCAACCGCACCCGGGCATCGTAGAGCTGGTTCACGAATTGGTTGTGCTTCGAGGCCAGCGATGAGAACAGCGCCTGCGATGGACCGGTGTTGATATCGGACAGCTGGCGCTCGGCGGACAGCGACAGTGCACCGAGCCGGCGGAGGGAGGTCACCCGCTCGGGACCGGCGCTGTGGGGCTGATTGAGCAGATCGTGCACCTGGAAGATGAATGACGATCCCACTTGGCAGACGGTGTCCGCAGCCGAGCTCAGGTCCCGCACCGCGCGGTACTGCCGACCGATCACCGGCACCACCGTGATCGGGGCGAAGAGGGGAGACGACAGGTCCGACTGCGCGCTGGCGAACTCCGCATGGGCCTCATCCAAGAGCCTCGTCGATTGCGCCGAGGTCAGTTCCCCGGGAGAGAGATCGGCCTTCACCTGTTCGAGGGCCGCCAGTCCACGTTTGTCGTGATGGTAGGCGGACAGTGTCCTCAGGCCGAGGATGACACCCCAGACCACCACGACCACGATGACGGCCAGTGCGATCAGCCACCTGCGCCGTCGTCGACCCCGACTATCGCTCACGGCGACCACTCGATTCTCAGGCACCGGTGATCAAGTCACGAGGCTGGCGACGCTCAACGGCACGGCGGACAACGGTCACCGATGGTACCGGAGTTGTGGGCCGGACCTCGGTCATGGGCCGGCATGGCCCTGGAACGGCGAGCCCTACCGCTAACATCCCTTCGTGTCATTCACGACCATCCGGATGGCAGTGGGGCGGGTGGTTCTGGTTGCCGGAGTCTTGATCCTGTTGTTCATCCCCTACCTCCTCTGGGGAACCGGATTGATGACTGCTCGCAGCCAGGCCCAGCTCCGCGCCGAGTTCATCAGAGCCGAGCGGCGCGCCCAGGCGTTGGCCGCGAACCCGCCATCGAGATCGACGCCGGTCGCCCAGCCGGCACCGCCCATCGCCTTCCCCGGCATCGGGAGCCCCGTGGGCACGATCACCATTCCGAAGATCGACCTCTCGATGGTGGTGGTGGAAGGAACCGGGGACGCGCAGCTCCAGACCGGCCCGGGCCACTACCCGACAACGCCCCTGCCCGGCGAAGACGGCAACGCCGCCATTGCCGGTCACCGCACCACGTACCTCCACCCCTTCTACAACCTCAACGAACTGGTCCCGGGTGACCCGATCACCGTCGTGACGCTGCAGGGGATCTTCCTCTTCCACGTGACGGGAAGCCTGGCTGTCTCCCCCACCGATGTCTCCGTGGTCGCCCCCACCCTGGGACCGACGTTGACGTTGACCACCTGCAATCCGCGTTACAGCGCCAGTCAGCGGCTGGTGGTGCATGCCAGGTTGGTGGCGAGCATCCTCAACCACCCCAAGCACACGACGACGGCCGCCTCGACCATCCCTGCCGCCCCCGTGCGCAATGCCTCCGCGACACCGGCACACGACTGGACCGCAGCCATCCTCTGGGGCATCGCCGTCGCCGCCCTCACCATCCTGGTGTGGGCCTGGGAACGGCGACTGCACCGGCTCCGCCGCGTTCTCGTGGTCGTCGGTGGCCTGATCGCCTGGCTGGTGGTGGTCTTCTGCTTCTTCGAAGTCCTGGCTCCGCTGCTGCCGGCGAGCTATTGAACCGTTCCGCCGGCCTCCGTCGCCGGAGTCGTACCCGACGGCAGTGATCCGAGGATCAGGCGGGAAGCGGACGGCGGCGGCGGCGCATCAGCAGGCTACCGGCCAATACAGCACCCACCCCGACCACGGCCATGCCTTCCACGTCTGCACCCGTGAAGGGAAGACTGGTGGTCGGCGCAGTCGCCGGTGGCGTGACACTCGAAGGCGAGCCGGTGAACGGAAGCTGCTGGTTCGTCGCTGCCGGAGTTGGTGGGTGACTGGGAGGCGTCACCGTCTTCGAGCAGGTGGTGCCGCTCATGGAACCACAGCTCGGAGTAGTCGCGCCCGCGGCAGACGGGATGGCGATCATCGACGCCACCGCCAAACCCGAGCCGATCAACATACGTCTTGCCCACATATTGGTTGCCCTTCTTCCCGTAGGGGGTATCGGCCCCTGCGTGCCCCTCGCAGACCACGTTAACCGTTGTTGACGGCTGGCTGCTGGATCCATCTTGCCGTGTCGATGTTGCACTTGGCAATGAATGGCGGCACGTTCCTGACCAGGCATTACGCAGGGAAGTCGGTCGACCACACACAGTAGCAATAGTGCCCACTGAGAGCCCTTGTCGGTCCGTCGCAGCCTCAGGCCGGAACGAGCTGTCCGAACGTGCTGCA
>CAVUZI010000002.1:0-79416 GCA_963745955.1 uncultured Acidimicrobiaceae bacterium | reverse complement strand
TGCTCATCCCCCCGGTGCCCATCAGGAGCCGTGGCGAGGTCGCTGGCCGGCGATGGTCAGTCGGCTACCCGGAGCCCCGGTGGCACCGGAGGTCCTGGGAGTCGCGGCGTCGTCCATCGCACCCCACGGTATCGCCTGTCCGGCGGGTCCCGGCCCGCCGCTACCCGCCGGCCGCGGCGGTGACGATCTCGATCCGGTCCCCGTCGGCGACCGGGGTGTCGATGCCAGCTGCTCTTCGGGACCACGTCCCCGTTGCAGGCCACGGCGATGCCCCGGGGCGAGGGACACCACGCCGACACCAGATCGGCCACGGTGGCGCCGGGGGGCCTCCCAGGGCGTCCCGTTGACCGAGGCGGCGTCATGCGCCCACCCTGGACACGTCGGATCCGTCGGCCCGCCGGACCGCTCCCGCTGCTGTCGTCGCGAACCGGCCCGGGCCGAACGCGGCGAACGCCGCCTGCCGGTGCGGTGGCCTCCCCCCCGGTCAGGATGCGCACCACCTCGCGGGCGGTCACCGGGGCCAGCAGGAATCCGTTCCGGTAGTGGCCGGTGGCCACGACCAGGCCCCGCACGTCGGTGGCGCCCACGATGGGCGCGTTGTCGGGCGACCCCGGGCGCAGCCCGGCGGCCGTGTCGAACAGCTCGTACTCCTCGAGCGAGGGCACCAAGCGGCGGGCGTCGTCGAGCAGGTCCCCGACGGCGCCGGCCTGCACGGCGAGGTCGAACCCCTTCTCCTCGACGGTCGCTCCCACCACCACGGTCCCGTCCCGCCGGGGCACGAGATAGCAGCTCCTCCCGTGGACCAGGCCGCGGACGGTACGGGCCAGGGCCGGGCTCCGGCCGGGGCCCGCAGCCGAAGGGTCAGCCCCTTCACCGGCCGCACCGGAGGAAGGACCGAGTCGGGGATCCCCCGAAGCTGTCCGGACCGGCAGCCGGCGGCCACCACGACGGCGCCGGCCGGCCGGTACCCGCCGTGCGGCAGCGTCACGCCGGCGATGGCGTCGCCGTCGACCTCGATGGCCTCGACCTCCTCGCTCGACGATGGTGACCCCGCCGGCCGGGCAGGCGGCGACCAGGGCGTCGAGCACGCACCGGTTGTCCACCTGGTGGTCCTCGGCCAGGTCGGCGCCGCCCCTGATGCCGGGGGCCAGCAGCGGCTCCGACGACCGGCACTCGCCGGCCGTCAGCCGTCGGGCCGTGAGCCCGAGGGCCAGCCGGTAGGCCAGCAGGTCGTCGGTGGCCGCCCGGTCCGAGGCGTCGACGGCGATCGAGCAGCGTGCCGTCGGCCACGTAGTGCACCGATCGGCCCGACGCCTCCTCCAACGTCCGGGCGAACCCGGGCCAGGCCCGGGCCGCCTCCAGGTTGAGTGCGGTCGAGCGCGTCCTCCCCGAAGTGGGCTTCCCCGACAGGGGCGAGCATCCCGGCCGCGGCCCAGCCCGCACCGCGGCCGGGCCGCGGGTCGGCCAGGGTCACGGCCAGACCGGCGGGGGCGGCCTGCCAGGCCACGGACAGCCCGATCACGCCGCCCCCCACCACCACGACGTCAGGCGGAACCCGGGTGGTCATGGGCCCATGCTACGGGTGGCCCGCTCGGGCCGTGTGCCGGTGCCGGCGGACCGGTGGCCCGGTCCGCCACGGTGGCCGGTCGGCGGTGGTCCGGATCATGCCGAAACGGCCCCCGGGCGTGTACAATCTACGGACCACGCATGGGCCAACGTCGTCCCGGGTGGGTAGATCCACTTCCCTCGTTGGAGCGACCCGATGACGACTCTCCGCCGAACCCAGGCCGACGCCCCCACCCCCGCCACCGCGGTCCCGCTGCCGGCCCCGCGCCGGCGGCCGGGCGCCCGCCGCGGCCTCCGGACGCCGGACTCTACGACCCCCGCTTCGAGCACGACGCCTGCGGGGTGGCCCTGGTGGCCGACCTGCAGGGCCGGCGCTCGCACACCCTGGTCCGCCAGGCCGTCTCCGCCCTCGAGCACCTGGCCCACCGCGGGGCCACCGGCAGCGAGGAGGACAGCGGGGACGGTGCCGGGATCCTCCTCCAGGTCCCCCACGAGTTCTACGCCGAGGTCGTCGACTTCGACCTGCCCGCCCGCGGCCGCTACGCCACCGGCATCGCCTTCCTGTCCCGCGACCCGGCCGTGGCCGCCGACGCCCGCCGGGCCTTCGGCAAGCTGGCCGGCGAGGAAGGGCTCGACGTCGTCGGATGGCGGACCGTGCCGGTCGACGATGCGTCGCTGGGGTCGATCTCCGAGGCGGCCATGCCCTCCATGCACCAGCTCTTCGTGGCCCCGTCGACCGGGCACCGCGCTGGCCGGCGCCGATCCGGCCCTGGCCATCGACCGGCTGGCCTTCGTGCTGCGCAAGCGGGCCGAGCACGAGATCGACGACTGCTACTTCGTCTCGCTGTCGGCCCGGACCATCACCTACAAGGGGATGCTCACCTCCCACCAGCTGGCCGAGTTCTTCCCCGACCTGTCCGACGAGCGGGTGACCAGCGGCCTGGCCCTCGTGCACTCCCGCTTCTCGACCAACACCTTCCCCTCGTGGCCGCTGGCCCACCCCTACCGGTACCTGGCCCACAACGGCGAGATCAACACCCTGGCCGGCAACCGCAACTGGATGCGGGCCCGGGAGGCGCTGTGCGCGTCCGACCTCATCCCCGGGCTGGAGCGGGCCTTCCCCATCGTGACCCCGGGGGCCAGCGACTCGGCCTCCTTCGACGAGGTGCTGGAGCTGCTGCACCTCGGCGGCCGGCCCCTGCACCACGCGGTGCTGATGATGATCCCCGAGGCGTGGGAGAACCACCGGACCATGGATCCGGCCCGCCGGGCCTTCTACCGGTACCACGCCGCGCTGATGGAGCCCTGGGACGGTCCGGCCGCGGTGGCCTTCACCGACGGGACGGTGATCGGCGCCGTGCTCGACCGCAACGGCCTGCGGCCGGCCCGCTACTGGGTCACCGACGACGGGCTGGTGGTCCTGGCCAGCGAGGTCGGCGTCCTCGACGTCCCGCCGGAGAAGGTGGTGCGCAAGGGGCGCCTCCAGCCCGGGCGGATGTTCCTGGTCGACACCGGCCCTGGGCCGGATCGTCGACGACGACGAGATCAAGGACGCCCTGGCCGCCGAGCAGCCCTACGCCGAGTGGCTCGACGCGGGCCAGATCGAGCTCGAGGACCTGCCCCCCGCGACCATGCTCACCCCCCAGCACGCCTCGGTCATCGGCCGCCAGCGCCTGTTCGGCTACACCAACGAGGAGCTGCGGCTCATCCTCGCAGCCCATGGCCCGCAACGGGGCCGAGCCCGATCGGCTCGATGGGCACCGACACGGCCATCGCCGTGCTGTCCGACCGGCCCCGGCTGCTCTACGACTACTTCACCCAGCTGTTCGCCCAGGTGACCAACCCGCCGCTGGACGCCATCCGCGAGGAGCTGGTCACCTCGCTGATGTCCACCCTCGGCCCCGAGGCCAACCTGCTCGAGCCCACCGCCGAGTCGTGCCGCCAGATCGTCCTGCCCATGCCGGTCATCGACAACGACGACCTGGCCAAGCTGCTCTACGTCAACGAGGACGGGAGCACCCCCGGGTTCAGCGCCTTCGCCATCGACGGGCTCTTCGAGGTGGCCGGCGGGGGACGCGGCCCTGCGCTCGGCCATCGACGACGTGCGGGCCCGGGTCGAGCGCGGCCATCGCCGGGGGCGCCGACGTGATCGTGCTCTCCGACCGCAACTCGACGGCCGACGCTGGCCCCGATCCCCTCGCTGCTGCTGGTGGGCGCGGTCCACCACCATCTGGTCCGGAACAAGACCCGGACCCGGGTCGGCCTGGTCGTCGAGTCCGGTGACGCCCGCGAGGTCCACCACATGGCCCTGCTGAAGGGCTTCGGCGCCGCGGCCATCAACCCCTACCTGGCCTTCGAGTCCATCGACGACATGATCTCGTCGGGGCACCTGACCGGCGTCACGCCCCGCCAGGCCCAGAAGAACTACATCAAGGCGGCGTCCAAGGGCGATCATCAAGGTGATGTCCAAGATGGGCATCTCGACGGTGGCCTCCTACACCGGGGCCCAGGTGTTCGAGGCGGTCGGCCTGGCCGCCGACGTGGTCGACGAGTACTTCACCGGCACGGTGTCCCGCATCGGCGGCGTCGGCCTGGACGTCCTGGCCGAGGAGGTGGCCGCCCGCCACCGGCTCTCCCACCTGGACCGGCCCACCGAGCTGGCCCACCGCGAGCGGGAGGTCGGGGGCGAGTACCAGTGGCGGCGGGAGGGCGAGATCCACCTCTTCAACCCGAAGACCGTGTTCAAGCTGCAGCACGCCACCCGGTCCAAGCGCTACGAGGTCTTCAAGGAGTACACCAAGGCGGTCGACGACCAGTCGGCCCACCTGGCCACCCTGCGCGGGCTGATGCGCCTGCGGACCGGCGTGCTCCCGCCGGTGCCCATCGAGGAGGTGGAGCCGGCGGCGGGCATCCTGGCCCGGTTCTCGACCGGCGCCATGTCCTACGGGTCCATCTCGGCCGAGGCCCACGAGACCCTGGCCATCGCCATGAACCGCCTCGGCGGCCGCTCGAACACCGGCGAGGGTGGCGAGGACGCCGGACCGCTTCACGCCCGACGCCAACGGCGACCTCCGGCGCAGCGCCATCAAGCAGGTGGCCTCGGGCCGGTTCGGGGTGACCTCGGAGTACCTGGTCAACGCCGACGACATCCAGATCAAGATCGCCCAGGGGGCCAAGCCCGGCGAGGGCGGCCAGCTGGCCGGGAACAAGGTCTACCCGTGGATCGCCAAGACCCGGTTCTCCACCCCCGGGGTCGGGCTCATCTCGCCCCCGCCCCACCACGACATCTACTCCATCGAGGACATCGCCCAGCTCATCCACGACCTCAAGTCGGCCAACCCGACGGCCCGGGTCCACGTGAAGCTGGTGGCCGAGGTGGGCGTGGGCACGGTGGCCGCCGGGGTGGCCAAGGCCCACTCCGACGTGGTGCTCATCTCCGGCCACGACGGCGGCACCGGGGCCGCCCCGCTCACCTCCCTGAAGCATGCCGGGATCCCCTGGGAGCTCGGGCTGGCCGAGACCCAGCAGACCCTGCTGGCCAACGACCTCCGCGACCGCATCGTGGTCCAGGTGGACGGCCAGATGAAGACGGGGCGGGACGTGGTCATCGGCGCCCTGCTCGGGGCCGAGGAGTTCGGCTTCGCCACCGCACCGCTGGTCGTCTCGGGCTGCGTCATGATGCGGGTCTGCCACCTCGACACCTGCCCGGTCGGGATCGCCACCCAGAACCCGGCCCTGCGGGCCCGCTACTCGGGCACGCCCGAGTTCGTCGAGACCTTCTTCGAGTACATCGCCGAGGAGGTCCGCGAGTACCTGGCCGCGCTCGGCCTGCGCTCGCTGGAGGAGGCCATCGGCCGGGTCGACCTGATCGACGCGGCCCGGCGCCGTCGACCACTGGAAGGCGGCCGGGCTCGACCTGTCGCCCATCCTGGTCCAGCCCGAGCTGCCCGACGGGGCCGTCCGCTACTGCAACAGCCGAGCAGGACCACGGTCTCGACCGCGCCCTCGACCACGCGCTTCCTCGAGGCGTGCCGACCGGCCATCGACGACGGCACCCCGGTGCGGGCCGAGCTGGCCATCACCAACGTCGAACCGCACGGTGGGCACGCTGCTCGGGCTACGAGATCACCAGACGCCACGGCGGGGCCGGCCTGCCCGAGGGGACCATCGACCTCACCTTCCGCGGCTCGGCCGGCCAGAGCTTCGGCGCCTTCGTGCCCCGAGGGTGTCACCATGCGCCTGCTGGGCGACGCCAACGACTACCTGGGCAAGGGGCTGTCGGGCGGCCGGATCATCGTGCGCCCCCCGAGGAGGCGCCGTTCGCCGCCGAGGACAACATCGTGGCCGGCAACGTGATCCTCTACGGGGCCACCGCCGGCGAGGTGTTCCTCCGCGGCCAGGTCGGCGAGCGGTTCTGCGTCCGCAACTCGGGGGCCATCGCCGTGGTCGAGGGCGTGGGCGACCACGCCTGCGAGTACATGACCGGCGGCCGGGTCGTGGTGCTCGGGCCGACCGGGCGCAACTTCGGCGCCGGCATGTCGGGCGGGGTGGCCTTCGTCTTCGATCCGCACGGCGTGCTGGCCGGCGATCTACAACCACGAGACCGTCGACCTCGAACCGCTCTCGCCCGACGACCGGATGTGGTTGCGGGACCGGATCACCATGCACCGGGACGAGACCGGTTCGGCGGTGGCCGACCGGATCCTGACCGACTGGGTCAGCTCCTCCGAGCAGTTCGTGACCGTGATGCCCAAGGACTACCGGCGGGTGCTCGAGGCCACCGAGCTGGCCGTGGCCGAGGGCCGGTCGGTGGACGAGGCGGTGATGGAGGCCTCCCATGGGTGACGTGACCGGCTTCTTGAAGCACGGGCGCGCAGCTGCCGCGCCCGCCGGCCGGTCCCGGTGCGGCTGCGCGACTGGAAGGAGGTCTACGAGCCCTTCCCGGACGAGTCGGCCCGGCACCAGGGGGCCCGGTGCATGGACTGCGGCATCCCCTTCTGCCACGAGGGGTGCCCGCTCGGGCAACCTCATCCCCGAGTGGAACGACCTCGTCTACCGGGACGAGTGGGCCGAGGCCGCCGAGCGCCTGCACGCCACCAACAACTTCCCCGAGTTCACCGGCCGGCTGTGCCCGGCCCCGTGCGAGGGGGCCTGCGTCCTCGGCATCAACGACGATCCGGTGACCATCGAGCGCATCGAGTACGAGATCGTCGAGCGGGCCTGGGCCGAGGACTGGGTGGTCCCGGTGCCCGCGCGGCGCCCACCGGCAAGCGGGTGGCCGTGGTCGGCTCCGGGCCCGCCGGGCTGGCCGCCGCCCAGCAGCTGGCCCGGGCCGGCCACCAGGTGGTGGTCTTCGAGCGGGCCGAGAAGCCCGGCGGGCTCCTGCGCTACGGGATCCCCGAGTTCAAGATGGAGAAGGCGGTCCTCGACCGCCGCCTGGCCCAGATGGAGGCCGAGGGCGTCGAGTTCCGCTGCGGCGTCTCGGTGGGGGAGTGCGCCCCCGAGGTGGCCGGGCGCCTGGCGCGCCGACGCCACCGTGGTCAGCGCCCGCTCGCTGGTCGACGAGTTCGACAGCGTGCTGCTGGCCGGCGGGGCCACCCTGCCCCGTGACCTGCCCGTCCCCGGACGCGAGCTCGACGGGATCCACCTGGCCATGGACTACCTGAAGCCGTCCAACCGGGTGCAGGAGGGCTCGCTGGACGCGTCCCCGATCACCGCCGAGGGCAAGCACGTGGTCATCATCGGCGGCGGCGACACCGGCGCCGACTGCCTGGGCACCGTCCACCGGCAGCGGGCGCTCAGCGTCCACCAGCTCGAGATCATGCCCGAGCCGCCGGCCGACCGGCCCGGCGACAACCCGTGGCCGACCTGGCCGCTCATCCTCCGGACCTCCTCGGCCCTCGAGGAGGGTGGCGAGCGGGTCTTCTCGGTGACCACGGCCGAGTTCCTCGCCGACGGCGACCGGGCCAGGTCCGGGCGCTGCGGGGCAGAGGTCGAGGTGGTCTTCGGCCCCGACGGCCGGCCCGACTTCGTCCCCGTCGAGGGCTCGCGAGTTCGAGCTGCCCTGCGAGCTGGTGCTGCTGGCCATGGGGTTCCTCGGGGCCGGAGCGGACCGGGCCGGTGGCCGAGCTCGGGCTCGAGGTCGACCCCCGGGGGAGCGTCGCCGCCGACCAGTCGTGGTCGACCAACGTCGACGGGGTGTTCGTGTGCGGGGACATGACCCGGGGCCAGAGCCTCATCGTGTGGGCCATCGCCGAGGGCCGTTCGGCGGCGGCCTCGGTCGACCGGTTCCTCATGGGCCGCACCGATCTTCCGGCGCCCATCGTGCCCGGCCAGCTGGCCCTGCGCTGAGGGCCCGGCGGGTCAGGCGGACGCCGGCTCGCCTTCAGCCCGGACTGGTGGCCCCCACCAGATCCGGCCAGTCGGCCTCGTCGAACCGCACCACCGCGCCGGTGTGGGGGGCGTCGATCATCTCGCCCTCCCCGACGTAGATGCCGACGTGGTCGACGGCCGACGGCCCGTCGCCGAAGAACACCAGGTCCCCGGGTTCGACCGGCGAACCGGCGGGGACCGCCGGTCCGGCGTCGAACTGGTCCTGGGCCACCCGGGGGAGGGTGACCCCGGCGTGGGCGAACGCGGCCTGGGCCAACCCGGAGCAGTCGAAGCCGCCGACGCCGGTGCCGCCCCACAGGTAGGGGATGTTGAGCTGCTGGGCGGCGAAGGAGAGGGCGGCCACGACCGTGCCGGAGGCGGCCGGGTCCTGCTGGAACGAGAGGGCCAGGGTGAGCACGGTGTCCACGTAGGCCTCGGAGTGGTTGTAGTCGTCGACGGCGGCGCGGAGGGTGGACGCCGCACCGGCGCCGTTCGGCGCACAGCATGGGCCGGCCGTGTACACGGCATCGATCGGGTCGTAGGGAGAGGCCGGCCGGGCACCCCCCGGTCCGACGGTGGCGTAGGCGGCGAAGGTGGCCGGTTCGAACTGCATCGGACCCTCGGCACCGGCGCCGTTGGCCCCGGACCACACCCCCGGGCCGTCGACTGCCCGCTGCCCGTCTCGACGGTGCCGATGGCCGCCAGCACCGGCCAGGGCATCCCCGGGCAGGTGGCGGCCGCCTTCTCGTAGAGGGCCAGCCAGGCGGCCGGGACGGCGGCCCGGTCACCGCCGCCGGCACCGCGCCCCGCCGGCCCGCGGCCCCGGTCGAGCCGGTCGAGCCGGTCGAGCCGGTGCCGGCGGCACTCCCGACGGCCACGACCGACACGAGGCCCACGGTGAACACGAGCAGGCCGACGGCGGCCGCGACGATCAGCTTGCCCATCTCCGTACCTCCGCACCGGTGGGCCGACGAGGTGAGCGGCCGTGCTCAGAGGAGGTGGCCCGGGCGGTGGCGACGCCGGTGTCCGGCGTCCGGTCACGCCGCGCTCGGGACCGCGGCTGGCCCAGTCCAGCATCGGGGACCGCGGACGCAAGGCCCGTCGGACCGGCGGCCGGCCCGGTCACCCCGGACGGGCACCCGATCGGGCCCCGGATCGGGCCACCCCGGATCGGTATGCTCGTTCATCCGGCAATCCGGTGCGGGACAGGGGAGGAACGATCGTGCTGAGTACCATGCAGGATGCTCCGTTGCTGGTGAGCGGCATTCTCCGCCACGGCCAGCATGTCTACGGCGACAGCCGGGTCATCACCATCACCGGGCCCGCCGGCGAGGCCGTCGAGTCCTCCTTCACCGAGGTGGCGGAACGGGCCGAGCGCCTGGCCAAGGCCCTCGAGCGTCTCGGGGTGGGCGACAGCGACCGGGTGGGCACCTTCTTGTGGAACAACCAGACCCACCTCGAGGCCTACCTGGCCGTCCCGGGGATGGGGGCGGTCCTCCACACCCTCAACCTCCGGCTCTTCCCCGAGCAGCTCTCGTACGTGATCAATCACGCCGAGGACAAGGTGATCATCGTCGACGCCTCGCTGATCCCTCTGCTGGCCCGGGTCCGGGACCAGCTCACCACGGTCAAGCACATCGTGGTGGTCGGCGAGGGTGACGCCGGCCCGCTCGGGCAGACGCTCTCCTACGAGGAGCTGATCGGTGCCGAGGAACCGGGCTACGACTGGCCCGCCCTCGACGAGCGGCAGGCCGCGGCCATGTGCTACACGTCGGGGACCACCGGCAATCCGAAGGGCGTCGTCTACAGCCACCGTTCGACCTACCTGCACTCGATGGCCATCACCTCGGCTTCCTCGCTCGGCATCAACGAATCGGACCGGGTGCTGTCCATCGTGCCCATGTTCCACGCCAACGCCTGGGGGACCCCGTACGGCTGTTTCATGACCGGTGCCGACCTGGTCATGCCCCAGCAGTTCCTGCAGGCCGAGCCGTTGGCCGCCATCATCGCCCGGCACCGGCCGACGCTCTCGGCCGGGGTGCCCACCATCTGGAGCGACCTGCTGCGCCATGCGCAGAGCCACCCCGTCGACCTGTCCTCCCTGCGGATGATCACCGCCGGCGGCGCCGCGGTGCCGCGTCAGCTCATCGAGCGGTTCCGGGACGAGCTCGGCATCGAGCTGGTCCAGGGGTGGGGCATGACCGAGACCAGCCCGCTGTGCTCGCTGGCCCTCCCGCCACGGGGCACGCCCCCCGAAGAGGAGATCGAGTGGCGGTCGAAGACGGGAAGGGTCGTGCCCGGTGTCGAGGTGCGTATCGCCGGTGAGGACGGTTCCATCCTGCCCAACGACGGATCGTCGGTCGGCGAGTTCGAGGTCAGGGGACCGTGGATCTGCGCCTCCTACTACGGTGATCCGGCTCCCGAGCGCTTCCACGACGGATGGCTGCGCACCGGGGACATCGGGTCGCTCGACCGCCGGGGATTCATGCAGATCAGCGACCGGACCAAGGACGTGATCAAGTCCGGCGGTGAGTGGATCTCGTCGGTCGAGCTCGAGAACGAGGTCATGGCCCATCCCGGGGTCGTCGAGGCCGCGGTCATCGCCGTGCCCGACGAGCGGTGGAGCGAGCGGCCCATGGTGGCGGTGGTCGTCGAGGCCGAGTCGTCCCTCACCGCCGACGAGCTGATCGAATTCCTGAGCGGCCGGGTGAGCCGGTGGTGGCTTCCCGAGCGCTGGGTGTTCGTCGAGGAGGTGCCGAAGACCAGTGTCGGGAAGTTCGACAAGAAGGTCCTCCGGTCCCGGCACGCCGCCGGCGAGCTCGACATCGTCGAGGTCGACATCAAGACCGCCCGCTGATCGGGTGGGCGCCGATCCGGCCGACATCGCAGAGCGACTCTCGGGAATCGCCGAGGAGCTGGCCGATCTGGCCCTCGACCGGCTGCGGCAGGCGTCCGACTCGGTGCGGTCGGGCAACGAGCCCGATCCGTCGGTGACCGCCGAGGAGAAGCGCATCACCCGCGCCCGGCGGTCGGTCGAGAAGGCCGCGCAGCTGTTGGCGGGCCCGTCGTCGACCGCCTTCGACGAGGGGCCGTAGCGCATCGCTTCCGGCTGCTTGATGAGCCCCTGACTAGGGCCCTGACCAGGTCGTTCTCTCCACCATCGGCTCCGGTGGGACCGGTTGGCGCCGCCGGGCCGAGCCCCCTTCCGCTTGAAGTCACACCCCGGTGATGGACTTCTCTTCGTGGAACTTGATGACCTCGCCGAGGTACTCGAACGATTGACAAAGGTGGACCCGTCGGACCTGGCCGACCCGGAGTCGATCGTTGCCCTCCACCGCCACCTGGCCACCATGGATGCCGTTGCCACCCAGGCCACCGCGGCCTTCGACGCCGCCGGCGACTGGGCCCCCGACGGGGCCCGGACCGCCTCGGCCTGGGTGACGGCCAAGTGCCGGGTCAAGAAGGAGCGAGGCCAGACGCCAGGTCCGCCGGGGCCGGGAGCTGCGGTTCCTGCCCGAGACCACCCGGGCCTGGGCAGAAGGTGACATCACCGGTGCCCACGTGGACGTGATGATCTCCCTCCGGGCCCCAGAGACCGAAGCGGCCCTGGCCCGGGACGAGGCCCTGCTGGTCGACCAGGCCAGGAAACTCACCTTTGCCCAGTTCACTCGGGCCGCGGCCTACTGGAGGCAGCTGGCCGATCCCGACGGGGCCGACAAGGACGCCGAGAAACACCAGGCCCGCCGGGACGTCTACCTGGTCCAGAGCTTCGCCGGCACCTGGCTCGGGGCCATGAACCTCGATCCCGTCAACGGGGCCATCGTGGCCGGAGAGCTCGAACGCCTGGAGCGTGAGCTGTTCGAGGCCGACTGGGCCGAGGCCAGAGCGCTCCTCGGTCGGGATCCGGGCCCCGGCGACCGCCTGGCCCGCACCCCCGGCCAGCGCCAGGCCGATGCCCTGGTGGGCATGGCCATCAGCTCGAAGAGCTGCCCGGCCAACGCCAGAAGACCGGCACCCCTGTTCACCGTCCTCGTGGACTACGAGACACTGCACGGGCGGATCTGCGAGCTGGAGAATGGCACCGTGGTCCCTCCTGGGTCACTCCTTCCCTGGCTGGACGGGGCCGATGTGGAGCGGGCCGTGTTCAGGCCCGGCGGCAAGGTGGCCATGGGCTGCACCACCCGGCTCTCCACCGGCATCAGCTCCCCGGTCACCGCAGCCGATCTGGAGCGGGCCGTGTTCAACCCCGCCTGCCGGGTGGAGATCGACCCCGCCGACCGGCTCTTCACCGGGGCCACCCGAAGGTCCATCGAGGTCCGGGACCGCCGGTGCACCCACCCTTTCTGCGATGTCAGCGCACCGCTCAGTGAGGTCGACCACATCCAGCCCTGGGCCCTCGGTGGTCCCACCACCCAGGAGAACGGGCGGCGCCTGCTGTGCCGGTTCCACAACCGCCTGCGCAACCAGCGGCCCCCACCGGCGGTGGCCTGATCGGTTCGCAGTTCCTGGTTTCAGTCTTCCGCGCCCGGAAGCTCATTGAGGGCGTCGATCAACTGGCGGAGCCGGCCGTAGTGGACCTTGTCGAACCGGAAGACCAGGCGCGGGAGGTCGAGATCGTCGGCATCGGCGCGTTCGGGCGGCAGGGGCTTGGACATCCGCATCGCCCCGCTGGCGACGATGTCGCCGAACCTTTGGTTGAGGTCGGCCAGGGCAGTCCGGTCGGGGGCCACCTTGAGTCGCATCACCAGCAGGTCGCCGACCCAGCGGCACGACTGGTAGTTGCGGTAGAAGCCGAGGATCTCGGCCGTGGCCTCGGCCACGTCGTCGGTGATCATGAACAGCGATCGGTCGTCGACCGAGACGAGGCCCCGGGGTTCCACCTCCGACTGCAAGAAGTCGTCCCATTCCCGCCAGTAGGTGCCACCGGGAACGTCGAGCATGACCACCGGGGCCGGCTCCGCCTTCCCCGTCTGCAGGAGGGTCAGGAGCTCGAACCCCTCGTCGAGGGTTCCGAAGCCCCCGGGCATGACGACGTACCCGTCGGACTCCTTGATGAGCATGAGCTTGCGGGTGAAGAAGAAGCGCATCTCGACGAGCTTGGGATCCTGGGCGATGAAGGAATTGACGCCCTGCTCGAAGGGCAACCTGATGTTCACCCCGATCGACTTGTCCCGGCCCGCGCCCTCCATGCCCGCGGCCATGATGCCCGGCCCCGCCCCGGTGACCACCATCCAGTCGGCGTCGGCCATCGCCGCGGCCAGATCGCGGGTGCACCGGTAAGCGGGGTGGTCCGGCTGGGTGCGGGCGGAGCCGAAGATGGTCACCTTCATGCGCCGACGGAAGGGTCGGAAGACCTGGAAGGCCTCGGCCATCTCGGCCAGCGCGGTGTCGGCCACCTTCAGGTCGATCACCTCGGTATGGTCGGCGGCCAGGGACGTGACCGTTTGCAGCATCGATCGGTACAGGCGGGCCTGGCTCGTCGACGTGCCGTCCGTGGTCAACTCCTCGAGCAGCCGCGCCGCCGCGGACTCGACGGTGGCGTCGGGTTGCGGTGCGGGGCCTTCCGTGCCCGGACTCATGTCGACGGGCTCAATTGGCGGCGGCGAGTGCTTCGGCCTGGCTGCTCGGGCCCGGCACCCGCCCGTAGAGCGTCGTCCGCTGCACCAGTGTCCGACCCAATGGGGCCACGATGGCCCGGAACTGTTCGGCGTCCATCATCTGGCCGTGGCTGGCACCGGCAGCCCGCGAGATGTTCTCATCCATAAGCGTGCCGCCGAGGTCGTTGACGCCGGCTCCCGAGGATCTGGCGCACGCCGTCCGCACCCATCTTCACCCAGCTGATCTGGATGTTGTCGATGACGCCCCGGTAGGCGATCCGACCGACGGCGTGCATGAGGAGGGTCTCGCGGAAGGTCGGCCCCCGGCGTGCCTTGCCGTTGAGGTAGATGGGGGTCGCCATATGCACGAAGGGGAGCGGCACGAACTCGGTGAAACCGCCGGTCTCCAATTGCAGGTCGCGGGTCCGGACCAGATGGCGGGCCCACGAACGCGGCTCCTCCACCGCACCGAACATGATGGTGACGTTGGACCGCAACCCCACCGAGTGGGCGGTGCGGTGGGCGAACAGCCACTCCTCGGTGTTGATCTTGTCGGGGCACAGAATGGCCCTGACCGGGTCGTCGAGGATCTCGGCGGCCGTACCGGGAAGGGTCTTGAGCCCGGCGTCACGGAGCAGCGTCAGGTAGTCGGCCAGCGGCATCTCCGAGCGGCGGGCCCCCTCGGTCACCTCCAACGCGGTGAATCCGTGGATGTGGATGGTGGCCGAAGCTTCGCGCACCGCCTTGATGACCTCGAGGTAGTACCCGCCGTCGAACTTGGGATGGATCCCACCCTGGAGGCACACCTCGGTGGCGCCGAGCGCCTCGGCCTCCCTGACCCGGTCTGCGATCTCGCTCAACTCGAGCAGGTAGGGGGTACCGCGGAGGTTGAGCGAGAGCGGGCCCTTCGAGAACGCGCAGAACTTGCACTTGAACGTGCAGACGTTGGTGTAGTTGATGTTCCGGTTGGCCACGTAGGTCACCTCGTCGCCGACCGCCTGGCGGCGGAGCTCATCCGCCACCTGGGCCACAGCCCGCACCTCGCGGCCCCGGGCCGCGAACAGGGTGACGATCTCGTCCTCACCGACGGCCTGGCCCAGCGCCACACCGGCCAGCACCTCGCCCACCGGGCCGCGGGTGCCGGACATGGTGACCACCGGAGGAGCGACGACCGCCGGAGCACCACGGACACCGGTCGAACCCCGCTCAGCGTCTGCTCCGGGCCCGAGCAGCAGCGGGGGAGGCACCTCCCCGCCCGAACACCATGGATGGTCGCGTCCGAGCCCTTCGGCATCGGATGCGTCGAGAACGGGGAATCGCAGACCCTCGGCCAGCCACCGGTCGGGGCGCAGCGCGAACTCGGGATAGAGGGTGAGCCGGGGGGCCAGCGTGAACCCGGCCGATTCGGTGGCCTCCCGCAGCACCCGGAGCGCCGGCCAGGCGCGCTCGGGGTTGACGTGGTCGGCGGTGACCGGCGAGACGCCGCCCCAGTCGTCGATTCCCGAATCCATCAGCGGGACGAGGTCGTCGGAGAGATTGGGCGGTGCCTGCAGATGGATGTCCGAGCGGGAGCACCAGCCGCGCCACGGCGATGGTCCACAGGAACTCGTCGGTCGGGCACGGTGCGGCGCGGTGCATCGTCGTGCCCGGCTTGGGCAGGAAGTTCTGGATGATCACCTCCTGGACGTGGCCGTGGCGCCGGTGGCTGGATGCGATCGCCGCCAGGGCCTCCAGGCGGTCGGCGCGTGTCTCGCCGATGCCGACCAGCAGGCCGGTGGTGAAGGGGATCCGGGCCTCCCCGGCGGCTTCGAGGGTGCCGAGCCGCCGGGCCGGGGTCTTGTCGGGCGCGGAGCGGTGGGCGGCCAGGTCCGGGTTGAGCGACTCGATCATCATCCCCTGGCTGGCCGAGACCTCGCGCAGCCGGGCCAGGGCCTCGCCGTCGAGGGCGCCTGCGTTGGCATGGGGCAGGAGGCCGGTCTCCTCCAGCACCGCCTGGCACGCGGCCGCCAGGTAGTCGACGGTCGACGTGTAACCGTGGCTCTCGAGCCATCGGCGTGCCACCGGATACCGATCCTCGGGTCCCTCCCCGAGAGTGAAGAGAGCCTCATGGCAACCGGCGGCCCGGCCGGCACGGGCGATGTCCAGCACTTCTTCGATCGACAGGTAGGGGGAGTCCAACCGGGCCGGTGCCTTGGCGAAGGTGCAGTAGCCGCACCGGTCGCGGCACAACATGGTGAGGGGGATGAACACCTTGGGCGAGAAGGTGATCCGGTTGCCGTGGGCCGCGTCACGGACACCCCGGGCGAGGTCCTGCAGCAGGGGCAACGGTGTGCCCAGCAGATCCTGATCGGTCCGCGGCGCCGGCGGCGCGGCGGAGGTCGCCGGGGTGGAGCCGGGGTCGGCGGGCATCGGCGACACCTTACCGGAGGAGTCCCGGCGCGCTAGTCGGGGACGACCACCGTCCCCTGCCGCGTCGGCGTCGACCAGCCACAGCACCTGTCCGGCGGTGACCCGGGCCGCCGGCAGGTCGGCGCCGGCCACCAGACGGGCGAACGCGTCGCGCTTCGTCGTCCCGGACACCGTGAACACGACCAGTCCGGGCCCGCGCGATCCCCGGCAGGGTGAGCGTGATCCGATCGTGGGGATTGTTGGCATTCGGGTCTCGATTGGCCACCACCTGCACAGCGGGATCATCGATGGCCAGCGCCTCCGAGTCGGGGAAGAGGGAGGCGCAGTGCCCGTCGGGACCGAGCCCGAGGTGGACGAGATCGAACCCGGTCAACGGTTCGATCTCCCCTTGGTAGGCGGATGCCGCGTCCGCCGGTGAACCCGACAAGTACATGGGATGGTCCGACCGCACCGGCCCGACGGTGTCGAGCAGCGCCTCGGTGATCATCCTGTGGTTGGAGTCCGGGTGGTCGGGCGGGACGCACCGCTCGTCGCCCAGGTAGATGTCCACGGTCGTCCAGTCGACCCGCCCGCTGCCTGTGGTTCCGCTCCCGGCGGCGTCCCGGTCCGGAGCGGTGAGCTCGGCCAGGCGCTGATAGCACGCCCGGGCGGTCTCTCCCCCCGACAGGAAGAGGGAGAATCCGCCGCCCCGGGGCTCGGCCAGCCGCTCGGCCACCAGGCGGGCGAAGGCTTCGGGGACCGAGGCCACCCGTTCGATCGTGCCGTTCATGGCGGGGAGGTGCTCACTGGGGCAGCTCGGTCAGGCGGCCACCGCTCAGCTCGAGGTCCACCTCCGGGTTGCGCCACTCGTCCCCCGACCGCTCCACCAGGAGGTCGGCCATGTGCGGTCCCCAGGTCCCTGCCGGGTAGGTGTGCAGGGCACCTCCCGGCTGCGACCATGCCTGCAGGTAGGGATCGACGATCCTCCAGGCCTGCTGTACCTCGTCGGAGCGGATGAAGAGGGTGGCGTCGCCCACCAGGGCATCGTGGATGAGGCGCTCGTACCCGTCGGCCGCCTCGACGCCGGCGAAGGCCTCGGCGTAGGAGAAGTCCATGGCCACCGAGCGGATGTGGAACTTCTCGCCGGGGACCTTGGCCCCGAACTCGAGGCTGATCCCCTCGTCGGGCTGGATCCGGAGGATCAGCGTGTTCGGGCGCAGGTCCCGGCTGGCCCGGTGGTCGAAGAGCAGGAACGGGACCTGGCGGAAGGTGAGGGCCACCTCGGTGACCCGGGCCGGGAGGCGTTTGCCGGTGCGCACGTAGATGGGTACCCCGGCCCACCGCCAGTTCTCCACCCGCAGCCGGAGGGCGAGGTAGGTCTCGGTCTGGCTCTCAGGGGAGACGTCGGCCTCCTGGCGGTAGCCGATCACCTTTTCCCCGTCGATGAAGCCCTCGGTGTACTGGGCCCGTACCGACTTGTCCACCGCCTCGTCCGGGGTCGGGATGTCGATGGCCTGGAGCAGCTTGACCTTCTCGTCACGGATCCGGTCGGCGTCGGTGCTGGTGGGGGACTCCATCAGGGTGAGGGCGAGCACCTGCATCACGTGGTTCTGCACGATGTCGCGCAGGGCACCGGCGGTCTCGTAGAACCCCCCGCGGTGCTCCACGCCGAGACTCTCGGCCACGGTGACCTGCACCTGCTCGACGTAACGGCGGTTCCAGATGGGCTCGAAGATGGCGTTGGCAAAGCGCAGGGCCAACACGTTCTGCACGGTCTCCTTCCCCATGTAGTGGTCGATCCGGTAGATCTGGGGCTCGTCGAAGGCGGCATGCATCTGCTCGTCGAGGGCGAGGGCGCTGGCCAGGTCGCGGCCGTAGGGCTTCTCCACCACCACCCGGGCGAATGTCCCGCCATCGCCCGGGTGGGTGCAGGCGTGGGAGGCCAGTGCCCCGGCCACCAGTCCGAACACGCTCGGGATGGTGGCCAGATAGTAGAGGCGGTTTCCGGCGGTCCCGTCGACCCGGTCGGCATCGTCGAGGTGGTCCTTCAACCGGGCGAAGGTGTCGGGGGAGTCGTACTCCCCGGCGATGTACTTGAAGCGCTCGGTGAGCGCCCGCCACTTGGGACCGCCGTCAGGGGTGGCTTCGGCCACGTGGGTGCGGAAGTCGTCATCGTTCCATTCGGTCCGGGCTACGCCGATCACGGTGAAGCCGTCGTCGAGGACACCGCGGTCGGCCAACCGGGACAGGGCGGGAAGGATCTTTCTGGCCGTGAGGTCCCCGGAGGCGCCGAAGATGACCATCGCCGCCGGGGGCGCCTTGGACAGGACCTGGGGGAGCGAGCGCCGCTTTCCCGGGGTCTGATTTCCCGGGGTCCGGTCTCCCTGGGTCTGGGCCGGTGCCTGGTCGCTCATTTGGGCGTGGAGGTCTCGCCACCCTGGGTGCCCGCGGCGGTGGTGAAGGCATGGCCGCCGAATTGGTTGCGCAGGGCCGAGACCAGGCGGAGCCCGAAGGCGTCCTTCTTCTGCGACGCGAACCGGGCGAACAGGGCCGACGAGATCACCGGTGCCGACACTCCGCGGTCGATGGCTTCCTCCACCGTCCAGCGGCCCTCGCCGGAGTCGACGACCACCCCTTCGATCTGATCGAAGCCCGACTCGGGACGCAGGGCCCGTTCGGCCAGATCGAGGAGCCAGCTGCGCACCACCGAGCCGTACCGCCAGATGGAGGAGATCTGATGGAGGTCGAGGTCGAACTCGGGCGCTTCGGACATGATCTCGAACCCTTCGGCGTAGGCCTGCATGAGGCCGTACTCGATTCCGTTGTGAACCATCTTGACGAAGTGACCGGCACCGGGAGGTCCGACGTGGGCGTACCCGCCTTCGGGGGCGAGCGCCTTGAACGCCGGTTCGGCCACGGCCACCGCCTCCTTGGTCCCCCCGACCATGAGGCAATATCCCTCCTTGAGGCCCCAGATGCCGCCCGAGGTTCCTGCGTCCACCAGCGCGATGCCCTGGGCCGCGAGCTGCTCCACCAGCGGGGCGGTCTCCTTGTAATTGGAGTTCCCACCGTCGATGATCACATCGCCCGACTCGAACAGACCGGCCAGGGTGGTGATGGTCGAGTTGGTGGCGTCGCCGGCCGGAACCATGACCCAGGCCACCCGGGGGGCGGTCAGCTTGGACGCCACCTCGTCGAGAGTGGCGGCCGGATCGGCTCCGAACCCGGCCGCCGCCTGGCGGGCCCCTTCCGACAGATCGAAGGCGACGACCTGGTGCCCGTGCTCGATGAGCCGCTGGGTCATGTTGGCGCCCATCTTGCCCAGGCCGATCATGGCGATCTTCATGTTGGTCTCCTCTGTGTGGATGGCAGTGGCAGGGGTCTCGAGGGCTTCATCGTGGCGGGCGGCTGTGGGATCGATCCCAGTCCCCGGGTCCGGTTCGGATCCTCTGGTCGGACGGAGCGGGCCCGGGCCGGCCGCGGTGCCGGCGGGGCCGGGTGGGCTGACTACCCGCCGGTCAGGGTGTTGGCCTTGTCGGACAGGGTCTGCATGAGCTCGTCGAACGACTTGGCGAACGAGGCGACCCCCTCGTTCTCGAGCACCTGGGCCACCTCCTCCATGTCGATACCGGCCCCGGCCAGCTGGTTGATGACATGCTCGGCACCGGTGGCATCGGTGTCGACGGTGCGGGCCACCACACCGTGGTCCAAGAAGTCCGCCACCGTGCCCTCGGGCATCGTGTTGACGGTGTCCGGGCCGATCAGCGTGTCCACGTAGAGCAGGTCCGGGTAGTCGGGGTTCTTGGTCGAGGTGGACGCCCACAGCGGGCGCTGCACCCGGGCCCCGCGTTTGGCCAGGGCCTCCCAGCGGGGCCCGGTGAAGTGTGCCTGGAACAGTTGGTAGGCCAGGCGGCCCTGGGCCACCGCCGCCTTTCCTCGCAGCTCGAGGAGCTCGTCGCCCCCGGCGTCGGAGCGGGCCGCCGACCCGAGTCGGCGGTCCACTTCGGTATCGACCCTGCTGATGAAGAACGAGGCCACGCTGGCCACGTGCGAAAGGTCCTCGGTACCCGACGCCACCAGGGCCTCGAGGCCGGAGAGGTAGGCCTCGATGACCTCGCCGTAACGGGCGATGCTGAAGATGAGGGTCACGTTGATGCTCCGCCCCTCGCTGATCATCTGCCGGATCGAGGGTACGCACTCCTTGGTGGCGGGGATCTTGACCAACGCGTTGGGCTGGTCGATGCGCTCGTGGAGGGTACGCGCCGCCTTGATGGTCCCCTCCGTGTCGTGGGCCAGGGCCGGAGCCACCTCCACGGAGACGAATCCGTCGGCCCCGCCGGACGAGTCGAACACCGGGCGGAGGATGGCGAGGGCGCCGTCGACATCCTGGAGGACCAGGTCCCAATAGGCATCCTCCACCGACTTTGTCTTGATCAGGGTCCCGAACTGGGCGTCGTAGGTGTCCTGGCCGTCGATGGCCTTGGCCAGGATGGTGGGGTTGGAGGTCACTCCCCGGATACCTTTGGCCACCAGGCCGGCCATGGTGCCGTCCTCCAGCCAGTCCCGGCGCAGGTTGTCGATCCAGGGGCTCTGCCCCTGCTGCTCGTAGAGATCGTTGAGTGTGGTCACAGGTGTCCTTTCCGGTGGCACGGTCTGTTCCGGTGGCACGGTCTGTTCCGGTGGCACGGTCTGTTCCGGTGGCACGGTCTGTTCCGGTGGCACGGTATGGTCCGGTGGCACGGTCTGTTCCGGTCTGCCGAGCCGGGGGTCGAACGGCCGGGCAGGATCACGTGACCGGACCCGGGCCGAGGAGTGAGGTGGCCCGCTCGACGACGTGCTCGGGGGTGAAGCCGAACTCCTTCATGGCCACATCGCCCGGTGCCGACGCCCCGAACCGGTCGATGCACACGGTGGCGTCCGCATAGCGCTCCCACCCGAAGGAGGAGGCGGCCTCGACGGCCAGGCGCGGGACGTCGGTCGGGAACACCTCCCGCCGGTAGGTGTCCGGCTGGCCCGCGAAGAGGTCCCAGGAGGGGAAGGACACCACCCGGGCGCCGATGCCGTCCGATGCCAGCAGGTCGGCCGCGGCCAGGCAGAGCTGCACCTCGCTGCCGGTACCGATGAGGATGATCCGGGGTGGGCCGACGTCCGGATCGCGCAAGACGTAGGCGCCGCGGGCGACCCCCGCCGGGGCGAGCCGGGCCGTTTCGGCCAGGACGGGGAGCTCCTGGCGCGACAGGACGAGGGCCGTGGGCCCGTCTCCGTCGACGGCGATGCGCCAGGCCTGCGCCGTCTCGTTGGCGTCGGCCGGCCGGATCACCGACAGATCGGGCATGGCCCTGATGGCGGCCAGCTGCTCGATGGGCTGGTGGGTGGGACCGTCCTGCCCGAGACCGATCGAGTCGTGGGTCCACGAGTAGACGACGTGGACGTTGGACAGGGCGGCGATGCGGACCGCCCCCCTCATGTAGTCGCTGAACACGAAGAAGGTGCCACCCACGGGCAGGATGCCCCGGTGGGCGGCCATCCCGGTCATCACCGCGCCCATGCCGTGCTCACGGATGCCGTAGTGGATGAGGTCGCCGCCGGGCTCCTCGACCGACTGCGCCACCGCGCCGTCCATGGCCATGCCGGTGTTGCCGGTCAGGTCGGCGGCGCCCGGTATGAGCCCGGGGATCGCCTTGCCGGTGGCGTCGAGGCAGGCCTTGACGGCCTTGCGGGTGGCCATGGGCCCGTCCTCGGGCCCGAAGACCGGGAGCGCCGACTCCCAGCCGGGCATCCCGTGGCCGGTCTGGGCCGCCGCCCACCTGGCCTTGTCGCCTGGCCACGCGTCGAACCGCCGGCTCCACGCGGCCCGCGCCGCCTGACCCTTCGGGATGCATCTCCGGTAGAGCTCGAGGACATCGTCGGGCACCCAGAACGACTCGTCGGGGGGGAGGCCGAGCAGCTCCTTGCACACCCGGATCTCCTCGGGCGGGAACGGGTCACCGTGGGCCTTGGCCGAGTCCATCAGGAGCGGGGACGGATAGCCGATGTGGCTGCGCAGGATGATCAACGAGGGCCGTGCCTCCTCGGCCTTCGCCCGCAGCAGCGCGCCCTCGAGGGCGTCGAGATCGTTGGCCACCTCGCCGATGTTCTCCACCGACCAGCCGTAGGCGGCGAACCGCTCGCCCACGTCGTCGTTGTAGGCGAGCTCGGTCGGACCGTCGATGGTGATGTGGTTGTCGTCGTAGATGTAGACCAGCCGACCGAGCTGGAGGTGACCGGCCAGCGACGCCGCTTCGTGGGAGATCCCCTCTTCGAAGCATCCGTCACCGGCGATGACGAAGGTGTGGTGATCGCAGATCTCGGGGGAGAAGTTGGTCCGGAGCCAGCGCTCGGCGATGCCCATGCCCACCCCGTTGGCCACACCCTGGCCGAGCGGGCCGGTGGTGACCTCGACCCCGGGGGTGTGGTTGAGCTCGGGGTGGCCTGGTGTGCGGCTGCCCCATTGCCGGAATTCACGCAGATCGTCGAGGGTGAGCCCGTAACCGGTGAGGTAGAGCATCGAGTAGAGGAGGATCGACGCGTGTCCGTTGGAGAGGACGAACCGGTCGCGGTCGGGCCAGCCCGGTTCGGACGGGTCGTGGTTCATCACCCGGGTGAACAGCACGTGGGCCAGCGGAGCCAGTGCCATCGCCGTTCCCGAATGACCGGAGTTGGCGGCCCGCGGCCCGTCCATGGCCAGGCCTCGGACGACATTGATCCCGAGCTGGTCGAGATCGCCGCCGCCGGACGGTTCGGCCAGTTTGACGGCGCCTTCAGTCATTGACGGTTACCCTATCGGCCGGGTGCGCCCGGGTCGACGGCCCGCCCCGGTGGACCCGGCGTGCTAGCGGTCGCGGAACAGGGCCACCGACGCGGTGAATGCATGGACGAAGTTGTACCCACCGATGGGGCCGATCTCACCGGCGGCGAAGAATCCGGTCACCGGCACGGGACCGAGCGACCTCTGCAGCAGCCCCGCATCGTGGTGGCTGTCGTCGAAGAGCCGGGTGCCCCGACCGTTGCAGATGAACGCCAGGGCGGCCTCGGCGTGCCGACCCTCGAGGAGCTGGCGCAGCTCGCGATGGGCCCCCGGCGCGTCGCGTAGGTGGAAGCGGATGGTGCTGCCGAGCGGTACCCGGTCCTCGACGGCCACGGCGCCGGTGGAGCGGTCCACCCCGACCACGTTGCGGATGAGATAGTCGCCGGGCCCGGGTTCCCCGACGTGCTCGTCGATGAGCCGGCCCATGAGCAGACCGTTCGACTCGATGCCGGCGATGTCGACCGGGTCGAGGCTGTTCTTGATCTGGTCGACCAGGCACCTCCATGGCCGGGACTCCGGCCACCTCGTAGATCACGTTCCTGTCCGAGCGGGTCACGGTGAGCGGGTGCCCGTAGGGCCGGCACCCCTGGGCCACCACCGGCTCGATGTCGACGCCGCCTCCGATGAGCACGCCGGTGGCCCCCGACGTGACCACTTCGTCCCCGACGACCAGTCGGTTCCCTCCCGGTCCCCGGCCCCCCGAGGCGTTGCCCCCGATGACCGGCAGTCCCGGCTCCGCCCGGGCGAGCCAGGTGAGGAACTCGTCCGCGGGAAACGTGAACGGGTCGGCGGCGAGCAGGAGGGCACCGGGCTCGAACGCCGTCCGCCCGGGCCATCCCCCGAAGGTCCACGAGTCGTCGGCCAGCCGGCTGGCGTGCAGGCGGACCTGGGTCAGGGGCCCGACCCGGCCCGCCCACAGGGAGATGGCCGGCGTCTCCTCGACTTCGTGGGCGGTCCCCACCACCGACTCGGCGGCACAGCCGAACATGGCCAACGGGTGGAGCACGGCGGCGACCGCTCCGGCGATGTCCTCCAGGGCGCCGGCGTGGGGTCTCGTGACCGTCAGGACCACCAGGTCCGGCCGTTCGCCGATGGACTCGAGCACCGCACCGGCCACCTCGCCGGTGGCCTGGGAGGCCACGGGGTGCTCCGACAGCGCGCTGGCGAAGGGCACGCCGGCTCAGTCGCCCGTCGACGTGAACCGGATGTCGAGCGAGCGGAGATAGGTGTGCAGGCCGGCGTCCTGGACGGGGACCAGATAGGCGGGGCGGCCCGACTCGTTGTGATGGCTGTGCCACCGGCCCGGGGGGGTGACGAATGCGCCGGCCGGCTCCCAGTCCACCCGCTGCGGATCGACGATGGCCCCGTCGGCGTCCAGCCGGGACCCGATCAGCGTGTAGCACCCGGGCGAGCACTCGGTGATCAGGTCGAGGGCCGCGCTCTGGTGCCGGTGCGGGCGCTGGACCCGTCCGGCGGGGAGCACGCCGATCATGGCCCACAGGGTGTGGGTGGCGGTGAGCGTCTGGGGCGTGGAGGTGTTGCCCAGGAGCACGCTGACCCGGCTGCGGCGGGAGGCCTCGGGGTCCCGCTCCACCTCGGCCAACCGGGACCTGGCCTCGGTACCGTCGAACCGGGTGGGGCCGAATCGTTCCGAGGTGGCCGTGACGCCGAGATAGCTCGAGGAGGGGGGCGTCGGTCACCCGGTACAGCAAGGCGCCGGCCGGGTCGGAGGGGTCTGCTGCGTGCACGGTCGTGCAGCCGCCCGGCAAGGTCAGGACATCACCCTCCGACCACGCCACCCGGCCCGAGGTGGTGCCGCCGGGCAGACACGACCGGTCCACGTCGCTGTGGCCCCGCCCCCTGATGCAGTAGTAGAGCTCGCTGGAGGCGTCGGCCGCGGTGACCACCGACTCTGCCGGATCGATGACCACGAACGAGGCCAGGAGCCCAGGGCTGGTGGCGGGGTAGGGGACGCCGAGGGGTCCAGAGAGGTCGAGAGGGATGATGCGCGTCCCGCTCCCGGCGTGGAGCCCGGGCGAGAACCGGTGGGCCGGCACCGGGGTGATCGAACCCGCCGCCACCGGGTCGGCGGCGGCGGAGTACTCGTAGAAGACGGCGTCTCCGGTCCAGTCCTCGGCCGCTTCCCCGACGAGGACGGCCGGTCCGCGCTGTTCGTCGGATCGATCGGCCATGCCTCCAGTATCGACGACCGGGAGGGAGGTAGCGTCACATGGTGGCTGATCAGCGTATCCAGGTCCCGCCCAACTGCGAGCTGACCCTGGGGATGACCTGCGTCGACAAGGCCGTGCCGGGGCGGACGGTGTGGCGGATGCGGGCCGACGAGCGCTTCGCCAACCCGGCCGGCATCGTCCAGGGCGGCTTCATCGGGGCCATGGCCGATTCGGCCATGGGTTCGGCCACCGTCACCTTCGCCCGGGCCGCCGGGCGCAAGGTGTTCTCCTCCAACGTGGAGATGAAGACGAGTTTCCTGGCCCCGGTTCGGGTCGGCGCCGTGCTCGAATGTACCGCCTCGGTCGTCTCGGGGGGCAGCCGGGTGGCCTTCGCCGAGGCCGAGGTGGTGGACGAACGGGGGACGATCGTGGCCCGTTCCAGCTCCACCTACCTGTTCACCAACCGGGACTGAGCGCCTCCGCGGGGCACTCCGGCCGTCGTCGATCAGTCCGTCGATGCGAGGCTGCCTATAGTTGGTGGCGTCAACCAGCAGGTCACAGCGGCACCGTGCCGGCTGGACCTGCAGAGTCCAAGGAGGACCGTGGCCCGAGGTCGAAGCGGCACAGCGAAGGGATTGGGTGGCCTCCGCACGACAGGGAGCGAGACGCTCCAGTTGGTCATCGACTACGTCAAGCAGGAGACGCTCGACCCGCTGAAGGGTCTCGGGCGCTTCATCGTCTTCGGGGTGGCCGGATCGGTGGCCCTGGCCATCGGACTGGTCATCTTGTCGGTCGCCTTCCTCCGGCTCCTCCAGACCGAGACCGGGAGCACGTTCTCCGGCAACCTGTCGTGGGTCCCGTACCTGATCTGCTCGGTCGCGGTGGTGCTGATCGCCGCGCTGGCCGTGAAGGCCGTGAGCCGTGGACAGGGTCGGGCCGCCGACGCACCCAAGAAGGAGGCCCCATGAGCCCCGAGACCAAACCGATCACCCGTGACGACATCGAGGCCAAGTTCCGAGAGCTGACCGGGGAGGCCACCGGCGAGCTCGAGTCGGCCCGTTCCCAGGCCGTGACCGTGGGGCTGGCCGTGGGGGTGGCCCTGGTGGCCGTGGTGTTCCTGATCGGACGCCGGAACGGCCGGCGACGGTCGGCCATCGTCGAGGTCCGGCGGATCTGACCGATGGACACCTTGCTGCACTACATCCAGGTGAAGGCCTTCGGACGCGGGCTGCGCGGGTACCACACCGCCTGGGTGGTGGTCGGTGTGGCCCTCTGGATGCTCAACCGGGCCCGCCATCAGGACGACGTGATCTACCGCACCGAGCTCAAGCCCGGTGAGCGCCTGATCGTGAGGACCACCAGGCCGGGCCCGGCCAAGTCGTCCGGCCGCTGAGCGACGTGGGGCCCGACGGGGACCGGAGCATCCTCGAGCCGGGCGACCGGATCCTGCTGGTCGACGCCAAGGAGCGCCGGTACCTGATCACGTTGCGGACCGGCGCCACCTTCCACACCCACGTCGGCATCGTCGATCACGACGATCTGATCGGCATCCACGAGGGGACGACCATCCTCGGCAGCACCGGCCGGCGATTCCTGGCCGTGCGGCCGACGCTCTCCGACGCCGTGCTCAAGATGCCACGCGGGGCCCAGGTGATCTACCCGAAGGACCTCGGGGCCATCCTGATCGAGGCCGACATCGCCCCCGGGGTGCGGGCCCTCGAGGCGGGCGTGGGTTCGGGTGCGCTGTCGATGGCCCTGCTGCGGGCCGGCGCCGACGTGGTGGGCTACGAGCTCCGCGAGGACTTCGCCGAGCGGGCCCGCAGCAACGTGGCCGCCATGGGGGCCGGGAGCGACCGCTACCGGGTGGAGATACGGGACGTCTACCAGGGCATCGACGAAGAGGGGCTCGACCGGGTCCTCCTGGATCTGCCCGAGCCGTGGCAGGTGCTTCCCCATGCGGCGAAGGCCCTGCGGCCCGGCGGGATCCTGTGCGCCTACCTCCCCACCATCAACCAGACCTCACAGCTGCGATCGGCGCTCGAGCACAACGGGTTCGGGATGGCCTCCACACTGGAGGTACTGCACCGGACCTGGCACATCGAGGCCCGGTCGGTCCGCCCCGACCACCGCATGGTCGGCCACACCGGCTTCCTGACCACGGCCCGGCTGCTCCTGCCCTTCGACGAGCCGCAGAGATCGGCGCCGGCCCCGACCGTGGTCCCGTGACCCGTGGACACGGATCGAGCCCGTCGACCGGGCGGGGTCCCGAGGGGTCAGCTCTGCTCGATGAAGATGCACTCGCCCGGGCACTCCTCGGAGGCCTCGACCACGGCGTCCTCGAGATCCTCGGGTACCGCGGCCATCCCGGCCGAGCCACCGGGCTCGCTCTTCACGTCGGCGCCTTCCTTGACGTAGGCGAGCCCGTCGTCGAGCAGGGTGAACACGGCGGGCGCGATCTCCTCGCAGAGGCCGTCGCCCGTACAGAGATCCTGGTCAATCCAGACCTTCATCAGCTACGTCACTCCTACGCTTCCACTCGTCGGTCCGGGTCGGCTCCGCCGGTCGACTGTCGCCAGCCGACCGGTGAGGCACCGGGACGTCGCGGGCCCCGACCGGGCCCGGATCACAGCACCTCACCGCCAATGCTATCCGCAACCGCGACCCCATTGACTGACGGTCCGTCAGAATTGGCCGACCCGGGTGTCCGCCCGTGGTGCGAATGGCGCATTGAACCGGTAGGTGCCGGTGTAGGGTCGCCAGCAAGGGCGCAACTCGAGCGAGGTGATTCAAACGGTTGATTTCGACGACGGTGCAGATGACCAGCGGCGGGCGGATGTGACGGACGACGACCTCGATGCTCTGAGGATTCGGGCCCAGGCCGCCGAGGAAGAGGTCACCGTCCTGCGCAGGCGTCTGCAGGAGAGCCCACGGCGGGTCCAGACCCTGGAGGAGAAGCTGCTCGAGACCAAGGGGCAGCTGGCCCAGGCCATCTCCCAGAACGAGAAGCTCACCTTCACCTTGCAGACGGCCAAGGAGCACGTGGCCAATCTCCGCGAGGAGGTGGAGAAGCTCACCCAGCCGCCGGCGGCCTACGGCACCTTCCTCGGAACCAACGACGACGGCACCGTCGACGTCTTCTCCGGGGGCCGCAAGATGCGGGTGTCGCTCCATCCCGACATCGACCTCGACGATCTGCAACGGGGCAACGAGGTCGTCCTCAACGAATCCCTCAGCGTGATCCTGGCCCGCGAGGGAGAGGGCTCCGGTGAGGTGGTCGTGCTCAAGGAGGTACTCGAGGACGGCAGGCGCGCACTGGTGTTCGGGCGGGCCGACGAGGAGCGGGTGGCCGAGCTGTCCGACGTCCTGATCGGGGTCAAGCTCCGCGCCGGCGACACCATCCTGATGGAGTCGCGTACCGGCCTGCTGATCGAGAAGCTGGCCCGTCCCGAGGTCGAGGAGCTCGTCCTCGAGGAGGTGCCCGACGTCACCTACGCGGACGTGGGCGGGCTCGACGACCAGATCGAGGCCATCACCGACGCGGTGGAGCTCCCGTACCTGTACCGGGAGCTCTACTCGGAGCACAAGCTGCCCGCGCCCAAGGGGATCCTGCTCTACGGCCCACCCGGGTGCGGCAAGACGCTGATCGCCAAGGCGGTGGCCAACTCGCTGGCCAAGAAGGTGGCCGAGGTCACCGGGAACAACAACGCCCGGAGCTACTTCCTCAATATCAAGGGGCCCGAGCTCCTCAACAAGTACGTGGGTGAGACGGAACGCCAGATCCGACTCGTCTTCCAGCGGGCCCGGGAGAAGTCGGAAGAAGGTGTCCCGGTGATCGTCTTCTTCGACGAGATGGATTCGCTCTTCCGGACCCGTGGGACCGGCATCAGCTCGGACATGGAGTCGACCATCGTGCCGCAGCTGCTGGCGGAGATCGACGGTGTGGAGACCCTCAAGGATGTGATCGTGATCGGAGCCTCCAACCGCGAGGACCTCATCGATCCGGCCATACTCCGACCCGGGCGCCTCGACGTGAAGATCCGCATCGAGCGGCCGAACGAGGTGGCCGCGGCCCAGATCTTCTCGCGCTACCTGACTCCGGACCTTCCCCTGGACGCCGACGAGGTGCAGACCCTCGGCGGGGGGGACCCGGCCAAGGCCACCCAGGCCATGATCGAGACGACGGTGACCGAGATGTACCGCAACGACGAGGAGAACCGATTCCTGGAGGTGACCTATCAGGGCGGCGACAAGGAGGTTCTCTACTACCGTGATTTCTCCTCGGGCGCGATGATCGAGAACATCGTGCGCCGGGCCAAGAAGCTGGCCATCAAGCGGGCGATCGCCGAGGAGAAGCGCGGAATCCGGACCGCTGACCTGCTCGAGTCGATCCGACAGGAGTACAAGGAGAACGAGGATCTTCCCAACACCACCAACCCGGACGACTGGGCGAAGATCTCCGGCAAGAAGGGCGAGCGGATCGTCTACATCCGCACGCTCATCAGCAACCAGGAGGAGACCAAGGGTGGACGGTCCATCGAACGGGTGGGTACCGGTCAGTATCTCTGACCACCGACCGGGATAGGGTCGACTGCATGGCCATTCCCAAGGTCTGCGGAATCGAGACCGAGTACGGCATCCAGGTGATGCACGGCGATCCCAATCCGATCGCCGCCTCGTCGGTGCTCATCAACGCCTACGCGCACGATGTCGCCCGCCAGCAGACGGGCTGGGACTTCGAGGACGAGGCGCCGGGCAACGACGCCCGCGGCTTCGCACGCGAAGGGGCCATGCCGCCCCAGGTCGAGACCCATCTGGTGAACACCGTCCTGACCAACGGAGCCCGCTTCTACGTCGATCACGCCCATCCCGAGTTCTCCACGCCCGAATGCCGTGACGCGCTCGAGTGCCTGCGCTACGACCGCGCCGGCGAACTCATCCTGACCCGGGCGATGGAAGCCGCCGATCTCGCCGTCCATGACGGCTCCCGGCTGGTCATCTACAAGAACAACTCGGACGGGAAGGGCAACTCCTACGGAGCCCACGAGAACTATCTGATGGACCGGGCCGCGCCGTTCACCCGCATCGTGGCCGGCATCACCCCTCACTTCGTCACCCGCCAGATCTTCGCCGGCGCCGGAAAGGTCGGAGCCGAGACGGCCACCCACGACGGGCGGCGCGTCGACTTCCAGCTCTCCCAGCGGGCCGAGTTCTTCGAGGAGCAGGTGGGTCTCGAGACGACCCTCAAGCGCCCGATCGTCAACACCCGCGACGAGCCTCACGCCGATCCGCAACGGTATCGGAGGCTCCACGTCATCGTGGGCGACGCCAACCTCGCCGAAGTGGCCACGTTCTTGAAGGTGGGCACGACCTCACTGGTGCTGGCCATGATCGAGGACGATGTGTCCGGCAGCCGGAACCTGGCCCTGGCCGACCCGGTGCGGGCCATCCACGAGGTGGCCCTGGACCGGACGTTCACGTCGCCGCTCCCGATGGCTGACGGGACCACGGCCACCGCCCTCGGCATCCAGTGGGAGCTCTTCTCCCTGGCCCGGAAGTACGCCGACGACCGGGGCCTCGAGTGCATGGGCGACGAGGGCATCGGCGAGGAGGTGCTGAAACGCTGGGAGTCGGTGCTCCACGGGCTGGAGACCGATCCGATGTCCCTGGCCCGTCAACTCGACTGGGTGGCCAAGCTCCAGCTCATCGAGGCCTATCGGGACCGTCACCACTGCGACTGGGACGACCACCGGCTGGCGGCCCTCGACCTCCAGTACCACGATCTGCGGCCGTCGCGGTCGCTGTTCGCCCGGCTGGACACCGAGCGCCTGATCGACGAGGCTGCGGTGGCCGCCGCGGTCTCAGAACCTCCGCGGAGCACCAGGGCCTGGTTCCGGGGCCAGTGCCTCAAGAAGTGGCCGTCGTCGGTGGTCACCGCCAACTGGGATTCGCTCGTTTTCGACCTGGGCGCGGACCCGTTGCGGCGTGTCCCTATGATGGATCCTCTGAAGGGCACGGCCGAGCACGTGGAGGATCTGTTGAATGTGTGCGCGAGCCCGTCCGAGCTGCTGGATCGACTGAGCAGCTAGGGAACTGAGCAGCTAGGGAGAGTAGGGGATGGCTGAACGAGATGGCTGAACGAGAACAGAAGAAGAAGACGACGACGACCGAACGCGCCGACGAGGTCGTGGAAGAGGTTCCGGCCGGATCGGCCGCGGGTGACAAGCTGAAGGCGGAGCTCGACGACCTGCTCGACGAGATCGACGAGGTGCTCGAGGACAACGCCGAGGAATTCGTGCGCAACTATGTGCAAAAGGGCGGCGAGTAGCCCCGGTGACACTGCCGCTGTTTTCGACAACCGAGGATCCGGGTCCCGATTTCGCCGGGTTGATCCGTCGGCTGCAGGTACCGGTGCGCTCGACGATGATCGCGGGGCACGCCGCGGGCACTCCGCCCGGCGGGCCCGGGGGCAACGAGTTCCGGCACGGCACGACCGTGGTGGCGCTGCGATTCGTCGACGGGATCGTGATGGCGGGTGACCGGCGGGCCACCGAGGGGCACATCATCGCCCACCGCTCCATGGAGAAGGTCTTCCCCGCCGACCGCTATTCGGCCGTTGCCATCGCCGGGGCGGCCGGACCCGCGGTGGAGATGGTCCGGCTGTTCCAGACCCAGCTCGAGCACTACGAAAAGGTCGAGGGCGTGGTCCTGAGCCTCGAGGGAAAGGCCAACCAACTGAGCCAGATGGTCAGGGAACACCTGCCCATGGCCATGCAGGGCCTCGCCGTGGTGCCGTTGTTCGCCGGGTACGACCTGGCCCGCGGCACGGGCCGCATCTTCACCTACGACGTCACCGGGGGCCACTACGAGGAGACCGAGCACAACGCCACCGGGTCCGGTGGCCGCGATGCCCGTACGACCATCAAGCTCGGCTACCGGGCCGGGATGGCGCGTGACGAGGCCGTGGAGCTGGCCGTCGAATCGCTCTACGAGGCGGCCGACGAGGATGCCGCCACCGGCGGCCCCGATCTGATCAGAGGGATCTACCCCTTGGTGGCCACGGTGACTGCCGACGGGTTCCAGACGGTGCCCGAGGAGGAAGTGGCCGAGCGGTTCGCCACCCTCATCGAGCGGCGCCGGACGGAGGGGCGCCAGCCATGACCATGCCTTACTACGTGGCCCCCGAACAGGTGATGAAGGATCGGGCCGAGTATGCCCAGAAGGGCATCGCCCGGGGTCGCTCGCTCATCGCCACCGTCTACGACATGGGGATCGCCATCGTGGCCGAGAACCCATCGCGGTCGCTCCACAAGATCAGCGAGATCTATGACCGGATCGCCTTCGCCGGCGTGGGCAAGTACAACGAGTACGACCAGTTGCGGGTCTCGGGCATCCGGCACGCCGACACCAAGGGGTACGCCTACAGCCGCGAGGACGTCGATGCCCGCTCGTTGGCCAATCTGTATGCCCAGTACCTGGGGCAGGTCTTCACCCACGAGATGAAGCCCCTCGAGGTCGAGATCCTGGTGGCGGAGCTGGGCGTCGGGCTGCGACCGCACCAGCTGTACCACATCGCCTACGAGGGCACCATCACCGATGAGGATCGCTACGCCGTACTGGGTGGCGAGACCGAGGCGATCGCCCAGCGCCTCGAAGGGCAGTGGAGCGCCGGGTGGGAACTTCCGGAGGCGCTGCGGGCCGCAGTGAGCTCACTGTCCGGCCCCGACCATGCACTCAGAGAGGCGGACCTCGAGGTCGCCGTCCTCGCCCAGGGCAACGGGCGACGGGCGTTCCGGAGGCTGATGGACGTCGAACTGGAGACCCTGCTGGGCTGAGCGAACCTGCGGCTCGCCACCTCCGCGAGCCGGGTGCCGCTGGGTCGGGCCTTCCCCACGGTACCGTGAGGGTGATGGACAAGCGTATCTACGGCTTGGAGAACGAGTACGGGGTCACCTGTACCCTGCGCGGGCAGCGACGGCTGAGCCCTGACGAGGTGGCCCGCTACCTCTTCCGGCGGGTGGTGAGCTGGGGACGGTCCTCCAATGTGTTCCTCGAGAACGGCGCCCGGCTCTATCTCGACGTGGGCAGCCATCCCGAGTACGCCACTCCCGAGTGCGACGCCATCTCAGAGCTGGTGGTGCACGACAAGGCGGGGGAGTGGATCCTCTCCTCCTTGGTCGAGGGGGCGGAGGCCCGGTTGCGGGAGGAAGGGATCCGCGGGGACATCTACCTGTTCAAGAACAACACCGACTCGGCCGGGAACTCGTACGGCTGCCACGAGAACTACCTGACCAGCCGACGCGACGACTTCGCCCACTACACGGAGGTGCTGATCCCGTTCCTGGTCAGCCGGCAGGCCTACGCCGGTGCGGGGAAGGTCCTCCAGACGGCTCGGGGCGCGGTCTACTGCCTGAGCCAGAGGGCCGAGCACATCTGGGAGGGTGTGTCCTCGGCCACCACCCGGAGCCGGCCCATCATCAACACGCGTGACGAGCCTCACTCCGACGCCGAGAAGTACCGCCGGCTCCATGTCATCGTGGGCGATTCGAACATGAGCGAGTACGCCACCTTCCTCAAGGTGGGGGCGACCAGCATCGTGCTCCGGATGCTCGAGGACCCGTCGACGGTGATGCGCGACCTCACCCTCGAGAACCCGATCCGGGCCATCCGCGAGATCAGCCACGACATCACGTGCCGGAGGCCGGTCCGCCTGGCCAACGGGCGCGAGATGAGTGCGTTGGACATCCAGGGCGAGTACCTGCAGCGGGCGATCCGGTACCGCGACCGCCAGGGCCTGTCCCCGCAGGAGGACCGGGCCCTCGACATGTGGGAGCACTGCCTGAAGGGCCTCGAGTCGGACCCGCTCTCCCTCCACCGGGAGTGCGACTGGGTGGCCAAGTACCGGCTCATCGACCACTACCGCGAACGGCACGGGCTCTCGCTTCACAACCCGACCGTGTCGTTGCTCGATCTCCAGTACCACGACGTCGACCGGTCCCGTGGCCTCTACTACCGCCTGCAACATCACGACCAGCTCGATCGGATCTGCGACGACGCCGACATCGCCACGGCGATGTCCGTCCCGCCCCAGACCACGAGAGCCCGCCTGCGGGGTGAGTTCGTGAAGAAGGCGAAGGAGCGGCAGGCGTGACTTCACCGTCGACTGGGTGCACCTGAAGCTCAACGACCAGGCCCAGCGGACCGTGCTGCTCAAGGACCCCTTCAAGTCCAAGGACGAACGGGTGGACAAGCTCATCGCCGGCCTGTGACCGGCCCCCCCGGGCGTGCGGATGCGGCTGGCTCTCGACGCTGCCCGCGAGCCCGGGTGCGATAGCGTCCCTTCACTGTGAGCCACATCCCCGGCGAACCGTCGTCCGCGACCGGATCGGACCTTCTGGTGGACGACACCGTCCCGGAGGTACCGGACCGGAGCCTCGGCCGCCGCGGCTACCGGACGGTGATCGAATGGGCCATCATCCTGATCGCGGTGCTGTTGTGCACCGTGCTGCTCCGCACCTACGTGGTGCAGTCGTTCTCCATCCCCTCCCTGTCGATGTACCCCACCCTCCAGGTCGGCGACCGGATCATCGTGAACAAGCTGAGCTACGACCTCCACGGCATCCACCGTGGGGACATCGTGGTGTTCGCCCGCCCGTCTCTCGAGGACCAGGAGTACGCAGACCTGGTCAAGCGGGTGATCGGCCTGCCGGGGGAGACCATCTCGTCGAAGGGCGGCCACGTCTACATCAACGGGAAGCGGCTCGACGAGCCCTGGCTCCCTCCCGGGACCGACAGCTATACCGGAGCACTTCCGGGCGACGCCCATCCCGAGTTCGATCTACCCGGGCCGGTCAAGATCCCCGCCGGGGAGTACTACGTGATGGGTGACAACCGCACCGACTCCGAGGACAGCAGGTTCTTCGGTCCCATCCCGAAATCGCTGATCGTGGGTCGCGCCGTCGCCGTGGTGTGGCCCCTCGACCACATCAAAGGGCTCTAGCCGTCACGGGGGGATCAGACGGCCGCCCCGGCCATTGACCGCTGACCGGGCAGGGCCGTGGGGTAGCCTCGCTTCCTGGTGAGGTCCGAACTCCACAGCACGACCCTCGGGACCACCCTGCCGATCGGCTCGGCCCTGCGGGGCCCTATCCCGGTGCCCAGCCTGGACGTGGGCGAGTCCGAAGCCGTGCCCGAATCCACCACACGGTCCAGCAGGTGGGTCATCGAATGGTTGGTGGTCCTGACCGTCGCGCTGGTGCTGGCCCTCGGGGTGCGGACCTATGTGGCCCAGATGTTCTACATCCCGTCCGGGTCGATGCTGCCCACGCTCCAGATCGGCGACCGCATCGTGGTCGACAAGCTCAGCTACCACTTCGAGGGCGTGCAACGGGGCGACGTCGTGGTCTTCCGCCGGCCACCGCTCGAACGGGCCGACTACACCGACTTGGTGAAACGTGTCATCGGCCTCCCCGGGGAGACCATCTCGTCGATCGACGGCCGGGTGTACATCGACGGCAAGCCGCTGAACGAGCCGTGGCTGCCCGACCCGGCTCCCGTCACCTCACCCAGCCCGCTGTCCTACCCCTTCAGCCTCAACCGTCCCTACACGGTGCCGGCCGGGGACTACTACGTGATGGGCGACAACCGGACCGACTCCGAGGACAGCCGGTACTTCGGGCCGATCTCGGGGAGCCTCATCGTGGGCAGGATGGCGTTCGTCGTCTGGCCGCTCAGCGATTCCGCCTGGATCGTGATCCTGTCGGTGGTGGCGGTGGTGGTGGCCCTGCTCCTCGTGCTGGTGCTGTCGGCTCCGCGGCGAGCGCTCCGCCGGCGCTCCCCACCGGTGCGCGGCCCACCGCGACCCGTCCCCGGGTGAGCGAGCCGGGCCGGAGCGGGCCCGGGACGCAAAACGGTGCCGGGCGCCGGTACACTCGGTGCCGTGCCATTTCTGAGCCCGGCGAAAGTGCTGGTCATCCTCGTGGTGGCCCTCGTCGTCCTGGGTCCCGACAAGCTTCCCAAGGTGGCCAAGCAGATCGGGGCGCTCTGGGGCGACTTCCGCAAGTTCCGCGAGCGGCTGGAGAGCGAGGTCCGGGGCAACTTCCCCGATCTGCCCTCCACCGAGACCATCAGCCAGGCCGTCCGTTCCCCCCTGACCTTCCTCGACACGCTGGCCGACAACCACAGCGCCGAGAACGGGGCCGCATCCGGGACGGCCAACGGCTCCGAAGTCACTGATGTGCACGGAGACGCCGTCCAGCCGTCAGCCGGCCCCAACAGACCGGCGGGGACCGTGCACGCCTCCGAGGATCCGCCGGGTATCCCCGGGGTGCTGATCACCGACCCTGGCGGTATCGTCCACCAGGTCCGCTCCTCCGGCGGTTCCGTGCCCGACGACCCCGGGATGAATTGACCGCGCCGGTCCTGCGGGCGACACGCGGATCAGTTCGAAACCGAGACCCATGGCCATCTCACTGAAGCGACGCAGCGAAGCCCGGCCCCAGCCGGACTCCATGACGCTGGTCGAGCACCTGGCCGAGCTCCGCCGCCGGGTGCTGGTGTGCTCGGTGGCCTTCTTGATCACCGGCACCGCGGCCTTCCTGCTCTACCCGTGGATCCTGTCGTTCCTCAGCCATCCCTACTGCGAGATCTCGCCCCGCCGCTGCGGCTTCTACATCACCGACCCCCTGGGCGGTCTCGCCCTTCGGGTGAAGATCGCCGCCTACGGCGGGCTGTTCCTGGCCGCGCCGGTACTGCTGTGGGAGTTCTGGCGGTTCATCACCCCGGGCCTCAACCGCAACGAGAAGCGGTACGCCATCCCGTTCATCGTGGCCTCGATCCTCCTGTTCGCCCTGGGCTGTGTGGTGGCCTACATCACCTTCCCCCATGCCCTGGCCTGGCTCAAGAACATCGGCGGGCCCACGCTGACCCAGATTCTCGATCCCACCAAGTACCTCAGCCTCATCGTGCTCCTGATGACCGTGTTCGGGCTCACCTTCGAGTTCCCGGTGCTGTTGGTGTCGCTCGAGCTCGCCGGTGTCCTCACACCGAAGAAGCTGTCCTCGTGGCGCCGGTGGGCCATCGTGGTCATCGTGGTGGTGGCCGGGGTGGTGACTCCGAGCTCGGACCCCTTCTCGATGATGGCGCTGGCCATTCCCATGTACGTCTTCTACGAGGTGTCGATCGTCATCGGGAAGCTTCTCGGGCGATGACCCCCGGGGGCATCCGGGACACCGTCCGGGATGCTGTGGAGGACGAGGGGGAGGGGTTCCTCGAGCGCTTCGAGCAGAGCCTCGACTTCCCGCTCGACGGGTTCCAACGCCGGTCCATGCATGCCATCGACCGGGGGGAGTCGGTGCTGGTGTCGGCCCCGACCGGATCGGGCAAGACACTGGTGGCCGAGTATGCCGCGGCCAGGGCGGTCATGTCGGGTGGCAAGGCCTTCTACACCACGCCGATCAAGGCCCTGTCCAACCAGAAGTTCGCCGAGCTCTCGCTGCGCTACGGCGACGGCCAGGTGGGGCTGCTGACCGGGGACGTGTCCCACCAGGCCCGGGCGCCCATGGTGGTGATGACCACCGAAGTCCTCCGCAACATGATCTTCTCCCGGTCGTCGCTGCTCGAAGGTCTGGCCGTGGTGATCCTCGACGAGGTCCACTATCTCCAGGATCCCTATCGGGGCTCGGTGTGGGAGGAGGTCCTCGTGCTCGCCCCGCCGGGGGTGACCTTCGTGAGCCTCTCGGCCACCGTCAGCAACGCGTCCGACTTCGGCGCCTGGCTCACCTCGGTGCGCGGGACGACGAAGGTCGTCGTGGAGGCGCACCGGCCGGTGACCCTGCACCATCACTTCGCCGTCGCCGAGCGGGGGAGCGAACGGCTCACCGTGCTGCCGCTGCTCCGGGCTGGAAAGGCCAACCCCGACGGCACGGCACTGGACGAGCGGCGCCGTCGGAATCCGCGGCACCGCCTCCGGGTGCCCCGCCGGACCCAGGTGATCGAGTACCTGGCCGCAGAGGACATGCTGCCCGCCATCACCTTCATCTTCTCGCGGGCCGCCTGCGACGATGCCGTCCGCCAGTGCCTGCAGGACGGCATCCGGCTGACCACGCCGGACGAGCGCCGCCGGATCCGACAGCTCACCGAGGAGGCGGTCGACCGGCTGGACGACGACGACCTGGCCACGCTGGGGTACGGGCCGTGGTCGGCGGCGCTCGAGGCCGGCGTGGCCCCGCATCACGCCGGCCTGGTGCCGGCGTTCCGCCAGGCCGTCGAGCAGTGCTTCTCGGAGGGACTGTTGAAGGTGGTGTTCGCCACCGAGACGCTGGCCCTCGGCATCAATATGCCGGCCCGGACCGTCGTGGTGGAGCGGTTCGCCAAGTTCCGCGGATCGGACACCTCGGCCCTCACCTCGGGTGAGTACCAGCAGCTGACCGGGCGCGCCGGCCGCCGGGGCATCGACACCGTGGGCCACGCCTTCGTCCTCTGGTCCCAGGCCACGCCATTCGCCCAGGTGGCGCGCACCGCCATCGCCCCCCCGCCCGATCTGGTCTCCTCCTTCCATCCCACCTACAACCTGGCCGTGAACCTGGTCCGGCGCTGGTCCCGGGACGAGGCCCACCGGCTGCTGTCCGCCTCCTACGGCCAGTGGCAGGCACCGGCGGGATCGGTGTCCCTGTCCGCCCAACTCGACCGGCGGCTGGCCATCCTCGAGCAACGGGACTTCATCGACGGCTGGACGATGACCGAGGCCGGCCACGCCCTCGCCTCCGTCTATCACGAGTCGGACCTCTTGGTCACCGAGGCGCTCCGGCGGGGGCTGCTCGACGGGCTGGACCCGGCGCTGCTGGCCGGGGTGGTGTCCGCCTTCACCTTCGAGGCCCGCAGGGCGGGGGACGTCAGCCCGGAACCACGGCAGAACAAGGTCGTCGACCGACTGGCCCGGCTCGGGGAGCTGGCCGGCGAGCTGCGGGCCGACGAGCGGCGGGTCGGGTTGCGGAGGACCCGCCGTCCCGACCCGGGACTGGCCCGCGCCGTGATCGCCTGGGCCAAGGGGGCGACGCTGGACTCGGTGCTCAACGAGACCGACGTCGCCCCCGGGGACTTCGTGCGCAATGTCCGCCAGGTGATCGACCTGGTCCGCCAGCTCGCCCAGGTGGCCTCCGATCCGGGCACCAGGGACGCCGCCCAGCTGGCCGTGGCCCTCCTCCGGCGAGGGGTGGTGGGCGCCGACGACCCGGCCGGGCTGGGGTCCGCGCCTGACCTGTCGGTGCCGTCGTAGTGTGATCCGGGCATGTTCCCCTATGCCGTGGAGACGTTCAGCGCTGACGAGGCAGACATCCTGCGCCGTTACGTCACCAACCTCGACCGGCCGGTGTTCGCCCTGGTCAACCTGCCAGAAGTGGTCAAGGGTGCCCTGTTCGCCCGGTACTCGCGCTCTCCGAAGAGCCTGCGGCGACTGTTCCTCGACGAGTTCGTGGGGGAGCTGGACATCTCCGGGGACGCCACCGTGGACGCCACCGTCGGGCTCACCCGGGCCGAGGATCTCTACGAGAAGGTCTTCTTCGAGTACGGGGACGACTCCGTGGCCCAACTCGGCGGTGTCCACCTGGCTTGCGAACAGGCGTCGAACCTGTTGACCAAGGTTCTCGAGTGGGGCCGGTTGATGGCCTACCTCGAGCAGTCGACCCGCTACATCGCCTACAACCAGCGCCTCACCACCGGTCACTACCGCTACTACCGGGACCCGGGTCTGCTCGACTCGCCGCTCGGCGCCCGGTACGTGGGCGACATGGACCGGATGTTCGATACCTACGGCGAGCTGCTTGGAGGCGGCCAAGGCCTGGCTGGCCGTCCGGCATCCGCGGCAGCCGGGTGACTCCGACTTCGTCCACCGCCAGGCGGTCCGGGCCAAGGCGCTCGACGCCCTCCGCGGCCTCCTGCCGGCCGCTTCGCTGTCCAACGTGGGCATCTACGGGACGGGCCAGTCCTACGAGATGCTCCTCCTCCGCATGCGCGCCCACCCGCTTCCCGAGGCCCGCCACTACGCCGAGCTGATGCTCGAGGAGCTCCGCAAGGTGATCCCCTCCTTCCTGCAACGTGTGGACCGGCCGGATCGCGGCGGTGCATGGTCGACGTACCTGGACACGACCCGCAAGGAGACGGCCGACCTGGTCGGCACGCTCTTTCCCGACCTGGTCTCACCGGGAGACGCTCCGCTGGGTGGCCCCTCGGGCCGGCCCTCGGTGACGCTCCTCGACTTCGACCCCGAGGGGGAGTCGAAGGTCATCGCCGCCATCTGCGCGCCCCTGACCAACCGCCCGGAGGAGGAGGTGATGCGCCGGGTCGACCTGTTGGGCGCCGAGGAGCGGCGGTCGCTCCTGCTGGCCTACGTCGGCGACCGTCAGAACCGGCGCCACCGACCCGGCCGGGCATTCGAGCGCACCGGCTACCGCTTCGACGTGGTGACCGACTACGGCGCCTTCCGGGACCTGCAGCGTCACCGCATGCTGACCATCGAATGGCAGTCGCTCGGGGCAGGGCTCGGCTACGACGTCCCAGACGTGGTGGCCGATGCGGGGCTGGAGGATCGGTACGTGGCCTCCCTGGAGCGGTCCCGTGAGCTCTCCGAGGTACTGGCGCCGTCGTTCCCCGTCCAGGCGGCCTACGCCGTCGCCCTGGCCTACCGCATCCGCTACTCCATGCAGATGAACGCCCGCGAGGCGATGCACCTGGTCGAGCTCCGCTCCGGACCGCAGGGGCATCCGAGCTACCGTTGGGTGGCCCAGGAGATGCATCGGCTGATCGCCGAGCAGGCCGGCCACCACTTGTTGGCGGAGGCGATGTCGCACGTGGATTTCGGCTCCGAGGACCTCGAACGGTTGCACGCCGAACGCCGCGCCGAAGGACGGCGGAATTCGATGTCGACGGTGGGAAATCCTGCAATCCCCTGACCTGGGGAGTTCCCAAAACGCCCAGGTGGTGTGCGGTGAATGGCATTTGACGACCAGCGGTGTCGATGGCCTATCGTTCGCCCAGTCCCAGTCGCCCCTCAAGTGATTTCGGACGGTTCCGGACGGTAATGGCTTGAGGGGGGGATGCTGTGAGAGGCGGAGGGAGGCCCAGGGGATCGAGTAGAAAACATTCTCCCGCAACCGACCGGTGTGAGCCGGAGGTAGCGGGGGAATGGTGCCAAAGACCCCTGGGTCCTACCGCCTAGGCCCGCTCGGGCCGGTCCGCCGCCCGTGCAGGCGGCCGGCCGGACGAGAGGCGAGCCGACGGTCGGGCCCACTCCGCCAGACCACGATTCGAAGCGGGCCCTCGGAGTCCGTTCATCCGGCACAGGTGGTGCGGCCGCCGGTGAACGGTGAGGGCGCCGGACCGTCTATGCTCCCGCCCAACTCACCACTGAAGGACCGAGATGGCACAAGAACTCGACGAAGTCGAAGGACCCGACGAGCTCATCGAGGGAGACCTCGATGAGCTGGTGGACGACGACCTGATTGCCGAAGACGGCCTGGCGCTTCCCGACGACGATGACGACGTCGATGACGTCGTCGTGGTCGACGACGAAGAAGACGAGACCGCCGACATCCCAGAGGTCGGGGCCAAGGTGGCGACCAAGGCCGGGGAAGAGTCGGATGAAGATGACGAGGAGGAGCCCGACGACGAGGACGTCGAGGCGAGCCTGGACACCATCCTGAAGGAGCGGCTGGTCGTCGAGGAGGTCGAGGACGACGAGGACACGCCCGAGCCGGAGGATCGCAGCGGTGACGGTGTGGAGCGGGTCCTCCCCAAGCAACCGGGAGAGTTCGTGTGCCGATCCTGTTTTCTGGTCAAGCACCCGAACCAACTGGCGGACCGGAAGAAGATGCTCTGCCGCGACTGCGTGTGACCGGGAGCCGACCATGGCCGATTCGCATGATGCACCATCCGACGACACGCCGCTGAACGAACGCATCCTCGACCTGTTGGTCTATGTCCCGGCCGGCATCGTCGTGGCGGTGGCAGAAGAGCTGCCGAAGCTGGCGGCCAGAGGTCGCGACCGGTTGGGCGTGCGGGTGTCGTCGGCCCGGGCGGTCGGCCGGTTCGCGGTGAGAGCGGGAACCGACGAGTTCCGCCGGCGGTCGGTGGGGCTGTTCCACGCACCGTCGGGTCACGGCACGGTTCGGTCCCGGACGGCCGGGGACGGACACGGGGCGGGCCGGTCACGCGATGGTGCGGCCACCCGGGGCACCACGTCCGGCCGACCATCCGTCCCCGACGCGGCCCCGGCCGGCAACGGGCACGTCCCCGAAGTGTCCACCCTGTCCATCCCCGGGTTCGACTCGCTGTCGGCGTCCCAGGTGGTCCAGCGTCTCGACGGCCTCAACCGGATGGAGTTGGTGTCCGTGCGCGCCTACGAGGCATCGACACGCGGCCGGCGGACGATCCTCAGCCGGGTGGACCAACTCCTCGATGAACGGTCCTAGCCCGGTCGGCCGGGCCGGTCGACTGCCGGGCCCATGAGGGAAGCCGTGCGCACGGCGATCGGCGCGGACACGGCACACCTGTTGGAGATGGCGGAGGACCTGTTCGAGACCGTGGCCGCACAACGGGGCGGCACCCTGTTGCTGCCCCCGTCCGATCGTCGGGCCGGTCCCGGCCGGGGACGCGACCGGCTCGACGACCTGCTGGCCGACGAATCGGCACTGGTGCTGGTGGGCACGCTCGACGATGTGGTCACCGGCTTCGGCGTGTGCCACGTCGAGGACCTCGGACCGCCCGGACCACGCGGCGTCCTCGACGCCTGCTACGTCGAGCCGGGGGCCAGGGGAGTGGGGCTCGGCCGGCTCCTGTTGGACTCCTCGGTGTCGTGGCTGGAAGCGCATGGCTGCCGGGGAGTGGACGGGATCGCCCTGCCCGGCGACCGCGGCGCCAAGAACTTCTACGAGTCGGCCGGGTTCAAGGCACGGATGCTCACCATGCACCGCGAGATCGACTGATCACCGGTAGACGGCGGGGATGGCCCGCCGTCACCGATCAGGACGCCCGGCGGCCGGGGGCCGAACGGGCCGGCACCGGTCGGCGGGGACCGGGCGGCGGAGGGATGGGGATCCCCATCAGCCGAGCCAGCTCGGGCACGTACCCCGACGCCTTGCGGGCCGCGGCCAGCAGCTCCTCGTCGGCCGGTACGGGAAGTCCGGTCGGCTTGACCGTGCGGCGGACCGGCGATTCCACGACCACCTCGAGGAGTGCGAGCCACTCGGCCGGCGGGGTCTCGCCGGACATGGCGCGACCGGCGGCATCGGCCAGGCGCACGGCCAGCTCGGCGGTGAGCCGGGCCGCCGGTTCGGGTGGCCGGATGGAGGCGCGCACCGCGTCGACCACCCGTCCTTCGTCCAGCGCCGCCGTGATCCGCTCGAGCCAGCGCTCACGGAGGGCCGTGACCCGCTCGTTGAGGGAGGCGCGCAGGGCGGTGGCCATCTCGTTGCCCTCCTCGTCGAGCGTCACCGTCGAGGAGGAGGCGACGATCGAGCGGAGCTCGCGGAGCGGGACGTCCTTGCCCGCGGCGCGAGCCACCGAGGCACGGTCCTTCCACGTGGCCAGGGTGACCACCGGCAGGAGCTGCTCGGCCATGGCCAGCAGGGGGCCCGGGGTGACCTCGGGCCTTCCGTCGGCCCGGGCCCGGGCGTTCTGCTCCTCGATGGCCTGGCGCACGGAGGGGATCCCGCCCCGGAGGAGCTGCTCGGCCACCGGGAGCTGCTCCGGCTTGAGGGTGGCCAGGGCTGCGTTCCGGTAGGTGGTCGACGGGGTCAGCTTGCGGGGGTTCTCCCGGGCGCCGGCGTCCCGGCCGCCGGGCCGGGTCGGGCCGGTCCGTCGACGGGCACCTGCGTCGGCACCGGGGGCACCGGGTTGGCTGCGCTCCCGTCGGCCCTCGCTCGCCGCGCCCCGCGCTTGTCCCCGTCGCTCCCGCGCTCACCGCGCTCGGCACCGCCCGGACGGGGCCGGCGGGTACCGTCGCGCTGGCCGTCGGACCCCTCGTCCCGGCGTCGCTTGGACTTGGAGGAGAGCACGACATTGACGTCGGGTCCCCGCTGGGGGGTTCCGAGGATCTCGATCCTCTCGACCGGCCGGGGTGCGGTCTTGCCCTTCGGGGCCAGCAGGGCGGTCACCGTGGTGCCGTCCAGGGTGATCTCGACCTCGGCGCGGAGCACCGAGCCCGACCCCGGACCCCTCCGGGACCAACGAGGCGTCGACGGTCCCTCGCGGCTGCTTGGCTCCGGCGGCGCGCCACGTCCAGGTCGATTCCCCGGTCTGGCTGGTGAGCTCGATTTCGATTCGATGGGCCATACCGGGCGACAGGCTACTGCTGTCACCGGTGGCGACGCGAAAAAGATCCGACGGTGCGGTCCGGGAAGGCGCGAAGAACCCTCTGAAATGCGGGTTTGCCCGGCGCATGCGGTAGCATGGGTCCGACAGCTCCGGACCGTGGTCCAACCACGAACGAGGAAGACCGGCGGGGGGCTGTGGTTCTGGGGGCAGACGATGGGGCACTGGGAGGGCGACGGCCCGGAAGCGGGGGAGCAGCAGCCCGGGCGCGCCTCCGCCGCGCCACCGCCTGCGGCATCCAGATCCCCGTCTTCCTCCCGGCGCAGTGGCAGGAGCCGCCGGTCGGTCCAGGACCCGCCCCGACGACAGCGCCGGCGAGCGACGGAGCCGGCATCCCCGGGTGGGTCCCGGCCACCCGGCAGGGGAGGCCGGTGGCGCACCGGACGCCGAATCTGGCTGTGGGGCTCGGTCGTGCTGGTCGCCGCCCTCCTCGGCGCGGTGATCGGCGGGGAGATCGTGGCCGCGTCCGGACACCGACGGCCGGGACGACGGTGAAGATGATCTCCTCCGGCCCGGCGCTCCTCAACGGCACGACCGACATCGAGTCGGTGATCGACAAGGCGCTTCCGGCTGTCGTCTCCATCGACGCGAGGTCGCCCGAGCCCGCCTCGGATGCCATCTTCGGGAGCGGCCCGGCTGGCCAGCAGGAGGACCAGGGCACGGGGATGATCATCACCCCCGACGGCGAGGTGGTCACCAACAACCACGTCATCGCGGGCGCCACCACCATCACCGTGACCCTGTACGGCAGCCTGAAGGCGCTCCCCGCCACCCTCATCGACACCGATCCGGCCAACGACGTGGCCCTGCTCCAGATCGAGGGCCAGGCCGACCTGCCCACGGTGTCCTACGGCGACTCGGACGACGTGCAGGTGGGCGACGCGGTGGTCGCCATCGGAAATGCCCTCGGGCTCTCCGCCGGGACCCCCACGGTGACCCAGGGGATCATCTCGGCCAAGGGTCGCACCGTGCAGGCCAGCGATGCCTCCGGTACCGGCACCGAGACCCTCATCAACATGATGCAGACCGACGCCGCCATCAACCCGGGCAATTCCGGTGGGCCGTTGGTCGACAGCTCGGGCTCGGTGATCGGGATGAACACGGCGGTGGCCTCCAGCGCCGACGGCACGGCCCAGGCCCAGGACATCGGATTCGCCATCCCCTCGAACAAGATCGCCCAGCTGCTTCCCGGCCTGCGGAACGGCACGATCGGTGACGACAGCCGGAGCGGTTCGGGTTACCTGGGGGTCGAGATCGAGACCCTGACCAGCCAGGTGCGCAGCGCGTACGACTTCGTTCCCACCCGGGGTGCGGTGGTCCTCCAGGTGGTCAGCGGCTCGCCCGCCCTCAGCGCCGGGATCGCGCAGGGGGACGTGATCGTCTCGCTGGACGGCAAGCCGATCACCAGCGCCGACCAGCTCGGCGCGGACATCCAGGCGTACCGACCGGGGCAGACGGTCGCGGTCGGCCTCTACCGCGGCCGCGTCCGCAAGACCATCACGGCCACACTGGGGTCGACCTCCGAGGAGCCGCAATCCGTGGGCTGACCCGACCGCGGCCGCGAGGACCGGACCCGGATGGCGGCTCGTGGGCTCTACGCTCGTTGGATCATCGCTACTGCGGATGCGGAGAGGGAAGGGTCCTGGACATGACCACGGCAGCTGGTGGCGACGGAGCTCGTGAACTGCGGATCGAGGCGTTGGCCGCGCCCCGGCTCGAACCGGCACGTGACGGCTCCCCACCCGACGACGGGTCCCTGGCCCAGATCCTCGAGACGGCCACCACCGTCCCCGATCACGGCGGGCTCCAGCCCTGGCGCTTCGCCGTGGTGGCCGGGGCCGGCAAGGACCGGATGGGGGACGCCCTGGTGGCAGGCCTCCATCTCCTGCGCGGCGACGACTCCCCGAGGCGGCCGTGACCAAGATGCGGGGGAAGGCGTTTGCCGCCCCGTGCTCGGTGGCGGTCATCGCCTCTCCCGATCCTTCGTCGAATGTCCCGGTCTGGGAGCAGGTCGCCTCCGCATCGTGCACCGGGTACGCCTTGGTCCTGGCCGCCGTGGCGCTCGGCTTCGGAGCGGTCTGGAAGAGTGCCGCGGTGCTCGAGACCGAGCCGGTGCGGGGCTTGTTCGGGCTCACCGAGCACGAGCAGCTGCTCGGTTGGGTCAACATCGGAACACCCGGGGCCCCAGGGCGGAAGGCACGCTCGACCGAGCGGGCCGGTCTCAGCGAGCTGGTCACGCTCATCGACGGTGACCGGCGCCCCTGGCCCGCGGCCCGGTAGGGCTGGCCGGTCGAGGCCGGCCGGGTCGAGTCCGCGTTCCGGTCAGCGCCCCGAGCCGCCGACGGCTCCGGCGCCGATCCAGCGGACGATGGCCCCGGCCGGTTCGCTGGTCAGCGCTCGCCATCCGGTTCCGGCCCAGAGGTTCGGAACGCTGGCATCGCCGGCCCGGAGGGCGGCGGCGCGCAGCGGCCGGGTGAGGTGGTGGACCTCGGGATAGGCGCGCGGGGCCCTCCCGTCATGATCGAGGGCGAACTCGTTGGCCAGCCCACGGGCGAAGCGACCGCTGAAGGCGCGGGTCAAGACGGTGTCGGTGTAGCGCCCGTCGCGGAGTGCGCGCCGGTACAGGGGCGACGTGCCGGCCTCCGGCGTGCACAGCAGTGCCGTGCCGATCTGCACGGCGACCGCGCCGGCCCCGAGTGCGGCAGCGGCATCGGTTCCGGACATGATGCCGCCACTCCCGATGAGCGGGAGATCGGTGACCGCTCGGATCTCCGACAGGAGCGACAGCAACGGCCGGGTGGCGGGCTCGAGGTCGAGGAAGGCGCCCTGATGACCGCCGGCCTCCGTCCCCTGCACGGCGAGCACATCGGTGCCGACGGCCACCGCGGTCTCGGCTTCGGGCCGCGAGGTCACGGTCACCGCCACCAGGCAGCCGGCATGGTGGAGCCGGTCCACCGTCTCCACCGACGGGCAGCCGAAGGTGAAGCTGACCAGATGGATGCGGGCCGATTCGACGACCCCGAGCTTGGCCTCGTACTGGTCGTCATCCCAGCGAGGATCTCCGAGCTCGACACCGAGCCGGTCGGCGTCGGGCTCGAGCTCCTGGGCATAGCGGGCAACCTCGCCGGGATCGCCAGGCGCCGATGGGACGAAGAGGTTGACCCCGAACGGCTCGTCGGTCAACGCCCGGGTGGCCGAGATGGACTTGCGAAGTCCGTCGGCGGACAGGTAGCCGCCGGCGACGAATCCATACCCACCCGCGGCGGTGACCGCCGCGGCCAGTTCCGGCGTCGACGGCCCGCCCGCCATCGGCGCCTGGATGACCGGCAGTTCGCAGGGCAGGATCACGGTTGCGAGATCAGTAGCCCCAGCGGGCCATGGGCGGCCCGAAACCCGCCTCGTCGGCACACCGGCCGCACAGATCCATCCTCCGCGCCCCCGGTCGATCGGAGGCAGCCACCCGCCGCCAGCCGTAGCGTCGGGCCTCCTCGAGGCTGGCCGACTCCGACCACCGCGGCGTAGTACGGGCGCCACACTTGCCGCAGGTGCGGAAGAAGGCCTCGTCGTCGTAGAGGTCGTCGAAGGTCAGGTCGTCGGAGGTCAGGTCGTCGGGGTCGAATTCCATCGCGTTGCTCCGGACAGAGCGTACCGCCGGAGGCAAGGTGCCCGTACCATCGCCCGCGTACCGGGCCTCCGCGCCGCGGGGGAGGGGACCCGCCCGACCGGCCGACGCCGCGCTCCGGTCGCCGGTCGTTCGGTCGACCCGGAAGTGCGCGCTCCTAGGATGACCGGCAGCACCGGAGCGTCCGGGCGAGACCGACCAGACGCGGTCCGGCATCGGGCTCGGAGTCGAAGGAGAAGATCATGGCCGAGGTGAACGATTTCAACACCCAGATCATCAAGGAATTCCGGGACAACGCGGGCAAGGTCGGCGGCCCGTTCGAAGGAGCGCCGATGCTCCTGCTCACCACCGTGGGGGCCAAGTCGGGCGCGACCCGGGTGCACCCGATGATGTACCTGGCCGAGGATGGACGGCGGTACGTCTTCGCCTCCAAGGCCGGCGCTCCCACCAATCCGGACTGGTACCACAACCTGCTCGCCCATCCCGAGGTTTCCATCGAGGTCGGATCCGAGGTCATCGATGTCGTCGCCGTCCCCCTGACCGGCAGCGAGCGGGATCGGGTCTACGCGGAGCAGGCGAGCAGGTACCCCGGGTTCGCCGAGTACCAGGAGAAGACCGACCGGGTCATCCCCGTGGTGGCGCTCGACCCCGGCTAGTCGGTCGGCGCCCGTGGCCCGGGTGCCGGCGGGCCGGGCGGCGGCGGACCGACAACGCCGGCGGGCGACCTCGAGATCCGCTAATATCGTCACTGTGACGAAATTAGCGGACAGTGATCGGTGCGGGTGGTGTCACCGTCCGATAGCCCCGAAGCCCGGCCCCGGACGGCGGCGGAGGTTCTGCTGCCGGTCGCACCGGCAGCGGGCCTACGAGGCCCGTCTGCGATCGGACTCGTTGGGCGTTCCGGCCGGACAGGTCGTCGTCGCCGAGGCGGACCTGGCCAGGCTGCACGATCGCCTGTACCGGCTCGAGGCCGCCGTCGAGGATGTCGATGCAGATCTGGCCCGGGACGCAGGTCCGAAGGCCTATCGGGAGGCCTTCGAGCATCTCTGCGATCCGGTGAGAGACCTGGTGGGAACGGTTGTGGAGCCCGTCCGGGAGTGATCCCCCTCTCCTCGATACCGCCGATAATGTATATTATGTCAAGTAAAGCGGAAGTCCCGGGACGGCGGGGCCCCGGGGTGAGTCAGCGGGTGTCCCCCTTCCGCAGCCTGGTCTGCCGCTGAGTTATTCGACCTCCGGCCGGCGCGGCTCGGTCGTCCCGAGATCGATGCCGGCCGCCTTCGGGTCTTCCGTCCGCTTCAGTCATCGGACACTCCTGACGAAGAAGATGACATGGTTCGTCCTCTCGGCAGAGATGCGTGCGTTGACGGTGCAGGAGCTCGCCATCGCGGCTGCTGTATCGGTCGACGTGACCTGATGCCCGCTCGTGGCCCGCTGCCACCGCCATGGCCGGTGCGCGCGTCATGGACACCGTAAGCGTCCGGCCGGACCTGCGTCGGGACGCCTTTCCTGCGGAGGATCTCTGGGATCTTCCCTTGGCCGAGGAGTCGGACCTCGTCGAGGAGATCTGGGAGGCCCTCTCCGAGCAGAGCGGGCCCTCTCCGAAGCGCTCGTGGCGGTGGTTGCAGGGTGTGATCCTGGCTCTACCGGTGCTGTTGCTGGCCGGAGCCGCCTGGGCGCATCGCAATGTGTTCGCTGACGGCTACATCTACCTGCACATCGTCCAGAACATCCTGGCCGGGAACGGTCCGGTGTTCAATGCGGGCCAGCGGGTGGAGGCGTTCACCAGCCCGGCGTGGACCTTCGTCCTCGCACTGGTCGGATTCGTGACGCCCTTCCCCTTGGACTGGATCGCCGTCGTCCTCGGCATTCTCCTCACCCTGGGCGGTGTGGCGATCGCCATTGTGAGCTCGGCCCGGCTCGTCCACCGGGCGGCGCCACGTACGTTCCTGCTGCCGCTCGGCGCGGTGGTCTTCCTCGGCTTGCCGCCTGTCTGGTCGCTCGCATCGATGGGTCTCGAGACAGGATTGTCCTTCTTCTGGCTGGGGGCATGTTTCGCGCTGCTGGTGCGGTGGGGCCGAACAGCCGGGGAGCGCATGCACCGTTTCGGGCTCGTCGTCCTGGGTCTTGGAGTCCTGGTCCGTCCGGAGCTCGGACTCGACAGCCTGGTCTTCATCGGTGGTCTGCTCTGGGTCGAACGGTCGAAGCAATCGTGGACGGGGCGGATCCGCATCGTCGCCTGGGCGGCTGCGATGCCCGTTCTGTACCAGGTATTCCGCATGGGCTACTACGGAATGGTGGTGGCCAATACGGCCACGGCGAAAGAGGCCTCCCTCCCCCGGGCGGGAAGGGGACTCCTGTACTTCTCGGACTTCGTGGGTCCGTACTGGCTGTTCATCCCCGCCTTCGCACTGCTGCTCGGTGCGTACTATCCCCTGGCATCCGCCATGCGTCGGTCCGGGAGCGAGAGCCGGAGCCTCATGGGGCTCCTCGCCCTGCCGGTCGCCGGAACCCTCAACGCCGGCTACATCATCGCCATGGGGGGCGACTACGTGCACGCCAGGCTACTGATCGCGCCGTTCTTCGCCGCCTGCGCCCCGGTTGCCACCGTCCCATTGGCCAGGCGGTATGTGATCTCCCTCCTCGTGCTCCCCTGGGTGATGGTGTGTGCGTTCACGCTGCGCTCGGCCGACAACAGCCCTTGGAGCACCTCGCCATTCGTCGTTGTCAACGGGCACGGCAATGTCGCTCCCTCGGACAGCAGTGGGAACGGTCGAGCGAACCCCGTCCTGCGCCCGACGTCGGGCCTCTACGTCGACTTCGGCAGTCCGGAAGAACCGGTGCGCCTCGACATCCCCCCCGCGCCGGGTACCCATTCGCCGACGATCGCCACCTCGTGGATCGGCGACGAGCCCTACGAGCTGGGTACGGGCGTCCGATTCCTCGACCTCCTCGGCCTCGCCGACCCGTTGACCGCGCACCTCGCGCTCACCCATCGGGGCGCGTTCAGCGGACACGAGAAACCACTGCCCACACCCTGGATCGCGGCACTGCTGACGGCGGGGGGAACGTCGACTGCTCCGTTCGACACCATTCAGAACCAGAGACCCCGCGTGTTTTCGCAGTTGATCCCGACCGTCACCGGAGAACAGCTGCAGATCGAGACGGCCTGGGCCAGGGCCGCCCTCCGGTGTCCGGCGATCCACGATCTGGAATATTCACCGGAGAGACCTCTGACCGTCGGATCGTTCTTCTCGAACATGGTCCATTCCCTCGCCCGCACAGAACTCAGGATTCCACCCGACCCCGAGACCGCCTATCACCAGTTCTGTGGCGCCGGTACGCCCCCACAGGTCAAAGCGGCCATCGACGGCGCTTGACGATCACCAAGCATCACCCGGCTGCGGATCGGCATAGCGTGCCCGTCCCGGCCGGAGCAGATTTGGGAGGCGGCTGAAGCTGAGGCCCGCCTGTTCGAAGGCGGAAGTGAATTCGGCGACGGCGGTCCCGTTCCAAAGAGCCGTAGTATCTGTCGAGATGACGGACAGCAGAACCAAGGCCATCGACGACCTCGACCTGCTTCTCGTGGCGCTCGACGAACTGGCTGAGCTGTTGGCGGTGGTGCGGGGCCGCTACCTCAACGCGAGGGAGAGCCTTGCTGCCGGCGACAGCTTCGAGACGGCCCTGTCCAACGCACAGGCGGCCCAGACCCGCGAGCTGGTGACGGCGTCACTGGACGAATTCGAGAAGTGCCGGCACGTCTCGAGGCTCTCGATGATCGCCGGCGGCCTCAGCGAAGGGATGTCGATCAACGCCATCAGCAAGTCCTGGGGGGTCTCGCGCCAGCTGATCTCGAGGCTCGTGGCCATGATCCCCAAGGATGGGGAGCAATAGGTGTTGCAGCCAACGTTGCGGCTGGTACAGTGGGCACAGCAGTTGCCTGCCTGTCGAGCTGGGTTCCGCCGCCCAGCTCCAGGCCGGTGACTGTTTTCGTGGTTCAGGGCCGGTGTCCGAGCCGGTCGGGTAGCGTCTGGTCCCCCAACCCACCCTGTCCGCGCCGCCGCCTAAGATGGTGCCGGTGCTCCATCGTGAGTACGCCTCCGGCGCTCGCCGCGGGGCGAAGGAGGAAACCGTGCCCGAGATCGTGAAGCTCCCACCCAATTCAGTGTTCGACTCCCCCGACCACGAGCGCCTCCACCGAAAGCAACGGCTGGCCGCCGGGTTCCGTCTCTTCTCCAAGTTCGGTTTCGACGAGGGGGTGGCCGGCCACATCACGGCGCGCGACCCCGAACGGCTCGACCACTTCTGGGTCAATCCGTTCGGCATGCATTTCGGGCACATCCGGGTCTCCGATCTCATCCTGGTCAATCACGAGGGTGAGGTGGTCGAGGGGGACATGCCGGTCAACGGCGCCGCCTTCGCCATCCACTCCCAGATCCATGCGGCCCGGCCCGATGTCGTGGCCGCCGCCCACGCCCACTCGATCTACGGCAAGTCGTGGTCCGCCCTCGGACGCACCCTCGATCCGATCACCCAGGACGTGTGCGCCTTCTACGACGACCACGCGGTGTTCGACGATTACACCGGCGTGGTCCTCGACGTCGAGGAGGGCAAGCGCATCGCTCATGCACTGGCGGGCAACAAAGCGGCCATCCTCCGCAATCACGGCCTCTTGACCGTGGGCCGCTCGGTCGATGAGGCGGTGTGGTGGTTCATCACCATGGAGCGGTCGTGCCAGGCCCAGATCCTGGCTTCGTCGGCGGGTGAGCCGGTGCTCATCGATCCGGAGATGGCCAAGCTGACCAGCGGCCAGGTGGGATCACATCTCGCCGGGTGGTTCAGCTTCCAGCCGCTCTTCGACCGGATCGTGCGCGAGCAGCCCGACCTTCTCGACTGAAGTCCCGCTCCGACGGAGCCGCCGTCTGCCGACCGGGATGGCCGGCCGGTCGGGAGTGATGATCACCACCGGAATCCTGCGCGCCGTGTGGCGCTGGTAGACGTCGTACCGGCCGCGGACCCCCGGGTGGAAGATGCGGGACATCCCCCGGTTGGTGCGATTGACCAGCGGCCACAGCTGGTCGTGCTCCTCGGGTCCGGCCACCCGTGCCGTGGCCGACAGGACCCGGCGGCCCACCCGGACGGTGACCCGGGGATTGGCCTGGAGGTTGAGCAGCCAGGCCGGCGGCCGGTCGCTCCCCCCGTTGGAGGCGACCACGATGAGGTCGCCCCGATCGCGGCAGTAGGTGAGACCGTTGGTCCGCGTCTGCCCGGTCCGCCGGCCGATGGTGGTGAGCAGCAGGGCCGGCACCCGGTTGCTGTGCTTGCCCAAACGACCGTCGGTCTTCTCGTAGATGTACTTGTGGAACCGGAGGTAGGGACCGACGAAACGGGTGGTGAAGATGCCGTCCATCGCTCGCCGCCGCAGTCAGGGCCGGGCGTCGAACGTGGGGATGAGGCTCCGCGCCGCCCTGGCCTCGTCCACCCGTCTGACCGGCGTGTTGATCGGGAACTCGGCCATCCATCCCTCGGGCCGCCGGGCGGCCTCGTCGGCGATCCGCTCCAGGGACTCGGCCAGGGCCTCGAGGGTCTGAGGGCTCTCGGTCTCCGTCGGTTCGATCATGAGGGCCTCTTCGACGATCAGCGGGAAGTAGACGGTCGGCGAGTGGAACCCCTCCTCGAGGAGGCGCTTGGCCACGTCCAACGCCCGCACCCCGTAGGCCTGCTTCATCGAGCGGACCGACAGCACGGCCTCGTGCATGCACGGGCGGTTGAAGGGCACGTCGTAGGTGCCGGTCAGGCGCTGCCGGATCCAGTTGGCGTTGAGCACGGCGGTCTCGGCGATGCGGCGCAACCCGTCGCCGCCGTTGACCAGGATGTAGGCCAGTGCCCGTGCCAGCACGAGGGAGTTCCCGTGCCAGGTGTGCATCCGTCCGATCGACCGGGGAGGATCGGACCACCCGTAGACCGGGGTCTGGTCGTCCGACTCCACCCGCACGGCCCGTGGCCCGGGAAGGAACGGGATCAGGCGCTCGGAGACGGCGACCGGTCCGGCGCCGGGTCCTCCCCCGCCGTGGGGGGTGGCGAACGTCTTGTGCAGGTTCATGTGGACGATGTCGAACCCCATGTCACCCGGGCGCACCACGCCGAGGATGGCGTTGAGATTGGCCCCGTCGTAGTAGAGCAGGCCACCCACCCGGTGGACGGACGCGGCGATGGCGGCGATGTCCTCCTCGAACAGCCCGAGCGTGTTCGGGTTGGTGAGCATGATTCCGGCCACGTCCTCGTCGAGCACGCGTTCCAACGCAGCCATGTCGACGCAGCCCCGTCGGTCGCTCGGGACGGTGACCACTTCGTAGCCGCCGAGGGTGACCGACGCCGGGTTGGTCCCGTGGGCCGAGTCGGGGATGATCACCTTGTGGCGGTCGGACCCCTGGGCCCGGTGCCATGCCCGCATGAGCAGCAGCCCGGTCAGCTCGCCGGCGGCACCCGCGGCCGGCTGCAGGGTGGCCGCGGCCATACCGGTGATCTGGCAGAGGATCTCCTCCAGCTCGACCATCAGGGCCAGCCAACCTTGGGTCAACGAGGCCGGCGCGCCCGGGTGGACACCGGCCAGACCGGGCAGACCGGCCACGGTGTCGCACAGCTTCGGGTTGTACTTCATGGTGCACGAGCCCAACGGATACGCCCCGAGGTCGACCGAGAACTGCCGGTGGGACAGGCGGGTGAAGTGGGCCACCAGATCCCGTTCGGAGACGTCGGGTAGCGGAACCGGGTCCGGGCGGAGGTGGCCCGGCTGGTACCAGCTCCTCGAGAGGCAGCTCGGGGACGCCCGTCGTGCGGAACGACCACGCCCGTCTCCCCGGGTGGGAGAGCTCGAAGAGCGTGGGCTCGGTCTCGCGCCCGAGCAGGGGCGCGCTGTTGGCCTTGCCCCCGGCGGCTCCGCGGGCCGGCACGGCCGTGGTGTCGGTCATCAGGCCACCGCCTTGGCCAGCGCGGTGACGTAGGCGTCGATCTCGTCACGGGTCCGACGCTCGGTCACCGAGACGAGCAGGCCGTGGTCCCCGCCGTCGTACTCCTCACCCAGCGCGATGCCGGCCAGGAAGCCGGCGTCGGCCATGCGCTCGATCACCACGGGGGCCGGGATGGGCAGCCGGACCGCGAACTCCCTCAGGACCGGCGCACCGGCAAAAGGGGACACCCGCTCGAGGGAGAGGAGCGCGTCGCGGGTGTACCGGGTGGCCTGCGCGCACCGCCGGGCCAGCTCGACCAGGCCGCTGGTGCCGAGCCACCCGAGTTGGATGGCCGCCGTCACCGCCATCAGCGTCTGATTGGTGCAGACGTTGGACGTGGCCTTCTCGCGTCTGATGTCCTGCTCGCGGGCCCGGAGCGTGGTGACATAGGCCCGACGGCCCCCGACGTCGACGGTCTCCCCCACCAACCGCCCCGGCAGGCGGCGAACGTGGGCTTCGGTGCAGGCGAACAGCCGAGGTAGGGGCCTCCGAATCCGAGGGTCGTCCCGAAGACCTGCCCCTCCCCCACCACCACGTCGGCCCCCCAGTGACCCGCCGAGTTGAGCAGCCCCGCCGCCACCGGGTCGATGCCCACCACCAGTTGGGCACCTGTCCGATCGCACAGGGCGCGGGCTGCGGCCAGGTCCTCGATGCAGCCGAGATAGTTGGGGTAGCCGACCAGGACCACCCCGGGAGCGTCCTCGGACTCGCGGTCCTCGCCGGGCCAGTGGGTGAGCCCGTCGACGAGGGGGACCGTCACCAGTCGATGGCCCGTCCCCGCGGCACAGGTGGCAAGCATCTGGCGCCAGTGGGGATGGATCCCGGCCGACATCCAGACCGTCCCGCGGCCCGACGCGGCCACCCCGAGGTTGACGGCCTCGACGGCGGCACTCCCGCCGTCGTAGAGGGACGCGTTGGCCACGGGCAGGCCGGTCAGCCGGGCCACCATGGTCTGGTACTCGAAGACCGCCTGCAGCACCCCTTGGGCCACCTCGGGCTGGTAGGGCGTGTACGAGGTGACGAATTCGGAGCGTCCGCCCAGGGCCCGGGTCACCGACGGGATCTCGTGGTCATAGGCACCGCCACCGGCGAAGCAGACCAGGCGGTCGGATCGCGCCCGGTTCCGATCGGCGAACCCCTCCATGGTGGCGAGCACGTCGGGCTCGCCCACGCCGTCCGACAGTTCGAGCCCCCGCTGGAGCCGCAGCGCCTCCGGGACCACGTCGAACAGCTCATCGACCGAGGAGAGACCGAGAAAGGCCAGCATGCTCTCGAACTCGTCGTCGGTATGCGGGATGTACGTGCCCACAGGGCCACTCCTCCAGTGCGGTGTTCTCTGGTTTCTAGTTGAGGGCGGGCCGAAAGGCCCAATGCCGCCCGGGGTCGCCCCTCACGTGGCCGACGCCCACTGGCCGGGACGGGTGAAGGGGGTGGTGACCACCGTGGCCGGGAGGGACCGACCCCGCTGTTCGATGTCGAAGACGGTCGACGGCTGGGCACCGAATGAGGATTCGACGAAGGCGAGGGCGATCCCGTGCTCGAGCATGGGAGAGAAGTTCCCGCTGGTGACGAATCCGGCCGGGTGCCCGTCCTTCACCAGGCCCGACCCCTGGCGCGGTGGCTGGCGGCCCTCTGTGGCCAACCCGACGAGGTGACGGGCCACTCCCCGTTGGCGCTCGTCCGACAGTGCCGCACGACCGCGGAATTCCGACTTGTCCCAGCCCACGACCCACCCCAGGCCGGCCTGCAGCGGGGTGATCCCCGGGCCGAGCTCGTGGCCGTGCAGGGGGAAGCCCGCCTCGAGGCGGAGGGTGTCGCGTGCGCCGAGGCCGGCCGGCTCGACGCCGGTGGCCAGCACCGCCGTCCACAGTGCTTCGGCTGCGTCGGCCGGTACCGCGCACTCGACCCCGTCCTCTCCTGTGTAGCCGGTGCCCGCGGCCACACAGGGAACGCCCTCCCACACGAAGGGGGCGACCCCGAACCGCGGGACCGAGGCGGCATCGGGCGCCACGGTGGCCAGCCGGGTCCGGGCATGTGGTCCCTGGACGGCGAGGATGCACCGGGACCGGGTCGTGTCCTCGCCCCCGGTCGCCTCTTCGACCCGCCGGGTATTCGAAGCATTGGGCATCACGTCGAACACGTCGTCGGACAGCCACCACACGATGATGTCGTCGACGACCGAAGCGTCGGCGTCGTCGAGCAGGTGCGTGTACTGGGCCCGCCCCGGGCCGATCCGGCGGAGGTCGTTCGACAGGGTGGCCTGCAGGCGGTCGAATGCGCCGGGCCCTTCGACCCGCACGGTGCCCAGGTGGCTCACATCGAAGACCACCGCGTCCTGGCGACAGGCACGGTGCTCGGCCAGGGTGCCCTGAGGATAGGAGAGCGGCATCTCCCACCCGCCGAACCCGACCAGCTTCGCCCCCAGCCTGCGGTGGGCATCGATCAGGGCGGTGTGCAGGAGAGGATCGGGGCCCTCGGAATCCGGATGATCGCCGAGCGCCGTCGGGGTGTCGGCCACGTCCAAGAGGTTACCGGCGCCGGTCCTCAGGCGGTGCGGGCGACGCCATGCGAGCCGCCGTCGCCGGCCAGGCCGTACTTGGCCAGGAGGGCCAGCGTGTCCCTCTGATAGAGGAGGGTGACCCTGACGTCGGGATAGAGCTGCCCCAACCGGCGGACCTTGCCGTTCTTCTTCGTGACCAGGCGCTGGTTGAGCGTGGTGACCTCGACGAAGAGGCCGGGTTCGGGGAGCCAGAAGTCGGGCCGGAAGCCCGCCATCGGCCGGCCGTCCTGATCCCAGTCCAGCGCGAACTCGACGGGCTCGTACTCCCACAGGACGCCGTAGAAGTCGAGAATGCGGGCGAACCGTCGTTCGGACTCGTGGGCGAATCGCGTCACGTTGCGAGGTGGATTCGCGTCGAGCCCGGACGACGTGGTCAACGCTCGGCGGCCTCGGTCGACGACAGGTAGTCGGCGGCTGGATGGGCCGGAGGCCGCGCCGCCGAAGGGGCGGCGTTGATCTCGACGATGGCCGCCTCGAGCTCGGAGACCACGCCGGCCAGCGGCAGGATGTTGAAGACCCCCTGCCCTCCGGCCAGGAGATCCACGACGTCGCCGTCGGAGTGGGCCAGCACCGATCGGCTTCCCACCATGACCAGCTGCGACGAGGCCGGATCGGCGCCGAGGTCGCCGCGCAGGCACTCGACGGCCTGACGGGCCTGCTGCAGCTTGAGGCCGGCGTCGAGCAGACGCTTGATGACCTTCAATTCGAGCACGTCGCGGTACGAGTAGCGACGCTGGCTCCCGCTGCCGGTGGCATCGGTGATCGACGGCCGGAGCAGATCGGTGCGGGCCCAGTAGTCGAGCTGCCGGTAGGTGATCCCCACCAGCGTGCACACCTGGGCCCCACGGAATCCCTGGTCGGACACGGCCGCCCGGTCCCCGTCCGATGTCGCGTCGACCCTGTCGGAGCCCATTCCCATTCCTCCACCTCGATCAGAGGTTCACCGTGAACCCAAACCTTACGGTCAACCTGCTCGTTCACGGTATCACACAACCGTAATTACGTGCGTGTCACAGCCGCCGGCGGCCGGCTCGGGGCCCCTGATTTGGACCCGGGGCCCTCCCGGGCAATGATCGGGTCATGACCGTCGTGAAGATCAACGCCATCACCGTGCGGGAGGGCTCGGGGGACGAGCTGGCCCGCCGTTTCGCCAAGCGGGCCGGGGCTGTGGACAGCGCCGACGGCTTCGAGGGCTTCGAGCTCCTCCAGCCCAACGATCGGCGGGACGTCTGGCTGGTCCTCACCCGCTGGCGGGACGACGAGTCCTTCAACGCATGGGTGGCATCTCCGGCCTTCGCCCATGGGCACCGGGGCCCGGTCGGCCGCAGGGTGACGGGGCCACCGGCGCCGCCCCTCCGCCGGTGGGCACGCACAGCGAGCTCTGGTCGTATGACATCGTCGACCTCCCGTCGCCTCGGTGACGCCCTCGGAGGTGCCGTCCGCCGATGCCGTCCCGGTCCATCGACGATCGGTCGAGTACGACGCCTTCGACGCCGGTGACGAGTTGGTCGTGGTCGGACGGCTCCGCGACACCCGGCCGTGGGCCGGCGAAGGGCAGTCCCCGGCCACGGTGCACGAGATGGAGCTTCGTGTGCGCGTGGCCGATCGCCGACCTGACCATCGTCGAGGCCACCGCCCGGATGGACACGTTCCCGCACGCCGAGTGCCCGGGGATCGTCGGGGCGTTCGCCCAACTGGAGGGTCTCAGCGTGACCCGCGGGTACACCCGCGAGGTGCAGGCCCGGTTCGCGGGTCCCAGAGGGTGCACCCATCTCGAACAGCTGGCCCGGGCCCTCGGGCCGGTGGTGGTCCAGGCGGTGACCTCACGCCGTGCCCGGGCGGTGAGCACGGGGCAGCTCGACGACCTCCTGGCCGGCGGGGGCAGCCCGTGGGCGCGGGATTCCTGCCACATCTGGGCCGAGGGCGGGATCGCAGACCAGAAGCTGGCCGCGGGCTGGCGACCGGGCACGGGACCGTACCCGGCTCCCCCACTCGGGACGTTCACCGAACCGGGCGCCCCCCCGTGAGCCGGTGGCCGGGGGGAGCCGCTCACCGCGTCCGCCCGCCGCCGCCTGACCGTGGCCGCACTGGTGGCGGTCACGGTGGCGTGCACCGGCTGCGCGGCCTCGGGCACCGCCATCTCCACGCCGTTCGCGACCACGGCTCCCGTGCTCGAGCACGGGCCCGTCTACGAGGTCAAGACCGCCGACCATCGGCGGCCTGGGGCCGGTGCTGGTCGACGGGCAGGGCATCACCCTCTATCTCTACGAGAGCGACCGACGCGGATCCCCGTCCCACTGCTACGGGATCTGCGCCGTGCAGTGGCCGCCGCTCACGCTGCCGACCGGGGTGACGAGGCCGGTGGCGGGACCGGGCATCGAGCCCGAGCTCCTCGGCACCGCGCCGCGGACCGACGGGACGACCCAGATCACGTACAACGGATGGCCCCTCTACCTGTGGCCGCCGGACCGCGCCCCGGGCAAGGCCAACGGGCAGGGGCTCACCAACGCCGGCGGGCGCTGGTACGTGGTGGATGCGGCCGGCAATGCCGTCCAGACCACCTGAGCGGTGCCGGGACCCCGGAGAGGACGGACACCCCCCGGCCGCGCCACACTGGTGGGCATGGAAGGTTCGGGCCGGAGGTCGCGCTGGTCGGTCAACTCGACCGACTCGATCCTGTCGGTCAACTCGGCGGGCTCGATCCTCTCCATCGGCTCGGTGGGCTCGATCCTCTCCATCGGCTCGGCCCTCTCGTTGGCCTCGATCGGGAGCTTCCTCGGGGTCGGCTCGATCCTCTCGTGCGCTTCGGTGGCGTCGGTGATGTCCTTTCGCTCCACCGCCGCCGTCATGTCGTCGGGTGGACGCCGGCCGAGGGCCTCAGGTGGTGGGTCCCCCCAACCAGCCGCGCTTGCGGAATAGGTAGACCAGGAAGACCGCGGACACCACCTCGAGGCCGATCCCGAAGATGAGGAACGGCACCCCGCCGACGATGTGGCCGACCAGCCAGGAGAAGTTCTGGCCGAAGAAGCCGGTGAGGAAGCTGAGCGGCAGGAACACGGTGGCGATGATGGTCAGCTGCTTCATGACCACGTTGAGCCGGTTGGACACCGTGGACAGGTGGGTGTCCATGACGCCGCTCAACAGGTCGCGGTACCCGTCGACGAGATCGCTGATGCGGATGAGATGGTCGTAGATGTCACGCATGTAGCGCAGCCCGTCGTCGGTGACCCCGGGCAGCTCGGCCACCCCTGAGGAGATGCTGGCGAACATGTCGCGCTGGGGGGTGACCACCTTGCGCACCGTGATCAGCGAACGCTTCATGGCGAACAGCGTGCCGAGCTGGGCGTCGGTGGGCTTGACCAGGATGGCGTCCTCGAGGTCGTCGATCTCATTGTCGAATTTGTTGAGCATGGGGAAGAAGCTGTCGACGAGCTGGTCGATGACCATGTAGATGACGGCGATCTGCGGGGCCCGGACCTCGGACGCCCGCCGGTGGCGGATGCGCTCGCGGACCTCGTCCATGTAGGCGCACGGCCCGTGGTGGATCGTGATCACGAAGTGGTCGGCGAAGATGAAGTGGACCTCTTGCGTCGAGGACTGGTCGGCCGACGCGCCGTGGACCACCATGTACATGAAGTCGTCGTAGTCCTCGAGCTTGGGGCGCTGACCGAAGTTCTGTGCGTCCTCCACGGCGAGCGGGTGGACCTTGAACACCGTGAGGAGCAGATCGCGGGCGTCGTCATCGACCCCGTCGAGATCGAGCCAGATGAACTCGCCCGCGGCGACGTGCTGCTCGATCGCCTGCCGGGTGGCCGGAGACGCCTGTCCCTCGAATGTCAGGGTCCCGTCCATGCCCAGATTCTGACGCCGCCGCCCCGCGTCGGCGGGGATGGGCGGCCGCCGGGTCCTCCGTGGCGGCGGGCATCCGGCCGGGACTCAGTCCAGCCGGACGAGCGCCGCTTTGTAGCGTTGGCCGTTGGCCACGTACTCCGCCGCCGAGGCCCGGATCAGGGCCAGGTCGGATCGGTCCGCTCGGATCGTGGCCGGAACGCCGAGGGCCAAGGCACCGGGCGGCACGCGCATCCGGTTGGGGACCACGGCATTGGCACCGACGGTGGCGCCGGAGCAGACCACGGCGTGGTGGAGGACGACCGACCCCGATCCGACCAGGCACTCGTCCTCGAGGATGCACCCCTCCAGGTGGGCGAGGTGCCCGATCACGCATCCGTCACCGACCGTCGTGGGGAACCCGGGGCCGGCGTGGATGACCGTACCGTCCTGCACCGACGAGCGGGCACCGACGGCGATCGTGCCGTAGTCGCCCCGGAGCACGGCCCCCGGCCAGATCGACGACTCGGCTCCGATGGCCACGTCCCCGATGACCACGGCGTCGGGATGCACGTAGGCCCTGGGGTCGACGGCGGGTACGAGTTCTCCGAGCCGGTAGATGGGCATGGAGTGACCCTACGGCACCGTGCCCCACCCGGTCGCCGGCCCGGCCACCGGGTGGCCCGAAGGCGGGGACGGCCCGCTTCGGACCACACCGCACGTTATCCTTTGCCACGCCCTGAAGGCCTGGCCGGTGTCCGGACCGGCGGACCGGAGCGTGCCAGGACCCGGCGGTCGGGCCCGGGCCGGCATCCACACGTGGGCTCCGCGCCCGAAAGGGAAGATGATCATCACGCCACCAGAGCCGCAGGGCCCCCCGGCGACGGCCGAGCCCGATGTCAACCCGGCGCCGGTCGGCAGGCCGGCGGCTGGGGACGCTGCCCGGGCCAGCGGACCGACCGGCACCACGGCCATGGCCGAGCGGTGCGCGTGGAGCCTGGTGTGGCTGGGTGTGATCAGCGGCGGCTTCCAGCTCTGGGGATCGTGGTCGTCCTGGTCGTTCGGGGGTGTGGCCGCCCCCCTGCTGGTGCTGGCCGGCATCGTCGGCCTGGCCGCGGTGTGGATCGTCTCCACCCCCCGGTCGCCGGTCATGCAGCTCACGGCCCTGGTCATGGTGGTGGCGTCGACGCTGGCCAACCAGGGGATCGGCATCCACACCCGGCACTTCTACAGCACCGACTCGGCCGCGTTCAACCAGGTGGCGGCCCGGTTCCTGATGCGCGGCATGGATCCGTACGCGGTGTCGCTCCGATCGGCAGCCAGGCTGTTGAAAGGGCCGGCCCAGTTCTGGACCTACACCATCAACGGTGGCCACATCGACCACGTGTCCTACCCGGCCGGCTCGATCCTGCTCCAGATGCCCGCGCTCCTCCTCGGATTCCATCACGAGATCGTCGACTGGCTGGACCTGTTCGCCTGGCTCGTCACCGCCGTGCTCATCTTCGTCCTGCTGCCGACGTCGATGCGCTGGGTGGCCGCCCTGCTGCTGCTGGCGCCCGCGTTCGGGGGGGTGTTCGGATCCGGTGGCACCGATGCCGCCTTCCTCCCCTTCCTGGTGCTCGCCGTCTGGCGGTGGGACCGCTTCGGCCTCGGACGGAGCGCAGGGCTGGCCCGGTGGATGGGTCCGGTGGCCCTCGGCCTGGCCTGTTCGATCAAACAGACGCCGTGGTTCTGCATCCCCTTCATCGTCATCGGTCTGGCCATCGAGGCCGGGCTGTCGGGTCGCCGCCGGTTGCCACTGGTCGGGAGGTACGTGGCCATCGTGGTCGGGATCTTCGCGGTGGTGAACCTGCCCTTCGTGATCTGGCAGCCTTCGGCGTGGGCCCGGGGGGCGTTCCTGCCCTTCGTGCAACCGCTCGTGGCCGACGGGCAGGGCCTGGTCACGCTGGCCCTCCACGGGATCGCCCACGGGGTCTCGCTGCCGCTGCTCACCGTGGCCGGGATCCTGGTCCTGGTGACCCTGATGGCCGCACTGGTCGTCTGGTACCCGGAGATGAAGCGGGTGTGGATGCTGGTGCTCCCCCTCGCCTTCTTCGTGGCCACCCGCAGCCTGTCCACGTACCTGGCCGACCTCTACCCCGCGGCCATCGTGGCCGCCGTCAGTGTGGCCTCGGTCCCCCGCCTCTCGTCTGCGTGGGCCCGGGGCCGGCTCCGGCTGCCGCTCGGGTTGGCCGCCATCGTTCCGGCCGTCGCCGCCGTCGGCGTCTCCGTCCTGGCCTTCGTGTCCCCGCCGCTGCAGCTCAGCGTCCGGTCGGTGGCGACGTCGAACGGCGCCTCGACACTCGACACGGTAACCCTCTACGTCCACAACGCCACCGGCCAGACCGTCACGCCCCACTTCATGGTGGCCGTCAACGGCGCGCATCCCGACGGGTTCTGGTATCCGCGCCATGGAGGCCAAGTGGTCCTCCCGCCCCATGGTTCGACCACCGTGACGCTCCAGACGATCAACCCCCGGTCGCCGTTCGGATCTCCCGGACACGGTTCCCAGTGGCTGGTGGAGGCCTACACCACCTCGCCTGAGGCCCTGAGCACGACACCGCTCATGTCCTGGCAGCTCGGCCAGTCCAGCTGAGGGTGTCGACTCGCCGGACCCGGTCCGCCCCCTTCTAGGATGGTTGCCGGAGGCCCCGTCCGGGGCCACGAACGAGGAGGCAGTCCATGAGTGACGTCGGGGAGCTCGGCCATCCGGTGTTCGACGCCGACAACCACTACTACGAGGCCCTCGACGCCTTCACCCGCCACCTCGATCCGGCCCTCGGCCCCCGTGTGATCCAGTGGTCCGAGATCAACGGCCGCCGCTACCACGTCATCGGCGGAAGGGTCAGCCGGGCGGTCACCAACCCGACCTTCGACCCGGTGGCCCTTCCCGGGGCGATGTACGACTACTTCAGAGGCAATCCGGACGGACGGAACCCGATGGAGTTCCTGTCCCGGCGCGAACCCGTCCGCCCCGCCTACCGCCGACCCGAGGCGCGCCTGGCCGCCCTCGATGCCCAAGGCCTGGCCGGATGCCTGCTCTTCCCGACCCTCGGCATGATCTACGAGGAGCCGCTGGCCCACGACCCCGAAGCGGTCTGCCACCTGTTCCGTGCCTTCAACCGGTGGTTGGCCGAGGATTGGACCTTCGACTACCGGGGTCGCATCCTCGCCGCCCCCTACATCACCCTGGCCGATCCGGGCTGGGCCGCCGACGAACTGGCCTGGGCGCTCGATCGGGGTGCGCGCACCGTGGTCATGCGACCGGCGGCACCCACCACCGCCATCGGGCGTCGGAATCCGTTCGATCCCATGTTCGACGGCTTCTGGGGCCTGGCCAACGAGGCCGGCATCGTCGTGGTCGTCCACGCCGCCGACAGCGGTGGCTCGTCGAACGGCTATGCCGTCGACGGGTTTGGGGCCACCTTCACCGGGGGATGGAAACCCTCCATCAAGTCGTTCGCCATCGAACAGGCCATCCGTGACTACCTGCTGACCCTGATCTTCGAGAACCATCTCGAGCGGTTTCCGAACCTGCGCATCGCGTCGGTGGAGAACGGGGCGGAGTACCTCCCCGATCTGATCAAGAAGATCAGATCGACAGCCAACAAGATGCCCGGCTACTGGAAGGACGACCCGGTCGAGACCCTCAGGCGTCACGTGTGGATCAATCCGTTCTGGGAGGACGACGTCTACCAGGTGGCCGAGTGCATCGGCACCGACCGGGTCATCTTCGGATCGGACTGGCCCCACATCGAGGCCCTCCCCGAGCCGATGGAGTACGTGGCCGAGCTCAAGAATTTCGACGACGACGACCGTCGGATGATCCTCTACGACAACGTCCAGGAGTTGATCACGCTCCGACCCACCTGAGCGGGCAGAGCCACCAGAGCGGGCAGAGCCACCAGAGCGCCGGTCAGGTGGGGTTGGCCACCGGGGCGGTGGGGGCGGCGCCCGCCGGGCAGGCCCGGGGATCCCATGGCTCGAGGCCGGACGTCGTTGGCGACGGGGCCGCGATGGCGGATGCACTGGGTGAGGTCGTGGCCGGTGCCACCGGCGTGGACGGCGCACTCGACGATCCCCCGGAAGGCGCGGCGGTGGTCGATGCGGCCGGCGGTGCCGGCGGTGCATTCACCGTGAACTGGGTACCGGTGACCACCGTCACCTCGGCGCCGTCGGTCACCTGGCTCGGATCGTAGGCCATGATGACCGATCCGGTCATCGAGTGGGCCACCCGCTCGGCCGCCGCTTCGACGGCCGGAGACCTGGATCCGTAGGCCACGACCGTCTCCGACACGTCCCCGACGGGTGCGGCGTCGCCCACGCCGACGATGTGGAAGCCGAGGGCGGCGAGGGACTGCGCCGTGTCGGCGCCCTGGTTGTAGGTGCCGGTACCGTTGACCACCGATACCGCCACCGTCGCCGAGGCCGGCAGCGGGCTGCCGGTCATCGAGTCGACGCCCGGTCCGATGCCGAGGACCTGGTCGATGGCGCTCTCGTCCTGGGGCTGGGACGGAAACTCGACGTCCCCGTAGCTCCCGCCCTGGTACTGGAGGCCGCCGCCGGCTCCATCGGGATCGGTGACCACCGCCACCGGCATGGTGAGCTGGGGCACCGCGTTGATGTCGACCGAGTGGAAATCGAGCACCAGGTTGGCCATGTCGCTGACCGCCCATGACTGGTCGAAGGTGAGGTCGCTCTTCACCGAGTTGATCAGGTTGAGGTCGGTGAGCGGATTTCCGAGGCCCTGCTTGGCCACCGCCGCACCCAGCACCCGGAGGAACTCGTGGTCCCGGCGGATGCGGGCCAGGTCGCTCAGGTTCTCCTGCGGCCAGTCCTCGGCGTACATGCTCGTCGTGCCGCTGTCGTACTGGAGGTGGCGGGCCCGCACCACTTCCAGCGCTTGGGTCCCGTTCAGGTGGACGCAGGTCGCGGCCTGGACGTTGAGGCCCGATTCCGCGTCGAAGACCGATATCGGGAAGGCCATGTTGATGCCGCCGAGGGCATCCACGATATTGGCGAACTGGTCGAAGTTGAGCGACACCGCGTGCTGGATGGGGATCCCGAAATCCTCCTCGATGGCCGCCACCAACTGGGTGAGTCCCTGGAACAGGCCGGCGTCGACCTTGTTGGCGCCCGTGCTGCGGGCGTTCGGGATGAACAGGTCGCGAGGGAGGGAGAGGAGCGCCAGTCGGTGGTGAGCGGGATCGGCGTGGAGGATCATGATCACGTCGCTGTTCACGCCGTTCACGCCCTGTGAGCACAACCCGTAGGCCGGGTTCTGCACGGTGAGGGCACAACGAGAGGTCGACCCCACCATCAAGATGTTCTCCGTGCCGGCCTCCTTGCCGGTGGTGAGGGCACCGTTCAACCCCTTCACCTCGATGCGATTGAGGTCGTGGGTGACGTAGTACGTGTAGCCGGCCCCGCCCCCCACGAGGACAAGGAGGACGACCAGACCGATCAGTACGACCTTGCGGACCCGATGCCGACCCTTGGCCTGCTTCTTGGTCCGGTGCCGGCCTCCCTTGCCGTTGTCCGATTGCTGGATCTGTTGGCCGAGGGCGGACAGCCCGGCCTCGTTGGCCACCGGCGCGGTGTTCCCGCCCTTTTTCGTACCCGACCTCGAATGGCTCCCGGCTCTGGCGCCGCCGAGTCGTTCTCTCCTGCTGTTTCATCAGATCCCCGAGGCCGTCCAGTCCGCCGGCGACGTACGGGGAGCCGGGTGAGCCCTGGGCAACGGGATCGGAGGCGCGCCCGAGTTGACCGGGTTCACTCATAGGCCAGAAGCGTAGCAACGGCGACTGTCGAGGTGGTGCCACGGCACCATGGAGTCTGGGGCTCGATCCCTGCTGGGTAGGGTATTCCTACCCGCCGTGCGGTCCCTCCGGTGGACCGGTCGGCACGGTCCGACGAGGCGTGGTAACCAGTGCATCGGTGGAACCAGAGGAACTCATCGCCCTCGGGGTGTACGACCCCGACGCGGCGAATGCCGAAGGGCGACTGGAGCTCATCGCCTTCGTGACCGCGTTGGGCGCCACCGCCGAGGAACTGGTCACGTTCAAGGACACGCTTCCCGCCCTTGCCGGCGTGCTGGCCATCCGGGGCGGGCCGCCGCTGACCCTCGAGCAGGTTGCGCAGCGGTCGGGGCTCACTCCCGCCGAGGTGCGGTTGCTGGCCCGGACCTCCGGTATCCCCGACCCCGAGCCGGATGTGCCCATCTTCACCCCGGGATTCGTGGCTTTCGCCTCACACATGGCGGAGGTGACCGATGTCTTCGGCGAGGATGCCACCAGCCAGCTGATCCGGGTGTTCGGACTGGCCATGTCACGCATCGCCGATGCGGTGATCTCGTCCTTCCTGGTCAATGTGGCTCCTGGCGCCCAACGCGAGGACCCGGTCGGCCTCGGCGTGGCGCGGGCCAATGTGGAAGCGGCGTCCCTGCTCCCCTTCGTCGCCCCCGCGCTCGATGCACTCCTCCGCCAGCACCTGATGATCGCCAGGCGCCTGACGACATCGGACGCGGACGTGATCGGCTTCGAGACGCGTCAGCTGGTGGTGGCCTTCGTGGACCTGGTCGGTTCGACCGAACTGGGTGAGAAGCTCGAGATGAGCGAACTGGGGGCCACGTTGAGCGACTTCGAGAACACCGCCACCGAGACGATCACCGAGGGCGGCGGCCGGGTCGTCAAGCTCATCGGCGACGAGATCATGTTCACCGCGCCGGACGCGTTTGCCGGAGCCTCGATCGCCATCGATCTGGCGGACGCATTCGACGACCACCCGACCGTCCCGCAGGTGCGCGCCGGATTGGCCAGTGGGGCGGTGATGCTCCGCGACGGCGACGTCTTCGGACCGGTGGTCAACCTGGCCAGCCGTGCCGCCAAGGTGGCAGGCCCGGCGGAGGTCGTCACCACCGCCGATGTCGCCATCGACGCGGGGCTGCCCCACGAGTCCTTGGGACCCCACCATCTCAGTGGGATCCCCGGTGACGTCGAGCTCTACCGGCTCGTCCGCAACTGACCGGCCGGAGAGCGGGTCAAGGCGGATCCCGACGAGCCCAGTCGCGCCGGTCCATCACGGTGAGAACGCCGGCGTGGACGATCGTGAGCTGCTCCTCGCAGGCGGCGATGTCACGGGCCAGCTCCTCCAGCTCGGCCACCCCTCCGGGGAAGAGATCGGCGCGGGCCCCGCGTTTGGCCTTCTGGCTCATCACGTCCCACGCGGACGGGCCTCCGGCACCCGACGTCAGCGACCAGGCACTGTGTATGGCCTCGTTGCGCCGCCGACGGAACTTGTTGGCGCTCCTCCTCCAGACTCTGAAGTCCGCCAGCTCCCCGGTGGTGTCGTCCCCGTAAGACGAGAGCAGGGACTCGATGGTCTCCCACACGTTCTCCACGCGCTGGCCGGCTACCACGGCCCGGGCCAGTGCTTCGTCGCGGCTCCCGACCAGGCTCATGAGCACGAGCCCGGAGGCAATCTCGATGAGCGACCAGTTGGCCGCGACCCGTCCGAGGGCCCGGTGGAGCTCGTCTTCGTCGCTCCCTTCTTGTTTCCCGGGATTTCCCGTGTCCGAGGATTTCGATCTGCCGGAGAAGCGGAGGACCCTGTTGCTCCCGGTGAAAGGGATGATGCTCCTGACCTGTCTCCTCATGGTCGCACGACCCGGGGAACGGGCGCTCTCAGCCTTCCCCGTGTAGCGCCGTCGTGGGTGACCGCCCGGTGGCCCCCGCACCGTCGGGGCCGGCCACGGTCCACGACGGTTGCGTGTCCACGGGCACTCAGATCTTGATCTTTCCCTGGTTCACGACGGTGACGGTGTGCGGGGAGGCGGTCGAGCTGTAGATGCAGAGGGTGGCCTTTATCGTTCCGCCGATCATGCCGATGGTCGAGGTGCCCAAGGAACGGACGTATCCCGCCTCGGTCACCATCCGCTCCTTCGAGTACCCCCGCTTGGCGGTGCAGGTATTGCTCGAACCCTGGTGCAGTTTGTAATCGGGGATCAAGCTGCTCCGCTTCCCGTCGGCCCAGGTGATGGTCCACGTGGACATGGCGAAGGTGCCATGGGTCGGCGACGCCCCCGCTTCGTGGACGACCGCCCCGCTGCCCGTGCAATGGGACAGCATCTGGCTCGCTGCGCCCCCCGAGAGCGTCGAACAGGTGACCGTGAGTGGTAACTCCGCCGCAGTGGCGCCACCCGAGATGACGGCGGCCGGGATCGAAGCAGCCGAAACGGCTAGCGCGGTACCGATCATGAGTCGGAAAAGAAGCTGGTGACGCATGATTTCCCCCCAGGTGCCCTCTCGTGGAGTCTGCCGGCTCCACAACCATGTCCGTTGCCTCCAAGTGTATCTCCTCTCGAGCGCGTGCGGCGTCGGGATTCGGCTCCCGGAGCGCATCGAACGGTCCCGGTGCCGCTTCACCCCCACGGTATAGACCTTGGCCCGTTCTACCGAAATTCTTAACCTCGCGTCATGTCCATGTCAGGTTCGATCCGTAACCTGAGCGGCATGAACACCGACCGCCGGTCCCGGGCATGGGTGCAACCGCCGTCCCGGGCCGACCATCGAGCTCGCAGTCAACGCGATGCCGCGCTCCGGCGCGCCAGGTCGATCACCAAAGCCATCGCGGTGGGATCGGTGACGGCGGCGGTGGCCATCGGGATCTATGTGAGCAGGGCCGTTCCCGGGCATTCGACGATACCGGCGAGCCCGGCGTTGGGCACCACGGGCGCGGGCCCGGCATCGGGCACGGGCCCGGATTCGGGCCCGGCATCGGGCGGACCGGGCACGGCCACCGCCCCGGCGGGGCCGGCTGCAGGGGCACCGCAAACGGGCAGCCTGTCGCCCCCGAACACCGCTCCAGCCCCGACGCAGCAGCAGGCGCCCGTGGTGAGCGGCGCAACTTGAGCGGGACCGCCGTCGGGGTGGGCCGGCGCCCGCGTCTCGGTATCTACCGCTCGGCGGTGTGGTCGACCAGGGTGGACCTGGTGGTGACCGACCGGTACAAGGTGGTGGCCGCCACTGAGCTCCTCCATGCGGAGCTTGCCCGCGTGGAGGCAGTGGCCAGCAGGTTCCGCCCGGACTCCGAGGTCAACGAGCTGCACGCAGCGGCCGCTTCGGGGAGACCGGTTCCCGTCAGTGCCGACCTGCTCGAGTCGGTGACCATCGCCTTACGAGCCGCGCGCCTGACGGACGGTGCGGTCGATCCGACCGTGGGTACCGCCATGTGCCGCATCGGCTACGACCGGGATTTCTCCGCCGTGATGCAGGGGGTGCCCGGCGACCTTCCGGAGCCGGACCCGGTGACCGGATGGAGATCGGTGTCCGTCGATGCCGAGCGGTCGACGGTGGCGCTGCCGGCCGGTGTCGTGCTCGACCTCGGGGCCACGGCCAAGGCCTGGGCCGCCGACCTGGCAGCCACCTCGATCGCTTCACGTCTGCACTGCGGCGTCCTGGTGTCGCTGGGCGGGGACATCGCGGTGCGTGGGCCGGCTCCCGTGGGCGGTTTCAGCATCGGCATCGCCGACGTCTGCGGTGACCCCGAGGCACCGGTGGCCGTGGCCGTTGCCTCGGGGGGCCTGGCCACGTCAGGGATCGGAAAGCGGCACTGGACGGTCGGCGGACTCCCGGTGCACCACCTGATCGACCCCGCCACCGGCTTGCCGGCGGAAACCCCGTGGAAGACCGTGTCGGTGGCTGCCGGGTCCTGCGTCGACGCCAACACGGCATCGACGGCGGCGATGGTCATGGGCCGGTCGGCGGTCACGTGGCTCGAGGACCAGCGTCTCCCGTCCCGGCTCGTCGGCCTGGACGGTACCACGGTCGCCGTCGGTGGCTGGCCCGACGGGTCCGTCGACGCTGCCCGTGTCGCCCATCGACCGTCGCCGTCCGTGGGATCGCGGCGATGAGCCCCGCCGTCCTCCAGTTGGCCACGGCCACGGGCGGCAAGGCGCTGTGGTACCTCACCCGGGCCACTGGCGTGGTGGCGCTTGTCCTGCTGACGGTGAGCGTGGTGATGGGCGTGGTTGCCGCCGTCGGTTGGGCCACCGAACGGTGGCCCCGCTTCCTCTCCCAGAGCGTGCACCGCAACGTCTCGCTGTTCTGCATCGGATTCGTCGCCCTCCACGTGGTCACGACGGTCAGCGACGGGTACGTCCCCATCGGGTTCGCCAGCGCGTTCCTCCCCTTCCTCACGCCGTACCGGCCCATCTGGATCGGGCTCGGGGCGCTCGGGTTCGACCTTCTGCTGGTCGTGCTCGTCACCAGCGCCCTCCGACACCGCATCGGCTACTCGTCCTGGCGGTTCGTCCACTGGTTGGCCTACCTGTGCTGGCCGATCGCCGTCCTCCACAGCCTGGGGAGCGGTTCGGACGCATCGCTTCCCTTCGTCCTGGCCATCGACGCGGTGTGTGGGGCGGCCGTGCTGGCTGCCGTCGCCTGCCGTCTGGCCACCGGCCGGACATTCGCGGCCGGACGCCGGGCGGCGGCCGCAGCCGGAGTGGTGGTGGCGCTCATGGGCATGGTCGTGTTCGCGGCCGTTGGCCCGCTGCGTCCCGGCTGGTCGCATCGTGCGGGAACCTCGCAGGCGTTGTTGGCCCAGCTGGCCCGGAGGTACGCGGTGCCCACCGGCGGTGGCCCGGCGGCGACGCCATCGGGCCGCAGCACCGCCGCGGTGCCCTCGACTCCGTTCACCTACGGACTCAGCGGATCGGTGTCGACCACGGCTCCGGATGCCCAGGGGGAGGTGCAGGCAACCTTGACCATGCAGCTGCAGGACCCGTCGTCCACTCCCCTGGTCGTGATCCTCGACGGCGTTGCCGACCAGGGTGGAGGCATCGTCATGTCCTCGGGCTCGGTGACCTTCGGTGGGTACCACGGGCCCGGTGACGTCGCTCCGCGGGAACACGATCGGGGCTTCGGTGGCGACGCCGAACCCGCAGGCCCTGACGATGACCGTCGACATCGATCAGAACGCGAACACCGTGTCCGGCTCGGTGACAGGAACGGCAGGCCGATGAGGTCCGCCCAGGGCAGTGTCTCCATCCGGTCGACGAGCGGCACGGGCGATCGGTCCGTCTCCCCGCCCGCGGGGCCGAAGCGGTTGCTGAGCTGTGTCGGCGAGCCCGGGGTTCCCGTCGGTCTCGACCAGCATCTCGCGACCTGGGGTCCCCTCCCCGCCTGGAAGGGATCGAGCTTCATCGACGAGCTGGACCGCAGCGGGCTGCGGGGGCACGGCGGCGGGTGGTTCCCGGTCGGGACCAAGTGGCGATCGGTACGCGGCACCGGCTTCAAGAGGGCGGTGGTCGTGGCCAACGGGGCAGAGGGAGAGCCGGCCAGCGGCAAGGACCGGTTCCTGCTCCGCCAACTGCCCCATCTCATCCTCGACGGTGCCGTGCTGGCGGCATCGAGCGTCGGGGCCTCCCGGATCCTCGTGCACGTGCCGCCGGCGTGCGTTTCCGCCATGGACCATGCCATCGGTGAACGGAGGCGCCGCCGACTCGATCACTGCTCCATCGACGTCCTGGTCGCCCCCGACCGGTTCCTGGCCGGCCAGGAGTCGGCCGTGGTCAACACGGCCAACGGCCGCTCCCCGGGCATCCCTTCGTTCGTGACGCTTCGTTCGGTCCGGGAGTCGGGAGTCGGCGGGCGTCCGACGTTGGTTCAGAACGTGGAATCGCTGGCCCACGCATCGCTGATCGCCCGGTTCGGTGCGGACTGGTTCCGCCGGGTCGGAACCGAGGCGTCGCCCGGCACCGCGCTCCTGACTGTCGTGGGTCGGTGGCCCGAACCGCGGATCGTCGAGGCACCGCTCGGCACCCGACTGGCCGAGACCCTCTCCCTCGGATCCGATGTCGCCCCGTCCGTCCAGGGTGTGCTGCTCGGCGGTTACGGCGGTGGCTGGGTGACCACGGCCGAAGCCTGGTCCATGCCCCTGACCGAAGAAGCCGCACGCAGCCACGGTTCCTCGATCGGGCCGGGTGTCGTCGTTCTGCTCCCGGCCGGTGTCTGCCCCCTGCTCGAGGTGAGCCGGGTTGTCCGGTACCTCGCAGCCGAACGTGCGGGCCAGTGCGGGCCCTGCATCAACGGACTCGATGCCCTGACCACGACCATGGACCTCCTGGCCGTGCAACCGGGCTCACTCCGCGGCGGCATCTCGACCGTGCCGGCGCTGTGCGGACTGATCGAAGGCCGCGGTGCCTGCCGCCACCCGGATGGCGCGGCCCGGTTCGTCCGGACGGCGATGCGGGTGTTCGGGGATCATGCGGCGCTCCACCTGCAACGGGGCCCGTGCCATACGACTGCGCCTCCGTTCCTCATGATCCCGCCGGACCGACAGGTGCCGTCGAGGTGAGCGACATCCGATTCGAACTGGTCATCGATCCCACCGCCTGCGACGGAAAAGGGATCTGCGCCGAACTGCTGCCCGAGCGGGTCCGTCTCGACCCTTGGGGCTTCCCGGTCATCGACACCGAGGGCGTACCACCCCACCTGATCGAGCACGCCCAGCGGGCGGTCTCCAGCTGTCCCCGTCTGGCGCTGACCCTGGTCAAGCGCAGCCGCTAGCTGTTTCCGGGCACGACTGAGCGGTCGAGGAGGGCCGTCGCCGTCGGCACCACCAGCACCTGACCGTCCGCCGTCATCAAGTCGTCATCATTTGTCGGTACCGTTGAGGCGATGGCACGTTCGCTCGAACCTCCGGCCGGCCCGGGATGAGAGTGCTCGTCGCCGAGGACGACGCTGCCCTCCGCTCCGTGCTCGATCGCGGCCTCCGGGAGAACGGGTATGTCGTGGATGCCGTCGCCGACGGCGAAGCGGCCGATCTCCACCTCCGGACCTACGACTACGAGGTGGCGGTCATCGACTGGCGGATGCCCGGGCTGAGCGGACTCGAGGTCGTCGAGCAGGCCCGGCGGAGGGGTGTGCGGGTACCGGTGCTGATGTTGACGGCACGGGATTCGACCGCTGATCGGATCACCGGCCTCAACGGTGGTGCCGACGACTACCTCGTCAAGCCGTTCGAGTTCGGTGAATTGCTGGCCCGGCTCCGGGCCCTGCAACGGCGGCCGGCTCTGTCGGTCGGTGCACGTCTCCAGTGCGGCGACCTCCTCTTCGACCCCGATCTCCGCCAGGTCACCGTGAACGGCAAACCCGTCGACCTGACGTGGACAGAGACGGGGTTGCTGGAGATACTGCTCCGGCGGAGCCCCTCGGTCGTCACCCGCCGGTCGATGGCCCTCCACACCTGGGACAACGAGGCGGACGCGGTGGGGTCGAACACCATCGATGTCCATGTGGGCCGACTCCGGGCCAAGATCGCGGACAGCAACGCCAAGATCGAGACGGTCCGTGGCTCGGGGTATCGACTGGTGTCCCGGTGAACGAGCCGTGGGCCCGGTGAACGCCGGGCGTTCCCGCCGCCTCCACGCGGCCAGGGTGGCGACGGTGGCGACGGCGGTGGTCATGGCCTGCTACGTCGTGGCCGTGCTCTCGTTGAATCTGCTCGTCGCCCGCCGCCTCACCGAACAGGCCGACGCCCGGATCGCCGTCCGCCTGTCACAGACTGCGAGAGAGACACCCGAGGCCCTTCGGTTGTTACCGACATCGGCCGCTGGCGACGCCGACCTCGATGACGCACCCATCTTTCTGTGGAGCGCGCCGGATTCCGGTTCGTCGACCGCCCTGTCTCCGGGGTCCCCCCACCTGCCCCGTCTGACCATGACCGGTGTCCCGACCACGGTCAGGGCCGACGGCACGCTGTTTCGTGTCAGTGCCGTCAAGTTCGGGTCGGGTTGGCTGATCGCCGGAGAGAGCCTGGCCCAACTGGACCGGGTCAGGAACGCCCTTCTGGCTCCCGAGATCCTGTTCGGGGTGGCGCTTCTGGTCGTGGTCTACGGAGGATCCCTCGTCGTTGGCCTTCGGGCATCGGCCCCGCTGGAGATCGTGCAACGACGCCAGGCCGAGTTCACGGCCGATGCCTCGCACGAACTGCGAACGCCCCTCAGTGTGATCGAGGCCGAGGTCGAGTTGTCGTTGAGCCGTTCGCGATCTCCCGAGGAGTACCGGTCAGTGCTCGGTCGGATCTCACAGGAGGGCCACCGGCTCCGGCACATCATCGAGGAGCTGCTGTGGCTGGCCCGGGCCGACGATGAGGGAACTTCTGCGCAACGCGAGCAACGCACCGACATCGCTGCCGTGGCGCGGGTGTGCGGCGAGCGTTTCCAACCGGTTGCCACCGGGCGCGGTGTGAACCTGGTCGTGGAGGTCGAGGGCCCGGAGCCCTATTGGATCCAGGCCAATGCAGGCTGGATCGACCGCTTGGTCGGCGTGCTCGTCGACAACGCCTGCAAGTACGCGGGCACTGGCGGGCATGTGAGGCTCAAAGTCGGAGGGAACGGCAGTCGAGTCTTCCTCCAGGTCGATGACACCGGACCGGGGATCCCGGTTTCGCAACGGTCGCTCGTCTTCGACCGCTTCCATCGCGGGACGGACGAACCGGGTGGCGTCGGGCTCGGGCTCGCCATCGCCGACTCGGTGGTCAGGGCATCCGGTGGGACGTGGTCGGTGACGAGTGCACCCTCCGGTGGCGCTCGGATGGAGGTGTCGTGGAAGAGGGCTTCGGGGAGGAGGCCGACCGGCAGTGGCACGACCCGACCGGCCGACGGGGCTCCCCTCGATGCCGATCAAGCGGATCCGTCGCTCTGTTGACGACGGCGACAGAGAACTGAAGCGGATCTTTCCCTCGAACTTCACGTAGCCGTCAGGAAAGAAGCGTACGGTGGAACCGATGGCATACACCGACGACGGATCTCGACGAGTACCCGCCCGTGACGCCGCTGGTCTCGCGCTGCCCGGGGTCCCTTGACCGACACCGTCACTCGGACCGATGTTCGACGGCCGCCCGAACGTCCCTCCTCCAGGCGGGACAAACGTCCGAGCAGGTCCCGGTTCGTCCGCCGCCGGATCGTGGCTTTGGTGCTGGCCGGATTCCTGATCTGGCTGGCCGTCTCCTTGGGCGGGGCATTGACCGATCCCTCACTGGGCGCCTCGGTGAGCGCCCGCTTCGCCGAGTGGGCCCGACAGCACGGTGGAGCCAGCACCGTCAACTGGGTCGAGAACGAATGGTACACACACCACCCGCCGGCGCGGGGAGGGAAGCCCCCTGCCGGTTCGATCCGTGTGCCGAAGCGGGCTCCGGTGGTGGTGGTCACCGGCCCGGCCCACCTCCCACCGCCGGCCCCGATGGTCCCGGTCGCCAGCCCGCCCATCCCCGGTGAAGGGCAGTGGTCGCCGGCCGGTCGGCTGATCGCCGGGATCCCCGCCGTCTACGAGACAACGTTGCGGCCGGATCCCGTCCACACCGGCTATGTCGTGGGCGTGGCCTGGATGGATACCAAGCTGCTGCGGGCGACCCTGTACTCCGGGAGCATCGTTCCGGGAGGTGGCCCGTTCACCCACACCGCCCCCATCACCAGAAGTGCAGCCGGCTCCCTCGTCGCCGCCTTCAACGCCGGCTTCCTGATGTCAGCAGCGGATGGCGGCTACTACACCGATGGCCGGACGATCATTCCCCTGCGGACCGGAGCCGCCTCCTTCGTCATCGACGCCGACGGCTCGGCCACCGTGGGGGCATGGGGATCCGACGTGGCCATGAGCCCGTCCGTGGTCTCGGTTCGCCAGAATCTTGACCTGATCGTCGACGGCGGCCAACCCGTTGCCGGTCTCGACGCCTCGGACACGACCAAGTGGGGCGCGACGCTCGGCGACGCGGTGTACGTCTGGCGGTCGGGGGTCGGGATCACTGCCGACGGGGCCCTCGTCTACGTCGGAGGCCCCGGGCTCAACATCACCGATCTGGCCGATCTCCTGGCCCGGGCGGGGGCCATCCGGGCCATGGAGCTCGACATCAACACCGACTGGGTCAACTTCTCCGTCTACCAACCGAGCGCGCCCGTGGGGCAGGCCACACCGTCCGACGGGAGCGAGCTGCTGCCCGGGATGGTCGGCACGCCGGGCCGGTATTTCGAGTCCTGGTGGGCACGTGACTTCATCACCATGTCGGCCCGGGCCGGGACATGACGAATCCGTCCGAGGCTTCATGTTCCTGTCACCTGCGGGCCTTACCATGGCCAGGCACGCCGCCATCAGACCTCGCTATCGCGACCGGGAGGAGTTCCCTGTGAGTCCGCAATCCACTGCATTCGAAGAAGCGCTGAGCTGGGCCCGCGTCGACCTCGCGCCCAGCCACCGGCAGCCTTCGGCGGTGATGGTCCTGGTGGCCTCGGTGGCCTCCATCGTCGGCTCGTTGGCGGCGGATGCGGCGTTGGTGGCGATGGGCACGGCTGTGTTCCCGTCGACCAAGGGATACGTACACTTCCGGTTCTCCGACTATTCCAAGCTCACCATCATCGGCGTGCTCGTCGCCTGCATGGGGTGGCCGATCATCACCCGCATCAGCTCCGCGCCGCGGTGGTTGTACCTCCGCCTGGCCGTCCTGGTGACCATCGTGCTGTTCGCACCGGACGTGTGGATCTTCCTCAACGGCGCGCCGGCAAAAGCTGTCGCCGTGCTGATGGCCATGCACGTGGCCATCGCCCTGGTGACCTACAACTGCATGGTCCGTATCGCTCCAGTCCGCGAGGCGAGGGAACGGCACGCCCGGCACTCGTGACCCAACCCATCGCGGTTCGGGGCGGACCCGCTCCAGCAGCGTCTTACGCTGGAGCTCCTGGCGTTCTCGGACCTCCTGGACGAACCCTGCCCGACTGGTGAGGTCGTTCCACCAGGTCATGTCGTCGATGACCCGGGCCCTCAACTCTGCCGTCTCCGCGTCATCCTCGTGCGATACCGCAGCCGCAGGCCTTTCGGCGCGCGGTCGCCGACCAGCGCCAGCTCGACCAGGGACCGGTCACTGAGAGCTGAGTCGTCCGTCGGCATCACTACATAGTGTCAACCACCGAGCCAAGGGTTCGTTCGAACCGTGGGCTCGCTCGGCCCTCCGGAGGGCTCCGTGGCGTCACCGTCACAGATCGAGCACACGGCCCGGACCAACCGCCGGAACTCCTCGCCGGTGAACCTGCAGGGAACCTGGCAATTCTTGTAGCAGCGATCGCAGCGGTACTTGGAGCGCAACAGCACGGCGACGTGTTCCGATGTCTCCGATGCCGAGCCGGCCTCCATGGGTGTGGCATCGGCAGGTCGGTTTGGACACTTGATGGGTACTTTCCGCCCTCTCACCCGCTGCCGGCAGGATCCGTGGGTCACAGCGTTGGGCCATACTGGCGAGGACAGTCGACCCCGAGGTGCAGGCCATGATCGGTCAGGCGAGATCCACGATTCGAAAGCCACTCCGACCGACGTCCCAATCTGCCGGGCGGTTCGAGGCCGACTGCTCGTGAACCTCGCCGTCACCCTCACCGCAGCGACGATCGTGCTGGTCGCGCTGGCGCTGACGCTCGTCGCCCGGCGATTCGGGTCCCGTCGCCGCCCGCCCGCCGCCGCCCGCCGGATCGAGCCGCCGGAGTCGCAGGTACCGACCGCCACTCGGGGATCCGATGGCGGAGACTTCTATGCCCCGGCCTTCATCATGGACCCTGGTCACTGTTTCCGACTGTGCCGCGACCCCGCTACGGGGACCGCCCATGCCTGTCCCGGGCCGGTCGAGGGAATCGGTGAATTCGCGGACCACCGGGGCAACCTGGTCGAGGTGGAGGCATGCAGCGTGCACATGATCGACCTCGGGAATTGGCGGTTCAAGACAGTCCGGGGATGAGCTGGCCGGTATCCGGCGGGGGCATCTTTCGACGCCAGACCGGGTATGGACCTTCAAAATCGCCTTTTCAAACTACCTCTTGAGCAGGATCGAGGGCCGGAACTAACCTTGTCGGGGGCTGTGACAGGGTGTCGGATCCGGTCTGACCGCGACGAAGGAGCTGCATGGCACGAACCATCTGGAAGGGCTCGCTCAGCTTCGGGCTGGTCAACGTCCCGGTCGGGCTCTATCCCGCCACCCAGGACAAGGCCATCCACTTCAACCAACTGGAAGCGGGGACCT
>CAVUZI010000001.1:0-105229 GCA_963745955.1 uncultured Acidimicrobiaceae bacterium | reverse complement strand
CGGACCGCATCCGGTACAAGAAGGTCAACGAACGGACCGGCAAGGAAGTCGAGGCCAGCAGGATCGTCAAGGGATTCGATCTGGGCGGGGGCGAGTACGTCATCCTGACCGACGATGAGCTGGCGGCCGCGGAGCCGGAGCGGTCGCGGCTCATCGAGATCACCGATTTCGTCGATTTGGACGAGATCGACCCCGTCTTCTACCGCTCGACCTACTACCTGGCTCCTGAAGGGGAGGCAGCCGGCAAGGCCTACGCACTGCTCCGCCAAGTCATGCGGGAATCGCACAAGGTGGCCATCGGCACGCTGGTGATGCGGAACAAGGAGTACCCGGTGGCGATTCGTCCCGACGACGAGGTGCTCAAACTGGAGACGATGTACTTCTCCGACGAGATCCGGTCACCGACGAAGGAGCTGCCCGACCTCCCCGGTGCCGGTGAGCTGAGCGACCGGGAGATCGCCATGGCCAAGCTCCTGCTCGAGTCCATGGAGTCCGAATGGGATCCGAGCCGGTACCACGACACCCACCGCCAGAAGGTGGAAGAGCTGGTCGAGGCCAAGCAGCAGGGAAACGAGATCGTCCTCGGGTCGACCGAGCCGGCGGCGACGAACGTCGCCGACCTCATGGATGTCCTGAGCGCCAGCATCAAATCGATCAAGGACGGAGCCGGTCAGGCCAAGCAGCCGGCGACGGGCTCGAAGCCCGCGATCCCGAAGAAGAGGGCTCCGGTGAAGAAGCCGGCGCCGACCCGGAAGGCCACCAGCGCGAAGTCCCCGACCAACATCACGTCCAAGACCGGGGCGAAAGCACCGAGTCGCCGGAAGGCGTCGTAGGGGCACCCTCCGACCCGGCCGGCGAGGTGGTCGCCGGCCGGCCACGCCGCCAGCTGGCCAGCTCGATCGAGCTCCAGGTGGCCAGAAGTGCGAATGTCCACAGGGGCAACAGCGCCTCGAGGGCGTCGGCTACCGCCCCGGACGAGAACCACCAGTACGGACTCACGATCGTGATGGCCACGACGGCCCAGAGCATGGTCCGGACGGCAGTGGGGATCGCCGCCGGCCCGTGGCCGATGATGATCGGTGGGATCAGCAGCACCCACACCCAATGGTGCGTCCAGGAGATCGGACTGACGAGCAGGCCGGCCAGGGCGATCGAGAGCAGGCCGAGGGACTGTCTCCCGGTGACGGCACACCTCCAGGCGACGAAGACGGCCAACCCCACCGTGAGTATGGACACCAGCAACCAGAGTCCGGCTGATCCCGTGGCCGGAAACGGGGCTCGATGGAGGATGGCGTACCACGACTGGTTGCTGGCAAAGGCGACGGGCCCGACCCTCGAGGGCCGGACCACGTCGTGATGCCAGAACGCACTCGAGAGTCCGGGCCAGAGCGCCCAGGCGAGCAGGGTGCAGACCGCGAACGAAGCCAGCGCCCGGGCGCTTGACTTCCAGTCCCGCTCGACGAGCAGGACAGCGATGAAGATGAGCGGCGTGAGCTTGATGGCGGCGGCGATGCCGATCAGGAGGCCCCGGTAGGGAGCAGGTACCACGGTCACATCGGCCACGACGACGAACATCAGGACGAATTCGATCTGCCCGTAGTCGGCGCCGCTCCGAGCCGGCTCGAGGAGCAGGACGGCGACGCAGACCCAGGTGAACGCACCCAACCAGAGGCGTAGACGGCTCCTCTGTCCTCGATCCCGCATGACGAACACGACCGAAGCCGTGGCCGAAAGGATGCTCGCTCCCCACAGCGACCACTGGGTCACCGTGAACGAGGCCAGCGTCAGGACGGCAAGGGACGGAAGGGCGAACGGCGGGTAGGTGAACGGGAGTCCGTATCGGGTGAACGAGAAGAAGTACGGATCGTGCCCGGCCTTCCAGTTGTTCACCGAATCCCTGTACACGTGGAGGTCCAGACCGTACCGCTGCCCCCAGTGCACGAGGTAGGCGATGACGGCGGCGGCCGCCACCGTGGCGGCGACGAGCGGCCACACGAGGGAGGTCCGGCCGGGCAGCATCCCGTGGGCCCTGGGTTCGGGAGCCGCTGGAGGTGAACTGGCCACGAGTCCTTCGGGGTCCTTTCTTCGTCGATCTGAGGCTCACGACCGCGATTCGGGTCACCTGTCGGGCGATTTGGCACGCCGAACCATCGGAGCGGGTTTCTCGGTCCACCCTGCAGGAGGCAACTCTACGTGGCCGATCCAGGGGAAACGAGGTTCACAGCCGAGCTGTCTCGTGGGATCTCCGGCTCAGGCAACCTGCGGGAGCGTCTTCAGAAACGAGGCTGTGCTGGCATATCGCCCGACGAGCTTCCGATTGAGCCAGTCCGGCATGTGCGCGGCCAATCCGTCCCGCATCCGCGAGACGATCTCGGAATCGGTGGTGGCAATCCGTCCCAGCCGGCGCGATGCCCGCACCACCATCCGGACCCGTCGGAGCCGGGCGGCCTCGTACTCGGCGAGGGCGCGGGAAACGTCCCGGCCCTCGGACAGGCAGGCCGCCAGCACGACGGCATCCTCGATCGCCTGACAGGCGCCCTGTCCGAGATCGGGTGTCATGGGATGAGCGGCGTCTCCCAGCGCGACGATCCGGTCACGGAACAGACGTCTCGGGACCGAGTCGAACACGTCCGCGATCACCAGGTCTTCCTCGTCGGTGCGTTCGATGAGCTCGCAGATGGGATCGTGCCAGTGGGAGAACTGTCGGAGGAGGAACTCCTTCCTGGCGACCATGGCCTCGTTGGCCCCTTCCGGCAGTCCGACATCCGCGGCCCAATACACCAGGTCGCCATCGAGATTGCTGGCAATGAACTGCTTGCCCTGTCCCGTCGTCAGGCAGGCACCGGAAACGAGGTGCGAAGCGCCGTCGAGTACGGCCCGCCAACTGGTCCTGCCGGTGAACCGCGGCCGTGGATTGCCCATGGCCGGGCGGGCCACGGATCTGATGCCGTCACAGGCCACGACCAAGGGGGCATGGAGGGTTTCACCGCTGGACGTCGTCACCACGCCTCCGCTCGCATCTGAGGCGATATGCGACACCGTGGTGTGCATGGCGATGGGTATGTCGGACGCAGCCTGGAGCAGGACCTGTTGGAGCCTTCCCCGGTGGACGACCAACGTGGGTGTGCCGAGGTGCTGAGAGAGGCGGGTCTGATCGAGGGTCACGATCTCCCGACCGGTCCAATCTCGGATGATCCCACCCGGTTCCTCGACCCCGATGTCGGAGAGCGCGGAGGACAGCCCCAGCTCGAAGAGGGCGGCCAGCGCGTTGGGCCACAGGGAGAGTGCCGTGCCCGCCTGGGTCAGGGCCGTGGCCCGTTCAAGAATTCGCGCCCGCAGCCCGACTCGTTGGAGGGCGATCGCCGAGGTCAGGCCGGCGATTCCTCCTCCGATCACGAGGGCGTCGTAGCCGGGTCTCGCCTCCATGGCCGCTCCTTCGACACCGAGATCTTACGGTGCCACGGGGCTCGAGGGGACAACCCCTTCAGGATTCCGGGGGTGCCGGTCGATCATCGAGACGGAGCTGAAGGAGGACGAGATCGCACCAGCGACCGAACTTCGCACCCGTCTCGGGCATGCGGGCCACCTCGACGAATCCGAGTCGCCCGTGGAACCGGATCGACACCTCGTTGGTGGCATCGATGGCCGCAATCATCGTGTGCTTGCCACTCGTCCGCGCCTTGTCGATGAGCGCACCCATGAGGTCCCGGCCCACCCCCGAACCCCATCTGTCCTCCCGGACGTGGATCGTGTTCTCCACGGTGAACCGGTAACCCGGACGCTTGACGACGTCCCGGAACCACCCGAAGGCCGCCACGCCGACGACGTCATTCCCCTCCTCGGCCACCAGCACCGTCTCGTGCTCGCCCAGCCAGGCCAGGACGCTGTCCGGCGTGTGTGGCGTGTCGGTCCACTCGATCGTCGTCGTGGCCAGGTGCGCGTTGAGGAGAGCGGCAATCGCCTCGGCGTCAGGGGCGCGGGCGGGTCTGACCATCACATCCCGATTCTCGCAGAACCGGTAGGGCGTTCCTGGGAGCCGGCCAGGCGCGGCCGGTGAGGGCACGGCCATCGAGTGGCCCGGGTGCGCATCGGCCTGTTCGTCCCGACCACCCCGTCCGGGGTGTCCAGGGGAGTTTTGGTGACAGTTCGGTGACAAGCGCGGGAGCCACCTCTCCGCCCTACCCTGGCAGTCGTGGAGCACTCTACTGGCGCGGTACGGACCGAACCGGTGAACAGCCGGCGGATGGTGAGTCGGGGGCCGGACCACCGGTTCGGCTCCCCCACCGGCTGCACCGAGCCCGTCCGGTAGGTTGGCCGGGCGATGGACGGAAAGAAGGGGACGCGGCCGTGGAGCGGCAAGGGCCGCGGTGAGGGCCGTGGAGAGCTCCGGCCGGCAACTGACCGACGGACATCGACGAAATGAGGAAGATGCCCGACTCTGAAAAGACTTCGAGACTCGATCTTCAGAAACTCCCGTTGAAGAACGGGAACCTCAGCTTCGTTGTCCCGGAACTGGCACAGGTCTCACTGGGCACAAAGGAGCCGGGGGTGCTCTGGATCCTCTTCAACAACGGGACATGGCCTGTCTCACTCTTCGATGTGGAGGTGTTCCCTGGCTTCCTCTGTGAGGTGCGGCCGAACAAGGAGATGATCTTTCCGTCGGATCAGCACAACGGGATCAAGATCTTCGCCACGCTCTCTTGGCCGACGGACTCCGGGGGCTAGGGCTCATCTCCCGACCCGCTGGACAAGAAGCTGCCCCGGCCACCCTCTCCGATCGAAGGACTCGGTTGCAGTGAATCCCGCTGATTCGTAGTACCGGACAAGCTGCTGCTGCCCGCCGGCCCAGCAATCGACTCTCAGGAGACTCAGGCCCCGTGACAGGCAGTCGGAGCGGGCATGATCCAACAGCGCGGTCCCGATTCCCTTTCCGATGAACCGTCTGGAAGCCAGGAGAAGCACGATGTACAGGCCGGGCTCGTCCGTCACCGGAGCGTACGGAGGAGAATCCTCACTGACTTCGAGAGCGCCGACGGACGCATCGTCGACTTGCGCGACGGTGAGTCCGGAGCTGCGGGCCAAGCTGGCGACCCGCTCCTTGGTCTCGGGTCGCTCCGACCAGGGCCGACTACCCCACTGTCCACTCAGACCTCGCTCGGTCAACCAGAGAACCGCTTCGTCAAAGAGCCCGAGCAGAGGTTGCTCGTCATCGGCCCTTCCCGGACGCAGCAGAAGTTCCATCGACGATGACGATAGATGATCCGCCCCGGAAGGCGGTCGGCAGCCGCCCGGGCTCTGCGTTGCCGAGTCGACGATGCGCGTGCTGTCGCCACGGAGCGACCACTATCGATCTCTCTCCGTGTTCGAGGCTGTGCCTGACGGGTAAATCCCTGGTGACAGACACGCTCCTTTCGGGTAGAAATGCTCGAGCAACGGGCAACGCGACATCTCAACGATCTAGCAGGGAGATCACCATGTTTCGCCAGAGCTCCGCCGAACGCGATGGCGTCGGCCCCCATCCGACGATCCGAGAGTCGCAGGACGGAACGGACCTCCTCTCCCGTCCGCCGCGGCCGGCGGTTGGCGGGTCTGACGTTCTCCTTGTCACTCGTCCTCTCCACCCTGGCCATCGCCGGACTGGGCGGCACCGCCGGCGCGGCCGACAGCCCCCAGGCGATCGTCACCCTGCTGCCCACGACCGTGGCAGTGGGACAGAACGCCACCGTCGCCGTCAGCAAGAGCGTCTTGCCGAAGGGCGATTCCGCAAAGAAGCTGATCGTTGACCTGGGGTGACGGCTCGAAGACGGTCACGCTCGCCGGCCTCGGGGCAAGGGCCACGCACCAGTACGTCGCTCCGGGCCACTACACGGTCACAGTGAAGCTCACCGACGCGCACGGGAAGACGGTCAGCGGATCGGCGATCCAGGTGGTGCAGGCCCGCTCTGGCAGCTATTCGGGCTCGTACTCGGCGAACGGCTACGGGATCACGTTGTACGTGTCGGGAAGCCAGACCGAGGTCCAGGACATCTCCATCCCGGTGGACTACCTCGAGTGCGCGGGAACGACCTTCGCGCCGGACGCCCCGGTCGTGCTCGACTCGGTGGCCCTGGCCGCCAACGGGTCGTTCTCCTCGACGTCGACCCAGACCGGGGTCGTGGGGTCCGACAACTACCCGACCACGTTCACCATCACCTTCACCGGTCGGTTCCAAGGATTCAGCAATGGGGCTCCCGAAGCGGCCGGTTCGGTCCTCGAGACGGCGAAGTACACCGATGGGACCACCTACAGCTGCACCTCCAACAAGCAGTCCTGGTCGGTCACGCGGAATACGCCAGCCGACCCAGCCCACCACCCTCCCACCGGTCGGCAGCTATTCGGGCGCGTACTCGGCGAACGGCTACGGGATCACGCTGTACGTGTCGAGAACCCAGACCCAGCTCCAGGACATCTCCATCCCGGTGGACTATCTCGAGTCCGCGGGAACGACCTTCGCGCCGGATGCCCCGGTCGTGCTCGACTCGGTGGCCCTGGCCGCCAACGGGTCGTTCTCCTCGACGTCGACCCAGACCGGGGTCGTGGGGTCCGACAACTACCCGACCACGTTCACCATCACCTTCCAGGGGCACTTCCACGGGGTGAACGCCAGCGGCGCGGCCCGGGCGGCCGGTTCGGTCCTCGAAACGGCGACCTACACCAACGGGACCACTTTCAGCTGCACCTCCAACAAGCAGTCCTGGTCGATCACGCGGGGCTCGCAGCCGACCCAGCCAACCACCCTCCCACCGGCCGGCAGCTATTCGGGCTCCTATTCGGGGAACGGCTACGGGATCTCGCTGTACGTGTCGGGTAGCCGGACCCAGCTCCAGGACATCTCCATCCCGGTGGACTACCTCGAGTGCGCGGATACGACCTTCGCCCCGGACGCCCCGGTCGTGCTCGACTCGGTGGCCCTGGCCGCCGACGGCTCGTTCTCCTCGACCTCCACCCAGACCGGGGTCGTCGGATCCGACAACTATCCGACCACGTTCACCATCACCTTCCAGGGGCACTTCCACGGGGTGAACGCCAGCGGCGCGGCGCGGGCGGCCGGTTCGGTCCTCGAGACGGCGACATACACCAACGGGACCACGAACAGCTGCACCTCCAACAAGCAGTCCTGGTCGGTGGCGTGGGATACGCAGCCGACCCAACCCACGACCCTTCCACCGGTCGGCACCTATTCGGGCTCGTACTCGGCGAACGGCTACGGAATCACCCTGAACGTGGGAAGCCAGACCCAACTGCAGGACATCTCCATCCCGGTGGACTACCTCTACTGCGACGGGACGACCCTCTCGTCGGACGCCCCGGTCGTGCTCGATTCGGTGGCCCTGGCCGCCGACGGCTCGTTCTCCTCGACCTCGACCCAGACCGGGGTCGTCGGACCCGACAACTACCCGGCCACGTTCACCATCACCTTCGAGGGGCACTTCCACGGGGTGAACGCCAGCGGCGCGGCGCGGGCGGCCGGTTCGGTCCTCGAGACGGCGACCTACACCAACGGGACCACGAACAGTTGCACCTCCAACAAGCAGTCGTGGTCGGTGGCGTGGACCGGCTCGTGAGTCCGGCTGAGAACTCGACGCCCCGGCCGGATTGATCCCGCCCAGCTATGGGTTGCGGTTGAACCAGGGTTGGCCACCCAGGCTCCAGACCGACACATCGGTGACGCCCATGCGCTCGAGCACCTCCAACTTGTCGTTCAGCGCGGTGGAGTCGACGTAGTCGTAGCGCGTCTTCCCCGACGTCCATCGGATCTCCCCGGAGCCGGGGTCACGGAGTGCGTCGACGGCCGAGGCGGACGCGGGGAATCCCGGCTCCTTCTCCATCGTCAGATACGCGACGTCGTCCGTGATGTCGGCGATCTGGTCGCAGGTGGTGGTGGAGTACCCGTAGGCGGGTATGCCAATGGTGAGATCACCCGGGGGAACTTGGCTCGTGGCGTAGGAGGTCACCGCCTTCAACCAGTGATACGGAGTGATGGGAGCGCAGGCGACGCTGTACTCGTCGTCGTAGGCCATCACGACGACGTGCGCGCCGGCCGCGGCGACGTCGGCATATCGCTCGGCATCCCGGGGGGTCGTCGTCGATGCATCGAGGTCGACCTCCACGGTACGTCCGGAGGGTTGAAACGAGGCGGCGATGCCCGACACAAAGGTCATGAAGGAATGCCAAACGGGCGCGGACCACCGGTCGGGCTCAAGATCGAGATCTACGCCATCGAGGTGGTTGGCCGAGACAAAGCGCTCGATCGCCTGTTGGCCCGCCCTCAGGCGGCTGGGATTGTCAAGAAGGGCTCCGACGGCGGGCGTACCGGCCGAGACGGTGACGTAGATCCGCTTCGCCGCCATCCTCACCCTGGCCAGGTTGGCGGCGCTGAAACCGTTACAGGGGAGGCCCCCGGCCGCCGTCTCTTCGACCACCTGCCCTCCGTTGTCCACGTCGAGGTACTCCGGCTTGACGATGGCTATGGGATTGGCCGCGAGTGTCGCCAGCTCGGAGGCGGTATCGCAGGCGGGTCGACCTGACGGCGACGGGTAGATCCAGGCTTCGAGCGTCTTCGGCCGCGGGGTCCGGGCGACGTCGCCGGGGTAGGCCGGGCCGACGTCGACTCCGAGAAGCAACATCGCCATGCAGAGCGCCGGGACCAGGTGACCGAATGAGCGCTTCCCCCGGATCCCCATGGTCGTCCGCGACTTCCTCTTCGACCTCAACCGTGCTCGTCGGGCTGCCGGGATTTGAACCCGGGACCTCTTGACCCCCAGTCAAGCGCGCTAACCAAGCTGCGCCACAGCCCGCCTGTCCCGGTGCCTGGTCAGAAGCCATAAATGTGGCCACCGAGTCGGATCCGGAGCGGATTGGCCATGGTAGTCGACGACGGGGGCTCCCCCACCATCCGGCGGAGCGCCTCCGAGCCGGTCCGGGACGAGGGCTCGGACGAGCCCGCCGATCCGACCACTTGATCGACGAACATACGTTCGATACGGTGCCTCCATGCACTTCGAGGTCGATGTGGTCGTTCAGCACCCGCTCGACGAGCGCTCCAAGCGGTTCCTGGCCGATGTGCAGAGCTCGGCCAACAGGGTGCTCAGGTTCCGCGGTGACGACCGGACGATCACGGTGACCGTCGAGGCGCACGCCTACGACAAGGACGGCGCCGTTCGGTCCGCCGTTGCCGAGGTGGCCCGGATCTATCCGATGGCGAAGTTCCAAGCCGAGGGACAACCCCGTCCGACGCCATGACGGAGTGAGCTGTCAGTGGATGGGCGAGGCCGCCGGATTACCAGGTCACGTCGGTGACGTTGGCACCGGACAGGTCGGCGCCCGAAAGGTTGGCGTCGGTGAGGACGGCGCCCGAGAGTTCCGCGTCGGTCAGGTTGGCCTTGCCCAGGTTGGCGTCGGTCATGATCGTGCCGGTGAGGACGGCCCCGGTGAGGTCGGCCCCGGTCAATTTGGCGCCCGTCAGATCGGCCCCCGACAGGTCGACGTCGGTCAGGTTGACCTTGCCCAGGTCTGCGTTGGACAGGTCGGCACCGGACAGATCGGCATCGGTCAGGTTGGCCTTGCCCAGGTCGGCGTCGGACAGGTCGGCGTCGGTGAGATTGGCCTTGCCCAGGTTGGCGCCGGTCAGGTCGGCTCCCGACAGGTCGACTTCGGTCAGATCCACCTTGCCGAGGTTGGCGTCGGTGAGGTTGGTCCCGGAGAGGTTCGCATCGGACAGATTGGCCTTGCCCAGGTCGGCATCGGACAGATCGGCGTCGGTGAGGTCGGCGCCGATCAGGTAGGCGCCCGACAGGTTGGCGTGGGCCAGGTTTGCTCCCGTCAGGTCGGCACGACTCAGATCTGTGCCGCTGAGCCGGGCGTGCCTCAGGTCGGCTCCTGACAGGTTGGCCTCGCTCAGATCCGCGCCCGACAGGTCGGCGTCGGTCAGCACGGCACCGACCAACGTCGTGTGGGTCAGGTCGCGGTCCCGCAGTTTGGCATTGCACAGGCCCGCGCCGGTCAGGTCCGCCCCGGTCAACTCGGTACCCGTCAGGAACGCGCCGGTCAGGTCGGCGTCGGTCAGATCGGTACCTCGGAGATTTGCACCGGTCAGGTCAGCACCGGTCAGCGCGGCCCCGGCCAGGTTCCGACCCTGGAGGTCGACCCCGGCGAGGTTGGCGTCGCTGAGGTCGACGCCCCTCAGATCTACGGCTGATGACATCGCGCTCCGGCCGTCATGGCCGCGATCATAGGTAGTCCGGCCCCGGCGCGCCCAATTCCGGTGGCCGGCCGCGCCACGGACAGGTCGTCAGACGTGATGGACCACCCAGGTGACCCCCTGGAAGGCCCGGTATCCGAGGTAGATGACGCTGGCCACCAGCATGAACTTGAAGTACCAGGGAGACTTGCGGTGCTCGAGGGGCTCCGACCCGCAGTCGGGGCAGGTGCCCTCCTCGGTCAGTTCCTCGTCCTCGAGGCGCTGGTCGCACTGCTCACACCAGGGCACGGATCGTCCTCCCCGGGGAAGCGCAGGAGACAGACGCCGCCCGCCTGTCGACGGCCCCCGTCTCGACGCGCCGAAGGCGGACCGGGTTCATCGCCGTCGACCCCCACCGCCGTTCGCTCCTTTGGCCCGGACCCGCAGCTTGATCGGCGTCGGGCCCAGTTCGAATCGCTCGCGGAGGCCGCGCTCGACATAGCGGAGATAGGTGGGCTGCAGTCTTCCGTTGGTGAAGAGCGTGAACGTGGGCGGGTCGTTGGCCCCTTGGACCGCGTACTGGATCTTGGCCCCGACCGGTGGATGGGCCATCTGGATCGACTTCAGGGCGCGGTTGAGCTCACCGGTGGGGATCCGCGAGTGGTACGCCTCTTCGGCCGCGGCCACCGCGGGCAGGATGTTGTGGACCCCCAAGCCCGGACAGCGCGCTGATCTTGAGGACCGGCGCGGCGCCGAGGAAGGCGAGGCGGTCGCCGATATCGACCAGGATGTCGTTGCGGTCCTCGGTGGCGATCAGCTCCCACTTGTTGAGCACCACGACGGTCGGGCAGCCGGCGGCGCCGATCCGTTCGGCCAGACGTTGGTCCTGATGGGTGACTCCGGCCGTGGCGTCGATGACGAGCAGGGCGATGTCGGCCCGGTCGAGGGCGTCGAGGGCCCGCAGGACCGAGAAGTACTCGGTGCCGCGTTCGGTCCGCGACTTGCGACGCATGCCGGCGGTGTCGACGAAGCAGACCGTTCCTTCGGGCGTCTCGACCACGGTGTCCACCGCGTCCCGCGTGGTGCCGGGGGCGTCGTGGGTGACCGATCGCTCGTCACCGACCAGCCGGTTGAACAGCGTCGATTTCCCGACGTTGGGCCGACCCACCAGGGCCACCCTCGGGACGGCCTCGGCCTGCGGAGCACCTGGGTCATCGGCGGGGCCGTCCTCGGTGCCGTCGTCAACCTCGCTCGGCTCGGGCAGGAGACGCACGACATCGTCGAGGAGGTCCCCGGTCCCCCGCCCGTGGAGGGCACTGACGGGCCAGGGGTCTCCGAGCCCGAGCGACATGGCGTTCCAGGCGTCCGCCTCGCGTTGGGACGAGTCCACCTTGTTGACCACCACCCGCACGGGCCGGCCCGACCGCTTGAGCACGCGGGCGACGGCCATGTCCTCGTCGATGATGCCGACGGTCACGTCCACCACCAACAGGACCACGTCGGCTTCGGCGATGGCCCGCTCCGCCTGGGCGGTCACCTGGGCGTCCAGGGGATCGAGGGAGGAGAGCCACCCTCCGGTGTCGACCACGGTGAAGGGATGCCCGCACCATTCGGCGTCGAGCTCCTTGCGGTCACGGGTGACCCCGGGTCGTTCCTCGACGACGGCCGCGCGCCGTCCGACGATGCGGTTGACGAGGGTCGACTTGCCGACGTTGGGTCGTCCGGCGATGACGACCAGCGGTCGGTCACGCTTGTCGGGGACCTGTTCGGCCACACCCGCGGTCATCGGGAGGCTCCAAGGGCCACCGGCACCCGGCCGGCGCCGGCCGGCGTCCAGCCGTCGAGTGCCCGGCGGAGGGAGAGACCGTCGGTGGGGACCACCTCGACGGGTCGCGGGAGATCGGCGACGGTCAGGTCGTCGAGGAACCGGCCCTCCGACAGGCAGGAGTCCGGAAGCAGGTAGCGATGCCCCTCGGGCTGGGCCGAGAGCACGTCGACGAGGTCGGTGCCGGTGAGCAGGCCCGACACGCCGATGTTGCCCCCGAAGAAATGGTTGACCACCGGCACCAGCCGGATGTCGTCGCGTGACAAGGAGTCCACCAGCGGACCGAGCACCCGCGCTCCGTACTCGCCGGTGAGGATGGCGATCGGCGCCGCCGAAGGGGTCGGCCGGGCCGCTTCGGCCGACCGGGGGGCCCGGTAGCCGGCCGCAGGAGCACCGTCGACGGCGGCGAAGAACCCGGGCCTGACGCCGAGGGCGGCCCGCTCGTCCCCGCCGAACGCGGCCTCGAAGGCGCGGGCCATGCCGAGCCCGTTCTCGTGCTGGGGGAATCCCTCGTAGGTGCGCGCCGGCGGGAAGGGCCGTTCGGCCATGAGGTAGTACTCGTCGGCCGCGAACACCATCCGCCTCCCGATGGCGGTGACGAAGGTGTCCTGCCACATCTCCACCGCGTCACAGACGGCAGCCGCCTCCTCCGTGGTGTGGGGGCGCATGGCCTCCTCGTGGGAGAACCGGCTCACCCCGAGGGGCACGCAGGCCACCGTGGCCAGGGTGGGATAGCGGTCGAGCACACCGGCCAGCGTGTCGTACAGGACGGCCCCGTCGTTGCGGTCCGGGCACACGACGACCTGCCCGTGGACCTCGATCCCCCCCTCGAGCAGGGCCCCCAACCAGCGCAGGCTGGTCGCCCCGCGCCGGTTGCGCAACAGCCCGGCCCGGATGTCGGGATCGGTGGCGTGGATGGAGACGAACAGTGGGCTGAGGTGCTCGGTGAGCACCCGCTCGAGGTCCATCTCGGTGAACCGGGTCAGGGTGGTGAAGTTGCCGTAGAGGAAGGAGAGCCGGTAGTCGTCGTCCTTCAGCGACAGGCTGCGTCGCATCCCCTTCGGGAGTTGATGGATGAAGCAGAACTCGCAGTGGTTGTCGCACGTCCGGACCCGGTCGAAGACGGCCGAGGACACCTCGGCGCCGAGCGGCTCCCCCGCCTCCTTCGCCACCCGGATGGCCAAGGGCTCGTCGACGCCGCGGCGGCGTACGACCAGGTCGAGGTCGGGTTCGTCCACCAGCAGGCTGTACTCGATCACGTCACGCGGCGACCGGCCGTTGAGGAGGAGGATCTCGTCGCCCGGTCGCAGGCCGGAGAGGTCGGCCGCTGAGGACTCGGAGACGGCCACGACCTTGGGTGCCGTCGTCACTCTGGGCGCCGACATCGTCCCAGGTTACCCGGTCCCCTTCGCCTCCCACGCCGCGGGTCCGGCGGGACCGGGGACGCCGGTAGCCTGGACCGGTGCCCGTCGACCGAGTGGTGCTCGCCGAACCGAGGGGATTCTGCGCCGGGGTGGAGAAGGCGATCAAGGCCCTGGCCTGGATGGTCCGGGTCTTCGAGCCGCCGGTGTACTGCTATCACGAGATCGTCCACAACCGGCACGTCGTGGACCAGTTCCGGGCGCAGGGGGTCGTCTTCGTGGACGATGTCGACGACGTACCCGCCGGCGCCCCGCTGATGCTGTCGGCCCACGGTTCGGCCCCGGGCGTGGTCGCCGCCGCCCGGACCAACGGCCGGGTGGTGGTCGATGCGGTCTGTCCGCTGGTGACCAAGGTCCATCACGAGTTGAAGGTGCGGGCCCGCAAGGGGTACACCGTCCTCTACGTCGGCCACCACGGTCACGAGGAGGCGGTCGGCACCATGGCGGTGGCGCCGGAGGCGGTGCGCCTGCTCGAACGGGTCGAGGACGTGGACGACCTCGGCGACCTGGCCGGCGCCGGCGCCGGCGATGCCGAACCGATGGTGGCCCTGCTGGCCCAGACCACCCTCAGCCACGATGAGTGGTCCGGCATCGTCGACCGGGCCCGGCAACGGTTCCCCGACCTGTGGATGCCCAATCGCAGCGACCTGTGCTTCGCCACCACCAACCGACAGGCCGCCCTCAAGTCGCTGGCCGGGATGGTCGACGCCGTGGTCATCATCGGCTCGGAGAACTCCTCCAATACCGTGGCCCTGCAACAGGTGGCGATCACGTTCGGCTGTCCCCGGGTGGTCCGGGTCAACGATGCCTCAGAGCTTCCGGACGACCTCTCGGGCACCGTCGGTGTCACTGCCGGCGCGTCGGCGCCCGAGGCCCTGGTGCAGGCGGTCGTCGATCGGCTCGATCCCGTGCACGGCGCCCACCGCTCGCTCGGTGACCGTGGAAGAGGAGTACTTCCCGCCCCCTCCCGAGCTGCGTGAACTGCTGCGGGGCCTCGAGGTGGCGCTCAGCCTGGTCAACGGCGTCCCCGTCGGGCCGCCGCCCGGCGTGGACCAGGACGGGGGGGAAACGGGCACGAGGGTACTGGCCGAGGACCGTGAGACGGCGGCTTCGGACGTGCTCGAGCGCCTGGCCCTCTGATCTCAGCTGCCTCATAGGTGCCCGGGAGCGCACTTTGGTGCGAGAATGGGGGCATGAGCACATCGACTGACCCTCGAACGTCGTTCACCCGCATGGACGTCTCCACCCGCGACGAGTGGATGGTGATCGGGACCGAGACGGTGAAGAACCAGACGAGGGTGGCCGATCGGATCCTGTGGATGCTGGAGTCGCTGTCCGACGTGTACGACGGGTTCGGCGTCGACCAGCTGACCCACTGCCTGCAGACGGCCACCCGGGCCGAACGGGCGGGCGCGGACGACGAGATGGTGGTGGCGTCCCTCTGCCACGACATCGGCAAGGCGGTGTGCGTGCCCAACCACCCGCGGATCGCCGCGGAGATCCTCCGCCCCTACGTGCGCCCGGAGGTCACCGCGGCCATCGCCGCCCATCAGGACTTCCAGGGTCGTCACTACTACCACCACTTCAGTATGGACCCCGACATGCGGTCGCGGTACCGGGAGGAGCCCTGGTACGAGTTGGCCGAGCGGTTCGCCGACGAGTGGGACCAGAACAGCTTCGACCCGGAGTTCCCGACCGAGCCGCTGTCCCATTTCGAGCCCAAGGTCCGGGCCATCTTCGACAACCCCCACATCTTCTGATGGCGCCCACCCAACGTCACCGGTGGGTCACGCGCCCGGACTCACGGGGGCGCAAGCGGATCGCCGCAACTGCAGCGGTTCACCCTGGACAGCGCCCGGGAGGCATTCGCAGACCCGGTATCCGCAGGCTCGGTTCTCTCCCATCGTGGCCCTGGTCGCCGCCTACGAGGAGGAACAGAACATCGGGGACGTGCTCAAGGCCATGCCCACCATGGTCGGCGATCTCGAGGTCACGACCCTGGTGGTGGTGGACGGCGGGACCGACGACACCGCGGCCGTGGCTCTCGACGCCGGGGTCTTCACCTGCGTGCTGCCGGTGAACCTGGGCCAGGGGGCCGCCCTCAAGCTCGGCTACGAACTGGCCGCCACCTACGGCGCCCGCTACGTCGTCACCCTCGACGCCGACGGGCAGAACGATCCTTCCGAGCTCCCCTCGATCGTGCAGCCGCTGCTCGACGACGTCTCCGACTTCGTCATCGCCTCACGGCGGCTCGGGGTCGACCACACCACCGACCGGTTCCGCCGGGCCGGCGTGAAGCTCTATGCGTGGATCCTCAACGAGATCTCGCGCCAGCAACTGACCGACTCGTCCAACGGCTACCGGGCCTTCAAGATCGAGCTGCTCAACGACATCGCCCCGCATCTGATCCAGGACCAGTACCAGACGGCCGAGGTGGTGATCACCGCGTCGAGCCGGGGCTGGCGGATCTCCCAGCAGCCCACCGTGTGGCATCCCCGGGCTTCGGGCACGTCCAAGAAGGGCGGCAACCTGTTCTTCGGGCTGCAGTACGGGCGGGTGATCGGGACCACGTGGCTCCGGGTCAGGAGGGAGGGCCGGCCGCGCCCGTGAGCGGTGCCGGCCTGGTCAGTACCGCCGGGTGACCGTGACCGACCGGTCGTAGAGATCCTGGATCGAATCGGTCAGCGCCTCGGTCAGCTCGTGGGTCCGGCTCCTCGAGATGCGCCCCCCGCCGGTGCGGGGCGGGGGTGGGATGGGATCACCCACCACCAGGTGGATGTGCCGGGGCCGCGGGAGCCGCTTCCCCTTGGGCATCACCGAAGCAGAACCGCCGATCCCGACCGGGACCACCGTCGCCCCGGTGCGTCCGGCCAGGAAGGCGACCCCCTCGTGCAGGTCCTCCACCACCGGTCCCGACCTCCGCTCCCCTTCGGGGAACAGGATCAGCACCTCACCGGCCTCGAGCACCCGCTGGGCGCGGCGAAGGGCTTCGCGATCAGCCGACTCCCGGTGGACGGGGAAGGCGCCGACCGCGGGGAGGATCCGGGCCAGCCAGTGGTTCTTCCACAGGCTGTCCTTGGCCATGTAGTGCAGTTTCCTGCGGGTGACCTCGGAGGCGACGAAGAAATCGATGAACGACCGGTGCACCGGCGCGATGATCACCGGGCCCGTGGCCGGGACGCGATCGGATCCCTCCACCGTGGTCCGGAAGCACAGGCGGTTGAGGAGGTGGACGAGCACACGGAGGAACCGGTAGATGGGGGTGAAGCTGGTGTCCACCCTCATGTCCGGCGCGTCCGACGCCTGTCCGTCCTCCGGCTCTGCCGGTTCTGCGGTCTGGCTCACAACCACCCCACGACCTCCTCGACGATGTCCTCGACCCGGCGGTCGGTGGTGTCGATGACCTTGGCCCCGTCGGCCACACCCAGTGGCGACACCGATCTGGTGCTGTCGAGCCTGTCGCGACGGGACAGGGCGTCGGAGCCCTCCTCCGGCCGGCGACGGGCCCGCTCGTCGGGCGACGCCGTGAGGTAGATCTTGACCTCGGCGTCGGGGAAGACCACCGAGCCGATGTCCCGGCCCTCGACCACCCCTCCCCCGCGTTCGGTCACCCACTGCCGCTGGCGCTGCACGAGCACCGAGCGCACGCCGGGGTTGGCCGCCACCACCGACACCACGCCGCTCACCTCGGGCCCGCGGATGGCCTCGGTGACGTCCGTCCCGTCGACCTCGACCCGCTCGCCGACGGCGATGGCGAGGGTGCGGGCCAGATCGGCCACCGCTGCCTGGTCACCGGCATCGATCTCGCGGTCGAGGACGGCCCAGGCCACCGCCCGGTACATGGCGCCCGTGTCCAGGCGACCGACACCGAGCCGTTCGGCCAGGGCGCGTGAGACGGTCGACTTGCCCGAACCGGCGGGGCCGTCGATGGCGATGATCGGCTGAGCGCCGACGCGGGTACCGGTGGGGCTCATCGGCCGGCCGCGGTGGACTGGAGCAGGGACAGATCGTCGGAGAAGGACGGGTAGCTGGTGGCCACCGACTCCCATCCGGTGATGGTGGTGATGTCGGTGGCGCCCGGGCACGCGGCGGCGGCGATGGCCGCGGCCATGGCCATCCGGTGGTCGCCCCGGGCATCGACCCGTCCCGGCTGCAGCGGCCCCCCGCGCCCCTCCACCACCAGATCATCCCCCTCGACCTCGGCGTCACCCCCGAAGGCCCGGACCAGCTCGACGGTCCCGGCCAGGCGGTCCGACTCCTTCACCCGCAATTCGCCGATGTCGCGGAACCGGGTGACGCCGGTGGCGGCGGTGGCGGCCACGGCCAGGACGGGCACCTCGTCGAGGGACGGGATCTCCGCGGCCTCGACGACGGTGCCGTGGAGCAGGGCCGTGTAGCCGGTCAGCGACCCCGTCCCGTTGCCCGCCTCCTCGACCTCCACGGTGGCGCCCATCCGGCGGAGCACCCCGATGAACCCGAGGCGCTCGGCGCTCAGGTCGATGCCGGTGACCGTGACCAGGCTGCCCGGGACGATCACGCTTCCGACCAGCCAGAAAGCCGCCTGCGAGGGGTCACCGGGCACCGTGTAGGACCCGCACCGGAGCGCGCTCCGCCGGATCCGGACCACCCGGCCGATCCCGTCCGATCGGATGGAGATGTCCGCGCCGGCCGCGGCCAGCATCTCCTCGGTGTAGGCCCGGGTGGCGACGGGTTCGGACACGACCGTCTCCCCGTCGGCGTCGAGGCCGGCCAGCAGGAGGGCCGACTTGACCTGGGCGCTGGCCACCGGCGGCGTGTACTCGATACCGTGCAGGGCGCCGCCGGTGACGGCGAGGGGTGGGAGGCACTGCTGCCCGCGTCCGGTGACCCGGGCTCCCATCCGGGCCAGAGGCTCGGCCACCCTGTCCATGGGTCGGCTCTGGAGCGAGGCGTCACCCACCAGGGTCGTCGTGCCCGTCGAGCGTGGCGGCCACGCCGGCCAGCAGGCGCATGCCGGTGCCCGAATTGCCCAGGTCGATCTCGTCGGTGGGGGCGGCCAGCCGCGACCGGCCTCCATGGACGACCACGACCGGGCCGTCGTCCTCCACCTCGGCCCCGAGGGCCACGATGGCGCCGCGGGTGCGGACCACATCGTCGCCGGGGCAGAGACCGGTGATGGTGGAGGTGCCCTCGGCCAGGGCGGCCAGGAGCAGCGCCCGGTGGGAGATGGACTTGTCCCCCGGGACGGCCAGTGTGCCGGACAGGGGCCCGCCACCGCGCACGGACATGGTGTGGGCGGCACCGTCCGGTGGAGTGGTTCCGGTGGCCGTGGGCCCGCTCACCGGATCGGACCCACCGGTGTGCTGGTGGCACGGTAGCCCCGGCCCGAGAGCGTGGCCAGGAGGGTCGGGGCCGACAGCTGGTCGACCACCACCAGCATGACCCCCTGGTTGCCGTCCACCGAGTGGGCGATCTCGAGGTCGACGATGTTGATGCCGAGCTCGGTGACGAGCACGGTGATCTCGGCGATCATCCCGGTCCGGTCGGGCACGGGTATGCGTACCTCGACCAGCTCCTCGGGCAGGGGCGCCCGTTCGCCGAGGGCACGCCGGGCGGTCGAGGCCCGGTCGAGGATCTCGAGCAGCGAGCGGTGGTCGTGCTCGGCCACCCGACGCCGCATGGCGCCGAGGGCGTCGATGAGGAGATCGAGGGTCTCGACGATGGCGTCGGCGTTCTCGTCGCAGATGTCGAGCCAGATGGCCGGTTGGCCGGCGGCGATCCGGGTCATGTCCCGGAACCCGCCCGCGGCCAGCTGCAACAGCGCGGCGTGCTCCTGGCCGAGGCCGGCGGCCAGGTCCATCAAGGTGGCCGCGGTCAGATGGGGGACGTGGGAGACCACCGCCACCAGGGCGTCGTGCTGGGACGGGTCCAGGGCCACCACGTTGGCTCCGAGGTCGACCAGGAGGTTGTGGACCTGGGTGTACGCGTCCGGGTCGGTCACCGCGGTCGGGGTCAGGACCCAGGTGGCGCCGACGAAGAGCTCTGCCGTGGCCCCGTCCAGCCCGACCTGCTCCGAACCGGCCATGGGGTGGCCCCCGACGAAGTAGGGGTGGTCGATGGAGGCGACCAGGGGCGCCTTCACGCCGCCCACATCGGTGATGACGGCCTGCGGGTTCCGCTCGGGGTTGGCCAGAACGTCCGCGATGATCTCACCGGCGACATGGACGGGTGTGGCCACCACCACCAGGTCGGCCTGGTGGTCGATGCCCACTTCGGACACGGCGCCGAGCTCCAGGGCCCGGGTGGCCACCCCGTCGGCCGCGTCGACCCCGCTGACCCACCATCCCCGGGCGCGCAGGGCCAGACCGACCGAGCCGCCGATGAGCCCGGTTCCGTAGATCATGGCCCGCCCGGGAACCCGGACCCGGCCACCGGCGTGATCGGCCGACTCCCCTCCTCGGCCCTCAGTCGGGGAGGTCGTCACGGAGTCCCTGGGCCCCCTCGAGGTAGACGTGGTGGATGTCGCCCCGCGGGCGCTCGGTGTCCACGTGCAGCATGACCCGGATGCAGTGCGGGACCGAACCGGTGATCGAGAGCTCGCGGGCACAGATCAGCGGCACCGCGCCCAGGCCCATCGATCGTGCGGCCGTGGCCGGGAAGGTGGACACGATGTCCTCGGTGGCGGTGAAGAGGATGGAGATGATGTCGGCCTCGACCAGGCCGTTGCGGTCGAGGATCCGCTCGAGCAGGGCCACCACCCGCTCGGTGATGGCCTCGGGGGTGTCGTGGTCGACGGTGGTTGCGCCGCGGACGGCTCGGACGGTCGGGGACATCAGCCAGGCATGTTACTCACCGGCCCCGGCGGGTCCCGATTCGTCGCCGGACCGGGCCACCGGGTCCATCGGCGTGGCGGCAGCGGTCAGGCTGCGCACCTCGTCGAAGGAGAGGGGCCGAGACTCCCCCGGGCTCAGCGAGGGATCGGCGATGGGCCCGATACGCGTCCGGACCAGGCGGAGCACGGGATGGCCGACGGCATCGCACATCCGCCGGACCTGCCGGTTCCTGCCCTCGTGGATGACGATACGGAGCAGGTTGGGGGCGACCACCGCCACCCGCGCCGGCGCCGTGGGCCCGTCGTCGAGGTCGATTCCGCGCCGCAGGCGGCTGACCTCGCCGGGCGTGGGCTCTCCCTCCACCTGGACCAGGTACTCCTTCGGGACGCCGAACGACGGATGGGTGAGGCGATGGGTCAGGTCGCCGTCGTTGGTGAGGATGATCAGGCCCTCCGAGTCCATGTCCAGCCGCCCGACGGGGAACACCCGGGGATGGTCCGGCACCAGGGCCACCACCGTCGGCCGGCCGTGGGTGTCCTCCGCGGTGCAGACCACCCCCGCCGGCTTGTTGACCAGATAGTGGGCCAGGCCGGGCTGGACGGGAAGGGGCACACCGTCGAGCTCCACCCGGTCGACCGACGGGTCCACCCGGCGTCCGAGCACCGGCACCTCGCCGTTGACGGTCACCCGACCGTCGACGATGAGCCCTTCGCACACCCGCCGGGAGCCGACGCCGACCCGGGCCAACACCTTTTGCAACCGGTCGCCGGTGGCGAGGGGCCCGGTGGGCTCCTCAGGCATCCCCGACCGGACGCATCTGCTCCTCGAGCTCGGCCAGGGCTTCCGGTCCCGGGAGCAGGTCCTCGACCGGCGGTAGCTGATCGACCCGGTCGAGCCCGAGCCGCTCGAGGAAGGCATCGGTGGTGCCGTAGAGGACGGCCTGTCCCGGGCCCGGGGCCCGGCCCACCGCGGCGATGTACCCCCGATGCTCGAGGAGCCGGACCACCCCGTCCACGTTGACCCCGCGGAGGGAGGCGATCTGGGCCCGGGAGACCGGCTGCTTGTAGGCCACGATGGCCAGGGTCTCGAGTGCTGCGGCCGACAGGCGTGACGAGACACCCACGTTGGCGAACCGCTCGACGTGCGAGGCCAGGTCGGGATGGGACTGGATGCGATAACCGCCGGCGATCCTGGCCACCTCGAAGCCGCGGCCCGTGGTCCGGCACGACTCGGCCAGCTCCTCGCACACGGCCTCGACCTGCTCCACGGGCAGCTCCAGCAGCTCGGCCAGCAGGCCCGCAGAGACCGGCTCGACGGCCACGATCAGGACGGCCTCGACGGCCCGCGCCTCGGGGGAGAGCACCGCGGTCAACCCTCGTACTCGTCGTAGGGGCCGACACCGACGGAGACGGCTTCGGCGTCCGCGGGCACCCAGGCCACGTCGAGGTCGCCGAAGGTATGGCCCTGATCGAGGGCCACCCTCCCCCGCTTGCACAGTTCGAGCAGGGCCAGGAACCGCACGATGATCTCGATGCGGGAGGACAGGTGCCCGGTCAGGCTGCGGAAGGTGGCCCGACCCATCACCGGCAGGCGCAGCTCGAGCTCGGCCACGGCGTCGGCCACCGTCACCGCGTCCACGGTCACGTGGTACAGGTCCACGGTGGGGATCGGTCGCTCGGCCGTCGCCCGCAGGAAGGCGGCCGCCACCTGGTCGGGCGTCACCCCCTCGAGGAGGTCGGGGGCACCGACGGCCAGGTCGTCGTCCACGCCCGCGGTCCGAGGCACCGAGCGGGCCGCCCGTTCCATGAGCACGGCAAACCCGTCTGCGGCCGCCGCGTAGGCCTGGCACTCGAGCAGGCGGGCCATGAGCAGGTCCCGCTCGTCCCATCCGATCAGCTCTTCGTCGGGATCGATGTCGTCGGGTCCGGGGAGGAGGCGGCGTGACTTGAGCTCGATGAGCACGGCCGCGATGACCAGGAACTCGGACAGGGTCTGCAGGTCGACCTCCTCCCAGCCGGCCACCTCGGCGACGAAGGCGTCGACCACCGAGGAGAGGGGGATATCGAAGATGTCCACATCGTGGCTGTTCACGAGCTGCAGCAGCAGGTCGACGGGCCCCTCGAAGGCAGGGGTGGACACGATGGCGGGCATGCCATCCGACGATACCGGCTGGGAGCCGGCATCTCGTGCACCTCCGGGCGCGACCTACGATGACCCCCCATGTCCCGCGTACTCTCCGGTCTGCAGCCCAGCGGTGAACTCCATGTGGGGAACTACCTCGGGGCCATCCGCAACTGGGTGGCCGACCAGTATGTCCACGACGCGTTCTACTGCATCGTCGACCTCCATGCCCTGACCCTCGACATCGACCCCGCCGAGCTGCGCTCGCGAACCTTCGAGACCGCGCTCGACCTACTGGCCGCCGGCCTCGATCCCGAGCAGCTGCACCCTGTTCGTCCAGAGCCACGTCACCGAACATGCACAGATGGCCTGGCTGCTCGAGTGCACCGCCACCATGGGGGAGCTCGGCCGGATGACCCAGTTCAAGGACAAGAGCGCGGGAAGGGACTCGGTCAGGGTCGGGCTGTTCACCTATCCGGTGCTCCAGAGCGCGGACATCCTGCTCTACGATGCCGACCGGGTGCCGGTGGGTGACGATCAGCGCCAACACCTCGAGCTGGCCCGCCAACTGGCGATCAGGTTCAACCACCGGTACGGCCCGACCCTGGTCGTCCCCGAGGCGGCCTTCCCGACCGCGGCCGCCCGGGTCATGGACCTCCAGCACCCCGAGGACAAGATGTCCAAGTCGGTCAACTCCCCCCTCGGAACCGTTCTCCTCCTGGACGAGCCGGCCGACATCGCCCGCAAGGTGAGAAAGGCGGTCACCGACACCGACGGGGAGGTCCGCTACGACCCCGAGGCCAAACCGGGACTGTCCAATCTCCTGGAGCTCCTGGCCGTGGCCACCGACCGGACGCCGGCCGAGGTGGCTGCGGCCTACAGCCGGTACGGCGACCTCAAGAACGACGTGGCCGAAGCTCTCGCCGAGCTGCTCCGACCGGTCCGTGAGCGACGGGCGGCGCTGGCCGCCGACCCGGGCGAGGTGACCTCGCTGCTGGCCAGGGGAGCCGACAAGGCCCGGGCCACCGCCTCGGCCACCTACCGACGGGCGGCGGAGGCCATCGGACTTCTCACACCGGGCTGACCTGGTCCGGCGGCCCGACCGCGCCCGGCCCGGCCCCCGACCGACCCGCCCGGCGCCTCCTGCGCACGGCCACGGCGGCGGCCCAGATGAACAGGCCCAGGCCGGCCACCGCCGACAGGGCCAGCCCGACCGGTACCGAATCGGGGAGGTAGGAGAAGGTGACCAGGTAGTCGCCCTGTCCCGGCAGCGCCACCCCCTGGTAGACGCCGACCCGGACCACGGTCGCCGCCCGCTCCGGTCCGGCCGCCGGGTGGCCGGACGACGGCGAGAGAGGCTGGACGGTGGCCCGCCACCCCGAGCTCCACGCCTGGCTGCGATCGAGCATGACCGACGAGGTGGCGTGCACCGTCACCTGCTGGTCGCCGTTCGCACCGGGTGCCCGCGGTCGCAGCCGACACTGCCGGGCGCGGCCGGGCCCCCCCGGGGGGCGCGGACCCAGGCCCAGCCGCGGGCGTCGGTGTTGTGGAAGACGGCGAAGGCGCCGAGCATGCCGGTGAAGACCCAGTGCGGGGTGGTCACTCCGTACTGCATCCGGCCGTCGAGGGCCACCTCGCCGGTCTGGGCGGTGAACGCGGTCGGGGTTCCCACGGTGGCTCGGCTGGATGCGGCCGTCCCGACGATGAGCCCGCCGGCCCGGACCTCGGTGCCGAGGGAGACCCGGAGCGAGATGTGGCCACCCGCCCGGTCCGCAGTGACGTCGGTGGCCGGCAGCCAGTGGATGCCACCGCCGGCGGTGACCAGACCGGTCCGGAGGTCGCCGGGCCGCCCGTCGAGGACCGGGACGGTGAACGAGCCCAGGGACAGCACTCCTCCGAAGTACCAGGTGCGGGACGCTCGTTGCGACAACGGATAGGAGCGTGCCACCGGAGTCGGGGCCGAGGTGTACGCGTTGAGGTCGGCCGGGAACTGGACGGCGTCCGTACGCGGGTCGGTCGGACCGGGGGCGGGTCGCGGCAGAGGTGTCACGAAGTAGCCGGGCAGGGAGAGCAGCGTCGAGACGTTGAGGTCGTCCCAGGTGGGTCCGGCCAGGGTCGTCGGATCGAGGTCCTCTTGGAAGTGCGCTCCGGTGGCGTCGTAGTACGTGCCCTGGGTGAGCGCGGTGTAGCCCTGGCCGCTGGACAGCCGGGGCGAAGAGGTTGAGGTCGGTCTGGCCCAGTTCGTAGAGCTGGGTGGTCTGGAACTGGTCGGGGTCGTAGATGATGAACCGGGCGTCGCCCACCTGGGCCCGGAGCGCCGCCGACATCGGTCCGAGGGCCTGGGCTCTCGCCTCGGTGGTGGGCGGGTGGACCACGTAGCAGTCGAACAGGACCAGGTCGACGACGAGCACGCCGACGAGCAGGCGCCGGAGCCTGTGCGCCGGGAGACGCCGTTCGATGAGGACGATCCAGGTGGCCGCGGCGGCGATCAGCGTCCCGGCCGTGACCAGGCCGGCGACCCGGATCCGGGTGGCGGTGCCGACGGGAGAACTGGGCCCCGAGCAGGCGGTCGAGCTGGGCGCCGCCGACCCACAAGAAGACGCAGAGTACGCCGATGACGGCGAGCGGTAGGCAGGTGACCACGATCTCTGCCCGCCCTCCCTGCTTCCACCGGGACCGGATGCTCGTGTCCGCCGCCGCCTCCGTCTCGCCCTTGCCTTCCAAGAGGAGGTGGACCCACCAGGCCAGCAGGACCGCCATCGAGAAGTCGACCAGGAGGATGTTCCGGTTGGTCAGGCGTTCGCTGTTGATGCCGGGGATGAGGTAGAGGACATGGCCGAAGGGTGTCTGGCCACCGAAGGCGGACAGCACGCCGACGGCGGCGATGATGTACCAGACCCACCAGTGGCGGGCTTCGGGCCGGGTCCGGAACCGCTTGAGGAAGAGGGAGCAGACGGCGATCAGGGCCAGAACGCCGACGTAGCTGGTCACCTCCTCGAAGTTGTACGCGCCGACGTAGGGTCCGGGCCCGCCCTGGTTGCCCCCCAGCACGAACGGGGAGGCGATCGAGCGTCGCCAGCCGGACGGGCAGCGAGCCGCTGACGAAGAAGGCGTAGGTGGACTGGGCCCGCTGGGACTGGGACAGGAACCCGAGGCCGGTCACCCACTGGGCCGCGCCCAGGGCCAGGCCCCCGGCCACCCCGGCCGCCAGGCTGAGCACGGCGGCGGCCAGCGGTCGCCGGTTGACCCGCTGGACGTAGCCCATGGTGACCAAGCCGGCCCACGGCGTAGATGCCCACGAGCACGCTGCTGTCGATGATGGCCTCGGCCGACCCGGCGAGCACGGACAGTCCCAGGGAGGTGGCGAGCACGGCGACCCACAGCCGGGTCGTGCTCCGGGAGCCGGCCCGCCCGCCGGCCGGCGACCCGTCGCCCCCCGGCGCCCGTCGCCCCCCGGCGACCCGGTCAGGGCATGGACGGCGGTCAGGGTCCAGGGCAGCCAGGCCGCCCCCGCGATGAGGTCGATGTGCACGATCTGGGCGGACATGTACCCGGCGAAGGCGAAGGTGGCCGCGCCGAACAGGGCCCCGGTCGACGAGATCGACTGTCGCCGCAGGAACAGGTACATCCCGGCCAGGGCCACGTCGTAGGTGAGGGCCAGGGTGAGCGTCCAGGCGGTGAAGACGGGGAGGACGGCCGTCAGCCAGGTGGCCGGGTAGGCGGCCCCGGCATTGAAGCCCCCGAGCAGCGGGGTCCCGCTGGACAGGTAGGGGTCCCACAACGGCAGCGTCCACTGCCGCAGGTCCCTGCCGACCAGCACCCGCATGGGGAAGTTCTGGAGGAAGTTGTCGCCGTCGAGGAAGACCCGACCGAACAACTGGGGGAGGCCGAAGACCAGGAACGGGATGACCAGCAGGACGACCAGACCCCGATGGGTCCGGAGCCAGCGGATGGCTTCCCGGCGTCGGACCCGCTCGGGTGCGGTGGTTCCGGTCGTGGGAGGAGCGGCGCTCGGTGCCTCGCTGGTGGCGGTCATCAGGAGGCGATCATGACGCAGGGTGGGCGCGAGTCCCTTCGGAGGGGGATCTCACCGGGTCGACTGCAGCCGCCTCACACCAGCAGACCCGACCACCAGGTGATGACGTGGTCGATCAGCTGGGCCCACTCGTTGCGGAAGAGCAGGATGAGTACGAACGGGAGGAACATCAGGAGGGGCTGGATCCGGTAGTACTCGGGCAGCATCCGGGCCGGGATGAAACGCTCGAGCACCGCGGCCCCGTCCAGCGGCGGGCACGGGATGAGGTTGAAGAGGCCGAGGACGACGTTGGCGATGCCGCCGATGAACAGGATCTGGCCCAACAAGGAGGGCGGGTAGGCCCCGCCCCCGGTGCTCCAGTAGAAATTGATCTCCTGAAGGACGAGGTGGGGGGTGGTCAGAACCAAGATGACGCCCAGGAGCGCGGCGAGGATGAAGTTGGTGAGCGGCCCGACGAGGGAGACGATGACGGTGTGGTTGCGCGGGCTGCGGAGCCGGTTGGTGTTGACCGGGACCGGCTTGGCCCACCCGTAGGCGCCGAGTCCCGACAGGGAGAGGACGGCCGGGACCAGGATGGTCCCCACCGGGTCGATGTGCTTGACCGGATTGAGGGTCAGGCGTCCCGCCTTCTTCGCCGTGTCGTCGCCGAAGGCCAGGGCGACCACCCCGTGGGAGATCTCGTGCAGGATGATCGAGGGGACCAGCATGCAGAAGTAGATGATCTCGAACCGGTTGATCCGGTTGGTGGCCAGCAGGACGACGAACAGCGCCACGCCGATGGCGACGATGATGACGGTGCGCTGGCTTGGTTGGGTGCGCCTCCTGGGCCGACCGGATCCCCCGGCTCCAGCGCCGTAGCCCCCGTAGCCCATCAGCGCCCCGTCCCGATCAGGGACGGCTGGCGTGCTTGATACAGAACCGGGTGGCCGGCATGGCCTCGAGGCGGGCCGGCTCGATGGCCACGTCGCACTCCTCGCAGCGGCCGTAGCTACCGTCCTCGAGCCGGGCGATGGCCCGGGCCACCTCCTCGAGCGTCTCGCGCAGTTGGCCGGCGAGGACCACGGCCTCTCCCCGCTCGGCCGTCACCTGGCTGGAATCGGCGAAGTTGGAGTCGTACTCGAGGCCGCCACCGTCCCCGAAGCCGAGCTCGGCCAGCTCCGACTGGAGCTGGCGGCGCTCCTCTTCGAGCAGCTGCCGATAGTCAATGGTGGGGGCATCGGGTGGCACGCGGAAGATCCTACTTGAGCTGGGGCAGGCTGGCCCGCGGGTGGGCCTGTTCATAGGAGGTCCGCAGGTGGTCGTGGCTGAGCTCGGGTGTAGATCTGGGTGGTGGCGATGGAGACGTGGCCCAGGAGCTCCTGGACGACCCGGATGTCGGCCCCGTGGGCCAGCATGTGGCTGGCGCAGGAATGTCGCAGCACATGGGGGCTGACCACGGCTCCGAGCCCCACCCGCTCGGCGCGGTGTTGGACGACGGCCCAGGCCCCCTGGCGGCTGAGGCGCCCGCCCCGGGTGTTGATGAACACCGCCTCGGCGTCGGAGCGCCGGCGCCAGCGGTCGGGGGCCAGGAGGGGCCGACCGTGGGGTGACAGCCAGCTCGTCCAGAGCGGCCCGGGCCGGGCCACCCAGGGGGACGAGGCGCTCCTTGGCCCCCTTGCCGAACACCCGGAGGAGGCGTCTGGTCGCCCTGCAGGTCGGCGAGGGAGAGCCCGACCACCTCGGAGATCCGCGCCCCCGACCCGTAGAGCAGCTCGAGCAACGCCCGGTCCCGCAGATCGGCGGCTCCGGTGCCGCTCACCGAGTCGAGCAACTCCGACACCTGGCTCTCCCCGAGAGCCTTGGGCAGACGTCGCGGGAGGCGGGGCGAGCGGAGATCGGCGGTGGGGTCACCGGCGATGGTCCCCTCCCCCACCAGAAAGCGGAAGAGCCCGCGCAGCGCGGTCGTCGAACGGGCCATCGACGTCGGGTGCCGGCCCTGACCCCGCAGTTCGGCGAGATGGCGTTCGATGGCCTCCGGTCCGGCATCCAGCGGGTCGATGCCGGCGTCCCGGGCCCAGCGCTCCCAGACGGCGATGTCACGCCGGTAGGCCGCCAGGGTGTTCCGTGACCGCCCCTTCTCCACCGCCAGCCAGGACAGGTACTCCTCGGCACCGGTGGACAGCGGTTGGCTCATGCCCGGTCCCTCACGACTGCCCGGTCCCTCACGGAGCGCGACCGGCACCCAGGCGCCGGCGGGCCAGCCCCACACCGAGGATGGTGGCCGCGTCGACGATGGTCCCGTCGTCCACCATGGCGTCGAACCGGTCGAGGGGCACCTCGACGACCCGCATGAACCCCTCTTCGATCCCCTGCCGGTCGAACGGGACCGGGGTCAGGCCGGTGCCCAGGTAGATGCTGGCGTACTCGTCGCAGAACCCCGGCGTGATGGCGCACCTGGTGAGCAGGGTCAGGTCCCGGGCCGAGTACCCGACCTCCTCGGCCAGTTCCCGGTTGGCGGTGACCTCGGCCGGCTCGCCCTCGACATCGCGGGTGCCGGCGGGGAGCTCGAGGAGCCATCGGTCGACCGCCCCCCGGTACTGCTGGGCGAGGACCACCGCGTCGTCGTCGGTGATGGCCACCACCGCCACCGCACCGGGATGCCGGATCACATCCCGGTCGAAGGCCACGCCGTCGGGGTCGGTGAAGTGGGCCAGGGTCACGGTGATGGCCCAGCCACGGTGGATGACCTCCTCGCCGGTCATCTCGAACCGCGGAAGCCCGGCGGCCTCCATGCCCGGTTGGTCCCCCGCCGGTGGCTGGTCAGCCGACGGCACCGATGTCGATCAGACGCGGGTCGCGCCCCTCGGCGCGGACCAGGGCTGCGCCCACCAGCTCGCGGAAGAGGGGGTGGGGTTGGGTGGGCCGGCTCTTGAACTCGGGGTGGGCCTGGGTCCCGACCCAGAAGGGGTGACCCGGAAGCTCGATGAACTCCACCAGCCGGCCGTCGGGCGAGATGCCCGAGCACACCAGCCCCGCCTCCTCCAGCCGGCTGCGGAAGCGCGGGTTGACCTCGTAGCGGTGCCGGTGGCGCTCCCAGACCATGTCGGTCCCGTATGCCCGGGCCACCTGCGAGCCAGGTTGGAGGCGGGCCGCGTACGAGCCCAGTCGCATGGTCCCGCCCTTGTCCTCCACCTCGTGCTGCTCGTCCATCAGGTCCACCACCGGATAGCGGGTGGTGGCGTCGAACTCCCTCGAGTTGGCACCCTCGAGACCGGCCAGCGTGCGGGCCACCTCGATGATCATGACCTGGAGCCCCAGGCAGAGCCCGAGGAGGGGTAGGTCGTGCTCGCGGGCGTAGTGGGCGGCGGCGATCTTCCCCTCCACGCCGCGCTCGCCGAACCCACCCGGGATCACCAGCCCGTCGAAGCCCCGGAGCCCGTCATGTTGGAGGAGGTCGGGAACGGTCGCGGCCTGTATCCATTCGATCTGCACCTTGGCACCGTGGTGGAAGCCGGCATGGCGGAGCGACTCGACCACCGACAGATAGGCATCGGGAAGGTCGATGTACTTGCCGATGATGCCGATGCGGACGGGGCGGACGGCGGCGTCGACTTGGCTGACCAGCCGCTCCCAGTCGGTCAGGTCGATGGGGTGGGAGGCCTCGTCGAACCGGAGCAGCCGGAGGATGTACCGGTCGAGCCCCTCCTCGTAGAGGACGAGGGGGATCTGGTAGATGTTGTCGGCGTCGACCGCGGACACCACCGCTTCGATGGGGACGTCGCACAGCAAGGAGATCTTGCGCTTGAGGTCGTCGGAGATCATCCGGTCGGAGCGGCACACGATGACGTCGGGCTGGATGCCCCGGCTGCGCAGCTCGGTGACCGAGTGCTGGGTGGGCTTCGTCTTCTGTTCGCCCGAGGGACCGAGGTAGGGAACCAGGGTCAGGTGGACATAGCAGACGTTCTCACGCCCCACGTCGCGCCGGAACTGGCGGATGGCCTCGATGAAGGGGACGATCTCGATGTCGCCGACGGTGCCTCCGATCTCCACGATGACCACGTCGACGTCCTCGGTGCCCAGGGCACGGACGCATTTCTTGATCTCGTCGGTGACATGGGGGATGACCTGCACGGTCTTGCCCAGGTAGTCGCCCCGGCGTTCCTTGGCGATGACCGACGAGTAGATCCTGCCGGTGGTGGCGTTGGACCCCTTGTGGAGGTTCTCGTCGATGAAGCGCTCGTAGTGGCCGAGGTCGAGATCGGTCTCACCGCCGTCCTCGGTGACGAAGACCTCACCGTGCTCGAACGGGTTCATCGTGCCCGGGTCGACGTTGATGTACGGGTCGAGCTTGCACATCGTCACCCGGAGGCCGCGGCACTTGAGCAGCCTCCCCAGCGAGGATGCGGTGAGGCCCTTGCCCAGCGACGACGACACCCCACCGGTGAAGAAGATGAACTTGGTGCTCCGCTGCCCCACGCCTGCGGTTCCGTTGCCTTCGGCAGTCGATCGTGGGGCTGGCCCGGCCGTCGGATGTTCCCCGAAGGGTTGCGGCGGGCCGTCCATGTCGGGCACCTGATGAGGTTACCGGAAGCGACCGGTCCATCGTGCGGACCCCGCGGAACGGACCCGGTCTCAACCCGGTGAGACCGGCGTCGGCCCCACTCCGAGGAGCTCACGCGCGTGGCGCCGGGCCGATGCGCTGTCCGGACTGCCCGACAACATCCGGCTGAGCTCGACGACCCGGCCATCGGTGTCGAGCACCTCCACCTCGGTGCGGGTGCGACCGGAGTGTTCGGACTTCCGCACCCCCACCTGGTGGTCGGCCTGCGCCGCCACCTGGGCCAGGTGGGTCACCACGAGGACCTGGGCGTGGCGCCCGAGGTCGGCCAGCGCGGATCCGACGGCGGTGGCCGCGGCACCACCGACACCGGCGTCGACCTCGTCGAACACCATCACCCCGAGGCTGTCGGTGATGGCCAGACGGATGGCCAACATGGTCCGGGCCAGCTCGCCACCGGACGCAGCCTTGGCCAGTGGCTGGAGGGGTTCGCCGGTGTTGGCGCCGAGGAGGAAGCTCACCCGGTCGGCCGGACCGTCGCCGTCGACGTGATCGAGAACCGCGCCGACGGCATGGCCAGCTCGCGCAGCGTGGCCTGGATCTGGCCGGCCATGCGGGGCGCGGCCTCCCTCCGGGCCGAGGCCACCTCGGCCTCGGCCGCCGCCAGCACGGCACGGGCATCGGCCATCTCCGCGTCCAGGACCACGGCCCGGCGCTCCTGGAGCTCGATGTCGGCCAGTCGTCGGCGAGCGTCGGCCGCGAAGGCCAGCACCTCACCGAGGTCGGCCCCGTACTTGCGCTCGAGCTCGTGGAGCAGCTGGCGCCGCGAGCGGACCTCCTCCAGCCGCTCGGGGTCGTCCTCCCACGTCTCCACCACCGATACGGAGGTCCGTGCTCAGATCGGACACGTCGGCCATGGCCGAACGGAGGCGGGACTCGAAGGGGGCCAGCGGTACCCGACCGGCCAGGACGCGGGTGGCTTCGGCCAGCCGGTCGAGGGCACTGGCATCCTCCATGCCGGAGAGCGAGGCCAGGGCCTCGGCCGCCGCGTTGCGGTACGACGACGCCGCAGCCAGCCGATCCTCCTCCACCTCGAGCCGGCCGTCCTCGCCCGCGTCCTCGATGGCCGCGGCGTCGATCTCGTCCAGTTGGTACCGCAGCAGGTCCGCTTCGCGGGCCCGCTGCCGGGCGTCGCCCCCGAGGTCGGCCGACTCGTCGCCCAGCCGGCGCACCTGGAGACGGGCCGACTCGAGGGCGCTGAGGTCGACGTCCCCGAAGGCATCCAGGGCCGCGCGCTGGGCGTCGGTGTGGACCAGGGACCGGTGCTGGTGTTGCCCGTGGAGCTCGATCAGGCCGGAGGCGGCCTCCGACAGGGCGCCGATCGACGCCATGCGTCCGTCGATCCACGCCTTCGAGCGACCGCCGCGGACCACGGATCGGGCCAGCACGATCTCGTCGCCGTCGGGCTCGTCCCCGCCGATCTCGTCAACGATGTCACCCGTCCCGGGCGGGCCGGCGAACCGACCCTCGACGATCGCCTCTTCCGCACCCGCCCGCACGACCGCCGGATCGGCCCGGCCCCCGAGGAGGAGCCCGATGGCTTCGACCAGCAGGGTCTTTCCGGCACCCGTCTCACCGGTGAGGGCGGTCGTCCCGCCGCGGAACGACACGGTGACGTCGTCGATGACCCCGAGATTTCGGACCCGGAGCTCGAGGAGGGTGGCTCGCACCGGCGCCCGTGACCCTACCGGTCGGCCAAGTGGAACTTGGCCCGCAGGATGGCATGGAAGTCCCGGGTCCCGAATGTGACCAGACGTGCCGGTTGATCGCCCTCGCGGCAGTCGACGGTGGCCCCCGGCTCGAGCGTGCTCACGGTGACACCGTCGACGACGAGGACGGCGGCACGGGGCTCGAGCACCTCGAGCCGCAGGCGCTCCATCGGGTCGAGCACCAGCGGGCCGGTCGAAGAGCATGTGGGGCGAGACCGGGGTCACCACGATGGCGCGCAGGCGGGGGGAGAGCACGGGGCCCCGGGCCGAGAGGTTGTAGGCGGTGGAACCGGTGGGTGTCGACACCAAGAGCCCGTCGGCGGCATAGGTGACGAAGGGCCGGCCGTCGATCAGCGTGGCCACGCGGACCGTGTGCCCGGGCACCGTCTTCTCGACGGTCGCCTCGTTGAGGGCCGCCCGCCGGGTCACCGGCTGCCCGTCGGATCCCGAGACGACCACCTCGAGGGTCATCCGCTCCTCCACCTGATGGGTGCCGCCCAAGAAGGCGGCCAGCGCACTCTCGAGGTCCTTCGGCTCGACCTGGGTGAGATAGCCGAGCCTGCCGATGTTGACACCGAGGACGGGGACGCCGGTATCGAGGGCGGCGACCACCGCCCGGAGCAGGGTGCCGTCGCCCCCCAGGCTGACCAGGAGATCGGCGCCGTCGATGGACACCGAGCCGTCGGTCTGCAGGGCGGAGATCGACCGGTGGCCCTGGTCGGTCAGCCACCTGGTGGCGCGCTCGGCCAGCGCCACGGCCTCGGGGCGATCGGGGTGGGTATAGAAGGCGATCGTCGCCATGTGCCGCCTACCCTCTCGACCCGGAGGCGTGGGCTTCGGCCACGGCTTCGTCGACCATGGCCGCCGAGCTCCGGCCGGACGACCCGGTGACGGGCGATGGGCGCCGCCGGCGTCCGGGCGTGGATGAGGAACTCGATGTTGCCGGCGGGCCCGGTGATCGGTGAGGGCATGACCCCCATGATGACTGCTCCGGCGGCGTCGAGTGCGCCCGACACCTCGCCCAGCGTCCGGCGGTGGACCTCGGGGTCGCGGATGACGCCCCGGCCCCGGGAGGCCTCCGCCCGTCCCGCTTCGAATTGGGGCTTGACCAGGACCACCACTGGCGCACCGGGTCGGGCCACCTCACCCACCAGCACGGGGATGGCCCGGGTCACCGAGATGAACGAGAGATCGGCCGTCACCAGGCCGACCGGGCTTCCGACCGTGGACAGGGACACGTCGCGGATGTCCAGGCGTTCGAGGTTGGTCACCCGGTCGTCCCGCCGGAGCCGCTCGTGGAGCTGGCCATGGCCCACGTCGACGGCGATGACCGAGTCGGCCCCGGCCTGCAACAGGCAGTCGGTGAAGCCACCGGTGGAGGCACCGGCATCCAGAGCCCGGAGGCCGACCGGGTCGATGGCGAATCGCACCAGCGCGGCGTGCAGCTTCTCCCCTGCCCGGCTGACGAACCGCTTGGGCGGGCCGGACACCTCGATGGGCTCGTCGGCCGCCACCAGGCGGGCCGGCTTGTCGGCGACCGAGCCGGACACCAGCACCACCCCCTGCTGGATGAGCGCCGCCGCCTGCGGTCGGCTCTCGACCAGGCCCCGTTCGACCATGGCCCGATCGAGGCGACGCCGTGTCGGCCCGGTCAGCCTTCCGACCCGGTGCCGGCGGACTTGGCCGACTTCTTCGCCGGGCCTTCTTCGCCACCGCCTTCTTGGCCGCCGCCTTCTTCGCCGCCGCCTTCTTGCCGGCGACTTCTTCGGCCGGCGGCCTTCTTCGCCGGGGCCTTCTTCGCCGGGGCCTTCTTCGCCGCGGCCTTCTTCGCCGCCTTCTTGCCGCCGCCTTCTTGGCCGTGGCCGTGGCCGCCTTGCCCGCCTCCGCCGTCTTGGACAGGAGCAGTGCCACCTGCTTGGCCAGCTCCTCGACACTGGTGATGCCCATGCTGTCGAGTTGGGTCACCACCTCGCGGCGCACCTGGGAGACCAGGGCCTCCCGGGCCTTGCGGGTGCGTTCGATGAGCTCGTCGACCTTGGCCCGGGCGTCGCCGCTCTGGAACTCCCCGCTCTGGACGAGCTCTTGTACCAGCTCCTCGGCGCGGGCCCGGGTCATGGTGGTGAAGGCGAGACCTGCGTCGAGATACCGCTGGAACGCGTCCTTGTTGACCATCGGCCCACCCTACCTGGCGTGCTTGCTCGCAGAAAGCGGTTTTTGCCGCCGTGCACCCCGTCGGCCCAACTGGTCGACTCAGTCGAGGACCGAGCGGACCAACGTGGCGAAGTCGGGGCACCGCACGGCCACGGGCACGTCGAAGCCGCCGGTGCCGGCGGCGGTCACGCCCGAGTCGACCAGGCCGAACGGGATCCCCAGGCGTTGTGCCAGCTTCCCGTCGGTGCGCGGCTGGTCGCCGATCATCACCACCGACCCGTCCCCGTCGGCGAAGCCGAACATGGACTTCATCAAGGCGGCCATCGGTGCGTGGGGCTTGCCTGCGATTTCCGGTCGCACGCCGGACGCCGTCGCCACTGCGGCCAGCAGCGCCCCGGCCCCGGGCATCAGCCCCGCGGGCGTGGGATGGGTCGGGTCCTCGTTGGTGGCCACCAACCGCCCCGACGAGCGGGCCACCGTCGCCGTGGCGGCCAGCATGTCGAAGTCGAACGACCGGGTCCAGCCGACGACGGCGGCGTCGGCCCGTGCACCGTCGGCGACGGCGACGCCGCGGGCGTCCAGCGCCTCGAGCACCCCGGCCTCGGCCAGCACCTTGACCGACTGTCCGGGCTGGAGGAGCGAGGCTGCGGCACCGGCCGAGCTGATCAGGTCGGCCAACGACGAGGTCACCCCGAAGGCATCCAGACGGGCCAGCAGCTCAGCGGTGGTCGGGGCCGAGTTGTTGGTGGCGAAGACGACCCGAACTCCCCGCGACCGCAGTGAGGCGATGGCCTGGCGGACGTCACCGATGGGCTCGCCGGACAGCCAGACGACACCGTCGAGGTCGACGATCCACAGCGCCGCCGCCGCGAATGCGGCTGCGGAGGCCGGCCGGACGGACTCCGGGCGGTTCATTCGGTGGAGCGGTCGGGGGATCCCTGCTCGTGCGAGGCCACCCGGGGCGACGTCCGCGTCCGGCGGGTGGAGGCGGCCAGTTGGTCGGCCGACTCGAGCACCCGGGAGATCAGCCCCGACAGATGGGAGAGGGGTTCACCCGGTTCCGCCGGTCGGTCCACGGCCGCGGTCGGTTCGGCCGACGTGGGAACCGTCGGTGTGGTGGGCACGGTCGGTGTGGTGGGCACGGTGGCGTCGTGTGACTCGGCTGAAGGGGCCATCGGTCGGGCGCTCAGATCGGCGATGCGCTCACCGGTCACCTTGGCCGCCCGCTCCCAGTAGGAGCGGAACATCCCGATGTCGAAGGCACCGTCCCGTACCCGGGCCTGGTCGAGCAGGCGGGGCGGGGGGTCCTTCAGGTCGTGGACGATGCGCAGGGCGGAGAGGCAGCGGAGCGCGTACCAGGTGGGATCGACCTCCCACCAGGTGAAGCCCTGTCGAGCCGAGGCGGGCAGGTAGTGGTGGTTGTTGTGCCATCCCTCGCCTCCGGTGATGACGGCGATGATCATCGAGTTGCGGCTGGTGTCCGGGGTGGCGAAGCGCCGCCGGCCCATGAGATGGGCCATGGAGTTGACCAGGAACGTACCGTGCCAGAGCAGGACGGTGGAAAGGAAGAACCCGATGAACAGGCCGCCCCAACCCCCGATGAGGAGGCAGGCGATGGCCAGGAGCCACGGACCGACCCACGACGTGCGCTCGACCAGCCGGAGCTCGGGATAGGCGGCGAAGTCCTTGATCGCGCTCAGGTCGGTGTCCTTGTACTTGGTCGACAGGATCCAGCCCACGTGGCTCCACCAGAACCCGTCGCGGGGAGAGTGGACATCCTCGTCGAGGTCGGTGTAGCGGTGATGGAGCCGGTGGTGGCTGGCCCACCACAGGGGGCCCTTCTGCAGGGCGGTGGTCCCCCCGAAGGCCATGAGGAACTGGGCCGCCCGGCTCATGCGGTAGCTGCGGTGGGAGAAGTACCGGTGGTAGCCGGCGGTGATGAAGAACATCCGGCTCAGGTACAAGACGGCACACAGCACCCAGTCCTGCCAGGTGACCACCACGAAGAACGCGCCCAGCGGGACGAGGTGGGCCACGAAGAACGGGATGGCCGCCACCCAGTCGGTCCTGTCGACGGACCCGTCCACCGGATCGGGGTTCGAGGTGCCTGTCGGCACGGTGACGGCTCCGGTCATGGGCGAACGCTGCCGCCTACCGACGACAACGCGCCCATGGTACCCGAACGGTCGGAGGCGGTGGCCTGGTTCCGGTGGATGGTTCCGGTGGCCCGCACCTCACCCGGGGACGTAGAGGTCACCGTTGGAACCCTTGGTCACGGAGATCGTGGTGAGTCCGCGGGTGGCCGGTCCTCTGATCACGTCGCCGGTGCCGGCGTCGAACTCCGAGCCGTGGCACGGGCAGGCGATGAGCTGTGCGGAACGCTGGTAGGCCACCGTGCATCCGGCGTGGGGGCAGACGGCGTCGAAGGCGACGAAGTCGCCGGCCGTCCGCTGGATGACGAGCGACGGATCGCCGGAGGCCGGATCGGTGAACGTGGCCGAACCGCCGACCGGAACCCCCGATGACGGGCCGATGGCGGTGCTCGACGGTGCCGCGCCGGTGGTGGTGGTCGGGCTCCCCGAGGTGGCGCCGGTGGTCGGAGTGGCCGGGGCCGCGGTGGTCGGAGTGGCGGACAGCGGCTTCGACCCGCCGCCACCGGAGCTGGACGTGCCGCCGACCATCCGCCCGACGGCGGCGGTGACGCCGCCGGTCACCACGACGAACGCGGCCACCAAACCGGTGACCGCACCGGCCGACAGGACCGCCCGCCGGGGTAGGGCGCCGGACCGAGCCGGCAGACCCGATCGTCGGTCGGCCAGCCAGGTGTCCACTGCCGGAGCCCCGGCCGCGCCGGCCAGGGCCAGCGGGGTCCAGGCGAAGAAGAAGACGATGTCGGAGCCGGTGAAGTAGGGGGACGAGTGGAAGCTCACCGTGAGGAACAGCCCGAAGGACAGGGCCATGCCCGCCACCGCGGCCACCCGCATCAACAGGCCCACCAGCACCCCCACCCCGATGGCCACCTCGCCGACGGCGATGGCCAGGCCGACGGCCGAGGAGATGGGCACCAGATGGCTGATCAGCGCGTGGATGGGGCTGGAGCGGGCGGCACCGACCAGCTGGGCGTGGATCGACGTGGGGCTGGTGGTGTCGAGGAACTGCGGATCGGCCAACTTCTGGAGGCCGGCGTAGAAGAAGGTGATCCCGAGGAACAGCCTGAGGGGTACGAGGAACCAGCCGGTGGCCACCGTCCCGTCCGGTCCGGTGACCGACCACATGTTCTCCGGCGGTTCGGCGGGTCCTCCGCTCACCGTGCTTCCCTCATGTCCGGGCACGTTACTGGTTACGCCGAACGGAGAGACATCGTTCAAATCGGCCGCCTGGGCCGTCGCCACGGTGACGACGTGCCAGCATGGGCGGATGGAGGGAGTGTCGGTGGCACCGTCGGGCCCTGGGTCCCCCGACGGGCCCGGTCTCACCGCCGACGTGCTGGCGACCGAGGAGAACCCGGAGGCCATCCCGGTCGAGCTCCCCCCGGTGTCGGGCACCCACCATTACATGCCGGCGCTCGACGGACTGCGGGCCCTGGCCGTGGCCGCGGTGGTGGCCTACCACTTCGGCTTCCACTGGGCCGACGGCGGCTACCTCGGCGTCGACTTCTTCTTCGTGCTCTCGGGCTTCCTCATCACCGGGCTGCTGATCGGCGAGTGGGACAGGCGCCGCACCATCGGCCTCCGGTCCTTCTGGTTCCGGCGGGCCAGGCGGCTGCTGCCCGCCGTCATGCTGCTCCTGATCGTGTTGTCGATCTACTCGCGGCTCGGCGGGCCCAACATCGTCGAGTCGACGTTCAAGGCGGACGGCATCGCCACGCTCTTCTACTACGCCAACTGGCACCTCATCTTCACCCACCAGTCCTACTTCACCCAGTTCGAGGTTCCTTCCACGCTGCGACACACGTGGTCGTTGGCCATCGAGGAGCAGTTCTACCTGGTGTGGCCCCTGCTCATCCTGGTCGGGCTGCGGTTCGCCCGGCGGCAGGGCCAAGGGGGCGCCCGTCACTCGAGGACGAGACCACACGGGCTGCCGAGGCCGGTCGCCTTCTGGTGCACGGTGGTCCTGGCCGCGGCGTCCGCGTCGTGGATGGTCGTGCTCTACGACCGGGCCCCGGGGGCCAACCTGTCGCGCGTCTACTACGGCACCGACACCCGCGCCTTCGAGTTGCTCATCGGTGCCGCGCTGGCTCTCGTGGTGACAGGAAGGCCCGACCACTCCGCCGGGACCCGGCGCCTGCTCCACATCCTGGCCCCGGTGGCCGCCGTTGCCCTCGGCGTGTTGTGGGTGACCGCGGGCGACGACAACCAGAACCCTTCGGCCTGGATGTTCCGCGGCGGCCTGGTGCTGGCCGGGCTGCTCGCCGCGGCGGTGATCGCCGGGGTGGCCCAGCCCGATGCCGGCGGCCTGGGGCGGATGCTGTCGGTCGGTCCGCTGCGCTGGGTGGGCGGGATCTCCTACGGGATCTACCTCTGGCACTGGCCCGTCTACGTGCTGATGACCGACGTCACCACCGGGCTCGGCGGGTCGGCGTTGCTGGTGGCCCGGCTGGCCGCCACCCTGGGCGCGGCCACCGGGAGCTTCTACCTCCTCGAGCGACCGTTCCGGCGCCACCGGTGGAAGGGCTGGACCTTCCTCGGCGTCATGGCCCTGGCCGCGGCGGTGACCGTCTCCGCCCTCCTCCTCAGCACACCGACGGCCGCGCCGTCGGCGGTCACGGCGCAGGGATCGTCGGTCGTCGCCGTCGTCTCCCCCACCGCGGTTCCCCATCCCCTTCCCCCGCCGATCGACCTTCCCGCCGGGCGTCTCCTCTCGGCTTCGGATCCGCTGCGGGTGATGACCATCGGCGACAGCGTGATGTACGACGGTGAGGTGGGGATCCAGGCGGCATTGCAGGCCACCGGGGTGGTGGCGGTGAGCCCCCACGGATTCCCGGGATGGGGCCTCATCAACGACACGAACTTCCAGGCCAGCCTGGCCGGGGCCGTGGCCGAGGACCATCCCGAGGTGATCCTCATGATGTGGTCGTGGGACAACGCCGACGCCAGGGAGCACCCGGGCGCCTACCGGAGACTGCTCACCGAGGCCATCGACGTGATGCTGGCCCCGGGTGACGGTGTCGACGGGATCGCCATCGTCCAGTTCCCGAAGGTCGGCCCCAACGACGCCATCATCGACCCGGTCCAACGCCAGCAGGCCGAGCAGGCGGCCGAGGTCAACCGCCGGGCCTTCGACGGCATCGTGTCCGCCCTGCCCGCGCAGTACCCGGGGCGGATCACCTACCTGCCGGTGGCCTCGTCCCTCGAGGTGGACGGACGGTACTCCACCTGGCTGCACACCACCGACGGCGGCTGGATCCGGGCCCGCAAGACCGACAACGTGCACCTGTGCCCGGCCGGCGCGGCCGTGCTCGGGGCCGCGGTGACCTCCGAGCTCTCCCCCATGTTCCACCTCCCCCCTCCGGCACCGGGCTGGATCGACGGTGCGTGGACCAACGACGAGGCCCGGTTCGGCCCGCCCGGGAGCTGTCCCGACGACCAGCCACCCCCCGGATCCGGTTGAGGGACGAGGCGGGAAGGGCGGCCGCGCCGGTGCCGTCGGCGACGTGCCCCGATGGGCCCCCGACGACCGCCGGCTGTACCATGTGGCCCGTGGATCAGGTAGCCGTCGCATCCAGCGGGACGAGCGCGGCACCGCGCCGGTCGAGGTACGACGAGGCCATGCGTCGGCTGCTCCGGGTGCCGACCGACCGGGCGCCCATCGACGAGTCCGAGACCCACCGGATCTTCAGTGCCTCCATCTTCTTGTCGGCCCTCCGCTGCCTGCTCAGCTACATCGTCCTCCCGGTCATCCTGCCCGCCATCGGCGTGGCCCGGGGGGTCGGGCCGGCCATCGGCATCCCCATCGGCATCCTGGCCCTGACCTTCGACTACCTGGGCATCCGCCGGTTCTGGTTGGCCGACCACCGCCAGCGCTGGGCCTTCACCGCCCTCTACGCGGTGGTGGGCAGCATGGTGCTGGCCCTCGTCATCATCGACGTCGTCAGCGTCCTGCACTGATCCCGGCTCCCGGCCGCCGGCGGCGGCGGCGGCGGCGGCGAGTGAACGGGTAGCCCACCTCCGTCCCGGCTCCGAGCCGCGGGTCGGCGCGCTCAAGGGCGGCCGCCGGGCTGTCGATGTTCACCGGGTGAAGGATCCGAGGGAACCGGCACAGAAGGTGCCGCCGAGCGAACCGGCACAGAAGGTGCCGCCGGTGTACAAGGACGACGCCCTGGTGCTCCGGGGGCTGGTCGTGCTCGCCCTGGTCTGGGGCGCGGCATACCTCGTGTGGCGAGCGGCCGACACCGAGCACGGCGCGCAGCCGGTCATGTTCGTCGTCCTGTGGGCGTGCGAGCTGTTCGGCTGGACCATGCTGGCCTCCTTCGCCTTTCTGGCTTGGCGGGTCCCGGTCTCCCGCCGGCCTCCCGTCGAACGACGGCCCACCGTCGATGTCTTCGTCTGCACCTACGACGAGGGGCTGGACATCCTCGGGGCCACCCTGGTGGGCTGCGATCGGATCACCTATCCCCACACCACCTGGGTCCTCGACGACGGCCACCGTGACGAGGTCGCCGGCCTGGCCGGTCGGTTCGGGGCGCGCTATCTGACCCGGTCCACCAACGAGCACGCCAAGGCCGGCAACATCAACAACGCCCTGGGCCACACCGACGGGCAGCTGATCCTCGTCCTCGACGCCGACCACGTCCCCCAGCCCGACATCCTCGACGCCACTGTCGGCTACTTCGAGGACGACTCGGTGGCGCTGGTCCAGACGCCCCACGACTTCGGCAACCAAGACTCGTTCCAGCACTTCGAGACCGGCCGCCACGATCAGAGCATGTTCTTCGAGGTGATCATGCCGGGCAAGGACCGCCACGACGGAGCCTTCTGGTGCGGTTCCGCCACCGTCATCCGCCGCCAGGCCCTGGAGGGGATCGGCGGGATCGCCACCGAGACGGTGGCCGAGGACTTCCACACCACCATCAGGCTGCACGGAAAGGGCTGGCACACCCGCTACCACGACGAGACGTTGGTCCAGGGGCTGGCTCCCCACGACCTGGCCACCTTCCTCCTGCAGCGGGACCGCTGGGCCCGCGGGAACCTTTCGGTGCTGCGGACGGCGGAGAATCCGCTCATCGCCCCGAAACTGACCGTCAAACAGCGGGTCAGCTACCTGTCCTCCCTGCTGGCCTACTTCGTCCCCCTCCAGCGTCTGGCCATGCTGGCCGTGCTGGTGGCCATGCTGGTCAGCGGCCGGCTTCCCCTGCACGCCACCCTGTGGCAGTTCTGCGTGTTCTGGCTCCCCTGGATGGTCCTCAACCTGGTGGCCTCGGCTCTGCTGTGCCGGGGTCAGGCCAGCCTGTGGGACGGGGCCTATTCGAACCTGCTGACCACCGAGATCTTCACCCGTGCCGCCTTCGTGCTGGTGCACCCGTTCCGCACCTCGTTCAAGGTGACCCCGAAGGACGGCATCGACGACGGCGGCTGGTCGGCGGCCCGACAGCTCCGGCTGGTCCTGGTCATGGCCGGGATCCTGGCCGCGGCCGTCGTGGCCCGCGTCCTGGCCCTGGCGGGCCTGGTGGCGCTCCCCGCCCTCGGCGGGCTGGCCGTGGTGGCCGGGATCTCGTTCGCCGTCTGGGAGCTGGTCGTCGTGGCCGCCGCCCTGTGGAGGGTCACCCGCCGCCATCAGGTCCGTCGTCACTACCGGGTTCCGGTGGAGGTGGCCGGTGTGGTCGGGGGCATGCTCGTCCGGGTCGTCGACCTGACGCCCGGCGGCGCCGGGTTGATCGGACCCCATCCCTTCGAGGTGGGCGCCGACGTGGACCTCCGCCTGGACCTCCCGTCGGTGACCGGCGAGATCCGGGTGGTGCGGGTCGTCTTCACCGTGTGCTCGAGCCGGCCGGCCAAGGGCCTCGGTTGGCGGATGGGGGGCACTCTCGTCCCGGCGAGCGACGGCGACGGTGAAGCGCTCATCGAGCACTGCCACGTGGTCAGCTCCCGCTCCCGGTTGACCGATGCCGGCCGGCTGGTGCCGGGTGGTCCGGTGCCGGCTCTCGGTGGCGCGGAGGAAGGTGGCGCGGAGGAAGCACCTCGGCGCCGGGCGTCGGCCGGCGCCTGATCCCGGCGCTCACCCGGCCGGTTGGCGCCAGTCCGGATGGAGGTCGTGGGCCAGGGCCACCTTGAGGGCCTTGACCGTCTGGCCGTTGTCCACCGCTTCGGGGTGCTCCACCAGCCAGGCGATGGAGGCGGCAGGTACGGACGGCGGTGCGCCCGAGTAGTGGCCGACCAGTCCGAGCGCTTCGGCATTCAGGAGCTGGCGCTCGGTGTCGACGTAGCCCGGGTCGACGTTGTAGGCCCGTATCCCGCGGTCCCCGAGCTCCACGGCCAGTAGCGGGGCGAACCGGTGGAAGGCGGCCTTGGAGGCGGCATAGGCCAAGCCCCAGCCGCCCCGGCCCACCGGACCCGGCGGGTCGGCGGTGGCCGTGTGCGACGTCACGTCGACGATGGTGCCCCTGCCGCGCTCGAGCATCCCCGGGAGCACGGCCTGCACGAGCACGAGATTGGCCACCACGTTGGCTGCCAACTTGGCCTCCATCTGCTCCACGGTCAGCTCGACCACGGGGACCATGCTTCCGGGCCCGGTGTCCACCGCGTTGTTCACCAACAGGTCCACGCCGCCCCAGACGGCGACGACCCGCTCCACCGCGGCGCACAGCGCGGCGCGGTCGTGGAGGTCGGCCACCAGTGGGAGGGCGCGCCGACCGGCCGCGCCGACCAGGTCCGCCGTCGCCTCCAAACTGCCGGGCAGGGCGCGTCCTCCACCGGTGTCGGAGTCGTCGCGCCCATCGCCCTCGCAGAGCGTGCGACCGGTCATCGGCCACATCCCATCCCGATCGGGCCAGAGCCACGGCGGTGGCCTTGCCGATTCCGCGGGTGGCGCCGGTCACCACGCGCCCGCTTCGGTGCGTCCCCATCCGGCATGCGGAGGTGTCTAGCAGACGACGCCGGCGCGTCGTGGTCCGACCCGCGGCTCAGGAAGGCCCCGTGCCCGCGTCCACAACGCACGAGGTGGCTGCCTCGATGGCCCTGGCCCCGTCGTAGCCCAGACCGGCCAGGCACCTCGACAGCTCGTCGGTGGACGGAGGCTCCCACCGCCGGCCACGGTCGACTCCGGTCCAGACCCAGGCGTCCGCCCGATGGGCGGGGAGTCTCCCTGTGGCCGCCGTCATCAGCGCCGCCGCCGCGGTCACCGATCGGATCCGCTCGTAGGCCGGCAGTCCGGGCTGATCGGGGACGACCACCATGGTGACCCCCCATCCGTGCAGGGCCTGCCGCGTGGCCACCGCATCCGGGCCGGTGATGGCCTGGGTGGGGCTGAAGAAGAAGGTCGCGTTGGCGATGGCGGACTGACCGGCGCGCTCGGTCCCGGCCCGGGCCAGCACACCGGCGGGCCCACCCTGGCCGACCATCGAGAAGGCCATCCGGTCGACGGCCTGCCAGGTCATGGCCGTCTGGGTCACGGCGAAGGGGGCGGGGAGGATGAGCAGCACCTGTCGTCCGTGCAGGTGGGGTGCCACCGTCTTGAGCCAGGTGGGAAGCAGCACCGGCTGGGTCGTGAAGGGAAGGCTGGCCGAGAGGTAGACGGCGGACGGGACCAGCACCACTGCGGCCACCATCGTGGCCACCACCGCCGCCCGAAACCGCCGCCATACGCCGGGTGACCGCTCGGCCCGGGCGTGCCGGGCCGGGTGTCGGCGCCGGGCCACCGCGGTGCGGCAGTGGTCGATGATGACACCCGACGAGACAGCGACGGCGAGGTAGGTCATGAGCACGAACCGGCCCGGTGTGATGTTCTCGAACAGCGGGAGGTGGGCGAAGAACTGCCAGGGCAGGAAGGACCGGTGCCTGGCCCCGAGTGAGAGCACCGCCGACACCAAGGCGACGGCTCCGAACAGCCACAGCCTCCGGTCGCGACGCCAGATGACGGTGCCGATGACGACGACGGCCACGGCTCCGATCCCGACGTACTGCGACGAGAGGATCGGCCCCTGGCTCCCCCCCACCACCCGGCTCATGGCCGACCCGAAGAAGCCGGTCGAGAGCGCCGGCGTGGGGACCAGGAAGTTCCGCACCGCGTTGCCCTCGTAGCCGGCATAGTGGGGCGGCCAGACGAGTCCGGAGAGGTGGGCCGGACCGGCCAGGGCGAACCATGTCGGGTAGGCGAGGAGCACGCCGGCGGTGAGGACGGCAGCGCCGAAGCCGACGGCGACATGGCGGGCGGCCTGTCGGAGGACAGCCGGGTGGGACAGGGCGGCGTAGACGGCCACCATGACGATCCCGATGCCGGCCGTGACGGCCATGATCAACAGGACTTCGGTCCCGATGAAGAACTGGACCACGATGAGCAGCCCGAGGAGCACGCCCGTCGCCGCCGGTCGCCGGCGCCGGCGGACGAGCAGCTCGTCGAGGCAGGCGACGACCAACGGAGGGACGAACGCCATGCCCAACATCAGGTGGGCGTCGGCCAGACTGACCAGCACGAAGGGCGAGAAGCCGTAGAAGAGGCCGCCGAAGAAGGAAGCCGGGGCCCACGACACCCAGCGTTGCAACAGGACGAACATGGCTGTGGCCGACAGGGCCGGGGCCAGGGTGAGGGCCACGTTCATGGAGGCCACGGGGCCGAAGAGCCAGGTGACCGGGGCCAAGACCACGCCGATGGCCAGCACGCTGGTGTTGGCGGGCAGGTTGACGCCCCCGGGGAAGCCGACCGCGGTCGTGAAGAAGGGGCTGAGCCCGTGGGCGATGGCGTAGGCGGGCCACTCGATGAACCAGGTGAACAGCGAGCTGTCACCGCAGCCGCAGGTCGTTATGGACGTCGGATGCGACGTCCATACGTTCCACCACAGCAGGAGCGCCAGCACCAGGTAGGCCCCACCGGCCATCAGGAGCGCTCGCACGCGGTGCGATGCCGGTGGGCCCCCACCGGTCGCCGAAGGGTCGGTGCGAGCCGGAAGTGGCCCCGGGGACGGCAGCTCGGCGGGCTGGGCGCCGGCCGCTTGCACCCCCGTCGCCGTCACGGCGCCTCCGGGCCCGGTGTCGGCGTCAGGGCCATCGCCCGCAGGGGCTCCGTGTCCATGGACCAGGGATTGTACGGTACGGGCGGTGCCGCGACCCGGTCCCCGCCCGCCCCGCCGTCGGGTCCGCCGAACGGGGCCCGCGCCGGATCGGGGCCCGGCGGCCCGTATCCTCTGGGCCATGGCAAGACAGCGTTCGGGCACGGGCAGGCTCCGAGGCCCACGGGCCGCGTCCGCGGTCGGCATCACCGCCGAGGTCACAGTCGGGGCCCTGTTGTTGGGCCTGTCCGCCCTGGCCGGTCTCGTCTTCGTCCACCGGCCGTGGCCCAATCGCCTCGATGTGTGGGGCTACCAGGTGCTGCCCCTCGACTCCGGCTCGCGCTGGGCTCACGACCTCGTGACCCTCGGTTCGTTGACCGCGCTGGTGGTGGGTGTGGTGACCGTGTTCGTCCTCGGAGTCCTGCGCGACTGGGTCCGCGCCCTGGCCTGTGCGGTGGCGCCGGTGGTCGCCGTCCTCGTCGTGCAGGATCTGGCCAAGCCGCTCGTGGGCCGGCACATCGGTCTCACCGGCGGTTCGTCGTACCCGTCGGGAACGGTCGCCGCCGTGGCCGCACTGGCCGTGGCCCTCACGCTGGTCATGCCGAGGTTGCTCCGACCGCTGGTGGCCCTGGCCGGGGCCGCGGTCACGGTGGGCGTGAGCGCCGCGGTCATCGTGTTGCGCTGGCACTACCCCACCGATGTGCTCGGTGGCATCGGGGTGGGCATGGGATCCGTGCTTCTGGTCGACGGACTGGCGCACATCCCCTGGGTCGTGGCGGCGCTGTTCCGCCCGGACCGGCCCGAGCGCCTGGTGGAGGTGCGCCAGCACCCCAGTCTGGTCTGACCGCCGGGCGGACAGACCCCGGCGGGTCGTTGGACTAGAACTGTTGGAAGAGGAATCGAGTCGTCCCGGCGCCGTCGGCGCCGGCAGAATTCCGCGAAGACAGCGTTCATTGGAGGCCGGGCCATGGGATTGATGGACAAGGTGAAGGCGCAGGCGACGGTTCTGGCCGACAAGGCGCAGACCGGAATGCAACAGGGGCAGACGAAGCTGGCGGAGATGCAGACGGGCAAACAGGTCGACCATCTGCTGCGGGAGCTCGGCGCCTACGTGTTCTTGAGCGAGCGGGGGCGACCCCAGCCCGACGGTGAGGCCAGGGTGGCCACCATCATGGGTCAGCTCGATGCCCTGGAGGCGGCCGGCACCGCGGTGGCTGTCGGCAACGATCCTTCGGCGGTCCCGGCCGAGGGGGCTGTCCCGAAGCCGCATGTCGAGCCCGAGGCGGGTGCGGCTCCTCCCCCGCCGCCCGCCGACGCTGCCGCCCCGACCGGGAGCACCATTCCGAAATCGGGCGGTGGACTCCCGGGCCAGTAGCGGCCGGGGCCGGTCGGCGGCTCCGTCACTCGCGCAACATGACCAGGTACACCCCGACGAAGAAGAGGGCGAGCGCCACCGCCGTCCACACGTAGAGGAGCACCGAGGCCAGGGCGTCGGCGGTGACCGCCTCGACCAGGAGGAGGACGATCGAGGCGATCACGAGTGTCTTGCCCCAGCGCCGGGTCTTGTCGCGGGGGGTGGAGGACAGCGCCGCACCGTCCGGCCCGATGCCGGGGACGCCTTCGACCGACGTTCCCTCCAGGAGGTCGGCGGCGATGTGCTCGAGTCCGAGCGAGGTGGCCACGGCGATGCCGAGCTCGGGACGTTCGACGACCAGCTCCTGAATCCGGCGGACGTAGGCCCTGCCCCTCGGGGTCCCGGCGGCACGATCGGTCTCCGCGCCGGACCGCAGCTCCTCGGCGGTGCGCAGCACCAGGTCGGGTTCGTCGCGTTCCAGCTCCCGCGCCGAGGCGAACGTGCCCTCGACCCGCAGCGCCCGTTGCCGATCGTCGGTCAATCCATCGTGCCTTTATCGTCGGTCAACCCATCGTGCCTTTCCGATCGTTTGGTCAACCCAGGCCAAGACCATAAGGCGGGCCGGCCGGTCGAACCGGTCGGCCCGGGCTACTCCTCGGCCAGCGCTTCGAGCACGGGAACGCGGGCGGCCTGGCGGGCCGGGAGGACGCCGGCCAACACTCCGACGATCACGGCCAGGGCCACGTAGACGATCAGCGTCGGCCAGGGGATGGCCAGCGTGGTGAGCCCGTCGGAGGTCAGGGAGCGCTGCAGGGTCCAGGCCCCGAACAGTCCGAGCACCGCCCCGACCAGTGCCCCCAGGGCGGCGATGATGGCCGACTCGAATCGCAGGGCGGCGCCGAGCTGCCGGGTGGACATCCCGACGGCTCTGAGGAGCCCGATCTCCCGTACCCGCTCGGTCACCGACAGCATGAGGTTGGTCACGATGCCCAGATACCCGATGATCAACGCCAGCAGCGAGAGCACGGCCACCAGGTCGATCTGGCGATTGATGGCCTGGTCCTGCACGGCCTGCACCTGGGCCGGGTCCGACACCGACACCTCGGGATAGCCGGCCAGCGCCCGGGCCACGGCGGCCCGGGTGACCGATGCTCCGGCCCCGGGGACCCCGTCGACGAAGACGATCGAGGGCGGCAGGTCGGGAGAGACACCGGCCAGTGTGGCCGCCGAGAAGAGGAAGCCTCCGTAGTAGCCCAGGCTGTCGAAGAGGGCGGTGATCGGGCGGAGCGAGCGGGTCGGGTCGGCGGCGCCGTCGTGGGCGGGGAACACGAAGGAGAGGACCTGGCCCAGGTGCCAACCCCGACCCGCGGCCAGTGACTGCTCGACGGCGACTCCCCCGCTGCGCAGGCCGCCGAGGTTCCCCTGGATCCGACCGAGGCCGACCATGCGGGTGAAGTTCGACGTGTCGACGGCCGCGCCCCAGTCCGTCCCGTGGCCGTCGGTGTGGAAGGTCAGATACGACATCGGCGACACCGCGCCGATGTGGGGCTCGGCCCGCAGGCTGGTCACGACGCCCGCGGGCATCGGCTGGACGACGGCGGGCCCGCCCGAGGCCGGGCCGGACCCGGCCGCGGTGAGGACGTAGTCGGACAGGACGGTCTGGCTGAGCTGGTCGTCGGCCGACGCGTGGGCCGAGCTGGCGATGACGGCCAGGGCACAGATGAGCGCCACGCCGACGACCACCGAGGCGGACGATGCCGCCGTCCGCCGGGGGTGCCGAACCGCGTTCTGGCGGCCCAGGGAACCGGCGAATCCCCACAGGCGGGCGACCGGCCATCCGAGCACACCGGCCGAGGCCGCCACCGGCGCCTGGCCCAGGCCGGCGATACCGAGGACGAGCGACAGCGCCCCGGCGACCACCAGGGCCGGCGCCGGGGCCACCAGCCCGACGGTGACCAGACCGGCCCCGAGAAGGGCGATCGCCGCGGCGACCGGCCGGCGGACGGGGTGGGACATGGTTCCTTCGGCTACGGGATCCTGGCGCAGGGCGACCAGGGCGGGGACCCGCCCGGCCTGCTCGGCCGGGATGACCGACGCCGCCACGGCCACTCCCGTCCCGGCGGCGAGGCAGATCACGGCACTCGACCAGTGCAACTGGAGCGGGCCGGTCGGGAGGGGGGTGCCCGATGCCTGCACCAGGGCACGGAGGGCCAGGGCGGCGCCGAATCCGAGGCCGAGCCCGACGGCGGACGCCACCAGCCCGACCGCTCCTGCCTCGCCCGCGACCAGGAGGGCCAGTTGGGCGCGGCTGGTCCCGAGGCAGCGGAGCAGGGCCAGTTCCCGGCGCCGTTGCGCGACCAGGAGGGAGAAGGCGTTGAAGATGATGAACGCCCCGACCACCAGGGCGATGCAGACGAGGACGGTCAGGGTGGTGGTGAACGAGAGGACCTTCGCCGATGCCTGGGAGGCCACGTTGGCCGAGAGGGCGGCTGCGGTCAGCACCTGGTCGGAAGGCCCGACCGCCGCCCGCAGCCGTTCCGCCAGGGCCCGGGGGCTCTGCCCGGGCGTGGCCGAGACGAGCACTTCGCTGACCCGTCCCCGGAGACCGGTGAGCTGTTGGGCCACGGCCATGTCGACGCCGATGACCGATGCGTCGGGTGAGCCGGGGAGGCCCGTGCCCCGGACCACGCCCACGAGGGTGAAGAGCCGGTCGGGCTGGCTGGACACCACCCGGACCTGCTGCCCGATCCGGAGGTGCCCGGCATCGAAGGTGCCCGAATCAACCACCAGTTGCCCGCCGGTGGTGGGCTGGTGTCCGAGGACGATGTGGGCGGCACTGAGGCCGGGCACCGTCGGGGCCGACACGACCACCGAGTCGGAGGAACCGAGGAGCCGTCCGCCGACCAGCAGCTGGCCGTAGCCGGACACCACCGGCTGGGTGCGGGCGACACCGGGAACCGTGGCGATGTCGTCGACCGCCGACTGTGGGAGCGACCCGGGCCCGAAGACTGCTGCGGCCAGATCGGGAGGCTGCAGTGCCGACGCCTGGGCGACCGTCGTGGCCCGGACGCTGTCGGCCAGCACGAAGGACCCGGCCATGAAGGTGACCGCCACCACGATGGCGGCGGCGATGAGTCCGAGCCGTCGCCCGTGGGCCCTGGCCTCGGTGACGGCGACCCGGATCACTGGGTCTCGTACAGGCGGACCCGGTCGAGGACGGTGTCGGCGGTCGGGTCGGCCAGGTCGCCGACCAGCACGCCGTCGACCAGGAAGACGGCGCGATCGGTGAAGCCGACCGCCCGCGGATCGTGGCTCACCATGACCACGGTCTGCAGGCTGGCATGGACCACCCCGGCGAGCAGCTCGAGCAGCTCGGTCCCCGCCTTGGTGTCGAGGTTGCCTGTGGGCTCGTCGGCGAAGACCACCTCCGGTCGCGGGGCCAGGGCCCGGGCCACCGCCACCCGCTGCTGCTGGCCGCCGGACAGCTCCGATGGGCGGTGGTGGACGCGGTCACCCAGCCCGAGGATGTCGATGACGTGATCGAGCCAGGCGGTGTCGACCGTGGACCGGCTGATGGAGAAGGGAAGCACGATGTTCTCCATCACCGACATCGACGGCAACAGGTTGAAGGACTGGAAGACGAAGCCGACTCGATTCCGTCTCATGATGGCGGCGTCGTTCTCCGACAGGCCGGAGACTTCGAGGTCACCGATGTAGGCGCGGCCCGAGGTCAGGCGATCCAGTCCGGCCGCGCAGTGCAGCAAGGTCGACTTGCCGGAACCGGACGGTCCCATGATGGCCGTGAACGAACCGGCGGCGAACTCGACGCTGACCCCCCGGAGGGCGTGCACCGCCGCATCCCCGACCCCGTACTGCTTGTAGGCATCGACAGTGTGGGCGCCCGGCCTGGCCATTCGGGTACCGGTCTCTGCCAGGATCCTGCGTCGACCGGAACCTGGTGGCTCAGGTCAGCCCCATGCTGGCGCAGATGCCGGTGATGACGGTCTCCGTGTGATCGAGTTTGGCGGTCTTGCCTTCGACCAGGTCCTTGCCCAGATAGGTCCCCTCGGTGTGCAGTTTGGTGTTCTCCGCGTGCCGCAACTTCTTGATCACCTGCCTGAACTCGGCGCCCGTGGGCTTGATCCCCTTGGCTCCGTCGCTCTTGAGCGTGGCCACACTGGCGCAGGCCGCCTTGTCTTTCGGGCCGGCTGTCTTGCTCACGGTGCCTGTTGCCGCGGTGGTGGCCGTGGTCGGCGTCTTCGCCGTCTTCGCGGTGGTGGAGGTCGTGCTTGTCGCGTTTCCGAAGGCACATCCCGCGCCGAGAAAGGCAAGCGCCGACAAACCGATGATCCAGAGATGCCGCATGGGTGCAATATACAGTGCAGGCTCACTTCAGTGCACGATTGGCGTGCGTTGTCTCGCGCCGGGGCAGGGACGGTGCCGGAGCACGGTGGGCCAGACATGGCGGCTACTCCGTCGGGACCCGACACATCCGGACGATGTTGGTCTTCGTACCTGCCGACGCCGTCACCGTCCCCGTCCCCGACTCCTCACTGATGGTGCCGGTCGAGGTCCCCGCGATGTTGTCGGTAAATGAGGGGAGTTGGAACAGCACCTGCCCCGGGGGTGCCTCGCCACCGGGCGCGGTGTGACCGGGCGGTGGCCCGGGTGGATGCCGAGGCCGAGCCTCTTCGCGCCGGTGGTGGGAAAGTGGTCACCGAGATCGAGGAGCCGTCGTCCGGCCAGCCGGCGGGTCTCCCTCCGGCGGCCAGGAAGCCCAAAGCCGTCGGGGCTGGCATTCACCACGCATGCAGGGACAGATTCTGGCAGATGGCGGGCGATATTTTGGTTGCCGAGTGCCCATGCTCTGGCTACCATGGTCCGATGGGGGCTGGGCGGAGTACCAATGTCACGATCCTCGGTGGCTGCGGCCACGTCGGGTTACCCCTCGGCCTTGCGCTGGCCGATTCGGGATTGACCGTCACGCTGCACGACACCAATCTGGCCGCGGTCGACAGCGTGCGTTCGGGCAAGATGCCCCACCTCGAACCCGGGGCGCCCGAGGTGCTCCGGCGCACTCTGGCCGACGGCAGGCTCTCGGTTTCGGCCGACGTGTCGTCGGTGGGTCGCTGCGAGTTCCTGGTCATCGTGATCGGGACGCCGATCGACGAGCATCTCAACCCGGATCCACAGGCGGTGGTCGAGGTGCTCGAGGACGTGGCCGATGAGTTGAACGACGGGCAGGTCCTCATCCTCAGGAGCACGGTGTTCCCAGGCGTCACCAGAATGGTCGAGCGCCTTGTGACGCGCCTCGGAAAGAACATCGACGTGGCCTTCTGTCCCGAGCGAATCGCAGAGGGCCGGGCCATGGAGGAACTCCACTCACTGCCCCAGATCGTCGCCGCCCGCACCGATCGTGCCTACGAACGTGCCGCTGGGCTCTTCGGTCAGCTCACGAAGTCGATCGTGCGGGTGGAGCCCGAAGAGGCGGAGCTGGCCAAGCTCTTCACCAATTCGTACCGCTACATCAAATTCGCCGCCGCCAATCAGCTCTACATGATGGCCAACGATTTCGGCCTGGACTACGAGCGGATCCGGAGCGCAGTGATCGAAGACTACCCGCGGGCGGCAGACCTTCCCGGGCCCGGTTTTGCGGCCGGACCCTGCCTGCTCAAAGACACCATGCAGCTGGCCGCCTTCAACAACAACAACTTCGCCCTCGGCCAAGCCAGCATGCAGATCAATGAAGGCCTCCCGCTCTACCTGGTTTCGCGTTTGGCGGCACGGTTCGATCTCGATGCAATGACCGTGGGCATCCTCGGCATGGCCTTCAAGGGCGGATCGGACGACAACCGATCGAGCCTCTCCTACAAACTGAAGCGGGTCCTGAAGGTGCGCGCCCGAGCGGTTCTGACCGCCGATCCCTTCGTCGCCAACGACGACGAGCTGTGTCCGCTGGAGCAGGTCCTCGACCGGGCCGACCTCATCGTGATCGGAACGCCGCATCGGGAGTACGCGGATCTGGCCATCCGCCAGCCCGTCGTCGACATCTGGAACCTCAGGGGACAGGGGGTAGTGGTATGAAGCCGAGGGTTTCGATCGTCATTCCTGCGTACGAAGAGGGTCCGCAGATCGAAGACGTCCTCACCCGTCTGACGGAAATCGTTCACCTTCCCAGTGAGATCGTGGTCGTCGTCGACTCACCGGAGGACTCGACGCTCCCCTATGTAGAGAAATTTGCCAAGGTGGACGGGCGCGTCCGTGCTCTCATCAATGATGTGGCACCGGGGCCGGCACACGCCATCCGCTACGGGATGGAGCGGGCCGCCGCCGAGGTCATCGTGGTGACCATGGCCGACGGATGCGACGATCCGCAGCAGATCGACTCGCTTGTCCGGCTGGTCGAACGCGGGGTGGTGGTGGCGGCGGCGTCCAGGTACTCGCGGGGGGGACAGCAGGTAGGCGGACCGGCCATGAAGTCCCTGCTCTCCCGAATGGCCGGCCTGACACTGTGGGCGCTGGCCCGAGTTGGGACCCGTGATGCCACCAACTCGTTCAAAGCCTATGACGCCGAGTTCATCCGGAACGTGGGCATCAATTCCCAGGCCGGCTTCGAGATCGGCATCGAGCTGGTGGCCAAGGCCCGCCGGGCCAGGGCTCCGGTGGCGGAACTGCCGACAATCTGGCTCGAGCGACACCACGGTATGTCAAACTTCCAGCTATTCGGATGGTTGCCCCACTACCTGCGGTGGTGGCGGTTTGCCTTCGGGCCACGACTCGATCTCGAGCAGATTCGCGAGGCCACCAAGCGAATGGAGACCACATGAGCACAGTACTGGTGACAGGTTCGGCCGGATTCATCGGCGGCTACGTCGTCAAGGAGCTCCTCGATCGGGGCCACGACGTCATCGGATTGGACAACTACTCGAAATACGGGCCTGTCCGCCGGTCGTACGACGAAAACCCCCGGTACCGGTTCGTCGAAGGCGATGCCAGGGACATCGACGTTGTCGAAGACCTGTTGGCCGACTGTGACCACTTCATCGCCGGGGCGGCAATGATCGGCGGTATCTCCTATTTCCACACCTACGCCTACGACCTCTTGGCCACCAACGAGCGGATCACCGCGGCATCGTGCGACGCAGCCATCAGGGCCCATCAGAAGGGCAGGCTGAAGAAGGTGACCTACCTCAGCTCGTCGATGGTTTTCGAGTCGGCCGACAGCTGGCCGTCGCACGAAGGCCAAGAGCACGAGGTCCCGCCACCGGTCTCGTCCTACGGCTTCCAGAAGCTGGCCGTCGAATATTTCGCCCGGGCGGCCTTCGACCAGTACGAATTGCCGTTCACCATTATCCGACCGTTCAACTGCGTGGGAGTCGGCGAGCGTCGAGCGCTCGGAGACGTCGAGATCCTCAGCGGCAACGTGCGTCTCGCTATGAGCCATGTGGTCCCGGACCTGGTGCAGAAGGTCATCAAGGGGCAGGACCCCCTGCACATCCTGGGCGACGGGAGTCAGATCCGCCACTACACCTACGGTGGCGACTTGGCCGAAGGGATCGTCACGGCGATGGAGCATCCGGCAGCCCTCAACGAGGACTTCAACCTCTCGACGGACGAGTCGACGACCGTCCTCGAATTGGCCGAAGCCATTTGGACCGCCATCAAGGGGGCCGGCGTGCCGTTTCATTGGACGTCCGATCCCCCGTTTCCCCATGATGTGAGCCGCAGGGTCCCATCCACCGAGAAGGCGAAGCGACTCCTGGACTTCGAGGCCACGACCAGCCTCGAGAAGTTGCTGCAGGATGTGATCCCGTGGATCGAACGGGCGGTGACCGACGGCACGATCTGACCACCGGGTCGGGTCAGCCAGGTGGCCCGCTCTCGTTCTTTCGTTGCCGGGAGGCAGATCGGCAAAGACGCCCGGCCGTAGCCGTTCGGCGATCCGGGCTTCGCCCGGGTAGTTTCACCTGGCATATGCACGATGCTCGTTCACCGGTCTGCTTCCGGCACGAACCCCGTTGAGCCGATGACCGAGGTCGCCCCGACACCGGAAGGCACACGCCACTCACGGCCGTCCATGGCCACATGGCTGGCGGAGAAGGACCCAGGACTCCTCGCCATCAAGCGGTCGGTGCGGGCGGCGGTGGTCATGCCCCTCGTGTTCGGTCTCACCCATCTCCTTTTCACCGACGCCCAGACGAGTCTCTTCGGCGCGTTCGGTGCGTTCGCCATCCTGCTCCTGGTCGACTTTCCCGGACGACCCCGCACCCGACTGGGGTCGTATCTCGGTCTCTTCCTCGTCGGAGGTTGCTTCATCGCGGTCGGTACGGCAATCTCGACCGACAAGGTGGCGTCGGTGGTGGTGATGGCCGTCGTCGGGTTCTGCGTGCTGTTCGCCGGGATCATCTCCCCCCAGGCTGCCACGGGAGCGACGGCTGCCCTTCTCGTCTTCGTGCTGCCGGTTGCTGTCGCCGCGCCCGCGACGGCCATCGGGGCCCGACTGGTCGGCTGGGTCGCGGCTGGTGTCCTGTGCATCCCAGCCTGCATGCTGATCTGGCCGACACCCTGGCACGACGACCTCCGCCGCCGCCTGGCCGCCACCGTGGCCGCGGTGGCCCAGCTGGCGTCCGCCCACGCCGAGGGCAGGCTCGATCAGGGAGCTCAGATCACGGCCACGGCCGAGCTATCCAGGCTTCGGGATCAATTCGCGGGTACGCCCTATCCTCCGACCGGCGCCGCCGCCACCGCCGTGGCTCTGGCCAAGCTGGTCGGTCGGGTGGAATGGGTGGCGGGCAATGCGACGCTGACTCCGGACCAGGAGGCGGTCCTCGGACTGCCTCCTGTGCGGCGGGCGTTCCAGGCCGCGAGTGAGGTCTTGCAATTGAGCGCATCACTGATCTGCGACGGGGATGGCCACCCGGTCGACGATGCGGACCTGGTCCGATCGCTGCAGGATTCGACCCGACGCCTGGACCGGCTGATCACCACCGACCTCGACGTCACCGTGTCCACACTGATCGACCCCCGATCGCATCCCGATCACCAGCTGGCCGATGACCGGCAGTGGGCGGAGGAGGTCGACATGCACGGAGGGTTGGCGGCCTCGCTGGACCCGAGCTTCCGAGCTCGGGCACTGGGCACGGCGACCGCCTTGGTGGCCGACGCGACGCTGGAGGCGGCCGGCGCTCAGCCCGAGGGCGATCAGAGGCTGGGCGCGATGGGCGAGCCTTCCTCGCGCATGATGTGGAGCCGGTTCACTTCGCATCTGTCATTCCACTCGGTGTGGTTCAGAAACTCGGTTCGTGGGGCGGCCGGTCTGGCGCTGGCCGTGGCCGTTGTCGAGGTGACCGATGTCGAGCACGGGTTTTGGGTCGTGCTGGGAACGCTGTCCGTACTCCGGTCCAATGCCCTGGGCACGGGGGCGACGGCACTGCGGGCCATCGCGGGCACGGCGGTGGGTTTCGTCCTCGGCTCGGCCCTCATGATCGGTATGGGCAGCCACGAGGTGCTCCTCTGGGCGGTCCTTCCGGTGGCGGTGCTGGTGTCGGGTGTGGCCCCGTCGATGATCTCATTCGCCGCCGGCCAGGCCGGATTCACGCTGGTGGTGATCATCCTGTTCAATATCATCGCTCCCGTCGGCTGGAAGGTGGGCCTGACCCGGATCGTGGACGTCGCCATCGGATGTGCAGTGAGCATCGCGGTGGGGCTGCTGTTCTGGCCCCGGGGCGCCACCGCGGCACTCGGGCGCGCCCTGTCCGATTCGTTCGTGGCCAACTCGGGCTATCTGGCCGACGCGGTGGACCGTTTGACGGCGACGACCGGACAGGTTGACACCGAACCCGGGCAGCGAGCATCGCACAGTGCCTACCTGCGGCTGGATGACGCATTCCGTCAATTTCTGGCCGAGCGGGGCGCAAAGGTGGTTCCGGTCGAGACCGTGGCCAACCTCTTCACCGGATCGAACCGGATTCGACTGGCGGCCTTCACGCTCTCCACGCTGCCGGCATTTCCCTCCGTTGCCGGGCGGCCGGAGCCGGAGCCGGTGGCCATTGCCGGCGCTGTCCTGCGGGACTCGTTTGCGTCCAGTCACCGTTGGTACGAGGAGTTCGCCGAGATGCTGGCCAATCGACGTACTTCGCTGGACCCACCACCGGCCCACGATGAAATCCTGCATGACGTACTCCAGAAGGCCTTCGACGTAGCGCGGTCGCTGCACAACAGGGACCGGCTCCGCAAGGTGTTGCAGATGCTCTGGGCCGACGAGTTGCTTGAGGCCCAGCGACAGGTGCAGACCGACCTGGCCGATGCGGCCGATAGATTCGTCCGCCGGAGCAAACACAGGATGATGATCTGAGGGGAAGGAGTTCGGGAGGCTATTCTGGTGTGAACCACGACCTGAACCGCGTGATCACCGGTTATCAGCCGACCGCTGCAGGCAAGATCGTTCACCGCCGACCTGAGCCAGGTTGACCACCCGGCCTTGCCTCATTGCCATCGGAAAAGGCCGGGGTGGCGGGATGGACTAACTCATCGCTTTGCAGAGAACGAAGATGGCTACGAAGGAGCTCCTGAATTCAGCGACCCGGTCCAGAATGAGCGCCCTTGCCGCCGCGTGGCCGTCTCGACGCAGATTCAGGTTCTCGGCCACCCTCAGGTCCCGGAACAGTGTCCTGAAGGCGTTCGCTACGCGCCGGTGGCTCTGGCCGACCTCGTGGCTCAGGGCAGCAAAGCTCGCACATGCCGCTTGGTCGTTCGGTCCCGACGCCAGCGTCGTCGCCGTCGGGAGCACGCCCGTGGTCGTTGTCGTTGTCGTCGTTCGCTTCGGGAAGTGAAAGTGGATCGTCGGAGTGTTCGCCGATCCCGAACAGGCGCTACCGAAGAGAGCGATAACGACGAGGGCCCCTATCCACAAATACCGCATCCACAAAATATACCTTTCAGCAGGTACTTTGGAAACCCAGATCGATATTCGTCACTCATTGCGGTGTCATCTGTGCGGAAAGGGGTCACCTGGGAGGTACCGGGCGGGAATCGGGGTGCTGTTCGACCTCATGATGCCCAGCTCACGTGTTCACTTTTGCGGCATCCGGCCCCGATGATGACGCAAACCGGTTTCAGGATCTCGAGTCAAGCATCGGCAGCGACTTCCCGGGCGCCACCGTTCGAAACGCCTCCTTGCACAACATCTCCACCGCATCCCAGTCCGGCTGACCATCGAGACGTACCCCGATCCACCCGCGTGAACCGACGTAGGGGGGCCGGAAGACCCGGTCCGGCGCCGCGGCGATGAGCGCCGCCTGGGCTCCGGACGGCGCCGCACACCACAGATGGGGAAAGGTGTCTCCGTGATGGCCATGAGGCCAAAGCATCACGAACTGCTTTCCGGCGAAAAATGCGGGGGCGCCGTGGCTGGCCCTTTCCGTGGCGCCGGGCAAGGTCAGGCAGATCGACCGGACCCGTGCCTCGATATCGTTGACGACCACGGCTCCGAGCTTACGCCGTCGAATCAGCTCGTAGGCGTCAGGTTGCGGATACCTCTTGGGGTTCTTGCCACTGTTCCCCGACACGGATGATCGTGTCGCCAGTCTTCCAGTTCGTCGAGCCCACCAGAGCAGTCGTCGCTAGCTCGGCCGCCCCCTTGGACGGGTGTGCGGCAGATGATGGTACAGGTTGCGCCATTGCTGCTCCGTCGGCAACGAGATGCGAGGAATCCTGCTGAGAAGCGTTCTACGAGACGTCAAGTAACACCTCGAGACGTCGAAATCCGGATCCGTGACGATGTCCGTGCCCCTCGTCACGTACACGGTACCGTCTGTGACGTCGACCCGCTTGACCAAGCCGGGGCGGCTGGCCGACACCATGACCAACTCGAGGATCAATCTGGACAGAGGCCACCGTTCCTTTGCGTATTGGTTCTTCCGGCCCTGAAAGCGGTCACCGGGCCAGTGCGCCCAACCCCAGTCTTCGATCACGTACAGGCCGCCCGGACGGAGCCGCGGTAGCAAGACGTTCATCGAGCGTTTCGTGTGACCATATCGGTGGGAGCAATCGTCGACGACGAGATCGAGAGGCTCGTCGCCGAACTCATCTCGAACGATGTCTCTCAGTCGATCTTGGTCGTTTTGAAGGGTGCCGTAGTAGAGATGGATGACCTCGTCGAGAGAGTGGAGGCGTATGAACTCGTCGAGAGCCCGCACCCGATAGTGGCTCAGTTCGATACCCACCAATCGGTTGGGTTGGAACAATTCGTTGTACAGCACCACGCTGCCACCCTTGTAGATGCCGAGATCGAATATGTTCTCGACTCTGTCCGGTGCCTGGTCGACGAGGGACTCGATCATCGACCGCTGCTTCAGCAACATGAATCGGTCAATTTCCGAGGCCAGCGTCCCAAACACGCCTGGGTCGGTGCTCAGGAAGAAGGACCCCTTCCCTACCTGCAGGTGCTCACCGTCGACCCATGTACGTTCCCGGACGAACTCGCTCCTCACGGGCAGAATCCTACCCCGGACCAGCCGTTTCTGATCATGTCACCGGAGACGGAAACCACGGATGGCGGTCCCCCGTCAGCGCTCACGGTGCTCCGAACGGCACGGGCCCCGAAGGATCGGCTCGATTGGCGCTCGGAGAACCGGTGCCGGGGAGCCTCAATCGACGTCGTCGCCTCCGTCTTCGCCGGCGGGGCGCTTGTTGAGCCAGTCGCTGAACTGCTTCCCGAGGTCTTGGACATTTCCGGCTGTCCGGTCGAGGAACCTTGAGAACCGATCTCGATAGTGAGCCACGGCTGCGTCGAACTCAACCGACGAGGGTGGTTCCTGCCCCCTCCGGGGATAGTTCCCGTCGACGATCCGGTTGTAATCACCGGACTGGACCCATTCGATCATCTCTCTGACCCGCCTGACGGCAATCGGGTGCGTCAGGCTCATCTCGACCCAGAACCGGGAGTGACGCGAGAAGAGATCGTCCTCGCCGTCGTAGTCGGCCGCCTGTTTGAGGAACGCATCAAAGCTCATTCCGGGGAGGGCCCCTCCGGCAATCCGCATCAGGACTCGACAGGGTTCGAGCGGATCTGCCATGACGAGCGCTGCGGCACGATCGGCAGAGAGCTCTGCCGCGCGGGCCCATTCGAGTAGCGCCAGGTACATCCCCCTGACGGGGAGCCCCAACAGAAGGGACCTCGGAAGTGCACCCTCTATGAACTGTCGCATCAAGATGAGGGCAGTTGTGTAGTAGTAGTGCTCGGAGAGCACGTGCCCGAGCTCGTGGCCGAGCACCGTCTGGGTCTCGTTGGCCTCGTACGAGCCCACGAGGGACGATTTGACGATGACAATGGGCGTCTTGGCTCCGATGGTCATTGCGTTGACCACGGGATCATTGGTCACATACAGCTCAGGGACAGCCGGAAGATCCAAGATCGTCCCACAGCGGACATAATCGGCCCACAAATCGGGCATCTGCTCACTCCCGATGCGGACGGAATTCCCCATCACGATCTGTCGGAGGCGGCGTTCGTGTCCCAGATCAGTCAGCCGCTTGATGACCTTGTCGAGCAAGGGCACAGAATGGAGCGCAGAGGTGGCCGCACGATCGGCCGGATGTTCGTACGCTTTTGCGCTGATCCCCGCGTACCGATGTGCCATCTCGATAGCCATCGCCGGCCCCCATGTCTTGTCTCCTCCGAGTGTACGCCCACTCACCCCCCGAGGATCTGTCGGAGCCGTTCGGCCCCCAGCCTGACCTATCCGCCGAATTGCCCCCCGGGGAGCGTTGGTTAGAGTGCACCGGAGCCTCGAGGTCGGTGCTCAGATCAAAACCGTCCGTGGACTGACCTTGTGGACTGCACAAGAATGAGACCGAATGGCATGAGTGTTCCCGACTTCTCGATCCTGATCAGGACGACCGGCGGCCGCTGGCAGCTGGCCACTGCCCTCGACAGCGTGGCGGCACAGACAGTGGAGCCGCGGAGGTTTGAAGTCGTACTCATCAACGACGGGGGCCCGAGCATCGCCGAGCTCGCAGACAGTGCGAGCCGGAACTTCGATATGCATCTGGTCGAGCTTCCGGCACACGTGGGCAAGTCCGGGGCCATCAATTCCGGGTTCGAGCGCTCTCGTGGTCGCTATATCTGCATTCTGGACGATGACGATGTGTACTACCCGTCCCACCTCGAGGTGTTGGACGCGGCTGCTCAACGCCATCCTGACGCTCGGATCCTCTTCACCGACACTGACGTGGCCCTGGCCGACGATGAGGGTGGGACGCGGATCATCGGCAATCAGGTGTGGGAGTTCGACCGGAGTGAGCTCATGATGATGCGGAAGGCGCCTATCGCCTGCTCGATGTGCATCCGGCGTGATGCCTGGTCCGCAGTCGGGGGATTCGACGAGAGGTTCACGCGGGTACTCGACGACTGGGATTTCTACATGCGGCTGTCGCAGCGATTCCACTTCCATCGGGTCCCCCAGACGACGTCCCGGTACACCCAACCGCCCAGCAGGAAGACATTCGAGCGGTTTCCCTCATTCGAAGCCGGGCTTGGTCGCATCCGGCGCAAGCTGGAGGGTACGACGACGGCCCTGAAGAGTGAGGTCGCACTGGACTCGGCGTTGGACCGATTGCGGCGCGACTACACCATCTCCGTTCGCGAGTTCCAGATCGAGGAGCTTCGCAGGCAGGCTGGTTCCATGCCTCAGACTGCCCTTCTGACGGATCCCCTCGCGTCGATGGCTCTGCGCGAATCTGGTCCTGCGGTCGTCCCCACGTTGTCCGCGACGACGTTTGCGGTTGAGATCGGCAACCGCGGGGCCGAAACCTGGTGCAGCAACGGAGGCCCCTTCCCCATCCATCTGTCCTATCACTGGATGACCGAGGACGGAGAGCCCCAGGTCTGGGAGGGAGTCCGCACTCCCCTCCCCCGCGACGTCGTTTCCGGCGACAAGCTTGTCGCCCGCATACTCGTCCATAGCCCCGAGGTGCCCGGAAACTACTACTGGAATCCGGCCGTCGTTCAGGAGGGATCCCAATGGATCCCTCCTGCGTCCGACCCCCCGGCCCAACTCGCCGTGCGGGTGACGGGCTGAGTCGGGCACCCCTGAATTCTCACCGTCATCCAGAGGCGAGCTTCGTCAGTACGATGTTCTTGATGGTCAGCGTGCCGGAGCCGCTCCATGAGGTTCGGATGACCAGCTTCCCCGGGGTGTGGACTGTGAATGGCAGGGTCAGGCCGGCGCGACCAGGCTGAAGGGTCGACTGGTTCAGGATGACAATCCCGGCGGCCGGTGGGCGGGTCACCAGGAGAACCCTGACCAAGGCCGCGTTGGGCTCGAGATCAGTGAGCCGATAGGTGATCGTCGTCGAGTAACGACCGGGCGGGAGATGCCACGATGGACCCTCGATCACCGTGCCGTGCTCGTTGACCCCGGTGACGACGACGGTCGTCCCATGCCGCGTTCCGTGCGAGATGGCAAACCTTGCCGCCGGGAACGTGACCGGGGCGGGCAAGAGGACGGCCGTGGACAGGGTCATGGCCAGGGTGAGGGCAATGGTGGCCACTGCAGCTCCGAGGAACAGAAGGTTGACACGAAGTGGACGGGCAAGCAGTCGGATCAGCAGGTACGTACCGGTTGCACACACCAGCACCTCGCAGGAGAGTCCCCACAGGACTCGCGGACTGGCCCACGGATCGGTGCCGGCAATTGATCCGGCGATACCGGTCAAGCGCGTCGCTGCAGGAACGACATCGGTGAGCGTGACGCCCCCTATGTATCCGAGCACAGGAGAAGGGTCCAGCCCGCCCCACCAACCGGTGTAGGTAATCGGGTCCCAACCGATATGGTTGTAAAGGACGTGCTCGTTACGCAAGATGGGAATGAACTGGACGACCGAAAGTACGCCGAGGACCAGGGCGGGGATGGCGACGAGCGCGGTTCCGGCGCAGCCGCAACTCAAGTAGGTAGAAGCCGGCGAAGGCAACGAGCAGCGGCAACGTCGGCCATTGGAATCTTCCAACCAGACTTCCACCGCCGAAACTGATCTCTTGTGTCGAATTCCCGTAGACCGTGAGCACGATGACAGCCACCGAGGTGATGACCGCGACCGGAAACCGGTGCCGCATGGCCCAGAGGCCCGCTACGCCGAGCACGGCCGCCGGCATCTGGACGAACAAACCTTGACGGCGGTCGAACAGCAGCGCGATCGACCGGGTCAGCGTGTCGACGCTGACCAGGGAGATCGGCTGCGGGTTGCCCAGGAGGTTCCCGAACGAATACAGATTCAGCGCCAGGAGTGCGCCCAGACCGACGGCAACGGGGATGACGACACAACCGAGTTGCTTGCGCGGCAATGCAGCCCGCACCGACACGGTCACAAATGCGACCAGGAGGGGCAGGACCAGCAGTACGTTCTTCTGATCGAGCCACGGCAGAACCACGAACAGCAGGGCTGCAGCCAGGAGCTGAGGCCCGGTGCAATTCCGCCTGACCTCGATGCCGGCAATGATGATGACGATGATGGCGATGGCCAGGCCGCTGATGAGATCTGGATAGACCTGTGTGGCCGCCAGGGCCAGCGCCGGGGTGAGGAACAGCCCGGCGACGGCGATCCGCCACGGTGACCGGATACCACTGAGCTCCCCGACAAGGTGCATCAGACCCACGGCGAGGGCACCAAGGACGGCGATCAGGGCGAATTCGGCCGCCCGTGTTCCAGCCAGCATGGGGATGGCCAGCAGCGCCGACAAGCCGGTGGCGTGCGTGAGGAAGTAGAGCCCGTGGCTGAGATGGGCCTGCCCGATCGCCGCGGCGAGGTGAGGACCGGGTCGGGCCACCCAAGGAAAGATGATGTGGTGCTCGACGGCGAAGTTGTACCCGGGGTTCATGTTGAGGGTCCGAAACCGCCCGATGGAGACGGCGCCGACCAGATAATGGGATTCGTCGCCGGAGATGATGGCGCCGTGACTGCGGATGAGCTCGAGCACCGCGATCCATTCCGCGCAAAGGATCAAGAACGTGCAGAGGACGATCACTCGGTAGCGGGCCGTCACCTTCGGGGCTGCTTCAACTTTCACTTGTTCCTCGGTGACGGACCTGTGGGTGATGGTCATCTGGGCGTGCTCAGGGCCTTGTGCAAAATGGACGGAAGCAACGGCCAGTAGGCGGCGACTCCGAAACGGAGGTAGGCAACGACGACTGCCTGAGAAGTACAGACCGGGTGGGTGACCGGGTGGGGGATCCCGCTCCATGCTGGGGGTGAGTCGATCACCTCATCGTTTACCATGCGTCGGCCGAATCCGAGGCGACCGGGTCGACTGCAGAGTACGACTCGGGCACGCTGCCGCTGGATCCAACGGGACAGGAATCACGGATCAGTCGCACCCCCATGCGGAAACGCTAGCGTGAGCCTGCACAACGCACGTGGCAGGTCCCGCGAGCGCTCCATCGACCGGACCATTCCGATCCTTTCTGCCCCGGGACACACGTGGGAATTCAGATCCTGCACCCCGAAGTTCTCGGGATCTTGCAGGTCCGAGTGAGCGGAGGCCAGTCGCTCTCACCTCGATTCAACTCGGCAACGTGTGGAGGTACCGGTGGCAACCAGCAGGCGAGGCCGGAAGCGGGCCGAAGACGAGTCGGCACGCCGTCAAGGTCTTCAGCGGTATCCGGAGGACAGCCGGGGCATGGCACTCGCTGGCCGCTGGTTGCCAAGTCGGCATCGATGTTGCGGGACGGATTGGGGGGCCCTCTGGCGCGGCTGCGTTGGCCACCCAGCGTCAGTATTCGTTATCCACCGACCAACTCCAAGCGGGCGAACATCGCTTCGCTGTCGCCAACAACGACGCGGCTTTGTCCTTCTCCTGTTGCAGCCGAGCCGGGTCGCCTATCGTGATGGTCAGGATGACGTGCTGGCACTGAGCCACAAGCGAACGCCCGAAAGTGGAATCTCTCCAACTCATTCGGGGCCAGAGATGAGCGAAGCCCTCTCGGGCATTGTTGAGCCGCGTGACCGCCTCATCCCGTTTTCCGGTTTTCGACGAAGCCCGCCCGAGTAGACGCAACGCATAATCGAAATCGTCGACACTGTCGTGCCAGATCGTTCTGGAGGTGCGCAGTCTCCCACGGTTGTAGAGCTTCGTTTCCGGCGGCAGAGGCAGAACAAACTGAAACGCTGGATCCCACTCTTCTGTGTTACGCACGATTTGCTCAGTCGCGAACACCCAGCCGTGTGCCATTGAGGGGAGCACGGAATACAACCACGTCTGCCTATTGGTTGGCCGCGGCTCGGTGCCCAGGCGTTGCCTGGCTGCTGACACAACTCCGAAGTAGAACGCCGATTCTGGTGAACCCTTCGGCTGTGCCTGAGCGGCCGACCAGGCAGCACGATCGATGTCCTTCAAGTAGCTGTTGACCCTGCGGTTTGCGAACAGACCCATGGTGCCCGTGACGCTAATGCACGCCGGATCCGATCGAAAAGGAGCAGGTGAGAGGAGCCGGGTGAAAGCGGCGGACCGGTCGATCCTCACTCCGGTTCGACTCCACGCCTCGCTGGCCGCACCCGCCGTCCTGGGAGCCCGCGGCTGGTTGTCGACGGTCGACGCCCCGGCAAGCCGTTGTGCATACCGGCCTGACGTCTGCATGATTGCAAGGGAACGGCAGACTGATTCCGGAAACCACCGTCACATCTGCGGCATCATCCCGACGAGGCAAGGTCGGTGCTTGTGCTGCGGCCCCTCTTCCGACGCCGCACGCCCTCTGTGGCTACCCCAGATATGAGGACGATGGCGGTAACCACAGCCAGAATGATCCCAACGCTGAATGCGTCAGGCCAGTAGTTCAATTCGATGACGTGCCGGCCGGGTGGGATCCTGGCCTGGAGCATGATGCCCCCGTACGTGGTCAGAGGGAGTGGGCGGCCGTCGATGGTGCCGTGCCATCCCGGCAAATCAGTGAGGTGCAGCCGGAGGACCTGAGGAGTGGCGGCATGGGTCACGACTTTCCACGAAGCGGGATCTGGATGGGTGACGGAGACGGGCGTGCCCTCGGCGCTGTCCGCCGGCAGATGCCCGTTCGGCGGCAGTCGAGTCAAAGTCGCCGCCGCCACGTCTGGGATCCGATAGAGGTTCTCGCTCCCTATCCGTCTGTCGAACACAGCACCCCGCGGGCCAGGCGAACCCAGGTGCTCCAGGACGAACCCGATACCGAACGTCCGGGCCGCGCCGGCAGTGCCCACCTTTGGGCAGAACACATTGCTCCATGGGTGGACCACCGGACTCCCGGCCGGACCGGGGGTGTGCTTTCGCGTGGCGGCGGCCCACGCCGTCACGTAATCGTACGGAACCGTCGGGTCATAGGCCCCAAATTCCTGAATCTGAAAGGCCACATTGACGTTGAGGACGATTCCCAGCGTCTGGGTGTGAGTGCAGGACATTCCTAGACCTACGATTGAAGGCCCGATGGCGTGGCGAAGTGCGATGTCGTCAGGCGTTGGCTTCAGCGACGACGGACTTGACGAGAATGTATGTATGCCCGCAGTCACGAGAAATGCAGTTTCGCAGACCAGCAACGCTGCAGCCGCGAAGCGCCCGATAGCCGGCCATGATCCATCTCTCCCGTTCGGAGATCGGTTGGTGCGCCGGCCCGCAACGACAAGCACTCCGATCACCGCGAGCCCAAACGCTGTCTCGATGGCGGGCCAGATGAAGCTGCGGTTCCGTATTGCTGCGTCGACAGGCGGCAGATGACCCCTACTGAACACCCATACCGCCAGCAACACGAACCCCACCGCAGCGAATCCAGCGCCTGCCCAGTATTGGACCGCTCGTTGTCGATGTGAGGACACAAGGACATCAATCCCGACACCGGACAGCACAGCGATGGCAAGCGCCAACGGTCCCAATGCGTCGTACAGCCGGACACTCCCGACCTCGGGAAGGTGATCGATGACCGAGGCCAGCGGAGCGACGAAGACGAGCCCAGCCATGACGATGGAGACGGTGCAGAAGGCCAGCACCATCGGTTGACGCCAGCGGATCGCCACCGCCACCACTGCCAGTACGGCAGCGATGACCCCAACGTAGATCACGGTCGAGCCGTCCGTGTGAGGCCCGAAATACGTACTGTGGCTCCCCTTCAGCCCGTCAAAACCTTGGATGAACAAGTTCTTTACGAAGTGCGAACCAAGCGTCTGGGTGGCGATCCCGATCTTCCCGTTCCGACTCGAGCCGTCGACAACCTGGAGACCGGGCAGGGCGAGCGGCAGGGAAAGCCCGGCTCCAGCAACTGTCGCCACCAGGAGATCTCCGACGGGTCGCCTGATCGGCCCCCACTTCCCCGGCTGGAGCGCACGGACCCCAATAAGGACTGCAAGGAACACGCCGAGGGCCACGCAGAGGATGATCACACCCTCGGGGTAACCTGAGTACACCATCAAGGCGATCACGATGGCGAAGAAGGAAATGTCGCGCCAGCGGTGGCGCCCGCGGCCGACAAGTATCGCGGCGGCGAACAACCAACCCGCCCAGGACATCACCGACCCGAGCGACCAACCCAGCGTCGCCATGAACCGGCCAGAGAGCTCGTAGACCGTGGCGGCCATGACGCAAGCCAGCGGGCTGAGGCCCAGCACCCGGGCCAGCACGTACACGCCGACCCCGGCCATGACCAGCGTGAGAAGCACCCCCGCCGTGTAGGCATCGTTGAGTGGAACGAGGTAACCGATCAGGGCGGGAAGCCCAAACGGCGCTGATTCCCAATTGAAGGCCAGAGGCATCCCCAGCACGCTGTAGGGATTCCACAAGGGCAGTTGACCGTGGTGAACCTGGGTCCAGGCCAACGACGTCCAAGGGATGAACAACGTCAGTTGATCGCTGACTGGCTGACCGTGGGTGAGGCTTCGACGGGCCTGGCTGAATCCGGCGTTCGACAAACTCCCAATGGGCCCAAGTGACGATCCGTGAGCCAGAGCCGGGATCATCACGGCGGCCGCCGCGGCGATGACCCAGCCAATCCCAAGGATGTCGGGAATCCACCGACGCAGTCGACGGGCATGCCGATCGGCAGTTTCACCAACGTTGAGCTCGGCTTCGAGATCTAGTGTCTCCGTCACGCCGGATCCTGCCCTAACACGAGTTGGATACTACACGGGGCTCGCACTCCCACTGCTGCCGCCAATCTCCGGGCTTCGTCGGTCTCGTCCGGCGTCGAAAGAACGCTTACCGGTGATTTCGACGCAGACACCACTCCTTTGGGTTACGTGATGCGCGTCGGATCGTTCACCGTCGCGCGCCGCTGAGCCGGTCCAGGTTCTTCGCCGTCCAACGGGTCGACGTCACCCGAAACCGCAAGCGTGCTGAAGGCTCGTTGAGTGGCCACCACTACGAATTGCAGTCCACCGATCACATAGAGATTCCGTATGACGAAGAGCACAATCGGCGCCATCGTCGTGACCGGGGCTGCAATCAATACTTTGTTCTCCAGATTGGCGCACGTGGAGAGGGCAAGCACAAGGGAAGAAATGGCCAAAGGCCGATCGCGTCTCCACTCCACAATGGCAAGGAATGGAGCTAATCCGATGAAAGCCCAATAGTGGAGCCAGCTCACCGGACTGACCAATACGGTGATGACCGATAGCAACAGGAAGGCTGCCAGCTCGCGCCCTTCTTTGATGAATCGAGTCGTCGCCGCGAATCCCGCGCCGAGTACGAGAAGTGCGACAAGGACCCAGGGGAAGATGTGGACCCAGAGAAAGGGGGGTCGACCGAGCATTCCTCGAAGTGACTGATCGGCGAGTGTGCCGACTCCGCGAACCCAATTCGATGGGGAGACCACGGCGATTTTTCCGACCCGTCCTGAAGGTAGAACATGGAACCAATAGTGAGCCGAAGCGTGCGGCCACAAAGCGGCTGCCAACAGTGTCAGCACGGCGAACGCCGCAACGGTCCGTACGGCAGCGGATACCTCGCGTTTGGCGATGAACCAGATCAGAAACAGCACCGGCAGCAGCTTGATCGCCGTTGCCACGCCGATCAGGAGGCCCCGATAACGCTGCGGTACCACAAAGAGGTCCAGGAATACGAGAAGCATCAGGAACACCCCAACCTGTCCCCACAGGAGCACAGACCTGTACGGGTAGAACGCGAAGATGGCCGCAGGTGCCAAGCCGGCTGCAGAGACGAACCAGGCGTCCACTGCGGGAACATTGAGCCACCTGCGCAGTGTGACGGCGAAGGTGACGGCAAGCCCCACCAGATTGCCGACGGTCCACAGAGTCATCGTCGAGCGCAGACCTATCAGCCGGAATGGTACGAACAGATACGCCACGATCGGCGGATAGCTGCTGGTTTCGGCATGAATGGCATAGAGATTGCCGTGCACGAGAACGGTATGGGCGTCGCGGTACCGAGCTTGCAGATCGGCGAGTGGTCGGTACGACTGAACGAAACTCGAATCGAAGATCCATTTGCCGATGCTGGCCAGATCCGAGAAGAACAGTCCCCACAAGACGATCGCGACGGCTCCGCCCAGGATCTTCAGCCAGGGCTCCGCGGTGCGGCGCGCCATTCACCCACTCCCGCGCCGGCTCCGGCAGTTCGGCTTGCTCTGCCAAAGAGATGCGTCAGGCGCCGACAACGGCACCGTCGCTCTCAATCAGGGCAGTATCCTCAGTTCGACCTACCCCATCGTCATCATTCAGCCCTCCACCTTCTCTGACCGTTGCCAATTTGTACGCCCGCCAGGCGGCAATGGCCAGAAACGTGAGTCCGCCGAGGACATAGAGGTTTCTGACTATGAACAGCATGACAGGGGCCATCGTGGTGAAGGGTCGCTTCACCAGGATCTCGTTGTCCAAGTTTGCACACGTAGAGAGCGCCAAGATGATGGACGCGATTGCCAGCGGACGGTCGCGACGCCATTCCACGATGGCGAGCAGAGGAGCAAGTCCAACGAACACCCAGTAGTGCAGCCAGCTGACCGGACTCACGAGCTCGGTCACCAGCGACAACAGGATGAAAGCAGCAAGCTCCCGACCATGCTTGATGAACTGGACCACCACCGCGATACCGCCCGCGAGCACGATCAACGCGACGGGCAACCACGGAAACGTCTTGAGCCAAAGGAACGGAGGCCGCCCGAACATTCCCCGGATCGACTGGTCGGACAGCTTCCCCACTCCTTCGACCCACCGGGACGGAGACACCGCGACAATGCGTCCGACCCGCACCGACGGGAGCACGTGGAACCAGTACTCCGCTGAAGCATGTGGCCACAGGGCTGCAGCGAACAGGGTCAGCAGAACAAAAGCCACCGCTGCTCGGACAACAGCGGGGATCTCCCGCTTGACGATCAGCCAGACGACGAATATCGCGGGCAAAAGCTTGATGGCCGATGCAATCCCGATCAAGAATCCGCGGTATCGCTTCGGAACGACAAAGAGGTCCAAAAACACGAGAAGCATGAGGAACACACCCATCTGACCCCAGAGCAGCAGAGATCGAAATGGGTAGAGAGCAAAGATGCCGGCGGGCGCCAAACCTGTAGCGGATACGAACCAGGCATCGACTGCGGACACGTGGCACCAACGGTGCAACGACACTGCGAAGATAGTGGCGAGCGCAATCATATTCGCAACCGTCCACAAGGTCATCGTGGCGCGCAGTCCTATGAGTCGAAATGGAACGAATAGATACGCCGTAAGCGGCGGATAGGTGGTCGTTTCCCAATGGATTCCGTACAAATTGCCGTGAACCAGCGCAATATGGCCGTCGCGGTATCGCGCCTGCAAATCTTCGAGAGGAAAGTTTCCCCGGGCAAGATCGCCCGCGTCGAATATCCATCGACCGACACGTGCCAAATCATCGAAGAACAAACCCCATAACACGATGGCCACGGCTCCGGCAATCAACTTCAGCCACATTGAGGTGCGCGGATCCATCCGCGGCCTCCTCAAAGAGCTCGTGCTCGCCAGATCAGCCATGCCCGCATAATACTGTAACTGGGCCGCAGCTTCGGTCTTGGAAAGGACGGGCGAGCCTGTTCTGAACATTGCCAACAGACACGGAAATCGGAACGTCTCTGAAGCCAGTCCAAAGGACTTACGGCGACACGAAGGCCTTCAAGAGACGTTGGAATCTTCCAACGAAGCCACGAGAAGTGCGAACACGACCACAGTCGGTACCACGAGCGCGATTCCGCACCAGCAACTGCGCCGTGACGGTCGGGAACGGCGGTCTGGCAGTCGCAGACGATTTGGATTCAGCATCCGAAGCGCTCACTGCACCCGAGCGTTTGCATTGGATGCCGGGTGGACCGGAATATGCCCGATGGAGCCGGTTGAGGCGCCGACATCGATGCGCCCGACAGCCGCCCCGGGGCCGAAAATTCCAGCCGGTTTGGTACGCTTTGTCGATGGATGAGGTCAGTGCGGCTTCCACGGACGGATCCTCGCCTGTTGGGCCCCCTACGCATTCTCAGTCGGTGCCCCTCGATGCCGATACGCCACACTGGCGTGCCATTTCGGCCAGCGTCGCCATGGCGTTAGTTGTGCTGGTGACCGCATCGGCCTTCCTCGTCGAGATCAGATCTGGGGTCGCCTTTACGATCTCGCTACGGTCCTCCAGCAACGTGGCCCACTGGAACCTGGACGATGCCTATTTCTCGTGCCTCACCCATCAGGTCGAAGGCCTTGTCCCGAGTGGAAAGCGGGTATGGGTCAGCCAATACACTCCGAACGGAACTCGCGATGCCATCACGCTGGAGAAGGTCGTCGCCCCGTATGCACCGCTGGCCTACCGATCGACCGGCGTGGTTAGGCTCTACCTTGTCCGCGCCCACCAGCCCGACGGCTGTCTCGGCGTGAGGGTGAAAGCTGTGGCACCTGGCGGCGCTGTCCGCTTCGGGTCGGGCTCATTGACCGGTTCACTCCCACTTCCGGACCAGAGGCCATGAACACCGCCTCCGGTGCCGTACTCGGCCTTCTGGTTCTCTCCGGGGGCGGAGCGCTCCCGGCTGTCGCATTGGCACGCGCTCGGCTGGTGGTCATCCCACTCATCCCGTTGACCGGTGCTCTCATGGCAAGCCTCGCGGTCACGGCGATGACCGGGTTCGGTGGGAGTGTCGTCGAGTGGTTCGTCATCCTGTCTTCGCTCGCTGCCATTGCCGTTGCACTCTGGTGGTGGCGCAACCCCACGTCGGTTCCCTGGAATCACGAGGACGGTCGAATGCCAGCCCGGTTGCTCTGTAGCGCTACCCTTGGGGTAGGAATCGTGGCCAGCGCGTTCGGTCTCAGCGCCCTCAAATCATCGATGATCAACTACGATGCCCGGACAACGTGGATGGTGCACCCCGTGTGGTATCTGGATGGTCACGCAACGACCGTCGCCGCCCTGCGCAACCCTGCGCTGCTGTTCGCCCATCCCCCTTACCCTCCATTGGTAGGCGGAGCCGTGGCTGTGAGCTGGTTCGTGTCCGGCCTTCACACCTACCGCTTGGGCGTGGTGATATTGGCTCTGTTGGGCACATTCGCCATTTTCGCCGCGGCCAGTGCATCACTGGAAGTGGCCCGCAGACTGGCTCTGTCAACCGAAGAGAGAATTCGACAGGCGGTGATCCTCGGGGTCGGAGTGGTGACGACCGGTCTCCTCGTGATGCTGGCCTTCGGTGTCACCGGGGCCGACATTGTGGATGGGTACGCGGACGCACTGTGGTCTGGTGCTGCCGTTGGAGCGGTTGCGTTCGGACTCGTTCTGCCGAGCAAGCCAGCCAATATCGGAGCCGCAGCGATTCTGGTCGCCGTGGCGGGAACGACCAAGCTGGAAGGAGCTGCCACTGCGGTGATCATCGTCGGTATCGTCGCCGCACGTGTGCTGGCTCGGGAATGGCGGTCGGGTCGGTCCCGGGGCTGGTTGCATGCCGGCGTCTTCGCGTTCGGCTCTTGGCTGGTCATAGGCATTTGGCCGCTCACCATCCGGGCTGTCGGGGCCCTACCCAATCGAGCGATCGGCGGCCTACGTAAGGGCACCGACCTCTCCCGCCTCCACGCCTCGGCCGTCGCTGCCTGGGGCCAACTGCACATCGTCCCCGTGGCTCTGGCCGTTGCCGTCATCGGCGCGCTCTATCTCCGGTCTGCGCGTCGCAAAGCAGACCTGGGGAACGACGCGTGGACCTGGGCCGCACTTGGGGCAGGATTGGTCGTCGTGTTGTACGCGTACGTCGTTGGTCCCGGCGACGTTCATGGTTGGATCGCTAGCTCTATCCGGCGGACAATGTTGTTCCCGGAACTCGGGGCCTACTGGCTCATGGCAACCTGGGCGGTCATCGCGGTGTCCGAATTCCGCCGTGTCGGAGAAAGCGAGCCCACTCCCGAAAGCAACTCGCCCGACGCTGCCGCCGTCGGATCCACGAGCGAGCAACTCAGCGGGTCGGTGGCTGTCCTGTAGACGTTTCCCCGGTCGAGATTTCCGGATGTGGCTGCTCAGAACGAGTCCCCCGATCCAGCGAACGGGACTCGTGGCACAGCGGTTCGACCGCCGAAAGGTTGGTCCTCAGTAGTTTCGGGACAAAGATGCCCGGCCGGACTTGAGATCAAGCGGCCACCAGATCGTGTCTGCGCCGTCGGCCGAGGTCTCCAGGCCGCAGGTGTGGGTCGCAGGCCCGCGACGGATACCCGGGTCCCCGTCTCTGCCGCTACGGCAGGTACGAGCGTTCCGGACGCTCATCGGAGGCCCAGACAGTGGCTATCTCTGTGGCAACGAGTGGGCACACCTGGACTACGCACTCTCGAGCGGCGGCAGCCCAAACCGGGGCAGAAACATCGCCCCTGCATCCCGGGTCAGTACTTGGCAGCCCTCGCACTCCGGGTCGAGTCCAACCACCAGACTTCCGGTCGGGCTTCTCTCCGAGGCAAAAGGCAGTGGAACGCCCTGACTCCCACACGTCTGACAGACAAACGGATCAATCGTCACGCCCAAGAGCCTAAGAGTCCGCCATAGGTTAAACCGCGCGATGTAAGCTTTGGATGTGGAGGCATCGGTAGAGGAGCTCGAGTGGTACTTCGGGACCGTGCTTCCTCACCTCAACGAGCGCCAACGCCGTGTCGTTGTCGGGGCTTCAGCGTCGCTTCTGGGTCGTGGCGGCAAGACCATGGTGGCCGGGGCCGCAGGTATGAGCCGCAACACGGTGATCCGCGCGGCCAGCGAAGTCGAAGCGGGTGTCGAACCGACCGATCGCCAACGGGCAACTGGTGGCGGGGACAGGCCGGCCATCGAGAAGCAGCCCGGCCTGCTCGGAGCCCTCGACGAGCTGGTCCACCCGTCGACCCGGGGCAACCCGATGTCGATGGCTCGCTGGACGTCCAAGTCGACCTACGAGTTGGCCGAGGATCTCGTGGGTCAGGGCTACGTGGTCTCTGCCGAGTTGGTCCGGCGCCTGCTCCACCAGATGGGGTACTCCCTCCAGGCTCCCTCCAAGCAGAAGGAGGGCACCCAGAGTCCCGATCGAGACGCCCAGTTCAACTATCTGAACGACACCGCGGTGACCTTTGTGAAGGACGGCCAACCCGTCATCTCGTGCGACACGAAGAAGAAGGAGCTGGTGGGCGAGTTCTCCAACGGAGGCGCCGAATGGCACCCGACGGGCGAGCCGACCCGGACCAAGACGCACGACTTCGTCGACAAGGACCTCGGGCGTGCCGTCCCTTACGGCGTCTATGACATTGAGAACGACGAGGGCTGGGTCTCGGTCGGCGACACCGCGGACACGGCCAGCTTTGCAGTGGAGGCGATCAGGCGTTGGTGGTACTCCATGGGCCAGTCCCGGTTCCCCGAGGCCCACAAGCTCTTGATCACCGCCGATGCTGGCGGGTCAAACGGCCACCGGGTCAAACTCTGGAAGGTCGAGCTGGCCATGCTGGCCGCCGAGACCGGACTCGAGATCACCGTCTGTCACTACCCGCCAGGGACCTCGAAGTGGAACAAGATCGAACACCGCATGTTCAGCTTCATCTCCATGAACTGGCGGGGACGACCGCTGGTCTCGTATAGGACCATCATCGAGCTCATCTCGGCGACGACCACCAAGAGCGGTCTCACGATCAGAGCCGAGCGTGACCAGAACTACTACGAGACCGGAGTGCAGGTCACCAAGGCCGAACTGGCCGCGCTCCCGCTCGTCCGCCATGAGTTCCACGGAGACTGGAACTACACGCTCACCCCGGCGCCAAACGCGTAATCAAAATCGCGGCGGGCCCTAACGAGGGATGCCTCAGCGTTTCCCACGTATCGTCACTCCGCTTCTCCTCGCCTCTGTCCAGGTCAAACTGGGCCTCGGCGGAGTCGAATCGAACTGCCGCTGGAGGACCAGGACCAGGACGGCCGTCGGCTTGGCCACGTTCCCGGGCCAGATCGATGGCTCGAGCGCGGAACTCCGGCGGCTGAGGTCGTGGCAGCAAGGACTCCTTCCCAAAGTGGTACCACTTGCGCTCAAGGGGTCCGTCAAACCGGGGGATGCCCAGGACGACTGAGAGCTTCGCACAGCACCGTCGGGGAAGGAGTGGGCCAAAAGCCTCTATTTTGCGCCCCGTTCCCGTGCGACATTCGCTATGCGCCGCGTCTTGGTGAAGGGGGCTGGCAGGAAGAGGTTCTGAAGAACACCGTCGATTCGAGGTTCAAAATGACATTGATGGACAAGCGCATCCGAGCACTGGGCAGTGTGGCGTTGTTGGCCATTGGCACGATGGCGTGCACCTCTACGGCCTCATCGCCGACCACCGCGGTTCCGGGCGCAGCTCACGGATCGCTGATTCCGGCCAGTGCCTATAGTGACCGCACCGGGATCACCGCGACATCCATCCACATTGGCAACGTGTCAACCCTCTCGCTCGGCGGTCTGTTCGAGGGGGCATTGGTCGGCACAAGGGCGTATGCGGACTATGTCAACTCCATGGGTGGAATCGACGGTCGAAGGATCTATGTCGACAGCGGCAATGACAACTACACGGGAGCCGGTAACAAACAGGCCACACAAGAGGCCATCGACAACGACGCCGCGCTGGTGGGTAACTTTTCGACCTTCGACGGTTTCGGTGGAGCGCTACTGGCCGAGCACCACGGCGTTCCGGATGTCTCGGTGGTTCTGGACTACAGGACGAACAGCCTTCCCAATGTCTTCAGCCCGGTGCCTCTGCGCCAGGGCTGGCTGGAAGGCCCGCTTCAGTACTTCAAACGGAGATTCCCAACCGGGGTAAAGGCCGTGGGCGCACTGATCGCCGACTTGCCATCGACTGAAGCCCAATGGCAGAACGAGAAATATGTGATGCAGAAGGTCGGGTACAAGGTGGTCTACGACCAAACCTATGACGAGTCCCAGGTCGACTTCACCCAAAACGTGATTGCAATGAGGAACCGAGGTGTCAAAGTGCTCTTCATCGATCAGATGCCGGAAATCTACGCCTCGGCGTTACTGAAGGATCTCGCCCAACAGAGTTTCCATCCCCACATCGTCCTCGGGGCCTCCGCCTATAGCAGTCAGTTGGTCGCAGCTTCGGGTGGGCCATCCTCCGTCGCAGGCGCATATCTCAATCAGACTTCTTCGCTTTACCTCGGCGGCGACGAGTCGAGGATCCCGGCGGTGGCAACATTCCTTCACTGGGTGAACGTGGCTTCGCCCGGGTTCAAGCCTGATCTGTTCACAATGTACGGGTGGATATCGGGAAGCCTATTTGCCACAGCAGTGGAGAATGCCGGATCCGATCCGAGCCGAGGGTCAATTCTCCGCGCGCTTTCCAGAATCACGATGTTTGACGCCGCTCACATCATCGCACCGACCGACCCGGCGGCCAAGACAGGGTCAAATTGTTACCTCATCGCCCAGGTGGTCGGCAGTCGATTTCAACGGCTTGACGATCCTTCGGTGGATGGCAGCACCAACGGGTACCGTTGCGACTATGAGTACGTAACGCGTCCAAGCTCCTGATCCGAGCTGGAAGGATCGGCTGAACGACGGTGGGTCCGGCATCGATGGTCAGCGGGCAAGAGCGGCGTCGGGATTCTGGGCACTCCTCCCCCACCATCGCCAAGACCATCTGTCAACACCTCATGCCAGGGATGGGGCAGGCAGCTGATGTGCCCCTGGGAGGAACCGTGGCCGGCCAGTCGGCCTAGGCGGGGTCGGGATCGACCAGGTCGTGACCTTCGCCTGTCAGGTCCCACACATCCTCGTCGTTGATGAAGATGGCCAGGCCGTGCCGGGCAGCCACGTCCAGGTGCATTCGGACGCCGCTAGTACCGATTCCACTCTTGGCGCTGATGGCTTCAACCGAACCGAAGTTCGGGCCTTCGTCAAGAAGTTCCCTCAGTGCGTCGAGAACCCGTCTCACTTCTTCATCGAGAGACGGGTCGTCGTTATCAGCCACTTACCGGCACCTCCCGAAGTGATCTCCTTGACAAAATGTCCACACGGAGCATTTCACGTAGCAGATCGGGTTGTACTCGCAGAGCGTTCTACCTGGTCAGAGGTCGGAGACACAGCCTCGTGACCCCTAGGGCAGAACGCGCTGGTCAAGGCCGCTCAAAAAAAAGGCTTTCTGTCGACGGCGCTCCAAGGGCGCCAGTTCCTGGCCGGATGCTGAGAGACCCACACGGCGAGAATGGCGCCACAAATCGTCTTACGTGTCCGTTCATCGTGCCGAGCGTGGTCGAATGCTCCGTCACTGCTTAGGTCCGGGTCGGGCACGGGCGTTACACCCCTTGACATCGTTGGGAGGAAGACCTTCTGAACGGTAGATCTGATACTGGCCGGCGTGGAAAGCGCTTAGATGGTCCTCCTCCAGTCGGCGCACAAGATCTGACCAAATGCGTGGGAGTTGTGCGCTGCCTTTGATCCGCGCTCGGGCGGCCAGGATTTTCGTTTCGTAACATTGCTGTTCAGAGGCCGGGATATCGGAGAAGTTGACGGCCAGGCGAGCTTCCAACACCGTGGAACGTTGGATTCTCGACCCTGTTGCAAAGCCCCAGTTCGTCGCGGTCCAGGAATTGCAGGACCACGACCACAATCACTGTCAGATACCCCAACGCAGCCACGCGCTCCGTGCGGTCAGGCGGCCAGGGGACGAAGTGCGCGTGAGCGGCACCATAGACGACGAGAGCGGACAGGAGGACCAGTTGCGGCATGACGTACTCGCTCTGCCCGTGATAGCCGCCTCCAGAGCGACCGATAACTATCAACACGTCAAACAACAGAGCGAATGTTATGAGGGCCAACGGAAGCGGGATCCGTCTCTGGTTGCGCCGCTCCCGTATGGACTGGACAATGACAAAGCAGGCGGCAACCAACAGACCTAACCCCAATAATTCGTACGCAACAGTGTCGGCCGACGTCTTCGTCGGTACCACACTGCCGACTAGGCGGAGTGTGTAGGAAACGACCTGCCAGGGGTGGTGAATCTCGAACCCCAACGTGCATTTACGGCCGCACAATCCGATGCTGTCATCCAGGTTGAATCTCCAGAGATAGAACCAGATCGTCGTCAGCGTGGCTAGGACCCAAACAGCAGCTTCGGCATAGGTCCGTCGGGTCCAGGGTGTGCCCCACAGAAGGACGAGAAGTCCTACAGGCCAAAGAAGCAGACCCTGATCGGAGGAGTAGGAGGCGACAACAGCGGCGGCGACCGTCAGAATGAGGGCGACAGCTCTGGGGAGTCCGGAGACGAGCAATAGGTACAGGACCGCGATGAAGCAGAAGAGGACGAGGTACCAGGCGACCTGAAACCCCCACAGGGCGTTTTGCACGTCGGCCAGGCTGAACCACACGATGCCGAGAAGCATGGTCGGAAGGACTGTGAGGCGTCGACCCAAGTACCTGCCGGTGAGTACCAGCAACAGGACGTAGCTGGCGATGAGGAGAAGTCCGGCCAACAGGATGATGGCCCTCAGGTCGTAGCGATCGACAAATCCGGCGGCTACGAAGATCAAGTTGGGGAAGAGCATCCGACTTTCGAAATGCTGAGCCCACAAGATTTTCCAGGTCAGATGACCGTGGAGCGCAACATGCACTAAACGCACCACGCTCCATTCGTCCGCTATGGGAAAGTTCGTAGAGAAGTGCGCGAGGTAGAGGAGATACAGACCAGCGATTACCGCTGCCGCAATCGGCGCTAGTAGTCGGGGTTCGGTGGGACCGGGGCCAGCGACGGATGGTGGCAATTGCTCACCCGGCGCCTGACCGGTCCCATTGATGAGTGCTGTCTCACCCTTGTCACATCGGGAACTTCGCGCCTTCATCACATCGTTCCGACCCGGGCCGGCGTCAGGGGTGTCGCTCAGGTCCATCGACGAGGGGCTGCCAGGACCGCAGTCGCACCGATCCGCCCGAAACATACGCCCATGTCGCCTCCTTCAGCCGTGTGAGCAGAGGGAGCTGCTCCTCGGTGAGGGAGGAGGCGGGAGTGACAAGATCGTAGAAGATCAGAGCCCGCCGATGGAGTCGGTTGCGATGCGGATATCTTCATTGGCGCAAGATTATTCACGCAGGCCCCCATCTCGGCGTCAGATTGTTGACGCAGTGTATAGGCGGGGCGAGGTCCACGGTGACTCCCGGAATCTACTCAGTCGGCATATCGTTCCGTGACGGTGCGCTCCCCACGCACGACACGAACTCAGCAAGGCTCGCCATCACCGTGGACTGATACTCCTCGCGCGATAACCAACCACTCATTTCCGGAAGTACCGACAATCGTCCAGTTCGTCATGGTGGCCTCCATCTGCTTGCCGTTTCTCGAAGACACCACCAACGATGCTCTTCATGGGTCGCCTCGGAGTGGGCAAGACCATGCTGAATGGCGGGGAAAGATCTTCGACGACCCCACGGTGGCCGCCGCCATGCTCGGTCGGCTCCGCCACAAGAGCGTTGTGTTCAACATCGACGGGGACTCCTACCGAATGCGAACACACCGGGCCCGGTGAGAGCGCCTGTAGGGACGCTCGAAGCCCCTCGTGATACGAGGAGGTTCCACCACGTAGCGTTCTTCAGCGACACAACCGACCATCAGGCCCATTGATGGTCCCGGCGCCTATCTGACCGTCTCCGTTGCCCCCCGGCAGTCCCCATTCGGCCTTGGGGCAAGGTCGCCCCATCGGACCCGCGGTCGGGAGTGTTCCTGCCCCGGAACGGCAGGGGTGGTGGATGGGACTACTGCGGAGATGCCCCTTGGCCGCCCCTCCTCCGTTCAGGCCGAAGACTCCGACCCGCCAACGTGAAAGGATCTAGCCTTGCCAGAAATCTCTATGACCGAGACCGTGGACAACCTCATCCCCTCGGGGGCTGGAGACGGGAGGCGTTTTCGGCGCGCCATGGCGGTGCTGTCATTTGTCGGCCCGGTGCTGCTGTCGGCCCTGACCCTCACCGGCGCCGGGCCCGCCAGTGCCGCCAGCTGCATCCCCCGGCCTGACGCCAACCTCACGAGCTGCAACCTGTCCAAAGCCGATCTCTACGGGGTCAACCTGACCGGCGCCAACCTGACCAGGGCCAACCTCACCGGCGCCAACCTCACCAATGCCGACCTCACCGATGCCACCCTTACGAGGGCCACCGGTACCGGCGCCGACCTACAGGGCGCCCTCATCTCGAACGCCACCCTGACCGATGCGAGTATGAAGAATGCCCTCTTGACCGGGGCCAGCCTTCAGGGCTCGACCATCACCGGGGCCAATTTCTCAGGCTCTGACTTCACCGGTTTGGTTTCCGGCAGCGACACCGGCACCGGCACGCTCCCGACCGATTGGAGCCTGGTCACGGGCTACCTCGTCGGGCCGGGTGCCAATCTCACCAACGGCAATCTGGCCCACGGCAATCTGGCCGTTGCCGACCTCACCGGCGCCAAACTCACCGGCGCCGACGTCGCCAGTGCCGTTCTCGCCACTGCCAATCTCACCGGTGTCGTCTCCGGCGGCCTCATCGGCATCCCGAGCAGTCTTCCGGCCAACTGGTCGGTGGTGAGTGGGTACCTCGTCGGACCCGGCGCATTCCTCTACGGTGCCAACCTGGGGGGCGCCAAACTCACCGGAGCTGACGCAGCCGGCGCCAACCTCGAAGGGGCCATCCTGACTGGTGCCACGCTCACCGACGCCAACTTGAGCAATGCTGACGCGCTGGAGGTCATGCTGTCCGACAGCAGCCTCTCCGGCACCAACCTGGCCGGGGCCAGCCTGGTCGGTGTGACTTCAGGGGGCATCTCGGGTACGCCTGCGGCGCTTCCGGCCGGCTGGGAGCTCGTGAAAGGGGTCCTGAAGAGGACCTCAACCGCGTCGGTGTCTGGTTCGGGGGGCGGTGCCGCCGGGATCGGATCGGCAGTGGCCGCAGCCCGGGTGAAATCCGTTCCCAGGGCGGCGAGTTCATCCCGAGCGGTGACCATTCCCCAGCGCGGAATCGACGTCTATACGACGGACAGCTGTGGGCCTGAATCCCTCTGGCAGCAGTACGCGACCAACGAGATGCGAGGCGTCAAATCGCTGGGGGCGAACAACGTCGACATCGTATTCCCGTTCTACACCGCGGGTCCCACTGCGAACGGCGTCTTTGCCGCCGACCTGTGCGGCGATCCCGAGGCGATCCCGGTCGCGTTGCAGTCACCCAGCCCGGCACGCCTGGCCGTTCTCGTGCACGCAGCCCAGTTGGCTGGACTCCATGTGTTGCTCCGACCCTTGCTGGATCAATCCAATATCTACATCTTTGGCGACTGGCGAGGTGACATTGCTCCAACGAATGAAGGTGCTTGGATCAGAGGCTACGAAAGTGTCCTGAAGCCGTACTTGGAGATGGCGCAAGCGAACAAGGTCACGCGATTCGTCATTTCGTCGGAACTGAGCAGTATGTCGACCAGCTCGCAATGGCCGTCGGCGATCGCGTCGGCCAAAAAGATCTATTCCGGCCAATTGGTCTTCGACTCGATCTGGATCAAGCTCAAGGGCGCCGTCCATGCAGGCACTGCGGTCGCACAAGACGCATATCCGCACGAACCGAGGGCGACCCCCACCACATCAGTGGCCAAGCTCCTTGCCGGCTGGAACGCGTATCGCTTGGTAGTGCCATTCGCAGCACCAGCCGCCAAGGACACGTTCGAGGAGGTGGGAATCAACGCGGTGGACGGCGCCTACGCCGATGCGAATGTTGAACCGCCCCCGGGTGGGACCTTCAACCAGACGATTCAGGCCAACTGGTTCACGGCTGCTTGTGAGTTCGTCAAGGAACACAAGATGGAAGGTCTCTACTTCTGGGGCCCCGAGTTGACCTTCAACCTCGGGAACCTGATCGTTCAGCCCGATTCCACGCAACCGTCGGAGCTGCAGCCGGCCGCACAAGCCGCCATCCGTAAGTGTTTCACGTGATGATGTAGCGCCTCGTCTCGCCGTCCTTGGAGCATGCAGCCTTCGAGCTCCGGCAAGTCAGACACCATCGCATGGGCCGCACACCGTTTGTCCAACCCTCTGCAGAACAAAGCGTGCGGTGCTACCGTCGTCCTTGCCGTGTGGACGCACCCGCGGCGTGATTGGAGGCGGTGGACACATGCTTGCTCGGAAATGGCGGATTCTAGAAGTGGGCGGCCTGGTCGCAGTTCTCTGCGTTGGGATTCTGGCCATTACTTCCCCGGACCAACGAGCGGCAACAAGCGCCCGTGCTCAACACCGCGCAACCAGAGCGGTACTTCTGAGTTGCGGCGACCTAGTGGGGACTACTCAATGGTCGGGAAGATTCCAACTCCCGAACTATTTGGGTAACCCAAATTTCGGCGGCAGCTTTTCGACAACGATAACCGTCGCTCCGAACGGGACGGCATCAGCAACAGAATCGAACGGAGTCGGGCCAACAAGCGGGATCATCTCCTGCGGCAATATCAACCTCAGCACTAGCGATGGCACCTTCGGCACAGTTGACTCAACTTATGCCTTCAGTGGACAGACCATCGCAGGGTCAGGCCAGTTCGTCTACAAGGGCTACCCCGGAACGTGGCAGGGATCTGCAATCTTCCCGGACCCAACTCTTTCACTCACTCCATCCAACCTTCCCGTTGATTCCGGTCCTGTGGCCTACACGGCGACTCTCAGCGGTGGCGATCCCGGAGCAACCGGTGAAGTCGACATCAGCGACAATCAAGGTGGATCGTGTTCGATCCCTTCGCTCACCGAAGGCGTCGGAAGCTGCGCGCTCACCGAGCAGGCATCAGACAGCCCCTATACGGTGACGGCTTCCTACGTGGGGGATGCGTACGACGCACCGGCTTCAACGACGCTCACCAATGCAGCGGTAGTTGCCACCGGAGGCACCGTCTCCACCGGTTCTGCTCAGGTGCAAGCCACTGCTGATGGTGGCACAACGGGCGTCGACACACTCAGTGAGGCGCAGTACGGAACAAACCCCGTCGGCAATCTCAACGACGGCTCAAACTATTTTGATGTGGCTGCTTCTTCGGGCAACACATTCGCAAGTGTGGTCATCCAGGACTGCAACAATGTCACCGCATCTTCGGTCCTCAGCTGGTGGGACCCGACGGCGAACTCGGGAGCTGGCGGTTGGTCCCCAGTGGTGGGCGATCCTGGTCCCACCTACGACCCGGTAGCAGGCTGTCTTTCGGCGACGCTCGATGCCACGACGGTCCCGACGATCAGCCAGCTCACCGGCACGGTCTTCGCCACGGCCATCCCAGCTCCGGCCATCACCAGCGCAGGTGGTGCCACTGCAGATGCCGGGACACCGTTCTCGTTCACCGTGACCACCACCGGAAGCCCCACGCCATCCCTAAGCGAGTCAGGCAGGCTTCCCGCAGGGCTTGAGTTCCATGACAATCTCAACGGCACTGCCACTCTCTCAGGAACCCCAGTGGGTGCAACGGTGGGCGGGGTCTACTCCCCGACGTTCACCGCAACCTACGGAAGCGGTGACACCCGGCAGACGGTCACCCAAACCCCGACCTTCTTCGTGTTTGCCGGACCCACATTCACCAGTTCTACCGATACCACTGTAGAGGTCGGTAAGACCCTCAACTTTGTGGTCGCGGCACCTGGCTACCCGCCTCCGGTGATCACTGAATCCGGATCGCTGCCCAGGGGGGTGAAGTTCCAGAGCAAGAACTACGGAACTGCGATCCTCTCCGGTACTCCGGCTGTTGGGACTGGTGGCAGCTACCCGATCACACTGACTGCTCGCAACAGCGTCGGGGCAGTGACCGCTCCAAGGTTCACGCTGACCGTCGTCGGCTTTTACGTCTCGACGACCACTCTCCCTGGTGGGAAACGAGGCTCCAGTTTCACAACCACGCTTGCAGCAGTCGGAGGAGTGAAACCGCTGACCTGGAAGGCCCTCTCCTCACCCCCTTCGGGCCTCAAGCTGAGTTCAACCGGTGTGCTGTCTGGAACACCCAGCAAGTCACTGACGGCCAAGACCTACGCCTTCAGGGTTCGGGTGACCGACTCGACCAAGAGCAAGCACCGAACGGCTGCTGCCACGGTGACGTTGAAGTTGAAATAATGGACGACCCCAACTCTCTCAGAGGCTAGTGTCCCGAGTTGCTGATTCGTCATAAATATTGTTGAACCTGGAATTTCCGTCCCAGACGGCGCGTTCCCATCGTTATCAGCCACGATGGGAGATGACGATGCCACGAACGGGAAGACCCAAAACAGAGCTGGTGCTGAGCGACGAGGAGCGCCAGGTTCTCGAACGCCTGACCAGGCGTCGAAAGAGCGCTCAGGCGCTGGCTCTGCGGGCTCGGATCGTGTTGGCCTGTGCGACGGGCGCCACCAATCAGGCGGTAGCTGCCGACCTGCGGATCAACCAGGCCACCGTGGGCAAGTGGCGAGCTTGTCCCGAACATTGTTGAAGTAAGGCGGTGGTCCCCCGCCTGAGACCTGCCAGCAGGTAGGGAATCGGGCGTCCACCAAGACAACCCAAACAAGAAGGGGACCACCGTGAAGAAGAAAGTAGCTGTTGTGAGCGTTGCCGAGGCGGAGGAGGCAGCCCGATTGGCTGACCTGCCGTTGGAGGCGACGGTCGCCCTGGCCGAGGTGGCCGGGGCGATCAAAGACGGGCTGCTGGCGTTCGCGTCTGCCACCGGACTCGTCGTCATGCACCAGATGATGGCGGCCGAGCTGACCGAGGCCATCGGCGAAAAGCACGCCAAGATCCCGGCCCAAGAGCGTGCCGGAAACTGGCACGGCAACGCGAAGGGCTCAGTCGTGCTCGGCGGACGCATGGTCAGCACCGAGCGCCCGCGGGGCCGCAGCAGCGCCGGAGAGGAGATCGGGCTCGACACCTGGAAGGCGTTCAGCTCGGCCGACCTGCTCAACTCCCTCGTCGTCGAGCGCATGCTGGCCGGGGTGGCTACCCGGCGCCATCTTGACGTGGCCGAGCCCGTTGGAGAAGACCTCGAGGGGCGCTCCAAGTCGACGTCCAAGTCGGCTGTGTCCAGGCGCTTCGTGGCGGCGACCACCAAGGCCATGGGCGAGCTCATGGCCCGGAACCTCTCCGACCTCGACGTGGCTGTCCTCATGATCGACGGGCTCGACGTGGCCGGCTCGTGTGTCGTGGTCGCCCTGGTCATCACCACCGACGGGACCAAGGTCCCCGTCGGGCTCTGGCTGGGCGACACCGAGAACACGACGGTGGTCACGGCCCTCTTGGCCGATCTCGTGGCCCGGGGCCTCGACGTCGAGTCGGGCGTGCTCTGCGTCATCGACGGCGCCAAGGCGCTCGCCGCCGGCATCAAGAAGGTGTTCGGCGACGCCGCCCAGGTGCAGAGGTGCGTTCTGCACAAGCGTCGAAATGTAGAGGGTCACCTGCCCAAGGAGCTGGCCGGGGTCGTCGACAAGCGACTGGCCCTCATCTTCGCCCAGCCCGACGCGGCGAAGGGCCTAGCCGCCGCCAAGGGCCTCACCAAAGAGCTCGAGGCTGACCATCCCGACGCCGCTGCGTCACTCCGCGAAGGGCTCGACGACATGTTCACCGTCCGACGTCTCGGCGTCGGCGGCACATTGGCCGCGACGCTGACCACCACCAATTGCATCGAGTCGATGATCTCCATCGCCAAGCGGACTACCCGACGAGTCACGAAATGGAAGGACGGCTCCATGAAGAAGCGCTGGGTCGCCGCCGGCATGCTCGAAGCAGAGCGCTCGTTCCGGCGAGTACGAGGTCACAAGGACATGGCCAAGCTGGTCGACGCCCTTGGCCGCCAGGTCACGCCAGCTGTTGTCACACCCGAAGAGTACGATCAGGCAGCAGCCTGAACACGCTGTGTGGCCACCGCCGAACTTCAACAAGAAGCGGGACATCCTCAGTTCCGAGCATCTGGCTGTGCATCTGATCCTCGACAACTACGCCACCCACAAGACCCCCGACATCCAACGGTGGCTGTTGCGCCATCGCCGCTTCCACCTCCACTTCACGCCCACCTCGGGATCGTGGTTGAACATGGTGGAGCGCTGGTTCGGTGAGTTGACCACCAAGAAGATCAAGCGCGGGGCTCACACCAACGTCCAGAACCTCGAACGCGACATCCGCGACTGGATCGTCCTCTGGAACGACAACCCTCGGCCCTACGTATGGGTCAAAACCGCAGATCAGATCCTGGCCTCGCTCGCACGATATTGCGAGCGAATCAGCAACTCGGGACACTAGTGCTCTCGCGCGTAACTCATTGTGACTTACGCGACCTTTAGTGGTCGACCGTCGTAGGTCCAACGGAACGGAGCGGCCCGCTTGTTGTAGTCGTTGATGAATGCGATGACTCGGCGGGCCAGGTCGTCGACCGAAGCGAACTCCCCACGACGCAGCAGCCGACGTTCCAGGATGGAGAAGAACAGCTCCACCTGGTTCAACCAACTGGCATGGGTGGGTGTGTAGTGGATGTGGACGTGAGGGTTCTCGACCAAGAAGTCGGCGACCTGGCCGGTCTTGTGGGCCGAGAGGTTGTCGGCAATGCAGTGCAGGTCGAGGCCTTTGGGTGTCTGGCGCACGAGATCACCGAGGAAGGTCACGAAGTTCTCGGACCTGGTCGAGTCGGTGACCCAGCCCGAGATGCCACCGTCGTGGACGTCGAGGGCGGCGAAGAGCACCTGGGTCCCGTTGCGCTTGTATTCGAACTCCCGGCGCACCGGCTTCCCGGGGACGGCCGGTTTGGTGGGATTGACCCGGGACTTGGCCTGCATGCCCGACTTCTCGTCCACGGACCAGACCACGGCATTCTCGGGCGGATCGAGATAGAGCCCGCACACGTCGGAGGCCTTCTCCCAGAAGTCCGGGTCATGGCTCGTCATCCAGGACTCCACCTGCCAGGGCTTCAAGTCCAGGCTCTTGCAGATCCGCCACGCCTGGGAGGCCGAGATGGGGACCCCGTGGTCGGCCATGGCCTCGGCCAGTGCCTCCATTGACCACCGGGTGGCGTGGTCCGGGGGAGGTTCGGTCACCAACTTCACCAGCAACAACACATCGTCATGGTCATACACCGGGGGACGGCCCGGTCGATCCTCATCGGTGAGTCCCGCCATCCCGAATTCCTCATAGCGCTTCCGCCACAGACCTACCTGGTTGTAGTGCAGTCCGACGGTTGCGCCGATGTCCCGGTTGGACCAACCGTCTGCCGCCAGCAACACGATCCGGGCGCGCTGGACACTACGAGCCTCCAGGGTTCTCGAGCGTTCCCAACGTTCGAGTTCGGCTCGGTCACCCCGGCGAAGTTTCAACGGAGGAAGTCGCATACCCCCATGAAATCACATCATTGATATTAACGCGAGCATCTACTAGTGTCCCGAGTTGCTGATTCGCTCGCAATATCGTGCGAGCGAGGCCAGGATCTGATCTGCGGTTTTGACCCATACGTAGGGCCGAGGGTTGTCGTTCCAGAGGACGATCCAGTCGCGGATGTCGCGTTCGAGGTTCTGGACGTTGGTGTGAGCCCCGCGCTTGATCTTCTTGGTGGTCAACTCACCGAACCAGCGCTCCACCATGTTCAACCACGATCCCGAGGTGGGCGTGAAGTGGAGGTGGAAGCGGCGATGGCGCAACAGCCACCGTTGGATGTCGGGGGTCTTGTGGGTGGCGTAGTTGTCGAGGATCAGATGCACAGCCAGATGCTCGGGAACTTCCTCGTCGATGCGCACGAGGAACTTTTTGAACTCCGCGGCCCGGTGGCGGCGGTGCAGCGAGCCGATGACCTTGCCCGTCGCCATGTCGAGGGCAGCGAACAGCGACGTGGTGCCGTGGCGGACGTAGTCGTGGCTGCGCCGCTCGGGGGTGCCCGGCATCATGGGCAGGATCGGCTGGAAGCGAGCGAGAGCCTGGATCTGGGACTTCTCGTCCACGCACAACACCACGGCCCGTTCGGGGGGATCGAGATAGAGCCCCACAACGTCTTTGACCTTGTCCACGAACAGGGGGTCGGTGGACAGCTTGAAGCTCTCGGCCCGATGGGGCTGCAGTCCGAAGGCCCGCCAGATCAAGCTGATCGAAGTCTGGCTCATGCCCATGGCGTCGGCCATGGACCGGGTCGACCAGTGAGTGGCGTCAGCGGGCTTCTCTTCCAGGGTCTTCACGATCACGGCCTCGACTTTGTCGTCGGTGATGGTGCGCGCCGCCCCCGGCCGGGGTTCGTCGAACAGCCCGTCGAGGCGTTTCTCCACGAACCGACGACGCCACTTGCCCACGGTGGCCTGGTTGATCCGCAGGTCGGCAGCTACCGCCTGATTGGTGGCGCCCGTCGCACAGGCCAACACGATCCGAGCCCGCAGAGCCAGCGCCTGAGCGCTCTTTCGACGCCTGGTCAGGCGTTCGAGAACCTGGCGCTCCTCGTCGCTCAGCACCAGCTCTGTTTTGGGTCTTCCCGTTCGTGGCATCGTCATCTCCCATCGTGGCTGATAACGATGGGAACGCGCCGTCTGGGACGGAAATTCCAGGTTCAACAATATTTATGACGAATCAGCAACTCGGGACACTAGTTGGTTTCTCGTACCTACCGGTTGTTCCGTCCACCAGGTCAGAGTTGGTGTCGGGGGGCCGGATACCGCGAAACCCGACTGGCGTATCCGACCCTGGGACCGGGACCGATTAGGTCTTCGAGGGTGCGGTCCCTGCAACACAGCACCCTCAAACAGCATCAAGACTTTCTATCTGTGCTCGTGAACATTGCATGCGCCCCCAACGGCACTGGGTCAGGGCCTTTGGTCTCTGGCCAGCCGAGCAAACGGAAAGAAGAAGGCCCCCGGACGATGCCGGGGGCCTTCTTTCGAACTAGGTGTTGAATGCTCGGGTGGTTAGCGTTAGGGCTCACCGATTGACTGATTGCGCAATCGTGTAGTTCCAATCTCCGTGGAACTTGTGGAGCGTAAGGGGCACAGCAGCGAGTTCGGCGGCACTTACCTTGGTGCCGGTCTCGTAGTAGTTCACGTCTTCCTCGGCTCGGATCTTGAGTCCCTTGGCTGTCGTCGTGTTCGAGATCAGCTCGACGATGGTCCGATACGAGACGAGGGGGCGACAGCGCCAGTTCATGGAGATGAAGCTGAACATGCGGTGCTCGATCTTGTTCCACTTCGACGTTCCCGGTGGATAATGGCAGACGGTGATCTCGAGTCCGGTCTCTTTGGCCAACTTGGCCAGCTCGACCTTCCAGAGCTTGACCCGATAGCCGTTGGAACCACCGGCGTCGGCGGTGATCAAGAGCTTGGTGGCGTCAGGGAACCGGGGCTTTCCCATGGAGTACCACCAGCGCCGGATGGCTTCGACCGCGAAGGACGCCGTGTCGGCCGTGTCGCCGACCGAGACCCAGCCCTCGTCATGGGCCAGGTCGTAGACCCCGTAGGGGACGGCCCGGCCCAGTTCCTTGTCGACGAAGTCATGGGTCTTGGTGCGGGTCGGCTCGCCGGCGGGGTGGAGCTCGCTTCCGCCGTTGGAGAACTCGCCCACCAGCTCTTTCTTCTTGGTGTCCACGGAGATCACCGGTTGATCCTGCTTCATGAACCGGCCGATCTGTTTGTTGAGGTAGACGAACTGGAGGTCTCGATCGGGATGGGCGGTACCCTCCTTCTGCTTGGAGGGAGCCTGGAGCGAGTAGCCGAGCGACTTGAGGATCCGCCCGACCGTGTCATCGGTGATCTTGTAGCCCTGGCGCACCAACTCGGTGGCCAGCTTGCCCGTCGACTTCGACGTCCAGCGCATGTACGACATCGGATTGCCCCGAGTCTCGGGATGGACCAGCTCATCGAGGGCTTCTGCCAGTCCGGGCTGCTTGTCCTCAGACTTGATGTCACCACCACCGGGCGCCCGCTGCCGATCCGAGGGCTCTATCCCTTCGCCCACTTCGCGTTCTGCCTTGATCACCGTGTTGCGGCTCATGCCCGAGCAGTCGGCCACCGCTGTCTTGCCACCGCGTCCGAGCGCCTCGGCCATGGCGCCGGCCACCACCCGGCGTTGGAGTTCGTTCAGATGAGGCTGAACCACCTCGAAGAATCGCGCGAGCTCATCTCGGCTGGCCTCCACCAGACCATCTTACATCGCGCGTCTTAACTATCGGAGGACCCTTAGACCTTGACCGGGCCGTCGTTGAAGATATAGATCTTCGTGCCCTTCGAGTACGCACACGCGTCCGCAGTGACTGCTGAACCCTTCAATTCCGTGGCCGTGCCACCCGTCACCTTTCCTGTCTCGACGGCCTTGGCGAGCTTCACGTAGCCGGACTTTGCCGGACAGTTGTTGGACGATCCAGTGTCTTCCTTGAAGGTGTAACTCTCGACCGAGGTCTTCCCCTTGGTCCACTTGATGGTCGCAGTCCCTGAGTCCTTCGACGCGTTGGTCGTGGCCGTGCCAGCACCCTTGGTTCCGGTCTGGCCGCTCGCGGTACCCGCGCATCCGGAGATCGAGATCGTCTGTTTCGACACCGTGCCGCTACCGGTGAGTGACTTGCAGGTCAGCGTCTTGGCCGCCGCACCGGCGATGCCGCCAGGAACGGCCACCGCAACCAGGGAAACAGATCCGGCCAATGCAGCACCGATCATGAGGCGGGTAAGTAGGTGATGTCGCATGGATCCCCCTATATTCTCTGTTTGGTGAAGTCACTCAACTTCACCCTTGTTGCTTCTCCTTACCCATTTGTCGCTGTCTTCAAACGAATGCTCAATCCGTTTCAGATCAATCGTCGTGTTACCTGGCCTCCGACCAATGAGGAGTTCGAGGAATTGGTCGCCTCCGCCCTGAAGATGGACCGCAATGGCATCTCAGGGAAGCACCGGAAGGACGACGACAAACACGAGGGGTGATCGGGTGCGGTACTGCGTAGTGTTCAGGTGCCCGGAGCGGGCAGGGTAGCGGAGGCCGAGTGCGCCCGGCTTCCTACGCCTTGGTCAGGGGCGTCCCCTAATTGTGGTCAGGGTGCTTCGAGTGTGTGAAGCAGTAGCGCTGCTTGCATTCCGAGCACTCGACCGGGGCTAGCGAGCGGCATTCAGGATTCGAGCAGAGAGGGTCTCTCGCGCCGAGCGAGTCACTCACCGCCATGGGTTGAAGCTTACTTTCGGAAATTTCGTCAACTGCTAGCCATGTGTGTCAATTCGTTACTCGCCGGCTGGGCTGGTCGAGCCGGGTCCCGCCGACCGGACCCCCTCTGTCTTCCAGCCCACCCCCGCCGGACACTCTGGACCCGATTTGCCCAAGTGACAAACGATTTTGGCGCCAGGGAATCTCGGAATATGGCCAGGCTCTGGGACACCCCTGACCGAGGGGGAACCACAAGCCAGGGGTGCGCCTGGAGCCGGAGCGCTTACCCCCTACTCGACAGGTCGACAACCCCTCCATGCCCGGTTCGTGATTGATCTAAACCCGACCCAGATCACAAGGCCCCGGTCAGATCACGGTCAGCTGATCTACCACCTGGGCACACCTCTACGGCGGTCACGTTGAAGACCTACAGCCACGTGACGAAATCCATGGCCTCTGAAGCGGCGGAGAACGTAGCTGCAGTCATCTTCGGATCCCAGGCATAGAAGTCGCTTGGTGGAACGCTGGTGGAACATTTCGCCAATCTGCTAGGAGCGCGTGCTCCTGAACTGGGAATTTGCGGTGTCGGAGGACCGACTGGCAACTTAGGTCCACGCCCTGTTGTGATGGAAAGTGGCTGGTCAGAGCTGCGGAACGTCGCATGACCGTGCCACCGATCAGTCCGCAATGGCTTCGGAAACGGAATTTTGTGGTCAAAGCGCTGTCGCCATCGGTGATGTGGCCACCTACCTTTGGCGAGCCTCCTATGAGTGCAGCTGTCTCAGGCAGCGCTCCGCGTGCGATTGGGAGGTCTTGATGGGACAAAGCTCGAACCAGAACACGTTCTCGCAATTAGATAGCCGGTTGTGCCAGCACCGCCTCAAAGAGGCCCGGTACAACGCGTCCCATCAGTAGGACCCGACACGTTCATTCCGTAACGTGTGGAGGATCGACGGTTACTGGCAACGCTGTGGCGTTTGGTTCCTGGTCGGCAGACGAAACGGGCAACGCAGCAAGGATGTTCGAGATCGTGTGGAGCGTCGCTTCGAGTTGCAACGAGCGCGGAATGGACAGCCCGGGAAATGCGGCGGCGGAGTAGCTCTGTGCGGGTTCGTCCAGATGGTCGTTGGTGTAGGCGTAAATGCCCACCCCGTCGAGCAGTTGTGCCACGTTGTCAGAGGTCTTGATGCAGGCGAACAGATCCGCCGATCCCGTAACCCGCACGGCCATCAGAAAGTAGGTCTTCGGCTTGCTGTTCTTGCTCCACGTTGCGAGGTCGCCAGCCGGAGCGTCTTGATGGCCCCCCTGCTGGGAGATCATCAATCCAAAACCAGCTTTGAGATCAACGGCCTTGAAGGCGAGTTCCTTGGCCCTCTTCAACAGATCCGCGCTGGCGCGGCGTCCAGCATCATCCTCTGCCGGACTCCCTGGATGTTTGGGCGTGCCGAGCATTTTGGCTTCAACCAGTACTTCGGCGATTCCCGAGGCTGGATAGGTCACGTCGAGGTTGTGCTTCGGGAAAATCATCCCAGCGACGAGCCCGCGGGTGGTCAGCAACTTGCCCGAGGCAGACTCCAAAACAATGGCCAGCAGGTCGTTGAAGTAGTCGCCCTTTCCGTTCTGCCTCTCGCCCTCGGACACATTCCCGGCAGCAACGCTGGCATCGAATTCGGCCATTGCGGCCAGGAATCCTTGTTCTACCTGGCTCCACGAGGTCGGTAGAGGCGTGGTGGCACGAACGGAGGTGAGGTGGTCCCGGAGCGGCGCACACGCCGCCCCAGTCAGAAGTGATTTGCCCGGCTTACGAGCCACTCATGACTCCACCGCCTTGGCCCCCCTCGTCACCCGGCGCCGTGACAGGTGCGCCCGAGCCTCCCGAAGATCCAGAACCTTGTCGTGACTCATGGTGCTCTGGCGTTCGAGGATCACGGTATCGACCAGCCCAACGGCGTCGAGGAGCAGGCCATTGGCGATCAGTTTGCGCAGTGTCGGAATCATCGCTGTCAGCTCGCCGGATACTTCGCTGACCACCTCAGGACTGGGGAGCGGCAACTTCACGGCCTCACCGGGTTCCAACTTCAAGATGCCGCCCCCGTAGGCACGGCCAACGAGTTCGGCGCCGAGCAGGGTTGCGCTATTCAAACTGGCAACTGCCAATGCTGACGCCATGCCCCCGTACCCCTCGGCAAGGTAGAGGCCGTGTACCGAGTTGAGGTGATGCGCCTTCGCCTCGTTGACCGCCAGGCGAGGTGTGTCAGCGTTCATGCAGGTCACCAACAGATCGGCCACTGGTACCTGCGGCACTCTCCACCATGGCGTGCGCATTCGGCACTTGTAGGCGTCAGGCACTCCTAAGCGTTCGCCCTGCCTGATGTAGGCAGCTGCCGCCTTGGAGGGGCTGCTTGGAGGCCGGAACAAGAGCGACTGGGCACCGCTTCGGCCAAGGTTCGCCAGAGCAGACGCAGTGAACCGAATGCCTCGTAGGTGGTGGCTTCCGGGCGGTGAGATACGGACAAGCTCGTCCATGCCGATTCCAAGCTCATTTGCTTGCTCAGGGGACATGGCGAAATAGCCGTTGTTGCCAGTTACCGTCCCGAGCGAGATGTGGCCCCACTCAGCCAGATCAGTGAATGACCCCTGGTCGTGCAGATCCGTAAGGAGAGACGGGCCTGCGAGTCCTGAGAGGAGTGCGCCGGTCCACTTGTCGGAGATGGAGGTCGGACGGTATTTGAGCGACTGAGCCGGATTGTCCAACTCGGAGACCGAGCGCAGCTGTCGAACCGTGAAATGGTCAGTCCCACCGTTGCCTTCACAGAGCAGCAGCAGAGCCTCGGTGGACACACCAGGGAACACCTGCTCCTCAAACAGAATCAGGTTCACCGATCCGAAGCGCTCCAAGAGAAACCTGCGAACGCTGCCGGCGTAGTTGGCAGCTAGCAGCTCGGCAGGCAGAACGAACGCCAATCGACCGCCCGGTTTGAGGTAGGCAGCGGAGTGGACGACGAACGCCGCCCAGGAGCTTGCCAGCTTGCTCAGTCGAACACCCTGAGCCAGAGCTGCTCCCATCGCAACAGAACGGGCAGCACCGGTGTAGTCGTGGAACCGAATGTAGGGAGGGTTCCCGATCACGGCGTCGTAATCAGCCTCAGGCCTCGAGGCCAGGAAGTCGTCGACCTTGACTCGGGCCTTCACGCCGTGCTTTTTGAGCAGGCCGCGGGCTGTGCGGGCCGAGGGTTCGTGGATGTCGGTCCCAGAGATATGCATCTCCGACGGACTTGCCCCGAGATCCGCCAACCGCCGCACCGACGCCTCCATGAAGGCCGCTTCGCCGCAGGCTGGTTCGAGTACCGAATCCTCCACGGACCGCACTGCCCAGTCAGCCATGAAATGGCACACTGGCTCAGGCGTGAAGAATGCTCCTCTCGCCTTGCGCAGGTCCGCCGTATCCATCGGTTCTGTTTCCCAGCTCTGGTTCACGTGATCTCCTGGAATCTACCGCCCTGGGGTGAGCCCAGAGGTGACCCCTCAACCAGGGTTCTACTCAGAGGGTGTGCCAGCCAGGCCCTGTGGGGTTCCCGGACACCCTCTGCCAGCGGCCAGGCCGGGATGGCCGGAACTGGGTCGACAGATCAACAGCAAGGCACAGGGCCAGTCACACAATTGGGGTCAGGCCCAGTCCCGGTTCCAAAGACCTCACCAGTATGAGAGTCACACCTGCCATCTACGGTCGCCAACATGGGACCACGTAGCCGCCGGTTCACACAGCCGCACTTGGCCGTGGTAGCACCCGGAAGCGAACTACGTCCCAAAGGTGCGGTGCGGTGCGCCAGGATTCAGCGACCTCTGAATCGCCGGCGCCACGAACCGCGTTCGTCACCGTGTTGTTCGACTGGTTGTGGAGGTGGGACCGGTGGTGGTGGTGGGACCGGTGGTGGTGGTGCCAGAACCTCATTCAGGATTTCATCTTCACGGCCGACATCAGCTCGGACGGCCGGTTGTCTCTCGACGTCACCCGCTGGCTGCTGTCTCACTGTGTCGATGACGGACGAGTACCTCTCCCAGGCTTCGTCGACGTCAGCGGAGAGGACCCCACACCGATAAGCGAAGGTCGGAGTCCCGAACTCCTTGAGCTCAGGTGGCCGTCCGAGTGCCTCTTCGAGTTGGGTGAAGTGGAGGCTCTGAGAGGCCAGCCAGACGGTCTTGGTGTGGCGGTCCTGCTCTTCTCCTTGGGCCCGCCCTCCTCCCGGCTGGCCACGACTATCTGGCGGTGGAAGGGCTGGCCTCCCAGCGCGGAGAAGACGCGGTGGGCGAAGTCCGTTCGATCAGTGGGCATGAGCGAGACGCGCACGGGGTGCACGGCCGACTTCTCACCGATTGCAGCGTAGAAGGATCTGATGTCCCCGCCCAACCAGTGGTTGGTCGCCTCAGTGCGTGCTTAGCGAACTGCTTGGCCGTTGGGGGCTTTCCCTTGGCCGCGATGGCTTCGGCGTGGTGGCGAGCCGCCAGCCGAAGCTCACCATCCCATCGTGCCTTCAGGTAGGAAGCCAGGTAGCGCTCTGCCCAGGCCCGGCGGTGGCGCGTGATGATGTCCCGGAGACCCTCGAACCCCGGCCTCCTCATGGTCGTGCTCAATGTCATCTCGAAGCTCGTCCCAGGGGAGACCTCGACTGATGTCGTGTCGACCTTGGTGGGCTCTTCAGGGCCGAGGCGAGATTCACCTTCGATGAGCTCGGCGAATAGAGCCGGATCGATCGGACAGCCTAGCGCGCCAAGCTGCTCGAGGGCATCGGCGTGATAGCCGGCCAAGCCGGCCATATCCGTTCGCGAGTACGGACCCTCACAGAGGAACCACGCGGTGAGTGAGGCACCCTGCCAGAACTTGAGCGCGGCTCCGAACGATTCGGCGAGAGCAGCGTGCGGAGCGATCTCAGTGACGATGCGCTCGGGCCAACGAGCCAACATCGTTGGTGACCACAGCCGCTCGATGTCGGCCAGCAGCTCGGGTGAAAGCAGGTCGAGGTAGCAGCCGGGCATGTAGCGGTTGTCATCGGACACCCAGTCGGCGAGCATGGCGCTCCGGGACTCCTCGACCAGTCCCCATAGCGATGCCATACCGGGAGCCTGGCGAGCATGAATCTGGTCGAACTGCTCCCAATAGGTACTCAGCACACTGACCCGCTCGTCGACCGGTGAGATAGCGACGGAAGGCCGATTGCCGGTGCTGTCCCAGTAGGCCGCCAGCGCTCGCTCTACCTCCGAAGCCGGTACGCCGACGTCGGCGGCTACCGCGGCGGCGCCCCTGGTGGTCCCGACGTAGAGCTCGGTGGCCGGTATGGCGGTGGCGATCTCCTCGTTCGTGTGTGGCGCTTCCTCGATGTAGCCCAAGAACTTGAGCCAGTCCCCGCCGAAGAAGCCGCTGAGCGTCTTCTCCAGGGCCTTGGTGAGCACGGATTTGCGCAGCGCCTGTCCGCTCTTCGCCTTGGCGTAGTAGCGATCGATCAGCGGCGCAAGTCGATAGGCCCGGTACTCGGGCCGCCACCTCCGGGCTGGCCTGAGACGCCATTGCGGCGAGCAGGATCTGCTTGGCGACCAACTGCTCGGGGCCGCGCAGCTCACCCCACCCTCCGCCATAGCGCAACACCGCCAACTCGGCGCTCGAGCTCGAAACCGAGGGCGACGACGAGCTCATCCAAGTCCTGCCAGATGGCCAGCTGGTCCTCTGCCTCCTTTTCACCCGATAGCCCCCCTCGTAGCTCAAAGGGTGCGAAGAGCTGCTCGAACAAAGGCTGGAGCACAGACCAGTAGAGGACAGCTTCTGGGCTATCCACCGAAGGAGCGACAGCCCGCCCTTCGTACACGATGCCGCTGGCATAGCGGGGGTAGGTGGCAAAGTTCCAGGGAAGCTTGGCCAGGCCAGCTTTGAGGCTGACTTTCTCGGGAATGAACCAGGCTCCCCGCTCTTGCTGACCTTCACCGAGAAGCCGACTGAGCCCTTCTGTGTTCACGTTGACGAACTCGATGGAGTCACCGTGCCGACCCTTGCTCGCCGAGAACACGGCGTCGGCCCGTAACGAAGGCACCACCACATCGGCCACCAGGCGGTCGACGTCGGCGAACATGGCGCTCTTGCCAGCTACCGCTTCGAGTTCGAGCAGTGCTGTCGCAGTGGTCAGTGCTGCGGCACGACTGCCAAAGGTCTCGGTATCAGCCATGGGCTCGACTCGATGACTTTGACGTACTCCACGTACTCTCGATAGGTGAGCGAGTCCTCCCTCGTCGCGGCGTACTTGGCGTAGCGCTGGGCCAGGGCCTCGAGCGCACGCTCTTGACGGCGCTTGTCGACGCGCTCTTGGTCGTGGACGATGCGGCTCTCGATGGCGCCCTTCTCGAAGAGGACGAAGGCCTCGGGATGCCCGGCGGTGTCAACGCCGTTGGTCCCCGGCAGCGGTCTCCGCTCGCCGGCGGCTGCCACGTCTCGGGGACATGGGCCGCGATCGGGTCCATGTCGTTCTCGACGTAGATGGTCTCGATGTGCTCTTCGAGTCCAAGCTCGGCATGGTAGACGATGTCGAGGAACTGCTCCGCCGGGCCGACGCGGCCGGTCAGGGCTGGGTGGTTGATGACCCGGATCCCACGGCCGACGAACTGGTAGAACTCGGCGAAGCTGGCGTAGGGCCGCATCGGTACGACGACGGTGATCGGCGGGAAGTCGTAGCCCTGGCCGAGCATCCGGAGCTGGACGATGCCCTGGAGGTCGCCCGACTCCGTCTCGAAGCGATCGCGCACCGACCGGATGTGCGACTCGGTCATCGAGTGGTGCAGATGGGCGCACGGGATACCGTGCTCTTCGGCGATGGCGGCGATCTGCTCGGCGTGTCGCTCGCCGAGGGCTGAGAAAAGCACTCGCGGCTTGATGGGCTGGAGGAGCTCGGCCTGGTAGGTCCAGCGCGGCCTTCACGGCGCGCATGATCTGACGGATGGGTTCGGTCGACTTGGCGGTGATGCTGGCAAGCTTGCGCGCGTTGCCGATGATCTCGAGGATGGCGTCGCGGCCGACGATCTCTTCGCGCTGCGCCGTCGGGCCAGTCGATCTCGTAGATGGTCTCGGCGGACTCTGGGGCGAAGCGCTCGACCCGGAGGTTCTTGGCGTTGCCGTCGGCGATGGAGTCGATGAGCCGGTAGCGATAGACCACGTCGGCGTCGATGGGTTTGCCGTCCATGCGCTGGAAGCAGGCCGACATCAGCAGGGTGCGGGCGCCGGAGAAGTGGCGGAAGAGTCGCTGGTAGGACTCAGCGGCTGCGATGTGGGCCTCGTCGATCACGATGAAGTCGATGTCGTCAGGCTCGAGCTTGGCCAAGAGGTCGTCGGGATCCTCGCCGTTGCCCAGTGAGTGGAAGTTGGTCAGGATCACGTCGGCAGCCGAGGAGCTCTTCGCGGGTCACGTTCTTGATCGGGCCCTCGTCGCGGTCGAGGGTGCGGACCTTGGGCGGTGGACTGCCGGGAATGAGCGGGCCCCCGGGCAAGGCGTAGAGCACGTTGTGGGGCCAGGTCGTGGTCGAAGGCGTGGTCGAAGGTTCCCCGGATCACGCTGCCCGGGGTGACGACCAGGGCGCGGCGCCGGGTGAAGGCGAGGCAGGCCAGAACCCCGAGCGCCGTCTTGCCGGCACCGACCGACATCACGCACGCCGCCTTCTGTCCCGCCCGAGCCGTAATAGTTGGCCAGCGCAGCGAAGGCCTCGGACTGGCACTGGCGCAGCGTCGCCAGGTTGAAGTTGCCGGCGACGGACGTCGAAATAGGTGCTCACGCTTCCTTCGACCGTGCTCGGCTCGGGGTTGGCAGGCGAGGGGCGGAGGGCGAACAGCGGATCTGGGTCCATCTCGGGCACCTCGACCACTGGGCTCGGCGACGACAGCTGTCGCCAAGGCCGGATCGAGGAGGAGATGGCCTGGAGCTGGGCGACGCAGCGGGCGGTGTCGTGGCGGATGGAGTCATAGGAGAAGCGGAGGACGTCTCGCCCGGTGCCACGAGATCGTTCTGGCGGAGCCGGTCGTAGCTGAAGGCATGGCGGTCCGTGGAACTCGAAGCCGTCGAGCTCCACGGCGCGACGTGTTTTGGGATCCTCGGATCTCGTAGTCGATGGTAGTTGTGTCCGCCCCTCGACGCCGGCCCTTGGGGCGAACGTGGCCGGCGAAACCGGGCCCACTGCCGGTGTGAGCACCCAGCGCAAGAATGCGTACTCGAGGAAAGACGAAGAGGTAAGTGTCGCCCATAGAGGGGCGCCACCCGCCTCACCCATGTGCTTCGCTCCGGACGGCCTCGATGCGCTCAGTGAGCTTCTCTGCTCCTGGGCGCCCTGCCCGAAGCGCTCCGCTCGCTGTGCCACTTCGAGTGCCTCGTGGAGTGCGCCCTCTCGCTCGAAGAGGTTGATCAACATCCCGAACCCGGCAATGGCGTAGAAGGATGAGCCCTCGTCGTTCTCGTAGGTTACGCAGTCGGGCCGGGCGTCGATCAGGTCGAGATCGAGCCAGCAGAGTCGCTCTACGTCGGAGATGCCGGCAGGTTCCTCACGCCGGCGCTTCCACAGCTCACCGACCGTGCTCTGAATCATGAAGTGGTAGTCGCTCGGCACACCTGGGAGCTCGAGCCCCTCCAAGCAGTTCAAGAGCACCTCGGGACCGTTGACACCGGAGAAGTCGCCGAAGGCCCGGCTGTGAGCCGGCGATGCCGATCCTCCCAGGCCCTCGCCGAACTGCCATGTGAGGTACTCGTGGCGCTCCCTACCTGCGTCGTAGGCGCCGACCTCAGGAACTGCGGCGTAACCCTGAGCTTGGTCGGGTCGATGGCCGGATCTTTGGCGTAGGTGATACCCGGGATGTCACCGAAGCGCCGGAACCACTCGATCATCGTCTCATCCCCTCTGACCCTGGGCACCCCGGGACCGCCCGATACCCTTCAGAGGCTACGGCAGGGCTGTTTCCCGGGCGACCTTGGCAAGTTCACCCGCCAGCTTCCGATAGAAACGCACGGTTTAGGAATGGCCCTGGGGCCCAGAAACGACGGAACCGGACGGTGGCCAACCGGACGTTTCCGCAGGTCAACCGCTGTGTGATGGTGGCGGACGGAACGGGACGAAACCGGAAAGTTCCCGAGTTCTAGGACAAATCCTAGGACAGCAGTGAACCACGGTTTATCCAACTGTGCTTCATTTGACGACGCGCGAGAATCGGAATCCGCCGACGTAGTGCGCGACGGGAAGTCCGGCCTCTGGCACCGGAACGTGACGACCACCGCATCAATCCTCAAGTTCCGGCCCATGAACGCCATGGATGCGGTGCAGTCAACATTGTGGACGGGGTCGGCGTGGCAGCGCTGCGGCGGACTTGCCGCGGGTCCGATGCCGGACGTGACCGTTTAGCCACGATGGCGAAGCCCGCTGTGGCTCAGGCTGATCGCCAGTTCCTTGAATCCCGACTCCGCCGTACGACTAATCGGAAGAGCTGCTCGTTCAACCGCCCACGGTGGATAGGCGCCGCGCCAGATCACACGTGAGTGGAAGTGCACCCCCAATGGAACACTGGATCACCGCCGATCTCCACCTCGCCACACCAACATCATCACGTACTCGGGTCGACCCTTTCGCGACGCCGACGAGATAAACGAGTGCATTGGTAGGGATCAGACGGTCAGGGGGCCTGATTAGTTACGTCCGTGGCTGCTCTCGTCGTCAGTTTCAAGAGCGCCAGAAGCGCGAGGCGATCGGCCGATGAATCACTCACAGCAGCGGTCACCCAGCTCCTGACGCCGGCGCAGTCCAATTGAGATTCTCAGCGTGCGAGAGTGACCTCCACGTCAGTCAGCACTACGCGAGCAGATGGCGACCACCTTGTTGCACTTGACGGTGGGGCCACCCGCATCCCCTCGACCGCCAGCGGAACCCGGTCCACGGCGCGATAGCCAGCCTAAGGTTGTCCTATGCGAAGGGCGGGCAGGCAGCCGAAACCGTCCGGAGATTCGGATCAGCTGGATCTCTTCCGGCTTGACCCTTCGGCTCACGTTCTCCAGCATCTCGACGACCGATCCTGGCCCGAATCAGCCAGGTTCCCAGTCAATCGAGCCAGCTCACAGGTCGCCGCACACATCAGGGCCGACCTTGCGAGCTCCGCTCATCCACTCTTGGTGGCCGGTTTCTCCTCGATAGCCGAGGTCATCCACCTGGTCGCCGGTTGGACCAACAAACCCTCGGCGGCGGAGATGCGGATTGTGCTCGGATCCGAGCCGTTCAACACTGCTCAGTTCGGAGTCCGCTCGGCCAGAAAGGTCTTCACTGACGAAGCCATTCGGTACTGGCTTGAGACCAGGAACATTTCCCTCCGTCAGTCGGCCCAGGTACTGGTCACCGTCAACGCCGTAAAAGAGGGGGCGCTAAAGGTCCGGTTCGTGGACAGTACGTCCCATCGCCTCCACGCCAAGATCTACGTCGGTGACACGGCTGCCACCCTGGGGTCAAGCAACTTCACTGCGAACGGCCTGCGGCTCCAACTCGAGGCCAATGCCCGCTTCGATCGAGCATCCGAACGGGCCCGCTACGAAGAAACCGCCACGGTCGCCGAGAACTTCTGGGAGATTGGCGAGGACTGGAACGAGGAGTTCCTCGCCCTGCTCGAGGCCATGCTCGCGGTGGTCTCGTGGCAGGAGGCGCTGGCTCGTGCGTGTGCGGACCTACTTGAGGGTCAGTGGGCCTCCCGCTATTTGACCACCGTCACTCCTGGGGGACAGACCCTGTGGCCGTCCCAGAGGGTGGGGATCGCCCAGGCGCTCTGGATAGTCGAGAACGTGGGCAGTGTGCTGGTTGCCGATGCCACGGGGTCGGGAAAGACCCGCATGGGCGCCCACCTGGTCCGCGCGGTGAGGGATCGGCTGTGGGCGATGGGCCGGGTGCGGGGCGACCTCACTACCTTGGTGTGCCCGCCGGCGGTCAAGGCCACCTGGGAACAAGAGGCGCTGGACACCGGCCTCACCCTCAATGCCGTCTCCCAGGGTCTGCTCTCCCGCCGGGGAGGTGACATCCCCCGACTGGAGCATTCAGCAGTGCAGCGGGCGCAGATCCTGGCGGTCGACGAGGCCCACAACTTCCTCAACGCCGGTTCTTCCCGGACTCAACGGATCCGGGGCAGCGAGGCAGACCAGATCATGCTCTTACCGCCACTCCCATTAGCCGCGGGGCCAGCGACCTGTTGAACCTGGTAGGACTCCTCGGCCCCGACAACTTCGACGACTCCTCCTTGCAGATCCTCGAACGGCTCAGTCGGCGGCGTTCCGGTGACGACGTCCTGTCGCCAGACGAGAATGACAGCGTGCGCCGCCAGATTCAGCGCTTCACGGTTCGGCGCACCAAGTCACAGATCAATGCCATGGTCGACAGGGACCCTCAGGCGTTCCTCCACGCAAGGACCGGTCGGGTGTGCCGTTATCCCGACCACGTCGCCCGCAAATACCCCACAGGGGAGACGCCTGAGGACGAGTCCATCGCCAACCAGATCCGCTCCATCGCCCAAGAACTCCGGGGGATCTCTCTGCTTGAACCCCGCCTCGCGGTACCGTCCGCCTTGCGCCACCTCTACAGCGACGACCAATGGCTCCATTTCCGGATGGCGGCCATCCGGGGCCTGGCCGCCCACCACGTGCTCGACGGGCTCCGTTCATCGACCGCCGCCCTCATTGAGCATGTGGCCGGCACTGCCGAAGCGACTGAGCGGTTCGAATTGGCGAAGTTCAAATCCACCGACAGCGGTAACGTGATCGGAAGGCTAGATACGCTCGCAGAGCGTGGCTGTCCCGAAGTTGAGCTGGCACTCGAACTCGAGCCGTGGATGACCGATGACGATCAGTGGCGGGCGGCATGTGCTGTCGAACGCAACCGATACGAGCTCATCCTCGAACTGGCTACTCGCCTCTCCCCCGCCCGCGATGACGCCAAGTGTGACCTGCTCACGACATTGTCCGATCAGCACAACCTGCTACTCGCCTTCGATCACCATCCGATTACCCTCGCACTGCTCCACCAGCGTCTGGGCGCCGACATCGGCGGTGCCAAAATCCTGGTGGCGACTGGCTCAACGGACAAGGAGCGCAAAGAGGTCATCATGCGCTTCGCCCCCGATGCCACCGGCAGAGCGGTGGCGCTGTGTTCGGACGCCATGAACGAGGGGCTGAACCTGCAAGGAGCGTCCTGCATCGTCCACCTCGACCTCCCCACCACTCTCCGGGTCGCTGAACAGCGAATCGGGCGGGTAGACAGGATGGACAGCCCGCATGAGGCCGTTGAGGCCTGGTGGCCACGAGACGGGAAGGCCTTCGGCACGAGGGCCTACGAGACGCTGGTCCGGCGGGTGACGGAGAGCCAGACCTACCTGGGGAAGAACCTTGAGCTACCCAACCTCGACACTGCCCTTGTCGATGCGCCGGTCGTTCCGGTCGAGGAACAGATCGAGGAGTTCGAAGCGTTAGCCGCGAAGGAGTACGACGGTATCCAAGATGCCCTTGCGCCGTCCGGCACTTTGACGGAAGGGGACCAACCCCTGATCCCCCGTGACGTCTACGACGCCTACCGGACGACCACTCGACGGGTTCTCGCCCGGGTGGCGCCATTGTCGACCCATCGACCATGGGCGTTCTTCGCCGTGGCTGCGACTGCTAACGGCGCCCCCCGTTGGATGCTGGTCGAGCGTGATGCCAACCCGACATGCATCGTCGACCTTTCAGAAGTCACCGCCCGGCTCCGGAGCCACCTCTCCGAGGATCCACCCGGACAGAGCCTGGACGAGGACGCATTGGAGTGGTTGGGGGTAAGCCTCGACATCGCCACCCGGGCCGAACGACAGCTCCTGCCGCAGCGTATGAAGCGGGCCCTCGACCAGATGGGCCGAGTGCTAACCAGGTGGGCGGACGCCGCCAGGAAGCGGAGTGACGAGTCGGCGGCATCGAGTCTTCTCAAACTGGCCGGGTTGACTGGCGAGTCCGACCAGCCCGAGGTTGACCCTTACCTGGTTGCCGAGCGGTGGCTGACCCTCGTGGGTCCGGTGTTCGATGCGCACCGTGCTGGGCACCGTACGGCCCGCTACGTACTGCTCCGTGACATCGAACCCCACCTAGTCGCAGAGCCCCTTCCACTCGAAGAGGTACTTGAGGTCTTTACCGGGATGGAGAGAGCCACCGCATTGGCCGAACGAGTTACTGCCTGCATCTTGGGTGTCGAACGCCGGGCATAGGTGGCGGGTGGCAGCGAGC